>CBDDCQ010000001.1:0-234679 GCA_965226285.1 Ichthyobacteriaceae bacterium
CCCGTTCAACTATGAAAAACTCCTGTTCGCTCTCTGCTGAAGAAACACAAAAAAGATTAAATAAAGGAGAATATTTTGTAATAAGAGTAAAATTACCCAGGAATCAAGATATAAAATTCAATGATATTATAAGAGGATGGGTAAGTGTAAACACCAATAATATGGATGACAAAGTACTCTTTAAAACCGATGGTATGCCCACTTATCATCTTGCAAATATAGTGGACGATTACTTAATGAAAATCACTCATGTAATAAGAGGCGAAGAATGGTTACCTTCTGCTCCTTTACATGTATTTTTATACCAGTCTTTTGGTTGGGATATGCCCAGTTTTGCTCACTTACCACTAATATTAAAACCCAATGGAAATGGAAAATTGAGCAAACGAGATGGCGACCAATTAGGATTTCCTGTGTTCCCTCTAAATTGGACTAATCCTAAAACTAAAGAAGTTTCCCAAGGATATAAAGAACTAGGTTTTTTACCTGAAGCCTTTGTGAATATGCTTGCCATGCTAGGTTGGAATCCAGGCATAGAACAAGAAATTTTTTCTAAAAATGAACTTATAGAAAAATTCTCTTTAGAGAGAGTAGGTAAAGCAGGTGCTAAGTTCGACTTTGAAAAAACAAAATGGTATAACCACCAATATATTATAGGTAAATCCAATGAAGAATTAGCTCAAAGTATATTACCTATATTACAAGAAAAAGGAATATCTGTTCCATATAATAAATTACTTAAAATATGTGCTATCACAAAAGAAAGATCTATTTACATCAAAGATTTATATGAAGAAGGTTCTTATCTTTTTGAAAGACCTACTCAATACGATGAAAAGGTTATTAAAAAAAAATGGAAAGATCAGACCCCTAACCTGATATTAGAACTTAAAGAATTACTACAATCTATGGGTAATTTTAACTCTGAACAAATAAGCAAAAAATTTCATTTTTTTTTAGAGTGTAAAAATTTAAGATTTGGACAAGTAGGACCTTGTTTTAGGTTAATTATTACAGGAAAGGCCATGGGGCCTTCGATATTTGAAATTTGTGAGATTTTAGGTAAACAAGAAGTATTAGAAAGAATAAATAGAGCATTAAAAAATATCGTTATTAAAAGTTATTGATATATTCTATCTAAAATCATTTTATATTTGTAGCGCAATTATTATCATGTTGCAATAGACTTATTAATAACGAAAAATATCAAATGAAAAAGATAATCACTTTTATAATTATACTTATTTTCACTTACCTTGCTTGTAAGAAAAACACACGTAAGAACTTACCCTATGTTTCTATACGCCAAACTATATGGTTAAACAACCCAGAAAATATAAACCTTCAAAGAATAGGAGGCATAAAGATAATTTCTGGGGGACTCAATGGTATTATCATCTATAGATTATCTAAAGATATATTTTTAGTATATGAAAATACTTGCCCTCATTCAGATTATAAATCTAAATGTGCTAAATTAATTACTGACTCTTCATCCATCATAACATGTCCATGTGATAACTCCAAATTTTCACTAGTGGACGGTTCTTCCCTTTCTAAAATTACAGATATACCTCTAAAAAAATACAATGTTGTATATAATAACCAAAATCAAACTTTAACCATTATAAATTAAATAAAAAAAACTGTAACATTCCATGTTAAATAAGCGTATATACAATTACGAGAAACAAACTTATTGAAGTTAATTTTTATAAAATGAGACAGTTAAAGATTGTAAAACAGGTAACAAACAGAGAAACAGCATCACTAGATAAATACTTGCAAGAAATAGGTAGAGTAAGTCTAATTACTGCAGATGAAGAGGTAGAATTAGCACAAAAAATAAGGGCTGGGGACAAAATAGCACTAGAAAAGCTCACTAAAGCAAATCTAAGGTTTGTAGTATCTGTAGCTAAACAATATCAAAATCAAGGATTGGCACTGCCTGATTTAATAAATGAAGGTAATTTAGGACTTATCAAAGCCGCTAAAAGATTTGACGAGACTAGAGGGTTTAAATTTATATCCTATGCTGTTTGGTGGATTAGGCAATCTGTACTACAAGCTCTAGCAGAACAATCCCGTATTGTGCGATTACCGCTAAATAAAATAGGTGTAATTAGTAAAATAAACAAGACCTACGCTATGCTAGAGCAAAAATATGAAAGAACACCTTCTGCTAAAGAAATTAGTGAAGTATTGGGAATGACAGAAAGTGAGGTAAAAGAGTCTATGAAAAACTCAGAAAGACATGTATCTATGGATGCTCCACTGGTAGAAGGAGAAGATTCAAATCTTTATGATATAATTAACTTTGGAGAATCACCGAATCCAGATAAAGGATTAATGCATAAATCTTTATGTATTGAAATAGAGAGAGCATTAAAAACACTTAACGAAAAAGAAGCAGCCGTAGTGAGTTTATACTTTGGGTTAAATGGAAGAAATCCAATGACTTTGGAAGAAATTGGAAAAGAATTTGAACTCACCAGAGAAAGAGTAAGACAGATTAGAGAAAAAGCTATAAGAAGATTAAAACATAACTCTAGAAATAGAATCCTTAAAACCTATTTGTAAACTTCATAACAACATAACTATTTTGGTTAGAATATAACCTATACTACTTTGCAAATTAATAAGATAGGTAGTTTAATTTCTTAAATTAATCCTATTATTATCATATTTTATTTGTAATTTGCACTTTCATATTGGCAACTTGAGTAAAAGTATTTTAACCATTCAGAATATGCAAGAAGATCATGAATTAGAAAACAAAGAAATCTCTAAAAGGTATAAGAATTTGCTACAAAATTCTTATCAAACATTTACCAAAAAAGACAAGCAACTTATAAGGAAAGCATTTGATTTTGCTTTAAAAGCACATAAAACACAAAGGAGAAGATCGGGAGAACCTTATATATATCACCCTATAGCTGTCGCTAAGATAGTTTGTGTAGAAATTGGAATGGGTTCTACTTCTATTGCTTCAGCACTACTACACGATGTAGTAGAAGATACTGACATTACATTAAAAGATATACAAAAGAATTTTGGAGATAAAGTAGCTAGAATCATAGATGGACTTACTAAAATTTCTGTAATAAAGGATAAAAATATATCTGCTCAAGCTGAGAATTTTAGAAAAATGATACTTACTCTATCTGATGATATAAGAGTTATTTTAATAAAACTTGCAGACAGATTGCATAACATGCAAACCATGGAATTTATGCCCCGCAACAAACAGGTTAAAATTGCATCTGAAACACTATTTATATATGCTCCACTAGCCCACAGATTAGGTTTGTACAACATCAAAACAGAATTAGAAGATTTAGGACTTAAATACACCGAAACTGAAGAATATCAGAATATCTTAGACAAGATAGAAAAAAGCAAAGAGGAGCAACAAAGATATATTGAGTTATTTTGTGATAAAGTAAAAGTTCTTTTAGATAAAGAGGGTTTAGAATATGAACTTACAGGTCGACCAAAATCAGTATATTCTATAAGAAAAAAAATGATTAAACAAGATATCCCCTTTGAAAAAGTATATGACCGTTTTGCCATAAGAATAGTATTTAAGTCAGATATTAAACATGAAAAGTTCAATGCATGGAAAATATACTCTATTATAACTGATGTATTTACACCCAATTCTACTCGGTTAAGAGATTGGATAACCAACCCAAAATCCACAGGATACGAAGCCTTACACATTACTGTAATGGGACCTGAGGGTAAATGGGTTGAAATCCAAATTAGGTCAAAGAAGATGAACGAGATAGCAGAAAGAGGATATGCTGCACACTATAAATACAAAAATCAAGATGAAGATGATAATTTTGATAAATGGATTAATAAAGTAAAGGAATCATTAGAAGATCCTGAGACTGATGCTGTGGAATTTGTAGATAATTTCAAATTTAACTTACTATCAGAAGAAATCTATGTGTTCACTCCTGCAGGTGAGCTTAGAACTTTACCAAAAAATGCTACGGCTTTAGATTTTGCATATGATATACATACCGATATAGGTGCACAATGTTTAAGTGCTAAAGTAGATGGCAAACTAGTTCCTCTTAACTACGTATTAAACAGTGGAGACCAAATACAAATTATCACATCTAAGAACCAAAAACCAAAATCAAGTTGGTTAGATTTTATTGTTACCTCTAAGGCTAAATCAAGCATAAAAAGTGCATTGAATGAACAAAAGAAAAAAATAGCTAAAAATGGAAAAGAGATACTTATGAGAAAACTACGGTATCTTAAAATTCCTTTAGATGATAAGACGACTACAGAGTTAATTAAATTCTACGATTTGCAAACAAGTCTAGATTTATTTTACAAGGTAGGTCTGGGTGAAATAGATAATCAATCTATTAAAAAGTTTTTAGAATACAAAAACAATTTCTTTAGAAGAGTATTTACTAATCGAAGAAAAACCAAAGGATCTAAACAAAAGATAACCACCAAAAATACACATCATAAATCAAACTTTGATTTATTAGTATTCGGAAAAGATGAACAAAAATTAGATTATACCCTTGCCCCCTGTTGTAATCCTATAGTCGGAGATCATGTATTTGGGTTTATCTCTATAAATGAAGGTATCAAAGTACATCGTAAAAATTGTTCTAATGCTATTAGCTTACAATCCAATTACTCCTATAGGATTCTACCCGCCAAATGGATAAACGCTCAAGAAGAAAACTTTAATACCATTCTAAAGTTAAATGGTATAGATAAATTAGGAATACTAAGTTCTATCATTAATGAAATATATAAAATTGAACATATAGAATTAATCGGTGTAAATGTTTCTGAAAATGCAGGTACCTTTGAAGGAAGTATTACATTAAAGGTAAATAATCAAGAACAATTAAGTAAAACTATTCAGAATTTACAAACTATAAAAGGCATGAATTCTGTAAAAAGGATATCATAAGTTTATATATTATATTTTTAATTGCTAAATTAGCCACCTACTTTTATCGCATAAATTATGAAAGAAAAAAATATAGAAATTGTAATAAGAGTTTTCACTAAATATTTAGAAGAAAACAAACATCGAAAAACTCCTGAAAGGTATGCCATACTAAAAGAAATATATCACTTTGATAAGCATTTTGATATAGAATCTTTGTACATCATAATGAAACACAAGAAATATAGAGTCAGTAGAGCTACTCTTTATAATACCATAGAATTATTATTAAATTGTAATTTGGTTAGGAAACACCAATTCGGTCAAAATTTAGCCATGTATGAAAAATCTTACTTTGACAAACAACATGACCATATCATTTGTGATGACGGGGAAGTTATAGAGTTTTGTGACCCTACCATACAATCTATCAAAACTAATATAGAAAAGGCATTTAATATAAAAGTACATCACCATTCTTTATATTTTTACGCCGAAAAGAAAAAATCTAAAAAAGAAAAGAAAATTTAACTACAAAAGTGAATGTAGATTTATTATTAGGACTCCAATGGGGAGACGAAGGAAAAGGAAAAATAGTAGATGTACTTACCTCTAAATATGATGTAATTGCTCGTTTTCAAGGCGGTCCCAATGCGGGGCACACTTTAGAATTTGATGGTATCAAACATATATTACACACGATACCATCGGGTATTTTTCACAAAGATACCATCAATATCATAGGGGGAGGAGTAGTCATAGACCCTGTAATATTAAAACGAGAAATAGATAAATTAAAACCATTTGATATTGATATTCAAAATAGACTATTGGTCTCACGCAAAGCGCACCTGATACTTCCTACGCATAAATTATTGGATGCAGCATCGGAGAAATCCAAAGGTAAAAATAAAATAGGCTCTACGCTAAAAGGAATAGGTCCTACTTATATGGACAAAATAGGTAGAAATGGACTGAGAATAGGAGATTTAGAACTCAGCAACTTTAAAGAAAAATACAATGAATTAGTCAAAAAACACAGCGAATTGATAAAATTCTTTCATGTAAATTTAGACTATGACCTAAATACTTTAGAAAAAGAGTGGTTCATGGCTATAAAAGAACTTAAAAAACTCACTTTTATAGATGGTGAACACTATATAAATGAAAAAATACAAAATTTCAAAACAGTATTAGCAGAAGGGGCTCAAGGAACGTTACTCGATGTAGATTATGGAACTTACCCTTTTGTAACTTCATCTAATACTACATCGGCAGGAGCCTGTACTGGGCTTGGTATTGCCCCTAATAAAATCAAAAATATCTACGGAATCTTTAAAGCCTACACCACTAGAGTAGGAAGTGGTCCCTTTCCTACAGAATTATTTGACCAAGACGGAATTCAACTGGCTAAAATAGGAAATGAATTTGGTGCTACTACTGGTCGCCTGCGTAGATGTGGTTGGCTTGATTTGCCTATACTTAAATATTCTATTATGATCAATGGTGTTACTGAGTTGATAATGATGAAAACAGATGTACTTAGTAAATTTAAAACTATAAAGGTATGTACACACTATGAATACTATGGTAAAAAAATAGATAATGTACCCTTCGATATTACCGATACAAAAAATTTAAAACCCATATACAAAGAGTTTGATGGTTGGGATAAAGATTTAACACAAATACAATCTGTAGAGAAATTACCTCAAAATTTAAAAAGATACATCAAGTATATAGAAGATGAGGTAAAAACTCCTATTAAAATAGTATCTGTAGGACCTGATAGAAAACAGACCTTATATAGAAACAAATGAAGTACTCATAACCTCCTATATAACTCGAGTTCAATATTATTAAGTTAGGGAGATCGGAAACGGTAATAACAAACAAAAATACAATTTTTCAGGTAAATCATATCCTAATTTTTCAATGTTTCGATAGGCATATAGCGGTCTTTTTTCGTTTTTCTGTTATAACACATATATTTTCTTTTAAATTATCATTTATAAAATTCTCAACATCTTTATTTGTTTTGAAACTTTTTTTAAATTCTTTTTTTAAATTAGTAAGGCTCACTTTTTTCTCCTTCTTAACGATTTCTATAATTTTGTTAGCTAAAGAATTATTTGGTTCAGAAACTATGTTTTCCTCTGTTTCTTTTTGTTCTTGTATTGGTTTATAATCACTTAATGCACGATCAAAAGCAGTAATTAGAGTTTCAAGATTTTTACTGTCATCTGTTATAAGTTCAGTTGTTGTTTTTGGTATAATTGCAGCACCGTAAATTGAGCCCCAAAGTGAGTAATAAATTATAGGATTTTCAATTTCTTCCTTTTCATTGTTTTCTATAAACTTTAAAAAGTCACGTCCTGAAGTAAATAAAACTGCTAATGACTTAAGTACTTCATTACTTGTTGATGGAATTTTGAAACCACTTCTTAAACTGTCAAATGATTTTAGAAGTCTCCCAAGATACTTTCTGTCCTCCGATTTATCAAAACCATTAATATTGGTTTTAAAATGTTTCGCTAAATCTATTAGTAAATCTTTTCTGTTGATAAAGAAATATTCAACACTTTCTATATTATCAGCTTTTATAAAGAATAATAAAGTTGCTTTTAATAATGCGTCTTCTGATGGATTTAGGGTTTTGGGTGTTCTTATTGATAACTGATTATCTATAAATGTCGGTTTAATAATATCTGCTAAGTTGAGTTTATTGTTCTTTTTAGATAATGTTACTTGTCTTTCAATAGTTCGTTTAATGTCGTTGAACGCATCTTTTACTTTATTTATGTAATTATTAGGATACTTTGAACTAAATTTTGAATTAACAGCTCGTTTAAATTTTTCAATTTTTAGTAAAACAGGTAAATCTATTTTAGGTTTATTTAACATTCCTCCAATTACCAACTCATAAACCTGCACATTGGATATTTGAGAATTTTTAAATGAATTCAATAAGTCAGAAGCAGAAATAGTAATTGTCGATGTCAATTTACTCATTATTGATTCATCAAGTGATTCGATTGATTCATAAATAGATTTTATTCTTGAAAGAATATTTAAAGATTGTTTTTTTTCAAAACTATTTTCTTCCGCAATTTTATTGAGGTATAAAGAAAGATTATTATTGAGAGATTTTAGTAAGATTAAAATTTCTTTCCACTCTTTTGAAGTTTTATTTGAAAATGCCATTGAGCTACCCAAAATAACACCAAAAATTCTATTAATCATTCTTTCATTTACGAATGTATTATGTTTTATATTTTTATTAATTGAAGGTAAATTAAGCTCTGGTAAATCTTTAACGAAACAATCTTTTTTGATTATAACCGAGTTCTCTTTTGCAATTTTTGCATACTTCGTTTCAATACTCTTGAGAGATTTGGCTAAAGTTTCCTGTAATTCTTGTTCTCTTCTGAAAATTAATTTAAAATCGCTAAATAAAAATATTGTTGAGTTGATAATGAAATAGTTGTAATCCTTATTTTCTACAAATTCATAATCTTTATCGTTTATATCTATTTCTAATAGTATTGGAAATCCATAGTCTTTATCTAAATCTTTATTATGAAAAATAGGTTTCTCATAACCTATTAGGAAATTTTCGTTTTCATTAAGATATGTAGTTAACGCTTTTTTAAAGCTATAATTCCTTTTTGGATAATATGCAGCAGGTGATATTGATAATGTAGTAAATACACTATTAAAATCATTTGAGTTAAATGGAATATATACTTTCATTTTACTTTTTTAAAAATCGGAAGGTAAATCGTCTTCGTCAATTTCTGAATTTTTATTTTCATTGTGATACTCAAATAGATTCTTATCTATATTTTCTATGAAAGATGATAAATGATTTGAGTATAAAATAAATAAATCTCCATAACTTCGAGTTAGTGCAACATATAGAGGGTTTCTATCTTTTTCATTACTACCAATACACATTGGAATAAAAACTGTTTCAAATTGAAGTCCTTTAGCACTATGATATGTCATTAATTTGGGGTTTTCAGTTGTAAAATCTAAATCCATATAACCATATCCAATTTTAGCTTCTACACCCCAATTGGATTTATCAAAATAATCTTTAGCTTTTTTAACATACTCATTTGTTGATAGTAAAATGCCAACATCAGTATAGTTTTGTGCTTCTACTACATCCTTTATATAATCTAATTGGTCTTCGAAAGAAGAGCATTCCACTAATCTTGGTTTATAAACTCCCTCTTTTTTACATCTCTCTTCTAAAGGGTCTCTTGATAATGTTACTTTTTCGGCTATACGAGCTATTTTTTTTGGCAACCTGTGGTTAAAAACTAAATTCTCCATTGGAATATTAGTTTGAATCTGGATTTGTTCCATTGTCAACAATTTGCCTTTGTGTGGTATATTCTTATATAACTGTTGAGCAGAATCTCCAAATAATATAAGGTGTTTTTTTGCAGCATTTTGTAAATCATCTAATTCCTTAGTGTCAAAATCTTGTACTTCATCTACGATTATATATTCGGCAGATATTTTATCTTTTCGATTTACCCATTCCCAATGATAGAGAACTTTAGATTCGTCAACTCCAATGGTACGTATTCCATCTGCTATAAATTGTTTCAAAGCTTTTGTGAAAACAATAATCAAATAGTCATTATTTCCTTGTTCAGCAAGTTCTTTTGCTCTCCAAAGAGCCAAAACAGTTTTTCCACTTCCTGCACAACCTTTTACAATGAAGGAACTATTTAAATTTGTGCGTACAATTTTAACTTGATAATCATCAAGTTCAGATTCATTTATGTACCAAGATTCTTTTGCCATATTTTCTTATTTCTTAATATTTCATTATTTGATGAGCAAAACTAAGTAAAATTTTTGATGTGTATAAGAAAATATTTATATTTGCGGTCTGTTGTACATAATGCTTTTTGTTTTTTGATTAGCAGGGGTAGTTTGGTTGATTGTTTAGTTTCTTTCATTCATTGTAGCGGTTCTTTTAACCTGTAAGTTGTTTTAACTTTTTATTAATAACCCACTACTATTGCACTATTACCTTTTTTTAGGGTACTAATCCAATAAGACACATTAGGTCTATGTACTCTTATGATAGCAAGTTTGCTACAATAAGAAAATAACCGATATCCAATACTGGTTACGGAATTAGGAATCGTGATGCTGGTAAGTGAACTACAATGAGAAAATGCCTCATCTCCAATACTGGTTACGGAATTAGGAAGCGTAATACTGGTAAGTGATCTACAACCAGAAAATGCCCAACTCCCAATACTGGTTACGGAATTAGGAAGCGTAATACTGGTAAGTGAAGTACAACCAGAAAATGCCCCATCTCCAATACTGGTTACGGAATTAGGAAGCGTAATACTGGTAAGTGAAGTACAACCAGAAAATGCCCAACTCCCAATACTGGTTACGGAATTAGGAATCGTAATACTGGTAAGTGAAGTACAACCAGAAAATGCCCAACTCCCAATACTGGTTACGGTGGTACCATTAATCGTATTAGGAATGATTACTGTTGTTAAAGTGTTTTTATCAACACTGTTTTTAAGTGTTACTTCCCCATGACTTGTTATATCAAAAATCTTAATCTCAGCGGCAGCGTCCTTACTAATGATGATTTTACAATTTTTAATCGTAGCATCTTCCTTGCTCGCGTGGTTTAAAACAAGATTAAAAAAGATGTACCCTGTTTTGGTAAAGGTTAATCGATTGCCCAAAATAATTGCTTGAGCCGTTGTACTCACCAAAGTAATAGATTTTATCGTATAGCCCTCTTTTCCAGATCCTTGAACCCCCGCCATTATCTTAGCGATTGACAACGTTTTGGGGACTCCTGTAACACTATAAAAAGAAATGGTTTGCTCCGCATAAGTAAGAAAAGGGGCAGGGGCGGGTTTTTTATCATTGGGTTTCGATTCTTCTTTATTGCAATGAATCATTGACGTACTACACAACATCAATAGTATGAACCTAAAAAATATTGTAATTTTTTTTGTAATTTTTGCTTTCATATACTTATTATTTAATCGCTCTTTTATCATTTTTTTAAAGGTTTATAATTACCTGACAAAGATACTAAAAGACTACTTAATAAAAGTAGTATTTTTCTTGTTTATTTTAAAAAAAATGTATTTAAATAAAAATAATATATTTGCCATTCACTTCATCTAATGCATCACCATATGGAATCAAGAAGAAAATTTATCAAAAATGCAGCCTTAGTAGGGGCGGGTATTTCAGTGTCTCCAAGCCTTTCTTTTGGTGCATCTGGGTATAATGACAAAAAATTAAAGGTAGGACTTATAGGTGTAGGGCTCAGAGGAATGAACCATGTAAACAACCTTTTAAAAAGAGAGGACGTTATCATTACTGCGATTTGTGATATTGATCCGGTAAGAGTAAAGATAGCACTCGAGAACATAGAAAAGGCTGGAAAGAGTAAGCCAAAGGTCTATTCTAAAAACGAATATGACTATAGGAATTTATTGGAAAATAAAGATGTAGAAGCCACTGTGATTTCTACACCTTGGCTTTGGCATGTACGTATGTCTAAGGACTCTATGCTATCGGGCAAATATACTGCAGTGGAAGTTTCGGCAGCAAATACCTTGGAGGAGTGTTGGGATTTAGTAAATACTCATGAAAAAACAGGCACCCATCTGATGATTTTAGAAAATGTATGTTATCGTAGAGATGTAATGGCAGTACTTTATATGATACGACAAAATGTATTTGGAGAACTTTCTCATTTTAGGTGTGGCTATCAGCACGATCTAAGACATGTAAAATTCAATGATGGTAAAAAGCCGTATGGAGGAGGTGTAGAATTTGGAGAAAAAGGCACCTCCGAAGCCAAATGGCGTACACAACACTCTCTGCTTAGGAATGCGGATGTATATCCTACACACGGATTAGGACCTATAGCTGTAATGGCAGATATTAACAGAGGTAATAGATTTGTATCCTTAACATCTCACGCTACTAAAGCTATAGGGCTACACAGTTATATTGTAAATCATCCTAAGGGGGGGAGAAACCACCCTAATGCTAAATTAAATTGGAAACAAGGAGATGTAATCACTTCTACTATAGATACGGCTAAAGGTGAAACCATCATTGTAACGCATGATTGTAACTTACCCAGACCTTATTCTTTAGGATTTAGAGTTCAAGGATTAAAAGGAATATCCGAGTTTGATTATCATACGAAACGTATCTATATAGAGCATAAAACCAAAGGGCATAGTTGGGAGGATATGAAGAATTGGATTGAAAAATACGATCATCCTCTGTGGAAAAAATATGGCGATTACGCATCTAAATCAGGACACGGTGGAATAGATTTTTTTGTGTTACACGCTTTTGTAGAGGCAGCAAAATTGAATGTAGCACCACCATTAGATGTATATGATGCCGCTGCTTGGAGTGCTGTAACGCCACTTTCAGAGACTTCTATAGCAAATCATGGAGACCCTCAAGATTTCCCTGATTTCACTAAAGGACATTGGATAAAGAGAAAACCCTACAACTGGATAAAAGAAGATTATTAATACATAAGTTAAGATAAAAGCCTATCAATGTACTTCGTTAGGTTTTTTTAGATCAATTAAAAATTAAATCAAAAATATGATAATATATGTATAAATTTATAAAATATAGAATAGTGTTTAGCGTACTGGTAAGTATATTTATGATAAATTGTAATAACCCTATGGAACCTATAGCAAAAAAGATTAAAAAAGAATTAACGATACACGGGGATACTCGAATAGATAACTACTATTGGTTGAGACAAAGAGAAGATAAACAAGTAATCAACTATTTAAACGAAGAAAATACTTATACCAAGAAAATACTCGAGCCTACTGAAACATTTCAAAAATCCCTTTTTGAGGAAATTAAATCCAGAATTAAAGAAGATGATACCTCTGTGCCCTATAAATATAATGGTTATTATTACTTATCTAAGTATGAAAAAGGAAAAGAATACCCTATATATATCCGCAAAAGAGGATCTTTGAAAGCAGAAGAAGAAATTTTGTTTGATGTAAACCAAATGCAAAAAGGTTATTCTTATTATAACTTAGGAACCTATGAAGTAAGTATGAATAACAGATTAGTTGCCTTTAGTGAAGATACACTTAGTAGAAGAATTTATACAATTAAGTTTAAAAATTTAACTACTGGAAAAATATTACCTGACAAAATAGAAAACACTGCGGGTTCTATAATATGGGCAAATGATGATAAAACAGTTTTTTACATACGCAAAGATGCTAAAACGCTAAGAGCATTTCAAATATATAAACATATATTAGGCACTCCTGTAGATACAGATGAATTGGTGTATCAAGAAGACGATGAAACTTTTTATTGTTCTATAGGAAAATCTAAATCTAATGCCTATTTGGTAATACATTCGAGTAGTACATTATCCGATGAATATAGAGTATTAGACGCAAATAAACCTAAGGGCAAATGGAGAGTAATTCAAAAACGAGAAAAAGGCTTAGAGTATAGTGTTTTACATTATAAAGAACATTTTTATATTCTGACTAATTGGGCTGCTAAGAACTTCCGATTGATGAAAACACCTATAAATAAAACTCAAAAGCAATATTGGGAAGAGGTAATTGCTCATAGAGATGATATACTATTAGAGGGAATAGACATATTTAAGGATTATATGGTAGTAGAGGAAAGAGATAAAGGGTTAAACAAGATAAGAGTAATAAGGTGGGATGGAAAAGCTGATTATACAATACCTGTGAAGGAACAAGTGTATAGTATGGGAACATCTACGAATTTAGATTTTGATACTGATATATTAAGGTATGTTTATAGTTCTATGACCACGCCCAGTTCTGTATTTGATTTTAATATGCAGAATAAAACCCAGAAATTACTAAAACAACAAGAAGTATTAGGAGATTTTGACAAGACAAATTATCAATCTGAAAGAGTATTTGCTACGGCAAAAGACGGTACTCAAATACCCATTTCTTTAGTATTTAGGAAAGGAACAAAAAAAACTAAGAATACACCTCTTTTATTATACGCTTATGGATCTTATGGGAACACTATCAATCCCAGATTTAGTTCTATTCGTTTGAGTTTAATCGATAGAGGTTTTATATATGCTATTGCTCATATAAGAGGAGGACAATATATGGGTAGAGATTGGTATGAAAATGGTAAGATGCTACATAAAAAGAATACTTTTACAGATTATATAGACTGTGCTAAGTATTTAATCAAAGAAGATTATACCAGTTCAGAGCATATTTATGCGATGGGAGGCTCAGCAGGAGGCTTACTTATGGGTGCAGTTGTCAATATGGAACCAGAATTATTCAATGGAGTAATCGCAGGAGTACCTTTTGTAGATGTATTAACTACTATGTTAGACGAAAGCATACCACTTACTACTTTTGAATACGATGAATGGGGTAATCCAAATGAAAAGAAGTACTATGATTATATCAAATCATATTCTCCATACGACAATGTAGGTGCCAAAAATTATCCAAATCTTTTAGTAACTACTGGGCTACATGATTCTCAAGTTCAGTATTGGGAGCCTGCCAAATGGGTTGCTAAATTGAGAGCATATAGAACTAATCATAATTTACTATTGCTTCATACGAATATGGAAACTGGGCACGGGGGAGCTTCCGGCAGGTTTGAATCTCTCAAAGAAGTAGCTATGGAATATGCTTTCTTTTTTTATTTAGAGGGGATCAATAAATAGTTTTTATGGATATAATCATCAAAAAAGCAAGGATAATTGGACAAAATAGCCCGTATCACCGAAAGATAAAAGATATTCTTATCTGTAACGGAATTATTGAAAAGATAGCTGATGATATTCACAATGATACTATTAAGAATATATCGCATGATAACTTACACCTATCCGTAGGGTGGATGGATATAGGTGTGAAATTTGGAGAACCTGGCTTGGAAGAAAGAGAAACTATAAAAACTGGTTTGCATTCGGCTTCTAAAGGTGGCTTTACTGCTGTGGCAATGATGCCAGATACTTTACCATGTATAGATACAGATATAGGTATAGCGTATGTGAAAGCCCAATCTGAAGGTAATATCGTAGATTTATACCCCATAGGAGCACTTACTAAAAATTGCCAAGGCAAAGAAATAACAGAGGTTTTCGGTATGAAACAAGTTGGTGCTGTTGCTTTTTCTGATAACAAAAATACGATTGAAGATGCTAACTTGATGAAGTTAGCCTCTTTGTATATACATAATTTTGATGGGCTTTTAATCTCTTTTGCTCATACGGAATCTATTTCTGTTCAAGGACAGATAAACGAAGGAGTAGTTTCTACCAAATTGGGCTTAAAAGGTATTCCCAACCTCTCTGAAGAACTTAGGCTATACAGAGACATTGCTATTGCACAGTACAGCGGATGCAGATTACATATACAGTGTATCAGCACAGCCAAATCTGTAGAGATGATAAAAGAGGCGAAACAGAAAGGATGTAAAGTAACAGCTCATACTACACCTCATCATTTATATTTTACTGATAAAGAATTATTAAGTTTTGATACTCGATATAAATTGTTACCCCCTTTACGTTTAAAACAAGATGTAGAGGTATTAAAACAAGCTGTAAAAGAAGGCATTATAGGAGTGGCATCAGACCATACTCCAATAAATATTGAAGCCAAAAAATGTGAATTTGAACACGCAGAATTTGGAACAATAGCACTTGAAAGTACCTTTGGTGCTACATTAAAAGTATTACAGAATATTGATTTAGTAGTAGATTTATTCACTAATAGACCCAGAGAAATATTAGGGTTACCTCTCTTGAATATACAGGAAGGAGAAAAAGCAGAATTTACGTTCTTTGATCCTGATAAAAAGTGGATATTTAACGAAAATCATATTCATTCAATATCCAAAAATTCAGTCTTTTTGAAAGAAGAATTAGTAGGAAAAGTTATAGGTATATACAATAACTATCAACTATCTTTATAAGTCCAAAAACCTATTAGAGTAAAATATAATTTGTTTTTATAATGATCTTTAGGTTAAGACATATCGTTGTGTTTTTAATGGGACTTATCATACTTAATATTATCATTTTTCAGTCTAATTCCTTTGTGGATAAGGTCAAGATAAAAGAAAAAGTAAGTATGAAAATATTTTCACAAGCTCTAGAGGAACTTGGTAGCAGTGAAAATTTTGGTAAAGACGTCAGTCTCCTTTTAAGTATTGTCAAAAATAATAAATCTATACCTGTAATCATATTAGACAAAAGAGATAATATTAAAGATTTTAAAAATATAGACTACTCTAAGATAAAGACAAAAAAATTACTCCGAAAACAAATTGAAATGATGAGGGCATACCAGCCTCCTATTGCCATAGATTTAGATGGAGATGATATTCCAGATCAATATGTCTATTATAATGAATCTAATCTTTTAAATGGATTAACATATTATCCCTTTATCATTATATTTATGGTATTATTTCTAGTATTTTTTATCTATTATATTCTACTCACAACCAAAAAAGGAGAACAAAATAAGACATGGGCAGCTATGGCAAAAGAGACAGCACATCAAATAGGAACACCTCTGTCCTCCATTATTGGTTGGTTAGAGTTTCTAAAGATGGAACCTATCAGAAATAAACAGGTATTATCAGAGATAAAGAATGATTTGACAAGGCTTCAAGTTATTACGGATAGATTCTCAAAAATAGGAACTAAACCTATATTTGAGGAACATAATATAGTAGAACTCATACAAAATAACATATACTATCTTCAGCAACGATTATCAGATAAAACAAATATTAAATTCCGCTCTCAGCAACAAGAAGATTATATAAAAATAAACAAATATTTATTCGAATGGGTACTGGAAAATATGATAAAAAATTCTGTAGATTCTATGAAAGGACAAGGTACTATAACCATAGAAATAGAATCTACTACAGAGAAAACTAAAATATATATAAAAGATACTGGTAAAGGTATCCCTAAAATGGATTTTCAAAAGATATTTGATATGGGATTTACCACTAAAAAAAGAGGCTGGGGATTAGGTTTATCACTGGTAAAAAGGATAATACAAGATTATCATAAAGCTAGAGTATATGTTGTAAAATCCATTCCAAATCAAGAAACTGTATTTGCCATTAGCTTTCTAAAGAAAAAACGTACTAAAAGGGAGACAATATGGGGTGTAGCAAAGGATATTTTAAGTTATTTGAAAATCGTAAAAAATGATAAAAACGCTCATAGGCAAAACGCCAAAATTAGGTAAAAACACCTTTATAGCTGAAACAGCTTGTTTGATAGGCGATATAATAGCTGGAGATGACTGTAGTTTCTGGTATAATTGTGTAGTAAGAGCAGATGTAAGTTCAATACGAATAGGTAATAAAGTAAATATACAAGATAATGTAACAATACATGCTACATATCGAAAAACTAAAGCTATTATAGGTAATAATGTATCTATAGGACACAATGCTATTGTGCATGGCTGTACTATATATGATAATGTACTTATAGGAATGGGTGCTATCGTAATGGATAATTGTATTATAGAAGAAAATAATATTATAGCAGCGGGAGCAGTACTTACTCAAGGTACAATTGTAAAATCAGGTAGCATATATGCAGGTGTACCTGCTAAAAAGATAAAAGACATATCTATAGAACTTGCCCAAAAAGAAATTAAAAGAATTGCTGAAAATTATCTAAAATATGCTTCTTGGTATAAATAAAATATACACAAAGTGAACTACTTTTTAAGCCCTTTGAGATGCCCCCCTTCAACCTTTACCTTGTTTTTATGTTGTGTAAGTACATAATGTTCAGCTTTTTAAGACTTTTACAATGGTCTTAACTTAACAATAGAAACAGTAGTATATACAAGATGTTTTTAGGTTTTATCATCTCAATAAAATCACTAAAAATACTTTACTCAGATAAAGATATTATCAAAAGCTTTTTTGCTGTTGAGTATCTCTATAGTTATAGGTATATAAAATATATTTTCCATATTTATAGAAATGTATTGAAGTCTTATGAAATCCTTTTGGGTAGTTAATACAGTAGCATTGTTGAGTTCTCGAGATTTATACATTATCTTCTGTACATCATTATGATTAAAATGATGATGATCAGGAAACTTGATATGTTTATAATCAATATGTTGGTCAGATAAAAACTTTCTTAGAGGAAGTGTATTAGCTATACCAGTAACTAATACCACTTTATTTTTAATGTCTTTTATAGGTAATATGCTAGTAATGCCGATAAGTTCAGAACTGTATTTTATAGTGCTAAAAAACAGTTTTTGGTACGGTTTTAGATTTAATTTTTTAGTGATACGCTCCATTTTTTCTGTTGAGATATGATCAGGACATTTAGTTACAATAACTATATTTGCTCTACGTGCACCTCTTCTAGATTCTCTTAAATCTCCCATAGGAAGTATAAAATCCCTCTTATATATTTGATTATAATCTGTCAATAGAATGTTGAGTTTGGGTGTTACAGATCTATGCTGAAAGGCATCATCTAAAATTACCATATCTGTTTGAGGAAATAAAGCCATTATATTATCAATGCCTCTAGTGCGTTTTTCATCCACAAACACCTTAATATCACTTTTGAATTTTTGGTAAAACTGCATAGGTTCATCACCTATATCTTCAGCAGTACTCTTTTCATTGGCTGACAAAAAACCTTTTGTTTTTCTTTTGTATCCCCTACTAAGTAATACGACATTATATTTATTTTTAAGTAATTGTATTAGATATTCACAATGAGGTGTTTTTCCCGTCCCTCCTACATTCAGATTGCCTATACATATTGTAAAAACATCATACAATTTGGATGTTAGAATACCACAATCATACAAATAGTTACGAAATGAAGTAACTATATCATAAACTACAGCCAATGGAAATAAAAGTAACCTTATCTTTTTTAGCATCTATGTAATAGATGAAAATTTATAAGGCAAAGATATAATTTTATTGAGGTGTCAACTTATTTACTTATATTAAATTTGGTTCAAGATAATTTAAGCGGGTTTTTCTCTTACCCATTTTAATAGTCAAATATAGATTTTTTTATTTCATAATTAAACCTCCCCTTTAAATTCCCCTTTGTGTCCCTTAGGGGTTAAAAAGGACAAGTCGCGACTTGTCCCTACAACCAACATTACGTTTTGCAAATTTTATGTGTAGAGACAAATTGCAATTTGTCTCTACAATTAACCACCCCCTCCTTAAAAGGAGGGGCTGGGGGTGGTGTTAATTATTCTTTACGCAACGAACGCTAAGACCGTACGTACGAGCGTATCTGCTGCCCGGGTTCACGCTGCTACTAACTACGTGCAAGCTGTGCGCGTCGGTATTATCGTTCGGCGTACTGGACCAACAGATAGCTCTGGAGCCACGAGCACCCACGCTGCCACTCGAGCCGGTGCGACCACCAGCGACAGAAAGCTTAAGAAAACTATTATAAACTAAAGTATGCCCAGAACTACCACTATACCAATCGCGACCTATCTTACCATAATCAGAAGAACGACTACCACTAGGAATAATACCACGAAACTCCGCCTCCCATTCACCCACCGTAGGCACCCTAAAACCATAAGGACAAGGATTGTTTAAACCGCCATTCCCAGCAGTGAGCGTCGCAGGATCCTCTAACCAAAAATTACCTACACTACTTGTAGAAGTATGTGCTCCACCACTACCACTATACCACTTACTACCACCAATTTGAAACTTACCTCCACTGGATACCTCACTACTTAGTTGTCCACTTGCAGTAGCACTACTTGTTACTTCATGTCCATTACGCTTCCTACCAAACTGATACAAATCTCCATAAGATTGTACATCATTATATGCAGTAGCAACCCTACTAGCACCCAAATTCCTATCCAACCAAACCTTACTAGTATGAGGACTCGTAACCAACTGATAAGTCTTACCATCACCACCCAAACTAGTCCCCCAAACACCACCTCCAAAAATAAGCTCAAACTGTGCATTTGTAATGGTCGCATCCGCTTTGGTAGCGTGTGCTAAAACAAGGGTAGCTGTAAAACTACCTAATTTACTCATCAATAAACTAATGTTAGGACTGCTTCCTGAAACCGTCGCTACACCCGTAGGGCTTAACGTTTTTATCTCTTTTAACGTATAACCCGCTTTACTTCCCTGTACACCTCCTAATATTTCATCTTTGGTAAGACTACCACCACTGCTATAACCTTTGCTAACTTTGTTAAATGTAAGCGTCTCCCCAGCCGCTTTAGTAATTTCAAACTGTGCATTTGTAATAGTCGCATCCGCTTTGGTAGCGTGTGCTAAAACGATGGTAGCGGTAAATGTTCCAACTTTAGTCATCGTTAAAGACAAGTTTGGTGCATCACCACTAACAGATGCTACTCCAGTAGGGCTTAATGTTTTTATTTCTTTTAACGTATAACCTGTTTTCGTTCCCTGTACGCCTCCTAATATTTCATCCGTACTAAAACTACCACCACTGCTATACGCTTTGCTAACTTTATTAAAAGTAAGCGTCTCCCCAGCCGCTTTAGTAATTTCAAACTGTGCATTTGTAATAGTCGCATCCGCTTTGGTAGCGTGTGCTAAAACGATGATAGCGGTAAATGTTCCAACTTTAGTCATCGTTAAAGACAAGTTCGGTGCATCACCACTAACAGATGCTACTCCAGCGGGGCTTAAAGTAGGAATACTTTTTAACGTGTAACCTGTTTTAGTTCCCTGTACACCTCCTAAAATATCATCCGTACTAAAACGACCGCCACTGCTATATGCTTTGGTAACTTTGTTAAAGGTTAGTCGCTCAGCAGGTCCGATGGCTCTTGCAAACTCAAACTGTGCACCTGTAATGGTCGCATCCCCTTGGTAGTATGTTCCAATACTAACGTTGCAGTAAAAGAGCCTATTTTAGTCATCGTTAAGCTAAAGTTGGGTTTGCGACCACTAACAGATGCTACTCCAGCGGGACTTAAAACACTAATACTTTTTAACGTATAACCTGCTTTCGTTCCCTGTACGCCTCCTAATATTTCATCCGTACTAAAACTACCACTACTACTTACTTTCTTGGTACGTTTGCTAAAGGTAAGCCTTTCGCCAGCTGCTTTGGTAATCTCAAACTGCGCACCTGTAATAGTCGCATCCGCTTTGGTAGCGTGTGCTAAAACAAGGGTAGCAGTAAATGTTCCGGCTTTGGTCATCGTTAAGCTAAAGTTGGGTTTGCGACCACTAACAGAGGCTACTCCAGCGGGGCTTAAAGTAGGAATACTTTTTAACGTATAACCTGTTTTAATTCCCTGTACGCCTCCTAATATCTCCGAAGTACTAAAACTACCACCACTGCTAAATACTTTAGTAACTTTGTTAAAGGTTAGTCGCTCAGCAGGTGCGATGGCTCTTGTAAACTCAAACTGTGCATTTGGAATAGTAACCTCCCCTTTGCTAGCGTGTTCCAATACTAACGTTGCAGTAAAAGTGCCTATTTTAGTCATGCTTAAGCTAAAGTTGGGTTTGCGACCACTAACAGAGGCTACTCCAGTAGGCGTTAAACCACTAATACTTTTTAACGTATAGCCTGCTTTCGTTCCCTGTACGCCTCCTAATATTTCATCCGTACTAAAAACACCACCACTACTACTTACTTTCTTGGTAACTTTGTTAAAGGTAAGCCTTTCACCAGCTGCTTTAGTAATCTCAAACTGTGCATTTGGAATAGTCGCATCCGCTTTGGTAGCGTGTTCCAATACTAACGTTGCAGTAAAAGTGCCTATTTTAGTCATGCTTAAGCTAAAGGTGGGTTTAGTACCTGCAACGGTTGCAACACCTATGGGGTTGAGCGTTTTTATTTCTTTTAATGTATACCCTGTTTTCGTTCCTTGTACACCTGCTAATATCTCCGTAGTACTAAAACTACCGCTACTGCTAAACGCTTTAGTAACTTTGTTAAAAGTTAAAGTCGGTGCATCGTCCTTCGTAATGACGATTTTACAGTTGTTTATCGGGGCGTCTTCCTTGCTACTATGCTGTAAAACAAGGTTAAATACAATGTCCCCTACTTTAGTAAAAGTCAATGTACTACTCGTAACAGTCGCACCAGCAGTCGTAAGCGAAGCATTTAGCGTAATCTTTTTTATGCTATAGCCGTCTTTTTTGCCGGTTACACCGCTTAATATCTTACTAACAGCAATGGTCTTGGTAACACCTGTAACACTGGAAAATGCAATACGTTGTTCCGTATAATCAAGCTTTTCTGCAGGGTCTTTGCCTGCTGGTATATCAGGCTTCTCTTCCTCTTTGCCACAAGAAGTAACAAACAAAAAGAAAAGAATTAGTAAACTACATAACTTGATGTTAATCAGTGATTTAACGGGGGGGGTAAATGTGTCATAATCAATCATTTATAAAAATTTTAATCTATTATTCTATAATTTATGGCAACAAAGGTAAGGAATATTTTTAATGTACAAAATTAAATTTTGGGGAGATACTATAATTAATCATTAATAAAGGTTCAAGATAAGTTAAGCGGTTTTTATCTCATAATTAAACCTAATACCCCTAACCACCTTTAAAAAAGGAGAATAAATACGCACACAACAACCGTAGGGACAAGTCGTGACTTGTCCCTACAACCAACATTACGTTTTACAAATTTTTGTGGTGTAGAGACAAAAAATGTTTTGTCTCTACTACAATTAACCAAACCATAGTTACACGACTAATCCCTGTTAAATCACTCACTTTTTTAGCTTCAATATCAAGGCAAAATAAACTCAAAATATCCCTAAATTCCTTCTCTGAAATTCGGAAACCATACAAATACTTGTTTTTCATACATAATAGTAAGACTTTACAATCATAGTAAATCGCCTTAAATTATCTTGAACCTTAAATTTTAATTTATCACTCTTTTTGCAAATAATTAAGTTATTATATTGACACCTAAATAATTTTATAAAAAGAATTTTAATTATATCTTTGTAAGATAAAATTAAAACATAAAAATACTTTATGAAAGCATTTATATTCCCTGGGCAAGGTGCTCAATTTGTAGGTATGGGAAAAGATTTATATGAGGCTTCTCCTCTGGCTAAAGATTTATTCCATCAAGCCAATGAAATACTAGGTTTTGATATTATTCAAACTATGTTTGAAGGCACGAAGAAAGACTTAAAACAAACTAGAGTAACCCAACCAGCTATATTTTTACATTCTGTGATTATGGCTAAAACTATAGGAAAAGAATTTAAACCAGATATGGTAGCAGGTCACTCATTAGGTGAATTTTCTGCACTTACAGCTTGTGGTGTATTATCTTTTATAGAAGGGCTAAAATTAGTGTATCAAAGGGCTATAGCAATGCAAAAGGCATGTGAAATAGAATCCTCTACTATGGCAGCAGTACTGGGAGTAGAAGATGAAATAGTAGAAAAAATATGTAACGATATTGATGGAATAGTTGTAGCAGCCAATTATAATTGTCCGGGGCAATTAGTTATATCAGGAGGTATAAAAGCCATAGAAAAGGCTTGTGAAAAATTAAAAAGAAATGGAGCTAAAAAAGTCTTGATATTACCCGTAGGAGGTGCTTTTCATTCACCATTTATGGAACCTGCTAAACAAGAGTTAGCAACTGCTATAGAGCAAACTTTATTTGTTGATAGTATTTGTCCTGTATATCAAAATGCGACATCTACAGCCGTTGTGAAAGCAGATGAAATCAAAACAAATCTAATCGCTCAGCTCACAGCTCCTGTAAAGTGGACACAATCTGTAAAAAAGATGATCGAAGATGGTGCCACGGAGTTTGTGGAGGTAGGACCCGGCAAGGTATTACAAGGGTTGGTGAAGAAAATAAATAAAGAGGTTAATGTAAAATCTGCAATGTAAATTATGTCATTGATTACATCTATATCTGGGATAAGAGGAACTATCGGAGGTAGTGTAGGCGAGAATCTAACACCTCTAGATATTATAAAGTTCACCTTGTCTTATGCTACTTGGTTAAAAAAAAGCAATTATAATGTAAAGGTGGTAGTAGGTAGAGATGCTCGTGTTTCAGGTACTATGGTCAATCAACTAGTATGTGGTACACTTCAAGCAACCGGAGTAGATGTACTTGACTTAGGGCTATCCACTACACCTACGGTAGAATACGCTGTGCTTATGGAAAAAGCACAAGGAGGAATTATTATTACTGCTAGTCACAATCCCAAAGAGTGGAATGCACTTAAATTACTCAATTACAAAGGAGAATTTATAAGTGCTAAAAGTGGAGAAAAACTTTTGAATATTTCTAAAAATAAAAATTATACTTTTACACAAGTAGATGATTTGGGGAAGTATCAACAAGATGATACTTATATTACCAAACATATAGACCATATACTAAGTTTGGAATTAGTAGATATAGATGCCATTGGAAGATCTAACTTTAATATAGTAGTAGATGCTGTAAATTCTACGGGAGGTATAGCAGTGCCTATGCTTTTAGAAAAATTGGGGGTAAAAAAAGTTACACCTATGTATTGCGTACCCAATGGAGATTTTCCTCACAATCCAGAACCCTTAAAAGAACACCTTGCAGATATATCTAAAATGGTAGTTCAACAAAAAGCAGATTTAGGTATTGTAGTAGATCCCGATGTAGATAGATTGGCATTAGTAAATGAAAATGGTAGTATGTTTGGAGAAGAATATACTCTGGTAGCTTGTGCAGATTATGTTTTATCAAAACATAAAGGTAGTGTAGTTTCTAATCTATCTTCATCTAGAGCTCTTAGAGATATAGCTTTAAAGCACGGCTGTAAGTATCAAGCTAGTGCTGTAGGAGAGGTGAATGTAGTAGAAAAGATGAAAGAAATAAATGCTGTAATAGGAGGAGAGGGTAATGGGGGTATCATTTATCCCAAAACGCATTACGGAAGAGATGCGCTTGTGGGGATTGCTCTATTTTTAAGCTACTTAGCCCATAAAAATCAGAATATGACACAACTTAAACAGAGTTATCCACAGTATTTTATGAGTAAAAATAAGATAGAACTTACCTCTGAAATAGATATAAATAATTTACTTTTGAAAGTTAAAAATGTGTACGAAGATAAAAAAGTATCTACCATTGACGGTGTAAAAATAGATTTTGAGCAAGAATGGATACATCTTAGAAAATCCAATACTGAACCCATTATTAGAATTTATACCGAAGCAAAAACCCAAGAGTTGGCAGATGAACTGGCTTATCAAATAATACGAGATATCAAATCTATGATATAATCATGAATGAAACATTTAAAATAGCTATAGACGGTTATTCTGGTACGGGTAAAAGCACCTTGGCTAAGCAAATGGCAAAGAAACTGAATTTTGTATATTTAGATACAGGAGCTATGTATAGGGGGATTACCTATTATGCTCTTAAAAATGATTATATTATAGGTAACCGTATTTTAAAA
Source organism: Ichthyobacteriaceae bacterium (assembly GCA_965226285.1). Taxonomy (GTDB): domain Bacteria; phylum Bacteroidota; class Bacteroidia; order Flavobacteriales; family Ichthyobacteriaceae; genus CBDDCQ01. Next base: position 25,486 of record CBDDCQ010000001.1, read on the forward strand.
AAAAAGTTAGTGCAGCAATTAAACCAAATCCATTTTGATTTTAATTATAATGGACAGATTCAAAATGCTGATATATTTTTAAACGGAGAGAATATAGAATCGTATATTCGCAGTATAGAGGTATCTAATTTAGTAGGAAGTATAGCCTCTATAAAACAAATACGAGAAGCTATGGTTCGGCAACAGCTACAAATAGCCAAGGGCAAGAATATCATACTCGATGGTAGGGATATAGGTACTGCAGTCTTTCCTAATGCTAATTTAAAACTCTTTATCGTTGCTTCTGAAGAAATTAGAGCAAGAAGAAGATACAAGGAACTTAGACAAAAGGGAGAAAATGTAACCTACAAAAAAGTATTTGAAAATCTAAAACAACGGGACAAACTAGATACTACAAGGGAGGAATCACCTTTAGTAAAAGCCAAAGATGCTATTACTATAGACAATAGCAATTTAACAATGGAAGCATTTATAGATAAAGCTATAGAATTGTACAATAATATCAAATGAAAAAATACCTTATAGCCATATTAGGCCCCACTGCTGTGGGCAAAACGGCTATGAGCATATATATAGCAAAACACTTTGATACAGAAATTGTATCATGTGATTCTAGACAGTTTTTCAAAGAAATGAAAATTGGTACATCTCCTCCATCTGAACAACAACTTACTATAGTGCCTCACTATTTGATAGGGCATAAAAGCATATTAGATGAATATAATGTAGGTATTTATGAAAAAGAGGCTTTAGAGTATCTAGAACAGATACATTCTAAAAAAAATACTGCAGTGATAGTAGGAGGTTCTGGTTTATATGCCAATGCTGTAGTAAGAGGATTAGATGATTTCCCAAACGTAGATGTACAAGTGAAGGAAAGACTCAATAAGCAACTTAAAATAGAGGGCATAACTCCCTTAATAAATAAACTAAAAGAATTAGATATTAATTATTACAATATAGTGGATAAAAACAATCCACAGAGAGTTATAAGGGCATTAGAAATATGTATATCTACAGGCAAACCATATTCATCATTTAGAAATAACACTCCAAAATCAAGACCTTTTGAAGTCATAAAAATAGGACTTAATCTGAATAGAAAAAAACTATATGATAAGATTAACCAAAGAGTAGATATGATGATGAGGGAAGGACTACTTTTAGAGGTAGAAAGATTAATCCCTTATAAGCATCAAAATGCCTTACAAACATTAGGATATAGAGAATTATTTGATTATTTTGATAGAAAATACAGCCTTGATTTTGCTGTAGAAGAGATGAAGAAAAATACCCGAAGATATGCCAAAAGGCAGCTTACTTGGTTTGGAAATGACCCTCAAATCAGATGGTTTGCACCTCATCAAATATCAGATGTGATAGATGATATAGAACAAACTATAAACTAAAATAAAGAAATATTATAAAATACTTTCTCCTGTCATTTCAATGGGTTGAGATATTCCCATTAGTTCTAATATGGTAGGTGCAATATCTCCCAGTTTACCATCTTTAATGGGTTTTTGATGGACCTTATCCACTAAGATACACGGGACAGGTTGAGTGGTATGCGCCGTATTAGGCGAACCATCATCATTTTGCATACAATCTGAATTGCCGTGATCTGCTATTACTAAGGTAGTATATCCATTTTCTAATGCTGTTTCTACTACTTCTTTGGTACATTTATCTACTGTTTCACAAGCTTCTATAGCAGCTTCCATTACTCCAGTATGCCCTACCATATCAGGGTTAGCAAAATTTAAACATACAAAATGAGCTTCTCTATTTTTAAGTTTGGGTATAATAGTGTCCTTAATTTGATAAGCACTCATCTGAGGTTGTAAATCGTATGTTGCTACTTTGGGCGAAGGACAAAGTAATCTCTTCTCATTTTCAAATTCTTTTTCCTTTCCACCGGAAAAAAAGAAAGTAACATGAGGATATTTTTCTGTTTCGGCAATTCGTATTTGTTTTTTACGGTTTTTAGCAAGGACTTCTCCAAGGGTATTGTTAAGATTTTCGGTGTTGAATATTACATTTACATTTTTAAAAGTTTCATCGTAGTTAGTCATTGTAGTGTAGTGCAATTCTAACTTTTGCATTTGATAGTCTGGAAAGTTCTTCTGACATAATGCTTGGGTAATTTGTCTTCCTCTGTCTGTTCTATAATTAAAACATATCACTACATCATCTTTTTGTATCGTAGAATTTTCTTTTACTACAATAGGCTTAATAAACTCATCTGTAATGCGTGTGTTATAAGAGTTTTCTATAGATTTAAAAATATTTTCGGTTTTTTCACCTATTCCATTTACCAATAAATCATAGGCTAATTTTACCCTTTCCCATCTGTTATCTCTATCCATAGCGTAATATCTCCCTATAATACTAGCAATAGAACCAGTAGTTTTTTCAAGATGTTCTTGCAAATCTTTAATATACAAGATACTACTTTTAGGGTCTACATCTCTTCCATCAGTAAAAGCGTGTATTAGTACATCATTTATATTTTTGTCTGCACATATTTGGGTAAGTGCTTTAAGATGTTTAATATGAGAATGTACCCCTCCATCTGAAAGAAGACCTAAAAGATGCACTTTCTTTTTATGTTTTCTAGCATAATCTATAGTTTGGAGGAGCACCCCATTACTCCAAAGGGATTTATCTTTTATAGCCAAGTTGATTTTAGCTAGATTTTGATATACTACTCTACCAGCACCCAGGTTCATATGTCCAACTTCAGAATTACCCATTTGTTTATCAGGCAAACCCACAGCCAATCCCGAAGCATCTAATTTACTATGGGGATATTTTTGATAAAGAGAATCTATAAAAGGTGTTTGGGCTTTGTTTATAGCAGATACATTAGGGTTTTTAGCTATTCCCCATCCGTCTAATATTATTAATATCACTCTTCTATTCATAGTTCAATTCTCGCCTATAATATTAAGTTGATTTTTTACAATTTCTATAGCTTCTCGTTTAGCTCTCTCTAAATCCTTGTTTATTAAGATATAGTCAAATTGGTCTATATAGGTAAGTTCTTCTTTTGCCTTTTGGATTCTCATTTGTATTTTCTCTTGTGATTCAGTACCTCTTTTTTGTAGTCTCTCTTTAAGGGTTTCTATGGAAGGAGGTTTTACATATATAGTAGTACAAATATCTGGAAATTTTTGTTTTAGATTCAGTCCTCCCATTACATCTATATCAAATATTACATGTTTGCCTTGTTTCCATATTCGTTCTATTTCAGATTTTAAAGTGCCGTAATAGTTATCTTTATATACCTCTTCCCATTCTAAAAAATCATTTTGTTGTATTCTTTTTTTAAATTTTTCTACTGATAGAAAATAGTAATGCTCGCCATCTATCTCTTCTGGTCTTTTGGCTCTAGAGCAAGCCGAAATAGAAAATGATAAATATAATGATAGTTGTGAGCGTAGATAATTTACGATAGTCGTCTTTCCTGCTCCTGATGGAGCAGAAAATACAATAAGTTTACCACAATTCATAATTAAGTATTTAAACTTACAAGATATTTAATATTTGTTCCTTTATCTTTTCTAACTCATCTTTCATTTGAACCACTATCTTTTGCATAGGAGCATAATTTGATTTAGCACCTATAGTATTAATTTCTCGTCCTATCTCTTGAGTGATAAAACCCAATTTTTTACCATTAGCACCTCTCACCTTTAGTTCAGTAGAAAAATAATCACAGTGTTTTTGTAGTCTTACGAGTTCTTCTGTAATATCTAATTTTTCTAAGTAATAGATGAGTTCCTGCTCAAATCTATCTTTGTTTATCTCTGTCTGACTTTTTGTAAGTGCTTTTAAAAGTTTCGTTTTTATAGTATTTATTCTTTTTGACTCTATCGTCTTAACTTTCTGTAATAATCTTAGGATATCTGATATTCTAAGGATAAAGTTTCGCTCTAGTATAGTACCTTCTTCTCTTCTAAATACATTGAGGTTTTCTAAAGCTTCTTCTATAGTTTTTTCTACAGCATTCCATTCTTGTTTACTAATTTCCTCTTGGTTCAATTTGAATATATCTGGAAGTTTCATTGCTATTTTAAGTCGATCAAATTCAGAGCTTTTAGGTTGTATTTCTTGGAGTTGGTTCATATAATTTATTACAGCTTCTTTATTTATCTTATGGCTTCGTTCTATAGCATCAACATTTAAAATGATTTTAAAATCTATTTTTCCCCTTAATAAGTACTTCCCTATAAGTTTTCTAATGATGAGTTCTTTATTAGTATATATACTAGGTATGGTAACACTTATGTCAAGTGATTTACTATTGAGTGATTTGACCTCTATAACTAGTGTTTTATCAGGTAATGTTAATTTTGCGGAGCCAAATCCGGTCATAGATAATATCATAACTATTTTATCAAGTTAAGTAGATAAGCCCCATAGCCACTCTTTATCAATGGTTTAGCTATTTGCTTTAATTTTTTAGCATCTATAAATCCTTGTTTGAAAGCAATTTCTTCTAAGCAACCTATTTTTAATCCTTGTCTTTCTTCTATCACTTGTACATATTGACCAGCTTGCATTAGTGAGGTAATGGTACCAGTGTCTAGCCATGCTGTACCTCTACTTAATATTTGTACACTTAGTTTATCTCTTTCTAAATATACTTTATTTACATCTGTGATTTCATATTCTCCTCTATCACTAGGTTCTAATGATTTGGATATTTCTATTACATCACTATCGTAAAAATATAGTCCAGGTATAGCGTAATTAGATTTGGGAATTGTAGGTTTTTCTTCTATAGATAATACTTTATAATTACTATCAAACTCTACTACACCGTATCTTTTAGGATCATTCACATGATATGCAAAGACTAATCCACCATTTACATTCTCAATACCTTTTAAGATATTACCCATACCTCCACCATAAAATATATTATCCCCTAATATCAATGCAACAGTATCATTACCAATAAATTTTTCGCCTATAATAAAGGCTTGAGCCAGCCCATTGGGCTTAGGTTGCTCTGCATACTCAAAGTTACAACCAATACGATTTCCATTTCCTAGGAGCTTCTGAAACAGAAGTAAATCATGGGGGGTAGAAATAATGAGTATATCTCGAATACCTGCTAACATTAGTATAGAAATAGAGTAATAAATCATAGGTTTATCATATATAGGCATTAGTTGTTTACTTATGGCTAATGTAAGTGGATGAAGGCGTGTTCCTGACCCTCCAGCTAATACAATTCCTTTCATTTAATTTATTTTTAAGTTGTTGTTTAAGTTTTTAATGTAGTCTAGAATTTCATCTTTTCCATTTTTAGATGTGGCAGAACTTTCAAAGATTTTAGGTAGTTCTTCCCAATATTTTAAAAGTTCATTCTTGTGGGTATATATGTTTTGAGATAACTTTTGTTTAGATATTTTATCTGTTTTTGTAAAGATGATATGAAACGGTATCTGCTTATTTCCTAGAGTTTCTATAAAATCTAAATCTATCTTTTGCGGTTCATGCCTGCAATCAATAAGTACAAATAAACAAACTAAATTTCTTCGTTTGAGAATATAGTCATATATAATTTTGGAAAAACTGTTTTTGATTTGTCGGGATACTTTGGCATATCCATATCCGGGTAAATCTACTAGAAACCATTCATTATTGATTTTAAAATGATTAATAAGTTGAGTTTTACCTGGTTTTACTGATGTTTTGGCAAGGTTTTTTCTGCCCGTAAGCATATTGATAAGTGATGATTTTCCTACATTAGATCTTCCTATAAAAGCATATTCAGGCAACTTTTCTGATGGACATTTCCTTACATCAGAATTGCTCATCACAAAATTTACGGTAGAAATTTTCATAATCCTAATGAGTTGGGTATCAAATTTTTGCTTTTCATCCAACCATCCAAGATAGTATTGAATTCTTCAGGGTGTTCCATCATAGGTGCGTGTCCACATTTATCTATCCAATACAATTGTGAATTTGGTAAATCCCTGTGAAATTCTTCTGCTACTTCTGGGGGAGTTACAATATCATTTTTGCCCCATATAAGGCATACTGGATTCCCAATGTTAGGTAAATCTTTAGACATATTGTGTCTTATAGCATTTTTTGAAATGGCTAAAGTATTGATGAGTTTTTGTCTGCTTTTAGATACTTTTACTACATTTTCTATGAGTTCATCAGTAGCTACACTAGGGTCATAAAATACCTCTTGAGTTTTTCTTTTGATATAATCATAACTATTCCTTCGCGGAAAAGTCGCTCCCATAGAATTTTCAAAGAGTCCGGAACTACCCGTAAGAACAAGACCATTTACCCTATTGGGGCAGATAGTGGCATAAAGTAATCCGATGTGTCCTCCTAAAGAGTTTCCTATTAATGTAGTGGTGCCAATAGCCTTGTGATCTATAAAATCTCTTAAAAATTTAGATAAACTCCTTACACTAGCTTTCAATATAGGGAGCTTATATAATGGAAGTTGAGGTACAAGCACCTTATAACCTTTGTTTGATAGGTGGGTGATAGTTTTATCAAAATTGCTCAAGCCCCCCATCAATCCGTGCAAAAGGATTACAGGATTCCCTTTTCCCTCTTCAATGTACTCAAATTTATCTTCTATCTTTATATTTATATTCATATTTTCATACGAGGTAAATTTAAATAACCCTGTACTCTCCTAAATAAAGGAGAAATCTTTGGCAAATGTAGCAAAAAATAATAGAGATATTATTAACTTTAATTACTTCAAGGTTTATTTTTATATTTTATATGAAATCTAAAAGATTAAGCCTAATCGTTGAGTGCCAACTCCATATTTTTCAATTTCTTTTTCAGTAATGATGTGCATCTGTTTCAGTAGGGGTTTCTAAGGTAAACCTAAACCAGTAAAAATTTAAGAATATTTATAGACCATAGTAATTTAAATACTTCTGGTTTTCCAAAGTATCTTTAGCCGATATATCTGCTCCATATTCCTACTTCAATAGTAGTTCCAGTAGAGTGGCAGGTGTTTCTGAAGTAACTATTCCAGACATTTTAGCAGTTTATAACTTATTTTAGTCAACCAATCACCCTAAATTGTCAATATATCGTAATTTATTCTTTAAATTTGTAATTCATAAATTATTCTATGAACGATGTATAAAAATAATTAAATTATATTGCAAAAATGAAAAAAATATCAATATTGAGGGTAATTGTAATTATATTATTCTTTTTTAATCTGAGTTTTGCTCAAGAACTCACTCAAAATATAAGAGGTCAAGTAACAGATAAAGATTCTAAAATCACACTTGTGGGCGTTTCTGTCATTATTACTAGTACAGATCCTAAATTAGGAGATAATACTGATATAGAGGGAAATTTCAAAATTGAAAATGTTCCTGTGGGAAAGGTAGATGTTACATTTTATATGATGGGATATAAACCTGTAGTGATGAAAGGTTTGAAACTTTTGGGAAATAAGGAATTAATTTTGAATGTAGATATGGTTGAGATGGTTACAAAACTAGATGATGTAGTTATCAAAAATGAAGAAAAAACAAGAGATAAAATCAAATCGATTAATACGGTAAGTACCCGTTCATTTGATTTTGAAGATGCGAATAGATTTGCTGGTAGTTTAGGAGACCCTTCCAGAATGGTACAAAACTTTGCTGGGGTGAATTCTGCGGGAGATTTTAGAAATGATATTGTAATTAGAGGAAATTCTCCTTTTGGGGTATTGTGGAAAGTGAATGGGCTTAATACGCACAACCCCAACCACTTTGGTACGCTGGGTACTACAGGAGGTCCGGTAACGATATTAAATAATAATTTACTAGCGAGCTCCGATTTCTTTACAGCTGCTTTTCCCAGTAAATATGGAAATGTAATTTCGGGAGTATTTGATATAAAGACCAGAAAAGGAAACAACCAAAAACACGAATTCTTAGGTCAAGTTGGATTCAATGGCTTTGAACTTGGAGCAGAAGGACCTTTAGCTGGAGGAGGCAGTTATATAGCAAGTTATAGATATTCTACATTAGATTTGATGGAGAAGATTAGGCTTTGATGTAGGGCTAAGTGCTATTCCAGAGTATCAAGACTTTACATTTAAGGTAGATTTACCAATGGGGGCAAAATACGGAAGGTTATCTATATGGGGAATAGGAGGAATGAGTAATATAGATATTATCACAAAAGATAAAAAAGAAGGAGATCTTAGCATTGATAACACAGACGGTAAAGATGTCTATTTTAATTCCAAGGTACTTATGGGGGGAGTTACTCATACTTACTTCTTTAATGATAAGATAAGGCAAGAAATTAATGTAGGATATTCCGGAACACAAAATGTAAGTACACTTGACAGTATAAACATAGATAAAAATAATACAAGCAAAAAGATGTATGAAGTACTTCATAAAAAATGGTATCACAATGATTCTTATGAAAATAAGATTTTAGCAAATTATAATCTCAACATAAAGTATAATTCTAAAAACACAATAAATATAGGAGCCTCTTCGGATGTCATACATTATAATTACTCTGATAGCGTTTATCTCAAGGATAGAACAAAGTATAGAGTACTTACCAATTCTAAGAAACAGACTTATCTTTTGCAAGCCTATACCAATTGGCAACACAAGTTTAACGATGACATTATTATGAATGTAGGTGGACATTATCAATATTTAGATCTAAGTGGTAAACATGCAATAGAGCCCAGATTCAACTTAAAATACCAATTCACACCTACCCAATCTGTAAATATAGGAGCTGGCATGCACAGCCAAATGTTACCTATGGTATTTTACCTGAAACAGAATGATGAGGGTAAATTGACTAATGATAAATTAGATTTTTATAAGAGTATTCATTATGTTTTAGGATATAACTATAAAGTTACAGAACAGTGGAATTTTAAAACAGAAGTCTATTATCAAGATCTTTACGATATACCTGTAAGTCCAGATGAAGATGAAGGACATTTCTCACTGCTCAACATGGGTTCAAGTTTCAACCTTCAAGTTCCCACAGTACTTAAAAACTCAGGAACAGGTAAAAATTATGGAATAGATGTTACTTTAGAAAAAAGTATGGCAGATAATTACTATGTGCTCCTTACAGGGTCTCTTTATGAGTCTAATTACAAGGGATATGACAAGGTAGAACGTTCTACTTTATGGAATGGAAATTACGCCATTACAGGACTTGCTGGATTTGAATTTGATTGGGGGTCCGAAATTAGCCAATCTTTTGGAGCCGATATTAAATTGAACTATACTGGGGGAAACAGATATATACCTATAGATATTGAAGAAAGTAAAGTAAAAGAGAAAGAAGTATTGAATATAGATAAGGCTTATAAAGAGAAATTAGATGACTATATACGATTAGACTTTAAATTGTTCTATAAGTTAGATAATAAGTACCTGACGCAAGAATGGGCTGTAGATTTTCAAAATATATTGAATAGAAAAAATATATTTCAACGTAAATACAATCCACAAACACAAAAAATAATTACGGAATATCAGCAAGAGTTCTTACCTATGGTAACTTATAGAGTTTATTTTTAATTCGTTAGTTATTAGTGAAAAAACAATTATATAAGAGATAAAAAGAACATATTCTTTTTATCTCTTATATAGAAAAACATTTATAAAATGATCAGATGAAACATAGTATATTCAATAGAATATTCAAATATACGATTGTAGGGCTATTGATAGGTTTGAGCATTGTCATTATAGATCCCCTATCTGTACTAGAAAATTATGAACATCCTAATAACAATATATACATATATATTATTATCTATTCTATAATCATCACAAGTATTATATGGGAAGGGTGTTTGAGGATTGATAATTTTACTCCTAATAAATGGTCTTGGAGAGACAACCTTATACAGTTATCCCTATGGAATTTGTTTTATTGTTTTATCCTATCTGTTCCTGTTATAATAATTCTGATGTATCATTTAAGCTTCATCTTAAAAATAGAGTTCAATTTTTTTCATAATTATATCTACTGGGGAATATTTATGTCATTTATTATTTCTATTATAAATATTAGTTCAAAGATAGAACAGGAATTTTTAGAAGCTAAAACAAAAGAACAGTACTATATTAATGCTCAAAAACATTTGGCACCTCATTTTCTATTTAATAGTTTGAGTGTACTTAATTCTTTGATTAGTGTAGATCGCAAATTGGCTTCTGATTTTACAAATCACTTGTCTGATGTATATAGGTATATTCTTCAATATAAAGATAAGAAACTTATTTGTATAGAAGATGAGCTAAAATTATTAAAATCGTATATTTTTGTTGCTAAAACTCGATTTGGTAAGAATGTAATATTTGATATAGCTCTACAAGAAAAACTAAACGAATATCTACCTCCTCTATCTATGCAATTATTAGTAGAGAATGCTATTAAACATAATATTATAAACAATGAAAATAAACTCTATATAGAAATTTATAAAAAAGATAAACATATATATATAAAGAGTAAGGGATTAAAGAAAAATTCTAATGCTACAGAAAAAGGTACAGGATTGAAGAATTTACAAGAGAGATTCCTATATATTATTGATAAAAAAATTAGAATTACAGAAGGAATAGGATATTTTTGTGTAAAAATACCTATTGTCATAAAATAATAATAATCTTTAAATAAACAAGCTATGATAAAAGTATTAGTAGTAGAAGATGAATACCTCAATGCAGTTCATTTAAAAGCACTTTTACAAGAAAGTTCTTATGATATTCAGATAATCGAGGTAATAGATTCTATAAAGAAACTGATGGCATTCTTGGAAAAGAATAAAGTAGATTTAATATTTCTTGATATTCACTTATCTGATGGAATATCTACTGAGTATTTTGATAAAATAGGTTTGGATACATCAGTTATATTTACCACTGCATATCAAGAGTATGTTATAGATTCATTTAAAACAGACAATATAGGATATTTATTGAAACCTATAAAATCTCAAGAACTCTACGAATCTATAGACAAGTTCATATCGATGAAAAAGGAATCGTCAGATAAATATAGGGACAAATTCATTATTAAATACACCAATAAATTACTTAATATATCTGCCAATGAAATAAGTTTCTTTTTCTCCGAATACGGTGTCGTATATATAAATACATTTGATAATAAAAAATATATTTTAAATAAGAGCCTAAATAAATTAGATGAAGAACTAAATCCTAATATATTTTTTAGAGTAAATCGTTCTCACATTGTAAACATAAAAGCTATTTCAGATATTAAAAATTATGTCAATCAGCGTTTAGAATTTAGAATCAACCAGAGAGAGAATACTATTGTAAGTAGAGAACGTGTAAAAAACTTCAAAAACTGGTTAGAATCATAAAAAAAGCCTTCCGAAGAGAAGGCTTTTTTCTTATCAGAGCGGGAAACGAGACTCGAACTCGCAACATTCAGCTTGGAAGGCTGATGCTCTACCAATTGAGCTATTCCCGCCTTTAGATCATCTTAATAGTTTAACAAAGTGGGGAGAGCAGGATTCGAACCTACGAAGGCTAAGCCAGCAGATTTACAGTCTGCCCTCGTTGACCGCTTGAGTATCTCCCCAAATTGGACTTATCACTAACAAGTCTGCAAATTTACAATGTTTTTTATAATAAAAAATATTTTTACATTTTTATTTAATAAGGTAGATTACAAGTACAACATTTTATTTTGTTCTTTGATTACAAATTTATGAAATAATACAGTTGGTTTTTGATAATTTAGATTTTTTCTTGGTCTTTCGTTAATTTTTGGTATCTTTGTTGTCTGTGAATTGTATATAATGTTTCATAGGTAACTATTAGCAACTCAAATGCTGGCTTACATTTGCAACAATATTTGTCATTTAGAATTTTTAAAATGTACAGAGAAGATTCTTTTTTAAACGCTTTACAACAATCTTTTGAAAATTATAAAAAATACGGTAATTAGTTATGTACCGGCAATTCTTTAAAAAGTCAACCTTTACCTTTGTTATAATGGTTTTCATTAGTATTATGTTTGAGGAAAATAACATAAAAAAATGGATACATATTTAGAAAACAAAGAGTTTTACGAAGCGATGGAATTAGTATCCAATACCAATGAAAATTTGTTTCTTACAGGAAAAGCGGGAACAGGTAAGACCACTTTTTTAAGACATATCAAACAAATGTGTAATAAAAAAATAGTAATGGTTGCACCCACAGGGGTTGCAGCTGTTGAAGCTGGGGGGCAAACCATTCATTCTTTTTTTCAAATTAAGCCGGCTGGTATTATAAGTAAAGAAGACTTACCTATTTTTAAGAAAGGTTTAAATAAAAATAAAATCCAGTTAATCAACACGATAGAGGTTTTAATCATAGATGAAGTTTCAATGGTTAGATCTGACATTTTGGATGCGATAGATATAATTTTAAAACATTATAGATCATCAAAATATAAAAAACACAGAGGGGATAGTTATATCATTCACAATCATTTTGGAGACCAAAATCTACCATTTGGGGGTGTACAAGTAGTTTTAATTGGCGACCCTTTTCAGTTGCCGCCAATTTCTAATTCTGTTCGTGTTCAGGGAATAGATAAGCCTGTAAAACAATATGATTGGATAGGGGATTTTAATAAGGTAAGAACAGATGAAATCAAACTGGAAAATCCATTTTTTTTTGGATCCAATGCGTACAAAAACGCAGACTTTAGTTATATAGAACTTAAAAAGGTTTATAGACAAAAAGAACAAGTATTTATAGATATATTAAACAGAATAAGAGTAGGTGAGCAAACCTCTGATGATATTAAATCTCTTAATAAAAGGGTTAATTATAATTTTGAACCCGCTTCAGATAAAAACTATATCACTCTTTGTACAAAGAATACAGCAGCAAATATAATTAACAAAAGGGAATTAGATAAAATAGAAAAAGAACAACATTCATTTAAAGGACTTTCAGATGGGACTTTTAGTGATAAACCTGTTAAAGATACTATTGATTTAAAAGAAGGTGCACAGGTGATGATTGTAGTAAATAATCATGGAAAAATGTACCAAAATGGAAGTATTGGAAAGGTGGTAAAAATTACAAAAGAAGATAAAGAAAATGAAATATCAGAAAGCATAGAAATAGTACTTGAAAACGAAAGAACCATAAAAATAGAAAAATATACTTGGGAAAATAAAGAGTATTACATTGAAGAAGACGAGTTTAAAAAACCCCATTTAAAAGAAAGAATAATAGGGTCTTTTACCCAATACCCTATTAAACTGGGTTGGGCAATTACAGTCCATAAAAGTCAGGGAAAAACTTTTGATAAAGTAATTGCAGATGTAGGGGATTCTTTTGCAGAGGGACAGGTTTATGTAGCGTTGAGTAGATGTACTTCTTTGAAAGGATTGGTACTTAAAACATCTATTACAGATTGTAGCATACATGTTTCAGAAAAGGTAAAGCAGTTTGCTAAGGAAACAGAAAAAAAATTGTTGCAAAAACGTATTGATGAAGGGAAGGCAGACAAACTATATAAAGATGCACGAAAAAAGCTGTATGAATTTGAATTCAATAAGGCTTTTGAACTATTGAATGAGGCGGTAAAATATAGAGACGATAGAGATACCAAAAATTTTAAAAGAATTTTAAACTATGATTTATATAAGGTAAGAAAGGCATTTTTTTCAAAGAAAAAACAAGACGAGCCTAAAGAATATGCAACAGAGAACGCTAAAAATAATCTGGTGAAACTTGACAGGTATCAAAAAAGTGCAGAGCAAGGAGACGCAAATGCACAATTTAACCTTGGCATTATGTATGATAAAGGCAAAGACGTTTTACAAGATTACAAAAAAGCGGTTTATTGGTATCAAAAAAGTGCGAAGCAAGGAAATGCAAGCGGGCAATTTAACCTTGGCTGGATGTACCAGTATGGCAAAGGCGTAGAACAAAACTACAAAGAGGCGGTTTATTGGTATCAAAAAAGTGCGAAGCAGGGAAGTACAAGCGGGCAAAATAACCTTGGCTGGATGTATAGAAATGGCAAAGGCGTAGAACAAGACTACAAAAAGGCAGTTTATTGGTATCAAAAAAGTGCGGAGCAAGGAAATGCAAGCGGGCAATTTAACCTTGGCTATATGTATGATTATGGCAAAGGCGTTTTACAAGATTACAAAAAAGCGTTTAATTGGTATCAAAAAAGTGCGAAGCAAGGAGACGCAGATGCACAAAATAACCTTGGCTGGATGTATTCTAAAGGCAAAGGCGTAGAACAAGACTACAAAGAGGCGGTTTATTGGTATCAAAAAAGTGCGAAGCAAGGAAATGCAAGCGGGCAATTTAACCTTGGCTATATGTATAATTATGGCAAAGGCGTTTTACAAGATTACAAAAAAGCGTTTAATTGGTATCAAAAAAGTGCGAAGCAAGGAGACGCAGATGCACAAAATAACCTTGGCGTGATGTATAGAAATGGCAAAGGCATTGAACAAGACTAAAAAACAGGCGGTTTATTGGTATCAAAAAAGTGCGGAGCATTGCTTCATTTATAGGTTATTTTTTAGGAATATTATTGTGTAGATAACACCTTGATTAATATGTGTTGTATTTTGGGGCATTGTAAACGAAGATTGTTACAATATAATGCACTTAAAATCAACACATTAAGAGTCAATAACTTACAGTTATGTAGGTTTTTGTAGTTTTCACACAAAATATAAGTTATTGATTTTAAATATATTATATCAGAACGAACTTAAATAGTGGCTTTAGTGATGCTGGGTTACTGATCAAAGTTGAGGTACAGCCGCTATTTAAAGAAAATTTTATATCGAACTTATGTTATTTAAAATAAAAAGCCAGTGATAATTATTGTGGTACAAAATTAATCATGTGGCTTAGCTTTCTAAAAGCTATCAATTCTATCTCTAAAGACCCTAATACAAGTTCTACTTCTAATTTTAAAGGTATTTTATTTTTGTCATTGGATACCCATATTTTTACACCCTCACCCTCTTTAAAAATTCTACCTTTTTTTACAAATGGAACAAATATTAAAGATGGACTCATTCCAAATTTGGTTTTAAGGGTTTCTTTTCCTATCAATTTAATTTTAAATTTGAATAGTGCCCTATCTACAAATACAGGAATATCTAAAGATTGTCCTATTTTAAACTCCTGTATAGGAAAACACCTTAGATAACATACCAATGAAACGACATCTTGTACATTCTTAGGAATCTTATATATGCTATCTCTTCCCTCTTCGTGTACAGTGGCTATACCTCTATTAATATCAAAATCTATTTCTCTATTGATGGTAAATCCTCCTTCAGATACATTTCTTATGAACCGAACAGGGGTTTTAGTAATGGTATCAAAAAAACTTTCATATTGGTCTTTTACTTCAAAAAAAATAGAAACAAGCCCTTTACTCTCTCCTTTAGTAACTATGTGTTTGATATTTTCCCTTTCAGTAGGCACTACCTCTGTAGTGATTTCGCCAGCATTTATGAACCCATAGTTTACGGAATATTTAAGCCATTCCCCTTGTTTAAAGGGAAATATCTGTCCCATAAGTGGAATGGTAAACAGCAGTAAAAAAACTAAAATTTTCATAATACAATAATATATCCTATTTTTGCTGCCACAAATTTATCAAAAATATGATATGAACAGTTTTTTTTACTTTTTAAAAGATTTTTTTGAGGCTACATTTGAGATCTTACCCATCCTTGGAAACATCCCTAATGTAATATTTACGCTAATAGTAGTTGCTATAACAGGGTACTGGATTAATGAACTTATAAAATACAAAAGATTAGGGCAGGAATAATCTCTCGTACTAAATCTGTTATTTTACTGAAACATATCTTTTACCTTTTGAAAGAATGATTTACTTCCATCGGGTTTAGGTTCAAAGTTTTCGTCCTTATTCATTTTTTCAAAGAATTTTCTTTGTTCTCTATTGAGTTCTTGAGGAGTCCATATATTGATGTGAATTAGAAGGTCTCCTTTTCCATAGTAGTCTAAACTGGGCACACCTTTACCTTTGAGTCTCAATATCTTTCCCGATTGAATACCGGGTTCTAATTTAATTTTTGCCTTTCCAGATACTGTTGGAATCTCTTGTGTACTTCCCAGTACAGCATCGGAAAAACTAATGTAGAGGTCGTAGTGCAAATTATCCCCTTCTCTTTTTAACTCCTTATGCGCCTCTTCTTCTACTAGAACCAGTAAATCTCCTGCTATTCCTCCAAAGGGGGCTGCGTTACCCTTTCCAGATACTTTTAATTGAACGCCCTGAGAAACTCCAGCAGGTATATCTATAGATACTACATCATCTGTAAGTATTAATCCTTGAGCATTAGTTCCAGAAGGTTTTTTATCTATATTTTTACCATATCCACTACAGGCTCCGCAAGGCGAAGAAGTTTGCATTTGCCCTAACATGGTATTCATTACCCTAGTTACCTGCCCTGTTCCATTACAGTGGTTACAAGTTTTATAAGTTACACCTTCAGCTAATTTGAGTCTTTTTACCTTTACCTTTTTTGTAGTGCCTTCTATGATTTCCTGAAGAGATAATTTTACTTTTATTCTCATATTGGTACCTACAGGTCTTCTACCCCCTTCTCTTCCTTCGCCAAATCCTCCAAATCTACCTCCAAAAATGTCGCCAAATTGAGAGAATATATCTTCCATATTCATTCCTCCAAATCCTTCGCCAGCAGCTCCCCTCATACCTGCATGACCAAATTGATCATATTGTTGCCTCTTTTGAGGATTACTCAATACCTCATAAGCTTCAGCAGCTTCTTTAAACTTCGTTTCTGCGTCTTTATCATCTGGATTTTTATCGGGGTGATATTTAATTGCTACTTTTTTATACGCTTTTTTAATT
The DNA here is from genome assembly GCA_965226285.1 of Ichthyobacteriaceae bacterium. Classification (GTDB taxonomy): domain Bacteria; phylum Bacteroidota; class Bacteroidia; order Flavobacteriales; family Ichthyobacteriaceae; genus CBDDCQ01. The sequence continues at coordinate 42,406 of CBDDCQ010000001.1, forward strand.
TGAGAATCTGTAGCATTTTTGCTTACTCCCAACACTTCATAATAATCTCGTTTAGACATTTTTTTGTTATATTTTTTTGCTATTGCCCTACTACTACTTTGGCATATCTGATTACTTTTCCTCCCAACTCGTATCCAGTTTCTACTATATCTATAACTTTACCTTTGAGTTCTGGTGAAGGAGCGGGTATTTGTGTAATGGCTTCCTGATAATCTGTATCAAAATTATCTCCTTGCTTAATTTCTATAGCCGAGAGCCCCTTTTGTTTAAGAATATCATTGAATTTATTCTGTATAATTTTTATTCCTTTTATGGTATCTTTTGTTGCCGTTTTTTCTAATTCTTTGATACCTCTCTCAAAGTCATCTAGCACAGGCAATAAATCTGCAATAACTTCCTTATTTGCAGTTTTAAAGAGTTCTATTCTCTCTTTAGTAGTTCTTTTTTTGTAGTTTTCAAACTCTGCAAAGAGTCTCAAGTACCTATCCTTTTCTTCCTGTAAGCTTTGCTGCAACTGCTCTTCTACAGACAGTTCTTTTTTTTCTTCCTCTTGAGCCTTCTTTGAGCCTTCTTCCTTAGCATTTATTTCTTTTTCCTCTGTTATTTCTTCTTTATTCTCTATAGCCATGTTATTTAAAGTATTATGGTTTTATCTTACCGTATAGTAACGGTTAAATATCAAAAACTTTGCCAAATACTATGCAATTGCCATTTTGGCACTTTTTTATGATATATTTTAAAATGAGCGTATAAAACTGGCACTAAAAAAGTATCTTTGCAGTCTAATAATTTTTAATGTACCTGAAGAATAATATGAAAAAATATATTCTTTTGCTGTTTTACTAAAGAACTATTACGGGGTCTTTTTGGGGAGTTATCAGAGATATTTTATGCAATGAAGTGCCTGTAATTTTTAGAAAAGAAGTCTATGCTACGGCTTGTATTGCAGCTAAGGATAATTTATTACACTATTATGATTGGAAAGTTAACTATATTTATATGATTATTGTAAGCATGAGTCATTATAATAAGAAACTCTGCAGCAGTAAAGTATAATTTATCTTTACCATTGCTGTATAAAAAAGACAAAAAAAGAGGATAAACAAATGAGAAAAGAGGATATAAATAAAAATTTAATACCGGCAGAAGAAAATGGAGATAAAATAAGTCCTATATTGCCGGATAATATCAAAAATTATTTGATAGACATAGATGGAACCATTTGCGATGATATTCCAAATGAAGAACCTGAAAGAATGGCGACTGCTAAGGAATATCCCAATGCTAAGGAAATATTGAATAAATGGTACGACCAAGGACATATCATTACATTCTTTACCTCTAGATTAGAAGAACATAGAAAAGTTACTGAGCAGTGGCTTAACAAAAGGAACTTTAAATACCACGGCTTGCTAATGAATAAGCCTAGAGGGGGAAATTACCATTGGATAGATAATCATCTAGTAAAGGCTACTCGATACGAAGGAAAATTTACTGACCTTGTAACCAAAGAAGTTACTATAGAAGTTTTTAAAGATGATGATGAATAATGGTAAAGCAGGTATATTTAAAGCTCCTTTAGGTGAATGTTTAAATCATTAAATACTTCTATATTCGCTCAGTAACCGTTAAAAAAAAATTGCGGACGAAAGCCTTTAACCCCCTTTGTTTCCCCCTTTAAAAAGGGGGATTTTATACGCAAAAAAGTAGAGACAAAAAATTTTTTGTCTCTACTGTCCCTACCCTGCCCATAAATAATTATTTTACCTTAATAGCCCACCACTGATGCACGATTACCTTTTCTTAGGTTAGCTTCCCAACCAGTCACCTTAGCTGCAGATACCTGTATGGTAGTGAGTCTGCTACAAAAATAAAATGGCTCATCTCCAATAGTTGTTATGGAATGAGGCAGTTTGATGGTAACAAGGGATATACAATGTCTAAATATCCAGTTTCCAATACTGGTTACGGAATTACCCATCGTAATACTGGTAAGTGAAGTACAATCCATAAATGCCGAATCTCCAATACTGGTTACGGAATTAGGAATCGTAATACTGGTAAGTGAAGTACAATCCATAAATGCCGAATCTCCAATACTGGTTACGGAATTAGGAATCGTAATACTGGTAAGTGAACTACAACCATAAAATACCCCATTTCCAATACTGGTTACGGAATTAGGAATCGTAATACTCGTAAGTTTGATACAACCAGAAAATGTGTTTCTTGCAATACTGGTTACCTTATTAGGAATCGTAATACTGGTAAGTGAACTACAAGAAGAAAATGCATTATCTCCAATACTGGTTACAGAATTAGGAATCGTAATACTGGTAAGTTTAATACAACCATAAAATACCCCATTTCCAATACTGGTTACAGAATTAGAAATCGTAATACTGGTAAGTTTAATACAATTACCAAATACCGAACCTCCCATACTGGTTACGGAATTAGGAATCGTAATACTGGTAAGTGAACTACAACCATAAAATACCGAACTTCCAATACTGGTTACGAAATTAGGAATCGTAATACGGGTAAGTGAATTACAATTATAAAATGCCGCATTTCCAATAGTTGTTAAGGAATTAGGAATCGTAATACTGGTAAGGTTTGCTACAATTCTGCAAATGCCCATAATTCCAATACTGGTTACGGTGATACCATTAATCGTATTAGGAATAATTACTGCGGTTAAACTATTTCTATCAACTTCCTCTTTTAAGTGTTACTACGCCACTACTTGTTATATCAAAAATCTTATAAATCTCAAACTTTGCACCTGTAAGGGTCACATCCTTTTTAGTATCGTGTTCTAAGACAAGGGTAAGCGTAAGTGTACCTTCTTTGTTATAACTCGTAATTTTAGCAGCCCTGCCGCTCCCTGAAACCAGTCGCACTTGTACCGTTTTTATTCGTAATGGTAACGGTTTTAATCGTGTATCCATTCTTACCACTACCTGTAACGCCTGCTAATAGCTCGGCATTGGTAATTTCTCTGCCATTGGTATAAAGTGCTTCTTTTGCTTGGTCCAACTTAGACTTTCTGCATTCGCTTTGGTAATCTCAAACGCCGCATTTCTAAGGGTTACATCTTCTTTAGTATCATGTTGTAAAACAAGCGTAAGCGTAAACGTACCTACTTTGTTATAACTCGTAATTTTAGCAGCCCTGCCACTCCCTGTAACACGTGCACTGGTCATACCGCCATGATTAGTAATGTTAACGGTTTTAATGGTGTAACCTGTTTTACTGCCCTGTACCCCTGCTAACAGCTGCGCATGGGTAATTTCTCCGCTACTGTAAACCTTCGTTTGCTTGCGCCAAGTTAAACTTTCTGCTCTGCCCTTCGTAATCTTAAACTCTTTGCCTGTAAGGGTAACATCCACTTTGGCAGAGTGTTCAAATACAAGCGTCAAGGTCAAAGATGCCCACCTTGCTATAACCAACGATCTTAGCTGAAGTACCCCTGCCTGAAACCCTTGCACCTGTGCCGTTTGCACTACTTATGGTTACTGATTTAACGGTATAGCCCGTTTTGGCAGCACTACTACCCGTAAGACCCGCTAATAATTCTCCATTGCTTATCTCACCACCTGAAACCATAAGGCTTACTTTGTTTTGTCCAAGTTAAACGCAGAGGCTCCTGCCTTCCTAATCTCAAACGCCTTGCCTGTAAGGGTAACATCCACTTTGGCAGGGTGCTGAAATACAAGCATCAAGGTCAAAGTGCCCACCTTGGTATAACCAACGATCTTAGCTGAAGTACCCCTGCCTGAAACCCTTGCACCTGTGCCGTTTGCACTACTGATGGTTACTGATTTAATGGTATAGCCTGTTTTGGCAGCACTGGTACCATTCAGAGCCCGCTAATAATTCTGCATTGCTTATCTCACCACCTGAAATATAAGGCTTACTTTGTTTCGTCCATGTTAAACTTAGGAGCAGATGCCTTCGTAATCTCAAAGGATGCGTTATCTATTGTTGAATCGCCTTTGGTAGCATGCTCTAATACCAAAGTAGCCGTAAAATTACCCGCCTTAGTCATAGCTTAAAGACAAATTGGGTTTCGTACCTGTTACGCTTGCAACACCTATTGGGGTTAAAGACCTCATCTCTCTCAGAGTATAGCCAGCTCTTTGTACCTCTTACGCTTCCTAAAATCTCTGCTGTGGTAAAGCGACCACCACTACTATAAACTTTGGTAAGTTTGCCAAAAGTCAAACGTTCTCCAGAAGAGGTACTAATCTTAAACTGCGCACCTGTAATGGTAGCATCACCTTTCGTGGAATGTTCTAAAACAATGGTAGCCGTAAAACTGCCTATCTTGGTCATGGTTAATGATAAATTAGGATTCGTGCCTGTTACGCTTGCAACACCTAACGGTACTAACGCTTTTATCTCTTTGAGGGTATAACCCGACTTCGTTCCTGTTACACCCGCTAATATCTCCGATGTGGTAAAATTACCCCTGCTGATAAAAGCCTTAGAGACCCTATTAAAAGTCAAAATAGCGGCTGCGTCCTTACTAATGATGATTTTACAATTTTTAATCGTAGCATCTTCTTTGCTCGCATGTTTTAAAACAAGGTTAAAAACGATGTTCCCTGGTTTGGTAAAGGTTAAGGTAGTGCCTGAAACTTTTGCTGAAGCCGTTGTACTATTACTCACCAACGTAATAGACTTTATCGTATAGCCCTCTTTTGAACCTTGAACCCCTGCCAGTATCTTAGCAACCGCCAAGGTTTTGGTGACTCCTGTAATACTGGAAAAACGAATAGTTTGATCCGCATAAGTAAGAGAAGGAGCAGGGGTAAACTTTTTATTATTGGGTTTCGATTCTTCTTTACTGCAATAAATCATTGACGTAATCAATACTATCAATAATAGGATACTAACAAAATATTTGATAGGTATCATAATTTTTTTGATTTTAAGATTCATTTTTTGAAACTAAATTATATTATAAAATATACATCACTAACGATGTTCCCTTGTTCTCTTGTTAATAATTTAACAGGATGCAAATTTAATAACAATTTATTTACTTATGAACAAAAAAATCGACTTTTTTTTTGCCAAAAAGTGCCTTAAAATAGATTAAGACGCCTTTTTTCTCTAATGAGTCTGGTAGTGAGTATCATTAAATAATCTAAAATACAATAAATAGTACTTTTTTCAAGAGGTCTTAGAGTAGGTGAAAAGGACATGGTAGTAGAGACAAATTGCAATTTGTCTCTACCTTGTTGCATTACCAAAATAACGGGTGGCAACATCCCCCTTTGATTCCCCCTTTAAAAAGGGGGATTAAATACGCTATTAGCTCCCCTCCTGATAAGGAGGGGCTGGGGGTGGTCTGAACACCCTCTTAGTGACCCTTTTAACCCCCTTTGTTTCCCCCTTAAAAAGGGGTAATACACACGCTATTAGCTCCCCTCCTGATAGGAGGGGCTGGGGGTGGTCTGAACACGCAGTAGCTCCCCTTTAAAAAGTGGTAAAATCCCCCTTGTCCCCCTTTAAAAAGGGGGAAGCAAAGGGGGTTAAAAATAAATAATTATTTTACCTTAATACCCCACCACTGATGCACCATTACCTTTTCTTAGGTTAGCTTCCCAACCAGACACTTCTGCATTAGGTACCTGTATGGTAGTGAGCTTGCTACAACCTGTAAATGGTTCATCTCCAATAGTGGTTATGGAATGAGGCAGTTTGATGGTCACGAGGGAGCTACAATCTCTAAATATCCACTTTCCAATACTGGTTACCTTATTAGGAATCATAATACTGGTAAGTGAAGTACATCTATAAAATACCCCTATTCCAATACTGGTTACGGAATTAGGAATCGTAATACTGGTAAGTGAAGTACACTGATAAAATGCATTATTTCCAATACTGGTTACGGAATTAGGAATCGTAATACTGGTAAGTGAAGTACATCTAAAAAATATCTGACTTCCAATACTGGTTACGGAATTAGGAATCGTAATAGTGATAAATGAAATACAATTAGAAAATGCCCCCTCTCCAATACTGGTTACGGAATTAGGAATCGTAATAGTGATAAATGAAATACAATTAGAAAATGCCCCCTCTCCAATACTGGTTACGGAATTAGGAATCGCAATACTGGTAAGTGAAGTACAACTATCAAATGCCCGATTTCCAATACTGGTTACGGTGGTACCATTAATCGTATTAGGAATGGTTACTGTTGTTAAACTATTTTTGTCAACGCTTGTTTTAAGTGTTACTTCCCCAGCACTACTTATCTTAAAAATATCTCTATAAATATGAAACTGTGCACCTGTAATGGTTACATCATCTTTAGTATTGTGTTCTAAAATAAGGGTGAGCGTAAGCGTACCAACCTTGTTATAACTCGTAATTTTAGCAGCCCTGCCGCTCCCTGAAACCCTTGCACCTGTGCCGTTTGCACTACTGATGGTTACTGATTTAATGGCATAGCCTGTTTTGGCAGCAGTAATACCATTCAAACCCGCTAATAATTCTGTATTGCTTATCTCACCACCTGAAACATAAGGCTTACTTTGTTTTGTCCATGTTAAAATAGGGGCAGATGCCTTCGTAATCTCAAACTTCTTGCCCGTAAGGGTAACATCCACTTTGGCGGGGTGTTCAAATACAAGCGTCAAGGTCAAGATGCCCACCTTGGTATAACCAACGATCTTAGCTGAAGTACCACTACCTGAAACCCTTGCACCTGTACCGTTTGCACTACTGATGCTTACTGATTTAATGGTATAGCCTGTTTTGGCAGCACTACTACCCGTAAGACCCGCTAATAATTCTCCATTGCTTATCTCACCACCTGAAACATAAGGCTTACTTTGTTTTGTCCATGTTAAAGTAGAGCCAGATGCCTCCGTAATCTCAAACTTCTTGCCCGTAAGGGTAACATCCACTTTGGCGGGGTGTTCAAATACAAGCGTCAAGGTCAAGATGCCCACCTTGGTATAACCAACGATCTTAGCTGAAGTACCCGTACCTGAAACGCTTGCGCCTGTACCGTTTGCACTACTTATGGTTACTGATTTAATGGTATAGCCTGTCTTGGCAGCAGTAGTACCATTCAGACCCGCTAATAATTCTGCATTGCTTATCTCACCACCTGAAACATAAGGCTTATTTTGTTTTGTCCATGTTAAACCAGAGACAGATGCCTTCGTAATCTCAAACTTCTTGCCCGTAAGGGTAACATCCGCTTTGGCAGGGTGCTGAAATACAAGCGTCAAGGTCAAAGTACCCGCCTGGGTATAACCAACGATCTTAGCTGAAGTACCCGTACCTGAAACGCTTGCGCCTGTACCGTTTGCACTACTTATGGTTACTGATTTAATGGTATAGCCTGTCTTGGCAGCAGTAGTACCATTCAGACCCGCTAATAATTCTGCATTGCTTATCTCACCACCTGAAACATAAGGCTTATTTTGTTTTGTCCATGTTAAACCAGAGACAGATGCCTTCGTAATCTCAAACTTCTTGCCCGTAAGGGTAACATCCGCTTTGGCAGGGTGCTGAAATACAAGCGTCAAGGTCAAAGTACCCGCCTGGGTATAACCAACGATCTTAGCTGAAGTACCCGTACCTGAAACGCTTGCGCCTGTACCGTTTGCACTACTTATGGTTACTGATTTAATGGTATAGCCTGTCTTGGCAGCACTGGTACCATTCAGACCCGCTAATAATTCTGCATTGCTTATCTCACCACCTGAACTATAAGGCTTACTTTGTTTCGTCCATGTTAACTTAGGAGCAGATGCCTTTGTAATCTCAAAGGATGCGTTATCTATCGTTGAATCACCTTTGGTAGCATGCTCTAACACCAAAGTAGCCGTAAAAGCACCCGCCTTGGTCATGGTTAAAGACAAACTGGGTTTTGTACCTGTTACGTTTGCAATGCCTATTGGGGTTAAAGACCTCATCTCTCTCAGAGTATAACCAGTCTTTGTACCCCGTACGCTTCCTAAAATCTCTGCTGTGGTAAAGCGACCGCCAATACTATAAACTTTGGTAAGTTTGCCAAAAGTCAAACGCTCTCCAGCAGAAGAACTAATCTTAAACTCCGCACCTTTAATGGTAACATCACCTTTCGTGGAATGTTCTAAAACAATGGTAGCCGTAAAACTGCCTATCTTGGTCATGGTTAATGATAAATCAGGCTTCGTGCCTGTTACACTTGCAACGTCTGACGGATCTAACGCTTTTATCTCTTTGAGAGTATAACCCGACTTCGTTCCTGTTACACCCGCTAATATCTCCGATGTGGTAAAATTACCCCCACTGACAAAAGCCTTAGAGACCCTGTTAAAAGTCAAAGTAGCAGGAGCATCCTTACTAATGATGATTTTACAATTTTTAATGGTAGCATCTTCTTTGCTCGCATGTTTTAAAACAAGATTAAAAACGATGTTTCCTGGTTTGGTAAAGGTTAATTGAGTGCCCGAAACCTTTGCTGAAGCCGTTGTATTACTACTCACCAAAGTAATAGACTTTATCGTATAGCCCTCTTTTGAGCCTCGAACTCCTGACAGTATCTTAGCAACCGCCAAGGTTTTGGTGACTCCTGTAATACTGGAAAAACGAATAGTTTGCTCCGCATAAGTAAGAGCAGGGGCAGGGGTGGCTTTTTTATTATTGGGTTTCGATTCTTCTTTACTGCAATAAATCATTGACGTACTAAATGCTGTCAATAATAATAAACTAACAAAATATCTGATAGGTTTCATAAATTTTTTGATTTTAACATTCATTTTTTGAAACTAAATTATATTATAAAATATACATCACTAACGATGCTCCCTTGTTCATAATTTTAAACACTGCAAATTTATAAACAATTTATTTATTTATGAACAAAAAAATCGACTTTTTTTTTGCCAAAAAGTGCCTTAAAATAGATTAAGATGCCTTTTTTCCCTAATGAGTCTGGTAGTGAGTATCATTAAATAATCTAAAATACAATAAATAGTACTTTTTTCAAGAGGTCTTAGAGTAGGTGAAAAGGACATGGTAGTAGAGACAAATTGCAATTTGTCTCTATCTTGTTGCATTGCCAAAATAACGGGTGGTAACATCCCCCTTTGATTCCCCCTTTAAAAAGGGGGATTACACACGCTATTAGCTCCCCTCCTGATAAGGAGGGGCTGGGGGTGGTCTGAACACCCTCTTAGTGACCCTTTTAACCCCCTTTGTTTCCCTTAGGAGTTAAAAAGAGGATGTAAAATCCCCCTTTGTCCCCCTTTAAAAAGGGGGAATTTTATACGCAAAAAAGTAGAGACAAAAAATCTTTTGTCTCTACCCGTACGACAACCAAATATAAATCCCCTTTGTCCCCTTTTAAAAAGGGGAATAAATACGCAAAAAAGTAGGGACAAGCGCGACTTGTCCCTACCATAAATAATTATTTTACCTAATACCTCACCACTAATGCAGTATTACCCTTTTTTAGTTTAGCACTCCAAGCATCCACCTTAGCTGTAGGTACCCGTATGGTAGTGAGCTTACTACAATCATAAAATACCATACTTTCAATACTGGTTACGGAATTAGGAATCGTAATATTGGTAAGTGAACTACAACCATAAAATGCCCCCTGTTGAATCTGGGTTACGGAATTGGGAATCGTAATACTGGTAAGTGAACTACAACCATAAAATGCGGCTAATGCAATCTGGGTTACGGAATTAGGAATCGTAATACTGGTAAGTGAACTACAACCATAAAATAAGTAACTTTCAATACTTTTTATGGAATTAGGAAGCGTAATACTGGTAAGTGAACTACAAATCTGAAATGCCCCATCTCCAATACTGGTTACGGAATTAGGAAGCGTAATACTGGTAAGTGAAGTACAATTCTCAAATGCCTTATTTCCAATACTGGTTACGGAATTACCAATCGTAATACTGGTAAGTGAAGTACAAAAAGAAAATGCTGAAATTCCAATACTGGTTACGAAATTAGGAATCGTAATACTGGTGAGTTTGGTACAATGATTAAATGCCTCATTTCCAATAGTGGTTACGGAATTAGGAAGCGTAATACTGGTAAGTGAACTACAATCTTTAAATGCACTATCTCCAATACTGGTTACGGAATTAGGAAGCGTAATACTGGTAAGTGAAATACACTCCTTAAATACCTCATCTCCAATACTGGTTACGGAATTAGGAAGCGTAATACTGATAAGTGAAATACACTCCTTAAATACCTCATCTCCAATACTGGTTACGGAATTAGGAAGCGTAATACCAGTAAGTGAAATACAACTATTAAATGCCGCATTTCCAATACTGGTTACAGAATTAGGAATCGTAATACTGGTAAGTGAAATACACTCCTTAAATATCTCATCTCCAATACTGGTTACGGTGGCGCCATTAATCATATTAGGAATGGTTACTGTTGTTAAACTATTTCTGTCAACGCTTGCTTTAAGTTTTACTTCCCCAACACTACTTATCGTAAATATATCACGATAAATTTCAAAGGTTGCGCCTGTAATAGTTACATCGTCTTTAGTATCGTGTTCTAAGACAATAGTTAGGGTAAGCGTACCTGCTTTGGTATAACTCGTAATTTTAGCCGCTCTGCCGCTCCCTGAAACACGCGCACCTGTACCGTTTGTATTCGTAATGTTAACGGTTTTAATGGTATATCTTGTCTTACCACTGCCCGTAACGCCTGCTAATAGATGGGCATTGGTAATTTCGTCACCACTGCTAAACGCCTTCGTTTGCTTCGTCCAAGTCAAACTTTCTGCACTGCCCTTAGTTAGCTCAAACTTTACACCTGTAAGGGTTACATCCGATTTGGTGGGGTGTTCAAACACAATCGTCAACGTCAAGATGCCCACCTTGGTATAACTAACTATCTTAGCTCCAGTGCCCGTACCTGAAACCCTTGCACCTGTAACGTTTGTATTCGTAATGATTACTGATTTAATGGTATAGCCTGTTTTGGCAGCACTACTACCCGTAAGACCCGCTAATAATTCTGCATTGCTTATCTCACCACCTGAAACATAAGGCTTACTTTGTTTCGTCCATGTTAAAATAGGGGCAGATGCCTTTGTAATCTCAAAGGATGCGTTATCTATCGTAGAATCTCCTTTGGTAGCATGCTCTAATACCAAAGTAGCCATAAAAGTACCCGCCTTAGCATGGCTTAAAGACAAATTGGGTTTCGTACCTGTTACGTTTGCAACACCTATTGGGGTTAAAGACCTCATCTCTCTCAGAGTATAACCAGTCTTTGTACCCCGTACGCTTCCTAAAATCTCTGCTGTGGTAAAGCGACCGCCACTACTATAAACTTTGGTAAGTTTGTCAAAAGTCAAAGGCTCCCCAGCAGAAGAACCAATCTTAAATTCCGCACCTGTAATGGTAGTATCACCTTTCGTGGAATGTTCTAAAACGATGTTAGCCCTAAAACTGCCTATTTTGGTCATGGTTAATGATAAATTAGGCTTGGTGCCTGTTACGCTTGCAACACCTAACGGCACTAACGCTTTTATCTCTTTGAGGGTATAACCCGACTTAGGTCCTGCTACACCCAATAATATATCCGATGTGGTAAAACTACCACCACTGACAAAAGCCTTAGAGACCTTCTTAAAAGTCAAAGTAGCAGGCTGCGTCCTTACTAATGATAATTTTACAATTTTTAATCGTAGCATCTTCTTTGTTAGCGTGTTTTAAAACAAGGTGAAAAACGATATTCCCTGTTTTGGTAAAGGTTAATCGAGTGCCCGAAACCTTTGCTGAAGCCGTTGTACTACTACTCACCAAAGTAATAGACTTTATCGTATAGCCCTCTTTTGAGCCTTGAACACCTGCCAGTATCTTAGCAATCGCCAACGTTTTGGTGACTCCCGTAATACTAGAAAAAGGAATAGTTTGCTCCGCATAAGTAAGAGAAGGAGCAGGGACAGGTGAGTAAATTTTTTATCATCGAGTTTCGATTCTTCTTTACTGCAATGAATCATTGATGTACTAAATAGTATTGATGTTAATAAACTAAAAAAGTATTTAATAGATTTACTCATAAGTTGATTTGATTTTAATATTTTAAAACTAAATTTTTATCTATATATTCAGATACAAAAAACATAGGATTTAAAGTTTATTGTAAATTATACATAAATATACTAACGTAAATTATATATAAATATATATACTAATACACTAAAAAAATATATACTAACGTAAATTATATATAAATATACTAACTATAACTACTGATGCTTCGATGTTCCATTGTTAACAATTTTTTAAAAGGGCGCAAATTTAAAAACATTTATTTCAATAAACCAAAAAAAAATCGAATTAAGTATCGTTGCCATCTCATATATTGTGAAAATTAATAATTTATGTTCTATATAAAAACTACAAAAACCTCCATAACACTTAACTTCTTATCTTACAACGGTACTTTATGTATTAGAACATGTGTGAATTTATTAAGAATAACAATTCCTATACATAGCTGAACATAGACTATTCCTAAAAATAAATTCAGAAAATAAAATACAAAATAGTCTCCTTTGCGCTAATTATGAACATTTTTTCTGTTTTGTGCAAAAGTGAGCATATTAAATGAGCGTACTGGAGTCCAAAGCATCATAAATAGTACTTTTTCCAAAACGTCTTAGGGTAGGTGAATTTGTCCTGTATTTCTTTGATAATCTTATTATTTTGGAAAATAATTCATTATAAGCCATTTTTAATAAAAGCTTTATCAAATAAGCCCTACGATCATTTGCAAGGCTTATTTTTTTCACTTATTTAGGTAAATGTTTAAATCATTAAATATTTCAGATTCGCTCAGTAACGGTTAAAAAAATTGCAGGCGAAAGCCTTTAAACCCCTTTGTTTCTCCCTTTTTAAAGGGGCTTGGGTTGCCCTTTAAAAAGGAGGATTAAATACGCAAAAAAGTAGGGATCTGTCCCTACTTCCCTTTGATACCATGATGAACATCACTTTAATTTACCTTAATACCCCACCACTGATGCACCATTATCCTTTTTTTAGGTTATCTTCCCAATCAGACACTTTTGCATTAGGTACCTGTATGGTAGTGAGCTTGCTACAATATCCAAATAGCTCACTTCCAATAGTTGTTACGGAATTAGGAATCGTAATACTAGTAAGTGAAACACAAAACGCAAATGCCTGATTTGCAATACTGGTTACGGAATTAGGAATCGTAATACTGGTAAGTGCACTACAATCAAAAAATGACCCATCTCCAATACTTTTTACTGAATTAGGAATCGTAATACTGGTAAGTGAAGTACAATGCCGAAATGCCGAAGGTCCAATACTGGTTACGGTGATACCCTCAATCGAATTAGGAATGATTACTTCTGTTAAACTCTTTCTGTCAATGCTTTCTTTAAGGGTTACTTCCCCAACACTACTTATCGTAAAAATATCAAGATAAATTTCAAATTGTGCGTTGCTAAGGGTTACATCTGGTTTAGCAGTGTGTTGTAAAACAAGGGTGAGCGTAAGCGTACCCGATTTGGTATAACCCGTAATTTTAGCTGAAGTACCGCTCCCTGAAACCCTCGCACCTGTACCGTTTGTATGAGTAATCCTAACGGTTTTAATGGTGTATCCATTCTTACCACTGCCTGTAACACCTGCTAATAGCTCGACATTCGTAATTTCGCCACTATTGCTAAACGGCTTCCTTTGCTTCGTCCAAGTTAAAAGCAGTGCTGACGCCCTTCGTAATTTCAAACTGTGCATTTCTAATAGTAGCATCTTCTTTAGTATGATGCTCTAATACAATGGTGAGCGTGAGCGTACCCGCTTTGGTATAACTCGTAATTTTAGCCGCTCTACCGCTCCCTGAAACCCGCGCACTTGTACCGTTTGTATGAGTAATGGTAACGGTTTTAATGGTGTATCCATCCTTACCACTGCCCGTAACGCCTGTTAATAGATCGGCATTGGTAATTTCTCCGCCACTGCTAAACGCCTTCCTTTGCTTCGTCCAAGTTAAAAGCGGTGCTGACGCCTTCGTAATTTCAAACTGTGCATTTCTAAGGGTTACATCCCTTTTGGTATCGTGTACTAACACAAGGGTAAGCGTAAGCGTACCCGCTTTGGTATAACTCATAATTTTAGCAGCCCTGCCGCTCCCTGAAACAGTCGCACTGGTCATGCCACCATAATCACTAATGGTAACGGTTTTAATGGTGTATCCATTCTTACCACTGCCCGTAACACCTGCTAATAGATCGGCATTGGTAATTTCTCCGCCTCTACTGTAAGCCTTCGTTTGCTTGGTCCAAGTTAAACTTTCCGCACCGCCCTTTATAATTTCAAATTGTGCATTTCTAAGGGTTACATCGTTTTTAGTATCGTGTGCTAACACAAGGGTGAGCGTAAGCGTACCAATTTTGAGATAACTCGTAATTTTAGCTGCTCTGCCGCTCCCTGAAACCCGCGCACTGGTCATGCCACCATAATCACTAATCGTAACGGTTTTAATGGTGTATCCATTCTTACCACTGCCCGTAACGCCTGCTAATAGATCGGCATTGGTAATTTCGCCACTACTGCTAAACGGCTTCGTTTGCTTCGTCCAACTTAAACTTTCCGCACTACCCTTCGTAATCTCAAACTGTGCATTGCTAAGGGTTACATCCCTTTTGGTATCGTGTACTAACACAAGGGTAAGCGTAAACGTACCTATTTTGGTATAACTCGTAATTTTAGCCGAAGTACCGCTCCCTGAAACCCTCGCACCTGTACCGTTTTTATTGGTAATGTTAACGGTTTTAAGGGTGTATCCATTCTTACCACTGCCTGTAACGCCTGCTAATAGATCGGCATTGGTAATTTCGCCACCACTGCTAAACGGCTTCCTTTGCTTCGTCCAAGTTAAAAGCGGTGCTGACGCCTTCGTAATTTCAAACGCCCCACCAGTGATGTTTTTATCCTCTTTGGTATCGTGTTCAAATACAATCGATAAAGTCAAAGTACCCGCCTTGGTATAACTGACGATCTTAGCTGAAGTACCATTACCTGAAACCCTTGCGCCTGTGTCTCCTGCATCACTTATGTTTACTGTTTTGATTCGATAGCCTGTTTTTGTACCGCTAAGACCGCTTAATAATGCTGCATTGCTTATCTCTCCTCCAACACTATAAACCTTACTTTGTTTACGCCAACTCAAATCAACCGGTACGGGCATCTTTCTAATTTCAAACACTGCATTACTGAGCGTTTTTTCTGCTTTCGTAGCATGTTCAAGTACAAGCGTCAACGTCAAGATAGTGGCTTTGCCATAACTGACGATCTTAGCTGCAGTACCACTACCTGAAACAAGCGCACCACTGCCCCCTGAATCACCCGTAATCTGTACTGATTTGATACGATAGCCGTCTTTTGTACCCCGCACACTGCCCAATAACTCTGTATTGCTTATCTCTCCTGCAGGACTGTAAACCTTGCTTTGTCTGCTCCAACTTAAAGGTACAGATACAGCTACACTGGTAAGTTCAAATTGTGCACCCGTTATGGTTTTATCTGCTTTCGTATCGTGTTCAAATACAAGGGTCAATGTCAAAATAGTAGCTTTGCTATAATTAACGATCTTAGCTCCAGTACCACCTCCTGAAACACGCGCACCACTACTTGAGGAATCATCCGTAATCTGTACTGATTTGATACGATAACCTACTTTTGAACCTTCCAGACCTAACAACAATTCAACGTTGCTTATCTCCTGACCAGAACGATACCTCTTCGTTTGTTTTATCCATCTTAAATTGGTAGGGGCAATCTTCTTTGTAATTTCAAATTGTGCATCCCTTATGGTTTTTTCTGCTTTGGTAGCGTGTTCAAATACAAGTGTCAACGTCAAGATAGTGGCTTTGCTATAATTAATGATCTTAGCACCAATACCACTTCCTGAAACACGCGCACCACTGCCCCCTGAATCATTCGTAATCTGTACCGATTTTACACGATACCCCTCTTTTGGTCCCCATAGACCCCCTAATAATTCAACATTGCTTATCTCTCCACCCGAACCATAAACCTTGCTTTGTTTACGCCATCTTAAACCTCCTGATACAGCTCCACTGGTAATTTCAAACTCCGCATTACTTATCGTTACATCCAAATCGGATGTAGCATTGTGTTTTAAGTGCAACGAAGCCGTAAAAACGCCCGCACGATTAAATGCTAACCTTAGATTTGGTGCACTTCCATTGACCTTTACTATATCATTAGGATTCAGATTTGTGATCTCTTTTAAAGTATAGCCACCCTTTTCACCTTTTACATGACTTAGAATTTCTGTAGCATTCAAATGCCCACCTTTTGTATATTCTTTGGTCAGTTTTTCAAAGGTCAATACCGGACGTAATATTTTTACCGTTACTGTATATTTTTTGCTATCTTTTCCATTTTCTGCGGTTACTGTAAACGATACTGGATTGCTCCAATCTTTCACTGTCGTTGGGTCGGGTTTGATCGTTGCCTTTGCCGATAACTTTACCTTTGCCAATAAAGAACTTATATCCGCTGCGTAGGGTAACTCTATCAATAAGGAGGTGCCGTTTAACTTGCCTTTATAAGTGCCCAATTCAAAGGAGATGATTGATGCGTCTTTGCTCTTTTCCAAAGGCTTATCTTCCTTATTACAATTGATCATTAATGTAAAATGCAATATCAATGATAGTACACTAACAAAATTTTTCATTTTTTTATTCATAATTTTTTAACTTTTTATTTTGAATATTTGATTTAATACTTCGGATGCAAATTTATAACTAAAATATTAAATAAGAAACAAAAAAATAATTTTTTTCTCAAAACAAGTATAGAGAGTAATTGTTTTCATAAGGGCATCTTTATTTTGATTTCAATACTTTTAATTCCCAAACCTTAAAAATTACTACACGAACACTTCGTTAAAACTCGATAAAAAGTTATCGCAGTAAGTCGAATTTTTTTATAAATTCACATTCACTTTATTTTATCTTTTTGAAAACTGGTTTAGTGTTTACAATGTTACTGAACTTAACAAGTATTTTAACTCAACTAAACTCTGCTTGAATTCCTTGGAACGCTAAAACAAAGAAGTTTACTATTTTCATATATTAGAAATACCCTTTTCAAATCGTAATATTGTTTTTCTTGTAGAGTTTGGCTCATTGGTATTTCATTATTTTGGATTCAACATTTCCTTGATGCCACCCAACGAACTTAAAACGCCTGTAGCTTCAAATGGAATATAAACTGTTTTATTATCTTCCCCTGTAACCATCTCTTGTAAAGTTTCTATATATTTTGTAGCAATAAGATAATTAATAGGGTCTCCTTTTTCAGGGTCAATAGCTTGCGTAACCAGTTTTATTGCCTTTGCCTCAGCTTCAGCAATTTTAATTCTTGCCAAAGCTTGTCCCTCTGCCTTTAGAATTTCGGATTGTTTTTCCCCCTCTGCTTTCTTTATTTCACTTTCTCTAAACCCTTCTGCCTCGAGTATTTTAGATCTTTTTTGTCCCTCTGCCTCTAATACGGCTGCTCTTCTGTCTCGCTCTGCTCGCATTTGTTTCTCCATAGCTTCTTTAATGTCCTCAGGAGGATTAATATCTTGCAACTCTACGCGATTTACCTTTACACCCCATTTGTTTGTAGCTCCATCTAATATAGTTCTAAGTTTAGAATTAATGGTATCTCTGGAACTCAAAGATTCGTCTAACTCCAATTCTCCTATTACATTCCTTAGTGTAGTTTGTGTTAGTTTTTCTATAGCATCTGGCAAATTTTCAATTTCATATATAGCTTTTACCGGATCCATAATTTGAAAATACAATAAAGCATTAATTTGAACATTTACATTATCCTTTGTAATTACATTCTGTTTTGGAAAATCATATACTGTTTCTCTTAAATCTATTTTTAATTTTTGTCTGAAATACACCCGTTTTCCAACTGTTGTATCTAATGAATATCTCCATGTTATAGACCTTGGTTTATCTACTATAGGCCATATAATATTAATTCCTGAAGTAAGCGTTTTACTATACCTACCAAGCCTTTCGATAATCATAACCTCGGATTGCTGTACGATCTTAAATCCTGATATAGCAAAAAAGAATACAAATAAAGCTATTGCTCCCGTAATAATAATAGGTCCCATAATACAATTTATTTTAAAGGTTTCACAAATAATACAATACTATCAATGGCAACAACTCTTACAACCGTTCCTTTACTAATGTTTTCATTTTTTTTAGATTTTGCTCTCCAGTCATCTCCATCTATTAATACCCTTCCTGTATCATTAAAAAAATTAATTTCTTGCGTGACTGTTCCCTCCCTATCTATCAAAGCATCCTGATTCATTTTTATCCTACTTTTAGCACCATATCCATATTTCATAACTATAGGTTTGACCAAAAAGTAAATAAGACCTACTCCAAAAGAAAATACCAAGATTTGCCATTTGGTTTCGAATCCCCAATAGTTAAAAATTCCTGCAAATATCAAACCTATACCCACCGAACCCGAGATAAATCCGATAGTAAATATTTCAATAATAAATGCGATTACGCCAAGTGCTATAAGAATATGCCATATTTCCCATGTTTGCCATGTTTCCATATTTTAAAGTGTTCTTTTAGATTATTGTGCTACAAAATTCTCCTATTCCCCATATTTTCTGTTAGGTAAGTTTTTAATTTAATAACTAACTATGCAAATATAATATTTTTTGTGAATTAGCGTATATCAAACTAAAGTATATTTTTATTACATTTGCTGCAAGTTACAATATTAAAAAATACAAATTACATAAAAATAGCAATGAACAAGATAAAAGTGTACAATCCCGTAGTGGAATTAGACGGTGATGAAATGACTAGGATTATTTGGCGGTTTATAAAGGATAAACTGATATTTCCTTATATAGATTTAGATTTAAAATATTATGATTTAGGGATAGAAAAAAGAAATGAAACGAATGATCAAATTACAATAGATGCAGCCGAAGCTATTAAAAAATATAATGTAGGTATCAAATGTGCTACCATTACTCCTGATGAAGATAGAGTAAAGGAGTTTAAACTCAAGCAAATGTGGCGTTCGCCTAATGGAACTATCCGTAATATTATAGGAGGTACGGTATTTAGAGAACCTATCATTATGAAGAATGTACCTCGTTTAGTACCCGGTTGGACACAACCAATATGTATCGGTCGTCATGCTTTTGGAGACCAATACCGAGCTACAGATACATCGATAGAAAAAAAAGGTAAACTTACGATGACCTTTACACCTGAGGATGGAGGTGAGTCTCAAATTTGGGAAGTGTATCATTTTGACGGAAAGGGAATAGCTTTGAGTATGTACAATACTGATGAGTCTATTTACGGATTTGCTCGTTCGTGTTTTAATATGGCTATTAAAAAAGGTTGGCCACTTTATATGTCTACTAAAAATACTATCCTCAAAAAATACGATGGTAGATTCAAAGATATATTCGAAGAGGTATATCAGAATGAATACAAAGCAAAAATGGACGAAATGGGGATCATCTATGAACATAGACTTATAGACGATATGGTAGCAGCTTGTATGAAGTGGAACGGAGGGTATGTATGGGCTTGCAAGAATTATGATGGAGATGTACAGTCCGATACAGTAGCGCAAGGGTTTGGCTCATTGGGATTAATGACTTCTGTGCTCATGACACCCGATGGAAAAACAGTAGAAGCAGAAGCAGCTCACGGAACGGTAACTAGACACTATCGTCAGCACCAGAAAGGCAAGGCAACTTCTACAAATCCTATTGCCTCTATATTCGCTTGGACTAGAGGACTTACACATAGAGGAAAATTAGATGGTAATCAAGAATTAATAAACTTTTGTGAAACTCTTGAAAACGTCTGTACAGATACTGTAGAATCTGGAAAAATGACTAAAGATTTAGCACTCATTATACACGGAGATAAAATGACTGATAAAGATTACCTTACCACAGAGGAATTTTTATCCGCTTTAGATGAAAACTTAAAAAAGAGGTTAGTAGCGTTCTTACAAGAATTATAAAACTCTTAATAGTGAATGTCTTAATTTTTCAAAAAAAAATTAGGACATTGTAGAATTACAATACTATGAAACTCGTGTTTGCTACTCACAATCAGAATAAATTAAAGGAACTTAAAAAAATGCTTCCTAGCTGCGTTGAAATATTGAGTTTAACAGATATAGGATGTAATGATGAAATTCCAGAAACAGCAAATACTTTAAAAGAAAATGCCTCTATCAAATCTAAATATATCAATCAAAAGTATAAAATAAATTGTTTTTCGGATGATACGGGTTTAGAAGTCGAAGCCTTGGATAATGCTCCAGGAGTATATTCTGCCAGATATGCAGGAGAGCATCACAATGCTAATGACAATATAGAAAAATTACTAAGTAAGATGCAATTTATAGAGAACCGAAAAGCTCGATTTAGAACCATTATATCTCTTATTTTGGATGGTAAGGAATACTCATTCGAAGGCATCTGTAATGGAGCTATTACCCATAAAAAATGTGGTAAAAAGGGTTTTGGTTACGATCCTATATTCAAACCACAAGGAATGGATAAAACTTTTGCCCAAATGAATACAAAAGAAAAAGGAAAAATAAGCCATAGAGGAAAAGCGATAGAACAATTATTATATTTCTTATCTGAATGCAAGTAAAGGAAGTAATTCTATACTAACTTAACGATAATAGTACTTTAAACAAAGTATAAACCTTTTTTAAACACAATTTTTTCATAGCTCTAAATAATTTAAAACAAATGCCTTTTGATGGTATTATTTTAGAATAGAAGCATCAAATACTTGCTCATGATTATCAAAAAGCCCTTATCTCTTTGACCGCTATTGTGCGCGTAGTTTATTTTTTAACTTATAAGACCATTGCAATATAATTTATTAAAAATGGGTAATAAATAGATATTACAATTTATACTTTTTTTACTTTTTTCTTGGTTATTAAAAAATTGGTTATTAAAAAAATTGTGCATATTTGCATGTTGGCATTCATTCAATTGAATTTAAAACTTGATGAAATGAGAACAAGCAGATTTATTAATCCAAGTGATTTTAAGAAAAAAGTACTAATCCTTTTAACATTACTTTTCTTGACGTCCTATTCAATTTATGCACAAGGACAATTACAACTCAATGAAAGACAATTACAACTCAATGAAGGACAATTACAACTCAATGAAGGACAATTACAACTCAATGAAGGACAATTACAACTCAATGAAGGACAATTACAACTCAATGAAGGACAATTACAACTCAATGGAGGTCTAGGTTTTTTCGGTTTCGTGGGTATAGCTGTTTATGCTGGATTGGACTATGGTCTTCACTCTGATATAACTGTTGGCTGGGAGTTGTCTTATATACGTTTATTATTGTTAGACCACATTTTTGGATTTGAATACAATCACAGTATTATAGGTATTTCCGCTAATGGTAATTATCACTTCAATACGTTGCTTGATATCCCATCAAACTGGGATTTGTATGCAGGTCTTAATTTAGGTTTCTACATTTGGAACACTGGCTACTATCAGGGCTTCAGTTCCTTACCCCTGTTACCCCTGTACCTGTTCCTATCTATTTTTAACCCCCCTGAATCTGGCTATCAGGGCTCAAGTTCATCAGTTTTAGGATTAGGTGCTCAAATTGGGTGGCGATATTACTTCAATGATAATTGGAGCATTTACTTAGAATTAGAAGAAGATTGGGGCGTTAGCTTAGAATTTGGAGATAGGAGCAAAACTAGTGGAGGTAAAATTGGAGTCTCTTATCTTTTTTAAAATTGAAGAACGAAATGCCAACATTGTATAAAGGGCATTAAAACGCCCTTTATACTAACCGTTATGTATTTATAATCATGGTATGAATGAACAATCTTGTTGTTCTTCGTTACTGTGATGTAAAACATATCTTTAATATTTATTTGATCCGGAAAAATCCTTGCTTTTTTGCAGGATTTTTTCGTTTTATATATAGTTTATCTAATAGTATTCTTTAATATCTAATTCTAACCACTTATTATGCCCTTTATAGCACTTTTATTTACGCTTACTATTTTTTAAACAATTTACTCTTTTACTCCAACACTAATATTCATTGAGTTTATACCAGCCATTATATGAGCCTCTCCATCCCCAATTTATATAGAATTTGGACGGCAATATCATTGTAGTTTACTACCGGATAATATTTTGCATATTATAGGGTCTGATCGAGAATCTAAGTTTATTGTTTCTATTTTATTGTCTGTTTTGGTAACCTTGTAACACCCAAACTTGACCCTCTGTATAATGGTATGTAGTTATTTTAAATTTTAGACTATTTCTTGTTTCATTTTTTCCTTTTAAAGTAAAGGAATCTCGCTTGGGTAATAGGTTAACATTATAAAGAACTACCTGTTATAGTGCAATATTTGCAAATAAACAATTTAAAATTTCAATTTTTTAGAGGTCTTTTTTAACCATTTTAAACTACTCGTTGCAGTTAAAAAACTACACTAATAGTTTTGTTTTTTTATGTAAGTTTGCACAATCAAAACTTAATACCTTATATTAAATATTATGAAAAACATTACTTTTTTATTCTTTTTAACACTACTTTTTTACTACAGATGTGATACTACTTCTAAAAATGAAAATTTACCTCCCCCTGTTATCGCTCCTTTCAAAAAGTTGGATACGATTGCTAAAAACGATTGGTGGAATAGAAAACCCAATAAAATAATTGATGTAAAAATAAAACGAGAAGAGGTAATAGCGTTTGGTATCTATACAGTTTCAAATAAAATACTAAAACTCACTGCACAATTATTTCCATTATATCCCGATGAGACCAGAGAAGTACGATTAGAAATAAAAGAAGGTAAACAGTGGAAAGAAGTTCAACGAAAAAAAGTCAATGATTTAGGTTGGTCTACTCTGTTTAGAATAGCAAATTGGGATGATTCAAAAGATATACCCTATCGTATATTACACGGAAAAAAAGCATCTTTTGAAGGACTGATAAGAAAAAATCCAAAGGATAAAAAGGAAATTGTTCTAGTGGCATTGTCTTGTAATAGTAATAATGATAGAGGAGATCGTGCAAACTACATTCGCAATATTAACTACCAAAATCCCGATATTGTCTTTTTTGCGGGAGATCAATCTTATGACCATAAAGAACATACGGCAGCATGGCTAAAATTTGGTATGCAATTTAGAGAAATTTTTAGAAACCGCCCATGTATTACTATACCTGATGACCACGACATTGGTCAAGGGAACCTCTGGGGGGAGTATGGAAAAAAAGCATCTACTCCCGCCGGTAACGATGGAGGATATTACCACCATCCAGAATATGTAAAAATGGTAGAAAGGTGTCAAACAGCACATTTACCAGACCCTTATGATCACACCCCCGTGAAAAGAGGAATAGGTGTATATTATACTAGTTTAACTGTGGGAAACGTTGATTTTGCCATTATTGAAGATAGAAAGTTCAAATCAGGTCCCAAAGGAAAAATACCACAAATGGGACCCAGACCCGATCATATAAGAGATCCTAATTACGATCCCGCAACAGTGGACAAAAAAGGTTTAGAATTACTCGGAAAAAGGCAATTAGACTTTTTACAGGTGTGGGGCAAACAAAACAAAACGATGATGAAAGCTGTACTATCACAAACGGGATTTTGTGGAGGAGCACACCTACACGGAAGAAAAACCAATCGTCTACACGCAGATATGGATTCTAACGGTTGGCCACAAACGGGAAGAAATAAGGCTCTAAAGTTAATAAAACAAGCTAATGCCATTCATATAGCGGGAGACCAGCATTTAGCAACCGTTATTCATCACGGTATAGATAAATTTGAGGATGGTCCTTGGGCTTTTGTAGTACCTGCTATCGTAAATAATTATTACAGTAGATGGTGGTGGCCCAAGGACGAAAAAGCAGGTAAAAATTCCAATGGCGTTTTACCTTGGAACGGAAGATATTTAGATGGGTTCAACAACAAAATCACTATGCACGCTTATGCCAATCCAGATAGTTCATCTCATGGGGCGGGATATGGTCTCATTAGGTTTAATACTGCGAAAACGGAAGTAACCTTTGAATGTTGGTCTAGATATACTAATGTAACCCAAAAAGGTGCCAAACAGTTTAAAGGATGGCCTATTACAGTAAAAATGGATTAAAATTAGAACTTAGTATTTGCATTGTTTTGGGACGATCTTAAAAATTAATTACTATGAGATATAAAATTTTATCTTGTATAGTTTTAGTATCATTAGTATATTCTTCATGTAAAAATCACGAGAATATAAACAAACCTAATATCGTACTCATCAATATTGACGATTTAGGCTGGAAAGATGTAAGTTTTATGGGTTCTAAATACTACGAAACGCCTCATATCGATGCATTGTCTTCTCGAGGCATGATCTACAAATGGATACGCTGCTGCCTCTAATTGCGCTCCTAGTAGAGCATCTTTAATGACCGGAAAATGGACTCCAAGACACGGTATTTATACTGTTGGTAGTTCTAAAAGAGGTAAGTCTAAACACCGAAAGTTAATTCCTATCAAGAACACAGTTATATTATCGGACAAATACGAAATCATTCCTAAAGTTTTAAAGGAAAATGGCTATAAAACATGTCATGCGGGCAAATGGCATTTGAGTAAAAACCTCTCAAATTATGGTTTTGATGTCAACATTGGGGGAGGACATAACGGACATGCTAGAAGTTATTATCCTCCATACAAGAATGTAAAAATAGAAGGTAGAAAAAGTAAGTATCTCACAGATCTAATTATGGAAAAGACATTAGAATTTGTAGATACTGTCAAACAACCGTTTTTCTTATCTTATGCACCCTATGCAGTGCACACTCCTATACATCCAGTCAATAGCCTATTAGATAAATATAAAAATAAGCCCACATGGAATGGGCAGCAAAACCCTGCTTATGCAACCATGATAGAAAACCTAGACAGAAATATTGGACTATTGATCTCTAGAATCGAAAGCAAAGGATTATTTGACAATACCGTAATTATCTTTACTGCTGATAATGGGGGACTTTATGGTATCACGCAGCAATATCCACTAAGAGCGGGAAAGGGAAGTTATTATGAAGGAGGAATTCGTGAACCTTTCTTTTTTGTATGGAATCATAAAATTAAAGGCAATACTGTAAGTAATATCCCTATTACAAATTTAGATATATTCCCAACAGTACTAGAAATATGCAGTATAGATAAACGGAATTACAATACTGATGGTATTTCACTCATACCTATTTTAACGGGCAAATTAGATGTTTTAGAACGACCTTTGTTTTGGCATTTTCCCATATATCTACAGGCTTATAAAAAGAATAATGAAAACCGTGATCCATTGTTTCGAACTCGACCAGGTTCAGTTGTAAGATATGGAAAATGGAAACTTCATTATTACTTTGAAAATAATGAGGTAGAACTATATAACTTAGAGGAAGATAAAGGCGAGAGGAATAATCTTGCTCATATTGAACCCAATGAAACAAAAAAACTACTAAAACATCTTAAAACATGGTGGAGAGAAACCAATGCTCCAATCCCTAAGTCTATAAACCCTGAATATGAGGAATAAACAAACTATTTTATATTGAAATTCTCTATAATATCTGAAGCTATTAAAGAATGATAACATTTATTATCAAGGGCTTTATCTGCTGCTTTACCATGAAAATATACAGCAAGTATAGCAGCGTATAAAGGTTCGTACTTCTGAGCAAGTAATCCGGTAATTATTCCTGTGAGTACATCTCCACTACCTGCAGTTGCCATACCTTGATTACCCGAAGTATTAAAAAACAGTTCTCCTGTGATGGAGGAAATACAGGTATAGGCGTCTTTTAGTACAATAATACACCTATGCTTTTTCGAAAATTCTTTTTGTTTTTCTAATCTCTCAACAGTATTCCTCGATTCTCCCACAAGCCTATCAAACTCCTTAATATGTGGCGTTAAAATGGTATGAATAGGTAAGTAATTTATCAGTCTTTTATGTAGAGATATAATATTTATGGCATCGGCATCTAATACTAAGGGTTGCATACTATTTTTAAGGAGGTTTTCAAATAGTTTTACCGTTAATTTATCCTTACCTATTCCTGGACCTATCCCAATAGCGTTGTATTTTTCTGTATCTGGTAATTTCGTCAAGATAAGGTGATTTTTATCAGTCAAACACATTGATTCAGGTATAGATGTCTGTAAAATTTCATATCCACATTTTGGTACAAAAGTAGTTAATAACCCTACTCCACTTCTTAGAGAGGCTTTGGCAGCCAATATAGCAGCTCCTATTTTTCCATACGAACCCGCTATTAAAAATGCATGTCCATAAGTTCCCTTGTGAGAATGCTTTTTTCTTTGTTTTAAGAATCTTCTAACCTCTTCATCAAGTATAAATATATCTGAGTCTTGCTGTTGTATAAATGCCTCATCTAATCCAATATCTACGACTTTCCAATTCTTTACATAAGTACCACTTTCAGGAAAAAAGAAAGACAGTTTAGGTCTTTGAAAACTAATGACAAAATCAGACTTTACAATGTTTTTAGAACTAGAAATACTATCCCCAAAAAGACCTGAAGGAACATCTATAGAATAAATAGGCTTATTTAAATTGTTGATAGTTTCTATCACCTTAGCAACAAATCCCTTTACAGGAGCATTCAACCCCAAACCTAATATGGCATCTATAATCATATCAAATTGGGAAAGATTGGGTAAATTATCCATTGAATTTATAACTACCACATCCCCCAATCTATCTAAGTTTGATTTACAATCTCGGGAAAGTTTATCTTTAAACTTTACAAGTATAGCCGTAGCTAAAACACCTCGTTCCCTTAATAATCTACATACGGCAAACCCATCTCCTCCATTGTTTCCTATTCCACAGAATATTGCTATTTTCTTATCTTTTATATCTCGCTTTATAAATGCCTCTACAAATGAAAGAGCAGCTGTTTCCATCAATGCTAACGATGAAATAAACTTTACATCAATGGTATAATTGTCTGCTTGCCTAGTCTGGGTAACATTTAATATCTTTTTTAAACCTTTCATTTGGTAAACTAAATGCAATTATTCTATGCTCCAAATTTACAAAAATTATTTTTAAGCGTTTTACGTTCATTTTTTAGGGTGGTAATCACTCAATGAAAAAATATTATCGTAATTATAAATTGTAGTTAAATATAATCGCAGTAAAATTTCAAATAATACTAAAGTTAGCTTAAGAGGTGCAGATGACGTACAAGCGAAAAATAATGGTATGCTTGCAGGTTTAGGTTTCGTATTGTATGATAAAGGTACATTAGAAATTGCTTATGCAAAGGAATCAAAATTTTTAATGTTTAGCGTAGCATATCTTTTATTTTAATCATAAGCTGCTTATTTTTTTGTCGTGCCCTTTGGGCAGATGTCAAAAAAATTAATTACCTTTGCAACTTTAACATTTATTTGGGTGCTTAGTTTTTTGGCTTTTCCTTTGGGTTGATGCCAAAGAATCTAAGCACCTTTTTTAACGTAAAAAATTGACGATACAGATAGAGTAAAACTACACTAATGGAATAAGGTTATTTTTTTTGAACATCATACATACATTTCTGATACATCATAAAATTAACACCATAGTTAGCACTAATGGAACTTAATTATAAATTTCAGTTACATATCAAATACACAAGAAATAATAATAAATTCTATATTTGCTAATAAATAACAAAAAATAAATCTATGATACAACAACTAAGAAACATTTTAAGCAAGAGATATAGAGGTGGTCTCAATGAATATATGGCAAGAAATGATGAAGTAAGGAGGTTCTTAATAGCAAACAAAAATAAATTAAATGAACAAGAATTAGAACAAGCAAGGAGAGAATTAGACAGAATAGGAATGGGAGATTACATCTAATTGATGAAAAAAAGATAAGATAATTTTATTTATTTGTCTAACTTACTGGCTTATAATGGTTTGCATTTATTATTATTTTTAATTACTTTTAATTATTATTTATATCTTTGTGCACAACTTGGTTGGCACTGCTGGAGAGCAACCAATCGAGCTATTGCATATTATTTTACTTTTTTTTAAGTAATGTAATCATAGTTCTCAAGCAAGGTTTAAACCCCATTTATTAATTTATTTGGGGTTTTGACTTATTTAATTGAAAATAATTATTTGTGAACTAAATATATTTACCACCGTAACTGATTATAAACTGCTTTCAGTTTGCTTTAAAAAAAGGAGGTTTTGACCTTACCCAAAACCTCCTTTTTTTTATGGATACCCAGAACTAATAAAATGGTCATAAATTATTTTTAAACGTTTTAGGTTCATTTTTTGGGGTGGTAATCACTCAATGAAAACACATTAATAGTAATTACGAATTGTATTAAATGTAATCGCAATAAAATTTCAAAAAAAAGTTGATTTTTTTCTTGGTATATTTATTTTTTGTTTTTTAAATTTGCACTTTGTTAAATATTAAAAATTTTTAAATCTTAAAACTATGTGTAAAATTAAATTATTTATTTGCGTATGTGTTGTTTGTACACTTACTTCTTGTTACACTTACACTTCTGTAGTGGGAAAAGGATCTCAAGGAAAAGGTAAAGTAGTAGCATGGAATCATTATGTTGTTTACGGTCTGGCTCCAATTAGCATTAGTGATTCTAAAAAAATGGCTAACGGAGCCAAAGACTATACAGTAACTACTGAGCATAGTTTTGTCACTCAATTAGTAGGAGGGTTAACTTTCGGACTGTATACACCCACTATAACAACAGTTAAAAGGTAAATATTTTTAGTAATCTCTAAAAAATATAAAAAAGGAGGTAACGAATATTCGTTACCTCCTTTTTTATAGTATTAAGAACCTTTAGAGGCATTAAAAAAATGTACCTTTGTCCATGATTTAACTGTTCACAATGTTTTTAAACTCAACAATAAAAACAACCTAAATGTATGGAAAAAATATGTAAATTTGCATTTATAAGTATAATCTAAGTATATAAATTATTTTTAAATTAATATGAGAAATTTATTATTTTGTTTTATAGTAGTTATCTTTTCTCTATTTTCTTCATGCTTTGTGATTTCAATTTCAGAGAAAGAACAAAGAGATACTATTACTTTGGGGTCTCTATTGAAAGAGATGAGATCTCGCGAAAGTGTTGTTAGATGGCCTATTCCAGAATATACCAACAAGCAATTTTCAAGTTACGATCGTAAAGCTAAAACTCCAGACAGTAAAGATTGGTTTTCCAATGGCGATTGGTCTCAATTTATTAGGTTAGAAAAACGAACTGAAAATGGTACAGTTAAGATAGAACATGTAATGTTTGACGCTCAAGGTCCGGGAGCAATTGTAAGGATATGGTCAGCTTCTGGTGAACTTGCTACTCTTAAAGAAGGTATCTTGCGAATATATATTGATGATCAAAAACAGCCTGTCATTAAGGGATCTCCTGTGGAAATACTTAGTGGTGAATATTTAGCAAAAGAACCATTAGCAATGGCTCTTAGTAAAGATGTAGAGGAAAAGAGAAAAAGTCGTCTATTGTATTTCCCCATTCCTTATTCTAAAAGATGCAAGATAACCTTTGAAGAAAAATCAGGAGCATTTATGGATAGAGCTAAGTGGCAGAGTATATGGTATAACATTAATTATAGGACTTATGAAAAGGGAACAAAGGTAAAGAGTTTTTCTCTAAAAGATTTAGAGACTTATCGTAAGGATATTACTTTAACAGAACAAACTTTATTGGCTTCTAAAGCGAATGATTTTGATAAAAATTACCGGGATTTAGAAGGTAAAATATTACAAAATCAATCTAAGAAAATTTTATTAACAGCCTCAAAAAATGGTCAAGCGATCAGTGGTTTAAAGTTTTTGGTTAAGGCAAAAAATTTACCTCAAGCATTGCGATCAACTGTCTTAGAAATTAAATTTGATGATGAGCGTACCGTTTGGTGTCCTATAGGCGATTTTTTTGGTACGGGTTATCAAATACGACCAACTAAATCTTGGTATAGTGAAGTAAAAAATACAGGAGAAATGTATTCACATTGGATTATGCCTTATCGCAAGAAGGCAGAAGTGATTTTACATAATTTTGGTGAACAATCTGTTAATTTAATTTCTGCAGAGGTACAAACAATGCCTTGGCATTGGGATGATCGTTCCATGTATTTTGGTTCGAATTGGAGACAATATACTAGTATCAAAGCTGCTTATATGCCCAATCTGTTTAAAGGTTACGGTGCTATAGATTTAAATTATGTTACTTTAACAGGTAAAGGTGTTTATATTGGGGACAATCTTACATTATTTGATACCGGAGGACGATGGTGGGGCGAAGGTGATGAAAAAATTTACGTTGATGGAGAATCATTTCCTTCAACTTTTGGTACTGGAACAGAGGATTACTATGGTTATGCTTGGTGTTTAGGACTTAAATTTTCTACTCCTTTTGTTGCACAACCAGATGGAGAAGGTAATACTTACGAATGGGGACTTGTTTCGGGAATAGGATATACAGTAAATAGCCGTTATAGATTGCTCGATGGTATTCCTTTTAAAAAATCTTTAAGATTAGATATGGAGTTAGCCCATGCAGATATGGGTTATTTAGATTATGCGCCAACTACTCGTTGGTACGCCTTTAGTAACACTAAAAGTAATGTTAGAGATGATATTAATTCTGTGAAACATCCGGTTGCTTTAAAAGTTTCTGATGTTTTTCCCTTGCCTGTGATGAAAAATGGTTTTATAGAAGGTGAAGATTTAAGAGTAGTTTCTATACCCTCCTCAGTAAATGTTTCAGTTCAAAGCAATAAGTCAATAGGATGGAGTAAAGATAGACAACTTTGGTTTAGCCCAGCTAAAGTCAATAGTAAAATAGTTTTGGATTTTTCAGTTCCTAAAAAACAAGCAGGCAGACGAAATATTGAGTTTGCATTGACAAAGGCACTTGATTATGGAAAAATTAAAATAACTTTGAATGACAATGATAAATCCTCCATAGAATATCAAGGCTATGGTGAATTGAAATTAGAAAAAATAAAAATGTCACAAGTTGATATTAGAACTGGAAGAAATACTATAACCCTTAAAATTTTAGGTAAAAACCCAAATAGTCGTGCCGGCATGATGGTTGGTTTAGACTATGTAAAAATAACTGATTCTTTGCTATAACTACTATAATCCCTAAAACGAAATGTACATTTTATTCTGACAATTACACTTTGGTGTTTTTTTGTATCTTTGCAATTAATGGAAATACAACTAATGCTTAATTAAATTGTATAAAGAGTTTTTTATCCAACCCTACCAATGAAGATTAGAGAAAAGAAGAGATTACATCAGAAATCTTATCCAAAAACAGACATCATTAAAATCCTCGAAGAAAAAATATCAACACTTGAATTGGATAGGTCTCAAGTAAGTGTCCATGATTAACTGTTCGAAATGTCCCCCAACTAACAGATAAAAATATTTAAATAGGTATATCAAATAATATGGATTATAAAAAGATTATAGGACCATTTAAACAATTACTCACTATGAGTAATTTACCTATGAAAGGAGCTTTAAAAGATGAACAATTAGAGATTATAGAGCAAGCAGGTATAGTGATTTGCAATGGGGTTATTACACAAATAGGGTATTTTAAGAATATAGTAAACCAAAACCCTAACATAACTTTAGAAAAAATAGAACCTGATATGGTGGCGTTGCCTGGATTTATAGATAGCCATACACATATCTGTTATGCAGGTAATAGAGCACTCGATTTTGCAGCTCGTAACAATGGTAAAACTTATTTGGAAATTGCCAGAGGTGGAGGAGGAATCTGGAGTACTGTAAAACATACCCGTAGAGCAACTCAAGAAGAGTTAGTAAGTTTAATTACACAACGGTTAGATAGACTCTTAACACAAGGAGTTACCACTGTAGAAATCAAAAGTGGATATGGATTAGGTGTACAAGAAGAATTACATCTATTACGCGCTATCAAAAAAGTCAAAGAACAACACCCCTCAAATGTAGTAGCTACTTGCTTAGCTGCACATATTGTACCTAAAGAAATGAAAGATGAAAAAGTCTATTTAAACTTAATTTTAAACGATTTAGTTCCCCTTGTAAAACAAGAAAACTTGTGCGCTCGTTTTGATATTTTTATAGAAGAAAATGCCTTTTCCGTAAAAGGTGCTACATTTTATCTAAAGGCTCTGAAACAACAGGGGTTCGAACTTACCGTACACGGTGACCAATTTACTACAGGAGGAAGTAAAATAGCCGTAGAATACCAAGCTATAAGTGTAGATCATTTAGAGGCCAGTACTCAAAAAGAAATAGAACTATTAGCCAAAAGCAATACTACACCTGTAGCTCTACCCGGTGCTTCTATAGGTTTGGGCTGTGCTTATACTCCTGCTCGTAAATTGTTAGACGCCGGATGTAGTTTAGCCATTGCCAGCGATTGGAATCCAGGTAGTGCCCCACAAGGTAATCTACTTATCCAAGCATCTATATTAAGTACTTTTGAAAAACTTAGTGCTGCTGAAGTGTTCGCAGGTATTACCTACAGAGCTGCTAATGTACTCAAAGTAAAAGCAGGACAATTACAAAAGGGATTTGATGCTGACATAGTAGCATTTACATGTAATGATTATAGAGAAATATTATATCAACAAGGAGAACTTAGAGCCTCTAAAATATGGATAACTGGAAAACAAATCTAACTCGAGATAACTACAAAAAACCAAGCCCAAAATACTGGACAGGCAGAAGTTCAAAGGAAAATAAAGAACCTGAATATTGGCATCAAATCATAAATTTAGTAGATTTATCTCAAGAGGAGATAATGCCTAAAGAAGATAATACCAATATAGCCCTTTTGAGTTATGCTTGTGATCAAGGAGTACAACGTAACCAAGGCAGAATAGGAGCTAAAAAAGCACCTAAATACTTCAGAAAACAACTCGCTAAATTGCCTATACATTTTAATCACACCCATATTGTAGATTTTGGAAATATTACCTGTAAAGATGGTAATATGGAAAACACTCAACAACTTTTACAACAGAGTATTACAGCGTTTTTAAACAAAGGTTTTTTTCCAATAGTAATAGGTGGTGGGCACGATATTGCCTATGGACACTATAATGGCATTAGAGATTTTTTAATTGCAAAAAATAAAAAGCGGATCTGTATTGTCAACTTTGATGCTCATTTTGACTTAAGACCTATGGAAGGATCTGGCACTTCTGGTACTCCTTTTTATCAGATTAAAATAGAAGAAAAAAACTATCCTTTGCATATAGACTATATAGCAGTAGGTATCCAAAAGCAAGCTAATACCAGACAACTATTTAATATTGCCCAGCAATACAATGTAAAATATATTTTAAGCGAAGAGTGTATTACCGAAAATTTAGCAAAGATTAAGAAAAAAATAAATAAAGTGATAACCTTGTGTGATAGCATTTACATTACTATAGATATGGATGGTTTTTCCTGCGCCTATGCTCCAGGAGTAAGTGCTGTTTCACCTTTGGGTTTTTCACCCCATTTTATAATGAATATGCTAAAGTATCTTATGAAAACACAAAAAGTAACCTCTATGGATATTGCCGAACTCAATCCCAAATACGATATAGATGAACAAACTGCAAAATTAGCAGCCAGACTAGCAGATTCAATAATCGTTGAAATTGTGAAATAAAATATTATATTTGCCTAACGGAATAAAATTATTAACTTTGGAGACAATGGTACATGGTACGCATAATGCAACAGATGATAAAAGAAATAACAGTGTTAAAATTTTCATCAATGGAGAGTTGCTCCCCCGTGATAAGGCTAAGATCTCTGTATTTGACAGTGGCTATTTGGTAGGCGATGGTGTGTGGGAAGGGTTGCGCTTGCACAATGGAGGATTGGTATTTATCCATTTACACCTCAATCGCTTATGGCAATCTGCTAAAGTAGTGGGAATAAGGCTTAATTTTACTCGTGAACAACTTGTAAAGAATATTTGGAAAACCCTCAAAGCTAATGATATGTATGACGATGTACATATTAGAATAATGGTAACTCGAGGAATCAAAAAAACACCTTCGCAAGACCCAAGACTTACCATATCAGATCCTAATTTAGTCATTATAGCTGAACACAAAAAAGCATCAAAACAGACGAAAGAAAAGGGAATTAAATTATTTACAAGTGCCATCCGAAGAGGTTCACCTGATTATTTAGATCCTCGTTTGAATTGTCATAGTAAGTTACACGAAGTACAAGCCCTTATACAAGCTATAGAGGCAGGAGCAGATGAAGCATTAATGTTAGATATACACGGTTTTGTTTCTACCTGTAATGCCACTAATTTTTTCATGGTAAAAGATAATAAAGTGTGGACTTCTACAGGAAAATATTGTATGAATGGTATTACTAGAAGTAATGTAATATCCCTTTGTAAACAAAATAAGATACCTTGTGAGCAAAAAAACTTCTCCCTTTTTGATGTATATGGTGCTGATGAAGCCTTTGTTACAGGAACCTTTGGAGGACTTACACCCGTAACTAAAATCGATGGCAAAACCATTGGAAAAGGAAAATATGGAAATGTTACAAAAAAATTAGATAATTTATATAAAGACTTGATTCACAACGATATTAAAAACAAAACTTACAATGAATAAAGATAACATCACCAGAATTTGCCTTTGGTCTGGTCCTCGTAATATTTCTACAGCTTTGATGTATTCATTTGCCCAACGCAGTGATACAAAAGTTTATGACGAACCTCTTTACGCATATTATTTAAAAAATACCAAAGCTGCAGAGTATCACCCGGGAGCAAAGCAGATCATGGCGTCAATGGAAAATGATGGTAGCAAGGTTATTCAAATGATGATGGGTCATCACAACAAACCGGTAGTATTTTTCAAAGGTATGACGCATCATCTTTTGGATTTAGACCGTTCCTTTATGAAAGATGTAATAAACATAATTTTAACTAGAGACCCTATAGAAATGCTACCTTCTTTTGCAGATGTAATAGATAATCCCACTATAGATGATGTAGGCTATGCACTTCATATAGAATTAGTAAAATACCTTGAAAAAGTAAATATAAAACCCATTGTAGTCGATTCAAAAAAAATACTAACAACCCCCCTATATGCATTAAGTAAGATATGTAATTTAGCAGGTATTCCTTTTGATGAAGGTATGCTCAAATGGAAAGCTGGAGCAAGAAAAGAAGACGGTATATGGGCTAAATATTGGTACACAAATGTACACAAATCCACCGGATTTACCAAGTACCAACTCAAAACAAAATCCTTTCCTGAAAAATTAAAACCATTATTAGAGTCTTGCATCCCTTATCATAAAAGACTTATGGAATTATCTATATAAATTAAATTATATTTATGTTGAATGATATTAAATATTTCTATATGTTTGTAAAAATTTTAACAACGAATGTTTTACATATTGAAGTCTAACACATTAATTTTAAATAAATGACAAGATATAAAATTACACTAATATTTACATTATTTTCAGCAGTAATATTGGCTCAGAATAAATTTGTTGTAAGTGGATATATTACAGATTATGGTAGTGGTGAGCCATTACTTTATTCCACGATAGTAAATTTAAGTACAAAACAAGGAGTAGTAGCGAATGAATACGGTTTTTATTCTTTACAATTGACAGAGGGTAAACATACTCTATTTGTAAGTTATATGGGGTATCACAACAAATTTGTAGAGGTGAATCTTACTAAAACTACTAATTTAGATATTGCATTATTACCTGAAAGTCAAGTGTTAGATAAGGTAGAAATTACGACTAAAACGAAAAATGAAAATATAAAACAACTACAAACTTCTGTAAATTGGGTGTCTATTAAAGAAATCAAGCAGATGCCTATATTTTTAGGAGAAGCGGACCCTGTAAAAGCCATTATGTTTTTACCCGGAGTAAGATCTGCTGGAGAGGGAAGTAGTAATTTTTTTGTAAGAGGAGGAAGTTCAGACCAAAATCTTATTTTAATAGATGAAGCACAGGTATATAATCCCTCACACATATTGGGTATATTTTCAGTATTCAATAGTGATGCTATAAAAGATCTTACTCTATACAAGGGTGAAATGCCAGCTAATTATGGAGGAAAACTCTCTTCTACTTTAGCTATTAGAACCAAAGATGGTAACAATAAGAAATTAGAGGGAATAGGGTCTTTAGGAACGCTAGCATCTAAATTGATGTTAGAAATTCCTGTAGTCAAAGATAAAAGTAGTCTCTTTTTATCCGCTCGTAGGACTTATGTAGGTATGCTATTCCGAGCATTTTCAGAGAGATTACGAAAGCAAGACATGGAGCTCTATTTTTATGATATTAATGCGAAATATACACATAGTATAAATAACAATAATAAGTTATATTTCTCTTTATATTGGGGAAAAGATGTTTTGTCCATAAACACCCAAGGTAATAAAATGGGCTTTGAATGGGGCAATATAGCCTCTACTTTTTCTTGGAATCATATTTTTAACAGTAAATTTTTCTCTAGCACTACGCTTACGTTTAACCAATATGAATATGACTTTGCTTTAGGTAATGGATTTGTAAGGTCTTTTGTAAGAGATTGGGCAATTAAAGAGAATTTACAGTATTTTCAAAATGATAGGTCTAAGATTAATATGGGAGTAGAATTGATATACCACACTTATGACCCTGGAAAGATTAAAACCAAAACAAGTAATTATAAGTTAGAGAGATATGGATTGGAAAATAACCTTTATGTTACTCATAAATGGAAGTTGACAAATAAACTGACTTTTGATTATGGATTGAGATACTCTATATACTCTGTATTAGGACCTACTACTATTTATGAATTCAATGATTTTGGAGATATTACTAAAGAAACCAAAAAAAGCGGATTTGTAAAGACCTATCAAAATTTTGAACCTCGTATCTTTGGAAACTATGCCATTGATTCCGAACAATCTGTCAAATTGGGTGTAGGATGGAATACTCAGTATTTGAATGTGCTATCTACCAATAATTCAGGTACTCCATTAGATACTTATATACCAGTTACTACTCTTATTACCCCTCAAAAGTCAGCACAAGCTTCAGCGGGGTATTTTAGAAATTTTTTAGAAGAAACTTATGAATCTTCTTTGGAAATCTATTATAAGGATATGCGGGATTTGACAGATTATAAAGAGGGAGCTGATATTTTCAATAGAAAAGGGATAGAATCTGAAGTAGTCAAAGCCAAAGGGTGGTCTTATGGGTTAGAATTTTTACTTAAAAAGAAAAAAGGAGATTTTACGGGTTGGATAGGTTACACATGGTCGATTACTAAAAGACAATCTGATAAAATTAACAGAGGTAAAGCATATTTTGCACCTGAGGACAGAACTCATGATGTATATGTGGTATTAATGTACAAAATTGATGAAAAATGGCAAGTGACTACTACCTGGTCTTATAGTAGCGGAACACCTACTACTTATCCTGAAGGTAAATACTTTGTAGAAAATATAGCAGTGCCTGCATATAGTGTGCGGAATGAACATAGATTACCCGATTATCATCGCTTAGATGCAGGATTGGTATATAAAACTAAATTATGGGGGTTGGATTCTTCTTTTGCACTTTCAGCTTATAATGTATATGCTAGAAAGAACCCTTATCGAATTCAGTTCAAACCAGACGATGATAATATTTTGAAAGGAAAAAGTACATATACTTCACTCTTTGGCACAATATTACCATCTTTTTCTTGGACGCTAAAATTTTAAACTTAATATAACTGAATTATGAGAACAATAAGAACATATTTTTACATTATTTTAATGGCATCTATGTTTACATCTTGTGAAACAGATGTAGTACTGAAGGAACTTAAAACCGTTAAACCTCAGTTAGTCATAGAAGGTAGTTTAACAGATCAGATGAGACCCTTTATCAAAGA
The DNA here is from genome assembly GCA_965226285.1 of Ichthyobacteriaceae bacterium. GTDB lineage: Bacteria > Bacteroidota > Bacteroidia > Flavobacteriales > Ichthyobacteriaceae > CBDDCQ01. Next base: position 80,564 of record CBDDCQ010000001.1, read on the forward strand.
AGGTTTGGATCTTGTAGATGAAGCTGGTCTTTCAACGGAAAAAATATTTGGAAATAAAACAAATGCTATATTCAAGTTGACAGAAACTTCTCTTTATTACGAAACCAAATTGCCCAAAGGTAAAAGTGGAGCCAAAATTACGGTTACTGATAATAAAGGAACTGAATATAATATGTCAGAATCTATAGTTGAAAAAGGGATTTATTTGAGCAATAAAGCACTTACGCCTTTACAGGGTGAGGAGTATAAAGTTAAAGTAGAGGTAGATGGAAATACTTATACACATACCGCAAAACTCCCTAAAAAAATAGACCTTAAGGGGGTTAAATTTGAACCTTCAGAAAGAACCTTTAGAGTTGAGGAAAATGAAGAGTATGGTGATAACAAATGGTATGATCTATCTATGGAACTCGATGATTTAAAGGAAGGCGAATTTGTTAAACTTACTTACTTTAAAAATGCAAAGAATAATGTCAATAAATTCATTTTATATAAAGGAGGTACATCTTTAATCTCTATAGCAAAACCTACTATGACAGTCGAAGTATATGAAAAGGATACCCTAACATTAGCTTTGTATAGCATCAATAAAGATATGTATAAATATTATAGGGCACTTCAAGGGATAACTGGAGGAGGACCTCCTAGCAAAAATATTGCAAACCCTCCAACTAATTGGAATGGTAACGAAGTGCTGGGACACATGCTTATGGGTAGTTTGAGTAAAAAGACCTATGCTGTAGGAAAAAAATTAAAAGAATGGACAATTACAGAAGTGAAAGATAAATAATTGACTTTTATTTCTTTATTTTATTCACCCACCACCTCGTGATAGTAGAGCATGCATCATAAGTTAAATTAAAAAAATTATTAAATACTTAAAATAATTTAAGAATTGTCTAACTTTTTTTTATATCTTTGCCCTTTGGAAATTGTAGAAGTAATATATAGATAAAATTAAAAAGATTATCAATTTATGTTTAAACATATCAAAGGAGATTTATTTGGAGGTATTACTGCTGGTGTAGTAGCATTACCTTTGGCTTTAGCATTTGGTGTTCAGTCTGGATTAGGTGCTGTAGCAGGTTTATATGGAGCTATTGCCCTTGGTTTTTTTGCGGCTCTATTTGGGGGGACTAATACGCAAGTGAGTGGTCCTACGGGGCCTATGACGGTCATTTCGTCGTTGGTAATAGCCTCGGCTATAGAGATTTCAGGAAGTTTGCCCGCTGGAATGGGTATTATCATAGGAGCCTTTGTGCTCTCAGGAGCTTTACAACTTATATTTGGACTGTTTAGAATAGGCCAGTACATCAAATATATTCCATATCCTGTACTTTCTGGATTTATGACAGGTATAGGAGTTATTATTATCATTTTTCAAATTTATCCCTTTATGGGACACAGTTCTGAGAAAAGTGCTATAGGAGTCTTTACCAATATACTTACGCCAATCTCTGATATGAATTGGAGCGCGTTTTTATTAGGAGGAGCTACTATAGCTATCATCTATTTGTTTCCCAGAATTACTAAAGCAGTACCCAGTACTTTGGTAGCACTTATTGTGTGTAGCATTGCATCTGTAATTATGGGGTTAAATGTACCCATTATTGGAGATATTCCAAGTGGAATGCCTAAAATATATTTGGATGAAATATTTAATATAAAAATGGATAGTATTTGGTTAGTATTTGAATTTGCACTGATGCTTGCAGCCCTTGGGGTAATAGATTCTTTGCTTACTTCTGTGATCGCAGATAATATTACTAAAACAAAACACAATAGTAATAAAGAATTAATAGGTCAAGGTATAGGTAATATGATGGCTGGTATTATAGGGGGTCTGCCTGGTGCCGGAGCTACCATGCGTACGGTAGTAAATATCAATGCAGGTGGAAAAACTAAAATTTCGGGAGCCATACACAGTGTTTTGTTACTAGCCATATTATTAGGTCTGGGTACTTATGCAGCTTATATTCCAAAGAGTGTATTGGCAGGGATACTCATTACGGTTGGTATTGGTATTATAGATTACAAGGGATTAAAAGATTTGGTCAAAACACCAAAAACTTCTGCTTTTATTTTGTTATTAGTATTAGGGGTAACCGTATTTGGGAACTTAATTAATGCTGTAGTTATTGGCGTAATATTAGCAAGTATATTTTATATGAAGAATACCAGTGATTTGATGGAAGCAAATACTGTAGTAAGACCTTTGAATGAAGATACTAAAGAAGGAATATATGTAAAAGATTTACACGGAGCTTTATTTTTTGGTGTAAGCTCCTATTTTAAGGAATTATTAGAAGATCATGAGAATATATCTAAAGTAGTTATTAAACTATCTAAAGTACCTTATATAGATCAATCAGGTATCTATGCTATGGAGGATGTAATTCAAAAGTTGCAAAAAGATAATGTGCAGGTGTATATTGTAGGGGCATTAGACCAGCCATATATGATGTTGAATAAATTCAATCTTATCCCTAATTTAGTATCTGATGAAAATGTATTTGATACTATAGAAGAATTTAAAGAAAAAATTAAATAAATACAATTTAACGAAGTTATGGACGCTTATAATAAAGAAACACAAAGTCAAGTTACCCCTGATAAAGCATTAGAAATACTTAAAGAGGGAAATCAAAGATTTGCAAATGGAAAAATGTTAGCACGTGATTTGCATAAACAAGTTACGCAAACTTCACAAGGGCAATATCCTTTTGCCGTAATCCTAGAATGTATAGATTCTCGTACATCATCTCAACTGGTATTTGACCAAGGTATAGGAGACGTGTTTGGGGTAAGAATAGCAGGAAATACAGTCAATAATGATATACTGGGTAGTATAGAATACGGTTGTAAAGTAGCTGGTGCTAAATTAGTTGTAGTAATGGGACACAAGGGGTGTGGAGCTGTAAAAGGAGCTTGTGATAGTGTAGAATTAGGACATATCACAAAGTTAGTGGATAAGATTAAACCTGCTTTAGAAAAGACAGAAGAACAAGGTGATAAAAGTTCTGCCAATAGTGACTTTGTAAATAGAGTAGCTAAAAAGAATATAGAGTGTTCTGTAGAAAACATTAAAAAGCAAAGTCCTATTCTTAATGAGATGTATGAAAATAAAGAAATAGATATTGTAGGGGCGTTTTATGATGTAGAGACGGGTAAAGTTTCTTTTATGTGAGTGAAAAAGTAGCTGTATTTGCGGGGTCATTCGATCCTATTACCAATGGTCATTTAGATATTATAAATAGAGCACTATTTTTATTTAATAAGATTATTATAGCCATTGGTAAAAACCAAGATAAAAAGTATATGTTCTCTATAGAACATAGAAAACTTCTTATTGAACATGTTTTTGCAAATGAGCCAAAAATTGAAGTAGATATTTATACGGGACTTACAGTAGAATATTGTAACCTTCGTAAAGTAGATTTTCTATTAAGAGGTTTGCGCAACCTTGCTGATTTTGAATTTGAAAAGGCTATTGTACAAACCAATAGAAAACTCGCATCAAATATAGAAACAGTTTTCTTATTAACTTCTTCTTCCTATTCTCATATAAGTTCAAGTATTGTAAGAGACATAATTAAAAATAGTGGTGATTATTCTTCTTTTATACCAAAACAAATTTCTCGTGATATGTTAAGTAATTTTAAGAAAAGTTTTTGACTTAATGCTATAAAGAAAAGTGAAAATATAATTTTTACTCCTATTGAAAAATTGGATATTTTCTAAATGTAATATAAAGAATTATTATTAAATTTGCTAACTTATTTTTTCAATTAGAATATTGTATTTAACTTAAATATATTTTTAAAGTATGAGATTTATTGTATCTAATTTTGTTTTATCTAAACAATTACAAAGATTGGGAGGTGTGATAGCAAACACTAATAAAACGCTCCCCATTTTAGATGACTTTTTATTTGAATTATCAAAAGATGAGTTGTTTATTTCAGCATCTGATTTGGAAACAACAATATCTTGTAATATAGAGGTAAAATCAGAAGACATTGGTAAAACTACTATCCCTGCTAGAATGCTTCAAGATATTTTGAAATCTCTTCCCGATCAACCTCTTACATTTGTCATTGATAATGAAAAGAATACTACTGAAATTAAAGCAGAAAATGGAACATATTCTCTGGTATGTCATTCTCCAGATGATTATCCTATAACAGAAGAAATTTCAGATGCTAAAAAAATAGATGTCCCTGCAAATTTAATAGCTAAAGGAATTAATAGTACTATCTTTGCTTCTGGTACAGATGAATTAAAACCTGTTTTATCAGGGGTATTTTTTAAATTTGATTCAAATACTTTAACACTTGTAGCTACAGACTCTCATAAACTTGTAAAATATAGAAAAGGTATAAAATTAAATGAAGAAAATGAAGAAGTTGAATTTATAATGCCTAAAAAACCTCTTAATTTATTGAAAACTATCTTCTCTGATACAGATAATAATATACAAATTCAATATAATGAGAGTAATATTAAATTGTCTTTTGAAAACATTGTACTAGTATGTAGACTTATAAATGGAAAATATCCTAACTATGAGGCTGTTATCCCTAAGGAAAATCCTAATATATTAGATATTTCAAAAGATGAATTTCTGAATGCAGTAAAAAGAGTTTCTATATTTTCAAATAAAATGACTAATCAGATTAAATTTAATCTGAAAGGTTCTAAATTCGAATTATCAGCAGAAGATATAGATTTTAATAATAAAGCTGATGAAACATTAGTATGTGTTTACAAAGGGGATGATATGCAAATGGGTTTTAATGCAAGGTATTTAACCGAAGTGCTATCTAATTTGGAATGTAATGAGGTTTCTTTAAAAATGTCTATGCCTAATAGAGCCGGGGTATTAATTCCCAACGACAGTTTGGAGGAAGATGAAGAAATACTTATGTTAGTAATGCCTGTAACCATATAGAGTTAAAAATAAATTTAAAATAATAAATAAAATGGGATTATATACATTGTTTGCAGTTTTTATTTTGATCGTATCTTTACTTCTTGTCTTAGTAATAATGATTCAAAACCCTAAGGGAGGAGGATTATCATCTTCTTTTGGAGGAGGACAAATGATAGGAGGTGTGCAAAAAACAAATGATTTCTTGGATAAAACTACTTGGACTTTAGCGATATTAATGGCTGTATTAATTTTAGGCTCCAATTTTGTAATACCTAGAAGTAGTGCAAATGTTAAATCAGAAGTTACTAACAAAATAGAAAACGTTCAACTACCTCAAGCTCCTGCATCAACGGAACAAAATTCAGCAAATCAAAATAAAGAAGAATCTAAAAAAGAGAAAGAATAACAAACTATTTAATAAAAGTTTACTACATCCACAACAAGTGCCTACTGACAAATTGGCACTTTCTTTATTTTAAAACTCTTATTGGCATACTTTTTGAACCTAAATCAACATTATATTGAAAAAAATAGTATTAAATTTAAACTTAAATATTAAATCATGTCAAACTTAGATATTAAACCATTAGCAGACAGAGTAGTATTAAAGCCCGCTGCTAGCGAGACTAAAACAACTTCAGGCATTATTATCCCTGATGTGGCAAAAGAAAAACCTCAAGAAGGTGAAATAGTAGCTGTAGGTTCGGGATTAAAGGAGCAGCCTATGAGCGTAAAGATTGGTGATAAGGTTTTGTATGGCAAATATTCAGGAACAGAGTTAAAATTAGAAAACGAAGATTATCTTATTATGAGAGAATCTGACATTTTAGCTATCATATAAATTAATAAAATAAATTAAAAAATAAACTAAATAAAATGGCAAAAGAAATCATATTTGACACAACTTCTAGAGAAGCACTTAAAAAGGGAATAGATGCCCTAGCAAACGCAGTAAAAGTCACCTTAGGACCTAAGGGAAGAAATGTAGTGATAGAACGTTCTTTTGGTTCTCCTTATATTACAAAAGATGGGGTAACTGTAGCTAAAGAAATAGAGTTAGAAAATGCAATAGAGAATATGGGTGCTCAAATGGTAAAAGAAGTAGCTTCTAAAACTAGTGATTTGGCAGGGGATGGAACCACTACTGCTACTGTATTAGCACAGGCTATTGTAAATGCAGGGCTCAAAAACGTAGCCTCTGGAGCTAACCCTCTAGATTTGAAAAAAGGTATAGACAAAGCAGTAAAAGCAATTGTAAAGTACCTTTCCGAAACCTCTAAGGAAGTAGACGAAAGCATTGAAAAGATAGAACAAATAGCTTCTATATCTGCCAATAATGACTATTCTATTGGAAAACTTATTGCTGAGGCAATGAAAAAGGTAGGTAAAGAAGGTGTAATTACTGTAGAAGAAGCTAAAGGTATGGATACTACCGTAGATGTAGTAGAAGGTATGCAGTTTGATAGAGGATACTTATCTCCTTATTTTGTAACAAATACAGAAAAGATGGAAGTAGAATTAGAGAACCCTCATATTCTACTTTGCGATAAAAAGATATCTTCTATGAAGAACTTAATGCCAGTATTAGAGCCTGCAGCACAATCAGGTAAACCATTGCTTATTATAGCAGAGGATATAGATGGTGAAGCTCTTACTACTTTAGTAGTAAACAGAATAAGAGGCTCTTTGAAGATAGCAGCAGTTAAGGCTCCTGGATTCGGAGATAGAAGAAAAGAAATGCTTGAAGATATAGCTATCCTTACCGGAAGTACTGTAATATCTGAAGAAAAAGGACTTACCTTAGAAAGTACTACTTTAGAAATGCTTGGAACTTGTGAGAAGATAACTATTGACAAAGACAATACTACTATAGTTAATGGTGCTGGGCAAGAGGATATGATAGCTGCTAGAGTAAACCAAATAAAAGCTCAAATACAGACTACTACTTCTGACTATGACAAAGAGAAATTACAAGAGAGGTCGGCAAAACTAGCTGGAGGAGTAGCTGTACTTTATGTAGGTGCTGCTTCTGAAGTAGAAATGAAAGAAAAGAAAGATAGAGTAGATGATGCCCTACATGCAACGCGTGCTGCTATAGAAGAAGGTATCGTACCAGGAGGAGGTGTTGTCTTAGTAAGAGCTAAAGAAATATTATCATCTATAGACACTGAAAACGAAGATGAGGCTACAGGTATTCAAATTATCAATAGAGCTATTGAAGAGCCTTTGAGACAAATTGTAACAAATGCCGGTGGAGAAGGTTCCGTAATCGTAGCTAAAGTAGCCGATGGCAAAGGTGATTTTGGATACGATGCTAAATCAGAGGAATTTGTAAATATGTTAGATTCTGGAATTATTGACCCCAAAAAGGTAACTCGTGTAGCATTAGAAAACGCTGCTTCTGTAGCGGGAATGGTATTGACTACAGAATGTACCGTGTCGAATATAAAAGAAGATAATCCTGCACCTGCTGGTATGCCACCTGCGGGAGGAGGTATGCCTGGAGGAATGATGTAATATTTACGATTAAAGTAAATTTTCTTAATAAAAAAATCACTGCAATCTTTGCAGTGATTTTTTTATTAAATTTACTACTCATTTTTAAATTGCAGAAAATTAACACTTCCTTATATGGAGTTTCTAGATTTTGGAATCTTAGACATTATAGATATTCTATTAGTTGCCATTTTATTTTATCAATTATACAAATTGATAAAAGGTAGTGCGGCTGTTAAGATATTTATTGGAATAGCAGTGATTATTGTGCTATGGAAATTAGTGGGTGTATTACATTTAGAATCACTCAATAACATCCTAGAGAATTTTATAAATGCTGGAGTAATTGCTATAATCGTAGTATTTCGGCAAGAAATTAGAAAGTTTTTATTAGTACTAGGAACTACAAATATATCTAAAAGAAATTATTTTTTTTTGAAACAATTTAAATGGAAAGAAGAAGACGATAAAATGCGGTTAAAAGATATAGACACTCTTGTAAACTCATGTGAATCTCTTTCTAATTCAAGTACTGGAGCACTTATAGTAATCCAAAGAAATACAAATTTAGACTTTATATGTGAAACAGGAGATAAGGTTGAAATAAAATTAAGTCAACCTATTATAGAAAGCATTTTCTTTAAAAATAGTCCTTTACACGACGGAGCTACAGTCATAAAAGACGGAGTTATTATAGCTACTAGAGTTATATTGCCCATCTCAAATACCACTAGTATCTCTTCTAAACTGGGGCTTAGGCATAGAGCTGCTTTAGGCATCACCGAAAAAACTGATGCAGTTTGTTTAATTGTATCTGAAGAAACAGGAAAGTTATCTTATTCCAAAGAGGGTAATCTTTTTTATGATAGAGAAGTTCAAGATCTAAGATTCTATCTAAAAAGAGATTTAAATTAAGTATATTTGTAGTAAAAAAATAACCATTAAAATTATGACAAAAAAAATATCTCTATTAGAAGCCCTTATTCCCATTTTAGGGCTCGTATTATTACTATCTTACAATGTATTTGTGTATCGAGATAGCTCTCTGGGAGGAGCCAATCAATTGGCACTACTTATTGCATCTGGCATAGCATTGATTATAGGAATTCGTAAAAAGTTTTCTGTAAACGAAATGTTCAAAGGAGTGGAAGCCAATTTTAAATCTACTTCTTCAGCTATTATTATACTCCTTTTGATAGGTGCTTTGGCAGGTACTTGGATGATTAGTGGTATTGTGCCGGCTATGATTTACTATGGATTACAGATGATACATCCTAAGATATTTTTAGTTGCTTGTATTATTCTATCAGCATTAGTATCTTTAGCCACAGGTAGTTCGTGGTCCACTGTAGCAACTATAGGAGTAGCATTGCTGGGTATGGGTAAGGCTTTAGGTATGTCTGATGGTATGGTAGCAGGAGCTATTATCTCTGGAGCTTATTTTGGAGATAAAATGTCACCTCTATCAGATACTACTAATCTAGCACCTGCAATGGCTGGAGCAGAGTTATTTTCTCATATCAAATATATGTTATATACTACAATACCTACAATATCTATAACTACTATAGTATTTCTCATTATAGGTTTTTTTGGGGATTCTTCATCACAACTTACACAAATAGAACAAATATCAAATGATATTAAAAATACTTTCAACATACATATAGGTTTATTCATAGTACCTGCAATAGTACTATTTCTCGTCTATAAAAAGGTAGCTGCTATTCCTGCTTTATTTATAGGTGTAATAGCTGGAGGAATATTTGCTGTAATATTTCAGCCTGAAATAATTATGCAATTAGCAGAAACTAAAGAGTTAGACTTTAAAAATTACTATAGAGTAATCGTAGATGCTATGACAGTAAATACTTCACTGAGTACTGACAATGAAATGCTAGATAACTTGCTTTCTACAAGAGGAATGAAAGGGATGTTAGGTACTATATGGTTAATTCTAAGTGCAATGACTTTTGGTGGAATTCTTGAGAAAATAGGCGCATTAAAGAAAATCAGTGATGCTATTTTGAAAAAAGCAAAAGGCGACAGAGGTACATTTATAGCGGCAAGTGGTACTTGTTTATTTTTGAATGTAACCGCATCAGACCAAGCTCTGTCTATAGTAGTATCAGGTAAGATGTACGTAGATGCTTTTAAAGAGAAAGGATTAGACCCTAGAAATTTAAGTAGAACCTTAGAGGATGCTGGTACGGTAACTTCTGTACTCGTACCATGGAACACCTGTGGAGCTACTCAATCTGCTGTGCTGGGAGTTTCTACGCTTACCTATTTACCTTTTGCTATGTTTAACTATCTAAGCCCCTTGATGACCATATTAGTCGGAATATTAGATATAAAGATAGCACGACTGAAAAAATAAAAAGTAAAAATATTAACCTATAATTAAAAAAAATGAAATTAAAAAAATCTTGGATATTGTACGGAGTGTTAGCCATCATCTTTATAATGGGTTATAGCAATTATAATAGTATGGTGAGTTTAGATGAAAATGTATCTTCTCAATGGGGTAATGTAGAAAATGTATATCAACGGCGATCAGACCTTATTCCTAATTTAGTAAATACTGTAAAAGGATATGCAGCTCATGAAAAAGAAGCCCTTACAGCTGTGATGAGTGCTAGAGCCAAAGCTACAAGTATCAATATAGATGCATCTAAATTAGATGCCAATGCTATTGCTCAATTTCAACAGTCTCAAAGAGGTCTCACAGGAGCGTTGAATAAACTAATGATGGTATCTGAAAGGTACCCCAACTTAAAAGCGAATCAAAATTTTATGGGGCTTCAAGCTCAATTAGAAGGCAGCGAAAATAGAATAGCTGTAGAACGTAGAAAGTTCAACCAAATGGCAAAGGAATATAATAAAAAAATAAAAAAGTTGCCAGGTAAATTTTTCAACATGTTCTATGGATTTGAACAAAAGGGATATTTTAAATCAGACAAAGGAGCTGAAAAGGCACCTAAAGTTTCTTTTTAAATTTTAACAAAGTATTATGAAACTTCAATTTACAGATGCTCAAAAGCAGGAACTTATGCAATCTATAGAACAAGCAGAACTTAATACATCTGGAGAAATAAGAGTACATGTAGAAGATAAATGCAAAGAAGATGTAATGGATAGAGCCGCTTTTATTTTTGAAAAATTGCAAATGCAACAGACAGAACTTAGAAATGGAGTACTTTTTTATATTTCTACTTCTGATAGAAAATTCTGTATATTGGGTGATGCGGGGATCAATCAAAAAGTTCCTGCCAACTTTTGGGAAAATATCAAAGCTAAGATGCTCAAATTACTTAAAGAAGATAAGATTGTAGCAGCCCTTTGCATCGGTATCCAAATGGCAGGAGAGCAATTAAAAAAGCATTTTCCTTATCAAGCTGGAGATATAAATGAATTATCAAATGAAATATCCTTTGGAAAATGAGAAAAATTAGTTTACTTTTTTTACTTTTAATAGGCTTGACTGCTTATCCACAAGAGGATTGTTTTCCTAAGAAATCGAACCATTTAGTAAATGACTATGTGGGAATACTCAATCTCTCAAAAAGAAACAACATAGAAAAAACACTTGTAGAATTCTCAAAAGCCACAGGAGTACAGATAGCCATAGTCATAGTATCGGAATTGTGCGGTTACGATAAGGCTAATTATGCTACTATTTTAGGTGAAAAATGGGGTGTAGGACAAAAGGGTAAAGACAATGGGATAGTAATGCTTATCAAGCCTACAGGAAGTAAAGGGCAACGAGGTGCATTTATAGCCATAGGTTATGGTTTAGAAAGTGTAATACCAGACGTAATCGCCAAAGAAATTATAGATAGAGAGATGATACCTCACTTTAAGAAAAAAGATTTTCATACGGGTATATCTTCTGCGTGTATGGTACTTATGAAATTGGCTCAAAAAGAATTTTCTCCTGAAGAATATTCCAAAACGGGTAAGAAAAAGCGTTGGTCGTTACCTGTATTTATTGTATTACTTGTGATATTAGTATTCGTATTTAACATTTACAAAGGAGCACGCTCCTATGCTTTGACTAATAGTATTGGATTTTGGACTGCACTCATTATGATAAGTACTGCCTCTAGGAGTCATAGGGGATACTACAATAGTTTTAGTAGTGGCAGCAATAGTTTTGGAGGTCTTGGTAGTGGAAGTGGTTTTAGTGGTTTTGGCAGCGGTAGCTTTGGTGGTGGAGGCGCAGGCGGAAGTTGGTAGATATAAAGAAGTTACCTTGTTATTTAAAATAGTTCTAATCTGATTTTTTTATGTAATTTTTGTTACGATAAAACTAAAGGTGATCACAATTAAAGCCCAAAAGTCCTATTGCTATAGGGTTATATTTTGATACTTTAGTAACATATATTAATAACTGTTTAAAAGTTAATAATTATTCTTAATTCGTTGCAAACAAATACACTTTTTTTTGAATATGGGTGTAATATACGTTACAAAATAAATTTTTATATTCAACTTATTCAAGGAATAAGAACAAGGTGACTTCAAACTCAAATCTCGTTATAAATACTCTGTAATAGGTCTTTGACTTCTCCTTCTTCTTGCTTTTCTTTTTCAAATATACTTAGGAGTTCATCTTTCTTAACAAGGTTTATCATCTGTCCTATAAATGTTTGGTTATGTCTTTTTAGTATGGGCAGTATTTGAGTGATCCCCTTTTTTGAGGTATCTATAGATGAAACCATGCGGTCTAAATATTTAATATGATAGGTGTATATTATTTTTCTAAGTTCATCACTGCCAAGCAATTCATTTATGAGTACAAATCTATTTCGATTTTGAGTACTGTCCCACCCTTTGTAGTTTTTCCCTTGTGCGTAATTTACTACATCTTTAGCTTTTTCCAGATGTTTTTGTCCGCCTAACTCAGCAAAAGAATCCATATCTATGCCTATGATAATGTATATATAGTATGCTAATACAGAGGATAAGTTAGATACAAAAGTATTTTCAGAAAATTCTATAATGTCAAATTCCTTATATCTAAAAGAGAAGTCTTTATCTTTAAAATAAAATAACGGAGTAGAGTATGCTGTACCAAACACAGGTCTTACTGATTGAACTTCTATATCTCCAGAAAAGATGTTGCCTTTTCTTTCAGAGAGATTAAGGATAAAATTACATTTTATTTTTTCGTGATTTTTATAAGTTTGTTCTGTCCATTGGGTTTGATTTACAAAGTTATTTAGGGCGTCTTCTAAAGTTTTAAAGATTTGTTTATCTGTTTGTTGTATTTGGTCATATCTTACAATGATTCTGCAGTTAAGTTCTTGCCCAAAACAAATATTACCAATACTCATAAAGAGTATTAGTAATATTAGTCTCTCAATTTTAAACTGCATTTACTTTAATATTTTATTCAAAACATTGTCTGTTTTAATAATCAATTTTCCAAATGACTCTTGAAGTATTTTAGAAAGATGATCTGCAATTTTAGTGAATTTATCTGTTTTTGCCGCGGCAGAAATATTTTCAAATTTCTCTAAACTATTGGAAACGGTCCTTGTAATCTTTTTCCCTTTGTAATCCACTTCTATTTCTACTTCCACAGTTATTTTAAAGGTATGGTCATCTCCTTGAAAAAGTTTACCTTCTGATTCATCTACATTATAAGATTGTATTTGTAATTTAGTTAAGTTTACTGTTACAGATACTTCTTGATCTGCATTATCTTGTAAAAACTTAATTCCAAAGTATTCTTTAAAGTAAGAATTTACAGCACTCTTAGTTCTATATTCATACTTATCAAACATTCCACTCTCTTCCATTTTCCAGTCATACACAGGAATTTCACCGTCTTTGATATTTGAAGTAATTTTAATATCTGCTTTTAGTTCTTTTGGGATAATTCTTTCAGCGGTAAGTTCAGATAATCCAGTTCTTAATCTTATTTTTTGAGCACAAGAACTAAATAGAATTGCTACTAATGCCAGTTTAAAAATGTTTTTCTTCATCTATTTTAAAAATTTTAAAGTTAATTATATTTGCAAATATATATTATTTTTCTATTGTGATAAAACTAATTTCATCTGAACAAACTTATCCACTAAGGTTAGAGGTGTTATGGTCTCATTTGAGCCAAGAGAAACAATGCCGATTAAATATAGATGATTTGTCTACTACTTTTCACGTAGGAGCTACCCAAGATGAGCAAGTGGTCTGTATAGGAACTTTTTTAAAGCAGTCTCATAGAGATTTTTCACGAGAATATCAATATAGATTGAGGGCTATGGCTACACATCCTAATTATCGAGGGCAAGGTTGGGGCAAAAAATTGATGGTTTTTGCTATAGAAGAATTGAAACATCGAAAGCAACAATTACTATGGTGTGATGCCAGAGAAGTGGCATTAGATTTTTATGCTAAGTTGGGGTTTCAAACGATAGGAGAAGCCTACATAGTACCCCATATAGGGGTACATAAATTAATGTATTATAACATTTCATAAATTTACTACATTTGCAAAAAAATTCTCTTATTCAATTCAAATAAAAGTTATGGATAAAAAAAAATTGAAACTTCGTTTTAGAATTGTCGCTATGATTATCGCGGGATTAATCTTGTTGAGATTGATACCTCACGCACCTAATTTTACTCCTATCCTTGCTGCTACGTTACTGGGGGGAACTTATTTTTATAAGAAAAAATGGGTTTATATCATTCCCATGATTACTATGGTAGTGTCAGATTATTTTATCTATACCTTTGTATATGATTCTAAATATGCTTATCCTAATAAAATCTCATTAGTAGTATATGGATGCATTCTACTGACTGGTTTTATGGGGACTTTTATGAGAAATAACGTCAATTTTGTTAGAATTATAGCTTATTCACTTATTAGTTCATTTAGTTTCTTTGCCATTACTAATTTTTTTGTATGGTTAGGCTCTACTGGCTATCCTCAAACAGCTGAAGGATTGGCTATGTGTTATACTGCTGCTATACCTTTTTTCAAGAATACGTTACTTAGCAGCTTGATATACTCGGGTATTTTTTATATAGGCTTCCATTATTTACAAAAGAAGTTCCCTGTACTCAAAGTTCAAGTACCATAAAATTGTGAAAAAAGCTATCTTTAATTGGAGTGGTGGAAAAGACTCTTCTTTGGCATTGTACCATGTATTACAAAGTGGAGCGTATTCTATAGAAATGCTACTTACTACTCTAAACAGCCAATACAATAGAATTTCTATGCACGGGGTGCGTGCTGAACTCTTACGGCAGCAGGTCCAAAGTTTAGGGTTTAACCTTACAGAATTAAATTTACCCGAAGACCTCACTATGAAGAAGTACGACCAAGCTATGCAGAAGCAATTACAATCTATCATAGAACAAACCAAGGTTACACATTCTATATTTGGCGATATTTTTCTAGAAGATTTAAAAAAGTATAGAGAAAGGAAAAGTAATAAGATAGGCTTACAAACGGTATTCCCTCTTTGGAAAAGAGATACTAAGGACTTAGGATTGGAGTTTATCAAAAAAGGCTTTAAAACCATAGTAGTATGTGCCGATGGTAGATATATGGACAAGGATTTTATAGGTAGGCAATATGATGAGCGTTTTTTAGAAGATTTACCCAAAGAAGTAGATCCTTGCGGAGAAAACGGAGAATTTCACACTTTTACTTATGATGGACCTATATTCAAAAATAAAATAGAATTTACCATAGGAGAAAAAGTGTTTAGAAAGATAAAACCTCCCCGCCCAACCCAAGACAAACGCAACAAAAACCAATACGAATGCAAAACCAAAGGAGATATACCACTTACGGGTTTTTGGTATTGTGATTTAATACCATTTGCATAATGGTCTGCTTTGCTCTTGGAGTATAGGAAAAGAAAACATTAATCATTAATCATTAATCATTATTAATGTTGCGAATACTCTGCAAAGATATAATTTTGAAGCAATTTACAACTATGATTCTAATTCTTTTAAAAAAGACAAAATTGTGCATTATTAACATTTGGATTTTGCTTTAATCTTTGTTTTGCAATTGCAATATATTTTTGATTTAATTCAATTCCTATATATTTTCTTGCTAATTGTTGGCAAGCTAAAATGGTTGTTCCACTTCCCATAAAAGGGTCTAAGACAATACTGTTTGAAGTAGTCGTTAAGGCTATTAAATATTTGCAAACAGATAATGGTTTTACAGTTTTATGCACATTGTTTACTCCTTTTTCTTTTTTTGTAGGTTTTTCTGCCAAAAACACTTTATCAGTATAAAAGGAAATTTCTTTATCTTGAATAACATTTGATGGAAACATTTTCTTACTTTTACCTTGTGTTACATTAGTATTCATTAAAGATATGTCATAATTTATTTTATTGTTAAGAAATGTACCTTCTACAGGTTTTTGCCCCATAGCAATGGGTTCAAAACAAGATTTAACTTGTGGCGTTTTCCATCCATCAAGCGAATTAATCAATGTTTCTTTTTCATCTTCTGGCAAATCCATTTTTCTTATAAAATGATTCAAGCTCATTGCTTTAGGTTGACTACGAGTATATAACCAAATAAAACTATCTCTAATATTAAAACCGGCATCTTCCATAGCACATACCATACGATGATACAAACGCGGAGAAGAAAAAGAAAAGAAAAAACCACCCGGTTTTAACACTCTATATAGCTGTACAGAAACTTTTAAATACCAATGATAAAAAGCCAGTCCTTGTTGTTTGTCAAATTTCATCCCCGCGGGCAATGAGGTAACAACCCCTAAATTTTTTGCATTATGAACCTTTTTTGTATCCCATTGGTTGTCAAGTTTGTCTAAAAAATATGGCGGGTCGGTTAAAACTACATCAATACTTTTAGGTTTTATTTCTTTTAATTGCTCTAAACAATCGCCTTGTATTATTTTATTCATGATCATTTAATCCTTTTATATTTTTTACACAAAAGTTTATATACTTTTTCTTGAACATCCTTTGAGCAAGATAAAATTACTTGTGCATTTGCTAATTTAATCACCCTCCCTTTTTCATCATACACCCATCTATTTCTATCGCCTCTATTACATTTTTCACATTGCAGTATTATATTGCCAGCTTTTAAACGATAAGCATTTTAAAATCATATCAGTTCTTACCTACTAACTTACCATCACCCAGTATTAAAAAGAAATATATATCAATTTACAAATTTTTTGTATTTACCATAACATAAAAAACTAATTACGCAAAAGAACAATATATAACTTGCAAATGTAATTTTATCTCCTATATAAAAGGATTGAGGTTCAAATTTGAATTCTATCTTGTGTCTCCCTTTGGGGATACTTAGACCTCTAAGTACATAATTAGTCCTAAAATGAGGGGTGAGTTTACCATCTATGTAAGCATTCCACCCTTTAGGGTAGTATATTTCAGAAAATATTGCCAATTCATCTTTATTCGACTGAAAATTATATAATAAATAATTAGGTTGATAATCCATGAGCTGAATACTTGCTGTAGAATTATCAGACGAGGTAAACTCCTTTAAAATATCCTTAAATTTTATATCTACTATTGCTTCTTTTTTGGAATTAAAATTACTCAGTGCTTGTATTTCTTCATCGGCATTCTGAACTATTTTATATGAGTTGACTACCCAAGCATTCCCATTTGCATTGGGATTAATCACCGCATTAGGACGATTATTTTCTCCTTTTTGTATCAAGTATTTTACATTGAGCATATTGAGAACCTCAATATTCATTTTGGAAATATGAAAATCATATAATTGCTGATACCTCATCAGCTTGGCAGCGTGATACCCTCCAATAGAATGATGAAAATATGAAGTACTAGCATCTTGCATAGGGTTTACCATAGTATTGAATACCCTATAAACGTTTTTGTCTTTGAGTATTTGTAAATTGGCAGCAGAAGGTGTAAAAGGTCGTTGCATTTTCTTTGCTTTTACAAAGTCTTCATTATTTACATATCTTTTATTTACAGTGACTAAATCTAACATAAGTGCTAACGATATGACAACTACTGTCCATAGAGGTTTTAATTTACCTTTGAAATAGAAATACAACACTCCAAGGGTAATAAGTAAAAATAATATAGCTCTTAGACAGTCACTTTTAAGCATCGTAAGCCTATCTATTTTTGCCATATCCATAGGTAAGCCGTAGGAGGCATATTCTGCATCCATAGAACTCTCAAAAGAAAATATCATTCCTCCAAATAGATAGAAGAATACACAAAGCCCTAAAGTAATGATACCCGATTTTTTGAGGGTTTTTATCTTTTGTTTTACATCTACTTTTGAATCAAATAATGATTTGATAGCAAAGGCAGCAAGCAAAGGCACAGCAAATTCTGCTATCACCTGTATGGAAGATACTGCTCTAAATTTATTATACAAGGGTACATAATCAATGAAAAAATCGGTAAGCCAAGCCATATTTTTACCCCAAGACAGTACAATACTAAATAGAGTAGAAACTACGAGCCACCATTTTGTCTTCCCTTTTACTAGAAAGCACCCCATTATAAAAAACAAAATGACTACTGCGCCTATATAAGCAGGTCCTTCAGTAAAGGGTTGTGTTCCCCAATAAGTAGGAAATCTATTTACCAACTGATGAAGTTGTTTTTTGGGCACTTTATCTCTTAGAGCATTATATACCGCTCCCCCTTTAGGGAGTTTATCGGCAGAACCTCCTCCCATAAAATTAGGGATAAATAAATTAAACGTTTCCATTTTTCCATAACTCCAAGCAGTAATATAATCTCTATCTAAACCCGAATTAGGCTTAACTGCTTTCTTATCTGGATTTATAGTAAGTTCCGATTTTCCTCTTATAGTGTGTTTACTATATTCATAAGTACTCCACAATTTAGTAATATTGATACACAATGCTAATATACAAGCTATTACAGTAAAACCTATTGCCTTAGTAAAATGTTTAAATTGTTTTTGTTTATAATCATAAAAACCCTGTATAACTACAAATATTATGAGCATCCATATCAAATAATAGGTCATCTGGTAATGGTTCGCATTGATTTCTAAAGCTATCGCTAAAGTAGATATAATCATACCCCATAGATATTTTTGTCTATAAAATATCATAAGTATGCCTGCTGTAACTAATGGAAAATACCCAATAGCGTTGGCTTTACTATTATGCCCTGCACCTAATATAATAAATAGATACGAAGACAGACCAAAAGCCAATGCGCCCATAAAAGCCTGTTTTGTCCTAAAATTCAAAGATAAAAGTAGCAGATAAAATGAAATAAGATACAGAAATACATAATCTGCTGGTCGTGGTAAAAACCGTAGCATTTTATCTAAAGTATCTATAAAATTATATTTATGCTCAACGCTAATCATATAAGCAGGCATTCCCCCAAACATAGAGTTCGTCCATTTAGGTTCTATTCCCTTTTTCCTAAAATCATTTATTTCCTTAGCAGAACCTATATAATTTACAATATCGCCCTGATGTAATTTTTTTCCTTGTAACACAGGTGTAAAGTATATCAATGTAATTCCTACGAATATAAGTACCACTAATAAATGTGGCAATATTCTTTTATAATTTTCTTTCATCATTATCATTTTTTACTTCCTCAAAATCTACATATTCTCCTACTATATTACTCTTTTTTGAACTCTTGGGTTTTTTATCTATGATGGTTTCCCCTTCTTTGTATTTTTTACTTTGTGAAGTATTTTGATATTCATGGCTACGGGCATGATGATTTACTATTTTCTTAAAAAATAATGGCAACAAATACCTAATGGAAAGTCTAATGCCATAATAAACCAATATCGATATAATTAATATTCTTATCATTTTTTTGATTTTTGTGTTTTCTTTATTGTCGATTTAGAATTTTTACCTTTCATTTCTCTATTCTGATTCTCTATTTTGGAATTTTTATCATCTTTTTACTTTTTAGAAGATTGCTTTTGAAGTAGAGTTTGGTACTGGTTTAGTTTCCTTTATTACGATTGGTATTACTGGATGACTTTTTACCAACTTTACCCACCTTTACCTTATTTTTTAACCTTTTTTGGTTTCTTTTTATCCTTTTGTTTTTGTTTCTTTCTAAATATATTCTGCATTTTCTTTATTTTAATAGAAGAAGCCTTAATATACATATATTCAGTATCATTGATTTCTTTTATTCTATCTTCTTCTTCTATTTTATTAAAAATATTTAATACTGCTTTATGATTAGTGAAAAATTTGATTACATGCTTATCATATTCAAAATAATAATAAGTAGAAGCATCAGTTTGAAAATACACCTGAACAACTGTTTTTTTCGCTTTCTTTAATATCTTTATAACTCCCGGTAATTTCCTATTAATTTGTACCTTGTTAATCTGATTGACATTTATCTTTTTCCCCTCAGATATAAAAGACGATTCCTTTTTATCCCATTTAAAATCTATATCCTTAAATGAAAGTATATACTTCATCTTTTCTGGAACTTTTCCTAAGTTTTTACCTCGAATATATTCTTCTTTCTCTTTTTGCGTAAATAGCTTATTTACCATCAATTCCTCATTCAAATGAGTTTTATAATTTACATTCTCTATAAAATCATCTGATGAGTTTACCTCTTTGGCTATTTTATTTGAAAGATCTTCATGCATAAAGAACTTAAACCCTAAGTCTATATTTAAATCTATATCATTATTCTGTAAGTTATACTTGGCTGTACCAAATGTATTTACGACAATAGTAGTATCTACTATTCCAAAATTTAAACCTCCTTTCCCTTCTATTACGCATCTATCTTTATAAAAAGATACTTCAGACAATAAATTATTATCTCTAAACGTTTGAAATTGATAAGCATCTATCTTTTCATTGTATCTAAGTTCTCCATCAGTGGTTATAAGTTTATTGGTGTCATCTATTTTTCTAATAGATAAAAATGCTGGTAGAAATTTATTCATAGAGTAATAAATTCCATTAAGTAAAGGTTTTTGAAACTTCAATCTTATATCTTTAGGATCAATATATGTTGCTATACGCACTGATGGAATATTTAGATTACAATGATGATTAAGTTTAACGGAGCCTTTGTACTTTAAAAATTTCTCTTTTCCTGTTAAAGTCAATTTTCCATAATAATCAAAATAAGGACTAAGTGGTAATACCTCATTCTCTGGTATCTGAGCTTGCGCTATAGAACTACCGTTATCTATGACTATTCTCGAAAGGTCAATAATGTATGTGATTTTATCCTTGTCTATATAGCTATATTTTCCTTTTGCCCAATATCTGTGTTTCCCAAAGATAGCAACTGTAGCATTAGTAATCATATGAAAATCATTATTGATACTGATCTTAGCATTTCTCAAAGTATCTATTGTACCACCTTTCGTTATGGTTAAAATTCTTTTATCAGGAGTTATAGAAGCATCTAATATTTTTAGGTTATCTACTCCATTTACTTTCATCTTATTTTCCTTTAAGTGAACTTCAGAATCTGTAGCCGTAAACTCAAGAGAATCTTTTTTAGATCTAAACCAAGATAGAACATTTTTATTTGCCTTTGTCAAATATAGCATACTATTCTTTTGATCCCATCTTATTTTATCTAAATTTACATAGTACATATATTTTTCTAGATTGAGATAGTTTTTAGAGTTATTAAGCCTAAAATCACCTTGTCTTTCTTTAAACGAAAAAACTCCTCTAATATTCTTAACTTGTATTTCTTTGAGTTTAGCACTATCATACATGATCATGTCCATTTTTTGTGCCTTGAATTCAATGGGTGAAAATCTATATTTTTCCGACTCAAATATAGAATTAAAAAGCGATAGCTTACCTGCTCCTTCTAGTTTATCTGATGATAAATTTATCTTTCCTTTAAGTTTAGTTTTATGGTTATACATGATAAAATCATTGATAGATTTAGCTGTAAGTATATTTTTATTTGTGCTCCAATGTACATTAACAGATTCTGATTCTACATTGGGGTAATATGTTTTTTTGCTTCCTTTATCTAATTTAAATTCTGTTTGTTTTGATTTTAACGAATCTGGAAAAAATATAACATCTTCTGATTTCATTTTAGCATTAAACACCGTAAAATTTCCTTGCCCTGTAAGCCCTTTCATATTAAGTGTTATTCTATTTTTAAAAATACCCTTACCTCCATACATCTTAAAACCTTTATTTGGAATTGTTTTTACAAAACCTATTGAACCATCCTTTTGAGGCATAAAGGTTTGGTTAAAATCTTTAAATATCCCCGCAGAAATCATCTTTCCTTTTAATAATAAACTGTTCGCATCAACAGTATTCAAACTGTCTATTTCTAATGGAAGTATCTGAGCATAAAACTCAGACCTAGGATATACTCCATTCTGAATCTTTTTATCGTCATAATATATATATGAATCTCCTATAGATCTAAAAATAGGATATTTAGGATTGTTTTTTCTATTTGATTTATTATCTGGCTTATCCACGAATATTTCTGCTTTTACATTTTCCAGATATAATTTTAAATTCTCCGATTTTAAATTAAATCCCACTCGCTTTACATTGCCAAAATTTATTTTATATTTATCATAAGAAAAATCCACACCTTTAGCATCTTCGAAATACAGTAATTTAGTTTTTAACTGACCATCAAAAGAAAAATCAAACCCATTCTTTACAACAATTTTACCATTAGGAAACATATAAATATACTGTTTATTACTCAACTGTATATGATTTATATAGTTTACAAACATCTTTTTATCTTTATCATTTAAATTTATGGTACTTTCAAATATGTTTTTTTTCCCAGATACGAAGATAATCTCATCATGGTCATTATTAAGGTCATTTGCTTTTATAAGATTAAAAAATGGTTCAGTAAATATTACAAGCTCCTTATTCATATCTATATCTAATACTCCCATTAAAGAAATATTAATAATTGAATTTATAATATTAACTTTAGGGGCATTCAAATAAGATGAGATAAAATCAAAGGAAAATCTATTTTTAAACTCAGGGTTTGCCTGTATCATCTTATGTAACTTCTTCAAGAGATTTGTACCATCTAAGTTATCAAATTGAGAAAACATTTTTTTATCATAATAGTTCACAGATGATAGTAATATAGTGTTTTGTGCATCTCCTTTAATTGTTATTTGATGTTTTGGTTTGTTCCATTCTATTGACACAACATTCATATTAACATTATGATATGCATTTGTCATAGGAGATTTGGACAGTGTAGATGTATTTCTTTGTAATCTTAAAATATCCTTCTTCAAATCATATTCTACGCCCATAGCCGTATGAGATATTACCTTTTCATTCAGAAATAAATCAAATTTAGCATTACTCGCATATATACGCTTTTTACTAATATTTATCTTTTTAGAGGTAATTACAAATAACTTTTTCCCTTTATCAAAAAATGTAACGATACTATTACCTGTTTTTTCTGAAACCCCCAATATTTTCTCATTTTGCAATACAATATAGCCATAGTAATTTACCCCCTCTGATAAATCTACTGAAAACGGCTCTCGACTCTCATCAGATCTAAATAAAGGGTAAATTGTTCTTTTTGAAGAGGTCAATCGCATCTCCAAACTCCCCGACATATCCTCAAATTGCATAGCGTTATTTAGTATTACATTATCTGCTTTAAAATATTTTTTCGTTAAATCTATCGTCATTTCTTTTATTTGTGCGTACGTATGTTTTTTCTTCTTTGAAGCATTCCAATAAAATAAACCCTTATTTAATATAATCTTGTTTTGCACTGGAATAAAAACGCCTTCCACTCCATAGAGCATGATACTTCCCCTCTTGCTTTTACAAACCAGTGTTTCTGCTTTTATTTTAATCTTCACCAATGAATTATCAACTACATATTCCATCTTTCCCTTGTAAATCCAAGAAAAATCATCTCTCTTTTCATATAATATATTTTTAGTTAAAAAATTATCTAACACTTTAACATATCCTCTGAGCTTTCTTTTCGATTGTACATTTACTGTGTTGTGATTTAAAAAACTTTTTAGCTTTCCTATTTTATTTATAGCTAATAATGCTCTTATATATGATAAATACTCTTTTTTAGAAAACTTATATTTTTTAAACAGGTTAAAATTTATTATTAATTCCTTCAAATCCTCGTAGTTATCTATAACTTGAAAAAATAATTGTATATCCTTATTCTGAGGTTCTTTGATAATTTTCATCAACTCTCTCTTGAACTCTTTAGAGCTATTAGAGAACTTTTTTTTGCGCTGAGCTTGCAATAAAGTTATATTTAGCAAGAATAAAATCAGAATAAATATATATTTGGTATTTCTCATCTTACAAACTTCAATGCTGACCAATTATTTTTTTCTAAACGTTGTATCAATTTAAGTCCATTCTTTTCACAAGTTTGTTTTATAACTTCTTCATCCGTGATAAAAAAACCACTTAAAAGCAAATATCCATTTTCATTCAAATGCTTAGTGTATATAGGAATATCATTTAATAGCACATTTCTATTTATGTTAGCTACTATGGTTTGGTATTTTTTATCTTTTAGCAAATGAACATCTCCTTTTTTCACTGCTATATTTGAGCATTTATTCTTTTCTATATTCTCTAATGTATTCACGTAAGCCCAGTCATCTATATCTATAGCATCTACGCTTTGAGCACCCATTTTCTCTGTAAGAATAGCCAATATTCCTGTACCACAACCCATATCCAATACACAACCTGAAATATCCATAGATAGCAATAAAATTATCATCAGATAAGTAGTTTCGTGATGTCCCGTACCAAAAGACATTTTGGGTACTATAATAATATCATACTCGGTTTGCTGCTTTTTATGAAAAGGTGCTCTTACCAAACACTGATTTTCTACATTTATAGGTTGAAAATTGTTTTCCCAATTTGTATTCCAATTTTCTCGTTTTATCATCTCTTTTTCATACGAAAATGATATGCCTTCTTTATACAAAATAGATATTTGATTAAGAATTTCATCAGAGTAATTCTCCTCGAGTATAAAAGCATTTATTCCATCTTTTGTCTCCTGAAAACTATCAAAATTAAATTGCGCAAGTTCTGCGATAAGAATCTCATAAGTTGGCTTTATAGGTTCTAACTTAAATTTTAATGCGACATAGTTCATATTTTAGTACAAAAGCCTTACCATAAAAAGTTAGTAAATGAGTAATTAAATTTATTCTCTTTTTATTATGATAACGATGCCAAATATCTCTCAGCGTCTAATGCTGCCATACACCCTGTTCCTGCTGCAGTAACGGCTTGTCTGTATTCCTTATCTTGTACATCTCCTGCTGCAAATACTCCTGGAAGGTTAGTTTTTGTACAATCTGGTTGCGTTTGAATATACCCTGCTTTATCCATGGTTATCTGCCCTTTGAATATTTCAGTATTAGGCTGATGACCAATCGCTATAAATAGTCCCGTTACCTTTAAATTGCTATTTTCTTTGGTCTGATTATTGATAAGTCTAAGCCCCTGTACTTCTGTTTCACCGATTACCTCTTCTACTTCTGTATTATATAAAACTTCTATATTAGACGTTTTAAATACTCTACTTTGCATAGCTTTAGAAGCTCTCATCTCATCTCTGCGTACCAGCATAGTTACTTTAGTACAAATATTAGCCAAATAGGTAGCTTCTTCTGCAGCAGTATCTCCAGCTCCCACTACTGCTACATCTTGCCCTCTATAAAAGAAACCATCGCATACTGCACAGGCTGTTACACCTGCTCCCTTTAATCTCTCTTCGGATTCTAACCCTAAATATTTAGCCGTAGCTCCGGTAGAAATAATTATAGATTGAGCCTCTATATGAGTAGTACCGTCTATGGTTAATTTGTGGATTCCTTCTTTCTCTTTGGAAAATTCTACCTCTGTAACTGTACCCATACGAACCTGTGTGCCAAATCGTTCAGCTTGTTTTTTCAAATCTTCCATCATAGTAGGACCATCCACTCCTTCGGGGTAACCTGGAAAATTATCTACCTCTGTAGTGGTGGTAAGTTGCCCTCCAGCTTGTATTCCTGTGTACATTACAGGTTTTAACTCTGCTCTGGAAGCGTAAATAGCAGCAGTGTATCCTGCTGGACCAGATCCAATGATTGCGCACTTTAGTCTTTCTACTGTGTTATCCATATATAATTTTATTGAAATACTTTTTTGATTGCTTGTCGATGTCTCGCCATAGCTCTATTAAAAGAACCTGCTGCAGAAGCAGCACTTTCAGGTGGGCAAGCTACCTTAAACGATAGGTGTCTTAAATACCTCAGTATATGCGACCAAGTACCCATATTTTCAGGCTCTTCCTGCGCCCATACCAAATCATCTACACCATATTCATCCAAAATTTTCTCTATCTTAGCAGTAGGCATAGGATAGAGTTGCTCTAATCTCACTAAGACAACCTCATCTTGTTTACCTAACTTTTCTCTTTCTGCTAACAAATCATAATAAAATTTACCCGTACACATTACCACCTTTTTCACTTTGGTTTTATCTACAGTATCATCATTGATAACTTGTTTAAAATGTCCATTTGCTAATTCCTCTAAAGAAGAAATACACTTCGGATGTCTCAATAGACTTTTAGGTGTAAATACGATGAGAGGTTTTCTAAATTCTTGTTTCATTTGTTCTCTTAAAATATGATAGAAACTGGCTGGTGTAGAGCAATTTACTGCTCTCATATTGTCCTGAGCACACAACTGCAAATATCTTTCCACCCTAGCAGAAGAATGTTCGGCTCCCTGCCCTTCATATCCATGGGGCAATAGCAATACTAAACCATTTTGTAATTTCCATTTATCTTCGGCACAAGATAAGTATTGGTCTATCATAATTTGAGCTCCATTACTAAAATCTCCAAATTGAGCCTCCCATATTGTAAGTGTTTTTGGAGATGCCATAGCATATCCATAGTCATAAGCCATTACTCCGTACTCGGATAGTGGAGAATTATATATCCACATACTGCCTTGCTTATCACTGATATGATTGAGTACATTTATTTCCGCTTCTGATTCCTCTACCTTAACGATGCTATGCCTGTGAGAAAAAGTACCTCGTTCTACATCTTGACCAGATAACCTTACATTAAACCCTTCATTAAGTAATGTACCATAAGCTAAAAGTTCTCCAATCCCCCAGTCTAAATGATTTTTCACCAACATACCTTTTCTATCTTCAAACAGACGTTCTATTTTTTTAAGGAACTTTTTATCTTCAGGCAAGGTAAATATTTTATCTCCTATAGAAGTTAAATCCTCTATAGGTACTGTTGTATCTATAGCTTCTCTCGCCTGATTTCTCTTTGGTATCTCATAGTCTTTCCAATCCTCTTGCATAAAAGGCGTAATAATGGTCTTTTCCACCTGTTTAGCCTCGTCAAAACGCTCTTGAAGTAATTTTTTGAACTCTACTTCCATCTCTTTGACTATATTCTCTCCTATAGTGCCTTCTCCTATCAATTTCTTTTTATATATTTCTCTAGGATTAGGGTGTTTAGCTATGGCTTTGTATAGATTAGGTTGTGTAAATCTGGGTTCATCTCCCTCGTTGTGTCCATACCTCCTATAGCAAAGCAAATCTACAAATACATCTTTTTTGAATTGTATTCTATATTCTGCAGCAAATTCTATGGCATTTACCACTGCCTCTACATCATCTCCATTTACATGCAATACAGGAGAAAGCGTTACTTTACCTACATCAGTACAATAAGTGCCTGAACGCGAATCGATATAATTAGTAGTAAAGCCTATTTGGTTATTTACTACAATATGTATGGTGCCTCCTGTTTTATAACCATCTAAATCTGCCATTTGTATAGTTTCATACACTACACCTTGACCCGCTATAGCCGAATCACCGTGTATAATTACAGGCATTATTTGTCCTTCATCACGATATACCCTATCTATTTTAGAGCGGACTATTCCTTCCACTACAGGACCTACCGCCTCCAAATGCGATGGATTTGGAGCTAAGTTCATTCTTATTTCTTTACCTTTATCTGTATGGGCTTTGCAAGACCAACCCAAGTGATATTTTACATCTCCATCAAAGAGTTCATCTGTTTCTTCAAAGTCTTTACCCTCAAACTCACTAAATATTGCATCATAGGTTTTACCAAATATATTCGCCAATACATTGAGCCTTCCTCTATGTGCCATTCCCATTACAAATTCCTTTACTCCTAAGCTCGATGCCTTTTCTACCAACGCATCTAATGCAGGTATAAGGGACTCCCCTCCTTCTAGTGAGAACCTTTTTTGTCCTACATATTTAGTATGTAAAAAGTCTTCAAATGCTACTGCTTGATTGAGTTTATTTAAAATACTCTTTTTCTTTTCTTCAGAAAACACAACATTTACGCTGTTATGTATCTTATCTCGAATCCATTTGAGACGTTCAGGCTTGCGAATATACATATACTCAAAGCCTGTAGATTTACAATAAATTTCTTTCAGCCTATATATAATATCCTTTAAAAGTGCTTTACCAATACCTATAATATTTCCTGCTTCAAACTCCGTATCTAAGTCTAAATCAGATAAATTATAATGCTCTATAGATAGATCAGGAGTATATTTCCTCCGCTCTCTTACAGGGTTAGTTTTAGTAAATAGATGCCCTCTACTTGCATAAGCATCTATAAGTTTAATTACATCAAATTCCTTTTGTACATAATCGGGTATTTTTTTATCAGAATAGTCTTCATTAGCGAAGTCATATCCTTGAAAGAATACTTTCCAGTTTTTATCTATTCCATCCGGATTTACCAAATAAGTTTGATATAAATCTTCTACAAATGCTCCATTTACGGCACCTAAAAAAGAAAATCTATCCATCTAATTTTATATTTATCAATACTACTAAAAGTTTAAAGTGCCAAAGATACATTTTTTACATAAAGCCTGCAGTAGTTTTAGAAAGATAAAGTTAGTTTTACCAATAAGGCAGAAACCTCAAAACTCAACTGTAGGATTAAGCTAAGAAATTTGTTATTTACTCAAGTACATCTTTCTACGAGAATAGAGTTCATAGAATTGGTCGTCTTTGAGGTGATCTATAAACAATATACTCTCTCCCGTAGATTTCATTTCAGGTCCTAATGCTTTATTTACATTGGGAAACTTACTAAATGAGAATACGGGTTGTTTAATTGCATAGCCCTCTAATTGTGGATTAAAGTTAAAATCCTTAATTTTTTTATCTCCGAGCATTACTTTGGTAGCATAATTTACATAAGGCTCTCGATAGGCTTTAGCAATAAAAGGTACTGTTCGTGAAGCTCTGGGGTTTGCCTCTATAACATACACCTTATCATTTTTTATGGCAAACTGTATATTGATAAGCCCCACAGTATTGAGTGCTTTGGCAATTTTCAAAGTATGGTCTTTTATCTGCTGCATTACCAGCTCCCCTAAATTAAAAGGTGGCAAAGTAGCATTAGAATCTCCTGAATGTATGCCACAAGGCTCTATATGCTCCATAATGCCTATAATATATACATCTTTCCCATCGCAAATAGCATCTGCTTCTGCCTCTATAGCACCATCTAAATAGTGGTCTAAAAGCACTCTATTGCCCGGAAAATGTTTAAATAATTCTACCACATGTCGCTCTAATTCTTCCTCGTTGATGACTATTTTCATTCCTTGCCCTCCCAATACATAAGATGGACGAACCAATATAGGGAAGTTCAATTTTCGAGAGAACTTCAAAGCCTCATCGGCATTCTGCACCACTCCAAATTCAGGATAAGGAATATTGTTCTCTTTCAGTAGTGTAGAGAATCTACCTCTATCCTCTGCCAAATCCAAAGCATCAAAACTAGTGCCTATGATTTTAATTCCATATTTGTTTAGCTTTTCTGCTAATTTGAGTGCCGTTTGTCCCCCCAACTGTACAATGACGCCATAGGGTTTTTCATGCTGAATAATATCGTATATATGCTCCCAAAATACAGGTTCAAAATACAATTTATCTGCTGTGTCAAAATCTGTAGATACCGTTTCTGGATTACAATTTATCATTATGGTTTCATACCCGCATTCTGCCGATGCCAATACTCCGTGTACACAGCAATAATCAAACTCTATCCCCTG
The DNA here is from genome assembly GCA_965226285.1 of Ichthyobacteriaceae bacterium. Classification (GTDB taxonomy): domain Bacteria; phylum Bacteroidota; class Bacteroidia; order Flavobacteriales; family Ichthyobacteriaceae; genus CBDDCQ01. The sequence goes on from CBDDCQ010000001.1 coordinate 110,152, forward strand.
CCCTATTCTATTAGGACCGCTACCCAGTACAATCACTTTTTTTCTATCCGATACTACACTTTCATTTTCAGCATAAGTAACGTTATTTTTCTGTATAGAATTTTCAAAAGTAGAATAGTAATAAGGTGTTTTAGCACAAAATTCAGCAGCACAGGTATCTACTAATTTATATACCCTGTCAATTTGTAAATCTCGCCTTTTGTTATATACTTGACTCTCTAAGCACCTCAACATGTGTGCAATTTGTCTATCTGCAAACCCTTTCATTTTTGCCTCTAACAGTAGTTGTCTCCCAATATTATCTATCGTATGTTTTTCTATTTGCTTTTCTAGTAGATGTAACTGTTGGTATTCTCTTAAAAACCACATATCTATTTTGGTAATTTCATGTATTCTGCTCAAGGGGATTCCCATTTGAATGGCATCATAAATTACAAATACCCTATCCCAACTGGCATACTGGAGTTTCTCCAAAATTACATCCTGATCTTTATAACCTTTTCCATCTGCTCCTAACCCATTCCTCTTGATTTCTAAAGATTGTGTAGCCTTGTGCAATGCCTCTTGAAAAGAACGTCCAATACCCATCACCTCTCCTACTGATTTCATTTGAAGCCCCAACGTCCGATTCGAACCTTCAAACTTATCGAAGTTCCATCTTGGTATTTTTACAATTACATAATCCAGTGCAGGTTCAAAAAGTGCAGAGGTAGATTTGGTAATTTGGTTCTCCAATTCATCTAATGTATAACCTATGGCTAATTTAGAAGCTATTTTAGCAATAGGATACCCCGTAGCTTTAGATGCTAATGCAGAAGACCTAGAAACTCTTGGGTTGATCTCTATGGCGTATATCTCTTCCTTTTCATTGGGGCTTACACAAAACTGTACATTACATCCGCCTGCAAAATCTCCTATAGAACGCATCATTTTGATAGCCATGTCACGCATTTTCTGGTAGGTCTTATCCGATAAGGTCATCGCAGGAGCTACTGTAATAGAATCTCCTGTATGTATGCCCATAGGATCCATATTTTCTATAGTAGCAATGATAATTACATTATCATTTTTATCTCTTAGTAATTCTAACTCGTATTCTTTCCAGCCGATAAGGGCTTTATCTATCAGTACTTCGTGTATAGGTGATGCCTCTAAACCTCTGGTAAGTAGTTTATCAAAATCCTCTTTTTTGTGTACAAAAGATGCTCCTGTACCTCCCAATGTAAAAGACGGACGAATCACTAAGGGAAAACCAAATTTTTGGGCAATTTCCTTTCCTTTCAAAAATGAAGTAGCAATTTGAGAAGGTGCCATTTCTATATTTATAGACTCCATCAGCTTTCTAAACTGCTCTCTGTTCTCTGTAATGTTTATAGCATCTATATTGACACCTATCATCTTTACATTATACTCTTTCCAGATGCCTTTACTGTGTCCCTCTATACACAAGTTTAAAGCCGTTTGTCCTCCCATAGTCGCCAATACAGCATCTATATTGGGGTGCTTTTGTAAAATTTGATCTATAGATTTTGTCGTTAAAGGTTTCAGATAAACATAGTCTGCCAAAGAGGGGTCAGTCATAATAGTAGCGGGATTAGAATTGATAAGTATCACCTCTATGCCCTCTTCCTTTAGCGAACGAATAGCCTGAGAACCCGAATAGTCAAATTCACACGCTTGACCTATTACTATAGGTCCACTACCTATAATTAAAACTGATTTTATACTTTTATCTTTAGCCATGCTTTATTATTTTTTTAATGTATCAATAAAAAAAATGTTGTCCTTATATAAAAAAGGACAACACCTATATATCTTAAAAATATAATCTAAAACACTAAATTATCTTTTGTGTCTTCCTTCACTTGAAACAGATAACTTATGTCTTCCTTTAGCTCTTCTTCTGGCTAATACTTTTTTACCATTAGCCGATGCCATTCGCTCTCTAAAACCTTGTTTATTTCTTCTCTTCCTATTTGAAGGTTGAAATGTTCTTTTCATATTTTATGCTATTTAATAATACCTTTACAAAAATCTCAAAAATTAGGTTACAAATATAATAATTTTTTATTATATTTATAGTTTCTTGAAAAAAACACTTTGATAATGATTAATGATTAATGATTAATGATTAATGATTAATGGTTAATGATTAATGATTAATGGATCAAAGAAATAAATTTTTTTTGAGTCTCAAAACAAGTATAGAGAGAAATTATTTTCACCCCCTATTTTTTCCCCCTTTTTAAAGGGGGATTAAATACGCTATTAGCTCCCCTCCTGATAAGGAGGGGCTGGGGGTGGTCTGAACACACTCTTAGTGACCCTTTTAACCCCCTTTACTTCCCCCTTAAAAAGGGGGAAATCCTCTTTGTGTCCCTTTAAAAAGGGGGATTACATACGCTATTAGCTCCCCTCCTGATAAGGAGGGGCTGGGGGTGGTCTGAACACACTCTTAGTGACCCTTTTAACCCCCTTTGTTTCCCCCTTAAAAAGGGGGAAATCCTCTTTGTGTCCCTTTAAAAAGGGGGATTAAATACGCTAGCTCCCCTCCTGATAGGAGGGGCTGGGGGTGGTCTGAACACACTCTTAGTGACCCTTTTAACCCCCTTTACTTCCCCCTTAAAAAGGGGGACAGAGAGGGGGTAAAAAAGTAGAGACAGGTTTAAAAAAACCTGTCCCTACACCCTCACCATAACGTTATGAATAGCTGAACAACGTTAACTGATTATTTTACTAATACCCAATTACGAGAGCCTTATTACCTCTCGTTAGGTTCTTATACCAAGGAATCTGATTAATTGCAATTACCCGTATTCTCGAGAGATTGGTACACCCTGTAAATGGCGCATTTCCAATAGTGGTTACGGAACGAGGAATCGTAATAGTGGTAAGTGAAGTACAATCAACAAATGCTTTTTTTGAAATACTTTTTAAGGAATTATCAGGAAGCGTAACACTGGCAAGTGAAGTACAATTAGCAAATGCTTGTTCTGAAATACGGGTTACGGAATTAGGAATCGTAATACTGGCAAGTGAAGTACAATTAGCAAATGCTTGTTCTGAAATACGGGTTACGGAATTAGGAATCGTAATACTGGCAAGTGCAGTACAATTACTAAACATAGCTTGTGAAATATCTATTAAGGAATTAGAAAGCGTAACACTGGTAAGTGCAGTACAACTCTCAAATACGGCATTATCCACACTGGTTACGGAATTAGGAATCGTAACACTGGTAAGTGCAGTTTTATAAAATGCAAGCTGTCCAATATTGGTTAAGGAATTAGAAAGCGTAACACTGGTAAGTGAATAACATTGATAAAATGCCCCCATGTCAATACGGGTTACGGAATTAGGAATCGTAATACTGGTAAGTGAAGTACACAAAATAAATGCGGTATTTCTAATAACTTTTAACGAATTAGGAAGCGTAACACTAGTAAGTGAAGTACAGTAAGCAAATGTAGCTATGTCAATAAGGGTTACGGAATTAGGAATCACAATACTGGTAAGTGATACACAATTGGCAAATGCGTCACTTCCAATAGTTTTTAACGAATTAGGAAGCGTAATACGGGTAAGTGATCTACAATTATAAAATACCCAATCTCCAATACTGGTTACGGAATTAGAAAGCGTAACACTGGTAAGTGAAGTACAATCATAAAATGCCTTATTTCCAATACTGGTTACGGAATTAGGAATCGTAACACTATTAAGTGCAGTACAATTCTTAAATGCATTATTTCCAATACTGGTTACGGAATTAGGAAGCGTAACACGGGTAAGTGAAGTAAAATCCTCAAATGTACTATCTCCAATACTGGTTACGGTGATACCATTAATCATATTAGGAATGGTTACTGTTGTTAAACTATTTTTGTCAACGCTTGCTTTAAGTGTTACTACCCCACCACTATTTATCGTAAAAATATCTCCTCTATAAATAAGAAACTGTGCGTTCCTAAGGGTTACATCGTCTTGAGTCCTATGCTCTAATACAATGGTTAGGGTAAGCGTACCTGCTCTGTTATAACTGGTAATTCTAGCTGAACTGCCGCTGCCTGAAACCCTCGCACCTGTACCGTCTGGATTGGTAATGTTCACGGTTTTAATGGTGTATCCATTCTTACCACTGCCTGTAACGCCTGCCAGTAGCTCGGTATTGGTAATTTCTCCGCCTGTACTGTAAGCCTTCTCTTGCTTGGTCCAACCTAAAGGTATAATCTCAAACTGTGCGTTGCTAATAGTAACATCTCCTTTAGTATCATGCTCTAATACAATGGTTAGGGTAAGCGTACCTGCTTGGTTATAACTGGTAATTCTAGCTGAACTGCCACTCCCTGAAACCCTCGCACTTGTACCGTTTATATTGGTAATGTTAACGGTTTTAATGGTGTATCCATTCTTACCGCTTCCTGTAACGCCTGCTAATAGATTGGCATTGGTAATTTCGCCACCACTGTTAAACGGTTTCGTTTGCCTACTCCAAGTTAAAGTTTCCGCACTGAGCTTCGTAATTTCAAACTGTGCATTTCTAAGGGTTACATCGTCTTTAAGATCGTGTTCAACTACAAGTGTCAACGTCAAGATAGTGGCTTTGCTATAACCAACGATCTTAGCTGCAGTACCACTACCTGAAACAGAGGCACCACTACTTTTTGAATCATCTGTAATCTGTACTGATTTAATACGATACCCTACTTTGGTACCGCCAACCCTGCTTAATAATTCAGCATTGCTTATCTCTCCTCTAATGCTGTAAACCTTACTTTGTCTGCGCCAACTTAAATCACTCGCGGCAGTGCCCTTTGTAATTTCAAATTGTACATTCCTCATCGTTTTATCTGCTTTCGCATCGTGTTCAAATACAAGTGTCAACGTCAAGACAGTGGGTTTGCTATAACCAACGATCTTAGCTGCAGTACCATTCCCTGAAACCCTCGCACCACTTCTTGAGGAATCATCTCTAATCTGTACTGATTTGATACGATAACCTACTCCGGTACCGCCAATACCTCTTAATAAGTCAGCATTGCTTATCTCTCCTGACGGACGATAAGCCTTCCTTTGTCTAACCCATCTTAAACCCCTCGGGGCAAAACCCTTTGTAATTTCAAATTCTGCACCCGTTATGGTTTTATCTGCTTTCACATCATGTTCAAATACAAGTGTCAACGTCAATACAGTTATTTTAGTATAACCAACGATCTTAGCTGAAGTACCACTCCCTGAAACCCTCGCACCACTTCTCGAGGAATCGCCCGTAATATCTACTGATTTGACACGATAACCTGCTTTGGTACCCATAAGACCCCTCAATAACTCTGCATTGCTTATCTCTCCAGAACGATAAGCCTTCCTTTGTTTACGCCAACTCAAATCAACCGGGGCAGCGATACTCGTAATTTCAAACGCCCCACCAGTGATGTTTTTATCCTCCTTGGTATCGTGTTCGAATACAATCGATAACGTCAAGATACCCGCCTTGGTATAACCGACGATCTTAGCTGCAGTGCCACTACCTGAAACCCTTGCTCCTGTACCTCCTGCATCACTGATGCTTACTGTTTTCACTCGATACCCTGTTTTTGTACCGCTAAGACCGTTTAATAATGCTGCATTGCTTATCTCTCCTGCAGGACTATAAATCTTATTTTGTTTACGCCAACTCAAATCAACTGGTACGGGCATCTTCCTAATTTCAAACGCTGCATTATTGAGCGTTTTATCTGCCTTTGCATCGTGTTCAAGTACAAGTGACAACGTCAAGATAGTGGCTTTGCCGTAACGAACGATCTTAGCTGCAGTACCACTTCCTGAAACACGTGCACCACTGTTGGTTGAATCATCTGTAATCTGTACTGATTTGATACGATAACCTGTTTTTGTACCTCTCACACCGCCCAATAAGTCTGCATTGCTTATCTCTTCTGCGGGACTGTAAGCCTTGCTTTGTCTGCCCCAAGTTAAAGGTACAAATACATCTCCACTGGTAAGTTCAAATGCTGCACCCGTTATGGTTTTATCTGCTTGCCTATCGTGTTCAAATACAAGTGTCAACGTCAAGATAGTGGCTTTGCCATAACCCACGATCTTAGCTGCAGTACCACTGCCTGAAACCCGCGCACCACTGCTCGTTGAATCATCTGTAATCTGTACTGATTTAATACGATAACCTAATTTTGAACCTTCGAGACCCAGCCACAATTCAGAGTTGCTTATCTCTTCACCAGAACGATACCTCTTCAATTGTTTTACCCAGGTTAAATTGGTAGGTGCACCCCTCTTTGTAATTTCAAATTGTGCACCCGTTATGGTTTTTTCTGCTTTCTTAGCGTGTTCTAATACAAGTGTCAACGTCAAGGTAACTGCTTTACTATAATTGATGATCTTAGCACTACTACCACTTCCTGAAACCCGCGCACCACTTTCTGATGAATCACCGGTAATCTCTACTGATTTGATACGATAGCCCTCTTTTGTACCCTGTAAGCCGCCTAATAATTCAGTGTTGCTGATCTCTCCCCCTGAAACGTAAACCTTGCTTTGTTTACGCCAAGTTAATTCTTGAGTAATTTCAAATACTGCCGCCGTTATGGTTTTATCTGCTTTCGTATCGTGTTCAAATACAAGTGTCAATGTCAAGGTACCCGAGCGGGTATATCTACCTATCTTAGCTGAAGTGCCACTACCTAAAACCACTGCTCCTGTATCTCCTGCATCAGTGATGGTTACTGTTTTCACTCGATAGCCTGCTTTTGTTCCGTCAAGACCTGCTAATAACTCCTCATTGCTGATCTCTCCCGCCGAACGATAAACCTTGATTTGTTTGCTCCAGCTTAAATCCGATGGTGCAACATTCTTTGTAATTTCAAACTCCGCATTTTCTATCGTTACATCCAAATCTGATGTAGCATTGTGTTTTAAGTGCAACAAAGCCCTAAAAACGCCTGCTCCATTAAATTCTAAACTTAAATTTGGTGCAGTTCCATTGACCGTTACTATACCATCAGGAAACACATTTGTGATGTCTTTTAAAGTATAGTTTCCTTTTTGCCCTTTTACATTGTTTAAAATTTCTGTAGCATTCAAACGCCCACCTTCTGTATATTGTTTTGTCAGTTTTTCAAAGGTCAATACCGGAGGTAATATTTTTACCTCTACTGTATATTTACTGGTAGTTCCACTTTCTGACGTTACTGTAAACGATACGGGATTGGTCCAATCTTTGACTGTCTTTGGGTCGGGTTTGATCGTTGCCTTTTCGGATAACTCTACCTTTGCCGATAAAGAACTTATATCTGTTCCATAGGGTACCTCTATCAAAAAGGAGGTGCCGTTTAACTCGGCTTTATAAGTACCCAACTCAAAGGAGAGTATCAATGAGGCTTTGCTCTTTGCCAGATTGGCGTTATCTTCCTTACTACATTGGGTTAATTGGGTAATGAAAAGTATTAATACTAATAAGCCAAAAAAATATCTATTCTTCTTCATGTCATTTATTATTTATTGTTTTTATTTATATTTTTAAATTAAATTCTAAACTTATTCAGAACAAAAAATCTATAGTTTAAGTTATGTTTGATATATTTAAAATATACTAACCCAAGTGATATGATGTTCTGAACTTCATAGTTAATTCCTTAGTTTAAATAATTCAGTGTGCAAATTTAATAACTAACTCAATATTAAACGAATAAAAAATACTTTTTTTTTCATGTCATTTTTATTGTTTTTATTTATAATTAATTTTTACTTATATTTTTAAATTAATTCCCTGTTTAAATAATTCGCGGGTGCAAATTTAATAACTAACTCAATATTAAACGAATAAAAAATACTTTTTTTTGTACCAAGTGTATATTTTTTGGTATAAGTATGACAAAGCCTAATAAATACAAGATGTAGAGGCTCAATGTACACTACTAATTATAGTATAAATACAATAGAATTTGCGAGTTATTTTACAGAAAATGTATAATTGAAGCAATTCATGGAGTAATCCTACCATTGATTGCATACAATATTTTGAAACTTTACTAAGAAAAAATGTACATTTCATTTTGTGGGTTATCTCACGTAAGCATAAATCAAATATTCTGTCTTTTAACATTCCAAAAAATTTAATCTAAAAGATACAAATCCTCAAGGTAAAACTGTACTTATTCTAATGGGAATTTATATCTAAGCAAGAGAATTTTAATTTATTAAAAAAAAACACTTTATCTTATTTAAATTTAGTTTAAATTTGCATTATTCTTTAAATTCAACTTTATCCTTAAAAAACAAAATGTCTAAAATATCTTTAATATTTGGTTCAGATTCTGGATGTACAGAAGAAATCACACAAAAAATAGTAGAAAAGTTAGGTGATGATGTAGTAGAAGTAAAGGATGTATATGATGTCTCTACTAGCGATTTTGATGGGAATAAATTCATACTGGGATTATCTACTTGGTACGATGGAGAATTACAAAGTGCTTGGGAAGAATTTTACGATGAATTTAAAACTATTGACTTTACAGGCAAAACAGTGGCTATATTTGGACTTGGAGACCAAATAGGTTACGGAGAATTCTTTTGCGATGGGGTAGGCATACTTGGAGATGTAGTAAAACGAAAAGGTGGAAAACTAGTGGGAGAATGGCCTATAGGAGATACCTATGAATACGATGAAAGTAAAGCCGATTTAAAAAACGGTAATTCGATGGGACTGTTATTAGATGAAGATAACCAACCCGAATTTACAGATGAAAGACTCGGTGTGTGGCTAGAGCTTATAAAACCAGAATTTGGATTATAATCTTTATAAAATGACAATACAACAAATACAACAAAATATTGTAGAAGAGTTTTCTATTTTTGACGGTTGGTTACAAAAATACGAATACCTTATAGAATTAGGAAAGTCATTACCTATTATATCTGAGGAAAATAAGAATGATAAAAACCTTATATTAGGCTGTCAATCTAAAGTGTGGTTGCATGCAGAATTTAAAGATGGTAAAATCATCTATTCTGCTGATAGTGATGCCATTATTACAAAAGGGATCATCGCCTTACTCGTAAGAATATTTAGTGGTCAAATGCCTAAAGATATTAGTAATGCCAGTATTGACTTTATAGATGAAATAGGATTAAAAGAACATTTGTCTCCTACTAGGGCAAATGGTCTATTAGCTATGATTAAGCAACTTAAATTTTATGCTGTGGTATTAGAAACTAAAACTCGTTAATTTATAAAATTGATGGAAGAAAAAAAACTTCGAGATATAGGAGAAAAAATAATAGGTGTTATACATACTATATATGACCCTGAAATACCTGTAGATATATATCAATTGGGACTTATCTATGATGTTCAAGTGAGCGACACTCGTCGTGCTAAAATACTGATGACACTTACCTCTCCAAATTGTCCTGTAGCAGGAAGTTTGCCTAATGAAGTGAAAGAAAAAGTAGAAGAAATAGAAGAAATAGAAAGTTGTGAAGTAGAAATTACCTTTGATCCTCCTTGGAGCAAAGATATGATGAGTGAGGAGGCTTTATTAGAACTGGGTATGTTATAACCTAAAATGATATTCTCATTATTGACTCGATGGAAGAACCCATTGTAAATAGAGTAAATAAACTACCTGTAATTACTTTGGATTTGCAAGATTTATATCCCAAAGAAAAACGTATTGCGTTTGATGTAAAAGACTTCTTATACAAAGGTATTATCGTTAAAGAAAAAGAATTGAGAGCAACTCTTAAACAGCACGATTGGAAACCATATCAAAATGCTTTTGTAAATATCCATTGTTCTTCGGACGCCATTGTTCCTCAATGGACTTTTATGCTCGTTGCTTCCTATTTGAATCCGATATGTAAAAAGGTAATTAAAGGTAATCCTAAAGACTTAGAAAATATGATTTTTCAAGAAGTAATATCTTATTTGGACATTTCAAAATACAAAGATAAAAAAGTAATCATAAAAGGTTGTGGACATCTTCCTATACCCGATAATGCCTATATATACATTGTAAATAAATTACAACCCGTAGTTAAATCTATCATGTATGGTGAGGCTTGTTCTGCTGTGCCTGTATATAAAAGACAGAGGTTAAAATAGTATTAAAATTTTTTTCTTAACCTAGATACAGGTATTTGTAATTGTTCTCGGTATTTTGCTACAGTTCTTCTGGCAATAATGAATCTTTTTTCCTTGAGAAGTTCTACTATTTTATCATCAGATAGAGGGTGGGTTTTATCCTCCTTATTTATAATTTCTAAGAGCGCATTTTTTACATGGATAGTAGATATTTCCTCTCCTTCTTTATTTACGGTGGCATCTGTAAATAAATCTTTAATTCGTACTATGCCGTAAGGAGCATCTACATATTTGTTACTCACTGCTCTAGAAACTGTAGATATATCCACTTGTATCGTTTCTGCAATAGATTTCATCGTCATAGGTTTAAGTAAATTATCACTTCCAGACAAAAAATAATCATACTGCTTTTGCAGTATGGCATTCATAGTTTTATAAAGGGTTTGTTGCCTCTGTTTAATAGCCTGTATGAAGAATTTAGCTGTATTTATCTTTTGCTTGATAAAACTCTCAACTTCTTTTTGCTCCCGTTTTCTGAGGTTGGTCTCTCCAAGTATATTATAGTATTCTTTTGATACTTTTAACGGTGGAATATTACCTTGATTGAGCTGAAGTTCAAGTTTTTCATTTTCTATTCGGATGATAAAGTCTGGAATAATAAGTTTATTATTTTTTGCATGCTCAGAGAGAACACTACCCGGTTTGGGATTGAGTTTTTCTATTTTTTGTAATACTTGCGTAAGCTGTTCTTTAGTTACTATATTTTGATTTATGGGTTTATCATAATGTTTTTTGATGATGTGTTCATAGTGCTTCTTTAATACTTCTATAGTAAGTTTTACCGTAGGCGTTTGTTCTTGTCTATAGAGTTGAAGGAGTAAGCATTCTTTTAACGAACGCGCGCCTATTCCAGCAGGGTCCATCTGATGGATAATATCTAACGCATATTCCATCTCATCTATAGAGGCATCTATGTTTTGAGTGAAAGTCATATCATCCATAATTTCATATAAATCCTTTCTAATATAACCATCACCATCTATGGTGCCTATCAAAAAATCTACTATATTTCTTTGTTTCTCATCTAACTGAAAAGTAATAAGTTGTTCTCTCAATTTTTCTATAAAACTCTGTTCGTTAGAATAATTGAAAATTTGAGTGGTATATGGACTATCGTAAAAATGATGCTGAGATTGATATTTATATGATTCTTCGTTGCCCAATTCCTCGGTGTCGTCATCATCTACCGTATCTAAAGTAGGGTTCTCTTCTAATTCATTCTTAATTTCTTTTTCAAGTGCAAGGGTATCTAACTCTACTAAATTCATCAGTAGAATCTGCTGAGGAGATAATTTTTGCCCTAATTTTAATTCTATATTTTGTTTGAGTTTCATATTCCCAATTTTGCAACAAATTTAATGAAATTTGAACATACTCAAATTACACTAACTATTTATTTTTGCAAATGTAATTCTCGAACAACTAATATATAGTTCATAAAGTTTTAGTCTCAAGATAATTTTAAGGTTTTCTTCTAACCCCATTTTGCGTCGATAATGATACCTCCATTCATACCATTTAAAGTGGTAACTGTTAAGTTTAGGCAACATTAAACCAGTTTTCAAAAACTTAATGTGAATTTATAAAAAATTAAATCTACTGTGATAACTTTTATCGATTTTTAACTAAACGTTTAACGTAGTAATTTTAGGTTTGGGAATTAAAAGTATTGAACTCAAATAAAAAAATTTATTTTTCTTGATTCATAATTATTTCTTTGTAAATTTGCACCTTTTAAAATTCTTAACAATAGAACATCGTTAGTGAATATATTTTATATATAATTTAAAATAACTTTTAAACCCTATGGTTAATATATTAGATATTGAAAATTTAACTTTAAAAAATAAATACTAAAATGAGACAAGTTATGAAACCCATCAGATATTTTGTTAGTTTATTATTATTGACAGCATTGATTACGTCAATGATTTATTGCAGTAAAGAAGAATCGAAACCCGATGATAAACCCACCCCTGCCCCTGCTCCTTCTCTTACTTATGCGGAGCAAACCATTGTTTTTTCTAGTGTTACAGGAGTCACTAAAACCTTGGCGGTTGCTAAGATACTGGCAGGCGTTAAAGGCTCAAAAGAGGGCTATACGATAAAGTCTATTACGTTGGTGAGTAGTAATACAACGGCTTCAGCAAAGGTTTCAGGCACTCAATTAACCTTTAGCAAACCAGGGAACATCGTTTTTAATCTTGTTTTAAAACACGCGAGCAAGCAAGATGCTACCATTAAAAATTGTAAAATCATCATTAGTAAGGACGCAGCCGCTACTTTGACTTTTAACAGGGTGTCTAAGGCTTTTGTCAGCGGTGGTAGTTTTACCACATTGGAGATATTAGGGGGTGTAGCAGGAACGAAGTCGGGTTATACCCTCAAAGAGATAAAAGCGTTAGCACCGTCAGGCGTTGCAAACGTAACAGGCACCAAGCCTACTTTGTCATTAACCATGACCAAGATAGGTAGTTTTACGGCTACCATCGTTTTGGAACATTCCACGAAAGGTGATGTTACCATTACAGGTGCGCAGTTTAAGATTAGTACTTCTGCTGGGGAGTCTTTGACTTTTGACAAACTTAGCGAAGTTTATAGTAGTGTTGGTCTCTTTACCACAGAAGAGATTTTAGGAAGGATAGGAGGTAAAAAGGCTGGATATACTCTGAGAGAGATTAGGTCTTTAAACCCAATAGGTATTGCAAGCGTAACAGGTACGAAACCAAATTTGTATTTAAGCTATGTTAAGGCGGGTAATTTTACGGCTACTTTGGTATTAGAGCACGCTACCAAAGGCGATTCAACGATAGATAACGCATCCTTTGAGGTTACGAAGGCACCTGCTCCTCGTTTAACATGGACGAAACAAAGTAAGCCTTATGGTTCAGGTGGTGAGATAAGCAATGCAGAATTATTAGCGGGTTTGAATGGTACCAGTGCTGCCAAAACAGGCTATACCATTAAATCGGTAATCATCAGTAGTGCAAACGGTACGGGTGCAAGGGTTTCAGGCAGGGGTACTTCAGCTAAGATCGTTGGTTATACCCAGGCGGGCATCTTGACCTTGACGCTTGTATTTCAGCACCCCGCCAAAATGGATGTTACCCTTGCGGGCAAGAAGTTTGAGATTACAAAGGCAGATGCCTCTACTTTAACATGGAAGAAACAAAGTAAGGCTTATGTTTCAGGTGGTGAGATAAGCAATGCAGAATTATTAGCGGGTCTTACGGGTAGTAGTGCTGCCAAAACGGGCTATACCATTAAATCAGTAACCATCAGTAGTGCAAACGGCACAGGTGCAAGGGTTTCAGGTAATGGTACTTCGGCTAAGATCGTCGGTTATACCAAGGTGGGCATCTTGACCTTGACGCTTGTATTTCAGCACCCTGCCAAAGTGGATGTTACCCTTAGAGGCAAGGAGTTTGAGATTACGAAGGCAGTAGCAGAGCGTTTAACTTGGACAAAACAAACGAAGGTTTACAGCAGTAGCGGAGAAATTACCAATGCGCAGCTGTTATTAGGGGTACAGGGAAGTAAAACAGGTTACACCATTAAAACCGTTACCATTGCCAGTGCAGGCGGTACGGGTGCTACCGTTTCAGGAAGCGGTACTTCAGCTAAGATCATTGGTTATACCAAGGCGGGTAGTTTGACCTTAACGATTGTTTTAGAACACGCCACCAAAGCGGATGTTACCCTTACAGGCCTGGCGTTTGAGATTACAAAGGCAAGAGCAGAAAGTTTAACCTTTAGCAAGCGTGTCAAGTCTTTTAGGGTTGGTAGTAGTTTTAGCACTTCGGAGATACTAGCAGGGGTAGCAGGTACTAAAACGGGCTATACCCTCAAAGAGATAAAAAATCTAAGTCCCTCAGGCTTTGCTCGCGTTAACGGTACAAAACCCAACCTTAGTTTGGGGATGATCAGGGTAGGTAACTTTACGGCTACGATTATATTGGAACACCCCAACAAAGCAGATGCCACGATAACTGGTACGACTTTTGAGATTAATAAAGGTACTTGGGACAAGGTTTTTGGGGGAAGTCGTAGTGATGTAGGCACTTCTATTGTGCAAACGTCTGACGGGGGCCTTGCCGTAACGGGAAGTACAGAAAGTAAAGGTGCAGGGGGTGATGATTTCTGGTTACTCAAATTAGATGCTTCTTTGGGTACTATTGTTTGGGAAAAGACCTTTGGGGAGAAGTACAATGAGAAAAACCCTTCCCTTGTGCAGACGTCTGACGGGGGGGTTGCCGTAGCGGGACATAAACAAGATGATAAATCGTATTACGATTACTATATACTCAAGCTAAGTGCTTTGGGTACTATTGTTTGGGAAAAGACCTTTGGGGGGAGTAAGAACGAAAAAAACACTTCCGTGATTCAGACTTCTGACGGGGGCTTTGCCTTAGGGGGTACACGATTACAAAGTGCAGGAGGGGATTATGATGGATGGGTACTCAAGTTAGACGCTTCGGGTAGTATAGTTTGGAACAAGACCTTTGGGGGGAATAAGAGTGATAAAGTCCAATCCATCGTGCAAACGTCTGACGGGGGCTTTGCCGTAGCAGGATATAAAGCGAGCAACTCAAGGGGTAGTTATGATGCTTGGGTATTCAAGTTAAACGCTTCAGGTAATAAGACTTGGGAAAAGACCTTTGGGGGGAGTAATGTCGATACAGCCGTTTCCATCATACAGACGTCTGACGGGGGCTTTGCCGTAACGGGACAGACAAATAGCGAAGGTAAAGGGAGTGCTGATATGTGGATACTCAAGTTAGATGCTTCGGGTACTATGGTTTGGAAAAAGGTCTTTGGGTGGCATGGTTATGATATAGGCCATTCCATCGTGCAAACGTCTGACGGGGGCTTTGCCGTAGCAGGATATACAGAGAGCAAAGGTTCAGGGGAGAGTGATTTCTGGGTACTCAAGTTAGATGCTTTGGGTACCATGGTTTGGGAAAAGTTCTTTGGGGGGAATGACTTTGATGTAGCTGAATCCATAGTGCAAACGTCTGACGGGGGCTTTGCCGTAGTAGGATATACAAATAGCAAAGGTTTAGGGGAGAGTGATATCTGGGTACTCAAGTTGGATAAGCATGGGAATCTTTAATCATGGATAATGGTTTGTTTTTTAATTGCACTACAGGTTAAGATACATATTCAAAGAAATACAGGACAAATTCACATACCCTAAGACGTCATTAAATTAAAGTTGTTTTTATTATTAAATTATATCGACCTATTAAATCCTCTAAGAAAACTTTATTATAACCTACTTAAATATTTAAGATAAACCACTACATTTGTAAACACCTAATGTGGTGCAAAGCAACTGCTATAATTATCTAAAAAATTGGACATTTTGTTTTGACGATTATAGTTTCTTTTAATTTCCCAAATACTGATACCTTGAAAATCGAAAAGAGTTAATACTTCCTTATGCTCTGTAGCATATTTTGATGTAACTGTGACTCTTTTAGTTTGTCCATAAAGCTAATATACAAGTAAAAAATATGACTGTTGATAATATTCCTTTTATAATTTCAATGCTATTAAAAGTTATTCCAGATATAATTATACAATTTTTATTTGGTATTTTTGCGCAAAATACTTAATTCTTATTTATTAAAAATGCTAGCATCTCTATCGGTAAAAAATTATGCTCTAATAGAAAGTTTAAATGTAGATTTTAAAAACGGTTTTTCAATTATTACGGGAGAAACAGGAGCAGGAAAATCTATCTTACTTGGAGCATTGGGACTGGCTTTAGGCAATAGAGCAGACCATAGGTCCCTCAAAAACAAAGAAGAAAAATGCGTAATAGAAGTTCAATTTGACATAGAAAAATACAATCTATCAGCTTTTTTTGAGCAAGAAGATATAGATATAGAACATAAAACTATTATCCGCAGAGAAATTTTACCATCTGGCAAATCTAGGGCATTTGTAAATGATACTCCTACAAGCTTAAATACACTCAAAAAACTTAGTAGTTATCTAATAGACTTACATTCTCAACATCAAAATTTACAAGTATCTGATAGGGAATTTCAAATGTATTTTATAGATGCTATTGCAAGAAATCAAGATAATTTACAAAAATACTGCAAAAACCTAAAGCAATTAGAAAAGTTAAAAACAAAACATAAAGAATTACTCACATCTAAATCAGAGTTAGATAGTAAAAGTGAGTATCATCAATTTTTATTAGAGGAATTAGTAAAAGCAAATTTAAAAGCAGATGAATTAGAAGTATTAGAAAGACGCTTGGATAAACTTAACCAGATAGAAGAGATCAAACAAAAATTATTCTTTTCCCATCAACTGATCGAAGATGATACAATAGGCATTACAAGCAATCTGAACAAACTTAAAAACACCTTTGAAAAATTATATTGTATTTCAGGAGAATATAGCAATTTATATAATAGAATAAGTACCTGCTATATAGAAATAGACGACATACAGAAAGAGGTACATCACCTATTAGAACACACTGAATATGAACCAAAAGAAATAGAACAACTCAACGATAGACTGCAACTGATATATGATTTAAAACGAAAACACTCCGTAAAAAACACACAGCAATTACTCGGCATCCAAGAGAAACTAAACGAACAAGTACACCATAATGAGCATATAAAAGATAGCATTAAAGCCTTAGAGATACAGATAAATGACCTTACGCAAACCCTAAACAATATATCAAAAAAACTAAGTAACAATAGAAAGAAAATAATCCCACAAATAGAGGATAAAATACACGCTTATTTGAACGATTTAGGTATGCCCGATTCTATCATAAAAATAGAGCTTACTGATACAGATGAGTTTTCAAGTACAGGAAAAAATAAAATAAACTTCCTTCTTTCAGCAAGTAAACAGAGCACAAAAAATGAAATAGCCAAAGTAGCCTCAGGAGGAGAACTATCTAGAATAATGTTTGCTATAAAAGTAATCCTATCGTCTTACAGTCAGCTACCTACTATTATATTTGATGAGATAGACACTGGTATATCTGGAGAAATTGCAGATAAAATGGCTAAAATGATGCGAATACTAGCCCAAACGATACAAATTATTACCATTACTCATTTACCTCAATTAGCTTCAAAAGGAACTGTACACTATAAAGTATTTAAGCAGGTAGGTAAGCAACCCAAAACTAAGATGATACAACTATCTATAGAAGATAGAATTTTAGAGATAGCACAAATGATAAGTGGAGAGAGTATATCAAATGCAGCAAAAGAACAAGCCAAACAGTTATTACAATAAATTTCATTACCTTTGTTCAATATAAACATAAAACAATAAAAATTATGATAATGAGAAAAATATGGGATTACAACATGAAAAAAGGACTTTTTATAGGAGGTGCCGAAATTTTTATTTCAGTTATTTTTTATGTAACTATGAAATCTTATGTTGGTAATATTTCTGGAATATTTAGTATCTTAACGTGGTTAGGATTAACTTTATTTTTTATAAATAAATATCGTAAGCAATGTGAGGTACTTACCTTTAGGCAAGCCTTTACCCTAAGTTTTGGGATGATGTTGTGTGCAGGACTAATAAATACGTTGTATATGTACATACTTACTAATTTTATAGAGCCTGATTATATAAAATTAGTAATAGATAATTATAAAAACCTTATATCTTCATTATACTCAAAGATAGATGGCACTATGGAGGACATTGAAGATAAACTTAATTATGATGAGAACCTTAGAGATTATTCATTAGGTAAGTATTTAAAAGGATTAGTAATTTCTTCTATCTTTTATGCGATATTCTCTTTGGTACTAGGTCTATTATTTACTAAAAACACAAAACAAGCAAAATAAAGTAGTAGCTTTATGAAGTTTCCAATAATACATATCGTAATATGTTTTATTATTGGAGTTTATCTGAATGGTCTCTTCCAGATCGATTTTATATACATATCTATTTGCTTATTTATATGCTTTGGTCTATTGTATATATTTAAGACTATTGCTGACAAACACTATACCTTTATAGGCTATAGAAGTATCATCATAGTCATGGGCGTACTGTGCGGTATGGTATCACATCATACATATAATAGAAAACCTGCAAATCATATTAGTCATTTTTTAAATGCTAATGCAACTATAGTTTCAGGAAAAATCAAAACAGTATTAAAATCCTCAGACAAATATCACAAATATATTATAGAAGTAGATTATATAGAAGAAGCAAAAAATGTAAATGGTCAAATTTTAGTATATATTTC
This sequence comes from Ichthyobacteriaceae bacterium, assembly GCA_965226285.1. GTDB lineage: Bacteria > Bacteroidota > Bacteroidia > Flavobacteriales > Ichthyobacteriaceae > CBDDCQ01. The sequence goes on from CBDDCQ010000001.1 coordinate 128,577, forward strand.
TATAACAGATTATAAGAAAAAACTTTTAACTGGGGATAGAATCTATTTTTATCAAAGATGTATGCCCATACCTTCCGCTCAAAATCCTAATCAGTTCGATTATGCAAACTATATGAAAAATAAAAGGATATATCATCAAGTATTTTTAAAACAAAATTCCTTTAAAGTAGTTCAGAGTAATGATTTCTCAATATTTAGACAAATACAAATCGCAAAAAATAAAATGGTATCCAATTTGAAATCAAAAGGACTAACCAAAGATGAATTAGGCATTATGGTATCTCTAGTTATGGGAGATAAAAGCAAAGTTTCAAAGGATTTATTAGATGATTATTCTAAAGCAGGTGCTATACATATTCTGGCTGTATCAGGACTGCATGTAGGAATAGTGTATTTTATTATAAGTACGCTATTTAGTTTTTTAAGAGTAATCAAAAATGGAAACTACATCTTATTAATAACAATGTTAATAACGATGTGGGGGTATGCTGTATTTACAGGGCTAAGTCCTTCTGTTACTAGAGCAGTGGTAATGCTTTCTTTTGTTGCTATTGGCAAACAAATCAATAGGGCTACCAATATATATAATACTTTGGCTATTTCTGCTTTTCTATTATTACTTTATAATCCAAACTATCTATTCGATGTAGGTTTTCAGCTCAGTTATCTAGCGGTTTTTAGTATTGTATATATCCATCGTATCATTGGAAAAATATACACTCCTAAGCACAAAATAGTGAATTACTTTTGGCAACTTACGAGTGTATCTGTAGCCGTACAAATAGGAACTTTTCCTATAAGTATATATTATTTTCACCAGTTTCCTACACTATTTATGATTACCAACTGGGTATTAGTGCCTATTATAGGTATTGTATTGTTTTCAAGTCTATTTATCTCTATATTAAGCTATCTAGATATAGGTAACATATTATTTACAATATATGGATACGTTATTAAGTGGATGAACCTGTTTGTTAGTTGGGTAGCATCGCTAGAGGATTATATGATTAAAGATGTTTACTTTGATGTATTTATGGTAGCGTTATTGTATATATTTATCCATTTTGCTATAAAAACGCTCAAACTAAATAAAGTGAAAAGTCTTTATTTAACCGCCACAAGCATTATTTGTATACAAGGGTATGTACTATATGATCATTACCAATCATATAGTAAAAACGAATTAATTGTCTTTCATAAAAGGGGAAGTAGTATCGTAGGCATAAAAACAGGTCATCAATTGAAACTACTCACAAATTATACAGATTACCATTATACTATTAAGAAATATGAACTTAAAAATAACATTAAAAAAATAGTAGTACAATCTACAGAGTATATTACATCTGTGGATAACGCAAACTTTTTGATGGTAGAAGGCACGTATATTAAGCAAAATTTTATCAAAGTTCAGCCTATAGAAACCCTCCTATTAAAAAACTCTACAAATTACGACCTAAATGATTTGATACAAAAAACCAAACCCAAACTTATCATAGCAGATGGAAGTAATAGTTTTTATTCAAAACAGAAATGGAAAAAGATTTGCAGACTAAAAAACATTGAATTTTACGATACTGATAAAAATGGATTCTTCAGATTAGAATTTTGATAATCAAACAAATGTATCAATAGAAAAACAAAATATTTTTTATGGTTAATAACTAAAAAATATTGTAATATTGCACCGTGATTTTTCAAGAAAATGGTCTTGTAGCTCAGTTGGTTAGAGTAGCTGACTCATAATCAGTTGGTCCCTGGTTCGAGTCCAGGCTGGACCACATTAGAAAACCTGAAAAGTGTAATTTTTTGCATTTTTCAGGTTTTTTTATGCTTAATTATCCAATTATCAATCGAAAGCTGAGAATACCAAATTTCCATTTCGCTTGTATTTGGCTAATAATAGGCTACTATTATAATCGACAAAACGGAATGTTACTTTTGAAAAAAAATATGTCAATAGACGTTCTATGGAAAATATTTATTACTCTATTCCAATATTCCACAGTTTCTTTGTCTCTTTCGAAAACACTTTTCCAATAGGTTTCGTAGTCATATACATTACGATGGAAAAAGTAATTTTTCAATAATTCGGCACATACTTAATACAAGAAAACTCTCCGTTGTTTAAAATTGTTTGACTGTCTAACTTGTCTGGATTTACATTGTTTTCGAAAAATTTGTAGGCTCCAATAATATTGTCCGTAATATCGTATCTTTCAATTTCTCCCAACTCTTTTAGTTCCACGAATGTTTGAAACGAACTAATAAACTTGGAATCGCTGTTGTTATGCCATAAAGCAAATTTCCCGTGTTGAGCTCTAAAATGTCTGTCAAATAAATAATTGTTGCCAGTTTTTAGACACAGAACTTTGAAGAAAATATTTAGATTCGTTAATAAGTTTTGTTCTCCACCTCGTCCATAATTGTTATCAATTAAAGTTTGAACATCGACAAAAATTTCTGAACTTGTGATTAGCTCTTGTTTTAAGGTTATAGTACCTAATGAAGTAGGCTTCTTAGAAGCAGATTCCATCATTTCTAAAAATCTTTTCCCTGCGTCTTCGCACCAAACATAGGTTTGAAAAAAAAAACGAAATTTTTAAAACTCGTTTTCCGTTAAAAATTTCACTTATTCTTTTTGTTGCTTCCATATTATTATTCATTCAATTTATTACTGTCATTTGTCGTTTCTTGTGCCTAACGTTTTTCATTGCATTATTTTTTGGTCATTAGGTGTACAATTATTATAATTGGCTGTTTATTTTTTCCACTCCTTTAAAAGTTGTTCATTTATAGAAATTAAATAGTTATTATTTACTCTTTTTGCAATAGATAGAGACTGGTCAATGGCTTTAAATGCTTGTGTAGCTTCTCCTAATTTATAAAGGATCATGGCATAACTTCTATAATCCCAAGCATTGGGGGTTTCACGAAGTTCTATAACTAACTCTTGTAATTTCCTCGCTTTTTCCAGTTCAACCCCTTTTTCATAATAATAAGATGCCGCAATGGAATAGTCTGAAGCATTTTGAGTAAACTCTTTTTCTATAAAATCCTCCATTAATTGATCTGTAAAAAATTCAATAGGAATTTTAACCATTGTATTTTCCCAACTTATTCCCAAATTAGCTGTTGTCCGAGTCAAATCATAAAAATTAATTGTCAATGCCTCTTGAGGTTCTTTTAACCTATGAACTTTTGCTTTAGTAAGATAGATAAGTTTAGCGTCATCTATGGGTCTGGGCAAACCCCAATTATTGGAATCTTTGTAAAGATATATTTCCCAATAATCTTTCATAGGTTTGGTAAATAATCCATACGTTCCCGCAGATACATCTTTACCCGAAATTTTCACTTTATGGCTCAATGATAATTTTGTATTTTCATTAGCTCCAGTACGCCACATTTTTGCATAAGGTACAAGACCCCCAAAAATTTTCCTACCCCTGATTTGAGGTCTTGAAAATTCTACCGTTACATCTGTTACGCCAACTCTTTGCTGAATCTTTTGGGCAGGACTTACCCTCAAACGGATGAGTTGAGCATTTAATAATGTAGTATTCATCAATGATACTACAAAAAATATTAAAATAGTTCTATTCATTTTTTTTACATTTTTAATTAAACATTAGAATATATTACTTTTGCTTTATATCAAAATCTTAGAAAGTAAATTCAAAGCAAAGTAACACGAAATTATTTAAGTTTGCTAATTTAGTAAATATATCTTAAATTAACTAATCAGAAATTCAAATCCAAACAATACATCATAGAAGCTACTCAATAACCAATTTACGTCAACTGATATTACTCCAAATATCATTTTTCTTTAGAGACTCATAAACTGTTTTTAATATCCTGTTTTTTTCTAAATTCATTAAAGGATCTTCGTTTAATATTTCTATGGCTTTGCTTCTGGCAAGTGATAATATACTTAAATCTGTAGCCAAATTAGCTATTTTAAGTTTAAGTATGCCACTTTGTTCTTTACCTTCTAAATTACCCGGACCTCTTAATTTCAAATCTGCATCAGCTACTTTAAAACCATCATTAGTTTCTACCATAGTATTTAACCGCGTTTTAGCTTCCTGCGATAATTTATAAGAACTCATCAGAATACAATACGATTGCTTTGCTCCTCTACCTACTCTACCTCTTAATTGATGCAATTGTGATAACCCAAATTTTTCAGCATTCTCTATGACCATTACAGAGGCATTGGGTATATTTACTCCTACTTCTATCACTGTGGTGGATATCATAATTTGCGTTTCGCCTTTGATAAATCTGTTCATCTCAAAATCCTTATCCTGCGCTTTCATTTTTCCGTGTACAATACTTATTCTGTAGTCTGGCAATGGAAAATATCTAACTATATTGTCATATCCATCCATTAAATTTTGGTAATCTAATTTTTCAGATTCTTCTATAAGTGGATATACAATATATATTTGTCTGTCTTTTTCTATCTGTGTTTTTATAAAATGGAATACTGAAAGGCGTTTATCCTCATATTGGTGTATGGTTTTTATAGCTTTTCTATTGGGAGGTAATTCATCTATCACGGATATATCGAGGTCTCCATATAAACTCATAGCCAAGGTTCGAGGTATAGGAGTAGCCGTCATCACTAATATATGAGGTGGTAAAGTATTTTTTGTCCACATTTTGGCTCTTTGTTCTACTCCAAATCGGTGTTGTTCGTCTATAATAGCAATTCCTAAATTTTTAAACTGTATTTTTTTCTCCAACAACGCATGGGTGCCCACTATGATATGAGTATGTCCTGTGACTAAATCTTGGTGTATTTGTATTCTCTTTTTTGTTGGAGTAGAACCCGTAAGCAAATCTATATTCAAATTTATTCCTTTTAGGAGAAGGCATATTTCGTTAAAGTGTTGAGTAGCTAAAATCTCCGTAGGAGCCATGATACAAGCCTGAAATCCATTGTCTATTGCCAATAACATACTTAATAATGCTACAATAGTTTTTCCACTACCTACATCTCCTTGAATAAGTCTGTTCATATGTTTAGCAACACTTACATCTCTACGGATTTCTTTTACTACTCTCTTTTGTGCATTAGTTAGTTCAAAGGGTAAATATTCCTTGTAAAAATTATTGAAATAATCTCCTACAACTTCAAATTTATAGCCTTTAAAATTCGTTTTATGTGTTATTTTTTTAGAGATGAGTTTGAGCTGTATATAGAATAACTCCTCGAATTTGAATCTAAAAATAGCTCTTTGCAAGGAGGCGTTATTCGATGGAAAGTGCAGCTCAAAAAAGGCTTTCATCCTATTTTCTAAATCTAAGTTATGCAGTAAATACTCCGGTAAAGATTCATGCAAATGCTCTTGTATTTGTTCTAAAAGATGCTGTAGTATCTTTCCAAAAAAATTACTATTGATATAATTTTTCTTTAACTTTTCAGTGGAGTGATATACCGCTTTTAACCCTATATTTAATTTGTTTTTATGGTCATCTAATAGTTCTAACTCAGGATGTATGATATTTATGCCTCCTAAAAATGATGAAAGTTTTCCGAATACTACATAATTTTCATTGAGTTTGATACTGTTTTTGAAAAAATTTGTGCCTTTGAACCAAACGAGTTCCAATATTCCAGTATCGTCTATAAGTTTAGCGACTAACCTTTTACCCCTCTTTTGCGGAATTTCTTTTAGAGCAATTATTTTTCCTATAATCTGTACATCTGTCTGAACATTTTTAACCTCTGATACCTTGTAGTATTTGGTTTTGTCCACATATCTATATGGAAAAAAAGTCAGTAAATCTATATAGGAGGATATGCCTAACTCTTGTCTTAATAATGTAGCTTTTTTATCGCCTACACCCTTTAAAAACTCTATGGGTTTGTGGAGTATATTAGACATTGTAATATTAAAATGCTAATATACAAAAAATTATCTTCTAGTAACGTCAAGCAATTCCATCTCAAATATCAGTACTGTATTTGCGGGTATATTGCCATACCCTCTTTTTCCATACGCTTGCTGAGAAGGAATACACAAAATGGCTTTTCCAGTGTGTTTGTATTTTCCTGTAACTTTATCTTTTATACCCGATTTCATCTTTTGTATTCCTGTACGCCATCCCTTAATTACGCCATCTAGTTTAAACTCAGTGGGGTATCCAGTTTTTGTGCTGTCATCAAATACTAATTCGCTTACATACTGTCCTGTATAATTTACTAAAACTTTATCATCTTTATCTGGAGAAATGCCTTTTCCTTTAGTTATTTCGTAATAATATATACCGTCTCCATCTCTTATAGCTTTTTTATAAAGGGATTCGGCAGTCTTGCGGTCATCTTCATCTATGTACTTTATAGAACCATTGATATATGCATGTGTCTTCAAGTACTTAACGATTGCTTTTTCATCATCTTTATTCTGCTGTTCTATACTCCAATTGTCTCCACAACTTATTTGTAATAATATGAGTAAGAGAAATATTAATTTTTTCATTTTTCTAATTTTTTTAAGATCAAGTCACTATAATCATATTTCTTATTTGCATATAGCATAAGTAATTGGCTGGATTTATCAAACATAAAATCAATTTTTTTATCTTTTACAATTTGCCTTACTACATTCCAAATCCTATCTTGTATGGGTTTTACTAATTGTTGTCTTTTAGCAATGAGTTCACCTTCAGGTCCGAACTTTTTTCGTTTTAAATTTTCTATATTTTTTTTTGCTGTGTCTATTTCTAATTCTCTTTCTTCTAGCATATCCTTAGTAAGTAATACTTTATCTATATTGAGATTTTGTATCAATTTTTCTAGTTTTTCTTCTTCTATTGCCACTTCTGCCCACCATTTCTTAGACAGACTGTTTAATTTGTCTTGCGCTTCTACATATTCAGGAATATTTTCAAGAATATATTCTGTATCTACATATCCTATCCTTTGCTTTTGAGCATGACATAATAGAGTTGTGGTTAATAGTAATATAAGACTGTAATACCTCAATTTTATCATTCTTAACTTATATATTTCTACCAAATATAAAATGGGTTTGCCATCCAGATATAGTATTTTTATCAGAAGCATTGTCAAATCCATAACCTATATCTATCCCTAGGAGCCCTAGCATAGGTAGGAATATCCTAACGCCCATTCCTGTAGATCGCTTGAGTTCAAAAGGCTGATAATTATCAAAATCATCGAATGAAGCACCTGCCTCCACAAAACTAAGTACATAGATACTTGTAGTAGGACTTAGTGTAATAGGATACCTTAACTCAAAGGTGAATTTATGATACATTGTACCTCCTCTTGAACTAGATAAACTATTGTTATCATAACCTCTAAGAGCTATAGTTTCTCTACCATCTCGCCCATATTGATTGATACCATCACCTCCTACATAAAACCTTTCGAATGGAGATAAACCTACCTTAGGATTGTAATATTTCAAAAAACCTGCTTCTGCATTGGTTTTGAGTATTAGGTCTTTAAATATTTCAGTGTACCAGGTACCTTTTACATTTATTTTATAGTATTCTAACCATTTATATCGGTTTTGATTATACTCTTCTTTTTCAGCTTCGGTAGCGTCTTCTCCAGGGTCTTCATATACATTATTAAACATATATGAGTAAGGCAATGTGACTTTTCCAGAAAGTAAGAATTCAGAACCTTGTTTGGGATATATAGGGCTGGGTCCAGATGAGTTTCTACCCAATGTGATTTTATAATTTAAATTATTAGAAAAACCATTCTCGAAATCAAATAGATAAAAGGAAGAGTAATTATCTAGCACATACCTTTCGTAGTTGATGTTATGAGATAGGATAAAATAATCGTCAGGCCATTCTAATCTACTTGTGATTCCTATCCCACCACCAGTGATGTATAGTTTTTGTGAGGTATCCTTACCTCCTTTTATTCTAGAGTATGGTGAACGCTGAGAATGGAATAATGAAACGGAAAACGCAGTAGGTTTTTCTCCTCCCAACCAGGGTTCAGAAAAAGATATACTATAGTGCTCAAAATAGTAACCCATTTGAGTTTTAAGCGATACTGTTTGCCCATTACCTAATGGAAAAGGTCGCCAGGCACTAGCGTCAAACACATCTTGTATCGCAAAATTACCAAAAGAAAGCCCTACACTTCCTATAAATTGGTTGCCTCCCCATCCTCCTTGCAATTCTACTTGACTATTAGATTTTTCTACTAAAGTATATTTAATATCTACAGTGTTGGTTACAGGATCTGGTATAGGGTTCAATCCAATATTTTCAGGGTCAAAAAATTTCATCTGAGCAATTTCTCTAAAAGTTCTTTGCAAATCACTTTTTCTAAATAGTTGTCCGGGTTTGGTTCTTATCTCTCTTAATATTACATGATCTTTGGTTCGTGTATTACCCTCTATAATTATTTTTTTGATGGTAGCAGGTTTTCCCTCGTGTATTCTTATTTCTATATCTATAGAATCGTTTTCTACTTTTGATTCTACTACAGAAACATTGGCAAATAGATAACCATTGTCTAAATACCAAGATCTGATATCATCATTGTCTGTACTTCCAGTAGCTCTTTCTTGTATTAAACTAGTATTATATATATCACCTTTTTTAATTTTCAACAAGCGTTTCAGAAAATTGGTATCGTATTTAGAATTTCCTACAATAGATATATTTCTATGGTGAAAACGATTTCCTTCGTCTATAGTCAATTGAATGTTAATCTTATTGTCTTTTACATTATAGATACTATCCGATACGATCTTTGCATTTCTAAAGCCTTTTTCCTTATATAAGTCCAGTATTTTTATCTTATCATCTTCATAGTCGTCTTTGATGTATTTAGAAGAGTTAAACCACTTCCAAAACTCCCAAAACCGCCAAGAATTGCTCGCAAAAGTATTTTCCATAGTATTTCTAAGTTCTTGCCCATCTATGGAATGGTTATTTTTAAAGGTAATTAAATCTATTTTTACTTTTTCTCCTAAATCAATATTTACTTTTAATTTAGATACATTCTTTTCTGTTATTTCATCATCTGCCACAGCAGTTACATCTACTTTAGTGTGCAGATAACCATCTTTTATAAACTTGTTTCTAATATAGTTTCTACTATTTATAATTAGGTTTTCTGTAATCCTTTTACCTGAATTGAGACCTAATTCTTTGATGAGATCTTCTTGATCTCCTTCATCTATCCCTTCGAAATCATACGATGATAATCTTGGAAATTCTGTGATCACAATTTCTATATCTATAGAATCATTTTTTGCATTAGAAGCATATACATTTACATCTTTAAAGAGTTGTTGTTTCCAAAGTTTTTTTACTACATCTGTTATCTTTTCTCCGGGTATATTTATTTCTTGGTAAGGAGTGAGTCCAGAGAATGAAATAATTGTTTTAGATTCAAATCTAACGGTACCTGTAACGGAGATATCTCTTATGGTATATGTTTGCGGTTTTTCTAAGGTTGCTTCATTTACATTTTGCCCATATATATATGATGTAAATAAATACAATATAAAGCAAGTGTAAACATTAAAACTTTTGAACATAAGCAAGATATTTAGATTCTAAGTATTTTTAAACCATTTTTTATGATAAGCGGCGGCAAACATACAAAATTTATTTAACATCAGATGACCTATCATCACAACTCAATACTAATTTATAAAACAAGACTATTAAGTCTTAAATTATTAAATCTATCACCTCCGAACTGTCTTATAATAACCATTAAGTGTAACTTTTTAATTTTAAAATGGTATAAGACTATTGCGAAGCCAAGGGGTATGAAAGTTTTTATATTTTTTACACAAAACATAATTTATTGATTTTTAATATTTTATAATTTTACACTAAAAATGTAAACAATTTTACAATTAGTAAAATCACGACTTTAACAGAATTATAATTATTACCGTTATCACACTTCTTTATATCAGGAATTAGGAGTTTACACACCTTATAGAGGCATTAAAAAAAATTAGGTTATGATTTTTTAATAAAAAAATGTACCTTTGTCCATATATTAACCGTTCGTAATGTTATCAAATTTAATACATACCCATAAACAACGAAAAATAAGTTTTGATTTAGCTACATTGCCAGAAGTAATACGCAGGAGATGAGAAAAATTTGTCAAATAGAGTAATTTTGGGAGAATAAAATATTTCTATGATAAGAAAGGAGGATATACAAATTAGAAAGAAAACTGTTTATATAAATTATGTTGTAATAGCGTTAATCATCGCAATTGGACAATTACAGATAATTGCATGGGCACAAGTTCCTGAAATTATCAAAAATAAACACGGTGAGAAAATAGCAAACCAATCTACGTTGAATAAAGAAAAAAAACTACAAGCATTAAAAAATGCACCACAGCTTTATACACAAAATAATAGTACTATATATCAAAATGAAACATTAAATAATATAGATTTTCATGTCGGTTCTATTGGTGGTGGAGCTATCCGTTTAGATGGTAAGGGACGTTTACATATTTGGCAAATTTTTAATAATCTTACTGAGTTGCCTTTGCCGGATAGTTTTTTTGCCATTCGTTGTCAAGAGAGAAATAAACCCGCAATTATTCGTCAGCTTAATACAGTAGGTCAAAAACCTTTTGTTGCGATGCAATCAATAAAATTAGTTGGGGAATTTCCTTTTGCTACTTATCATTTTCAAGATAGTGAATTGCCTGTATCAGTTACTATGGAAGCATACAGTCCTTTTATTCCTTTGGATTTAAAAAATTCTACTTTGCCGGTGGCTATTTTTAATTTTACTATTGTTAATAATTCAAGTAAAGCACAGCAGGTTTCATTATTACATAGTCAACAAAACGCTATTGGTTATCGCCCTGTACATGGGTATGATGGGGATAGTTGGAATAACGAATTTAATTTTGGTGAAAATTTTGGTTTAAAAAAACACCATTTCGTAATACAAGGAATACATTATCCACATTATGGTACTAATATCAATCAAATTAAAATTAACCCCAACTCAGTACAGACTTTACTATCTAGTCAATTACCTGTTAAGCATCCTGATCATGCTACTTTAGCTACTGCATTATTGTCTGAACATAAAAATGTAGTCTTTACAGGTAAAAATGCTTGGCATGATATCAATCAACTATACAGTTTATGGAAAAAACACGGTGCATTTTCTAAGCAAAATTCTCGTAGTGCTCCTTCACCGAAAGGTCAAACTCATAATGTAGCTACAAATGCACAATTTACTTTGCAAGCGAAAGCAAGCCTAAAAGTAACCGCTATCATAGCATGGCATGCCCCTAATGGATCGAATGGAGGTATTATTAATGCTAAATGGTCTGAACCTGCTTGGGGAGGTAGAGATGTACAAGGTAAAGGTTGGGGTGGTAAGGGTAATGCTTATCAGCAATATTGGAGTAATGCTCAACAAGTATTAAATTATGCCCAAAGACATTTAATTGAAAATGAAAACAATACCCGCAATTTTCATCGTGCTTTGTATAGCACTTCGTTGCCGTATTGGATGAAAGATCGTTTTTCTAGTCAGCTAGCGATATTGACAAGTAAAACACTATTTTGGACTGCAGATGATTATGTAGGTGGCTGGGAAGGTACTGGACCGGGTGATGGTTCTTGTGCAGGTAATTGCGGTCATGTTTGGCATTATGCTCAAAGTCATGCGAGATTATTCCCCTATTTAGCTCGTAGAATGCTCGAGCAGCAATTTTTCTATCAAAAACCTAATGGAGCTATACCTTATCGTCAACCGGCAGGTGATGCTTCGGCAGATTGTCAAGCTGCTAGTATATTACAAGCCTACCGTGAACATTTATTGCAAACTGATGAGCAATGGTTAAAACAATATTTTCCTGCCATTAAAAAAGCAATGAATTATTTTATCAATACCTGGGATGCCGACCGTGATGGAAGGCTTAGTGGATCTCAGCATACAACTTTAGATTGTGCTATTGGAGGTAATAGTTCTTGGATAGGTTCACTTTACGCTGCTGCACTTAAAGCGGGTAGTAAAATGGCAATGCTTTGTGGTGATAAACAAAATGCTAAACTATGGGATATATTAGCCAATAAAGCTATTCAATCACATACTCAAGAATTGTTTAATGGGGAATATTTTATTCAAAAACCACAACAGCGTTCTTTTAGAGATTACCATGACGGTTGTCTATTAGATCAAATGTTAGGTCAATGGTGGGCGTACCAATTAGGTTTAGGAATATTGTATCCACCTAAGCAATTTGTTAGTGCTATGCAATCGATATTTAAATATAATTTTCGTCCTGATTTTAAAGGTATTCGTCAAGTTCCACGCGAATTTGTTCAAGAAGAAGATGCGGGTATGCAAATAATTACTTGGCCAAAAGGTAAAAGACCGAATGCACATACCGCTTATGCGGATGAAGTGATGAGTGGTTTTGAATATGCAACCATAGCGAATATGGTATATGCAGGATTAAAAGAACAAGCCTTTGTTTGTGCTAAGGCTATTGCAGATCGTTATGACGGAAGATTGCGACAAGGTTACCGTGGTGCTTGGGGTAATTGGGGGTTTAGTGGTAATCCATTTGGTGATGATGAGTGTGGCAAAATGTATAGTAGAGCGTTATCCAATTGGAGTATTTTATTAGCTTATCAAGGATTTACTTATGATGGACCAAAACAAGCTATTGGTTTTATGCCAGCCTTCAAAGAAAAGAAACATCGTTCTTTTTTCAGTACTGCACAAGGTTGGGGGACTTTCCAGCAGTTGCAACAAGAAAGTAAAACTTTAGTTGAGATACAATTAGACTATGGTCAATTGAATCTTAAACAACTTAAATTAGCTGTTGACGTTCATAAAAAAATTAGTACAATTGCCGTTAAACAGCAAGGCAAGCCATTGCCTATACAATATAATCAGCAAGGTAATAGGTTACACATTAGCTTACAAACGCAGTTAAAAGCTAACACTCGTTTAAAAATTACTATTCATTACAAATAAAATCTTATACTTTAAAAGACAATTCACAACTCTTATTTCTAACACTCATAGACAAACTTGTTGTAAATTGCTTTCAAAATCATATCTTTGCGGAGTATTCGCAACATAAGTAGTAGATTTTTTCAATGATAAGTTGTGAATTGCTTTCAAAATTTGTATCTTTTCAGAGTATTCGAAATCATTAATCATTATACCGTTGTAATTTGCTTTCAAAATTGTATCTTTGCAGAGTATTCGCAAAATTGATAATAATAGTCAAAAAGATAAATATTTGATGGATATTTTATATTTTATTATTTCAAATGAAGATGATATTTGAAGAAAACAAAAATTTAATATATAATTTTAATTTTCTATAATATCCAATAGGTCTTTAGCGGATATGCTATTGTCGTATTGCATTTTGTGAGGTTCTTTTGTTTGTATTTCTTTGGGTATATTTTTTAGTAGCTTATCAAACTGCTGTGAATTTAAATTCTCTACAAAAGAGGCAAATTGATCGGATTCAGGGTTGGGTTCTATAGTTTTTCTATATATTTTGGCAATTGATTTGAGCATGTACAAATAAGGATTTAAACTGGTAGTAGTAGAAGATTTGTCGCTATCTATCCAAGATATGGCTACTTTTTCTATACAATTCTTGCTAATTAATTCAGATTTTAATAGAAGTTCTATATCAAATGCAAATTTTGTTTCTATTATTTGTCCTTTTGTGAGTATTTCTGTTAAGATTTCTTTTTTAAATGCTTTGAAACCACATTGGGAGTCTATTATATAATTTAGGTTTGGGATTAGTTTTTTCCAGATGAATATAAACATTTTTCCCCTATCGTTTCGGTTAGCTTTCTTTATAAGCATAGATTTTTTTTCTCTACGAGAGCCTATAGCTACTAATTTATTTTTGTTTAGTATAGGATCTATCAATAATCCTATTTGACCTAAATGTGTTGAGGTATCAGCATCAGTATATATATATATTAGTATATGATTTTTATCTTTACTATTTGTAATTGCGTGCCATAAGCCATATATTATGGATCCTCCTTTTTGGCTTTGTTTTGTGCTATGCAATCCTTTGAAAATTTCTAATTTGTTTTCTATAGCTTCTTGCAAGAAAATAACCTTAACCTTATCATTCCAATTATTTTCTTTTATTATATCTTTAGCTATTTTACCACTATTTTCTGGGCAGCCATCATCTACCAATATTATCTCCCAACTAAAGTTAGGATTATTTTTGAAAAGCCAGTTTATTTGATGCATTTTTTCATTTAAAAAATCTTCTCCATGTGGATGTTCTTGGCTTGTTTTTATCCTGTTATGTTCTTTGTATAAGGCAATTATTATAGGAATTTTTATGGGTTTGGGGTATTTGTTTACTATATGTTTTGATTTGGCAATTTTTATAGCAGTTAATATAAATACAAGGGAATGATCTTTTTTATTTATCAAGTAATCTTCTATTTTTTCTATATTAGAGTAGCTTTTGTAATGATCCAATATTTTTGTTGCTATTAGAGTTATTAGGGTAGAATGTTGTTTGCTTGTAAGGTCTATGTATTTAGGACATAGTTTTATTAGCGTATTTATATTTTCCATAAGTATTAAATATTTTTTTGATAAATTAATTATGGAGTATTGCAAATTTACAACAAAATAATTTAAATAAGTTGTAAATTGCTTCAAAATTTGTATCTTTGCGGAGTATTCGCAACGTTACTTTTGTGTTGTTCGGCTGAAGTTTAGTTGTAAATTGCTTCAAAATTTGTATCTTTGCGGAGTATTCGCAACGATGGCATAATGATAAAGTTTGCATCCCTGGTTGTAAATTGCTTCAAAATTTGTATCTTTGCGGAGTATTCGCAACAAATTCGGAACATTATTTATCATGATATGGTTGTAAATTGCTTCAAAATTTGTATCTTTGCGGAGTATTCGCAACCAAAGGAGGGTAAAGGAGCTAAGGGTTTAAGTTGTAAATTGCTTCAAAATTTGTATCTTTGCGGAGTATTCGCAACCTGAAAATAATGACATCTTAATTACATAGTTGTAAATTGCTTCAAAATTTGTATCTTTGCGGAGTATTCGCAACTTATTATCGGCATTGTATTTTATATTACCGGTTGTAAATTGCTTCAAAATTTGTATCTTTGCGGAGTATTCGCAACAGTTTTCTATTGTTTCTAAGAACGGGGCAGTTGTAAATTGCTTCAAAATTTGTATCTTTGCGGAGTATTCGCAACCTATTTCTTTACCTCTAAAACCTGCCTTTAGTTGTAAATTGCTTCAAAATTTGTATCTTTGCGGAGTATTCGCAACATAGTAATTATACTTATGTTTGCCAAATCAGTTGTAAATTGCTTCAAAATTTGTATCTTTGCGGAGTATTCGCAACTTATATTGAATGAATACTACTACTTGATAGTTGTAAATTGCTTCAAAATTTGTATCTTTGCGGAGTATTCGCAACTACTGAATATCCCTAATAAAATACTACTATGTTGTAAATTGCTTCAAAATTTGTATCTTTGCGGAGTATTCGCAACTCCGTATATGTGGTATGATTTCTTAGTGTAGTTGTAAATTGCTTCAAAATTTGTATCTTTGCGGAGTATTCGCAACTGCCTTTGTAAAGGGCAAAGCAAGTTGGGAGTTGTAAATTGCTTCAAAATTTGTATCTTTGCGGAGTATTCGCAACTGCCTTTGTAAAGGGCAAAGCAAGTTGGGAGTTGTAAATTGCTTCAAAATTTGTATCTTTGCGGAGTATTCGCAACTTTCAGTTAGGATTTGGAAAACTGCGAAAAGTTGTAAATTGCTTCAAAATTTGTATCTTTGCGGAGTATTCGCAACTAATACGAAAAAGGTAGTAACTTCTGCGGGTTGTAAATTGCTTCAAAATTTGTATCTTTGCGGAGTATTCGCAACAATTCGCATGGTTGGGATGATGTCGTAATCGTTGTAAATTGCTTCAAAATTTGTATCTTTGCGGAGTATTCGCAACTTCGGTAAATTTATGTAAATAGTTATAGCAGTTGTAAATTGCTTCAAAATTTGTATCTTTGCGGAGTATTCGCAACCCAAGTCAAAAGCATATCAACTACGGGCTAGTTGTAAATTGCTTCAAAATTTGTATCTTTGCGGAGTATTCGCAACTGTAAATTGTTCAAACGTGCCATCTACATTGTTGTAAATTGCTTCAAAATTTGTATCTTTGCGGAGTATTCGCAACAAATTATGGAAACATATAAAGATGCAAATGGTTGTAAATTGCTTCAAAATTTGTATCTTTGCGGAGTATTCGCAACAAGAAGGTTTTAGAGAATGAAATATCTGCGGTTGTAAATTGCTTCAAAATTTGTATCTTTGCGGAGTATTCGCAACTAACCAAACAGGAGATAGAAGAATTAACTAGTTGTAAATTGCTTCAAAATTTGTATCTTTGCGGAGTATTCGCAACAAGAAGTTAGGAAAACTACCTATGACGCATGTTGTAAATTGCTTCAAAATTTGTATCTTTGCGGAGTATTCGCAACGCAAGCAAGCAGGCAAGCAAGCAGGCAAGCGTTGTAAATTGCTTCAAAATTTGTATCTTTGCGGAGTATTCGCAACTAAAATACCTAATCAAAAAACACCTATAGGTTGTAAATTGCTTCAAAATTTGTATCTTTGCGGAGTATTCGCAACGAAAGAAAGTAAGTAATTTGAGGAGAGGGGGTTGTAAATTGCTTCAAAATTTGTATCTTTGCGGAGTATTCGCAACTTTTTAATAAAATATGAAAGCAACATTAATGTTGTAAATTGCTTCAAAATTTGTATCTTTGCGGAGTATTCGCAACTTAATATTGTTTGCCTTCTACCTCCTGTAAGTTGTAAATTGCTTCAAAATTTGTATCTTTGCGGAGTATTCGCAACATATATTTGAGATAGTACATGCAACGGGGTGTTGTAAATTGCTTCAAAATTTGTATCTTTGCGGAGTATTCGCAACAAATATGAGCCACAGAAACGCCCCTTAAAGGTTGTAAATTGCTTCAAAATTTGTATCTTTGCGGAGTATTCGCAACCAGTCTTAATATTAACTCTTAATGTATCAGTAGTTGTAAATTGCTTCAAAATTTGTATCTTTGCGGAGTATTCGCAACACACACCTTATTCTTACCTTCCAAGAAAGTGTTGTAAATTGCTTCAAAATTTGTATCTTTGCGGAGTATTCGCAAACAATGGTGATTTTAGGAGTGCTGAGAGTATAGTTGTAAATTGCTTCAAAATTTGTATCTTTGCGGAGTATTCGCAACCTGAGCACTCTTAAACTGCATATTATGCGTGTTGTAAATTGCTTCAAAATTTGTATCTTTGCGGAGTATTCGCAACTACAGGAGTAGCAATTATAGTCTTATCATTGTTGTAAATTGCTTCAAAATTTGTATCTTTGCGGAGTATTCGCAACACTAGTCGTTAATATCTGTTACCGTGTATGGTTGTAAATTGCTTCAAAATTTGTATCTTTGCGGAGTATTCGCAACATCGTATGGAAAATCCTGTTTTAGCACTTAGCGTTGTAAATTGCTTCAAAATTTGTATCTTTGCGGAGTATTCGCAACTATTTTGATATTATTTCTTCTTGTGAAATGTTGTAAATTGCTTCAAAATTTGTATCTTTGCGGAGTATTCGCAACCTTCATTGATTAAATAATAAAATATCTAAAGTTGTAAATTGCTTCAAAATTTGTATCTTTGCGGAGTATTCGCAACAAATTACAATAATCCTGTTCAAAAACTACGTTGTAAATTGCTTCAAAATTTGTATCTTTGCGGAGTATTCGCAACTCTTTATAATCTAAAGGTATAGGGGGCTCAGGTTGTAAATTGCTTCAAAATTTGTATCTTTGCGGAGTATTCGCAACTTTTAGAGAAAAACACAAATGATTATGGTAGTTGTAAATTGCTTCAAAATTTGTATCTTTGCGGAGTATTCGCAACTGAGTGTGCGCTTTGTTACGAGAGTTTAGAGTTGTAAATTGCTTCAAAATTTGTATCTTTGCGGAGTATTCGCAACATTATTCATATTTAAATATTTTTTTAATTAGTTGTAAATTGCTTCAAAATTTGTATCTTTGCGGAGTATTCGCAACTGTACCCAAGTATTGCATCAAAAGAACGAGTTGTAAATTGCTTCAAAATTTGTATCTTTGCGGAGTATTCGCAACTACCATTTATAATTGGTGAAAGGTCATTCAGTTGTAAATTGCTTCAAAATTTGTATCTTTGCGGAGTATTCGCAACAGTAAGACTACTGCTATCACCAACCTCACTGTTGTAAATTGCTTCAAAATTTGTATCTTTGCGGAGTATTCGCAACTTGCAGAAGGAATTTAATTTTATAAACGCAGTTGTAAATTGCTTCAAAATTTGTATCTTTGCGGAGTATTCGCAACCTTTAAGCCAATTATGATATTTATGAGAAAGTTGTAAATTGCTTCAAAATTTGTATCTTTGCGGAGTATTCGCAACTTATTAATCATCATTTTATGTCATCATAGGGTTGTAAATTGCTTCAAAATTTGTATCTTTGCGGAGTATTCGCAACAAAAACAACAGAGAGAAGGTGGTGTTGATTGTTGTAAATTGCTTCAAAATTTGTATCTTTGCGGAGTATTCGCAACTCACTATAATGAACAGTGACACCATATTTAGTTGTAAATTGCTTCAAAATTTGTATCTTTGCGGAGTATTCGCAACATATAAGAGGCGATTTAATGTTATCGTATAGTTGTAAATTGCTTCAAAATTTGTATCTTTGCGGAGTATTCGCAACAAACAGGGATATTTGGATATATGGTTTAGGGTTGTAAATTGCTTCAAAATTTGTATCTTTGCGGAGTATTCGCAACTGATTTTTTAAAATAAAATGACAAATGTAGTTGTAAATTGCTTCAAAATTTGTATCTTTGCGGAGTATTCGCAACAAAAATTATATGAACTTATTTTTGAAATAAGTTGTAAATTGCTTCAAAATTTGTATCTTTGCGGAGTATTCGCAACTTTATTGATAGAAGAATAATGTACACTTTAGTTGTAAATTGCTTCAAAATTTGTATCTTTGCGGAGTATTCGCAACACAATTTTAGATATGGTGATAGAATATTAGGTTGTAAATTGCTTCAAAATTTGTATCTTTGCGGAGTATTCGCAACTAAGAAGTCAACAAATACAAGTGATTAAGGTTGTAAATTGCTTCAAAATTTGTATCTTTGCGGAGTATTCGCAACAATAATAAAAGACAACACCAAAGATACAGGTTGTAAATTGCTTCAAAATTTGTATCTTTGCGGAGTATTCGCAACCACCATTTAATAGTTTAAATTCATCTCTTAGTTGTAAATTGCTTCAAAATTTGTATCTTTGCGGAGTATTCGCAACATTTAAAATTATAATATTGATGTAATTTAGTTGTAAATTGCTTCAAAATTTGTATCTTTGCGGAGTATTCGCAACTTATTTTACATAAGACGGTGACGCAATGCCTATAGGTTGTAAATTGCTTCAAAATTTGTATCTTTGCGGAGTATTCGCAACAATATGTTATTTCAAAATGTGGTTATCAAAAATTAGGTTGTAAATTGCTTCAAAATTTGTATCTTTGCGGAGTATTCGCAACAGAGGCAATTACATCGTTCTTAGGGACTATTTTAGTTGTAAATTGCTTCAAAATTTGTATCTTTGCGGAGTATTCGCAACATATGATAGTTCATTAGTAACTGAATCCGCCTATTAGTTGTAAATTGCTTCAAAATTTGTATCTTTGCGGAGTATTCGCAACTAATATCTTAGCAAAGATAAGATACTTGTATTGAGGTTGTAAATTGCTTCAAAATTTGTATCTTTGCGGAGTATTCGCAACAAATAAGGCTCGTAATTATCCCTTGCCTACTGTTAGTTGTAAATTGCTTCAAAATTTGTATCTTTGCGGAGTATTCGCAACATGGAAGTGGCATCATCAGTGATTAATAAAACCATTGTTGTAAATTGCTTCAAAATTTGTATCTTTGCGGAGTATTCGCAACAGGGCTTTGGAGATATAATTTAGCATAGTACAGGGTTGTAAATTGCTTCAAAATTTGTATCTTTGCGGAGTATTCGCAACTATCCGTGTAGCTTTCTTTATAGAAGCATCTTAGAGTTGTAAATTGCTTCAAAATTTGTATCTTTGCGGAGTATTCGCAACAATAACTATGCAACAACTAGAGGAGGTCTAGCCTTTGTTGTAAATTGCTTCAAAATTTGTATCTTTGCGGAGTATTCGCAACAACTCAAGGAAATACCCAATTTAGAAACTATAGGTACTGTTGTAAATTGCTTCAAAATTTGTATCTTTGCGGAGTATTCGCAACGTTTGCTTCAAATGAATATTTAGAAGATATGTTGTAAATTGCTTCAAAATTTGTATCTTTGCGGAGTATTCGCAACAATGAGGAAAATAAGGGGCGCGAAAAGTGTGTTGTAAATTGCTTCAAAATTTGTATCTTTGCGGAGTATTCGCAACATCATAAGAAATAAATACAGCAGTAGATGGTTGTAAATTGCTTCAAAATTTGTATCTTTGCGGAGTATTCGCAACCCGCCTCCTCAGCAGTAACCCCAACCTTTGGTTGTAAATTGCTTCAAAATTTGTATCTTTGCGGAGTATTCGCAACAAAAGTATAATCACGATAAAACAGGAGAAGGTTGTAAATTGCTTCAAAATTTGTATCTTTGCGGAGTATTCGCAACTATATAAAGCACTTGAAGTAAACGATGCAGTTGTAAATTGCTTCAAAATTTGTATCTTTGCGGAGTATTCGCAACAATGAGGAGAATAAGGGGGGCGAAAAGTGTGTTGTAAATTGCTTCAAAATTTGTATCTTTGCGGAGTATTCGCAACCATGGCAATGATTATAACTCGTTCTTGTATGTTGTAAATTGCTTCAAAATTTGTATCTTTGCGGAGTATTCGCAACATTACTCTTCAATTCGTGTTTCTCATCTATGTTGTAAATTGCTTCAAAATTTGTATCTTTGCGGAGTATTCGCAACACGGGATTATAAAAATATCTCGTAAAATGAGTTGTAAATTGCTTCAAAATTTGTATCTTTGCGGAGTATTCGCAACTCCTAACAGTATTAATATCAGGGAATTGTAGTTGTAAATTGCTTCAAAATTTGTATCTTTGCGGAGTATTCGCAACATACTGCCCAAATTAAAAATAGTGCGGTAAGTTGTAAATTGCTTCAAAATTTGTATCTTTGCGGAGTATTCGCAACAAAAATATGTATTTAATGATGAATACGGGGTTGTAAATTGCTTCAAAATTTGTATCTTTGCGGAGTATTCGCAACGAATACCGACCGTAAATAACTATTTCATAGTTGTAAATTGCTTCAAAATTTGTATCTTTGCGGAGTATTCGCAACTGCTTGATTACGATTACTGGTTTTCTCTAAGTTGTAAATTGCTTCAAAATTTGTATCTTTGCGGAGTATTCGCAACATTATATGACATACCAGATAAGGTAACGTGTTGTAAATTGCTTCAAAATTTGTATCTTTGCGGAGTATTCGCAACATAATCGGGCAACTTTTGGGAAACCAGTGGAAGTTGTAAATTGCTTCAAAATTTGTATCTTTGCGGAGTATTCGCAACTACTTATTTTTAACAATGCAAGCTTTTTTATGGAGTTGTAAATTGCTTCAAAATTTGTATCTTTGCGGAGTATTCGCAACTATTAGCGACAATTTGGCAAAATTGGTATGAGTTGTAAATTGCTTCAAAATTTGTATCTTTGCGGAGTATTCGCAACCTTCCTATAGATATATTCTTGAGTAACATGATGTTGTAAATTGCTTCAAAATTTGTATCTTTGCGGAGTATTCGCAACTTATATGTTAAATTTCAGGACAAATATGAAGTTGTAAATTGCTTCAAAATTTGTATCTTTGCGGAGTATTCGCAACACGTTGAGTAAAATATATAAGTATGAGAAGTTGTAAATTGCTTCAAAATTTGTATCTTTGCGGAGTATTCGCAACTAAAGAGGACTGCAAATTAATTATAGGAAGTTGTAAATTGCTTCAAAATTTGTATCTTTGCGGAGTATTCGCAACGAGCAGGAGCAGGAGCAGGAGCAGGAGGAGGTTGTAAATTGCTTCAAAATTTGTATCTTTGCGGAGTATTCGCAACAAGATGATTTTAAAATAGATAAACCAATAGGTTGTAAATTGCTTCAAAATTTGTATCTTTGCGGAGTATTCGCAACGAAGATACTATAATTACCATTTTGCTTGTTGAAGTTGTAAATTGCTTCAAAATTTGTATCTTTGCGGAGTATTCGCAACTTGAATGAATTGAAGGATGGTCGTAAAGGGGTTGTAAATTGCTTCAAAATTTGTATCTTTGCGGAGTATTCGCAACAGATTGGATATTTAGGGTCCCCATTTTCAAGTTGTAAATTGCTTCAAAATTTGTATCTTTGCGGAGTATTCGCAACTAATGTTTTTTTTATTTACATGGGTCCATGGTTGTAAATTGCTTCAAAATTTGTATCTTTGCGGAGTATTCGCAACTGTACCTATTACTTTGATAAACTATTAATAGTTGTAAATTGCTTCAAAATTTGTATCTTTGCGGAGTATTCGCAACCATTATTATTAACGCTTTCAATAGTTTACAGTTGTAAATTGCTTCAAAATTTGTATCTTTGCGGAGTATTCGCAACTATTTAAGTTATAAGATGTTAATACTTTAGTTGTAAATTGCTTCAAAATTTGTATCTTTGCGGAGTATTCGCAACTTATCATTTCTCGTCTTTGGATGTTATGAGTTGTAAATTGCTTCAAAATTTGTATCTTTGCGGAGTATTCGCAACTATATATCTTATATATAGGTACAGGGAGGGTTGTAAATTGCTTCAAAATTTGTATCTTTGCGGAGTATTCGCAACGAAGAAACCCCTAAACTACACCAATACTAGTTGTAAATTGCTTCAAAATTTGTATCTTTGCGGAGTATTCGCAACAAAGAGGGAAGTAGCAATCTTAACTGAAAGGGTTGTAAATTGCTTCAAAATTTGTATCTTTGCGGAGTATTCGCAACAAAACTAAATCAACAGTAGTTTTACGGGAGGTTGTAAATTGCTTCAAAATTTGTATCTTTGCGGAGTATTCGCAACAGATAGTGGTTTAAGTTTTTGATATTCAATAGTTTAAAACTTGAATTACAATTATAGAAAACAGCCTTTAAAGGCTGTTTTTTTATTTAATTATTCCTTTTAGAACAATTCTAATTGTTGAGATGGAGTATCCTTTTCCATAGGTTTTTTACCATAAAAAAGTTCTATATCGCCAAATTGTTTATCAGTAATTGTAATGATTCCTATCTTTCCATAAGGTGGAAGATGATTTTTTACTCTTTTAATATGTACCTCAACATTAGATTTACTGGGACAGAACCGCATATAAATAGAAAATTGAAACATCCTAAAACCATCGTTTAAAAGTTGCTTTCTAAATTTAGCTGCTATTTTTCTGTCTTTTGCTTTTTCTGTAGGTAAATCAAATAGTACCATTACCCACATACTCCGATAAGCGTTGAGAAAAGTACTGTGATTTCCATATTTGGTCATTATTTATATAAATTTTGGATATAGGATTTTTCTAGATACTCCTTTAAAGCATTCATACAGTGAATTTGTAGTTCTACTAGAGGCTATCATCAGTGGACTCTGTTTATTTCCGATCATAACATCCATGGTAATAATTTGTAATAGATGTTTTTTATGTTCTATAGTAAGTTCTTCATAATTTTGATTATCTACAAAATCACAAACCAATCTATCTACAAATGGACGGTAGGGTTCCATAATATCATCAGCTAAGCAATAGGCATTATATTTATTTTTATGAAATATTCCCAATGTAGGAAGTAAACCACTACTCACTAAAGAACGAGCAATTAAAGCTCTAAGTATAGCATATCCATAGTTGAGTAAGCCATTGGGCATTTCTTCATTTGGTCCTCTTATAAATTCCATTTTAAAGATTTGCTTCCAATAGTAAACAGCTGATCTGGCTTCTTGATTCTTAGGATCTCCACTGGTAATTCTCTCTGCCCAATACAGCATATTGTCGTGAGGAATACCTCTTTGTTTTAGAAGTTCTGCTTGGTTTTTAATTTTTGCTACTACAGTTTGTTTCCATAAATTTTTTTTAAGGGTTTTAGTAGCAGAGATTTGATATTTGAATCTTTCACTTTGTTCAGTATGCGCATCTAATGGCATAAGTAATCCAATAGGATGGTGACTTGCGTCACAATTGATAAGGGCTACATTGTTTTGAGTGATTTTTTCTAATAGTTTATTGGTAATGGTAATTTGAGGATGTTCTAAAACAATAAAACCAATATCTTCTATGGGGACTTGTTTTTTGACTCCATCATTGGGATAGTTTACTACTAATTGCTCATTTTGGGTACTCAAGTAAGCAGGGTTACCAAAAAATAAAGTCTTTTTTACCATCTCTTTTTACTATGTTTTAGAGGCAAGTTCTTAGATAAAGATACAATATGATAAATACTAATCAAACTTTTGATGACTCAGAGTATTTCACATTTTTGTGATGGTTGTTTACTTCTACAATTTTTCCTAATCGGTTTATCCGTACCTTTATTGCTTTAGTTAAAGGATGTTTATCTTTGTTTTTTATATTAGGCAGACTCTTTACTACATAATAACAAATTCCTTTTAAATCTTCATTAGTATGATGGTTTTTTCCACTAACTACTCTTTCTCTATCTACATTAGTTTCTAAGTGGCTTCTAAAATAGTAATCCTTAGAACTAATTTTTTGCACTCTAAATAAATGTTTGCTGATTTCTTGAAAATTATTAGGATCCGTAAGGTCAATCTCTTGGGGATTAAATTCATCGTTACCAAATATAAAATAGTCATTCTGAGCTATACTAAATAAAAACTTCCAACCCTTATCTCGATTTTTTATTTTATCAATAATAGGTAAACCTTGTTTTTTTCTTTCTACAGTTTCCCAAAAACTTACTACTTCCTCCTGCCAATTTCCTTTTTCATCTTCATAAATTGCTATATGTTGATTATTACGTGTTTGTACAAAGTCAGTCTGAATGATTTCTCCTTTGGTATTTTTCCTTTTGATAGGCTTGGCAGATGTAATTCCTGTTATAGAAACTTTTTTAATTTGAATATTTTTTTCTTTGTTTAGGTAAATAGGGTTTTCTTCTAAGTTAGAGAGTGCTTTTTTCTTATCTCCATTGTACTGTTCAATTCTATTTTGGAGGATTTTTTGGATGCCTTTATCTATTATTTTTTCAATCTTAAGGTCTGGTTTAACTTCTTTTCTAATGGTATAGATTTCTTTAAAAGTTACTAATTTTACTTTTTCAGGAAGTGTCTTACCATTACAATCAAGGACAGGATTTTTAGTAAAGCTATTTTTACCCGAAAAGGCTTTTTTAAAGTTATTATTAAATTCTTGTAATCTATTTATAAGGGCATTTTTATGCTTAAAGTTGGCTACAGAATTTATTTTATGTAAATCGAGTGTAGCATCTATTTTTTTTTGTTTAGTTTGATATCGTTTTATTTTTCTATACAAAGTATCTTTGTGTAAGGGACCTCTTGGAGTCAATACTACCTGTTTCTTAAACTTATTTTTATCTTTAATTTTAATTTTATTAATATTTTTGGTTGCTGTTTTATTTTTAGCTTTAAATGATATTAACATATTTTCTAAAACTGATTTAGCTTCTCCTCTAAAATTTGGGAAGGGCTTCTTAAATCTTAGTTTATTTTTATGGTCTCGGTAAAGTTCTTTTTGTTCTATACCATAAATGCTACTAGTTTTGTTACTTTTGGCTTTCAAGTTATTTAAGTATTGTATATGGCTAGGTTTTGTAAATGCTACAATGAGTGCGTCCATAGCATGGTGTCTGTGGTCGTCTCGTTTTGCCCAGCCTTTTATTTTGTAAATAGTATCTCCTTTTTCTCCTTTTTCAGTATTGGTAAGTCCTATCCTTTCATACTTGTCAAAATTAATTTCTTTCATAATATCTATCAATCCCCAGTCTTCTCTTAATCTATCAGTAACTTTTCCAGTAGTTGTATGCACTTTTTTACAAATATTACCTAATATTTGAATGGTTTTTTTAGCTATATACTGTGAATCTCTTAAGTCTCGTTCTATAAAATCTTCAGGTATTTCAGAAGATTTCATTCGTAATTTACTTCGTTTGGTTTTACTTATCAACTCTTTTTTATAAAATTCGTCAACCCTATCTTTATACTGTTCAAACTCTGTTTCATTGTATTTATCTTTGAGAAAATCATAGGCAGTTTGGTCACTTTTATGCTGGTTTAATTTTCTTTCACAGAGTATTTTGTTAGAAAAAGAATCATCAAACAATTTTGCTGTAGGTATAATATGGTCAATATTGTATTTATTGGTAAATAGAGCGGATACTTTTATGGGTTTTCCTGTATAAATGGATATTCCTTTAGTCTCTTCCCAAAGTTTATAGCGAATAATATCATTTCGTGTAACCTTTTCAATCTTATATTCACTTTGTAATTTTTTTCTTATTTCTTCATTTTTTTTAGTAGCATCTCTAATATGAGCGATCATCTTTTTCCTATCTTCTTTACTCTGTTTAAGTTCTCTCGCAAGTTCTACTCTTATTTCATCGGGCTTTCCGTATGTTTTTATAATTTCATTTACAGTGTTGATAGTTTGATTTAAGATTTTTTCTATTACAGGGGTTCTAAGCGCATTCTTGGGTAGTAAATCTAAAGTGTCTTTTATAGGTTTACTTTGTATTTGTTTTTTATTGAGCACGTGAGAATGATTGTATCCTGCTAATTGACATGCCTTATCGTATGGGTATCCCTCTTTTAGATGAGGCAAAATTTTTCTAATAGCTCTAGCACTGAGATTCCCATAATCAGAATCTAACCTTATTTGAGTGAGTATTTTACCATGAGATTTTTTAAATCCAAATTTTTCGTGAAGTTTTTGGATTAACTTTTCATTGTTTTCAATAGAATAAATGAGATGCCATAATTGAAAATAAGATTGTTTATCAAAATCATTACCCCTTAGGTTACTATCAAAGTTTAAAACATCAGTATTGATATCTAAACTTTTAAATATTTTTGTTATAGTGTTTCTAATCTCATCAGCACTCATAGAGAAATCAAACTCATAGCCTTCTACATTTGAAATAGCTTGAAAAGCCTGATATAATAAATAATTTGTATGGTTTCCTTCTAAGTCTTCAAAGTTCAATTTCCAATTTCTCAGGTTGTATCCTAAAATTTTGAATATCTCTCTTTTAGAAAGACGGAATTTTAAATTGGCATGTTCAAAGAGAACTTGTTTAAGTTCCAAATCTAATTTTAGTTCTGTTTTATCTTTAACATTAGTAAAGGTGAGATCATTAATATTTTGCCAAATTTTAAATTCTTGAAATAGAGGAGAAGATTTGGAACATGCTTTATGGTGCTTTTCAAATTGACAGTCTGAAATAAGATGCTTACATGATTTTAAAGGTCTTTGATAAAAAATGATAGTATCTTTAATTTCTTTTTCTAATTTAGAATCTAGTTCATGATAGTGTTTCTTCTGTTCTTGCCAAATGGCATCGAATTCATTGATATAATCTTTTCGGTAGAATATTTGATTTCTTAGATTGGTATGTGGATTGCGTTCTATTTGTTCATATAAGTATTGCCCTATAGTTTTACCCTTAAAATGCAATTTTTTACTTCTATCACTGATGATGCCTAAGTATTTACTCGCTTGATTGATTTGGCTATTAATTTCTATTAAAATGTAAGCTACTTGTGTAATGTCAAGTTGTTTGTTTAAAGCATCTGTACGGTAACTGTACTGTTGCAATTGTTTTTCATCACTTTTTCCTTTGGGTTCTGCAATATATTTTGTAGGTAAAATAATGTTTAGGCTGTTCTTAAAGAATTTCTCTATTTCATTTAATCTTACTTGTTGATTCTCAAAATAAGTTTCTTTGGCTTTGGCGGTTAAAATTTTGGGGTATTTATCTTTTAATTCCTCCCATTTTTGAAGAGCGTTATTTTTAAATTCTTGTACAAAAATAGACCTAAAAGCACTCGCAGTTTGTGTCCTATTTAATCCGTATAAGTCTTTTTTGAGTTTATCGGTCAATATATTGGGATAAAACTCTTGTTGAAAATCGAATATAATATCAAATTCCCTTTGCAGATCAGATTTATAAAATACAGGAACTTCATAAGTTTTCTTTTCTTTTTTTCGTTCCTGTATCTTTTGTAATACATATTGTCCTATGGTTATATTTTGATCTTTTAATATTTTAGCAATTTCAATATTATCTATAGCTTGTCCTAAATCTTCGGAATTATCTTTCTTTCTATTACTTTTATATCCTCGTTTCTTGTTAATTGAAAGTAGTACTCTTACAAAATCTACCTTAGATAATTGCTCATTGGGGGCTTTAGCACGAAGTTTTAGTAATTGATGAGTAGTTTTTTTTCCTTCTTCTCTAAGTATGTGATCGTTATTTATAAAACCTATCTTTTTAAAGGTATTTATAATACGTTGCCTTCTTAATTTGTAACGGAAATTATTTCTTCTTGAACTTCTTTTTAAAGTTCTTTCAGCATTGATGGTAATGCTATTGCCTTTTTCAAAGTTATTCTTTTCATCAATAGTAAGAGACACTACTCTTACACCACCATCAATAATTTTAGAATTTTCTCTATTTTCATGCTCTTCTACAACTGACCATCCAATAGTAGTTGTTCCCAAATCTAATCCGAGTATTTTTTTATGCACACTATCCATATTATAGCAAAATAATAAAAAAGCGACAAATGAAATTTGCCGCTTTCAAATGTTTTCACAACGGAATAATCCTTATTGTGAATTGCTTCAAAATTTCAACTTGCAAATATAGATTTATTTTTTCTTTTTTCGTGTTTTTTTTTCTTTTTTCAATAATTTCAGAATTTTCTCTATTTTCATGCTCTTCTACAACTGACCATCCAATAGTAGTTGTTCCCAAATCCAATCCGAGTATTTTTTTATGCACACTATCCATATTATAATAGCAAAATAATAAAAAAGCGACAAATTTGCCGCTTTAAATGTTTTCACAACGGAATAATCCTTATTGTGAATTGCTTCAAAATTTCAATTGCAAATATAGATTTATTTTTTCTTTTTTCGTGTTTTTTGTTTCTTTTTTTAAGCCAATGTATCGTTTCTGTGCGGTGTTGAGCTTGGCAACATTGCAAATACGTTAATCCGTTTTGCCAGCCTCATTGCAAAAAAAGCATGTAATTCAATGTTTACGGGCGATCATAGTGTTTTTAGAATATTTTTTTTAGTATCTCTCATGCAAGTTCTATTAAAAATGAAACAGTTGATAGGGTAATTTTAGGAACTATCCCAATACTCATTTTATATCTCATATTGGATAATAGATACAGTAAATTAGAAACAATTATTCATACTTATGCACATTTTTGTGAGGGTTGTTTACTTTTACAATTTTTCCTAATTGGTTTATCCGTACCTTTATTGCTTTATTTAAAAGATGTTTATCTTTGTTTTTTGTATTAGGCAGGCTCTGAATTCTATACTTACAAATTCTTTCTAAATCTCTATTTACAGTAGTTTCTAAATGGTTTCTAAACCTGTAATCGTTAGAACTAATACTTTGCACTCTAAATAAATGTCTGCTGATTTCTTGAAAATTATTAGGATCCGTAAAGTCAATATCTTGAGGATTAAATTCATCGCTACCAAATATAAAATAGTCATTAATGAGCCATACTAAATAAAAACTTCCAATCCTTATCCCGATTTTTTATTTTATCAATAATAGGTAACCCTTGTTTTTTTCTTTCTACAGCTTCCCAAAAACTTACTACGTCTTCTTGCCAATTTCCTTTTTCATCTTCATAAATTGCTATATGGTGATTATTACCTGTTTGTACAAAGTCAGTATGAGTAATTTCTCCTTTGGTATTTTTCCTTTCGATAGACTCGGCAGATGTAATTCCTGTTATAGAAACTCTTTTAATTTGAATATTTTTTTCTTCGTTTAGGTAAATAGGGTTTTCTTCTAAGTTAGAGAGTGCTTTTTTCTTATCTCCATTGTATTGTTTAATTCTATTTTGGAGGATTTTTTGGATGCCCTCATCTACTATTTTTTCAATATTAAGTTTTGGGTTAACTTCTTTTCTAATGGTATAGATTTCTTTAGAAGTTACTAATTTTTCAGGAAGTTTCTTACCATCATCATCGAGAATACGATTTTTAGTAAGGTTCTTTTTAGAAAAGGCTTTTTTAGGTTCATTATTAAATTCTTGTAATCTCTTTTTAAGGGCATTTTTATGCTTAACGTTGGCTATAGAATTTATTTTATCTAAATTGAGTTTATCATCTATTTTTAGTTTTTTAAAAATTACTAATTTTTCAGGAAGTTTCTTACCATTACCATCGAGGATAGGATTTTTAGTAAGGTTATCTTCAGAAAAGGCTTTTTTAGGTTCATTATTAAATTCTTGTAATCTCTTTTTAAGGGCATTTTTATGTTTATCGTTGGTTATAGAATTTATTTTATCTAAATTGAGTTTATCATCTATTTTTAGTTTTTTAGTTTCATATTGTTTTATTTTTCCATATAAAGTTTCTTCGTGTAAGGGACCTCTTGGAGTCAATACTACTTGTTTCTTAAACGTATTTTTACCAAACTCATCTTTACATTTAATTTTATTAGTATTTCTGGTTACTGTTTTATTTTTAGCTTTAAATGATATTAAAATTTTTTCTAAAAATAATTTAGCTTCTCTTCTAAAATTTGGGATGGGCTTCTTAAATATTAGTTTCTTTTTTTTAGTGTCCCAGTAAAGTTCTTTTTGTTGTATACCATAGATGATACTATTTTTGTCACTTTTGGCATTCAAATTATTTAAGTATTGTATATAACTATGTTTTGTAAATGCTACAGTGAGTGCGTCCATAGCATGGTGTCTGTGGTCGTTTCGTTTTGTCCAGTCTTTTATTTTGTAAAGAGTATCTCCATGTTTTCCTTTTTCAGTATAAGTAAGTCCTAACCTTTCATACTTGTCAAAATTAATTTCTCTCATAATATCTTCCAATCCCCAGTCTTTTCTTAATCTATTAGTAACTTTTCCAGTAGTTGTATGCACTATTTTACAAATATCACCTAATATTTGAGTAGTTTTTTTAGCTATATATTGTGAATTTCTTAAGTCTCGTTCTAAAAAATCTTTAGGTATTTCAGAAGATTCCCTTAGCAAGTTCTCTTTTTTGGTTTCACTTATCAACTCTTTTTTATAAAATTCTTCAACCCTATTTAAATACTCTTTAAACTCTGTTTCATTGTATTTATCTTTGAGAAAATCATGGGCAGTTTGGTTACTTTTATCTTGGTTTAATTTGCTTTCACAGAGTGTTTTGTTAGAAAAAGAATCATCAAACAATTTTGACTTAGGTATAATATGTTCAATATGGTATTTATTGGTAAATAGATCGCATCGTTTTATGAGTTTTCCTGTATAAATGGATATTCCTTTAGTCTCTTCCCAAAGTTTATCACGAATCTCATCATTTCTTGTAACCCTTTCAATCTTATATTCACTTTGTAATTTTTTTCTTATTTCTTCGTTTTTGTTAGTAGCATCTTTAATATGCTGGGTCGTTTTTTCCCTTTCTTCTTTACTCTGTTTAAGTTCTCTCGCAAGTTCTACTCTTATTTCATCGGGCTTTCCGTATGTTTTTATAATTTCGTTTACAGTGTTGATAGTTTGATTTAAGATTTTTTCTACTACGGGGTTTCTAAGCGCATTCTTGCGTAGTAAATCTAAAGTGTCTTTTGTAGGTTTATTTTCTATTTGTTTTTTATTGAGCGCGTGAGAGTGATTGTATCCTGCTAATTCACATGCCTTACTGTATGGGTGTCCCTCTTTTAGATGAGGTAAAATTTTTCTAATAGCTCTAGCACTAAGCTTTCCATAATCAGACTCTAACCTTATTATTTGAGCGAGTATTTTACCATGAGGTTTTTTAAATCCAAATTTTTCGTGAAGTTTTTGGACTAACGTTTCATCGTTTTCAACAGAATAAATGAGATGCCATAATTGAAAATAAGGTTGTTTATCAAAATCATTCCCCGCTAAGTTACTATCAAAGTTTAAAACATCAGTATTAATATCTAAACTTTTAAATACAGTGTTTATTTCTGTTCTAATCTCAGCAGCACGCCTTTTAGAAAAATCCAATTCCCATTCTCCTTTTTTTAAAATATAAAAATCAAACTCATGGTCTTCTTCTTTTAAAATAGCTTGAAAAGCATGACATAATGAATGATTTGTACGGTTTCCTTCTAAGCCTTTATCTTTATCTTTAAGTTTCAATTCCCAATCTTTTGGGTTGTATCCTAAAATTTTGAATATCTCTTTTTTAGAAAGACGGGATTTTAAATTAGCATGTTCAAAGAGATCTTGTTTACGTTCCAAATCTAATTTTAGTTCGCTTTTATCTTTAACATTAGTAAAGGTAAGATCATTAATATTTTGCCAAATTCTAAATTCTTGAAATAGAGGAGAAGATTTGGGACATGCTTTATGGTGCTTTTCAAATTCACAAGATGAAATAAGATGCTTACAAGATTTTAAAGGTCTTTGATAAAAAATGATAGTATCTTTAATTTCTTTTTCTAATTTAGAATCTAGTTCATGATAGTGTTTCTTCTGTTCTTGCCAAATGGCATCGAATTCCTTGATATAATCTTTTCGGTAGAATACTTGATTTCTTAGATTGGTATGTGGATTGCGTTCTATTTGTTCATATAAGTATTGCCCTACAGTTTTATCCTCAAGATGCAATTTTTTACTTCTATCACTGATGACACCTAAGTGTTTACTAACTTTATTGATTTGGTTATTAATTTCTATTAAAATGTAAGCTACTTGTGTAATGTCAAGTTGTCTGTTTAAAGCATCTGCACGGTAAGTGTACTGTTGCAATTGTTTTTCATCACTTTTTCCTTTGGGTTCTGCAATATATTTTGTAGGTAAAACAACGTTTAGCTTGCTGTTAAAGAATTTTTCTATTTCCTCTAGTTTTATTTTTGGATTCTCAAAATAAGTTTCTTTGGCTTTGGCGGTTAAAATTTGGGGGTATTTATCTTCTAATTCCTCCCATTTTTGAAGAGCGTTATTTTTAAATTCTTTTACAAAAATAGACTTAAAAACGTTCGCAGTTTTTTTCTTATTTAATCCGTCTAATTCTTTTTTGAGTTTATCGGTCAATATATCGGGATAAAACTCTTGTTGAAAATCGAATATACTATCAAATTCCTTTTGCAAATCAGATTTATAAAATGCAGGAACTTCGTATATTTTCTTTTCTTTTTTTCGTTCCTGTATCTTTTGTAATACATATTGTCCTACGGTTATATTTTGATCGTTTAATATTTTAGCAATTTCAATACCATCAACAGCTTGTCCTAAATCTTCAGAACTCTTTTCTTTTCTATTACTTTTATATCCTCGTTTCTTGTTAATTAAAAGTAGTACTCTTACAAAATCTACCTTAGATAATTGCTCATTGGGGGCTTTAGCACGAAGTTTTAGTAATTGATGCTTAATATTCTCTACTTGTATGTAGTCGTTATTTATAAAACCTATCTTTTTAAAGGTATTTATAATACGTTGCCTTCTTAATTTGTAACGGAAATTACTTCTTCTTGCACCTCTTTTTAAAGTTCTGTCAGCATTGGTGGTAATGCTCTTGCCTTTTTCAACGTTATCCTTTTCATCAGTAGTAAGAGGCACCACTCTCACACCACAATCAATAATTTTAGAATTTTCTTCATTTTCATCTTCTTGCACCAAAGCCCAACCGATACTATTTGTTCCCAAATCTAATCCAAGTATTTTTTTATGCATACGATATAAGAGTTATTAGTTAAAATAATAAAAAAGCGACAAACGCCATTTGCCTGACATTTGCCGCTTTAAAATGTTTTCACAACGGAATAATCCTTATTGTGAATTGCTTCAAAATATTAATGCAAATATAGATTTATTTTTTCTTTTTTCGTGTTTTTTTATTTTTTTTTTAGCCAGTTGTATCATTTCTGTGCAGTGTTGAGCTTGGCAACATTGCAAAAAAAGCCTGTAAGTCAATGTTTACGGGCGATCATAGTATTTTTAGAATATTTTATCTTTCGTATCTCTCATGCAAGTTCTATTTAAAAATGAAACAGTTGAGAGGGTAATTTTAGAAACTATGCTCATGTATTCGTTTTATATTTCAGAAGTATTATTTATCTTTGCCACTTGAAAAAATTAAAGATATTCTTTTTATTCTGATGATATGAAATGCAAAAATATAGTGAAACAGGATACATCTTTTAAAACCATGCTTTTAGATCTTAAACAAATTACAAAATTTGGATTGACTATAAGTGTTGTATTTTCAGCTTTGATAGGTTACCTTTTGGGAATAGATACAGTAGATTGGAAACAATTATGCACACTTGTAATAGGAGGTTATTTGATGGTAGGGTCATCTAATACCTTCAATCAAGTAATAGAAAGGGATAGAGATAAGGTAATGAAACGAACTAAAAACAGACCTATTCCCGCAGGAAGAATGTCTGTAAATACAGGACTTATGATTGGTTTTTTATGTGCTACACTTGGGCTGTATTTGCTTTATTTGATCAATGTTAAAACTTTCACGTTGGGCTTTATTTCCATGCTTATATATGTATTGGCATATACCCCTTTGAAAACTAAAACGCCTCTTTCAGTACTTGTGGGAGCATTTCCTGGTGCTATTCCTTTTGCATTGGGTTGGGTTGCAGCTACAGATAGATTTGATGAAGTTGGCTTATTTCTTTTTCTCTTTCAGTTTTTATGGCAATTCCCCCATTTTTGGGCAATTGCTTGGTTGCTCGATGAAGATTATAAAAAGGCAGGGTTTAAACTTTTGCCTACAGGAAAAAAAGATAATATTGCCGCTTTGCAAATATTTTTATATACCTTGATTATGATCCCAGTATCACTGTTTCCTGCATCAGGTTTACTAAAAGGATTAAATTTATCTGGTGTTTCTGGAATATTGGTGTTTTCACTGGGCTTATATATATTGTATTATGCTATAAAAATGATTAAGGAAAAGACTAATGCTACTGCAAAAAAAATGATGCTCATGGCAGTAATATATTTGCCTTTAGTACAATTGGTATATATTATTGATAAAGTTTTTAACAGATAAATACATTAAAATTTAAAAAGTTATGAATACATTATCTTATGAGGAAAAACGAAAAGTAGGTAAACCTATGATATGGGTAGCTATCATAAGTATAGTAATGGCATTTGCCGGTCTTACCAGTGCTGTACTGGTACGAAGAGAATCTGAAGATTGGATACCTATAGAATTTCCCTATATGTTTTATGTGAGTTCAGCAGTCATTCTATTGAGCAGTATCACAATAGAATTTGCTAAATTTTTTGCAAAAAGACAAGATAAGGATAAAGCTACTAAGTTATTAGCCGTTACACTGGGATTGGGGTTGATATTTTTCTATACTCAATTTTCAGGTTTTGGAACATTGGTAGAAAATGGGGTGTTTTTCACAGGTAAAAACAGCAATATCTCAGGATCTTTTATATATGTAATTACGGTATTACACTTACTACATGTATTGGCAGGAGTAATCTCTCTAATGATAGTTTTGTACCAAAATTATAAAGGTAAATACTTGCATGGAAAAACATTGGGATTAGAAATATCATGCATATTTTGGCACTTTTTGGATATATTGTGGATATACCTTTTTATATTCCTTATTTTTATTCAGTAAAAATAAAATAAAAATGCTTGAGTTGAGTATTTTTCTATCGCTTTTTAACTAAATTTGCAGACTACATTTATATTGAAATTAACATGAATACAACAACAATAGAACACAAAACAGGTACTTGGGACGGAGGAAACGAACCGTTTAAAGTTAGTTATGGTAAAAAGATGATGTGGTTCTTTATCGTTTCAGATGCACTTACATTTGCTGGTTTTTTGGCTACTTATGGTTTTATGAGGTATAGGTTTCCAGATACATGGCCCTTAGCAGATGAGGTATTTACTCATTTCCCATTTTTAGATGGAGAATATCCTATGCTCTATGTAGCATTGATGAGTTTTATACTTATTGTTTCTTCAGTTACTATGGTGCTCGCAGTGGATGCAGGACACAAGATGCAAAAGGCAAAGGTTACCTTTTATATGTTTCTCACTATTATAGGAGGACTTATATTTTTGCTTTCTCAAGCGTGGGAATGGAACCACTTTATACATGGTTCGCATGGAGCTATGGCACTCAAAGGAGGAGGTGATGTTGTACACTTTGCCAATAGCGAAGGAGAAAAAGTAACCTTAGCAAGTTTTGTAGGCAACCAGCCCCATGGCAAACACACCACCTATTCTGTAGAGCAAGTAAAAGAGGCTTTTGCAAAGCATCCAGAATTAAACCTAAGACTTAGTAATAGAACCCTTGTACCCCAAGCAGAAGCTATGAAATACTTTGACGGGGCTCAGATAGTACAAGGAGCAAACCTAAAACAAAATGAATATGGTAAAACATTATTCGCTGATTTGTTCTTTTTTATTACTGGGTTTCATGGATTCCATGTATTCACAGGTATTATTATTAATATTGTAATATTTATAAATATACTTTTGGGTACTTATGAAAAGAGAAAAAGTTATGAAATGGTAGAGAAAGTAGGACTATATTGGCATTTTGTAGATTTGGTCTGGGTTTTTGTATTTACATTCTTCTACTTGGTATAAATGATCTAATCATAAAACACTATTCAAAATGGGAAATCACAATAAAGGAACAAAGTGGATTTGGATAATATTTTTAATATTACTAATTATTACAACTATAGAAGTGATATTAGGTATCATTAAGCCAAAAGGTTTAGTGAGTACAGAATTACTTCATCTTAGCTTGCTAAATTGGTCGTTTTTGATACTTACTATACTCAAGGCTTATTATATTGTTTGGTACTTTATGCATCTAAAAGACGAGAAAAAAGGTATGAGATTAAGCGTTACGCTACCCTTATATATTTTTATACCTTATTTGGCTTTTATCGTATTGATAGAAGCAGCTTATACCTATGATATATTGGGGTGATGAAACATAAAAAGAAATGGGCAATATTGATTGCTATATTATTGCTTCCTTCTTTTGTTTATTTAGGATTAACTACAGGTAAACACCATTTTGATAGATTGCCTATAGTGGATAGTCTTTTTTTAGAAAGTGATCATAATAATGCACTTGTTTTTAAAAATATTAAACAGATATTAGCAAATCGAATCAGTATTATCCACTTTCTCGGAAAGTTCAACAATGAGAGTAGAAATGTAAGTTTGAATGGACTTAAAAAATTATATGAAAAATATCATCGTTATCCTGATTTTCAAATGGTTTCTTTTATAGTGGGAAATAAAAAGGAAATTATAGAAGAATTATCCTCTGTAAGCACTTCTTTTTCTGAAGATAAATGGCATTTTGTATCCATGATAGAAAATGAAATA
Source organism: Ichthyobacteriaceae bacterium (assembly GCA_965226285.1). GTDB lineage: Bacteria > Bacteroidota > Bacteroidia > Flavobacteriales > Ichthyobacteriaceae > CBDDCQ01. The sequence continues at coordinate 166,293 of CBDDCQ010000001.1, forward strand.
TTACTACTCAATGAGCAATTGAATCTTTTTAATACATTGAATAAAAATTATTATTCACCCTATTTCTTTATCATAGATAAGGATATTCATGTAAGAGCTGGGTATCCTGAAAGTCATCCTAATGAGCCATTTAAATATAATGGTAACGATGTATCTATGCTAAAAAAAATGGTAGATGATATACAAGTGTTATTAGCCGAATATAGCATGGAACTCAAAAAGAATAACAAGTATAAGATGTAATGAAAAAAAACTGGATTATTATATTTATATTGGGGGGATTACTTATCTTTTGGGTTGTTAAGCAGTTTGTTTACAGAGCAGAAAAAGGAAAAACAGCATTAGCAACCATACAGAGAGTCCCAAACTTTAAGTTAGTCAATCAAGATGGAAAATACATTACAAATAAGGATTATTTAGGCAAGGTATATGTAGCAGAATTCTTTTTTACCACTTGTCCTAACATTTGTAAAGATATGAATGCCAATATGTTAAAATTACAAAATCACTTTTTTGGGCATAAGAACTTTGGAATTTTATCTTTCAGCGTAAATCCCGAGTACGATACCACTGAAGTGCTCAAGGCGTATGCAAATAAATTAGGTGTAGTTTCTCCAAATTGGAATTTTCTTACTGGAGATCAAAGGTATATTTATAATTTGGCATTAAAAGGGTATTTTGTAACGGCTAAAGAAGATGAAATAGCTGAAGGTGGGTTTGTTCATTCTGAATATTTTGTTTTGGTAGATAAAAAAGGTAATATAAGATCTAGAGTGGAAAACGGTACCCCTAAAGCAGTGTATTTTGGTACTAATCCCAAAGAAATTCAAAAATTAAAGGAAGATATAACTATATTATTAAATGAAGAGTAAAGATAATATATTTGTTCCCATTATTTATGCATTGTCTATCATAATTCCCATTGTAGTTGCACTATTGATATACCTGCCAGAAAGGTATGAACTCATAGGTGCTAAGGTAGATTCATTACCTTTTTTTCACGCTGTATTGAACGGTTCTACAGCTATATTGCTTATATTAGCATTTATACAAGTAAAGAACAAGAAATATGATGCCCACAAAAAAACGATGACAATAGCTTTTATATTCTCCTCTATATTCCTTGTATCTTATGTGGTTTCAAAATTAGAGCACTCTCCTACACCTTATGGAGGCGAAGGGTTGATACGGTATTTGTATTTCTTTATTCTTATTACTCATATAGTATTTGCCATATTTATCGTTCCCTTAGCTTTGTTTTCTTTTTATAGAGGGCTTACCCATAATTTAGAAAAGCATAAAAAAATATCCCGATGGACACTTCCTATATGGCTTTATGTAGCCGTTACAGGGGTATTAGTGTATGTATTTATGATGCCTTATTATTAAAAAATAACATGAAAAAAATACTTTATTTATTTGTTCTATTCTTTTATACGGATGTAATAAAATCCCAGTGCTCTATGTGTAAAGCCGTGGTAGAAACTGGAGAAGGAAACAATATGGCTGAGGGTATCAATGGGGGAATTTTATACCTTATGGCATTTCCTTATGTACTAGTAGGTATCGCTCTATTGGTATGGTATAAAAGGTATAAGGTAGGCAAAAAACATCAATAGATAATAAAGTTATATACTTTATCCTAAAATAGTTGCACCCGTAAAATTATCATTTAGGGAATGATAAACTTTTTATTTATATAGAATATTTTTATTGAGTTTATTCAGTAAGAACGTTTTATTTTACAGACGTGTAAATAAGCAAATTGAGTTTAAAAAGAGTATGTTTGAACCAGTCCTAAAGTAAAAAGTAGTTTTAAAAATGGAGCGGAAACAGCAGAGTTTACTATGAGAATTAGCAAGTTAGACAAGTTTATCTAAAAAAAATTAAGAAAAAGCTTTGCCATGTCAAAATTTTTTCTTATGTTTGTAATACATAAAATTATCAAAAAATACTATGAAAAGTAGGTAATTATAACATTTACAATTTAATAAATTATATATATTAAAAAAATATGGGAAAAACGATTACTACACATTTAGTAGATGGTAAAATTGAGGGAATACAACGAATTCAAAGCAATGATTTTAATATGGGTGCATCTGTGATCCCTCAAGCAAAATTCAAAAATATCAGCAAAGACGATATACATGATGAAGATACACTTGATGAAGTTACACGTGAATTAAAAAAACCTTGTTTATATATTTTAATAGGGGAAGGAGAGCAAAAAAATGCGATTCAAGTCAAAGTGGCTCACAAGGAGGGCAATAGATTGAAGGTTGACAAAATATATGAAACTAAAATATATATTGGGCAAAGCGAGGATTTTTTAGAAAGAATTAGGGGTCACATGAATGATGATAAAAAAACTTTTGTTCAAAAAGCTATAATTTTTACTTCTGAATCTAACAGTCTTAACACAACATATACAAAATATTTAGAATGTTTAGCTATTAAAGAAGCAGATAAATGTGGCAATTGTTCCATTGAAAATAAGAATAAAAATCCTAAAGATCCTACATTAAAGAAACACGAAGTTTCTGATGTAAAAAAGTTTTTCGAGCAAATAAAATTTATTACAGAATTTATAGGTATTTCTATTTTTAGAAGTAATACTACAAAAGAAAAAACAAAACAGAAAGAAAAACAACCTTTAAACACCTCCAATATTCCCAACCGTACTACAAAAGAACAAATAAAACAGAAAGAAGAACAACATGAAATATTTTTTTGTAAAAGAAAAGATACTATTGCACGAGGATATTATGATGGAAACGGTTTTACAGTATTAGCTGGAAGTACCATACAAAAGGAGGTTACACCTTCATTTGAAAAAAGAGCATCAAAAAAACGAAAAGAGAAACGAGAAAAAATATTAAAAGAATTTGTAGAATTAGAAAATGGGAAATATCGCTTGACTGAAGACTATCGCTTTAATTCACCAAATGAGGCATATAGTATTTGTACGGGAGGTATTGCTAACAGTAAGGAGGAGTGGAAAAAAACAGGTAAAACTTTGAAGGAAATGTAAAAGATTTAAATAAAAAAATGTTTAGATACGGATTAGATCATTTAACAGTAGGAAAAGCCTTACAGATATTAAAGGGAACATTATCTACAAATATTACTAAAGAAACAGAAGAAAAGATCACACATTGCCACAATCAAGTATTAGCTATTGCATACGCAGACAAAGCGGTTTATGGTATCAATACAGGTTTTGGACCTCTATGTAATACGATTATAGATAAAGAACAAACTAGTGAGTTACAACGTAATATTTTATTGAGTCATAGTGTGGGCGTAGGAAAACCTATACCTAAAGATATTGCCAAGTTAATGCTGATATTAAAAATTCACTCTTTTGCACAAGCTTATTCAGGTGTCTCGATGAGTGTGATCAACCGCATTTTGTGGCATATTGAAAATGATATAATTCCAGTAGTACCCGAGCAAGGTTCGGTAGGAGCTTCAGGGGATTTATGCCCTTTAGCTCACTTATTTATTCCTTTATTAGGCGAAGGAGAAGTATATTATAAAGGAGACCGAAAACCGGCTAACGAAGTATTAAAAGAATTTAATTTACTTCCTATTCAACTTGAACCCAAAGCTGGTTTGGCACTTATCAATGGTACACAATTTATTCTGGCACACGCAGTAATGGTGGTACACAAATTACACAATTGCCTAAACCAAGCCGACATTATTACAGCTTTGATGATAGAGGGGCTATTGGCATCTAAGATGCCATTCCATGAAAATTTGCATAAAATAAGACCCTTTAAAGGCAATATACATGTAGCCCAAAGGATTTGGCAATTATTAAAGAATTCTAAAATTATAGAATCACATACAGATTGTAACCGTGTGCAAGACCCTTACTCGCTAAGATGTGTGCCACAAGTACATGGCAGCTCACGTTCGGCATGGTTACACCTAAAGGAAACCGTAGAAATAGAAATGAATGCCATTACTGATAATCCTATTATATTTTCTAAAGATTTGACCATTAGTGGAGGTAATTTTCACGGGCAACCTTTGGCAATGCCGTTAGATTACGCTTGCTTAGCTGCTGCTGAACTCGGTAGTATTTCTGATAGAAGGTCTTATTTCTCATTAGAAGGCAAAGCAGAAAATACCCCAAAATTACTACTTAAAGAAACAGGTATATACTCTGGATTTATGATGATACAATACACTTCTGCCGCGTTAGCAAGTGAAAATAAAGGACTTTGTTTTCCCGCAAGTGCCGATAGTATTCCTACCTCCCTCGGACAAGAAGATCACGTAAGTATGGGTTCTATTTCAGGACGTAAGGCATTGAAAGTTTGTGAAAATTTAGAGAATATTTTAGCTTGTGAGCTCATTTGTGCTGCTCAAGCCTTTGATTTTAAACGTCCTTTAAAGTCTAGTGAAGTCTTAGAAAAAGTACATACATATATTAGAGAACATATTAACCATATTACTGTAGATAGAATTTTTGCCAATGATATAACCAAAGCCAGAAAAATTATAAAAGGTCAAAAACTTATAGAACTAACAAAACCATACACCACTACAGATTTTGATGAGTTATTCGAAAATTATTAAAATAGGATAAGCGTAAATTATTAATTTGGAATTTTTAACGTTCAAAAATAATAAAAACAAATTTAAAATTTTTCATAATTTAAATATAACTTTAATTTATTAGTCTTTTGGTTTATTAGCATTCATATTTTCTATAAGCCAACTGACCCAATGTACTAAAGACGATAAATCTTCGGAAAAGAGCAAAGAAGCATCCATCATCTCCTTTGAATTGGGCACTTATAAAGGCAAGTTAAACGGCACCTCATTATTGATAGAGGTTCCTTATGGAACGGATATAAATTCTTTATTGGCAAAGGTAGAGTTATCGTCAAAGGCAACGATCAAACCCGACCCAACCACAGTGAAAGATTGGAGCAATCCAGTATCGTTTACGGTAACCGCAGAAAATGGAAATACCAATAAATATACAGTAGAGGTAAAAATATTACCTCCAGTATTGACCTTTGAAAAACTGACCAAAGAATATACAAAAGGTGGTCATTTGAATGCTACAGAAATTCTAAAGCATGTAAAAGGTGAAAAGGCGGGCTATACTTTAAAAGAGATCACAGATCTGAATCCTAATGATATAGTAACGGTCAATGGAAGTGCGCCAAATTTAAGGTTAGCATTTAATCGGGCGGGTGTTTTTACGGCTTCGTTGCGCTTAAAACACAATGCTACCTCAGATTTGGATGTAACGCTCAGTAATGCAGCGTTTGAAATTACAAAGGGGATTGCTCCATCAGATTTAAGCTGGAGAACACCAAGCAAGGTTTATGCTTCGGGTGGAGAGATCAGCAATGGGGAATTATTAGCAGGTCTTAACGGTACAAAAACAGGCTATACCCTTAAAACAGTAACCATCAGTGATGCAGGAGGCACAGGTGCAAGGGTTTCAGGGAGTGGCACTTCAGCTAAGATTGGTAGTTATACGCAAGCGGGTAACTTGACCTTAACACTTGTATTTGAACACGCTACCAAAGCAGATAAAACCATAACGGCGGCAGTATTTGAAATTACAAAGATGGCTGCACCTACCAATTTAACTTGGGTAAAACAATTGAAGAGGTATCGTTCTGGAGAGGAGATAAGCAATGCTGAATTATTAGAAGGTCTCGAAGGTTCAAAAGTAGGGTATCGGATTAAAACCGTAGAGATTACGACTGATTCAGGGGGTAGTGGTGCGCGTGTTTCAGGTAGTGGAACTGCAGCTAAAATCGTGGGTTATGGCAAGCCTACTATCTTGACGTTGACACTTGCATTTGAACACGCTACCAAAGCAGACAAAACCATAACGGGTGCACAATTTGAACTTACCAGTGGAGCTGTATCTGTACCTTTAAGTTGGAGCAGACAAAGCAAGGTGTACAGTCTTGCAGGAGAGATAAGCAATGCAGAATTATTGGGCGGTGTGCGCGGTACAAAAGACGGCTATCGTATCAAATCAATACAGATTACGACTGATTCAGGGGGCAGTGGTGCAAGGGTTTCAGGAAGTGGTACTGCAGCTAAGATCGTTGGTTATCGCAAAGCCACTATCTTGACGTTGACGCTTGTACTTCAACACGCTACCAAACCACAAAAAACGCTCAGTAATGCACAATTTGAAATTAGGAAGATGCCCGTACCAGCTGATTTAACTTGGCGTAAACAAAGTAAGGTTTATAGTTTTGGAGGAGAGATCAGCAATGGAGAATTATTAAGAGGTCTTAGCGGTACAAAAACAGGGTATCGAATAAAAACAGTAAGCATAAGTGATGCAGGAGGTACAGGTGCAAGGGTTTCAGGTAGTAGCACTTCAGCTAAGATCGTGGGTTATACCAAGACGGGTACTTTGACTTTATCGATTGTATTTGAACATGATACGAAAGAAGATAGAACCATAACGGGTGCAGAATTTGAAATTACGAAGGGTGCAACACCAAGTTTAAGTTGGACAAAGCAAACGAAGCCGTTTAGCAGTGGCGGAGAAATTACCCATGCCGATTTATTAGCAGGGGTTACGGGCAGTGGTAAGACGGGCTACACCCTTAAAACCATTAACATTACGAATAAAAACGGTACAGGTGCGACTGTTTCAGGGAGCGGTACTTCAGCCAAAATTACGAGTTATACCAAAATGGGTACGCTTACGCTCACCCTTGTTTTACAACACACTGCTAAACCAGATGTAACCCTTAGCAATGCACAGTTTGAAATTACGAGGGGCAGTGCGGAAAGTTTAAGTTGGACGAAGCAAACGAAACCGTTTAGCAGTGGTGGCGAAATTACGAATCCCGAGCTATTAGCAGGCGTTACGGGCAGTGGTAAGACGGGTTACACCATTAAAACGGTTACCATTACCCATACAAACGGTACAAGTGCGACTGTTTCAGGGAGCGGCAGGGCTGTAAAAATTACGAGTTATACCAAAATTGGTACGCTTACGCTCACCCTTGTTTTAGCACACCACAGCAAAGAAGATGTAACCCTTACAGGTGCACAGTTTGAAATTACGAAGGCGTCAGCACCACCTTTAAGTTGGACAAATCAGACGAAGCCGTTTAGCAGTGGTGACGAAATTACCAATGCCGAGCTATTAGCAGGCGTTACAGGTAGTGGTAAGAATGGATACACCATTAAAACCGTTACCATTACCCATACAAACGGTACAAGTGCGAGGGTTTCAGGGAGCGGTACTTCAGCTAAAATTACGAGTTATACCAAAGTAGGTACGCTTACCCTTACGATTGTTTTACAACACGATGCTAAAGAAGATGTAACCCTTAGAAAAGCAGAGTTTCATATTTATCGTGATATTTTTACGATAAGTAGTAGTGGGGAAGTAACACTTAAAGCAAGCGTTGACAAAAGTAGTTTAACAACAGTAACCATTCCTTATATGATTAACGGTACCAACGTAACCAGTATTAGAAGTTCGGCATTTGTTGGTTGTACTTCACTTACCAGTATTACGATTCCTAATTCCGTAACCAGTATTGGACGGGGTGCATTTAGTCTTTGTGCCAAACTTACCAGTATTACGATGGGTAATTCCGTAACCAGTATTGGACGTGAAGGATTTTATGGTTGTACTTCACTTACCAGTATTACGATTCCTAATTCCGTAACTAGTATTGGGCAGTACGTATTTTCTTATTGTACTTCACTTACCCGTATTACGATGGGTAATTCCGTAACCAGTATTGGAACTCAGACATTTAAGGGTTGCAGTTCACTTACCCGTATTACGCTTCCTAATTCCGTAACCAGTATTGGAAATCAGACATTTTCTGAATGTACTTCACTTACCAGTGTTACGATTCCTAATTCCGTAACCAGTATTGGACGTTTGGCATTTCATGCTTGTACTTCACTTACCCGTATTACGATTCCTAATTCCGTAACCGATATTGTACATGGGGCATTTTTTGGTTGTACTTCACTTACAAGTATCACGATGGGTAATTCCGTAACCAGTATTGGAAAGTGGATATTTAGAAATTGTAGCTCTCTCATGACTATCAAACTGCCTAATTCCATAACCACTATTGGAGATGAACCATTTAGAGATTGTAGCAAGCTCATTACCATACGGGTACCCAATGCAAAAGTGACTACTTGGCAAGCGAACCTAAGAAAAGGTAATCCTGCATCGGTGGTGGGGTATTAAGGTAAATTAAAGTGATGTTCATCATGTTATAAATACGCAAAAAAGTAGGGACCTGTCCCTACTTTTTTGCGTATTTATACACCCTTTTTAAAGGCTTTCGCCCGTAATTTTTTTGAAATTTTACCAAAGATGCCGCTATTAAAACAATTTCTTTCTATACTTGTTTTGAGACTCAAAAAAAAATTATTTTTTTGGTTTATTAGCATTCATATTTTCCATTACCCAACTTACCCAATGTAATAAGGAAGATAAGCCTTCGGAAAAGAGTAAAGAGGCATCCATCATCTCCTTTGAATTAGGTACTTATAAAGGCAAATTAAACGGCACTTCATTATCATTATTAATAGAGTTACCATACGGAACGGATATAAGTTCTTTATTGGCAAAGGTAGAGTTATCGGCAAAGGCAACGATCAAACCCGACCCAAAGACAGTAAAAGATTGGAGCAATCCAGTATCATTTACGGTAACCGCAGAAAATGGAAATACCAAAAAATATACAGTAGAGGTAAAAATATTACCTGCGGTATTGACCTTTGAAAAACTGACCAAAAAATATACAAAAGGTGGGCATTTGAATGCTACAGAAATTCTAAAGCATGTAAAAGGGCAAAAGGCTGGCTATACTTTAAAAGAGATCACAAATCTGAATCCTAATGATATAGTAAGGGTCAATGGAACTGCACCAAATCTAAGGTTAGCATTTAATCGGGCGGGCGTTTTTACGGCTTCGTTGCGTTTAAAACACAATGCTACATCAGATTTGGATGTAACGCTCAGTAATGCAGCGTTTGAAATTACAAAGGGGGTTGCTCCATCGGATTTAAGCTGGAGAAAACAAAGCAAGGTTTATGGTTCGGGGGGAGAGATCAGCAATGGGGAATTATTAGGCGGTGTATTGGGTCCAAAAGAGGGCTATCGTGTAAAATTGGTACAGATTACCAGTGATTCAGGGGGCAGTGGTGCAAGGGTTTCAGGAAGTGGTAGCGGTGCTAAGATCGTTGGTTACGGCAAAGCCACCGTCTTAACGTTGACGCTTGTACTTCAGCACGATACCAAAGCAGAAAAAACCATAACGGGTGCACAATTTGAAATTACAAAGATGATGGGACCTACCAATTTAACTTGGGTAAAACAATTAAAGAGGTATCGTTCTGGTGAAGAGATAAGCAACGTTGAATTGTTGTCAGGTCTCGAAGGTTCAAAAGTAGGGTATCGTATGAAAACCGTACAGATTACGGATGATTCCTCAAGTAGTGGTGCGCGTGTTTCAGGGAGTGGTACTGCAGCTAAGATCGTTGGTTATGGCAAACCTACTATCCTGACGTTGACACTTGTATTTGAACACGATACCAAAGCAGATAAAACCATAACGGGTGCACAATTTGAACTTACCAGTGGAACTGTATCTGTACCTTTAAGTTGGAGCAGACAAAGCAAGGTTTATGGTTCCCCAGCAGAGATAAGCAATGCAGCGTTATTGGGCGGTGTGAGAGGTACAAAAACAGGTTATCGTATCAAATCAGTACAGATTACAGATGATTCAACAAGCAGTGGTGCGCGTGTTTCAGGTAGTGGTACTGCAGCTAAGATCGTCAGTTATGGCAAAGCCACTATCTTGACGTTGACGCTTGTACTTCAGCACGATACCAAAGCAGAAAAAACGCTCAGTAATGCAGTGTTTGAAATTAGAAAGATGCCCGTACCGGCTGATTTGAGTTGGCGTAAACAAAGTAAGGTTTACAGCGTTAGAGGAGAGATCAGCAATGGAGAATTATCAAGAGGTCTTAGTGGTACAAAAACAGGGTATCAAATAAAAACAGTAACCATAAGTGATACAAGAGGTACAGGCGCAAGGGTTTTAGGTAATGGCACTTCAGCTAAGATCGTCAGTTATACCAAGGCAGGTACTTTGACCTTATCGATTGTATTTGAAAACGATACCAAGGAGGATAAAAACATCACTGGTGCGGAGTTTGAAATTACGAAGGGTTCAGCATCGAGTTTAAGCTGGACCAAGCAAAGGAAGCCGTTTAGCAGAGGCGGAGAAATTACCAACGCCAATCTATTAGCAGGCGTTACGGGCAGTGGTAAGAATGGATACACCCTTAAAACCGTTACGATTAGTAATGATGGAGGTACAAGTGCAGTGGTTTCAGGGAGCGGTAGGGCTGCTAAAATTACGAGTTATACCAAAGCGGGTACGCTTACGCTCACCCTTGTGTTAGCACACGATACTAAAAAAGATGCTACTATTAGAAATGCACAGTTTGAAATTACGAATGATGCTGCACCGCTTTTAACTTGGAACAAGCAAACGAAACCGTTTAGCAGTAGTGGCGAAATTACCAATACTGAGCTATTAGCAGGTGTTACGGGCAGTGGTAAGAATGGATACACCATTAAAACCGTTAACATTACCAGTACAAACGGTACAGGTGCGAGGGTTTCAGGGAGCGGTACTTCAGCTAAAATTACGAGTTATACCAAAGCGGGTACGCTTACGCTCACCCTTGTTTTACAACACACTAGTAAACCAGATGTAACCCTTAGGAATGCACAGTTTGAAATTACGAAGGGCAGTGCGGAAAGTTTAAGTTGGACCAAGCAAACAAAGGCGTTTAGCAGTGGTGGCGAAATTACCAATGCCAATTTATTAGCAGGCGTTACGGGCAGTGGCAAGACGGGTTACACCATCAAAACCGTTACCATTAGTAATGATGGCGGCATGACCAGTGCAAGGGTTTCAGGGAGCGACAGAGCAGCTAAAATTACGAGTTATACCAAAGCAGGTACGCTTACGCTCACCCTTGTTTTACAACACGATACTAAAAATGATGTAACCCTTAGAAACGCACAGTTTGAGATTATGCCTTTAAGTTGGACCAAGCAAACGAAGCCGTTTAGCAGTAGTGGGGAGATAAGCAATGCAGAAATCTTAACAGGCATTACGGGCAGTGGTAAGACAGGCTACACCATTAAAACCGTTAGCATTACCAATAAAAACGGTACAAGTGCGCGGGTTTCAGGGAGCGGTACTTCAGCTAAAATTACGAGTTATACCAAAGCAGGTACGCTTACCCTAACTATTGTCTTAGAACAAGATGCTAAAGACGATGTAACCCTTAGAAACGCACAGTTTCATATTTATAGAGATATTTTTAAGATAAGTAGTGGTGGGGAAATAACACTTAAAACAGGCGTTGACAAAAATAGTTTAACAACAGTAACCATTCCTTATATGATTAGCAGTACCACCGTAACCAGTATTGGAAGGCACGCATTTATAGACTGTACGAAACTTACCAGTATTACGATTCCTAATTCCGTAACCAGTATTGGAGTTTCGGCATTTGAAAATTGTCGTTCATTTACCAGTATTACGATTCCTAATTCCGTAAAAAGTATTGGAACGTTTGCATTTCGAGTTTGTGTTTCACTTACCAGTATTACGATTCCTAATTCCGTAACCAGTATTGGAATTTCGGCATTTGATTCTTGTACTTCACTTACCAGTATTACGATTCCTAATTCCGTAACCAGTATTGAAGAGGGTGTATTTGAGGATTGTCGTTCACTTACCAGTATTACGATTCCTAATTCCGTAAAAAGTATTGGAACTAAGGCATTTTCTACTTGTACTTCACTTACTAGTGCTACGCTTTCTAATTCGTTAAAAATTATTGAAAGAACATTATTTTATGCTTGTAGCGCACTTACCAGTATTACGATTCCTAATTCCGTAACCAGCATTGGAAAGTGGATATTTTTTGGTTGTAGCTCCCTCACTACAATCAAGTTGCCTGATTCCATAACAACTATTGGAGATGAGCCATTTAGAAATTGTAGCAAGCTCACTACCATAGAGGTACCTAATGCAAAAGTGTCTGATTGGGAAGCGAACCTAAAAATAGGTAATCCTGCATCAGTGGTGGGGTATTAAGTAGTAGGGAGAGCCCCGTGGCTGTCCTAAAATGGTGGTGAATACTTTTTACCCCCCCTTAGTCCCCCTTTTTAAAAGGGGACTAAGAGCGGATGCCCGCAATTTTTTTGAAATTTTACTAAAGGTCCCCCCTACTAAAACAATTTCTCTCTATACATGTTTTGAGACTCAAAAAAAATTTATTTTTCTGGTTCATTGATAATTTTTTTATAAATTTACATCACATTAAATAATTGATAATTAATCATTGATAATTAATAATTAATCATTTAAATATGAACACTAACATTTTAAAATTTCAAAAAGAGATAGAAGCGGGCATACCTGCAACTTTACCTGCTAAAAAAAAATATCCCAAAGGAAGTAACCCTGCACCTAAGAGAAAAGATATACTCAACACTGATGAAAAGAAGTTAGCTGTCCAAAATGCTTTGCGTTATTTCCCAAAGTTATGGCATAGGGAGTTAGCGGAGGAATTTGCCTTTGAGCTCAAAGAATATGGCAGAATATATATGCACCGTTTTAAGCCGTCTTATCAAATATATGCTCGACCTTTAGAATATTATCCCTATAAATCTATACAAGCAGGTGCTATTATGTTAATGATACAAAATAATTTAGACCCTGAAGTAGCACAACACCCTGAAGAATTAATCACCTACGGTGGTAATGGTGCTGTGTTTCAAAATTGGGCTCAATATTTGCTTACTATGCAATACCTGAGTGAGATGACAAACGAACAAACTCTACATATCTATTCAGGACATCCTGCAGGTCTATTCCCGTCTCACAAAGAAGCTCCTAGGGTGGTAGTAACTAATGGTATGATGATACCTAACTATTCACAATCAGATAATTGGGAAAAATTTAACGCACTGGGAGTAACACAATATGGACAAATGACAGCGGGGTCGTATATGTATATCGGACCTCAAGGGATAGTGCACGGTACTACTATTACTGTGATAAATGCCTTTAGGAAAAATTTACTTCAAGGAGAAACAACAAAGGGTAAAATATTCTTAACTGCTGGGCTAGGTGGGATGAGTGGAGCTCAACCTAAAGCCGGAAACATTGCTAAATGTATTACGGTATGTGCTGAAGTAAACCCAGAAGTAGCAAAAAAAAGACATCAGCAAGGCTGGATAGATGAAATCATAGAGAATATAGAAGATGTTGTAGAGCGAACACTAAAGGCTCAACAGAATAAAGAAGTAGTTTCTATAGGGTATATAGGTAATATAGTAGAAGTATGGGAACGTTTTTATGATGAAAATATTTTTGTGCATTTAGGTTCAGACCAAACATCACTACATAATCCTTGGGCAGGTGGATATTACCCTGTAGGATTATCTTACGAAGAATCCAATAAAATGATGGCAAATCGACCAAAAAAATTCAAGGAAAAAGTACAAGAATCTTTACGTCGGCAAGCTACAGCGATAAATAAACACACGCAAAGAGGTACTTATTTTTTTGACTATGGCAATGCGTTTTTATTGGAAGCCTCAAGATCAGGAGGCGATGTAATGGCAGATAATGGTATAGATTTTAAGTATCCATCCTATGTACAAGACATCTTAGGTCCTATGTGTTTTGATTATGGTTTTGGACCTTTTCGATGGGTGTGTACTTCAGGAAAACCAGAAGATTTATATGCTACGGATAAAATTGCCATGCAAGTGTTACAAGAAATTATGGAAGCCTCTCCAAAGGAAATTCAATTGCAAATGCAAGATAATATCAACTGGATAAAAGATGCCCATCAGAACAATTTAGTGGTAGGTTCACAAGCTCGAATTTTATACGCTGATGCCGAAGGTAGAATTAAAATAGCAGAAGCATTTAATCGAGCTATCGCTCAGGGAAAAATTGGAAGTGTGGTGTTAGGTAGAGATCATCACGATGTAAGCGGTACAGACTCCCCTTACAGAGAAACGAGCAATATATACGATGGTAGTAAATTTACTGCTGATATGGCGATACAAAATGTAATAGGCGATAGTTTTAGAGGTGCTACATGGGTATCTATACACAACGGTGGTGGCGTAGGTTGGGGTGAAGTGATCAACGGTGGTTTTGGAATGCTTTTAGATGGAACTAAAGAAGCTTCTGTAAGACTTAAAAATATGTTGTTTTACGATGTAAATAATGGGATTAACCGTAGAGCATGGGCAAGAAATAAGGAAGCCTTATTTGCCATTAAAAGAGAAATGGAAAGAACTCCTACTCTTAAAGTAACATTACCTCAAGTAGTAGATAAGCATATCTTGGAAAGTCTTTAAATATCAATAGTCGATATGATGATTAAGAATTTAAATATTTAAAGAGAACATTTTACAAAAAATTTCATAAAATAAGACCGTTGCAAAGGAAATACTTGTAAACTTGGATAATCTATCATTTTTAAGAAGTTTAAATCAATTTATTTTCAATAAGGTATTCGGCAATTTGTATTGTATTGGTAGCCGCTCCTTTTCGTAGATTATCTGCTACAATCCATATATTTAGCGTGTTCTTTTGAGAGAAATCTCGTCTTATTCTTCCTACAAATACTTCGTCTTTTCCCTCTGCATATATAGGCATAGGGTATTTATTATTTTGTATATCATCTTGAACAAGAACTCCGGGAGTGTTTTGTAATAGTTCTTTTACCTGATGGATGTCAAATTCATTTTCAAATTCAATATTTACACTTTCGGAGTGTCCTCCTACTACAGGTATTCTAACAGCAGTAGCAGTTACATTTACAGTGTCATCTCGTAGTATTTTTTTCGTCTCATTAGTGAGTTTCATCTCTTCTTTGGTGTATCTATTATCTTGGAATACATCGCAGTGTGGGAGTGCATTTTTATGGATGGGATGAGGGTAAATTTTTTCATTGGTTCTTCCATTAAACTCTGCTTCTAATTGTTTTACAGCTTGTATTCCCGTACCAGTAACAGATTGATAAGTAGATACAATTACCCTTTTAGCTTTATATTTTTGATGCAGTGGTGCCAGTACCATCACTAGTTGAATGGTACTACAATTGGGGTTTGCAATAATCTTATCTTCTTTGTTAAGAAGATTTGCATTAATCTCAGGAACTACTAATTTTTTTGTAACATCCATTCTCCAAGCAGATGAATTATCTACTACGGTAGTACCTATTTTCGCAAATTTAGGAGCCCATTCTAATGAAGTGTCTCCACCAGCAGAAAATAAAGCAATGTTGGGTTTATCGTTTAACGCGCTCTGAAGTCCTACCACTGTTAGTATCTTTCCATCATAAGATACTTCTTTGCCGATTGATCTTTCAGAGGCGACAAGTAAGAGTTCATCGGCAGGGAAATTTCGATCGTTTAGAACTTTCAGCATTATATTTCCCACCATTCCGGTAGCACCCACTACAGCTATTTTCATGACTTAAAAAATGAATTAATATTATGAATAGGCAAAAATAACTAATTTTAATAATTTCTTATAAAAGAGGATGAATTTTATAATGTTTTTCATCGATGAGTAAAAAGATGAATGCTCCTATCTGTTGAGAATTACACAGGTCTATAAAAGGCAGAATATAAAAAGTTAAACTTATATTTGGATTCATTTATGATTTAGCAAAAATATTTTTAATTTTGTAGTCGGAATGTATTTTAATTTTTTAAATGGAAAAATATAACTTTAGTGCGGGTCCTTCTATTCTTCCACAGGAGGTAATTCAAAAAGCGAGTGCTGCAATACTTAATTTTTCGGAGATAGGTTTGTCTATCTTGGAAATATCACACCGAAGGAAAGAGTATGTAAAGGTGGTAGAAAGAGCTAAAGATTTAGTAAAAGAATTATTAGAAATCCCACAGGGGTATTCTATCTTGTTTTTGCAAGGAGGGGCTAGCACTCAATTTTTAATGGTACCCGTTAACTTTTTAAACCGGTCGGCGGCATATTTAGATACAGGTACTTGGGCAAGTAAAGCCATTAAAGAGGCTAAATGTTATGGAAAAGTAAATGTAGTGGCTTCATCTAAAGATAAAAATTATAGTTATATCTCAAAAAACTACTCTATACCTAATGGTGTAGATTATTTTCATATTACAACTAATAATACCATATATGGTACTCAAATCAAAGAGGTGCCAAATGTAGAGGTGCCACTTATAGCAGATATGTCTTCGGATATATTTAGTAAACCTATAGACATATCTAAATATGCTCTTGTTTATGCAGGTGCACAAAAAAATTTAGGACCTGCAGGAGCTACTCTGGTAATTGTAAAAGATGAATTACTAAGTAAGGTAGATAGACAAATTCCAACAATGTTGGACTATCAAACGCATATAGATAAAGGCAGTATGTTTAATACTCCTCCGGTATTTTCAATATATGTATCTATGCTTAATTTAGAATATACTAAGAAGATAGGAGGACTTAAAGAAATAGAGAAGAAAAACAACAAAAAAGCTGCATTGCTTTATAATGAAATAGATAAAAACCCGTTATTCAAAGGTACAGTAGTTAAAGAAGATCGTTCGCTAATGAATGTATGTTTTTTACTTACAGATACTCTCTTAAAAGATAAATTTGATTCAATGTGTAAAGAAGCTGGTATTAGCGGTATAAAAGGGCATCGTTCAGTAGGAGGATATAGAGCTTCTATATATAATGCCATGCCTATAGAGAGTGTACAAGTTCTTGTAGATGTGATGAGCGCATTATAGGTTTAATTTGAAATCAATCATTAGAAAAATAAGTAGAGTTTGAGTAACGTAATAAAAATAGTATTTTTGTTTCTCTAAATTTTTTGGATTGTATTTTGGTAGTAAAAAAAAGTTCAATGAATATATTAGCAAATGATGGTATATCGAATAGTGGCAAGATATACTTAGAACAAAATGGGTTTAATGTTATTACAGATACCATTCCGCAGGATAATTTGATAGATTATATTAATGATAATCATATAAAGGTTTTACTGGTTAGGAGTGCCACACAGGTAAGAAAAAATATTATAGATGCCTGTTGTTATAGCCTCAAAATTATAGGTAGGGGTGGAGTAGGAATGGACAATATAGATGTAGATTATGCCATAGCTAAGGGTATAGAGGTAATCAATACTCCTTCAGCGTCATCGTCTTCTGTAGCGGAATTGGTATTTGCCCATTTATTTTCTTTGGTTCGCTTTCTACATGATTCCAATAGGAATATGCCTTTAGAAGGAGATGTGAATTTTAAGGGGTTGAAAAAGAGATATACCAAAGGTAGAGAGCTTAGAAGAAAGACAATAGGAATTATAGGAGCTGGGAGGATAGGTCAGGAAGTTGCTAAAATAGCAGTAGGTTTGGGTATGCAAGTTTTGATTTACGATATGTTTATAGATAAGGTAAAGTTTGATTTTGAATTTTTTAATGGACAGAAAATACCCTTTGAATTTAAAACAGTTCCCATAGAAGAGGTACTCAAACAGTCAGATTTTGTTACACTTCATATTCCTGCTCAAGATAAACCAGTAATAGGTGAACAGCAACTTAGTATGATGAAGAAAGGGGCAGGTATTATTAATGCTTCCAGGGGTGGGCTTTTAGATGAGAAGGCACTCATAGATAGCATACAAACAGAACATATATCTTATGCGGGCTTAGATGTATTTGAAAATGAGCCTAAGCCAGAAGTTAACCTTTTAATGAATCCAAATTTATCACTTACTCCACATATAGGAGCAGCTACCTTAGAGGCTCAAGATAGAATAGGTACAGAACTAGCAGAAAAAATTATGGAAATATTAAAATAAAAGATTATCAAAAAAGTAGTGTCATTTTCATTTATAAGTAAGAGTAAAGGTTCTGTCAAAGATGATATTTTGTCAGGTTTAACAGTTGCATTAGCATTGGTGCCAGAAGCTGTTGCATTTTCTTTTGTAGCAGATATATCACCTATTATAGGTTTATATGGTGCCTTTATGATGGGGCTTATTACAGCTCTGATAGGAGGCAGACCAGGTATGATATCAGGGGCTACCGGAGCCTTAGCAGTAGTAATGGTTTCTTTAGTAAAAGAAGGAAATAGTATGGGAGCACCTGATGAGCATTTGGGGATACAGTACCTATTTGCCACTCTATTACTTATGGGCAGCATTCAAATACTTTTTGGAGTGTTTAAATTAGGAAAATTCGTACGACTTATTCCGCATCCTGTAATGATGGGGTTTGTAAATGGATTAGCAATAGTTATATTTTTGTCTCAACTTCAAATGTTTAAAATAGAGGATCATTGGATCGAAGGTGTACCTTTAGTTACGATGTTATTTCTTATAGCACTTACAATGGGCATTATGTTTGTTCTACCCAAATTAACTAAGAAAATACCAGCAGCCCTTACAGCTATATTAGTAGTTTCTGCCATAGTAATTTTTGGGGATGTAGAGACCCAAACTGTAAAATCTTTTATTCAATCTGGGGGAGGTACAGGTATCAAAGCAGGACTACCTTCTTTTAAGATACCTATGATAGATTGGAGTTGGAATGATTTCTTATTTATATTACCTTATGCTGTAATATTGGCTGCTATAGGTCTTATAGAGTCTTTGATGACGCTTAACTTGGTAGATGAGCTTACCAATACTCATGGTAGCGGAAATAAAGAAAGTATCGCTCAGGGGATAGCAAATATGACAAATGGTTTGTTTGGTGGAATGGGAGGTTGTGCTATGATAGGTCAGAGTATTATTAATATTAAATCAGGAGGTAGAGGTAGGTTATCAGGTGCCATAGCAGCATTGGGTTTATTGTTCTTTATCTTATTTGCATCTTCTTATATCGAAATGGTTCCTATTGCGGCATTAGTGGGAGTAATGTTTATGGTTGTATTTGGAACCTTTGCTTGGAATACCTTCAAGGTAGTAAATAAAATACCGGTTTCTGATGCTTTAGTTATCTTGATCGTAACGGGACTAACTGTAATATTTGATTTGGCAGTGGCTGTAATAGCTGGAATAATTATATCGGCACTGGTTTTTGCTTGGGATAATGCGATAAGGATAAGAGCTAGAAAATCTGTATATAATGGCGTAAAATATTACGAAATATATGGTCCTTTGTTTTTTGGGTCGGTACAGACTTTTATAAGTAAATTTGATGTAGAGAACGATCCTGATGAAGTGGTTATAGATTTTAAAGATTCTAGGGTTATGGATCATTCTGGTATAGAGGCAATAAATAAACTTACCGTTAAATATGAGACTAAGAATAAGAATATTCATTTAAGACATTTAAGTCGAGATTGTAAAAAACTTATTAAAAAAGCAGAGAAGATAGTAGATGTAAATGTATTAGAAGATCCTCATTATTTTGTAGCGGTAGATGATTTTGAGGAAATAGTTAAAAACAAGTAAACAGCTTAGTTGTGTTTAAGAAAAAAATAGGTAATATAAGAGGCAAGTTTAGATTAATCATCTCTGATGATGAAAGCTTTGAGGAAAAATTTATCACTAAATTTACAATGCTTAGTCTATTTGTGGTAGTAGGGATTTTATCTCTTTGTCTTGTATTAGGAACTTATTTACTTATATCTTATACATCGCTAAAAGAATATATCCCAGGATACGATTCTTCGGAATTGAGAAAGAAGGGATTAAAATATTTCTCTAAAATAGATTCTATAGAAAAGGTAATATATTTGAATAGTAATTATGTAAACAATTTGATAAGTGTACTTAAAGGCAAGATCGCACCTGAAAAAATAGAAATAGATAGTTTAAATAGCAAATTGATGAACAAGAAAAAAATAGATTTATCAGCGTCTAAAAAAGATTCTATATTTAGAGAGCAAATAGAACAGGAAGAGATGTATAATCTTTTTTTTGTAAACCAAACGAGTAATAATAAGGGGTATTTGTATGCTCCTGTAAAAGGAATAATTATAAAAGAATACAATCCTACAAAGAATAAGTATGATGTGCAAGTTGCATTAAAAAGGAAATCGTCTGTAAAATCTATGTCTAATGGTGTAATTGTTTACCAATCTTTAACTCTCGATTTGGGTTATATAGTAATTATTAATTATAAAAATAATTTTACATCCATTTATAAGAACCTATCTGCAGTATATAAAAAACAGGGAGATATTGTGTTGGCTGGTGATATTGTAGGAGATATAGATAAAACATCAAATAATTCATTTCGTTTGGAATTATGGTTAGATGAAAGACCTGTAAATCCCGAAGATTTTATAGATTTTGACAAGGTGAGGTCAGATTTTTCTATACCAAAAGAATAACCCTGTCAAAAATTTAAATATGAAACTTTTTTTAGCAGGCATTTTGGCAAAATATACCTATTTACAAATAAGCAAGTGGGCAAAAAATCCTAAAAAAACGCAAAAAAAAGTTTTAAGAAAGCTCATTAATACTGCTAAAAATACTCAGTTTGGTCAGCAGCATTGTTTTAGTCAAATACATACTTATCACGATTTCAAAAAGAATGTCCCCATATATGATTATGAGGCATTAAAGCCATATATAGAGTGTATTCTGGATAATCAAAAAGATGTACTATGGATAGGCAAACCTCTGTATTTTGCTAAAACTTCGGGCACTACTTCTGGGGTTAAATATATTCCCATTACTAAATCCTCTATAAAAGATCAAGTAAAAGGTGCGAAACACACTATATTAATTTACCTGTATAATACTGGTAAACTACATATCTTAAATGGAAAGATGATATTCCTTCAAGGTAGTCCTATATTAAATAAACTCAAAAATGGTATTAAGGTAGGGCGACTTTCGGGTATTGTAGCACATTATGTACCTGGTTATCTGCAAAGGAACAATATGCCTTCTTGGAAGACCAATTGTATCGAGGACTGGGAAACCAAATTGAGCTATATTATAGAGGAAACTATCCAAAGAGATATGACGGTGATAAGTGGTATTCCATCTTGGCTACAAATGTATTTTGAAAAATTATTAAAGCGAACTTCCGAACAAAATATTAAAGAAGTATTTCCTAATCTCACGCTTTTAATACAGGGAGGAGTAAATTATGAACCCTATAGAAAAAGGTTTGAAACCCTTATAGGTGAGCAAGTGGATAATATAGAATTATATCCTGCCTCAGAAGGTTTTTTTGCTTTTCAAGATACACTATCTGCTAAAAATGGGATGTTATTGAGGCTCAATTCAGGTATATTTTATGAATTTATTCCCTTAGGTGAATTTGGTAATCATACTGATGAAGATAGAATTTGTATAGATGATGTGCAATTAGGGATAAACTATGTAATCATTATTTCTACTAATGCAGGATTGTGGGCTTATAATATAGGGGATACTGTAGAGTTTACATCTTTAGAACCTCATAGGGTAAAAGTTACTGGAAGGGTAAAACATTTTATATCTGCATTTGGAGAACATGTAATTGTCAAGGAAGTAGAAAAAGCGATACAAAAAGCAATAGAGCAAGATAAGCAAGTACAAGTGAATGAATTTACAGTAGCCCCTCAGATAATTACAAATGGAGAACTGCCGTATCATCAATGGTTTATAGAATTTGAAGAATTTCCACAAGATATAAGAGAATTTGCTAAAGTAATTGATGAGAGTTTACAAAGCCAAAATATATATTACCAAGACCTTATCAAAGGCAAAGTATTGAAACCACTAAAAATAACTGTGATCCCCAAAGGAGGTTTTCAAAAGTATATGAAATCTATTGGCAAACTGGGCGGACAAAATAAAATCCCTAAATTATCTAACAACAGAGAATTAGCAGATAAAATCATTTCTTTTTTAAACGACTTAAAAACTCAAGATATTGTAGGATAATTATAGAAACAGTCTTTTAACTCTTAAATTGGAACTTTTAGAGTTCAAAAATAATACATTTAAAATTTTTCATAATTTAAATATAACTTTAATTTATTAGTCTTTTTGCAAATAAGTAAGTTTATACTGACACCTCAATTATAATTTAAAGATATTAAATTTTATTTCTCTTGTTATATTAATATTTGTTATTAAATTTGCACCATAATTGAACTATTGATAATTTATCATTAATAATTAATAAAATGAAAAAGATAAAAAATATCTATTTTTTTGGTTTATTAGCATTCATATTTTCTATAAGCCAACTGACCCAATGTAATAAAGAAGATAAGCCTTCGGAAAAGAGCAAAGAGGCATCCATAATCTCCTTTGAATTAGGCACTTATAAAGCCAAGTTAAACGGCACCTCATTATCATTATTAATAGAGTTACCATACGGAACGGATATAAGTTCTTTATCGGCAAAGGTAAAGTTATCCGCAAAGGCAACGATCAAACCCGACCCAAAGACAGTGAAAGATTATAGCAATCCAGTATCGTTTACAGTAACCGCAGAAAATGGAAAAGATAGCAAGAAATATACAGTAATGGTAAAAATATTACGTCCGGTATTGACCTTTGAAAAACTGACCAAAGAATATACAAAAGGTGGGCATTTGAATGCTACAGAAATTCTAAATCATGTAAAAGGTGCAAAGGATGGCTATACTTTAAAAGAGATTACAAATCTGAATCCTAATGATATAGTAAGGGTCAATGGAACTGCACCAAATCTAAGGTTAGAATTTAATCAGGTGGGCGTTTTTACGGCTTCTTTGCACTTAAAACACAATGCTACATCCGATTTGGATGTAACGCTCAGTAATGCAGCGTTTGAAATTACAAAGGGGGTTGCTCCATCGGATTTAAGCTGGAGAAAACAAATCAAGGTTTATGCTTCGGGAGGAGAGATAAGCAACGTTGAATTATTAGGCGGTGTATCGGGTCCAAAAGAAGGCTATCGTGTAAAATTGGTACAGATTACCAGTGATTCAGGGGGCAGTGGTGCAAGGGTTTCAGGTAGTGGTACTGCAGCTAAGATCGTTGGTTACGGCAAAGCCACTATCTTGACGTTGACACTTGTACTTCAGCACGCTACCAAAGCAGAAAAAACGCTCAGTAATGCAGTGTTTGAAATTAGAAAGATGAAGGCACCTAACAATTTAACTTGGGTAAAACAATTGAAGACTTATCGTTCTGGTGAAGAGATAAGCAACGTTGAATTGTTGTCAGGTCTCGAAGGTTCAAAAGTAGGTTATCGGATTAAAAGTGTAGCGATTACGACTGATTCAGGGGGTAGTGGTGCAAGGGTTTCAGGGAGCGGCAGAGCGGCTAAAATTACCAGTTATGGCAAACCTACTATCTTGACGTTGACACTTGTATTTGAACACGATACCAAAGCAGATAAAACCATAACGGGTGCACAATTTGAACTTACCAGAGCTGTATCTGTACCTTTAAGTTGGAGCAGACAAAGCAAGGTTTACAGTTCCCCAGCAGAGATAAGCAATGCAGAATTATTGGGCGGTGTGCGAGGTACAAAAGACGGCTATCGTATCAAATCAGTACAGATTACCAGTGATTCAAGGGGCAGTGGTGCCACGGTTTCAGGAAGTGGTACTGCAGCTAAAATCATTGGTTACGGCAAAGCCACTATCTTGACGTTGACGCTTGTACTTCAGCACGCTACCAAAGCAGAAAAAACGCTCAGTAGTGCAGTGTTTGAAATTAGAAAGATGCCCGTACCGGTTGATTTGAGTTGGCGTAAACAAATTAAGGTTTATAGTGATAGAGGAGAGATAAGCAATGGGGAGTTGTTAGCAGGTCTTAGCGGTACAAAAACAGGCTATCGAGTGAAAACATTAACCATCAGTGATGCAAGAGGTACAGGAGCAAGGGTTTCAGGTAATGGTACTGCAGCTAAGATCGTTGGTTATACCAAAGTGGGTACCTTGACGTTATCGATTGTATTTGAACACGATACCAAGGAGGATAAAAACATCACTGGTGCGGAGTTTGAAATAACGAAGGGCAGTGCGGAAAGTTTAACTTGGAGGAAGCAAACGAAGGCGTTTAGCAGTAGTGGAGAAATTACCAATGCCGATTTATTAGCAGGTGTTACGGGCAGTGGTAAGAATGGATACACCATTAAAACTGTTATGATTAGTAATGATGGAGGTACAAGCGCAGTGGTTTCAGGGAGCGGCAGGGCTGCTAAAATTACGAGTTATACCAAAGCGGGTACGCTTACGCTCACCCTTGTGTTAGCACACGATACTAAAGAAGATGCTACTATTAGAAATGCGGAGTTTGAGATTACGCTTTTAAGTTGGACCAAGCAAACGAAGCAGTTTAGCAATGGTGGCGAAATTACCAACGCCAATCTATTAACAGGCGTTACGGGTAGTAGTAAGAATGGATACACCATTAAAACCGTTACCATTACCAGTACAAACGGTACAGGTGCAAGGATTTCAGGGAGCGGTACTTCAGCTAAAATTACAAGTTATACCAAAGCGGGTACGCTTACGCTCACCCTTGTTTTACAACACACTAGTAAACCAGATGTAATCCTTAGAAACGCACAGTTTGAAATTACGAAGGGCAGTGCGGAAAGTTTAACTTGGAAGAAGCAAACGAAGCCGTTTAGCAGTAGTGGCGAAATTACCAATGTCGAGCTATTAACAGGCGTTACGGGCAGTGGTAAGAATGGATACACCATTAAAACCGTTAACATTACTAATAATGGCGGCATGACCAGTGCACGTGTTGTAGGGAGCGGCAGGGCTGCTAAAATTACGAATTATACCAAGGCAGGTACGTTTACGCTTACCATTGTATTAGAGCATCATACTAAAGAAGATGCTACTATTAGAAATGCGGAGTTTGAGATTACCAAAGCGAATGCAGAAAGTCTAAGTTGGACGAAGCAAACGAAGCAGTTTAGCAGTGGTGGCGAAATTACCAATGCCGAGCTATTAGGAGGCGTTACAGGTAGTGGTAAGACAGGATACACGATTAAAACCGTTACCATTACGAATAAAAACGGTACAAGTGCGCGGGTTTCAGGGAGCGGTACTTCAGCTAAAATTACGAGTTATAACAAAATTGGTACGCTTACCCTTACGATTGTTTTACAACACGATACTAAAGACGATGTAACCCTTAGAAACGCAGAGTTTCATATTTATCGTGATATTTTTACGATAAGTAGTAGTGGGGTAGTAACACTTAAAACAAGCGTTGACAGAAATAGTTTAACAACAGTAACCATTCCTTATATGATTAAGGGTATCACCGTAACCATTATTGGAAATAATACATTTAAGGATTTTAGGAACCTTACTCATATTACGATTCCTAATTCAGTAACCATTATTGGAAATAATACATTTAGGAATTGTGTATCACTTACCAGTATTACGATTCCTAATTTAGTAACCAGTATTGAATTTGAGGCATTTTATAATTGTGACAAACTTACCAGTATTACGATTCCTAATTCAGTAACCAGTATTGCCGATGGGGCATTTTTTGGTTGTACTTCACTTACCAGTATTACGATTCCTAATTCAGTAACCAGTATTGGAAGGAGGGCATTTCATTTTTGTAGTTCACTTATCAGTATTACGATTCCTGATTCCGTAACCAGTATTGAAGGTAACGCATTTACGTTATGTACTTCACTTACCAGTATTACGATGGGTAATTCCGTAACCAGTATTGAAACAGGGGCATTTTATGGTTGTAGCAAACTTACCAGTATTACGATTCCTGATTCCGTAACCAGTATTGGAAAGTGGACATTTAGAGATTGTACCTCCCTCATGACCAGTCATTAGGACTGCCTAATTCCATAACAACTATTGGAGATGAGCCATTTACAGGTTGTAGCAAGCTCACTACCATACAGGTACCTAAAGCTAAAGTGTCTGGTTGGAAAGCGAACCTAAAAATAGGTAATAGTGCATCAGTGGTAGGGTATTAAGGTAAAGTGATGTTCACCATGGTATAAAAGGCAAGTAGGGGACAGTTTTTAAAACCTGTCCCCTACTTTTTTGCGTATTTAATCCCCCTTTTTAATTGAAACTCACTAAAAATAACTGTGATCCCCAAAGGAGGTTTTCAACAGTATATGAAATCTATTGGCAAACTGGGAGGATAAATTGAGGATAGTATAGAAACACTCTTTTAACTCTTAAAAATGAATACTTTATAATTAGAAAAGACAGTTTTTATCACTTTTAAATTTATCTAAATTTATCAAAAAATCTATAATAGTTTCATTTTTAAAATTTTTCATAACTTAAATATAACCTTAATTTATTAGTCTTTTTGCAAATAAATAAGCTTATATGACACCTCAATTATAATTTAAAAATATTTCATTTTATTTTTTGATTCGTTTATGAATTATTTTACTAAATTTGCACCGCAATTAAATTATTGGTGATAGAGCATTAGTATTTAAAATTTAAACCATATATTTTTTTTGTATATAAACATTTGAACAAGTAAAATTTAATTTTAAAAATATAAAAATCATGAATAAAAAGAATAGATATTTTTTTAGTTTATTAGCATTAATCCTTTTCATTACTCCAATGACTCAATGTAGTAAAGATACAGAAAGTAATAAAGTTTTGAAAAAGAGCAAAGACGCATTGATAATCTCCTTTGAGTTAGGCACTTATAAAGGGAAGTTAAACGGCACCTCATTATTAATAGAGTTACCTTACGGAACAGATATAAGTTCTTTATCGGCAAAGGTAAAGTTATCGTTAAAGGCAACTATCAAACCCGACCCAACGAAAGTGAAAGATTGGAGCAATCCAGTATCGTTTACGGTAACCGCAGAAAATGGAGAGAGTAAAAAATATACAGTAACGGTAAAAATATTACGCCCAGTATTGACCTTTGAAAAACTGACCAAAGAATATACAAAAGGTGGGCATTTGAATGCTACAGAAATTCTAAAGCATGTAAAAGGTGAAAAGGCAAGCTATACTTTAAAAGATATCACAAATCTGAATCCTAATGATATAGTAAAGGTCAATGGAACTGCACCAAATCTAAGGTTAGAATTTAATCGGGTGGGCGTTTTTACGGCTTTGTTGCGCTTAAAACATAATGCTACATCAGATTTGGATGTAACGATAAGTAATGCCGAATTTGAAATTACAAAGCGTGCAGCACCATCTTTAACTTGGACAAAGCAAACGAAGCCGTTTAGCAGTGACGGCGAAATTACCAATACCGAACTATTAGCAGGCGTTACGGGCAGTGGTAAGACAGGCTATACCATCAAAACAGTAACCATCAGTAGTGCAGGAGGCACAGGTGCAAGGGTTTCAGGTAGTGGCACTGCAGCTAAGATCGTTGGTTATACCCAGACAGGTACCTTGACATTGACACTTGTATTTGAACACGATACAAAAGCAGATAAAACGTTAAGTAATGCAAAATTTGAAATTACGAAGGCGTCAGCAATGCGTTTAAGTTGGACCAAGCAAACGAAGCCGTTTAGCAGTGGTGGTGAAATTACCAATGCCAATCTATTAGCAGGCGTTACAGGAAGTGGTAAGACAGGATACACCATTAAAACCGTTACTATTAGTAATGATGGCGGCATGATCAGTGCACGTGTTTCAGGGAGTGGCAGAGCAGCTAAAATTATCAATTATAACAAAGCAGGTACGCTTACCCTTACCCTCGTCTTAACACACCCCACTAAAGAAGATGTAACCCTTAGAAACGCACAGTTTGAGATTACCAAAACAAGTGCACCGTCTTTAAATTGGATCAAGCAAAGGAAGGTATTTAGCAGCGGCGGAGAAATTACCAATACCAATCTATTAACAGGTGTTACAGGAAGTGGTAAGACAGGATACACCATTAAAACCGTTACCATTAGTAATAATGGAGGCATAACCAGTGCGACTGTTTCAGGGAGCGGCACAGCAGCTAAAATTACGAGTTATAACAAAGCGGGTACGCTTACGCTTACGCTTGTTTTAGAACACGATACTAAAGAAGATGTAACCCTTAGCAACGCAAAGTTTGAAATTACGAAGACGTCAGCACCAAGTTTAGGTTGGAACAATCAAAGGAAGGCGTTTAGCAGTGGCGGAGAAATTACCAATATGGAACTATTGGCGGGCGTTACGGGCAGTGGTAAGAATGGATACACGATTAAAACCGTTACGATTAGTAACAATGGTGGCATGACCCGTGCGCGTGTTTCAGTGAGCGGCAGAGCGGCTAGAATTACCGGTTATACCAAAGCAGGTACGCTTACGCTCACCCTTGTGTTAGAACACACTATTAAAACTGATGTTACTATTAGAGGTGCGGAGTTTGAGATTACCAAAACAAACGCACCGCGTTTAACTTGGACCAAGCAAGCGAAGGCTTACAGTAGGAGCAGAGAAATTACCAATGCCAATCTATTAACAGGTGTTACAGGAAGTGGTAAGACAGGATACACCATTAAAACCGTTAACATTACTAATGATGGTGGCATGACCAGTGCGCGTGTTTCATGGAGCGGCAGAGCGGCCAGAATTACGAGTTATACCAAAGCGGGTACGCTTACGCTTACCCTTGTATTAGAACATCCCTACAAACAAGATGCTACTATTAGAGGTGCGGAGTTTGAGATTACCAAAACAAGCGCACCGCGTTTAACTTGGACAAAACAAACGAAGGCTTACAGTAGGAACGGAGAAATTACCAATGCCAATCTATTAGCAGGCGTTACAGGACGCGGTAAGACAGGATACACCATTAAAACCGTTAACATTACGAATACAAACGGTACAGGTGCGAGGGTTTCAGGCAGCGGTACTTCAGCTAAAATTACCAGTTATAACAAAATAGGTACACTCACGCTTACCCTTGTCTTAGAACACGATACTAAAGAAGATGTAACTATTTCAAATGCACAGTTTCATATTTATAGCGATATTTTTACGATAACTAGTGGTGGGGAAATAACACTTAAAGCAAGCGTTGACAGACTTAGGTTAACAACAGTAACCATTCCTTATATGATTAGTGGTACCACCGTAACCAGTATTGGAAATGAGACATTTAAAGATTGTGTCTGGCTTACTGATATTACGATTCCTAATTCCGTAACCAGTATTGGAACTTTGGCATTTCGCGATTGTAGAGAACTTACCAGTATTACGCTTCCTAATTCCGTAACCAGTATTGGACGTGAGGCATTTCGTGGTTGTAGCAAAATTACCAGTATTACGCTTCCTAATTCCGTAACCAGTATTGGACGTGAGGCATTTCATAATTGTACTGGACTTACCAGTATTACGATTCCTAATTCCGTAACCAGTATTGGAGAGGAAGCATTTGTTATTTGTAAAGCACTTACCAGTATTACGATTCCCAATTCCGTAACCAGTATTGAAAGGGGGACATTTATGTTTTGTCTATCACTTACCAGTGTTACGATTCCCAATTCCGTAACCAATATTGGAGATGCAGTATTTTATGGTTGTAGAACACTTACCAGTATTACGATTCCTAATTCCGTAACCAGTATTGGAACTCAGATATTTAGCGATTGTGGCAAGCTCACTACCATACGGGTACCTACAGATAAGGTGTCTGGTTGGAGTGATAGGCTAAAATATAATAATCCTGCGCGAGTGGTGGGGTATTAAGATCTCTTTGAGTGTTTAGTGATAAGCAATCCTCAGGGAAATGTTTCTTTTAAAGAGTTATTGCGGGCTTTCGCCCGCAATTTTTTTTTGAAATTTTACTGCGATAACTTTTTATAGAGTTTTAACTAAGTGTTCACGTAGTAACTTTAGGTTTGGAAATTTAAAAGTATTGAAATCAAATAAAGATGCCTCTACTAAAATAATTTCTCTTTTGTACCTGTTTTGAGACTCAAAAAAAATTATTTTCTGGTTTACTAATTAATTTTTTAATAAATTTGCATCTCATTTAAATCATTACTAAAATGAAAAAGATAAAAAATAGATATTTTTTTGGTTTATTAGCTTTCATATTTTCTATGAGCCAACTAACCCAATGTAATAAAGAAGATAAGCCTTCGGAAAAGAGCAAAGAGGCATCCATAATCTCCTTTGAATTAGGCACTTATAAAGGCAAATTAAACGGCACCTCATTATCATTATTAATAGAGTTACCATACGGAACGGATATAAGTTCTTTATCGGCAAAGGTAAAGTTATCGGCAAAGGCAACGATCAAACCCGACCCAACGAAAGTGAAAGATTGGAGCAATCCAGTATCGTTTACAGTAACCGCAGAGAATGGAGAGAGCAAAAAATATACAGTAACGGTAAAAATATTACGTCCAGTATTGACCTTTGAAAAACTGACCAAAGAATATACAAAAGGTGGGCATTTGAATGCTACAGAAATTCTAAATCATGTAAAAGGTGAAAAGGCGGGCTATACTTTAAAAGAGATTACAAATCTGAATCCTAATGATATAGTAAGGGTCAATGGAACTGCACCAAATCTAAGGTTAGAATTTAATCGGGTGGGCGTTTTTACGGCTTCTTTGCACTTAAAACACAATGCTACATCAGATTTGGATGTAACGCTCAGTAATGCAGCGTTTGAAATTACAAAGGGGGATGCTCCTTCGGATTTAAACTGGAGAAAACAAAGCAAGGTTTATGCTTCGGGTGGAGAGATAAGCAACGTTGAATTGTTGTTAGGTCTGGAAGGTTCAAAAGTAGGTTATCGTATGAAAACCGTACAGATTACCAGTGATTCAGGGGGCAGTGGTGCAAGGGTTTCAGGAAGCGGCAGTGGTGCTAAGATCGTTGGTTACGGCAAAGCCACTATCTTGACGTTGACACTTGTACTCGAACACGATACCAACTCAGATAAAACCATAACGGGTGCACAATTTGAAATTACAAAGATGATGGCACCTAACAATTTAACTTGGGTAAAACAATTGAAGACTTATCGTTCTGGAGAGGAGATAAGCAACGTTGAATTGTTGTTAGGTCTCGAAGGTTCAAAAGTAGGTTATCGGATTAAAACCGTAGAGATTACGACTGATTCAGGGGGTAGTGGTGCGCGTGTTTCAGGTAGTGGAACTGCAGCTAAAATCGTGGGTTATGGCAAGCCTACTATCTTGACGTTGACACTTGCATTTGAACACGCTACCAAAGCAGATAAAACCATAACAGGTGCACAATTTGAACTTACCAGTGGAGTGGTATCTGTACCTTTAAGTTGGAGCAGACAAAGCAAGGTGTACAGTCCCGCAGGAGAGATAAGCAATGCAGAATTATTGGGCGGTGTGCGCGGTACAAAAGACGGCTATCGTATCAAATCAGTACAGATTACCAGTGATTCAGGGGGCAGTGGTGCGCGTGTTTCAGGAAGTGGTACTGCAGCTAAGATCGTCGGTTATAGCAAAGCCACTATCTTGACGTTGACGCTTGTACTTCAACACGCTACCAAACCAGAAAAAACGCTCAGTAATGCAGCGTTTGAAATTAGGAAGATGCCCGTACCAGTTGATTTGAGTTGGCGTAAACAAAGTAAGGTTTATAGTGCTGGAGGAGAGATAAGCAACGCAGAATTATTAAACGGTCTTAGCGGTACAAAAACAGGCTATCGAATAAAAACAGTAACCATAAGTAATAAAGCAGGTACAGGAGCAAGGGTTTCAGGTAATGGCACTTCAGCTAAGATCGTCAGTTATACCAAGGTGGGTACCTTGACGTTATCGATTGTATTTGAACACGATACCAAGGAGGATAAAAACATCACTGGTGGGGTGTTTGAAATTACGAAGGGTTCAGCATCGAGTTTAAGCTGGACCAAGCAAACGAAGCCGTTTAGCAGTGGTGGCGAAATTACCAATGCCGATTTATTAGCAGGTGTTACGGGCAGTGGTAAGACAGGATACACCATTAAAACCGTTACGATTAGTAATGATGGAGGTACAAGTGCAGTGGTTTCAGGGAGCGGTAGGGCTGCTAAAATTACGAGTTATACCAAAGCGGGTACGCTTACGCTCACCCTTGTGTTAGCACACGATACTAAAAAAGATGCTACTATTAGAAATGCGGAGTTTGAAATTACGAAGGATGCAGTACCAAGTTTAAGTTGGACCAAGCAAAGGAAGCCGTTTAGCAGTGGTGGCGAAATTACCAATGCCGATCTATTAGCAGGCGTTACAGGCAGTGGTAAGAATGGATACACGATTAAAACCGTTACCATTACCAGTACAAACGGTACAGGTGCAAGGGTTTCAGGGAGCGGCAGGGCTGCTAAAATTACGAGTTATACCAAAGTGGGTACGCTTACGCTCACCCTTGTTTTACAACACACTAGTAAACCAGATGTAACCCTTAGCAACGCACAGTTTGAAATTACGAAGGCGTCAGCACCGCGTTTAACTTGGACCAAGCAAACGAAGCCGTTTAGCAGTAGTGGGGAGATAAGCAATGCAGAAATCTTAGCAGGCGTTACGGGCAGTGGTAAGACAGGTTACACCATTAAAACCGTTACCATTACCCATACAAACGGTACAAGTGCGAGGGTTTCAGGGAGCGGTACTTCAGCTAAAATTACGAGTTATAACAAAGTAGGTACGCTTACCCTTACGATTGTTTTACAACACGATGCTAAAGACGATGTAACCATTAGAAACGCACAGTTTGAAATTTATCTTGATATTTTTAAAATAAGTAGTGGTGGGGAAGTAACACTTAAAACAGGCGTTGATAAAAATAGTTTAACAACAGTAACCATTCCTTATATGATTAATGGTACCACCGTAACCAGTATTGGAAATTATACATTTTCCTATTGTACTTCACTTACCAGTATTACGATTCCTAATTCCGTAACCAGTATTGGACGTTCGGCATTTTCTCATTGTACTTCACTTACCAGTATTACGATTCCTAATTCCGTAACCAGTATTGGAACGGAGGCATTTTATAATTGTTATTCCGCTACCAGTATTACGATTCCTGATTCCGTAACCAGTATTGGGGAGAGGGCATTTTCTTCTTGTAATTCACTTACCAGTATTACGATTCCTAATTCCGTAACCAGTATTGGAACGGAGGCATTTTCTTCTTGTACTTCACTTACCAGTATTATGATTCCTAATTCCGTAACCAGTATTGGAAATGAGGCATTTCAGAATTGTACTTCACTTACCAGTATTACGATCCCTAATTCCGTAACCAGTATTGGAAAATCGGCATTTAATGCTTGTATTTCACTTACCAGTATTACGATCCCTAATTCCGTAACCAGTATTGGAAAGTGGATATTTAGAAGTTGTATCTCCCTTATGACCATCAAAATGCCTAATTCCATAACCACTATTGGAGATGAGCCATTTGGAGGTTGTAGCCAGCTCACTACCATACAGGTACCTAATGCAAAAGCGTCTGGTTGGGAAGATAACCTAAAAATAGGTAATAGTGCATCAGTGGTGGGGTATTAAGGTAAATTAAAGTGATGTTCATCATGGTATAAAAGGCAAGTAGGGACAGGTCCCTACTTTCTTGCGTATTTAATCCCCCTTTAAAAAGGGGGACTAAGAGGGGGTGCCCGCAATTTTTTTAAATGCCTTAGTTAGTTTTTCTTTTTGCTTTTCTGTTATATGTCCCTAACCTTTGTTGAATGTGAAATGTTAATTTGTTTTGTGTTTTGTCAAAATCGGCAACAATGCAATTCTCAACCGTTGCAAAATTCGGTATAAACCAATCCCAATATCATCCAAAATAGGTAAATTTTTATTTGTGGAAACAAGGCGTGCAGAAATGCATTTTGTCTTTTAAATTCCATTCCCGTGTATGCTTAACTATAGTAAAAATAATCTATATAGGTAATCTGGTATCATATTTTCCTCATCGCAATTTATAAATATTATAGTTATTCATTAATTTTAAATAAAAAAACCCTACAAAAAAACGAAAAAAGTAGGGTTCTTCCAAATACAATGAAAAATAGATAAACGATTAATTTACAGGTTTATTTTGTCTTTATTTCTAATTCCTTACTTTCATTCCCTCGCATGATCTAACAACCTATTTATACCTTTTACCATTTTTTTATCACCATTATTCAACAATATAGTACAAAGTATGCTGACCGCTAAGAGCTCCATAAGAATTATTTACTACTATTCCTTCAAATTCTTCAGAAGTATTTCTCTCCACCCATCTTACTCTACAACCATTACGAATTGCAACATTTCCTTTTATGAAAGACATTTGTTCCTGCTGCTCTATTCTTTACAGAATATTCCCTTCTTTGTTGCGAATACTCTGTAAAGATACGATTTTGAAAGCAATTTACAACTGTATAATGATTAATGATTAATGATTAATGATTAATGTTGCGAATACTCTGTAAAGATACGATTTTGAAAGCAATTTACAACTGTATAATGATTAATTATCAATGATTAATGTTGCGAATACTCTGTAAAGATATGATTTTGAAAGCAATTTACAACTGTATAATGATTAATTATCAATGATTAATGTTGCGAATACTCTGTAAAGATACGATTTTGAAAGCAATTTACAACTGTATAATGATTAATTATCAATGATTAATGTTGCGAATACTCTGTAAAGATATGATTTTGAAAGCAATTTACAACATTAATAATTAATCATTATTAATGTTGCAAATACTCTGTAAAGATAGAATTTTGAAAGCAATTCACAACACAAACAAATTTTTTCTTTAGATCATTATTATTGCGAATATTCTGCAAAGATACAATTTTGAAAACAATTTACAACATAATAATTATAAATTTATAATTATTATGTTGCAAATACTCTGCAAAGATAGAATTTTGAAAGCAATTCACAACACAAACAAATTTTTTCTTTAGATCATTATTATTGCGAATATTCCGCAAAGATACAATTTTAAAAGCAATTTACAACATAATAATTATAAATTTATAATTATTAATTGTTGCAAATACTCTGCAAAGATAGAATTTTGAAAGCAATTCACAATTTGCAGAGATGCAAAGTAGAAAAAACCTACGTTGCGAATACTCGCAAAGATAAAATTTTGAAAGCAATTCACAACCTGCAGAGATGCACGGTAGAAAAAATCTAGTTGCAAATACTCTGCAAAGATACAATTTTGAAAGCAATTCACAACCTCAAATGACCCAATATCTCAGAGCATAGTTGCAAATACTGCGCAAAGATACGATTTTGAAAGCAATATTTCTGCTTAAAGATTTAAGAAATTTAAATTTTTCTTTAAGTTAGGAAAAAGAAAATAATCAATACTATACAAAGTTTTCATTAATTTAAAAGTTCTTTATCCGATGTTTTATCATCATTATAACGTCAAAATTAGGTTTTTTCTTAAGAGATTACATTCCCATCTAGATTTTGCATAGCATTATTCCAAACTATCATGCAGTCATATTTATTTCTATCTAACATATTTTATATTTTAATCCAACTTTTAAGTAAGAAATCATCAACTTTTCCACTTAATATCAAATTACCCCATGTTTTTGGAGCAACTACCATTTTATCCTTATGTCGATTTAAGTAAGCTGCCCACCAAGAATAGGAACTATTAGCTATAATGTTATGATTGCACAAAGACATTAACATCATATCTTCCCATTCATATTTATATTTATATTCAACATATTCTATATTACCCTCCGTTACTATATCTTTAAATAATTCTTTAGCTTTATTTAAGTTATCAGAAAACACAAAAATAGATAACTGTTTTTTCTCTTTTTCTCGTATATGATTTAGAGCTTTTGTATAATATTTTTTACTCATTATACCATGTGTATCAGCAGTTAACTTACCACCTGTCTCTGGGTAAAGGTAATCCCTAAAATGTATTGATACCGTAGCATTTTTAGAGTTGCTTATTCGATGTTTAAAACCTAAGGAAACATCTGAAAACACCATTCCTTGAATAAATAAACCTTTTAATTCCTCAGAAAATTCTTGAAAATATTTATAACTCTGAAAATATCCCATTACACACTTTGGAGGATTATTGTATAAATCTTCATTAAATAATTGTATCCATTTCGAATCAGCTTTATCTTCATTATATTGAACTCGGAAATAATCCCTATTCAAGAGTTTATAAATTATATCTAATCCTTTACCAATACACTTAAAAGGTAAGAAATTATGACTAGATAACTTCATTATTAATATTGGTTTTTGTTTGATTTTTAATCCTTTAACTATCTGACCAATCATTAGATAACAACGATTTATCCATTTATAATTTAAATCGTAATGAGCATATAGATACAATTTCAAATTATGCTTTTTAGCAATAGAATAAGCAGCAGCGTACTGAAATAACTGGTTACCTATTCCTCCTTGTATTTTTAATATTAGTTTTTTATCCAAAACTGTAATCTTTCTTTAATTAAAAAAAGATGTTATAGTTTTACAAATGTAAGCAATATTTTCCTCTTTCAACAAACAATGTACAGGTAAGGAAAGTCCTGTTTGATTTAATCTATTAGAATTTGGAAACTCCTCACTCTTATAGCCTAAGTATTTAAAACAAGGTTGTCTATGTAATGGAAAAAATAATTTTCTAGTTTGAATACCTTTGTCTTCCATAAACTGGATCAAATCATCTAACCTATCAACTAATATATTTGCCCTAAACGGAACAAAGTTCGTGTAAGCTGGTTGTTGTAAAAAGGTAATTTCTTTTACATCTTGTAACAATTCTTTATACAATAGATAATTTTCTGTTTTTATTTTATATATTTCATCAAACTTATCTAATTGTGTACAACCTATAGCAGCCTGCATATCTGTAATTCTGAAATTCATTCCTAATGCAGGATGCTCAAAAGTACTGCTATGAGGGCGTCCTTGATTTCTAAGTAATAATAATTTTTTATATAATTTTTCATTATTAGTCATAATAACAGCTCCTTCTCCCATTGTAACTGTTTTATCTGCATAGAAAGATATGGTTCCTGCATCACTAAAAGTTCCTACATGTTTTCTCTTATAAAATACACCATAGCCCTGTGCTGCATCTTCTATTACTTTTAGATGATACTTTTGAGCAAGCGTAATAATAGGGTCTAAGTCACATGAGTGCCCATACATATGCACTGGCATAATAGCTTTTGTATTGGGTGTTATCAATTCTTCTATCCTATTCACATCTATATTTCCAGTTTCTAACTCTACATCTATAAATAC
Source organism: Ichthyobacteriaceae bacterium (assembly GCA_965226285.1). Classification (GTDB taxonomy): domain Bacteria; phylum Bacteroidota; class Bacteroidia; order Flavobacteriales; family Ichthyobacteriaceae; genus CBDDCQ01. The sequence goes on from CBDDCQ010000001.1 coordinate 203,543, forward strand.
AGGTTTAGCTCCTGTAAAAGCAACGGAGGTAGCAGATGCAATAAATGTAAAATTGGGTACAATCACCTCATCTCCTTCTTTAATATTTAAAGCCAATAGAGATAAAAATAAAGCTAATGTACCATTAGGTGCTAAGACTATGTATTTAGCATTTGTTTCTTGTTTTAATTTTTCTACAAATTTCTTGGCATAAGGACCTTCCGTAATCCAATTTTGTTCTATAGTTCGAGTAAGATTTTCTATCTCTTGCTGTCCTAAATAAGGCTCTAACTGTTTTATTTTATAAGTCATTCTTTACTAATCTAATAGGTTTTTTAAACGATGTATTTTATCTTTAATATCAAAATGGTGATTTCCTACAAAAAACCCATTACTATCTAAGTAGCCTGAATTTTTTAATTCTCCATGTACTTGATAGTCAAAATATTTAATTACTTCATTTTTCACAAAATTACCTGTTACTATGGGTCTACATTCAATATGATTATCTTGCAGTTTTTTTACAACTTCCTCTCTTTTTAATGGAGAAGTGGGTTTTATAATTAAACTAAATCCAAACCAACTACTATTATCTATATTTTTTTGAATATAAAAGTTCTCACTTTCATTAAATAATTCCTGAAAGTAAATAGCATTTTCTCTTCTTTTTTCTAAAAATTTAGGTAGTTTTTTTAGTTGTTCAATACCTATAGCTCCTGACATTTCTAAAGGTCTCAAATTATATCCAGGCAGTATAAAACGAAATGATTCTTGAAATGGGTCATCTGATTTTTTTGTAACTTTATTATCATAAGGCAAGTGTCTTGTCCATCCGTGTGAACGCATAGATAACATTATATGATATAATTCTTCATTATCTGTACAAGTCAATCCTCCCTCCATTGTGGACATATGATGTGAAAAAAAAGTAGAAAAAGTACCTAACAAACCAAACGTTCCCGCTTGTTTTCCTTTATATTCAGCACCCATAGATTCACAATTATCTTCCATTAAGATGATATCTTTTATTCCAATAATATGCTTAATCTTATCAAAATTATTTGGATTACCTAAGAGATTAACTGCTAAAATTATCTTTGTATTTTCAGTAACTGCTTCCGAAAGTGCTTCTAAGTCAAAATTTAGCGTTTCTAAATCAATATCTACAAATTTTAATTTTAAACCATATTGTTGCAATGGAAAATATGTAGTAGACCAAGATACTGCAGGTACAATTACTTCATCACCTTTTTTCAACAAAGGTTTTTGTGTATAAAATAAAGATGCGATTGCTAGAAGATTAGCAGAAGAACCTGAATTTACCATTACACAGTACTTAGATTGTAGATATTTTGCAAATTCTTTTTCAAAGAGGACAACACTCTTTCCCATAGAATACATATCTTTTTCTATCACACTATATATAGCTTGTAATTCTTCTTTATCCCAAGACGAAGAAGCAAGAGGAAACTTTATAGAATTCATTTGTTCAAGTAATTGTTCTCGTAATACTTTATAGCCCTTTTCAATCCTTCTCTAAGAGATATTTTTGCTAACCAGCCTAAATCATTTATTTTTGTAATATCAAGTAATTTTCGAGGCATTCCATCAGGCTTGGTAATATCTTTGAAAATATTACCTCTATACCCTATAATGTCTGCTATCAACTCTGCCAATTCTAAAATTGAAATATCTTTTCCTGTGCCTATATTCACAAATTCTGATTGTGAATAATTTTTCATCATAAATAGGCATCCTTCTGCTAAATCATCTACATACAATAACTCTCTCTTAGGTTTTCCTGACCCCCATATATATACATCTTTGTTTCCATTGAGTTTAGCATCATATATTTTAGTAATAAGTGCTGAAACTACATGTGATTCTCTGGTTCTAAAATGATCTCCCTCTCCATAGGTATTGGCAGGTATTAAAGATATAAAATCACACCCGTATTGTTTTCTATAGTATTCACACAACTTAATACCTGAAATCTTTGCAATAGCAAACCCTTCATTGGTAGGCTCTAGCTTCCCATTTAATAAATATTCCTCCTTAATGGGCTGAGGAGAGTTTTTTGGATATATGCAAGAACTCCCTAAAAACAATAACTTTTTAACTTTAAATTTATACGAAAAATGTATGAGATTATTCTGTATCATCAAATTATTATAGAGGAAGTCTGCCATATATTCTGAATTGGCTTTAATACCTCCCACTTTGGCAGATGCTATAAATATATATTCAGGTTGTTCATCCTTAAAGAACTCTTTTACTTTTTGTTGATTTCTTAAATCTAATTCTGTAGAAGTTTTATATATTAGATTTGTGTAACCTTTTCTTTTTAGTAATTTTAGTATTTTAGAACCTACCAACCCTTTATGTCCAGATACATATATTTTACTATCTTTATTCATTAATCTATATCTGTTTCATTCTTTACATAAATAACTCCTTTCTTGTGATCTGTTGTTCTTTTTGATTAATTCTATATCACATTGTATCATGTCTTTTACTAGTGATTTTAAATCATACTTAGGTTGCCAATTTAGTTTTTTCTTTGCCTTACTAGCATCACCAATCAAAAGTTCAACTTCAGTAGGTCTAAAATATTGAGCATCCACCTCTACTACTATTTTACCTTTTTCTAATTGATATTGAGAATTTGTACATTTCTCAACATAAGCCACTTCATTTATCCCCTTTCCTTTGAACTCTATTTCAATTCCTAACTCAGCAAAAGCTATTTTCAAAAACTCTCTTATTTCAGTGGTAATTCCTGTAGCAATCACCCAATCTTCAGGAGTGTCAGCTTGTAATATCAACCACATCGCTTCTATATAATCTTTAGCGTGTCCCCAATCTCGCTTAGCAGAAAGGTTTCCTAAATACATTTTGTGTTGAATCCCTAAGGCAATCTTAGCAATAGCTATAGTAATCTTTCTAGTTACAAAAGTTTCTCCTCTTCTTGGCGATTCATGATTAAATAATATTCCATTACAAGCAAATATCCCATAAGCCTCTCTATAATTTACAGTAATCCAATAAGCATACATCTTAGCTATAGCATAAGGGGAACGAGGATAAAAAGGTGTAGTTTCTTTTTGTGGAATTTCTTGAACTAAACCATATAATTCGGATGTAGAAGCTTGATAAATTTTTGTTTTTTTCTCCAAACCTAATATACGAATAGCTTCCAAAAGTCTTAAGGCTCCTACTCCGTCTATATTAGCTGTATATTCTGGTGTATCAAAACTCACTTTTACATGAGACATGGCTGCTAAATTATATATCTCATCAGGTTGCACCTCTTGGATGATTCTTATTAAATTGGTAGAATCAGCCATATCTCCATAATGCAAGAAAAATCTCACGTTAGGCTCATATATCTCTTCAACAATATGGTCTATCCTCGATGTATTAAAAGAAGAGCCTCTTCTCTTAATTCCATGTACGATATATCCCTTTTCCAGTAAGAATTCAGCCAAATACGAGCCATCTTGCCCTGTAACTCCTGTAATTAAAGCGATTTTATTCCACATTCATTTTTATCATTTCTTTGAATAACGGACTTTTCTCAGAAAGTTCTTTATAAGTTCCACTATTTACTATGTTTCCTTTATCTATTACATGTATAATATCACAGTGTTCTATAGTACTTAACCTATGGGCAACAAAAATAATGGTTTTTTCATTGAATCGTTTAAAAGTATTGATGATTTTTGCCTCAGTAATATTATCTAATGCTGCAGTTGCTTCATCCATTACTAATATTTCAGGGTTATTATATAGAGCCCTTGCAATACCTATCCGTTGCCTTTGCCCTCCAGATAATTTCACTCCTTGTTGACCTACTATGGCATGCTCTTTATGCGGTAAATTTTGAACAAAATCATATAATTCAACCTGTTTGAGTACTTCATTTACTCTGTTATAATTAATATCACTTCTGTCTAAATAATAAGCTATGTTCTCAGCAACAGAAGCATCCGATAAATATATTTGTTGGGGAATATATCCAAATAAACTTCCATAATTCTTATATTTACTAATTTGTATACCATCTAATAAAACTTCTCCTTTATTAGGATAGAGTAAACCTAAAAGAACATCTATGGTTGTAGATTTCCCTGATCCTGAAGGACCTACAAATGCAATACTTTTACCTTTAAAAATCTCTAAATCTAAGGCATTCAATACAGTTTTTCCTTTATTATATGAAAAAGACACTTCTTTAAATTGAATACTTTTTTTAAAAGACACTTCTATATTTCCTTTGTTGACTGTATTTGTAGTATAACCTTCCCCTATTAAATCCATATAGATTTTATCTAAAGCTACCCTTCCATATCTTAAACATGAAAAATGACTATTTAAAATAGATATAATAGGTATCAACCTCATAGCAGATAACCCCAGTATAGATAGTTTCGCGAGTATCTGATCTGGCTTTTGATCTATATACAATAATACTACAATAAAAATAATTACAAAACACACTATAATAAATTCTAATAAATGACGAGGTGCCATAATTATTACCTGAACATAGGACTCTGTTTTGCGAATTACATTTATACACTTGTTGTATCTTTCAAGTGTTATCTGTTCTTTGCATAATAATTTTAATTCCCTTATAGAACCTAAAGATTCTAAGATTATTTTATTTAATTTAGTATAAATAGAATTTCTTTGTTCACTATAACTCTTTACCTTTTTATTATTCTTTTTCATAAATAAAAATGAAAAAAGAAATATAGTTATAAACATCAATGAGAAAGGTAATGGATCTACAAGTATAATAAAACTGATAATAATAAGTAATATAGAAACATTACAAAAAATATCAACTATAGGAGCAATGAAAAAATTCTTTAAATCCTCAGTTGTAATTTGCATTACTTTTAGTAAATCAGAAACGTTTCTATGTATGTGAAAACTATATTGATTACGAATATATTTATTAAAAAGTTCTCTTTTTATAGAATTAATAATACTATAATTATAATCAATTTTTACTCTATTAAAAAATAAAAAATAAATAGTTTTCAATAGATATGATACTACAATAATTATTGATAAAATTAAGGTAATACTATTTACATTAGTAATGTTAAAATATGTAAATGTATCTTTTAATAAAGGGTAATCAAAGATTTTTTCAGGATTTAGAATTAAACTTACAAAATAGAAAGTGGCTCCTAGTCCAAATAAATCTAAAAATGCAGTAGATATAGACATCAAAGAAATCAATATTAAATTTCTCTTTTGCTTGAAAGTAAGTACTTTTAGTAATTTCTTGAGACTATTCATTTAAAACTTCTTTCACAAAATCTTTTAAAAATATATAAAATATTCCTATAATAATGCCAATGATAAAGCCCAATGCTATTTTGATTACCAAAGATAGGCGATTATAATCATCGTCAAAATCTTGAGCTTTGTCAACAACGGATATATCTGAAATATTAGATGATCGTATTAAACCAAGTTCAGCATGTTTATTTAATAAATAAACATATTGTTGTTCTATAACTCCATAAAATCTTGTTATATTTTTCAAATCTTGTTCTGTAGCAGGCATTTTAGATAGTGTTTTATTCCACTTAACTAATTGCTCTTGTATATATTCTTTTGTGATACTTGCAGATTTATATAATTCATTAATATTATGTAGTAAAGTTTCTTTTACTAAATCCATCTTTCTATCTATTTGAGAAATATATGGTGTTTCCTCTTTTGTGCCAAAGAATTTATCTATTCTTTCTTCATTTAACTTTGTAAGAGTATTGTGTATAGAAATTAATCCCTTGTCACTTATACCTGCAAGTGACGGTGCCATAATAGTTCCTCGCTTACTCTCCATTACATAATCTTTAAGGTATTCAATGTACCTTAACTTTCTTTTTATATTAGCTTTCTCTGATTGTAAAGCATTTATTTTAGTGAAAACATATTTTGATTTTACTTCTATATCTAATACATCATTACTAACTTTAAAGGCTTTTAATTTTATTTCAAATAATTTTAAAGAATCCAGAGTTGATACTATTTGTTTTTCTACAAAACTAATAGACTTATCTGAGACAAGGTTTTTTTTGTTTAAATTATAATTTTGAAGTTGCTTTGTAGCTTCATTTAAAATTGCTATAATCTTCTTTTTATTCTGACCCTCAAGAGAAATGCGTAATAAATTTGGCACTTTATTTTGAGAATCGCATTTTAATCCTTCTTCATCGCTTAATAACGAGTATATTAAACTAAAATAATCTCTAATTTTAAACTGTAGATTCGCTTTAGACCATTCCTTAATATCAACATCATCTTTCAAATCTATTTTAAATGAGAACCATTTAGTTTGTATATGTTCACCAAAATTATATATACCTTTTAATCCTGAAAAATCAGTTTTCAGATGTATTCTTTTCAAATCTGAAAAAGAGAAAAGTTGTATCTCGTCTGTCTTATCAATTTGCAAGGAGTATCTAGTATGATCTATAAATTTTATAAAAATAGGTACATTTATAAACTGAGGAATGTTTGCATCATAAGAGACTATAAAAGGAGATAAAGTATAGAGTTCTTCTTTTCCATTGTAATATTCGATCTCTAAATTCAATTGTCTTACAATATTTCCAGTAATTAACTTGGATTTTAATATAGATGTTAAATATAATAATTTAGAAGAAGTTAAACTACTAGCAACAGATAAATCTCGTCTAACTTCTAACGGATTTACCCTACCTTGTATCTCTATTAAAGTACTTAATTCATATTTTTTCTCAGAAAAGATATGGTATAATACAGATATAACAACACCAATAGATGTAAAATATAGTAGTATTTTTTTACTTTTTATAATTTTTCTGCAAATATCTAATATTGATATCTCTTGATTACGAATACTATTCACTGCCAATTTATTTTATAAGTGATATATAGGTTAAAATGATAGAAGTAACTGTAGTAATCGTACTTGTAATTGTAACGAATATACTGTATGTATTATGTCCAGCTCCCAAAATCTTTTGAGTTAAAGGTTTTACATTTATAATATCATTGGGTTGTATCCAAAAATACGGAGAATTCATCACAACTTCATCTGTCAAATTTACAATATATGATTTTGCTCCATCAGGTCCCTGTCGGATAATTTCCAATGATTTTTTATCGGCAACATCAGGTATACCTCCTACCATAGCCACAACTTCTAACAAATTCAAAGGTTTATCTCCTATTGGATAAACACCATTAACTTCGCCTATCACTGAAAAGGTCCCACCTTTTTTAACCTTCACATACATTTTATCCTTATCAAAATACAACGCTAATCTTGTCAAGATAGCTTCCTTAACTTCTTCTATAGTTTTTCCTTTTACATAGATAACCCCCAAAAGTGGAACATCAATATTTCCATCTTTTGACACATCATAAGAAGAATAATCATAACTTACTCCATTTACATCCTTTCCTATGTTGCTTGCTCCAAAAGTAATATCTATACTACTTTTCAATGTTGGATATAAAGAAGTGATTTTTATTTTCAACACATCGTATTCTCTGATCTTATAAGGATCTATACTGTATAGAATATGCCCTTCATCTGATCTTTCTACAGACTCATTTTTCTGTAAATAAACAATATCACTCATTGTAAGACAAGAAGAAGTAAGTAGAAGTAGTAAAACTAAAATAGATAATCGATACATAAATGTTTTAAATAAAATCAGCGGCAAACTTAATAAATATTTACTACATTAATATTGAAGATTTTCACTTTCTTTTAAGAAAGGATTATTCTTAGGAAGTAGAGAAACTTTAGATATTTGAGGCGTTACTACATACCTGCAAATAGAATAAACCACTGCCAATTTATTTTATAAGTGATATATAGGTTAAAATGATAGAAGTAACTGTAGTAATCGTACTTGTAATTGTAACGAATATACTGTATGTATTATGTCCAGCTCCCAAAATCTTTTGAGTTAAAGGTTTTACATTTATAATATCATTGGGTTGTATCCAAAAATACGGAGAATTCATCACAACTTCATCTGTCAAATTTACAATATATGATTTTGCTCCATCAGGTCCCTGTCGGATAATTTCCAATGATTTTTTATCGGCAACATCAGGTATACCTCCTACCATAGCCACAACTTCTAACAAATTCAAAGGTTTATCTCCTATTGGATAAACACCATTAACTTCGCCTATCACTGAAAAGGTCCCACCTTTTTTAACCTTCACATACATTTTATCCTTATCAAAATACAACGCTAATCTTGTCAAGATAGCTTCTCTAACTTCTTCTATAGTTTTTCCTTTTACATAGATAACCCCCAAAAGTGGAACATCAATATTTCCATCTTTTGACACATCATAAGAAGAATAATCATAACTTACTCCATTTACATCCTTTCCTATATTGCTTGCTCCAAAAGTAATATCTATATTACTTTTCAATATTGGATATAAAGAAGTGATTTTTATTTTCAACACATCGTATTCTCTGATCTTATAAGGATCTATACTGTATAGAATATGCCCTTTATCTGATCTTTCTACAGACTCATTTTTCTGTAAATAAACAATATCACTCATTGTAAGACAAGAAGAAGTGAGTAGAAGTGGTAAAACTAAAATAGACAATCGATACATACATGATTAAAATAAAATCAGCGGTAAACTTAATAAATATTTTACTACATTAATAGTGAAAATTTTCACTTTCTTTTAAGAAAGGATTACCCTTAGGAAGTAGAGAAACTTTAGATATTTGATTCATTACTACATATACGAATATACCTGCAGTAGCTAAGAATCCACCTATCTCAGGTAAACCAATATACCAATACATTCCTACTGTCCCAGGCATTACCATCACAAATATATCAAGCCAATGTCCTATGATAATCAGGATGCCTGCAAATAGAATAAACCAAGGTATTCTTTTAAAATCACTATTGATAAGAATCAAAAGAGGGCAAACAAAATTTAGTACTAACATTGTAAAAAATGGTGTTTTATAGTCATCGAACCTAGCCATATAATAGGTTACTTCCTCAGGAATATCAGAATACCATATCAATAAGAATTGTGAGAACCAAAGATAAGTCCAAAAGATACTGATCGCAAACATAAACTTAGTTAAATCATGTAAATGACTATCATTTACTTGTGGCATCAATCCTTTATTTTTCAAATAGATAGTAATCATAGCCATTACAGTAACGCTAGTTACAAACATTCCTGAAAACACATACCATCCAAATAGTGTGCTAAACCAGTGAGGGTCTAAAGACATTATCCAATCCCAAGCTCCTGTAGATGAAGTAATTCCAAAGAACACCAAAAAAGCAGCACTCATATTAAAGTTCCTTTTCCAAAATTTATTCCCCTGTGGAGAAGCATCTTGAGCCAATGAATTCTTACGAATAACCTTCATAAACCATGTCCAACCCACTATATAAATGATAGCTCTAACAAAAAAGAACGGAAAATTTAAATATCCCGATTTACCAGCGATAATACTGTCATAATTTTCAGAGTTAGGGTCTGTAATACCCTCTACCATCCAGTGGAAAATATGATTCATATGTAATCCGCTGGCTAAAAATATGATTAATATAATAATACCTCCTATAGGTATAAATACTACAATGCCTTCCATCACCCGTTGAACTACCACAGACCACCCAGCTTGAGTTACATATTGAATACACAGGAAAAACGCAGCACCCAAAGCAATCGCCATAAAAAATAATACACTCACATATAGAGCAGACCAAGGTCTATTTTGCATTTGATGAAGTGAGTGCTCTGTGTGCGCTTCATCATGGTGTGAATTTATTTTTTTGTGTTCATTTTCCTTTGTAGGTTGTTCTGTATGATAATGCTTTAAATCCTCCACACTATTCGGAGTAGTAGCAAACCCAGTAACTAAAAATATGATCCCTATTACCACTGAAACTAAACAAATTAGCTTTAATTTTTTTGAAACTAAATACATACTGAATGCTTTAAATAATTTTTAATATTTCCTATATATTAAAATATCTAAGGATATTATATTCTTATCATAATTTTTTTCTGAGTTCTAAAACGTATTGCACGATTTGCCACCTTTCTTTTTTAGTAAGCTGAGAAGCGTGTGAACCCATTGCGCCTTTACCATAAGTCATCACATGAAAAATACTACCTTCTGTCATATCAGGCAATCTAGTTTTGCTATAATCTGGGACACCTAAGAATTTTTCATTTATTACTAATTGCCCTTGACCATCGCCTTTTGCACCGTGACATACTGCACAATAAATATCATAGTATTTTTTACCCTCTGCTAAGTTATATGCAGTTTTAGGTAAGGAAGATTTTAATAGTTGTTTGGCTAGCTCATACCCTTCATTCGTATTAGGATAATCATAAGGTACAAAACCTCTTTTTATAGTACCCTCTACGGGAGTTCGTGCACTTAACCCATCTTCAAATACATTATTTTTTGTATAGGGTTCATAAGCAGGAGAATAATACATATTAGGCATATAAACTAAATTTGGATGCCTATTATTTTTCTCACAAGAAGACGACACCAATAAGGCAAAACACAACAATAAGATAAATTTTATATTTTTCATTTTACTCCTTTTCATCTTTTACAGTTATTTCTATAGCCCCTGTATTTTTTAGTAGTGTTTTTAACTCTTCTTCGTCTCCTTCCAAAGGAACTTCCATTAGAAACTTATCATCAGTAGTTCTAGGGTCAGGATTAGCTTTCTTTTTACCAGGGTAAAGTTCACATCTACAAAAATAGGTAAATACCATAAGATGAGCTGCACAAAATACAGTAATTTCAAACATAATAGGTACAAAAGATGGCATATTATAGAAGAAACTCTTATTGGGTTTACCTCCTATATCTTGAGGCCAATCGTGTATCATCATATAGCTCATCATCAGTATAGCCAAAGATAAACCTGTAATACCGTATAAAAAAGAACATATAGCTAATTTAGTACGAGGCAATCCCATAGCCTTATCTAAACCATGTATAGGAAAAGGAGAGTATATCTCTTGTATATGGTACCCTTTTTCTCTTACTTTTTTTACACTATTTAGTACAATGTCATCGTCATTGAATAATGCATATATTACTCTATGATTAGTTTTGCTCATTCTTATCTCTTTTCTTTTTATAATTTTCTCCTGAAGATTTTAATATCGTTTTCAATTCCGCTTGTGCTATCACGGGGCATGTTCTGGAATACAGTAAGAACAAAACAAAGAAAAATCCTATGGTTCCTATAAATATACCTATATCTACAAAAGTAGGTGAAAACATAGACCACGAAGATGGCAAGTAATCTCGATGTAAAGAGGTCACTATAATTACAAATCTTTCAAACCACATACCTATATTTACAAATATAGAGAGTATAAAGGTAAATATAATATTAGTTCTCAATTTTTTAGACCACATCAATTGAGGTGAAATTACATTACAAACCATCATTGCCCAATATGCCCACCAATAAGGTCCTGTTGCCCTATTCAAAAAGGCATATTGCTCGTATTCTACTCCTGAATACCATGCCACAAATAACTCTGTGATATATGCAATACCTACAATAGAACCCGTTATCATAATTACAATATTCATCAACTCTATATGTTGGATAGTAATATAAGCCTCTAGATTAACTACTTTTCGCATAATGATAAGTAAGGTTTGTACCATAGCAAACCCGGAGAATATAGCACCTGCCACAAAGTAAGGGGGGAATATAGTAGTATGCCAACCTGGTATCACAGAAGTCGCAAAGTCCATAGATACAATAGTATGTACCGAAAGTACCAATGGTGTAGCCAATCCTGCCAATACTAGTGAAACTTCTTCAAACCTTTGCCAGTGCTTAGCTCTACCACTCCATCCAAAACTCATTATAGTATAAACTTTTTTAGTAAGAGGTTTTATAGCTCTATCTCTTATCATTGCAAAATCCGGAATAAGTCCTACATACCAAAAAACTAAAGATACTGTAAGATAAGTAGAGATAGCGAATACATCCCAAAGAAGTGGAGAGTTAAAGTTTACCCAGAGTGAACCAAATTGGTTAGGAAGTGGAAGTACCCAATATGCTAACCAAGGTCTTCCCATATGAATAATGGGGAACAATCCCGCTTGAACTACTGCAAAGATGGTCATCGCCTCTGCAGAGCGGTTGATAGACATCCTCCATTTTTGACGGAATAGCAATAACACTGCTGAAATAAGTGTTCCTGCGTGCCCTATACCTACCCACCATACAAAGTTGGTAATATCCCAAGCCCAACCTACAGTTTTATTCAACCCCCATACACCTATACCTTCGCCTATCGTATAAGCCATACATCCAACCCCCCATAAAGTGATGGTTAAGGATACATAAAATAATTTATACCACAATTTATTCGCTTTACCTTCAACTGGTGCTACTACATCTAGCGTGATATCGTGATAACTTTTATCTCCTGTTACCAATGGTTCTCTTATTGGTGCTTCGTAATGACCCATTCTATTCTATAAATTATTTATTTTATTAACCTTTTATATTTCTTACTTTAGCCTGATACATCACATTGGGTTTGGTTCCTACATGTTCTAATAAGTAATATCTTCTATCATCTTTTTCTTTTTCAGATACTATACTATCTCTATCGTTTATATCGCCAAATACCATAGCATCTGAAGAACAGGCAGAAGCACAACAAACAGCCTGAAGTAAGTCATCATCTGTCAATCTTCTCTTTTCTTTTTTGGCTTTTAAGATGATCGATTGCGTAATTTGAATACAGAAAGAACACTTTTCCATTACCCCTCTGGAACGAACAACTACATCTGGGTTCAATACCATTCTTCCTAAGTCATCATTCATGTAGAAATCAAACTTATCATTTTCACTATAGTTGAACCAGTTAAATCTTCTTACCTTATAAGGACAGTTATTAGCACAATAACGCGTACCTACACAACGGTTATATGCCATTTGGTTTTGCCCTTGTTTTCCATGAGAGGTAGCAGCCACTGGACATACCGTTTCACAAGGAGCGTGATTACAGTGTTGACACATGACCGGCTGGAATACTACTTGCGGATTATCCGACGGATTTTCCATTTCTCCAAACCCTGAAAGAGATGCACCTAAACCTGAAATACTATTTTTCTTTTCTACATCTTCTTTGAAAGTATCTTCAGAAGAGTAGTATCTATCTATTCTAAGCCAGTGCATATCTCTACCATTTCTCACCTCTTGCTTACCTGTTACAGGCACATTATTTTCTGCATGACAAGCAATCACACAACTCCCACAACCTGTACAAGCATTCAAGTCTATAGATAATTTAAAGTGATGTCCTATACTTCTATCGTGTGCATCCCAAAGATCAATCTTATCTACAGGTTGTAAACCTTTATGGGTCTCTAACTCCACTGATGGATTCCATTCACTTTTAGGTTTATTAATATAGTCTGCAAGTGTAGTTTCTCTTACAATATCTCCTCTTCCCATTAAGGTATTGTGTAATTGCACACAAGCAAATTCATGGTAATTACTTTCAGATTTTTCAATTTTTACACCAAATTGTGTAGCATTGAAATTTTGATAAAACGGATATGCATTCACACCTACTCCTCGTGCGGTCTTACCGGCTTTATCTCTTCCATACCCAAAGGCAAGACCTAAAGTTCCGTAAGCCTGACCGGGCTGTATAAACATTGGAACATCTTTAAGAGTTATCCCATTTACAGTTATGTTAGCTTTATCTCCATTGAGTGCCCCGTTAGATTCATTCCAATTGTTAAGGTTTAATTCCTTAGCTTGCTTTGCAGATATGGTAATATAATTATCCCAAGTAGTACGAGTAATAGGATCGGGTAATTCCTGTAACCAGGGGTTGTTTGCTTGAGTACCATCTCCCATTCCTATTTTAGAATATAGTATGAGTTCTGTACCTGTTCCCACTTTGATGTTAGAGGCTATTTGTTCTAAATTAATTGCTTTTGAAGATAATCTTAGCGTGGTATTTTCCGATACAAATACCCCGTCGTGCAATGCTTGATTCCAAGTTGTTTTTGATAGAACATTAGTTTTCCAGTAGCTTTTTACATATTCATGGTAATTTTGTGTAGAACCTAACCATTCAATTACACATTCCTCGAATTGCCTAGTATTAAATATTCTCTTAATAACGGGTTGCATTAGGCTATAATGTCCATGAACAGGCATTGCATCACCCCAACTTTCTAAAAAGTGCGTTTTAGCAGCTTTATAACCCGCTAAAGATAATGTTTCATCTTCTTTTTCAGAAAAGCACACAAAAGTTTCTACTTGTTTAAGACCTTTCTTAAACTCATTTGCATTAGGAAGTGTATATGCAGGATTAGCACCAGAAGAGATAAGAACATCCACTTTTCCTGCCAGCATATCCTGTATCATTTGATTTACATTATTGTCATCACCCATTTTCAAATAACGAGGAGTATTTATATTCATTACTTTACTGCCTAGTAATTCGTTAATAGCAAAACCTATCAAGTGCAAGTTTCTATCATTTCCATCTACCGTTACTATACAATTTCCCTTAGTTAATTTTAATTCTTCTGCTATTCCCTTTAATTTGTTATCTATACGCGTTCTTTTAGAAGTGAGATTACCCCCTGACAGTATATTATATAGATTAATGAGTGCATAGACTTGTTCTGAAAACTTGAGGGGGATTCTCCAATCGGCATTAGCTCCACTCAAAGACATATTAGATTCTATTTGGATATGCCTTGACATTTTTCCTCCTTTAGGATTTCTTCTTGCAGAATAAGCTTTTTCTATATCTCCTCCTTGCCAATCACCTAGTATATCTGCTCCAAAAGAAACAATTACATCAGCTTTATAAAAATCATAACTGGGCAGTGCCCTTATACCATATTTTTGCTCAAAGGCATCTAAAGCAGCAGATGATGACACTGCATCATAAACAATGTGTTGAAAGTTTTTGTATTTGTTTTTGAGCTTTCCAATCAATGATTCGGAAGATGGGCTCAAAAGTGTAGGAGTGAGTAACATTATTTTCTTTTGAGCATTATCCATTTGAGCTGCTACACTCCTGTTGAATTTATTCCAAGATACGACTTCGCCATCTATAGAAGGTTCTTTCATTCTCTGGGCATCGTAGAGTGATAAAATAGATGCTTGAACTCTGGCATTGGTACATCCATTGACCTTAGCCATTGTATTGGCTTCTATTTTGATAGGTCTCCCCTCTCTATTTTTTACTAAAATAGAAGCAAAATCGTTGCCATTATTTATAGAAGTAGCATAAAAATCAGCTACACTTGGGGTAATCTCCTCGGGTTTTATTACATAAGGTATCGCATGTTGTACAGGACCTTCACAGGCAGCTAAAGCAGCAGCAGCAGTACTGAAACCTAAGTATTTGAGAAAATCTCTACGCGTAGTATTGGAATGCTCCAAACTCTCCTTATCCGATAAAAATTCATCTACGGGAATTTCCTCTGAAAATTCTTTACCTTCAATGGTTTCTATGATTTGGGAATTGGGCTTTAATTCCTCTATACCTTTCCAATATTTTTTATTTGAACCCATCTTTAGATTTTATACTAAATTTTATTTTCTAATTCGTTTTTCTTAATAATGGCATTTACCACACTCTAAACCTCCTATCATATCTACGGTTAGCTTTTCTTTGCCATATTTTTGAGCCAATTGCTTATGAATTTTCTCATAATAAGGATTACCTTTCATTTTTACTTTTGTTTCTCTATGACACTCTACGCACCACCCCATAGTCAAATCACTATATTGATATACCTCCTCCATAGTTTCCACAGGACCATGGCATTCTTGACATTTGATGCCTCCTACAATCACATGTTGTGAGTGATTGAAGTAAACAAAGTCTTGTAGGTTGTGTATCTTTACCCATTTGATAGGTTTTTTCTTATACCCTTTGATATATTGAGACTTTTCAGGATCGTAGCCCACAGCTTTGTATATTTTAGCGATTTCTTTAGTCCCCGTGTGTTCACCCTCTTGTATATATAAATGACAGTTCATACATACATTTGCTGAAGGAATACCTGCTGTTTTTCCATATTTAGCACTAGAGTGACAATATTGACAGTCTATTTTATTTTCCCCTGCGTGCACTTTATGCGAAAATGCGATAGGTTGTATAGGTTGATACCCTTTATCTACTCCTATTTGCAATAGAAAATCCCATCCGCCTTTCAATACTGCAAGTACTAAGATAATAGTTAGAATACCCATTAATTTTTTATTAGCCAAAAGCATTTGTAGCCCTTTTCTTATTTCGTCAAATAACTGTACAGGCTCTTCCCCTTTAGAATAGAGTAAAGCGTTTCGGGTCTCTTTAATTACAAAAATAATAAATAGCAGTATAATTGATAGTATCACTAGCGTTATATCTAAAGATAAGCCTTCTTCTTTACCTTTATTACTTGTCGCAGTAGAAGCATCCGCTTGTTTTTTCTTTGGTTCTGTATCAGTATAAGCTAAAATGTTATCTATATCCTCATCTGAAAGTTGGGGGAAAGCTGTCATAATGGAACCATTGTACTCTTCAAATACAGCAATGGCATCTGAATCACCTGAGGCTCTTAACTTAGCATTATCTTTAATCCATGCCTTGAGCCAACTATTGGTTCTTTTTTTTGAAATACCTCTTAGCGCAGGACCTATAACCTTTTTATCTAATTTATGGCAAGCGGCACAATAGGTATTGAACAGTTTTTTTCCTGTTACTACATCGTTTTGAGCGTAACAAAAAGGCGTTAATAATATCAAAACACCTAATAAAACTGAGCATAAAAATGGCTTGTTATTATTTTCCATTAAATGTATCTTTAATATTCACAAAGTCTATTTTCTATAACATTTTGATGCAAAATTATATAAAGTAAAACATAAAAAAGCATATATAATTAATTTATATAGCTTCTAAATAAGAGTTCCTATTATTCTTAAAATATAGAGTGCTACACACGTTCTTTTTTACCTTTTAGTCTAGTTTTAATAATATAACTACTAACCAAATTTATATATACCTCACAAAATACAGGTGTTCAGAACTAATGGCGACAAATATAATTATTAAAAAATGAATGCTATTGAAGTAACATAAATTTCTAAATAAAAAGATATAATTTTGTCCAGTTAAAAAAAACTTAATTAAAAGTTATGAAAGTAACAGACCACATTGAGCGTTCTTATTCCACTCTTTTTTCTATAGAAATATTACCTCCCACTAAGAGACAAAACATCCACTCTATCTTTGAAAATCTAGACTCTTTGATGGAATTCAAACCTCATTTTATCAATGTAACCTCGCATAGAGAAGAATATGAATACAAAAAAAATCCCGATGGTTCTTTGATAAAAAAAGTAGTAAAAAAAAGACCCGGTACAGTGGCAATATGCAGTGCCATTATGAATAAATACAAGGTAGATACCGTACCCCATATAATTTGTGGAGGATTCAATAAAGAAGAGACCGAAAACGCACTCTTAGAACTACGCTACTTAGGTATAGAAAACATCTTAGCATTGAGAGGTGATGCTATGAAAAGTGAACCTTATTTTATCCCTGAAAAAGATGGAAATAAATATGCTAACGAATTGGTAGAGCAGATTGTAAACCTAAATAACGGGGAATATTTAGATGCCAAATATCAAGACTGTAGCACAGATTTTTGTATAGGTGTAGCAGGCTATCCCGAAAAGCACTTTGAATCTCCTAATTTTGATATGGATCTATCTTTTTTGAAACAAAAAATAGAGGCAGGAGCGCAATATATTGTTACGCAAATGTTCTTTAACAATTCCAAATATTTTGAATTTACAGAAAAGTGCAGAGCACGCGGCATTGATGTACCCATCATACCGGGCATCAAACCACTTGCTACAAAGAGACAAATCAATATACTGCCGCAAATGTTCCATATAGATATACCCCAAGAGTTCGTTGCAGAAGTTCATAAATGCAAAGACGACTCACAAGTAAGGCAACTGGGAATAGAATGGGGCATACATCAGTGTAAAGAACTCAAAGAAAATAATGTACCCGTATTGCATTTCTACTCTATGGGCAAAGCAGACAATATTAAATCTATAGTCTCTCAAGTATTCTAAAATAAAAATGGGTGTTGTAAAAAAAATAGCTACGCAAACTGCTATCTATGGACTCACTTCTATAATAGGCAGGATATTAAACTTTCTTTTAACGCCATTATATACAAGTATGTTTTTAGTAGAGCAATATGCTATTATTACAGATATTTATTCCCAAATATCTATTTTTATAGTGTTACTTACCTATGGAATGGAAACAGCCTTTTTCAGATTTTGCAGTCAAACTAAAAATAAAAAAAAGGTGACCTCTACAGCTTTCTTTAGCATTTTAGGTTCATCTTTTATCTTCTTAGTTTTAGGGTTATTATTTTTAGATGAAATTAGTACCATTACAGGATATACTCAAAACAAAGATTTTATACGATGGGTAATATATATTCTATTTTTAGATGCCATATTAGCCATTCCTTTTGCACAGCTAAGATTAAATAATAAACCCATCAAATATGCTATTGTAAAACTCACTAATATATTTATATTTATAGGAGGAAATTTATTATTCTTATGGTATATACCCAAGTCTATTATAAACGGGTGGTATTTGCCCAGTTTTTTGCAGGATATATACAATGCAGATATGGGTGTAGGATATATATTTATAATTAATTTGGTAGCTTCTTTGGCAAGTCTATTGATGATGTTTCCTGTATTTGGCAAATACAAACCCGCATTTTATTTCACTACTTGGAAAAAGATGTTAAGGTATGGATTTCCTATACTCATAGCAGGTTTAGCAAATGTTATAAACGAAACTATGGACAAGCAGTTCTTAAAGTACCTGTTGCCCCAAAAAGATTGGAAATACACGGTAGGAGTATATGGAGCGTGTTATAAACTCTCTATATTTATGATACTCTTTATACAGGCTTACAGAATGGGTATAGAGCCTTTCTTCTTTTCGTATGCCAAAGAAAAAAATGCTAAAGAAACTTATAGTATGCTTATGAATTATTTTGTAATCGTAATGTGTTTTATCTTATTAATATTAGTATCCAGTATAGATATTATTAAATACTTTTTGAGCTCAAAGACATATTGGCAAGGTGTAGATGTAGTTCCTATACTGTTGCTTGCCAATTTATTTTTTGGAATATATGTACACCTTTCAGTATGGTATAAACTCTCTGATAAAACTAAGTATGGAGCATATATATCTATATTGGGAGCATTCATTACTATTATAATCAATATTAATTTTATTCCCATGATAGGATACAAAGCCTCTGCATGGGCTACTTTAGCCTCCTATTTTAGTATGTGTATGCTATCTTTCTTATGGGGTAGAAAACATTATTATATACCATATCATCTGAAAAAAATAGGGTTTTATATTACTCTTTCCGTAGGGTTATCTTGTATATCTTTTTTTGTATATAGAGGAGATATTACTGTAAACATATTTTTAAACCTCATCTTTTTATTAGTGATTGCACTCGGAGAAAAAGAGAGCTTTATGAAGTTGGTTTCTACAAAAAAACACTAGATTTTTTTATTAAGAGTTGTAAAACGATGAAATTACCTAAATTCGTTTGCAAAGTAATACATTTTAATAACATGTAAGTAACTAAGTAGCATTGATATTTTACAAAAAATTTCATCTCACCATTAATTTTTATCCAAAATACTTTTTATTATAAAAATTATACTACATTTGCAAGGTGTTTTTTTGATAAGATGTTATTTAAAATAATAGCATAAGAGATTGAAGTAACAACAATAAGTCCGAATCGTATAAAATTTAAAAATAGTAATTTAATGTATAATTTAAATAAAATGAAAAAAGTATTATCAATTTTAGTAATCGGTATAGTTTGTATATTTAACATGCCTAGCATTTATGCTCAAGAGACAGAAACGCAGCAAGAAGCAACAGATGATTCTGCAGCAGTGGCTACACAAGATGTAAGTGAAGCTACAAGCACAGAAGAAGAAGCGACCTTTCACCAAATCATAAAAACTAAGTTTATCGAAGGTGGTGCTGGATTTATGGGAATTGTTTTGGTTTCTTTGATATTAGGTTTAGCTATAGCCATTGAAAGAATTATCTATCTAAATATGTCTACTACCAATACTATTAAACTTCTAAATAAAGTAGAAGATGCGCTCAGCAAAAGTGATATAGAAGGTGCTAAAGAAATTTGCAGAAATACAAAGGGACCTACCGCCTCTATATTCTACCAAGGTTTAGATAGAATGGACGAAGGTATCGAAATGGTTGAGAAATCTGTAGTTTCTTACGGTGGAGTTCAAATGGGGCTCTTAGAAAAGAACATCTCTTGGTTGTCTTTATTTATAGCGTTAGCTCCTATGCTTGGGTTCATGGGAACTGTAATAGGGATGATTGCAGCTTTTGATGCTATTGAAGCCGAAGGTGATATTTCTCCGTCTTTGGTAGCAGGAGGTATTAAGCAAGCACTCTTGACCACAGTATTTGGACTTATCGTAGCTATTATATTACAGGTATTCTATAACTATATCATCTCTAAAATAGATAGTATTGTAAACAAAATGGAAGATGCTTCTATCTCTTTGATAGATCTATTGGTAAAATACAAAAAATAATAACCTTAAATTAATATCGTTATGATTATTAATAGAATAACCACAGCATTTATCCTAATTATAGGAGTGCTATGTGCTTTCTTCTTAGGTAAAATACTCTACTTAGGAGAAGATATAATAAGTGAGTCCATAGAAATTCAAGATTCGGTTGTAAACCCTCTTTATACTTTAGTATTGGCAATGTTAGCTCTATCCACTATACTAGTATTGATATTTTCATTAGTACAAGTAATCTCTGGTTGTATTTCGGATACTAACCAACTTAAAAAAATGGCTGTATTCATAATAGGCGGATTAATTGTTTACTTAGTTTCTTATTCTTTAGCTTCTGATGAAATTATTACCTTTTTAAATGGTGACAGTTCTACAGCAATAGAATCTAAATGGACAGGTACTGGATTATATATGTTTTATATACTTGGTAGTTTAGCGTTACTCTCTTTAGTAAGTGCTGGAGTATTAAAGATATTTAAATAAAATAAAAAGTTATGGCAAAAAGAGAAACCTCTGAGATAAATGCAGGCTCTATGGCGGATATTGCTTTCTTATTACTGATATTTTTCTTAGTAACTACTACTATGGATGTAGATACGGGTATTCATAGAAAGTTACCTCCTATGCCGCCTGAAAATATGGAAAAACCTCCTCCTATCAAAAAGAAAAATATTTTTACCGTAATGGTAAACGCCTACGACCAATTATTGGTAGAAGAACAAGAGATGAGTGTATCTGAATTAAGAGAAGCCACTAAAAAGTTTATCAATAACAATGGAGATGGAAGTTGTGATTATTGTACAGGAAATAGAGATAAATCCTCTTCGGACAATCCTGAGAAAGCAGTCATTTCACTACAAAATGATAGAGGTACTTCCTATAAAATGTATATAGCTGTTCAAAACGAATTAGCTGCTGCATACAATGAGTTAAGAGAGGAATTATCTATAAGGCAGCATGGCGTAAGTTTTGAAGATTTAGATAAAGAAAAACAAAAAGCCATAAAAAAGATGTTTCCTCAGAAAATATCGGAAGCCGATCCTTTAGATATGAACAAATAAATAAGTATATTGCTATGTCAAAATTCAAAAAGAAAAAAAGTGGGGGTATTCCTGCTATATCTACAGCTTCACTGCCTGATATAGTTTTTATGCTCTTATTCTTCTTTATGGTATCTACCGTAATGAGAGAGACTACTCTACTGGTAAAAATATCTCTACCTAAAGCCACAGAGGTAAAGAAATTAGAACGAAAAAGTTTAGTAAGTTACATCTATGTAGGTAAGCCTAGCAAAAGATATAGAGCTACCGCAGGGGCTGAATCTAGAATACAGCTCAATGATTCCTTTAAGAGGGTAGAGGATATTGGCGCCTTTATATTTACTGAAAAAGAAGCTAGAAAAGAAGAAGAAGTTCCCTTGCTTACTACATCTATAAAAGCTGACATAGATACCAAAATGGGAATTATTGCCGATATTAAAAAAGAACTCCGAAAAGCACAAGCACTTAAAATTAATTACTCCACTAGAAAGGGAGGAGTTGATTAATCAATAGATTAACTTAGGTTGTAATTTTTTTACCTAAAAAAACAAGGTTGGTTTATTACACTTTAATTATGTAATAATAGCCTTTTTTGTATTTAGATAGAGCTATGTGATTTTTTAGAATTTTATATGGAATATTGCTTTAGAGATATAGAAAAAAAATGGCAAGAGTATTGGGACAAAAACAAAACCTTTGCCGTAGAAGAGCACTCAAAAAAAGACAAATATTATGTACTGGATATGTTCCCATACCCTTCAGGTGCAGGATTGCATGTTGGACATCCACTAGGGTATATTGCCTCTGATATATATTCCAGATACAAAAGACATCAAGGATATAATGTATTGCACCCTATGGGGTACGATTCTTTTGGACTTCCCGCAGAACAATATGCCATACAAACCGGACAACATCCAGCCATCACTACCAAAAATAATATCAATCGATATAGAAAACAATTAGATAAATTAGGATTTTCTTTTGACTGGAATAGAGAAATAAGGACTAGTAGTGCCAAATATTACCGATGGACTCAATGGATATTCATACAATTATTTAACTGCTGGTACAATAAAGATACTGATAAAGCAGAGTATATAGATACTCTAATTTCTAAATTTGAAAAATATGGCAATGCTACTATAAATGCTGTACACAATAATACTACCCTCTTTTCTGCGCAACAATGGGCAGCTAAAACAGAAAAAGAACAACAAGAAATACTGCTAAACTATCGATTGGCTTATCTATCAGAAACCTTTGTAAATTGGTGTCCCAAATTAGGAACCGTGCTAGCAAATGACGAAGTAAAAGAAGGTGTATCTGAAAGAGGAGGACACCCCATAGTACAAAAAAAAATGAAGCAATGGAGTATGCGTATCACCGCCTATGCCGAAAAATTGCTCAAAGGGTTAGATAAAATAGATTGGAGCGAATCCATAAAAGAAATTCAAAGAAATTGGATTGGTAAATCAAAAGGAGCGTCTGTAAAATTTCAAACCCAAAATAGAGACAAAAATATAGAGATTTTTACTACCCGACCTGATACCATATTTGGCGTATCTTTTATAACCCTTGCACCAGAACACCCCTTAGTAGAAGAAATTACTACCTTTGAGCAGAAAAAAGAAATCAATGAATACGTAAAACAAGCCCAAAAACGATCTGAAAGAGACAGAGTATCCGATGTGAAAAATATCTCTGGAGTCTTTACAGGTGCTTTCGCCATTCATCCTTTTACCCAAAAAGAAATACCTATTTGGATAAGTGACTATGTACTTATGAGTTATGGAACTGGTGCCGTAATGGCTGTGCCTGCACATGATAACAGAGATTATAGCTTTGCTAAAAAATTTCAGTTACCTATCAAAGAGGTAGTAACAGGAGGAAATATAAAAGAAAAAGCCTTTGAGTGCAAAGAGGGAACCTTAATAAATTCTGATATATTAAATGGGCTACAAGTAAAAGATGCCATCCATAAAATCATAGATGAAATAGAATCGAGAAATATAGGAAAAGGCACTATAAACTACAAGTTGAGAGATGCCGTATTCTCTCGTCAAAGATATTGGGGTGAGCCTATTCCTATATATTTTAAAGATGATATGCCCTACTCTATGGATGTAAATGAATTACCCCTTAAACTCCCAGAAATAGATAAATATTTACCTACAGAAACAGGAGAATCTCCACTGGGTAGGTGTAAGAGCTGGACTACCAAAGAAGGCTACCCCATAGAAACCCATACTATGCCCGGATGGGCAGGTTCTTCTTGGTATCTTTTAAGATATATGGATGCTCACAACAATGACGAATTTGCATCTAAAACCTCTGAAAACTATTGGAAAAACGTAGATTTATATATCGGTGGTTCTGAACACGCTACAGGTCACTTATTATATGCCCGTTTTTGGCATAAATTCTTAAACGATTTAGGACATATCTCCACTGAAGAACCCTTTAAAAAATTGATAAATCAAGGAATGATTTTGGGGCTTTCCAATTTTGTATATAGGATAAAAGATACCAATACTTTTGTATCTAAAAACCTGAAAGATAATTACCAAACTACTATCCTACATGTAGATATAAACTTGGTACAAAACAATATACTAAATATAGATAAATTCAAAAATTGGAGAGCGGAATTTAAAACCGCAAAATTTATATTAGAAAATGAACAATACATCTGTGGCAACGAAGTAGAGAAAATGAGCAAATCTAAATTTAATATCGTAAACCCTGACGATATAGTAGAAAAATATGGTGCAGATACTCTGAGAATGTACGAGATGTTTTTAGGTCCGTTAGAACAATCTAAACCTTGGAAAACTGAAGGTATAAAAGGTATATACAATTTTTTGAAAAAACTTTGGAAACTCTATTTAAAAGGAGATAAATTTACCGTAAATGATGAAAAAGCAAATGATAAGGAATTAAAAATCCTCCATAAAACCATAAAAAAAGTGAATGATGACATTGCTAACTTTTCATTTAATACCTCTGTAAGTGCCTTTATGATTGCAGTAAATGAATTGACCTCACTCAAATGTAACAAAAGAGCGATCTTAGTTCCTTTGGCGATACTCCTTTCTCCTTATGCTCCGCATATTACAGAGGAAATTTGGAATAGATTAGGCAATGCTCATTCCATATCTAAAGAACCTTTACCTATACTTGAAAAGAAATATCTAGTCGAAAATAATATAAGTTACCCTATCTCCTTTAATGGCAAAACGAGATTTAAATTAGATTTACCTGTAGATCTGCACCCTAAGGAAATAGAAAAAATAGTATTAGCACAGAAAAACACTCAAAAATATTTAAAAAATAAAACTAAAACCCCCAAAAAAGTAATTATAATTCCTAAAAAAATTGTAAATATCGTAATCTAATATGAATATAAAGAACATCATACTAACCTATACTTTTATTCTATACCTACAGCCCAATACCTCTAAAGCACAAAAACATTGGAGTGATTTACAGCATTTGGGATACAATGTTGCGATAAGTGGGCTCATAGGTGGCATTAGTGGTATGATCAATAAAAATGACAAACAAAGTGCTTGGGAAGCATTTTATACCAACTTTTTAAAAAGTGGACTAGGAGGTGGTATCATCTATAGTGCCAAAAGAACACTTCCTATCATCAGCAATAAGTTTGATAATGCCTTAGGGTACTGGGGAAATAGAATGCTCATGAACCTCGGGCACTCTATGGTGTACAACGCGTCTCTAAATAGAGAGTTATTAGAGAGTTATTACCTCGAATTCTATGGTGTCAGTATGAGATTCAAATTGAAAGATGATTTTAATTTTAGTGCCAAAATTTCAGGTGCTAATATCTTAATGATAGCTGCTCAAGGGATTATTTTTAAAGGGATTTTCGACATTGCTAAAACACTAAAATATGGAGTGTTTTATTTTGATATGAGCCAAAATATGTATGAAATGTCAAATAATGCTGGTGGATTTGCTATGAGAAATATGATATATATAGATCCAAAGCTGAAAAACCTTGAATATAGACAAACTGTAGTTCATGAACTTATCCACACTTACCAATTTATGGATTTTACTTCCACCAGAAATATGTTAAACCCCATAGGTGAAAAATATATTTTTACAGAAGATTCTATCATGAAGAACATTAGTACTTATATCAATTTTGATCTCCCAGCGATATTTGCCATATATAGTTTTAGTCAAGACTATGATACCTCTACCGTAGAGGCTGAATCTGATTTTTATATGACTCGAGTTCATTAAATTAAAAACGCACCCTAAAAGTTTGACCCATTATGAGTACAAAAGGGATTACTCCTTTTATATCAGCAGTACTTATTTTGATCACTGTTTTAAATGAGCATATCAATTAAATATACTCCATTGGGAACATGGAAGCAGGTGTAATTTGTATCTCCAATTATGTTTAGATTGCTTGGTAAAAACCTGTAAATTAAGTTCAATACCATGATAATACAGAAGAAAAAACAAAGAATTATAGCCATAGATTTACTTAGGGGTATTACCATAGCTGCTATGATATTGGTAAATAATCCCGGAACATGGGAAGCTATTTACTCTCCTTTAAAACATGCCTCTTGGCATGGGTTTACACCTACGGATTTAATATTTCCAATGTTTATCTTTATCATAGGTATGTCTATTACTTATGCTTATAAAGATAAGATTTTAGATAAAAAAACCTTCCAAAAAATCTTTATAAGAAGTTTAAAGCTATTTGCATTAGGACTGTTTTTAAATTACTTTCCCTTTAATAAAAACTTAGAGAGCATAAGAATATTAGGCGTATTACAACGTATAGGTATTGTATTTTTTATAAGTAGCTTACTATTTCTCAAATTCAAATGGAAAACACTACTACCGATTACGATCGCTCTGCTTTTGATATATTGGTTTTGGTTGAGTTTTATTCCACTACGAGGCAGCGTGCCAACTTTTGACCGAACTTCTGGTAATTGGGTACTCTATATAGATCAAATCATCTTAGGTAAGCACATGTGGCAAACAGATTACGATCCAGAAGGCTTACTAAGTTCCTTGCCTTGTATTGCTTCTTGTTTGATAGGTATCCTCGCCGGAAAAATTCTACAACTCTATCACCCAAATAAAATATTTATTTTAGTGGGTATTGCAGGGTTTTGTTTACCTTTAGGTTTATGGTGGAATAGTATATTTCCCATTAACAAAGCCTTATGGAGTAGTAGTTTTGTAATATTTACAAGCGGATGGGCATTTTTACTACTGGCATTATGTTATTATATTACCGACATCAAAAAAATTAAAATAGGAAAAATCTTTTTGTATATGGGCAATAATGCTATCGGAATCTATATGCTCTCTGGTGTATTTAGCATACTTTTTTACACCATTTCTATACAAAATACCTCTCTACATTCTTTTCTATATCAAAAGATAGAAAATGTAATACAATACAATTTGTTGTCTTCCCTGATTTATGCCTTACTGGTCACCTTTTTTTACTTATTCGTTGCTTATGTAATGCACAAAAAAAAGTGGTATCTCAATGTTTGAATATTTTTACTCCATGAACTCATATATTTAAAATCAATTAAATTGCTATATTTGCATCATTAAAATTCTATACCATGAAAAAAATAGGCATAGTGATTATCAACATATTCGTATTGGCTTGTGGCAAACCAGAAAGTAATTTTTCAGAAATTCCAGAGATTAAATTCAAATCTGGGACTCTCAAGCAAGAGAAGGATAAATTGGGCAATACCTTTAACGCCTATAGTATAATTTTAACGTTTACAGATGGAGACAACAATGTGGGACTAAGAGAAAAAGAAAGTGGGAAAGATAAGTACATCAATGAGTATAAGAACAACCTTTGGATACATCTGTACAAACAAGAAGACAAAAAGTTCGTAAAAAAAGATACCAAAGGGCACTACGATAGGATTGTGCCCTTTGTAGAAGGTACAGGGTCTCCCAAAGAACAAGATGGAACTATTGAATTTAAGTTAGAAATACGAAAAGAAGAAAAAGGATCAGTATTACAATTTGATTTTCAACTTTTAGACAGAAAATTAAATAAAAGTAATATCGTTAAGAGCAATATAATTACCTTGCAGTAGTGGAAATCAAACAAGATATAAGGGCATTATCCTTAGAACAACTGCAAGATTTTTTCACCTCTATAGGTGCCCAAAAATTCAGGGCAAAACAGGTGTACCAATGGCTTTGGAATAAGTCTGTACACAGTTTTGACCAAATGACTAACCTTTCACTATCACTTAGGGAAATGATGCAAAAGCAATTTGTAATCAACTATATAAAAGTAGATAAAATGCAAAGGAGTATAGATGGCACTATCAAAAACACCCTCAAACTCCACGATGGAAATATAGTAGAATCAGTGCTTATTCCTACCAAAAACAGAAGTACAGCTTGCGTTTCCTCTCAAGTGGGGTGCAGTTTAGACTGCAAGTTTTGTGCTACGGCTAAGCTCAAACGAATAAGAAACCTCCATGCAGATGAAATATACGACCAAGTAGTCACCATAGACCAACAAAGCAAACTCTATCGAGGAAAACCTCTATCTAACATTGTGTATATGGGCATGGGTGAACCGCTTATGAATTACAACAATGTAATGCAATCCATAGATAAAATTACTTCTACTCAAGGCTTGGGCATGTCTGCAAAGCGAATCACTTTATCTACCGTAGGTATTGCCCACATGATAAAACGAATGGCAGATGAAAATGTAAAGTTCAATTTAGCAGTATCACTACACTCAGCAATAGATAAAACCCGTTCAATGCTGATGCCTATCAATCTAAAAATACCTCTGGACAAATTGGCGAACAGTTTAAAATATTGGTATCGCAAAACAAAGAGAAAGGTAACCTATGAATATGTAGTGTGGAAAGGTATCAACGATAACCCCCAACACATAGAGGCACTCCTTAAATTTTGTAAAGTGATCCCTTGCAAAGTAAACCTGATAGAATACAATCATATAGAAGATGGCGGGTTTACTCAAGCAGATGAAATATGGATAGACCAATATACAAAACAACTACAAAAAGTAGGATATATCGTAAATATAAGGAGCGCAAGAGGAAAAGACATCGAAGCGGCTTGTGGGCAACTCGCAAATAAATCA
The DNA here is from genome assembly GCA_965226285.1 of Ichthyobacteriaceae bacterium. Taxonomy (GTDB): domain Bacteria; phylum Bacteroidota; class Bacteroidia; order Flavobacteriales; family Ichthyobacteriaceae; genus CBDDCQ01. The sequence continues at coordinate 232,489 of CBDDCQ010000001.1, forward strand.
TCGCAATAATATGTCGAATATCATTTATAAAATATCGGCACCTATAAAACCTGAACTGGGAAAATTTGAGCAAAAATTCGAAGGGTTTATGAAGAGTAAAGTTCATTTACTAAATAGAATTATGTATTATATTATTCACAGAAAAGGTAAACAAATGCGTCCCATGTTCGTGTTTTTGTGTGCTAAAATTACAGGGGAAATTACAGAAAAAACCTATAGAGCAGCTTGCCTTATAGAACTTTTGCACACTGCTACCTTAGTGCACGATGATATTGTAGATGATAGCAATATAAGGAGGGGATTCTTCTCTATTAATGCTTTGTGGAAAAATAAAATAAGCGTATTGGTAGGAGATTATTTACTTTCTAAATGCTTACTTGTATCAGTAGATCACGATGATTTTGATTTATTAAAAACCGTATCGGAGTCTATCCATCAGATGAGCGAAGGAGAATTGCTCCAAATAGAAAAAGCCCGAAGGTTAGACATCACCGAACAACTCTATTATGAGATTATAGAAAAAAAAACGGCTACACTGATCTCCTCTTGTTGTGCTATGGGTGCACAATCTGTAGAAGCACCTAAAGAGGTGATAGAAAAAATGGCGTTACTCGGAAAATATATAGGCATTGCATTTCAGATTAAAGACGATTTGTTTGACTATAAACAAACCAGTATCACAGGTAAGCCCATGGGTATAGACATCAAAGAACAAAAAATGACACTACCCCTTATATACACACTCAATCACTGCAAAACCAAAGATAAAAATTGGATATTGAGTGTGGTAAAAAAACATCATTTGGATAAACCAAAAGTAAATGAAGTCATCAAATTTATTCAAGAAAATGGAGGGGTAGCATACGCTATTTCTCAAATGAAACAATACAGAGACAAAGCCCTTAAAATTATAGCTAATTTTTCTGATTCCGAAAGTAAGAAATCTTTGGAACTACTTATACACCATGTGATAGATAGGGAAAAGTAGATAATGATTAATGGTTAATGATTAATGATTAGATTAATGGTTAATGATTAATGGTTATTAATGATTAATAGTTAATGATTAATAGTTAATGATTAATGATTAGATTAATGGTTAATGATTAGATTAATGGTTAATGATTAGATTAATGGTTAATGATTAGATTAATGGTTAATGATTAGATTAATGGTTAATGATTAGATTAATGGTTGATGATTAGATTAATGGTTAATGATTAGATTAATGGTTAATGATTAATGGTTAATGGTTAATGATTAGATTAATGTTTCATGGTTAATCATTAATAATTAATCATTAATAATTAATAATGCCCGTAATTTAGTTTTTACGGGCATTACACGGATTTTTGTACTTTTTCGGAGAAAACTCCTTATGTCATTTCAAACTCCGAAAATCGCATCTAACATGATCCATGGTTTAAAGATCCCCATTCTCATCCAATTTGAGTATCCAAAAGTCTTGATTACCAGAGGTAATCCTTCTGAATCCGCATAAGACAAAGCCCCCATCAGACGTTTGCGCCATGGAAAGCAATTCCTCCTCTTTAGAACCTCCATGTTTCTTCTCCCAAATCTTATTACCCGACAAAATATCTATCTTTAATATCCAGTAATCTCTGTTAAAAGTGCGTGCTGGTTTTCGTACACTACCCGCTACGACAAGCTGCCCGTCAGACGTTTGCACCACGTCGTATAAAGTATCGTTATAAGTACCAGTGCCATTCCCAAAGGTCTTGCCCCAAGTCTTATCACCCGTAGCGTTTAACTTGAGTACGAATCCCTGTTCATTAGTTTTACCCGCTATAGCAAAGCCCCCATCAGACGTTTGCACAATGGATTTGGCTTTATCACTGCCACTAGTCCCAACGGTCTTGTTCCAAATCATATCACCCGTAGCGTTTAACTTGAGTACCCATACATCATTTGAAGTTGCTGTATTTCCCACTACGGCAAAGCCCCCGTCAGACGTTTGCACGATGGATGTGGCTTCATCATGCATAGAATATCTGGGGTAAAAGGTCTTTTCCCAAGTCTTAGTACCCGAAGCATCTAACTTGGCTACCCAGAAATCTCTAGATCCACCTGAACCTGAATGTATTTTAGCTCCCGCTACGGCAAAGCCCCCGTCAGACGTCTTCACCATTTTAGTTCTGCTATGATCTACACTACCAAAATTCTTCTCCGA
>CBDDCQ010000002.1:0-81591 GCA_965226285.1 Ichthyobacteriaceae bacterium
GAATGCTAATAAACCAAAAAAATATCTATTTTTTATCTTTTTCATTTTACTAATGATTTAAATTAAGATGCAAAATTAACAAATAAATTATTTATAAATGAAAGAAATAAAAATAAATATCTTTAAATTATAATTTAAGTATAAATATAATAACTTAATTACTTGCAAAAAGAGGGTACAAGCAAGGTAAAAAACTTTCGGAAGTAAAAGTTATTGAACTTTCAAGAAGCAAGTATTGGACATACCCCTAATAAGGCGATAAATTAGTCTGTTGTGAATGGTTTAAACATTAAATAATTACGATTTACTTATTATATTTTAGCAATCTATATTTCTTAACAAGAAAAAGGTTGTATATTTGTAACTTCTTTTAAAGAATTTAGAGATAAAGAATATAATCATTTAAAAAATAGATAGATATATGAAAATATTATCAGATAAGGTTGCTATTGTTACAGGTGCAACAAGGGGAATAGGAAAGGGAATAGTAAAAGTATTTGCTGAACAGGGTGCTCATGTAGTGTTTACATTTGTATCTGGGAATTCTATAGATAAAGCCAAGAGGTTAGAAAGTGAGTTAGAAAATTATGGAGTGAAAGCCAAGGGGTATAGGGTAGATGCTTCGGATTTTGATGCGAGTCAGCAGATGGTATCTGAAGTGGTGAAGGACTTTGGAAGGTTAGATATATTGGTAAACAATGCTGGAATTACCAAAGATACGCTATTGATGAGAATGAGCAAAGAGCAGTGGCAAGATGTGATAAGGATTAATTTGGATTCTGTATTTAATATGACTAAAGCAGTACAAGGGACAATGCTCAAGCAAAAGTCTGGTTCTATTATTAATTTGAGTTCTGTGGTAGGATTAAAAGGGAATGCAGGGCAGGCAAATTATGCAGCTTCTAAAGCAGGGATCATAGGCTTTACCAAATCAGTAGCTATAGAGCTGGGTTCTAGAAATATCCGTTCTAATGCCATAGCTCCAGGTTTTATAGAAACTGAAATGACAGGCGCATTAGATGAAAAAATAGTAGAGGGATGGGTAAAAAATATTCCACTTAAAAGAGTAGGACAGCCAAAAGATATTGCCTATACGGCACTGTTTTTAGCATCAGATTTATCCAACTATGTTACAGGTCAAGTAATCAATGTATGCGGAGGAATGCTCACTTAAAAAAATAAAATAAGATATGTTAAATAGACTTATAAAAATAGTTTTATCCATTGGTTGTTTTGGGTTCGCTATATGGCAATTTTATCAAGAGAATATAGGCAATGGAATTTCTTTAGTGCTCCTTTCGGGACTTGTTATTTTATTCTACTTTAAAAATGAGAATATATTGATGGCGTTTTTTTATTTGAGAAAGCAAAATTTTGAAAAAACTATAAAATTCCTAAATAAAATTAAATATCCAGAAAAAAGTTTAATCAAAAGTCAGCAGGCTTACTACTACTATTTATTGGGTCTTGTGGAGAGCCAAGTAGGTAAGTCTATGACTATATCCGAAAAATACTTGAAAAAAGCCTTGAAAATAGGTTTGAGAATGAAACATGATAGAGCCATGGCAAAGTTGAATTTGGCTAGTATAGCAGCTTCTAAAAGAAGAAAGAGAGAGGCGTTAAATTTGATAACAGAAGTAAAGAAATTAGACACTTCAAAGATGCTATCAGAACAAATAAAAATGTTACAAACTCAACTAAAAAAAACATAATAAACGATGAAAAAAACAGCGTTAGTAAAAATTCATGAAAATTTAAACGCCAAAATGGTACCCTTTGCGGGGTACTACATGCCTGTGCAATATGAAGGAGTGAATGTTGAACATATTACTGTTAGAGAGTCGGTGGGCGTATTTGATGTATCCCACATGGGAGAGTTTTTTCTCAAGGGAGACAAAGCATTAAATTTGATACAAAAATTAACTACTAACGATGCTTCTAAATTAGAGAATGGAAAAGTACAGTATTCTTGTATGCCCAATGAGAAAGGAGGAATTGTAGATGACTTACTAGTATATAGGATTAAATCAAATGAATATATGTTAGTGGTAAATGCATCGAATATAGATAAAGATTGGGATTGGATACGCAGGCATAATACCTTTGGGGTAGAGATGACAAATTGTTCCGATGAAATATCCTTATTAGCTGTTCAAGGACCTAAGGCTGTAGAAGCATTGCAACCCCTTACAGATATAGATTTGAAAAATATGGTGTATTACACCTTTGAAAAAGGGGTTTTTGCAGGCTTAGATGATGTAATATTGTCGGCTACAGGCTATACTGGAGCTGGGGGGGTTGAGATCTATGTGAAAAATGAAGATGCTCAGAGAGTATGGAATGCCGTATTTGAATCAGGTAAACCCTACGGAATAAAACCAGCAGGACTAGCAGCCCGTGATACACTTCGCTTAGAAATGGGATATTGTCTATACGGAAATGATATAAATGATAGTACTTCACCTATAGAAGCAGGCTTGGGGTGGATTACAAAATTTACTAAGGATTTTGTGAATAGTAATGCCATTCAAAAGCAAAAACAGCAAGGGGTAAGTAGAAAACTTATAGCCTTTGAAATGATGTATAGAGCCGTACCTAGGCAAGGGTATAAAATACTCAATGCCAATGAAGAGGTGATAGGTGAGGTAACTTCGGGTACTATGTCTCCATCTTTGAAAAAAGGTATAGGTTTGGCTTATGTACAAATTGATAATTCTAAAATAGATACAGAAATATTTGTACAAATAAGAAATAAGAATATTAGTGCTAAAATAGTAAAGCTACCTTTTTATCGTAAAAAAAATACTTTTAAAATCGTTAATAAGTTGAATAAAAGTGTTTAGTCTCTTTAGAAAAGAAGTATGCTCATTTTTTAACTCTGTGATGGGCTACCTTATTATTGGTATGTTTTTAGTTTTGAATACCCTATTTTTATGGATATTCAAGGGGGGGAGTAATATTTTTAATTTAGAATATGCTAATCTTAACAGTTTTTTCTTTATTGCACCTTGGATACTTATATTTATTATACCTGCTATTACTATGCGTATGATATCTGAGGAGCGAAGAATAGGTACACTGGAGTTGCTATTAATTCAGCCTATATCCGAATATAAAATTATAATCGCTAAGTTTTTAGCTGCTTTGACCCTATCATTTATCATGTTATTACCTACTGTGATGTATATATTTACAATATATCAATTGGGTTTACCTTCAGGTAATATAGATATAGGAGGAGTATTAGGAGGTTATATAGGATTATTTATGCTTTCGTCTGTATTCTGTGCTATTGGTATGTTCTCTTCTTCATTTACAAGTAATCAGGTAGTGGCTTTTATGCTGGGTGTATTTTTGTGTTTTTTTATGTTTTATGGTTTTACAGCCCTAGCAGATTATGATATGTTTGGACAGTTTGATAATACATTAGTGTATTTGGGGTTAAATGAACATTATATAAATATGGGTATAGGAGTAATAGATACTAGAGATGTTTTATATTTTGTGTCTGTGATTGTATTATATCTATCACTTTCTAGAATAAAAATAAAATAAACTAAATGCTAAGGAAAAATCTTAGAGATCATATTGTATTTAGGTTTTATACTCTAATATTAGTCGTTATAATATTAAATATTTTGTCACAGTCCTATTTTTATAGGTGGGATTTGACCGATGATAAAAAATATTCCTTATCTACTATATCTAAACAAATCATAGAAAATATAAAAGAACCCTTGATTTGTAAACTGTATTTAGAAGGTGATTTTCCTGCAGGGTTTAAAAAATTACAAAAGGAAGTTATTTATACCCTACAACAACTCAAGGCTTATAATAAAAAAATCAAATACACTTTTGTAAATTTAGAGGATATAGGGGATAAAAAATTATATAATGATAAAATAAAGGAACTTTTAGGTAAAGGTGTACAACCTATTAATTTACGACTACACAATAGAGGTGAATATAAGACTAAAAAGATATTTCCCTGGGCTATACTCTATTACGGAAAAAAGCATATTGTAATACCTCTTTTGAAAAACACCATAGGAATGAGTTCACAGCAGCAGATAAATAACTCAATAGAGAATCTTGGAATACGCTTTTGTAAATGCTATTAAGAAAATAAGTAGTTCTAAAGAACAATCTATTGCTTTTTTGCAAGGACACGATGAACTAGGTGGTATTTATCTTGCTGATATTACTCAAACACTTAATGAATATTATAATTTATCCTATTATCAGATAGATAATAAATTGCCTTTTGAACATAGAGTACAAAATATTATGAAATACGATGTACTTGTTATTGCTAAGCCTTTAAAAGTTTTTTCGGAGGAAGATAAATTTTTGATAGATAGCTATATTATGGGTGGAGGTAGAGTAATATGGCTGCTTGACTTTGTAAATGTAGATACTACAGAGTTATATCATTCGGGTAAAGTGATACCTGTTTATAATAATTTAGAACTTGGGGAGATGCTTTTTAAATATGGAGTAAGAATTAATCCTTACTTAGTAAAAGATATGCAAGCTGCTCCCATTAGAGTAGCTATAGGTGAAATGAATAACAGCACTCAATACCAAAACTTCAGATGGGAATATACTCCTCTGGTTATTCCTTTTACTAATCATCCTATAGTTAATAATATTAATGCTATTAAATTTGACTATGTAAGTAACATAGATACTATACTATCTGAAGGAATTAAAAAAGAACCATTTTTGTTTACTTCTAAATATACAAAACTAAGTGCTCCCATAAATCCTATTTCACTTGAAAGTTTAAAGCAAAAAAAGGATATGGTAACTTATAATAAAGGGCATCAGTTATTAGGTGTTGCCTTGAGTGGAAATTTTACATCTGCATTTAAAAATAGAGTAAAGCCATTCAAATATAGTGGTTATACAGATAAGGGTAAGCATACTAGAATGGTGGTGGTTTCCGATGGAGATATTATCGCTAATCAGGTACTAAAGGGAAAATCATTACCCTTGGGCTTTGATAAATGGACAAATCAACAGTACGGTAATAAGGAGTTAATAGTAAATATTATCAATTACTTATTGGATAGGAGAGGACTAATAGATGTTAGGTCTAAATCTATGAAAGTGAGATTACTCAATAAGAGTAAAATGATAAAAACTAAAGCAAAATGGCAGTTTATGAATCTATTGATTCCGTTGTTAATTTTACCATTGTTATATGTATTCTTTGGAATAATAAGAGTTAGAAAATACGCTAATTAAGCAATGATAAAAAATATTCTAAAATATAGATTACTCATCTTCATATTGTTAATATCTTCTTGTAAAACAGAGAAAAAGCTTAAACAGGTGAAAATGATTCTTGGACAAAAAGCTACTGTACCGCAAAATTATGAATTTGGTTTTATATTAAATGATTTTAATGTAAGCAGAGGAGTCGTAAAAAAAGGTGAAACTTTTAGCCAAATACTATTAGATTATAATATAGATTATGGAAAAATATATAAAATGATACAAATAATACAAAAGATTAACAGAGTATTTAATGTGAGAAAGATAAAAGAAAGAACAAGATATACAGTGCTCTTATCTAAAAATAATGAAAATGCAGTAGAGTATTTTATATATCAACCGAGTTTGAAAGATTATGTAGTATTTGATTTTAATAAGTTTAAGATATATAAGAGGCAAAAAAAAATAAAACTTAACTGCAAAACTACCATTGCTAAGATAAATAATTCTTTACATGAAACTATTAAACAAAATAAATTAGATAGTTCTTTTATTGATTCTTTGTCAAATATATATGCTTGGACTATAGATTTTTTTAAGTTACAAAAAGGAGATTATTTTAAAATAGTATATGATGAAGCTTATGTAAATGATACTACTTATATTGGGATACATAAAATAAGAGCTGCATATTTTTACCATAATAGAAATCATTATTATGCATTCAGATTTAAGACGAAAAAATACTTAAATTTTTTTGATGAAAAAGGATATAACCTTAGAAAAACATTTTTGAGAGCACCTCTCAAATACACTAGAATATCATCGAGGTATTCACGTAGTAGATTCCACCCTATACTTAGAAGATGGAAATCTCATAAAGGAACAGATTATGCAGCACCTAGAGGAACTCCTATTATGGCAACAGCAAAAGGAATAGTATCTAAAGCTGGATATACAAGAGGAAATGGAAATTATGTAAAAATTAAACATAATATTATATATTCTACTCAGTATCTCCACATGTCTAGGATTAAGAAAGGAATAAGGATTGGAGTAAAGGTAAACCAAGGAGATATAATAGGTTATGTAGGGAGTACAGGCTATTCTTCAGGTCCTCATGTATGTTATAGATTTTGGAAAAATGGAAAACAAGTAGATCCATATAGACAAAAGTTACCTAATGCTGAACCTTTACATAAAAAGTATTATCCTGTATTCAATTATAAAGTAAATAAATACAAGTTTATTTTAGATGGTTTAGAGCCTAATTTTTAAATATATCAATTATTGTAAATAAACCTTATATTTGCATACTTTTAAATGAGTAAGTAATGAAAAATAGCTTTATATATTTTATAACAATTGTAGCGTGTAGTATATGTTCTTGTAAACACTTTGTAAGTCATGATAAATTAGGAGCATTGGTAATATTGGGTGAACATAAACTTTATAAATCAGATGTGATTAGTAGTATTCCTAGTGGAATTGCAAGTAAAGATAGCATTTATTTATTTAAAAAATATGTTGATGACTGGATAATAAACCGCATACTCATAGATAAAGCTAAATTAAATTTAGAAAATCAAGAAGAATTAGAAAAAAAAGTACAAGATTATAAAGAAAAACTGTTTATAGAAGCATATAATCAAAGAATTTTAGATAAGTTTTCAGACAAGTTTGTAGCCACTGAAAAAGAAGTGAAGGATTATTATGATACTTATAAAAATACCTTAAAGTTAAAAGAGGATGTTATTAATCTTAGATTCTTTGTTTCTAGACATAAATTGTCTAAAAGTAAATCTAAAATTAAAAAAATGATGGTTGCCGAAGAAGAGAAAGATATAGATAATTTAAAAGATTACTGTAAGGAATATTCTGCCTATTATCATGTAAATGATAGTGTATGGTTAGAATTAGAAAAATTAAGAGAAACATTGAATTTAGATACAAAAAATATTAAAAAAAAAAGTTTAGTGTATATAAAGATTCTTTAAGCAATTATTATTATGTATATATTAAAGATATTAAAAATATAAATCAAGGGTCACCTTATGAATATGTAAAGTCAGATATAATAAAGCTCTTATCATATAAGAAAAAGTTACAATTTATAAAAGAAATGAAAAAAAATTTATTGGAAAGATATATAGAAAAAGGAAAAGTAATTTTTATAAAAGAAGATGAATAGATATATTCAAAACATATTTGTAGCATTTATATTGTCATTAGTAAATATGGGTATAGCTCAGGATAAATTAAAGGTGGATGGGGTAGTAGCTGTAGTGGGAAAAAGTGCTATATTCAAATCAGATATACAAAAACAAGTTATACAATATAAAATGCAAAATCCACAACAAGAATATCAGGGTGATTTGTATTGTATCATGCTAGAACAGTTAATGTATGGAAAGTTATTATCTCATCAAGCCATAGAGGATAGTATAGAGGTAAAAGAAACACAAATACAAGATGCTGTAAAGAGAAGATTTGAAATGCTTGTCTCTAGAATAGGTTCTATAAAGAAGTTAGAGGAGTTCTATAAAAAGAGTAGGGAAGATATTAAAGATCAAATGTATGATGTGATAGGTAATCAATTGCTATCAGAACAAATGCAACAAAAGATTATTTCTAAGGTAGATGTTACCCCGTATGAGGTAAAATCTTTTTTTGAATCTATACCTAAAGATAAACTTCCACAAGTAGGTACTCAAGTAAAGTTATCTCAGATAGTGATATATCCTAAAATGGATAAAAAAACTAAACAAGAAACTATAGAAAAATTGAATTCTATTAGGCAAGATATTTTAGATGGAAGTAGTTTTAAAACTAAAGCTGTACTCTATTCTCAGGACCCCGGTTCTTCCCGAAAAGGAGGGGAGTATAAAGGGGTAAAAAGAGGGCAATTTGTCAAACCTTTTGAAGCTATAGCCTTTAATTTAGATGAAGGAGAAATATCAGAACCTTTTGAAACTCAGTTTGGTTATCATATCGTTCAGTTACAAAAAAGAAAAGGAGATGAATTAGATTTAAGACATATTTTAATAAAGCATAAAGTTTCTGAAGAATCATTGCAAGAAGCCAAAGCCTATATAGATAGTATTAGGGCTATAGTGGTATCTAAATATCTGACATTTAAACAAGCCGTAAAAGAATTTTCTCAAGATGAAACTAGCAAGATTAATGATGGTATTGTAGTGGATGAGAGAACAAAGGAAATACTACTCGAATTAAGTTCTATGGAAAGTAATATCTCTTCAGCTATAGGAGAACTTGAAATAGGTCAAGTATCCGAGCCTATATATAGAGAAACTAGAGATAAAAAAATGTATGTAATTTATATGGTAAAAGATAAAATAGATGCTCATACCATAGACTATGTAAAGGATTATTCTAAGGTAAAGACTTTAGCTATACGTAAGAAACAAGAGAAAACTTCCTCAAAGTGGATGAAAGATAAAATAAAAGAAACTTATATTCGCTTAACTGATGAAGTAAAGCAATGTAAATTTAAACAAGATTGGGAGAAAAGTAAAATTTAAAAAATATAATTATGTTCAATTTAACAAAATCATCAAATCCTGCTTTTTCTAAGGGTTCTTTGAAAGATGTAGATTTTCAAATGCAATCTTATGAAGTAATGACCTTGCAAGGTACTATCAATAAGACTTTTATATCATTTATGCTACTTATGGCATCAGCTATTTTTGTATGGAACGATGCCGTAGCAGGTGAAAGTGTAATGGGGTATATGATAATAGGTTTTTTTGTATCTCTTGTTGTGTTTTTTATAACGGTGTTTAATAAGAAAATAAGTAATATTACAGTACCTTTATATGCTATATTTGAAGGAATGTTACTTGGTGGATTATCTGGTATGTTAGAGGTTCAATATCCAGGTATACCTATGAAAGCTGTAATGCTTACTATGAGTACTTTTTTGATAATGCTATTTTGTTATAAAACAGGAGTTATAAAGGCTACGGAAAAATTCAAATCTACTATTATAGCAGCTACAGGTGGAATATTTTTAGTATATCTTATGGGTTGGGTAATGAGCTTTTTTGGAATAAATTTGTTTATCTATGATAATTCTTATTTTGGAATTGGATTTAGTATAGTAGTGGTAGTGATAGCAGCATTAAGTTTAATACTAGATTTTAGTATGATAGAAGATAATGCAAAGGTAGGAGCACCTAAATATATGGAATGGTATTGCTCTTTTGGTCTTATGATTACTTTAATTTGGCTTTATCTTGAATTTTTGAGGTTGCTTGTTAAACTTCAAAGTAGAGACTAAAATTATCAGGTAATATTTAATTTTAGAAATTTCATTATTGGGGGACCACTTAACTGGTTCCCCTTGGTTTTTTGAGAGGGTAAAGAAAGCAACATATGCCTTTGCTGTTTATGAAGGGATTATCCAAGAAGTTTATGGAGTATGCCCAAAAGATGAACATTCAAACACTTGGTGAGGTTAAAATTGAGATTAGGTTGTGAAAATTACAAAAGAGTATATTAATACTGTAAAAAATAAAGGCGAGCAAGCAATTATTTCTCTCGTCTCTGAATATCAAAATGATAATTCTAAGGTGAGTTTTATACTTAATAATCTGGGCTTCATTCCAAAAAATTATAATGGGAATTGGCTTTTCAACTACATAAATAATGATGATCAAAAAGTAAGGTTAGCAGCCATAAAAAATATTGGTAAACTTAATTTAAATGGCGAAATAAAGAGATTATACCAACTTTTTAAAACGGAAAGCAAAACGGAAATAAGGAGAGAGATCATTTCTTCAATTGGAAGACAAAGAGATAAATCATCAGTAGGAATATTGCTTGAAGTCTTACAAGATAAAGACCCCAAAATAGTGTGTCAAGCTATCAGAGCCCTTTTAGTATTTAAAGGGGATGACTCGATTACATTAGAACTAAAAAAACTAAAAAGTCATCCAAATGAAATGGTTAGTGGAATGATACAGAAAGAGTTTTTTAACACCTCTAAAAAAGAAACACCACAGCTACATCATACCCAAACTTATGATTATTTAAAAAATGTTGTCGTACTTGGAGATGTAAGAGAAACTTTAAAGCAAGTGCCTGATGAAAGCGTACACTTAACATTTACTTCACCTCCGTACTATAATGTTAAAGACTACTCCATTTATTCAAGCTATGATGAATATATTAATTTCTTGCAACAAGTTTTTAAACAAGTTCATAGAATTACAAAAGAAGGGAGATTTTTAGCAATTAATACTTCACCCATTATTATACCGAGAGTTAGTAGAAAATATTCAAGTAAACGTTATCCAATTCCTTTTGACTTACACCATTATATTGTTGAAATGGGTTGGGAATATATAGATGATATAGTTTGGGTTAAACCAGAAGCGAGTGTAAAAAATAGAATTGGAGGCTTTCAACAACATAGAAAACCATTAGGATATAAGCCAAATACCGTGACGGAAATGATAATGGTTTATCGAAAAAAAAACCCTAAACTTATTGACTGGAACATACGTCAATACCCTAAAGAAATTATTGAAAGAAGTAAAGTTAGGGGTAATTATGAGTCTTCTAATATTTGGGAAATACCACCTAAACACAATAAAATTCATGCTGCTGTTTTCCCTGAAATGCTTTGTGAAAGAATTATCAAGTATTATTCATTTATTGGCGATTTAGTTTTTGACCCTTTTGCTGGTAGTGGTACTTTTGGAAAAGTTGCTAAAGACTTAGATAGATTGTTTTTTTTAACTGAATCGAATAAAGAATATTATGAATATATAAGATCAAGTATAGGAAATATCGAAAATTCTTTTTTTGATGAAAGGCAGATAAAGTGTTTGGAGTTAATGGATTTTAAAAAAACAGTTTATGACACTAACTGAGCAAGTAACAAAGAATATAATAAAAAAACTGATACATGGTAAAGATTATCGTATTGAAATAGTAACTCTTATTAATATGGACATGGAATTATAAGATTATTTCTAATATATGCTATGTTCTTAATATTTTACATATTATAGAAAAGAATTTTCTTATGCCTAACTTAACAATTAGGGAATTATATTTTATATATGGGAATGAAAAAAGTTATATATTAAGTCAGCTTTAGACTTTCCTATTACTTTTTCTAGTTCATTTACAGAGGTGTTTTTAATATTAGTTATGTTTTTGAACTTTGTAAGTAATTTATTTTTTGTCATGTTTCCTATGCCTTTTATTTCATCTAACTGTGATGTGATGGCACTTTTACTCCTTTTATTTCTGTGATGCCTTAGGCTAAATCTATGAGCCTCATTTCTCATTTGTTGTATGATTTTTAGTGTGATACTATCTTTACTAAGATGTAAGGGGTTAGGGTCGTTGGGGTAAAATAATTCTTCTAATCTCTTGGCAATTCCTATGATAGATACTTTATGTATCATACCTAATTCTTCTATACTTTCTATAGCAGCGTTAAGTTGACCTTTTCCTCCATCTATTACGATGAGTTGAGGTAAGTCTTCATGTTCATCTAATAGCCTTTTGTATCTTCTATATACTACTTCTTTTATAGAGGCAAAATCATCAGGACCTTTTATAGTTTTAATATTGAAATGTCTGTACTCTTTTTTTGAGGGTTTACCATTTTTAAAAACGATACAGGCAGATGTTGGATTTGTTCCTTGTATATTAGAGTTATCAAAACACTCTATATGATAGGGTTTTTCACCTAAATTTAGGTCTTCTTGCATCTGGGTCATAATCCTGTTTACATATTTATCAGGATTTACAATTTTAGTTTGTAAAAATTGTTCTTTGCGGTAATATTTGGCATTTCTTATAGATAGTTCTAATAACTTCTTTTTATCGCCTAATTTTGGAATTGTAATTTTAAAATGTTTTCCATTTAAGTTTATGTCGAAGGGAACAATAATTTCTTTTGTATTCAGGCAAAACCTCTGTTGTAGTTCTACAATAGCTATTTTCAGTAATTCTTTGTCTGTTTCATTTAATTTTTTAGTAACTTCAAGAGTATATGATTTTACAATACAACCATTGATAATCTGAATAAAATTGATATAACTATATTTATAATCAGATATTATAGAATATACCACTACATCTTTTATAGATGTATTTACTACAGTAGAGTAGGCTTGATAGTTTTTTAGAGTTTCTATTTTATTTTTAATAATCTGAGCATTTTCAAAATCTAATTTCTTAGCAAAGTCTAACATTAATTTTTCAAATGTTTGATAAGCATTGTGGTAGCTTCCTTTTATAATGTTTCTTATAATTTCTATATCTTTTGTGTAATCACTTTCAGATTGTAAATTTTCACATCCCCCTTTGCAGTTTCCTATGTGGAATTCAAGGCATACTTGATATTTTTTTCGAGCGATGTTCTTTGCGGATAAGTTATGGTTACAAGTGCGGATGGGATACAGTTCTCTTATGAGTTCTAATAAGTTTTTAGCCATTTTCATAGAGGTATAAGGTCCATAATATTCAGATCCATCTCGTATTATTTTTCGCGTGGTAAATATTCTGGGAAAGTTTTCATTTTTAATACAAATCCAAGGATATGTTTTACTATCTTTTAGCTGTATATTATATTTAGGTTGGTATTTTTTGATAATAGAATTTTCCAGTAACAAAGCATCCATTTCTGTATCCACCACTATATATTTGATATCGTGTATATGGCTTATTAGTGATTTTAATTTAGAACTTCTTTTTTGGTTTTTAGTAAAATAAGAAGATACTCTTTTTTTTAGATTTTTGGCTTTACCTATATATATAATCTTACCTATTTTATCAAAATATTGGTAAATACCTGGTTCTACAGGAATACTTTTAATGATAAGGTTTAATTTATCCTTTTGCATAGTATATATAAAAAAACTTAGGCAAAGTTAAATATTTAACTTGAGTTTGCATAAGTCCATCCCTGTTTATATATAATTTATAATGCGGTTGTAATGTACGCATAAAAAAAGAACGTGTACAAACCGCATCACATAATTTTGGGTTAGTTTTTGGTCAAAAACGGAATGTTATTTTACCTATATTAGTGTCTAAATAAGCTTTAAGACCCTGTATTCATAAAAAATGTAAATGTTAAAAAAATTAATATATTTAACGACCAAAAATATTTTTAAAATAAATAAAAATTTAAGTTATGAATAAAGAACATGATATTTTTAAAATAAGTAGTGATGGCGAAGTAACACTTAAAAACAGTGTTGACAAAAATAATTTAACAACGGTAACCATTCCTCATACGATTGATGGTACCACCGTAACCAGTATTGGAAAGAGGGCATTTTTTAGTTGTAGAAAACTTACTAGTATTACGATTCCAGATTCCGTAACCATTATTGAATGGAGGGCATTTGATGGTTGTACTTCACTTACGAGTATTGCGATTCCCAATTCCGTAACCAGTATTGAAAGTTCGGCATTTGAGGGTTGTACTTCACTTACGAGTATTGCGATTCCCAATTCCGTAACCAGTATTGAAAGTTCGGCATTTGATGGTTGTACTTCACTTACCAGTATTGCGATTCCAGATTCCGTAACCATTATTGAATGGGGGGCATTTGATGGTTGTACTTCACTTACGAGTATTGCGATTCCCAATTCCGTAACCAGTATTGAAAGTTCGGCATTTGAGGGTTGTACTTCACTTACGAGTATTGCGATTCCCAATTCCGTAACCAGTATTGAAAGTTCGGCATTTGAGGGTTGTACTTCACTTAGCAGTATTACGATTCCAGATTCCGTAACCAGTATTGATGGGGCATTTAAGGGTTGTACTTCACTTAGCAGTATTACGATTCCAGATTCCGTAACCAGTATTGATGGGGCATTTAAGGGTTGTACTGCACTTACCAGTATTGCGATTCCAGATTCCGTAACCAGTATTGGAGAGAGGGCATTTTCTGATTGTACTTCACTTACCAGTATTGCGATTCCCAATTCCGTAACCAGTATTGGAGAGGAGGCATTTTCTTATTGTACTTCACTTACCAGTATTACAATTGGTAATTCCGTAACCACTATTCGAGAGGAGGCATTTAGGAGGTGTACTTCACTTACCAGTATTGCGATTCCCAATTCCGTAAACAGTATTGGAAAGCAAACATTTTATTATTGTACTTCACTTACCAGTGTTACGATTGGTAATTCCGTAACCAGTATTGGAGAGAGGGCATTTTCTGATTGTACTTCACTTACCAGTATTACGATTCCAGATTCCGTAACCATTATTAAATGGGGGGCATTTGATGGTTGTACTTCACTTACGAGTATTGCGATTCCCAATTCCGTAACAAGTATTGGAGAGGAGGCATTTGAGGGTTGTACTTCACTTACCAGTATTGCGATTCCCAATTCCGTAACCAGTATTAGATATAGGGCATTTAAGGGTTGTAGTGCACTTAGCAGTATTGAGATTCCTAATTCCGTAACCATTATTGAATGGGAGGCATTTTCTTATTGTACTTCACTTGGCAGTATTGCGATTCCCAATTCCGTAACCAGTATTGGAGATTGGGCATTTAAGGGTTGTACTTCACTTGGCAGTATTGTAATTCCTAATTCCGTAACCAGTATTGAAAAGGGGGCATTTAGGGGTTGTACTGCACTTACCAGTATTGCGATTCCCAATTCCGTAACCAGTATTGGAAAGCAAACATTTTATTATTGTACTTCACTTACCAGTGTTACGATTGGTAATTCCGTAACCAGTATTGGAAATGGCGCATTTTACTGTTGTAGCAAACTTACCAGTATTACGATTCCTAATTCTGTAACCAGTATTGGGGATGGTGCATTTAAGGATTGTATTTCACTTACGAGTATTGCGATTCCCAATTCCGTAACCAGTATTAGAAGTGGGGCATTTTATGGTTGTACTGCACTTAGCAGTATTGTGATTCCTAATTCTGTAACCTATATTGGAGATTGGGCATTTGAGGATTATGCTGCACTTGCTACAATAAAAGTACCAAAAGACAAGATAGGTATTTGGAAGGAAAAACTAAGAAATGGGAACAATGCATCAATAGTAGGATATTAAATGAAAAAAAATAAGATGGAAAATAAAGGTATATTTAAAATTCGGTAGCCAGTATTAAAGATGGGGCATTTTATGATTGTGCTGCACTTACCATACCTCAATAATTTTTTTTAAATTACAACTCTTTTTATTGCGATAACTTAATTTTTCCATCTAACATTTCTAATTTTCTATCGGCAGTATTAGCAAATTTACTATTGTGGGTTACAATTACAAAAGTTTGAGCAAATTCATCTCTTAATTGAAAGAATAATCTATGGAGTTCTTCTGCAGATTTAGAATCTAAATTTCCTGAAGGTTCATCGGCTAATATTATTGATGGAGAATTTATTAAGGCTCTTGCTACAGCTATGCGTTGTTGTTCACCTCCTGAAAGTTCCGATGGTTTGTGATTTGAACGATTATTCAGACCTAAAAAAGATAGTAATTCCTTAGCTTTTTTTTCTGCTTGGCTTTTGGATATTTTTTGAATGTAAGCAGGAATACATATATTTTCTAATGCTGTGAATTCAGGTAGTAATTGATGAAACTGAAAAATAAATCCTATTTTATTATTTCTAAATTTAGAAAGTTCTTTATCACTTTTTAATAACTTAATATCAATTCCATCTATAATCAGTTGGGTTTCTTTATTTTTTTCAAAACTATCTAAGGTACCTAACGTTTGTAGTAAAGTAGTTTTACCTGCACCAGAACTCCCTACAATAGATACAATTTCTCCTTTTTTAATATTTAGATCTACTCCTCTTAATACATGTAAATCTCTATAATATTTATGTATATTTTTTGCTGTAATCATTTGGCGGATATGAATTTAATAATTTCGGACAAAGTTATATTAAACTATCATATTTTAAATATTATTTTTTAAATTATCTATTTTTTAAGTATCTTAAAAGCAATGTGGATAAGTTTATAGAATTGTGGATAAAAATTAAAAAAACAAAGTAAATTTTTTCCCAAATTCGCATTTCGTACTCATATAAATATTGAAAAAAGTAAATCAATAATTTAAAATGCTAATAATTAAAAAGTTAGATAAGATAATATTAAAATTATGTATGTAATAAAAAGAAATGGAAATCGACAAAAGGTATCTTTAGACAAGACCACAGATAGATTAAAGGAGTTATCAAAAGGCTTGAATGTAGATCCAATAAAGGTAGCACAAAAGGTGGTTGCGGGGATATATGATGGAATACATACATCCGAAATAGATAATTATCTATCAGAGACTGCAGCTGTAATGACAGCAGAACATCCTGATTATTCATCATTGGCGTCAAGAGTGGCTATAGATTCTCTACATAAAGAGACTAAGGGCTTTCTATATACTACAGAAAAATTATATAAGCAAGGTACGCTATCTAATGAATATTATGAAATAATCGAGAAGAATGGTGAAGCATACGAAAAATTAATAGATTATAACAGAGATTTTAACTTTGAATATTTTGGATTCAAAACTCTTGAGAAGTCTTATCTTATTAAGTATAAGGGTAAGATTATAGAACGACCACAAGATATGTATATGCGTGTGGCTGTAACTATATGTGGTGATAAAGGAATAAATGAAGTACAAGAGTTATACGACCTAATGTCGAATGGATTTTATATACATGCTACGCCTACTTTATTCAATGCAGGTACTAAGTTACAACAACTCAGTTCTTGTTTTTTAATTGGAATAGAAGAAGATTCTATAGATGGTATTTTTAATACGCTTAAAGATACGGCTCTTATTAGTAAAACAGCTGGAGGGATAGGTTTACATATACACAATGTAAGAGGAACAGGTTCGCCTATCAAAGGTACTAATGGAGTATCCAATGGAATTATACCTATGCTTAAAGTATTTAATGAAACGGCTCGTTATGTCGACCAAGGGGGCGGAAAGAGAAAGGGTAGTTTTGCAATATACTTAGAGCCCTGGCATGCAGATATAGAACCTTTTTTAGATTTGAAAAAGAATCACGGAAAAGAAGAATTTAGGACTAGAGATCTATTCCTCTCTTTATGGGTTCCTGATTTATTTATGCAAAGAGTAGAAGAAAATGGAGATTGGACTTTGATGAGTGAGTCTGAATGTCCCGGGTTGAGCAATACTTATGGTAAGGATTTTGTAGATTTATATACCAAATACGAAAGAGAAGAAAAAGGTAGAAAAACGATAAAAGCAAGAGATTTAATGTCTAAAATAATAGAATCTCAAGCAGAAACTGGAGTACCTTATATTTTATATAAAGATGCTTGCAATGCTAAGTCTAATCAAAAAAATATAGGAACTATAAAGGGTTCTAACTTGTGTGCTGAAATTATACAGTACTCCGATGAAAGAGAATCCGCAGTATGTAATTTGGCTAGTATTGCGCTACCTAAATTTGTAGAAAATGGAACTTATAATTTTGATGCTTTACACAAAGTGGCAAAAGTGGCTACTAAAAATTTAGATAGGGTTATAAACAAAAACTATTATCCTACCTCTAAAACTAAACGGTCAAACTTTAGGCACAGACCCATAGGATTGGGAGTACAGGGGTTAGCCGATGTATTTTTTAAATTAAAGCTACCTTATGAAAATCAAGAAGCAAAGTTGCTGAACAAAAATATATTTGAAACCATATATCACGCAGCTATAGAGGCTTCTATAGAAATAGCTAAGGAGGATGGAGCTTATGAGACTTTTGAGGGGTCTCCTATTTCTATGGGAAATTTTCAATTTAATATGTGGAATGCAAAACCATCTTCTAGATATGACTGGGATAAATTGAGAGCGGATATTAAAAAATATGGAATACGTAATTCATTAGTTACTTCACTAATGCCTACGGCAAGTACAGCTCAAATATTGGGTAATACTGAAGCCTTTGAAATACAAACTTCAAATATTTATAAAAGGCAAACATTATCAGGGGAATTTATGTTGGTTAATAAGTATTTAATAAAGGAGTTAACAGATTTAGGATTGTGGAATCAAGAAATTAGAGATAAGATTATTATAGGTAATGGTTCTGTACAACATATAGAGGAAATACCTCAAAGTATTAAAGATATATATAAAACGGTATGGGAGGTATCGCAAAAGGTAGTTATAGATATGGCAGTAGATAGATCTCCTTATATCTGTCAGAGTCAGAGTATGAATTTATGGCTTGCCGACCCTACATTAGGGCAGATTAATGCTATGCACTTTTATGCTTGGAAGAAAGGACTAAAAACGGGAATGTATTATTTGAGAAGTAAGCCGGCTGCTAATGCTATAAAAGTTACGGTGAAGGATACTAATGCTAAAAATCAAGTAAACCATTCCAATAATGAACAAGAAGATTGCTTAATGTGTGGCTCATAGGATAATTAATCATATAACCAATACTAAAAAATATTATAATGATCGTAAAAAATAAATTCAGTTTGTTTCCTATTCAAGAGACAGAGCTATGGGAGAGATATAAGCAACATCAAAATGCTTTCTGGACTACAGAGGAATTAGATTTTTCACAAGATTATAAGGATTTTGAAAAGATGTCTGAAGGAGAAAAACATTTTATTAAACATGTATTGGCATTTTTTGCTCAATCTGAAGGTATGATAAATGAAAATCTACTCACTAGGTTTTATGGTGAAATACACATTGCAGAAGCTCGCTGTTTTTTGGCGTTACAAGCATTTAATGAAGTAGTACATGCAGAGACTTATGCGTTACAATTAGAGACCTATGTTCCTGAAAATGAAGAAAGAGAGAAATTGTTTAATGCTATTGATACGGTGCCTACGGTAGGAAAAAAAGCGAGTTGGGTAAAAAAATGGATTGCAGCAGATACTCCTCTTCCTATTCGTTTGATTGCATTTGGTTTGGTAGAGGGATTATTTTTTGCAGGTAGTTTTTGCGCTATTTATTATTTCCGAAAAAAAGGACTGCTTCCCGGATTAGCAGCAAGTAATGATTTGATAGCCAGAGATGAAGGCTTACACTTCTCTTTTTCTGCTTTGATGTTCAAAACTATAGAAAACTATAGAGAGAATAATAGATGGGAGGGAATAGTAAAAAATCCTGAGCTAATAAGTGAGGGGGTAACCAGAGAGCAGATGGAAGAGATCGTAAGAGAGGCTGTAGAAGTAGAACAAGAGTTTGTAAAAGATGCATTGCCTGTATCATTGATAGGTATGAATGCTAAGCTGATGTGTGAATATATAGAGGCTACTGCTGATTTGATAGTAGAATTATTTGGTTTCGAAAGAATATATCATACCAAAAACCCATTTGATTTTATGAGGCTTTTAGATATGGAAGGTAAAACCAACTTTTTTGAAAAGAGAGTTACAGAATATAAAAGACCTACTGAAAGAAATCTAAGCTTTGATGAAGAATTTTAAAATTTAAAATAATACTTAAAAAATGTACAAGGTATATAAGTTTTCTGCTAAATGGTGTAATCCGTGTAAACAATTTGAACCAGTATTTAAAAATGTAATGCAAAGGAGTTTTTCAGATATCACATATAGAGATATAGATATAGACCAAAACAAAGAATTGATAGAACAGTTTAAAATCAAATCTATTCCTATGGTAATATTGATGAAAGATGAACGAGAAATACAACGTTCAGGCAAACGATCTTATTTGGATTTTGAAAAATGGATGAATGAACATATCATATCGAATAATGAAAATATAGAATTTTAAAATTTGTTAATTCAAAAAATTATATATAAAAATAATTACTATCAATTTTCTATATCTGGAAAAATAAATTCAATGAATAGTTTAATTATGAGGTGGTGGTTGTTTTTTTGTATTCTACCTACGCTTTTGTATGCTCAATTATCTGAAGACTTTTCGGATAGTAATTTTTCTGTGAATCCTACTTGGGTAGGAGAAATTGATAAATTTAGAGTAACAGCTGATAAAAAATTACAATTATACGATGCCACTAAAAGTAAAAGAGCCTATTTAGTTACTTCTAATCATATTTCAGAGAATGTTTGTTGGGAATTTAACTATGAGTATGGTGCCAACCCCAGCAGTAGTAATTATGCTTCGGTATATTTGGTATCAAATAAGGCAAATTTAAATGAGTCACTCAATGGATATTATCTTACTATAGGAAAAGAAAGTGGAACTACTGATAAAATATCTCTTTATAAGCAAACAGGTACTACCAAAAAGCTTATTTTCTCTTCAGAAAGTGGTAGTGCTTTGAATGCTCGTGGTAGTATCAGTATCAAACTTAAAGTAACTAGAGATGACAAGGGCAATTGGAAAATATATGCTGATAAAGAAGGTAAGGATAATTTAACCCTTCTTGGAGCGTTTTATGAAAATAGTTTCAATACTACAAAGTATTTTGGAATATATATTAAATTCTCATCTACTAAGAATCAACACTATTTTTTTGATAATTTTAAAATTACAAAAGTAGATTATACTGCTCCTATAGTTACTAATGCTACTATATTTGATGTAAACCAAATACAGGTGTCTTTTTCTGAAAATATAACTTTAAATTCTGCAAATAGAACTCAAAATTATAAACTTATACCTGACATAGGAAATCCAAATTATATCCAATTTGATGGAAATAGTACTGCTTTACTTGTTTTTGACAAACCTTTACAAGATGGAATCTTATATAGCTTGAATATTCAAAATATTAAGGATTTGGCAAAAAATATAATAGATAATACTACTATAGGAAATATGTCTTATCAGATTCCGCAGCCTAAAGTTGTATCTTACCAAATATTATCTCCTAACTTTATACAAATAAATTTTAGCCACGCCTTAAATAAAAATTTAGACAAGACTAAAAATAATTTTAGATTGAATGGAGAAATAATTTCAACATATAATTGGTCTGCTAACGCTACACAAATTACCTTGAAGGTAAAAACTATGCAACACAATACATTATATCAATTAAGTATAGCAAATTTAACATCTCAAAAGCATAAAAATTTTCCTGTAAAAACCATATCTAATACGATCATTCCCATCCAAACAAAAATGATCAAACCCTTCATCAAAAAAATAGATATAGATGCAAAAAATATAATTTCAATACAGTTTTCACAATTAATGAATAAACGACAAGTAGAAGATATTGAAAATTATAATCTACAAGATACTTCTATACTCAATGCAACTTATAGTAGGAACACTGATATATTGTATTTGAAAACTTTCGATTTGATGCCAGATAGAACATACTCCATATACATTAAAAAATTACAAGCTGCTACTAAAAATGGATTTTCGGGATTTTTTACAGAACCTGTAAATACAAATATTCTATTTAAAATCGTTCAAACAAAACTTATGAAAACTTCTATAGAATCAAATCGTTCTATAGTATTTGAGTTCAATAATATTGTAAATGTAACAGCAGAAAATATTAATTTACAAGGTATTAAGCCTTATCAAATAGATATAGTAGATAAAAAAGTGAAAGCTACTTGGAAGTCTAGCATAAAGTGTAATCAAACCTATCAAATTAAGTTATTTGATATAACTTCTCCTGATCAAAAGGGAATACCTATTTCTAAATTTGATACGGTATTTAATATTTCTCATTTTTTAGAACCTCTTGAAATTCTAAATACTTCTATAATAGAAGATAGCACATTAAAAATAGAATGCAATAAAGATATTGATAATCAAACTGCTACAGACATATCATTATATCAAATAAATGAAATTCACCCTTACAAGGCTAGTGTAGAGGCTAAAACCATAACACTTTATTTTTATCAACCTTTTGCAAATAGAGATTATACTTTGTATATTAGAGATATAAAACCACGAGAGGAAAAAGGTTTTTTAAGGCAAAATATATCCGATGTAAAGATCATTTTTTCTAATTATACAGCCAATGCTAACGATATTATTTTAAATGAAATTCTTTTTGAACCCAAAACAGGCGGAAGTGAATTTATAGAAATTTATAACCGATCTGATAAACATATCAATTTAAAAGGTTATACTTTATGTAATTTTGAAGTACAGAATAATGATACAACTTTTAAGAATAAAAAATTATTGCCTTATATACTTATGAAACCTCAGTCGTATCTGGTATTCACTAAAGATAAAAACAGGCTTGTTTCTCTTTATCCATCAGCAAATTATCAAAGTGTTATAGCCTTAAAATCTATGCCTTATTTACCAAATGAAGAAGGAAAAATAGCCATACTTGGAAAAAATCAAATTTTGTTAGATAAATTCCACTATCACAAGAATATGCACTTTGTATTTCATAATCAGCAAGATAGAGTAGGTATTTCACTTGAACGCATACATTTTACGTCTCATCATTGGCAAAGTGCTATCCAAAATGATGGAGGGGCTAGCCCTACTTTAAAAAATTCTAACTTTACTACTCTTTTTCAGGGAGATAAAACTATAATGCTCAGTAAAAAAATATTCTCGCCAAATGAAGATACTTTAGATGATATACTACAAATTAGATATAATTTTAAAACCTCAGGTAATATGGCTACTGTAAAAATATTAAATGATCTGGGAGTATTGAAAAAAACACTTGTACAAAATGAAAATCTGCCTCAAAATGGGAACTGGATTTGGAATGGTACTGATGAATTTGGTGTGAAATTACCTCAGGGGTTCTATATTATCATTGTAGAAATTACAAATACTGATGGATCTAAAAAAATATTTGAGGAAGTGTGTGTATTGAGTTATTGAATTAGTTAGAAAAAGTATGTTATTTAAAAGTATTTATTCGTAACTTTGCACTTTAAATATTCTAAGTTAGTTCTTTAATTTACTGGGGGCGTTTGGATTTGACAATAGGTTTAAACGATTATGTAAGCATGTTGAGCATTGTGATGTGGCTCATAAATATCATGTCTCAATTTTTAATTGGCGAAAATAACTACGCTCTTGCTGCTTAATATCTATCTAGGCTATAGATTGAGCCTTAAGTTTGTACAAGGTACAAAAGTAAGATATCTCTCAAAGGCGTTGTTTAACCGCATTTGGTTTTAAGAGGTACAGAAAAGTTAAACTAAGACAAATCATACTCTGGTATTTGTACGAAAATGTTTATACAGAGTTAAGCCGTATATTTTGGGTGGTTCTCTGCCAGTGCTTGGTCGAAAATTAATAGAGAAATAAACATGTAGAAAGCATTTTGGTTGCTTACTTGGACGGGAGTTCGAATCTCCCCGCCTCCACATATTTAAATAAGTTGAAATACACATATTTTTATTTAGAATGAAAATAAATTACAATTCAGGTAATTTTTATTTGTAATCAATTCCAAAAGCAGTACTTTTGTGGTCTAAGTTTTGCGCTATATTGTTATTATTGTGTAGAGTTTAGAGTTGTAAGAATTATAAAGATTTTATTTATTTTTTTAAATAAAACAAATTATGACAAATTTATTAATAATAATAGTAATTATTTTGTCGGTTATATCTCTAGTTCAAGTGATAGCCGTATTGGAGTTAACTTCTAAGTTTAGAAAAAACGCCACATCTTTACCTACAGATAAAGATAATGAAACTCAAGGGTATTTAGCTTTAGGTTTTATGATATTTTATTTATTGTCGGTAATTATTTCCTTATATAATTGGGGTGAATTAATTCTTCCTGAGTCGGCTTCGGAGCATGGAATACAAATTGATAATCTCATGAATATATCTTGGGGAATTATATTTCTAGTGTTCTTTATTGTACAGCCTTTATTGTTTTATTTCTCTTTTAAGTATAGGGGAAAGAGTGATAGAAAGGCAACTTATGTAGCCCATAGTAATAAACTTGAATTGATATGGACGCTTACCCCTGTAATAGTACTTACAGTACTTATACTTTATGGTCTTAACACTTGGATAAGTATTACTTCGCCTGAGTTTAAAGAAGAACCAATAGTGATAGAGGTGTATTCTAAGCAATTTCAGTGGGAGGCTAGATATGCAGGAAAAGATAATGTATTAGGTAAAGGGAGCGTATATTTTGTAGAAGGTAAAAATACTATGGGAATAGATACTAAAGATAAATATGGAGAAGATGATATAATGGTATCGGAAATACACTTGCCTGTAAATAGACCGGTACTTTTTAAATTCCGTTCACAGGATGTAATACATTCGGCTTATATGCCTCATTTTAGAATGCAGATGAATACTGTTCCTGGAATGATTACACAGTTTGCCTATACTCCTATTATTACTACTGAGGATATGAGGCAAAATCCTAATGTTATAGAAAAGGTGGATAGGATTAATAAAATAAGAAAAGAAAAGGGAGAGGAGGAGATGTATGAGTTTGATTATTTGTTGTTGTGTAATAAACTATGTGGTTCAGCGCACTATAATATGCAAATGAAAATAGTGGTAGAAACTCAAGAGGAGTTTAATAAATGGATAAGTGAACAAAAAGAGTTTGCCGAATATATGAAAAATTAAAGTAGATGTAAATTTTAAAAATTATAGAGGATTATGTCTAATCACCATCACAAAGAAACTTTTATAAAAAAGTATATTTTTAGTTTGGATCACAAGATGATATCCAAACAGTTCCTTATTACAGGTATTATTATGGCTATAATAGGTCTAATGATGTCTATATTTTTTAGAATTCAGTTGGCTTGGCCAGAGGAGAGTTTTAAGATATTAGAAATATTTTTAGGCAAATGGGCTCCCGATGGAATATTAGACCCCAATATGTATTTGGCACTGGTTACCATACACGGTACCATTATGGTGTTTTTTGTGCTTACAGCTGGATTGAGCGGAACTTTTAGTAATCTACTTATTCCTCTTCAAATAGGAGCTAGAGATATGGCGTCTGGCTTTATGAATATGTTATCTTATTGGCTGTTCTTTTTATCTAGTGTAATTATGATTATGTCCCTGTTTATAGAGTCAGGACCTGCCAATGCTGGTTGGACGATTTATCCACCACTTAGTGCATTACCTCAATCCATTTCTGGTTCGGGAATGGGTATGACGTTTTGGTTGATATCTATGGCTATATTTATTGCCTCTTCGCTTATGGGATCGCTTAATTATATTGTTACGGTGCTCAATTTGAGAACTCGAGGGTTATCTATGACTAAATTACCGCTTACCATTTGGGCATTATTTATCACCGCTATTTTAGGAGTAGTGACTTTCCCTGTGTTGTTGTCAGCAGCACTACTACTTATATTTGATAGAAGTTTTGGAACTTCTTTCTATTTATCGGATATATTGATACAAGGAGAGGTATTGCACTATCAAGGAGGTTCCCCTATACTATTTGAGCATCTCTTTTGGTTCTTAGGGCACCCTGAAGTGTATATTGTTGTACTTCCTGCTTTAGGTATTACATCGGAGATAGTATCTGTAAATTCAAGAAAACCTATATTTGGGTACAGGGCTATGATAGGTTCTATGTGTGCTATTGCTTTTTTGTCTTGTCTTGTATGGGGGCACCATATGTTCGTTACAGGAATGGATCCATTTTTAGGTTCGGTGTTTACATTTACTACACTTTTAATTGCTATTCCATCAGCAGTAAAGGCATTTAACTATATCACTACGCTTTGGAAAGGAAATATACAGTTTACGCCTGCTATGTTGTTCTCTATAGGGCTGGTTTCTACATTTGTTACTGGAGGACTTACGGGGCTTATTTTAGGGGATAGTGCTTTGGATATTAATGTACACGATACCTATTTTGTAGTAGGGCATTTCCATATTGTAATGGG
Source organism: Ichthyobacteriaceae bacterium (assembly GCA_965226285.1). GTDB lineage: Bacteria > Bacteroidota > Bacteroidia > Flavobacteriales > Ichthyobacteriaceae > CBDDCQ01. The sequence continues at coordinate 26,014 of CBDDCQ010000002.1, forward strand.
GTTATCAGCCTTTTTTGGAATGTTTGCAGGAGTATATCATTGGTTCCCGAAGATGTATGGTAGAATTATGAATAAAAAATTAGGCTACCTCCATTTTTGGGCAACTATCATTTGTGCTTATGGAGTATTCTTCCCGATGCATTATCTCGGATTAGCGGGGTTACCTAGAAGATATTACACCAATTCAGCATTTCCTATATTTGATGACTTGATAGATATTAATATTTTCATTACGATGTCAGCAATTATAGGAGGTTTAGCTCAAGCAGTATTCTTATTTAACTTTTTCTATAGTATATATAGAGGCGAAAAATCTAGTAAGAACCCTTGGAAGTCCAATACGCTTGAATGGACTACCTCTGTAGAGCATATACATGGAAACTGGAAAGGAGATCTTCCTGTAGTACACCGTTGGCCTTATGATTATAGTAAACCTGAAATGCAAAAAGATTTTGTTCCGCAAACTGAACCTATAAAGGAAGGAGAGAAATTTGTATCCCATTAGCTAACGCTAGAAAATAAAATTAAAAAAGCCTTTAAATTGATATTTAAAGGCTTTTTTAATTCCTTTCAAAATCTAAACAAGTATTAATATAGAGCCATGAGCAAACGGCTTTAGATTATATAAAGCATGTGTTGTAAATTTATGATATCTTCGTACTAAATTTATAATCTGTTTATTATCAACTACTTATAAAAAATACATAAGGTTTTGGTGATTAATGAATTATGTTTTTTGTACAAAGGTATCTTAGTTTAATACTCTAAACTTATCGCTAATCCACCTCCGCAAGCTAAATTAAAGGTAAGTTTAGTATTTTTTGTAATATTCATTTTTTCAATAGTGTAATCATTGGGATTTTTATCCCAATGGGCATTTTTATGATCTTTGTAAATGGTTGCTTTGTAGGTATGTCCTTTCTCTAAGAAATTAAAATCAATAGTCATAGTTCTTTCTTGTTCATTGGTAATAGCTCCTAAGAACCAATTTTTAGTTTTTCTTTCTTCTCTAGCAATGGTTACAAATTTCCCTATTTGTCCATTGATAACTTTGGTCTGTTCCCAATCAACACCTACATTTTTGATAAATTCAAAAGCGGAGTGGTTCTCATAGTTTTCGGGTAAATCGCAAGCCATTTGTACAGGGCTGTAGATAATTACATATAGAGCTAACTGATGAGCAAGAGTAGTGTTGATTTGGTTTTCTATTTTTTTGCCATTGAATACGATGTGTTTGTTAAGTTTAATTTTAAAAGCTCCGGGTGTAAAGTCTATGGGACCCGCAAGCATTCGGGTAAATACAATAGTGGGTAAATGGTTGGGAGGATTACCTCCATCTCTAGACCAAGCATTAAATTCTTGCCCTCTCAATCCCTCTCTAGATATGGCATTGGGATAAGTTCTTCTTATGCCTGTGGCTTTGATAGGTTCGTGTACATTTACTGCAATTTTATATTTGGCAGCCGTTTGGATTACTTTTCTATAATGGTTCACCATCCATTGTCCATGGTGATATTCTCCCTTGGGAATGATAGTACCTACATATCCAGTTTTTACGACATTCATTTCGTGTTTTTTCATTAGCGCAAAGGCTTTTTCCATATTTTTCTCATAGCCCATAATATTGGAAGAGGTTTCGTGGTGCATCATAATTTGTACATTTTTAGATTTGGCGTAATCTACTACCTCTTGCAAGTTATAATCAGGAGATGATGTAACAAAATCAAATATATTGGTTCTGTTTTCTGCCCATATCCATCTTTCCCAACCCGTATTCCAACCCTCTATGAGTACTGATTTGATACCATTCTTTGCAGCAAAATCTATATATTTTTTAGCATTTTTTGTCGTAGCTCCGTGCGGTGTTTCTTTATTGATAAACCAATTGGATTTATTCAGATGCATTTCCCACCAAATACCTATGTATTTATGAGGCTTAAACCAACTCATATCACCCAATTTATTAGGTTCGTTGAGATTTAGAATTAAATTGGAGGTAATCAATTTAGTAGGAGCGTCGGTTATTTGTATAGTTCGCCAGGGAGTTTTAAAAGGTAATTTTACTTTGGCTTTATATAAATATCTATGAGAACTAACCAATTCACTTTTCATATTTAGCTTTTGGGTATCTACTCTTAGTGTCATTCCCGGATAATTGGTGAGGTTTGCCTCGTGAAAACTCATATAAATGTTATCTTTTGTTTGCATAGTAATAGGTGTATTTACAGCATTATAAGGTATATAACTTTGTGCTAGCCCATTATTTTTTTTAGAAAGTGCGTTTATTTTTGAAAGTTTGGTTTTATTGTATAAGTGTTCGTAAATGTCCCAGTCACCGGGTATCCACCAGCAAGTGTGATTTTTACCTAAATTAAATTCAGTATTTTCATCGGTAATAATGATGCTATCTCTACCTTTTTGTTTTTCAAATTCGTAACGAAAACCAATGCCATCATCATAGGCTCTAAGGTAAATATTTATATTTCTATAAGGTTTTTCATTTTCTTTGAGTTTGATTAGCGTTTCGTTGTAGTGATTTTTGACCAGCCTTTGTTCTCCCCAAGGTAGTTCCCAAATATTGTTAAAAGTTTTTTGTGAAATATCTATAATTTTTAAATTGTTTTTTAGAGTCTTTTGATCTTTAAAGTCAAAACTTATCCGTGAAGTATCTATAAGTGTTTTACCTTTGTATTTTACCAAGTAAGAAATATTTTTATGATTAGTATAAAATTCTACTTTAATTTGTTTTGAGGGGGATACAATATGAATCTCTTTAGCTCTAACACAAGAAAGACAAATGAAAATAATAAATATATAGCTAAAAAATTTCATAAGTAATATAGGTTTGATCATGTTGTTTTGTTTACAAAATTAATTAAAATTTTATTATTTAAAAATATATAACTTTTAAGTAAATCTATCTTCATTATTTAGAAAAGAGATATAAGAAATTAAATACAAGTTAATAATTTGTTTTATGTACTTTTGTGCATTGGTAGTTGTATAAAAATGAAAGAAATATTAAATTATCTATATGCTCAAAATACCTTTAGCAGGCAAAAGGCAAAAGAAGTACTTATAAACCTTGCTAAGGGGGAATATACTCATTCCGAAAAAGCATCTTTTCTTACCGTGTTCAATATGCGTAGTATTACGCTTAATGAATTGATGGGCTTTAGAGATGCAATGTTTGAAATGTCTTTGCAAATAGATTTTTCAGATTTTAATACCGTAGATTTATGCGGTACGGGAGGAGATGGAAAAGATACGTTTAATATTTCTACATTATCGTCTTTTGTGGTGGCAGGTGCAGGGGCAAAGGTGGCTAAGCACGGTAATTATGGCGTGTCTTCGTCCTGTGGTTCATCTAATCTTATAGAGGCTTTGGGGTATCGATTTACCAATGATGTAGAGGTATTAAAGCAACAAATAGATAAGGTAGGGATTTGTTTTTTGCATGCTCCACTGTTTCATCCTGCGATGAAAAATATAGCTCCTGTGAGAAAAGAGTTAGGTGTAAAGACATTTTTCAATATGTTAGGTCCTATGGTGAACCCGAGTAATCCCAATAGTCAGGTAGTGGGCGTTTTTGACATGGAATTAGCTAGAATGTATCACTATATCTATCAACAAAGCCATAAAAATTATACCATATTACACAGTTTAGATGGATATGATGAAATTTCTTTAACGGGAGATTTTAAAATGTATAGCAATACAGAGGATAAGTTACTTTCTCCACAAGATTTAGGGTTTGAAACTCTAACACAAGAGCAACTTTATGGAGGGAGTGATGTAGCTTCTTCGGTAAAGATATTTAAAAATATCTTACAAGGTAAAGGTACAGAAGCTCAAAATAATGCAGTGATAGCTAATTCTGGGGTGGCAATTAAAACTGTAAAAAATATCTCTATAGATCAAGCTATAGAAGAGGCTAAAAGTTCATTATTGGGAGGTAAGGCAAAACGAGTATGGATTGACTTATTAGAGTTGTAAAAATGTTTCAATAAGAAACTTAGGCTATAAAGTTATGAAATCACTAAACGATTATTTAGAGGAAATTGATTTGTTATTGTCAAAGGTGATGAGCAATCAAGAGTAGAATATTAAAACATATTGCAAAACGAAAAATAGTGGATATATTAGATAAAATTAAACATCAAAAATTCAAAGAGATAAAACAAACCAAAGAGAAATACCCTGTTCGCATTTTAGAAAAACAGAAGTATTTTAGTAGGCTTACGCATTCTATAGTAGAGTATATCCAAAGAGATGATAGAACCGGTATTATCGCAGAATTTAAAAGGCAATCACCATCTAAGGGCATTATCAATGCCATAGCAAAAGTACAAACTGTTACGCTGGGGTATAATCAAAATGGAGCATCTGGACTTTCGGTACTTACTGATGCAGCATTTTTTGGTGGTAAAAATGACGATTTAATAAAAACAAGGGAAGTAAATGAAATTCCTATTTTAAAGAAGGATTTTATAGTAGATGAATATCAAATTATAGAGGCAAAGTCACTAGGAGCTGATGTAATTTTACTTATTGCGGAGTGCTTGACCAAGGAGCAAGTAAAATCTTATGCAGGTTTGGCTAAGTCTTTGGGTATGGAAGTGTTGATGGAATTACATACGGAGCAAGAACTTACCAAACTTTGTTATGATTTGGATTTGGTGGGGGTAAACAACAGAAATTTAAAGACTTTTGAAGTAACTGTAAGTACTTCGGTAGATTTATTTCACAAAATACCTGATGACTTTGTAAAAATTTCTGAAAGTGGTATAAATGACCCTAATACCATTCAAATGCTCAAAGAGATAGGTTTCGAAGGTTTTTTGATAGGAGAAAATTTTATGAAAACAGATGACCCTGTGCAAGCGTTTAAGAGGTTTGTAAGTGAAATATAAAAATTTAAATCAGTGAAGCTCTTAAAAAATTAGGTTATAATTTTAATAAAATTTATATATTTTTGTGATTAATTTGTTCACAATTTGACTGAAATTAACATGTATGATCACTAAAGAAAATCTCAAAGAAATATTAAGATATTTAAGTTTTACAGAAAAACAAAATATTTTCATCAAAACCATTGGCGAAGCGATTTTAAAAGTAGATTTTGAAAAACGAGCAAATCATTTATCCAGAAGATAAAGGTTTAAAAGTTAATGAACGGCAAACTTGTAATTTTTCACAGAATGAAAATTTTGTCGTCTTTGAATGCGTGCACAGGCTTTTAGAAAAAGGTTATAAGCCTGAGCATTTAGAGATAGAACCTAAATGGAAGGTGGGACGTGGTGCCAGTGGTGGCAGAGCAGATATTTTAGTCAAAAACAAAGAAGGACATCCTTTGCTTTTGATTGAATGTAAAACGGCTGGAACAGAGTTTAGCAAAGCGTGGAATAAGACTTTACAAGATGGCGATCAACTCTTTTCTTATGCGCAACAAATTCCACAAACTAAATTCCTTTGTTTGTATGCAAGTGATTTTCAAAATAATGATATGCACATAGAGCAAAGGATTATTTCACACCAAGATAATGAAAAAATTTTAGCAGATAATCTTCAACTACGCTCTTATGAAAAAGCAAAAGATGTTCAAAATCGTTTTAAGGTTTGGAATGAAACTTACAAGAGAGAATATACTCAAAAAGGTATCTTTGAACAGAGCATTCAACCCTATAATATTGGTAAAAATAAATACACTTTAAAGGAAGATACTGACCCCATTGGTGCTATTGACCAAGAGGGAAAATACCATGAGTTTAGAACTATTTTGAGACAGCACAATATTGCCAGAAGAGAAACTGCTTTTGAAGTTTTAGTGAATTTGTTTTTATCCAAAATAGTAGATGAACAAGAGAACCAAAGTGACCTTCAATTTTATTGGAAAGGTTTAGCTTATGACAATTATTTTGATTTTGTAGATAGATTGCAAAACCTTTACAGAAGGGGCATGGATAAATTTTTAGCAGAGGAAATTACTTATATTAGTAATGAACAAATAGACAGTGCTTTTTGGGCGGTTAAAAATGATAAAAATGCTACCAAAAAACAGATTCAAAAATACTTTAGGCAACTAAAGTTTTTCACCAATTCTGCTTTTTCGTTCATAGATACACACAATGAAAAACTCTTTCATAAAAATGTAAAAGTGCTTTTAGAAGTTGTGCAAATGTGGCAGGGTTTAAGATTGAAAACAGAGCAGCAAAATCAATTCATTGGGGATATGTTTGAATACTTTTTAGATAATAGTATCAAACAAAGCAATGGACAGTTTTTTACTCCTTTACCTATTTGTAAATTTATTGTTTCCGCTCTACCTTTGAAATCAAAAATTATCCAACATAAAGACCCTTTAAAAATGATAGATTTTGCTTGTGGTTCAGGGCATTTTTTAAATGAATATGCTCACCAAATCAAATCTATCATAGAAGAGGCAAATTTAGTAAGCGAAGTAAAAGAAAAAAAGAGACATTTAGAAGATTATTATCAAAACATTACAGGAATAGAAAAAGAAGACCGTTTAGCTAAGGTTTCTAAAGTGGCTGCTTTTATGTATGGACAGGAGCAAATCAATATTTTAGATATTGATGCCCTATGCAAAAAACAGGAATTAAAACCAGAGATTTATGATGTTTTAGTAGCTAATCCTCCTTTTGCAGTGGATGGCTTTTTACAAACGCTAAGCGATGAAGATAAAAAACAATTTGAACTGATCAAAGTAACAGGTGCAACCAGCGAAACCAATACCATTCAATGCTTTTTTTTAGAGCGACTTTGTCATTTGATGGCACCCAATGGAGTAGTGGGGGTTATTGTGCCCTCTAGCATTTTGTCCAATAGTGATAAGGTGCATATCAAAACCCGTGAACTTCTTTTACAATATTTTAATATTTTTAGTATTACTCAATTTGGCAGTGGCACTTTTGGAAAAACAGGAACGAATACTGTGGTTTTGTTCTTGAAAAGAAGAAACAAAAAACCAGAAGAAGCAGAGCATTACGAATATAGATCAGATGATTTTTTTGAAGGAGATAGAGAACAAGACATTTATCAAGATGAGCATTTTGTAAAGGCTTATTGCAGGCATACTGAAGTGGATTATAACCTTTATAAAAACCTTTTTAGTTGTAATGATGCCCACAAAATAAAAGAACTTTTAGCGCAAGAAATGTTTAAAGATTACAAAAAAGAGTTTGATAAATTAGCAGAGATTAAAAAGCTAAAAAATAGGTTGAAAAATCAAAGCGAGGAGGAACAACAAAAACAATTAGGTAGAAAACTCATAAACTATTTGCAAAACAAAGAAAAAGATAAATTGTATTATTTTATTTTGACTTACAATCAGAAGGTTTTAATTGTCAATGCTCCTCGTTCTCATAGAGAAAATAAGCAATTTTTAGGTTATGAGTGGAGTAGTAGCAAAGGAAAAGAAGGGATAAAATACAATGGAGGCAATACAGTAAATGAAATCATTACGCCACTTTTTAATCCTAAAGATTTAAATGATAAAACTAAAATCAATACTGCTATAAAGCAGCATTTTAATGGTCAAATCATCAATCCTTTACCTCAGCATTGCCAATATGCTCATCTTTGCGATATGTTGGATTTTTCAAGAGTTAATTTTGATAAAACGATAAGTTTAAATCCTAAAATTAGTCATGAGGTAAAAAGTAGGTGGGAGATTGGTCAGGTTAGGAGAGGTTTGTCATCAAGAATTAGGTTTAAAAGATAGTTAGAAGGACTGAACAATTATCTTGAAAATAGAGCAAAAAGATATTTTAAAGAATGGCAAAACAACCTGTTATAACACAAGAAAACAGATATTGACTGTGATTTCTGGATATGAATAGTTCATACAAAAGTTATTGATGACTAATATCAACACTAAGACCTATTTTTGGAGCGATCACTAGTTGCTACTTTTAAATATGTAGATGTTTCCAATGCTTTATTCGTGGAGCAGATGGTACGCAATTGATTAAAAATCTGTATAAAGTTTTAAACTACTGCCAAAATATTTTTTGATTATTTATCTCAAATGTTTCTGAAATTACAAACGAAGTATCCCAATATGCAAAGGCATTTGAGGATATATTATCTTTTAAAATTCCCTTCCCTCCTTTAGAAGTTCAGCAAAAAATAGTAACGGAATGCGAAGCCATAGACCAAGAAGTAATACAAGCACAACAAAAAATAAGCACTTGTAAAAGTGAAATTGAAAAAGAAGTGCAAGCGGTGGTGAATGGTGGGTATGAGATGAAACAGTTGGGGGATTTTGCAGAAATCAAAAGTGGAGGGACACCATCAAGAAAAATTAAAGAATATTGGAATAATGGAAATATTATTTGGTTAAAATCTGAAGTATGTAAAAATAAAATTATTTATGATAATGATGATTATGAAAAAATAACAGAAGAGGGTCTAAAAAATTCTAATGCGAAATGGTTTGATAAGAATATTACTTTAATTGCTTTAGTTGGGGCTACCAAAGGTAAAACAGGATTTTTAAAATTTAAAGCAACGACTAATCAAAATATTGCAGGAATTAAATCAATTAATAATAATTTATTAAACTACTATATTTTTATTTATTTGCAATTTTCTTATGAAGAAATTATAAAAGATTTGTCACAGTATGACATGCTCAATTTGAATCATATAAAAAATATCAAAATCCCCTTTCCAGCTTTAGATATTCAAAAAGAATTAGTCCAAAAAGTAGAACAGTTAGAACAAAAAATAAATGCTGCTCAAAGTATTTTAGATGGAGCAAGTAATAGGAAGGAAAGGGTTTTGGAAAGGGAGTTGTGAAAATGGAAAGATTTAAAAATAAAATTGTAATTTTGAATAAAATATTTTTATGGCTAAAAAATATAATTCAAAAAATAAATTAGAGGTAATAAAACCTAAACAAAATTCAGGTGATATTGTAGATTTAAATAATTTTCCTATTTGTCATTCTAAACATTTCAAAATTATTGATATCGATCTTGATGGAGCCGCTCCCAAACAAGTTATTAGACTATACAGGTATAAAAAAGGAAAACGATTAATTGATAGACAAAGACAATGGAATATTTACATTGTCAAAACAGGGCATAAAAATTATCCTATAGAATCAATCACAGAACAAATGTTTACTGATATAGGAAAATGTTTACATTTGAATATAGCAGATACTTTTTTAGAAATATACTCTAATCAATTAAAAATAGCAAGTAAATATTTTTAAAAAAAAGGGGAAAAATTAGTCAAAGGTGTTGAAATTTATGGTGAGTATTTAAAAGATAAGCAACTTGTAGAAGAAATAGAAGAACAAGGGCAATCTCAAGAATTGATTACAATTCAATTTACTTATGATAGTCTAAAAGATAAATATAAAAATGGTCAAAAAATTTTTAATGAATACATTAAACTATTAATTTTTGATGCTTTAGTTGGTAATAATGATAGGCACTTTTATAATTGGGGAGTAATAGAAACAAAAAATAAGAAAAAAGGGGTAGAATATAAATTTTCACCTATTTATGATACATCAAGAGGAATATTATGGAATATACAAGAATTAAGTTTAAATAAATATATAGAGGATTCAAAAATGGAAAGCTATATAAAAAAATCTCAAACCAAAACTTCTTATTATGGTAAAAAAGAAAATCACTTTGAACTAATAGAAAATATTTGGAAAAATAAAGAAGATTTTGAAATAGATAATATATTATTTACTAATATTATTAACTATAAAAAATTAGATATTATAAATCAAATGTTAGATAATAAATACAAACATATTTTATCAGATTTAAGGTTTCTATTGATAAAAAAATGCTTAAAAAAAAGATTTGAAGAAATACTAAAAATAATAACTAATTAGCAATGAAAGTATTAGGAATATTATATCCTTCTTGGATAAAAAAACAAAAGAATAAAAATAAAAAAGAATATCATTTTTTAATTAAAGATAAGAACTTAATTATAGGGGAATTATATACTAAAAATGAAAATGAGAAAAGAATTTATATTTTTGAGTATTCAGAAGAATTTAAGGAACAACACTCAGGAGAAAATGCAGTTAGAAAATTAACAGGGTTTAAAGAATTTAAAACCTATAAATCAGAATATTTGTATCCATTTTTTTTAAGTAGAATACCTGACCCTAATCGTCCTATCATCAAGGAAATTATTGAAAAGGAAGGATATGATAAAAATGATCCTTTGCAATTATTGGATAGGTTTGGAAAAAAGACTTTGGATAATTCTTTTATTGTAGAGTTAAAAAAATAAACACTAAATAAATGCTGCTCAAAGTATTTTACATGGAGCAAGTAATAGGAAGGAAAGGGTTTTGGAAAGGGAGTTGTAGCAGTATGAACCAAAAGTAAAAAATTATGGATAAGGAAGGACAAATTAAAAAACATAGTCAAGAAAAATTATTAGTTTATAAAAAATACCTTATTGAATATTTATCAGTTTTAACCAATCAACCTTATTATAACCAGATATTGATTTGGGATATTTTTGCAGGTAAAGGTAAAGATGATAAAGGAACAAAAGGCAGTGCTCTCATTGCAGCAGAACAAATTAAAGATTTTAGAGATAAAACAGGAAAAAATATAAGATTGTTTTTAAATGAACTAAACAAAGCAAATTATCAACAATTATGCTCAAATCTCGAAAATTATCATTTTACAAAAGTTTTTAACAAAAATGGAGAAGATTTTTTAAAAGAAATCAATCATACATTTAAAAATAAAAATTATAAGATTCATAATTTTTTCTTTATTGATCCGCATGGATATACCCAGTATTCAACAAGCACGCTAAAAGAATTATTAAACTTAAAAAGTTCAGAATATCTTATTTTTATTCCTACTAATCATATTTATCGTTTTTTAAAAGCATTGAATGAAAATAATCCAGCCGCTCAATTTGTTCATAATTTAGAAATGAAGAAAAAAGATTTTAAAGATGCAAACAGTTTTGTCAAGGAATTAGAGAAGATTTTAAAAAAAATTACAAATTCACATTTTGTTTATTCTTATAAAATAGAAAACAAAGAAGCAAAAAGTAATTTCTATCATTTGCTTTTTATTACTAAACATATTATAGGTGCTGAAAAGTTTTTGGAAGCTATCAATAAAGTTAAAAGAGAGTTGCTTACACAATTATCATTATTTGACGATTTAGACAAAGAAAATGAAGTTAAAACTTACTTAAAAGATTGGAGAAATAATAAAGAAATATATGAATGGGGAATTAGAATCGGTTTATTGCCTAAAGAGATAAATCCTATTTTAAAAGATTTAGAAAATAAAGATAAATTAGAAATTGGGGCAGATAAAAAAAGAAGGAAGGGAAGTTTTTATTTAAAAAGCAATGAAATAAAAATAAATGTCAAAATAAAATGAGCAAAATAGAATGGACAGAGAAGACATGGAACCCGAGCATTGGCTGTAATAAAGTCTCTGCAGGTTGCAAAAATTGTTATGCTGAAGTCATGGCAAAACGATTACAAATCATGGGAAACCAAGATTATGCAAATGGGTTTCAATTTAAAATACTACCTCATAGACTCAATTACCCTATAACGATTAAGAAACCCACTATTTTTTTTGTCAATTCCATGAGTGATTTATTTCATGAAGAAATGCCTTTTGATTTTCTGGATAAAGTTTTTGAAACAATGCAACAGACACCGCAACATCATTATCAAATTTTGACTAAAAGGGAAAAGATACTTTATGAGTATTGTAAAAATAGGCATATTGCAGATAATATATTTTTAGGGGTTACGGTTGAAAATCAAAAAGTAAAAAGAAGAATAGATATTTTGAGAAAAATTGACAGCAAAAGATTTTTATCTTTGGAACCGCTTTTAGAAGACTTAGGAGTTTTAGATTTATCAGGTATTGATTGGGTGATTGTTGGTGGAGAGAGTGGATTTAAAGCAAGACCGATGAAAAAAGAATGGGTTTTGAACATTAAAAATCAATGTGATCAGCAAGGTATTCCTTTTTTCTTTAAGCAATGGGGAACTTATGGAGAAGATGGAATCAGACGAAACAAAAAAACCAATGGTAGATTATTATCTAATCAATATTGGAATCACATGCCTTTTAGTAGATAAGATAGTTCTTTAATGCTATAAAAATACAAATAATGCAGCAGTAGAAAGGAAGAGGCTATTTTAAACAACTACTTTGGAAAATAAAGAAAAGTGATTAAAGCAAATAATATTAGGAGAATAAAATGAGCATTAAAATTAAAATATGTGGCATGCGAGATCTTCAAAATATAGAGAAGATAGCGAGATTATCTCCTGATTTTATGGGTTTTATCTTTTATGAAAAATCTCCAAGGAATGTGACGCATACTTTACCTAAAATTTCCCAAAGTGTCCAAAAAGTGGGTGTTTTTGTGAATGCTGATTTGAATTTTATACGAGAGAAAATCAAAAATTATCATTTGCAAGTGGTACAATTACACGGTAAGGAAACTCCGCAATTTTGTAACGAGATTCAAAAGTTGGGTGTAAAAGTTTGGAAGGTTTTTAATGTAGATAACCATTTTAATTTTGATAGGGTAAAGCCTTATGTATCTTGTTGTGAGTATTTTGTGTTTGATGCTAAAGGCAAGGCTTATGGGGGTAACGGTATAAAGTTTAATTGGGACAACTTAAAAAAATATACAGAAAAAATACCATTTTTATTAAGTGGAGGTGTATCTTTGCAAGATATAGAGACATTGAAGTATTTTCGTCACGCTCAAATGGTAGGGGTGGATGTCAATAGTAAATTTGAAATATCACCAGCTGTAAAGGATAGATACAAGTTAGAGATTTTTATAAGGAAGTTAAGAACGGTATAAAAAGTTTAGAAAGAGTTTATATATTAAAATAAGACTACTTCAAACTATTTAAGAACACAAACAGGGGAAATATTCCATTTTGCTACATCAAGTATAGAAAAAGAAAAAAAATGAGTAAAAAATTCAATCCTGATGAGCGGGGATATTATGGAAAGTTTGGAGGTGCGTATGTACCTGAGATGTTGTATCCTCAAGTGAATCATCTGAGAGAAAATTATCTTAACATTATAGAAAGTGATGATTTTCAGGAGGAGTACCACCAACTTTTAAGGGATTATGTAGGCAGACCTTCACCACTTTTTTATAGTAAAAAGTTATCTCGAGAGTATGGAGCTAAAATTTATTTAAAACGGGAGGATTTGAACCATACAGGAGCGCATAAAGTAAACAATACGATTGGACAGGCTCTATTAGCTAAAAGATTGGGTAAAAATAGAATTATAGCTGAAACGGGAGCAGGGCAACACGGCGTAGCTACGGCTACCATTTGTTGCTTGTTGGGTTTGGATTGTTATGTATATATGGGACAGGTAGATATAAAAAGACAAGCCCCTAATGTAGCGCGTATGAAGATGCTTGGAGCAGAGGTAATACCTGCCACTAGTGGAAGTAAAACCCTTAAAGATGCTACTAACGAAGCTATAAGAGATTGGATAAATAATCCTGATACTTACTATTTAATTGGTTCGGTGGTAGGACCGCATCCTTATCCCGATATGGTAGCAAGGCTGCAAGCGGTAATTAGCGAGGAGATAAAGAAGCAACTACAAGAAAAAGAGGGGACTATTCAGCCTAATTATATAATAGCTTGCGTAGGAGGGGGGAGCAATGCAGCAGGTGCTTTTTATCATTTTTTAGATGATAAAAGCGTGAAACTTATTGCAGTAGAAGCAGCAGGTAAAGGAGTAGATACGGGTCAAACAGCAGCCACTATGCAAAAAGGGAGTCTGGGAGTGATACATGCGAGTAAAACTATGCTCATGCAAGACAGAGATGGACAAATTAAAGAACCTTATTCTATTTCTGCGGGTTTGGATTATCCAGGAATAGGACCTTTACATGCTTATCTGTTTGATACGGGTAGAGGGCAATTTATGAGTGCTACTGATGGTGAAGCCTTGCAAGCAGCTTATTGGCTTACCAAAGAGGAGGGGATTATTCCAGCTTTAGAATCGGCTCATGCTTTGGCAGTATTACCCAAAATGAATTTTAGACCCCATGATATTGTGATAGTAAATTTATCGGGTAGAGGAGATAAAGATTTAGAAACTTATATAAAACACTTGCCAAGTGAATAAAATAAAGCAACTGTTTGAAACCAAAAAAGAGCATATACTCTCTATCTACTTTACGGCAGGGTATCCCAATTTAGATGATACGGGAAAAATCATTTTAGAATTGCAAAGTGCTGGAGTAGATATGATAGAAGTGGGGATACCTTATTCCGACCCTTTAGCCGATGGAGAGGTAATTCAAAGTAGTGGTAAAAAAGCACTAGAAAATGGAATGAGTATAGATCTTTTATTTGAGCAATTGAGTCAAATAAAAGATAAAGTAAATATTCCTTTAATTGCAATGGGGTATTATAACCAACTATTGCAGTATGGAGCAGAAAAATTTTGTAAAAAGTGTGTGCAAGTAGGAATAAGTGGACTTATATTTCCCGATTTGCCTTTAGAGATTTATTTAGAAGAGTACAAAGGTTTATTTGAAGATTATAATTTATGTAATATATTTTTGATTGCTCCACAAACTTCAGATGAAAGGATAAAAAAGTTAGATAAATATACTTCTGGATTTCTGTATATAGTATCATCGGCAAGTACCACAGGAATAAAAAGTAATTTAAAGAGACAAAAAGAGTATTTTGAACGTATAAAAGGTTTAAATTTGCATCGGCCTAAACTTATAGGTTTTGGAATTTCAGATAACAAAACCTTTTTAGAATCGTGTAAATACGCCAGTGGAGCGATTATAGGGAGTGCTTTTATCAATTATCTTTCTACTATTGCTAAAATAAAATATTTGTATAAGTTTGTAAAAAAAATAAAATCGCAATGAAGTCTATATTTTTAAGTTATTTAGTGTTCATCATTTTTATTACTTCTTCTTGTTTTAAGATAGATGATTTTGAAAAGATAAAGAAAGTAGAATTAACCCCTAAAGTGGCTGCTTCTCTTACACAGACTACTGTTAAAATGGATGATCTATTTTCTAATAAAGATCAAGGAAATGTTAAGTTATTAAACTTAGATGCTGAGGGGAACTATATAATGACATATAAGGGCAAAGAAATAAAAGAAAATAATGTAATAGATGTCAATATTCCCAATATTAACGTAACAAGGGAATTACCTGTAGTTGTTCCTATTTCTACTCCTATTCCTATTCCTATTACACATAAAATTCCTTTTCAAGTGCCTATAACATCACCTAATGTCAATGGTAATATTACAGAAGTAATATTGAGTAAAGGTAATCTAAAATTGGACGTTTATCATAATTTGGGAGGACTTATATCAAAAATAGGTTTAGAGGTAAAATCTGTTGTGGATCCTTCGGGTAATATATTTAAAACAAACCATAGTATTACGAATCAAGATTTGACGGGATATAAAATAGTAACTAATGGCAGTAAAATAGAATTTGAGGTTGTAGTATCTTTGAAGCCTACTACCACACCTATAACTGTTGCTGGTGGTAAAAAAGTAAAAGTAGATGTTCAATTTAATGATTTGGATTATAAGAAGATAAAAGGTCAAGTAGGTAGAAGGGAGCAAGCGTTATCTAATCAAACTATGGATATTAATTTTCCCAAGGAGATTCCAAAAGGATTCTTTGATTTTGGAAATGCAAATATCAAGTTAGAAGTATCTAATGGTATAGGCATACCTATTTCATTAGATTTATCTAATTTGTCTTCTTTTAAAGCTGCCAAAAATGCAACGGCTACTTCTAATGCAACACCTGCTATTACAAAGAAATTAAGCGGAGATATTATAGATATAAGACCTTTTATATCTAAAGCAGCTGAAACTTCTTCAGGTGGGGCGGCTCCGGTAAAAACTACTATAACATTAGATGGAAAAAATTCAAATATAGAAGAACTGTTAAATACTCTTCCGAATAAATTAAACCAAAACGTGAATATTATTTTCAATGATAAAGTTCCTGATGCTGTGAATTTTGTAACTAAAAATGCAGATATGAGTGTAAAACTTAGTTATTATGTCCCTTTAAGACCTAAATTAAAAGATGAATTTATTTCATTTAAATCTGATTTTACACTTAAAGACACTGATGTTTTTGAAAAGTTTGAAAAATTAACTCTGATATTAACTTCTACAAACAGTATTCCTATAAAATTTGAAATGGATATATTTTTTATAGATGATAAAGGTAATAATATAGGAAATATGTTTGATAAAAAACTATTAATAGAAGCAGCTAAGATAGATGCAGAAGGTAATGTAACAGAAAGTAAAGTAAGTACTTTTAGTAGAGAATTAAAAAAGACAAGTTTAGATAAATGGGTAAAGGCTAAAAGTTTATTGATAAAGGCAAATTTAAATACTTCTGAAGGAAAGAGAGTTTATATAAATAAAAAGCATAATTTGAAATTATTATTCAAAGGAGTAGTGGAAGCAAAAATTGAGATACAGTAGATGATGAGATATTTTTATATTGTAATGTTGGTGTGTTGTGCTTTTACAATTAAGGCTCAAAATGAAATATTATATAAGTTACAAGCTACTTCTTTACAATCTTCGGAGGTAAATCCCGCCTTATTACCTGAATATAGTTTTGGAATAGAACTATTAAATGCTAATGTTAATTTTAGAGGACTTCCTTATAGTTATGCCGATTTTCTTAATAATTTATTTGTTTTATCTACTAAAAAAGGATTAGGAGTATTAAATTTAAGAGGATTATTAGGCAATAAATCATTAGATGATTTGATTATCAAGAGTGATATTGATTTAAAATTTCTTAATGTAGTCTATAAAAAGGGAGATTCTTTGATGTTTAGTTTTTCAGCGGGTATTCATCATCGGCTTAAAGTAAAGATACCTAAGGATTTAATTGGTTTTGCAGTGAAAGGTAATTATGATTACTTAGATAAAGATGTTTCCATTGATGGTTTATCTGCTCATGAGTATAGTTATGTACATTTAAGTATGGGGTTTGCTACAAAGTTTGATGATAAATTAAATATAGGGGTAAAATTTAAAATTCTACAAGCTTTCAATTTAACTGAAATTAAGAATGTAAAAGCTAAAATTTCTACAGATAAAGATACTTATAATTTGTCTTTGAAACTCAATGAAAAAGCTACGTTAGTTACATCGGGTTATACTTCTTACAACAGTAAAAAGCAATATGATTTCAATATGGAAAACTATATAAAAGGATTTACGGGAAAGGTTGAAAATATGGGACTTGCTTTTGATTTAGGGGCTACCTATGAATTTGATGAAAATATTAGTTTTTATTTTAGTACTACAGATTTAGGCTTTATATATTTTAATTATAAAGTGTATAATTATGATTTTAATGAAAATGAATTTATATATAAGCACAAGTCTCTGGATGAGAT
Source organism: Ichthyobacteriaceae bacterium (assembly GCA_965226285.1). Taxonomy (GTDB): domain Bacteria; phylum Bacteroidota; class Bacteroidia; order Flavobacteriales; family Ichthyobacteriaceae; genus CBDDCQ01. The sequence continues at coordinate 43,490 of CBDDCQ010000002.1, forward strand.
GAAAAAACTCAATTTTTCTAGTATGTTAGAGGATTTAAAATCTAAATTTCAATCCCAATTTACTGAAAAAGAAGGAGTTGTAAAATGGCTTTCTACTAATATATATTTAGGAGGTGATTATGATTTTGGGAAATTTGGAAGAGTTGGAGCAATGTTCAGTATGTACGATGTAGTCAATGGTTTTTTAGATTTAGATTTTAAATTTACGCTTACCTATGATTATCATTTATCTGATTGGGTAAATGTAGTATTGGCTCCTGCTTACCATAATAAGTGGTTTTTCTTAGGTGCAGGATTTAATGTAGATATGTATGCTATGCAACTGAGTATAGTAATGGATAATATTTTATTACCCATTATACCACAGTATTCTAAATCAGCTCAGATTATGTTCGGATTGGGATGGATATTTGATAAACCAAAAGAGATCAAGAAAAAGAGCGAGCCTTATAATTATAAAGAACTAGAATATTAGATATTTCGCTATGATCTTCTCATAGCTCGCTTTTGACTCCTTATAATTATCCGAATCGTAAATCTTGGCTTGCTTTACTCTGTTACGAGTTCCTTGAGTAATGCCTCTCCATATTGGCATTACTCCATTTCTCAGAACCGTATTTTTCCCCACGAATATTTCTATCTGCCTTTTTTTCCTTCGGATTCGCAGGCTTGTAGAACCAAACATATTTAAACAATCCTCTCTCTTTTGCAAGAGTCTCTTTGTAGAGGCTTACAAGGTGATTCTCTACCTAATAGCTTTGAGGGGCAAAGGTTCTTTATATCGAATGTTTCTAAGTATTCAGCTACTCTCTTTACAAACATACCACCTAATCCTCCATCTATAATTCTGTGGTCATAAGAATGAGACAGGAACATTTTATGTCTTATTCCTGATAAATATACTTCTGGATTTCTGTATATAGTATCATCGGCAAGTACCACAGGAGTAAAAAGTAATTTAAAGAAACAAAAAGAGTATTTTAAACGTATAAAAGGTTTAAATTTGCATCAGCCTAAACTTATAGGTTTTGGAATTTCAGATAACATGGATATATTTTTTATAGATGATAAAGGTAATAATATAGGAAAGATGTTTGATAAAAAACTATTAATAGAAGCAGCTAAGATAGACGCATAAGGTAATGTATCAGAAAGTAAAGTAAGTACTTTTAGTAGAGAATTAAAAAAAACAAGTTTAGATAAATGGATAAAGGCTAAAAATTTATTGATAAAGGCTAATTTAAATACTTCTGAAGGAAAGAGAGTTTAAATAAAAAGCATAATTTGAAATTATTATTCAAAGGAGTAGTGGAAGCAAAAATTGAGATTTGAAATTGATATAATAGATCATGAGATATTTTTATATTGTAATGTTGGTGTGTTGTGCTTTTACAATTAAGGCTCAAAATGAAATATTATATAAGTTACAAGCTACTTCTTTACAATCTTCGGAGGTAAATCCCGCCTTATTACCTGAATATAGTTTTGGAATAGAACTATTAAATGTTAATGTTAATTTTAGACTTCCTTTTTATCCCAATTTTCTTGGTAATGTAATAATTTTATCTGGTATTGGTAAAAAAGGAGTATTAAGTTTAAAATTTCTTAATGTAGTATATAAAAAGGGAGATTCTTTGATGTTTAGTTTTTCAACGGGTATTCATCATCGGCTTAAAGTAAAGATACCTAAGGATTTAATGGATTTTGCGGCGAAAGATAATTATAATTACTTAGATAAAGATGTTTCCATTGATGGTTTATCTGCTTATGAGTATAATTATGCACATTTTAGTATGGGATTTGCTACAAAGTTTGATGATAAATTAAATATAGGGGTAAAGTTTAAAATTCTACAAGCTTTCAATTTAAATGAAATTAAGAATGTAAAAGCTAAAATTTCTACAGATAAAGATACTTATAATTTGTCTTTGAAACTCAATGAAAAAGCTACGATAGTTACATCGGGTTATACTTCTTACAACAGTAAAAAGCAATATCATTTCAATATGAGAAACTATATAAAAGGATTCACGGGAAAGTTTGGAAATATGGGACTTGCTTTTGATTTAGGGGCTACCTATGAATTTGATGAAAATATTAGTTTTTATTTTAGTACTACAGATTTAGGCTTTATATATTTTAATTATAAAGTGTATAATTATGATTTTAATGAAAATGAATTTATACATAAGTACAAGTCTCTGGATGAGATGAAAAAACTCAATTTTTCTAGTAGTATGTTAGAGGATTTAAAATCTAAATTTCAACCCCAATTTACTGAAAAAGAAGGACTTGTAAAATGGCTTTCTACTAATATATATTTAGGAGGTGATTATGATTTTGGAAAATTTGGAAGAGTTGGAGCAATGTTCAGTATGTACGATGTAGTCAATGGTTTTTTAGATTTAGATTTTAAATTTACACTTACCTATGATTATCATTTATCTGATAGGGTAAATGTAGTATTGGCTCCTGCTTACTATGATAAGTGGTTTCTCTTAGGTGCAGGATTTAATGTAGATATGCATGTTATACAACTGAGTATAGTAATGGATAATATTTCATTAATTTTATTACCCGCTATACCACAGTATTCTGAATTGGTTCAGATTATGTTCGGATTGGGATGGATATTTGATAAACCAAAAGAAATCAAGAAAAAGAGAGAGCCTTATAATTATAAAGAACTAGAATATTAGATATTTCGCTATGATCTTCTCATAGATCGCTTTGACTCCTTATAATTATCCGAATCGTAAATCTTGGCTTGCGTTACTCTGTTACGAGTTCCTTGAGTAATGCCTCTGCATATTCGCCTTATTCGATTTCTCAGAACCGTATTTTTCCCCACGAATATTTCTATCTGCCTTTTTTTCCTGCGGATTCGCAGGCTTGTAGAACCAAACATATTTAAACAATCCTCCCCTCTTTTGCAAGAGTCTCTTTGTAGAGGCTTACAAGGTGATTCTCTACCTATAGCTTTGAGGGGCAAAGGTTCTATTTATATCGAATGTTTCTAAGTATTCAGCTACTCTCTTTACAAACATACCCCCTAATCCTCCATCTATAATTCTGTGGTCATAAGAATGAGACAGGAACATTTTATGTCTTATTCCTATGGAATCACCTTGAGGCGTTTCTATTACAGAGGGTTTTTTAATGATAGTACCTACAGCTAATATAGCTACTTGAGGTTGTTTAATAATAGGTGTTCCCATAATATTTCCAAAACTACCTATATTTGTGAGTGTAAATGTACCTCCTTGAATTTCATCTGGCTTTAGATTGTTGTTTCTTGCTCTATTAGCTAAGTCATTTACAGCTTTGGTGAGCCCTAGTAAATTTAAAGTATCAGCATTTCTAATCACTGGAACAATTAAATTTCCATTAGGCAAAGCTGCTGCCATACCAATATTGATATTACTTTTTTTTATAATTTTATCTCCATCTACTGAACTATTGATAAGAGGAAAATCTTTAATAGCTTTGATTACAGCTTCTATGAATATAGGGGTAAAAGTAATTTTTTGTCTTTCTTTTTTTGCAAAATTATCTTTTATACGGTTTCTCCAGTTTACAATATTAGTTACATCGGCTTCTACAAAAGATGTTACATGAGCGGAAGTCCGTAAACTCGTGGTCATGTTTTCAGAGATAATCTTACGCATTTTATCCATTTCTATGATTTCATCATTTGCAGATATATTTACAATTTGTGTACTGCTATTAGTTTGTATTTTTTCTATTTTCACAGATTTAGAATCTTGATTTATTGGTTTTTTAGATGTTTTATGATTTCTATTTTGGATGTATTCTAAAATATCATTTTTATTTATTCTGCCATCATTTCCACTACCTTTTATATTATCTAATTCATTTACAGATATACCTTCTGTCTTGGCAATACTTCTTACCAATGGAGAATAAAATTTATCTGATGTTATTTTATGATTAGTTTTGTTATTAGTTTTGGTTGAAATATTAGTAGATGTAACTCGTTTAATATTGGATGTTTCCTTTTCTAATTTTTTTATAGTTTTTGTATCATTATCTAAAATGGAAGTGTTATTTACCTCACTTTCAATATCTATAATAGCGATGGGTTGTCCTACTTTAATATTATCATTTACTTTAAATAGTTTTTTTATTAGTTTACCTTGTACAGGTGATGGGATTTCGGTATCTATTTTATCTGTAGCTATTTCAAGTATAGCTTCCTCTATTTCTATGGTATCTCCTATTTCTTTTAACCATGAAGTAATGGATGCTTCTGCTATACTCTCTCCCATTTGGGGCATTACTAATTCAAAATTTGCCATTTTAGATTTAAATGATTTAAGGTATAAAAGTTTGTTTAAAAACTGATTTAATTTTTTGCAAATGTACAAAATAAAAAAGTGAAAAAAATTATATTTTTTCGTTTAATATGTTAATAAAAAAAATACTTTTGCACTTTTGTAGGTAAAAAGTAAAAATACAATAGTTAAGTTTAATAAATATTTATTATGTATTGGACATTAGAATTAGCTTCATATTTGAATGATGCTCCTTGGCCTGCTACTAAGGAGGAGTTGATAGATTATGCTATGAGAATAGGAACTCCTTTAGAAGTGGTAGAAAATTTACAAGCTATAGAAGATGATGAAGAGGTATTCGAATCTATGAGAGATATATGGAATGATTATCCTACTACAGAAGATTTTCTTTGGAACGAAGATGAGTATTAAAATATGAAAAAAACACCATTTTGAAAAAATGGTGTTTTTATAGTATATAAATAAAAATAAAGATTAAATGATAAGTAATTTAATACAATCTATATTTGGGAATAAATCTCAAAAGGATGTTAAATCTTTGATGCCTGTAGTTCAAAAGATAAAAACCTTAGAAGCATCTTTCAAGGAATTAAGCAATGATAAATTAAGGCAGAAAACAACTGAATTTAAGTCTAAAATAAAAGAGAGTATTTCGTTTTTTGAGCAAGAAATAGAACAACTAAAAGAGCTCATTGATAAAGAAGAAGATGTAGAGCAAAAGGAAAAGCATTATGAAAAGGTCGACAAACTCGAAGAAAAAATAGATGAGACTATACAGTTAGAGCTTTCACAGATTCTTCCCTTGCCTTTGCAGTAGTTAAAGAAACAGCAAGAAGATTTACAGAAAATGATAAGTTAGAGGTTACAGTTACAGAAGTGGATAGAAAGCTAAGTGATAAATCACATATTTCTATTAGTGGTGATAAAGCTCTATGGTCCAATAATTGGGATGCAGCAGGAACTCAAATTATTTGGGGTATGGTTCATTATGATGTACAACTTGTAGGAGGTAATGTGTTACATCAAGGGAAAGTAGCTGAAATGACTACGGGTGAGGGTAAAACCTTGGTGGCTACTTTACCTATTTATTTAAATGCACTTTCAGGTAGAGGAGTACATGTAGTTACTGTAAATGATTACCTTGCCAAAAGGGATGCTGCTTGGATGGCTCCTATATTTGAATTTCACGGACTTACGGTAGATTGTATAGATAAGCACCAACCTAACTCTGATGGAAGGAAACAAGCCTATATGGCAGATATTACTTATGGTACAAATAATGAGTTTGGGTTTGACTATCTTAGAGATAATATGGCACATTCTCCAGATGAATTGGTTCAGAGAAAACATAATTATGCTATTGTAGATGAAGTGGATTCTGTATTGATAGATGATGCGCGTACACCGTTGATTATATCTGGTCCAGTACCTCAAGGAGATAGGCATGAATTCAATCAACTCAAGCCTAAGGTAGATAAAATTGTATCTACTCAGAGGCAATATTTAAATGGAGTATTAGCTGAAGCTAAAAAACTTATTGCAGAGGGAGATAAAAAACAGGGGGGATTTTTATTGTATCGTGTGTATAGAGGTTTGCCTAAAAATAAAGCTCTTATTAAATTTTTAAGTCAAGAAGGTATCAAAATGTTGTTGCAAAAAACAGAGAATTATCATATGCAAGACAACAACAAAGAAATGCCAAAAGTAGATGCAGATCTCTATTTTGTAATAGATGAAAAAAACCAATCTATAGAACTTACGGATAAAGGTATAAGTTTCCTTTCAGGAGGAGATGAAAAGGATGATTTCTTTATATTACCCGATATTGGTATAGAGATAGCAAAGATAGATGAATCTATTGATAAAGAAGAAAAAAAAGCAGAACTTAAAAATGAGCTTTATCAAAACTTTAGTGTAAAGAGTGAGCGTATTCACACAATGAACCAACTTCTTAAAGCCTATACTCTGTTTGAAAAAGATGTAGAGTATGTACTGATAGATGGTAAGGTGAAAATAGTAGATGAGCAAACAGGACGTATTATGGAAGGGCGTCGTTATTCTGATGGATTACATCAAGCTATAGAGGCAAAAGAAAATGTAAAAATAGAGGCAGCTACGCAAACTTTTGCTACGATTACTCTTCAGAATTATTTTAGAATGTATAAAAAACTCGCTGGAATGACGGGTACAGCTGAAACAGAAGCTCATGAACTTTGGGAAATATACAAATTGGATGTAGTAGTGATACCTACTAATAAGCCTATTCAAAGGGATGATAGAAATGATTTAGTATATAAGACTAAGAGAGAGAAATATAATGCTGTAATACGAGAAATAGTAGCATTATCTAAAGCAAATAGGCCTGTACTTGTGGGTACTACTTCAGTAGAAATATCAGAGCTTTTGGGTAGGGCACTCAAGATGCAAAAAATACCACACAATATATTGAATGCTAAACTCCACAAAAAAGAGGCAGATGTAGTAACTGAGGCAGGTAAATCTGGAAAAGTTACTATTGCTACTAATATGGCAGGACGTGGTACAGATATAAAACTCTCTAAGGATTCTAGAGAGGCAGGAGGGCTCGCCATTGTAGGTACCGAAAGACATGATTCTAGGCGTGTAGATAGACAGCTTAGAGGTAGGTCTGGTAGACAAGGAGATGTCGGAAGTTCACAGTTTTTTGTATCTTTAGAGGATAATTTGATGCGCCTGTTTGGCTCTGAAAGAATAGCTAAACTTATGGATAGAATGGGACATAAGGAAGGGGATGTTATCCAGCATTCTATGATTTCTAAATCTATTGAAAGAGCTCAAAAAAAGGTAGAGGAAAATAATTTTGGAATAAGAAAAAGACTCTTAGACTATGATGATGTAATGAATACTCAGAGGGAAGTGATATATAAAAGACGTTATCATGCTTTGTTTGGTGAACGCTTATCTATAGATATTGCTAACATGATATATGATACTTGCCAAAATATAATAAATTTATATAAAGATACGAATGATTACACCGGTTTTAAAGGTGAGTTTATTAGAGTACTTTCATTATTCCCTGAAATATCTCAAGATGATTTTCATAAGTATTCTACCAATGATATATTGAGTGCAGTATATTCTAAGTGTTACCAGCATTATAATGACAAGTGCAAACAAATGGCAGATATATCTTATGAAGTTATTTCTGATGTGTATAAGAATGCGGGCAATAGATATGAAAATATAGTAGTTCCTTTTACTGATGGAATAAAGGAAATACAAGTAGTTACAAATCTTAAAAAATCTTATCAAACTCAATGTAAGCAACTCATACAAGATTTTCAAAAGAATATTGTATTATCTATTATAGATAACCATTGGAAGACTCATCTTAGAGCTATGGATGATTTAAAGCAGTCTGTACAGAATGCAGTATATGAACAAAAAGACCCATTATTGATTTATAAATTTGAATCGTTTGGGTTGTTCAAGTCTATGATGAGTAAGATGAATACACAGATAGTGAGCTTCTTGTTTAAAGCTGCATTACCTGAGCAAGAGGAGAGGAGCTCTACTGTAAGAGATGCAGGAAGGCAACAAAGAAGAAGAGAAAAACTCAATGCAACAAAAGAGGATTTTTTTACAGAAGGAGAGCAACAAATCCAGCAGCAAACTCCTATAGTAAATGAAATGAAAATAGGTAGAAATGTTAGAGTGAGTATTAAAAATATATCTACTGGAGAGGATAAAATCTTAAAATATAAGCAAGCTAAACCCCTTATAGATCAGGGAAATTGGGTACTTTTAGAACAAGTGTGATTTTTCTCCTTATTTTTAATAAAAATAAGAATAATTTTTATGAATAACTCATTATATAGTATGTTTAAAAAAATGTTTTAATTTGTAAATTGTTATTATATTTATAATGAGTAGTATAATTATTGTGGATGCAAAAAGTAAATTTGAAATTTTTTTAGTAGATGCTGGGTTATTGTAATTCTATAATCAAAGGTACGGGACATTATTTACCCGAAAATATAGTAAAGAATAGTCATTTTTTAAATTATGATTTTTATAATGAAAAAGGGCAACGGTATGATATTGGAAATAAAGAGATTATAGATAAATTTCAAGCAATTACGGAAATAGAAGAGAGGAGGTATGCTCCTAAAGAACTATTAACCTCTGATATAGCGGCTATAGCTGGAGAAAGAGCTTTAGAAGATTCAGGTATAGGTAAAGAAGAGTTGGATTATATTATTGTTGCGCATAATTTTGCAGATGTTACCCCAAGTAAAATGGAAATTGATATAATGCCTTCAATATCTGCTAAGGTAAAAAATAAAATGGATATTAAAAATCCTTCTTGTATTCCCTATGATATGAATTTTGGTTGTCCAGGTTGGATACAGAGTTTGATTATGGCACATCAGTTTATTCGAGCTAAGTTAGCAAAAAATATACTGGTAATAGGTTCAGATACACTATCCAGATTGGTAGATGTTTATGATAGGAATTGTATGATATTTGCCGATGGATCAGCAGCGGTAGTACTCTCATCTGAAGAGCAAGATACTAAAAAAGGTGTTCTAGGTTATGATGTAGTATGTAATAATAATGAAGAATTACATTATTTAAAATTAGGCAAATCTCTTAATCCTACTGAGGATAAAGAGACGTTTATAAGAATGCAGGGAAGAAGAATATATGAATATGCATTGAATAATGTACCTAAAACTATAAAATCTGTTCTAGATGATTTAGAATTGCATATAGATGATATTTCTAAACTCTTGATACATCAAGCTAATGCCAAGATGGATCACGCAATACTCGAGAGATTGATTAAAATATATGAAAGAAAAGAGATTCCAAAAGATTTTATGCCTATGACTATACAAAAGTTTGGAAACTCTTCTGTAGCTACTGTTCCTACTATGCTTGATATAATATTGAAAGGACAGTTTAAACCTCATCAAATTCATTCAGGTGATATTATATTGTTTGCTTCTGTAGGTGCAGGTATGAATATAAATGTGGTAGTATATAAAGTATAATAACGTTCTTTGTTTGTGAAAAAACATATACTTGTATTTCTTAAGGGTATGGCTATGGGTATGGCAGATGTAGTACCTGGTGTTTCTGGTGGTACCATTGCATTTATATCAGGTATTTATCAGGAGTTTATCAATTCACTAAAAAGTATAAACGCTCAAGCATTCAAAATTTTATTTACTAAAGGTTTTAAGACTTTTTGGAAATGTGTAAATGGTAGATTTTTACTTCCTTTATTCGTAGGGATATTTTTAAGTATTTTAACCTTTTCTAAATTTATAACCTATCTTTTAGAGGAATATCCTATATTGTTATGGGCTTTTTTCTTTGGACTTATTTTAGCTTCTATTATTTTCGTATGTAAGCAGATAGATAAGTATAATGTTAAGGTATTTATGGCTTTAATGTTAGGTATAGTAGTATCTTATTATATTACTATAGTTTCTCCATCTACGGGTTACGATGGTTATATATTTATATTTCTTTATGGTTTTATAGCCATTATAGCTATGATATTACCAGGAGTATCAGGTTCATTTATACTTTTATTATTGGGAGCATATCATAATATTATATCTACGATAAATAATTTTAGAGTAGGTATTTCTGTTATGGATATAGATAAAATATTGTTTTCAAGTATGCGACTTGGTGTGTTTTTATTAGGTGCTTTGGCAGGTATGTTTTGTTTTTCAAGACTATTATCTTGGATGTTTAAGAATCATAAGAATATAACTTTAGCTATGCTTACTGGATTTATGATAGGTTCACTTAATAAAGTATGGCCATGGAAAAAAGTAATCCAATGGAGAGAAAATGCTCATGGGAAGCAAGTACCTTTTATAGAGCAAAGCGTGTTGCCATATAGTGTGGAAAATAATTATTTATTTCAATCTATCATTTTGATGATAATTGGATTTTCTATTATATTTTTGCTAGAAAAATTATCGAATAAAAAAATAAATAATGCCTTATAAGAGAAAAACAATAGATTATATATTTTTATTTATAAAAGGTGTTATGATGGGAGTTGCCAATAAAATACCTGGAGTGTCAGGAGGTGCTGTTGCTTTTATAATGGGATTTTATGAGGAGTTGATCTATTCTTTACAAAAGTTTAATTCTAAGGCACTCGGACTCTTATATAACTGTAGATATAAGTCATTTTTTAGGTATATTAACAGTAGATTCCTAATAATGATTTTTATGGGAACTATATTTAGTTTCTTTACAGCATCTAAAGTTCTAGATTATCTTATTGTTCATTATGAAAAGTATGTATGGGCTACGTTTTTTGGATTAATATTGGGTTCTATATATTTTATAAGCAAAGATTTTAATGATTGGAAGCGGAAAAATATACTATTTTTGTTGATAGGAGTGTTGGTAGGAGGATTTATTTCATTTATAGATCCCATGAAAGAGAATAATAATCTATTATTTGTATTTTTTTGTGGTATTATAAGTGTATCGGGTATGACTTTACCTGGGTTATCGGGTTCTTTTATACTTATAATACTGGGCAATTATGTCTTACTTATGGTAGATGCTGTAAATGAATTTGGTAGAGTACTTTTAGATGTGTTACAGTGGGATTTTACTTTTTGGCAAGATGATAGTAGAATTAAACTTTTACAAATAGCACTTTGTTTTATATTAGGTTCAGTAGTAGGATTAGTGTCCCTATCTCAACTATTAGCCTATCTTTTAGATAGGTATCATCAGAGGATAATAGCTTTATTAATTGGTTTTATTACGGGTTCTTTAGGTACTACTTGGCCTTGGAAAACCGTCCATTATATTAAGGATTCTGGTGGAAATTATCTATTAACTTCTAATGGAAGAAAAATTGTAAAGTATTTTGATAGATATATTCCTTCGGAATTCACATTTGAAAATATATTAATAGTTGCATATGTTTTGTTAGGAGTTTTTGCTGTATTATATATAGAGCGTTTTCGAGATAAAAAATAAGTAAATGAGGCATTTTGGCTTGTTAGGCAAGGACATATCTTATTCTTTTTCTAAATCGTATTTTCAAGATAAATTTAATAGAGAAAGGATAATTAACGCAGTATATCATCAATTTGATATTGATAGTTTAGATGAATTGAAAAATATTTTAAGCCAATATCAAAATCTCATAGGTATAAATGTAACAATACCTTATAAAGAAGAGATTATTTCATTTTTAGATGAATTACACATTACAGCAAAAAAGGTAGGAGCTGTAAATACTATTAAGTTGGATAAAGGTAGGCTTATAGGGTATAATACAGATGTATATGGATTTAAGAATGCCTTAAAGCCATTTTTAAAAGCTTATCATACTAAAGCACTTATCTTAGGAACAGGCGGAGCATCTAAAGCTGCAGCTTTTGTTTTAGATAAATTAGGAGTGGAGTATATGTATGTATCTAGAAACGCTAAAGGAGTAGGTATATTGAGTTATAAGGATGTAAATAGAATAGTAATACAAAACTTTCCTTTGATTATAAATTGTACTCCTTTAGGGACTTTTCCTGATGTAGAGCAATGTCCAAAATTACCATATCATTTTGTTTGTAATAAAAATTTATTTTTTGATTTGGTATATAACCCTACAGAAACTAAGTTTATGAAACAGGCAAAAGATAGAGGGGCAGTGGCTATAAATGGGTTAGATATGCTTAAACTTCAGGCAGAGGCTTCTTGGAAAATTTGGAATACAAATGAATGAAGATAGATTTTTATTTTCTAAAAAATATAAACTAAAAAGCCACAAGTTAATTCATAGTGTATTTCACCAAGGAAAAAGTATTACGGTATATCCTTTGAAAGTGTTATATTTGTACCAAGATAGATTGGATTGTAACCAAGTAGGGATATCTGTTCCTAAGCGAAATTTTAAAAAGGCAGTAGATAGAAATAGAATCAAACGAATAATAAGAGAGGCATATCGCTTGAATCAAAATAAATTAAAATCCTATAAAAAATATGCTATGATGTTTTTGTATTTAGATAAAAAGGAATATTCTTATACCAAATTGGAAGATACAATAAAAAGGATTTTAGGAGAATTAAATATGTTGTAAATGAATTTTATGAAAAAGTACAAGGCTCCATATTTTAAGTTGTTGATTATTTTTAGTTTAGTGGCTATCTTATCAATTACATTTCAAGTAAATAAAAATAGATATATAGAAATTGCTAGACAAATAGAACTTTTTACTACTATATTTAAGCATTTGGAAATGTATTATGTAGATGAAATTAAACCTAAAAAGCTTATAAAAAAATGTATAGATAAAATGCTAAGTAGTTTAGATCCTTATACTGTTTATATGGATAAGGATCAGAGTAAGGAATTTGATGAGATAACAGAGGGGAAATATGGTGGTATAGGTTGTATTATAGGGGCAAAAGATAGTTGTATTGTAGTAAGGCAAGTATATAAGGATTCTCCTTGTGATAAAGAAGGTTTAAAAGTAGGAGATATAATATTAGCAATAGATGATAAGGATATATCAAAAATAACAAACATCAGTGAAGCAAGTAATTTAATCAAAGGAAATATTAAAACTATTGTGAAATTAAAGGTAAAGAGATTTAATAAAAAAGATATCTTTAATATAGTAATAGAGAGGGGAATTGTAGAGACGAAGGCTGTACCTTATGCAAATATGATAAGTGATAAAATAGGATTAGTAACTCTGATGGGGTTTAGTAAAACTTCAGCTAATGAAGTAAAACAAGCCTTTTTGAAATTGAAAAAAATGGGTATGCAAAAATTTATTTTAGATTTAAGGGGAAACTCAGGAGGTTTACTTTCACAAGCTGTTAATATAATAAGTTTTTTTGTACCTAAAGGGACTATAATAGTCAGTACCAAAGGTAAAATCTCAAAATTAAATAAAACTTACAAAACTGAGAATATCCCCCTAGATTTGGATATTCCTATTGTAGTTTTAGTAGACTCAAATTCTGCATCATCATCAGAGATTTTATCGGGAGCACTACAGGATTTGGATAGGGCTGTAATAGTGGGGGAAAAGACTTATGGAAAAGGTTTAGTACAGCAACTTATTCCTGTGAATCAAGGACAACTGAAATTAACAGTATCTAAGTATTATATTCCTAGTGGTAGGTGTATTCAAAAGGTAGATTACTTTAACGAAATCAAGCAAAATGATAATCGTACTCGAAAGTTATTTTATACAAAGAGTGGTAGGGTAGTATATGAAAATGGAGGAGTTACACCAGATATAAAAATAGCACCTGCTCCTGCTCCTATTATAGTAGATCAACTTTATGCCAACGATATTATATTTAACTATGCTACAGAGTATTATTATAATCATAAGAAGATAAAATTACCAAAATATTTTTTTATTTCGAATAAGGAATATAAGGTATTTGTGGAGTTTGTAAAAAAACAGAAAGTAATATATAAAACTAAGAAAGAGAAAAAATTAGAAGAATTTATTAATTTGATAAAAGAAGATGAAAGATATAATTTAGTAAAGAAAAATTTGGTGCAGATAAAAAAACAATTATATGATATAAAAGAAAATGATATATTTATATATGAAAAATATATAAAAAAGGTATTAGCTGCTGATATTATAAGTAGATATTATTATCAATCGGGTACTATAGAATTTAAGATTAATCATGATATGGTATTTGCTAAGGCTAAAGAAATATTTAAATCAAATCAAAAATATCAAAAGATTTTAGGGAGTAGAAAATAATCTATATATTATGAGTAGTAAAGTAAAAAAAATAGTTTTGTCGCTAATGATATTCCTATTCATTATTATAGGAGGAGGGTATTATTATATTTCATATGATCCAAATGTAAGCATATCAAAATCAAAAGATTATATATTTATTCCAAAAGGAACTTCATTCTTAGAAGTTAGAGATATTTTATCTAATAAATTAGAACATTTGAATACTTTTGTATTATGGTCTAAGATTAAAGAATACGATAAAAATATAAAACCAGGTAGATATGAAATTAAAAATAAATGGAGTAATAAAGAGCTTGTATATCAATTGAAATCAGGTAGGCAGACCCCTATAAATTTAATCTTTAATAATCAGTATAGAATAGAAGATTTGGCAGGTAGGGTAGCGCAACAATTAGAAACAGATTCTATAAGCATACTCAATGCTATATACGATAAGAAATTTTTGAATGAATTTGGATTTAACAGAGAAACTGTAAAAAGTATATTTATTCCAAATACCTATAATATTTATTGGACTGTATCTCCTGAAAAATTCGTTAGAAGGATGTACAAGGAGTATAAGAGATTTTGGAATAGAAAGGATAGAACTCAAAAGGCAAAGGAAATAGGATTAACGCCTTTGCAAGTTACTATATTAGCTTCTATTGTGCACAAAGAAACCAGTAAAAAAGTAGAAAAAAAAAGAGTTGCAGGACTTTATATGAATAGGTTAAAAAAACAAATGAAATTAGAATCTTGTCCTACGGTGATATATATGTTGAAAGAAGAATATAATATAGAGAAAAAAATAAGTAGAGTTTTAAAGAAGGATTTAAAGATCAAATCTAAGTATAATACTTATATAAATTATGGTTTACCGCCTGCACCTATATGTGTTCCCGATATAGATATAATAGATGCCGTCTTAAATTATGAAAAACATAATTATTTATATATGTGTGCCAATCCTGATAAATTTGGGTATAATAGTTTTGCAACTAATTTAAAAGAACATAATAAAAATAGGAGGAGATATATTAGTTGGTTAAAAAAGAAAAATATAAGAAGATAATATATATTACTTTAAACCTTTAAGTTATTGTAAATAAAATATTTATATTTTTCTGTTTTTAATCTCTTGTGGAGTTTCCTTTTTTCTTTCTTTTCCATATCAATCACTAAACATTTATTAGGCGGTGCAAAAATATTAATTAAATCACTTTGGGTGCTACTTATGGCATAAAAAAAACAGCCCCCAAAAGCATAGAAAGGAGGCTGCCAATGAAAATTATAAAATACCTTATTATTTACTTAAAAAATAAATTAATAAAATACCCTGCAAATATATATAAAAAAATACAATCCAAAACATTATTTTTTTAATTTTTTTATTTTGGTTCTTGTTAAGTTAAAAAACTTATGTATCTTAAATCCTCCTTCGCTTAACAAATATTTAAAGTTTGCTAATACTCTGCAAAGATATTTTTTTATTCGGGTTCTTGATATGTTAAAAAAATTATGTATCTTTAAAAACGTTTATTTAAACTAAAAAACTTATAATGTTCTGCGTTATGTTAATATAGCTTTGGTATCCATTTCTTTTTTAGAAAAGGGGAGAGAGGGATTTTATAAAACAAGGCAGTAAAGGTTTAAAATTTAAAGCGATTGAGCGTAAATTTTTAACTTTTACCGTTAATGTAAAATAGAATACTATATTTGTAATGTCGCTTATATGTGTATATATTTGAGTGGTTCATTTGAATAACCGCAATGCGTATATTTGAGTGGTTGAAACAATATAAAAAAGAACAAAATTTGAAAAATGAATCATTGGACTAAACTTAGCATAGGGTATGCAAATCAACAGTCATATTTGGATGACTTATTTCAAGTTTACCCAACTATACCAGAAGGAATAAGAGATATTGATGAAACAATTTGGGCAGCTATTAAAAACGCATTTGCACAAAAAGACAATCATGCTTTAATTCAAGAGTTATTAAAATTGGACCTTTTTCCTATCAAAGATAGCTACATAGCATATTTGAAAAGAGATAAGACAGCTATTGACAGAAATCCAAAAACGATTAACAGAATTTGCGGTCGTTTGTACGAAATGGGACTTGATAAAGTCTTTGAAAGGTGTAGTGAGCCAAAAGAAACAAATAGACAAATCGGACCAATGTTTAGAAATTGGTTAAAAAATAAATCTCTTGGAATTGAACCTGTAACACTTGATAATTTTACAGCTAATGACAATGATGCCATTCTTGATGCAGGAGATGATGCAATGATGAAATTTGCCAATGAGCATTTAGGTTACAATCATAATAAAGGGTTAGATTTTGTAGGACGTTTCAATAAAAATATGTGATTGGTGAAGCGAAATTTCTAACAGATTTTGGCGGACATCAAAACGCACAGTTCAATGACGCAATTAATACTATTCAAGCAAAAGGCGTTGATGCGGTCAAAATTGCAATTTTAGATGGCGTTCTTTTTATTAAAGGATGCAACAAAATGTACAAATCAATTACTCAAACTTATAAAGACTATAACATATTGAGTGCTTTAGTTCTAAGAGAGTTTCTATACCAATTATAATTATGGAGAATTTACTTATTAAAGGAGATAATGTAGTAGGGTTAAATTTTCTTTTAGACCATAAAAATTTAAAAGGAAAAATTGACCTTGTTTACATTGACCCTCCTTTTGCGACAGGCGGAAATTTTACCATAACAGACGGAAGAGCTTCAACAATAAGTAATTCAAGAAATGGAAATGTAGCGTATTCAGATAAATTATTGGGTGATGACTTTTTAAATTTCATAAGACAGAGTTTGATAATATTGAAAGAATTACTCTCAGAACAAGGCTCTATTTATCTTCATATTGACTATAAAATTGGACATTATGTAAAAATTTTAATGGATGAAGTTTTTGGTATTGAGAACTTCAGAAACGACATTACAAGAATTAAATGTAACCCCAAAAACTTTAGAAGAATAGGATATGGCAATAAAAAAGATTTAATTCTTTTTTATTCAAAATCAGCTAAACCCATTTGGAACGAGCCAAGAGAAAAATACACCAAAAAAGATTTAGAAAAATTATTTCCAAAAAAGAATAAGCAAGGAAGAAGATATACTACAGTCCCAATTCACGCACCAGGAGAAACTGATAACGGCAAATCAAATCAACCTTTTAAAGGGATTATGCCACCAAAAGGAAGACATTGGAGAACGGATGTGGAAACTTTGGAACAATGGAACAAAGACGGGCTAATAGAGTGGTCTTCAACAGGAAACCCAAGAAAAATAATTTTCGCTGACGAACGAGAAGGTAAAAGAGTTCAAGATATTTGGGAATATAAAGACCCACCATATCCTACTTATCCAACCGAAAAAAACCCTGAATTACTTGATTTAATTATTAGAACTTCTTCAAACAAAGACAGTGTTGTTTTAGACTGTTTTTGTGGTTCAGGTACAACTTTAAAGTCAGCACATACTAATGGTAGAAATTGGATTGGAATAGACGAATCAGACCATGCAATTAAAGCGACAAAAGAAAAAATTAAAACTATTGAAGGCGATTTGTTTGTATCAAAACCTAATTACAACTTTATAGAGTTAGAAAAAAATACTATTACCAAAATAAAAAACGCTATTTAGGCGAAGCCCTAACTAAGTCTTAGGGGAGAGGGTAATTTTTTAACTATTACCTACCGATTCATCTAGCAAAAAAATGGGTAAAGCCAAAACTTTACTCTTTTTGAAGCTGCGTAAGGGATAGAAGCAAACTACCGTGTAGTGCAGATAGCCCGCCCCGTAGGGGCATGTCCAAAAAATTAATATTTGCCTTAAAAAATAATTTTTCTGTTTTTTTGCTATTTCAATGGTAATTATTTTTTATTTTTGTCAAAAAATGACAAATTATGTTGGATGATTTAGTTTCTATTGGTAGTACATTAAAAGAAATAAGGGAAACCAAAGGATTTCAGCTTCAAGAAGTTGCTCAAAAAACAGCTATAAATTACACGATTTTAAGTCGAATTGAAACAGGAAAACGACTTCCAACCAAGCCACAAGTACAAAACTTGGCAACTTTTTATAATTACAAGGAAGAAGAATTAATAAAGCACCTCATTAGCGATAAAATCTTATACGAAGTTCAAAATGAAGATTTTGGACTTGAAAGTTTTCGTCTTGCTGAACAGAAAATAAAATACGGTTTATCACTTTTCAAAGATTACAACCACCTTGAAAAGTTTGAGTTACACAGCAGAAGATATATCGGGAATAAAGCAAAATTGACTGATTGGATAATGGAGATTATTCAAAAAGAAACCTCAGGAAACGACACTTTTATTGATGTTTTTTCGGGAACGGCAATCGTTGCTAAACAAGCTATGAAAACCTACAAAAATGTTGTGTTAAACGACATTTTGTATTCCAATAATGTTACATATCAAGCGTTTTTTGACAACAAAAAATGGAACTCGAAAAAACTAATTGATATTGTAAATGAGTATAATAATTTAGATGCGAAAAATATAAGAGAAAACTATTTTTCTAAAAACTTTGGAGGGAAATTTTATGAGAAAGATGTATCAAGAATAATAGGATATATCCGCCAAGACATTGAAAATAAAAAAGATGAACTCAATTCAAAAGAGTACGCAATACTTTTAACTTCTTTAATTTACACAATTGACCGACTTGCCAATACTGTTGGACATTTTGACGCTTACATAAAAAAACCGATTGTAAAGCGACCTTTAAATTTTAGATTAATCCAAACTGAAGATTTTGCTGGTGTACAAATTTACCATGAAGATTCTAACAAGTTGGTAAAAAAACTAAAAGGAGATATAGCATATATTGACCCTCCTTACAATTCAAGACAATACAGCCGTTTTTATCATATATATGAAAATCTAGTAAAGTGGAAAAAGCCTAAATTATATGGAGTTGCTTTAAAACCAGAGCCTGAAAATATGAGTAAGTATTGTACTGTAAAAGCAAAAGACGCTTTTAAAGATTTGGTTCAAAATTTGGATGTAAAATATTTAGCTGTATCTTACAACAATACCTATAAATCAAAAAGTAAATCTTCTAAAAATAAAATTAGATATGAAGAAATTATTGATATCTTAAATAGTGTTGGAGAAACCAAGATTTTTGAACAATCTCACAAGTATTTTAATACAAGTAAAACAGACTTTAACGAACATAAGGAGTTTTTATTTATAGCAAAAAAAACATGAATAACCCTAATAAAACATATCGTTCACCATTATTTTATGTTGGAGATAAATATAAACTTTACCCTAAAATAAGTAAGTATTTCCCTAAAAATATCAACCGTTTTATTGAACCATTTACAGGTGGAGGATCTGTATTTCTCAATGTAAATGCAAATGAATATCTTTTGAATGACATTGATTCAAATGTAATAGAAATTCATCGTTTTCTAAAGGGACAAGCTAATGATCCAAACACTTTTTTTAACAATGCTTTTAAGCTTATTCAACAGTATAATTTATCTCATTCTTACATAAAAGATATTGTTCCAAGAGGATTAAAAGACGAGTGGAAAAAAACATATTATGCAAAATTCAATAAACAAGGCTTTAATCAATTAAAATCGGATTACAATTTAAATAGCGAAAAAAACACTTTGCATTTGTATTTATTGCTGATTTACGGATTTAATAGGATGTTGCGATTTAATTCAAAAGGGGAATATAATTTACCTGTTGGAAATGTTGATTTTAATAAAAACACAGAAACTGCGTTAAATGATTATTTTCGTTTAATAAGGCAAAAGAATATTCAATTTCACAAGTTAGATTTTATGAAGTTCTTTAAACAAATTGAGTTTCAAAAAGATGACTTTGTTTATCTTGACCCTCCTTATCTAATTACATTTAGTGAGTATAATAAGTTTTGGAATGAAGCAACCGAGGAATGCTTACTGGACTTTTTGAGGTGGTTGGATATACAAAATGTAAAATTTGCTGTTTCAAATGTTTCTCACTACAAAGGAAAAGTAAATCATTTATTTTTGGAATGGAGCAAACAGTATAATTCATTTGATATTAAGAGTAATTACATCAGTTATCAAGACAATTCAAATAAGAAGTTTAAAGAAGTTTTAATTACCAATTTTGAATCGGAGATTTTTACACCAATTCAAAGAACAATTGATTTTAAAGAGTTTGAAACTGTAGAGTACTATGGTAAAAAAAAACAATTAATGTGATTGAGGAATTTAAAAGGAATTTGAGTTGAGTTATTGTAAAAAAATAAAGTTTAAATATAGCGAGCGTTAAAGCACAAAAAAATGCGAAATAAGCCTTAATTTTAAGGCAAACAGCATTTTTGCATGCAAGCGAAGCTACCATTTTATAGAATCCCAGTGCGACTGGTAAAAAAAGAAATTTATAAGCTTGGATGGTGTGGCTATTTACACATAACGACTGCTACATAGCATATTTAATATGAAATTATCTTTAAAAAACAAACAAAAACAACTAAAATCACCACTGAATTACATTGGTGGAAAATATCGTTTGTTGAGCCAAATTTCACCACTTTTCCCTAATGAAACAGATAATTTTATAGATTTGTTTGCAGGTGGTTGTAATGTTGGGGTAAATGCAGAGGCTGAAAAAGTGTTTTTTAATGATAATTTGACTTTTTTAATAGAAATGTATCAAACATTTCAAGAAACTGAATTAAGTCTGATAATCAATCATATAGAAAATAGAATAATTGAATTTGATTTATCGCAAAGCAATGAACATGGTTATAAAGCGATGAGAAATTTATACAATAAAGAAAAAAATCCATTGGATTTATTTGTATTGATTGCCTACTCGTTTAATCATCAAATTCGGTTTAATAATTCGCACGAATTTAACAATCCTTTTGGCAAAAATCGCAGTAGTTTTAACGCTAAAATGAAACAAAATTTAGAAAATTTTATCATCAAAATTAAAGAGCGAGAATGTTATTTTAGCAATTTATGTTTTACTGATTTTGATTTCTTAAATTTTGGTGAAAATGATTTTGTTTATTGCGACCCGCCGTATTTAATTACCACAGGAACTTATAACGATGGCAAACGAGGTTTTAAAGGATGGTCTTTAAAACAAGAACATCAATTATTGGAATTATTAGACGATTTAAACAGCAGAAATATCAAGTTTGCCTTATCCAATGTGATTGAACACAAGGGGAAAAGTAACGATATTTTAAAAGATTGGATAAATTTTAATGATTATAACATTAATTATTTGAATTTCAATTATTCAAATTCTAATTATCAAACAATTGTACGAGATAAAAAGGCAAGTATTGAAGTTTTAATTACCAATTATCAATCACCTAAACAAAAACAATTAGCGTTATTTGATTAGTTATGAGATATATTGGAAATAAAGAAAACCTATTACCTCAAATTTACGAGATATTTCAACAAAAAAAAATTCAAGGGAAGTCATTTTTTGATGTTTTTTCAGGTACATCAAATGTTGGAAAGTATTTTAAACAGTCAGATTATCAGGTGTATTCATCTGATTTAATGTATCTTTCTTATATTTTGCAAAAGGCTTACATCTGGAATAATGAAGATTGTCATTTTGAAAAATTACTAACAAAATTAAATTTTAAAAGTACAAAACTGTTTTGTTCCCCGTTAGAAATAGTGGTGGAATATCTAAATCAAATTGAGCCAAAAGAGGGTTTTATTTATCAAAATTACACACCTGAACCAACACAACATTTAGAAAAACCAAGAATGTATTTTTCTTCTGAAAATGGAAAAATTATTGATGCTATTCGGTTAAAAATTGAGCAATGGAAAAATGAAGATTTACTAACTGAAAATGAATATTTTATATTGTTGGCTTGTCTAATTGAAACAGTCCCTTTTTACTCAAATATAGCAGGGGTTTTTGCGGCTTTTCACAAAAAGTGGGATGCGAGAGCAATTAAAAAAATGGAATTAAGAACCATTTCATTACTTAAAAACAATCATCAAAATTTTGTTTTTAACGAAAATTCGATTGATTTAGTTTCACAAGTAAAAGCAGATATTTATTACCTTGATCCACCGTATAACCAACGCCAATACACACCAAATTATCACTTATTAGAAACTATTGCAAAATATGACAATCCTACTATTAAAGGTGTAAGTGGAATGCGTGATTATTCTGAACAAAAGTCAGGTTTTTGTAATGCAAAAACAGCCTTGCAAGAGTTAGAAAAAATTGCCAAATTAGGGAATTATAAGTATTTGGTTTTGAGTTATAATTCCGAGGGAATTATGCAGTCAAATGACATCATAAAAACTTTGGCAAAATACGGAAGTATTGAACTTGTAGAGTTTGATTATTTACGATTTAAAAGCAATAATAACGGACAAAGCAAACACAAAAAATACATAAAAGAACAACTTTATATTGTAAAGAGATAATATGAAAAACCTTTGGATATTAACAGAAGAACGACCTAAAAAAGAAGTTTTGGCGACGATTTTACAAAAGTTTGCCAAAGACTACGGATATGGTGTTTTTATTGATACTTTACGAATATTACCTGTTTTGAAAGAACAAAAATTTACTTTTACCTACGAATTAACAGGGTTTAGATGTAATAAAGTTGATAAGGTCTATATTAAAACAGTTACAGGAAATTCAAGTTTTGTTGATTTCTTAGTTTTTTATCAGAATAACGAGCCAATTATTTCAGATACGCCGATTTATGCCATTGAGGAAACTAAAACAGACGACAAAGAAAGCCGAAACACAGGTGTTTATCAGCGTTGTTCAAAGTTTGTGTTTATAGAAAGTTTTTACCCTAATACGAAAAAAATAATGCTCTACAAATTACAAATAGAGCAGAAAGAAAACCCAACAGAAACATATATTTTTGGCACTCGTTTATTACTAAATTTAGGCGTTGAGATTTTAGGAAAACAATTAGATGACAAGATTTTTATTCCATTTAAAACGATTGATGAAATCATTGAGTTTAAGTCAAAAATGCGAAAAGCACCAAAGGGGAATGTACCTATTTTATTAACAAAATTCAGTGATAAAATAGAAGTTTCGGGTAGATTGGTAAAAAGTGGAGGACTTTCACACGACCCAAATATTGGTTCATTGTCAATTATTAGTGCCGTCTTACGAAAATTAGGTTGGAAAAAAGCCATTGAAATAACACAACACGGACTTAAAAAAGTCAAATAGGTAATCGTAATAAATTCATTTTGATTGCTAATGAAATTGGTATTTCATTACAAGGTTTAACTATTCCAAAAGCAAAAATGCCTAGTAATTATTGGCGTTATGATATGGATGGCGAGAAATTAGGAACAATTTTTATTCATTTAGTCGTTGAAAACTTCACGCTTGGAAAATCTATTTTTGAAAATCACGCTGGTTGTGAAAAAGGTTATTTTTTTCCATTAGATGAAGAACCAATTCCCTTGGCAAAATACAAAGAACGAGAACTTTACAAACAAGGCGATAAAACACAAATTATAGAAATTCCTGATTTAATTTTAGAAGATATTAAGCGTAAAGAAATCATTAATATTGAAGGCGAAAAATATATTAATCGTAATACAGGGATTTTACAGATTAAAACTTTTGATTTTATAGAAAAATACTATATCAAAGAGCATTATCCAAAATATAAAATCATTCGTTCTGTTGTACTTTTTGGAAGTGAAGAAGAAACGATTGTGGAAATTGAAGTTGGCTTTATGCTCAACGCAAAAGGGCAATTAGTTTTAGGAGTGAAAGCACCTGAATTATTCAAAGAGGCTGTTAAAAATTTATTAGATTTTTGGAAATAAAACAAAGTAAAATCCCCGTGCGGTTGGCAAAAAAAAGAAATTTATAAGTTAGGCTGTAGCTACTATTTACACATAACGACAAATTATAGGACAAAACATTCCTAAATCAAAAAAACGCTATTTAGGCGAAGCCCGAAACGTTAGCGGAAGACATAATATAGAATTATAGTTTACAAATCCATTTGTACTATAATATAATTGATATTATTTTAAACCTTTAAGTTATTACAAATAAAATATTTATGTTTTTATAAAATACCATTGTTAATATTAAAAACAAGTTTAAATTTGCAGGCGTATTCTTTTTGAGATGTTCAATTTATTAAATCTTGAAATATAAGGTACAAAAGTTTAAGGGAGAGATGGCAGAGTGGTCGAATGCGGCGGTCTTGAAAACCGTTGAGGGTCATACCTCCGGGGGTTCGAATCCCTCTCTCTCCACTTTATAAAATGTAAATATCTGTAGATTTTGACTTTTGTTGGGAACAACTTCAAGTATTTTAAGCAGTAGTGGTAGTTTTGTTAATTTTGTAAAAATTGTTAAAAAAGAATAAGTTAAATAATTGAAACTAAAAGATTATGAAAAAAATTATTATCGTAAAAATATATTTTATTTTAATACTATTAAGTGGGATAGGTTGTAATAAAGAGGACAAATCTATAAAGGAAGAAACTTTTGAATGGGTAGAACAAATAAAAACAAAACCTGTTAATGGTAATATAACCAGCGCAGAAATACTTGCAGGAGTTAAAGGAGCAACTGAGAAAGGGTATAGCCTTAAAAAAGTAGAAATTATTAATGATAATAATACAAAAGCTAAAGTACAGGGTACTAATATTGTAGGTTATGTTAAGTCTGGGACACTTACTTTGGATATAGTCTTAGGACACAGTACTAAAAAGGATATAACTTTAAAGAACATAAAATTCACTATTAATTTTTTAACTTGGAAAAAACAAACAGTAGAATACTCTAATGTGAAAGAGATAGGTAGTGACATATTGTTAGGAATGATTGTAGGTAAGGATAAAGGGGATTATGTTATTAAAGGGTTATTTATAAATGATGCAGGAGGTACAGGAGCAGAAGTGATAATGTCTGGTGAATCTTTTGAAAGCATAACATATAAAAATATAGGAGATATAATTTTTGTTATGGAATTAGAAGATAGAAGTACTAAAAAGAGGATAGTTATGAGAAATATCTCCTTACGTATTGGAAAAGAAAAAGCCCCACTTTTAAGTTGGGTAAAGCAGGTAAAAGAATATAGTAGTGAGGGAGAAATAAGAGGAGATGAAATATTAGCAGGCGTTAGAGGTAACAAAACAGGGTATCGTATTAAAACTATTACTCTTATGAATAAAGGGAATACTACTACAAGAATTTTAAAGAGTTCTACTTCTTTTATCATAGATAGGTATAAAAGAGGCATGCTTATATTTAAAATCATCTTACAACACGATACTAAAAACGATGTAACCCTTACAGGTGCACAGTTTGAAATTACGAAGGCTTCAGCACCGCGTTTAACTTGGACAAAGCAAACGAAGGCTTACAGTAGGGGTGGCGAAATTACAAATGCCGAACTATTAGCAGGCGTTACAGGAAGCGGTAAGAATGGATACACGATTAAAACCGTTACCATTAGTAATGATGGAGGTACAGGTGCTACTGTTTCAGGGAGCGGTACTTCAGCTAAAATTACGAGTTATAACAAAGCAGGTACGCTTACGCTTACCATTGTTTTACAACACGATGGTAAAAAAGATACAACTCTTCAAAATGCGCAGTTTAAAATTATTGAAATTTTTCATATAGTAGGGAATAACACAATAACAATTAAAAAAAGTGTTGAGACAAAGAAATTAAAAACAATAATCATTCCTGATAAAATTAATAATATTATTATACACAATATTACGAAGTTTGCATTTAAAGATTTTACTTCACTTACTAATGTTAAATTTCCTAATTCGTTAAAAAGTATTGGGGGACATGCGTTTGAGGGTTGTATTTCACTTACCAGTATTATAATTCCTGATAATGTAACAAATATTTCAAAGAGTGATGGTTTTTATGGTGAAGCAAAAAGTACATTTAAGGGTTGTATTTCACTTACCAGTGTTACGATTGGTAATTCCGTAAAAAGTATTGGATGGAGGGTATTTGAGGGTTGTACTGCACTTACCAGTATTACGATTCCTAATTCAGTAACCAGTATTGGAAATGAGGCATTTAAAGATTGTCATTCACTTACCAGTATTACGATTTCTAATTCCGTAATCGATATTGGAGATGAGGTATTTGATTCTTGTACTTCACTTACCAGTATTACGATTCCTAATTCTGTAACCTATATTGGAAGTAAGGTATTTAAGGGTTGTAGCCAGCTCACTACCATAAGAGTACCTAAGGCTAAGGTGTCTGCTTGGAGTGATAAACTAAAACATGGTAATCGTGCATCAGTGGTGGGGTATTAAAAACAGAGAGATGTTATTAAAACAATTCTAAAATAAAATATCACCTCTTTATTTATAATTAATTAAAAACTAAAGATATGAAAAAATATATAATTCAGGACATTTAGAGAAAGTACACTTTTAATATCTATGGCGAGATAGCTCAGCTGGTTAGAGCGTCGGATTCATAACTCGGAGGTCGGGGGTTCAAGTCCCCCTCTCGCTACAATCTTAAACATGTAAAAAATTAAAAATCAATACTTTGCATGTTTTTTGTTTTCAAAATCCCTTAAATTTCTAAATGTACATAAAATAAAAAGGTAAAAAAACGTTGCAAAATCTTTTACGGTAAAGGTTACGGGTATTTTTATATAGCACTATTTAGAAAAAGATAATTATATATTCTTATCATAAGTATAGTCAATATTATCTACAATTTCTAAGTTGTATCCCGTAATACCAATCCTCTTTACAGGATGTTTAGTCAATAATTTAAGTTTACTTATTCCGAGGTGATGTATAATTTGAGCACCTATACCAAAATCCTTATTGTCTTTGCCTTTAAAGATATTTTCTCCTTTTTTAAGTAATTCAATTTTTGAATGTAACATATTTTTGTCTATTTCGGGGTGTACACATATTACGCAGAAGTATTCTTGAGTATTAAGGTATTCAAATAATTCTTTTATTTCAACTACTTCTTCATTAAATAAGGCATCAAGTATATATTGCGTATCTTTGGAATATACTTTTATGGGGATTTCATTATTGGTATTCCAATTTCCTTTAGTAAAGGCTACGTGTATCTGATCGTTAGTGGTTTGTTCAAATACATACATATTTAGTTTGCCATACTTGGTCTGTATTTGAAAATTATCTTTTTGGATTATAAGTGAATCGTGTTGCATTCTATAGGCTACCAAATTTTCAATAGATACAATTTTAAGGTCAAATTTTTTAGCAATTTTTCTGAGTTGAGGTAACCGAGCCATAGTTCCATCTTCGTTCATTATCTCTACGATTACTCCAGCGGGGGCAAGTCCAGCTAATCTAGCCAAATCAATAGCAGCTTCTGTGTGCCCAGTTCTACGCAGTACACCTCCCTGTTTTGCCTTTAGTGGAAAGATGTGCCCGGGTCTGGATAAATCTTCAGGTTTAGTATGAATATCTACTAATGCTTTAATAGTTTTAGCTCTATCTGATGCAGATATACCTGTGGTACAACCATCTCCTAATTTATCTACAGATACAGTAAAAGCAGTTTTGTGTGAATCAGTATTCTTACCTACCATCAGATCTAATTCTAACTTTTTGCATCGACTCTCTATTAGGGGTACGCATACAAGACCTCTACCGTGGGTAATCATAAAATTTACCATCTCAGGTGTTATTTTCTCTGCTGCCAGCACAAAATCTCCTTCATTTTCTCTATTCTCATCATCTACTACTATGATGATTTTACCATTTTTAATATCTTCTATAGCCTCTTCTATAGAGTGTAAATTAGTTTGTTTTTGTAATTTATTTTCTGTCATTTGCATTGATAATCTATAAATTTAAGAGCTTATTTGAAATAAATGATATATGCAATTATAAAGCCTATAATTACAGCAAAACAAGATGCACCGGCAGATATATCTTTGATAAATTCAATTTTTTTGTGTTGTTCTGGGTGTACAAAATCTGCTATTTTCTCTATACCTGTATTAAGAGATTCAGCTACTAATATAAGTCCAAACACCAATAATTGAGCCATCCATTCTGTGGGGGTAATTTTAAACACAAAACCACATATAGTAGCTAGTATAAAGAAAAAGAGTTGTACCTTAATACTATCTTCAGTTTTGATAAGGAGATAGACGCCTTTTATAGCAAATTTTAAACTCTTAGTTCTTGTCTTGATAAACTTTTTCATTTGTCATTTGGTTTAGTCCTTTTTAATAAAGATAGTAGTTTGATGAAAGGTCTGAGGTATCTTTCTACAATAAAGATAGAGGAATCAGAAGTTGCCTTTTTAGTCAAAAATATTCCTACTATAGCAAGAATTATAGAGGGATACCATCTAGCCCAAAAAGGAATAAGTATTAATTCTCGACCCATTCTTTCGCCTGCATTTAGCATAATATTGTAAAACAAGAATATAACTGTAGCTATCACTACAGGTAATCCCATACCACCTTTGCGTATAATAGCTCCAAGTGGTGCTCCTACAAAGAACATAATGAGACATACAGTAGAAAGGGCTAATTTTTTATGTATTTCTAATTGATGTTTAGCTTTAATAACATTCCTCCGATATATACTTTGATTTTCATCCTTTATGTTTTTATATATCTTTCTCAAGTGATTAGCACTTAGTCTTAAAACCTCATCTTCGAGTGAGGTAGTTCCGTTGAAAATAGCAAATATATTAGTTATTGGAATGCTATCTTTGATAGGTTTTTTTAGAGTTTTAAGTTTAAAATTACTGTAATTTACATCGGAAAAATACTTTACCTGTTTTTTATAAGAAGAGTTAAAACTATCTATTCGAGTAAGTAATTGAGAAGTATTTAGCATAGAATAATTATTAGAATACAGTTCTTTAGTAATATCTTCTTTAGATAGAGAAGACATATCTATGTTCATTATCTGAGTTTTAAATTTGGTTTTAGAAAAAGGTAGTGTTCTTTTTTCTTCAGGGGTATTGGCTTGATGTTCTTCGTAGGAATAACCATCATAGAGAGAAAAAATAAGCATATCTTTATGCATCTTCATTTTTCCTTCTTTTGCAATAATTCGCCTCATGTTATCATAGCCTTTGTCATAGATATATATAAGCACATTTTTAAGAGAGTTGTCATTTTCTCCAAATTTTTCTTCTACTCTTATGCTATAGCCCGGTATAAGTGTGTTAAATATTCCGGGTTTAATATTTAAGGCAGGTTTAGCTCTCGATATATTATATAGTAGGTTTTTAGATTTGAAATTACAGTAAGGTATGGCGTAGTTTGTAAACAAAAATGCGCCTATAGATATAAATACCATTAAAATAATGAGTGGCTTCATAATTCTTTCTAGTGATATGCCCGATGATTTCATAGCTGTAAGTTCAGAGTTTTCCCCTAAGTTTCCCATTGTCATTATAGAGGATAGCAATATGGCTAAAGGCAGAGATATAGGAATGAGTGATGCCGATACATACAATATGAGTTTTATAATGATCCACACTTCTAATCCCTTGCCTACAATATCATCTATATATAGCCAAAAGAACTGCATTAAAAATACAAATATTACTACAAAAAATGTAATAAAAAAGGGTCCTAAAAATGTTTTGATAACAAGTAAATCTAATTTCTTCATCTTTTCTTAATTTACATTATTTATCATATATTCGGGATAATCGTCTTTGTTAAATGTAAAAGTAGAGCTGTTTAATTTTTGGTTAAAAATATATTTTTTTATAGATATAGTAATTTTAGTTTGATCTGAATTGATTTGTATAATGTTGTATAGTTGATTGTTTTGGGTGTTAATTCCCATAAGAATATAAATGATATTTACATTTTTGTCCATAGGAATAAGTTTGATATATCTTATAGTTTTTTTAGAATCCTTTTGTAAAATATCCCATTTAATCTGATAGCCTTTTTGATAGAATTTGAATAATGTACTAGGCAAGAGTAGGTTATTATCTTCTTTTTTGGGGAGTATATTTATCTCTTCATCTTCTTCTAAAATTTGATAGGTATATTTTTCATCAAATATCTGTTTAGTGCCCATAAAATTCAAGATGTATTTATCTCCTTGCATTAGAATATCTCCTGTAGATTGGTGATTTATTCCGTTCTTGAATTGGTATAGAGAATAATTGAATTCCATATATATATTTTTATATGACTTCATCTTTTTTGAAACTTTATTTAGTAGTTTTTGTGCTCTATGGTCTTTTTGTGCTCTACATTCATTAGAGGTAATCAAGTTGATACTCAAGAGTAATAATATATGTAGTAGAAATCTAATCATTTTTGTTTAATTTATCATTGAGTTCAGTTTCATCTTTTATAAGTACTCTTCTGGCTTTGCTACCTTCAAAAGGACCTATAATTCCTGCTGATTCTAATTGGTCAACTATTCTTCCAGCTCTATTGTATCCCAGTTTTAGTTTTCTCTGTAGCATAGAGGTAGAACCTTGTTGTGTAGTGACTACTATTCTTGCTGCTTCTTCAAATTTGGAATCTATATCATCTGAACTTAAATCATTTGCTTCACCTTCTTCGGATTCATATTCAGGGAGTAATAAAGCATTTGGGTATCCTCTTTGTGCTCCTATAAAATCTGTAATCTTCTCTACTTCTGGGGTATCTACAAAAGCGCATTGTATTCTTGTAATATCATTACCAGAGGTGTACAGCATATCACCTTTTCCTATGAGTTGGTCAGCTCCTACAGTATCTAGTATGGTGCGTGAATCTATTTTAGAAGTTACTCTAAAGGCTATTCTAGCAGGGAAGTTAGCTTTGATGATACCCGTAATTACATTTACAGAAGGTCTTTGAGTAGCTACTATCAGATGTATACCTATAGCTCTGGCGAGTTGAGCTAGTCGAGCAATAGGTGTTTCTACTTCTTTACCTGCAGTCATTATGAGGTCTGCAAATTCATCTATTACCAATACAATATAAGGTAAGAATTTATGTCCATTTTCGGGGTTTAGTTTTCGGTTGATAAACTTATGGTTATATTCTTTAATGTTTCTTACCATAGCATCTTTGAGTAGTTCGTAGCGTTCATCCATTTCTATACATAAGGAGTTGAGCGTATGAATTACTTTGGTGGTATCTGTGATGATAGCATCTTCGCTGTGAGGTAGTTTAGCTAGGTAGTGTCTTTCTATCTTGTTGAATAGTGTCAGTTCTACTTTTTTTGGATCTACTAGTACAAATTTGAGTTCTGCAGGATGTTTTTTGTAGAGTAGGGAGGTCAAAATAGCGTTTAACCCTACAGATTTACCTTGTCCTGTGGCACCTGCCATAAGTAAATGAGGCATCTTTACCAAATCTATGATTACGGTTTCATTGGATATATTTTTACCCAAAGCACAAGGTAAATCCATATCTATATTTTGGAATTTTTTAGATGTAATTACAGACCTTATAGATACTATAGTTGGTTTTCTATTGGGTACTTCGATACCTATAGTACCTTTACCCGGCATAGGTGCAATAATACGGATACCCAGGGCAGATAAACTCAGGGCAATATCATCTTCTAAGTTTTTAATTCTAGATATTTTTATTCCCGGAGCAGGTATAATCTCGTATAGTGTAACGGTAGATCCTATAGAAGCCACTATAGAAGATATTTCAATTTTGTAATTTTTCAATGTTTTCCTAATCCTATTTCTGTTTTCTTCTAGTTCCCTATCATTCCTAATGATACCCTCGTTTTTATATTCTCTCAGTAAGATCAGAGGTGGAAATTCATATTTGCTTAAATCTAATTTTGGGTCGTATTTACCTTGTTTTTTCACAAGGTTTCCAGACACTTTATTTACAGTTTCTTCCTCTACAATTTCTTTTACTTCTAATGGATATTCTTCCTGTTCTTGTTGTTCTGTATTGTTATTATTTTGTTTATCTTGTGGTGGATTTTCTTTGAGTTGTTCTTTTATTGTAGGTATTTGGTTTAAATCTACTTCTAAAGGTTTATTATAGATTTTCTCTATAGTATCTTCTTTTTTAGGAGTGATAGGTTCTGTCGGGAATGTTATATCTCTATCTAATTTATTTTTTTTGTTTTTTAGTTTAGATAAATATTTAGAGGTATATGCCATAATTTTTTGAGGGGGGATTTGAAGTAAAAATACAATATAAAAGAATATACATAAAAATAGTAATATTCCTACGCCCATTTTTCCAAGTAAAACACTTAGGTAACTATTGAGTTCATATCCTAAAACCCCTGATAGAATAGGGTAATATCCTAAAGTAAAGGCAAATAGAACAGGTAGTATAATACAGTAGATATTAATGTTAATGAATAATTTTTTTATAGGAAAAATATAAGTTTTTGATATGAGTTTGAGACCTATTACACATAGAAAAAGTATAGGTAATAGAGTACTTATACCAAAACTTTTATATACGAACAAATGCCCTACATAATTTCCTAATTTTCCAAATATATTGTTTACAGTTTTATTGCCATTGAATAAATTATTTATCTTACTTTGGTCTGTTTGCCAGTGAAATATATAAGAGATACAGGATAAAAATAGGCATAAAGAAATGACTACTAATACCACTCCTATGGTAATTTGGTTATTTCTATCTTTTAGTATATGTAGTATATGTTTTTTTTTACTCATTGATATTATATATAAGTTTTTTACTTTTAGGTATTTAAAGTTAATATTTCTTTTTTCCTACGAGTTCTGCTATATTTACAATTACTTCTACGGCTTTTTCCATAGATTCTACAGGTATGTATTCAAATCTACTATGAAAGTTATGCCCTCCTGCAAATATATTAGGACAGGGCAATCCCATAAAGGATAATTTTGCACCATCAGTACCTCCTCTTATAGCTTTTATATTTGGTGTAATATTTGCTTTTATCATGGCATCTTTGGCGTAATCAATAATATGTTGATAAGGTTCTATTTTTTCTTTCATGTTATAGTATTGGTCTTTGATTTCAAGTGCAATATCTATGTTGTTTTTTTTGGCAAATGAGTTTACTAATTCTCGGATTCTATATTTCCTCTGTTCAAAAATATTTCTGTCATGGTCTCTTATGATGTATTTTAATTCTGTTTTATCTACACCTCCATTTACATTATATAAATGATAAAACCCTTCGTACCCTTGTGTTTTTTCAGGAACTTCCATTTTAGGTAATAGCGCAGCAAACCTATTTGCACAAGTAATGGCATTTACCATTTTTCCTTTGGCGTATCCGGGATGTACTACTTTTCCTTGAAATGTAACTTTGGTAAAAGCAGCATTGAAGTTTTCATATTGTAATTCACCTATTTCGCTACCATCCATAGTGTAAGCCCATTTGGCTCCAAATTTTTCTATATCAAATAAATCGGCTCCTTTTCCTACCTCTTCGTCTGGGGTAAAGCATATACGGATTTTACCATGCTTAATTTCAGGGTGACTAATTAAATATTCCATAGCAGATACAATTTCAGCAACACCAGCTTTATCGTCGGCACCTAGTAATGTAGTTCCATCGGTAGTAATGATAGTTTGTCCTTTATATTTTTTGATATGAGAAAAATATTCAGATGAAAGAAGAATATTTTTCTCTTTATTTAAAGTAATATCTTTACCATTGTAGTTTTCCCATATTAAAGGTTTTACATCTTTTCCGGTGAATTCTGGGGAAGTATCTATATGCGCCAAAAATCCTATAGTAGGTATATTGGCATCGTCTATATTACTAGGCAAGGTTGCCATTACATAACAGTTTTCATCTAATATTACTTCTTGCATACCTATGTTTAAGAGTTCTTGTTCTAAATACTTTGCCATTTCAAACTGCCTTTGAGTACTAGGTATTTTATCTACTTCAAATGCCGATTCAGTATGAAAGCTTGCATATTTTAAAAATCTTTTTACAATGGGTTTCATTTTTACGCAATGTGAGTTTTAATTACTCTCAATTTGTGAGAGTGTATTCCAGTTTTAGAGTTATATATGCCTATGTGATCTATGTAATCTACTCTTACTTTTCCACAGGCGTGTATAATCTTATAATTTTCTAATATAATACCTACATGAATAATATTACCTTGTTCATCATCAAAAAATGCTAAATCCCCTGCCTTGGTTTCTTCTATAAAATTTAAGGTATGTCCTTGCGTTACTTGCTGATAGGCATCTCTGTAAAGGTGTATACCATTGAGTTTATATACTATTTGTGTAAGTCCAGAACAATCTATACCCAAATGTGTTTTTCCTCCCCATAGGTAGGGAGTATTAATATAAGCCATAGCAGTATGTATGATGTTCTTTTTTAGATCTTTAGATGGGTGAGAAGTTCCCTCAAATTTGAAATTTTGATGGTTGATGTTAAACTCATTGTTTAAGAAATTGGGTAGGGTACTACCCATCGGGAGTATAATACTATCTTGATTTTTTTCATTTATGGCTATGGATAATACATCGTGGTTCAAGTGGGTATTACAGTTTGTTAAATCATTGTATTGTTCTTTAGTTATCTTTTCAAATTGTTTATTGCTTATCCACCCCTCGTAGTTGTCATAGTGCAGTTTTATCTTACTCCATTGTTTATTTTGAGATATAATTTTAAAGTGCTCGCCAAATAGTACCTGAGATACCATCTCACTTTTATCGCAAGATTCCGTTCTCAATGGAATAACTCCCAAGTTACAAATTCCATGACCCATAATATTTTAGTCTTCTTCTATTATAAATACTTCTTCATTTTCCTTTTTCATCAATAATTTTTCTCGGGCATATTTTTCTATATAATACATATCTGTATTCATTTGTTTCAAAGCTATTTTAGTTTTGGAAAGTCTTTGGGTATAGTATGCCTTAGCTTGTTCTAACTCATTAATTTCTTCATTTAATTCATTATGTATAAGCAAAGAACCATTATCAAAGAATAGCATCCATATTAAAAAAGCAATAAAGACCCAAACCTTTGTACTTTTTAATACTACTTGAAGGGTATTTTTTTTACTTATCATTATAATACTATCATATAATTAAATATATAATTTTACTCTGTCTTAAACTGTAATTAATACTTTATAGTTTTAATAAAAACTACAAAATTAATACTTTATATTTAATTATATGATGAATATATTATAATTATTGTAAGCATACAAGTAAATAAAAAATTAAGACTATTGTAAAGTCTTACGATTTAGTTTTGTTAATTTTTTAGATCTATTCTGGAATTAAAAATTATAATTTTTTGAAAGTTTTGTCAATCAATAATTTTAATTTATTGACTTTTTTTCTATTTGATATGACAATTAGATACAAATATCTTAGGGATTCTTAAGTTAATGCTTTTTCTCTGTTCGTTTTTTACTCCTAATTTTGTCTTTTTTAATTATGAAAAAATTTTTATATTTGCATTATAAATTGGTTGAGAAAAAATCCCCTTAACTTGTCTTTGAACTATAAAAATTTACCTTTTAAAAATAAACTATGCGTTCAAAACTTTTGTGTGCAGGTACCGTTTATAAAAGTGATCTTTTAGCCATCAAAAATCATTTTGATTCTTTGGATAAAAATCCCGATCATTTTGTCAATTCAAATGATATATGCACACCTATAGACTGCGTTATGGAAATGGTGGATAAAATCCCATCTGATTTTTTTAATAAGAAAGATTTAAAAATCCTAGATGCTTGTTGTGGCAATGGCAATTTTCATGGCTATTTAAGTCAAAAAACCACTTTAAAAAATCTATTTTTTAATGATATAAACCAGCAAAGACTAGCTAATGTTACTAGTTTTTTTGGTAAAGACATCAATATTACTTCAATTAATTTTTTAAAAATGGATGAGGCTATTAAGTATGATTTAGTGGTAGCTAATCCTCCTTATGCTAAAATTGTTGATGGAAAAAGAGTCTCTAAAAATCATAATATGTCTAGAGACTTTATTAGAAAAGCATTAACGCTTACAAAAAAAGAAGGCTTTATTTTATTCATTGTTCCTAATAATTGGATGAGTTTTTCCGATAGAAATGATCTGCCTCGTTTACTTTCTAAATACCAATTTATACATATAGATGTGGGTGGAGCTAAAAGATATTTTCCCACAGTAGGTTCTTCTTTTTCTTGGTTTTTATTAAAGAAAAGTGAAAACAAAGAAAAATTTACTTTCGAGAATCATTATTTTATAAAAAGTAAGGAAAAGGTTATTTTAAAAAAAGGGGCATCTTTCATTCCTTTGTTTTACAATGATGTGGTAAAAACAATTCTGGAAAAAGTGATATATACTAAAGAAAAAAAATATAATATAGAGACCAGTAGTCATTTACACAATTACACAAAAAAAGATTTTTTGTCAGATGAAAAATCAGAATTATTTCGGTTTAAGATCATTCATACGCCTACCAAAACAAGATGGTCTAAGATAGCTCATAAATACCAAGACGGATATAAAGTTTTTATTTCACTAACTAATAAGTACAAAACATTTATTGATGATTGTGGTATGACCCAGAGCATCGCTTTTGTAAGATGTAAAAACCTTGAAGAAGCAATAAAGGTAAAAAAAGAATTAGACAGTGAAGTTTTTAAGTTTATCGTAAATATAACGAGATATGGAAATTTTAACAATATAAGAGTGTTACAATCGTTATCAAAACGGGACACTTTTAAATTGACAGATAAAGAAAACGAAATGGTTACTACTTTTAATAAGACTTATAATGGCAAAGAAAAAAAATAAAAATATTACTCCGCTAACGCATCAAGATTTGGTTAATGAAATAGCTTACTCTGATTTTGAATACAAATCCTATTTTTTGCATTTGTGTAATTTGATACCCAACAAAGATGCAGAAAAATTAGAAATAGAAACTATTGACTCTGATTTCATTGATAAAAAAGGCTGTGTATATGTTTTTGTTATAGAAGGTAAAATTTTAAAAATTGGACAGACCATCACAAATATAAAAGAGAGGGTTCAATCTTATAATTGTGGTAAAGTAGAATATAGAATTAGTGGTACTAATTCACCTACTAACTATTTTATATTACAAAGTATTTTAAAAATAAATAAAAAAGTAACTGTGTATGCTTTTTTCCCCGAAGAGCCTAAATTTACCTTATTTGGTGAGGAATACCAAGACAGTTATCCTCCTGTAAAAGTAGCAGAAAATAAAATCATCAAAGATTTTATTACCAAACACCATAAAAAACCCATAGGATGTACACAAACATAACAACATATATTGCGATATTTCGCTTACGTAAAATAAATATTTATGCTAAAAACCCGTAAAGAAAAATATAATACCGTTATTCAAAAAAACACTTTTTATTTTAACAATCCTCTATTCCAAGAAGAGTATGACGGTTATATTAATTCTTTAACAGAAACCCTTTTATTATTAAAATCCCAAATTGAAAATAGCGGATTAAGAAAGGATATTTTTGTAAAATTATTATATGAAAATAAAAACGGATTACGTGCATTGTTAGCTTTAACAGGTTTTACAAATGAAAATTTAAAAAGATTAATTACCATTATTCGCATTGTACAAGACAACACTGTAGAAAAGTTGCTTTTTGTCTCTAAATGGAATGTAAAAGAAAAAGGAGAGATAAAAGAATGGGGAGACAATAAAATAATTAAACTTATACAATTAAATTTGTATTTTCGTAAAGGTATTGTTAACTTATTTTTTGAGGGGGCAACCCTACCTTTTTTTGTGAAGACACTTCCTCTTTTTGAACTGAAAAAACTAAGTATTTCTAAATTAAAATTTGAACCAACAGCATTAATTGATACCATTGTACGGTATAAAGAAAAGGGTAGCTACTCGGGCAAATATGAAAATAATCCGGAGTATCTTATTGCTAATGTATTAGATAAATATAAAATTTCTTTTGAAAAAGGAGATTTGACGACACTTTTATCAAAAGAACAAATAGAAAAACGAACAATGGATTTTATCATTCCCAATAAAAAAAATCCAAAAATAATTATTG
>CBDDCQ010000003.1:0-48556 GCA_965226285.1 Ichthyobacteriaceae bacterium
CTTAGATGAAAACACCACCGATTTTTTACAAAATGTTTACGGCACCCGCAGCCATAGCGGTTGGCTTGCTTTTATGTATCCGCGTTTAAAATTGGCAAGGGATTTGCTAAAAGAGGATGGCGTTATTTTTATTAGCATAGACGACAACGAACAAGCCAACCTAAAAATTATTTGCGATGAGATTTTTGGTGAGGAGAATTTTTTAGGGCAAATTGTAGCCCAAACGAACCCAAGAGGAAGACAATTAGATAAATTTTTAGCAAAAACTTTCGAGTATATATTGGTATTTAGTAAAAATATAAATGAGGCAAAAATTTTAGAAATTCCAAAGTCTGAAAAAACCATGAAAGAATATAATATGAAAGATGAAATTGGAAATTATAGACTTTTAGAATTAAGAAATAGAGGTTCTTCTCAATTTAATCGTATAACTCGCCCCAATCTTTATTTTCCAATTTATATAAATCCAGAAACAAGAGATATATCTTTAGAAAAAACTGAAAAATTTAGTGAAACAGCTTTGCCTTTAAATTCTAAAAAAGAAGATGGGTGTTGGACTTGGAGTAAGGATAAAATTGTTAAAGATTTTAATTTCCTAACCGCAAAAAAGACAAAAGATGGAATTTGGAGAGTTTTTAGAAAGGATTATATTCCTAAAGGAGGTGCAACTTCAAAAGAAAAAACATTATGGATTGAAAAAAACATTAACCATGAAAATGGAAAAGAATTAGTATCAACATTACTAAAATCAGGCGTGTTTGATTTCCCCAAGTCAACTGAAATTATAAAAAAATGTTTAAGAATAGGAGCTAAACCTAACGACCTCATCCTAGACTTTTTCGCAGGTAGTGGAACAACGGGCGATGCCGTCATGCAACTCAACGCAGAAGACATTTCGGCAGGCTCAATGCAAGTGGGGAAACAAAGAAAATTTATTTTGGTGCAATGGGACGAGAAAATAGATAAAAAGAAGAATGCAGAAGCCTATAAATTTTGCAGGGAAAATAATTTTGAACCTGTGATTAGTAGCATTACAATAGAACGGTTAAATCAGGCGGGGGAGAGATTGCGGAACAAGTCCGCAATGACAAGAAAGGGTGATTCCACGCAACCAAAAAGTCATTCCGAACCAAAAAGTCATTCCGCACTTGATGCGGAATCTCTATTTAAAGATGAGATGGCGGATCAAGTCCGCCATGAAGACAAACAGAAAGTCATTGCGGGCAACGACCCGCAATCTCAACCACACGCGCAAAGTCATTGCGGGCTTGACCCGCAATCTCAATTGGACATCGGCTATAAAGTCTTTTCACTCACCAAAAAACCAAAATTGGCGGAACAAGACGGTTTGTTTAGGTTGATAAACGAACGGAAAACCACCGCGGATACGCTATATAATATGCTTTGTGCGACTGGTAAACCCTTGCATACATCCTTTAAAGAATTGATAGCGGATAAATTATATTTGGTGGAAACAACCACCCCTAACCCCTCCTTAAAAGGAGGGGAATTTCAAGGGGAGGTCAGCAATTCACTTAAAGGAGGGGAGCAAGGGGAAGTTGATAATGGAAAATTTTTATATGTACTGGGGGAAATATCACTTGACAAATGGGAAACGGTAGGGACAAACCCTTGTGTTTGTCCCATAGACGAATGCCAAATCTATATTGACGGTTACAGTGATATATCTTTAGAAAATTGGTTAAATTTGTTTGGGCTAAATGAAAAGGATAACGAATGGGTGGCGGTGGTTTATTAGGGGTTTAAAGATAAATTATGGAAAAAACAAAAACAGTTTTGGAGTTAAAGAGTGAAAAAGTTAAAGGGTTTTTCTTAAAGGGGAATCGTTATTGTTCAGAAAAACTGCCAAAATATTTTTCTTTTGATAAAATTTTACAAAAAGTCGATAAAAAATTAAAAGATAATAATTTATCCGATTTTTTGAAACCAAATAATAAACCAGAAAATTTAGATGATGTAAATTATAAACTGTTTAACAATAAAGATGGACAGTATGCGTGGCGGTTGCTTGAACTTATTCACCCTGTTATTTATGTTTCTTTAGTCCATAAAATCGTGAAAAATTGGGAAACCATTACAGATAGGTTTAATAAATTTAAAAGAATAAAAAATATAGAATGTACAAGTATTCCTATTGTAGAAAATAACGAAAAGAAAAATGAAAAAGCAGCACAAATACTAAACTGGTGGCATAGTGTTGAGCAAGAATCTATTAAATTAAGTTTGGATTATTGTTATGTTTTTCATACTGATATTGTAGATTGCTATGGAGCAATTTATACCCATTCTATTCCGTGGGCATT
Source organism: Ichthyobacteriaceae bacterium (assembly GCA_965226285.1). GTDB lineage: Bacteria > Bacteroidota > Bacteroidia > Flavobacteriales > Ichthyobacteriaceae > CBDDCQ01. The sequence goes on from CBDDCQ010000003.1 coordinate 2,325, forward strand.
ACACGGAATAGACGAAGCAAAAAAGAATAGAGATAATAATAATTCAATAGGAAATATAATAGACCATCATATCCGTATGATGCGTTATGGACAAACAAACGGTATTCCACAAGGAAGCGTTTTAATGGATTTTATTGCAGAAATGGTATTGGGATATGTAGATGAGTTATTGAATGAAAAAATACAAAACATAAAAGATTATAAAATTTTAAGATATAGAGATGACTACAGGATTTTTAGCAATAGTGTAACTGATGGACAAAAGATATTAAAAGCATTATCAGAAGTTTTAAGTAGTTTAGGTATGCGATTAGGAGCAGAAAAAACATTGTATTTCGATGATATTGTGGAAAATGCCGTTAAAAAAGATAAATTGTTTGCTATGCGTTATATCAATAAAAATCAATCTATAGTCAAACAATTACTTATTATTAAAGAAATAGCTAATAAATATCCTAATTCAGGATCTTTAATCCAACCGCTTACGAAAGTATCAAAACAAATAACTAAAAAGGATGCAATAAGAAATGAGGAAGTTTTATTAGCTTTAGTGGTTGATTTAATGTATCGCAACCCAAGAATTTATGATGTTTGTAGTCAAATAATCAGTGTTTTGTTAAGTTTTTTTAAAGACGATAAAACAAAAAAGGATTATCTGGGAAAGATAAAAGAAAAATTTGAAAAATTACCTAATACAGAAATTTTAAATATTTGGCTACAAAGAATCAGTTATAAAATAGATGAAACAATAGAGTATAAGGGGGAACTTTGCAATAAAGTTAAAAATAAAAATGGTAGAATTTGGAATAATAAATGGCTAAATAAACCTGAAAATTTTATTTGTAATATAGTAGATAAAGATGAATTAGAAAGAATGCCTGAAGTAATGCAATTTGATGAAACAAAAATATTTGATGATTTTTATAAAAGTTCATAATCCAGTTAAAACTCAACAAATAACCTCACCCAAAAAATGAACCAAAAAGTAATCCTCTTTAATCAAAAACAAGACAGAACATTGTTCTGTCCATACAGATACAGAATAATGCCAAATCTATATTGACGGTTACAGTGATATATCTTTAGAAAATTGGTTAAATTTGTTTGGGCTAAATGAAAAGGACAAAGAACGGGTGGGGGTGGTTTATTGATTTTTTAAACAGTAGAAAGTCATTGCGGGCTTTGACCCGCAATCTATAAAAGATGAACATAAAAGGATACATATACTTTTTAACTAATAAAAACAATAAAGTTTTGTACACTGGCGTAACCAATGATTTAATTCGTAGAATTTATGAACATAAAGCAAAAATTAACAGAGGTTTTACCTATAAGTATAATTGTAATAAATTGGTTTATTATGAGGTTTTTCAATCAATAACACAAGCCATTCAAAGAGAAAAACAATTAAAAAATTGGAAAAGAGAATGGAAAAACAAACTTGTTGATGAAAACAATAAAAATTGGGAAGATTTAAGTAAAGAAATAGGTTTAGATGAGGAATATATAAACAGTGTAAAAGAGCATTATAATGAGATTGCGGGTCAAGCCCGCAATGACGAATAAAGAGAAAAGGGTAAAGAAAGGGTGGCGGTGGTTTATTGATTTTTTAAACAGTAGAAAGTCATTGCGGGCTTTGACCCGCAATCTATAAAAGATGAACATAAAGCAAAAATTAACAGAGGTTTTACCTATAAGTATAATTGTAATAAATTGGTTTATTATGAGGTTTTTCAATCAATAACACAAGCCATTCAAAGAGAAAAACAATTAAAAAATTGGAAAAGAGAATGAAAAAACAAACTTGTTGATGAAAACAATAAAAATTGGGAAGATTTAAGTAAAGAAATAGGTTTAGATGAGGAATATATAAACAGTGTAAAAGAGCATTATAATGAGATTGCGGGTCAAGCCCGCAATGACGAATAAAGAGAAAAGGGTAAAGAACAGGTGGCGGTGGTTTATTGAAGTTTTTTAAAATGAATAGTTGTGAAGTTAAAAAAAAAGTAAAAATAATGAAGAGATTACAGAATATATCTAAAAAAGTATGGCTTGTATTATTGACCGCATTAAGCATCGCTTTAATATGGTACTTTTTCTTAGCCAAACAGTATAAAACCTATCATTTAATTAGCCAACAAGGTGATGAAGCCGTTGTAGTGCTATACAAAACTCGACTTGAAAAATATTACAATAATGTAAAGCTAACATTTAAAGGCAAGCAGTATCAGCTTAAAAGTGTTGTATCTGCCTCTGGAGCAAAGTTTGCCAATGGTGATGAGAGTGTTGTTTATTGGAATAAAGCACAATGGAACACTATTTGGATCGGTAAAAAAGAGTATGATCTAACTGAAATAAAAAATATTGAAAAATATAAAAAGTAGTTTCATAAACAATACCACGCTAAAAAAAGAATTGATTGGTATCCTCTCTGCTGTATTTGTTTTGTTGGCAATGTCCTATATGTTCAGCTTATTTCGTTTTTTAGAAAACTTGAGCTTTTTACAACGGATTAATCCTTCAAATGCTTGGGATTTCTTTGTTGCATTTTTAACTTATAACGATAAAACAGAACGCTTTGAAAATGCTAATTATTGGACTCAATTGCTTGCATTTTTGATGTTATTATTACCTTCATTACTTACTTATGTTTTAATTAAATTTTTAAAAGGAAAACAATAGAGGGCACTTTGAAAAACAACAATATCAAGAAGATTGCGTAGAAAACATTGTAAAAGTATTGGAACAATGCGAGGTACGCCACAATAATTTTTAAAACCTCACTAAATGATTAAATAAAAAGTAAATATTGTTTAGAAAAGAATATAACAATATAGACTGTGTCTATAGTTGTAAAAAATCATATAATAAACGATAAAAAAACGCTACATATAGTATAATTATAGAACCAAAAATTTGTATATTTGTCTCATGAATTTTTTGAAGAAAAAACCTATTAAATAGTCTTGATCTAAATAATTTTACTATGAAAACACTAAAAACAATTCTATTTTTCTCTTTTTCAGTTTTTTTCTTTGCCTGTCAAAAAAAAGATGATGAAGTCAAAGAAATCAAAAGTAACTTAGCGGTTTTGAAAACCTTAGCTATTAAGGAAATTCCAGATTATACCTTAACGATTGATGAAAAGAAAAAGCAGTTAAAAGGCTACTTTGCCTATAATCCCACTTATGTAAGTGTATTAGAAAATGGAGCGACTCCTGTATTCAAAATTTCCGAAAAAGCTATAGTCAAAGTAGGTGATAAGGTTTTGAAAAGTGGAGCTACTAAAGTAAGACTCAAAAAAGTACTCACCGATAGAGATATAGACATTATGGGCACCAAAGTAACGGTAAAAGATACTCATTTCACGGGGGAAGTAAAAGTAGTTGCAGAAGATGGTCAAAATACCCAGCAGTATATTTTAATGTTGTATATGGTAGGGCAAGCTATAAATACCGCTAAATTAGTGGAAAGCTATTACCCTACCGCTAAATACATAGGTGTACACAGAAGTAGTTCTGCCAGTAAAGCACAATTAGACCGTGTATATAATGGGGTTAAAAAAATAATGAATAGCCTAGATAGTACCATTGTTAGAGGTATTTTAAAGAATAATGCCAAACTACTTGTTTTAAGAGACGAAGCAGAAGCAACTTCAGAACCTTATTTTATGCAATTAACACCTTTGGAGGGTATTTATGTTAATAACGGAGGTAAAGATGAAACCCTGCCTGATGCGACAACAGGTATTGCTAGCTCCGAATTAGAATTCACCTACTTATCAGTTTATTACGCTATTTCTATAGAACCCTCATTAACTGAATGCTTTACTGAGTTAAAAGCCGCTTATAAAGAAGCGGCAGATAAGGGGCTTTTTAAACCAGGTGATGCTTATAAAGATGGTTATAATGACCCTATACACGCAGTAGCTTCTAGAAATAATGTCTTAAAATACGGTAGTTTTATCTTTAATTTGTACAAAACTTATTATACAAGTAATAGGATGACAACTTTAGGTGAATACAAAATCGCTGACCGTGCCGATATACTAAGTAAAAACCCATTGGCACACGCGTTTATGAAAAAATACTTTGATAAATAACGTAAAAGGTAGCGATATTTTTTTAGAAAAATGGTATTTACAACCTATTAAAAATGAAATAGGTTTTGTTCTTGGTTTGTTGAGAAAAATAGATAATCCTACCACCAAAAAAATAATAATCATTATTTTAAGAAGAACCATTCGTTCATGCAGAGCAACTACACACGCAGATTTAGCGACCTTAAAAGAGCCTATAGCACAAACTTATTAAAGAAGAGTATATATTTAAACCCTAAAATAAATGCACTTTGAAAAACAACAAGATATGAAACAGAACGGTTTTAAAACTATACAGACAAATAGCACATTGTCAGAACAGAAAAATGTAAAATTAGAAGCGTTAAAAAAACTTGCTCCCAATCTTATCAATTCCGACAATCAATTAGATATTAACGCCTTAGCAGATTTTTTGGACGATTGCAGTACAGACAAATTGCAATTTGTCTCAACAAGTAACAACAAGGGATATGAATTGACATTTGCAGGCAAAGGGATTGCAAGAGCAAAGGCGGACACTGAAACGGAATTTGAATTAAAATTTGAACCTACGCAATCCAAGATTCCGCATCAAGTGCGGAATGACAAAGGACAAGTGCGGAATGACGATAATCGAACAGTCATTGCGGGCGATGACCCGCAATCTCAACCACAAACACAAGGTCATTGCGGGCTAAAACCCGCCCCAACCACAAACACACAAGGTCATTGCGGGCTAAAACCCGCCCCAACCACAAACACACAAAGCCATTGCGGGCTAAAACCCGACCCAACCACAAACACACAAGGTCATTGCGGGCTTGACCCGCAATCTCAAAACACCGTAATAAGAGGCGATAATTTAGAAGTGTTGAAAATATTAAAACAAAACTATTTTGAGAATATCAAAATGATTTACATTGACCCACCTTATAACACCAAAAGCGAAAACTTTATTTACAATGATAATTTTAAACAAAACGAAGAGGAATTGATAGAAAATTTTGGCTTAGATGAAAACACCACCAATTTTTTACAAAATGTATATGGAACAAGAAGCCATAGCGGTTGGTTGGCGTTTATGTACCCGCGTTTAAAATTGGCAAGAGATTTGCTCAAAGAGGATGGCGTAATTTTTATATCTATTGACGACAACGAACAAGCAAACCTTAAAATAATGTGCGATGAAATTTTTGGGGAGGAGAATTTTGTGGGGCAGTGGAATTGGTATAAATCAAAGACACCACCTAATTTATCTAAAAAAATAAAAAAAAACATAGAGTATATCCTTTGTTATGAAAAACAAAATATAGATGCTAAATATAAAGGATTATTAAAAAAAAGTAAAAGTGATGACCCTTTTATAAACGCTACTAATTCTATAAAAAAACTTTGTTTTCCCGAAAACTCAATAAATGTAAATAGAGAGTTTAAAAAAGGTGTTTATGGGACAGAAAAATATCCAAATAAAATTTATAATGACTTATTTATTAAAAATGGAAAAAACAAAAATAGTGTAACATTTGAAAGTAAATTTAGATGGACACAAGAAAAATTAAATGAGGAATTAAAAAACGGAACAATTATAAATTTAAGTGTTAATGGTGTTTTATCCTATAAAAAGAAAAATTATGACCCAGAAGTCCCTCCAAATTTTATAAGTGCTGAAATTGGAGATACAAACGAAAATGCCAGTAATTATTTAATATCTCTATTTGAAAAAAAGATATTTGATTATCCCAAACCAACATCTTTAATAAAATATCTTATAAATTTTATTTGTGATAAAAACGATCTAATTCTTGACTTTTTCGCTGGTAGTGGAACAACGGGCGATGCCGTCATGCAACTCAACGCAGAAGATGGGGGCAATCGTAAATTTATCTTAGTACAATGGGATGAGACAATAAAGAAAAACACAGAAGCCTATCAATTTTGTATAGATAACAATTTTGAACCAGTTATACCAAGCATTACAATAGAACGGTTAAATAGGGCGGGAGAGAGATTGCGGATCAAGTCCGCAATGACAAAAAGAAAAGGTCATTCCGTGCCTGACACGGAATCTCTATTTAAAGATGAGATGGCGGATCAAGTCCGCCATGAAGACAAGCAGAAAGTCATTGCGGGCAACGACCCGCAATCTCAACCACACGCGCAAAGTCATTGCGGGCTTGACCCACAATCTCAATTGGACATCGGCTATAAAGTTTTTTCTTTGACTCAAAAACCAAAATTGGCGGAACAAGGCGGTTTGTTTAGGTTGGTAAACGAACGGAAAACCACCGCGGATACGCTATATAATATGCTTTGTGCTACTGGTAAACCCTTGCATAAGCCCTTTACAGAATTGATAAAGGATAGGTTGTATTTGGTGGAAGAGATTCCGCATCAAGTGCGGAATGACAATACGCAAAGTCATTGCGGGCTTGACCCGCAATCTCAAAAATATTTATATGTATTGGGCGAAATATCACCTGAACAATGGGAAACGGTAGAGACAAAAAATTTTTTGTCTCTACAAGAGACACAAATTTACATTGACGGATATAGCGATATATCTTTAGAAAATTGGTTAAACTTATTTGGGCTAAATGAAAAAGATAAAGAACAAGTAACAGTGGTTTATTAAAATAGTAAATTATGAAATTTGAAAAACAACAATATCAAGAAAATTGCGTAGAAAACATTGTAAAAGTATTGGAACAATGCGAGGTACGCCACAATAATTTTCAAAATCTTCCACAATCGATTGATGCTTTATGGAAAGAAAAAGGCTATACCCAATTTATAAAAAAAGAAAACAAAAACCGTTTAGATGTTTTAATGGAAACAGGAACGGGTAAAACCTTTACCTACCTGAAAACCATTTTTGAACTACACAAACAATTTGAACGGAAAAAATTTATTATTGTTTTGCCGCGTACAGCGATTAAATTGGGCGTGGTGCAAAATATCAAACTTACGCGGGATTATTTTTATCAGCAGTACGGCAAGTATTTGAAATACATTGACTACCCCAAAGATGGACTTGCTAAAATTAGGCATAATTTTTTAACCAGCGATGATTTGTGTATTTTAATCACCACCAACAGTGCTTTTAACTCAGATAAAAACAGAATCAACCAAAAGACCGAAAACCTGTTTGAAAGCGGTTCGGTTTGGCAAGCCATCAAAGAAAAATACCCTATTATTTTTATTGATGAACCGCATTTATTAAAAGGTACAGAAACCCAAAAGGGACTGGATAAGTTAGACCAATCTTTACAAATTCGTTTTGGGGCGACTTTTCCTACTGATAAAAAAGACACAGCACACCATTTAAGCAATGTTGTATATGCTTTGGATAGCATATCGGCATTTAGAAAACATTTGGTCAAAGGCATTACCGTGCATACATTGATAAGTGAAGAGGAACAAAGCGGTTTAAAATTAAGTTTTACTGAAAGTAATAAAAAAGCCTTTATGGTGGTCTATGATATTAACGGAGTGGTTTTTAGAAAACGGCTTTTATTGGGCGAGGATATAGGCATAAAAACGGGACTTAAAAATTACCAAAATGTAAAAGCCGTAAAAATCAATAAAGACAAAGTCTTTTTAAGTGACCAAACTATTTTAGAATTAAGCAAAGGGGGCTATGCTTTGGGCAATGAGGAAATACGGGGAATGATACGTGCCACCATAGACAAACACTTTGAAAAAGAGGAGCGATTATTTAGCAAGGGAATCAAGGCACTTAGTTTGTTTTTTATCCCTCGAGTAGATGATTTTCGAGGAAATGATCAAAATCCACATCCAAGAATTAAAACTATTTTTGAACAATTATACACACAAAAGCGAGCGGAAGTTTTAGCCAACAGCGAAAACCAAGCCTATAAAAATTACCTGCTAAAAGATTTTACAGAAGAGGGAAAACTACAAGTACACGAAGGATATTTTTCAGGGGATAAGGTTTCTACAAAAGACAAGCAAGCAGGTTTCAACAAGGATGATATAGGCATCAATATCATATTAAATGAAAAACAAACATTGCTGTCTTTGGATACGCCGCTTAGGTTTATATTTTCGGTGTGGGCTTTGCAAGAGGGCTGGGACAATCCCAATATTTTTACCATTTGTAAACTTGGTGATACCAAAAAAGACATCAGTCGTAGGCAACAAGTGGGACGGGGACTTAGAATAGCGGTAAACGGGACGGGCAATCGGCTTACCTATCAACATTTAGACGAAAAGGAGTCCGAGTTTTACGAGATCAACAATTTGGATATGGTGGTTTCGGGTAAGGAAAAAGAGTTTATTCAAGAGATTCAGCAAGAGATACAGGCGAGTAGCTTTTCACTGGTAGGCGATGTATTGAATTTAGAGAAATTAAAAAATTTAGGTCTTAATGATACAGAAGCCAGTACGGTATTTTCTACTCTAAAAAGAAAAAATATCATTGATGAAGACGGACAAATTAAATCGTCCATTTGTGATTTTTTGAAAAACAACAAAAACGAATTAGATATTGTAAGCGATTTTCAAGGAACAGAAAAAATAACCCATGAACGTTATCAATTTATTTTAGAAAAATTTACTGACAACAGAAATTTGATCAAGGATGGAAACAAAAAAGTAAAAAAAGTAAAAATCCGCCAAAATAAGTGGCAAGAATTTAAACAGGTTTGGGAAACGATTAATAAAAATTCCAAGATTGTTTATAAGGGAATTGATGAGGAAAAGATTATTAAAAGTGTAGCCGATGAATTTAACAGCGAAAATATTGAACCAATACAAATCACCCGTTACACGCAAAAATACACCCCCCAAACCGATAAAATAGAAAATTTAGAAGAAGTTCAAATGGGCGTACCGGATTTTTTTAGTACTCAAAAATTGGATGATTTTTTAGATGATTTTGTCAAAAAAGAAAAGTTCTCTTTTAGTTTTATGGTGCAACTGTTAAACCAGATTGACGAGCAAAAAATCAAAAACAACCCCAAAAAAGCACAAAATCGCTTACTTGAAATTTTAAAAGACACCTTGCATGGCAAGATTTTAAGCAGTGTCCATTATCAATTTTTGGATACCAAAATTTATCCTAACGAACTGCAAAATGAAAAAGGGCATAAAAAAACAACCATTCCTTATATGCTTTTGGGTAAAGATTTTACGCAAGAAAGCCAAGAACATTTATTGTATGATACGATTTGTTTTGATAGTGAGATAGAAAAAACGATACAACAAAACGACCCTAAAGTTGTCGCGGGCAACGACCCGCAATCTCAAGAGATGCCGAATCAAGTTCGGCATGACGGTGGAAGTATTACCGTCTTTGCTAAATTGCCTAAAATTAGCATTCCCACGCCTTACAAAACCTATAACCCCGATTTTGCGTATTTGATAGAAAAAACGGACGGCAAAAAACTGTTTTTAGTGGTAGAAGCCAAAGGTTATCAACATAAAAACGATATACCAGAGGAGCAGCAACAAAAAATAAACTATGCTAAAAAGTTTTTTCAGGCTTTGCAAAGTGAATTACCCAATATAGAAATAAAATATAAAACAAGGGTTAATTCTGAAAATTTAATTGATCTAATAAATTAAAGTTATAACAAAATGATAAAAAAACACCAAGCCACAAAACACGGTATTAAAACCTTAGATACAAGGCATGCCTTGTATCAACAGGAAAAATTAGCAACCCTTAAAAAACTGGCACCCAATCTTATCAACTCTGACGGACAATTAGACACCACCGCTTTACAAGATTTTTTGGACGATTGCAGTACAGACAAATTGCAATTTGTTTCAACAAGTAACAACAAGGGATATGAATTGACATTTGCAGGCAAAGGGATTGCAAGGGCAAAGGCGGACACTGAAACGGAATTTGAATTAAAATTTGAACCTACGCAATCCAAGATTCCGCATCAAGTGCGGAATGACAAAGGACAAGTGCGGAATGACGATAATCGAACAGTCATTGCGAGCGATGACCCGCAATCTCAACCACACACACAAGGTCATTGCGGGCTAAAACCCGCCCCAACCACAAACACACAAGGTCATTGCGGGCTTGACCCGCAATCTCAAAACACCGTAATAAGAGGTGATAATTTAGAAGTGTTGAAAATATTAAAACAAAATTATTTTGAGAAAATTAAAATGATTTACATTGACCCGCCCTACAATACCAAAAGCGAAAATTTTATTTACAATGATAATTTTAAAAAAAGCGAAGAGGAATTGATAGCAAATTTTGGCTTGGACGAAAACACCACCGATTTTTTGCAAAATGTTTACGGTACAAGAAGCCATAGCGGTTGGTTGGCGTTTGTGTACCCGCGTTTAAAATTGGCAAGGGATTTGCTAAAAGAGGATGGCGTTATTTTTATATCTATTGACGACAACGAACAAGCAAACCTAAAAATAATGTGTGATGAAATTTTTGGGGAGGAGAATTTTGTGGAAATTTTTAAATGGAACAAAACATCCACCCCTCCAAGTTTATCAAATAAAGTAAGAGGTAAATATGAATTTGTGTTATGTTATGAAAAATCAAATACAAATAATATTTTTAATGGAGGTATCACAGAGGGAGGCGACATGCCTTTGCTTAATGAAAGTAATTCCATAAACACTTTAACCATTCCAAAAGAAAGTATAAAATTTAATTTTTCAGGAGAATATAAACATGGAATTTATGATAGAGTTGAATTATTAAAAAATATAAAAATTGAAAACAATTATATAACAGAAGACTTAAACATAAAAGGAAAATTTAAATGGTCGCAAGAAACTATAAATAGAGAAGTTTTAGAGGGTACAATTTTTATTATTAAAACAGAAAAATTTGCTATTCGTTATATTAGAACAGGAGAAAGAATAAAAAAACCTGCTGATATTATTTCCAAAAAAGAATGTAAAGTTGGAACAAATGAAGATGCAAATAAAGAGCAAAAAATTATTTTTAATAAAGTGTTATTCAGTAATCCAAAACCAACATCTTTAATAAAATACCTTATAAATTTTATTTGTGATAAAAACGATCTAATTCTAGACTTTTTCGCAGGTAGTGGAACAACGGGCGATGCCGTCATGCAACTCAACGCAGAAGATAGGGGCAATAGAAAATTTATTTTGGTGCAGTGGGACGAGCAGGTTAAAAAGAATACCGAAGCCTATCAATTTTGTACAGAAAATAATTTTAAACCTGTGATTAGTAGCATTACAATAGAACGGTTAAATAGGGCGGGAGAGAGATTGCGGAACAAGTCCGCAATGACAAGAAAGGGTGATTCCACGCAACCAAAAAGTCATTCCGAACCAAAAAGTCATTCCGCACTTGATGCGGAATCTCTATTTAAAGATGAGATGGCGGATCAAGTCCGCCATGAAGACAAGCAGAAAGTCATTGCGAGCAACGACCCGCAATCTCAACCACACGCGCAAAGTCATTGCGGGCTTGACCCGCAATCTCAAATAGACATCGGCTATAAAGTATTTTCGTTAACCAAAAAACCAAAATTGGCGGAACAAGGCGGTTTGTTTAGGTTGGTAAACGAACGGAAAAGCACCGCGGATACGCTATATAATATGCTTTGTGCTACTGGTAAATCCTTACATACGCCCTTTACAGAATTGATAAAGGATAGGTTGTATTTGGTGGAAGAGATTCCGCATCAAGTGCGGAATGACGATAATCAAACAGTCATTGCGGGCAACGACCCACAATCTCAACCACACACGCAAAGTCATTGTGGGCTTGACCCGCAATCTCAAAAATATTTATATGTATTGGGCGAAATATCACCTGAACAATGGGATCCTATCCGTATAAATACAGACGAATGCCAAATTTACATTGACGGATATAGCGATATATCTCTAGAAAATTGGTTAAATTTGTTTGGGCTAAATGAAAAAGATAAAGAACAAGTAGCGGTAGTTTATTAGCGGTTTAAAATAATATTATATGTTTAAAAATATCCAGAGAATCAGCAAAACTCTTTCATTGCAAACGCAAACAAGTAGGGGCTTTAATTGTAAAAGAAACTAGGTCATGATTTTAATAAAAAATGTACTTTTGTCTATTATTAACCGTTCGCATGTTGCTAAACTTAACAGGATTGAACGAAAAGAAAAAAGAAAGGGTGGGGGTGGTTTATTAAAAAAATGGTAGGGACAACCCCGTGTTGTTGTCCGAATAATATAGAATAATACTAAATGTTTAAAATAAAATTATGGGTAGAAAAATTTTTGTTTCGTATAAACATAATGATAAGAATATTTATAAATTAGAAGAAGAAAATTATAAAGTAGATGGTGAATATACCGCACGTTCTTATGTAGATTATTTAATCGATTCTTTTAAAGGTGATGAAATATACAAAGGAGAGGGAAACGAAGATTTAAGTAAGTTTAAAGATGATACTATTAAAAACCATTTAAAAGAAAAAATTCATGATAGTAGTATTACATTGGTTTTAATATCTCCTAAGATGAAAACAAATGAAAAAGAAAGTGGGCAGTGGGTACCTTGGGAAATAGCTTATTCTCTAAAAGAAATTACACGAAATGATAGAACAAGTCACCCCAATGGGATTATAGCATTGGTATTACCTGATAAAACTAATTCTTACAGTTATTATATTGAAGATAATACATGTCAATACTGTAATTGTAGAACATTAAAAACCAATGAACTTTTTAAAATATTAAAAGAAAATATGTTTAACATAAAAGAGCCTACTTTTAGCAATTGCGAACATCATACAGAAAACACAGTTTACACAGGAGAAAGTAGCTATATTTTATCAGTAAAATGGCACGATTTTATAAAAGATAAAGATCAGTTTATAGAAAGAGCAACTGCAATTAGAGATAATAGAAAAGCGTATAACATAGTAAAAGAAATACAGCAATGATTGAAAATAAAATAAAACATTTGGAGTTTTTACAAAGTATTATTACAAGAATGAATACCAATTCTTTTCAAGTAAAAACTTTTTGTATTACGATTGTATCAGCATTGTTGGCAGTTTTTGCTTCTACAAAAAACGAATGGTTTATTTTAATTAGTGGTTTTGCAGTATCGTTATTTTGGTTTTTAGATAGTTATTATTTGCAACAAGAAAGAAAATTTAGAGGTGTTTATAATAATGTATCAGGATTAAAAAATGATATTGAAATTAAAGATTTTGAAATGCCTATTCATAAGTTCAAAGGAGGTTCATTTAATTATTGGAAAGTATTTTTTTCAATTACAATTTTATTGTTTTATGGGTTTGTAGTAGGCTTGTTAGTTTTAGTATTTTTATTGTTAAATTTTATTAATTAAAAAGGTTTTATATTATGAGAAGAGTGTTTTTTAGTTTTAAGTATGAAGATGTGTTTAAGGTTAATGTTGTTAGAAATAGTGGAGTTTTAAAAAATAATAGCTATGAAGCAGGTTTTATTGATAAAGCTGAAAGAGAAAAATTAAAAAAGCAAACCGTTTCAAAAATTAAAAATTGGATAGATAAGCAATTAGAAGGCACATCAGTAACGGTTGTTTTAGTTGGTGAAAATACTTGGGAAAGCAATTGGGTACTCTATGAGATAAAACAAAGCATAGAAAAACGTAATGGGTTGCTTTGTGTTTATATACATGAAATAAAAGACCAGTATAGTAATATGTCACAAAAAGGGAAAAGTCCATTTATAGAACAATTAGGTTGGATAAGTTCGAAAGATGAAATGTTAAACTATCCTTGTTGTAGTAATTACAACTGGATTTCAGATGATGGTTATAATAATTTGGGTGATTGGGTAGAAAAGGCAGCTAAACAAGCTGGGAAGTAAATTTATTTGATATATCGCCAAATGTTAAAATATAACCCTAAATGAATCCTAATCTCCAAAAACCCCGCAAACCCAACCGCTTAAAAAATTATGATTATTCACAAGATGGGGCGTATTTTGTGATGATTTGTGTACAAGATAAATAAGATATTCAATTTTTAAAAGATCAATATCTAAGTAAAATTTATTTACATGGATTGTTTTTATACTCTATCTTTGAAAAAATAAAAAATGATTAACAAAAAAAAGTAACTGTTTTTGCAAAACTTCCTAAAATATCTATTTCTACCCCTTATAAAAAATATATCCCATATTTTGCGTATTTGATAGAAAAAACGGACGGCAAAAAACTGTTTTTAGTGGTAGAAGCCAAAGGTTTTAACCATAAAAACGATATACCAGATAAAACAAGAATGATTTCACAAACATTAAATGACATATTAGTTAAACTCTGAATAAAAATATATGGAAAGAGAACGACAATTAAAATACGACACTACCTATTTAAAAATGGCGAGAGAATGGGCAAAACTCTCTCATTGCAAACGCAAACAAGTAGGGGCTTTAATTGTGAAGGATAGGACCATCATATCTGATGGCTATAATGGCACCCCCACGGGTTTTGAAAATTGCTGCGAAGACGAAGATTATAAAACCAAATGGTATGTACTCCATGCCGAAGCCAATGCCATACTCAAGGTAGCGTCATCTACGCAATCATGCAAAGGAGCTATACTATACATTACCCATTTACCTTGTAAAGAGTGTAGCAAACTCATTTTACAATCAGGTATTAAAAAAGTAGTATATAGCGAAAGTTATAGAGATAAAGATGGATTGAATTTTTTAAAAGAGGCAGGTATAAAAATCACGCAAATTGACATTACAGATGGATTATAAAAAACTTTGTGAACAAACTATTGAAATTGTAAAAGAATCAGGAAATTTTATTCGATACGAAGCCAAAAACTTTTCTAAAGACAAAGTAGAAACTAAAAGTTTAAATAGCTTAGTATCTTATGTAGATAAACAAGCAGAAAAAATTTTGGTACAGGGGCTATCTAATGTACTTCCCAATGCGGGATTTATTACCGAAGAAGATACCATAGCACAAGAAGAAAAAGAATACAAATGGATTATAGACCCCTTAGACGGAACTACTAACTTTATACATGGAATACCTGTATATGCAGTATCTGTAGCACTTACGGTAAACCAAAAAACAGTAATAGGAGTAATCTATGAAATAGGTAGAGATGAATGCTTTTACGCATACTTAGATGGTGGAGTATATTTAAATGAAAAACCTATAAGTGTGAATACGAATAACGATTTGAAAAACTCGCTTATAGCTACGGGGTTTCCCTGTTATATATTTGATAAAACAGAAGATTTTTTCAAAGTACTAGAACATTTAATAAAAAACACCCGAGGCTTGAGAAGAATGGGTTCTGCTGCTACTGATTTAGCCTATGTAGCTTGTGGCAGGTTCGATGGCTTTTTTGAACATAGCCTAAGTGCTTGGGACGTAGCAGCAGGGGCTTTTATAGTAGAGTGTGCAGGAGGTAGAGTAAGTGATTACAATGGAGCTGATGATTATATTTTTGGAAAGGAAATTATAGCCTGTAACAAAAGTATTTACGATGATTTTTTTAAAATTATACATAAACATTTTTATTAGATGAAAAAAATGTGTATTTTATAATAGTATCGCTAAGAATGAATTAATCTTTGAAAATTTAGATGAGATAAAGATATAATATTTATTTCCCATTTCAAAAATTAAAAAACCCTATAATTATAGAAAGGGGTCACAATTATGATTATCAAACATGCTAAAAAAGTATCTCAAAGGATAAATAAGATTTATCACTTACACTTTAGAAGTTCTATGTATCAGTGTATAATCAGCCAATACCATAGCTGCCATAGCCTCTACTATAGGTACTGCACGAGGAACTACGCAAGGGTCGTGTCTGCCTTTGCCCTCTATGGTTATCTCTTCTCCATCTTTATTAATAGATTGCTGAGGTTTCATAATAGTAGCTACGGGTTTAAAAGATACCCTAAAATAAATGTCTTGTCCATTAGAAATACCTCCTTGTACACCACCTGAATAATTGGTTTGCATAGAACCATCTATATTGAATATATCATTGTGCTGAGACCCTCTCATACGTGTACCTTCAAAGCCACTTCCATATTCAAATCCTTTTACTGCATTTATCGAGAGCATGGCTTTACCCAATTCAGCATGAAGCTTATTAAATACAGGTTCTCCAAGTCCTATAGGCACGTTTTTGAGTACACAAGTTACCACACCGCCTATAGTATCTCCTTCTTTTCTTATCTTTTTTATCAATTTTATCATCCGATCTGCCATATCCATATCAGGGCAACGTACAGGTGTATCTTCTATTTTACTCAAATCGTAAGCTGTATAATCCCCATCCAAGTTTATCCCTCCTACAGATGACACAAAAGCCTTAATTTCAATAGAACTTAAAAATTGCTTAGCTATAGATCCTGCTACTATTCTACAAGCTGTTTCTCTTGCAGATGAACGCCCTCCTCCTCTATAATCTCTTATACCATATTTTTTATCGTAGGTATAATCTGCATGAGATGGGCGATATTGATCTTTGATATGCTTATAATCTATTGAACGTTGATCAGTATTCTCTATTACAAAACCTATAGAACAACCGGTAGTAACCCCCTCAAATACTCCCGATAATATTTTCACTTGGTCTGTTTCTTTCCTTTGAGTAGTAATTTGAGATTGCCCTGGTCTTCTTCTCTTCAGATCTCCTTGAATAGTCTCTATATCTATTTTTATGCCTGCAGGTACACCATCTATTACTCCTCCTATAGATTTTCCATGAGATTCTCCGAATGTAGTAACCCTAAATATATTTCCAAAACTATTTGCTGACATCGTTATATAATTAAAAAAAGACTATACTTTTAATCTATATAGTCCCTTTTTCTTTTAATCACTCATAAAAATTAAGCCTCTCCTTTAGTACCAAAAAAAGGAATGGATACATTTTCTTGTTTCTCTATATCTGTAATCTCACCATGAGAACTCTCATATCTAGACACATTTTGATGTAATGCCATCAATAACCTTTTGGCATGATGAGGACTCAAAATTATTCTAGAATTAACCCTTGCCTTGGGAGTACCTGGCATCACTGTAACAAAATCTAATACAAATTCAGATACAGAATTATTAATAATAGCCAAATTAGAATATACTCCTTGTGCTACAGCATCATCTAACTCTATTTCAATTTGATCTTCCTTTAATATTTCCTTTTCATCTTTTTTCATACTATTTATTCCTTGAGTTCCATCATTTCCTGATATTCTTCTTTACTTCCTACTATTATATTTTCATCATATAATAGGCCCGTACCAGCCGGTATTCTATGTCCTACTATCACATTTTCTTTGAGTCCTTCTAAATAATCTACTTTCCCATTTACAGCCGCTTCGTTAAGTACTTTTGTAGTTTCTTGGAATGATGCTGCTGACATAAAGGATTTAGTTTGCAAAGATGCTCTAGTAATACCTTGCAATATCAATTTTGCAGTAGCTAACTTTACATCTCTTACTTGTAAAGGTTGCTTACCTTCTCTCCTAAGTAGTGAATTTTCATCTCTCAACTGCCGTGGACTTATAGTCTGTCCTTCTTTATATCTATCAGAATCTCCTTTGTCTGTTACTACACTCTTACCGTATATCCTATCATTTTCTGCTATAAAGTCCATTTTATGCACTAAATTCTGCTCCAAGAAAGAAGTATCTCCTGCATCCATGATTTCTACTTTACGCATCATCTGACGAACAATCACTTCAAAATGTTTATCATCAATTTTTACACCTTGCAAACGATATACCTCTTGTAACTCATTTACTAAATACTCTTGTACTTTGGTGGGCCCTTGTATGGATAGTATATCTTGTGGGGTAACTACACCCTGAGAAAGAGGAGCACCTGATTTCACATAGTCATTTTCCTGTACAAGTATCTGACTAGATAATTTAACCAAGTATTTTCTCTGTTCTCCTGTTTTTGCCTCTACTATAACCTCCCTACTACCTCTCTTTATCTTACCAAAAGACACCACTCCATCTATTTCAGAAACTACAGCCGGATTAGAGGAGTTTCTCGCTTCAAAAAGTTCTGTAATCCTAGGAAGACCTCCTGTAATATCACCTGATTTAGCAGATCTTCTAGGTATTTTTACCAATGTATCTCCCTTTGAAACCTTCGCCTTATCACCTATCATCAAATGTGCATCTAAAGGTAAATTATACGATTTAAGTACATTTCCTTTTTTATCAACAACAATAATACTGGGTATTTTTTTCTTATCCTTAGATTCTATAATTACTTTCTCTTGGAAACCCGTTTGTTCATCTACTTCTACCTTATATGTAATGCCTTGTTCTAAATTCTGGTATTGCACAATACCAGCTTCTTCTGATATAATCAATCCATTATATGGATCCCAAGAACATATATCTTGCCCTTTATTTATATCTTGACCATCTTTCACATAAAGCAAAGAACCATAAGATAAATTATTAGTAGAAAGTACCGCTCCTGTTTCTTTATTTAACACCTTAATCTCAGCAGAACGAGATACTACAATATCTACTTTATTTTTATTTTTACCCTTACCTTGAATTATCCTTAAATCATCTATCTGGACTTTCCCTTCAAACTTAGAGGTCATTTTAGATACCTCTGATATATTACCTGCAGTTCCCCCAACATGGAATGTTCGAAGCGTAAGCTGCGTACCAGGCTCACCAATAGATTGTGCTGCAATTACTCCTACTGCTTCTCCTTTTTGAACCATTTTCTTAGTTGCCAAATTTCTACCATAGCACTTAGCACAAATACCTCTTTCTGATTCACAAGTAAGTACAGAACGAACTTCTACACTTTCTAATCCTGATTCATTAATAAGTTCTGCAATTTTTTCTGTAATTTCTTCATCTTCAGCAACTAACAACTCATCTGTATCAGGATGATATATATTCCCTAATACTACTCTACCTAATACTCTCTCACCTAAAGTTTCTAATATCTCTTCATTTTTTTTAAGAGCTACTACTTCTAATCCTCTTATGGTACCACAATCTTCTTCTCTAATAATTACATCTTGCGATACATCTACCAAACGACGCGTCAAATATCCTGCATCGGCTGTTTTCAAAGCTGTATCAGCCAAACCTTTACGTGCACCGTGAGTAGAAATAAAGTACTCTAATATAGAAAGACCTTCTTTAAAGTTTGCAATAATAGGATTTTCTATAATTTCTCCTCCTTGAACCCCTGACTTCTGAGGCTTAGCCATTAACCCTCTCATTCCTACAAGCTGACGAATTTGCTCTTTAGATCCTCTAGCTCCTGAATCAAGCATCATATATACAGAGTTAAACCCTTGATTATCTTCTCTCAAACGCTTCATTGCCAAATCTGTCAATCTAGCATTTGCAGTAGTCCATACATCTATGATTTGATTATACCTTTCATTGTTAGTAATCAACCCCATATTATAACTACCCCAAATAGAATCTACTGCATCTGTAGCTTCACTTATCATACTTTCTTTCTCATTTGGAATCACCAAATCACCCAAACTAAAAGACAAACCACCATTGAATGCATTGCTATACCCTAAATCTTTAATATTATCTAGAAAAGCCGCTGTAGTAAGAACATCAGTCCTCTTTAATACCTCTGATATTACATCTCTAAGAGCCTTTTTGGTCAATACTTCATTTACATACGGCACCTCTTTAGGTACCACTTCATTAAAAAGTACTCTACCTACAGTAGTTTCTATAATCTTTTGTAGTGGTTTATCATCTTCAACAGTATGTGTTCTTACCCTAATACTAGTATGTAAATCCACTGCTTTTTCATTATATGCTATCTTTACCTCTTCGGGAGAATAAAATATAACGCTCTCTCCTTTTATCTTTCTATTTTTTTCAGAAACTCTAGATTTAGTCATATAGTAAAGTCCTAATACCATATCTTGAGAAGGTACTGTAATAGGTGCTCCATTAGCAGGATTAAGTATGTTATGAGAAGACAACATTAATAGTTGAGCTTCTAATATAGCATCTGTGCCCAAAGGCAAATGAACAGCCATCTGATCTCCATCAAAATCAGCATTGAACGAAGTACAAACCAAAGGATGCAATTGAATTGCTTTACCCTCTATAAGTTTAGGTTGGAATGCTTGTATACTCAAACGGTGTAGTGTTGGAGCTCTATTTAACAATACAGGATGTCCTGTCAATACATTTTCTAAAATATCCCACACTACCGCTTCTTTTTTATCTATAATTTTTTTAGCAGATTTTACCGTTTTCACAATACCTCTATCCATCAATTTTCTTATGATAAAAGGCTTATAAAGTTCTGCTGCCATATGCTTAGGAATACCACATTCATACATTTTCAATTCAGGACCTACTACAATTACCGAACGTGCAGAATAATCTACTCTTTTACCCAATAAATTTTGACGGAATCTACCTTGTTTTCCTTTCAAAGAATCAGACAATGATTTTAACGGTCTATTAGCGTTCGTTTTTACTGCAGAAGATTTTCTAGAATTATCTATCAATGAATCCACTGATTCTTGAAGCATTCTCTTTTCATTTCTCAAAATTACTTCAGGAGCTTTAATAGCTAATAAACGCTTTAAACGAGTATTTCTAATGATAACTCTTCTATATAAATCATTTAAATCTGAAGTAGCAAATCTTCCTCCATCAAGAGGTACTAATGGTCTTAAGTCTGCCGGAATTACAGGTAATACTTTTAATACCATCCATTCAGGTTTGTTTTCCACTCTTTTGTTAGCATTCCTAAATGCTTCTACTACTTGAAGTCTCTTTAATGCATCTAATTTTCTTTGCTTAGATGTTTCTATATCTGCTCTGTGCCTTAATTCATAAGATAACTTATCTAAATCAAGTCTAGATAACAAATCTATCAAACATTCAGCTCCCATCTTAGCTACAAATTTATTAGGGTCTGAATCTTCTAAATACTGGTTCTCAATGGGTATCCTATCCATTATATCTAAATATTCCTCTTCTGTTAGAAAATCCATTTGCTGAAAAGGCTCTCCATTTTCATCAGTAGCAATCCCAGACTGAATCACTACATATTTCTCATAATAAACAATAGATTCTAGTCTTTTTGAAGGCAGTCCCAATAAATAACCTATTTTATTTGGTAAAGATCTAAAATACCACATATGTACAACTGGAACTACTAAATTGATATGTCCAGTTCTAATTCTTCTTACTTTCTTTTCTATAACCTCTACACCACATCTATCACAAACTATACCCTTATATCTAATCCTTTTATACTTTCCACAAGCACACTCATAATCTTTTACAGGACCAAAAACCCGCTCACAGAACAGCCCATCTCTCTCTGGCTTATGCGTTCTATAATTAATAGTTTCAGGTCTTAGTATCTCACCACTAGAATCTTGTAATATCTCTTCAGGTGAAGCAATACTAATGGTTATTTTATTAAATCTACTTCTATTATTTTTATCTGTTCTTTTCATTTTATAGATAAATGATAAATTTTCTTTAAATAATTAAAACACCTTTAATCAAGGAACTAAACATACTTCCTACTCGTCTAAAGATACTTTCAATCCTAAGCCTTTCAATTCATTTAATAATACATTAAATGATTCTGGTATTCCTGGTTCAGGGAGTTTATCTCCCTTAACAATAGCTTCATAAGCCTTAGCCCTTCCTATTATATCATCAGACTTTACGGTAAGTATTTCTCTTAGGATATTAGATGCTCCAAAGGCTTCTAATGCCCAAACCTCCATTTCTCCAAATCTTTGACCTCCAAACTGTGCCTTACCACCTAGTGGTTGCTGTGTTATCAAAGAGTAAGGGCCTGTTGATCTTGAGTGCATCTTATCATCTATCATATGTCCTAATTTCAGCATATAAATAACGCCTACTGTAGCAGGTTGGTCAAACCTTTCACCTGTACCTCCATCATATAAATATGTATGTCCAAAATCTGGTATTCCCGCCTCTCTAGTATATTTTGTAATTTGGTCCAAAGAAGCTCCGTCAAATATAGGTGTAGAAAATTTAAGATTTAACTTTTGACCTGCCCATCCTAATACCGTTTCATAAATTTGTCCCAAGTTCATTCTAGAAGGTACTCCTAATGGATTTAAAATTATATCTACTGGTGTTCCATCCTCTAAAAATGGCATATCTTCCTCTCTTACAATCTTAGCAACAATACCTTTGTTACCATGACGACCTGCCATTTTATCTCCTACTTTTAATTTTCTCTTTTTAGCTATATATATTTTAGCTAATTTAATAATTCCTGAAGGTAATTCATCTCCTATCAATATAGAAAATTTCTTTCTTTTTAATGAACCTTTTAAATCACTTATTTTAATCTTATAATTATGCAACAACCTAGATATTAACTCATTAACATTGCTACTAGTTGTCCATTTACCCCCTGTGAGCGATGATAAATCTATACCTTTATCTATATGTACTGAATTTAGGAGTTTTAGAGTAAACTTAGTACCTTTAGGTATTACCTCTTCCCCTGCATCAGAATAAATGCCTTGAGATTTTTTAGTTGAAAGTATAGAGAATAATTTCTCTACCAATACCTTTGTATAATTATTAATTTCTTTCTTACAATCAAGTTCCAAACGTTCTATTTTAAGTTTATCTTTGGCTCTTTTATCCTTATTTTTAACTGCTTTAGAGAATAACTTTTTATCTATCACAACACCATCCAAAGAGGATGATGCTTTTAATGAAGCATCTTTCACATCTCCTGCTTTATCTCCAAATATGGCTTTTAATAATTTCTCTTCAGGAGATGGATCCGCTTCTCCTTTTGGAGTAATTTTACCTATAAGAATATCTCCTGGTTTAACCCTAGTCCCTATACTTATAATTCCATTCTCATCTAAGTTCTTCGTAGCATCCTCACTTACATTGGGAATATCAGGTGTCAACTCTTCCTGTCCTATTTTGGTATCTCTTACCTCTAAAGAATATTCATCTACATGTATAGATGTAAATATATCCTCTTTTACTACTTTTTCACTAATTACTATTGCATCTTCAAAATTATACCCTTTCCAAGGCATAAAAACAACCTTCATATTTCTTCCTAATGCCAATTCTCCTCCTTTAGTAGCATACCCCTCACAAAGCACTTGATGCTTTTTTATTTTCTGTCCCTTTTTTACTATAGGTTTTAAATTAACACAAGTACTCTGATTAGTTCTTCTAAACTTAATCAAATCATATACCTTTTTACTATCTTCAAATGACACTAGTCTTTCGTGATCATTCTGTTCATAATCTACAATAATCCTATTTGCATCCACCTCTATCACCTCTCCATCTCCGTCTGCATTAATAAGTACTCTAGAATCTTGTGCTACCCTATGCTCCAAGCCTGTACCCACTATAGGGGCTTCAGGATTTAAAATAGGTACTGCCTGACGCATCATATTAGATCCCATTAATGCTCGGTTTGCATCATCATGCTCTAAAAATGGAATCATTGAAGCTGATATAGATGCTATCTGATTTGGAGCTACATCCATATAATTTACTTCTGTTGTATCTACTATAGGAGAATCTCCTTCCTGCCTACATTTAACTTTATCTCCTAAGAAATTTCCATTATCATCTATTTTTGCATTAGCTTGAGAAATAATCTGTTCTTCTTCTTCTTCAGCTGAAAGGTAAACAGGTTCACTTGATAAATCTAACTTACCATTTTTTACCTTTCTATAAGGTGTTTCTATAAAACCTAATTTATTTACTTTAGCATATACACAAAGTGAAGATATCAGACCAATATTTGGACCCTCTGGTGTTTCAATAGGGCACAAACGCCCATAATGAGTATAATGGACATCTCTTACTTCAAAACCTGCTCTTTCTCTAGATAACCCACCTGGACCTAAAGCAGACAATCTTCTTTTATGAGTAATTTCAGCTAGTGGATTAGTTTGATCCATAAATTGAGATAATTGGCTAGTACCAAAGAATGTATTAACAACAGAAGATAATGTTTTAGCATTTATCAAATCTATCGGTGTAAATACTTCACTATCTCTTACATTCATTCTTTCTCTAATTGTCCTAGCCATACGAACTAACCCCACTCCAAATTGAGCTGCTAATTGTTCTCCCACTGTTCTCACTCTACGATTAGATAAATGATCAATATCATCTATATCTGCTTTAGAATTGATAAGTTCTATAAGTTTTTTTATAATTATAATAATATCGTTCTTAGTAAGTACCTGATTATCTATATTTTGTTCTAGCCCTAGTTTCTTATTAAGTCTATATCTACCTACTTCCCCAAGACTATATCTAATATCTGAGAAGAATAACTTTACAATTACATCCTTAGCGGTTTGTTCATCTGGCGGTTCAGTTCCTCTCAATTGATAATATATATATTCAGCTGCTTCTTTTTCGGAGTTCGTAATATCTTTAGCTAATGTATTATGTACAATAGCATATTCTATTTCTTCGTTCTGTTTATGAAGTAATATCGTTTTTACTCCAATCTCAAGAATTTGTTCGATGTGTTCTTTCTCTAAAACTACATTTCTATCTATGATTATTTCATTTCTCTCAATAGAAGAAACTTCACCTGTATCTTCATCAGCAAAGTCTTCATACCAAGTTTTAAGTACTCTCGCAGCTAAAGTTCTACCTATAGATCTTTTCAATCCAGCTTTTGAAACTTTAATTTCCTCGGCTAAACCAAAAATCTCTAATATATCCTTATCCCTTTCATATCCTATAGCTCTAAGTAAAGTAGTCATAGGTAATTTTTTCTTCCTATCGATATAAACATACATTATATTGTTTATATCAGTAGCAAACTCCATCCAAGAGCCCTTAAAAGGAATTACCCTTGCAGAATACAATTTAGTTCCATTCGCATGAAAAGTTTGCCCAAAGAACACACCTGGAGAACGATGCAACTGCGATACTACTATTCTTTCTGAACCATTAATGACAAATGTCCCACTAGAAGTCATGTAGGGAATATGTCCCAAAAACACATCTTGAACTACAGTCTCAAAATCTTCATGATTCTTATCCTCACAAGTTAACTTAAGTCTAGCTTTTAGAGGCAAACTATATGTTAATCCTCTCTCTATACACTCTTGTATAGAGTATTTTGGAGGATCTACAAAATAATCTAAAAATATAAGTTTAAACTGATTTCTTGTATCTTCTATGGGAAAATTTTCCATAAAAGTTTTATATAACCCTTCGTTACTTCTGTCTGCAGATTTTGTTTCTAACTGAAAAAAATCCTCAAACGACTTAATTTGAATATCTAAAAAATCTGAATAATTTACTTGATTTTTTATAGAAGCAAAACTTATTCTGCCGTTAGATTTAGTCTGTTGTACCAATGGAATATTTTTTTATTTTTTAATAGCTTTAATAAAACACTTAAACAATATATACACTGGTTTAGGTTGATTATTATACGAAATCAACCTAAACCACTTATATATTATCATTAAAAATTACTTTAACTCTACTTGAGCTCCAGCCTCTTCTAATTGAGATTTAATAGCTTCGGCTTCATCCTTAACTATTCCCTCTTTTACATTAGATGGTGCTCTATCTACTATTTCTTTAGCTTCTTTGAGACCTAATCCTGTTAACTCCTTAACAGCTTTTACAACTTTCAATTTAGAAGCACCTGCTTCTTTCAATACGACATCAAATTCTGTTTTTTCTTCTACAGCATCTCCAGTAGTCTCTCCAGCAGCAGGACCTGCTACTGTTACAGCAGCGGGCTCTATTCCATGCTCCTCTTTTAGTATATCTGCTAACTCATTTACTTCCTTTACTGAAAGGTTTACTAATTGTTCAGCGAATTGTTTTAAATCTGCCATCTTTTATTTATTTTTTTAATTTAACTTCAATTATATATTATGTTAGTGTTTTAAATTCTTTATTTATCTGAAAGTGCTGTTACAATTCCAGAAAGCTTATTTTTACCTGATTGTAATGCAGACAATACATTCTTAACAGGCAACTGAAGAAGTCCTATAATATCCGCAATAACTTCTTCTTTAGATTTGATATTAACCAAAATATCTAATTGGTCATCTCCCATATAAACAGATTCTTCTACATAAGCCGCTTTTAAAATAGGTTTATCTGTTTTCTTTCTAAACTCTTTTATAATCTGAGCTGGTGCTTTACTGGACTCTGAAAACATAACAGATGTATTGCCTTTTAATACCTCATAAATGTCTTCAAATTTTTTATCCGAGTTATCCATTGCTCTTTTGAACAAAGTGTTTTTAACTACAATCAATGAAATATTTGATTTAAAACAGTTTCTTCTCAAATCACTAGTCATTTGAGCATCCAAACCTGATATATTCGTTAAATATATATTAGGATTTTCATTAATCAATGTAGTTAAATCATCTACAAGTTGTACTTTTGCTTCTCTTGTCATAACTTATCAATTTTTATAATACTAAACTGCCTTAGTATCTATGGATATACTCGGACTCATTGTACTAGATATATGGAGACTTTTCAAATAAGTACCCTTAGCAGCTGCAGGTTTCATTTTTATAAGTGTTTGTATTAGTTCATTTGCATTATCTCTTAGTTTATCACTATTAAAAGACGCTTTACCTATAGAAGCATGAACAATACCATATCTATCTACTTTAAAATCTATCTTACCCGATTTTACATCAATTACTGCTTTAGCTACATCCATAGTAACCGTACCAGATTTTGGATTTGGCATGAGACCTCTGGGTCCTAATATTCTACCCAACGGTCCTAACTTCCCCATTACACTTGGCATGGTAACTATCACATCTACATCTGTCCAGCCTCCTTTTATTTTTTGAATATATTCATCTAAACCTACAAAATCTGCTCCGGAATCTTTTGCCTGTTGTTCTTTATCAGGAGTCACCAATGCTAATACCTTTACTTCTTTACCTGTTCCATGAGGCAAGGTTACCACTCCTCTTACCATCTGATTTGCCTTACGAGGATCTACACCCAACCTTATTGCTATATCTACAGAAGCATCAAACTTCACATCTGTTACTTCTTTTACCAAAGACATAGCATCAAGTAAAGGATAATCTCGACCTGCTTCTATTTTAGCAGCAAATTCTTTTTGTTTTCTCGTTAGTTTCCCCATTTTTCTTATCTTATTTTATTAAAACGGTATATCACCTTTTACTGTTATACCCATAGAACGAGCTGTACCAGCCACCATCTTCATAGCTGACTCCACAGTAAACGCATTTAAATCATTCATCTTATCTTCTGCGATTGTTTTTACTTGCTCCCATGTTACACTCGTTACCTTGGTCTTATTTGGTTCAGAAGAACCTTTTTTAATCTTAGCCAACTCTAAAAGTTGAACTGCAGCCGGAGAAGTTTTTACTACAAATTCAAACGATTTATCTGCATAAACAACAATCTCAACGGGCAATACCTTACCTGCTTTATCTTGAGTTCTAGCGTTAAACTGCTTACAAAACTCCATGATATTAACTCCTTTAGCACCCAAAGCAGGACCCACAGGTGGAGATGGGTTTGCCGCTCCTCCTTTTACTTGTAATTTTATTACTCCTATTATTTCCTTTGCCATTTTTAAACTTATTTTATTAAAATATCACAATCATTTAACTAACTAACTTAGGAAGCATCATTCAATTTAGCTTTCTCAAAAAATCTTTTGCACTTGCATATAACTCAATTCTATTGGTGTTTTTCTTCCGAATATCTTTACCATAACCTCCAATTTTCTCTTTTCTTCATTTATCTTTTCTATAGAACCATCAAAACCATTGAATGGTCCATCTATTACTTTAACTACTTCACCTGTAATATAAGGTATATTTACATCTTCCTCCACGTTAGAGAGTTCATCCATTTTACCCAACATTCTATTAATTTCAGCTTTTCTCATAGGCAAAGGAGCACCTCCCTTTGATTCCGAAAGAAAACCTACGACGCCAGGAATACTCTTTATCAAGTGAATTATCTCACCTATAAGATCTGCTTGTATTATAAGATAACCCGGAAAAAAAGCTTTTTCTTTACTTATCTTCTTTCCATTTTTAATTTGGTATATTTTATCTTTAGGAATTAAAACATCACCTATATAATCCAATAGATTCTCTCTAGATAAATCAGACTCTATATAAGTTTTTATTTTATTCTCATGACCTGTTACTACCTTGAGTACATACCATTTTTTAGTACTACCGTCCATTTTTCAACCTTAAAACAATTCAAAAAAACCGCTTAAAACATAACTAAACACCTTATCCATTGCAAATATCATCATTGCAAATAAAACAGAAGATACAGCTACTACAACTGTATTCACCTGTAAATCTTTCCAATTAGGCCAAGAAGTCTTTTTAATTAACTCGTCAAACGAATTTACTAAATACTGTTTCAAAACAAATTATATTTTTTTAATTTGCACGGGTGGTAAGGATCGAACTCACGACCTTTGGTTTTGGAGACCACTGCTCTACCAGCTGAGCTACACCCGTAAAAATATAGCAAAACACTTCAATCATAAAGTGTTTTGCCCGCCCATTCATCACTATTCTATTATTTCTGTAATCTGACCTGCACCTACCGTTCTACCTCCTTCACGAATTGCAAACCTCAATCCAATGTTAGAAGCCACAGGGCTAATCAAGTTTACAGTAATCGTCAAGTTATCACCAGGCATCACCATCTCAACACCATCAGGCAAATTTATCTCACCAGTAACATCTGTAGTTCTCATATAAAACTGTGGACGATATTTATTATGGAAAGGAGTATGACGACCACCCTCTTCTTTTTTAAGTATATATACCTCTGCTTTAAACTTAGTATGAGGTGTTACAGAGCCAGGCTTACAAATTACCATCCCTCTTTTAATGTCTGTTTTGTCAATACCTCTAAGCAAGATACCTACATTGTCTCCAGCCTCACCTCTATCTAATATTTTCCTAAACATTTCTACTCCTGTAATGGTAGAAGTTAATTTTTCAGCACCCATACCAATAATATCAACCGTATTACCTGTAAGAGCAAGACCTGTTTCTATTCTACCGGTAGCTACAGTACCTCTACCCGTAATAGAAAACACATCTTCAACAGGCATTAAGAAATCTTTATCTATATCTCTCTTGGGCAATTCAATCCAAGAATCTACTGATTCCATTAACGCTACAATCGTATCTTCCCAATTAGCCTCTCCATTAAGAGCACCTAAAGCAGAACCCTTTATTACCGGAGTTTCATCACCATCATAATCATAGAAAGATAACAAATCCCTAATTTCCATCTCTACAAGCTCTATAAGCTCTTCATCATCTACCATATCTACTTTATTCATAAACACAACTATACGAGGTACACCTACCTGACGTCCCAACAATATATGTTCACGAGTTTGAGGCATAGGACCATCTGTAGCTGCAACCACTAATATAGCTCCATCCATTTGAGCTGCACCAGTTACCATGTTTTTCACATAATCTGCGTGACCAGGACAATCCACATGAGCATAGTGCCTGTTATCTGTTTGATACTCTACATGAGAAGTATTAATGGTTATACCCCTTTCTTTTTCCTCAGGAGCATTATCAATAGTATCAAAATCTCTACCTTCTGCAAGTCCCTTACTAGCTAACACCTTTGTAATAGCAGCTGTTAAAGTAGTTTTCCCATGGTCAACATGACCTATTGTACCGATATTCAAATGCGGTTTAGAACGATCGAAATTTTCCTTAGCCATTTCTTTATTTTTTAATTTTACACTTAATTACTCCTAACTATTGCACCGCCCAAACCAAAAGAAGAGAGCCAATGACGGGATTTGAACCCGTGACCTCTTCCTTACCAAGGAAACGCTCTACCCCTGAGCTACATCGGCGGTGCTATCCTTAAACAAAAAAGGACTGCAAAGATACAATTATTTTAATTTTACAACCAAAATAT
The DNA here is from genome assembly GCA_965226285.1 of Ichthyobacteriaceae bacterium. Classification (GTDB taxonomy): domain Bacteria; phylum Bacteroidota; class Bacteroidia; order Flavobacteriales; family Ichthyobacteriaceae; genus CBDDCQ01. The sequence goes on from CBDDCQ010000003.1 coordinate 32,344, forward strand.
TTATATTTTTTTTCTGAAACAAAATATTTTCTATTAAGATTTTTTAGCTTTATACTTCTCTAAAAACCTTTTAGATGAATCTACCGATAAAACTACCGCCTCTTCAAACGACTTACTTTTCTTCTTTACTACAAATTTATCTCCAGAAACCTTTAATTTAAATTCAACCACCTTACTCGCCTTTTCGGATGTACTTTCAACCTTCATATAAATATCTAAATCTATTACTTTATCGCAGAATACCTCTATCTTAGTGACCTTTTTTTTAATAAAATCCAATAAATCTTTATGAGCATTAAAATTAACTGCTTGTATATTTACTTTCATACCTAAATAATTATATTTATTTACTAGCTCTAGGATGAGCTTTATTATACTTATTTTTCAATTTTTCAATTTCACTATTTATATACACCTGTGTAGATGCGATACTCGAGTGTCCCAAAAGTTCCTTAATAGAGTTCAAATCTGAACCCTCATTTACAAGATGCGTTGCAAAAGTATGCCTAAGCATATGAGGACTTTTCTTTTGCTTAGTCGTAACTTGATTCAATAACTCATGCACCTTAGTATATACATACTTAGGATACATCTTTCTCCCTTTATCAGTAAGAAACAATTCTCGATTATTATCCGGATACATTTCTTTTCTTTTGTAAAAATAATTTAAAAGAGCACGATAAACAGTATTAAATAAAGGGATTATCCGCTGCTTAGACCCCTTACCTAAAACCTGTATTTCTCTTTTCACAAGATCAATATCAGATATTTTAAGATTTATCAATTCACTCGTCCTCAACCCTGTAGAATAGAAAAATTCTACCATAAAAACATCCCTAAATTGACTAAAGTCAATCTGATCACAAGAATTTGATTTGAATAACAATTGCATTTCTTTTTGAGCATACACCGGTTCTATTTTTTTATGAATCTTAAGCTCTTTCATCTTAACCACAGGTGATTCATCTACAGCTCCACTCCTCAATAGATAACGATAAAAACTCCTCAATGTACTTATTCTTCTATTTATAGTCCTATTTTTATCACCGTTGTGCGACAAAAAAACTACCCAAGCTCTCACATGATGAAAATTAACTTTATCTAAATCACATAACGGATATTCATCATTCAAAAAAGAAGTAAACAATCTTAAGTCAAACGAGTAAGACTCAACAGTATGAACAGAATATTTTCTTTCTAAAGATATATACTCCAAAAAATCATCTACAAAATTTATCATACAAATCTACAATAAACCAAAAGAAATCTAAATCTATTCTTCTATAGATTGTTTTCTCTGAAGATACTTAGATTTTATAATTTGTTGCCTTCTAACCACAGAAGGTTTTGTAAATTGTTGCCTTTTTCTCAACTGTTTAACAACCTGAGTCTTCATAAATTTTCTTTTAAAAAGTTTCAATCCTTTCTCTATCGGATCTCCTTCTTTTAATGGAATTATTAACATACTTTTTTGACTAATAAATTATTATTTTTTAACTATTAACTCTATTTCTAAAATTATATGCAAAGTTAATAATTTTTATAACATCTTTTTTCAAAGAAATTAAAAAATAACTTAGTGTTGTTTTTTCATAATGCTTAAACTGGTTTAATGTTTCGAATATTGCCTAAATTAAAATAAATATCCATAAATTTACTTTTCAAAGAAGGTTTCTTGTTTTTAAAACTATAAGCAATAAGCGTTCCCAAGTATGTTCTTAAATAAAGAGTAAACAAATGCTAAGAACCTTTGTATATATCTTGTTAATTTTCATTGATTCTTAGCATTGTGCTATCTAATTAAAAAAGTTTTAAAATATCATAATAAACACCTAGTCTAAAGAATGAACGTGGATCACCATCACGTCTCATGAAACTATAACCTATAGACAGGCTTGCCATAAAGGGAATTTCTTTAGTTTTATATATTCCTCCTACTTCTAATGAAAGTAAACTATAAGACTTAGAATCGGATAAAGTTTCAGTAAGTTTAAGATTGACATAGTTCATTCCTATATTTAATTTAGTAAAAGGTCTGAAACGATCATTTTTTAAAAATAAGTATAACGCTGAAAATACATAATTGTCTGACTTTATGGATGACTTTAGAAAACTTATGTCACTACCCAATCGGTTGGTAATGTAGTCAAGCCCTAAAAATAATCTGTCGTTTTGCCAAACAGGCGAATATAAGATACTCACTCCATTTTCGTACAGGTCACAAGTATTTTGGAATAAAAATCCCGTATACAAATTTTGTTGAACCTTTTTATCTTGGGCTTGTGTATGGTATGAATGACATACAAAAAGAACAGATAGGATGATAGCTTTATAAACTAACCTTTTCAACATACTATCTATTTTTGCTATATTTAAAAAATTTGAGGTTATAATATTTGAGTACATAATATAATAATGATTTTAATTAATGAATTTAACTTTTTTAGATAAACTACTATACATGAAAAAAGCCTTTCAATTATCACTGTTCGTGATAATTGAAAGGCTTTTTTATCTTAAATATTACAATATAAAATACTACGCGTTGCGTTGCGTTGCGTTGCGTGATATCATAATAATTAATTTCATAAAGTATTCATCTATTCTGCTTGCAAATATAATCTATTTTTCCAATACACTTGTAAATTATCTAAAAAAATATTTAAATTGTGAAACAAAACCTAATATTCTACGACTAAGCATATATTTTTTGCGATGCAATTGGTAAAGAAAACTCTAGCTCCTGCCCTAAATTTATAAATAGCTCCATCAAAATCTCATCTATTTTAACACTACAAATGTATGTATCAAAAAAACCCACAAAATGTAGAGGCTTTTTTTGATATAAAAGAACAAAAATTATTTTTTACGTTTCCCATGCTTATCCAACTTCAGTACCCAGAAATCAGCATCCCCTGCACCTTTGCTGTATGTAGTTCCCGCTACGGCAAGCCCACCGTCAGACGTTTGCACGATGGAATGGGCTTCATCATTTTCACCCCCCCCAAAGGTCTGCTCCCAAACCATAGTACCCAAAGCGTCTAACTTCAGTACCCAGAAATCAGAATCCCCTGCACCTTTGCTGGTGGTAGCTCCCGCTACGGCAAGCCCACCGTCAGACGTCTGCACGATGGAATAGGCTCCATCTGGCTTACTCCCCCCAAAGGTCTGCTCCCAAACCATAGTACCCAAAGCGTCTAACCTCAGTACCCAGAAATCAAAATTCCCTACACCTTTGCTGGTGGTAGCTCCCGCTACGGCAAGTCCCCCGTCAGACGTTTGCACGATAGAATAGGCTCCATCATTTTCAGTACTCCCAAAGGTCTGCTCCCAAACCATAGTACCCAAAGCGTCTAACCTCAGTACCCAGAAATCATAATTCCCTGCACCTTTGCTGGTGGTAGCTCCCGCTACGGCAAGCCCACCGTCAGACGTTCGCACGATGGATCTGGCTCCATCATTTTCACCCCCTCCAAAGGTCTGTTCCCAAACCATAGTACCCAAAGCGTCTAACCTCAGTACCCAGAAATCATAATTCCCTGCACCTTTGCTGGTGGTAGCTCCCGCTACGGCAAGCCCCCCGTCAGACGTCTGCACGATGGATTCGGCTGTATCTTCACCACTAGCCCCAAAGGTCTTGTCCCAAATCTTATTACCCAAAGCGTCTAACTTCAGTACCCAGAAATCAGAATCCCCTGCACCTTTGCTGGTGGTAGATCCTGCTATGGCAAGCCCCCCGTCAGACGTCTGCACGATGGAATTGGCATAATCACTACCACTCCCCCCAAAGGTCTTGTCCCAAATCTTATTACCCCAAGCGTCTAACTTCAGTACCCATAAATCCTGACTCCCTACACCTTTGCTGTATGTATATCCCGCTACGGCAAGCCCCCCGTCAGACGTTTGCACGATGGATTTGGCTATATCCTCCTTACGCCCCCCAAAGGTCTTGTCCCAAGTACTTTTCATCTCAAAAGTCGTACCCGTTATCGTGGCATCTGCTTTGGCGGGGTGTTCCAATACAATCGTAGCCCTAAAGCTACCTGCCTTGATCATCCCTAAACTAAGGTGGGGTTTTGTACCGTGAACCCTAACCAAGCCTAAGGGGTTTAGGTTTTTTATCTCCTTGAGGGTATAACCGCCTTTAGTATCTACTACTCCTGCTACTACATCCAAAGTGCTAAAACTACCGCCAATGCTAAAAGATTTGGCACACTTGCTAAAGGTTAAACTCTCTGCTCTTCCCTTCTTAATTTCAAACGCTGCTGACGTACTACACCACATCAATAGGAATAAACTACTAAAATATATTGTTTGTCTCATAGTGTTTTATTTTAAATTATACTAACTACTGCTAATGCTCGATTTTAATAATCATTAACAATAATGCAAATTTAAAAATAAATACTCAATTATCCATGATTAAAGGTTGCCATGCTTATCCAACTTGAGTACCCAGAAATCATAACTCCCTGCACCTTTGCTGGTTGTAACTCCCGCTACGGCAAGCCCCCCTTCAGACATTTGCACGATGGAATAGGCTTCATCAAAAGAACTCCCCCCAAAGGTCTTGTCCCAAGTCTTATCACCCAAAGCACTTAGCTTCAGTACCCAGAAATCATAACTCCCTGCACCTTTGCTGCTTGTATATCCCGCTACGGCAAGCCCACCGTCAGAAGTTTGCACGATGGATTTGGCTACATCCCAATCACGCCCCCCAAAGATCTTGTCCCAAACCATAGTACCCGAAGCGTCTAATTTCAGTACCCAGAAATCAGAACGCCCTGCACCTTTGCTTCTTGTATATCCCGCTACGGCAAGCCCCCCGTCAGACGTCTGCACGATGGAATGGGCTACATCTAGCTTACTCCCCCCAAAGGTCTTGTCCCAAACCACAGTACCCAAAGCGTCTAACCTCAGTACCCAAAAATCACTCCACCCTGCACCTTTACTCCATGTCTCTCCCGCTATGGCAAGCCCCCCGTCAGACATCTGCACGATGGAATGGGCTCTATCATCACGACTCCCTCCAAAAGTCTTGTCCCAAACAACAGTACCCAAAGCGTCTAACTTCAGTACCCAGAAATCACTCCACCCTGCACCTTTGCTGCTTGTATATCCCGCTACGGCAAGCCCCCCGTCAGACGTCTGCACGATGGAACGGGCTCTATCATCACGACTCCCTCCAAAGGTCTTGTCCCAAACAACAGTACCCAAAGCGTCTAACTTGACTACCCGGAAATCACTCCACCCACCTTTACTCCATGTATCTCCCGCTAAGGTAAACCCCCCGTCAGACGTCTGCACGATAGAAGAGGCTGCATCAATGTTAATTCCACCAAAGGTCTTCCCCCAAACCATAGCACCTGAAGCGTCTAGCTTCAGTACCCAGAAATCCCAACTCCCTGCAACTTGCTGTGTGTTGCCCGCTACGGCAAGCCCCCCGTCAGAAGTCTGCACGATGGATTTGGCATAATCACTACCACTCCCCCCAAAGGTCTTGTCCCAAGTATTTATCATCTCAAAAGGGGGTTCTTTTTTACAATGAATCGTTGACATACTACACCACATCAATACTAACAAGCTAGTAAAATATCTTAGCTGTCTATTCATAATTTTTTATTTTAAATTATACTAACTACTGCTAATGCTCGATTTTAATAATCATTAACAATAATGCAAATTTAAAAATAAATGCTCAATAAACCAAAAAATCAAGAGAAATTTTGGTTTGCTTCATTTCCTTTTGATGCGATAAAAATAAAAATCCCCTTCATTAGAATATAAAGGGGATTTTCAAAAAAAGGCAACGACATACGCTTCTATCTCTCGATAGTACCATCTGCGCTATTGGGCTTAACTGCTCTGTTCGGTATGGTTAGAGGTTGATCCCCAATGCCATTATTAATTTATTTGCCATTCTTTACACATCCACAAGTATTTTGGAATAAAAATCCCATATACAAATTTTGTTGAACCTTTTTATCTTAGTCCTTCCCCTTGGGCGGCCATTGTGCTGTTACACATTTACAATATTGAGGACCACAACAAGCATAATACCCTGCGCTACAAGATGTCGCACAACTACCCCAAGCACCTGATACAGAACACGAAATAGCTCCTGGTCCTCCTGATGGACAATCACCACCACCACCACCTATATCTGTTCTAAAAATCCCATCAATAATATCTTCTGATGCTTCTTTTATAGTTATAGTACTTCTTTTTTCAAATTTACGATTACGCAAATAAGATAGTTGATCCATTTTAATTATCTTTGAATTTCCTTTATACTCATTGAGTATTTTATCTCCCTCTTCATTATCTATAACTAAAAAAAGTTTATCATTACCCAAAATATGAACACTATTCAAATCATAATCGAATGAAATTTTATCAGATGAAAGAGAATTATATATTACATCTATATCCTTTCTATCAGAAGGTTTTAAAGCTATTGCATTTGAATATGTATTCTTATGAATAGTATCATAAAAACAAATCACACCATATTCATTTTTTTTAATATCTTTAATCTCAATTTTTGTTGCTACAACTTTTTTAACATTATCTATTATTTCTAAACTTATAGAATTATGATTATTACAAGCATACATCAAAATAGATAACCCTAAAATAAATATTAATTTCTTCATAATATTATAAATATTAAATAATTAAAATAGTTTTATGTTTCATTACATAAAACTTGTGGACTCTCCACATATCGCAAAGGTAAATCACTTTCTAATTATTTCCTAATTATTTTTCCCTTGATTTATAAGGGTTACAAGTAATCTGGTTTTAAATTGAATATTTTGCGAACGCTAAAAACGAACATTTTAGCAGCTCAACTGTATTTTTTTTAATTTTGACTGTAAAATAATTTAAGACCGTTTAAAATACAAATTCAGTTCAATCATTTTTCAATTATATTTTTTTGATGCTTTAGCCTAAATATTTATTGGAGTCTTTTTCTCATCTTAAACTCTACTACATCATCATCAAAATTTATAACCATCCCATTTTTATTTTTTGATACAAAATTGACATCAAAACTTGTTTTATGATTGTAGAACAATCTATGACTATACAAATATTCTTTTGTGCTTAGTGAATATACATCTATCATGATTGCCTTATGCTCATCTCTTTTTGTTCTACATGAAAATACAAATACATGATCGCCAAATACTGAAACCTCTAGATTAACACTATAGGTTTCTCCTCTATCATAATAATAGCCATGTTCATTATTGATAATTTTACCTTTTGGAGTTTTATCTTTAGTTTGAATTGTTTTTTGAAATTGTCCATCTTTGTCAAAGAAATATATTTCTGAATATTTATCACAAAAATAATTTACGATATTATCCTCCTTATTAAATCTACCAGAATACATTAATAAATTTTCAATAGCTTTAGATTCTCTATTTGTATTGATAACTTTAGACAATTTCATTTGTCTTGTGATCACATCAAAAATATAAAACCCTGTTTTAAACTCCAAATCCGAAACTTTCTTTTCACCAAATAATAATAACTGGGTTGAATTATTATTCAAACTTATTATATTAATTACCTTAAAATCTTTTATGGGGATACGCTCTGTAGTCTTATTTTGTATATTATAATGATGTAATATAAAATTTTTAGTAAAAAAAAGACTCTCCTTATTAAAATATAACACTTGAGAAAAATCTGTATCTGAAAAATCAAATTGCTTAACCTTTTGAAAGGTATTTAAATCATAGTATGTTACCCTTGTGGCATTCTGTTTTAATTCACTATAAAAACAAATGAGTTCATTTGTAAGTTTTACTAATCCTTCCGTATTTACTATTTCTTTTCTATCTGTCCTTGAAAACATTGTTTTTGGTATGATATTTCGCTCAAAAATATATTTTCTCTCACCTAAAAAAAGAAATTCAAACTTGAAAAATATAATTAGTAAAGAGATCGCTATTACGACTATCCAAAATTTACTATTTATTTTCATTTTTATAATATTTTAATGTAAAATAAGATGAGAATATTAAACTTATATTGATAAGCAGATGATATTTGTAAGGTAAACCATTTAAGATGCCTCCACAACCGCAAACTTCATACCTGCCGTTATAGAATAATAACGTGATGTAAATAGTAAAACAAAAAATCATTATAAGCAATAACCATAAGCCCAAGTTTCTTTTGAACAATAAAAGTAACAAGACTATAAATTCACTAAAGACGACTACATAAGATAAATATTTAGCCATTTGGTCACTAAAAACTCCTGTTTTAAAAATATTAATTTGAAAACTTACTATATTGAGCAACTTGTTCATCATTACATAAGACAAGAAGACAATCAATAAATAGTACAAAATTTGAGGTAATATTTTTTTATTCATATCCTATTGCTTTAACTGAATATCATCATTAGAAATATCTATATCCTTAATAGAATCATCAAAGTATTTTCCAAAATTATAACCAATACCTAAATATATACTGTGCATATTATTAATCGTAGTAGAGCGTTGATTAAAGTTATTATAAGAAATTTCTGTTTCTGTCGTATTCATAAAACTACTAAACAACCCATTATATGACAATAGAACTCTCAATTTACCATCTAAAAAAGTTTTTCTCGCTGAAATTCCTAAAATAGGAGCATTCGACAGTTTTGAAACTAAAGAGTAATTATTTGAATTATAAAACCCTTGTATAGATAGCGTAACAATTTTCTTTATAGGTACGTGCAGATTTAAGATAAATCTGTATGAAAAGCCAGTGTTTTCTTTTACCAAAGAATTATTAGAAGTAGAACTATAGTTGTTATATTGTATTCCAGGATAAAAGTTTAAAAATACAGTATTGAATAACCGAGCATTGATATTCATATTAGCACCATATAATTGTACTTTTCCTGCATTTCCGTACAATTTTATCATTGTATTTCCATCCCAATGAAGCGTTTGAATAATTGCATTTGGAGTTCTTTCGTAATATATGCCAAAAGAAAGAGATGTTTTATCTATAGAAGTATTCAAACGGAGTTCGTATGAATCTTTTATTTGAGGTTTTAAATTTACATTCCCTCTTATGATGTAATCAACATCGGTATAATCATCATTGGTGTTAAGTTGATCGGCACTGGGTCTATTTACTCTTCTCGAATACTCTGCTATTAAATTAGTTTGATTTGTAAATTTATAAACCCAAGAAAATGTAGGTAAAAAAGAGCCATTATTTTGAGGGGGGGTTACATCCGAATTTTGAAAATAATCAAATGCAAGAGAACCGTACATCGAAAACTTATCATTAAATTTAATATCCGAATCTGCATTGACTATATTGATATATTGATTCAATTCTTTTTGATTGAGTATCTGTTTTCTAAAAATATTTTTATAATTTAATGAATACTCCAATGGAAACCCTAATAATTTTACTTTTTTCTTTTGATATAACAAAGCGAAACTAGATTCTTTCATATTAGAAGATTGATCACCTACATACTTATCTTTCTTATTTTCACCTTCATAACGTTCAAAATCAACATTATCAATATAATCTCTATACTTATACTTTATCAATAACTTATTTTTTGAATTGAAATCATACCCGTAAACGGCAGAACCAAATATTTTTCTCATTTTAAGGGTATAGTTACTTTCAATATCTTTTTTGATATTTTTTTGAATAGAATTCCCAGAACCCTTACTATAAAAAGCCCACCCATGACTACTTAATGACAAATTTAAATAAGACTTTGGTGTTAAAATTATGCTCATTTTAGATTCCGTATCAAATTGAGTTACTCTTACTTTTGAATTAACATCTTGATTCAATGTATTACCTTTATCTTTTCTCTTCATATGACTCGAAGAATATTGAGTATTCTCATTAAAACTTAAATAAGTTGAAAAGGTAATATCTTCAGTTTTAAACGAGAGCGAAGGATATATTTCAAACCAAGGAATCCATATACTATTACCATCTAATCTTATGGATTTACTCCCATATAATACTCCTTTGATAAAGAGTTCTTTTTTTTTCTTAGTAATGATTTTTACAACTGCTGATAAATCATCCTCCAATCCATAAAATGCTGATGGATTAGAAATCACCTCCACCTTTTCTATTTCTTTTGCCTCTAAACTTCTAAGTTCACCTTGCATTGCCTCCATACCATCAATAAATATCAAGGCTTTTTTTCTACCATTAATTATTACATCATTCCCTATTGAAGAAACATTTGGCAGAGTTCCTAACACCTCTGTTGCCTTTGTATCTTCAGCATATTTTTCACTATTTATTCTATGGGTAATTCTACTCGCTCGCACGGTCATTTCACTCCCCTTTACGGTAACCTCATCCAAATTATAATTAGGGTCTCTTTTTAAAGTTACCTCTAACACTTCACCCAAGTATTGCATTTTAAGAATAGTATTCTGCGAAAGTTTAATTGTATCACGCAAAGATTGATATCCTGTCCTAAAAATATTTATGGGTAATTTTCCCGAAACTATCGCTTTTTGAGTGAACTTAAATATCCCTTTATCATTTGTAAATTGTCTTTTGCTATCAATCTCTACCATTGCATCTACAATAGGAGTACCCTCTTTATTCAGAACTTTTCCTTTTAAAAAATTCTGTGCGTAAACGCTCATTTGACTCAAAAATAGTGTGATGATTATAGATAATAATTTTATATTCATTTTATATCTACGAATTAAAAAATTACACAAAAGGAATATAATCTACTCCTTTTGTGTAATTTAACATAAGATTTAGATTAATAATTAATTTAAATGAAAATCACCCATGACTTTTCCACCTCCTATATACATACAAACAGTGTTCTTAGGTGGAAGACATTTACCACCCTTACTAGCACTAGCCGTTGCCGTTGTAGCTACTACAGCTAAAATCAAACCTAAGGCAACTAAGCCTACTTTAAATAAAGTTTTCATAATAAATAGATATTTAAAATTAAAATAGTTTTATGTTTCATTACATAAAACTTGTGGACTTTCCACCCCACAAATATAAATCACTTCCTAATTATTTCCTAATTATTTCCTAATTATTTCCTAATTATTTTTCCCTTGATTTATAAGGGTTACAAGTAATCTGGTTTTAAATTGAATATTTTGCGAACGCTAAAAACGAACATTTTAGCAGCTCAACTGTATTTTTTTTTAATTTTGACTGTAAAATAATTTAAGACCGTTTAAAATACAAATTCAGTTCAATCATTTTTCAATTATATTTTTTTGATGCTTTAGCCTAAATATTTATTGGAGTCTTTTTCTCATCTTAAACTCTACTACATCATCATCAAAATTTATAACCATCCCATTTTTATTTTTTGATACAAAATTGACATCAAAACTTGTTTTATGATTGTAGAACAATCTATGACTATACAAATATTCTTTTGTGCTTAGTGAATATACATCTATCATGATTGCCTTATGCTCATCTCTTTTTGTTCTACATGAAAATACAAATACATGATCGCCAAATACTGAAATTTCTCGATTAACACTATAGGTTTCTCCTCTATCATAATAATAGCCATGTTCATTATTGATAATTTTACTTTTTGGAGTTTTATCTTTAGTTTGAATTGTTTTTTGAAATTGTCCATCTTTGTCAAAGAAATATATTTCTGAATATTTATCACAAAAATAATTTACGATATTGTCCTCCTTATTAAATCTACCAGAATACATTAATATATTTTCAATAGCTTTAGCTTCTCTATTTGTATTGATAACTTTAGACAATTTCATTTGTCTTGTGATCACATCAAAAATATAAAACCCTGTTTTAAACTCAAAATCCGAAACTTTCTTTTCACCAAATAATAATAACTGGGTTGAATTATTATTCAAACTTATTATATTAATTACCTCAAAATCTTTTATGGGGATACGCTTTGTAGTCTTATTTTGTATATTATAATGATGTAATATAAGATTTTTAGTAAAAAAAAGACTCTCCTTATTAAAATATAATACTTGAGAAAAATCTGTATCTGAAAAATCAAATTGCTTAACCTTTTGAAAGGTATTTAAATCGTAGTATGTTACCCTTGTAGCATTCTGTTTTAATTCACTATAAAAACAAATGAGTTCATTTGTAAGTTTTACTAATCCTTCCGTATTTACTATTTCTTTTCTATCTGTCCTTGAAAACATTGTTTTTGGTATGATATTTCTCTCAAAAATATATTTTCTCTCACCTAAAAAAAGAAATTCAAACTTGAAAAATATAATTAGTAAAGAGATCACTATTACGACTATCCAAAATTTACTATTTATTTTCATTTTTATAATATTTTAATGTAAAATAAGATGAGAATATTAAACTTATATTGATAAGCAGATGATATTTGTAAGGTAAACCATTTAAGATGCCTCCACAACCGCAAACTTCATACCTGCCGTTATAGAATAATAACGTAATGTAAATAGTAAAACAAAAAATCATTATGAGCAATAACCATAAGCCCAAGTTTCTTTTGAACAATAAAAGTAACAAGACTATAAATTCACTAAAGACGACTACATAAGATAAATATTTAGCCATTTGGTTACTAAAAACTCCTGTTTTAAAAATATTAATTTGAAAACTTACTATATTTAGTAACTTGTTCATCATTACATAAGACAAGAAGACAATCAATAAATAGTAAACAATTTGAGATAATATTTTTTTATTCATATCCTATTACTTTTGCTTTAACTGAATATCATCATTAGAAATATCTATATCATCAATAGAGTCATCAAAGGATTTTCCAAAATTATAAGTAATGCTTAAAGATATAGCGTGACTATTATTAGATGAAGTGATAATTTCACTGAAATTATTATACGATACCTCAGTTTTGCTATCCATAAAACTAGAAAATAAACCATAGTAGTATAACCCAATTTCTAATTTGCTACTAAAAAAAGTTTTTCTTGCCGAAACTCCTAAAATAGGAACATTCGAACTTTTAGAAATTAAAGAGTAATCATTTGAATTATAATGTCCATTTATAGATAGTGTAAAAATTTTCTTTATAGGTACAAGTAACATTAACATCAATCTATATGAAAAACCAGTGTTTTCTTTTACTAAAGAATTATTAGAAGTAGTATGGTAATTATTATATTGTATGGATGGAAAGAAATTTAAAAATACGGTATTAAATAACCGAGCATTGATACTCATATGAGCACCGTATAATTGCACTTTTCCTGTATTTTCATACGTTTTTATCATTCTATTTCCATCCTCATGAATCGTTTGAATAATTGCATTTGGAGTTCTTTGGTAATATACACCAAAATACAGAAAAGTTTGATCTATTGAAGTGCTCAAACTAAGCTCATATGAATCTTTTATTTGAGGTTTTAAATTCATATTTCCTCGTATTACATGAGCTACATTAACATAATCATTGGAATTAAGTTGTTCAGCACTGGGTCTATTGACTCTTTTTGAATACTGCACTCTTAAATTAGTATGATTTGTAAACTTATACACCGCAGAAAATGTAGGTAAAAAAGAGCCATTATTTTGAGGGGGGGTTATATCCGAATTTTGAAAATAATCAAATGCAAGCGAACCGTACATCGAAAACTTATCAGTAAATTTAATATCCGAATCTACATCTACTATATTGATATACTGATTCAATTCTTTTTGATCGAGTGTCTGTTTTCTAAAAATATTTTTATAGTTCAGTGAATACTCCAATGGAACTCCTAACAACTTTACTTTTTTATTTTGATATACCAAAGCAAAACTAGATTCTTTCATATTAGACGATAAATTACCTACATATTTTCTTTTATCTTTACCTTCATAACGAGTAAAATCACTCTCATCTAAATAATCTCTATACTTATATTTTATAAATAACTTGCTTTTTGGATTGAAATCATACCCATAAATAGCAGAACCAAATATTTTTCTCATTTTGAAATTATCGTTTTCTTTAATATCTGTTTTAATATTTTTTTGAGTGTAACTACCAAAATCTTCACCATTATAACCATATCCAAAAATACTTAAATTTAAATTTAAATAAGACTTAGGTGTTAAAATCATTTTCATTTTAGATCCCAAATTAAATTGAGTGTACCTAATTTGTCCATTAGAATTGTTATTGAATACCTCTGTGTTATATTTTCTCTCCCTATTTAATTTTTGATACTGGGTATTTTGAAGAACAGATAAATTACTCTTAAAGGTAATATTTTCAGTTTTAAATGAGAATGAGGGAGCTATAGAAAACAAAGGAGGCAAAATATTATTGCCATCTAATCTTATGTCCGCACTCCCCCGTAATGCTCCTTTAATAAAGCGTTCTTTTTTCTTTTTAGTAATAATTTTCACAACTGCTGATGAAGCTCCCAATTCATAAAATGCCGATGGATTAGATATGACCTCTACGCTCTCTAACTCATCAACATTCAAGTTTTCTAATTCCCCCCGCATAGCCTCCATACCATCAATAAATACTAATGCATTTTTTCTGCCATCAACTATCACTTCATCTTTCGTTGCATAAACATTTGGCAGAGTTCCTAACACTTCTGTTGCCTTTGTATCTTCAGCATATTTTTCACTATTTATTCTATGGGTAACTCCACTCGCTTTTACGGTAGTTGCACTCCCCTTTACGGTAACCTCATCCAAATTATAATTAGGGTCTCTTTTTAAAGTTACTTCTAATACTTTGCCCAAATATTGCATTTGAAGAATAGTATTCTTTGAAAGTGTAATCGTATCACGCAAAGATTGATATCCTGTCCTAAAAATATTTATGGGTAATTTTCCCGAAACTATCGCTTTTTGAGTGAACTTAAATATCCCTTTATCATTTGTAAATTGTCTTTTGCTATCAATCTCTACCATGGCATCTACAATAGGAATAGCCTCTTTATTCAGAACTTTTCCTTTTAAAAAATTCTGTGCGTAAACGCTCATTTGACTCAAAAATAGTGTGATGATTATAAATAATAATCTTCTATTAATCATTTAAATATTTTTTTTAATAATTTTTATAATTGCTAATGGAGCTGCTGCCCCATAAAATGCCCACGGATTAGACATTATTTCTACTTCCTTCAACTCATTAGCATTTAATTTTTTTAATTCTCCATGGAAAGACTCTATACCATCAATTAATACCAAGGCTTTTTCTCTGCCATCAATTATCAAATTACTTCCCATAAAGGAAATGTTTAACAGAGTTCCTAATACTTCTATTGCTTTTGTATCCTCAGCGTATATTGCACTATTTATTCTATAAGTAATCCTACTAGATACGATGGTAGTTCCATCCCCATTTATAGTAATAACATCATCTAAATTAGAATCTCTTTTTAAGATTACTTTTAATCCCTCGTCATTTGAAAGTGTAATCTTATCACGCATCAGAACTCTTCCTTTTGAAAAATTCTGTGCGTAAACGCTCATTTGACTCAAAAATAGTGTGATGATTATAAATAATGATTTTCTATTCATTTAAATATTTTTTTTAGTAGTAATTTTTATAGTTACTAATGGAGCTGCTGCCCCATAAAATAACCACGGATTAGACGTTATTTTTACTTCCTTCAACTCATTGACATTTAATTTTTTTAATTCTCCTTGCAAAGACTCCATACCATCAATAAATACCAAAGCTTTTTCTCTGCCATCAACTATCAAATTACTTCCCATAAAGGAAACGTTTAACAGAGTTCCTAATACTTCTATTGCTTTTGTATCCTCAGCGTATATTGCACTATTTATTCTATAAGTAATCCTACTAGATACGATGGTAATTCTCCCCCCATGTAGAGTAACCTCATCTAAATTAGAATCTCTTTTTAAGGCTAATTTTAATACCTCGTCATTTGAAAGTGTAATCGTATAACGCAAAGGTTTGTATCCTATCTTGGGGAGCTTTTCTATCGATTTACTGGTAAACTTAAATAGTCTTTTACCGTTTATTAATTTTCTTTTGTCTCTAATTTCTACCACTGCATCTACAATAGGAGTACCATCTTTTTTCAGAACTCTTCCTTTTAAAGGATTTTGCGAATAAACACTCGTTTGACTCAAAAATAGTGTGATGATTATAAATAATAATTTTCTATTCATTTAAATATTTTTTTTAAATGCACACGGATTAGATATTATTTCTACTTCCTTCAACTCATTAGCATTGGTA
>CBDDCQ010000004.1:0-75966 GCA_965226285.1 Ichthyobacteriaceae bacterium
TATTTTTGAGATTGCGGGTCAAGCCCGCAATGACTTTGCGTATTGTCATTCCGCACTTGATGCGGAATCTCTTCCACCAAATACAACCTATCTTTTATCAATTCTTCTATTGGACTGTGCAAGGGTTTACCAGTAGCACAAAGCATATTATATAGTGTATCCGCGGTGGTTTTCCGTTCGTTTACCAACCTAAACAAACCGCCTTGTTCCGCCAATTTTGGTTTTTGAGTCAAAGAAAAAACTTTATAGCCGATGTCCAATTGAGATTGCGGGTCGTTGCCCGCAATGACTTTCTGCTTGTCTTTATGGCGGACTTGATCCGCCATCTCATCTTTAAATAGAGATTCCGTGTCAGGCACGGAATGACCTTTTCTTTTTGTCATTGCAGACTTGTTCCGCAATCTCTCTCCCGTCCTATTTAACCGTTCTATTGTAATGCTTGGTATAACTGGTTCAAAATTGTTATCTATACAAAATTGATAGGCTTCTGTGTTTTTCTTTATTGTCTCATCCCATTGTACTAAGATAAATTTACGGTTGCCCCCATCTTCTGTGTTGAGTTGCATGACGGCATCGCCCGTTGTTCCACTACCAGCGAAAAAGTCAAGAATTAGATCGTTTTTATCACAAATAAAATTTATAAGATATTTTATTAAAGATGTTGGTTTGGGATAATCAAATATCTTTTTTTCAAATAGAGATATTAAATAATTACTGGCATTTTCGTTTGTATCTCCAATTTCAGCACTTATAAAATTTGGAGGGACTTCTGGGTCATAATTTTTCTTTTTATAGGATAAAACACCATTAACACTTAAATTTATAATTGTTCCGTTTTTTAATTCCTCATTTAATTTTTCTTGTGTCCATCTAAATTTATTTTCAAATGTTATACTATTTTTGTTTTTTCCATTTTTAATAAATAAGTCATTATAAATTTTATTTGGATATTTTTCTGTCCCATAAACACCTTTTTTAAACTCTTTATTTACATTTATTGAGTTTTCGGGAAAACAAAGTTTTTTTATAGAATTAGTAGCGTTTATAAAAGGGTCATCACTTTTACTTTTTTTTAATAATCCTTTATATTTAGCATCTATATTTTGTTTTTCATAACAAAGGATATACTCTATGTTTTTTTTTATTTTTTTAGATAAATTAGGTGGTGTCTTTGATTTATACCAATTCCACTGCCCCACAAAATTCTCCTCCCCAAAAATTTCATCGCACATTATTTTAAGGTTTGCTTGTTCGTTGTCGTCAATAGATATAAAAATTACGCCATCCTCTTTGAGCAAATCTCTTGCCAATTTTAAACGCGGGTACATAAACACCAACCAACCGCTATGGCTTCTTGTTCCATATACATTTTGTAAAAAATTGGTGGTGTTTTCATCTAAGCCAAAATTTTCTATCAATTCCTCTTCGTTTTGTTTAAAATTATCATTGTAAATAAAGTTTTCGCTTTTGGTGTTATAAGGTGGGTCAATGTAAATCATTTTGATATTCTCAAAATAGTTTTGTTTTAATATTTTCAACACTTCTAAATTATCGCCTCTTATTACGGTGTTTTGAGATTGCGGGTCAAGCCCGCAATGACCTTGTGTGTTTGTGGTTGGGTCGGGTTTTAGCCCGCAATGGCTTTGTGTGTTTGTGGTTGGGTCGGGTTTTAGCCCGCAATGACCTTGTGTGTTTGTGGTTGGGGCGGGTTTTAGCCCGCAATGACCTTGTGTTTGTGGTTGAGATTGCGGGTCATCGCCCGCAATGACTGTTCGATTATCGTCATTCCGCACTTGTCCTTTGTCATTCCGCACTTGATGCGGAATCTTGGATTGCGTAGGTTCAAATTTTAATTCAAATTCCGTTTCAGTGTCCGCCTTTGCTCTTGCAATCCCTTTGCCTGCAAATGTCAATTCATATCCCTTGTTGTTACTTGTTGAGACAAATTGCAATTTGTCTGTACTGCAATCGTCCAAAAAATCTGCTAAGGCGTTAATATCTAATTGATTGTCGGAATTGATAAGATTGGGAGCAAGTTTTTTTAACGCTTCTAATTTTACATTTTTCTGTTTTGACAATGTGCTATTTGCCTGTATAGTTTTAAAACCGTTCTGTTTCATATCTTGTTGTTTTTCAAAGTCCTTAGGGTTTAATATATACTCTTCTTTAATAAGTTTGTGCTATAGGCTTTTTTAAGGTCGCTAAATCTGCGTGTGTAGTTGCTCTGCATGAACGAATGGTTCTTCTTAAAATAATGATTATTATTTTTTTGGTGGTAGGATTATCTATTTTTCTCAACAAACCAAGAACAAAATCTATTTCATTTTTAATAGGTTGTAAATACCATTTTTCTAAAAAAATATCGCTACCTTTTACGTTATTTATCAAAGTATTTTTTCATAAACGCGTGTGCCAATGGGTTTTTACTTAGTATATCGGCACGGTCAGCGATTTTGTATTCACCTAAAGTTGTCATCCTATTACTTGTATAATAAGTTTTGTACAAATTAAAGATAAAACTACCGTATTTTAAGACATTATTTCTAGAAGCTACTGCGTGTATAGGGTCATTATAACCATCTTTATAAGCATCACCTGGTTTAAAAAGCCCCTTATCTGCCGCTTCTTTATAAGCGGCTTTTAACTCAGTAAAGCATTCAGTTAATGAGGGTTCTATAGAAATAGCGTAATAAACTGATAAGTAGGTGAATTCTAATTCGGAGCTAGCAATACCTGTTGTCGCATCAGGCAGGGTTTCATCTTTACCTCCGTTATTAACATAAATACCCTCCAAAGGTGTTAATTGCATAAAATAAGGTTCTGAAGTTGCTTCTGCTTCGTCTCTTAAAACAAGTAGTTTGGCATTATTCTTTAAAATACCTCTAACAATGGTAC
The DNA here is from genome assembly GCA_965226285.1 of Ichthyobacteriaceae bacterium. Classification (GTDB taxonomy): domain Bacteria; phylum Bacteroidota; class Bacteroidia; order Flavobacteriales; family Ichthyobacteriaceae; genus CBDDCQ01. The sequence goes on from CBDDCQ010000004.1 coordinate 2,896, forward strand.
TATCTAGGCTATTCATTATTTTTTTAACCCCATTATATACACGGTCTAATTGTGCTTTACTGGCAGAACTACTTCTGTGTATACCTATGTATTTAGCGGTAGGGTAATAGCTTTCCACTAATTTAGCGGTATTTATAGCTTGCCCTACCATATACAACATTAAAATATACTGCTGGGTATTTTGACCATCTTCTGCAACTACTTTTACTTCCCCCGTGAAATGAGTATCTTTTACCGTTACTTTGGTGCCCATAATGTCTATATCTCTATCGGTGAGTACTTTTTTGAGTCTTACTTTAGTAGCTCCACTTTTCAAAACCTTATCACCTACTTTGACTGTAGCTTTTTCGGAAATTTTGAATACAGGAGTCGCTCCATTTTCTAATACACTTACATAAGTGGGATTATAGGCAAGGTAGCCTTTTAACTGCTTTTTCTTTTCATCAATCGTTAAGGTATAATCTGGAATTTCCTTAATAGCTAAGGTTTTCAAAACCGCTAAGTTACTTTTGATTTCTTTGACTTCATCATCTTTTTTTTGACAGGCAAAGAAAAAAACTGAAAAAGAGAAAAATAGAATTGTTTTTAGTGTTTTCATAGTAAAATTATTTAGATCAAGACTATTTAATAGGTTTTTTCTTCAAAAAATTCATGAGACAAATATACAAATTTTTGGTTCTATAATTATACTATATGTAGCGTTTTTTTATCGTTTATTATATGATTTTTTACAACTATAGACACAGTCTCTATTGTTATATTCTTTTCTAAACAATATTTACTTTTTAATTTAATCATTTAGTCAGGTTTTAAAAATTATTGTGGCGTACCTCGCATTGTTCCAATACTTTTACAATGTTTTCTATGCAATCTTCTTGATATTGTTGTTTTTCAAAGTGCCCTCTATTGTTTTCCTTTTAAAAATTTAATTAAAACATAAGTAAGTAATGAAGGTAATAATAACATCAAAAATGCAAGCAATTGAGTCCAATAATTAGCATTTTCAAAGCGTTCTGTTTTATCGTTATAAGTTAAAAATGCAATAAAGAAATCCCAAGCATTTGAAGGATTAATCCGTTGTAAAAAGCTCAAGTTTTCTAAAAAACGAAATAAGCTGAACATATAGGACATTGCCAACAAAACAAATACAGCAGAGAGGATACCAATCAATTCTTTTTTTAGCATGGATTTTTTTATGAAACTACTTTTTATATTTTTCAATATTTTTTATTTCAGTTAGATCATACTCTTTTTTACCGATCCAAATAGTGTTCCATTGTGCTTTATTCCAATAAACAACACTCTCATCACCATTGGCAAACTTTGCTCCAGAGGCAGATACAACACTTTTTAAGCTGATACTGCTTGCCTTTAAATGTTAGCTTTACATTATTGTAATATTTTTCAAGTCGAGTTTTGTATAGCACTACAACGGCTTCATCACCTTGTTGGCTAATTAAATGATAGGTTTTATACTGTTTGGCTAAGAAAAAGTACCATATTAAAGCGATGCTTAATGCGGTCAATAATACAAGCCATACTTTTTTAGATATATTCTGTAATCTCTTCATTATTTTTACTTTTTTTTTAACTTCACAACTATTCATTTTAAAAAACTTCAATAAACCACCGCCACCTGTTCTTTACCCTTTTCTCTTTATTCGTCATTGCGGGCTTGACCCGCAATCTCATTATAATGCTCTTTTACACTGTTTATATATTCCTCATCTAAACCTATTTCTTTACTTAAATCTTCCCAATTTTTATTGTTTTCATCAACAAGTTTGTTTTTTCATTCTCTTTTCCAATTTTTTAATTGTTTTTCTCTTTGAATGGCTTGTGTTATTGATTGAAAAACCTCATAATAAACCAATTTATTACAATTATACTTATAGGTAAAACCTCTGTTAATTTTTGCTTTATGTTCATCTTTTATAGATTGCGGGTCAAAGCCCGCAATGACTTTCTACTGTTTAAAAAATCAATAAACCACCGCCACCCTTTCTTTACCCTTTTCTCTTTATTCATCATTGCGGGCTTGACCCGCAATCTCATTATAATGCTCTTTTACACTGTTTATATATTCCTCATCTAAACCTATTTCTTTACTTAAATCTTCCCAATTTTTATTGTTTTCATCAACAAGTTTGTTTTTCCATTCTCTTTTCCAATTTTTTAATTGTTTTTCTCTTTGAATGGCTTGTGTTATTGATTGAAAAACCTCATAATAAACCAATTTATTACAATTATACTTATAGGTAAAACCTCTGTTAATTTTTGCTTTATGTTCATAAATTCTACGAATTAAATCATTGGTTACGCCAGTGTACAAAACTTTATTGTTTTTATTAGTTAAAAAGTATATGTATCCTTTTATGTTCATCTTTTATAGATTGCGGGTCAAAGCCCGCAATGACTTTCTACTGTTTAAAAAATCAATAAACCACCGCCACCCTTTCTTTACCCTTTTCTCTTTATTCGTCATTGCGGGCTTGACCCGCAATCTCATTATAATGCTCTTTTACACTGTTTATATATTCCTCATGTAAACTTATTTCTTTACTTAAATCTTCCCAATTTTTATTGTTTTCATCAACAAGTTTGTTTTTCCATTCTCTTTTCCAATTTTTTAATTGTTTTTCTCTTTGAATGGCTTGTGTTATTGATTGAAAAACCTCATAATAAACCAATTTATTACAATTATACTTATAGGTAAAACCTGTGTTAATTTTTGCTTTATGTTCATAAATTCTACGAATTAAATCATTGGTTACGCCAGTGTACAAAACTTTATTGTTTTTATTAGTTAAAAAGTATATGTATCCTTTTATGTTCATCTTTTATAGATTGCGGGTCAAAGCCCGCAATGACTTTCTATCTGTTTAAAAAATCAATAAACCACCGCCACCCGTTCTTTACCCTTTTCATTTAACCCAAACAAATTTAATCAATGGTACAAATTGTTACAAAATACGCCCCATTTGGTGAATAATCGTAATTTTTTAGGCGGTTGGGTTTGCAGTTTTTGTTCATTTTTTTCGGTGGTAATTTTTTTTAATATATGGAGGTGTTTTAAATATTATTGTTGTGGTTTAGGATCTTGAATTTACAGTTTTAACTACTTCTTTTGCTGTTTTTTGTATCTCATCTACTGGCAAATCCCCTGAATGATTCTTGCCTAAAACTGTTGTTGGGTTTTTAGATATAATGGCTATTGCTTTTCTTAAAAGTTCATTTAAAAGTGTTCTATCTTCCTCTTTTAAATCTTCTATTTGGTTTTTATAACTACTATATGAATTAGCAAAAGTTTCTTTGTGCGTATATTCTTGTAATAACATACTGTTTTCGCTGCGTCTCTTAGCACAATAAATTGCCAACCAAACTAAAGGTAAAATAATAGGTAAACCTGAAAGTACAAAATTGAGAGAACTTTGTAATGTTGTGAAATCTACTTCCAACCAAAATAACTTTATGAAGGAAAAAACTACAAGAGTAGAAATACAACCAATAAAACCCCAGTTCCATTTCTTTATAGCTTTTTTAAAATTCTTTTTCTCATCAGAAAAGGCTTTTGCTAAACCTACACTTACAGCATTGGGCATCAAACCTTTTATTTGATCTTTTAGCGTATTTAAAACCTTTTCTTGTTCTTGTTTAAAATTGTTTAACTCTTCTTTTCTACTGTCTATTTCCTTTTTTAGTCCACCTTTTCTTTCTTCTGTTCCTTCATCAAATTCCCCAAAAATTTTTGTGTAATAATTATTTAACTCAACTTGTTTGTTAGAGGATTCTTGTATTTTATTTTTAATTTCTTCTATATCCTTATAAATATCATCTTTTTTTCTTTCCAATGATTTATTTTTATCATCTCCTTGATAAATTTTATCAAAAAAATTATTGATTCTTTCTATTTTTTCATTCTCTAAAATTTCTTGTATTTGCGTACTCGCTTTTACAGAATTATCAAAATCTATTTTATTAAGATGTTCTTGTATCGTTTTATTATATTCCTCAAAAACATTTTTAATACTTTGTTTGGGTAAAATAAATTTTGGAAAAATATTTTTTATCGTTGGTAAACAATTGTCTATATGAATATTTGCTTCTTTAATATAATGTTCCCACTTACCATTAAAATCATCTCTAATACAATAGTTTAATCTTTCAAAAGACCAATATAAATCACCACTATCTGCCATACTTCTTAAGTTAGATAATTCCTTTTCTGTTAATAAATCAAAATCAACTAATTCAATATAACTTTCAATATATTTAATAACTTTTTTATACCGATTAAAACTTTTCAAAGTCTCTGCATTAAGTATTGTTAATTTATCAATTTTTTTAATCGTTGCTTTAATATTATTTAAACGGTTATTAAATTCAGTATTTCTAAATTCTTCTGCTCTATTCATTTTATAATATTTTTTAAACCTAATAAACCACCGTCACCCGTTCTTTATCCTTTTCATTTAGCCCAAACAAATTTAACCAATTTTCTAAAGATATATCACTGTAACCGTCAATATAGATTTGGCATTCGTCTATGGGACAAACACAAGGGTTTGTCCCTACCGTTTCCCATTTGTCAAGTGATATTTCCCCCAGTACATATAAAAATTTTCCATTATCAACCTCCCCTTGCTCCCCTCCTTTAAGTGAGTTGCTGACCTCTCCTTGAAATTCCCCTCCTTTTAAGGAGGGGTTAGGGGTGGTTGTTTCCACCAAATATAATTTATCCGCTATCAATTCTTTAAAGGATGTATGCAAGGGTTTACCAGTCCCACAAAGCATATTGTATAGCGTATCCGCGGCGGTTTTCCGTTCGTTTACCAATCTAAACAAACCGTCTTGTTCTGCCAATTTTGGTTTTTTGGTGAGTGAAAAGACTTTATAGCCGATGTCCAATTGAGATTGCGGGTCAAGCCCGCAATGACTTTGCGCGTGTGGTTGAGATTGCGGGTCGTTGCCCGCGATGACTTTCTGCTTGTCTTTATGGCGGACTTGATTCGCCATCTCATCTTTAAATAGAGATTCCGCATCAAGTGCGGAATGACTTTTTGGTGCGGAATGGCTTTTTGGTTCGGAATGACTTTTTGGTTGCGTGGAATCACCCTTTCTTGTCATTGCGGACTTGTTCCGCAATCTCTCCCCCGCCCTATTTAACCGTTCTATTGTAATGCTACTAATCACAGGTTCAAAATTATTTTCCCTGCAAAATTTATAGGCTTCTGCATTCTTCTTTTTATCTATTTTCTCGTCCCATTGCACCAAAATAAATTTTCTTTGTTTCCCCACTTGCATTGAGCCTGCCGAAATGTCTTCTGCGTTGAGTTGCATGACGGCATCGCCCGTTGTTCCACTACCTGCGAAAAAGTCTAGGATGAGGTCGTTAGGCTTAGCTCCTATTCTTAAACATTTTTTTATAATTTCAGTTGATTTGGGGAAATCAAACACGCCTGATTTTAGTAATGTTGATACTAATTCTTTTCCATTTTCATGGTTAATGTTTTTTTCAATCCATAATGTTTTTTCTTTTGAAGTTGCACCTCCTTTAGGAATATAATCCTTTCTAAAAACTCTCCAAATTCCATCTTTTGTCTTTTTTGCGGTTAGGAAATTAAAATCTTTAACAATTTTATCCTTACTCCAAGTCCAACACCCATCTTCTTTTTTAGAATTTAAAGGCAAAGCTGTTTCACTAAATTTTTCAGTTTTTTCTAAAGATATATCTCTTGTTTCTGGATTTATATAAATTGGAAAATAAAGATTTGGGCGAGTTATACGATTAAATTGAGAAGAACCTCTATTTCTTAATTCTAAAAGTCTATAATTTCCAATTTCATCTTTCATATTATATTCTTTCATGGTTTTTTCAGACTTTGGAATTTCTAAAATTTTTGCCTCATTTATATTTTTACTAAATACCAATATATACTCGAAAGTTTTTGCTAAAAATTTATCTAATTGTCTTCCTCTTGGGTTCGTTTGGGCTACAATTTGCCCTAAAAAATTCTCCTCCCCAAAAATTTCATCGCACATGATTTTTAGGTTGGCTTGTTCGTTGTCGTCTATGCTAATAAAAATAACGCCATCCTCTTTTAGCAAATCCCTTGCCAATTTTAAACGCGGGTACATAAAAGCAAGCCAACCGCTATGGCTTCGGGTGCCGTAAACATTTTGTAAAAAATCGGTGGTGTTTTCATCTAAGCCAAAATTTTCTATCAATTCCTCTTCGCTTTGCTTAAAGTTATCGTTGTAAATAAAATTTTCACTTTTGGTGTTATAGGGCGGGTCAATGTAAATCATTTTGATTTTTTCAAAATAATTTTGTTTTAGGATTTTTAGTACTTCTAAATTGTCACCTCTTATTACGGTGTTTTGAGATTGCGGGTCAAGCCCACAATGACCTTGTGTGTGTGGTTGAGATTGCGGGTCAAGCCCACAATGACCTTGTGTGTGTGGTTGAGATTGCGGGTCAAGCCCACAATGACCTTGTGTGTGTGGTTGAGATTGCGGGTCAAGCCCGCAATGACCTTGTGTGTGTGGTTGAGATTGCGGGTCATCGCCCGCAATGACTGTGGCGTTTTGGTCATTCCGCACTTGATGCGGAATCTTGGATTGTTTGGGTTCAAATTGTAATTCAAATGCCGTTTCACTATCGGCTTTTGCCCTTGCAATCCCTTTGCCTGCAAATGTCAATTCATATCCCTTGTTGTTGCTTGTAGAGACAAAAGATTTTTTGTCTCTACTGCAATCGTCCACAAAATCTTGTAAGGCGGTGGTATTTATTTGATTATCAGAGTTTACCAAATTTGGTATCAGTTTTTTAAGGGTTGCTAATTTTTCGTTTTTGTGTTGAGACAAATTGCAATTTGTCTGTACAGTTTTAATGCTGTTTTTTTCTGCGTCTTGTTTTTTAATCATTTTTTAAGTAAATAGTACGATATATTCATCATTAGTTTTTTCGTTTGGGATTGCTTTGGGAAAGGAGCAAAATTAAAGTAGTTAGAGTTTATGGGTTACTTTTCTGTAAATTTTAATAAGGAATCTTCATTTATTGTATTAATTTGAATAGTGTTAGCAAATAGATTTTTTAATTGTGTATTGTTTATGGGCTTATTTATTTAAGCATAATGAAAATACACATTCCCATAACTATAGAAGAGATCACCATTACCCAATCGCGTTTTTGGATATTGAACATGCCAAGCAGTAGAAAGCGTAGAATCAAAAAGAGAAGTACTATGATAATTTGTCCTATTTCTAATCCTATGTTGAAACCCAACAAAGGGATAAGTATTTCATCTGCTTCTACCAAAATAGATTTCAAGTAATTTGAGAATCCCATGCCGTGTATAGTACCAAATACAATTGCTAAAAGATAATTGAATTTGATATTTTTATTTTTAGATGGAGATAGTATATTTTTGGAAGCAGTAAGACATATAGTAATGGGTATTAAAAGTTCGATAAAATCAGAGTCTACAGTTAATATGTCAAGTGTGGAGATAGCCAAAGTAATAGAGTGCCCTAAGGTAAATGCAGTGACTAAGATTAGAATTTGTTTAAGATTTTTAAAACTGTGTAAACATATCAAAACTATAATAAATAAGATATGATCGTATCCATTGACATCTAAAATATGTTTAAGACCTAATTCAAGATATAATAATAAATCATTCATTTCTTTTTGTTTATAATCAATTGTTTAAAAATGTGCGTCAAAGGTAACTATTTTTAGGTATCATTACTTAAATCATAAAAAAGTTTAGTATATTTGCATATGTTGTTAACCTAAAAAATATTAAAATTAGGGTATATTTTTAATTTTGCTAAGGAAAATATTAAATATCGTAAGAGGAGCAAATTTTATTTCATTATTTGGCAATGGGATGAGTGCTATGTTTAACCTTTTTTCTTTTATGATTATAGCCCGTGTATTCAGTAAAGAGGATATGGGAAAATGGCTATTATTTTTAACTGCTATAGGTTTTTTTGATATGTTTAGAGCAGGTCTTATTCGCTCAGCACTAGTTAAATTTTCTGCTAAGGATACTAAAAATGAAAGTATTGCTTCATCTTGGATAATAGCCTTTATCATAAGCATTCTCATAGCATCCATATTAATATTAGCAAATACTTTATTTGATAAACAAATTACTCGACATCATTTTGATATATTTTTTACTTGGTATCCATTATTAGTATTTTGTAACTTGCCTTTCTTTATAAGTACTTGGTATATGCAAGCCAAGTATAAGTTTTTACCTATATTTTTGCTCAGGTTGTGTATAGTACTCCCTTATCTAAGTATATCTATTTATGGGTATTACAAAGGCTTAAATATAGATATATTAGTAAGGGCTTATATCGCTTGGAATATCTTAGCTTCTATAGTAGCAATATTAATAGGTTGGAGTGGCATAAAGTATATTTTCAAAGCAAGTAGAATGACTATAAAGAGGCAACTTAATTTTGGAAAATACAGTTTAGGAACAGTAATTGGTACTAACCTTTTAAAAAGTTCTGATACTTTTATCATTAATATTATGATGGGGAGTACATTTGTTGCTTTTTATAATATACCTTATAGAATTATAGAACTTGTAGAAGTTCCTGTAAGGAGTTTTGGAGCTACTCTATTTCCTAAAATGGCTAAGAACAGTAGTAATAAAGATAGGGCTGCCTATATATTCAATTATTATGTGAGTTTGGTTACTTTAATTTTAGTACCGGTATATATATTTTGTTTTATTTTTTCAGATGAATTGGTATTGATATTAGGTGGAGAAAAATATTTGCCCTATGCATCACTATTTAAAATTTTTATAATATACGCCTTACTATTACCTTTGGATAGGTATTTGGGTATTGCATTAGATAGTTTGAATTGTCCTAAATACAATATGATAAAAATATTTTTGATGGTAGTATTTAATATACTAGGAGATATTATAGTTATTATATATTTTAAAAGTATCTATGCCGTAGCAATGATTACGATAGGTACAATATCTGTTGGGATATTGTTTGGAATGTTTCGATTAAAAAAAGAAATAAAAACAAGTATAGCTTTAATTTTACGCACAGGGTTAGAATTCATAAAACATAAAATACAAAAAATTGAATACAAATAAAACACAAGAGAAAAAAGTATATTTTTCAGGGTTGAATGCAGTCAGATTTTTTGCTGCTACAGCAGTTATATTTCATCATATAGAACAGAATAAATTTTGGTTTAACATTCCAAATCATTGGGATACTCCTTTTATTGATGCTTTGGGACACAAAGCCGTTTCACTATTTTTTGTATTAAGTGGTTTTTTAATTACTTATTTACTTATGGATGAAGTGAGAAAAACCAATACTGTATCAGTAAAAAAGTTTTATCTTCGAAGAATATTAAGGATATGGCCTTTATATTATTTACTCATCACTATCGGCTTTTTTGTATTACCTTATATATTAGACTACGATTTGTTCCCTCAGCAAATACAGAAACATTTTAGTTTTAAATGGTTTATAGTGTATTTGTTATTATTTCCTAACCTAGTTCGTGTATGGGGTAGAACCATGATAGGGTTAAATCAATCTTGGAGCATAGGAGTAGAAGAACAATTTTATATTATTTGGCCACTTCTAATTAAGAAATTTAAAGATTGTATCTTAAAGTTTTTGATTATTTTTATCATTCTAAAGATGTTTTTGCAAATATTACTTTATTTTATAGATGAAAATTTGTATAAATTATTTTCATTATTACAAATAGAACAAATGGCAGTAGGAGCTATAGGGGCTTATATATTATTTCACAATAAACAAAAATTGTTAAAAATCATCTATCATACCTTTACCCAGATAATTATTTTTGTAGCTTTGATAATGATTATGTTGTCGGGTATACATTTTATAGGAATTACCATTATAGAAGGAGTTGTATTTACTTTATTTATAATGAACGTATCAGTAAATGACAATTTCAAATTTAAATTAGAAAATAAACTCTTTACTCGTTTAGGTAATATCTCGTATGGGATATATATGTATCATACTATGGTAATTGCATTATTGATGAACTTTCTATATCAAACGCCATTAAAAGATAATCTAGTAACATTCAATATTGTGCTATATACAGGTTCTGTATTGATTACATTATTAATATCAGATTTGTCTTACCGTTATTTTGAAATGGGATTCTTAAAATTAAAAAGTAAATTTCAAATAATAAAAAGTACAGATAAAAAATAAACTACTCTTGCACTGAGAAATCTTAGATTTAATATCTTTATGCCAACTAATAAAATAGTCATTACTTCTGTAGGATCCATATCTGCTTTAGGCAATGACTCCATAAGTATATACCGTAATTATCTTACAGAAGAAACACTTATCAAAACCAAATACATAGGTAAAAATCGAGTTCTATGCAGTAGTATAGCCTCAGCCTATTACTTACAGATGGAGTTACTTAAAAAAGAAAACAAATATAAACATTTAGATATGGGAACATGTTTTCAAAAGTCTATGCAAATGGCTATACAAAGAATAAATCCCAATGATATAGATATAATTGTAACACACACATCCGGAACGATAAAAGGAGATTTGGCTGAATATTATGCCATAGAAAAAATATTTGGAAAGAACACTCCCTTAATTACAAATAATAAATGGAAGATAGATCATATTTTAGGGGCTTCAGGTGCCTTTAGTATAGAATATGCTATATTAATGCTGCAAAATAATGATTTTATAAATGTACCTTTTTTAGAAAAACAATATCAAACCCAAAATCTAAATAAAATACTCATCAATGCTGTAGGGTTTGGAGGTAATGCTGTAAGTATATTGATGGGTAAAGCATAGCATCATAAACAATTACACTAACTATATATCCAATTAAATAGTTTTTACTTTCAATTCAAACAAAATTATACGAATAGGTATCGAGTTTTTATTACATTGCGCCAAAATTAAATAATTAATATTCTTAAAACATCATGAAAAAGTCAATCATTTTATTTTTATTGTTTTGGTGTGTCATAGCAAATGCTCAAAAAATGTATGTTACAGAATTTAAAAAAGTTAATTCTTTAGAAGCTAGACTACACTCCCAGAGAGATATTAATGGCGAAAAATGTGCAGTTATCAAAATTAATACTGCTTTAGAAAACCTACGATTCGACAGTGCTTATGGAGTTACTAAAGTAGAACAAAAAAATGGAGAATACTGGATATATGTTTCTCCTGCTGAAGTAAGGCTAGAAGTATTTACTAAAGGATATGAAAAACTCAAATATAATATACCTCTTTCTGTAGAAGAACTTACTACTTATGAGATGACCTTGAGAGTAGATACCAAAATAGTAAAACGAGAAGAAAGTGTACTCCCTGGTTTTTTAATTATAAATAGTCAGCCACAAGGTGCTATAGTATATATAAACGGTAAAAATACTGGAAGAAAAACTCCATTTCAAAAATCTTTACCTGTGGGTAGACATCAAATTACTACAAAACTGAGCTACTACCAAACTACTATAAATCAAATAGTAATAGAAGAGGCACAAACAGAAAAACTAAATCTTATACTCAAACCTCTATTCACTTCCCTAGAAGTAACCTCTGTACCTAGTGGAGCTGAAATTATTATCGACTCGATGCCTACGGGTAAAAATACTCCTTATACCTTTAATAGAATACTAAAGGGGGAACATACGATTACTGTAAATAGACCTATGTATCAAACTTTTGAACAAAAGTTAGACTTACAATCTCATGAGAAATTAGATTTTCGTCTTAAACCTATATTTGGGGTACTCAATGTAAATGCTCCATTAGGTTCCGATATATACATAGATAAACGTAAAGTAGGAACTTCTCGCATCACTAAAAAATTAGCGGAGGGAATGTACTTTGTGGAAGTCAAACGAGAAGGGTACGAAACGAAAAGTTATAGAATAGATGTATTTAGAGAACAAACAAAAAATTTGAATGTAAATAACTTAGTCAGAGAAAAAGGGATTTTAGAAATCATATCTACTCCATTTGAATCAGATGTATATGTAAATGGTAAACACATAGGAAAAACACCTTTGGTAAAAAGATATCCTGTAGGGAATTACAATATAGTTATCCAAAAAAATGGATATGTATCTAAAAGATTAAAAGGCTCGATAGAGGGAGGTAAGCAAGTTCTTATAGAGGAAGTTTTAACTCCTTTGCCTAAGAAAAACAAAAAGCCTAAAAGGTATTATGCAGAAGATAGTTATAATAGTTATAACGCTAGAAATGGTTTTAAAAATCTAAAAGATCATTTTAGTGATATGGATAGTGAATTTAAAAGACCAGATAGTAGTACTGAATCTAAAAGAATGGTTAGTGGCACTGAATCTAAAAGAATGGTTAGTGGTAGTGAATTTAAAAGAACGGATAGTGAAAGTACAGTAAGAGATAGTGAATCTATAAGTAATGCTATTTTAGGATTAGAGAAACCGAGTCGTTCAAAAGTGTTTATTGCTTCTGCTTTACTTCCGGGATTAGGTAGATATATTGCCAAACAAGATAAGAATATTACCCCAATAATTGTGTATACTGGGGCAATAGCAGCTTTAGTAAGTGCTTCTATGAACGAGAGATATAAAGCAGAGAATTACTATTTGATGTATAAAGATTATAGAAATTCTAATACTAGTTTTTCCAATGATAGGTACACGTATTACTCCCACAACTGGCATTACTCTAAGAAAATGTATGAAAAATACGAAGCAAGACTAAAATTATCTAATGTACTCATGTATGCTGCTATAGGTATATATACTCTTAACTTATTAGAGGCTCTATTTTTAGAAATAGAAGAACAAGGTGGAATAGCTATAGATATTAATCCAACATACGATTTAAATACTAATACTCCTATGTTGTCTTTGAATATTAATTTTTAAATTGTAATTATATGGAAGATATTTTTAGTGCCTTTTTGATAGCAATTTTATTTTCAAATTGTTATAGAGTGTAGTTTCTCATAAAGAAGAATAGGAGATACTTACTTAAAGTACCTACATACTTACCTTTGAACAATTACATAAGGATAAAAATTAAAGTAAGTACTACACAAATAAAGGTTCAAATCAAGGGTGATAAAACATGATTTACGCTAAAACATTAGATATAGAAGACCCTATCTTTGGCACTGTAGTAGGTGAAAAACCAAATTTAGGGTTCAATATAAAGAAAGAAATAACATTCAAAATATAAAGGCCAGGGGAAATGGAAGTATGGTTAAAGATTTTCGCCAACCTGGCTTATTTATGAATAAAAAATAAAAAACCGAATAATTTACATACTATTCATTTTAGAAGGCAAAATGGTGAAATTATTAAAAAATATTTATCTTATGACTTATTTACTATTCAGGCACTCCATAGATGAAAATGATGGTTCCTATTATATACATACACAAAAACAGTATCATCTCTAGTAGTAATAGTGGCGATAGATCAAATGCTATAATATCCCTATGTATAAAGAACTAATTCAATTAGTCTTACTCAAAATACAAATAAGATAGTATAGACGACCTTCAAGAATAAATATAATACGGTTTAAAATTTTAAGTTTAAATAAAAAAAAATTATAACTTGCAAATTTACATTAAATATATTTCTATTAGCTAATGAATAAAATACTACTTATATCTTTTTTACTATTTTTAACAATGGCAAATGCACAGAAAATGTACGTAACAGAGTTCAAAGAGGCAAACTCTATAGAAGCTCGCCTGCATCTTAAAAAGGACAAAAACGGTGAAAAGTGTGCGATTATTAAAATAAATTCTGCCTTAGAAGATTTGCGTTTTGACAGTTCGTATGGTATTACTGAAGTAGAATATAAAAACGGAGAGTACTGGGTATATATATCTCCCGCTGAAGTAAGGATAGAAGTATTTACTAAAGGATATGAAAAATTAAAATACCAATTACCTATTTCTATCAAAGAACTGACCACTTATGAAATGATTATACGAGTAGATACTAAAATTGTAAAACGACGAGAAATGGTACTCCCTGGATTTGTAGTAATTAATAGCGTTCCTCAAGGTGCTACGGTGTATATTAACGGTAAAAACACAAGTATGAAAACTCCTTTTCAAAAGTCACTTTCTATAGGAAAATACCAAATTACACTAAAAAAAGACTTATACCAATCTGTTCATACTCAAGTAAAAATAAATCAAGAAGGAGAAACTAAAAAATTAAATCTCAAACTTCTTCCTCTCTTTACCTCACTGGCAATAAATTCTTCTCCACAAGGAGCTGAGATTATGATAGACTCTAAACCTACAGGTAAAATAACACCTCATACTTTTACTAATATACTCAAAGGTAAGCATACCATAAAGGTAGAGAAAACTATGTATGAATTCTCAGAAAAGACTATAGATTTACAAAAGCAAGAGGATTTAAATTTCCAACTCAAGCCTCTTTTTGGAACACTCCAAATACAGGTAAATACCGATGCTGATATCTATATAGATAAAGTAAAAGTAGGTACAACTAGCATTTCTAAAAAACTTTTAGAGGGAATGTGTTTTATAGAAATTAAAAAAGAAGGTTATTTCACTAAGAGTTACAAAGTAGATGTTCTAAGAGGAAAAGAAAAAAGAATCGATGTGAAACTTATCGCCAAAAAAGGTATCTTAAAAGTTACTTCCATACCCTTTGATGCAGAAGTATATATCAATAATAACTATTTGGGAACCACTCCCTTAATACAAAAACACTCTGTAGGCAAATATGATATCAGCATCAGAAAAGAAGGTTATGCTTTTAAAAATTCAAAAATCTTTATAAAAGAAGATAAACAAACTGTATTAGAGGAAAAGCTAGAAAAAAAGATTTGGTATTCTCCTAGTAGAAAAAGAGTAATTTTAGCATCTGCTATATTACCAGGCTGGGGGAGGTATATCGCCAAAGAAGATAAAAGCATAATGCCTGTAGTCTTTTATACAGGAGTGTTTGCCGCTGCAGTAGGAGCAACTATCTATACAAAAATAAGTGCTAATAAACATTATACTGATTATAAAAATCATTATAACTATAAAACCAGCTTCAAGAAAACAATGGAATTATATAAAAAATACGTAGATACTTTAGAGTTATCAAATGGCTTGATGTACGCCTCCATGGGCATATACATACTCAATTTGTTAGAGGCTTTATTTTTAGAAATAGAACCGCAAAAAATAAGTCGGGATATCACGCTAAGAATAATGCCCATATATAACTTTAATAGTCAAGTACCTATGCTATCGTTTAACCTTAAATTCTAAAAAAATGATAAAACAAAGTTTTTTTATTTTATATTTATTATTATTTTCTATTTTCGCTTTAGCACAATCAGAATTGGAAATTAAAAAAAGTGGTACTTACCTATACGGAGAAGGTAAAGGTAGAACACTGCGTAAAGCAGATAAGAGTGCCTTACAAGATTTGATAAGCCAAATATCTGTAACAGTAAGTAGCGATTTTAAAAATATAGTAGAAGATAGTGGAGATAAACTCAAAGAGTATTCTAAATCTGTTATCAATACCTATTCCAGCACTTCACTTACCAATGCAAAAAGGCTTGTATTATCACAAGATGAAAGAAGTACTAAAGTACTTAGATATATCCGAAAATCTGATATTCATAAGATATTTGAACAACGCAAAGAAAAGGTATTATCCTTTATAAAAGCAGCGATACAATCCGAAAAAGAATACAACATAGGAGACGCCATCAAAAACTACTGTTGGGCTCTAATACTACTCCAAACACACCCTAAACACAACCAAATCAAAGGAGATATAGACCAAAATAAAGGAGTACTCAAAATATTACTTCACAATAAAATAGAAGAGTTGCTCTCCTCTATAAAATTTAGAATTAGTCATATAGAAGAACTCTCTAATGAGCAAAATGTAACTTTAGAATTTAGGTATAAAGGTAAACTTGTAGGAAACCTTGACTTTGTATTTTGGGACGGTAGAGATTGGTCTCCTACCCACTCCGTGAAAGATGGTATAGGTGCTTTTACTTGTTACAAAGACCAAATGATAGATAAACTTAAACTCAAAATAAAATATATATACGATAGACAAAGTATATTGGATAAAGAACTCGATAATGCCATCAAACAAACAGAGGATTATCTACCTATATTCAATAGAGCTTCTCATACAAGTGCTTTAAGAGTTACGCCTGAGTTAAAAAATCAAACAAATCCTAAGGAAACATTTACTAATGAAAAACCTATCGAAACTAAAGCCCTAAAAAATAGTACAGAAATACTGGTAAACGAAGAAGCACTAGAACCTATAAAAGGTATTGTAAAATCATTGGCTCAAAAAAACTCTAAAACCATAAATAAATACACTACTGATAGTGGAAAAGAAATGTATAAAAAGTTATTGAAATATGGAAAAGCCAAATATCTCACCCCAAAAAAGGTAACCGCATATCCACTGGGAAATCAAACCATTACCCGATCTTTTCCAATGTCTTTTGCATTTCAGCATAACCATAAAAAGTTTGTAGAATCTGTAGTGTTTACCAAGGATAAAGATAACAAGGTAGATGCAATATCATTTGCATTAAGCGATAGAGCCTACAACGATATTATGGATGCTGATAAAAAATGGAATATCAACCAAAAGAGGCAATTAGTAAATTTTATAGAACACTATAAAACTAGCTATGCGCTCAAGCGCTTAAAATACATAGAGAGTATCTTCTCTGAAGATGCGCTTATCATCATAGGACACAAACTTAAAAAATATAAAAAAGATGCTTCAGATGACCTGAAGTTTAAAAAAATAGCGTATAAAAAATATACTAAAAAACAATATATATCTAGGCTCAAACACTTATTCAATCAAAAAGAATATGTAAATATACAGTTTGGCAAAACTAATTATAAAATGAGTAAAATCAAGGGAGTATATGGTGTAAGCATAGAACAAAACTATTACTCCAATAACTATTTTGATAAAGGATATTTGTTTCTGGTAGTAGATTTAAGAAATTACACTAAACCTAAAATACATGTGCGTACTTGGCAAGAAAAACCAAATTTAGACTCTCGAATAAATCCATTTAAATTATCTGACTTTTTTTGATAAATTTGCTTCTTTGATAAGCATTAATTTTCTATATGGAAAGATACCTAAAATTTATAGAATATATATGGCTAATAGTAGCAGCTATATCATTTTTTGAAATATTCAATTTATGGAGTACTGACACAACTAGAGCATCATTCTTTATCATCTCCTTTGTAGTAGCAGTTGCAATGTTCTTACTAAGGCGAAAACAACGAATAGTTAGAGAAAAAAGGAGGCAGAGTTAATGGACTATTCCTCGACAATCATTATATTAGGTTCACTCCTATTCTCTGCATTTTTTTCAGGAATGGAGATGGCTTTTATAGCTTCAAACCGTCTTAAACTGGAATTAGACAGTAACAAAGGCGGTTTCCTTTCTAAAATATTATCCAGTTTTACTAAAAAATCTGACGAGTTTATTGTTACCATGCTTTTAGGTAATAACATTGCTTTAGTTTTTTATGGAGTATATATGGGCAAATTCGTTATTGAGTTACTCTTTCCATATTATATAGACAAGTTAGATTTACCTATATGGATACTTTTGGTTCAAACGCTTATATCTACTTTAATTATACTCATAACAGCAGAATTTTTCCCAAAAGTTATATTCAAAGTATATTCAAATGAACTATTAAAATTATTTGTCGTTCCTGCATACTTATTTTACAAAGTATTTTCAGTGCTTAAAATTACAACCTTTGTTGCATGGATATCCAACATTATTTTAAAAGTATTATTTAAGCTTCCCGTACCCAAAGATAAAAAAGTTTTCAAAATGATAGATTTTGGAAATTACATCAATGAACAAATAGGTAATATACCTGAAAATAAACTAGATATAGAATTTCAAATTCTTAAAAAAGCATTGGTATTTTCTGATATTAAAGTAAGAGAGTGTATGATCCCTCGTACTGAAATAAAAGCCATAGACTATAAGAATACCATAGAAGAACTCAAAGAACTTTTCATAGAAACGGGATACTCTAGAATACCTCTATTCAAGGGAGATATAGACCATACTATAGGATATGTACATTCCTTTGAACTATTCAAAAACCCTAAAACTATCAAAGAAATATTACTACCAATAAAAATGATTCCAGAAACGATGCTCGTAAAAGATCTACTGAATAAATTTACAAGAAAAAGAACAAGTATAGCTATAGTATTAGATGAATATGGAGGCACTTCAGGATTAATTACTTTAGAAGATATTGTAGAAGAATTATTTGGAGATATAGAAGACGAGCACGACAAAGATAAAATTACCAATAAAAAGATAGCAAATGACACTTTTCTTTTTTCAGGAAAAACAGAAGTAAAACAAGCTAACCAAATATATAAATTGGAATTACCTACAGCAGAAGAATACGATACCATAGCAGGTTTGATACTCCATTTCAATCAAAACATTCCTAATCAAAATGAAGAAATCATTATAAATAAAAAATATAAATTCAAAATTATAAGTGTATCAGACACTAGAATAGAGGAGTTGGAGCTCAATGTAATAAATTAATTTGATGAAAATAAACTGATTATCATTGATTTATAACTATTATTCTTTGCAGTAATTCTATGTAAAATAAGCCCCTACGGGCAATAAAACACCTAAAATAAAATGGACATTCCATTTTGCCAATTATACTATTGATTTAATAAGATTATGATTCTTCGAGGGGAGTTACAAAATCTATATTGCGTTTGAGCCCTAAAAACTTAGTGCGTTTTACAGCAGATTTTTTAAATAGTTCTCGGTAAACTTTCTCTGTAATTTCTATCCAATCTCTATCAGTCATATCAAATATTATAGGATTTGGATCAAACCTTTGTTCGTTATGAGGTTGGGCAAACTTATTCCAAGGGCACACATCCTGACATACATCACAGCCAAAAGCCCATCCATCAAACTTATCTTTCATTTCTTTAGGTATAGCCTCTTTTAATTCTATGGTAAAATATGAAATACATTTACTGCCATTGACTACTTTAGGCTCTTCAATAGCTCCCGTAGGGCAAGCATCAATACATTGCGTACAAGAACCACAGGCATCCTTTATCGTAATATGGTCATACTCGCATTCTAAATCTATGATGAGTTCCGCTATAAAATAAAAAGACCCTACCTTTTTAGTGAGTAAGTTACTATTTTTACCTATCCATCCCAATCCACTTTTCTTTGCCCATGCTCTATCCATTACTGGTGCAGAATCTACAAATATCCTCCCATTTACATCTCCTATGTTATTTTGAATAAAATACATCAATTCTTTGAGTTTATCTTTAATTACGAAATGATAATCCTCTCCATAAGCATATTTTGATATTTTAATGTTTTGGTTAGTATCTAACTTTTTTTTGGGGAAATAATTGTACAACAACGATACTACTGATTTGGCACCATCCACTAATAAGGTAGGGTCGAGTCTCTTATCAAAGTAGTTTTCCATATATTGCATACTACCATGCATCCTAGAATTGAGCCATTTTTCAAATCGGGGTGCTTCTTCTTCTAAGAATTCAGCTTTGGATATTCCACAAGAGATAAAGCCCAGTCGATTAGCTTCTTCTTTTATCATACGTGTATATACTTCTTTATCAAGCATAAGAGCAACTGTAATTATTTCATAGATTATCTATAACTCATAATATTTTTTTGAACAAAAAAATCGGAAAATTTTTCAAATATAATCTTAAACCATATAGTATAATCTTGTGGCTTAGAAGCTATATCTGCTTTAAGTTGAGATATATTTATCCATTTCCAATCGTTTACTTCATTTGAATTTATCTTTGGAGAAGCATTATAATATCCTATCATTACATAGTCATACTCGTGTTCTGAGAGTCCATTTTCAAAATCAGATTGATATATAAATGAAAATATCTCCGTAAGTTTGCATTCAATACCCATTTCTTCTTTTAACCTTCTATTACCTGCTTCTATATTTGATTCTCCAAGCCTTTGATGAGAGCAACAAGTATTCGTCCATAAATTAGGAGAGTGATATTTATCGCTGGCTCTTTTTTGTAGCATTAATTCTCCCTTATCATTTATGATAAATACTGAAAATGCCCTGTGTAAAAGTCCTTTTTGGTGAGCCTCTATTTTTTCCATTACCCCTAATAAGCTGTCATTTTTATCTACTAACAGGACTTTTTCTTGTGCCATCATCCCAATTTTAGAATATCACCATATACTCCTCTTGCCGTTACCTGAGCACCTGCTCCAGCACCTTGTATGATAAGAGGGTTGTCTCCATAACTCTCTGTATAAATCTCAAAGATAGAGTCAGAACCTTTGATTTGCCCCAAAGAAGAAGCTATAGATACAGCGATTAGTTTTACCACAAGTCGTCCGGATATATCTAATTCACCTACATATCTAAGAACTTTATCTTTACCTATCTGTTTTTTTTTCATTTCATAATAAGCGTTTAAAACCTCTTTTTGACCATTGAATTCTTCCAATGATAGAGGTTCTAATTCTTTGGGTATTAGGCTCTCAATTTTTATATCTTGAAACTCTAATTTTAAGTCTAATTCCCTCGCTAAGATAAGTAATTTTCTAGCTACATCATTACCTGATAAGTCTTCTCTAGGATCAGGTTCTGTAAGCCCTCCTTCTAAAGCTACATTCAATATCTCAAAAAAAGATTGGTTTGATATTGAAAAAGTATTGAATATATAACTCAATGAACCTGAAAACACACCTACTATTCTCTGAATTTTGTCTCCTGAATGATGTAACTGTTTAATCGTATCTACTAAGGGTAGTCCTGCACCCACATTGGTTTCATACAAAAACCTTTTTCCTTTAAGGGTAAGTAAATCTCTTATTTGAGTGTAAAAATCATAAGATATAGTATTCGCTATTTTATTAGCAGATACAATATCAAACCCTCGCTCTATAAAAAAGGAATAATTCTTTACAAATTCTTTACTAGCAGTAGTATCTACTAAGATGAGGTTTTCCAAATGGTTTTCGTAGGCATAGGTATATAAATCTTGTGCCGAGTAATCATTTAGATTAGAGTTTTCCAATTTCTCTCTCCAATTATTACTGATACCATTAGCTTTCAATAGTAGTTTGTTCGATGAAGCGATGGCAAATATATTTAGATTTAAACTTCTGTGTTTAAGCACTTTTTGTTTGTTAGATATAATTTGCTCTATAAGTGTACCTCCTACATTTCCTTTTCCAAATATTGCCAAATTGAGTTTTTTATTGGCACCAAATATTTGGCTATGGATTACATTTAAAGATTTAATAAGATCATTTTTATTGACTACCAGTGATACATGTTCTCCATTTATTGTATTGGTAATAAGATATGGTTTTATTTCGTTTCGGATAAGTGCACCGTAAGATTTATGTAAGAAATTCAGATGATTTCCAATAGCAGATATAATCGCTACATTTTTATTGGTTTTGATATGGTTAATATCTAAATTTTCCATTTCATTTTTAAATTCTTTCTCTAGAGTAGTTTTAGCTTTATCAGCATCTTCTATATTTACAATAAAGCCTATACCTCTTTCAGAAGAAGCTTGAGATACAATCCGTACACTTATATTTTCGTTGCTAAGGGCATTAAATATTCGAGCATCTATACCTATTTTGCCAAGTAACCCTCTACCTTCTAAGGATATAAGAGCTACATCTTTAATGGTAGATAGGGCTTTGATACCCTTGCCAGTACCTTCATTATCTATAAGGGTTCCTTCATCTTCAGGAGCATAGGTATTTAAAATTCTTATAGGTATCTTTTTTTCTATCAACGGAATAATCGTTTTAGCGTGTAAAATATTAGCTCCAAAGTTTGCCAATTCATTAGCTTCTTTGAATGATAGGTTTTTAATTTTAATGGCATCGCTTACTATATTGGGATCTGCCGTATATATGCCACTTACATGCGTCCAGTTTTGGAGTTCTTCTGCATTGAGGTAATTGGCAAACAAGGCAGCAGAATAATTACTGCCATTACGTCCTAATGTAGTAGTTTGTCCCTCTATATTGGAAGCTATAAACCCTGTAACTACTTGTATCGTGTCTTTTTCCCAAGAACTAAAATATTCTTTTACATTTTCTTCGGATATACTATTGAGAATTTGTGCATTGCCAAAATGGTTATCTGTTTTCAATAATTTTCGAGAGTCATTAAACTCACATTTAAGTCCTCTATTTTTGAGCAAATAAATAACCGTTTTACAAGATAGGATTTCTCCAAAAGATAAGAATTCATCTTTTATTTTAAGACTATACTCTCCCAGTAATTTTACACCATCGAGGATTTTTCTCATATATTCAAAATCTTCCGAAAAATCTAAATCTTTACATATTTGGTTTTGGTAATCACATAGCTTTTTAAAATCCTCATCAAAATTTTTACCTTGGGTGGCTTTATCTAAAAGTATTTCTAACTGATCTGTAGAACTTCCCCTAGCTGATAGAACTAATATCACTTTCGTTTGGTCATAAGTTCGCTCAATTATATCCAAAACATTATCTATCCCTTTGTTTGCTAATGATTTACCACCAAATTTTAATACTTTCATTTTATTTTTCTTGGATATAAAAATTGGTTTTAAAATTTCACTTAGTTGCTTATTTTCTATTAAGAATGCATCATGCCCGTGTACGGATTTTATTTCTTTGTATGTGATATTGATACCGTTTTTAGACAATTTATCTACTAATTCTTTATTCTCAAATGCAGGAAAGAACCAATCTGTATCAACGCCTATAACTACAATTTCAGATTTGATTTTACTTACTATAAGGTATATTTCACCTCTGTCTTGCTCTAGGTTCATACTGCTGAGCAAATGCGTCATAGTTTGATAAGACTCCTTTAGAAAACGCTTCTGTAGTTTTTCTCCATGGTGTATCAAATAGGATTCTACATTAAACTGTTTTTGTCTCTCATCTATAGAGCGTTCGAATTTCTGTTTGAAAGACTCTGGTGAACGGTAAAAAAGCATTGCCATCATTCGGGCATCATGCAAGGGGTTCATAGAGTTATTTAAGATTTGTTGTTGCACTTTATTGTGTCCTATAATCCAATCGGAAGCTTTATAATCAGTAGCAATAGGAATCAAATATTTTGCCAAATCAGGATATAAATAAGCCATTTCCCAAGCAATACCTCCTCCCAAGGAAACCCCAATAATACTATGTAGTCTCTTTATACATAGTTTTTCTAAAGCCATTCCAAATAATTGGGCTACATCTCTTACAGAAAAATCATCATTATCTATAATGAGATTTTCTTTTTTTCCGTCAAAACCATTTCCTGGTATATTAAAACATATGACCGTATATTCGTTCAAATCTATTCTTTTGTTATATCCCACAAGTGCATTCCACCATCCACCTTCATCGCATACATTAGAATTACCCGTAAAAGCATGGCAGATGAAAACACCATTTTGGTATAAATTTTGCTCATCTCCAAAGATTTGATACGACAATTCAAAATCTTTGAGCAACTTACCTGCAAAGGTAGTATAGCTAACTATAGAAATGTATTTTAAACCGCTGTTCATATTATTTAAATATAACTTGCACAAAAGTAAATTAAAAAACCTTGATTTTGATATTATTTTTTATAGATTTAAGACTATTTATTTGTCCAATTTTGAGACTCAAAAAAATTTATTTCTTTTTTGATGTATTTCGTAATTTATTCTTAAATTTGTATCCCATTTTAAAAACATAAATTCAAAATGAAAATTGTAAAAATAAAGAATAAATATTTTTTGGTATATATGCAAATTTTTTTGTTAATTTTGCAAATCAATTAAGTAATTGATAATTTATCAATTAATAATTAGTAATGCTTTTTTGCATCTAAATTAAGTAAAATTTAATTTTAAAAATATAATAATAACATGAAGAACTTGAAGAAAATGAATAGATATTTTTTTGGTGTATTAGCACTCATATTTTCTATTACGCAACTGACTCAATGTAATAAAGACGATAAGCCTGACGAAAAGAGCAAAGAGGCATCTATTATCTCCTTTGAATTGGGCACTTATAAAGGAAAGTTAAACAGCACCTCCTTCATTATAGAGGTACCTTACGGAACGGATATAAATTCTTTATCGGCAAAGGTAGAGTTATCCGAAAAGGCAACTATCAAACCCGACCCAAAGACGGTGGAAGATTGGAGCAAGCCAGTATCCTTTACGGTAACCGCAGAAAATGGAAAAGATAGCAAAAAATATACAGTAGAGGTAAAAATATTACCTCCGGTATTGACCTTTGAAAAACTGACCAAAGAATATACAAAAGGTGGACGTTTGAATGCTACAGAAATTCTAAAGCATGTAAAAGGGCAAAAGGCTGGCTATACTTTAAAAGAGATCACAAATCTGAATCCTAATGATATAGTAACGGTCAATGGAAGTGCGCCAAATCTAAGATTAGAATTTAATCGAGTGGGCGTTTTTACGGCTTCGTTGGGTTTAAAACACAATGCTACCTCAGATTTGGATGTAACCATAATGAATGCAGCGTTTGAAATTACAAAGCAGGTTGCTCCTTTGGATTTAAGCTGGAGCAAACAAAGCAAGGTTTACAGTCCCGCAGGAGAGATCAGCAATGCAGAATTATTAAACGGTCTTAGCGGTACAAAAACAGGCTATACCCTTAAAACAGTAACCATCAGTGATGCAGGAGGCACAGGCGCAAGGGTTTCAGGGAGTGGCACTGCAGCTAAGATCGTTGGTTATACTCGGGCGGGTAACTTGACCTTATCACTTGTATTTGAACACGCTACCAAAGCAGATAAAACCATAACGGGTGCACAATTTGAAATTACTGAGGGCTTAACTTGGCGTAAACAAAGCAAGGTTTATGGTTCGGGAGGAGAGATAAGCAACGTTGAATTATTAGGCGGTCTGCAGGGACCAAAAGAGGGCTATCGTATCAAATCAGTACAGATTACCAATGATTCATCAGGAAGTGGTGCAAGGGTTTCAGGGAGTGGTACTGCAGCTAAGATCATTAATTATAGCAAAGCAGTTACCTTGACGTTGACGCTTGTATTTGAACACGCTACCAAAGTAGAAAAAACCATAACGGGTGCACAATTTGAAATTACGAAGATGGCTGCACCTACCAATTTAACTTGGGTAAAACAATTGAAGAGGTATCGTTCTGGTGAAGAGATAAGCAACGTTGAATTGTTGTCAGGTCTCGAAGGTTCAAAAGTAGGGTATCGGATTAAAAGTGTAGCGATTACAAGTGACTCCTCAAGTAGTGGTGCAAGGGTTTCAGGTAGTGGTAATGCAGCTAAGATCATTAATTATAGCAAAGCGACTATCTTGACGTTGACACTTGTATTTGAACACGATACCAAAGTAGATAAAACCATAACGGGTGCACAATTTGAACTTACCAGTGGAGCTGTATCTGCACCTTTAAGTTGGGGCAGACAAAGCAAGGTTTATAGTGTTTCAGGAGAGATAAGCAACGTTGAATTATTGGGCGGTGTGCGAGGTACAAAAGACGGCTATCGTATCAAAACCGTACAGATTACCAATGATTCAGGGGGCAGTGGTGCAAGGGTTTCAGGTACTGGTACTGCAGCTAAAATCATTGGTTACGGCAAAGCTACTATCTTGACGTTGACGCTTGTACTTCA
Organism: Ichthyobacteriaceae bacterium; assembly: GCA_965226285.1. Classification (GTDB taxonomy): domain Bacteria; phylum Bacteroidota; class Bacteroidia; order Flavobacteriales; family Ichthyobacteriaceae; genus CBDDCQ01. The sequence continues at coordinate 28,700 of CBDDCQ010000004.1, forward strand.
GCACGCTACCAAAGCAGAAAAAACGCTAAATAATGCAGTGTTTGAAATTAGAAAGATGCCCGTACCGGCTGATTTGACTTGGCGTAAACAAAATAAGGTTTATAGTGATAGAGGAGAGATCGGCAATGCAGCATTATTAAACGGTCTTAGCGGTACAAAAACAGGCTATCGAATAAAAACAGTAAGCATCAGTAATAAAGCAGGTACAGGCGCAAGGGTTTCAGGGAATGGTACTGCAGCTAAGATCGTCAGTTATACCAAGGCGGGTACTTTGACTTTATCGATTGTATTTGAACACGATACCAAGGAGGATAAAAACATCACTGGTGCGGAGTTTGAAATTACAAAGATGCCTGTACCAGATGATTTGACTTGGCGTAAACAAAGTAAGCCTTATAGTGATAGAGGAGAGATCAGCAATGCAGAATTATTAAACGGTCTTAGCGGTACAAAAACAGGCTATACCATTAAATCGGTAAGCATTACCCATAAAAACGGTACAAGTGCGACTGTTTCAGGGAGTGGTACTGCAGCTAAGATCGTCAGTTATACCAAGGCGGGTACTTTGACCTTATCTATTATATTTGAACATGATACCAAAGCAGATAAAACCATAGCAGGTGCACAATTTGAAATTACAAAGGCGTCTGCCCCAGGTGATTTAACTTGGCGTAAACAAAGTAAGGCTTATCGTTCATCAGGAGAGATAAGTAATGCTGAATTATTATCAGGTCTTAGGGGTACAAAGACAGGCTATCGTATCAAATCAGTACAGATTACCAGTGATTCAGGGGGTAGTGGTGCGTCTGTTTCAGGGAGTGGTACTGCAGCTAAGATCACTGGTTATACTAAAATAACTGTATTGACGTTGACACTTGTATTTGAGCATGATACGAAAGCAGATAAAACCTTTACAAGTGCACAATTTGAAATTATCAAGGGCTCTGCCCCAAGTGATTTAACTTGGCGTAAACAAATTAAACGTTATAGTACTGGAGGAGAGATAAGCAATATAGAACTATTAGCAGGCGTTACGGGCAGTGATAAGAATGGATACACCATTAAAAGCGTTACCATTACCAATAAGAACGGTACAAGTGCGACTGTTTCAGGGAGCGGCACAGCAGCTAAAATTACGAGCTATAACAAATTGGGTACGCTTACGCTCACGCTTGTGTTAGCACACGATTCTAAAGACGATGTAACCCTTAGCAATGCAAAGTTTGAGATTACGAGAGGTGCAGCACCAAGTTTAAGCTATACCAAGCAAAGGAAGCGGTTTAGCAGTGGCGGAGAAATTACCAATGCCGATCTATTGACAGGCGTTACAGGAACAAGCAGTGATAAGGCAGGATACACGATTAAAACCGTTACCATTACCAATAAGAACGCTACAAGTGCGACTGTTTCAGGGAATGGTACGGATGCAAAAATTACGAGTTATACCAAAGTGGGTACGCTTACGCTCACGCTTGTGTTAGCACACGATGCTAAAGACGATGTAACCCTTAGCAATGCAAAGTTTGAGATTACGAGAGGTTCAGCACCAAGTTTAAGTTGGACCAAGCGAACGAAAAAGTTTAGCAGTGGCGGAGAAATTACCAATGGGGAACTATGGGCAGGCGTTACGGGCAGTAGCAGTGAAAGGGCAGGATACGCGATTAAAAACGTTACCATTACCAATAAAAACGGTACAAGTGCGACTGTTTCAGGGAGCGGTACTTTAGCTAAAATTACGAGTTATGACAAAGTGGGTACGCTTACGCTCACCCTTGTGTTAGTACACGATGCTAAAGACGATGTAACCCTTAGCAATGCAAAGTTTGAAATAACGAAGGCGTCAGCACCGAGTTTAAGTTATACCAAGCAAACGAAGCCGTTTAGCAGTGGCGGAGAAATTGCCAATGGGGAACTATGGGCAGGCGTTACGGGCAGTAGCAGTGATAAGAATGGATACGCCATTAAAAACGTTACCATTACCAATAAGAACGGTACAAGTGCGACTGTTTCAGGGAGCGGCACAGCAGCTAAAATTACGAGTTATAACAAAGCGGGTACGCTTACGCTTACGCTTGTTTTAGAACACGATACTAAAGAGGATGTAACCCTTGGCAATGCAAAGTTTGAAATTACGAAAGGTGCCGCACCGAGTTTAAGTTATACCAAGCAAACGAAGCCGTTTAGCAGTGGCGGAGAAATTTCCAATGGGGAACTATGGGCAGGCGTTACGGGCAGTAGCAGTGATAAGAATGGATACGCCATTAAAAACGTTACCATTACCAATAAAAACGGTACAAGTGCGACTGTTTCAGGGAGCGGCAGAACAGCTAAAATTACGAGTTATAACAAAGTGGGTACGCTTACGCTTACCCTTGTTTTAGAACACGATGCTAAAGATGATGTAACGCTTAGCAATGCACAGTTTGAAATAACGAAGGCTACAGCACCGCGTTTAACTTGGACGAAGCAAACGAAGCCGTTTAGGAGTGGCGGAAAAATTACCAATGCGGAACTATGGGCAGGCGTTACGGGCAGTAGCAGTGATAAGACAGGTTACACCATTAAAACCGTCAACATTGATAATCATGGAGGTACCAGTGCAACGGTTTCAGGGAGTGGTACGGTTGCTAATATTACGAGTTATAACAAAGTAGGAACGTTGACCTTAACGATTGTTTTAGAACATGATACTAAAAAGGATGTAACCCTTAGCAATGCACAGTTTGAAATAAACGATGATTTTGCTGGTGGTGTTTGGGGGACTGCTGCTGGTGGCGATGGTAAGACTTACAATATCGTTACCTCTGCTACTGGTAAAAAATGGTTAGATAGAAATTTAGGAGCCGATAGGGTTGCTACTGCTTATAATGATGCACAGAGTTATGGTGATTACTACCAGTCTGGTAGGAAACGTAACGGACATGAAAAACCAAATTCGGCTACTGCAACTGGCGCTATATCAGTAGAAGTTTCTAGTGGAGGTAAGTTCCAAAAAATTAATGGGAATTGGTATAGTGGCTTACAAGCTGGGTATATTCCTCCTAGTAATTCTGGTGGTAGAACTTCCAGTACGGGTAATTTTTGGTTAGAGGATCCTGCTAACTTAAGGGCTGGTAATGGAGGTGTACACAACCCTTGTCCCAAAGGTTTTAGAGTGCCTACTAGAGCTGAATGGAATAGTGAGATAAATGCCATCAACTCATCTTGTACAGGTGATAAACGTGTTTGTTTTGTAAATGCTAATTTAAAAATTGTCACATCAGGGTTCCGCAGTACTAGTGGAACAGTTTCGTATCAAGGTACTTATGGTTACAATTGGTCTAGTATACCATATGATTCAGAAAGTTCTTACCATTTTGTAATTTCAGATTCCTTTGTGGTGACTCAAGATACTCATCGTGGGAACGGATACGCTGTACGGTGTATCAGCGTTAGATAATGGTTAACTCATTAACCATTATTTACATAGTAATGTAATATCGTAGAGACAAATTGCAATTTGTCTATACCTTGTTATTGTTTATGTTGTTTGTTGGTTAGCACAAACACAAGGGCTTGCAGGCTTTAGCCGCTCTTATAGCGCAAAAGCGAGCACATTTATTCGGATATTAAAATATACTATCTGTTGCGAATCTGCATGTTTGATACATTATTTAAGTATTTATCAAGGGTAAAAAAACGGTGTCTAAACATAAGTTTATATAAGTGTATGTTATGTGAATTTTATAATGTATTTTTGCATAAGTTTTTTAAAACTTTAAATGATACACTAAAATAAAATGATAAGAGATTGGTTTACCTGTAAAGTAAAATATCATCAAATAGATGACAATGGAAAAGAAGTAAAAACTATGGGTATATTTTTAGTAGATGGCCTGTCATATTCAGATGCTGAAACTAGAATTTATACCGAAATGGAAAATACCATAAGAGGTGCTTTTAAAATTATAAACCTCACTAAATCGAACTACACAGAGATTATAAATGGTGAAGATACGTACCAATGGTACAAAATTAAACTATCTTGCATTACATTTGACGAAGAAACAGGCAAAGAGAAAAAATCTAATTACTATTATTTAGTATCTGCTTCATCTTGCAAAGAGGCTATAGACAATTTAGAAAACAACATAAAAAACAGGATATCAGATTACGTTATATCTACTGTATCAGTGACTAACATTATAGATGTATTCCCTTATTTAGAAGGAGAACACATAAATACTGAAACAGCAGAAGTATTAAATTAACCATCTGCTTAAAGAAGATATGTGAAAATATTTTGCAGAAAATGAAGATGGACCCAGACATTAAACTCAAAATACAAAAACTTACAGAAGAATTACACCAGCACAATTACAACTATTATGTATTAGATGCTCCCACCATAAGCGATTTTGATTTTGACAAAAAATTAGAAAGCCTCTGCCAACTAGAAAAACAATATCCGGAATTTGCCGATAAAAATTCACCAACCCAAAGGATAGGTGGGGAAATAATTACCAAATTTGAAACTGTAAAGCACAAAAAGCGTATGTACTCCTTAAACAATACCTATTCAAAAACAGAGCTAAAAGAATATGTAGAGCGAATTCATAAACTTACTGATAAACCTATAGACTTTGTATGTGAACTGAAATATGACGGTGTAGCTATAAGCATCACCTACAAAAATGGAAAACTACACAAAGCCATTACCCGAGGTGATGGCATAAAGGGCGATGATATTACTAACAATGTAAGAACCATTAAATCCGTACCACTGAAACTCATTGGAGAGGGTTACCCACATGAATTTGAAATAAGAGGTGAGATTCTTATGAACACTCCAGACTTTGAAGAACTCAACCACAAGAGAAAAAAAAACGGAGAAGAACCTTACGCCAACCCTCGGAACCTAACTTCTGGAACTCTAAAACTACAAGACAGTAGAGAAGTAGCCAAACGGAATTTAGATTGCTTTTTATATAGTATTCAAGGTGATAACCTCCCTTTTACAAACCAATGGGAGAGTTTTGAAAAAGCTCGTCAGTGGGGTTTTAAAGTCCCTAATAGTAGTATAAATGCAAAGAACTTAACTGAAGTATTCGCATATTTACGGCACTGGGATACCCAACGCAAACAATTGCCCTATGAAATAGATGGCGTAGTAATAAAAGTAAACGCTTATGCCCAACAAAAAAAAATGGGATATACTGCTAAATCTCCCCGATGGGCTATTGCTTATAAATTCGAAGCCCAAAAAGTACAAACGATACTGAAAGAGATAACCTACCAAGTAGGTAGAACGGGAGCCATTACCCCAGTAGCTAATTTAAAGCCCGTATCTTTGAGTGGAACTGTAGTCAAACGCGCTTCTATACACAATATGGACTTTATGACCAAAATGGATATTCGCCAAGGAGACAGCGTATGGGTAGAAAAGGGTGGCGAAATTATTCCAAAAATTGTAGAAGTAGATGATACGCAGAGAGACCCCTCTTGCTTACCTACAACTTTCATAAGTCATTGCCCTGAATGCAATGCACCACTTACTAAAAAAGAAGATGAAGCACAACACTTTTGCCCAAACCAAGAGAATTGTCCTCCTCAAATAAAGGGAAAAATACAACACTTTGTCAGTCGAAAAGCTATGGACATGAAAGCCATAGGAAATGAAACTATAGAACTGTTCTTTAGTAAAGGTCTTATCAAAAATATTGCAGACTTATATACCCTAAAAAAAGAACAAATTATTACCTTAGAAAGAATGGCAGATAAATCTGCTGAAAATATTATTAATGCTATAGAGGATTCTAAAAATATTCCATTTGAAAGAGTACTATACGCTTTAGGTATAAGATATATAGGAGAAACTACCGCTAAAAAATTAGCCTTTTACTACAAAACTATAGAAGCACTATCGAATGCCACCTTTGAGCAGTTAATCGATACTGATGAAATAGGAGATGTAGTAGCCAAAAGCATCATAAGTTATTTCTCTAATGATGAACATATTAGGATACTCAATAGGTTAAAAAACTATGGCTTGCAATTTAGTATGTCCACAGATTTCCAAGCAAACTACACCGATAAATTACAAGGAAAAACCTTTGTAGTATCAGGTGTATTTAGCATACATCGAGACGAACTTAAAAAATATATAGAACACCATGGAGGCAAAAATACCTCTTCCGTATCCCAAAAAACAAACTATATAATAGCCGGTGAAAATATAGGTCCCGCTAAACTGAAAAAAGCAAAAACTCTAAATATACCCATACTATCAGAAACTGATTTTTTTAAAATGATAAAATAAGCTACCTTATTTTTTATTTTGTTTGATATGTTTTTGTAAAGCCATAACGCCTCCTTTTAAACTATGACATTTTTTTATGCCCATTTTTTTTAAGATAGTTATGGCATCTTTACTTCTATTGCCTAATTTACAAAAAATAATTTTGTTTTTTTGTTTATCTATTTTATGGATGTGATGTTTTAACTCACTCAAAGGAATATGAATTGCATTTAAATATTCTATTTTTGGATACTCTCCATAGTCTCTTACATCTATAAATTGAACTTGCTCTTGAGTTAAGGCTTGTGAAATGGTAATCTCATCTACTCCCAAAGATTGATAAACTTCTACAGAGGTTTCTTTCAAATTATCATTTTGCAAAACGCGTTCTACTTCTTCTTCGCATCTAGAAAAATTAATAATATTGATACTGTTGTCCAGTGCGTTATAACACAATAATTTTCCTGATAATAAATCACCTATACCTAATATTAATTTCAATACCTCATTAGCTTGCATAGTACCAATGATTCCCGGTAATACCCCTAATACGCCAACTTCATAACAATTATAACTTCCCTCTTTAGGAGATGAGGGAAAAATACAACGATAACTAGGACCTTTTAAATAATTAAATACTGAAACTTGCCCTTCAAACTTATGAATAGCCCCATATACCAAAGGCTTACCCGTTAATATAGAAACATCATTAATCAAATATCTAGTAGTGAAATTGTCTGTTCCGTCCACTACAATATCATAATCTAAAAATAAAGCCTTAGCATTATCAGTAGTTAATTTTACAGGATAAGCATTGATGATAATTTCAGAATTTAAATCGTGTAATCTCTCTTTAGCTGCTAAGGCTTTATTTTTCCCCAGAGAAGAACTACCAAATAATATTTGCCGTTGTAGGTTGGATTCTTCCACCACATCAAAATCTACAATACCCAAAGTGCCTACACCTGCTGCTCCCAAATACTGTAATACAGGACACCCCAGCCCCCCTGACCCAATGACTAGAACTTTTGAATTGTTTAGTTTTTCTTGTCCTTTTTGCCCTATTTCAGACAATATTATATGACGACTGTACCTACTCACTCCAAATCATAAAAAGTGAATGTTAATTTAAATTAGTCTGTATAAAATATTTTATTTTGCAAATATAACCCATATAAATGACTTTAATGAAAGATTTGTGACCTATCGAAGCAGAATTTACCCATATAAAAAAGAGCTGAAATTACTGCAGTTTGCTTCGTTTTTACGCATATTTATCATAAAAAATTAAGGCTAAATTTATGCTAATTCACACTTTTTTAATTGAAAGTTGTACATTCCGTTTTTACGATTATATATAGATTAGTTATATATTTATTTTAGTAGAAAAATATTATATTTGCCTTCTCTAAACATAAAAATTTAAAACTAATATTAAACATGAAAAAAATATTAATAGTAGTATTCTGTATGTGTTTGACTACAGTTGGATACGCTCAAAAGAATAAGAAAAAAGATAAACCTGAAAAAAAGAAAGAAAAAATAGAATCTTATGATGAAATAATTACTAAACAAGCAAAAACAGATAAAGGTTTATTTGATATTCATCACTTAAAGGACAAATACTTTTTGGAGATTCCTAAAAAAATGATAGGTAGGGAGATGCTCATGGTTACTCGTATTGCAAAAAGCCCTTCTAATTTTGGTTGGACTTACGGAGGTTCAAAAGTAGGAACGTATGTACTCAGATGGATAAAGAAAAATAAAAAAATACTATTAAAAGTAGTATCTCATGATGTAGTAGCTGATGAAAAATTGCCTATACACAAAGCAGTAATCAACTCAAATGTCGAACCTATTTTATTCTCATTTCCTATTAAGGCGATCCATAAGAAAAGAGGATCTATAGTTATAGAAATTAATTCGTTGCTGACAAAAGATATAAGTATATTAGGAATCCCTGAAAATCAAAAGAAAAATTATAAAATAGGAGGTGTAGATACAGATAGGTCTTATATAGAAAGAATAAGTAGCTATCCTAAGAATATAGAGTTTAGACATGTAAAAACTTATAAATCTAAGAAAAAATATTCAGAGGTAGGTTTTGTAACATTGGAATTGAGTAATTCTATGATACTACTTCCTAAAAAACCTATGAAGAGGAGGTATTTTGATGAACGTGTAGGATGGTTTACTACTTCACAAACAGACTACGGTCTAGATGTTCAAAAGGCAAAGACAGTTACTTACCTAAATAGATGGCGTTTGGAAATTAAACCCGGCGACGAAGATAAATTTAAAAAAGGAGAATTAGTAGAACCTAAGAAACCAATAATATACTATATAGACAGGGCAACGCCCAAAAAATGGAGAAAATATCTCAAGCAAGGAGTAGAAGATTGGAATGTAGCTTTTGAAAAGGCAGGTTTTAAGCATGCCATTATAGCTAAAGATGCCCCAACTAAGAAAGAAGATCCTGATTGGAGTCCAGAGGATGTGCGTTATTCTGTAATTCGTTATTTAGCATCAGATATCCCTAATGCTATGGGACCTCATGTGAGCGACCCCCGATCTGGAGAAATATTAGAAGCTGATATACAATGGTTCCATAATGTAATGACGTTGCTTCATAATTGGTATTTTATACAAACAGCAGCTATTAATCCTGAGGCAAGAACTAAAGAGTTCAAAGATGAAGTAATGGGTAGATTAATTCGTTTTGTATCAGCTCACGAGGTAGGACATACCTTAGGTCTTCCTCATAATATGGGCTCTAGTGTAGCCTATCCGGTAGATTCTTTGCGTTCTGCTTCCTTTACCCAAGAATATGGAACAGCACCTTCTATTATGGATTATGCACGATTTAACTATGTGGCTCAACCTGAAGATAAAGGCGTAAGTTTAATGCCAGATATAGGAGTGTACGATCAATATGCTATTGCTTGGGGGTATCGTCCTATACTAGGTAAAACAGAAAATGAAGAAAAAAACATATTAAATGACTGGATTATAGAAAAAGCAAATAATCCTATGTATAGATTTGGTCATCAGCAATTTAGAGGAATAGTAGATCCTAGTTCTCAAACAGAAGATTTAGGAGATGATGCTGTGAAAGCAAGCAACTATGGTATCAAAAATTTGAAACTTATAATACCTAAACTTACAGAATGGACTTATGAAAAAGGACAAAACTATGATGAACTAAAAAAAATGTATTTGCAATTGTTATACCAATATAACAGATACATGAGACATGTTTCTTCTAATATAGGAGGAGTATATGAACATTATAAAACCTATGATCAAGCAGGGAATGTATATACCCATGTACCAAAAGAACATCAGAAAAAATGTATGAGGTTTATAAATTTTGAATTGTTTAAAACACCAGATTGGTTGCTTGATAAAAATATATTTAATAAAATAGAATATTCTGGTTCGGTAGATAGAATTAGAAGATTTCAAGAATACACACTAGAGAATATATTGGATTTTGGCAGATTGGCAAGAGTAATAGAAAATGAAGCATTAAATAAAGATAAAGCATATAGTATATTAGAGCTAATGGAGGATTTGAGAAAGGGAATATTTAGTGAAATATATGCTGAACGACCTACAGATGTGTATAGAAGAAATTTGCAAAGGTCCTATGTAGATCGTATGGAATATCTAATGATAGAAGAACAAGCAAATGTTGAAGCAGGAGGTTATGTTAAATTTACTAATGTAAATGTAAACCAATCAGACATAAGAGCTGTAGTAAGAGGTGAATTAATTCAGTTACAAAGGGATATAGATGATATAGCCTCTGATATGGATAATAAGATAGATAAATATCACTTTGAAGATATTATGGAAAGAATAGACAAGGTTCTAGGTATAGATAATGGTGAATAATATATTTACAATAGTTTTTGAATATACTGGAAATATAATCGTTATTAAAAAATTGAGCGTAGTATTTCATTTAATATCTTAATGATGAATATCTATTAACCCATTAGCAATATGATATTAACTTAAATAATTAAATGAACGCTAAATCTCAAAATTAAAAAATGACTAATAGAGTGATACCAGAAAGAGATATTGAAAATCTATTAGAGCAAAAATTGATAGAGAAAAAATATATATTTGACTTGGGTAATAAGAATAGAAATGTATTTATGCAAAAACCCAAGACACATGAAGAGAAATATTTACTAAAAGGGTTAAGTCCTGATTATTTAATATACCTAAATAACAAGAGCACCAAACCTAATATTGTAATTGAGGTCAAAAAACCTAACATGAACCTTGAGAAAACATTAAATCAAGGATTGGATTATGCACACAAACTTAACGCTGAAATTGTAATAATATATGATGGTATAAATCTTAAATCTTTTTATGTAGAGAATAAACAGGTTCTTAAAATAGATGGTTTAGAAATTATTGATATACAAACGATTGATATTTACAAAAAATTTATAGAGCAGGAAACATCTCATATCAATCTCAATAGCACTTTACATATCCAATCTAAGAATGACTTAATAAATGTATTTGATTATGCAAATAAAAAACTAAGATTAGCTGGGATTCAAAAAGGTATTGAAAGATTTACAGAATTTTCGAATTTGTTATTTTTAAAATTAATCAGCGAAGGTAACGAAATTGTAAATGAAAATATACCAGAGCATATTAGATGGGGAACATATAAAAATAAAAGTGGTAGTGAACTACACTCTTATATAAATGATGTAGTTATACCCCAATTAGAAAGTATCTTTAATAGGAATCAACAAAAAAGTTTGTTTTCTAAGCTACTCATCCAAGATACTAAATATTTAAAACAAATAATAGAAAAATTAGATAAGTTAGAGCTATCTAAGATACAAACCGATATTAAAGGGGACGCGTTTGAATATTTTATCCAAAAATATAATTCTACTAATAAAGATTTAGGGGAGTACTTTACTCCAAGACATATTGTAAACTTTCTCGTAAATATTGCTAAACCTAAATATACAGAGAAAATATACGATCCATTTTGTGGAACAGGTGGCATGTTAATATCTGTTTTTAATTATGTCTATGAAAATTTAAAAAATAGCAGATTCCTAAACGACTCTACACTCAAAGATTTAAAAGAAAATTCATTATTTGGCTCTGAAATATCATCGACATCTAAGGTTGCAAAGATGAATATGATTTTGACGGGTGATGGACACACAAACATTAAACAAGAAGATACATTAAAAAAGCCAATTAAAGAAAAATACGATGTTATTATTACTAATATTCCATTTAATTTATCTGTTGAGAGTAGTGATTTTTATTATAGCTTAGGTACACAAGATGGAAATTCGCAATGTATAGAACATATTATTAAATCTTTAAAAAGGCAACCTAACGCAAGAGCATTTATAATTATACCAGAAGGGTTTTTAAACAATAGTGAATCTTACAATACAAGAAAATTTATAATTGATAACAATATTCTAAAAGGGATAATATCTCTACCATCCGGGGTATTTCTACCTTACACGGATACTAAAACATCCATACTGGAATTAAAGAGTTTTAATAGCCCAAAGGTAGATAAAGTTTATTATTTTAAAATTAATAATGATGGTTATACCTTAACTACAAGAAGGAGGCAATTATCAGGTATAAATGATTTAGACGAATTTTTATCATTAGGGAATCATTTATATGATAATTACATAGATTACACCGATATATGTGAAGAAACAAATTATTCCCTAATGTATTTTAAGTATATTAAAATTGTCCCTAATGGATATATATCACTAAATAAGGTGATTAAAGAGACCAATTTTAGAAATCAAGATTTGTATCCTACACAAACTATTACAAATAGCGAATTTTATGGTGTAAAAATGGGTGAAGATTTTTGGGGTGATAATTTTATATCTGTAACTTCAGCAAGTAATAAAAATTATAAAGTTATACATCAAAATCATTTTGCGTATAATCCCTCAAGAATAAATGTTGGCTCACTTGGGATTAACATAAATGAAAGAAGTTTAGCAGTATCATCGGCATATTTGACTTTTAAAGTTTTTAATAACGATTTTTTGCCTGACTATGTTTACCATTATTTAAAAAGCAATGAAGCGATGGAAGAGATAAAAGTAAGATGTTTTGGTTCAGTTAGACAAGCATTAAGATTTGATGATTTAAAACAAATGTATATTCCATTGCTACCTAAAGATAAACAGAAAAAAATATGTGACGAAGCAAGAAAAAAATATGATAGTTACATAAAGTGTAAAAAAGAGATTGATAACTTCGATATAAATAGCGATGAGACCTTAAAATATCCATGAAATACTAATAACGAAATAAAATGATATTTTCTAAAATCTAAAATTCCTCTAAAAATGCTCATCAACAATATTAAATCTATCAAATGGAATGGTCATAGTTGTGCTAATTGGGGCGTTTTTTGGCTATAATAAAGCAGCGTTTTATTATTTTTTATAGTAAACTATTTATGGGATAGTAATAAAAAAGATTCTGATAATTGGAAAAGATGATTTTTGCAATCAAAAAGGCACGACTTTGAAAGAGGCTTTCAGATGAAAATAGAAAATAAAATACTTGAATTTTTAAATGAATGTAAGTCTAACAAACACGGCAATAATTTTTTTTTAGATTTGCAAAAAGTTTCTTTAACGCAGTTATGATTGATCCTATCGCTTACGTCCAATAACGAGATCTAAAGACAACAACGCAAAAATAAATAAATTTATGAAACTGAAAAACAAAAAAACACTGAAATACGCTGAAAAAAGAATTAGGAATTTTTCCAAATCCTAACGCTTCTAATTACATTTAGAAGTAAATTTGCAGGAATTAAAGAAGGTTTTTTTAGAAAGGGCTTTTAATGGAAAATTGATAATAGATAATTAAAAAAAGTAAAGATGGAAAATCATAAGATAAGTATAGAAAACTTGGGACCTATAAAAAAAATTGAAAATTTTGAGGTTAAAAAAATCAATATTGTAATTGGAGAAAGTGCAAGCGGAAAATCTGTTTTAGCTATGGCAATAGCATTTTTTAACGACAAAGATTTAATAGAATTTTTATTAAAAGATTATGGAGTTGAATATGAAGATATTGAATATGAAGAAGATATGAAATACTATGGAAATTCTAAATACTTAATAAGGCAATATTTTCCAAGCTATAAAGGTTACAAAATTAAATATTTATACTCTGATGATCTTTATATTGAACTAAGAATTAAAACTAAATCAGTAATAAACCCTTCTCCTAAATTAAAAGAACTTATAGATAAATCTAGAGAAAAAATAAATAAAGCTAAAAAAGAAATGGAAATAAGGGAAACTTCTGATAAACTTTTTAAATTAATGCAAGATAAAGGAGATAAGAATTTAGGAGAAATTAATGAAAATAAATTTTCGTTTGATGATATAGAAATAGAAAATGTAAAAAATATTTTGAAAGAGATTGATATAAAAACACCGTATCAAATACAACAAGATTTTTTCAAAAAATTAGGTGTTTTGCAGACTGTTTTTATTCCAGCTACCCGTAGTTTTGTATCTGATTTTGATGAAATGAGACTATGGCATTTAAATAGGCATCACATGGGGTATTACCCTGCGGGTAATAAATCATTGAGAATGTTTTCTGATTCCTATGCTAAATATTTAGGAGGATTTGAAAAATTAGATAAAAACTATATTTCTTTGATGAGAGGTGATGTTTCAAAAGATGAAGGAGGACGAATAAACTTATCAATAAAAAATCAAAAACTTGATATTTCAGAATTGAGCAGTGGACAAAAAGAATTATTTCCTATTATTTTGATTTTGCAAGAGATAGTAAAGAGAAAAGAAAGATGCTTTTTGATTATAGAAGAGCCAGAAGCCCATTTGTTTCCAAAGGATCAACGTCTGATTTTTGATACCATTATACAAACCATTAACAAAACAAATTCAAAGGTATTTATTACTACTCATAGCCCCTATATGTTGATGAGTGCTAATAACCTTATAGAAGCAGAGAAGAAAAAATACAAAGCATTGAAAGATAAATTTATTGAAACAAATAATATTAGTGTTCATAAGTTATCAGATGGTGGAAGTGAATCTATTTTTGATAAAAAAACCAATTTGATTGATGGGGATTATATAGAAGGAATTGTAGATGAAATATGCGAACAGTATGATGAAATTTTGAAGTCTTAAAATTATGAATCAACATTTACAAGCATATATTACTAAATGTAAAAAAGAATATTGTTGCAAAGAAGAACAAGGTAAAAAAATAGTTTTTAAAGATGGTAAATCGGCTACTTTAACTATTAAAAATGAGAATGGAAACAAGATTTATCGTATTAAAGTTGATGGTTGTTTAATAAAAGATAAAACGATTAAAAAATGTGATTTTATGGCTTGTTCGGATAAAAATAAAAGAGTAGTTTTGATTGAATTGAAAAGCGAGAGTGATTTAGACCATAGTTTAGAACAATTTTTAAAAACAATAGAAACCGTAGAATTACATAAAAAGGATTGTTATTGTATTTTAGTTTCTGCTAAAAATTTTCCCAAAAAAGGAAATAAACGACAACCATTTTTACAAGAAATGAGCAAAAATTTTGGTAAAAATTATCAACATTATACTAAATCTACATCAGTTCAATGGAGCGATATTTTTTAATTTGAATTTTAAAATTTGACAATAAAAATGAACGAAGCACAGATTATATTTTTGTTCATAAAAATCGTAGATTAGGAGTAATAGAAGTAAAATATGAAGAAAAATTTAGTAAATTTGGAGGAGTTAAAGAAGGTATTTTTGGAAAGGGCTTTTAGGGGACAATTGATAATTAAAATTAAGTAAAGATTATGCCAAATTACTATTTAGAAGACTTAGATCCTTCAAAATTTGAAGAGTTAGTAGTTGCTATTTGTAATGAAATTTTAGGTATTGGTGTTATATCTTTTGCAAAAGGTAAAGATGGAGGAAAAGATGCTAAGTTTGAAGGTAAAGCTCAAAAATACCCATCTTCTAAAGATCCTTGGAGTGGAAAATTTGTAATTCAAGCAAAACATACAAGCAATCCTATTGCCTCTTGCTCAGATAGTCACTTTAAAAATATTTTAAAAAAAGAGATAAAAAAAATTAAAAGTTTAGTAGATAAAAATGAAATAAATAATTATTTACTCTTTACCAATAGAAAATATACAGCGGTTAATGGAGAAAAATTATTATATCAGATAAAAGATGAAACAGTTTTAAATAATGTAGTTATTTTAGGAAAAGAAACCCTCAATAGATATCTTGATTCAAACAAAGGTATTGTAAAACAATTTAGTCTAGGATTACCCGATTTATTTAATTTTAATGATGAAGAAATAAAAAAAGTATTAATAGAGTTAAAAAAACATTTACCTACTAACAAAAAAGATATTAAGGTGGCTATTGAAAAGGTGAAATATGATTTTTATCATATAGAAAAAAAACAAAAAAACCAAAAGAATGAATTAGGACAAGAATACTATGAACAAAGTATGTTAGGAGAATCTTTAAAATATTTTACAGATATAAAAGACTTTTTAGCTAATCCTATTAATGAAGAGTTTAAAGAATATTATGAGGGAACTGCACATGAATTAAATCAAATTATTTTAATTAAAAGAAGAAATTATGGGGCTTTTGAAGAATTGTTTGTTTATATTGCTAAAAAAATATGGGAAGGAGAATCTTCTACAAAAATTAGCAAAAGGCATGTAACTATGATTTTACATTATATGTATTTTGAATGTTTAATAGGTAAAAAATGATTAGACCAGATAGACATACTAATCCAGATATTTCAGTTATTAATATTAGTGTTTTTATATTGCAATATTTAAATAAGTTTTATGATATTGGCTATGATGATTTGATGAATAAAGTTGTAGAAGAACTAGGAAATCAAACCAAAGAAAATTATCCTTATGCTCTTAATTTTTTATATCTGTTAGGTAAAATAGAATATATAGAACAATCAGATTCTTTTAAAAAGCTATGAAGTTAAGTAAGTTATATTGTAATGATCGTAGATTTAAAAACATTAAATTTAATTTAAATGGTATTAATGTTATTTATGCAGATGTTCAATCTAAAAAGGAAGATAAAAAGAATTCCCACGATTTAGGAAAAACTAAATTTGCAGATATTTTAGATTTTTTATTACTCAAAAAAATTTATAATAACCATTTTTTAAAAAGAGTAAAAGAAAATGAAATATTAGTATTTATAAACCATGTTTTTTATTTGGAATTGTATTTAAATTCAGGACAGTATTTAACCATAAAAAGGGCAGTAAATAATAATACTAAAATTTCCTTTTTACTTCAAGAACAAACTACAAATGAATTTAAAGCTCCTTTGAATTGGTCTGAAGAAAATATTACAATTGATAAAGCAAAAGATATATTATCAAACTATTTGAAAATAGATTTTTTTCATGATAAGGATTATGATTATCGTAAATCTATTAGCTATTCTTTGAGGAGACAAGATGACTTTAAAGATGTTTATAAACTAAATAAATTTTCTATGGCAAAAGATGTTTATTGGAAGCCTTTTATGTTTGATTTGTTAGGATTTAAAGGAAAGCTACTTAAACTAAAATATGATAATGATAAAAAAGTAAAAGAAATTCAAGATAACATAGATAATTTAAAGAAAGATCTTTTAATAAATATACAAGACAGAGATTATTTTGTAGCTGAAATAGAAAATAAAAAAAATGAAATAGAAGAAATAGAAAAGCAGATAGATCAATTTAATTTTTACAAAAAGGATAAGCAATTAATTCGTGCAGGGATTGAAAATATAGAAAATAAAATAAGTTTATGGAATAAAGATTCTTATAGGTTGAATTATGAAATAGAAAAATTAAAGTCTTCTATAAAGAATAACTTTTCTTTTGATATTAATAAAGTCAAAAAAATATTTGAAGAGACTTCTATCTATTTTCCAAAGGAATTAACTATTGATTATCAAAATCTTATGGAGTTCAATCAAAAACTGACTGTTGAAAGAAATAAATTATTAAAACAAACTTTATTAGTTAAAGAAAAAAAACTTAAAGAACTTAATACAAAATTAATATCAATAAATAAAGAGCGTGAGGATTTGTTATCTCATTTGACTGATGCAGATACTTTTAAAAAATTTAAATATCATCAAAAACAACTGGCAAAGCAAGAAGGAGAGTTGTCTAATTTGAAACAACAATTAGAAAACATAGATAAAATTATATATAAGCAACAAGAAATAAGTGATTTAGAAAATAATATTGCCTCTACTGCAAAAGATATAAAAGATATTTTAAATAAAACTGAAACAAACGAAAAATACAACGAAATAAGAACATATTTCACACAGTTATATAAAAATGTGATGAATGAAAAAGCTGTATTATCTTTAAAAGTAAACTCAAATGGTAATGTGGATTTTATACCTCCAATAGTTAAGTCAAACCAAGATAATTTAGATACAGCTAAAGATGAGGGAAATACTTATAAGAAACTACTTTGTGTTGTTTTTGATATAGCCATTATGAAAATTTATAGTAGAGAATCTTATTACCGTTTTATTTACCATGATGATGTTCTATCTCAACAAGATAATGGAGTTAAAACAAGGCTGTTAAAAATACTTCAAAATATAACAAAAGAGACTAATATTCAGTATATACTATCAGTAATAAAATCAGATTTACCTACTAATGATGAAGATAAACCAATTTATTTTTCAGAGGATAAAATAGTTTTGAAACTTCATGACAAAGATGCATCAGGAACTTTATTTGGATTTGAATTTTAAAATTTGACAATAAAAATGAACGAAGCACAAACCAAATATGATTTAATAAACCCTGCCTTAAAAAAAGCAGGTTGGGGAGTGGTTGAAGATAGCAAAATTTTATTAGAGTTTTTTATTTCAAAAGGAAGGAAGTCATAGATGAAATAAAAGCAGAAATAAAAAGGTTAAAACGGATTAAAAAACAACAAAATGAAACCACCCTCATTATTTGAACTTAGCGGGACACCTAATAGAAAAAATACTTTAGTTGATATTTATCATAAATCAAAGCAATATAAGGGATTAGATAAGTATTATACCAAAAAAGAAATAGCACTGTTTTGTCTTGATAAATTAAACACAAAAGTTTATGATTTTATCATAGAACCCAGTGCGGGCAATGGTGCATTTTATGATGATATAAAACACGACAATAAAATAGGGTTGGATATATCACCAGATAATTCAAATATCATTAAACAAGATTGGTTTACATACAACATTGATAGTTGTTATAAAAATGTTTTAATTATTGGTAATCCTCCTTTTGGTATTAATAATATTTTATCCACAGCATTTTTGAAACATTCTTTTAGTTTTGAAAATGTAAAAACGGTTGCTTTTATACTACCAAATGTGTATAAAAAACATACCAAACAAAAGGTAATTTCTAATAATGGAGAATTAAAAACATTTATCCTTTGCCCAAAAATAGCTTTATTTTTGAAAATAAAACAAAACATATTCCTTGCTCCTTTTTTATCTTTGATAGATCAAAGGGAAAGGACTTGAGGTTTATTCCTGAAAAATATAAAGACACTAAAGACTTTACTTTTGGGAATAAGAATGATTTTGATATATTTGTTTTTGGAGCCTCTCCTACTAAAATAATCACCAATCCTACTGAAAATAATAGAGGTTATTTTCTAAAATCTAAAATTCCTGTAAAAATGCTCATCAACAATATTAAATCTATAAAATGGAACGGTCATAGTTGTGCTAATGGGGGCGTTTTTTGGCTAACTAAAGCAGAGTTTTGTTACTTTTATAGCAAGGCTATTTATGGGATAGAAAAAATAAAGATTATAAAAATATGATACCAACAAAACACGATATTATTATGGGTGATAGCAGACAAATAGACTTTTTGTCTGATGCATCAGTGCAGCTTGCACTTACGTCCCCTCCTTATTGGCAATTAAAAGATTACGGTACTGAAAATCAAATAGGCTATCATCAAAGTTATGAAGATTATATTAATCACTTAAATTTAGTGTGGAAAGAATGTTATCGTGTTTTGGAGCCTGGATGTAGGCTTTGTGTCAATATAGGCGATCAATTTGCACGTTCAGTGTATTATGGACGTTATAAAGTAATTCCTATTAGAACGGAGATTATAAAATTTTGCGAAAGCATCGGTTTTGATTATATGGGAGCCATTATTTGGCAAAAACAAACCACCAGTAATACCACTGGGGGAGCATCTTTAATGGGGAGCTATCCCTATCCTAGAAATGGTATTTTATCCATAGATTACGAGTTTATTTTATTATTTAAGAAATTAGGTACACCTTTAAAAATAAATAGAGAAAAAAAAATGGCATCAAAAATGACCAAAGAGCAGTGGAAGGAATATTTTAAAGGACATTGGCATTTTGGGGGTACTAAGCAAGATGGGCATATAGCTATGTTCCCTGAGGAATTGCCAAGCAGGCTTATACAAATGTTTTCTTTTGTAGGAGAAACCGTACTGGACCCTTTTATGGGTAGTGGTACCACATCCTTAGTCGCTAAAAAACTTGATAGAAATTCGGTGGGTTATGAAATTAATACTTCTTTTAAACCACTGATAGAAAAAAGAATAGACGTTTTTAATCAAGATTTATTTCCTAAGGTTGTTAATTTTCATCATCAAAAAATTAATATAGATTTTAAAAAAGAAATTGAAAAATTACCTTATATATTTAAAGATTTTCATCAACTGGATAAAAAAACAGACCCTAAAAAGCGAACATTTGGCTCTAAAATAGATAAACACACAAAGGATAGAGAGACTTTTTTTAGGGTTAAAAAAATTATAAGCCCCACCTTGATAAAGCTCAATAATGAATCAATCGTTCGTTTGATTGGTATAGCCGATAAAGCGGATAAAGAAAAAGAAGCAATCGATTTTTTGCTACAAAAAACCCATAAACAACCCGTTTATTTAAAGTATGATGATGTTCAACACGATAGCGAGCAGTATGTACTTGCTTATGTTTATTTAAAAAATAAGACTTTTTTAAATGCACATCTCATTAAAAATGGTTTGGTTAATGTTTGTACTAAAAATGATTATATTCAAAAGAATAAATTTTTAAAATTGGAACAAAATGGCAAAAGAATGGATCCTTAATAGTGCAATGAGTCGTTTTCAGCTTAATTTTAAAAGAAATGTAGGCTCAACTTCAGAAAACATTAGAAAATGTAGTCCTAAAACTTTGGAGGATTGGGAAGAGTATTATTTTAAAAATGTACGTTCCAAAGAACATATAGAAGAACTTGGTAAAAGATTATATATCAAAATAACAGAAGTTTTAAAATCTGAATTAGAAGAAATTACAGAACAGGACTGTATAGCATATATGATTAATCTTGTTATTAACAGAACATACGATGGATATATTACAGAAAAAGAAACGGTTTATGGTCAACTACAATCAGAAATAGGCGATTTTTATAAAATAGAACCCGCACCAGATAAGTGGGATAGGTTATACAATGTAGATTTTTATATTAAAGTTAACGAAAAATACATTGGCATTCAAATAAAACCAGTTAATAACATACAATTACCTCAAATACATAAAGAGCAAAAAATACAAAAGCAAACACATATTGGGTTTACAAGGAAATTTGGAGGTAAAGTATTTTATATCTTTTCTCGAACTATAGAAAAGAAAAAAGAAATTATCAATAAAGAAGTGATAAATGAAATAAAAGAAGAAATAACAAAATTAGAACAACATGACACTTAACATCCTTAAAAAATGTACCGCAATTATTTTATATTTATTGATTTTATTACTACTAAGTTGCAATAAAGATGATTTTTGCGATCAAAAAGGCACGTTTCGTTTAGTGATTACTTTTTATGATAAAGACAACCCCGATCAGATAGCTATTAGCCCTTAAAATATCCATGAAATACTAATAACGAAATAAAATGATAATTAATAAAAGATAAAAAGAATAATAGAAAATTTAAATATGAATTGAAAAAATATTTTATTTAAATTTGCATCTTGAAAGTTCGAATGTTATAAACATAAAGTATGAAAAAAATCACAAAACAAACTTATTTAGAATGGTATGAAAATATGCTGCTTTGGAGAAAGTTTGAGGAAAAATGTGCTGCATTGTATATACAACAAAAAATAAGAGGTTTTCTACATCTGTATAATGGTCAAGAAGCTGTATTAGCAGGCTCACTCCATGCTATGGATATGACCAAAGATAAAATGATAACTGCATATAGAAATCATGTGCAACCCATTGGAATGGGGGAGGATCCTAGGAAAGTGATGGCGGAACTTATGGGAAAAGAGACCGGTACTTCTAAAGGACAAGGAGGTTCTATGCATATTTTTTCTAAAAAAAATAGATTTTATGGTGGTCATGGTATTGTAGGAGGGCAAATTCCATTGGGTGCAGGTTTGGCTTTTGCAGATAAGTACTTTAATAGAAAAGCTGTTACCTTAACCTATATGGGAGATGGTGCTATGAGGCAAGGCACCTTTCATGAAACTATGAATATGGCTATGACTTGGAAACTTCCCGTAGTATTTGTAATAGAAAATAATCAATATGCTATGGGAACTTCTGTAGAGAGAACGGCTAATCATACGGATTTATATAAAGCAGCATTAGGATATGAAATGCCTTCTGAGCAAGTAGATGGTATGAATCCGATGGCAGTAGCCAAATGTTTTGATAAGGCTATTACCAGAGCTAGAAAAGGTGATGGACCTACACTTATAGAGGCTAAAACTTATAGATATAAAGGACATTCAATGTCTGATGCTCAAAACTATAGAACTAAAGAAGAGGTAGCCAAATATCAAGAGATAGATCCTATTACACAGGTATTAAATGTAATTAAAGATAAAAAGTATGCTACTGAAAAGCAACTAAATGAAGTAGATGAAAAAGTAAAGAATATTATAAAAGAGTGCATTGAGTTTGGAGAAAAATCAAACTTCCCAAATGCTGACAAATTATATGATTATGTTTATGAACAAAAAGATTACCCTTTCTTGGTTTAAAATTTTAAGTGAAACTTGATTAAAAAAATATACAAATGGCTGAAATAGTTACAATGCCTCGTTTGAGCGATACCATGACGGAGGGAACTGTTGCCAAATGGCATAAGAAAGTAGGAGATAAAGTATCTGAAGGAGATTTATTAGCTGACATAGAGACGGATAAAGCTACTATGGAATTTGAATCTTTTCAAGAGGGTACACTTTTACATATAGGTACAAATGAAGGAGATACAGCACCTGTAGATAGCATTTTAGCTATATTGGGAGAGTCTGGAGAAGACATCTCAACATTTTTAAGTGGAGAAAATATAAAGGATAATAATAGTGTTACTGTAGAACAAGAAAAGGTTAGTATAAAGGATACTGTAAATAATATTTCTGATGTAAGTGCAGAAGATTTAGGTGTAGAAATAGTTACAATGCCTCGTTTGAGTGATACCATGACGGAAGGAACTGTTGCCAAATGGCATAAGAAAGTAGGAGATAAAGTATCTGAAGGAGATTTATTAGCTGACATAGAGACGGATAAAGCTACTATGGAATTTGAATCTTTTCAAGAGGGTACGCTTTTACATATAGGTATAGATGAAGGAAGTACAGCACCTGTAGATAGCATTTTAGCTATATTGGGAGAATTGGGTACAGATGTAACTCCATTACTTTCTAAAGGTAATACTGTAAACGTAGAGAAAGTAAACCAAACTATTCAACCTGCTAATCTCGAAATAAAGACAGAGAAAAAGGTAAAAACGCCCACTAAAAAAGCAATTACGCTTACTACCCATAGAAATCCAAATGAGAGACTAAAAGTATCTCCATTAGCTAAAAAGATGGCATCAGAAAAAGGTATTAACCTTAATAAAGTTATTGGAACGGGCGATAGTGGTAGAATTATTAAAAGAGATATAGATAATTATGAACCTGTTGCTAACTTAGTTAATTCAGTAACTTCTGCTGTAGGACTTACAGAAAATTATACTGAAAGTATAATTTCTCAAATGAGAAAAACTGTTGCCAAGAGGTTAACAGAATCTAAATTTACAGCACCACACTACTATCTTACCATAGAAATAGATATGGATAATACTATTCAATCTAGAAAAGCTATAAATAGTCTACCCGATACTAAGGTATCATTTAACGATATAGTAATCAAAGCTACTTCTGTAGCGATAAGAAAACATCCTAATATCAACACTTATTGGCAACAAAATAAAATAAGGTATAATAATCATATTCATATAGGTGTAGCTGTAGCTGTAGAAGATGGATTATTAGTTCCTGTAGTGAAGTTTGCCGATACCAAATCGCTTACTCAAATCTCAAAAGAAGTAAAGGATTACGCCAAAAGAGCAAGCGGAAAAGAAATTACAACCAAAAGATTGGGAAGGTAATACTTTTACCATTTCTAATTTGGGAATGTTTGGTATAGAATCGTTTACTTCTATTATCAATCAACCTGATTCTGCAATTTTATCTGTAGGAGCTATTGTAGAAAAACCAATAGTGAAAAATGGACAAATAGTACCAGGAAATACTATGAAAGTAACCCTAGCATGTGACCATAGAACTATAGATGGTGCTACAGCAGCAGGCTTCTTACAAACTTTTAAGCAAATGCTCGAAAATCCTGTAAATATGTTAGCGTAGATATTATTGTTATGCTATTCTTAGTTATGGAAAGAGAATGATGAGCTTTACAATGAAATTATTTTGATTATTTTTCTTGATAAAAAGGTTTTAGATATGTTACTAAATTACTTTAATTCAAAAGATATATCTACAAAACACTAGCTAAAAAGTTAATAGAAAAAGGAATTAAATAAATTAGAATAGTTTGAAATCACTCTTATACTTAAATTCATATATATTAAAATACAAATACAGGTTTTTTATAGGTATTTTTTTCATTATTTTATCTAACATATTTGCCATTTTTCCTCCACAACTCATCAGAGAATCCTTTGATGTAGTTATTAATATGTTGGCACAAAAACAAGTAAATTCAAATTTAAAAACCCAATTAGTTTATTTTGGTCTATTACTTATATTGTGTACGCTTATAAGAGGAGTATTTTTATTTTTTATGAGACAAACTATTATAGTGATGTCTAGAAAAATAGAATACGATTTAAAAAATGATATTTATCAACATTATCAAAAACTCCATATGTCTTTTTATAAGCTCAATAGAACAGGAGATTTAATGAGTAGAATATCCGAAGATGTATCACAGACTAGAATGTATATAGGTCCTGCTATTATGTATACAATAAATCTTTCTATACTTATAATAGTGGTAGTATTCAATATGTTTAGAATAGATACAAAGCTTACACTTTATACTTTAATATCCTTACCT
Source organism: Ichthyobacteriaceae bacterium (assembly GCA_965226285.1). Classification (GTDB taxonomy): domain Bacteria; phylum Bacteroidota; class Bacteroidia; order Flavobacteriales; family Ichthyobacteriaceae; genus CBDDCQ01. Next base: position 53,481 of record CBDDCQ010000004.1, read on the forward strand.
ATTTTATCTTATTCTATATATAAAGTAAACAACAAAATAAATATCAAAAGCCAAAAGATACAGAAGCACTTATCCTATTTATCATCTTATGTACAAGAGTGCTTTTCAGGTATTAGAGTTATCAAATCATGTGGTATAGAAGTGGGTACTTTCGATAAATTTGAACGAATTACCAATGAGCATAAAAATAAAAATTTGAGTTTGTCAAAGACTCATGCACTATTTTTTCCCTTAATGATATTACTCATAGGAATAAGTAATATATTCGTAGTTTATATAGGAGGTATTAGAGTAATGGAAGGGCATATTACTACCGGAGTAATAGCAGAATTTGTGATATATATTAATATGCTTACTTGGCCAATAACTAGTATAGGATGGGTTACTTCTATTGTTCAAAGGGCTGCGGCTTCTCAAACTAGAATTAATGAATTTTTAAATGTTCGTCCTAAAATCGTAAATCATAATACAGAATCTTTGCATTTAGAGGGTAATATAAAATTTAAAAATGTTACCTTTAAATATGAAGATACAGGTATTGAGGCACTAAAACAAGTATCTTTTGAGGTAAAAAAGAGTAGTATGTTAGGAATTATAGGAAAAATAGGATCGGGAAAATCTACTATAGCAGAGTTACTTTGCAGGTTTTATGATGTAACTTCTGGGAATATTTTAATAGATGGAAAAGATATTAAAAATATCAATTTAGATGATTTCAGACAATCCATAGGTTATATTCCACAAGATACTTTTTTATTTTCTGACACTATTAAAAACAATATTAGTTTTGGTGTAAATAAGGTTACGATAGACCAAATAAAAAATATTGTAAATAAAGTATTATTATTCGATACTATTTATAACTTTGCAAAGGGATATGATACAGTGATAGGGGAGAGGGGAATTACTTTGTCTGGTGGACAAAAACAAAGAATATCTATTGGTAGATCTATATTAAAAGATCCTAAGATATTAATATTAGATGATTGTTTATCATCATTAGACACAGAAACAGAAAATACGATACTAAAAAATATAAGAACTATTATACAAGAAGAATGTACTACAATAATTATAAGTCATAGAATATCTTCTGTAAGGTATTCAGATGAAATTATAGTGTTAGATAATGGTGAAATTATAGAACGAGGTACTCATTCGAAATTGATAAATAAAAAAGGGTATTATGCTAATTTATACAGAAAGCAAAATGATAAAACTTAATACTTTTATTGCTATTTTATTATTTCCTTTTATGCTTTTTGCTCAAGTAGAAAACGAGATAAAAGGTCAAAAAATTAGTACAGATTCTTATCAGGAAGAGACGTATGATATTATACAAGATAAAAGTGATAATTTTTGGGGTGATGTATTTATAGAGTATGGTATAATGTATCACTTAAAAATAGATAAGACTTATTCTAGATTGGCAAAAAGTGGAGGTAGCCATTATTTTAGTATAGGAAATTCTTATGTAGGCAATAATGCAATAAGATATACTCAATTTGCTTTTTTTATGGGAGTTTTGGATACAAGGAATAACGATGTTAATAAATTATCTAATTTTGGAGGACATGCTAATATAAAATATTTATTAAGCATACCTCAAAAAAATAAAAGATTTAATTTTTTTATAGGGGGTAATTTAGGAATAAGAGCAGAAGCATGGTTTCCAAAAAATTCATATCTTAGATATGGATGGGATGTTAATTTAGGGCTGGGGTTATCTACATCTATTTTTTATCATATTACTAACAGATTCTATATTAGATATGACTTTGATATGGATTTATTCGGAATATTATGGCGTTCTCCAAAAAATGGACAACAATTAGTAACAGAAGAAGAACAATTAGAAAATGGGTTACTTTCAGCAGCTTTTAGAAATCCTCAATTTTCGCATATCTTTAATACCATTTATACTGATAGTACTATTAAAGTAAGTTATAAGATATTCAAATGGGAGTTGTATTATGCTTTTTCAATAGGGTATAAGTATATTAAATATCCACTTATGAAAAATGGATATGAATATAATAATAAATTAGGAATTGTATTTTAAGATGAAAATAAGGTATATTATTTTTTGGAGTTTAATGGTGATTTATGGGTGTAATAAAGATCTTACAGTAGATAATTCACCACTGGGAGATTTTAATTTGCTTTTTGAATATTTAGAAAAAGACTATAGTTATAAAAATGAACATTCATTTACTATGCAAGAGCTCAAAAATAGATATTTGCCTCAAATTAAGACAGATCCTACATACGAAAATTTGGCTGATATATTTTTAAAAATTACACTAAATGAATTAAAAGACCCTCATGTATTTTTTCATAATACAACACCGTCGCCTTATGAAATTTCAAAAGTAACAGAGAAAAACCCTAAGGAACTAGATGAAATTATACCTGAGTTTCATGAAATTGATATTACAGCTACTACAGATATATATACTTATGGTGTTTTAAAATCGGATAGGAAAATCGGATATATATATATACATGGATTTAATACTTCTGTAGGAGGTACTAGTTCTTTGGGGGTTGATACAGAAGTAACTGAAATTAATAATATTATAAAGATTTTAAAATTAAAAGCTATAAAATCTATGATTGTAGATATAAGATCTAACGCAGGAGGAAGTAATTATGTTCCCAGATATATAGCTAGACAATTTGTAAATAAAACGGGTATTTATATGATAGAAGAATATCCAGAAGAAGGTGGTTTCAAAACAAAAACTTGGAAAGTAAGCCCATCTATTGAAGATGGATTTAGAGAAGGAAAGGTAGTTTTACTATCTAATGGTGTAACTTGCAGTGGTGGTGAAATGTTTGTGCTGGCCATGCTACAGAGAGATAATCTTATACATATTGGTTCTCGTTCTAAAGGTTGCTCAGGTAATGTTGCCGATAAAGATTTTTCTAATGGATGGAATATGAGAATTACCAGTTCTAAAACTACTTTTCCAGATGGAAAGTCGTATTTTAAAAAAGGAATAGAGCCAGGTCCAGATTATATAGTTAAGAATGATGACAGTTACGACACTAATTTTAAAGATAAATTAATAGAGCGAGCAATTAAAGAATTGCAATAGTTTAAAAATTAATTTTTTATAATTAAATTTGTATCGTTCAAATTGAAAAAACGAATGATACTTATATTCATAAATAAACAAACCTCAAGGCTAAAATATATATTTACGCAACTACTTTGCAATTATTTAAGCATAGATATAAAATTTACTTCTTCTATAGAAGAATTTGTATCTTATAAAGGGATGAAAATGAGTTATACCAATAGACCTTTGGGATCAGAATTACATTTTTCATGCCATAAGTTATTATTTGAAGAAGATATATCCTATTTAGATATATCTGTAAAAGAATATGAGGGTATTCCATGTTTTTTTTATGTAGGACAACTGTCAGCTTTTCCCTATGATATATTTGCAGCCTCATTTTATTTACTCTCAAGATATGAAGAATATTTACCTCACCAAAGAGATGAACATTATAGATTTTTATCTAAAGAAAGTATTGCTGTAAAGAATAATTTTATTCACCTTCCGATAGTAGATATTTGGTTAGATAAAATAAGAAAAATATTAGAAGATAGATTTGAATATATTTTTAGAAAACAAGAATTCTCATACTTATCTATTATAAATGTAGATGTAGCATACTCTTATATATGTAAAGGTATTGTAAGAACCACAGGTGGAATATTTGTGGATCTGATAAAATTAGATTTTAGTAAAATATATGAGAGGATATTATGTGAATTACAACTGAAAAAAGACCCTTATGATACATTTGATTTTATCTTAGAAAACTATAAAAAATATGATATAAACACCATTTTTTTCTTTTTAGTAGGAGATTATTCTATATTTGATAAAAATATATCCATAAATAATGTTAAATTTCAATCTCTTATTAAGTATATAGCAGATTATTTTGATGTAGGACTTTGCGTATCCTATGCTTCTGATAAAAAGAAACGAATCATTTATACTGAAATAAAAAGATTGCAAAAAGTTTTGAATAGAGAGATTACTAAATCTAAACAACATTTTTCTAAATTAGAGTTACCTTATACCTATAGAAAATTGATAGATGCTAATATAAGAGAGGATTATAGTATGGGATATACTGATAGAATAGGTTTTAGATCTGGAACTTCTAGACCTTTTTATTTTTATGATTTAGGATATGAATCTACTACTTTGCTTAAAGTTTATCCACTCTCTATATCAGATGAAATGCTAAAATATCAAATGAGATTATCTCCTCAAAAGGCATTAGAAGAAATAAAAAAGAATATAGATATAATCAAAAAAGTAAATGGAACATACATAAGTGTATGGCATAATAAAAATTTGAGCATGTATAAATGGGATAGACGATGGAGAAATATCTATATGAAAATGATAGAATATACGATTAAAGAATAATTTTTAAAAGATGAAAATTTTAATTTCTCCAGCTAAAACACTTGATTTTACTTCTGATGTACCTAATGTTAAAAAAACAGATATTATTTTTCATTCTCAAGCTAAGATATTGAATAGTAAGTTGAAAAGTAAATCTTTGCAAGAGTTATCAGTATTGATGTCTATATCTACAAAATTAGCAAAGTTGAATTTTGATAGAAATCAAAATTGGAACTACCCCTTTGATATAAATAAGACTAAACAAGCTATCTATGCTTTTCAAGGAGATGTATATCAAGGTTTGCAAGCTCATACATTTGATATAGAGGATATAGATTTTTGCCAAAATGTATTGAGAATTTTATCAGGACTATATGGTATATTGAGACCCTTAGATGCTATATTGCCTTACAGATTAGAAATGGGAACTAAAATAAAAATAAATTCTTATAAAAATTTATATAAATTTTGGACTAAGGAATTAACTTCATATCTTAATAATGAAATGAAAAAAGAAGAAATTCTTATCAACTTGGCAAGTGATGAATATTTTAAAGTAATTGATAAAAAAAACTTACATGCTAAAATTATTACACCTATATTTAAGGATTATAAAAATGGTAAATTAAAGGTTATTAGTTTTTATGCAAAAAAGGCTAGGGGAAATATGGTCAATTTTATAGTCAAAAATAGGATAGAAAAATATGAAGACTTAAAATTGTTTTATATAGATGATTACTGTTTTGATGAAAAATTATCTGATGACAGAATATTTGTATTTACCAGATAATTATAAAAATCAACATCTTTTTGATACTTCGGGCATAATATTGGTCGTAAAGAGAAGTTAAATATCTGTTGCTAACACTCCTTATTTAGTTAGATAATTTATACGAACTGTATTCTTTACTTTCAAATAAAGTTGGTCTTATACTTACCATAAACCAAGCCCAGTTATTTAAGACTGTTGCACGGTAAAAATCAAGGGTTATCGATATAGATAGCGGAGTATAATATTTATTTTTTCAATCGTTTAAATAGTTCAGATTTTTTATTACGGCTCAAAGGGATTTCCTTTTGAACGGTAGTAATATATTTAGAATTAAATTTCTTTACTTTAGCTAAGTTTACGACATAAGATTTATGCACCCTCATAAATTTATGTTCGGGTAAATTTTTTAGTATTTCTTTGAGAGTGCAGAGTACTAAATGCTTTTTATTTGTAGTTACAATATTCATATAGTCTCCTTTTGCTTCTATATAGATAATAGAATTCATAGGTATTTTTATATTCTGTAGATTACTTTTTACGTAGATGCATTCACCCTGTTCAAATTTGTCAGACTGTAATCTTAATTTTTCATTTTCGCTTTTTCTAATGGCTCTATCTACGGAACTGTAGAATATTTCTTTGTTCACAGGTTTTTTAAGGTAGTCTATTACATTGTATTTAAAAGCTTCAAAGGCATATTTTTCCTTAGAAGATATGATAATAATTTTAGGTACAACTTCAAAGGTTTTCATAAAATCTATACCTGATATTAAAGGCATTTCTATATCTAAAAAAATAAGATCTATTTTTTTATTTTTCATCATTTGCTTGGCTTCTAGTGCATTTAAAAATGTTCCACAAAATTCCAAATTAGGATGTAATATTATAAGATGTTCCACAATTTTTAATTGTACTTTAGAGTCATCTATGGCAATGCATTTTAACATTAAAAAAATATTTTTTAATTATATTTCACAGCAAATATATAAATAATATAGAAAAAAACCACACTTTATATTAAGTAAAGGTGGTTTAGATTTTGTAATATAGATAACAATATTTTAGCCATTCAAAGCCTCTGCACCACCTACAATTTCTAGTATTTCACTTGTAATAGAAGCCTGTCTTACTTTATTATAAGTGAGTTTAAGTTCATCTTGCAGGTTTTTGGCATTGTCAGTGGCTTTGTGCATGGCGGTCATTCGTGCCCCGTGTTCTGAAGCGTAAGAGTCTAATACGGCTTTAAATAATTGTATCTTTAGAGATTTAGGAACCAAATCTTCTAAAATCTCTACCTTAGAAGGTTCAAAGATATATTCTTTATTTATGGTATTATCATCTTTTATAGGTAGTATGGGTAAAAATTGTTCGCAAGTAATAATTTGCGTACCTGCATTTTTAAACCTATTATATATGATTTCTACTTTATCAAAATCTTTACAAGAAAATTTACCCATGATCTCTTGGGCTATTTCAGATACATTTTGAAAAGTTAATTCATCGAACAAATCACTTTTATTAGATTCTATCTGAAAATTTTTAGATAGAATATCGTTAGCTTTTTTACCAATGGTAAGTATTTTTATATTACAGTTTTTATAATCTTCTTTTGCAAGTTTGATTATTTTTTTATTTACATTGGTATTGAATGCACCACACAAACCTTTATTTGAAGTGATAGCTATCAAAAGGATATTTTTTAAAGGTCTTTCGTGGGTATATATTCCTGTAGAACTCTTTCCTATAGAAGTGCTCAGACCTTGTAAAAGTTCTTTTAACTTATCAGCATATGGGCGTATTTGTGTAATAGTATCTTGAGCTCTTTTAAGTTTAGAGGCAGATACCATTTTCATAGCACTAGTAATTTGTATCGTAGAACTTATAGAAGTAATCCTATTTTTTATCTCTTTTAAATTTGCCATGATAAAATTTTATTTATAATATAGGAGAGTAATTGCTCTATTTTCTAAAAATGAAAAAAATTATTTATACTTTGCTGTGAGTTCTTCAATAGCACCTTCTAATACATCTGTTATCTCTTTAGAAAACACTCCCGCTTTAAGCCTCTCAAGAGTATCTGGATGTTTAGTGTCTAAATAATCTAGATACTCGGATTCAAAGTTTTTAATTTCATTTACGGGCACGCTCCTAAGTAATCCTTTTGTACCAGCATAAATGATGGCTACTTGGTGTTCAACTTTTACGGGAGCACTTACCCCTTGTTTAAGGATTTCTACATTTCGTTTTCCTTTTTCAATTGCATTCATAGTAGCGGCATCTAAATCAGAACCAAACTTAGCAAAAGCTTCTAATTCTCGGTATTGTGCTTGGTCTAATTTTAGTGTACCTGCTACTTTTTTCATAGATTTAATTTGGGCAGAACCTCCTACGCGAGATACAGATATACCTACATTAATTGCAGGGCGTACGCCTGAGTTGAATAAATCGGATTCTAAGAATATTTGTCCGTCTGTAATGGAGATTACATTGGTAGGAATATATGCTGATACATCACCTGCTTGGGTTTCTATAATAGGTAAAGCTGTAAGTGATCCGCCACCTTTTATTTTGTCCTTGATAGATTCAGGTAAGTCATTCATTTGAGCAGCGAGGTTATCAGAATCATTGATTTTAGCAGCTCTCTCTAATAATCTAGAGTGCAAGTAGAATACATCACCTGGGTAAGCTTCTCTTCCCGGAGGTCTCCTAAGTAGCAATGACACTTCTCTATAAGCTACAGCTTGTTTAGATAAATCATCGTATATAATTAGTGCTGATTGACCAGTATCTCTAAAATATTCACCTATGGTAGCACCTGTAAATGGTGCATACACTTGCATAGCAGCGGGAGATGAGGCATTAGCCGCCACAATAACAGTATAGTCTAATGCTCCATTTTCTTCTAGAGTTTTTACAATATTTGCTACGGTAGATGCCTTTTGTCCTATAGCCACATAGATACAATATACGGGTTGACCAACATCGTAAGATTCTTTTTGGTTCAATATAATATCTATAGCTACAGTAGTTTTACCTGTTTGACGGTCGCCAATGATAAGTTCTCTTTGTCCTCTACCAATAGGTATCATTGAATCTACAGCTTTTAATCCTGTTTGTAAAGGTTCATTTACAGGTTGACGATAGATTACCCCTGGAGCTCTCCTTTCAAGTGGCATTTCAAATAATTCTCCTTCTATAGGTCCTTTACCATCTAAAGGACTTCCTAAGGTATCTACCACTCTGCCAAGCATATTATTTCCTACTTTGATAGATGATATTCTATGAGTTCTTTTTACAGTTTGTCCTTCTTTAATATCTTCGGAGCCTCCTAAAAGAACAATACCTACATTGTCTTCCTCTAAGTTCAATACGATACCTTCTAAACCATTTTCAAATTCTACTAATTCTCCGTATTGAGCCTTAGATAGTCCGTAAGCTCTTACGATGCCATCACCTATCTCTAGTATAGTACCTACTTCATCTAAATTAACCTTAGAATCTAAACCTGAAATTTGCTCTTTCAAGATTGCTGAAATTTCAGCTGGATTTATTTCTATCATAATTTTTTAATATTTACAAAGATATAAGTTATTATTAAATTCTTTTTTCATATTCTTTATTTTGTTAGATATGCTTACATTATATTGTAAGTCACCTACTTTTAAAATAAAACCTCCTATAATGGTTTTATCTATAATGTTCACTACTTCTACAGTTTTACCTAATATTTCTGCTGCTTTTTTAGAAATAGCCTCTTTTAGGTTCTTATTTAAGGGAACAGCTGTAGTAACAGTAGCTACTGATAATGATTTGAGTTCATTATATAAATTTAAAAATCTACTTGTAATTTCAAATATTTGATGACTTCTATTTTTGTCTATAATAAGGAGTATAAAATTGAGAGAAACTTTGTGAATGTTTTTTGCAAATATACTTTTTGCAATTTCTTTTTTAGTATCTAACTTGATTATAGAACTATCAAATGCAGATTTCAAATCTAGATTTTTAGAATATAACTTATTTATTAGCGTTATATCCTTATGTATATCTTCTAGTAGATTTTTTTCTTTAGCTAAATCTATTAGTGCTTTTGCATATCTATATGAAGATTTACTATACTTCATTTACTTAAAAATATTATTGTTTCAAATCAATTATTTTATTCTAAACAATTTAAAATATATCACATATAAATTGTGGTGCGAAATTACAAAAAATAATGAATGCTAATAAGTATTTTATTTCTTTTTCAATAAGTAAAATATTAAAAGAATAACGGAGATATTCATCTTAAAAAGAATCAGAATCACTTTCATTTAGGTGATATATTGTTGTTCTAAATACAAAAACGATATTGCAAGCCATAAATAATTACAAGTGTTGGAGTTATAATACTGTGAATGCTTATATGTTTTAATATTTTATAATCTAACTCAAAAGATATTACAGGGTTCAAAGGACCTTTAAATAAAAGAGTATCTCTAAAAGGTAACCCTTTGACATATTGTAATTTTCCTTGATATCCGTACATAATACCTATGTCGTAAGTTATAGAAAACCTTTGTGTAAAATTCCATACTCTTTTATAACCTAAAACAAATGTCCAGTTTTGATATGTATTTTTAAATACAGATATTCCATAACTTTTATAGTTATAACCTATAAACCAAACTTCAGAAATATCTGGTGTTACAATATGTGTTCCAAAAGGTAAAAAAGCAATGGCCGTTTCGGATTCCTCACCTACAATTTTTTCAAAGATATATTTTTTGTTTTGCGAAAACAAAATATTTGCCCAGAGAATATTAGCCAATAATAAGATAACTTTAATGGGATTTCTATTGCGTATTTTAATTAAAACTTTAAACATATTTCATTTAAATTATAATCAACTGATGCCACTAATAAATTCTTGAGGCTTGGGATATTCACCTAACCAATATATATTTGATGTGCAATAGCACCTATAGCTTTACATAGCAATATAAAAGGTTGTAACTGCTGCTGCTTGCCAATTTATTATTTCATTCTATGCACCATATAATAATTTACTGTTTGTATTTATCATTAAGTTAGGTGAATTGTTGAATAACTTCCAATTATTGAATAAACTGACAGATTCAGTATAAATAAGAAGCATGACTGCTATCATAATCAATATTCTTCATATTGCTAAAGTAGTTTTTTATCATTTTTTATTACTGATTTGCAGTAATTTATGACATATTATTAAGACATTGTTATATTTGATTAGTACAAAAAAGAACATTTTAGTAGATGAGTTGTGTTTTCTCCCTAATGCAATATTACAAAATATTGTTTAATAAATTAATATATCGATATAAAAAACAAAGTTTTTGTAAAAAGAGGTAAAGAAGTGAATATAGACACAACAATATAAGAGAAAAACATAACCTAATCTCAATTATAAAGTTTACCTAATAATGAGGTTATCTGGCAACGATTTTTAAGTATTTTTTTCTTGGATCATTTTAAAATTGCTTATAAATTTGCCAATAATAAATCAATATAAAAATGGAATTAAAAAGAAAAATCAAAGAACAAATTAAAAATATACCTTTTTTATACAAAATAATAATTCCCATTATCCCCTTAATTAATTTTATTAAATTTGAAAAAAGGAATTTGTTCTACAAACGTTTTGTATGGAAATATAAAAACAAAAAAATTGACTATAATGGAAAGACCATATTTTTTATATTTGGAGGGAGAAAAGATAGAATGTATTTTCTCATGCACTATGTGGAGAAATTGCTTGCTCAAAAACAAATAGACTATGTTCATATATGGAATTTTGCTAGAAATAAGCAAGATTACGAATGGTTAAAAAATTTAGAAGATGAGTCAAAAGGAATTCTTGTATTTTCTTTAAAAAAATTCTATAAAAACGCGAACAATTTATATTTTCAATATCTTTCATGGAATTCAAGTTACTATTATTATAATGATGAACCATTTAAAACGAGTCTTTTTGTGAAATGTGATGATGATATTGTTTACATAGATACTGAACAGTTTTCTAGTTTTACAGATAAAATAAAAAACATTACTCCAGATTCTAAACATTATATGGTCTCTGCAAATGTGGTAAATAATGGAGTTTGTGCATATCTTCAACAGAAACGAGGTCTCATTCCTAAATCTGTAGAAGTATTCTATTTTCCAAATGATCAAGTACTGGGGGGAGCAGCCCAAAACTATTGGAACGAAGGAAAAAAGTCCCAAGAATTACATAAATATTTTATACAAAATAGAAGATCATTTGTGGCAAAGTCTAAGACATTACCTATAGAATTAGTAGATATTGGTACTTGTGTTAGTATTAATTTAATTGGTTTTAAGCAAAAAACTATTGATAACATGTTAAAACTTTCTTATGATGGTGATGAACCTGTTTTAACTGCAGAATTATCAAAATTTTTAAATAAGAAAATAATGATAGATATGTCTTTTGTAGCTTCTCATCTATCTTTTTCTTCTCAATTAAAACAAGATGATAAAAAGTTGTTATTTGATTATGATGAACTGTTTAGAGAAGTATTAAATCAATCATAATTGTAATAAACATATTTTAAAGTAAAAAAGAGGTAAAGAAGTGAATATAGACACAACAATACAAGAGAAAAACATAACCTAACCTCAATTATAAAGTTTACCTAATAATGGGTTTATCTGTATATCGGCATCACTCAGTAGCCATGCCTCAAATACCTTGCAACGATTTTTAAGTATTTTTTCTTGGATCATTTTAAGATTGTTTATAGATTTGCTGATTATAAATCAATATAAAAATGGAATTAAAAAGAAAAATCAAAGAACAAGTTAAAAATATACCTTTTTTATACAAAATACTAGTTTTCATGATCCATCTTATATGGAAGTACCCTAAAAAAAGTATAGTAGATTTCTATTATTTTATTAAATTTGGAGAAAAGAGTTTGTTCTACAAACGTTTTGTATGGAAATATAAAAACAAAAAAATTGACTATAATGGAAAGACAATATTTTTTATATTTGGAGGGAGAAAAGATAGAATGTATTTTCTCATGCACTATGTGGAGAAATTGCTTGCTCAAAAACAAATAGATTATGTTCATATATGGAACGTTGCTAGAAATAAGCAAGATTATAAATGGTTGAAGAGTTTGGAAGATGAGTCAAAAGGAATTTTTGTATTTTCTTTAAAAAAATTCTATAAAAAAATAAACGAGGTATATTTTGAATTTCGTTCATGGTATTCAATCTACCATTATTATAATGATGAACCATTTAAAACGAGTCTTTTTGTGAAATGTGATGATGATATTGTTTACATAGATACTGGACAGTTCTCTAGTTTTACAGATAAAATAAAAAATATTACTCCAGATTCTAAACATTATATGGTCTCTGCAAATGTGGTAAATAATGGAGTTTGTGCATATCTTCAACAGAAACGAGGTCTCATTCCTAAATCTTTAGAAGTATTTGACTTTCCAAATGATAATAATCTACTAGGGTTAGCAGGCGAAAACTATTGGAACGAAGGAAAAAAATCACAAGAATTACATAAGTATTTTATACAAAATAGAAGATCATTTGTAGCAAAGTCTAAGACATTACCTATAGAATTAGTAGATATTGGTATTCGTTTTAGTATTAATTTAATTGGTTTTAAGCAAAAAACTATTGATAATATGTTAAAATACTTTTATAATGGTGATAGTGATGAATTTTCTTTAAGTGTAGAATTATCAAAATTTTTAAATAAGAAAATAATGATAGATATGTCTTTTGTGGCGTCTCATCTATCTTTTTCTTTTCAATTAAAACAAGATGATAAAAAGTTGTTATTTGAGTATGATGAACTGTTTAGAGAAGTATTAAATCAATCATAATTGTAATAAAGATATTTTAAATAATAACAAGCCATTATAAACCGGTTTACTTGTGAAACTGCTGTCTTTTTGTATAGTAATGAGCTATTATTTTTGATATACGATGTCAGTCTATTAAATTATTCATATTATTCTAAAAAACTACTTTTTGTCCTAAGTAAGCGTAAATGACGTATTGTATTGGCTAAACTTGGAATATTTTGTCTTTTCATATTTCAAAAAATTTAATCTAAAGACACAAATTATTTAAAATAGTCATTACCAAATCCAATTAGGTATAGTTTTTCTTTGGCTCTTGTAATGGCAGTATATAGCCATCTGAGGTAGTCTAAATCTATTCCCCTCGGGAGGTAAGCTTGTTCTAAAAATACATTTTTCCACTGTCCACCTTGTGCCTTGTGGCAAGTTACAGCATAAGAATATTTTACTTGTAACGCATTAAAATACTGGTTTTTCTTAACTCTTAAATACTTTCGATAGTTGCTTTTTTCTTCACTATAATCTTTAAGTACTTCTTCGTATAATTTTGTACTTCTTTCATAGTCTAAACTAGGTGTTTCCAGGGTCAGAGTATCTAACATAATAATAGTCGTAAAAGGATCTTCATCAGGGTAGTCTATCATTTGTACTTTTGCAGAGGCAAACCTAAATCCGTATAGTTCTTTATAACTAGAAATTTCTAAGATTTTTATAGTATCTCCATTGGCAATAAACCCAGCTTGTTCGAAATCTCGGTTAAGAGGCCAAAAATAGTTATTACGAACTACCATGAGAAGATCTCCTACACACAGTTCTTCTTCACGTCTAAATATTTTAAGTCTTATCTGTTGATTGTATTGATTGGCTCTTTTATTAGAACGAACAATTACAATACTTTCTTCATTACCATAGGTATGATAAGTATTTGTAAGCGTATCTAAAATTTCATAACTCTCTCTAAGTCTTTTAATATCTGTATATCCATTAAGTATAAATTGAAATGAATTTAAAATAAGATCATTTTGTAATAATCTTAATCGTGTCGCATTTTGCAATATTCCACTGTCTTCATCTTGACGCATTACCTCTTTGAGTTCATTTATATTTACTCGTTTAGCATAATTCATAATGAGGGTAGTTTCATCTAAAGCAGGACTCGTATTAGATCTTACAGGAGGTAATTGTGCTATATCCCCAATGAATATCAATTTACAGTTTTTACCTTGTTGTACAAATTGTATCAAATCATCTAATAATGTACCTTCAAATTGTTCTGATCGGTCATTGATATTGCTAATCATAGAAGCTTCATCTACAATATAAATTGTATTTTTCGATTTGTTTGGATTAAGTACAAATTTTATACTACCATTAGTAGTTCTGGGTTTATAAATATATCGATGTATAGTACTAGCTTCTTTTTTTGTATAGGAGGTAATTACTTTTGCAGCTCTGCCTGTAGGAGCTAATAAGACCGCTTTTTTTTCGTAGCTTTTAAGACTTTTGACTAAAGTATTGATAAGTGTAGTTTTTCCAGTTCCAGCATACCCTTTTATTAGAAGTATATCATCATTGTTGAATATAAATTCAGAAAGTTGTTTTAAAGCGTTATCTTGATCTTGAGTAGGGGCAAGAGGGAAATTATTTAAAAGGATTTTATATAGTTTTGTTACAGCCATTTTAGGTTTTGTTTTAGTGGTTCAAAGATATTAAAATATTTGGTGTTTTTTGTTGAATTAAATAAATTTAAGTATAATTAATTCAAAAAATTAATAACCCAAAGGAACTAATAGCATATAATGACGAATTTTTAGAAAAATGTGCTTCGTTGCAAAGACGAAATGAGGAGTTGCATGACGAAATTCTTATTTGCCAGAGAGAAATCTCTTTTATCAAAGGCAAAATATAGACTCTTTTGCAATGGTCTTGGTTCATATTTTTCAATTTTCCAAAAAAGATGTGAATCCTATTTTGTCTTCTTTTAGAAAATTTGGGATACAATTTAGCATAAATTTGAATTAACAAAATAATTGAATTTGCAAGTAATCTTATATAAAAGGTATGATTTTTTTAAACTAATACATCATCTTTATATTTTGTTTCTTTTTCTTTTTATCAAGTTTTTTTAAGATTACATTTAATACTATGGATAGCAAAATAATAGATGAACCAATATAAAAATTAATACTCATTTCTTCAGATTTTCCAAATATAAAGTAAGCTAAAGTAATTCCGTATACAGGTTCTAAGTTTATATTGAGATTAACGGTATAAGGTGATATGTATTTGAGTAATTTGATGAGTATTACAAATGGAATAACTGTACATATAGCGGATAAAATAAAAATTAAAATAGCATCTTTTAAACTTATACTTTTAATACTGCTAAATAACTCCATATTAAATAATATAATTATAGTGATAATTCCTACTCCTCCTAGCATTTGGTAAAAAGTCATAATAGCAGGGCTTTTATAATCGGAAAATTTACCATTGAGTACTGTAAATATAGACCCTAGAAAAGCACATATAAGTCCTGTAATAATACCATTAGTATAGCCACTTTCTACTTGAAATATAATACATAGCCCTCCTACTGTAATCAATCCTAATATCAATTCATATAAGATGATTTTTCTCTTGAAAAACAAAGGCTCTACTATAGAGGTAAAGAATGCTACACTAGATAACGTAGCTAGAGCTATAGATACATTGGATATTTTAATAGAATAGAAAAAGAAGAACCAGTGTATAGCAAGTATTACACCTATTCCCAGAAAGTTAAGCATATTTTTTTTCTCTATGAGAATAGATTTTTTCTTACTTTTTAGGTACACGAATAATATGCCTACAGTAATACCAATTCTCATAAAGACTAAGGGAAGAGCCTCAAGGGTAAGCAGTTTGCCAATGATAGCAGTAAATCCCCAAGCTAATATAATCAGGTGAAGTTGAATATATTTTGTCAAGTTATTTTTTTGCATTGAGGTAGAGATAATATGAGATGATACCAAATACTATATTAGGTAGCCAAACAGCTAAAATAGGCGTAAGGTTTGCCTTTACGGAGAAAGTATTAGAAATTTGCATAAAGAATATATAGATAAATACAAGTCCCATACCTAAGGCAATATTTATGCCCATACCACCTCTTTTCTTTCGAGAACTTAAAGATACTCCTATAAGTACTAATATATAAGTAGCCAATGGTATACTGGTTCTTTTATATCTTTCTACAAGGTAGGCGTTTAAGTTCTCTGCTCCTTTCATTTTTTCTTTATCCAAAAATTTATTTAGTTCTTTGTAGGTCATAGTTTCTGCAATATAGTCTGAATAAATTAACTCATTGTATTTGAACGAAAATAGAGTATCCAGATGTGAGCCTTGAGATATGATATCGTCTTTTTCAAATACAATTCTCTTCTTGTAGTTAGTCAATTTATATAAACTATCTTTGTCACTCCATTCTATGTATTCGCTTTTAAGACTCCATTTGAGTTTACCATTTTTAAATATATCGTATGCAAATTGGTAGCCCTGTTTGTTAATCTGGTTATATGAATCTAAGAATATAAATTGATTAGGACGAATTTGTCGGTATAGTCTATTGGCTTTTTCTCCACTTACTTTTCTATTTACGTATTTATCTTCAAAAGATTTTCTTATTTCATTAGACTTTGGAATAATCCAATGACTCATAATAAGCATACCTGCCGCAATTATCGAAGCTCCTATAGTATATGGACGAAGTAGCCTATTGAATGTAACACCGCTAGAGAGGATAGCTACAATTTCGGTATTATTGGCTAGTTTAGAACTCACAAATATGATAGATATAAATACCATAATAGGGGAGAGTAAGTTACCATAAAATAAAACAAAATTTAAATAGTGGTCTGAGATAATAGTATACAGTGATAATTTAGGGTTCAAAAAAGAGTCTATTTTTTCAGTAATGTCTATGACTATGGCAATTAGCAAGAATATAAAATTGCTAAATACATAGGTACCTAAGAATTTGATAAGGATGTATCTGTCTAATATTTTAAGTTTGGGCATAAGCTATAATCTGTTATTCATTTGGTGTACCATTTTGCTTTTCCAACTGTAGAAATTTCCCATTTGTATTTGTGCTTGTGCTTGTTTTACTAAATATATATAAAATGCTAAATTATGCATAGTTGCAATTTGTTTTCCTAGATATTCATTTACCGAAAAAAGGTGTCTTAGGTAGGCTTTAGAATAATAGGAATCTACCCAAGAGGTACCATTTTCATCTAAAGGTGAAAAATCATTTTCCCATTTTTTATTTTTTATATTGATAGTCCCGTATAATGTAAAAAGCACACCATTTCTGGCGTTTCGGGTAGGCATTACACAATCAAACATATCTACACCTAAAGCGATGTTTTCTAAAATATTAATGGGGGTTCCTACTCCCATTAAATATCTGGGTTTATCTTTTGGTAAGATACTACAAACAGTTTCTGTATTAGCATACATTTCTTCGGCGGGTTCTCCCACTGATAGTCCTCCTATGGCATTGCCATTACACTCAAATGAGGCTATAGTTTCAGCAGATTGAGTTCTTAAATCTTTATATATACTTCCTTGTACTATGGGAAATAGTGTTTGTTTATAGTCGTATTCTTCAGGAGAGTTTTGTAGATAATCTATACATCTTTTAAGCCAACGATGAGTCATATCCATAGATTTTTTGGCATAACGGTATTCACAGGGATATGGCGTACACTCATCGAATGCCGTAATAATGTCTCCTCCTATATGTCGCTGTATTTTCATTGCTTTTTCAGGAGAGAAGAAATGATAAGATCCATCGATATGGGATTTGAACTTTACACCTTCTTCTGTAATTTTCCGTCTACTAGAAAGTGAATATACTTGATAGCCTCCACTATCTGTAAGAATAGGTTTCTGCCAATTCATAAATTGATGTAAACCACCTGCTTTATGAAGAATATCTGTTCCAGGACGCAAGTATAGATGATAGGTGTTACCGAGTATAATTTCTGCTTTGGTGTCGTTTTCTAATTCAGGCTGATGAACTCCTTTTACACTCCCAATTGTACCTACAGGCATAAATATTGGGGTATGGATCGTCCCGTGAGCAGTAGTTATCTTACCTGATCTAGCTTGACTTTGGTTATCTTGATATTCTAACTTAAACTTCATAAGAAATCATTACTACTAAATCAGATTACTAATATTACTAGTAAATAGTTTAACGGCAATAGCCATAAGGACTATTCCAAATATTTTTCTGATGATATTTATACCTGATTTTCCTATAAGGTTTTCAGTTTTTTTAGATAATTTGAGTACCAAATATACAAAGCAAATATTTAATATAATAGCTATAATAATATTTTCTGTATAGTATTCTGCTTTGAGTGATAAAATGGAAGTAAGACTACCTGCTCCAGCTACCAGAGGGAATGCAATAGGTACAATAGATGTTGTTTCGGGGTTCTCATCCTTGAATAGTTGTATCCCCAAAATCATTTCTATAGCAAGGAAAAATATTACAAAAGAACCAGCAACGGCAAAAGAATTTACATCTATACCTATCAGATTTAGAATAGATTCTCCTAAAAATAAAAACAGTATCATAATAATACATGCTACAATAGACGCTTTTCCAGATTCTATTTTGCCAACTTTTCTTCTTAGATTAATGATGATTGGTAAACTGCCTACTATATCTATTATAGCGAATAGTATCATAGTAGCTGTAAATATCTCTTTTATATCAAAGTTCATTTGTTAAAGTATTATTTTAAGTTTCAGTTAAAGTTTGCAAAAATATCTATTAATTGTTAATATTTCAAGGTAATATTTTGTCTTTTATAAATTCTAATTGCTTTTTATGTCCCTCAAAATGAAAAGTACAAAAAGTGAAAAGTACAAAAAAGCCGTGTAATGTCTATAGATATTGATTTATCGGATTTTTTACGCCCTAAAGCTACTCAAAATAAAATGTAAAAAAAGTATAATTTTCTGTAATTTTACTATAATTTTTTAAGCGGAAATTATAACATAGGTATAATTATGTTAGCCTAAAAGGCACAAGAATACCCTAAAAAATACCCTTGAAAAGTGCTCTGTAACCCAAAACCCTAAATATAGTAAAAAATGTATTTTTTGAATTTGGATACCAATTTTACCCCATTTTTTTAATACAAGAAAAAAATTGTATGTATTTTTATCTAGTGAAGAAAAATAGATTGATTAGAAAATCTTAAAAAGATACGGATTCATAATTTAAAACTGTTAAAATATTTGAAAAATTTTATTAAGAACAAAAAAATTACTCTTGGATTTGTTCCTGTAAAGAATCAAACTGTGAATCGTCCACAGAAATAGAAAATTGAAAGTAATTCACAACGAAAAAGCTAAGTTGGTGTAAATTTATGCTACAATTTAAGTTGTCATGAAACTATTTTTTATGATAACACATGTTAGGTCCAAATTTTTCTGTTTAGCAACAATTTACTTGAGTATTATTGCAGCAACTGCTATTATCTGATTCTTGTTTTATCTATTTTTCATAGCGTAAGGCTGCTAAACACTGTGTGGCTAAAGTTTCAGTGTTAATAGTAATTATCGAATAGACCTCTATTACTTTAATTCTTCCTATTTTTGGGACGATGATTCCGTACCATCATAAACTGCCCTATAGCCATTCTACGAGATAGATCTTTTGCACTCTCAGCCCGTCCACCTTCATAAAGTTCATCTATAGTTTCGAACCAAAGTTGGAGCCACCTATCAAAGTGCTTTTGCTCTACACCATAATTTAAGTTTTTATCTACATTAATATGCTTTTGTGAAGGATTACCCCTAAATTTAGGTAACTTAAAGAGATTCGTCTCCCAAAAATCAGTGAGTTTTTCTATATGTTCTGGCCATCTTTCATCGGGAATATGACTATTGAAAATAGGACCTAATAAATCATCTTTGCGTATTTTGGCATAAAATTTACTTACTAACCTATTGACATCTTTTCTAGTTTCTATGGTTTCCATCGCTTTATGATAAATATTTGAACTATTGAAAATATTCCTTGTAAGTCAGTCAAGTGTTTACAGGGCTTATCAAAAATCATAGCAAATTCTTTTCTCAATTTCTTCATTAAGCCATCATACTCCTACTATATGTTATCTTTCTTTGAAAGATATCCTTGTCTCTTTCTATCATATTATTCATAGCCAAAGTAGTTTCTATATTAGCTACCCAACACTCTTCATTGTTCAATACAAAATGATCAACTATCATGATGATACTCTATCATTTCCTGTACTTTTACTTTCCTATTTTCTTATGGTATTTGACGTTGCTATTATTCCTATCTTCACAAGAATTAGTGAATATAATAGCACATATAATCCACAAACTACATAGTAATAAATTAACTAAGTTTCTTTGTCTTTCCATTTTTTACCTTATTTTTAGATTATTACTCAAATAGTTAATCTTATCATAAGCTTATTTATTTTTTTAATAAATTTAAGTAAATAAAATAGGAACATTAATGAATTTAATATTTGTGAATTTATCTGTGAGATAATATTAGATTATAGATTCGTTATTCTAAATAATTAATCCACAAATATACAAAAAAATATATTACATAGTTCAATTTATTCTTTTAAATCAAGTTAAACACATTAAAATAACATTGAATTCAATATAATATTACAATTTGTTTTAAATAGCTATCTCATTTTTAAAATTCAAGTATCTTTCTTCTTTTTAGCTATGATCATCACTGCATTCAAATGTTCTTTATAAGTTCTAAATACTTTTCTCATTTTCAAAATCTGTTTTCGCTCTTTAGGGTGCACAAGAATATTAAATGCTATTTTCATAGCCCTAAAGATGCCTTCATCATCTATCATTCTTTTAGGTTCCAAAAGGCGCATAGAATTTGTCTCTACATTCACTACCTCAAATCCTTTATCTTCCAATAAAATAGACCATTCATAAACAGTTAAAGGTCTGGCATTTACTTTGATAGTTTCTGCTAATTTTCTTTGTACCTCATCCTTCTTATTAGGCGATATTTCATTAGGTATAAGTCCTAATTCGTGAATAGCATATAGCCCCCCAGGTTTTAAAATTCTATATGCCTCACCTATAATATTTGCTTTTTTACGGTCTGTCTGCATCGTTAGCATTGCCTCACCATATACCTTATTTACTGATTCTTCTTTTAAATTAGAATTATCTGCACTTCCTAAAATAATCCGTCTATTTTCTCCCTCAATACTTTTTTTTAAAATACTCGCAGCCTCTTCATTGATCTCTATACCCGTATAAGATTTAGGATGATACTTTAACGTAAGGGAAGCTGTAAATCCTAGCCCTGGAGCAAACTCCACAATATTATCATCACTATTGATATTTAAGTGTTTTACTAATTTTTGGGTCAATTCTTTTCCTCCAGGACGAAGTACTCTTTTACCCATTTTAGCCAAAACCCAATGCCCTTGTTTGACATCTTTCACTTGATTACTCACAGAAGGTTTAAAATGATTTACAATATTTTGAACTCTCCCTAATTGGTCTGATTTTGAAAGGGTCAAACGCACTATACTATCTCTTTTTGCTTTTAAATCATGTAGTACCTTAGCCTCTAAGGTAATTATTTCTCCTTTTTTCAGGTTGTGAACTTCATCTGACAACCCAAAGTCTATCTCTCCCTCTAAGATATGAACTATAATAGGATACGGTGCTTTATGCTCTTTCATTATCTGTCCTTTTTTGAGCATAATTCTTATCTCCTTGGAAAAAGAAGATTCTAATAATATCTTTACTGCTACTCTTTCGTCATTGAAAATAG
Organism: Ichthyobacteriaceae bacterium; assembly: GCA_965226285.1. Classification (GTDB taxonomy): domain Bacteria; phylum Bacteroidota; class Bacteroidia; order Flavobacteriales; family Ichthyobacteriaceae; genus CBDDCQ01. The sequence continues at coordinate 75,432 of CBDDCQ010000004.1, forward strand.
CATCTTGATTGAATGATGTAACTTGCATAATTTTTATGATTTTTTATAAATACAATAAACTGTTTCCTTAGAAGAAATTAGTTCCAAATCTTTTTCATTACCGGTTATTATCTATCTCGAATTTAATACTCTATTACCCACCCAAAATAGAGATGCTACTTTTATTACTTCCATAATCACATATATTAGATGAGCATTACTTGACGGTACGGTCTTATTTTGAACCATTAATTCTGCTCTTTCATCTAAAATAGGCAATAAATACACCGTTTGTACTAATACAATAAGTACTGGAACTACTAAAACATATAAGTAAGTTTCATTGAATTTCTCCCTTATCGAAAAATAACTAAATACTATCGTGAAAATAGCGAATACTATCTCTATTTTATTCAAAGCAAAAAACACCAAACGCCCTATAGCTAGACCTATAGATTGAGTAACCCCCTCAGCTCTAAATTTCAACCAAGCTTCCATAAAACTGATAGCACATACAAAGCCTATCCATAGGTAAATAACAGCAATCATAATTTTA
>CBDDCQ010000005.1:0-884167 GCA_965226285.1 Ichthyobacteriaceae bacterium
GAATTTAACAATCCTTTTGGCAAAAATCGCAGTAGTTTTAACGCTAAAATGAAACAAAATTTAGAAAATTTTATCATCAAAATTAAAGAGCGAGAATGTTATTTTAGCAATTTATGTTTTACTGATTTTGATTTCTTAAATTTTGGTGAAAATGATTTTGTTTATTGCGACCCGCCGTATTTAATTACCACAGGAACTTATAACGATGGCAAACGAGGTTTTAAAGGATGGTCTTTAAAACAAGAACATCAATTATTGGAATTATTAGACGATTTAAACAGCAGAAATATCAAGTTTGCCTTATCCAATGTGATTGAACACAAGGGGAAAAGTAACGATATTTTAAAAGATTGGATAAATTTTAATGATTATAACATTAATTATTTGAATTTCAATTATTCAAATTCTAATTATCAAACAATTGTACGAGATAAAAAGGCAAGTATTGAAGTTTTAATTACCAATTATCAATCACCTAAACAAAAACAATTAGCGTTATTTGATTAGTTATGAGATATATTGGAAATAAAGAAAACCTATTACCTCAAATTTACGAGATATTTCAACAAAAAAAAATTCAAGGGAAGTCATTTTTTGATGTTTTTTCAGGTACATCAAATGTTGGAAAGTATTTTAAACAGTCAGATTATCAGGTGTATTCATCTGATTTAATGTATCTTTCTTATATTTTGCAAAAGGCTTACATCTGGAATAATGAAGATTGTCATTTTGAAAAATTACTAACAAAATTAAATTTTAAAAGTACAAAACTGTTTTGTTCCCCGTTAGAAATAGTGGTGGAATATCTAAATCAAATTGAGCCAAAAGAGGGTTTTATTTATCAAAATTACACACCTGAACCAACACAACATTTAGAAAAACCAAGAATGTATTTTTCTTCTGAAAATGGAAAAATTATTGATGCTATTCGGTTAAAAATTGAGCAATGGAAAAATGAAGATTTACTAACTGAAAATGAATATTTTATATTGTTGGCTTGTCTAATTGAAACAGTCCCTTTTTACTCAAATATAGCAGGGGTTTTTGCGGCTTTTCACAAAAAGTGGGATGCGAGAGCAATTAAAAAAATGGAATTAAGAACCATTTCATTACTTAAAAACAATCATCAAAATTTTGTTTTTAACGAAAATTCGATTGATTTAGTTTCACAAGTAAAAGCAGATATTTATTACCTTGATCCACCGTATAACCAACGCCAATACACACCAAATTATCACTTATTAGAAACTATTGCAAAATATGACAATCCTACTATTAAAGGTGTAAGTGGAATGCGTGATTATTCTGAACAAAAGTCAGGTTTTTGTAATGCAAAAACAGCCTTGCAAGAGTTAGAAAAAATTGCCAAATTAGGGAATTATAAGTATTTGGTTTTGAGTTATAATTCCGAGGGAATTATGCAGTCAAATGACATCATAAAAACTTTGGCAAAATACGGAAGTATTGAACTTGTAGAGTTTGATTATTTACGATTTAAAAGCAATAATAACGGACAAAGCAAACACAAAAAATACATAAAAGAACAACTTTATATTGTAAAGAGATAATATGAAAAACCTTTGGATATTAACAGAAGAACGACCTAAAAAAGAAGTTTTGGCGACGATTTTACAAAAGTTTGCCAAAGACTACGGATATGGTGTTTTTATTGATACTTTACGAATATTACCTGTTTTGAAAGAACAAAAATTTACTTTTACCTACGAATTAACAGGGTTTAGATGTAATAAAGTTGATAAGGTCTATATTAAAACAGTTACAGGAAATTCAAGTTTTGTTGATTTCTTAGTTTTTTATCAGAATAACGAGCCAATTATTTCAGATACGCCGATTTATGCCATTGAGGAAACTAAAACAGACGACAAAGAAAGCCGAAACACAGGTGTTTATCAGCGTTGTTCAAAGTTTGTGTTTATAGAAAGTTTTTACCCTAATACGAAAAAAATAATGCTCTACAAATTACAAATAGAGCAGAAAGAAAACCCAACAGAAACATATATTTTTGGCACTCGTTTATTACTAAATTTAGGCGTTGAGATTTTAGGAAAACAATTAGATGACAAGATTTTTATTCCATTTAAAACGATTGATGAAATCATTGAGTTTAAGTCAAAAATGCGAAAAGCACCAAAGGGGAATGTACCTATTTTATTAACAAAATTCAGTGATAAAATAGAAGTTTCGGGTAGATTGGTAAAAAGTGGAGGACTTTCACACGACCCAAATATTGGTTCATTGTCAATTATTAGTGCCGTCTTACGAAAATTAGGTTGGAAAAAAGCCATTGAAATAACACAACACGGACTTAAAAAAGTCAAATAGGTAATCGTAATAAATTCATTTTGATTGCTAATGAAATTGGTATTTCATTACAAGGTTTAACTATTCCAAAAGCAAAAATGCCTAGTAATTATTGGCGTTATGATATGGATGGCGAGAAATTAGGAACAATTTTTATTCATTTAGTCGTTGAAAACTTCACGCTTGGAAAATCTATTTTTGAAAATCACGCTGGTTGTGAAAAAGGTTATTTTTTTCCATTAGATGAAGAACCAATTCCCTTGGCAAAATACAAAGAACGAGAACTTTACAAACAAGGCGATAAAACACAAATTATAGAAATTCCTGATTTAATTTTAGAAGATATTAAGCGTAAAGAAATCATTAATATTGAAGGCGAAAAATATATTAATCGTAATACAGGGATTTTACAGATTAAAACTTTTGATTTTATAGAAAAATACTATATCAAAGAGCATTATCCAAAATATAAAATCATTCGTTCTGTTGTACTTTTTGGAAGTGAAGAAGAAACGATTGTGGAAATTGAAGTTGGCTTTATGCTCAACGCAAAAGGGCAATTAGTTTTAGGAGTGAAAGCACCTGAATTATTCAAAGAGGCTGTTAAAAATTTATTAGATTTTTGGAAATAAAACAAAGTAAAATCCCCGTGCGGTTGGCAAAAAAAAGAAATTTATAAGTTAGGCTGTAGCTACTATTTACACATAACGACAAATTATAGGACAAAACATTCCTAAATCAAAAAAACGCTATTTAGGCGAAGCCCGAAACGTTAGCGGAAGACATAATATAGAATTATAGTTTACAAATCCATTTGTACTATAATATAATTGATATTATTTTAAACCTTTAAGTTATTACAAATAAAATATTTATGTTTTTATAAAATACCATTGTTAATATTAAAAACAAGTTTAAATTTGCAGGCGTATTCTTTTTGAGATGTTCAATTTATTAAATCTTGAAATATAAGGTACAAAAGTTTAAGGGAGAGATGGCAGAGTGGTCGAATGCGGCGGTCTTGAAAACCGTTGAGGGTCATACCTCCGGGGGTTCGAATCCCTCTCTCTCCACTTTATAAAATGTAAATATCTGTAGATTTTGACTTTTGTTGGGAACAACTTCAAGTATTTTAAGCAGTAGTGGTAGTTTTGTTAATTTTGTAAAAATTGTTAAAAAAGAATAAGTTAAATAATTGAAACTAAAAGATTATGAAAAAAATTATTATCGTAAAAATATATTTTATTTTAATACTATTAAGTGGGATAGGTTGTAATAAAGAGGACAAATCTATAAAGGAAGAAACTTTTGAATGGGTAGAACAAATAAAAACAAAACCTGTTAATGGTAATATAACCAGCGCAGAAATACTTGCAGGAGTTAAAGGAGCAACTGAGAAAGGGTATAGCCTTAAAAAAGTAGAAATTATTAATGATAATAATACAAAAGCTAAAGTACAGGGTACTAATATTGTAGGTTATGTTAAGTCTGGGACACTCACTCTGGATATAGTCTTAGGACACAGTACTAAAAAGGATATAACTTTAAAGAACATAAAATTCACTATTAATTTTTTAACTTGGAAAAAACAAACAGTAGAATACTCTAATGTGAAAGAGATAGGTAGTGACATATTGTTAGGAATGATTGTAGGTAAGGATAAAGGGGATTATGTTATTAAAGGGTTATTTATAAATGATGCAGGAGGTACAGGAGCAGAAGTGATAATGTCTGGTGAATCTTTTGAAAGCATAACATATAAAAATATAGGAGATATAATTTTTGTTATGGAATTAGAAGATAGAAATACTAAAAAGAAGATAGTTATGAGAAATATATCCTTACGTATTGGAAAAGAAAAAGCCCCACTTTTAAGTTGGGTAAAGCAGGTAAAAGAATATAGTAGTGAGGGAGAAATAACAGGAGATGAAATATTAGCAGGCGTTAGAGGTAACAAAACAGGGTATCGTATTAAAACTATTACTCTTATGAATAAAGGGAATACTACTACAAGAATTTTAAAGACTTCTACTTCTTTTATTATAGATAGATATAAAATAGGTACACTTATATTTAAAATTATCTTAACACACGATACTAAAAAAGATTTAACCCTTACAGGTGCACAGTTTGAAATTACAAAGGGCGGTGCGGAAAGTTTAACTTGGACAAAGCAAACGAAGCCGTTTAGCAGTGGCAGAGAAATTACCAATACCGAACTATTAGCAGGCGTTACAGGAAGCGGTAAGAATGGATACACGATTAAAACCGTTACCATTAGTAATGATGGAGGTACAGGTGCTACTGTTTCAGGGAGCGGTACTTCAGCTAAAATTACGAGTTATAACAAAGCAGGTACGCTTACGCTTACCATTGTTTTACAACACGATGGTAAAAAAGATACAACTCTTCAAAATGCGCAGTTTAAAATTATTGAAATTTTTCATATAGTAGGGGATAACACAATAACAATTAAAAAAAGTGTTGAGACAAAGAAATTAAAAACAATAATCATTCCTGATAAAATTAATAATATTATTATACGCAATATTACGAAGTTTGCATTTAAAGATTTTACTTCACTTACTAATGTTAAATTTCCTAATTCGTTAAAAAGTATTGGGGGACATGCGTTTGAGGGTTGTATTTCACTTACCAGTATTATAATTCCTGATAATGTAACAAATATTTCAAAGAGTGATGGTTTTTATGGTGAAGCAAAAAGTACATTTAAGGGTTGTATTTCACTTACCAGTGTTACGATTGGTAATTCCGTAAAAAGTATTGGATGGAGGGTATTTGAGGGTTGTACTGCACTTACCAGTATTACGATTCCTAATTCAGTAACCAGTATTGGAAATGAGGCATTTAAAGATTGTCATTCACTTACCAGTATTACGATTCCTAATTCAGTAACCAGTATTGGAAATGAGGCATTTAAAGATTGTCATTCACTTACCAGTATTACGATTCCTAATTCTGTAACCTATATTGGAAGTAAGGTATTTAAGGGTTGTAGCCAGCTCACTACCATAAGAGTACCTAAGGCTAAGGTGTCTGCTTGGAGTGATAAACTAAAACATGGTAATCGTGCATCAGTGGTGGGGTATTAAAAACAGAGAGATGTTATTAAAACAATTCTAAAATAAAAGATCACCTCTTTATTTATAATTAATTAAAAACTAAAGATATGAAAAAATATATAATTCTAATTTTATTAAGTGGTGCGTCTGTTTCAGGGAGTAGCCCTTACAGGTGCACAGTTTGAGATTTATATGTTATCATCTTAAAATTATAAGAGTTCCTAAAAATAAAATAGATTTTTGGAAAAAGCGTTCATAATAAAAGGACAATTTATGACATTTAGAGAAAGTACACTTTTAATATCTATGGCGAGATAGCTCAGCTGGTTAGAGCGTCGGATTCATAACTCGGAGGTCGGGGGTTCAAGTCCCCCTCTCGCTACAATCTTAAACATGTAAAAAACTAAAAATCAATACTTTGCATGTTTTTTGTTTTCAAAATCCCTTAAATTTCTAAATGTACATAAAATAAAAAGGTAAAAAAACGTTGCAAAATCTTTTACAGTAAAGGTTACGGGCATTTTTTGTTTGAAGTGGTCTAACGGAATGTACATTTTACTATAATTAAAAGAGGGGAAAATAAGTTTGATATTATAATGATACAGGGTAAAGGCAGTTATCGTTTAGCAGGATTCATTGCTTATTGTTTTTACAATTTTTGATATAGCACTATTTAGAAAAAGATAATTATATATTCTTATCATAAGTATAGTCAATATTATCTACAATTTCTAAGTTATATCCCGTAATACCAATTCTCTTTACAGGATGTTTAGTCAATAATTTAAGTTTACTTATTCCGAGGTGATGTATAATTTGAGCACCTATACCAAAATCCTTATTGTCTTTGCCTTTAAAGATATTTTCTCCTTTTTTAAGTAATTCAATTTTTGAATGTAACATATTTTTGTCTATTTCGGGGTGTACACATATTACGCAGAAGTATTCTTGAGTATTAAGGTATTCAAATAATTCTTTTATTTCAACTACTTCTTCATTAAATAAGGCATCGAGTATATATTGCGTATCTTTGGAATATACTTTTACGGGGATTTCATTATTGATATTCCAATTTCCTTTAGTAAAGGCTACGTGTATCTGATCGTTAGTGGTTTGTTCAAATACATACATATTTAGTTTGCCATACTTGGTCTGTATTTGAAAATTATCTTTTTGGATTATAAGTGAATCGTGTTGCATTCTATAGGCTACCAAATTTTCAATAGATACAATTTTAAGGTCAAATTTTTTAGCAATTTTTCTGAGTTGAGGTAATCGAGCCATAGTTCCATCTTCATTCATTATCTCTACGATTACTCCAGCGGGGGCAAGTCCAGCTAATCTAGCCAAATCAATAGCAGCTTCTGTGTGCCCAGTTCTACGCAGTACGCCTCCCTGTTTTGCCTTTAGTGGAAAGATGTGCCCGGGTCTGGATAAATCTTCAGGTTTAGTATGAATATCTACTAATGCTTTAATAGTTTTAGCTCTATCTGATGCAGATATACCTGTGGTACAACCATCTCCTAATTTATCTACAGATACAGTAAAAGCAGTTTTGTGTGAATCAGTATTCTTACCTACCATCAGATCTAATTCTAACTTTTTGCATCGACTCTCTATTAGGGGTACGCATACAAGACCTCTACCGTGGGTAATCATAAAATTTACCATCTCAGGTGTTATTTTCTCTGCTGCCAGCACAAAATCTCCTTCATTTTCTCTATTCTCATCATCTACTACTATGATGATTTTACCATTTTTAATATCTTCTATAGCCTCTTCTATAGAGTGTAAATTAGTTTGTTTTTGTAATTTATTTTCTGTCATTTGCATTGATAATCTATAAATTTAAGAGCTTATTTGAAATAAATGATATATGCAATTATAAAGCCTATAATTACAGCAAAACAAGATGCACCGGCAGATATATCTTTGATAAATTCAATTTTTTTGTGTTGTTCTGGGTGTACAAAATCTGCTATTTTCTCTATACCTGTATTAAGAGATTCAGCTACTAATATAAGTCCAAACACCAATAATTGAGCCATCCATTCTGTGGGGGTAATTTTAAACACAAAACCACATATAGTAGCTAGTATAAAGAAAAAGAGTTGTACCTTAATACTATCTTCAGTTTTGATAAGGAGATAGATGCCTTTTATAGCAAATTTTAAACTCTTAGTTCTTCCCTTGATAAACTTTTTCATTTGTCATTTGGTTTAGTCCTTTTTAATAAAGATAGTAGCTTGATGAAAGGTCTGAGGTATCTTTCTACAATAAAGATAGAGGAATCAGAAGTTGCCTTTTTAGTCAAAAATATTCCTACTATAGCAAGAATTATAGAGGGATACCATCTAGCCCAAAAAGGAATAAGTATTAATTCTCGACCCATTCTTTCGCCTGCATTTAGCATAATATTGTAAAACAAGAATATAACTGTAGCTATCACTACAGGTAATCCCATACCACCTTTGCGTATAATAGCTCCAAGTGGTGCTCCTACAAAAAACATAATGAGACATACAGTAGAAAGGGCTAATTTTTTATGTATTTCTAATTGATGTTTAGCTTTAATAACATTCCTCCGATATATACTTTGATTTTCATCCTTTATGTTTTTATATATCTTTCTCAAGTGATTAGCACTTAGTCTTAAAACCTCATCTTTGAGTGAGGTAGTTCCATTGAAAACAGCAAATATATTAGTTATTGGAATGCTATCTTTGATAGGTTTTTTTAGAGTTTTAAGTTTAAAATTACTATAATTTACATCGGAAAAATACTTTACCTGTTTTTTATAAGAAGAGTTAAAACTATCTATTCGAGTAAGTAATTGAGAAGTATTTAGCATAGAATAATTATTAGAATACAGTTCTTTAGTAATATCTTCTTTAGATAGAGAAGACATATCTATGTTCATTATCTGAGTTTTAAATTTGGTTTTAGAAAAAGGTAGTGTTCTTTTTTCTTCAGGGGTATTGGCTTGATGTTCTTCGTAGGAATAACCATCATAGAGAGAAAAAATAAGCATATCTTTATGCATCTTCATTTTTCCTTCTTTTGCAATAATTCTCCTCATATTATCATAGCCTTTGTCATAAATATATATGAGCACATTTTTAAGAGAGTTGTCATTTTCTCCAAATTTTTCTTCTACTCTTATGCTATAGCCCGGTATAAGTGTGTTAAATATTCCGGGTTTAATATTTAAGGCAGGTTTAGCTCTCGATATATTATATAATAGGTTTTTAGATTTGAAATTACAGTAAGGTATGGCGTAGTTTGTAAACAAAAATGCGCCTATAGATATAAATACCATTAAAATAATGAGTGGCTTCATAATTCTTTCTAGTGATATGCCCGATGATTTCATAGCTGTAAGTTCAGAGTTTTCCCCTAAGTTTCCCATTGTCATTATAGAGGATAGCAATATGGCTAAAGGCAGAGATATAGGAATGAGTGATGCCGATACATACAATATGAGTTTTATAATGATCCACACTTCTAATCCCTTGCCTACAATATCATCTATATATAGCCAAAAGAACTGCATTAAAAATACAAATATTACTACAAAAAATGTAATAAAAAAGGGTCCTAAAAATGTTTTGATAACAAGTAAATCTAATTTCTTCATCTTTTCTTAATTTACATTATTTATCATATATTCGGGATAATCGCTTTTACTAAATGTAAAAGTAGAGCTGTTTAATTTTTGGTTAAAAATATATTTTTTTATAGATATAGTAATTTTAGTTTGATCTGAATTGATTTGTATAATGTTGTATAGTTGATTGTTTTGGGTGTTAATTCCCATAAGAATATAAATGATATTTACATTTTTGTCCATAGGAATAAGTTTGATATATCTTATAGTTTTTTTAGAATCCTTTTGTAAAATATCCCATTTAATCTGATAGCCTTTTTGATAGAATTTGAATAATGTACTAGGCAAGAGTAGGTTATTATCTTCTTTTTTGGGGAGTATATTTATCTCTTCATCTTCTTCTAAAATTTGATAGGTATATTTTTCATCAAATATCTGTTTAGTGCCCATAAAATTCAAGATGTATTTATCTCCTTGCATTAGAATATCTCCTGTAGATTGGTGATTTATTCCGTTCTTGAATTGGTATAGAGAATAATTGAATTCCATATATATATTTTTATATGACTTCATCTTTTTTGAAACTTTATTTAGTAGTTTTTGTGCTCTATGGTCTTTTTGTGCTCTACATTCATTAGAGGTAATTAAGTTGATACTCAAGAGTAATAATATATGTAGTAGGAATCTAATCATTTTTGTTTAATTTATCATTGAGTTCAGTTTCATCTTTTATAAGTACTTTTCTGGCTTTGCTACCTTCAAAAGGACCTATAATTCCTGCTGCTTCTAATTGGTCAACTATTCTTCCAGCTCTATTGTATCCCAGTTTTAGTTTTCTCTGTAGCATAGAGGTAGAACCTTGTTGTGTAGTGACTACTATTCTTGCTGCTTCTTCAAATTTGGAATCTATATCATCTGAACTTAAATCATTTGCTTCACCTTCTTCAGATTCGTATTCAGGGAGTAATAAAGCATTTGGGTATCCTCTTTGTGCTCCTATAAAATCTGTAATCTTCTCTACTTCTGGGGTATCTACAAAAGCGCATTGTATTCTTGTAATATCATTACCAGAGGTGTACAGCATATCACCTTTTCCTATGAGTTGGTCAGCTCCTACAGTATCTAGTATGGTGCGTGAATCTATTTTAGAAGTTACTCTAAAGGCTATTCTAGCAGGGAAGTTAGCTTTGATGATACCCGTAATTACATTTACAGAAGGTCTTTGAGTAGCTACTATCAGATGTATACCTATAGCTCTGGCGAGTTGAGCTAGTCGAGCAATAGGTGTTTCTACTTCTTTACCTGCAGTCATTATGAGGTCGGCAAATTCATCTATTACCAATACAATATAAGGTAAGAACTTATGTCCATTTTCGGGGTTTAGTTTTCGGTTGATAAACTTATGGTTATATTCTTTAATGTTTCTTACCATCGCATCTTTGAGTAGTTCGTAGCGTTCATCCATTTCTATACATAAGGAGTTGAGCGTATGAATTACTTTGGTGGTATCTGTGATGATAGCATCTTCGCTGTGAGGTAGTTTAGCTAGGTAGTGTCTTTCTATCTTGTTGAATAGTGTCAGTTCTACTTTTTTTGGATCTACTAGTACAAATTTGAGTTCTGCAGGATGTTTTTTGTAGAGTAGGGAGGTCAAAATAGCGTTTAACCCTACAGATTTACCTTGTCCTGTGGCACCTGCCATAAGTAAATGAGGCATCTTTACCAAATCTATGATTACGGTTTCATTGGATATATTTTTACCCAAAGCACAAGGTAAATCCATATCTATATTTTGGAATTTTTTAGATGTAATTACAGACCTTATAGATACTATAGTTGGTTTTCTATTGGGTACTTCGATACCTATAGTACCTTTACCCGGCATAGGTGCAATAATACGGATACCCAGGGCAGATAAACTCAGGGCAATATCATCTTCTAAGTTTTTAATTCTAGATATTTTTATTCCCGGAGCAGGTATAATCTCGTATAGTGTAACGGTAGATCCTATAGAGGCTACTATAGAAGATATTTCAATTTTGTAATTTTTCAATGTTTTCCTAATCCTATTTCTGTTTTCTTCTAGTTCCCTATCATTCCTAATGATACCCTCGTTTTTATATTCTCTCAGTAAGATCAGAGGTGGAAATTCATATTGGCTTAAATCTAATTTTGGGTCGTATTTACCTTGTTTTTTCACAAGGTTTCCAGACACTTTATTTACAGTTTCTTCCTCTACAATTTCTTTTACTTCTAATGGATATTCTTCCTGTTCTTGTTGTTCTGTATTGTTATTATTTTGTTTATCTTGTGGTGGATTTTCTTTGAGTTGTTCTTTTATTGTAGGTATTTGGTTTAAATCTACTTCTAAAGGTTTATTATAGATTTTCTCTATAGTATCTTCTTTTTTAGGAGTGATAGGTTCTGTCGGGAATGTTATATCTCTATCTAATTTATTTTTTTTGTTTTTTAGTTTAGATAAATATTTAGAGGTATATGCCATAATTTTTTGAGGGGGGATTTGAAGTAAAAATACAATATAAAAGAATATACATAAAAATAGTAATATTCCTACGCCCATTTTTCCAAGTAAAACACTTAGGTAACTATTGAGTTCATATCCTAAAACCCCTGATAGAATAGGGTAATATCCTAAAGTAAAGGCAAATAGAACAGGTAGTATAATACAGTAGATATTAATGTTAATGAATAATTTTTTTATAGGAAAAATATAAGTTTTTGATATGAGTTTGAGACCTATTACACATAGAAAAAGTATAGGTAATAGAGTACTTATACCAAAACTTTTATATACGAACAAATGCCCTACATAATTTCCTAATTTTCCAAATATATTGTTTACAGTTTTATTGCCATTGAATAAATTATTTATCTTACTTTGGTCTGTTTGCCAGTGAAATATATAAGAGATACAGGATAAAAATAGGCATAAAGAAATGACTACTAATACCACTCCTATGGTAATTTGGTTATTTCTATCTTTTAGTATATGTAGTATATGTTTTTTTTTACTCATTGATATTATATATAAGTTTTTTACTTTTAGGTATTTAAAGTTAATATTTCTTTTTTCCTACGAGTTCTGCTATATTTACAATTACTTCTACGGCTTTTTCCATAGATTCTACAGGTATGTATTCAAATCTACTATGAAAGTTATGCCCTCCTGCAAATATATTAGGACAGGGCAATCCCATAAAGGATAATTTTGCACCATCAGTACCTCCTCTTATAGCTTTTATATTTGGTGTAATATTTGCTTTTATCATGGCATCTTTGGCGTAATCAATAATATGTTGATAAGGTTCTATTTTTTCTTTCATGTTATAGTATTGGTCTTTGATTTCAAGTGCAATATCTATGTTGTTTTTTTTGGCAAATGAGTTTACTAATTCTCGGATTCTATATTTCCTCTGTTCAAAAATATTTCTGTCATGGTCTCTTATGATGTATTTTAATTCTGTTTTATCTACACCTCCATTTACATTATATAAATGATAAAACCCTTCGTACCCTTGTGTTTTTTCAGGAACTTCCATTTTAGGTAATAGCGCAGCAAACCTATTTGCACAAGTAATGGCATTTACCATTTTTCCTTTGGCGTATCCGGGATGTACTACTTTTCCTTGAAATGTAACTTTGGTAAAAGCAGCATTGAAGTTTTCATATTGTAATTCACCTATTTCGCTACCATCCATAGTGTAAGCCCATTTGGCTCCAAATTTTTCTATATCAAATAAATCGGCTCCTTTTCCTACCTCTTCGTCTGGGGTAAAGCATATACGGATTTTACCATGCTTAATTTCAGGGTGACTAATTAAATATTCCATAGCAGATACAATTTCAGCAACACCAGCTTTATCGTCGGCACCTAATAATGTAGTTCCATCGGTAGTAATGATAGTTTGTCCTTTATATTTTTTGATATGAGAAAAATATTCAGATGAAAGGAGAATATTTTTCTCTTTATTTAAAGTAATATCTTTACCATTGTAGTTTTCCCATATTAAAGGTTTTACATCTTTTCCGGTGAATTCTGGGGAAGTATCTATATGCGCCAAAAATCCTATAGTAGGTATATTGGCATCGTCTATATTACTAGGCAAGGTTGCCATTACATAACAGTTTTCATCTAATATTACTTCTTGCATACCTATGTTTAAGAGTTCTTGTTCTAAATACTTTGCCATTTCAAACTGCCTTTGAGTACTAGGTATTTTATCTACTTCAAATGCCGATTCAGTATGAAAGCTTGCATATTTTAAAAATCTTTTTACAATGGGTTTCATTTTTATGCAATGTGAGTTTTAATTACTCTCAATTTGTGAGAGTGTATTCCAGTTTTAGAGTTATATATGCCTATGTGATCTATGTAATCTACTCTTACTTTTCCACAGGCGTGTATAATCTTATAATTTTCTAATATAATACCTACATGAATAATATTACCTTGTTCATCATCAAAAAATGCTAAATCCCCTGCCTTGGTTTCTTCTATAAAATTTAAGGTATGTCCTTGCGTTACTTGCTGATAGGCATCTCTGTAAAGGTGTATACCATTGAGTTTATATACTATTTGTGTAAGTCCAGAACAATCTATACCCAAATGTGTTTTTCCTCCCCATAGGTAGGGAGTATTAATATAAGCCATAGCAGTATGTGTGATGTTCTTTTTTAGATCTTTAGATGGGTGAGAAGTTCCCTCAAATTTGAAATTTTGATGGTTGATGTTAAACTCATTGTTTAAGAAATTGGGTAGGGTACTACCCATCGGGAGTATAATACTATCTTGATTTTTTTCATTTATGGCTATGGATAATACATCGTGGTTCAAGTGGGTATTACAGTTTGTTAAATCATTGTATTGTTCTTTAGTTATCTTTTCAAATTGTTTATTGCTTATCCACCCCTCGTAGTTGTCATAGTGCAGTTTTATCTTACTCCATTGTTTATTTTGAGATATAATTTTAAAGTGCTCGCCAAATAGTACCTGAGATACCATCTCACTTTTATCGCAAGATTCCGTTCTCAATGGAATAACTCCCAAGTTACAAATTCCATGACCCATAATATTTTAGTCTTCTTCTATTATAAATACTTCTTCATTTTCCTTTTTCATCAATAATTTTTCTCGGGCATATTTTTCTATATAATACATATCTGTATTCATTTGTTTCAAAGCTATTTTAGTTTTGGAAAGTCTTTGGGTATAGTATGCCTTAGCTTGTTCTAACTCATTAATTTCTTCATTTAATTCATTATGTATAAGCAAAGAACCATTATCAAAGAATAGCATCCATATTAAAAAAGCAATAAAGACCCAAACCTTTGTACTTTTTAATACTACTTGAAGGGTATTTTTTTTACTTATCATTATAATACTATCATATAATTAAATATATAATTTTACTCTGTCTTAAACTGTAATTAATACTTTATAGTTTTAATAAAAACTACAAAATTAATACTTTATATTTAATTATATGATGAATATATTATAATTATTGTAAGCATACAAGTAAATAAAAAATTAAGACTATTGTAAAAGTCTTACGATTTAGTTTTGTTAATTTTTTAGATCTATTCTGGAATTAAAAATTATAATTTTTTGAAAGTTTTGTCAATCAATAATTTTAATTTATTGACTTTTTTTCTATTTGATATGACAATTAGATACAAATATCTTAGGGATTCTTAAGTTAATGCTTTTTCTCTGTTCGTTTTTTTACTCCTAATTTTGTCTTTTTTAATTATGAAAAAATTTTTATATTTGCATTATAAATTGGTTGAGAAAAAATCCCCTTAACTTGTCTTTGAACTATAAAAATTTACCTTTTAAAAATAAACTATGCGTTCAAAACTTTTGTGTGCAGGTACCGTTTATAAAAGTGATCTTTTAGCCATCAAAAATCATTTTGATTCTTTGGATAAAAATCCCGATCATTTTGTCAATTCAAATGATATATGCACACCTATAGACTGCGTTATGGAAATGGTGGATAAAATCCCATCTGATTTTTTTAATAAGAAAGATTTAAAAATCCTAGATGCTTGTTGTGGCAATGGCAATTTTCATGGCTATTTAAGTCAAAAAACCACTTTAAAAAATCTATTTTTTAATGATATAAACCAGCAAAGACTAGCTAATGTTACTAGTTTTTTTGGTAAAGACATCAATATTACTTCAATTAATTTTTTAAAAATGGATGAGGCTATTAAGTATGATTTAGTGGTAGCTAATCCTCCTTATGCTAAAATTGTTGATGGAAAAAGAGTCTCTAAAAATCATAATATGTCTAGAGACTTTATTAGAAAAGCATTAACGCTTACAAAAAAAGAAGGCTTTATTTTATTCATTGTTCCTAATAATTGGATGAGTTTTTCCGATAGAAATGATCTGCCTCGTTTACTTTCTAAATACCAATTTATACATATAGATGTGGGTGGAGCTAAAAGATATTTTCCCACAGTAGGTTCTTCTTTTTCTTGGTTTTTATTAAAGAAAAGTGAAAACAAAGAAAAATTTACTTTCGAGAATCATTATTTTATAAAAAGTAAGGAAAAGGTTATTTTAAAAAAAGGGGCATCTTTCATTCCTTTGTTTTACAATGATGTGGTAAAAACAATTCTGGAAAAAGTGATATATACTAAAGAAAAAAAATATAATATAGAGACCAGTAGTCATTTACACAATTACACAAAAAAAGATTTTTTGTCAGATGAAAAATCAGAATTATTTCGGTTTAAGATCATTCATACGCCTACCAAAACAAGATGGTCTAAGATAGCTCATAAATACCAAGACGGATATAAAGTTTTTATTTCACTAACTAATAAGTACAAAACATTTATTGATGATTGTGGTATGACCCAGAGCATCGCTTTTGTAAGATGTAAAAACCTTGAAGAAGCAATAAAGGTAAAAAAAGAATTAGACAGTGAAGTTTTTAAGTTTATCGTAAATATAACGAGATATGGAAATTTTAACAATATAAGAGTGTTACAATCGTTATCAAAACGGGACACTTTTAAATTGACAGATAAAGAAAACGAAATGGTTACTACTTTTAATAAGACTTATAATGGCAAAGAAAAAAAATAAAAATATTACTCCGCTAACGCATCAAGATTTGGTTAATGAAATAGCTTACTCTGATTTTGAATACAAATCCTATTTTTTGCATTTGTGTAATTTGATACCCAACAAAGATGCAGAAAAATTAGAAATAGAAACTATTGACTCTGATTTCATTGATAAAAAAGGCTGTGTATATGTTTTTGTTATAGAAGGTAAAATTTTAAAAATTGGACAGACCATCACAAATATAAAAGAGAGGGTTCAATCTTATAATTGTGGTAAAGTAGAATATAGAATTAGTGGTACTAATTCACCTACTAACTATTTTATATTACAAAGTATTTTAAAAATAAATAAAAAAGTAACTGTGTATGCTTTTTTCCCCGAAGAGCCTAAATTTACCTTATTTGGTGAGGAATACCAAGACAGTTATCCTCCTGTAAAAGTAGCAGAAAATAAAATCATCAAAGATTTTATTACCAAACACCATAAAAAACCCATAGGATGTACACAAACATAACAACATATATTGCGATATTTCGCTTACGTAAAATAAATATTTATGCTAAAAACCCGTAAAGAAAAATATAATACCGTTATTCAAAAAAACACTTTTTATTTTAACAATCCTCTATTCCAAGAAGAGTATGACGGTTATATTAATTCTTTAACAGAAACCCTTAGCTTTTTGTATTATTAAAATCCCAAATTGAAAATAGCGGATTAAGAAAGGATATTTTGTAAAATTATTATATGAAAATAAAAACGGATTACGTGCATTGTTAGCTTTAACAGGTTTTACAAATGAAAATTTAAAAAGATTAATTACCATTATTCGCATTGTACAAGACAACACTGTAGAAAAGTTGCTTTTTGTCTCTAAATGGAATGTAAAAGAAAAAGGAGAGATAAAAGAATGGGGAGACAATAAAATAATTAAACTTATACAATTAAATTTGTATTTTCGTAAAGGTATTCTGTTAACTTATTTTTTGAGGGGGCAACCCTACCTTTTTTTGTGAAGACACTTCCTCTTTTTGAACTGAAAAAACTAAGTATTTCTAAATTAAAATTTGAACCAACAGCATTAATTGATACCATTGTACGGTATAAAGAAAAGGGTAGCTACTCGGGCAAATATGAAAATAATCCGGAGTATCTTATTGCTAATGTATTAGATAAATATAAAATTTCTTTTGAAAAAGGAGATTTGACGACACTTTTATCAAAAATTATCCTGAACAAATAGAAAAACGAACAATGGATTTTATCATTCCCAATAAAAAAAATCCAAAAATAATTATTGAAAGTTCATTTCTTACTACGACTTCATCAGGGCAAGGCGACAAATCAAAAACTGAAACCAACATAAAAAAATTAATCAATAAATACTATCCTAAATCTAAATTTATTGGTTTTATTGATGGTATTGGTTGGTATGTGCGTAAAGGAGATTTGATGCGAATGGTTACGGCATATGATGATGTTTTTACTTTTCACCCATCAGAATTAAATCGTTTTGTTGAATTTATAAAATCTAACCTAAAATGATGGCACAGTATATCAACGATATTATACAGGGTGATTGTATAGACCTTTTAAAAACACTTCCTGATGATAGTGTAGATTGCACTTTTGCGGACCCGCCCTTTAATTTAAAAAAGAAATACAAATCTTATAAAGACCGTTTGAAAATACAAGAATATATAGACTGGTGCGAAATATGGATTACTGAAATGGTACGCGTTACCAAACCTACGGGTGCTATTTTTTTACATAATATCCCAAAATGGCTTACTTTTTATGCGAATATTCTTAATAAGCAAGCGGATTTTAAACATTGGATTAGTTGGGATGCGGCAACCGCCCCTATGGGTAAGACATTACAACCTGCACACTATGGCATCTTATTTTATGCAAAGGATATTAAAAAATTAAAATTTTATGAAGTGCGTTATCCTCATAAAAGAGCTAGAAAATCTAACCTTTTAGCTAAAGATTATGGAGGTAAAAAACATATGTTACACCCCTTTGGTCCGTTGGTTTCAGATGTTTGGACAGATATTTTTAGGTTAAAACACAATAAATATAGAGATGCACATCCTTGCCAATTACCGATTCATCTTTTAGAACGTATTATTTTGATGGCAACAGATGAAAATGATGTTGTATTAGACCCTTTTAATGGAACAGGAACTACTGCTATTGCGGCAAAACGTTTGGGACGTAAATACATAGGTTTTGAACTTGATAAAGAATATGTTGCCATTACCAAAAACAAATTAGCACAAGAACAAACCCTTTCTAAAATAGGAAATATTTGGATTAGTTATTATTTGGATAAAATTATTACACTAAGAAACAATGACTGGGAAAAATTACAAGCACATTTTTATATTCCTAAAGATATAAAAGAAATAGACAAAGTGCCTATTATTTTAAAAAATACCTTAAATATAAAAAGTTCTATGAAAAATCAACCGACACTTTTTTAAAAGAGCAGAGAATATAATTATAGAAAATTTTATAAGAAACATCATAAAAAACCTATTAGGATATATAAAAACTTAATTTTAATTAAGGTTCAAGACAAGTTAAGGTGATTGCATAAGTTTATAAACCCTTATACAGTCAGTCTATGAAAAACAAGTATTTTATTCGTCCCTGAATTTCGGAGAAGAAATTTAGGCAAATTTTGCATAGATATTGAAGCAAAAAAGCGAGTGATCTTACAAGTATTAGTTGATGGATTAGTAAACTATGGTTATAAGAAACATTTTAGAGTCAAACATAACCAAAATGAGTTCACAAATGGGACAAATCATATGAATGGAATAGAGAACTTTTGCTTGCCTGTGGGCAGACAAGGGGGCTTTGTAAAGTAAGATGAAGCAGATTTAGAGGTATCTACATAAACATAAATTTTACTATTACCTAAAAGAGGGTGAATGGAGGTATCATTATAGAAGAAAAAATTTGTATATTTGCCTTATGAATTGGTTGAGAAAAAGACCTCTTAACTTTTCTTGAACCTATAAATATTAATACATAGATACATGAATTTTACGAAATATAAGGTATATGTTTTAGTATTTTGATAAAACTTAAATTTTATTAACTTTGCCGACATGAAATTTTCAGCAAATCAAATAGCCGAAGTAATTACGGGAGTAGTGATAGGAGATGGCAATGTAGAAGTATATAAAGTAAGTAAAATAGAGGAAGGTGAAAAAGGTTCTTTGACTTTTCTATCTAACCCTAAATATACAAGTTACGCTTATACTACCGAAGCTTCTGTAATTATAGTAGATGAAAAATCTATACCTGAAAAAGAGGTAAGTGCTACTTTGATAAAAGTTGATAATGCTTATGAATCCTTTGCTAAATTATTAGAAATGTATAATGAATACAAAGGTATAAAATCAGGCATAGAGCAGGGAAGTTATATCTCCAAAACATCGTTTTATGGTAGAAATATTTATGTAGGGGCATCCGCTTATATAGGAGATAATGTAAAGATAGGAGACAATGTAAAAATCTATCCAAATGTATATATAGGAGATAATGTAAAAATAGGAGATGATACAATCCTTTTTTCAGGCGTAAAAGTATATGATGGTTGTATAATACGAAATGATTGTATTATACATTCTAATACTGTGATAGGCTCTGATGGCTTTGGGTTTGCACCTAATGCAGATAATATATATAAAAAAGTACCTCAAATAGGTAATGTAATGATAGAAAATAATGTAGAAATTGGGTCTTGTTGCACTATAGATAGAGCGACATTAGGATCTACTATCATAAGAAAAGGTGCAAAATTAGATAACCAAATACAAGTTGCCCACAATGTAGAAATAGGAGAGAACACCGTGATAGCAGGACAATCGGGAGTATCAGGTTCTACAAAGATAGGTAAAAACTGTATGATAGGAGGGCAAGTAGGTATTGTAGGACATCTTAAAATAGGAAATGGAGTAATGATAGCAGCACAATCAGGTGTTACTAAAAATTTAAAAGATAAAGTTGTTGTTCAAGGTTCACCAGCTATAAATAATATCAATTATAATAAATCTTTCTTTTGGTTTAAGAATATACAAAGTATTGTAGATAGAATTATAAATATTGAAAAAATAATAAAATAATATGAATATAAAGCAAACTACCATAAAAAATGAAATATTACTTGAAGGCAAAGGATTGCATACAGGTAAAAATGTAAATCTTACTTTAAAACCGGCAGAAGAAAACTATGGTATTAAATTTGTGCGTACAGACTTGACAGATACTCCTGTAATAGAAGCAGATTCAAAGTATGTAAAAGCTACTAAAAGAGGCACTACATTAGAGAAAAATGGAGTAAATATACATACTACAGAACATTTACTAGCTGCTATATACGGTTTACAAATAGATAATATTATTATAGAAATTAATGCAGAAGAAATCCCTATTATGGATGGGTCATCTATATCCTTTGTAGATGTTATAGAAAAAGCCGATATTGTAAAACAAAATTCAAATATCAATTATTTTGAAGTTAAAGAACCTGTAACTCTAAAAGATGACCAAACAGGAAGTGAAATTATAATTTTGCCTTCTGACACCTATCAAGTAAATGTGATGGTAGATTTTGATACTAAGGTATTAGGTACTCAAAATGCAAGCATAAGCCATATTAGTGAATTTAAAGATAAAATCTCAAAATCTAGAACTTTTTCTTTTTTACATGAGCTAGAACCTCTTTTAGACAATAATCTCATCAAGGGAGGAGATTTAGATAATGCTATAATATATGTGGATAAAGACATATCGGAAAATACTTTTGCAAAACTCGAAAAAGCTTTTAATAAGAAAGGAATAGTAGTTGAACCTAATGGTATCTTAAACAATACTCCTTTAAGATATGACAATGAAGTAGCACGACATAAACTATTAGATGTAATAGGAGATTTAGCACTTATAGGAAAAAAGATAAAAGGAAAAATTATAGCTAATAAACCTGGGCATTATATCAATACTCAATTTGCTAAAAAAATGTCAAAAATTATTAGCAAAGATGTATTTAAATACGACCCTAATAGTCCTGTGATTAAAGATATTAATGGTATTAAAAGGATGCTTCCGCATAGATATCCATTTTTATTAATTGATAAAATAGTAGAACTTACAGAAGACAGAGTAGTCGGAATAAAAAATGTAACAATGAATGAACCTTTTTTTATAGGTCATTTTCCTACTGAACCTGTAATGCCTGGAGTACTCCAGATAGAGGCAATGGCTCAAACTGGAGGAATACTTGTATTATCTACTGTACCAGATCCTGAAAATTATTTAACTTATTTTTTGAAAATTGATAATGTTAAATTTAAAAATAAGGTAATCCCGGGAGATACTCTAATGTTTGATATTAAATTAATGGCACCTATAAGAAGAGGAATATGTCAAGTAATGGCTAAAGCGTATGTAGGAAATAAATTAGTAAGTGAAGCTAAATTAGTTGCCCAAATTGTTAAAAGTAAATAAATTATAGACATGAATCAACCTTTAGCATATGTACATCAGTCTGCTAAAATAGCTCAAACTGTAGTAATAGAACCTTTTGTAAATATTGACAGAAATGTAGAAATAGGAGGGGGGACTTGGATAGGATCTAATGTAACTATAATGGAGGGGGCTAGAATAGGTAAGAATTGCAAAATATTTCCGGGAGCTGTTATTTCAGCTATTCCTCAAGATTTAAAATTTGATGGAGAAGATAGTTTAGCAATTATAGGAGATAATGTAACTATTAGAGAAGGAGTTACCATAAATAGAGGTACAAAAGCAAGTGGTGAAACAATAGTTGGTAATCATTGTTTATTGATGGCAAATGTCCATATAGCTCACGATTGTATCTTAGGAGATCATGTAATTTTAGTGAATAATGTAGGATTAGGTGGACATGTAGAGATAGGCGATTACGCTATAGTGGGAGGACTCTCGGCAACACATCAATTTGTGAGAATAGGTAGACACTCTATGGTTTCTGGTGGAGCACTTGTAGGAAAAGATATACCTCCATATACTAAAGCCGGTAGATATCCTCTGTCCTTTTTAGGAATTAACTCCATAGGAATGAGACGAAGAAATTTCAGTGCTAAAACAATTACTGAAATACAGAATATTTACAGAATATTATTTCAAAGTAATAATAATAATACCCAAGCTATTGCTATTATAGAAGGAGAGATAGAAGCGACAAAAGAAAGAGATGAAATTTTAGAGTTTTTGAAAACTTCTAAAAGAGGAATTATGAAAGGATTTAGTTCTAGTAGAATAAAAAATTAAATAAAAATGGCTAATACATCAGATATTAGAAATGGCTTGTATATCAAGCATAATAAAAATCTTTGGAAAATAGTAGAATTTCAGCATGTAAAACCGGGAAAAGGTCCAGCTTTTGTAAGAACTAAGATAAAAAGTTTATCTACAGGAAAAGTATTAGACCATACTATTCCTGCCGGACATAAAATAGAAGTGGTAAGAATAGAAAATAGGAAACATCAATTTTTATACAATGATGACACAGGGTTTCATTTTATGGATACTAGTGATTATAATCAAGTGTTGTTAGAAAAAAACCTCATCAATACTCCTGAACTTTTGAAAGAAGGACAAGAGGTAGAGATTATATTTCATGCGGAGGAAGAAATGCCTTTGAGTTGTGATTTGCCTCCTAACGTAGTATTAAAAGTAATTCATACGGAGCCAGGGTTAAAGGGAAATACCGCTACTAATGCTACCAAATCAGCTACAGTAGAAACAGGAGCTCAACTGCAAGTTCCCCTTTTCATAGAAGAAGGTAATCATATAAAAATTGATACGATGAAAGGTACTTATAGTGAAAGAGTTAATTGAGAGTAAAAAATCAAATAATATACAATATATATAAATAATTAATAATGAGCATTTTAGTAAATAAAGATTCAAGAGTTATCATTCAAGGTTTTACGGGAAGTGAAGGTACTTTTCATGCAGAACAAATGTTAGAATACGGAACTAATGTAGTAGGGGGAGTAACTCCAAATAAAGGAGGACAAGAACACTTAGGGAAACCAGTTTTTAATACTGTATCCGAAGCAATAGAGAAAGTACAAGCAAATACTTCGGTAATATTTGTACCACCTGCATTTGCTGCAGATGCTATTATGGAAGCTGCTCAAGAAGGTATTAAAGTAATTATTTGTATTACTGAGGGAATTCCTACTAAAGATATGATTATGGTAAAGGAATATTTATCTGATAAAGATTGTAGATTAATAGGTCCTAATTGTCCAGGAGTTATTACTCCACAGGAAACAAAATGTGGTATTATGCCTGGATTTATTCATAAAAAAGGCAGGATAGGTATTGTATCTCGTTCTGGGACACTTACTTACGAAGCTGTAGATCAAGTAACGAAAAAGGGGTTAGGACAATCCACATGTATTGGAATCGGAGGTGACCCTATCGTTGGTACTACTACTAAAGATGCTGTAGAATTATTAATGAAAGATCCCCAAACAGATGCTATCATTATGATAGGTGAAATTGGTGGGCAAATGGAATCTGAAGCAGCATATTATATAAAAAACCATGGTACAAAACCTGTGGTAGGATTCATAGCAGGACAAACAGCACCAGAAGGTAGAACTATGGGACACGCAGGAGCTATTGTAGGTGGTGCTGAAGATACAGCAGCTGCTAAAATGAAAATTATGCAAGAATGCGGTATCCATGTGGTAAAATCTCCAGCCAAAATAGCTGATACTTTAATGAATGTATTATCTTTGGCAAAATAGAATAATTATTTGTATTTTCTTAACAAAGGGTAGTTATGATTATGTAACAAATATTGAGGAGGATGCAGTCTATTTAACATAATATAAATTATAAGTTTTTTTAACATAGCAAGAACCACGAATAAAAATATATCTTTACAAAGTATTAGCAAACTTTAAATATTAAGCGATGGAGATTTTTTTACTTATATCTATATTTCTATTATTTCTACTTACTATATTATGGATATTATGGAAATTTTTGGACTGTATATGTAATATATCTAATATATGTACTAATGAAACTAATGAAGAGACTACAAATGAAGGGATTACAATTCCATACGAAGGTTTCATTTATATTATATCAAACTTATATTTTGAACAATTTAAAGTAGGTGTGTCAAGGGATGCAGTAAAGAGATATAAACAATACCAGACAGCTGCACCAAGAGGGAGTTACCTACTAGTATATGTAAGACCCGTATTGAGTTATGAAACAGAGAAGGTTATACATAAACACTTTGGGTGTAGAGATGAATGGGTACACGCTCCCTTACAAGACATTATAGACAAAATAGAAGAGTTAGAAAAGGAATACATTTTGGAAATAAAGAAAAAATACACCCAATTGAAGCATTGAGAGTTTTAGATACATAGCAGATAAATTAAAGTTTAAAAGCATTTCATTTGACAAGATAATTATTAAAATGAATCATAAGAACCCAAGATAAAAAAATAATGTTTTGGATTGTGTTTTTTTATATATATTTGCAAGGTATTTTATAATTTTCATTTTGGCAGCCTCCTTTAGTTTACTTTTGGGGGCTGTTATTTTTATGCCATAAGGAGAACCTGATAAGAAAAAATAATATTTTTGCCATACTGATAATTAACAAGGTTAAGTTATGGATAAAAAGGAAAAAATGAAACTACATAAGAGGTTAAAAACAGAAGTACTAAATAAAATAGAAGAGATAGACCAGAGACGCCAGAGAAAAGGAAATAAGAGCCGCTATTAAAGCATTAAGAGTATTTAATCAGGAAACCCGAGAGATAGCAGACGATTTAAAGGTAAAAAGTATCTCTTTTGATAGGATAATTATTAAGATGAATTATAACGAAAAGGGTTTTAATTGGTTGAATTTGCAGAAGAGAATAAACCAACTACACCAAGAAGCAAAGAAAAAAAATAAATATTAACCTACTTTGTAAAATAATCTCTATATTTGCCTGTAATTTTATGTTTTTAAAAAAAATGGGACTCTCATTTTTTATAACCTGTGGTTTTTTAATTGCAGGTTATTTTTTTATATTTACAGAGATAAATACATTAGAAGATACAACACGCTACCACAGCCCACCACCTTAACAAGATAGGATTAAACCTCCATCATTAAACAAATAATACCAGAGAAAAACGGGCTTCTAAATTTGTTTAATTTTAATTTATCCATTATTTTTAAAATAGGGATAATTTAATTGTAAAGAGAATATCCACACATAGATTTTTTACAAGACGATTTCTGACTATAACAGCTTGATAATAAAATAAATATAAACAATATTAACCACAGTTTTTTCATACCTTAAAGTTTTTGTCTTTATATCTGTGCTAATTTATATAATAATATTTGTAATTTTGTAAAAATATATATAAATTGAAGTATTTCAATTATTTTTTGTAAGTTTTAGGAAATAGTAGATTTTATGTTATACATTTGTCCAAATATCTTTTTAACGAAAATATAGGCAAGTTATATTCAACGCTCAAAATCTTAGGCTTTAGATTTACAATTTTATGAAACTATTTTCTAATATCAAATTATTTTGTGAACAAGTTATAAATACTGTCCATATCCCAGAAGATAGAAGACAAAATTTATCAAAATTGATGATTTATATGCAATATAAAATATGTCAAAGAAAACCTATAAGTTTAGTTTATCTATGTACACATAACTCTAGGCGTAGCCATATAGGGCAAGTTTGGGCGCAAATTTTATCTAAATATTTTCATATTAATGATGTAAAAACTTTTTCAGGTGGAATGCAAGTTACAGAAGTATATCAATCTACGCTAAAAGCATTTGAGCAGATAGGTTTTAAAATCAAAAGAGAATCTAATAAAAGAAATGGTAAAATAAAATTGTATTTTTCTGGAAATGACTATATTGAATTATTTTCAAAAACTTATAATCACCCGAGTAATCCATCTAAAAATTTTGCAGCTATAATGACTTGTAATGATATTGACCAAAATTGTCCTATAATACAAGGGTATGATTTGAGATTATCTACACCTTATACTGATCCAAAAAAACATGATGATTCCTCTATTGAACTTTGCAAATATGTAGAAAAAAATATAGAAATTGCATCTGAAATCGCCTTTGTATTTAAAAATTTAGTGAATCGTCTTTCCCTTCAATCTTAATACCATTACCTTTCTGCAATTCTTTTAGGTTTTTGGATCATAAGAATAATAAATCTTTTATCTCATTTATTTTTCTAGTCCTGTCTATAGAAAATGTATTGTCATTTTTTTGAATGTATTCAAAAAGTTGTATACTTTTTTCTAATAATTCTTTTGAATTATTGAGTTGTCCGTCTCTATAAAATAAGTTAGCAAGTATTTCTATATCTTGATGGGCTGTTTTCTGTTTAGATAAATATGTGATTAATTCATCTGTATTTTTATAAATAAAAAAACCTCTATCCCTTGAAAGAAAAGTAATATATATTTCCTTTATTCCTTTTCTCATATTCTCCTTGTCTTTCTCTTTACTTAAAAACCAAAAAAGTACTTCAAAGAATCTTTGTATCTTTCTTAAAATATAGTCTTTTTCTATCATTGATGTTTTTCCATATATCTATTTTTTGTGCTAAGTTATGGATAAGTGTTGGTATATGGTAATAATTCTCCTAAATTATCAAATTATAAAGATACTAACTAACGTCATTTTTTGCTTCATTAATAGCTTCCAGTAGTTTTTCTAATTTAAATGGTTTAGTAAGATAATAATTAAATCCAGATGTCATCACCTTTTGTTTAGTTTCAGGGAATATATCTGCTGTAAGTGCTATAATGGGGATATTCATATTTTGTTCTTCTCTAATCATTTGGGTTGCTTTAAATCCATTCATTATAGGCATTTGTAAATCCATTAATATTACATCAAAACTCTCACCTTCTTTCTCCAAAGCATCTAATGCTTTTTGGCCATTATCTACTATGGTGTATTTACACTTCCACCCTTCTAATACTTGCTTGATAAGCATTTGATTAATAGCATTATCTTCAGCAACCAATATATTAATACCGTCTAAGTTTATTGCTGCTTTTTGTTGCTTTGTCTCTTTTAATTCGCTTAATTCACTAGGTAGATAAGGTATTTGAATAGTTACAGTAGTGCCTTTATTCATCTCACTATCTAGGTGAATATCTCCTTTTTGAAGTATCACTAAGTTTCTAGTAATAGCTAAACCAAGCCCTGTACCCATTGAATTATGCATACTACCTTTTATTTGCTCAAATACTTCAAATATTACGTCCATTTTTTCTTTAGGAATACCTATACCTGTATCGGCTATAATAAATTTAATTTTATTGTTACCTATGTATTCTACTTTTAGGTTCACTTCTCCATAGTTGGTAAATTTAATGGCGTTACCTACAACATTGAGTAATATTTGCATTAATCTATAAGGATCTCCTACCACATATTTAGGTACCTTATTATCTACAAAAGTATTAAGTACTATATTTTTTTCTTTAGCTCTAAATTGTAATACTTTATATAGTTCATTTACTTTATCATGAATACTAAAATCTATGTCTTCAAAAGTAAGTTTACCAGATTCTATTTTAGATAAGTCTAAAATATCGTTGATGATAATGAGTAAGTGCTCTGAAGATTTCTTTACAGCAGTAAGGTTTTCTAAATGTTGTCCTTTAAAATTATTACTTTTTACTAAAATATCTGTAAGCCCCAAAATAGCATTCATCGGAGTTCTAATTTCATGGCTCATATTAGATAAAAATTCAGATTTAGCATTGGCAGCTCTTATAGCTTTAGCTGTTTCTAATGATAAATTTTTTTGTACAGATTTGAGTTCTAAATTAGTTTTTTCAAGGTTTTCAGCATAATCTCTAAGTTTGAGTTCACTACTTTTCCTCTCTGTATTATCTCTACAGTTTATAGCTATCTTGTTATTTTCAAGTAGTGTAAAAGTTAAATCTTGTGAAACTAAAGTACCATCTTTTTTTATTCCATAAGCCTCTCCTCTCCAGTAATCAGATTTTTTTAAATTCAAAAATACCTCTTCTTCAAATATAACTCTAGTTTCATTGGTATATTGTAGATTCCACATCTGTCCTATTAGATCAGGTTTATTATAACCAAAGATACTAGCATAAGCCTCGTTTAGGTAATCATATCTACCGTTAGTATCTATAATAGCAAATCCATCAGCAGAAGATTCCATAGCCTTGGAGAGTTCATCTATTCTTATTCTTGCTTTTTCTGATATCGTAATATCTTGTATAGTACCTGTAATTTCTACAGCATCACCATTTTCATCTTTTTGTAAATGTACATCTATAATAATCCATTTTTCACTATTTTTTCCCTTTATTTTAGATTTAAAAATGTTATTAGTAATTACTCCATTTTGGAGTTGTTCAAAAACTTTTTTTACTTTTTCTTTTCTAGAATTTACAATATATATTTCTAAACTTTCTCCTAATGATTCTTGTATCTTATATCCCATAAGTCCTTCCCAATACTTATTGATAAAGATTAATTTTCCATCTAAATTAGTTTTAAATATAACCTGACCAACACTATTGACTATGGTTCTATATTCTTTTTCACTATTGACTATTTCTTGTTCTATATTCTTTTTATGAGTAATATCAATGCCTATAATTAAATATTGAAATTTATTATGGTTTCGCAATAGTGGAATCATAGATAAATTAAGCCAATAAGTATTACCGTCTTTTGATTTGCTTAATACTTCTCCTTTCCAAGTACTTGTTGTAACAGAGTTTTTAATTTTATCAAATTTAAAATTTATAGATTGTCCTATAATATCATCTATTTTTTTACCTTTTAATTCCTCATAATTATATTTAGAGATATGCTCAAAGTTAGCATTGATATTAATAATTTTTCCTTCTAAATCCAAAATACAACTCACAGCAAAAGTATCTATACCATACTTATAATGCGAGAGTTCATTAAAAATTTCATTATTGCTTATTTCGAATATATTTTCTAGGTTTTTATAATCCTCTTCATAGGAGAGATAAGCGTCGTTTACAGCTTTTATAAATAACTGACAACTGTTAGATTGTTGCAGTTTTTCTATTTCATCTGGGATAAAGTTTAATATTTGTCTTTTTAAAAGTCTGTGTAAGCGATCTATCATCTTTTTTTAAAAAAGGTTTAGTTCTTTAATAATTCTTTCTATTTTTTCTAGGTTGCTCTGATATATTTTATCATATAGTTCTTTACTGGGTAAATGACTTTTTACAGTGATATAAAACTTAATTTTAGGCTCTGTACCAGAAGGACGAATAGCTACTCTAGTTCCATCTTGGGTTTTAAATATCAATACATTAGACTTGGGTAAATTTATATTTTTATTTTCATTAGTAAGTATATTCTTTTGTAAAGAAGTTTTATAATCTTTTATGATATTTACTTTGGAGCCATCTATGTTTTTAAGAGAATTAACTCTAAAGTTATCCATTATTTTCTTAATTTCTTGGATTCCTGAAATCCCTTTTTTAGTAATGGATATCAGATGTTCTTGATAAACACCATATTGGACATAAATATCAACTAAATAATCTAATATACTGCTCTGTTTTTCTTTAAGCTCCGCAGCTATTTGACATACCAAAAGAGCAGCTGTTATAGCGTCTTTATCTCTTACAAAATCACCTATCATATAACCATAACTTTCTTCTCCACCACCTATAAATTTCTTTTTACTTTCTAAGTCAAAGATACTTTTACCTATCCACTTAAACCCTGTAAGTACTGTACTACATTCTACACCAAAACTCTTAGCTATATCTTCTAGCAATGGTGTAGTTACAATGGTAGAACTTATAAATTGGTTGCCATCTATTTCGCCTGCTTCTTTCCATTTTTCAAGTAGATAGTGAGTCATTATGGTGGCGGTTTGATTTCCATTGAGCAATACCATTTCACTTTCATTATTTTTTACAGCTACTCCTATTCTATCAGCGTCAGGATCTGTACCTATAAGTAGGTCTATATCTTTTTCCTTAGCTAATGCTACAGCCATATCTAAGGCTTCTTTTTCTTCGGGATTAGGTGACTTTACTGTTGAAAAATTTCCGTCAGGTACAGATTGTTCTTCTACTATATACACGTTTTTAAATCCTGCTTGTGATAGTACATCTGGAATTAATTTTATAGCGGTGCCGTGTATAGGCGTAAATACTATCTTTAGTTTATCTTTATTAGTATTTTCTATATTTGGAATTACTTTAATAGAATTTTTAATGAATTCTTTATCTATTTCTGTTCCTATGGTATATATAAGGTTAGGGTTAGATTTAAATTTTACATCATTTACTTCAAGGCAAAGTATTTGTTCAATAATATTTTTGTCGTGAGGTGGAACAATTTGTCCACCATCTTCCCAATATACTTTATATCCATTGTATTGAGGAGGGTTGTGTGATGCAGTAATTACAATACCTGTTTTGCACTTCAAATGTCTTATAGCAAAAGACAATTCAGGGGTAGGTCTTAGGTCGTCAAATAAATAAACCTTTATATCATTAGCAGAGAGTACATCGGCCACTTTATTTGCAAACAGTTTACTATTATTTCTACAATCGTATGCTATAACTACACTTATCTGTTCATTTAAAAATTGCTTGTTTAAATAATTTGCAAGACCCTGGGTAGCACAGCCTAAAGTATATATATTCATTCTATTAGTTCCCACGCCCATAACGCCACGCATTCCTCCGGTACCAAATTCTAAATTTTTGTAAAAACACTCTCTTAAGGTATCTATATCATTTTCCATTAGATATTTTACTTGCTGTCGGGTTTCTGTATCGTATGCTTCCGTCAACCAATTTTTGGCATTTTCTAAAAATAAATTTTCATTCATCGGTATATTTTTTTATATATTGATTTATAATTTTATGATTAATATCTCTATTTTGTTTGAGTAATATTTCAGTAATAAACCCTGTTAAAAATAGCATAGTTCCCAGTATCATACAAGTAAGAGCAATATAGAACCATGGCGAATCTACTACTAAAATGGCTTTGATCTGATTTGCTAAGCAATACAACTTATGTACCCCTATGTACACAATAACTAAAAACCCAATAAAGAACATAAGTACACCAAATAATCCAAAAAAGTGCATAGGTCTTTTAGAAAATTTATGAATAACCCAAAGCGATATCAAATCTAAAAAACCATTAATAAATCGGCTAATTCCAAATTTAGATACACCGTATTTTCTAACACTGTGAGTTACTACCTTTTCTCCTATATTATGGTATCCTATATGCTTAACCAATACAGGTATATATCGGTGCTTTTCACCATATACATCTATATTTTTTACTACATCTATTCTATAGGCTTTCAGTCCACAATTAAAATCGTGTAAAAACAATCTGGATACTTTACGAGCTGCCCAATTGAATAACTTGCTAGGAATAGTTTTAGTAATGGAATCATATCTCTTTTTTTTCCAACCTGATACTAAATCATAATTTTCCTCTGTTATCATTCTATAGAGCTCTGGTATTTCATCTGGACTATCTTGCAAATCAGCATCCATAGTAATAACCACTTTTGCATCTGCTTTTCTAAACCCTATGTTAAGAGCTTGTGACTTCCCTTGATTATATTTAAACGATACACTTTCTATATGCTCATCTTTCTTAGACAACTGTCTAATAACCTGATAAGAATTATCAGTACTCCCATCGTTTACAAAAATAATTTGATAGGTAAATTTGTGAGTATCTAACACCTTTTTTATCCAATAGTATAACTCTAAAAGGGATTCTTCTTCATTATAAAAAGGAATAATTAAGCATATATTCTTCATTTAACTATTTTCAATATTTTTATAAGCGCAAATTTAATCTTATATTTTAATTTATTTTATATACTTTTCCATTGATAACTTCTAATAAATTACCAATTTTAAACGTCGCATCTTGTTTAGATTGAAGAGTTTCTCTATTATCACTACAAAAGAGATATTTTTTAGCATCATATTCTTCGTATCCATAATAATCAGATAAATCCCCTATAAATTCAATTTTAGCATCATTTACTAAAGTTTTAGATAAACTACACCATTGTTCGTTTAACATGATTCCTATATCTACTATAGATGAACTATTATTTATACTTGCATTCCGGATAATCACATCTATCATTCGCTCTGCATTATTGGGGATTTCAAAGTACTTTTCATACCCAAAAGTATGATCCTTAGCATTTATAATAAAGTTTATCCCTTGCAATATGGCTATAAAATTGAGTTTTCTTACTTTCTGTCGCTCTATATCTCCTTTCATTCCTCCACACTCTATGAGTATGGTGTTACACCCCATTTTTTGAAAATTGTCTCCAGTAGCTGTAGGATAAAAATCATCAGTATATCTACCTACTGAATTAGGCATAATTTGTTGTAAAACTTCATTCATAGAGGCAATAACTCCCATAGTTTGTTTTCTACCTTCCGTTATGGTTTTTTGTACATCTATAGAAGGAGCTAAAAAGGAAATTGAAGCTGGTAAATGGGTACCTGAAATATTAAAAATACGCCTCTGGTCATGAAGATTAAATGCAAAATGAGGTTTAAAATCGTACATTTGTTTTCTCAATATTTTACTCTCAAAAGCTTGCAAAGCTATAGCGTCTCTATTAATATCAATTCCTTGTATATTTTCTCGTTGATATATTTCTGTACCATCGGGGTTCAGCATAGGAATAATAAGTAATTTTATTCTTTCTAAAATAATTTTATTAAATCTCTTAAATGAAGCATCAATAGTAGTTAAAAAATTAAGCATATCAAATATTGCAGCTGTACCTGTAGGTTCATTTCCATGCATTTGAGACCATATCATTATTTTAATATTGCCTTTACCTATATTTATTCCATAAATTTCTCTATTTTCTAAAGATTTACCTAAAAGATGAATTTTCACATTACTTTTATAAAATAGCGAATTTATCAAAGGTAGTATATCCTTGTGTTTAAAATACCTATTTTTTAAAGTAGCCTCTTTTATTTTTTCATAACTCTTTAAAAGATGTTCTAATGGAAATTTACCATTATTTTTCATTAATTTATATTTTTAAAAAATTATATGACAAATATACAAAAATTAAGATTACAATTATAAATGTCAATTATTTACATTTGTGTATTAAATTGTATAAACTAATGTATTTTTATTTATAATTGTACTTTGATATTTTTGTATTTACAAATGTTTATTACACTATAGGTTACTTCAAATATAGAATATAAATTTTTATATAAATAACTGTAAATGAATTACTAAATATACTTTAAGTAAAGTTTATATTTATATTATTATTGTAATATCATCTATAGAAACTATAGAGTAAAAAAATATAATTACAAATGTAAATCTATAGCATTTTTTTAATACTTAATAAACTTATAATCAATATTTTATAATTATTCTATTAAGTATTAGTTTATATTTTAATAGCTGTAAAAATAGAGGGAATACAATTAGGTATATTACATTTGTATATTACAATTTGTTTTGGTTGTGTTACAATATTTATTTACATTTGTAACCTTAAAATAATGTATTATGGATGATAAAATTATAGATAGAATAAAAGAGGTAATGGACATGAAACAACTTACTTCCACTTTTTTTGCAGACAAGATAAAAGTAAATAGAGCTAGTATATCTCATATACTATCGGGTAGAAACAGACCCAGCTTAGATATTATTATAAAAATACTTGATACTTTTCCCGATTTAGATTCTGATTGGTTACTACGAGACAAGAAGAGTATTTCTCCCCCCCCTCCTATTGTCCAACAAGAAAAGAATGATTTATTTTCACAGAGTAAGAATATTATTACTGAAACTCTAGTCCAAAAAGATAAGAAGAATAAAGAAATAGAGAAGATAACGGTATTTTTTACTGATGGAACATTTAAGGATTTTAAATAGATGTAACATATTTGCCTAATAATAAATAGTAATAAAGAGGTATTATTTGTTCGTGGCGATCGATAGAAAAACAAAAAATTAGGTTATGATTTTAATAAAAAATGTACCTTTGTTCATTAATTAACCGTTTGCAATAAGAAAAATGAATTCAATAAAAACAATAATTGAATATGATATTTTTAAACATGGTCAAAACTCTGAGTTATTTATTGGGAGACTATTTGATTCAAATAAAATTTTAGTAGCAGAATCTTGGAAACACAAAGTCAAGGAAACCCCAGAGGGTTGTTTTTTACTGGCATTTAGTTTTGGGGATGACGACAAAGCATTTTTACTAAGAGTTTTAAAACCAACCACATTACCTACAGATGATATAATAGTATCTTCTTTAATTGATTGCTACAAAGCTGATTTAAAAACATCAGGAAAATCATCTGATTTAGATGATTTTACAAGATATGATGAATTCTCCCTTTCAGGATTAGAGTGTATATTTCTTGGTACTTTTTATAAAAATAAAGGTCAAATTGAATTTCAAGCTAAATGTACTAATCACTATGAATGTAAACGCTATAATAATAATAATAATAATAAATGTAAATGGCATGATAAATATAATTTGAGTATAGATAGTACTATGGAAACTTATGCTGCAAATAACTTCAAAGTTTATAAAGCAACAGATAAAGTATTAGATTTAATTTTTAATCGAAGAGATTCAGAGTTATTTTTTGGTGGAAAAAATAAATTTTCAATTGGAAAGTTAAGATATAGCAGTTCAATTAGTTCTGTAAAAATATATATAAATCCAAATGATATGCTTGGAAAAATAACTGCATTGTTTGGTATGACAGGAACAGGTAAATCAAATACTGTCAAAAAAATCATTGAAGTCACTTCAGAAATTTCTAACTCAGCGGTAAATAAATCTTTGCCTAATGAAACATCATCGACATTTGAACCTATTGACAAAATATCAGGTAAACCCTTGTATAAAGTTGGGCAATTAATTTTTGATACTAATGGAGAATATGCAAATGCAAATTTGCAAGATGAGGGTACTGCCATATTTGATATGTATAAAAACAATACTATAAGATACACTATGATTGAAAAGGCTGATGATTTTAGAGTTATGAAAGTGAATTTTTATAGTGATCTTGTAACTGGCTTTGATTTGATTAAGAGAAATTTAAAAGTATTAGAAGATAATATAGATTGGGTAAGCAGTTTACTTTCAATTGATTTCGATGAGCCAAAGAATTATAGAGTAAGTATACAGCATAAAACAAGTGATGAAAAAATTGCAGCTATTGAATATGATAAAAAAGTAGCTTTATATAAATGTTGCTTATCAAAAGCTGGATTTCCTGTTCCTCATAATTTAAGAAATGTTAAGTTTTTTGGAGATGAAAAAACTATCAATACAATATGCCCATCTATAAAGCCACATGAAGGGATTACATTGGAACAAGCAACAACTTGGTTTGAAACCATTTATGATGCAGGTATGACACAATTTAATGCTTATAAAACAAAGTCAAAAGGTAGAGAGTATTTTGATAAGGATATGTTGGCTTTATTAAAGTTCTTGATAAGAAAAAATAAATATGGAGATACCCCAATAGTAAAAATAAGAAGTTTAAGCTCATTACATACTACTGATAATATTCCTTTTGAAATAGATATTATTAATGCTCTTAGAGGTGGAAAAATTGTCATTGTGGATTTATCTCAAGGACAACCTTCAATTCAAAAATCGTATGCTGAAAAAATATGTAAGGGAATCTTTCACGATTCTATGAATAGATTTATTAACTCTAAAGCAAACAATTTTATTCAATTTTATTTTGGAGAGATTGATTTTTATCGTGAAGATGAGATTGATTCACGTACTCGAACAAAACGTAAATACCTTAGTCGAGTATATGATAGAATAGCTGAAAAAGGAGCTAAATTAAATTTAGGAATAATTTACGTTACGCAAGACAGGAGAATGGAAATTGAGAATACGAAAAATTGGTTTGTACATCTTAATCATGATGATGAAACAGAAAATGATCGAGGATTTGTAAAAATAGAAACATACTCTAACCCACTTGCAGTTCCTGTTCAAATAGATAGATTTTCAGCTAAATAGAATTGAAAAACAATAAAAAAGCTAAACCTTTAATTTACAAATTTACAGCATAAAAAAAGAGAACCAATTTCTCGATTCTCTTATTCAGTAGCGGGAGCAGGACTCGAACCTGCGACCTTCGGGTTATGAGCCCGACGAGCTACCGACTGCTCCATCCCGCGATATTATCAGTTACAAATATAATACTTTTTTATTAATGAAATAATTTTTAATAATTATTTTTTCTATGCCTCAAAGTTTCATATAAGACTATTCCACATGCTACTGAAACATTAAGAGATTCTATATTGCCATACATTGGTATTTTCATTAATTTATCACTCTTAGCCAAGTGTGCAAGAGAAATACCTGTACATTCAGAGCCCATGATGATAGCTGTAGGCATAGATAAATCAATATCATAATATAAATTTTCTGCTTTTTCTGTACACGATACTACCTGCACACCACTATTCTGCAAATATTCTATAGTATCTTTTAGATACAATTCTCTACATATAGGTATTTTATAAAGTGCTCCTACAGAAGTTTTGAAGGTATCTGCATTTAGAGGAGCAGAACCTTTATAAGGGATAATAATAGCATGAACTCCTGCACATTCTGCCGTACGAGATATAGCCCCAAAATTCCTTACATCTGTTATCCTATCTAAAATTAGAAATAATGGCACTTGTCCCTTTTCATATACCTGAGGTAAGATATTTTCTACCTTATAAAATTCTATAGGCGAAATAAAAGCAAACACCCCTTGATGATTTTTTTTGGTAAACCTATTTAGTTTTTCCAATGGTACTAACGAATAATTAACCTTATAGGTATCTACCAATTTTTTGAGTTTCAAATAATTACTACCTGAAAGTCCTTTCTTTATAAAGAGTTTATCTATAGTTTTACCCGATTTAATAGCTTCTATGATAGGGTTGATTCCAAATATTTCGTTGCCTTTCTTGTTCTCTTTCATGCTCTTCTTGTATGTTTATAATATCTCTATTATCAAATATTTTTCCTGTTTGCCAATGTTTTCTAGCTAGGTACAATATATTATTCTTTTCTTCTAAAACATAATCATCTAAATCAGAACTTTTATTAAATTTATATTCTATACTTAAAGAATAATGATCTTTACCATATACCCATTTCTCTTGGTCTATAGTATAATAAATATAAGACGGTAACCCTAGTAATATATATACCATTCCTCTATCTGTTTGCCACCCTTGTTTATAAGACGTATATTTTTTATTGGCATATTCTACTCTTTTATAATAAGACTTTAGTAATTTTTTAGCAAACCCTATCTCATTGTCTGCCAATTTCATCCAATAGAGTTCAGATACAAGTTTAGGAAATTTATTTTGAATAATCTTTTTATACTCTGATGCGTCAGCAATATAAACTAAAGGTGAGGTCATACTTTTTTTCTGAGAAATCAGAGGATATCCCTCATAAGTTTTAATAATATATAATCCTCTGTAATGAGTGGTATCGGATTGTACTAAATAGGTGCCCTCATCCACAAGATTGAAAAGTTCATCTGATTTTACCATAAAGGTACCATACCTTTTATTTTTATCTTTATGGTATTTTGATATATATATTTGGTTGTATTTAGATTTTATTTTTATCTGAGTATCTGTATAATTATGAAACCATACATTATCTAAACTATCTAAAACTAAAAAATGTTCTCTGGAAGAATCTTTTTTCTTTTTTACTTCAAATACTGTGCTAACTATTTTATCTCTATTTTTGTCATGTATAGAAATTCTAAAGATATAATCTGAACCTGAAGAGAGCTTTATATCTCTATACGAATTTATACTAGTATAATAACTTTTCTTAATATCAGATATAGATATAATATCTTTGTAAACCAACGAGTCACGAAGAGAAAACACTTCTATTTTGAGAGATGCATCTGATATAAAAACACTATCTGTTTGATTCTTTTTTTGATATAACAATCCGGCTTGAGGTATCTTATAATAGAATTTTGAAGTCTTATTATCTTGATGATAAACCTTATATAAAGGTGATAAAGATATACCTTTATCCATTTTTTGTTTATGCATCTTTAATTGCATCTGATTTTGATAACTCTTGTGTAATAATTTACACGAGTTACAAAATATTACACAGAATAATAATGCTAAAGATTTAACAAGACTTCTTCTCATCAACTCAAATACATTTCTGCAAAATACTTATAAAAATAAGGTATAGTTTCTATTCCCTTATAAAAATTATTCAATCCAAAATGCTCATTAGGTGAATGTATTGCATCTGTATCCAAACCAAATCCCATAAGTACTGTTTTGCTACCTAATTTCTGTTCAAACAAAGATGCAATAGGAATACTACCTCCTGAACGAACTGGTATAGGCTTTATTCCATAAGTATACTCCATAGATTTAAATGCTGCTTTATAACCCAAATGTTCAGTAGGCATTACATAAGGATTAGCACCGTGATGAGGCGTTACTTTTACTTTTACACAGTTAGGTGTTATTTTTTTGAAATGCTCAATCAATAATTGTGTAATTTCATCATGATTTTGATAGGGTACTAATCTGGTAGATATTTTGGCAAAGGCTTTAGAGGGAATTATTGTTTTGGCACCCTCACCTGTATATCCTCCCCACATTCCATTTACATCTAACGTAGGTCTTATAGAAGTTCTCTCGATGGTAGTATAATCTTTCTCTCCTTGTATATCCTTGAGTTTTAATTCATTTTTATACTGATTCAAATCAAAAGGAGCATGAGCCATTTCTATTCTCTCTTCAGCACTAAGTTCATCTACCTTATCATAGAAATGAGGTATGGTAATTCTATGATTTCCATCGTGTAGGCTGCCTATCATTTTACTTAATATATTTAATGGATTAGGTACAGCACCTCCATATATTCCCGAATGTAAATCTCTATTGATAGCACTCACCTCTATCTCTATATAACTCAATCCTCTAAGTCCAATAGTTACAGAAGGGATTTCATTAGAGAGCATCGCTGTATCAGAAACTAATACAATATCATTTTTTAATTTTTCCTTATGTTCTTCTACAAATTTATAAAAACTTACTGAACCTATTTCTTCCTCTCCTTCTATAATAAATTTGACATTACAAGGTAATCTCTTGAGTTTATCCATTACTTCAAATGCCTTAATGTGCATAAACATTTGCCCCTTATCATCTGAAGCTCCTCTAGCAAATATGGCTCCTTGGGGATGTAATTCTGTTGCCTTTATAGTAGGGGTGAAAGGGTCTGTATCCCATAGTTCCAATGGTTCTGGTGGTTGTACATCATAATGCCCATACACTAATACTGTAGGTAATTTTTCATCTATTATTTTTTCTCCATATACTATCGGATAACCTTCCGTTTCATATACCTCTACATTATCCATATTTACTTGCTGCATTTGTTGCTTTACAGCATCAGCCATATCTGTTACATCTTGAGTATAAGCACTATCTGCACTTACTGAAGGAATTTGTAATATTCCTTTCAATTCATGTAAAAATCTATCTTTATGCTTTGAAATATATGTCTTTATGTGCTCCATAATCATTTTTTGTTTTAACCTTTGATATAATCTTTAAAAAATAATAAGAGTATTATAGATATTAAAATAAATACAAATATATAACTACTCCCCTTATAATAATATTTATGTAATTTCAAATCTTTCCTATACGACCATACTATAAAAAGCATAAATAAAACTACAAAAAATATAGCAAAATATATTTGTCCTATGCTTATGCTATTTATCATTTTATATTTTTTTAAAAAGGAGATTCAAAAACTTGGTCAATATCGTCTCTTATATCTACATTCATTTTGGAAGCAATTTCACTCTGAACAAGATCATTGATATTCTGAAACTTCGTTTGACTTCCTATAAATCTCAATTTAACTCTACCCACTCCCCCATTTCTATGTTTTTCTATCATAAACTCTGCTTGTCCTTGGCAGGGTGTTCCCTCTTCATCATCCCAAGCACTAAGTCCATAATATTCAGGACGGTATATAAAAGATACAATATCTGCATCTTGTTCTATAGCTCCTGATTCTCTCAAATCTGAAAGTAGAGGTCTTTTGACGCCTCCTCTTTTTTCAACGTCTCTAGAGAGCTGTGATAGTGCTATCATAGGAATATTTAATTCCTTAGCTATAGATTTTAAATTCCTAGAAATAGTAGATATTTCTTGTTCTCTATTGCCACCTTTTACTACTCCTCCCGCAGTCATCAATTGCAGATAATCTATCACTATAAGTTCTACTTTGTGTTGTGAAACCAATCTCCTGCACTTAGCTCTTAAATCAAAAATAGATAATGCTGGAGTATCATCAATAAAAATATTTGCTTTTTCTAATGCACCTATCTTAGCATGTAATTGTTGCCACTCGTGAGCTTGTAAACTTCCTTTTTTTAATTTCTCCAAAGAGATCCCTGTTTCACTTGATATAAGTCTTGAAATTATCTGTAATGCCGACATCTCCAAAGAAAATATAGCCACGGGAATCTGCTTATCTACAGCCATATTTCTAGCCATAGAGAGTACAAAAGCCGTTTTACCCATACCAGGACGAGCTGCTACCACTATCAAATCCGAAGGCTGCCATCCCGAAGTAATCCTATCTATATCTTCAAAACCTGATGGTATTCCACTTATTCCCTCTTTGGCTGCTACAGCTTCTATTTGACTAACAACTTGTTTTATTAAAACATCTGCTTTTTCTGAATCTTTTTTGATATTTCCATGGGTAATATCAAATAATTTAGCTTCTGCTTTATCTAAAAGTTCAAATACATCTGTGGATTCATCATAAGCCATCTCTTCTATTTCTGCACATATACTTATAAGTTCGCGTTGTATATATTTTTGTATGATTATTCGAGTATGATACTCTACATGAGCAGACGAAGATACTTTTTGCGAAAGTTCAGTCAAATGAAAATCTCCTCCTATATAATCAAACTGTTCTATTTTTTTAAGTTCTTGAGCTACAGTCAATAAGTCTATAGGTTCATTCCTTTTAAATAATCCTTGTATAGCTTTAAAAATTTCTTGGTGCTTTTGATTATAAAAAATCTCTGGAGGTATCATATCTATGACTTCATCTACCGCCTTTTTATCTATCATTAAAGCACCTAATACAGCCTCCTCTAAATCTATGGCTTGAGGGACAACTCTACCCCTCTGTGATAGAGAAATTTTATTAGAACTAAAAAGATTAGTTTTAACAGGTTTATTTGATTTTTTTTCCTTAATCTCCATTTCTATTTAATCCGTGTAAATCTAATAGTATTTACATCTCCTTTTCTCACTACTGGCATAGTAAATATACTTACTGTCAAATCATTTTCTTTCAGAATTTTATTATCTAAACAAAACTTCTTTACAAACTCTATAGCATTATCAGTATTCTTTACACCTCCATAAGAAAAACACCTTACTCCCCAAAGTAAATTAAGACTACTCTTAATCCTTGGATTAGCTGTAAATACTAATATATTGCAACTGGGACGATACGATGATATTTGGAAAGCTGTATATCCGCTTTTAGTAAAAGTAATAATAGCCTCACAATTAGATTCTCTAGCTACTCTAGAGGCTTCATTACACACCATATCAGTAATATACCTAGGATCTGATTGGTCTAATACTTTTTTTTGTTTTTTCAAAATATCATCACTTCCCTCTACAGATTGAATAATTTTAGTCATTTGTTTGACGACAGCTATAGGGTGATTACCTACAGAAGTTTCACCACTTAGCATCACAGCATCAGCTCCATCCATTACAGAGTTAGCTACATCATTTACTTCGGCTCGTGTAGGGGTTATATTATTTATCATAGTTTCCATCATTTGAGTAGCTACTATCACAGGCTTAGCCTTTTGCTTACACTTGAGTATTAATTTTTTTTGGATTAGAGGTACTTCTTCTGCAGGTATTTCTACTCCCAAATCTCCACGGGCTACCATTACTGCATTGGTAACATTGAGTATCTCATCTATATTTTCTAATGCTTCAGGCTTTTCTATCTTCGATACAATGGGAATTTGCTTATCTTTTGGCATCAGATCTTTTAAATCCTGTATATCTTTACTATTTCTCACAAAAGAAAGCGCAAGCCAATCAAAATCTAAACTTACTGCCAATTTAGTATCTTCTATATCTTTTGGAGTAAGTGCAGGTAAAGATACTTTTGTATTAGGCAAATTCACTCCTTTTTTAGAATTAAACTCACCTCCTTCTATTACTTTTGCTTTTACCTCACCTGTATCATAAATTTGTAACACTTTCATTATCAATTTACCATCATCTAGTAATATGCGCTCTCCTACCTTTACATCTTTATAAAAATTAGTATAAGTTATATACACTTTATTTTCATCTCCAATACACTCTTGGTTTGTAAACGTAATTTCATCCCCTAACTTGAGTTTTACTCCTTTTTTCACTTCACCTATACGCAATTTAGGACCCTGTAAATCACCCAATATAGGAATATTATATCCTTCTTCTTTGTTGATTTCCCTTATCGTATTTACCACTTGCCTTACATTTTCTTGTAATGCATGAGAAAAATTTACTCTAAAGACATTTACTCCCTCCCGTATCATTTGTAGTAAAGTAGTCTTATCACTACACGCAGGTCCTAGAGTAGCTACTATTTTTGTTTTTTTTCTAAACATTACTTTTTCTTTAAGATATTATATTTTTTTTATCCATCATATCATCTAAATTTATTCTATATACCATTTGAATAATTATTATCTTTTCAAAGGTGCTAATTTAGTTTTAACATCTAATATAGAGGTAGTTTTTGAATAAATAATCTACCTGTTTTTGATCATAAAGTAGATAAACCGTATCTGGACACTATATTCAAAGGTATTTTCTTGTTGCTTATAAGCACCATAAAATGCTTGATTCGCTATCAAGTGCCAATGATCACAATTTTCATCTACATTTTCATAATGTAAGTAACAAATTTCATTACTACTGAAGATTGATATAAATTTATATACAAATACTTATTCAATATGTATAGCATATAAAAAGAAATCCTCTATCTCTTCATAAGTAAATAACTGTATATCTTTACGATGTTTATATCATTACTAACTCTTTATA
This sequence comes from Ichthyobacteriaceae bacterium, assembly GCA_965226285.1. Lineage (GTDB taxonomy): Bacteria > Bacteroidota > Bacteroidia > Flavobacteriales > Ichthyobacteriaceae > CBDDCQ01. The sequence goes on from CBDDCQ010000005.1 coordinate 43,467, forward strand.
TTCAGGACTATTGAGTATAGGGTTTGAATACATCTGTAAAATTTTTAACTCTGCCTCTACTTTATTTTCTTGTTCTATAGAAGATATTCTTATCTTTAAACGTTTCTTGAATAAATTTCTATCTTCTACTGTATATTTATCCTTAAATAAATCAGTACGATACAGAATATCAAAGGCTATAAAATTAGTTGACCATATCTTATACTGTCTATAAATACGTTCATCAATAATTTTTGCTAATATTACCAATTGATTATTTATATTAGTCTCTTGTTCTATAATCTTTAATGTTTCGTATTCTAAAGGTTTACCTAAAGTTAATTTAATTTTTTTCTTTTGCCCTATTACACCTTTTACAATATTTTCTGTATCCTCATTTTTTGATTTTACATAATCTCTATTATTACTTTGAGCTATTAACTGAGGCAATTTTAAAAAGTCGGTAGGGTCATACTCATACGAAATAGCTATAGGTACTATCTTGAGTTTACAAAAATATTCTACCAGACTTTCATTCTTACCTTTGTTCAAAGCAATCATTTTCAACACTGCAGGTTGAGTTTTATCATTTCCATCTTTAGATCTTCCCTCTTTCTGCGATATCCAAATAGACTTCTTATCATTTATTATTTTATGGTAAATATACTCTGATAATAATTTAGAATTCTGTAACATTTCTTTAGGAGAACTATTCCTCATCACACAAAAGTTTTCAAGTAAACGAGCAAATAAAAATATCTTATCATTTTCCAACAAGTTGCTCCCAGCTGCTGCCTGACAAATATCAAAATCACTATCTATCAAATATTTATTTAATATAATAGCATCTAATATAATATCCCTATGATTAGACATAAACAGATAATTTTCCTTTTTATCTAAGTTTTTGATACCTTCAAAAAATATCTTTTCAGAAGTTTTTTCTAATAGCTTTAATGCTGCTATAAAGGATATCTCTTCTGTAAATTGCTTAATTGTATTTATGGTTTTAAGATAATATCTAATTTGTTCATCTGTATCATCGGGACGCACAAATCGTATAAGTTCTATAAACATTGGCTCATTAGATAATACCTCTATAGCATCACTTACCTCACTATCATACAAAGGCCTTATGTCTTTAAATTTATCCATTAAATTGTTTTACTATAGTAAATAGAACTTGCAAATATAGTTTTTTTCCTAATTCTTACAAATATTTTTTGTATTGATTAAATTAACAACTATATTGTAAATAAATTCTACCTATTATAGGTAATATATTATTTTACTCATACAAATTTTAACTCAAATATTTTTTTACTTTTTGCACTATCCATTCTTCTTGTATCAAATCCATAGGCAAATTGGGGTTTTTATCCGGATAATCTTCTTTTCCAAAGATAGAACATGGTCTATACGGTAAATCTACCTGAACGGCATTATCAGGGTGTTGCCCAAAACCATAAAAACCTGCATAAGGATGTGTAACGCCCCATATAGAAACCACAGGTGTACCCATGAGAGATGCCATATGCATATTTGATGAATCCATAGAAATCATAATATCTAGCATAGATATAATTTCTAATTCCATTTTTAAATTTATCTTACCCGCTACATTCATTACACTATTACTAGCTAAACAATTTTCAAATTCACGTAATTTTAAAATTTCTTCTCTACCTCCACCAAAAAGTAATACTTTTACTTTATAATCTTTCAATATAAATTGTAACACTCTCTTCATTTTTTCTAAAGGGTACATTTTACCCCTATGCTGCGCAAAAGGAGCTACTCCCATCCATTTGGTATGTTTATCTCCGAGAAAATGAGTAATCTCTTTAGAAAAAGAAAGTTTCCTCTTATCAGGTAACTTATTCTCCAATACTACTTTAAGTCCCAAACCTTTAAATACATCAGCATATCTCTCAGCTGTGGTTTTAAGAGGTTTAAATATCTTATTTTTCTTACGAATAAGTGCTTTTTTCTCTCTTCTACCTTTATCTATATAAACTACCTTATTTCCAGATAATTTAAATAAATTCCTAAGAATTATAGAACGCAATACATGATGCAAATCTACTATAGTATCAAATTTATACATGCGTTTAAGTTCTCTATAAAACTTATAAATCCCCCGAATTCCTTTGTGTTTGCCTTGTATTTCTATAGGTACAAAAGTAAGATTAGAAATATCTGAGAAAAAAGGTTCAAACAGTTTTTGAGATACAAGCGTAATCCTCACATTGGGGTTTTGCTCACATAAGGCTTTGAGCACAGGCACTGTAATGGCTACATCGCCCATAGCTGAAATACGAATGACTAATATATGCACCCTAATTTATTTTTTTCCAGCATACAATACTGGGTTTAATAAAGGGTCGTTATACATTTTCATTTGTTTATATACTTTCATATACTTATCTCCATTTTCTATATCCTCTATGAGTTGTTCTATACTGGTAGATAAATCTTTCTGTTGCTCCAATAAAATATCTAACTTTTGGGTACACTGCTCTATGTGGGCTGCATCTACATCTTTACGAATCCTTTCCTGATTCATGTGATATATTTTGAGTAATAATATAGACAATCTATCTATCGCCCACGCAGGACTCTCTGTATTTACTTTGGCATCTGCTTTAGGCTGTATATGACTATATTTTTGTAAAAAATAACTATCTATATACTCCACCTTATCCGTTCTATCTTGATTTGATCTATCTATTTTCCTTTTAATCTGGAGAGCCTTTACAGGGTCTATATTTTCATCTCTTACCATATCCTCCAAATGCCACTGTAGAGTATCTATCCAACTCTTTAAATACAATAAGTGCTCTATTGTATTTTCTCGATAAGGATTGTTTATCACCGTATCTACATCATCTGTGATATGATAATCTTCTATACTCCGGTTAAAAACCTTTTTACAAACTTCTGTAATCATACTCTTTTTAATCTTAGGTACCCTACTTTTTCTCTTACCTTATCCAACGTTTTACCAGCTACTTCTCTAGCTTTATCTGCTCCTTTTTGTAGGTTTTGCTCTAATAAATCTATATGATTCATATAATAAGTAAACTGCTCTCTTTGCTCTGAAAACTCTTCTAATATCAGTTCAAACAGTTTTTGCTTGGCATGTCCATAACCAAAATTACCCGCTCTATACTTATCCTTTAGATGTTTAGTTTGTTCACTCGATGCCAAAAGCTGATATAATTTAAATATATTACAATTTTGAGAATCTTTGGGTTTTTCCATAGGAGTACTATCAGTTACAATAGACATCACTTGCTTTCTCAACTGCTTTTCAGGCAAAAATATATTGATAAAATTATCATAAGACTTACTCATTTTTTGCCCATCTGTACCTGGTATGATCATTACTTTTTCATCTATTCTCTCCTGCGGTACCACTAAAGTATCACCATAGATATGATTAAATGAATATGCAATATCTCTAGTCATTTCTAAGTGCTGCTTTTGGTCTTTTCCCACCGGAACTACCTCTGCATGGTATAGCAATATGTCTGCTGCCATCAACACAGGGTAATCAAAGAGTCCAGCGTTTATATCAGAGAGTTTACCTGACTTATCTTTGAATGAATGTGCATTTGCCAGCATAGGATAAGGAGTAATACAGTTCAAATACCAAGTGAGTTCTGTAACCTCTGGAATATCCGATTGCCTGTAAAACACATTTTTGTTTGTATCAAAGCCAAAAGCTAGCCAAGCCGCCGCCGTGGCATAAGTATTCTGCCTTAGCAATTTGGCATCTTTTATGGTAGTGAGCGAATGCATATCTGCTATAAAGAAAAAAGATTCGTTATTTTCTTCTTGACTTAACTTTATAGAAGGTTTTATAGTACCCAAAATATTCCCCAAATGAGGAACTCCCGAACTCTGTATTCCCGTTAATATCCTAGACATTAATCTACTTTTAATTTTATAATCCTTAAATTCATTAAAAAATCAAATGCAAAGATAAGATTAATAATTACCTGCAAACAATGAATGGGCATATTTTAATTTCTTTGATGGAACATAGTCAAGTGCTTTTTTTAATAATCCTTGACATCATGCTCCAAAATCTTTACAGTTCGTCTGTCAAATCTCGCTTAGGTATTGTATAAAATGTACTATAAGCTATTAGGTTTATAACCAATTCTTCTATATTTAAAAATTCATATATACATCACGAGAACTTGGTTTCAAACTTTTTTTGTATTTACTTCAAACCTTCCATAAATAATCCTATATTATAATTTTCACTTAAAAAATTATAGCAAGTCGTTTTATAGTATAAAAAAGCCAATTAATCAATTTTTATGGGTGTTAAACGGTTTTTCATTATTGATTCACCTTATATTTGTAAATTATTAAACAACACAAATCTATTTTATTATGTTTTTAAATAAATTTTATAAAAGCGTTATGCTTTTTATGGGTTTCTTGCTGGTATGTTGTAACAATACAGAAACCTTAACCCATAATGGTAATGATATCACATCTTTTGAATTGAAAGCCGCTAACAATGCAGCACTTTCAAAAGATATAAAAGCAACCATAGATATGGATGCCAAAACCGTAAAATTGACCGTCTCCAGCGGTACCGATGTTACGGCACTCAAAGCCGATTTTGAATTGTCTGAAAAGGCTACGGCAAGTGTAAAAGGAATTACGCAAAAAAGTGGTGTTACCGCTAATGATTTTACGAATCCGGTAACTTATACCATTACCGCAGAGGATAAATCTACTAAAAATTACACTGTTACGGTAACAAAAGAAGATAGCAGTGCAAAAAACATGAGCACTTTTAAGTTTAGAGCTGCAGACAATTCAGCACTTTCAAGAGATATAAATGGAACAGTCGATAATACGGCTAATACTGTTGCGCTCACAGTACCAAGTGGCACTGATGTTACTGCACTTAAAGCCTATTTTGAACTATCGGCTGGCGCCAGTGCAAAAATTGGGAGTACTGCCCAGCAAAGTGGCGTTACGGCAAATAATTTTACCAATGCACTAACTTATACCATTACCGCAGTGGATAATTCTACTAAAAATTACACTGTTACCGTAACAATAACTAACCCTACCACTATTATTAATTATAATGTTACCAATAGTGGTGCCGCTGCGTATCGTTTTTCAGGTGGTGGTTTAACAAATGTAAGTAATCCAAATTTAACCTTAAAAAGAGGGAAAACATACACTTTCACTATAAATACGCCTGGACATCCATTTTTTATAAAGACGGTACAAGGAACGGGAAAAAGTAATGCATACAATAAAGGCGTTACTAACAATGGAGCTGCTTCTGATAAAATTACTTTTGTAGTACCCGCAGATGCACCAAATACTTTATACTATATCTGCGAGTTCCATAGTCCTATGACAGGAAAAATAACTATTAAAAATTAAAATTGTAAAAAAACATTTGAAAATATGAACACTTAAATAAATTTTATAAAAGCATTATGTTTTATGGGTTTCTTGTTGGTATGTTGTACCAACAAGAAACCTTAACCCATAATGGTAATGATATCACATCTTTTGAATTGAAAACCGCTTTTTTGTATTTACTTCAAAACTTCCATAAATAATTTCTATGTTATAATTTTCATTTTATAGTATAAAAAAGCCAATTAATCAATTTTTATGGGTGTTAAACGGTTTCTTATTGTTGATTTATATTTATATTTGTAAAATATTAATCTTATAAATAATTTTTTTATGTTTTTAAATAAATTTTATAAAAGCACTATGCTTTTTATGGGTTTCTTGCTGGTATGTTGTAACAATAAAGAAACCTTAACCCATAATGGTAATGATATCACATCTTTTGAATTGAAAGCCGCTAACAATGCAGCACTTTCAAAAGATATAAAAGCAACCATAGATATGGATGCCAAAACCGTAAAATTGACCGTCCCCAGCGGTACCGATGTTACGGCACTCAAAGCCGATTTTGAATTGTCTGAAAAGGCTACGGCAAGTGTAAAAGGAATTACGCAAAAAAGTGGTGTTACCGCTAATGATTTTACGAATCCGGTAACTTATACCATTACCGCAGAGGATAAATCTACTAAAAATTACACTGTTACCGTAACAAAAGAAGCTAGCAGTGCAAAAAATATTAGCACTTTTAAGTTTAGAGCTGCAGACAATTCAGCACTTTCAAGAGATGTAAATGGAACAGTCAATAATACGGCTAATACTGTTGAGCTCACAGTACCAAGTGGAACGAATGTTACGGCACTCAAAGCCGATTTTGAACTATCGGCTGGCGCCAGTGCAAAAATTGGAAGTACTGCCCAGCAAAGTGGCGTTACGGCAAATAATTTTACCAATGCACTAACTTATACCATTACTGCAGAGGATAATTCTACTAAAAATTACACTGTTACCGTAACAAAAGAGGCTAGCAGTGCAAAAAACATGAGCACTTTTAAGTTTAGAGCTGCAGACAATTCAGCACTTTCAAGAGATGTAAATGGAACAGTCAATAATACGGCTAATACTGTTGCGCTCACAGTACCAAGTGGTACTGATGTTAAGGCACTCAAAGCCTATTTTGAACTATCGGCTGGCGCCAGTGCAAAAATTGGAAGTACTGCCCAGCAAAGTGGCGTTACGGCAAATAATTTTACCAATGCACTAACTTATACCATTATCGCAATGGATAATTCTACTAAAAATTACACTGTTACCGTAACAAAAGAGGCTAGCAATGCGAAAAACATTAGCACTTTTAAGTTTAGAGCTGCAGACAATTCAGCACTTTCAAGAGATGTAAATGGAAGAGTCGATAATACGGCTAACACTGTGGCACTCACAGTACCAAGTGGCACGAACGTTACTGCACTCAAAGCCTATTTTGAACTATCGGCTGGTGCCAGTGCAAAAATTGGGAGTACTGCCCAGCAAAGTGGCGTTACGGCAAATAATTTTACCAACGCACTAACTTATACCATTACCGCAGTGGATAATTCTACTAAAAATTACACTGTTACCGTAACAAAAGAGGCTAGCAGTGCAAAAAACATTAGCACCTTTAAGTTTAGAGCTGCAGACAATTCAGCACTTTCAAGAGATGTAAATGGAAGAGTCGATAATACGGCTAACACTGTGGCACTCACAGTACCAAGTGGCACGAACGTTACTGCACTCAAAGCCTATTTTGAACTATCGGCTGGCGCCAGTGCAAAAATTGGAAGTACTGCCCAGCAAAGTGGCGTTCGGCAAATAATTTTACCAATGCACTAACTTATACCATTACCGCAATGGATAATTCTACTAAAAATTACACTGTTACCGTAACAAAAGAGGCTAGCAGTGCAAAAAACATTAGTACTTTTAAGTTTAGAGCTGCAGACAATTCAGCACTTTCAAGAGATGTAAATGGAAGTGTCAATAATACGGCTAACACTGTGGCACTTACAGTACCAAGTGGCACGAATGTTACTGCACTCAAAGCCTATTTTGAACTATCGGCTGGTGCCAGTGCAAAAATTGGAAGTATTGCCCAGCAAAGTGGCGTTACGGCAAATAATTTTACCAATGCACTAACTTATACCATTACCGCAGTGGATAATTCTACTAAAAATTACACTGTTACCGTTACCATAGCAAGCGGCAGTGTAACACCCACAGGACCCACCAACCTAAAAAAAGGTTATGGCAATAGTTCCTATCACTATTTTTATTATCCAACAGACGGTAAAATTTATTACTCTTCCAAGTACCATATCTATAAAATGGATTTGGACGGTAGCAATTCGGTAAAAATAAAGGACAAGACAAGCGGGGTAAATTATCCCAGTAGTAGCATTCCAGACGAAAATGTATATGTGTATAATGACTGGGTTTATTATAACAATTACACCGAAAAGAAAATATACAAAATGAGAAGGGACGGTACCAGCCATAGCTTATTTTTAAATGATGCTTATGGTGATATGAAAATCGTAGGGGATTATTTTTATTTTTCTTCTGGCAATAGAACGCTAAAAAGAATAAAAGTAGATAAAAGCGAAGCGGAAGAAACCATCTATAGAGAAAGGGGTCGCAAAATGACTTTTGGCGTGAGGGGTAATGCCGTGTATTACCATATAGGAGATGATAAGCTATATAAAGTTGACTTAGCCACCAAAACAAAGACCACATCATCGAGTGGACTTAATGACGGCTATATTTTTGAAAAAACACATATCTATTACCGAGACCATAGCAATGGTTATGGTATCTCCAAATCGGATTACGATATGCGAAATGAGGTATTGATAAAACGTACCACGAAACAGATTCGCGATGGGGGCAATAGAATGAACGTATCCGATGATTTCTTTTGTTATGTCAATAGAGTTCCTTGGGGTAGTTCAGGGAGTATAAACCTGTATTTTGTATCTCGAGACGGTAGCACAGAAAACAAATTAGTAGATAATATTCAAGCAGAATCAGCTAGTAAACCAGAGCTAATAGGTGAGGTAAAAATCATAGGCAACTGGATTTATTACCTACAAAACACAAGCGGACAAGTTTTAGAAATTTCTAGAATTAAAAAAGACGGCACTGGTAAAGCAGTTGTCAAACGGCTTTAGCAAGTTTAAAAGTTACATTAAAACAAGTACAAAAAACGGGTTATTAAAAAATAGCCCGTTTTTTATTTTTTTAATCTATTTTGCAATGATTTTAATTTTTAAATGTAAATTAAAAAAATATGTATTATATTGTGATAAAAAAACGACCACCATTGATGCAAAAGACTATATGGTTGGAGTCGTATCGTAACACTTCAAAGATAGATAAAGTAATGCAAAAAACAATAAAATGTTGTACTTGTAAGTGGAATCTATCAAATAATTTAACAAATAAAATTATTTTTAAATATTTATAAAATATCTATGTTATAATTTTCACTTAAAAAATTATAGTAAGTCGTTTTATAGTATAAAAAAGCCAATTAATCAATTTTTATGGGTGTTAAAGGTTTTTTTATTATTGATTCTTTTTATATTTGTAATATATTAACCTTATAAATAATTTTCTTATGTTTTTAAATAAATTTTATAAAAGCATTATGCTTTTTATGGGTTTCTTGTTGGTATGTTGTAACAATAACAATACAGAAACCTTAACAACCAATAATGGTAGTGATATCACATCTTTTGAATTGAAAGCCGCTAACAATGCAGCACTTTCAAAAGATATAAAAGCAACCATAGATATGGATGCCAAAACCGTAAAATTGACCGTCCCCAGCGGTACCGATGTTACGGCACTCAAAGCCTATTTTGAATTGTCTGAAGGGGCTACGGCAAGTGTAAAAGCAATTACGCAAAAAAGTGGTGTTACCGCTAATGATTTTACAAATCCGGTAACTTATACCATTACCGCAGAGGATAAATCTACTAAAAATTACACTGTTACCGTAACAAAAGAAGCTAGCAGTGCAAAAAACATGAGCACTTTTAAGTTTAGAGCTGCAGACAATTCAGCACTTTCAAGAGATGTAAATGGAAGTGTCAATAATACGGCTAATACTGTTGCGCTCACAGTACCAAGTGGTACTGATGTTACGGCACTCAAAGCCTATTTCGAACTATCAGCAGGTGCCAGTGCAAAAATTGGAAGTACTGTCCAGCAAAGTGGCGTTACGGCAAATAATTTTACCAATGCACTAACTTATACCATTACCGCAGTGGATAACTCTACTAAAAATTACACTGTTACCGTAACAAAAGAGGCTGGGAATGCAAAAAACATGAGCACTTTTAAGTTTAGAGCTGCAGACAATTCAGCACTTTCAAGAGATGTAAATGGAAATATCAATAATACGGCTAATACTGTTGCGCTCACAGTACCAAGTGGTACTGATGTTACGGCACTCAAAGCCTATTTTGAACTATCAGCAGGTGCCAGTGCAAAAATTGGAAGTATTGCCCAGCAAAGTGGCGTTACGGCAAATAATTTTACCAATGCACTAACTTATACCATTACCGCAGTGGATAATTCTACTAAAAATTACACTGTTACCGTTACCATAGCAAGCGGCAGTGTAACACCCACAGGACCCACCAACCTAAAAAAAGGTTATGGCAATAGTTCCTATCACTATTTTTATTATCCAACAGACGGTAAAATTTATTACTCTTCCAAGTACCATATCTATAAAATGGATTTGGACGGTAGCAATTCGGTAAAAATAAAGGACAAGACAAGCGGGGTAAATTATCCCAGTAGTAGCATTCCAGACGAAAATGTATATGTGTATAATGACTGGGTTTATTATAACAATTACACAGAAAAGAAAATATACAAAATGAGAAGAGACGGTACCAGCCATAGCTTATTTTTAAATGATGCTTATGGTGATATGAAAATCGTAGGGGATTATTTTTATTTTTCTTCTGGCAATAGAACGCTAAAAAGAATAAAAGTAGATAAAAGCGAAGCGGAAGAAACCATCCATAGAGAAAGAGGTTACAAAATGACTTTTGGCGTGAGGGGTAATGCCGTGTATTACCATAAAGGAGATGATTGGTTATATAAAGTTGACTTAGCCACCAAAACAAAGACCACATTATCCAGTGGACTTAATGACGGCTTTATTTTTGAAAAAACACATATCTATTACCGCGACCATAGCAATGGTTATGGTATCTCCAAATCGGATTACGATATGCAAAATGAGGTATTGATAAGACGTACCACGCAAGAGATTCGCGATGATGGCAATCGAATGAACTTATCCGATGATTTCTTTTGTTATGTCAATAGAGTTCCTTGGGGTAGTTCAGGGAGTATAAACCTGTATTTTGTATCTCGAGACGGTAGCACAGAAACCAAGTTAGTTGATAATATTCAAGCAGAGTGGCCTAATCAACCAAAGCTAATAGGTGAGTTTAGAATCATAGGCAACTGGATTTATTACCTTATAAACACAAGCGGACAAGTTTTAGAAATTTCTAGAATTAAAAAAGACGGCACTGGTAAAGCAGTTGTCAAACGGCTTTAGCAAGTTTAAAAGTTACATTAAAACAAGTACAAAAAACGGGTTATTAAAAAATAGCCCGTTTTTTATTTTTTTAATCTATTTTGCAATGATTTTAATTTTTAAATGTAAATTAAAAAAATATGTATTATATTGTGATAAAAAAACGACCACCATTGATGCAAAAGACTATATGGTTGGAGTCGTATCGTAACACTTCAAAGATAGATAAAGTAATGCAAAAAACAATAAAATATTGCACTTGTAAGTGGAATCTATCAAATAATTTAACAAATAAAATTATTTTTAAATATTTATAAAATATATATAAATTTGCCAACATGCAATTGATAGGTAAAACCTCTGACGAAATACGTGTATGTTATATCTGTTTTTTTTAAGTATTTACACGAATTTATAAAATGAGTTTAATAAAGTTTGTACAAGAAACACTAGTAGAAAAAAAAGATTTTCCAAATTTTGCGGCAGGAGATACGATAACAGTAACATACCAAATTAAAGAAGGTGAAAAGACTAGGTTACAGTCTTTTAAAGGAGTAGTACTCCAAAGGAGAGGTAGTGGTACTACTGAAACATTTACGATAAGAAAAATATCTGGTACTGTAGGAGTAGAAAGAATATTTCCCATAAGTATGCCTACTATTCAGAATATAGAAATTAATAAAAGAGGAAAGGTAAGAAGAGCTCGTATATTCTATTTGAGAGGATTAACGGGTAAAAAAGCTAGAATCAAAGAAAAGATTTCAGTGATAAAAAAAGATTAACTTTAAATTTATAAGGTTAATATTAAAAGCCTTTATTTAAAGGGCTTTTTTGTTTATGAGCTTTTTTTATTAAAATAATCTACTTAGGTTTACCTTTGTAAAAAATAAAGAAATATTCAATATATGCAACTTTCCGAACAAGAGATATTAAGAAGAGAATCCTTACAGAAATTAAGAGATTTAGGAATCAATCCATATCCCGCAAATGAGTTTAAATTTACTCATTATTCTACAGATATTATAGGTTCATTTGATAGTGAAAACTTAAAAGAGGTAGTATTGTGTGGTAGAATAATGAGTCGTAGAATTATGGGTAAAGCCTCTTTTGTAGAGCTTAAAGATACAAAGGGTAGGATACAACTGTATGTTACTCGAGATGATATATCTGATGATGAAGAAAAAACTATGTACAACATAGTATTTAAGAAGTGTTTAGATATTGGAGACTTTATAGGTGTAAGGGGTTTTATATTTAAAACACAAGTAGGAGAAGTTACTTTGCATGTAAAAGAGCTTATGATACTTTCTAAATCGTTAAGACCGCTACCCATTGTAAAAATAGATGACCAAGGTAATATACACGATGCTTTTTCTGAGCCTGAACTCAGATATAGGCAAAGGTATGTAGATTTGATAGTAAATGATAAAGTAAAAGATACCTTTGTCAAACGAACTCAAATTACCAATACAATGCGAGAGTTTTTCAATGGTAAAAAATGGCTTGAAGTAGAAACGCCTATATTACAACTTATACCTGGAGGAGCTTCTGCACGTCCTTTTGTTACGCATCACAATGCTTTGAATATTCCTTTGTATTTGAGGATTGCTAATGAGTTATATCTCAAGAGATTGATTGTAGGAGGGTTTGAAGGAGTATATGAATTTGCCAAAGATTTTCGTAACGAAGGAATGGATAGAACCCATAATCCTGAGTTTACAATAATGGAACTTTATGTAGCATACAAAGATTATAATTGGATGATGAAAATGACCGAGGAATTGCTAGAAAAAGTTACTACTACTTTGCATGGGAAATCTAAAATAAGAGTTGGAGATAATGAAATAGAATTTGCCAAGCCCTACAAAAAAATATCTATGATAGAAGCCATTAAAGAATATACAGGTGTAGATATATCGGGTATGGAAGAAGACCAATTAAGACAAGTGTGCAAACAATTTAATATAGAGGTAGATGACACTATGGGTAAAGGTAAACTCATAGATGAAATATTTGGAGAAAAATGTGAAGCCCATTTAATACAACCTACTTTTATCACAGATTATCCTATAGAGATGAGTCCCCTTACTAAAAGACATAGAGATAACCCTAAACTTACAGAGCGTTTTGAGTTGATTATAAATCGTAAAGAAATAGCAAATTGCTATTCGGAGTTAAATGACCCCTTAGACCAAAGAGAACGCTTTGAATCACAATTGAAATTATCTGAAAAAGGAGATGATGAAGCCATGTTCATAGATGATGATTTTTTAAGAGCGTTAGAGTATGGTATGCCTCCTACAGCAGGTATAGGTATAGGTATAGACCGTTTGGCAATGCTAATGACAGATAATACTTCAATACAAGAAGTGCTATTTTTCCCACAGATGAAACCCAATAGTAAAAATGCTATAGAACTTAACAGAGATGAGAAAATGGTATTGAACTTACTCAAAGGTAATTCGCCTGTAGAACTGAATAACCTGAAAGAACAATCAGGACTTAGTAATAAAAAATGGGATAAGACGATAAAAGAACTTATTAAAAATAAATTAACTAAGGTTAGTAAAACAGAAACTGGTTTATTTATAGAAACTTTGAATTAGTGTTTTTTAATTAAAAACTTAATCGAAATATGAAAAAAATATCTATTGTAATTTTATTTGCTGTTGCACTTTTGAGTTGTAGCACACAGAGAGATCATGGTCAGCCTAATATTATATTTTTTTTGGCTGATGACCTTGGCTATGGTGAGGTAGGGGTATATGGTCAAACCAAGATACGAACGCCTCATATGGATGCACTGGCAAAAAATGGAATGAAGTTTACTCAACATTATTCAGGAGCTCCTGTATGTGCGCCAGCCCGTTATGTATTTTTAACAGGTAAACATATGGGGCATGCCTTTATCAGAGGAAATGACCCTTGGAAAGAGCGTGGAGATGTATGGAATTATAAAAAAGCATCTTTGGATTCTAACCTTGAAGGACAAAGACCTATACCAAGCCATACAGTAACTTTAGGAAAAGAGCTTAAAAAAGAAGGGTATAAGACTAGTATTTTTGGAAAATGGGGGTTAGGTGCACCCAAATCGGAAGGTGCTCCTAATCTTCAAGGATTTGACTATTTTTACGGGTATAATTGTCAGAGACAAGCTCATAATTTGTATCCACCGCATTTGTGGGAAAACATGGAAAAAGATATACTTAAAAATGAAATAGTCGCTCCTAGTACTCCACTCGATAAAGGCGCAGATCCTTATGATGAGAACAATTATAAGAGATATACACAAAAAGAGTATGCCCCAGAGAAAATACATCAAAAAGCATTGTCTTTTATCAAAAAGAATAAGGATAATCCGTTTTTTATGTACTATGCCTCTCCTTTGCCTCACTTGCCTTTGCAAGCTCCCAAAAAATATGTAAACAAATACAGAAAGATATTTGGAGAAGAAAAGCCTTATACAGGCAAAGCTTACTTTCCTAATAGGTATCCAAGAGCGACTTATGCAGCTATGATTACTTATTTAGATGATCAGTTAGGAGAAATTATAGCAGAACTTAAAAAGCAAGGCGTATATGAAAATACTATCATCATACTTTCTAGTGATAATGGACCTACTTATACAGGAGGAGTAGATTTTGATTTTTTTGAAAGTTCAAAACCTTTTTCAAATGGGTATGGAAGAACCAAAGGATTTGTATATGAAGGAGGTATTCGTGTTCCTTTGATTGCTAGTTGGCCCAATCGTATTAAGCCCGGTACCACTAGCCATTATATATCGGCTTTTTATGATTTGATGCCTACCATTTGTGATTTGGCTGGACTAAAACCTCCTAAAGATATCGATGGAATTAGTTTTAAACCTGAACTATTAGGTGAAAAACAAAAAAAACACAAATTCTTATATTGGGAATTTCCTAGTTATAAAGGACAACAAGCTGTGAGAATGGGAAAATGGAAAGGTATTAGGAAAAATATATTTAAAGGCAATATGAGAATAGAATTATATGACTTGGAAACAGATATAAAAGAAAAGATAGATATAGCTGATAAGTATCCCGATATTGTACAGGAGATAGCAAGCATAATGAAACAAGAACATGAACCTTCTAATAATGATAGATTTAAGTTTAAGGAGTTAGGAGATAAATAATAATAAACTTATATATTTGTATTGTTAAAAATAAAAGAAAACAAGAATAGTTATATGGAATACTTAGATTTTGAAAAACCAGTACAAGAGTTAGAAGAACAATTAATTAGATGTAAAGATTTAGGGGAGAAGTCAGGAGTAGATGTATCAGAATCTTATGATAATATAAATAAGAAACTAAATATTGTACTTAAAGATATATATAAGAATTTAACGCCTTGGCAAAAAGTACAATTATCTAGACATCCTTGCAGACCTTATGCTTTAGATTATATAAATGCGCTAGCAGGTAATACCTTTATAGAAATGCACGGAGATAGAACAGTCAAAGACGATAAGGCTATGATAGGTGGTTTTGGTAAAGTTGCTGATCAACCTGTAATGTTTATAGGTCAGCAAAAAGGTATTAATACTAAGATGCGACAGTATAGAAATTTTGGAATGTCAAATCCTGAAGGGTATCGTAAAGCACTTAGATTAATGAAGTTAGCAGAAAAATTTAATCGTCCTGTGGTTACATTGATAGATACACCGGGTGCATTTCCCGGATTAGAAGCAGAAGAAAGAGGGCAAGGAGAGGCAATCGCTAGAAATATATATGAAATGAGCATTTTAAAAATACCTATTATATCTATAGTTATAGGTGAGGGTGCTTCGGGTGGAGCTCTGGGTATAGGTGTAGCTGATAAAATGGTGATGCTTGAAAATACTTGGTATTCTGTGATTTCTCCTGAAAGTTGTTCTTCCATTCTATGGAGAAGTTGGAACTATAAGGAGAAGGCTGCTGAAATGCTTAAACTTACAGCTAAAGATATGCTCAATAATGGACTTATAGATGAAGTAATTAAAGAACCTCTTGGCGGTGCCCATAGAGATAGAGATAAAATCTACCAATCTGTTAGAAAATATATAACTAAAAATCTGAAAGATCTTTTTGCTTTTTCTGCTGAAGAAAGAGTTTCTCAAAGAATAGATAAGTTTTCTAATATGGGGGTGTTTAAAGAATAAAATCTTTAACACTAATATTATTATTAGTTTGTTATTTTACATCTTTCTTAAAGAGCCTATACTACTCTCCATTTCTCGTTTAATTCCTTCCAAAATACTTTTATATTTGGCAAGTTTCTTTCTTATCTCACGTCCCGTTTCATTAACCTTTTTTACATTTATTTCTTCTTCTTTTTTGTGGGCATATATATTTCTGTTTTTTAGTATATCTTCATTATAACCCTCAAAGAACTTTTCGACTTTTAAATTTCTTACGGAGCAAATCTTATTTATCACTTTTGCTTTATGAAATGACGTAAAAATGCGTCCGTCTTTTACTTTTTCTGCTATTGCTTTCTTAACTGAATTAAGTGTCTTTTGATTGTTAGATATTGTTTCTTTCATTTTTTCTACCGCATACTTTTTAATATATCCATTGTCATTTTTGAGTGCTTTCAAAATAATGTCTAGCATCATCTTATCTAAATCACTTGTCTCTGCCATTAAGAGTCCTCTGATAGTATTTACTTCTTCAATTTTTTTAATGGTTGTTCTAACTACTTTTTCAAACTTGATTCCTAAAAGATCTCGCCCTGATATATAAACGCCCTCTAACATATGAGACTTCATTATCTCGTCTATTTTTTCAGTATCAGTTGAATAAAATATAATGTCGGTATATACTTCTTTACTTCTGATAAAACTTATTACATGATCACCATATTCTTTTTCATTATCCTTTAGTTTTAAGTCTACTAGAAATAAATCAAAATCCTTTAACCCATCTTGATCAATAGTGTTCTTAACCTCCTGAAAATCTTCGAATCTTAAAACTTTTAACTTAAAACCCCAATCTTCAAGAGTTTCCTTAAAATCCTTTTTGGCATCTTTAAACCAGTCATTATTATCTTCCACCCAGAATATTTTGTAGTCTATTCTCATTTTTTTAGTGTTATTATTAGTTCAAATCCTTCTATATATTCAGGGTTATAAATAACATCACCTTGCATATTTTCTTTAAATATTTTTTTAACGTTTGCTAAACCTGAACCCGACCCACGTGTAGTAGTAATTCCTTCCTCAAATATCAAATTCCAATCTTTAATTTCCTTTGACAAAGGTTTTCCAACATCTTTAATAGCAAGAATAAGTGTATTGTCATTTACTATTGAAAACTCATAAATTAGCCTTGTAGCTTCTTTTTTCCGAGAGTTACTTAAGATATTATCCAAAGCTGTACATAGCTCTATCGGATGAAACTTCATAGTAAACGAAATGTCATTTGTTATAACTGAAAATGACATTTTGGGAAAGAGTGCTCTATACGAATTGTTTATATAATCAGAAATATAGCTAACAATATTCTCTTTGGTTTCCAACATTGCCTTTAGGTAGTTAGATTTTGTTGTAAATCTGGTGATTGTAGCAATCTTGTCATTGACAAAATTTAATTCCTTAATAAACTTCAATAAATCGCTTTTATTAGGTTTTTTACCTTTATCTAATTGCCTTTTAAAGAGTAAAATCTTTTTGGCTATATTATCAGAATATACACCTATAATATGGTTAGATTCCCTTAAATCTTTATACTCTACTGACTCTGACGCTCTATATCTTGAAACCTGTTCTTTTCTTTTTTTTGCTTCACTTTCTGCTTTCTTACGTTTTTCTTCTTCTACCTGCCTTGCTTTTTCTGCCTTTAGTTTTTCATTCTCTGCTTTTAGCTTTTCATTCTCTGCTTTTGTTTTATCGACTTCTGCCTTTTCTCTTCTTTCTCTCTCTTCCCTTTCTTTTTCTTCTGCTCTTAGCCTTGCTTTTTCTTCACGTTTGGCTTTTTCCTCCGCCTTTATTCTCTTTTTTTCATTTTCTATTGCAGTTCGTTTTGCTTCGTCCTTTTCCTTTTTAAGTTGCTCATAGTTTTTTTTCAATTGAGTAAGTTGTTTCTTTACATCAACATTATCAGTAAGCGTTCCAATAGTTTCGATGTCTGTAAAGTACTTTGGTTGAATATCTTCTAACTTTTCGTTTACTAAGTCTATTAAGTCTTTGTTGTAGTCCAAAATCGTAATTTCCTTGTCATTAACTAAACTTTTTACAACCTGAATAAAGTCTAACTTGCTTCCAAGATTTGATTTTGCTACTTCAATATCATCAGAAAACTTATCAGAGTCTTGCAAATGCTTTCTATATAAATCCGCTTTGTTGTCTGCTTCTGAACCCTTTCCAAAGTAATTCCTACGCTTAAACCCTTCTCCCCACAAAACACCTACTACATATCGTTCTAATCGCTTTAAAGCCTTTTCTTTAAAGGTCTCCATCAATTGATTACAGCCTTTTGTTTCCACAAGACCTCCATCTCTACTTGTTACTTCCTTAAATTGATTTGTATCATCTGTGGTAATATCAACTCGCCCAAACAAATCACGAGTTCCTAAATATCTATTGTATCCTTGCTGTGCCCTATAATCTAACTCCCAACTATCATCTCCAACTCCTCCATAGGGTTGAACTCTAAAACCATTTTTAAACAGGAATACAGAACCAAAATTTACAACTTGCACTCCCATTCTTCTGGTAAAATTGTTTTTAGCTGAGGTATTGAGAAAATACAAATCCATCTGTAAATACTTTATTAAATCATAGTGTTTATTTGGTTCTTCAATTTTATATATCAATGTACCTCTATCCAGTATAGAAGTAAAAATTTTACCCTCTTTAAGAATAACATTTATCTGGGTAGTCTTTAAGTCTAATACATCAAGAATGCTATTCTTTACTTTTCCATTTACTTTATCTCTATCGAGGTAAAGTTTATCCTTCAAACCTTCTGCCCCTCTTAGAGCAGTTGTGTACTTTCCAATCTTATCTTCTTCTTCTTCTCTTTTACAAACTATTTTAATGTTAAATTTATCTGTTTCAGAAAATGGGTTGATTAACTTTTCTAATGAATGCTTTAGGCCTAATAGTTTTTTTCGTGTCCAATTCCCTGATAGCCTACTTATTTCCAGAATAGTTCCATTTTCGGAATTATTTGGGAATATTCTGGCTTTTGAGTTTTCGGAAACATAGTTCACTTTAACTTTTTGGAACTCTTCTTTTGGGTCTTCTTCAAAATCATTCCAGTTCACATTTAAAGTTGAGGTTTGATTTTCGTTAATTTTTCTGGTAGTCAGCTTTAGGCATTCTCCTAATCTATCACAAGAAAACCTCCCTATTCCTTTAGCTCCTGCGTAATGCTTTCTTACTTGAATTTTGTCCCTGTATGATTTTTTTTTCTCCTCATCTTCAAATTCCTTATCTTCTGTACCATCATATTTTGCAGAATAGGCAACAAATAACCACTTGTCTTTTAAATCTGGCAAAGACATTCCTTTACCATTATCTGCAATGATAATTTTATCATCTTCAAAGGTGATTGTTACATTGTTAGCGTGGGCATCATAGGAATTTTTTACCAACTCAAAAACAGCTATGTGATCATCAGTAATAAGGTCTCTACCAATGATATTTTTTAGCAATGAGCCAACTTTAAATTCTAATGTGCCATTACCCATTTAGAAATTCGCTTTTGATTATTAAACCTGCCAATTCTGCAAACAATGGAGGTATCGCATTACCCAATTGAGAATATCTTGGGACTTCCTTTACTCGCAATTTTCCTCCTGTTGTGTATTTCCCCTTTATTTCGTACCAATCTGGGAAAGATTGTATTCTGGCATATTCACGTACCGTTAAAACTCTTGGTTCGGAATAATGTAAATAATCATCTGGTATAGTTGTAAGTGTAGGAGCAGGTTTACTTTCGTCTAACAATATAATTCCACGTTTTTTTATACCAACCTCTTTATTTAGTTCCTCAATTGTCGACTTTCCTTTTACTGCTTTGTTTAATATGATTTGATACTTATTTACTGTATTCTTCTTGTGATTCACAAACCTATGACTATCCGCAGCTTCTTTTCCAACTTTAGCTCTATCTCTACAATAAATTTGATATTTATTTGATGTTTGTTCATCATACAATCCTTCGAAAAAACCTTTTGAGTCTAAACTATCAACCATTCCATTTGATGCTTTTAAGTCTGAAATAGCATCTTTAACGGTATTTTTAAATTCTAATCCTTTTGATAGTAATAGGTTTTCAGCGTAAAAATTTAATCTATCAAAAAAAGTTTCTGGGTTGAAGTTGTTCTCTTTAGCAAAATCTTTACGAAAGCCTATGAGAATAAATCTTGTTCTTTTTTGTGGAACACCATATTGGGAAAAGTCTATCAACTTACCATAAACATCATAACCAACATAATTTCCCATGCTTCTTTTCAAACAGTTTTGAACGTATTGCGAGTAAGCCTTTCCTTTCGTCTTATTTTGCTTAAATTCTTGTGTGAAGCCCTTTACATTTTCAAAAAAGATAATTTTGGGTTGAACCAGTCGTATAAACTTCACATAAGAGTCTATAAGTTTGTTTCTTTCATCTCCTTCTTTTCTTCTTCCTGCATTGGAAAATCCCTGACAAGGTGGGCCACCAACTACCATGTCAATATTTCCTCTCAACTCCAACAAATCTCCCTTATGATTTCTTATGACTTTGTTTATATCAAGAGCTTTTTTTTCTAGCCAATCAACCCATTCAAAATGTTGTTTTTGATTTATTAAATTGTGTTCTAATGTTTTAAAAGCATCTGGGCTTTTTTCAATGGCAAAAACTCCTTTCCATCCTGCTAAGTGTAACCCCAGAGATAGCCCTCCACAACCCGAAAATAAATCTATATACCTCATAAGTCTTGATTGAGGTTTATTAGTTCTCTTGACTCAATTTTTAAAAACTGGGCAATTTTAAATAGCTTTTTCAAATCTGTTGAACATGATTAGTACAATATCTTGATTTATGTTTAATCTTTCCATCTGACAACTTTTCATAACCTTTATAAACTTCTAAATACAAGGTTATCTTACCTGTTTTCTTTGATAGTATTTGTCTTAAAGATATTTCCATTGCTTTTACACTTTATTTACATTATTTACGCAAAAATATAAATAAAATGTAAATTAGCCACAATAATGTAAAAACAAGTAAAAGAAAATATTTTATACTTTAAATCTTTTAAATCCTTTATTTAATTGCCTTTATTGAGTTTTTATTTCATACTTCACTTCCCAATACAAAAATTAGAAAAAATATTATCCAGTAAGTCATCAGTAACTACTTCTCCTGTGATGAGCCCTATATGGTGTAGGGTAGCCCTAATATCCGTAGCTATAAGGTCATGAGTTACACTATATTCTATACCTTCTTGTACTCTTTGTATGTTATCATACGCTTGCATAAGAGATTGATAATGACGAACATTAGACACTACTGTATCAGTACTTATATTTTGAGTTTTTACTGTATTTTCTAAAAGTTGTAGTAATTCTTCTATACCTTTATTTTCTTTAGCAGAAATGTAAAGGGTGTGTTCTATATTATCAAATTGGGTATTAAATTTATTTTTAGATAAATCTGTTTTATTTATTAGTACTATCAAATGTTGATTTTTGATTTGTTGTTGTATAACTTGTATTTCGTTTTTAATAGCATCTTTGCTTTTAGTTGCATCTACGAGGTAGAGTACTATTTTGGCATCAGCTATTTTTTTAAAGGTTTTTTCTACACCAATTTTTTCTATCTCATCATAGGTTTCTCTTATTCCTGCGGTATCTATAAATCGATATTTGATACCCCCAAGGGTAATTTCATCTTCTATTATATCTCTAGTGGTCCCTGCAATATTAGATACAATAGCTTTTTCTTCTTTCAAAATGGCATTGAGTAAAGTAGATTTACCAGCATTAGGCTTTCCAACGATAGTTACGGCTATACCATTTTTTATTACATTGCCTAACGCAAAAGAATCTATCAATTTTTTGAGGACACATTTAATATGATTTACTAGTTCCATTAATTTATCTCTATTGGCAAACTCTATATCTTCTTCTGAAAAATCTAATTCTAACTCTATAAGCGATGCAAAATGGATAAGTTCTTCTCTAAGTTGTTTGAGTTGCTCCGTAAAACCTCCTCTCATTTGTTGTATAGCTACTTTATGAGATGCTTTACTATCTGATGCTATCAAATCTGCTACTGCTTCGGCTTGTGATAAATCCATTTTGCCATTGACAAAGGATCTTAGGGTAAATTCTCCTGCTTCTGCTAGTCTCAACCCTTTTTGAGTATAAAGTTGCAGTATTTGTTGTTGTATATAATGAGAGCCATGACAAGATATTTCTACTACATCTTCACCAGTATAAGAATGAGGATTTTTAAATAAGGTAATCAGAACTTCATCTATGATCCTGTTCCCATTGTAAATAGTACCTAAATGTACTGTATGAGATTTTTGGTCTTTTAGTTTTTTATTAGGGTTTACAGAAGATACAAAGGTATCATTAACTATAGAGATAGCCTTGTTTCCAGATAGACGAATAACAGCTATAGCTCCGATACCCGGAGCTGTAGAAAGTGCAATAATAGTTTCATCTTTGAGCATTTACACATTAAATCTAAAGTGCATAATATCTCCATCTTGCACTATATAATCTTTACCCTCTATAGATAATTTACCTGCTTCTTTACAAGCATTTTCGGATCGGTAATTTACATAGTCATTATACTTGATGACTTCTGCACGAATGAATCCTTTTTCAAAATCGGTGTGAATGGCTCCTGCTGCTTGTGGTGCAGTAGAACCTTTTTTGATAGTCCAAGCTCTTACCTCTTGTATTCCTGCAGTAAAATAGGTTTGCAAGTCTAGTAAACTATAAGTCTTGCGAATCAGTCTATTTACTCCGGGCTCTTCTAGTCCTAATTCTTTTAAGAATATTTGTTTTTCGTCGTAATCTTCTAGCTCCGTTATATCTGCTTCTGTAGAGGCTGCAAGCATTAAGATTTCAGCTTTTTCATTTTTCACAGTTTCTTTTACTTGTTCTACATATTTGTTGCCCTTTTTTACTGATGCTTCATCTACGTTACACAAATACAATACAGGTTTTTCTGTAAGTAGCATCATATCTTTTACTACTAATCGCTCTTTATCTGTTATTTTTATTGTTCTTGCTGAAATGCCACTTTCTAAAGCATTTTTATATTTTTGTAGTATTTCAAGTTCTCTTATTGCACCTTCATGACCTGTTTTAGCTGATCTTTTTACTTTTTCTAATTTATTTTCTATAGATTCTAGATCTTTAAGTTGAAGTTCTGTATCTATAATTTCCTTATCTCTTATGGGATTTACAGAACCATCTACATGTACAATATTATTATTGTTAAAACATCTTAATACATGTATAATAGCATTGGTTTCCCTTATGTTTGCCAAAAATTTATTTCCGAGTCCCTCTCCTTTGCTAGCACCTTTTACCAGTCCAGCAATATCTACTATTTCTACGGTTGCCATTTGCACCTTTTTGGGCTTTACTAACTCTTGTAATTTTTTTACTCTGTTATCAGGCACGGATATAACGCCTATATTGGGCTCTATAGTACAGAAAGGAAAGTTTGCTGATTGTGCTTTGGCATTAGATAAACAATTAAAAAGTGTAGATTTACCAACATTGGGTAAACCTACTATTCCACATTTCATTTCAGATAAATTTTAGTTGGTTTAAGGTGCAAAGGTAATGATTTTAGTACTATGTTAAATGTACTTTCACATTTTTCTTCTTTCTGGCTCTCTTTCCTTTACCTTTTTCTAATATAAAAGTATATTTTGTTCAAATTGCTCGATTTCATCTTTTGATAAAGTGGGATTCAAATCTTCCACTTTTTTATCATCTATAATTTTAGTTTCATCAACAATTTTTTTGAATTTATTATTTAACCAGTCTGATTTCCACAGTATTGTAGAGTTTTCAGTTACCTTTTTACATAATTCACTGGTATATTTTCTATCTACATTTATTCCGAGCGTCAGCCTTTGTAACCAAACATCTAAGTAGTTTGTATTAGGAAGTTGATTGAACTTTTTTTTAATTTTTGATATTATCTTTTTCTGTTCAGGCTTACTATCAACTTTGGTTATCAAGAAACTTATTGAACCTATTACTAAAGGGTATAATCGTGGGTTGTTGTATGCTAAATTTATAAGGATACTTATTAGAACTTCTGGATTTTGAATCTCTTTGATTTTCTTTTTATCACCTTCTTGTTCTTTTGGTTCTTCACGTTTTTGTAGCCAATCTAAAAAATGTTTTACTTCTTTGTATAGTGTTCCAGAATCTGGGAATTTTTGACCTAAAACATAAAGTTGCAATAACCATTTTTGTATGTTTTCAGTTTTACGTTTGTTATAAATCCAATGGATTTTATCTGGTTTTAAAGCACCTAAAACCAGATCGTTATTATCAACCGTTTTTTGACTATTAACATTAAAATTCAATTCTGATAAAACCTCTGATAATTCTTTTGCTATAAGAGAAGAGCATTGAGGATTAGCAGTGAAAATTCTATAGTCGTCTCTGTATCTTATGATTTTGTAAGCGTTGATTTTTTTTTTTTAAGTCTTTGGGTTAACTGTGAATCTGCATAACCCAATACCATTTCAGCTATAAAATCCATTAAAACTGAACCCTGAGGGATGCCATTGGTTTGACCATTAGACATATCTTGAATGTGTTTATCTATTACATTCCCAATAAATTCATCTTTACGTCTGTTCTCAGGTTTTTTTGCTTCTTTTTTGGTATGTAATGCCCAACTTATGCTATGGGTGTAAATCGAGCCATAACAATTTGAAATATCTAAATGTAAAACGTGATTGTACTCTAAAGCTAAGGTTATAGAACGTTGCTCAACTTTCTGCCACCATTCATGAATTTGATTTTCTTTTGCTGAATTTTCTTCAGTATCTAAAACAGGTATGCTGTGACATTCAATTTTGGGATTTTGTTGATAGCTTTTAAAGCAGTCCTTAATAGTATTCCAATGTTTTTCTTGAGTAATACTTTGAACAAGATTTACATAAATAAAAGGGTGAATTATTTGATATGGACGCCAAGCAAATTTACCGTCCTTACTAAGCAAAATCTTATAATTTACACCTTCGGTATTTCTAACTTTTTGATCTATTTCTTTTTGTTTTCTATCGGCTGATATTTCTGTATCGAGTGTATTTAACAACTCTTGAAATGTAATATAATCTGGTAATTTTAAAGAAAAATAGCTACTTTCTTTAAGAAAGAAATCTTTAGCTTTTTTATGTTTTAAACCTAAAACTGTTTTCATAAGAGTAACGTTTTCAACTTTTATGAAGTTATTATGGCATTCTAAATTTTAGTACAAAGTTAATCAAAAATTAATCTGATAAAACAGAAGAGTTTTTCTTTTTTCTAACGCTTATCATAATCAAGGCTACAGTACCAAATATAATGGCTACAAAAGTTTGTGTAGTGTGTACTAAGGTAGCAAAGAACAATCCTGTGTTCCTGTCAATTCCCAATATCATAAATCCTAACATAATGGCAGCGTGATAAGCTCCTATACCTCCAGGAACGGGTACTATCATAGCCAATGCACCTACTACAAATATAAATAAACACTCTATAAAAGATAGATGACTCGTTTTATCTATGGCAAAAAAGACTACATATACCATAAGAATATACAAAAGCCATATCAATAGAGTATGAAATATAAAAAACCTCTTTTTTTCTATATTTTTTATGGTTTTAATACCGTCTTTAATACCCATCAAAAAATGAATTATCTTTTTATAAATAGAGGTATTTCTGATTTTTTTTCTAAAGATAAAAAATAATATGTATAGGATCCCCAAAAAGGAAATTAATATCCATACAAAAGTAAAATCTTTCTCTTCTTTTATTTTTCCTTCTAAGGCAGTATTTATAAATTGTATCATCAAATCAAATTTGATAATGAGTGTAATACCCATAATCATAAATAGCA
The DNA here is from genome assembly GCA_965226285.1 of Ichthyobacteriaceae bacterium. Classification (GTDB taxonomy): domain Bacteria; phylum Bacteroidota; class Bacteroidia; order Flavobacteriales; family Ichthyobacteriaceae; genus CBDDCQ01. The sequence goes on from CBDDCQ010000005.1 coordinate 69,534, forward strand.
TTATAAAGTCGATAATACGCTCTATGATCACAGTTCCCATAAGTTTGTTTACAGGGATATTATGAGTTTTATTTAGGGCTGTACATCGGGTAATTTCACCTACTCGGGGTAGTATTAAATTTGTAAAATAGGCAAGAGCTACAGCATTGATACTATGGATGAGTTTCACTTTGTACCCCATACTTTTAACCATATAAATCCAGCGCATACCTCTACTTACATAAGCAATGTACCCCATAATAAATGATATAATTACTGGAGTGAGTTTTACTTTCTTGAGGTCTGTTATCATTTGTTGGGGGTCACTCCCTCTAAAAATAACATACATTATGATAATCCCCAAGAACATGTATGCCATATATTTAAGATAGTTTTTTACTAAATTCATATTTTACTTAAATTCAAATCATATATTAGATATTACTAAATTTGCTTTTTGCAAAGTGGGGTGATTTGATAGTATTACATCACCTCCTATAATTTTCATATTCTTTCATAGGTATTCATTAGTAATTTCAAATTAAATACTTATTCCTGTTAGTTTTCTGCCGTTCCAATTTTTTACAGAGCCTTACAGATAAGCATCTATTATCAAATATGGCTAAAAGGTCAAGTCTGATTTATTAGGTATTGGGATATTCCAAATTTGCTTAGATATATTCTACTCATTCTTGTTGAGTTATTTTGCTATTTTCTTTTTGAGTATTTATAAAAGATTTGTTTTTTCATTGGGAAATATAGTATAAGGCTTAAATTCTTTAGCTTCTTCAAAATCCATAATAGCATAACTGATAATGATAATAATATCCCCTTCTTGTACTTTTCGAGCTGCGGGACCGTTTATTATAATGTTTCCTGATTTTTTCTCTCCTCTTATTACGTAGGTTTCAAATCTCTCTCCATTGTTTATATTTACTACTTGTACTTTTTCCCCTTTTATAAGGTTTGCAGCGTTCATTAAGTCCTCATCTATGGTAATGCTACCAATATAATTTAATTTTGCTTTGGTAATAGAAACTCGGTGTATCTTAGATTTTAATACTTCTACTTGCATCTTTTCAAATTTTTGTGTATAGTTCTATATTATCTATTAGTCTTATTTTACCTGCAAATACTGCTATAAATGCACGATAGTTTGTATTGGGTAATATATCCTTTATTACCTCTAATTTTTCATTAGTAATTTCAAAATACTCTAATGCAAATTCACTTTCTTTTTCAAATTCAGTATTTACCCATTTTTTAATCTTTTGGATATTATTTTCAGATTTAATTTTTTCTTGAACTTGTTTTAGTATTTTATATATAAGAGAGGCTTTATTTCTTTGTTTTTGTGTCAGTAATGTATTTCTTGAACTCATTGCTAAGCCATCCTCTTCTCTAAGGGTAGGCACGGATACAATATTAATGTTAAATTTTTCTTGTAAGGTCATTTTTTTTATAATAGCTAACTGCTGAAAATCTTTTTCTCCAAAATATGCATTATTAGGTCTAATCATTTTAAATAAGCGTTTTACAATTGTAGCTACTCCTTGAAAATGACCTTTTCGATATTTTCCTTCCATTACGGTTTCAAGATTTCCTAAGTCAAATTTTTCACTTTTTTCTCCCTCTGGATACATTTCATCTATATTTGGAATAAATAGAATATCTGTATTTAAATTTTTTAACTGTTCAATATCTTTATCTATAGTTTGAGGATAATTTTTTAAATCTTTAGGATCATTGAATTGAGTAGGGTTTACAAATATACTACAAACTACTATATCATTTTGCTTTTTTGCTTTTTCTAATAGAGAGAGATGACCATAGTGTAACGCTCCCATGGTAGGTACAAAGCCAATAGTTTTATGATCATTTTTAATTCTTTTAATATTTAAAGTTATCTTATCTTTTGTTTTTAAAATCAGCATACCTTTGATTATTAATAGTTTAGGTAATTCGTAATAACACTAATATTACAGGATAAATTTTTTTGCAAAAATAATAAGATTAATTGTATTAATTATCATATTTTAATTAGTATATTTGCAACCTACTATTTAGACACATCATTTTTATAGTAGTTTATTGTAGTTATTGAGATAATGAATTTTATAAAACAATGTATTTATTATTATGAGCAAGAAAAGGGTAATGTATGTAACTTCTGCTATTAAACCTTATTTGGAGTGTAAACCTATATCAGAAGATACTTTTTCACTTGCTAAATTTATACAAAATTCAGGAGATGAAATTAGGATATTTATGCCTCGTTTTGGGGTTATAAATGAAAGAAAGTACCAATTACATGAAGTACTACGACTTTCAGGGATGAATATAATATTGAATGATCTAGATAAGTACCTGATTGTAAAAGTATCATCTATTCCTCGGGAGAGAATGCAAGTGTATTTTATAGATAATGAGGATTATTTTTATGATAAAAAAATTTTATTAGACAGTGATAATACTCCTTTTAAATTGAGCGATGAAAAGATGATATTTTTTGCTAGAGGAGTTTTGGAAACGGTAAAAAAGGCAAATTGGTCTCCTGACATTATACATATTAGCGGATGGATTAGTTATCTGCTTCCATTATATATTAGTACAAACTACAGAAATATTACCTTATTTGAGAATACTAAAACGGTATTATCTTTGTATGATGATGATTTTGATGGTATGTTAGATGATAAATTAATCTATAAGTTAAAGTTTGATCAAATAAATGATGAAAAAATAAACATACTTTCTGAACCTAATTATGAGAATTTATTAAGAATTGCATTACAAAACTCGGATGCTATAGTTCAATATACCAACAAATTTGAATCTATAGTAAAGGAATTTAATAAACCTCTGTTAAATAATCCATCCCAAAAAGAATTGGCAGAATTATATAATACGATATAATTTACTTAATTTATGAATATCAAAGGTAGTATTAGTTTACTTATAGGAACTATTGTTATGTTATTTATTACTTCTTGTGAAAAATCTTATGTAGAAGTAGGAGCAAATATTGTATCGGATATGAGTTTGCAAGTCGAATCAGAACGTTATAATGTGTTGGCTTATAATGAAAAAAAAGGATTTGGGATTTCTAAAAATAATGTAGTTGCATTAGGAGAATATAAAGAATCTCTCATAGGTACTGTTAAATCTGCTTTTGCTTTTCAAGTGTTGTTATCGGATAATGACCCTAATTTTAGTGAAGCCCCAATTGTAGATTCTGTAGTTTTATATTTACCTTTTTATAAGAGAGTATTAACTAAAAAACAGAAGGATAATAAAGATAAACTTTCATTGAAGGATACTTTAGGATTATATGGAAATTTAAGTGATGAAATCACGTTAAAAATTTTCGAATTAGACGAAGTATTAAAACACCAAGATTCTATATATAATTCCAAACACTCTTTTAAATATACTACACTTTTACATAATGGAAAATATAAAATAGACTTAGATAGTATTATTATAAAAGATGAAAATGACAATACTAAAACTAAAAAATTAATTCCAGGTTTAAGAGTAAAATTAGACAAAGATTTTTTTAAAAATAAGATATTAAATAGGCAAGGAAAGATAGAACTTAAAAATAATATCCATTTCAAAGATTACTTTAAGGGATTATATGTAATGGCTGAAAACCCTAAGAATACAGGGTTCATAGTTTCCTTTGATGTAAGAAAGGGAAAAGGAAAATTAAAGATATATTATAAAGATAACAAAGATAATAAGGATATATATGAATTGAATTTGGATACAAAAGGAGCGATAACTATTAAGGCAGATGTAAATACAATACCTGAAGTAACAGAAGCCTTAAATCTATCAAATAAAAAAACAAAAGGTTCAGATAAACTCTATGTTCAAGGGTTATCTGGTTTACATCCAGTGGTAAAGTTATTTGATAATACTACTATACTAAAGTTAAAAAATAAGAAATATGCCATAAATCAAGCCACAGTAAAAGTCTTGATAGATAACACTACAAATTTATATGATCTACCAAAGAAATTAGAATTATATAATTATACAGAAGACTTATCGTTAATAGATAAAATCCGAAGCAATTCCGTATTTGGAGGCGAACTTACTGAAGAGAATGGACAAAAGCACTATACCTTTGATATTACAGCTCACTTACATTCTATACTCAATACAGATTCAGTAAATGTAGATTTGGGTATAAGAATAGATGAGTATATCAAAGCACCACATAGAGTAATATTAAGAGGAAAAAAAGACATAGAATTCAAGATAGATTATAGTAAGTAGCGCAATGTATTCTCTTTTTAATATAGTAGCTACGGCATTAGGTTTCTCTCCAACTATGAAAAATGTACTAAGAGAAACACACAGAATATGTACACTATATAATTCTAAAATGATACTTATACATGTAGGAGAAAAAACAGAAGATAAACAAATTAAAGTAGATAAATTATTATTTGAATTAGGTATTTCTAAGGAGGATACTACTATAATTTGGGAGCAGGGAAAAGTAAAGGATATAGTGATAAAAAACATTAAAAAGTACAATGTAAATTTACTCGTTATAGGTGCATTAGAAAGAGAAACTCTATTTAAAAAATATTTTGGTTCTATAGCTAGGGATATTTCTAGAAATATAACTTGTTCTCTGCTTATGCTTACTCATTTTAATGAGTCGGGTAAATCATTTGAAAAAATAGTAGTAAACGGAAGCCAGCACAAGAGAACACCTATGAGTATAGATACTGCTATAAAAATAGCTAAATTTGAACAAGCTAAGGAATTGTATATAGTAAAGGAGATATATATACCCAATTTATCTTCTACATTAGAAGATGATACCGACCAGAAGAGAAAAGAGATAAAACAACGTTATATACACCAGATTAATACTATTTGTAATAATTATATTAATAATTCTGCGTATGCTAAGGATGTGAATATTAAAAGTAGAGTGATATTTGGTAAGGAGGGATTTAGTATAAGTAATTTTGCCAAAACTAAAAAAGCCGATTTATTAGTCATAAATGCGCCTGATAAAAAATTATTTATGATAGATAGATTATTTCCTTATCATATAGAGTATATTTTAGCAGATTTACCTTGTAATGTATTAATTATAAAGTAGAAAATGGGGGTACTTAGTCATACGGACATCATATCTTTTTTAACAGCTTTTGGTACGATTCTAATTGCATCTAGGCTGATATCTGAAGTCGTTAGAAAGTTTAAAATGCCAGTAGTATTGGGAGAAATTATAGCAGGGATAGTATTAGGACCTACTATATTAGGATATTTTTGTCCTGCAATATTTGATTTTTTATTTCCATTTATCTCTAATCCTGTGTTGTATGCCAATTCATTGATAGCAATGGATTCTATTGTGTCAATATCAGTGATTATGTTGCTTTTTGTAGCAGGTATGGAAGTGCAGTTGCCACTAGTTATAGAGCAAGGAAAAGTAGCTTTACTAACCACTATTTTTAGTATGGCTATACCTATGGTAGTAGGATTTGGAACGGTGTATTTTTTTCCTGAAATATTTAAGATAAGCACCGATACTAACATATGGATTTATGGTTCCTTTATAGGTGTAGTTTTATCTATTACAGCACTACCTGTAATTGCTAGAATTATGATGGATATGGGTATTTTTAAAACTAAAATAGGAATGATTATTATTGCTTCAGCTATGTTCATAGATATGCTTAGTTGGCTTATTTTTTCTGTATTACTCTCTACTATAGATGGATCTATAGAGAAACATTCTCTTACTTATACTATAATTTCTATACTCGTATTTGGTGTACTTACGCTTACGATAGGTACTAGGCTAATCAATGCTGCTTTACCTTGGATACAAACTAAATTCTCTTGGCCCGGTGGAGTACTTTCCTTAGCATTTGGCGTGTGTTTTTTGGGTGCGGCTTTTACAGAATCTATAGGAATACATTCTATATTAGGAGCTTTTATAGTAGGTATAGCTGTGGGAGATTCTGCTAATTTAAGGGAGCGTACCAATGAGATTATACACCAATTTGTAACCAATGTATTTGCACCAGTATTTTTTGTGTCTATAGGGTTGTATATCAACTTTATAGATAATTTTAATTGGCTATTAGTAGTTGTGATGCTTTTGATAGCTTATGTAAGTAAAATTAGTGGAGCTAAAATAGGTGCCATGTTTGGAGGACTTAACAATAGAGATAGTTGGGCAGTAGGGACTTCCATGAATACACACGGTGCTTTAGAGATTATTTTGGGTACATTAGCACTCAAGGCTAACCTTATTAACGAAGAAGTATTTGTAGCTATTATAGTAATGGTAGTAGTTACTATTATTACAGCATCTCCTATGATAAAGAGGTTTACCAAGTAATGAATAGGTTACTTCTATTCTTATTAATAGTAAATTTTAGTTTTGCCCAAACTCATTTAGATTCTATATTCAAGGATATAAAAATCAAATGGAGTACCCAAAGTCAGTGGTCAAATCGAGATTATCAGCCACATTATTCTGTATTTCAGCAGTGGGGAAAAGTAAGAGATAAAAAATTTTCGTACTTTACTAACATTCAATTAGAGCACCTTTATCATTATCATAAATATATATCTTTGAACACTAAATTAGACGTTATTTACGATGGCAAAGAAGTGTATTTGAATGAAATCTATCTGCATTTGAATGCTTATCATATAGATGTATTTGTGGGGCAAAAGGCTAAAACGTATACACAATATAGCGATGAACTTACTGCTGGAGATTTCGGATTGGGAAGTAATACTCGTCCCTTACCTCATATTGCTATAGGGCTATTTGAATATACAGATGTACCTTTTACAAAGGGATATTTAAAATTGAAAGCGACCTTAGTTCACTCTTGGTTACAGGAAAAAACATCACCTATAAGTTATTACCAAATGCACTACAAAAATATTTATGTAAGTACAGGCAATTTGTGGGTAAACGTATTTGCAGGTGCGCAACATATTGCTTATTATGGAGGATCTCATCAAGACCCTAAAATAGGAGATTTGCCTGCCGATGTTGAAACTTGGTGGAGGGTGATGAGAGCAGTGAGTATGAAAACTCCTACTAGTACGGGAAAAATATTAGCCTCCGAAGAATACAATGCCTATGGCAACCACTTGGGAGCTGTAAAGTGGGGGATTACTTTTGAGATTAAGGATTATTCTTTTACCATCTATCAACAGAAACCTATAGATGACGGTGCGGGTTATCTCAAGTTTTTTAGGCAAAATAAAGATAATTTCTTTGGGTTCATAATGCGTAACCCCAAACAAGAATGGATGAGTGAATTAGTATTGGAGTATATAGATACCACCTATCAAAATGGTTTGGGGTTAAGTGACCCTCATATTAGAGACCCTAATAATAAAAAATCATATGTACAATTTTGGCGTTGGGGTAGTTTTACTAAGGAAAAGGTACTAATGGATTATTTAGCTAAAAGGTTTGGAGAACATGTAAGAAAGTTATCTAATAATGAGCTGATTGATTTTATGGAGAAAAATATTAATGGAGGCTATAGATATGGAGGGCGTACACCTTATTATGACCATCATTATTTTCCCAATATATATAAAGGGAATACACTGGGCACCTCTTTATTTTATACTCGAGATAGATTCTATAAACTTACGGGACTCAAACACGATAGGCAGGTGGTAAATAGTGCCATAAAGGCTTTACATATAGGAGTTAAAGGTAAATTTGGAGATTTTGATTATTTGCTCAAATATACTTTTTCTAAAAATTATGGATTAGTTTCAGAGGCTCATCACAAGGGTAAATTAGATAAAAACGGAGAGTGGATAGCCAGTTTTGAACCCAAAAAGGACTATTATTTTTATAGTGGAAAAACGCAGAGTTATACCTTTCTGCAGTTAGGTTATAATTTTCAAATAGGTAGGCAGGAATTTAAAGTCAAAATGGCATTTTCTAAAGATTTTGGACAGATATATGAGGCTATGGGAGGTACTTTTGGTATCAGTTGGAAATTGAGCTAAGCCGTATCTTTTGAATTATAGCTGAATTATTTATATTTGCCTTAAAATTTCAAAAAAAATTGCGGACACCCCCTTTGTTTTCCCCTTTTTTAAAGGGGGATTAAATACACAAAAAAGTAGGGACACATCGCGACTTGTCCCTACAATTCGGTTTTACAAATTTATGCAGAGACAAATTGCAATTTGTCTCTACCTTGTTGCATTGCCAAAATAACGGGTGGTAAAACCCCCCTTTGTTTCCCCCTTTAAAAAAGGGGGATTAAATACGCAACTTGCTCTGTGTGTTTGTGCTATTGTCCATGTGATAAAATCCCCCTTTAAAAAGGGGGATAAAGGGGGATTAAATACGCAAAAAAGGGGGTTAAAAATAAATAATTATTTTACCTTAATACCCCACCACTGATGCACCATTACCTTTTTTTAGGTTAGCTTCCCAACCAGACACTTTTGCATTAGGTACGTGTATGGTAGTGAGCTGGCTACAATTTCTAAATGGCTCATCTCCAATAGTTGTTATGGAATTAGGCAGCTTGATGGTAGTAAGGGATTTACAATATGCAAATATCCACTTTCCAATACTGGTTACGGAATTACCCATCGTAATATTGGTAAGTACTTTACACTCATAAAATGCCCCAATTCCAATACTGATTACGGAATTAGAAATCGTAATACTGGTAAGTTGGCTACAATAAGAAAATGCCCCACTTCCAATACTGATTACGGAATTAGGAATCGTAATGCTGGTAAATGAATTACAACCCCTAAATGTGTCATCTCCAATACTGGTTAAGGAATTAAGAAGCGTAATACTGTGAAGTGAAGTACAATTAAAAAATGCCTTATTTCCAATACTGGTTACGGAATTAGGAATCGTAATACTGGTAAGTGCACCACAATAAGAAAATGCCTGAACTCCAATACTAGTTACGGTGGTACCGTTAATCATATAAGGAATGGTTACTGTTGTTAAACTATTTTTGTCAACGCTTGTTTTAAGTGTTACTTCCCCACTACTACTTATCGTAAAAATATCACGATAAATATGAAACTCTGCGTTTCTAAGGGTTACATCGTCTTTGGTATCTTGTTCTAAGACAATAGTTAGGGTAAGCGTACCTACTTTGGTATAACTCGTAATTTTAGCTGAAGTACCGCTCCCTGAAACCCTCGCACTTGTACCGTTTGTACTGGTAATGGTAACGGTTTTAATGGTGTAACCTGTCTTACCACTGCCCGTAACGCCTGCTAATAATTCTGCATTGCTTATCTCCCCACTACTGCTAAACGGCTTCGTTTGCTTGGTCCAACTTAAAGGCATAATCTCAAACTGTGCGTTTCTAAGGGTTACATCTTCTTTAGTATGATGCTCTAAGACGATGGTGAGCGTAAGCGTACCTGCTTTGGTATAACTCGTAATTTTAGCAGCCCTGCCGCTCCCTGAAACCCTTGCACTGGTAATGCCGCCATCATTACTAATGGTAACGGTTTTGATGGTGTAACCCGTCTTGCCACTGCCCGTAACGCCTGCTAATAAATTGGCATTGGTAATTTCGCCACCACTACTAAACGGCTTCGTTTGCTTGGTCCAACTTAAACTTTCCGCACTGCCCTTCGTAATTTCAAACTGTGCATTCCTAAGGGTTACGTCTGGTTTACTAGTGTGTTGTAAAACAAGGGTGAGCGTAAGCGTACCCACTTTGGTATAACTCGTAATTTTAGCCGTTGTACCACTCCCTGAAACCCTTGCACCTGTACCGTTTGTACTGGTAATGGTAACGGTTTTAATCGTGTATCCATTCTTATCACTGCCCATAACGCCTGCTAATAGATCGATATTGGTAATTTCGCCACCACTGCTAAACGGCTTCGTTTGCTTGGTCCAACTTAAACTTGGTACTGCATCCTTCGTAATTTCAAACTCCGCATTTCTAATAGTAGCATCTTTTTTAGTATCATGTGCTAACACAAGGGTGAGCGTAAGCGTACCCGCTTTGGTATAACTCGTAATTTTAGCAGCCCTACCGCTCCCTGAAACCACTGCACTTGTACCTCCATCATTACTAATCGTAACGGTTTTAATGGTGTATCCATTCTTACCACTGCCCGTAACACCTGCTAATAAATCGGCATTGGTAATTTCGCCACCACTGCTAAACGGCTTCGTTTGCTTGGTCCAGCTTAAACTCGATGCTGAACCCTTCGTAATTTCAAACGCCCCACCAGTGATGTTTTTATCCTCCTTGGTATCGTGTTCAAATACAATCGATAACGTCAAGATACCCACCTTGGTATAACTGACGATCTTAGCTGAAGTGCCATTCCCTGAAACCCTTGCTCCTGTACCTGCTTTATTACTTATGGTTACTGTTTTTATTCGATAGCCTGTTTTTGTACCGCTAAGACCCCTTAATAATTCTGCGTTGCTTATCTCTCCTCCCAAACTATAAACCTTACTTTGTTTACGCCAAGTCAAATCAGCTGGTACGGGCATCTTTCTAATTTCAAACGCTGCATTACTGAGCGTTTTTTCTGCTTTGGTAGCGTGTTGAAGTACAAGCGTCAACGTCAAGATAGTGGCTTTGCTATAACCAACGATCTTAGCTGCAGTACCACTTCCTGAAACACGCGCACCACTGCCCCCTGAATCACTGGTAATCTGTACTGATTTGATACGATAGCCGTCTTTTGTACCGCGCACACCGCCCAATAATTCTGCATTGCTTATCTCTGCTGGGGAACTGTAAACCTTGCTTTGTCTGCTCCAACTTAAAGGTACAGATACCACTCCACTGGTAAGTTCAAATTGTGCACCTGTTATGGTTTTATCTGCTTTGGTATCGTGTTCAAACACAAGTGTCAACGTCAAGATAGTAGGTTTGCCATAACTGGTAATTTTAGCCGCTCTGCCGCTCCCTGAAACCCTTGCTCCACTACCCCCTGAATCAGTCGTAATCGCTACACTTTTAATCCGATAACCTACTTTTGAACCTTCGAGACCTGACAACAATTCAACGTTGCTTATCTCTTCTCCAGAACGATAAGTCTTCAATTGTTTTACCCAAGTTAAATTGGTAGGGGCAATCATCTTTGTAATTTCAAATTGTGCACCCGTTATGGTTTTGTCTGCTTTGGTAGCGTGTTCGAGTACAAGTGTCAACGTCAAGATAGTAGCTTTGCCGTAACCAATGATTTTAGCTGCAGTACCAGTACCTGAAACCCTTGCACCACTGCTTGAGGAATCGCTGCTAATCTGTACCGATTTTACACGATAGCCCTCTTTTGGACCCGATAGACCGCCTAATAATTCAACGTTGCTTATCTCTCCACCCGAAGCATAAACCTTGCTTTGTTTTCTCCAGTTTAAATCCGAAGGAGCATCCCCCTTTGTAATTTCAAACGCTGCATTACTGAGCGTTACATCCAAATCTGAGGTAGCATTGTGTTTTAAGTGCAACGAAGCCGTAAAAACCCCCACACGATTAAATGCTAACCTTAGATTTGGTGCACTTCCATTGACCGTTACTATATCATTAGGATTCAGATTTGTAATCTCTTTTAAAGTATAGCCAGCCTTTGCACCTTTTACATGATTTAGAATTTCTGTAGCATTCAAATGCCCACCTTTTGTATATTCTTTGGTCAGTTTTTCAAAGGTCAATACTGGAAGTAATATTTTTACCGTTACTGTATATTTTTTGCTCTCTCCATTCTCTGCGGTTACTGTAAACGATACTGGATTGCTCCAATCTTTCACTTTCGTTGGGTCGGGTTTGATCGTTGCCTTTGCTGATAACTTTACCTTTGCCGATAAAGAACTTATATCCGTTCCGTATGGTAACTCTATTAATAATGATAATGAGGTGCCGTTTAACTTGCCTTTATAAGTACCTAATTCAAAGGAGATGATCGATGCCTCTTTGCTCTTTTCCGAAGGCTTATCTTCCTTATTACATTGGGTCAGTTGGCTTATAGAAAATATGAATGCTAATAAACCAAAAAAATATCTGTTCTTTTTCATTTTAGTAATGATTAATTATTAATGATAAATTATCAATGATTTAACAAGGTGCAAAATTAATAAAAAAATTATTAAATATATCAATAAAATATCTATTCTTTATTTTTGTAATTTTCATTGTGGTTTTATGTTTTTTAAAATTAAATTATACTTATTTAGATGCAAAAAAGCATTAGTAATTATCAATGATTTAATTGAGATGTAAAATTAAGAAATAAATTAAGAGATAACGAAAGAAAAAAATAATTTTTTTTTTAGTCTCAAAACAGGTACAAAAGAGAAATTATTTTAGTAGGGGCATCTTTGGTAAAGTTTCAATACTTTTTAATTCCCAAACCTTAAAAATTACTAAGTGAAATATAATATCAAACTCTGTAGAAATTTAAAACTTAGAAATTCCATCTTTTAACCAATTGATATAAGCGTCCACATCAGTATTATAGGCTGTAGGTTCATTGAGTTTTTCTTCATTGGTATCGATAAGCACATAGTAAGGCTGTGAATTGGTTTTATATTTATACGTTTGGAATTCACTCCATTTGTTACCTATAGTTTTTATCTTTTTACCCGTATGCTCAGAGCGATAAGGGTTAGCCAATTTTCTCTTATCATCCACATATAAAGAAATAAGTACCAAATCATTCTTGAGTATATTCATTACTCTTTCGTCAGACCATACATTATCCTCCATTTTTCTACAATTTACACAAGCGTGCCCCGTAAAATCTATCATCATAGGTTTATTTATCTTTTTAGCATATTCCAATCCTTTTTCATAATCATGAAAAGTAGGTATTCCATGAGGCCCCAAGTGCATATCCTTATCTTTTAAAGAGTGAGATGAGTCCAAAAAATTACCTGATACCCCTACACCAAATGGTGATTCGCTATAATTTTTTGGCGGTGGAAATCCGCTTATAAGATTTACAGGTGCTCCCCATAATCCAGGAACTAAATATAATACAAACGAAAAAGTAAGTATTGCCAAACACAATCTAAATGGTGAAATTTTTTCTAATGGAGAATCGTGTGGCAACATAATTTTTCCCAAAAGATAGAATCCCATTAATGCAAATATTACAATCCATATAGCAAGAAATAACTCCCTTTCCAAGAGGTGCAATTGTAACACCAAATCTACATTGGAGAGGAATTTAAGTGAGAAAGCCAATTCTAAAAATCCCAGTACTACCTTTACTGAATTCAACCATCCACCCGACTGTGGTAAAGAGTTCATCCAACCGGGAAATATAGCAAATACTGTAAAGGGTAATGCCAATGCCAATGCAAAACCAAACATCCCCATAAGAGGTCCTGCTACTCCTCCATTTACAGCAGCTTCTACCAATAGTGTTCCTATGATAGGTCCCGTACAAGAAAAGGATACCAAAGCTAATGTAAATGCCATAAAGAAAATACCTATTAGTCCCCCTTTATCAGCCTTTCTATCTATTTTATTGATAAATGAACTGGGAAGTACTATTTCAAATGCTCCAAAAAAAGACAAAGCAAATATTACCAATATCAAAAAGAAAAATAGATTAAACCATACATTAGTAGATAGTGCATTCATAGCATTTGCACCAAATACAGCTGTTACACCAAAACCTAATACTACATATATGATAATGATAGACATACCATAAATAATAGCATTGGTAATGCCTTTGCTTTTATTTTTACTTTGCTTAGTAAAAAAACTTACCGTCATAGGTATCATAGGAAATACACAAGGGGTAAACAGTGCCAATAGCCCTCCTATAAACCCTGTAATAAATATCATCCATATCCCATGACTTGAAGTTTGGGTTCCTATTTCTTCTGACTTTTCTTTTACCCTATTTGAACTTGCTTTAAAGCCTGAAATATTAAACTCTAACTCTTCATTTTGAGGAGGAGTACACTGCACCTCATTACAAGCCATATACTCTACTTCAGTTTGTATCTTAAAGTTTTTATTCGATAATACTCTGATCTTTTGCTTGAATGTAACTCTATTGTCAAAATACTTTAGTTTCATCCTAAAAACTTCACTATACTCTTGATGTAAATGCCCTATCTCCTCTGTTTTACCTATAAGTTCATACCATTTTCCTTTTTCTAAAAAGTTAAACAATGTAGGTATAGGTCCTCCTTTCTGTACAAATTGAGAATATAAATGCCAACCTTGATCAATAGTAGCTTCAAATACCAAATTAGCAGTATCATCTGATAACTTCTCTACTTTATAATCCCATTTAACAGGTTCATATATCTGTGCTTTAGTATTTACAGTTAAAAATAATAATATTAAAAAATTTATTTTCTTAAATATTCTCATATTAATTCTTAATTTTAATAATTGCAATTTGCAATAATAACATTATTTATTTACAATGACAAAGTAATCTTATAACTATTTTCTGTACTATCAGTTATTTTAAATCTATCATCTATCCTATGGTTTACTACCCACACTACATCATTTTCACTACAAATTAACCAAATATTTTCTTTCTCTAATACAGACAATTTTTCATCCCTTAAAAATTTACCCAATCTCTTTTTACCTTTTAGCCCCAAAGGAATAAATTCATCTTGTGCCCGCCATTTTCTCAAAGTCAAAGGAAATAAAAGTTTATCAAAATCTAAAATAGCAATACTTCTATCATCATTTACCTGAATGTTTTTTTCTATACTCAATTCTAATTTAAATGGAAAATTTATATATTTAGTATTCTTTTGTATTAAAACCTCTCTCGTATTTGTATGTATATCCTTTTTAGTGAGTAATAAATGCGTTCTATCTCTGACTAACCTATGAGATACAGAGTAAAATTGCTTACTGGGATCCCTCTCTAAACTCTTATAAATATCCTCTATTTGAGTAAATCCATAAGGTGCAAACAACTGATAAATATACATTTTAAGAGGATATAATCTTTTAAGTTTAGATATATTTATTTTGGTAATATCACCTTCTTGTTCAAAAATATCCCCCTTAACTTTATTAATAAAAGTAATGGCTATATCTGATGTATAGTTTAAATAAGTCAAAGTATTTTGAAAAGACTCCAAAAAGTTAGGATTAATTTCTTTGAGTATAGGTAGGATTCTATGCCTTAACTTATTACGAATATATTTTTCATCTTTATTAGATTCATCCTCCCTCCAATATATACCATTTTCTTTGGCAAACTGTTTTATTTCATCTTTAGAAAAATTTAATAAGGGTCTTATTATATTTCCATTTTTTAAAGCCATACCTATAAGCCCTTCTATACCTGTCCCTCTACTCAAATTGAGTAAAAAGGTCTCTATTTGGTCATCCAAATGATGAGCTGTGAGTATATAGTCAAAATTATTTTCTTTTCTGAGAGTTTCAAACCAATGATACCTCAAATCTCGAGCTGCCATTTGGATAGATATTTTATTTTTATCGGCAAATTCTCGTGTAGGAAACTTCTTTACAAATACAGAAATTTTTAATTGCTTAGCTAATCGTTTTACAAATAACTCATCTTTATCAGAATTTCCCATTCTCAGTGAAAAATTACAATGTGCCAAAGCCATATCCATATCTAACTTATACAATAGATATACTAAGACCATACTATCTACTCCCCCACTAACAGTTACTAATAGTTTTTTTTCTTGTAAAAAGTTTAAATTATCTTGAATATGTTTAAAAAATTTATCTAGCATTTATTTCTTTATAGAAATACTAAGCCCATCTCTTATAGGTAAAATTACTGTTTCTAATCTTTTATCTTCTTTAAGTAATTGATTATATTCTAAAAGGCTTTTGGTTTCTTCATCATTTGGGTTTAATTCTTCCACAACTTTACCACTCCACAATACATTATCAGAAAGTATAACTCCTCTTGTATTTAATTTATCTATAACTTTATGAAAGTAATGCTGATAGTTCACTTTATCAGCATCTATAAATACAAGATCAAATGTACTATTTATTTTGCCAATTTCTTCTAAAGCATCTCCTATGATATGTTGTACCTTTTGCGCATTACCAGATAACTCAAGGTATTTATTTACAATATCTTGCAACTCTTCATTATTATCTATAGTATAGAGTGTACCACCTTTTTGTAATCCTTCACAAAGGCAAATAGCAGAATACCCTGTATAAGTACCTATTTCTAATATAGTTTTGGGTTGAATAAGTTTAGATAACATAGATAATACCCTGCCTTGAAATGCTCCAGAAAGCATTCTGGGGTGTAGTACTTTTTGCCATGTTTCCCTATGTAATTGCTGCAATACCAAAGGTTCATCTCGAGTGTATTTACATACATATTCAGCTACTTTTTTCGGCAAAAAATCCATAAATTATTGATATATAAGTGTACTTATACTATCCTTTTCATATATTTGGTTAGCTACTTCTAAAATATCATTACCTGTAATTTTTTCTATCTTTTCTACAGATTGTTCTAAAGTTTCTATTTCTCCAAAAGTAAGCAATGATTTCCCCATAATAAGCATATTATTAGAATTTTGATCTCTACTCATCACCATTTGAGCAATTAATTGCTTTTTGGCATTATTTAATTGAACTGTAGTTAACTTTTGATTTTTTATCTTATCTAACTCTTTATATACCAGTTTTAAACTCTTATTTAAATTACCTTTATCTGTACCCAAATAAATACCTACTATACCTGTATCAGTATAAGGAGTATAAAATGACTCTATATTATATGCATATCCATATTTTTCGCGTATATTTAAGTTGAGTTTAGAATTCATAGCTGGACCTCCAAGTAGATTGTTCAAAAGTATAAGTATAGGTAATTTAGGATGATGAATATTATAAGCTCTACTACCCAATATTACATGAGTTTGAAAAGTATCTTCTCGTTTTACTTTATAAATAGGTCGATATTTCAAAATAGGTTCTCTCCGATAATTTCTTAAATTTTGCTTAATTCTTTCAACGTATTTACCTATAATTTTTTTTACCTTTTGCACAGACAATTTGCTAATAGAAGAGAATACAATTTGATCTGTATTATAGGTTCGTTCCACAAAATCAAATAGGTCTCTTTGTGTAAAAGATTTGACACTTTGTTCACTACCTAATATATTATTTGCCATAGGATGCCCTTGAAATATTATTTGCTCTATTTCATCAAAAATGACATCATAAGGAGAATCCTTATAAGAATTAATTTCATCTAATATTATGGCTTTTTCTTTTTCTATTTCTTTATAGGGAAAAGTAGAATGAAAACAAATATCAAACAACAATTCTGTAGCTCTATCGTAATACTCTGTTAAAAAAGAAGCATGTAAATTGGTATCTTCTTTTGTAGTAAAAGCATTCAATTCCCCTCCTACATTATCTAACCTATTGAGTATATGATAAACTTTTCTCTTATAAGTTCCTTTAAACAAACTATGTTCCACAAAATGAGCCATACCCCATTGATATGGTAGTTCATCTCTAGTACCTGTATTTATAATTATCCCACAGTGAGATATGGGGCTATTGATTTGTTGGTGTATCACCCTAATACCACAATTGAGTGTAAAAGTGTTTAAGTTACCTGTTTCCATAGAATTTAACTTTTAATTAGGAAACCATTTATTTAACTTATAAATTATAAGATACAGATAATCCTAAGACAGGTATATTATCCCATCCCATGTCATCTATCATAACTGTAGGAGTAACTCTTAAATCTTCACTTATATTAAAGTAATGTAAATGAACTGTTACATAAGCATCTATGATATTCAATAGATAAAAACCTATCGAAAAAAATAGTGCGTGATATTGTTGTTTCTGATAAAGTTCTTGTGCATACAAAAGAGATGATTCCCTAAGGTAAATATCATGAAACTCATCCTTTCCACCCTCTTTTCTTATCAAATAAGCCTTTCTGAAACTGTGATACTTATCATTATAATACAGCGTAAAACCTACACTAGTAATTATACATGCATATATTAATGGAACTTTCAACCACGATAACCAACTTCCATTGTAAATTTGCCCCATACCAGGTAACACTGCAGAATAAACAGCAGCTTGCAAAGGATCTAACTCTCTTTCATTGGCTATTATTGTCTGATTTTGAGCTTTTACGATTAACCCCAAACATACAAAAATAATTAGAAATTTATTTTTCAAAACCTTTATTGTAATAACTTCTTTATTCTTTCTATATCTTCTTTAGATTTAAAAGAAATTTCTATTTTACCTTGATATTTTTTTGTCAATTTCAATTTAACTTTCATACCAAAAAAATCTGTAAAATTCTTTTGAATATCTCTATGATAATCTGTCAACACAATATCCTTAACACTTGTTCCATTATCAGTATTAGATTTATTTTTATTACCCTTCAGATTCTTTACAAGTTCTTCGGTGTGTCTTACAGAAAGATTATTCTCTATAATTTTTTCAAAAACATCTACCTGTTTATCAGCATTTTCAATATTCACAATAGCTCTACCATGCGCCATACTTATCATTCCATCTCTAATACCCGTTTGAATAAGAGGATCTAATTTAAGAAGTCTAAGATAATTAGTTATAGTAGATCTATCTTTACCCACTCTCTTACTCATTTCTTCTTGAGTAAGTTTACATTCTTCTATTAATTTTTGATAAGAAAGGGCTATCTCTATAGCATCTAAATCTTGTCTTTGAATATTTTCTACCAAAGCCATCTCGAGCATCTCCTTATCATTAGCTAGCCTTATATATGCAGGTATGCTCTTTAATCCAGCTAATATAACTGCTCTATACCTTCTTTCCCCCGATACTAATTGAAAGGTTCCATCTTCTAATTTTCTTACTGTAATAGGCTGTATTACTCCTAATTCTTTAATAGAATCAGATAATTCTTTAAGTGCTTCTTTACCAAATTTTGATCTAGGTTGAAAAGGGTTTACCACTATAGTATCAACATCTATCTCTGTAATGCTTCCTATCGTTTTTTTTATTTCTGCAGGATCTTTAAGTAATGCAGATAACCCTTTACCTAAAACCTGTTTTTTAACCATTTTTCTCGTTATTTCCTCTTAATATCTCTTTAGCTAAATTAAGATAGTCAACAGCACCTTTACTAGTAGCATCATATTTAATAATACTCTTACCAAAACTAGGAGCTTCACTTAATTTTACATTTCTTTGTATCATCGTTTTAAATAAAATATCTTCAAAATGCATCTTCACATCATCTACTACTTGATTTGATAACCTCAACCTAGAATCATACATAGTTAAAAGCAATCCTTCTATATCCAAATCGGGATTGTGAATACTCTGTATGCTTCTTATAGTACCCAACAATTTTCCTAATCCTTCTAATGCAAAATATTCGCACTGTATAGGTATCACCACAGAATCAGCTGCCGTAAGAGCATTAATCGTAATTAAACCTAAGGATGGTGCGCAGTCTATAATAATATAATCATATTGATCTTTCACAGATTTCAAGATATTCTTTAGCCTATACTCTCTGTCACTCTTATCCACCAATTCTATTTCTATAGCTACTAGATCTAGGTTAGTAGGTATAATATCTACATTTGGAGTATTCGTTTTTAATATTACATCTTTAATATCAACTATATGCTCTAAGCATTGATAAGTTCCTCCTTTTATATTTTCTACATCTATACCCAGCCCTGAACTAGCATTAGCTTGAGGATCAGCGTCTATAAGAAGTGTTTTTTTCTCCAATACTCCCAAGCAAGCTACCAAATTTACAGAAGTAGTAGTCTTACCCACCCCTCCTTTTTGATTTGCTACAACTATTACTTTACCCATTTATAATACTTATTTTTTTATAAAATCCTTTAGTAACAAAAACATAGAAACAAGAACAGATAATAAAGATAATAATATCTTAAAAATATTACTTTGGTCAAATCTATCATCTAACCACACGCCAAGCTTAGTACCCAAAAATATAACCACTAACATTTGAATGGCTATACCTGAATATTTAGCAAAAACATTTAGATTATCTCTTCTTATTTTTATGTTTTATTAATAGTTCTACATCATCTTCTCGATCACCTTGCTTTTTTTGATAGCTCATTGTACAAGTTGCATTAAGCATAGCTCCATTATCTACAATAATTCTATTAGTTTGTACTTCACCTTCTATTCTCGAAGTAGATTTAAGAGATAATATATCTTTTATTTTTACTTTACCCTCTATTATCCCTTCTGTTTCTAAACTCTCACAAGATACATCTCCTTTCAAATTTCCTTTTATCCCTACTATAATCTTCGATTTAGATACGATATTTCCCTCTAATACTCCATCTATTCTAAAATCCCCTTCAGAAATAATATCTCCTTTCACTATAGTATTAGCACTTATTTTACTTAAAGTATTCAAGCTAATATCCTTTGCCATTTTTACTATTTTAAATTTATTCTAATTATTAATTACAAAATTTACCTACTCTATAAAATAGGGGTCAAATATACTTATTTTTTATTAATGATAACATTGATTTATTTTTGTGCATTTAATCTCGATATAATTTTCTTAGCTTTATAAGATTCATCTGATTTAGGATATTCTTTTATAATCTTATTCAATATATTCTTATATCCCTTTACATTCTGCATCCATCCTAAAGCCATAGCTTTAAGCAAATATAACTTTGGAATTATAGTCTCTTCAAAAAGTGAATCTATCATTCGTTCACATTCATCTACCACTTTTATATACTTTCCATCTTTATATAATTTATACACTTGTGCATATTTCTGTTCTATCCGAGAAGAATCATCCTTTATTGTTTCAGACCTATTGCTTTTTATATTATTTACAAAATCTGCATATTTAGAATTGGGTGCTAAATTTAATACCCTTTTCCTAAAATAGTTAGCCTTTTTAATATTATTCAACTGAGAATATATAACGTATAAATTATAAAATGTAGGTATCATAATAGGTTTAGAAGGGTTAAAAGAAAGTAGTTTCTCAAACCTCTTTATAGCTAAATCATACTCATTATATTTATTTTTATAAATAGTAGCTAACCTATAATAAGCTTGGTTTCTTTCTTTCTCAAATTCGGATATTTCGTTAGGATCTTTAGTAATATCTCCTAATTGTAATGTACTATCCTCTTTAACTATATTATTATTATCAACCACAAATTGATTATTTTCTTCTATTCGATCTACTCTTTGTGTAAATATTGTTCTCCAATTGTCCTGTAATATTCTATTACCCCATATCTTTAAAAACTCTGCTTTACCATATTTTATAGATTTTAGATTATAAAAATAGAAAGTACTCATACCTCGATTATTTTGTGTTAAAGTATTTTCTTCTGAAAATTCTTCCACAATTACTTTTTTAGGATTTCTTTTTCTATCTTGTATTTTTTTCAAATACTTTAATTTATCATTCTTATCCATCTTAAACAATGTCAACAGGCTATCTTTTTGTCGACACAATTTTAAGTATAATACTACCTCTTTTAGATTATCTATCTTCCGACTAATTATATTCTTTCTATTCCAACCTTTTGGTGCATTAGCTAAACAATTTGTATAACTCTCTCTAGCCTTTGAATAATCTCCTAAATTAAAATAAATATTGCCCAATTGTTCAAAACAAATTGTTTTTAATGTTTTCTTAGCTAATTTATTTTTAGTAGATTTTATAAAAAATACTTTTGCCTTAGTAATGTCTTTACTCTTTAGATAGACCTTTCCTAAATTGTAATTGATAAAAGCATGATAATTTTTAAAACGTCGATCCTTTAATATTTGTTTAATATCCTTCAGATATATTTGATATAATACTTTATCTTCTATTTCGTTATTAATTCTATTAATCTTAGAGTAAACTACAAAATCATTCGTTGCATCTTGCTCGATAACTTTATCAAAATATTCATTTGATTGTATATAATTCTCTTGAGATTGATACAATTGGGCAAGTATAAAGGAGTATCTACTCTTTAGTAAATTATCTTTAGTATTATCTATTAACTGTATCAATATAGGTATAGATTCTTTCTCTTTTTGTAAATTAATAAGAAGTTGTGTATATACTTCTAGTACCTTTACTTTAATATCTTTATCTAAAATAATAATATTTTCATACAACGATTTAACCTCTTCCTCCATCAGATATTCATTAGATAATCTTAAATTACACCTAGCTGACCACAATACTGCATCATTATACATATCTGTTCCCTTAAAATTATCTTTTACATAATTAAAGACTTCTATAGCTGATGAATATTGTTTTAAATAGTAATGCGACTTACCTAAAAGAATATAAGTATCATCTATCAAATTATTATATTCCACTCCCTTTTTTTTGATAGAGTATTTTTGAATAACTTTAGTAGATTTTTTAATAGACGTCTTTAACAAACTAGCAACCTGATTAGTCCTTCCCATATATTTTTTCAACGTATCAAAAGGCTCTATATATTCCAATTTTAGTACAGTAGAAAAATCATCTGAATAATCCTTTTTAAGAAGTGCTATAGCTTTATCATAACTCTCTTGTGCATGAAATAAAATATTATATAGTGTTTTAGTTTGGTAATATACTCTATATGGAAACCCTGTAGTAGAGAACATATTACCCCCACAGGAGTAAAATAACACTACTATGGAAAGTAATATGCTTATATAATTCAATTTTACAGTATTTAATTAGTTCCTTTTTTCACCAATATTTTCGTCCTATATATCAGGGTATTCTCACTATATATTGCCAAAATATAACTTCCTGATGGCACTGCTAATACATCTATAGTATGGTTAATATTCATTACTTTATTATAAGAATAAGAATATATCAATTTACCCTGTAAACTGAACAATCTAAATTCTAAGGGTTTATATTCATTCATATTCAAGTTAATTCTTAAATAATCGCTCGCAGGATTTGGAGACACACTTACTTGCTCTTTGGAAAGCAAATTTTTTACTTTAGTATGTAGTGATCTTTCTCCCAATATTACTCCACCTACACTTGAATAATCCGATTCTACACCTGATGAATTCACAGCTTTTAATCTGTAATAATAATTTGTACTTGATGATAAACCTGTAACATCTACAGTAGTTCCGTTGATTTGTTTACCATTATAACCAATTACAAAACTACTAAAACTGTTATTTTTTGAAATATCTAATATATAATGTGCAGCTCTCGATACTGAATTCCAACTCAGCTTAAAACTATTTTGTGTGACTTTAGACACCATTAGTAAAGGTTCTGATAATTTAGTAGTAACCTCCGTTACTGAAGAATCTGACTCTACACCTGCTGAATTCACAGCTTTTAATCTGCAATAATAAGTTGTAGCTGGTGATAAACCTGTAACATCTACAGTAGTTCCCGTGATTTGTTTACCATCATAACCACTTACAAAACCACTAAAATTGGCATTTTCTGAAATATCTAATATATAATGTGCAGCTTTTGATACTGAATTCCAATTCAGCCTCAAACTGTTTTTCGTAATATTACTTGAAGTTAATGTAGGTTCAGATATTGTATTACTTTTAAACTGTCCTATAAATAGACCTCTACCGTGAGTAGCAGCCAATACTTTACCATCAGATCTTCTCATACGCAACATATCTGTACGCACATTGGCGAAACCTGTATTAGATGGTGTCCAATTTGGAGAATTATTACTAAAACTAGTGGTTTTCCACACACCTAATTCTGTTGCTAATATAACTTCATCTTCATCATAAGGGTTTATTAAAGCTGAACGAATAGGCATATCAGGAAAATTCCCTGTCTTATTTTGCCAAGTGTTTCCTCCATCAGTAGAATAAAATATCTTTTTAGTAAGTCCATAATTGGCATAAGTTACCAATATCTTATCCTCAGTACTTCCAAATGATATACTACTTACTGATGCACGGGTTATACCCGTATTAGATAAAGTAGTTACTACAGGTGTAGTATTGGTATTTGTACTCTTTACTATTGCACCTGTATTATCTCCTAGAAGCAAAGTAGTGGAATTCTTAGTATAAGGAGATACTCGCATAGCTGTTACTCCAGTTATTCCATTTATATCTAACGTAGTTGTCACCACTGGAGTAGATGGAGGATTGATGGATGCAACTCTATAAATTTTTCCCGACTCTTTGTAAGTATATAAAATATCTAAATTTGTATCTAATTCTGCTATATTTATAAAAGATCCTGTTCTTGGATCTGACAATATACGACTAAGTCGCCAGTTTGTACCATTATAATAGATAAGATTATAATAATTCCTGTAATAAGAAGTAATTGCATATTCCTTACCTTTTACCAAATTTTTAGAGAAAAAGCAAGCACCCCCATCACTACCTGTAATCTTAATCTCATATTCATTATTAATTCTAGATATATTCCAAGAACCATTATCTTGAGTCCCTCCTAAATAGTCAGCCAAAGTAGGAGAAATAGCACAAGTATAAAATTGCGTAGTTACATACCCTTTATTTCTAGCTCCTGTAACATTAGTATTATGCGCAGTAGATAAGCTTGAACAGTAATAGACTCCTCCATCATTACCAAACAAAACCTCATTGGGATAATCGGGTCGAAACACTATAGCGTGCTGATCCGCATGAACTAAAGAACAAGTAAGAGCACTCAAGTTATTATTATTAGACCATTTAGATATTTGAGTCCAATTTCTTCCATTATTTGTACTCCTAAATAAATCTATTCCTCCTGCTATAATTGTATTTTTATCTGTAGGAGATACCTGTATTACTAGATTGTACCAACCCTGCCCTCTAGTGAAATCATCATTGGAAATACTCGTATCTGCATCTTGTGGTTCTGCAACCTCTGTCCAATTTCCCCCTTTATTTGAAGTATATATTACCTTAGATAATCTAGAATTTTCTTCTATGAGCGCATATACATAATTTGCATCTGTAGGTGCTACAGCTATAGCAACTCTAGAGATATCATTATCCACAGAGTAAGATTGCGTCCAAGTAGTCCCATCATCTGAATAAAATATTCTACCTCCTCCTCGATTTATAGTATTTCTTCTAGTACTTACCCACAATCTATTATCACTAGCTAATTTAATACATACAGGACTATAATTCCTCGTCCAACTAGTGGGTCTTCCCATCACTTCTGTAAAAGTACTTCCACCATTTGTAGAGCGATACAACCCATTATTAGAATCCCATTTTCCTTTATAATATCCTCTATCTACCCCCACGTACAAAACACTACTGCCTGCCTCATTTCTAACTACAATATCATTGACATATTTAAAATTTACACTACTAGACAATCGACTCCAACTCGATCCTCCATCAGTAGTTTTCCATATACCAGCTCCTTTAGTAGTACTACTACTCCGAGTAGTAAAACCTTCTCCTGTTCCTACATAAAATATTCTAGTATTATTCGGATCATAAGCTATACAAGTAACACCTATACTGTTCCAAAAGTCATCTACAATCATCCATTTAGATGTTGAGCTTGTAATATCATTATTGTACCACAAACCTCCTGTAACACCTCCTGCCCATACTTTCTTTTTCTGAGTATCATTTGGATCAAACATTATCGCACGAGTTCTTCCTCCTTGATCATTAGGTCCTAACGATGTCCAACTATTAGATGAATGACTACCCGGAGCAATTGGAAAACTCTTTGCATCTTGTAAATACTCTTGTACTTTTTCCCGTATAGGTATAAGTTTTTCAGGTTCTGGCTTTCCAGTTACAGGGTTTTTAATCAACTCATAATCTTGCTTCCAAGCCTCTAAAGGGTTTTCCTTTTTAGGATGCTTTTTTATAAATATATCTTTTTTTACAAAAGTAGTATTCTCTACATTTAAATTCTTATACAATAAAAATGTAAAGAAAAATCCTATAATAACTAATCCAAGTACTACCTTTTTTATTTTTTGAAATTGCATATCTTAGTATTTTTTAATTTAAATTAAGTCTTTTAGAATACAACTATAAAACTTTTAAGAGTTTATACATAAAAAATTGTCTCTGAAATGACTTTTATTAGACTTAGAATAACTATACTCCTAGCCCTACTCTCACAAAATTTGTAATTTTTAAATTCTTATTTATAGACTTCACATATCCATCTACAGTTTGCTTGCTATCTTTTATGAAAGCCTGATTTATTAGCGTATTATCTTTAAAAAATCTATTGAGTTTACCTTTAGCAATTTGGTCTAACATAGCTTCGGGTTTACCTTCTTGTCTTAATTGATCTTTAGCTATTTCTATCTCCTTTTCTACAACTTCCAAAGGCACACCCTCTTCATTTAATGCAATAGGATTCATAGCTGCTACCTGCATGGCTACATCTTTCGCTACTACATCTACTCCTTGTATGTCATGAGAGAGTGCAACCATAGATGCAATTTTATTACCTGCATGAATATAAGCCCCCACAAAAGGAGCTGATAATTTTTCATAGGCTTGTATTTCTATCTTTTCTCCTATTACACCTGTTTGCTCTATAAGTTTCTCCTCTACAGTCATCCCTTCAAAATTTAATTTAAGGAAATCCTCTTTAGACTCTACACCAGCCTCCAATGCTACATTTACAAAATCACTCGCTAACTTAATAAAATCCTCATTTTTAGCAACAAAATCTGTTTCACAGTTAAGAGAAACAAGCACTCCTACCTTATTATTTTGAGTTGTTTTGGCTATCACCGCTCCTTCGGTCGATTCTCTATCAGCTCTTTTAGCAGCTATTTTTTGTCCTTTTTTTCTAAGTATTTCAATAGCTTTTTCAAAATCAGATTCAGCCTCTACTAAGGCTTTTTTACAATCCATCATCCCTGCACCCGTCTGCTTTCTTAATTTATTTACATCAGCGGCTGTTACTTTTGACATAATACTTGTAATTTTTTATTATTTATTTTTACGATTTTACCTCCTGCTTTTTAGCTTTTTGCTTTTCTTTATCTTCTTTTCTTTTCTCCAATCCCTCTTGCATACTATCTGTTATTACACTCAATACCTTGTATATAGATTTGCAAGCATCGTCATTAGAAGGTATCACAAAATCTATACCTTTAAGACTTGAATTCGTATCTACCATTGCAAATACAGGAATGTTTAATCTATTAGCTTCTGCAACAGCTATATGCTCTTTTTTTACATCTACTACAAACAATGCTGCCGGTAAACGAGTCATATCAGATATAGAACCTAAGTTTTTTTCTAATTTAGCTCTTTGTCTATCTATTTGTAAACGTTCTCTCTTTGAAAGTTTATCGTAAGAACCATCTTTCTTCATCTTATCTATAGCATTCATCTTTTTGATAGCCTTTCTGATGGTTACAAAATTTGTAAGCATTCCACCAGACCATCTTTCAGTAATATATGGCATTTGTATTTTACTTGCCTTATCTGCTATAATATCCTTAGCTTGCTTTTTAGTAGCTACAAAAAGTACTTTTCTACCTGTAGATACTATTTTTCGCAAAGCGTTTGCAGCCTGTTCTAATTTTAAAGCCGTTTTATTTAAGTCTATAATATGAACACCTTTGGCTTCCATGAATATATAAGGAGCCATAGATGGATTCCATTTTCTAGTGAGGTGTCCAAAATGCACACCAGCTTCTAATAATTCATTTACTTCTATTTTTTTTGACATTTTTTATTCTTTATAAATTAGTTTACTTTCTGTTTTTCTATTTTTAAGTAATTTAGACAACCTAAAAGTAACTCCTACTACAGAGGTCTTTTAAATTTAGATTCTAAACTAATTGGGTTTAAAAATAAGCCTCCTTCCTTATCTATTAACGTTTACTAAACTGGAATTTTTTTCTCGCTTTCTTTTGCCCATATTTTTTACGCTCTACTTCTCTAGCATCTCTAGTAAGCAATCCTGAAGATTTAAGTAGAGTTTTATGATTCTCATCAAGTGCTACAAGGGCTCTAGATAAAGCTAACCTTACAGCCTCTACTTGACCTGTGACACCTCCTCCCTCTACATTTACTTTCACATCGTATTTTTTTTCTGTACCCGTCAATACAAAAGGCTGATGAACTTTATACACCAATACTGCAGGAAAATACTCTTTAACTTCTCTCTTATTTACAATCACTTTACCTTTTCCTTTAGATAAATATACACGAGCCACTGAAGATTTTCTTCTTCCTATCTTATGAATAGTCTCCATATTTTTTTATTTATAATCTTTTAAATTAACTTTTTTAGGTTTTTGAGCTTTTTGATCGTGCTCCTGCCCTACATACACATATAAGTTTTTAAACAATGCTCTACCTAATTTATTTTTAGGTAACATCCCTCTCACTGCATTTTCAATTAACCTTCTAGGATCTTTATCAAACATTTGTGATGCTGTAACAGATTTTTGTCCACCTGGATAACCTGTATGTTTTAAATACACTTTATTATCCCACTTATTACCCGTAAGTTGTATTTTTTCTGCATTTAATACTACTATATTATCTCCACAATCTACATGCGGAGTAAAATCAGGCTTATATTTACCTCTTATCATTTTGGCGACCTTAGAAGCCAAACGTCCTAAAGATTCTCCCTCAGCATCTACCAGCAACCACTGTTTTTTTACTGTTTGCTTATTGGCTGAAATTGTTTTGTAACTCAATGTATCCACAATTACTTTAATTATTTTTATTAAACACTCCTTCCTACCGCACAGGTGCGCAAATTTACATATTTTTATTAAATAAAAAACTAATCCATGCTTTTTTAACTTCTCTTAGAACGTTCCCAACTCGCAGATTGTTTTTGGTTTATATACCTAAAGAACCCTAATATTACAGCGTAATTCATCATTATAAAATAAAAAGGAATAAATAAAACTTTTAATCTTATATTTCTTCTTTCCAACTTCCATCCTATACTTGCCATAAATATAAACACCAACTGAAGCGTAAAAAACATTTGATAAAATGAATGAAAATCTATCAAAATTAAATTTATAACAAACAACGCCAATAAACATAATGGCGTGATACTCCACCTAAGCACCCTATGTGATACATATAAAAATGTAAGTACAGGGTGTTTAAAAAAATTAAAAACCGATAACAATCTCAACATAGATTGCCAACCTCCAGCTGCAATACGCACTTTTCTTTTGAGTTCTTCTCCTACCGAAGAAGAAGCTGTTTCCAAAGCATAAGCATTGGGTTCATACAAAAATCTATATCCCTTTTGAGCTATCCTTACAGACTGCACAAAATCATCTAATATAGTATCAGATTCCAAATCTTCTACTAATTCTGTTCTAAAAGAAACTAACTCTCCAGCTGCTCCTACTATAGTAAGTAATTCAGCGTCCATTTTTTTAAGAAATGATTCATATCTCCAATAAAAACCCTCTCCTGCTCCAGAGGCATTATCACTTTTATTTTTCATGATTTTTTTCTCACCTGACACTCCTCCTACTCTAGAATTTTGATAATGCTTCATCAATTCTTTTACTGCCTGCGGATTCAAATGTGTATTGGCATCACAAAATATCACAAAAGGGGTATTTACATACTTCATTGCCCTATTTTCCGCCATAGATTTACCTTGTCTCTTATCTTGATGTAACAAAGTTATTCCTTCTACTTTACTTAATAATTTTGGGGTGTCATCAGTAGAACCATCAGTAATAAATACAATCTTTAATTTATCTTTTGGATAATCTAATTCAAAAGTATTTTTAACCTTATCCATAATATAATCCTCCTCATTATAAGCAGGTACCAACAGGGTAACTTTCGGTTCAAAATATGAATATTTTACTTTTTTTGTGAATAACCTTTTGATAAGTACCATAAAATACAATAATATTCCATAGCCTATATAAGTGTAAAAAACAATGCCTAAAAATATCCAAAAAAGTATTTCCATGTTATTTTTTTATTTTTTCCACTTGCGTAGCTGTATGTGGAGTATGTACAAATGCCTTATTAGTTCCTCTTATTTTAAAAAGTGATAATAACATTTTTATAAAAACCTGTGGTAAATAAAATAAGGCTTTTAACATCTTTTTATTATACAATCTTCTGGGTATAGCCAATGCGTAGGACAATACTAACAATCCAAATAATATAAACCATTTGTAAAAATATGCATATTGAAATGTTATCCCATAAAACAAAGCTACTCCTAACAAAACTCCGGGTAGTATCAGCCTAGGCGGTAATGCCATTTGTAACCATTTATTAAAAAAGTCTATATTAGCCTTAGTAAATAAATGAACTATAGCAGAAATTGAAAATTTATAAAAATAATAAAATTGTGCTGAAATCCATCTAGATCTCTGTTTTACCATTACATTGGAATTTTGAACCTTTTCGTCATATATATAAGCACACGGTATATAATCTACCTTATATCCTTGCCTCATCAGTCGTAGTTCAAGCTCTTTATCAAACCCACCTACTGCATCTATTTGAGCCATAGTTTTTTTCAGCAATTTATAATCAAATGCCATGCCAGAACCCACCAATCGAGAAGACAATCCCAATACTCTATGTCCTTTGCCTAACAAATTATTATTCAGTTCCTCACTAATGGCATCTAACACAGCATAAGTAGTATTAGTGTTTTTAGCTACTCTATGCCCTTGTACTACTTTATATCCTTGGTTAAACGAAGTATTTATTTTACTAAGCACATCATTTTCCATAACATTATCCGCATCTAATATCAATGCCACATCATAGGTGTTTTCATCTATTAAAGACATTGCTTTATTCAGTGCCTTTGACTTAGTACTCTTATTAAAACTAACTTCTTGTAACTTCACAGGTAATTTAGATAATTGTTTTAAAGTGTCATCTTGAAAAGAATCAGCAATCACAATCACATCGTACATATCTGAAGGGTAATCTTGTTTAAGAGCCTGCTCGGCTACATTTACAATTACCCCATCTTCCTTATACCCCGGTATCATTACAACTATCTTATAAAATTTCTCTACTGCATTATCAAACTTCTTTTTATACGCAAATAAACTAAAAAATGAATAAATACACTGGTATAACACTGCAAAACAAAAATATACAAACAGTATCTCTATAAATATCTTAACAATATACAAGTATGGCATACGTTTAATTTAAAATTTAAGTTTAAGATAATTTAAGTGGATTTTTTCTAACCCAATTATAAGAGGCAAATATACAATTTTTTCTATTGATAATGATATCTCCATTCACACTCCTAATTGATTATGAAATTCTTATTTATGAATACTCCTAAATTGGCTTCATCTTACCTTACAAAGCTCCCATGTCTGCCGACAGGCAAGCTATTCCATTAAGTATGATCGATCTCTTTTGTAAACTCATTCTTACTATGTTTTACTGCAATCAAACTTTCTTTCTTTGCTTTTTCTTCTATAAAATGCTTTTTGTAAACATAATTTACTAATCCACTTGTAAGCCTTTAACGGGCAATTATAGTTATTGCCTCACTTTGCTTGTTTGTGTACATTCCGTTTTGGTGGGCGTATTAGAAAGTCATTAGCTGTTTTCAAGTCTTCAGGAGTGTCTATTTCTACTCCTATGTAATGAGTTTCTATCATTTTTATTTTTTTTCCGTATTCCAAATAACGTATGGCTTCTATTTTTTCAGTAGACTCGTTGGTTTTCATAGGCATTCTATAAAAATCTAAAAGTGCCTCTTTTCTAAAGCCATATACACCTATGTGTTCATAGTATTTGGTATGGATAGATTTATCTCTGAGGTAGGGAATTGGGCAGCGCGAGAAATACATTGCAAAATTATCTTTATCTACTACTACTTTTACAAAATTTGGGTCTTCTATTTCTTTTAGATTTTTTAGTTCTTGCATCAGAGAAGATACTGCAATATCTTTGTTGTAGTCTGTTTTAAATACATCGATGATTTTTTCTAAAGCATCTTTATTTACAAAAGGTTCATCGCCTTGTACATTTACAATAATATCTACGGGCATATCTTCTACCGCTTCGGCTATTCTATCACTACCGCATGGGTGCTCTTTTTTACTCATGATAGCTTTGCCACCGTTTTTTTGAATTTCATCTTGTATCATAAGGCTATCTGTTGCTATAAATACTTCATCAAATAGGTTCGTATTTACAGTAGATTTATAGGTTTTAAGTATTACAGTATCATCTCCTAACTTTGCCATTAATTTGCCCGGAAATCTACTGGCATTATATCTAGCAGGTATTACAGCTATTATTTTCATGATTTTGAATATCTAAAGTTTAATTAAGGACAAAAATACTATATATCGTTAAGATAGTTCGATTAATTTTTAGAATTTCAGCAAAAAAATTGTTATAAAAAATTATTTTTGGGAGGTAAATACTTCAGATTCCCTGAGTAACCGTTAAAAAAAATTGCAAGAGAAAGCCTTTAACCCCCTTTTTAAAGGGAGACAAAGGGGGATTTTACCCCTTTTTAAAGGGGGATTAAATACGCAAAAAAGTAGGGACCTGTCCCTACTTGCCTTTTATACTATGATGAACATCACTTTAATCTACCTTAATACCCCACCACTGATGCACTATTACCTTTTTTTAGGTTCGCTTTCCAATCATTCACCTTAGCTGTAGGTACCTCTATGGTAGTGAGCTTGCTACAATCTTTAAATGGCTGATTTCCAATAGTTGTTACGGAATTAGGAATCGTAATACTGGTAAGTGAACTACATTCAGAAAATGCCTCCACTCCAATACTGGTTACGGAATTAGGAATCGTAATACTGGTAAGTGAACTACATTTAGCAAATATCGAATCTGAAATCTTTTTTACGGAATTAGAAAGCGTAATACTGGTAAGTGAAGTACAACCAACAAATGCCAAAGGGTCAATACGGTTTACGGAATTAGGAATCGTAATACTGGTAAGTGAAGTACATTGATGAAATACAAGCTCTTTAATAGTAGTTACGGAATTAGGAATCGTAATACTGGTAAGTGAAGTACAAAACCCAAATGCCGCTGTTTTAATAAGGGTTATGGTGGTACCATTAATCATATAGGGAATGGTTATTGTTGTTAAACTCTTTTTGTCAACGCTTGTTTTAAGTTCTACTTCCCCAAGACTACTTATCGTAAAAATATCTCTATAAATATGAAATTGTGCATTTGAAATAGTAGCATCTGCTTTGCCGGGGTGTGCTAACACAAGGGTAAGCGTGAGCGTACCTGCTTTGTTATAACTCGTAATTTTAGCTGAAGTACCACTCCCTGAAACCCTCGCACCTGTACCATTTGTATTGGTAATGTTAACGGTTTTAAGGGTGTATCCATTCTTACCACTGCCCGTAACGCCTGCTAATAGCTCGGCATTGGTAATTTCGCCACCACTGTTAAACGGTTTCGTTTGCTTGGTCCAACCTAAAAGCACAATCTCAAACTCCACATTTCTAAGGGTTACATCTTCTTTAGTATTATGCTCTAATATAATGGTTAGTGTAAGCGTACCTACTTTGTTATAACTCGTAATTTTAGCAGCCGTACCGCTCCCTGAAACCCTCGCACTTGTACCGTTTGTATTCGTAATGTTAACGGTTTTAATAGTGTATCCATTCTTACCACTGCCTGTAACGCCTGCTAATAGATTGGCGTTGGTAATTTCGCCACTACTGCTAAATGCCTTCGTTTGCTTCGTCCAAGTTAAACGCGGTGCTGACGCCTTTGTAATTTCAAACTGTGCATTTCTAAGGGTTACATCCTCTTTAGTATCGTGTACTAACACAAGGGTAAGCGTAAGCGTACCTACTTTGTTATAACCCGTAATTTTAGCTGTTTTGCCGCTTCCTGAAACACGTGCACTGGTCATGCTACCATAATTAGTAATGGTAACGGTTTTAATGGTGTATCCATTCTTACCAGTGCCCGTAACGCCTGCTAATAATTCTGCATTGGTAATTTCGCCACCACTGCTAAACCGCTTTGTTTGCTTGGTATAACTTAAACTTTCCGCACTGCCCTTCGTAATTTCAAACTGTGCATTTCTAAGGGTTACATCCCTTTTGGTATCGTGTGCTAATACAAGGGTGAGCGTAAGCGTACCCGCTTTGGTATAACTCGTAATTTTAGCAGCCCTACCGCTCCCTGAAACCACTGCACTTGTACCTCCATCATTACTAATCGTAACGGTTTTAATGGTGTATCCATTCTTACCACTGCCCGTAACACCTGCTAATAAATCGGCATTGGTAATTTCGCCACCACTGCTAAACGGCTTCGTTTGCTTGGTCCAGCTTAAACTCGATGCTGAACCCTTCGTAATTTCAAACGCCCCACCAGTGATGTTTTTATCCTCCTTGGTATCGTGTTCAAATACAATCGATAACGTCAAGATACCCACCTTGGTATAACTGACGATCTTAGCTGAAGTGCCATTCCCTGAAACCCTTGCTCCTGTACCTGCTTTATTACTTATGGTTACTGTTTTTATTCGATAGCCTGTTTTTGTACCGCTAAGACCGTTTAATAATTCTGCGTTGCTTATCTCTCCTCCCAAACTATAAACCTTACTTTGTTTACGCCAAGTTAAATCAGCCGGTACGGGCATCTTTCTAATTTCAAACACTGCATTACTGAGCGTTTTTTGTGCTTTGGTATCGTGTTCAAGTACAAGCGTCAACGTCAAGATAGTAGCTTTGCCGTAACCAATGATTTTAGCTGCAGTACCAGTACCTGAAACTCTTGCACCACTGCCCCCTGAATCATTGGTAATCCGTACGGTTTTGATACGATAACCTGTTTTTGTACCGCGCACACCGTTCAATAACGCTGCATTGCTTATCTCTCCTGCGGGACTGTACACCTTGCTTTGTCTGCTCCAACTTAAAGGTACATCTCCACTGGTAATTTCAAATTTTGCATTACTTATGGTTTTATCCGCTTTCGTATCATGTTCAAATACAAGTGTCAACGTCAGGATAGTAGGTTTGCCATAACTGACGATCTTAGCTGCAGTACCACTACCTGAAACACGCGCACCACTACCCCCTGAATCAGTCGTAATCTCTACGGTTTTAATCCGATACCCTACTTTTGAACCTTCGAGACCTTCTAATAATTCAGCATTGCTTATCTCCTCTCCAGAACGATACCTCTTCAATTTTTTTACCCAAGTTAAATTGATAGGTGCAGCCATCTTTGTAATTTCAAATACTGCCGCCGTTATGGTTTTTTGTGCTTTGGTATCGTGTTCAACTACAAGCGTCAACGTCAAGATAGTAGCTTTGCCGTAACCAATGATTTTAGCTGCAGTACCAGTACCTGAAACCCTTGCACCACTGCCCCCTGAATCATTGGTAATCCGTACGGTTTTGATACGATAACCTGTTTTTGTACCGCGCACACCGTTCAATAACGCTGCATTGCTTATCTCTCCTGCGGGACTGTACACCTTGCTTTGTCTGCTCCAACTTAAAGGTACATCTCCACTGGTAAGTTCAAATTGTGCACCCGTTATGGTTTTGTCTGCTTTGGTAGCGTGTTCGAGTACAAGTGTCAACGTCAAGATAGTAGCTTTGCCGTAACCAATGATTTTAGCTGCAGTACCACTACCTGAAACACGCGCACCACTTCCTGATGAATCATTTGTAATCTGTACTGATTTGATACGATAGCCCTCTTTTGGTCCCTGTAAACCGCCTAATAATTCAACGTTGCTTATCTCTCCCCCCGAACCATAAACCTTGCTTTGTTTTCTCCAGTTTAAATCCGATGGAGCATCCCCCTTTGTAATTTCAAACGCTGCATTACTGAGCGTTACATCCAAATCTGAGGTAGCATTGTGTTTTAAGTGCAAAGAAGCCGTAAAAACGCCCACACGATTAAATGCTAACCTTAGATTTGGCGCACTTCCATTGACCGTTACTATATCATTAGGATTCAGATTTGTGATCTCTTTTAAAGTATAGCCAGCCTTTGCACCTTTTACATGCTTTAGAATTTCTGTAGCATTCAAATGACCACCTTTTGTATATTCTTTGGTCAGTTTCTCAAAGGTCAATACTGGAGGTAATATTTTTACCTCTACTGTATATTTTTTGCTCTCTCCATTCTCTGCGGTTACTGTAAACGATACTGGATTGCTCCAATCTTTCACTGTCGTTGGGTCGGGTTTGATCGTTGCCTTTGCCGATAACTCTACCTTTGCCGATAAAGAACTTATATCCGCTGCGTAGGGTACCTCTATTAATAATGAGGTGCCGTTTAACTTGCCTTTATAAGTGCCTAAT
Source organism: Ichthyobacteriaceae bacterium (assembly GCA_965226285.1). Taxonomy (GTDB): domain Bacteria; phylum Bacteroidota; class Bacteroidia; order Flavobacteriales; family Ichthyobacteriaceae; genus CBDDCQ01. Next base: position 105,784 of record CBDDCQ010000005.1, read on the forward strand.
TCAAAGGAGATGATGGATGCCTCTTTGCTCTTTTTCAAAGATTTATCGTCTTTAGTACATTGGGTCAGTTGGCTCATAGAAAATATAAATGCTAATAAACCAAAAAAATATCTATTCTTTTTCATTTTAGTAATGATTAGTTATTAATAATTCAATTATGGTGCAAATTTAACAAAAAATTATTTTCTTAAACCAAAAAAATAATTTTTTTCAAAACAGGTATAGAGAGAAATTATTTTAGTAGGGGCATCTTTGGGAAAATTTCAAAAAAAATTGCGGGCACCCCCTCTTAGTCCCCCTTTTTAAAGGGGGATTAAATACGCAAAAAAGTAGGGACTTGCTCTGTGTGTTTGTGCTGACCCCCTTTGTGTCCCCCTTTTAAAGGGGGACACAAAGGGGGATTAAAAAAGTATTCACCACCATTTAGGACAGACACGGGGCTCTCCCTATTACTTAATACCCCACCACTGATGCACTATTACCTTTTTTTAGGTTCGCTTTCCAACTAGATACTTTTGCATTGGGTACCCGTATGGTAATGAGCTTGCTACAATCCCTAAATGGCTCATTTCCAATAGTTGTTACGGAATTAGGAATTGTAATACTGGTAAGTGAACTACAAGAGTGAAATACCGAACCTGCAATACTGGTTACGGAATTACCCATCGTAATACTGGTAAGTGAACTACAATTATAAAATGCCTTATATTTAATACTGGTTACGGAATTAGGAATCGTAATACGGGTAAGTGAACTACAACCAGAAAATACCCAATCTCCAATACTGGTTACGGAATTACCCATCGTAATACTGGTAAGTGAAGTACAACCATTAAATGCCATACTTTCAATACTGGTTACGGAATTACCCATCGTAATACTGGCAAGTGAAGTACAATTATAAAATGCTCGCTCTCCAATACTGGTTACAGAATTAGGAATCGTAATACTGGCAAGTGAAGTACAATTATAAAATGCACCGTCTATAATACTGGTTACGGAATTAGGAATCGCAATACTGGCAAGTGAAGTACAATTATAAAATGCTTGCTCTCCAATACTGGTTACAGAATTAGGAATCGTAATACTGGTAAGTGAACTACAATCTTTAAATGCCTGATGTTCAATACTGGTTACAGAATTAGGAATCGTAATACTGGTAAGTTTGCTACAATCTTTAAATGCCCGATATCCAATACTGGTTACAGTGGTACCACTAATCATATAAGGAATGGTTACTGTTGTTAAACTATTTTTGCGAACGCCTGTTTTAAGGGTTACTTCCCCAGCACTACTTATCTTAAAAATATCAAGATAAATTTCAAACTGTGCGTTTCTAAGGGTTACATCTGGTTTCGTAGTGTTTTGTAAAACAAGGGTGAGCGTAAGCGTACCCGCTTTGGTATAACTCGTAATTTTAGCAGCCCTGCCGCTCCCTGAAACAGTCGCACTTGTACCGTTTTTATTGGTAATGGTAACGGTTTTAATGGTGTAACCCGTCTTACCACTGCCCGTAACGCCTGCTAATAGCTCGGGATTCGTAATTTCGCCACCACTGCTAAACGGTTTCGTTTGCTTCGTCCAACTTAAAGGCGTTGCTGACGCCTTCGTAATCTCAAACTGTGCGTTTCTAAGAGTCACATCGTCTTTAGTATCGTGTTGTAAAACAATCGTAAGCGTAAGCGTACCTGCTTTGGTATAACTCGTAATTTTAGCAGCCCTGCCGCTCCCTGAAACCCTCGCACCTGTACCGTTTGTATGGGTGATCCTAACGGTTTTAATGGTGTATCCATTCTTACCACTGCCTGTAACGCCTGCTAATAGATTGGCGTTGGTAATTTCGCCACTACTGCTAAACGGCTTCCTTTGCTTCGTCCAAGTTAAACGCGGTGCTGACGCCTTTGTAATTTCAAACTGTGCATTTCTAAGGGTTACATCCTCTTTAGTATCGTGTACTAACACAAGGGTAAGCGTAAGCGTACCCGCTTTGGTATAACTCGTAATTTTAGCTGAAGTACCGCTCCCTGAAACCCTCGCACCTGTACCGTTTGTATTAATAATGGTAACGGTTTTAATAGTGTATCCTGTCTTACCGCTTCCTGTAACGCCTGCTAATAAATGGGTATTGGTAATTTCTCCGTCGCTGCTAAACGGCTTCCTTTGCTTCGTCCAAGTTAAACGCGGTGCTGACGCCTTCGTAATTTCAAACTGCCCACCAGTGATGTTTTTATCCTCCTTGGTATCGTGTTCAAATACAATCGATAAAGTCAAAGTACCTGCCTTGGTATAACCGACGATCTTAGCTGAAGTGCCACTACCTGAAACCCTTGCGCCTGTACCTCCTGCATCACTGATGGTTACTGTTTTAATGGTATAGCCCGTTTTTGTTCCGTTAAGACCTGCCAATAACTCCCCATTGCTGATCTCTTCTCCCAAACCATAAACCTTGCTTTGTTTTATCCAGTTTAAAGCCAAAGGAGCATCCCCCTTTGCAATTTCAAACGCTGCATTACTGAGCGTTACATCCAAATCTGATGTAGCATTGTGTTTTAAGCGCAACGAAGCCGTAAAAACGCCCGCACGATTAAATGCTAACCTTAGATTTGGTGCAGTTCCATTAATTACCACTATATCATTTGGATTCAGATTTGTGATCTCTTTTAAAGTATAGCCAGCCTTTGCACCTTTTACATGATTTAGAATTTCTGTAGCATTCAGATGCCCACCTTTTGTATATTCTTTGGTCAGTTTTTCAAAGGTCAATACTGGAGGTAATATTTTTACCGTTACTGTATATTTATTGGTGTTTCCATTCTCTGCAGTTACTGTAAACGATACTGGATTGCTCCAATCTTTCACTGTCTTTGGGTCGGGTTTGATCGTTGCCTTTGCCGATAACTCTACCTTTGCCGATAAAGAACTTATATCCGCTGCGTAGGGTACCTCTATAATGAAGGAGGTTCCGTTTAACTTGCCTTTATAAGTGCCTAATTCAAAGGAGACTATCGATGCCTCTTTGCTCTTTTCCGAAGACTTATCTTCCTTATTACATTGGGTGAGTTGGCTTATAGAAAATATGAATGCTAATAAACCAAAAAAATATCTAATCTTTTTCATTTTAGTAATGATTAGTTATTAATTATTAATGATAAATTATCAATAATTCAATTATAGTGCAAAATTAACAAAAAAATTAATTGATAATGAAAAAAGAAAATAATTTTTTTTCGTTTTGCATACGAAAAATTTATGATATTACATCAAAATCATATTTACCTATAAAAAGGATACTGGACTACAGAAGTATTATTCTTACCATCTGTTACAATTACCTTTAGTAAATGTTTGCCTTTTGAGAGTACTTTATCTTTAAAATTGTAAAATAAATCTCCCGTTTTGGCATCATACTCCATTAAAACCCACTCCCCATCAATAGAGGGTGTAATTTTGTATATTCCTGATAAATCATCTGAAATATTTAACTCTATTTTTTCCTCTGATGCCATATCTTTATCCATATCTATATTTATAGCCTTTATGACTGGAGGCAAAGTATCACAGCTTAGTATCATCTTTCCCATTTTCTTAGTTTTTAAAATCAATTTATCTCCTTTTATATACCCTCCTAACGGCTCTAGTTCATCGTCTTTATTTATCTCCATAAGTAGCATCTTTTCTCTTAACAAAAAAGGAATTTCAGATATGTTGAACTTTAAAATAATTGGATTCTGCAAAGCAGTATATTTATTGTGAATTTTATAAATTGAATCTCGTCTTTCAAACTCAAAAAATATATCCTCAAAAAAAGCATTTTTAGGAAATAGAATTTCTATATCTTCATTTTCATATCTAAATGGATTATTCCTATTCTTTATATGCAAATGAGTATTCTTTTTTTGTTTTTTTATATAAGGATAGTCGATACCTTTTAAATATATCTCTGCTAATGATTCATTAGAATTATAATCTCTTATCTTAAAAGTAACCTTATACAATTGATTAGGTTTCGTAAATATCACTCTCTGTTTTGCTGTTTTCTGATATATGGATAATTTATTTTGCGGCTCTATAAAACCCTTTTGAATTTTTATACGATCTCTCTTCCAATATTTAAAATCTATATGAGTATTGATATATTTCATTTCGTCAAATGATATTTTATTCATTCTATAGGAATAACTCAATACCGTATCTATAAAAATATCTATACCATATACTCCATTTTTATTTCTACCTTTATTGAATAAGTCTATTGTAGATACTCCAAAACCTATTCTACCACATATAGGTATGGTATCACTACTTACCCATTTGCCCATTTTTTTAATCAAATTAACTTTTAAAACCGTATCTATCCTATTTACAGTACTCCATTCAGAAAGAGGATATAGATATATCCCCTTAATGATAGGATTTTCTCTATCTTTTATTTTTATATTTGTAAGCAATGGATTAATCACTTTTTGTGTTTTAGTTTCTCTTACTTCATAATGTAAATGGGGTCCATTAGACCCTCCTGTATTACCTGAAAAAGCTATGATTTGCCCTTTTTTTATTTTAAGTTTATTTTGCTTTAAGCTTATATCTAAAGTAAAACTCTTATTTTTGTACTGTTTCCGTTTTACAAACTTTTCTATTGGGTCATTAAACTTCTGAAGATGTCCATATACCGTTGTATAACCATTAGGATGATCGATATAAAGTACTTTTCCATAACTTCTCAACGAGATCTTTATCCTTGAAATATATCCGTCTTGTACAGAAAAAATGGGCAAACCCTCTATTCCATTAGTTCTAATATCTATACCTGCATGAAAATGGTTCTCTCTTAACTCCCCAAAGGTTCCCGACAAAGTAATGGGTATATTTAAAGGATTTCTAAAATCTTTAGGATATCTATCTTGAGCAAATAATATATTCAAACTCAATATATACAATAATATATTTTTCACTTTTAGGTAAACTTAATTTTTTTGATTATAATTACTTTCTTGTAAACGCATTGCTTGAGCATCTAATTTGGGTGCCAAATATACATATACTAAATTCAAACACAATATAATTCCCGTAGGCACTTGTACAATAAGTCCATTGGTATAACTCGCTACCAGTAAGGCAAAAAAACTACCTACAATAGCTGACATCTTCATTCGGAGTTCATCATTTTTCAACTTCCAAGTAATGATAAATACTTTTACCAGAATAAATAACATCAATCCAATATACAAAAACATTCCTATAAAACCCGTCTCCATCCATATACGTGTATAGTGTCCATCAGTTCCTATCTCCGCCAAAAATGTACCCGGTAAAAACCTCCTACCCAAAAACCTGCCGAACCTATACCTTCACCTAATAATTTACCTTTTAAATATTTAGCTACAGCCATTTCTCTATTTTTTCGCACCATGAATGAAGGGTCATCCTTGGGATCTAATGCTGTACGTAACCTATTAATCTGATAATTACTTTGAAGTATTGTAGTATATTTTAAAAATACAAAAGCTCCTATACCAATAGTTAGTCCTATTATCAAAAGTTTCCATTTTTTACTCATAATAAGTACAATAAGTCCCCCAGCAGCAGGAATTATAATAGGAGCTCTAGACCCCGATATAAGCATTCCATAAAAACACAATATAGCCCCTATAAAATAGTACCACTTACGCCATTTTATTTTATCTGCTATAGCAAATACTAACGAAACTAAACCTATATGAGCTTGACTACTTCCAAATTGAGCAGCATCGGTAAAATATGAAAATACTCTGAGTTTACCAAACAGAATATGTGTATCTGCTGCTCCTGCATCTAACCACCTCTGTTCAGCAGCCGAAACACCTATAAATAATTGTTTTATTCCCCACAACGACCCTATAATTTCAAATAGAACAACCAATAAAAATAGACGTTCAAAATTCTTTCTGTCATTGAATATCAAAAACCCCAAAGGAACAATTAAAAAAGAATACAGTGCTAAACCTCTCATAGCATAAAACCAAGCTATATAACTCCTTACCAAAGGATTTCCAAGCATCATTACAACAAATAAAAACCAAATAAAAAATGCTAAAGTCAATGAGTTTTTAAGTGGTTTTAAACTGAAATTACGCCATTCTTTTATGAAATATATTACAATAGTAAGTACTAACAGAGAATCTATAGAAAGTCCAAAAGGAGCAACCGGAAAATATCTATTGAAAAAAGGTATCAAAAATCCCATTACTATCATACTATAAATACCTATAATAGGATTTTTACAGAAAAAATAAAAATACAATATTGCACCGGAAAAAGCTATTAATCCAAATGCTCCTAAAAGTTCAGCCTTAGAGACCAATATACCTGAAATAACTGCTAAAAAGACAAGAATTGAAAAAATAAAAATATTAGAAAACGATATTTTATTTCTTAGAATATTCAATGTATCAATCTTATTTATCTGATAGTTTATATCCTCGATTAGGAATATTTATAAGTTTCACACTTGCATCTACCCTCAAATATTTTCTGAGTCTAGTAATATATACATCCATGCTCCTACCCGTAAAATAGTTGTTTTCTCCCCATATCTCATTTAATATTACATCTCTATATAACACCTCATTTTTATATACGCAAAAATATTTTAACAACTCTGTTTCTCTAGGAGACAAAGTAATGACTTTATGATTATATTGAAGTTCTCTAGAGGTTACATCAAAATATATATCACCTATATTACAGTGCAGAATATCTTTTTTAAGCCTATGGTCTCTTATTTGAGATTTATTCAAAAAGGCTCTTATCTTATGTAATAATAATTCCTCGTCAAAGGGTTTAGGCAAATAATCATCTGCTCCAGACTGGTATCCCATAATCATATCTTGCTTTACAGATTTTGCCGTAAGAAATATAATAGGTATAAATTTATTTATCTTTCTTATTTCTCTTGCCATATAAAAACCATCTCGTATAGGCATCATTACATCCAGTATACATAAGTTAAATGAATTATTTTTAAATGTTTCTACACCTATATTTCCATTGGTTACTAAAGTAATTTCATAGTCATTTTTTTCTAAATAATGCTTCAAAATGCTTGCATACACTTTATCGTCTTCAGCAAGTAATATAGTATATTTCTTCATATTTCAAATATTTTTTTATCTATGGGTAACTCTACTTTATGAAAAATATCTTTTGCTTCTCTTCTAAAGAATTCTAAATCTGTATATCTTATAGAAAAATGTCCTAATATCAATCTACCTACATTTGCTAACTTAGCAATAGTAGCTGCTTGCTTAGCAGTAGAATGAAAAGTAACTTTAGCTAAGTTCTTATCTTTTTCTAAAAATGTAGCCTCGTGATATAAAACATCTACTTTACTAATTTGTTCTACAATATTTTTATAGTATTTAGTATCTGAAATATACGCATAACTTTTAGGAAGAGGAGGATCAAATGTCAATTCATTATTTGGAATAACCTCACCAGTTGGTTTTACATAATCCTTACCTAATTTGATATTTCTATAATAACATATAGGAATATTATTCTCTTTTACTTTATTTATATTTAGTTTTCTCTCACTTTGTTTTTCCCTAAATAAAAAGCCATTAGCATACACCGAATGTTTCAAAGGTATCGTATATACCTTTATCTTATCATCTTCAAATACCAACTGCGAATATCTACTTTGTAACTCTATATAATTTATAGTATATTTCAAATATGTACTAGTCAGCCTAAAAACGTTATCTACCAATTCTTTTAAGCCCTTTGGAGCATATATATATACGTCTTTTGTTCTACCTAATAAACTAACTGTAGATAAATAACCTACAAGCCCAAATATATGATCACCATGCAAATGAGAAATAAATATATGATTGATCTTATTAAATCTAATCCGTCTCTTTCTTAACTCCTTTTGCGTACCCTCAGCACAATCGATTAAAAAATATCGATGATGTATATTTACAAGCTGTGCCGAAGATATTCCTTCAGTGTTAGGTATAGCTGCATAATACCCTAAAATAGAAAGTTCAAAACACATTTAAATAAATACTACCTTTATAATTTCACTCTTTTACAACTATATCTTTATCCGTTGAATATCTTTGAGTATTTAAAACACCCGATATGCTCAAAAACTAAAGCACCATCAGAAAACCTAAAAACTCCTGATAGTTAATACTTTTTGTATTGGTTTCCACACATTCATTTTTTACCTACATTTAAGTTAATTTTTTATTTACAACATTGAATATAGTTTTTTATTTTCAAATTTAGAGACAAGAGCCATAAATTAGCCTTATCTTTTAACTTCTCTATTATTAGTATCGTTGTTTTTTAGAATCTCTTTCATGTGATATACAAAAAATACTCCAATAATTGATAACAAAACAACGATTTTATACTACGAGAGAAGGTAATAGAATATATTTCTTCCTGCATTTATAAATCTACATCTATTTTTTTCATTTTACTAATTTTCAGGTTTCTTTTCTATTTTCTTTTCTATTAGCTAATAGATACAGTATAGCCATCCTTATAGCTACTCCATTTTCTACTTGATCCAATATAATAGAATGTTCTGAATCTGCTATTTCACTGGTAATTTCTACTCCTCTATTTACAGGTCCTGGATGCATAATTACAATTTCTTTGTCCAATGAATTTAGTAATTCCATATTTAATCCATACATCCTAATATATTCCCTAAACGATGGAAAAAATTTAATATTTTGTCTTTCATTCTGAACTCTAAGCATATTAGCAATATCACACCATTGTAATGCTCTTTTTAAATTATGTTCTACTTCTACATTTAATTTCCTTATATGTTTAGGTACAAGTGTAGTAGGACCACATACCATTACTTGAGCACCTTGAAGTTGTAATGCAAAAATATTAGATATAGCAACTCTAGAGTGTAATATATCTCCTACTATTACTACTTTTTTACCTTCTACTTTCCCTAATTTTTCTCTGATAGAATAAGAATCTAAAAGTGCTTGCGTAGGGTGCTCATGCGTTCCATCTCCTGCATTTATTATTTTTGCATCTATATATTTAGATAAAAATACACCTGCTCCAGGATTAGGATGCCTCATCACTATTATATCTACTTTCATTGCGAGTATATTATTTACAGTATCTACTAGTGTTTCCCCTTTATTTACTGAAGAAGAGGACGAAGAGAAATTAATTACATCAGCTGAGAGTCTTTTTTCTGCCAATTCAAAAGAGAGTTTAGTACGCGTACTATTTTCAAAAAATAAATTAGCAATGGTAATATCTCTAAGTGTAGGAACCTTTTTTATAGGTCTATTGATGATCTCCTTAAAATTATCTGCCGTTTTAAATATCAAGTCTATATCATCTCTATTTAAACCTTTTATACCTAAAAGATGCTTTACACTTATCTGTTTTTCCATCTCTAATAATTTACCAAATGAACTTCATCTTTACCTGAAACCTCTTTCCATTTTACCTCTACTCTTTCCGAATTAATAGCGTCCACTTGCCTACCTTTATAATCTGGCTGAATAGGTAGCTCTCTACTAAATCTTCTATCTATTAATACCATTAACTCTATTCTAAGAGGTCTTCCAAAAGACTGTAAAGCTGCTAAACCTGCCCGTACACTTCTACCAGAATAAAGTACATCGTCTATCAATATTACTTTTTTATCCTCTACTAAAAAATCTATTTGAGTTTGATTAGCTATCATAGGAAGCTCTTTTCTTCTAAAATCATCTCTAAAAAAGGTAGCATCTAAATATCCAAAATCCATCTTATGAATATGATACTCTTCTTGTAAAACATACTTAATTCTATCTGCTAAAAATATACCTCTAGGCTGTAATCCTAATAAAACCGTATCAAATAGATCATCATGTTTCTCTATAATTTGACAAGCTAACCGTCTTATCACTAATTGTAAATACTTTTCATCTAACAATACCTTAACTTCCATAGATGCAAATATAATCAATATTTTGTTCCATCATTACTATTTTAGAATACTTACTACTCCTTGTATATTGTAAGTGACAAAACCAAATGTCTGGCGATTAGAGCGAAATTTAAAACGGAATGTACACAAAAGTATAATTTTAAAAAAACTAATAAACTTCTTTCACTTTAGCTACAATCTCATCAATATTAAAGGGTACTCCTTTTATTTTGGAAAATAAAATAAGTTCACGTGGAAATTGGTTTTTGATAATAGCTGCTAACTGCCCGCTATTCATTTCAGGTACAACAATCTTATCAAAACAATCTAATAATTCACCTAAATTTTTTGGAAAAGGATTAATATATTCTATATGCAAATGCGCTACTTTATATCCCTGCTCTATCAACTGATTTGTAGCTACTTTTACTGAACCATAAGTAGAACCCCAAGTTAAAAGTAATACTTTTGCATCTGTATTGCCACGATCTAACTCCTGTAAAGGTATCATATTCTGAACATTTCTTACTTTTTTAGCCCTTATATCTACCATCTTTTGATGGTTCTCAGTATCATAAGATACATTTCCTGTATCGATTTCTTTTTCTAAACCTCCTATTCTATGCTGAAAGTCAGAAGTTCCAGGCATAGCCCAAGACCTTACGAGATTTTCATCTCTTATATAAGGAAGATATTTACCTTCTTTAGTATGTTTTTTTTCATGGGGTATATTTTTAGTAATACCCTCTAATTCATTATATTTAGGAAACCTCCAAGGTTCAGAACCATTTGCCAAATACCCATCTGAGAGCAGAAATACAGGTGTCATATACTCTATAGCTATCTTCATTGCTTTATATGCTTTTTCAAAACAATCCGAAGGGGATTTAGCAGCTAAAATAGGAATAGGGGCTTCTCCATTTCGTCCATACATAGCTTGAAATAAATCAGATTGTTCTGTTTTAGTAGGTAAACCTGTAGAGGGACCTCCCCTCTGCACATTTACTACTAATAGTGGAAGTTCTAACATCACTGCTAAACCTAAGGCTTCTGTCTTGAGTGCTATACCTGGTCCTGACGAGGCTGTAGTACCTATATTTCCTGCAAATGACGCACCTATAGCAGAAGTAATTCCAGCTATTTCATCTTCAGCCTGAAACGTTTTGATACCAAAATTCTTATACTTAGAAAGATAATGAAGAATATCTGAAGCAGGCGTAATAGGATAACCACCATAAAACAAACCTAATTCTGACTTTTTAGCAGCACTAATCATTCCCAATGCTATAGCTTCATTGCCCGTAATATTACGGTATTCTCCCCTACTCATATCTGCACTATCTATTTGAAAACGTGCAGAAAAAGCCTCTACAGTATCACCATAATAATATCCTGCTTTCAGTACTTTAATATTAGCCTCTAATACAGCAGGATTACTCTTAAACTTTTGATTTAGAAAGTCTATGGTTATATCTAATTTTCGATTGTACATCCAATAGATAAAGCCCAATACAAACATATTTTTAGCTCTATCCTTACTCTTTGGATTCAAATCTATATCTATAAGTGCTTCTTTTGTAATTCTAGTTACATCTATCTTATACAATTCATACTCAGCAAGCAGATCATTTTCTAAGGGGTTATTTCGCTCATCGTATTGTGCAAGTTTTAAGTTTTTTTTATTAAAGCCCGATGTATTTACAATGATAATTCCATTTTTCTTTATTTTATGCAAATTCTTTTTTAATGCTGCCGCATTCATAGCTACAAGTACATCACAACGATCGCCTATAGAATATATGGAAGAACTTCCAAAATTAATCTGAAAACCTGATACACCAGCTATAGTACCCATTGGAGCCCTTATTTCCGCAGGAAAATCAGGAAAAGTTCTTAAATCATTGCCAAAATGTGCAGAGGTATTAGTAAACTGCCCTCCTGTAAGCTGCATACCATCACCAGAATCTCCAGCAAAAAGTATAGTAGCTTCTTTTACCTTTTTAGTTATCATTTTTTAGAGGAGATCATCCGTTGTAATTAATTCAAGATAATAGAATTTTACTCCTCTACACTTATTACTTCTGTTACATCGGGAATATATTTTTTTATGGCTGTCTCCACTCCAAATTTTAGCGTAGTTTCATTTACAGAACAATCAAAGCAATTGCCCTCAAACTTAACTTTCACTATACTTTTATCTATACCTATCAGTTTTATATTTCCTCCATCCGTTATTAAGAAAGGTCGTATTTCCTCAAGAACTTTTTCTATCTGATCTCTTTGTATCTTTTTCATTTTTTAATCCTAAATTTGAACAATACACATCTGCTACTAAAATACTGCAAATTTAACAATAAAGATACAAAGTTCAACTATTTATTTATAATTATTTTAGATAAAATGATTAACTTACCTAATAAAATGTAAAAGAGCAACCAATATAGAGAAAATAAACGAGGTAATAAGGGAAAATTAGATATTCTTTTATTCTGTTCCTAAATGTATTTCTCACACACTACGATATATTCAAAAAGCATTGTATTAACCTTTTTACCTCTCTTATTTGTAGGAGAATTTTTAGAGGGCATAGCTTTATTACTTAATGCTCTTTCTATTGTAGTAATATGTTTGAAGTTGTTTTTTTCAAATTGTTCTGCGATAAACTGGTCAGTTCTTAATTGAATATTTTTTACAGTCCTATTGCCAACCACATAAAATATTTTGCCTCCTAATCTTACACTTTTAGAAACTTCACAGATTGAATTTCCTAAGTCTTGATAAAAAGCAGAAACCTCTAATGCCCTTTTCTCATCTACATTTGCAATCTCCTTAACTTGTTCCCCTATGATACTGCCATGATACAAACCATTTGACTTTTTGCCTCCCATAAGCATTCCATCTATTTTGCGAGCATAATCTATTCCTATCCACTCATTAGATAGCGTAGAAAATTGACCATAAGCAACGGTGGTTCTACTATCTCCATAAGGGGGGCTTGTCAGAACAGCATGATAGTAATCTTTTTTAGGAGTGAATTTTGAATAGCTAACATCTACTTTTACCTTTTCTGTTAGTTTTGGAAAATACACATTTGAGTATATGAAAATAGCATCATTTAGTTTTTTAAAATAGACCTCAAAAACATCTGGATTAAAATTTAGAACATCTTCCCGTTTCATTCTATACAACTTAAACTCTTTGTTTCTTGTAAAAGAACAATCCCTCACTGTTTCAGAAAAAGAGAGTAAAAAGAAATTCCTCAAACTTTTATCTGGTATCTCAAAAATAAAATGCTTCAAAATGCTCAACTTCTGTATTACTTCTTTCGAGAACCAATAATCTATATTAGTTATTTTAGGTAATGGTAACTTACTGAGATTTTCTTCTTTTTTAACAAAATCAAAAACAGAATTTCTTAAACCAATTTTAGTTTCTATTATTCCATTAATACTAATCTTGGTAAACTTAACCCTTGAAATATGTACTGCAAGAGGGTTAATGTCGTATCCATACATTTCATTTAGTCCACAATCCAACCCACTTGCAAAAGAAGAGCCAGAACCACAATAAGGGTCTAATAACTTGCCCTTTGTTACATCAAAATCTTTCAGTAGCTTTATCCCTATTTGTGGTAACATCGTAGCAGGGTATCTGTGCAAATTAGGATACTCAGTAGCATAAGATTGATTTAAAAAATCATAGTCCTTATTTCGTTCTACGCTGTAGGACAACATAATTTACTTTTTTATAAAACTTATCCACTCATGAATAAAATAGCAAAAGAGAACTATTAGATATAATTTAAAAGATGTTATAAAAGAACTGCTAAAAGCAAGACTTACCCACTCGGAGAGTTCGTAGAGTATTGACTCCTTTTCTATATATTTAATCTCTCTTAGTACTTCCGTTATTCTTTCTTGCCAATCTAGAAAATACTTACTTTTTATCATCTTTTCCATTTCAAGAGTTCCTATTATTTGTCCACTTGAGGTAGGTGAAGATGTACATGTAATCATTATACAGTGATGAAGAATTAAAATTAAAGGAAAATAAATTATTGTTTTTCCTAAAGTCGTTAATAATAGATGTTTGAATGTTTTCATGCTTCTTTAATTAAAATTTCTGGATTAATTTCTTTAATGTTTTTTGATTAATGAATAAAATAAAATTACAGCCCATATCACATCAACAATATTCCATAATTCTCTTCCAAGAGAGATTTTAAAAATAGGGTTAATTAATATTGCTGATACAATATAAAATATAGTCCAATTATTTCTGTTAGTTTTTAATTCAGTATATCCTAAATATGCAAAACCTATCATCCCTAAAAATCTGACTAATTGATAGTATCCATAAGGCATATCAAATAAGCAAATTAAAAATAAAATTGAAAGTATAATTTTTATAGCTTTATCAATCATAACTGCTCATTTACATAATCACAAATATATGATAATGGCTTTATAAACTCACTATCTACTTTCTTTCCAATAAATGAATTATCAAAAAACTTAAACATTCCTCTATGTTGTGGGCTGTTTATTTCATTGTAAAAATTCACAGTAGCAAAACAAACTAATGGCATATTTTTTTGAATATTCATTTTTTTGGCGTATTCTATTTGCAAATATACGACAATTTTATAGACAATTACACATTGAATTTTTATCTTTTAAATTAATTTAAAAATATCTAAATTTGCCTGTATTTATTTTTTTACGATTTACCATCAATAAATGGATGAATAAAAAAGAAATCGAATTATTAGAAAAAGGAAAAATACTGCCACTTATGGAGGAATTTTACACCATACAGGGCGAAGGTGTGCATACTGGAAAACCTGCGTATTTTCTGAGAATTGGAGGTTGTGATATTGGATGTAAATGGTGTGATGTAAAAGAGAGTTGGGATGCAAATATTCACCCGGCAATATCTACTGATAAAATCATAGAAAATACAATAAAATACTCTGATACTGCAGTAGTAACAGGAGGTGAACCCCTTACTTGGAATATGAATTACTTAACTTCAAAACTCAAAGAAAAAAACATAAAAACACACATAGAAACCTCGGGAAGTTACAAACTTACGGGCACGTGGGATTGGATTTGCTTATCTCCTAAAAAAAATAAACCTCCTCTATATGAAATATACAAAAAAGCAAATGAACTTAAAATAATTGTATTTAACAAAAGTGATTTCTTATTTGCTGAAAAACAATCTGAAAAAGTAAGTAAAAATTGTCATTTATTTCTTCAACCAGAATGGAGTAAAAAAATACAAATGACCCCTGAAATTATAGATTATACTTTGAAAAATCCTAAATGGAAAATATCAATACAAACTCATAAAATACTTAATTTACCCTAAATTATGAAAAAACTAATGCTATTTATATTTTGTTTATTTTATATATTTGCTTTTGCTCAAAATAATCAAGTAAAGGAAGCATTGAGAAAAGCAAAAAACTACTATAGAAATGACAAAATCAAAAAAGTTATCAGAACCATAAAAAGAATAGAAAAGAAATATCCCAATGAATTAGAAATTCATCTATTTAAGGGATATGCTTATTACAACAAGATTAAAGATTACGCCAAATGCATAGAAAGTTATAAAAAAGCTCTAACGATAAAAGATAGATATGATATTCATTATAAATTAGGACTTGCCTATTACGAGATGGCTGAATATAAAAAAGCAAAAGATGAATTCAAAATATATCTTAAAAATGCTAAAGACAAAACATTAGCACTACAAAAAGTAGCTAAATGGACAAAATACTGTGATAATGGCATTAAATTAAAAAGCAACAAACTCGACTACAAACCCAAGAACTTAGGCAAAAGTATTAATTATAAATACGATCAATACAACCCTTATATATCTTTAGATGGTAAAGAAATCATCTATACTACCTCTAGGCTATACAAAGGTGTATTACAAGAAGATTTTTATGTAAGTAAAAAAATAAATGGCAAGTGGAGTAAAGGAAAAAAATTAAAAGGAAAAATTAACACCCCTGGAAACGAAGGTGCTCATTGTATTTCATCTAATGGAAAATACATTATATTTACAGCTTGTAATAAACAAGGTGGAAGAGGGAGTTGTGATTTGTACATCAGCAAAAGAGAAAAGAAAAAATGGAGTAAACCTATTAATCTCGGAAGCAGTATAAATACCAAATCATGGGAAGGACACCCCTCTTTATCATCCAATGGTAGAACCCTTTACTTTTCAAGTAATAGACCTGGCGGTAAAGGAGGACGAGATATTTGGATGTCTAAACTTATAGATGGTAAATGGTCAGTTCCTGCAAATATAAAAGAGATAAATACTGAAGGGGAAGAAATTTCTCCATTTATACACACCGATGATGAAACACTATATTTCACCTCCGATGGATGGCCAGGTATGGGAAGATTAGACTTCTTTATTGCCAAAAAGAAAGAAGATGGCAGTTTTAATACTCCTTCTAACTTAGGGTACCCTATCAACTCCCCTCAAGATGAATATAGCTTAATGATTGATAAAAATGGAAAAACAGGTTATTTTTCTGCTAAAATACCTAATAATAATTACGGCAAAATGGATATTTATTCCTTTGAACTGCCAAAAGAAAAAACTGCCAAACAATCTGCATACTTAAAAGGTAGTATCAAAGATGAAGAAGGCAATATCATTACTCATGCGAGGCTATCTATCTTTAACATAAATAACTCCAAACCGCTAATCGTAGATATAGAAAAAGGCAGTTTCTTTATTCCACTCATCACAGATAGAAAATATGGACTACAAGTAATTTGCAAGGATTACTTAATGCACTCTGAAACCTTTGAATTTAAACCTGATTCTAAATTAGAAATAGAAAAAGACATCATATTAAAGAAAATTAAAAAAGATGTAAAAATCAAACTAAAAAACATCTACTTTGAATCTGGAAAATCTGAACTAAAACCAGAATCCTTTACAGAATTAGAAAAACTATTACTATTTCTCAATACAAATCCCAATGTAAAAATACAAATAGAAGGTCATACAGACAATGTAGGCAGTGAAAAAGCAAATCTTAGACTATCCGAAAAAAGAGCCAAAAATATATATGATTACCTAACCAATCAAGGTGCTAATCGTAAGAATATATCCTATAAAGGCTTTGGAGAATCAAAACCCATAGCACCTAATGATACGCAAGAAGGCAAAGCACAGAACAGAAGAACTGAAATAAGAATACTTTAACCTAAGATGAATATAGACTACAATAAGTATGAATCCATTATAGGATTAGAAGTTCATATACAATTAAATACTAAAAGTAAGGCTTATTGTTCAGATGCTACTACATTTGGAGCAAAGTCTAATACCAATATAAGTCCCATATCACTCGGGCACCCTGGAACACTACCCAAACCTAATAAAAAAGTCATAGAATACGCCGTGAGGTTAGGAATTGCTTGCGAGTGTGATATAACGGAAGTAAATGAATATGCCCGAAAAAATTACTTTTACGCAGATTTACCTAAAGGGTATCAAATTACCCAAGATACCACACCCATTTGTAGGGGTGGAAAAATTTTGATACAAGATCATGGAGTTACAAAAGCCATTAATCTCACCAGAATACACATGGAAGAAGACTCGGGAAAAAGCATTCACGATATAGACCCTTTCTACTCTTTAATAGATTTAAATAGAGCTGGTATCCCTCTGTTAGAAGTAGTATCAGAACCTGATTTTAGGTCTGCTGAACAAGCGTATCAATTTCTAACGGAACTGCGTAAACTCGTAAGGTACCTCAACATATCTGACGGAAATATGGAAGAGGGAAGTTTAAGATGTGATGCTAATATATCCATAAGACCCAAAAAGCAAAAAGAGTTCGGCACCAAAGTAGAAGTAAAAAATATGAACTCTATGAGCAATGTAAAAAAAGCCATAGAATACGAAGTAAAAAGGCAAATAAAAGCAAATGAAATAGGAGAAACTATTTACCAAGAAACACGAACTTGGGACGCTCTAAATTCTAAAACTTTAGTAATGCGTACCAAAGAAGACAGCCATGATTACAGATATTTCCCAGAACCTGACATACAGCCATTAACCGTAACTCAAGAATATATAGAACAAGCAAAAAATAACCTACCTCCATTACCTAATGAACTAATCCAAAAATATACTCAAAAGTTAGGTCTCTCTCTATACGATGCTCAGGTAATTACTGAAACCAAAGAAATAGCCTTATACTTTGAAGAACTTATAAAACATACCAAAAACATAAAGATAGCTGCTAACTGGATGATGGGCAGTATCAAATCTTATCTAAACAAGAAATCTATAACCATATTAGAATTTCCTATAAAACCAGAGAAAATAGCCAAACTTATATCTATTATAGAACAAAGGAAAGTAAGTAACTCTGTAGCAACACAGAAGTTATTCCCTCAAATGTTACAAAACCCTGAATCATCACCTCTAAAATTAGCAGAAGATATGAATTTATTACAACAAAGTGATAAAACTATTTTAAGGGAATTTATAAAACAGGTAATCGAAAAACACCCCGAAAAAGTAAAGGAGTACAAAAATGGAAAAAAAGGAGTTCTGGGATTATTTATGGGAGAAGTGATGAAACTATCTAAAGGAAAAGCAGATCCTAAAATTGCCAATAAGCTAGTAATGCAAGCACTAGAAAATTAATGAGCGGAATATATATTCATATTCCTTTTTGCAAACAAAAATGCAATTACTGTAATTTCCATTTTTCTACCTCTACCAAATATGCAAAAGCTATGGTCAATAGCATTTGCAGAGAACTCATTATAAGAAAAGATGAACTCCAAAAAGAAACGATAAACACCATATACTTTGGCGGTGGCACCCCTACCCTATTATCTACAAATGAAATAGAAAAAATCTTATATACTATATTTGATTTCTACAAAGTAACTGACCAACCAGAAATTACTATAGAGGGAAACCCTGATGATTTTTCCCCTGTAAAAGTAAAACAACTTAACAATTTAAAATTCAATAGATTGAGCATTGGCATACAGTCCTTTTACGATAATGATTTAAAATATATGAATAGATTACACAACAGCAGAGAAGCCATCAATAGCATTTTATCTGCTCAAAAATATGGATTTGAAAATATCAATATAGATCTAATCTACGGTGTACCTACTTGCCCACATTCACAATGGAAAAAAAACCTATCCAAAGCATTTGAACTCAATATACCTCATATCTCTGCCTACGCCCTCACTATAGAAGAAAAAACTCCTTTAGAATACTATATAAAAAAAGGCAAGTTGCAAAATATAAATGAAATACATCAATCTGAACAATTTCATATTTTAATTGCACACACGCAAAAAAATAATTTTATACAATACGAAATATCTAATTTTGGAAAGAAAGGCTACTTCTCAAAACACAATACCAACTACTGGAAAGGAGTAAAATATATAGGAGTAGGTCCCTCTGCACACTCCTTTAGTGGTACACACCGAAGTTATAATATATATAACAATCTTAAATACATCAAGAGTTTAGAACAAGAGCTACTGCCTTCTACCATAGAAAAACTTAGCAAAACTGATAAATTTAATGAATATATTATGTTAGGATTGCGTACTATTTGGGGAATTGACAAGAAATATGTAATAGAGAACTTTGGAACTCAATACTATACAAAACTAGAAAAAAACATAAAACAATACCATGCTATGAACCTTATATCCAAAGATGAGAAAGGTTTTAAAATAACCGAAAAAGGTAAATTTTTGTGTGATGGAATTGCATCTAAATTATTTATGGCATAAAAATAAAATAACATCTTTATATTTTGCTTATTTTTGTAAAGTTTTCTATATAAAAAAATGATACTTTCTGAAAATATACATAATGATAAGAGTTACAAAAGAATTTACATTTGAACTAGGGCATGCACTTTATGGATACGATGGCTTATGTAAAAATGTACATGGACATTCCTATAAATTAGATGTTACGATAATTGGAAAAATTATAAATGACCCAAAAGACGTAAAAAACGGTATGGTTATGGATTTTTCTGATTTAAAAAAAATCGTAAAAAAACATATCGTAGATAAATTTGACCATGCCACAGTATTAAACAAAAATACTCCTCACAAAGATATTATAAAAGAACTTAACAAACACTGTGAAAAAGTAATAGAAGTAGCGTATCAACCTACTTGTGAAAATATGTTAGTAGATTTTTCTAATATATTGTTACCCAAATTGCCTTCAAATATAAAATTATATTCTTTAAAATTAAGAGAAACTCCTACTTCGTATGCAGAATGGTATGCCACAGATAATGAATAATACAATCACAAACAAGAAAATATATTTTGCATCGGATTTACATTTAGGTATTCCCTCTTACCAAGAAAGTAAAGAAAGAGAGATTTTATTTGTCAAATGGTTAGATAAGGTTAAAAAAGATACAGATGCCATATTTTTATTAGGAGATTTATTTGATTTTTGGTTTGAATACAAAACCGTAGTACCCAAAGGATTTACAAGGTTTTTTGGTAAACTTACTGAAATAGTTGACAGTGGCATTCCCATCTACTTTTTCACAGGAAACCACGACTTATGGATAAGAAATTATTTTGAAGAGGAATTGGGCTTTACAGTATTCAAAGAGCCTCAGACATTTCAAATTAATGGTAAAAAATTCTTTATTGGGCATGGCGATGGGTTAGGTAGTTTTGACAAAAAATACAAAATAACAAAACAAGTTTTTATCAATCCCTTTTGCAAATGGCTATTCAGACAATTACACCCCGATTTTTCAACTGGCATTGCCCGTTGGTTCTCTAATAGAAGTAAGAAAAATAACAAAAACCCTGAAAACAAATTTTTAGGAGCAGATGGAGAATGGCTTGCATTATATGCTAAAGAAATGCTAAAAACAGAGCATTATGATTACTTTATATTCGGGCATAGGCATTTACCTATAGAAATATCCTTAGGCAATAACTCTACCTATTTTAATACTGGAGAATGGATTACTCAATTTTCCTACTTAGTATTAGATGGTGAAAAAGTAAATCTACATTACTTTTAAATAAAAATGTGATGAAAATTGGCACATTATACAACAATTTATTTCCTACCAAAAAAAATGCAATTATCATTACCATTGTCATTCATATTTTGCTTCTAATTATACTCAACATAACAAGTTTATCATATACTATAAATACTCAAAATGAATCTATAGAGGTACAAGTAGAAATGGAAGAGGAATTGCCCAAAGAAAAAGAAAACATTTTGATTTCTGAACGACAAAACAACCAAAAAATAGAAACCCATATAGCATCTAGTAAAGATGAAAAATACGATATCAAAAAATTAAGAAACTCCCTTAAATCTCTCAAAAATATAAATAACACTATGGATAAAAATAAACAGGTAGATTTATTTAGTCCTGAAGCTACCAAAAGAGACATTAGAGCAGATGATACTCCAGCAAATAACTCTGAAGAACTCAACACTCGTAAAAAAATATATACAGGAAAAAGCACCATCTATTTCTCACTAAAAGGACGCTATCAAAAATATATACCAAACCCGATATATATCTGTCCAAAAGGTGGAATAGTCGTAGTAAATATTACCGTAAACCAAAATGGAAAAGTAATAGATTGTCAAATAGACCAAAATAAAACCAAAGTAAAAGATGAATGTCTATACCAAACTGCTCTAAATTATTCTAAACGCACTATCTTTAGTATCTCTAATAGAAAATCTCAAAAAGGGTATATCTCATACCAATTTCAATAATGATAATTATGATTATCTAAGTAATATTTCTTTAAACAAATTGTAGAACTTTCAAATAAATGAAAATAAATCCTGTAAAAATCACGAGATTAACTTTTATAAAATATTCTATTTTAAAGTATTGTATATTATATTCCAAATATATTTCTTATATTTGCGTGATTGATTTATTATTAAAAAATAAATGCTTGACAAGATAAAAAACTCAATGGCAGATATAGAGAATTTCAACGCTACAGATGCCAGCAAAATAGAGGAATTTAGAATAGAATTTTTAGGTAAAAAAGGAATATTGAACAACTTGTTCAAAGATTTTAAAACTGTACCTACACAAGATAAAAAAGAATTTGGACAACTCCTTAATCAACTCAAAGGAAAAGTTCAAGAAAAATTAAACCTTTTAAAACAACAAAAAGAGAACAATCAAAGTACTCAAACTATATATAACGACCTTACGCGTCCTACTGAATCTAACATAGGTTCTAGGCACCCTCTATCACTCGTAAAGCAAGAAATTATAAATATATTCTCTCGTATAGGATTTAATATCTCAGAAGGTCCTGAAATAGAGGACGATTGGCACAATTTCACAGGGTTAAACCTACCTGAATATCACCCGGCTAGAGACATGCAAGATACTTTTTTCATAGAAAAAGCCCCTGATATACTTTTAAGAACGCATACCTCGTCAGTCCAAATGAGATATATGGAAGACCATAAACCTCCTATCAGAACCATATCACCCGGACGCGTGTACCGAAATGAAGCTATATCTGCACGAGCACATTGTATTTTTCATCAGATAGAAGGGTTATATATAGATAAAGATGTTTCCTTTGCTAATCTTAAACAAACGATAAGTTACTTTACTAAAGAATTATTTGGAAAATCTAAAATAAGACTTCGTCCTTCTTATTTTCCTTTCACAGAACCCAGTGCAGAGGTAGATATATATTGGGGATTGAATTCTGAAGCCGATTATAAAATAACAAAAGGAACAGGATGGCTTGAAATTATGGGCTGTGGCATGGTAGATACAAATGTACTTAAAAATGTAAATATTAACCCAAAAGAATACTCAGGATTTGCTTTTGGTATGGGAATAGAACGCATAGCCATGTTACTTTATCAAATTAAAGATTTAAGATTGTTTTTTGAAAATGATATAAGATTTTTAAAGCAATTTAAAAGTGTAATTTAGGCATAAAAATATGCAGATAACTAAGCAATATTTTAATCGAAAATTAATAAATTAAAATAGTAACTTCGCATAGCAAATATTTTGGAGATAACAATTAAATTTAAAGATGATATCAGAAAAACTCATTCCAGTAAATATTACAGATGAAATGAAATCAGCATACATAGATTACTCTATGTCTGTGATTGTATCCAGAGCATTACCCGATGTAAGAGATGGATTAAAACCCGTACATAGAAGGGTATTATACGGTATGCATGAACTGGGAGTAACTTCCAAAAGTGCCTATAAAAAATCTGCTAGAATAGTTGGGGAAGTTCTGGGTAAATATCACCCCCACGGCGATACTTCTGTATATGATACTATGGTGAGAATGGCACAAGAGTGGTCTCTTAGATATATGATGGTAGATGGACAGGGTAACTTTGGATCAGTAGATGGCGATAGTCCTGCAGCTATGCGTTATACCGAAGCTCGATTGAAGAAAATATCAGAAGACATGCTTGCTGACTTGGATAAAGACACTGTCAATCATCAACTCAATTTTGACGATACCCTAAAGGAACCGACTGTGCTACCTACTCGTATTCCTAATTTATTAATAAATGGGGCTTCAGGTATAGCAGTAGGTATGGCTACAAATATGGCTCCTCATAACTTATCTGAAGTTATAGATGCTATTTGTGCTTATATAGATGACCATCAGATAGACATAGATGGATTAATGCAATACATTAAAGCTCCAGATTTTCCCACGGGAGGCATCATATACGGATACAAAGGTATAAAAGATGCTTTTCATACAGGTAAAGGTAAAATAATACTAAGAGCAAAGGCTAGAATAGAAGAAATTGATGGTAGAGATTGCATTATCGTTACAGAAATACCTTATCAAGTAAATAAAGCAGAAATGATAAAGAAAACTTCTGACTTAATAAATGAAAAGAAATTAGAAGGAATCTCTAACATTAGAGATGAGTCCGATAGAAAAGGTATGAGAATAGTATATATACTCAAAAGAGATAGCATTCCTAATATCGTACTAAACAAACTCTATAAATATACTTCTCTACAAACTAGTTTTAGTGTAAATAATATTGCATTAGTAAATGGTCGTCCGCAGCTTTTGAACTTAAAAGAACTCATTAAACATTTTATAGACCACAGACATGAGGTAGTGACGCGTCGTACACAATTTGAGTTAAATCAAGCAGAAAAAAAAGCCCATATATTAAAAGGGCTTCTTATAGCTTTAGATAATCTAGATGCTGTAATCAAACTCATAAGAGCCTCTAAAACTCCAGATAAAGCCAAAGAAGGATTGATAAAAACTTTTGACCTTTCAGAAGTTCAAGCCAAAGCTATACTCGATATGCGTCTACAAAAACTCACGGGACTTGAAAGTGATAAAATAAAGGCTGAACACGCAGAGTTAATGAAAGAAATTGACCGTTTAAAAGAAATATTAAGTTCTAAAATGTTAAGAATGGAAATTATTAAAAAAGAACTTTTAGAAACTAAGGAAAAATATAGTGATAATAGACAATCAGAGATAGAATATAGCGGATCCAATTTTAGAATAGAAGATATGATACCCGACGAGGAAGTAGTGGTAACCATTTCTCATGCTGGGTATATCAAAAGAACCCCCCTCACTGAATATAAAAAACAAAACAGAGGTGGTGTAGGACAAAAGGGAGCTACTACTAGAAATGAAGATTTTCTCGAACATATATATATAGCAACCAACCACCAATATATTTTATTCTTTACAGAAAGAGGTAAATGTTTTTGGCAAAGAGTATTCGAAATACCTGAAGGATCTAAAATAGCCAAAGGGAGAGCTATACAAAACCTTATCAACTTAGAGCCCAACGACAAGGTAAGAGCTTTTGTAAAAACCGATAACCTTAAAAACCAAGAGTACATAAATAATCATTATGTAATTATGGTTACTAAAAAAGGAATTGTAAAGAAAACTTGTTTAGAGCAATACTCCAGACCAAGACAAAAAGGTATCAATGCCATTACTGTAAGAGATGGGGATATGTTATTAGAAGCTAAACTCACTACCGGAAAGAGTCAGATTATGCTAGCTGCCCGTTCAGGACAATCCATTAGATTCGAAGAGTCAAAAACCCGTTCAACAGGTAGAACAACATCAGGAGTAATAGGTATGAAACTGGCTGATGAAAAAGATGAAATCATCGGTATGATTTGCATAGAAAATACAAATACAGATGTATTGGTAGTATCAGAAAATGGATATGGAAAGCGATCTAGTGTAGAAGATTATAGAATTACCAATAGAGGTGGAAAAGGTATAAAAACGATTTCTATAACAGAAAAAACAGGGCAATTAATAGCTATAAAAGCCGTAACAGATCATAATGACCTCATTATCATTAATAAATCTGGTGTAATGATAAGAATGGGAGTAGCAGATTTGAGAGTAATGGGTAGAGCTACTCAAGGGGTAAAACTCATCAATTTAAAAAGTGGCGACTCTATCGCCTCTGTAGCTAGAGTTCCTAGAGATGAAGAGGTAGAAGAGAATGAGAATACAGGGGAAAATATTTAAATCATAATTTTAAAATCATATTGCTGTGAGTGAAAATAATCAACAATATTCAGCGGGGAGTATTCAAGTACTCGAAGGCTTAGAAGCTGTAAGAAAAAGACCTTCTATGTACATTGGAGATGTAAGTATCAAAGGATTACACCATTTAGTCTATGAAGTCGTAGATAACTCCATAGACGAAGCATTGGCAGGACATTGTAATAGTATCTTTGTAACCATTCACAATGATAATTCTGTGACTGTAAAAGATAACGGTAGAGGAATACCTACAGCTATGCACCCAAAAGAAAAAAAATCTGCATTAGAGGTAGTACTTACAGTATTACACGCTGGAGGTAAATTTGACAAAGACTCTTATAAAGTATCAGGTGGACTGCACGGTGTAGGAGTATCTTGTGTAAATGCTTTGTCACAAGACTTAAAAGTAAATGTATATCGAGAAGGTAAAATATTCCAACAAGAATATAAAATAGGTGTACCTCAATACGATGTAAAAACCATCGGAGAAACGAGTATTACAGGAACTACCGTAACTTTTAAACCCGACACCTCTATATTTTCGGAAACAATATATAGATATGAAATACTTGCCAATAGAATGCGTGAACTTGCATTCTTGAATAAAGGCATTAGTATCACCCTTACTGATGAAAGAAATAAAGATGAAAAAGGAAACTTTATTATGGAAACTTTTTACTCTGAAAAAGGGCTTATAGAATTTGTAGAGTATATAGATTCTACTAGAGAAAAGTTGACGGATAAAGTGATATGGATGGAAGGAGATATAGAGGGCATTCCCGTAGAAATAGCAATGCACTACAATACAGGATACACGGAAAATATTTATTCTTATGTCAATAATATTAACACCCACGAGGGAGGCACTCATTTAACCGGATTTAGAAGAGCCCTTACCCGTACACTTAAAAAATATGCCGATGAGTCTGGCTTACTTAACAAAGAAAAAATAGAGATTGCAGGAGACGACTTTAGAGAAGGACTTACAGCTATTATCTCTGTAAAATTAATGGAACCTCAATTTGAAGGACAAACTAAAACTAAACTTGGAAACAAAGAAGCAAGTGGTGCCGTAGATAAAATTGTAGGTCAAATGCTTACTAACTATCTAGAAGAGAACCCTAGTGAATCCAAAGTAATTGTACAAAAAGTCATTTTAGCTGCAAAGGCAAGACACGCCGCTCGAAAAGCCCGTGAAATGGTACAACGAAAAACGGTAATGACAGGTGGAGGATTACCTGGTAAGTTATCCGACTGCTCCGAAACAGACCCTGCCGTATGCGAAATATATCTAGTAGAGGGAGATTCTGCAGGAGGTACTGCTAAACAAGGGCGAGACAGAAATTTTCAAGCGATACTTCCCTTAAAAGGTAAAATACTCAATGTAGAAAAAGCTATGCAACATAAAGTATTCGATAGTGATGAGATTAAAAATATATTTACAGCGTTAGGTGTATCAGTAGGTACTGAAGAAGATAGTAAAGCCCTAAACTTGGAAAAATTGAGATACCATAAAATTGTAATTATGTGTGATGCTGATGTAGATGGTAGCCATATATCTACACTTATTCTTACTTTCCTCTTCAGATATATGAGAAAACTTATAGAAAAAGGATATGTATATATTGCTGCTCCGCCACTATACTTAGTAAAAAAAGGAAATAAAAGAGAATACGCTTGGGGTGATGACCAAAGGGATAAAATCATACACGATATGACTGCAGGCACAGGAAAGGGTGTTGTAGTGCAGAGATATAAAGGTTTAGGTGAGATGAACGCAGAACAGCTTTGGGATACTACTATGAATCCTGATACAAGGCTTATGCGCCAAATACAAATACATGATGATACTGATGCTGATGTAGTGTTCTCTATGCTTATGGGCGATGATGTACCCCCTCGTAGAGAATTTATAGAAAAAAATGCTAAGTATGCTAATATTGACACTTAACACTTAACTATAAAAAACTCTCCCGTTTTATAAATAAAAAAACGAGAGAATTCTTCTATTGTAATATATCATAACAAACACTTAACTGAAATAAAATGGTAGCACTATAGCAGATATTCTTTTATCACCTCTTCGATAAAATTATATCCGATAGAAAGAGTAGTAATTATAGGTATTTTAAAGGATACGCACCCAAAACAAGACCGCAAAAACTCCAAAAAATTAAATCTACTTTTAATAACTTTTTATCTACTTTTTTACTAAGTATTCACTTAGTAATTTTAGGTTTAGGAATTAAAAAGTTGAAATAAAGATGCCCCTACTAAAATAATTGCGCTCTATACCCGTTTTGAGACTCAAAAAAATAAATTTTTCTTGGTTTAATCATAGTTTATTTATAAATTTACACCGCACTAAATTATTGGCAATAGAACATTAATAATTAATAATTATAATATAAAATACCTTAAACCATAGATCTTTTGTATCCAAATATGTAGCATGAAATTAAAAATAAATATTAAAATGGGAAAATGAAATATTTTGTTAGTTTATCATTATTGATATGGTCTCTTACCATAATGACTAATTGTAGTAAAATAGTTAAGTACGATTTGAAAGGGAGTAAAGAGGCATCAATCATCTCCTTTGAATTAGGCACTTATACTGGGAAGTTAAACGGCACCTCCTTCATTATAGAGGTAGAGGTACCTTACGGAACAGATATAGGTTCTTTAGCGGCAAAGGTAGAGTTATCGGAAAAGGCAACGATCAAACCCGACCCGACGAAAGTGAAAGATTGGAGCAATCCAGTATCGTTTACAGTAACCGCAGAAAATGAAAAATATAGCAAAAAATATACAGTAAAGGTAAAAATATTACCTCCGGTATTGACCTTTGAAAAACTGACAAAAAAATACACAAAAGGTGGGCATTTGAGTGCTAAAGAAATTCTAAAGCATATAAAAGGGCAAAAGGATGGCTATACTTTAAAAGAGATCACAAATCTGAATCCTAATCATATAGTAAAGGTCAATGGAGCTGCACCAAATCTAAGGTTAGCATTTAATCGTGTGGGCGTTTTTACGGCTTCGTTGCACTTAAAACACAATGTTACATCAGATTTGGATGTAACCATAAGTAATGCAAAATTTGAAATTACAAAGAAGGTTGCACCTACCAATTTAAGATGGATAAAACAAATGAAGAGGTATCGTTCTGGAGATGAGATAAGCAACGTTGAATTGTTGTCAGGTCTCGAAGGTTCAAAAGTAGGGTATCGTATTAAATCAGTACAGATTACGGGTGATTCCTCAAGTAGTGGTGCGCGTGTTTCAGGGATGGGCACTGTAGCTAAGATCATTAATTATAGCAAAGCGACTATCTTGACCTTGACGCTTGTATTTGAACACGATACCAAAACAGACAAAACCATAACAGGTGCACAATTTGAACTTACCAGTGGAGATGTACCTTTGAGTTGGCTTAGACAAAGCAAGGTTTACAGTTCCGAAGGAGAGATAAGCCATGCAGAGTTATTGGGCGGTGTGCGCGGTACAAAAACAGGCTATCGTTTGAAAACAGTACAGATTACGGGTGATTCCTCAAGTAGTGGTGCAAGGGTTTCAGGGATGGGTACTGCAGCTAAGATCGTCAGTTATGGCAAAGCCACTATCTTGACCTTGACGCTTGTACTTCAGCACGCTACCAAAGCAGAAAAAACGCTCAGTAATGCAGTGTTTGAAATTACAAAAATGGTTGCCCCGAGTGATTTGAGTTGGCGTAAACAAAGTAAAGTTTATATTGTTAGAGGAGAGATAAGCAATGCTGAATTATTAGCAGGTCTCGAAGGTTCAAAAGCAGGTTACCGTATGAAAACCGTAGCGATTACGAGTGACTCCTCAAGCAGTGGTGCGCGTGTTTCAGGGATGGGTACTGCAGCTAAGATCGTCAGTTATGGCAAACCCACTATCTTAACGTTGACACTTGTATTTGAACACGATACCAAAGCAGACAAAACCATAAGGGGTGCAGCATTTGAAATTACCCGTAGAGTTGTATTTGTACCTTTAAGTTGGCGCAGACAAAGCAAGGTTTACAGTTCCGAAGGAGAGATAAGCCATGCAGAGTTATTGGGCGGTGTGCGCGGTACAAAAACAGGCTATCGTTTGAAAACAGTACAGATTACGGGTGATTCCTCAAGTAGTGGTGCAAGGGTTTCAGGGATGGGTACTGCAGCTAAGATCGTCAGTTATGGCAAAGCCACTATCTTGACCTTGACGCTTGTACTTCAACACGCTACCAAAGCAGAAAAAACGCTCAGTAATGCAGTGTTTGAAATTACAAAAATGGTTGCCCCGAGTGATTTGAGTTGGCGTAAACAAAGTAAAGTTTATATTGTTAGAGGAGAGATAAGCAATGCTGAATTATTAGCAGGTCTCGAAGGTTCAAAAGCAGGTTACCGTATGAAAACCGTAGCGATTACGAGTGACTCCTCAAGCAGTGGTGCGCGTGTTTCAGGGATGGGTACTGCAGCTAAGATCGTCAGTTATGGCAAACCCACTATCTTGACGTTGACACTTGTATTTGAACACGATACCAAAGCAGACAAAACCATAAGGAGTGCAGCATTTGAAATTACCCGTAGAGTTGTATTTGTACCTTTAAGTTGGCGCAGACAAAGCAAGGTTTACAGTTCCGCAGGAGAGATAAGCCATGCAGAGTTATTGGGCGGTGTGCGCGGTACAAAAACAGGCTATCGTTTGAAAACAGTACAGATTACGGGTGATTCAGGGGGCAGTGGTGCAAGGGTTTCAGGGATGGGTACTGCAGCTAAGATCGTCAGTTATGGCAAAGCCACTATCTTGACCTTGACGCTTGTACTTCAGCACGCTACCAAAGCAGAAAAAACGCTCAGTAATGCAGTGTTTGAAATTACAAAAATGGTTGCCCCGAGTGATTTGAGTTGGCGTAAACAAAGTAAAGTTTATATTGTTAGAGGAGAGATAAGCAATGCAGAATTATTAGCAGGTCTCGAAGGTTCAAAAGCAGGTTACCGTATGAAAACCGTAGCGATTACGAGTGACTCCTCAAGCAGTGGTGCGAGGGTTTCAGGGATGGGTACTGCAGCTAAAATCGTGGGTTATACCAAGATTGGTATCTTGACGTTATCGATTGTATTTGAGCACGATACCAAGGAGGATAAAAACATCACTGGTGCGGAGTTTGAAATTACGAAGGCGTCGGCATCGAGTTTAAGTTGGACCAAGCAAAAGAAGATTTATACCAATGGCAGAGAAATTACCAATGCCCACCTATTAGCAGGCGTTACAGGAAGCGGTAAGAATGGATACACCATTAAAACCGTTAGGATTACGAATACAGACGGTACAGGTGCAAGGGTTTCAGGGAGTGGCAGAGCTGCTAAAATTACGAGTTATCACAGAGTAGGTACGCTCACCCTTACCCTTGTCTTAGAACATCCTTATAAGGTAGATGCTACTATTTTAAATGCACAGTTCGAGATTTATAAAATTTTTGATATAACAATTAGTGGGGAAATAACACTTAAAACAGGTGTTGACAAAAATAGTTTAACAACAGTAATCATTCCGAGTACGATTGATGGTACCACCGTAACCAGTATTGGAGAGAAGACATTTCAAGATTGTAGAAAACTTGCCAGTGTTACACTTCCCAATTCGTTAAAAACTATTGGAAAAAATGCATTTGAGACTTGTCGTTCACTTACCAGTATTACGATTCCTAATTCCGTAACCAGTATTAAATGGGCGGCATTTTCTAATACTTCACTTACCAGTATTGCGATTCCTAATTCCGTAACCAGTATTGAAAATGGGGTATTTTTTAATTGTAAAAAACTTAGCAGGGTCACGATTTCTAATTCGGTAAAAATTATTAAATCACTAACATTTTGGGGTTGTACTTCACTTACCAGTATTACGCTTCCTAATTCCATAACCAGTATTGGATTGGCGGCATTTCAGGGTTGCAGTTCACTTACCAGTGTTACGATGGGTAATTCCTTAAACGATATTGAGAGTGGGGCATTTCTGGATTGTACTTCACTTACCAGTGTTACGATTCCTAAGTCCGTAACCATAATTAGTTCTGCGGCATTTCAGGGTTGCAGTTCACTTACCAGTGTTACGATTCCCAATTCCGTAACCTATATTGGACAAGAGGCATTTCAAAATTGTACTTCACTTACCAGTATTAAGATTCCTAAGTCCGTAACCACTATTAAAGATGAACCATTTAAAGGGTGTACCAACCTCACTACCATACGGGTACCTAATGCAAAAGTGACTATTTGGAGAGCGAACCTAAGAAAAGGTAATCCTGCATCAGTGGTGGGGTATTAATGTAGTAGGGAGAGCCCCGTGGCTGTCCTAAAATGGTGGTGAATACTTTTTTAATCCCCCTTTGTGTCCCCCTTTTTAAAGGGGGACTAAGAGGGGGTCAGCACAAACACACAGAGCAAGTCCCTACTTTTTTGCGTATTTAATCCCCCTTTAAAAAGGGGGACAAAGGGGGATTTTACCAAAGATGCCCGTATGAAAACAATTTCTCTTTTGTACCTGTTTTGAGACTCAAAAAAAATTATTTTTTTGTTCATTAATTATTATTTTATTTATTAATTTTGCATCTTAATTAAATCAATGATAATTTATCATTGATAATTACTAATATTTATAATAAGGAGAATTTAATTTTAAAAAATAAAATTACAATGAAAATTACAAAAATAAAGAATAGATATTTTTTTAGTTTATTAGCACTCATATTTTCTATTACGCAACTGACTCAATGTACTAAAGAAGATAAGCCTGACGAAAAGAGCAAAGAGGCATCCATCATCTCCTTTGAATTGGGCACTTATAAAGGAAAGTTAAACAGCACCTCCTTCATTATAGAGGTACCTTACGGAACGGATATAAATTCTTTATCGGCAAAGGTAGAGTTATCCGAAAAGGCAACTATCAAACCCGACCCAAAGACAGTGAAAGATTGGAGCAATCCATTATCCTTTACGGTAACCGCAGAAAATGGAAAAGATAGCAAGAAATATACAGTAGAGGTAAAAATATTACCTCCAGTATTGACCTTTGAAAAACTGACTAAAGAATATACAAAAGGTGGACGTTTGAATGCTACAGAAATTCTAAAGCATGTAAAAGGTGCAAAGGCAAGCTATACTTTAAAAGAGATCACAAATCTGAATCCTAATCATATAGTAAAGATCAATGGAGCTGCACCAAATCTAAGGTTAGCATTTAATCGTGTGGGCGTTTTTACGGCTTCGTTGCACTTAAAACATAATGTTACATCAGATTTGGATGTAACCATAAGTAGATGCTATAGCAGATAATACGCAATTAGATGGGGATCCTAGGACTCTTGATAGATTTAACACTTTATTCATCTCTACAAACGTTAACTTCATAGGCACTAGTACTGACTTAGCTACCGCTGGTAATACTGTTCGCTGCATAGAGAATCAATAGGCATGCGTAGCCGCCTATAAGGGTTCACCTTATCGTTTGCCTTTACCTCTCATAGTATAAGAGGGGTGGCAAACGCAGTCTAAAGAGACGTTTAAGGGTGGTTGATGACACTTTGATCTTACTAAAAAAATTGGGATTGTAAATTTTCAAAGCTAAATCCACCCTTTTTCAATAAACAAGATAACTAAGAAGAGAATACATAGTAAGTGACTTAGCGTAACCTAATGTTTTTCTTTTTAGTCTTGCTAAATAATGACTTATTTATTTAAATTCATAACTTAATTTTTCTAATGCTTCTAAAAGGTGTATCAAAACACATTTCTGAATTCTAACTTACATGAAGGAATTATTTAGTCTATCAAATTTTATAGATTCAAATACTCTTAAATTAGATAAGTTAAATTTATATATTTGCTCAAATAAAAACTGTTACATAGTGTATCGTTGATAAACCAAAGGTCATACTCTATTGGTTCTTAAATAGAGGTACTTATTCGGATAGAGATTGGAAAAGTGATTATGATTTTTGATTATCGCTCAAGAGGGGCACTTAGTTAGAGAAAAAGAAGCTGAAGAAATTAATAAAAGAAATAAAATAATTTAAACAAAAATGGAACGAAATAAAGATAAAATACTCAAAGAGTTTAATAATTTTTGTAAAGCCACGCTTATGGAAACGTTACAAATGGAGTACATAGATGCAGGTAAGGATTTTTTAGTAATGAAAATGCCAGTGAATCCCATCGTAATGCAACCTTTAGGGATATTGCACGGTGGAGCTACTATGGCACTGGCAGAAACGGTAGGTAGTTCAGCATCTTTACTCATTATAGATTTAGATACTTCTATTGTAAAAGGAATTGAAATTAGTGGCAACCATGTAAAAAGTGCAAAACTTGGAGACATATTATTTGCTACTGCTAAATTGATACACGGTGGCAGAACCATTCATATATGGGAAGTGTTGGTAAAAAATCAAGATGATAAATTAATATCTCATTGTAAAGTTGTGAATATGGTATTGCTTAAAAAATAATTATTATCAGAGAAATATTTCAAAATATAGATTGCTTTTTACAGGAAAATATTCCTTTTGTATGTTATAGAAAAATTTATTCAAATAATTTAATACTCTTATCACAGTATAGTGACAAACTGCAAAATCAAATTAATTTTAATACCGACAAAGGTTTTGTGTTTTATCCTTTTTCAGATGCCCGCGATCCTGTGTGCATAACACCAGATAAAATACACATTACGCATGTACGTAAAGTCAATGTTAAAAGTAACTCGAATTTCAAAATACCTTTTTCTCGTAGAAAAGATGATATGCAGCGAACTAATCAGGAGAAATATACAAACAAAGTGACTAAAGCTATTGAGCAGATTGAGCGGGGATATATGAATAAGGTAGTACTCTCTCGTGCAGAGTACTTGCCTAATGACGAAATAGATATTTTAGCTACCTTTGAAAACTTATTATTTTCCTATCCCAATACCTTTGTATATTTATGGTATCATCCTAAGGTAGGCATGTGGATGGGTGCTTCTCCCGAAGTATTTGCCCATATAAAAGGGCAAGATTTTAATACGATGTCTTTGGCAGGCACGCAAAAAATAGACTCAGAATCAGATATAAATTGGGGACAAAAAGAAAAAAAAGAACAGCAATTAGTCACAGCATATATTATTGAGATTTTGAGAAAGCATCGTTTAAAACGAATAACTATAGAGCCTTTAGAAACTTTGAGTATAGGAAGTTTAATCCATCTGAAAAATAAAATTAAGGCTCGTTTACACAGTAAAGTAGATCTTAATGAGTTGTTTTTGGATTTACATCCTACTCCGGCTGTATGTGGTATAGATAAAGTAAAAGCGCAAAAATTTATACAGCAAACAGAGCATTATGACAGGGAATTTTACACCGGTTTCTCGGGAGAAGTAAATATGGGAGAAGGTACGGCTCTATTTGTTAATCTGCGGTGTATGCAGTTTATGGAAAAAGAAATAGTTTTGTATGCTGGAGGAGGAATTACATGGGATAGTAATCCCATAGATGAATGGATAGAAATACAAAATAAAATAGATATTTTGAAAACAAAAATGATACGCCATGTATTCTGATATTGTATCTGTACAACATGTCTGTAAATTATTAGAGCATAAAGGAATTAGGAACATTGTGATTTCTCCCGGTTCTCGTAATGCTCCTTTGGCTATAGAATGTTCACAAAATCCTAATTTGAATACACTGAGTATCATCGATGAGCGGTCTGCTGGCTTCTTTGCATTGGGCATGTCTCAAAAGACTAAAAAACCTACTGTAGTAGTTTGTACTTCGGGCTCAGCATTAGTTAATTATTATCCTGCAGTAGTAGAGGCTTATTATCAAAGAGTTCCATTGGTTATTATTTCAGCAGATAGACCAAAAGAGTGGATAGACCAGAATGATGGGCAAACGATAAGGCAAGAAAATGTGTTCAAAAGCCATACAGTGAGTAATGTAAATCTGCAAAAATCAAATGATGAAAATACAATTTGGTACAACCATAGATTAGTCAACGAAGCACTAAATATGTGCTGGTTATATCATAAACCTGTACATATTAATATACCTTTACAAGAACCTCTTTATGGAACAACTTCTTATAGATATGATACTCCTAAGGTCATAAATTTGAATAAAGGTAAAGTAAATTTAAGCGAAAAACAATTAAAACCCTATATCCAGCAGTGGCAAAATACAGATAAAAAAATGATACTAGTAGGACAGATGTTACCTGAAAACAATCTACTACAAGCGCAATTACAGGAATTATCTCAAGACCCTTCAGTACTTGTATTTATAGAAAAAACCTCTAATATAGTAGGAGATTTTTTTATCTCTGCTATAGATAAAATGATGATTTCACTTACTCGGCAGCAAAAAGAAAAATTAAAACCAAATATATTAATCACTTTAGGAGGACAAATAGTTTCTAAAAAAATAAAAGCCTTTTTAAGGCAATATAAACCTGCAGAGCATTGGCATATAGATACCCAAGATTTACATTTGGATACTTATCAGTGTCTTACAGAATCTTTTTTGATGGAGCCTGTAGCGTTTTTCAATAGTTTTCAACCTGAGTATAGGCAAACTAATTACAGAGATGAGTTTGTAGCCAAAAGGCAAATTATAGAACAAAAACATGTAGCATTTTTAAAGAATGCACCCTTTTCGGATTTAAAAGCGTTTGGTACGATCTTACAAACTATACCTGAAAATATTTCTTTGCAACTGGGTAATAGTTCTGTAGTCAGGTATGTTCAACTCTTCCATTTAGGGATTGATATAAAGGTGTATTGCAATAGGGGTACAAGTGGCATAGATGGTAGTACCAGTACTGCCATAGGCTCTGCCTATACCGCAGATGAGCAAACGGTTTTTATTTCAGGAGATATTAGTTTTTTATATGATTCTAATGCACTTTGGAATGATTATATACCTCAAAATTTTAGGGTGGTTGTTTTAAATAATTCTGGTGGTGGAATATTTAGAATTATAGCAGATACTAAGCCTAATATCTTGGAAAAATATTTAGAAACTAAGCATGATTACACACTTAAGCATTTAGCAAAAATGTATTCATTTGAATACCTTTGTGCCTGTGATGATGTAGAATTACGGCAGATATTGAAAACTTTTTATCGAGAGGGTGATCAACCGAAGATTTTGGAGATTTTTACTCCAGCAGAACAAAATGATAAAGAATTAAAAAAATATTGGACATCGATAGCTAAATAGTGGGATTTTTACAATAAATTTAATTTCCAATTTATTTTATAAATGAAATTACCTAGATTTTTGTTGGCAGATAATACTGATTATCCAGAAGATATATTTGTAATACATACGGAATATCCGAGGCTTATCGTCAATTTAAAGAATGATGAAATAGAATGGATAGATGATATTTTGGATGAGCATGAGATAGACTTTATACAAGAAACAGAGAATTTACTTAAAGAGGTTACACTCTTTTACGATAAAGAAATAAAAAAATACCATGAATAGTTAAAATATGGCATAGTTTTTGCAGTGTTATAATTTAAAATAAGAAATTACAAGATATGTCTTTCAAAAGTTTGTCATTTTTCAACAAAATTAATGAAGATTCAGAATTTATACCTATCATAGATGTTGAAAATGATGAGGATTTTAGTCATGAACAAAATGTTCCAGATAAACTTCCTATATTGTCTCTTAGAAATACAATATTATTTCCCGGCGTTGTACTTCCTATTACTGCTAGTAGAGATAAATCTATTAGGTTGATAGAAGAGGCTGCTGATTTAAATAAAATTATAGGAGTAGTTTCTCAAAAAAATGTAGATGTAGAAGATCCTGACCCTCAGGATTTAAATACATTGGGTACAGTTGCTAAAATTTTGAAAGTAATTAAAATGCCGGATGGTAGCACTACTGTGATTTTACAAGGTAAGGTAAGGTTTAAGTTAGGAAAAATACTTCAAGAGGACCCTTACATAAAAGCTGAATTTACAGTAATTAAAGATATAGAACCAGCTAAAAAAACTAAGACTTTTAAAGCACTTATAGAATCTGTAAAGGATTTAGCATTGGAAGTAATTAAGGAAAACCCTAATATACCTTCAGAAGCGTCTTTTGCGATTAAAAATATAGAGGGTTCCTCTTTTCTTGTTAATTTTACTGCAGCCAATATGGATTTACCATTGAAAGATAAGCAGAGATTGTTAGAGGAAGATGATATTAAGGAAAGAGGAGTGAAAACATTAGAGTTTTTATCTTTAGAATTACAGAAACTAAAACTCAAAAATGATATTCAAACTAAAGTAAGAACAGATTTAGATCAGCAACAGAAAGAATATTTTTTGCATCAACAGATGAAAACTATTCAAGAAGAACTCGGTGGAGTATCTTATGAGGTGGAATTAGAAGAATTAAGAAATAAAGCTAAGAGTAAGAAATGGACGAAGGAAGTAGGTGAATTATTTGAAAAAGAATTAGTTAGACTACAAAGAATGAACCCTCAAGTAGCAGAGTATTCTATACAGCGAAATTATTTAGAAACCTTATTAGAGTTACCTTGGGGAGATTATTCTAAAGATAATTTTGATTTAAAAAATGCTCAAAAGGTATTGGATAAAGAGCATTACGGACTGGAAGATGTAAAAGATAGAATTATAGAGTATTTGGCAGTACTAAAATTAAAGGGAGATATGAAATCTCCTATTATTTGTTTGTATGGACCTCCGGGCGTAGGAAAAACATCGTTGGGAAAATCTGTAGCAGAGGCTTTGAATAGAAAATACGTAAGAATGTCTTTGGGTGGTTTAAGAGATGAAGCTGAAATAAGAGGACACAGAAAGACTTATATAGGAGCCATGCCGGGCAGGATTGTACAATCTATTAAAAAAGCCAAAACTTCTAATCCAGTATTTGTGTTAGATGAAATAGATAAACTTGGAAATAGTCATCAGGGAGACCCCTCTTCAGCGATGTTAGAAGTATTAGACCCTGAGCAGAATACCTCATTTTACGACAATTTTTTGGAGACCGGATACGATTTGTCTAAAATTTTATTTATTGCTACCGCTAATAATCTGAGCAATGTACAACCTGCTTTAAGAGATAGAATGGAGGCTATAGAAATAAATGGCTATACTATAGAAGAGAAAATAGAAATAGCTAAAAGACATTTGGTGCCTAAACAGATTAAAGCTCATGGGCTCAAATTTAAAGATTTGTCTATTGGAAAAAAGGAGATAGAAAAAATTATAGATGGATATACTCGAGAATCCGGAGTTCGCGGATTAGATAAAAAGATAGCTAAGTTAGTGAGAAAAACCGCTAAATATATAGCTATGGAAGAAAAATATGATAAAAAAGTATCTGTCAAACAAATAGAAAAGGCTTTAGGGGTACCTCATTTGGAGAGAGATAAATATCGAGATAATAATGTGGCAGGTGTGGTTACAGGTTTGGCGTGGACTTCAGTAGGAGGCGATATATTATTTATAGAATCCATTTTACACAATGGCAAAGGAAAAATGACCATTACTGGAAATTTGGGTAATGTAATGAAAGAATCAGCTACCATAGCTATGAAGTATATCAAATCAAATTGTCATATCTTTGGGATTCAGCCAGAGGTATTTGATAAATGGGATATACATATTCATGTGCCCGAGGGTGCTACCCCAAAAGATGGTCCTTCAGCAGGCATTACTATGATTACTTCTATGGTGTCCTCTCTTACGCAAAGAAAGGTTAAATCTAATGTAGCTATGACGGGAGAAATTACACTTAGGGGAAAAGTATTACCGGTAGGTGGCATTAAAGAGAAAATATTGGCTGCTAAAAGATCAGGTATTAAAGAAATTATACTTTGTGAAAATAATAAAAAAGATATAGAAGAAATTAAATCTAATTATTTGAAAGGGCTTAAGTTCCACTATGTAGATAAAATAAACGAAGTGATAGATATAGCTCTGATGCAGCAAAAGGTAACTTACCCTAAAAAATTATTAGTATAGTTTTACGCTAAGTTTACAATCAATGGTAGTGAACCCTTTTATAAGTATTATTACTGTTAATTATAATCAATCTGAGGTTACCAAGCAACTTTTGGATTCACTGGATAAAATATCTTATCAGAATTATGAAGTTTTTGTAGTGGATAATGGTTCTAAAGAACCTATATATTTAGCAGATAATTATCCTGAGGTAAGCGTAATTTACGCTAAAGAGAATTTAGGTTTTGCAGGAGGTAATAATTTGGCAGTACAGCAAGCTAAGGGAGATGCTATACTTTTTATAAACAATGATGTAGAAGTATGTTCTGATTTTTTAGAACCTTTAGTGAGTAGATTATTTTTAAATAGAGATATTGCAGTAGTGAGTCCTAAAATAAAATTTTATGATAAACCTAGCTATATACAGTATGCGGGTAGTACTAAGATATCTCCTTTTACCATCAGAAATGAAACTATAGGTTATAATGAATTGGATAATGGACAGTATAATGAACCTAGAACCACTCATTATGCCCATGGCGCAGCCATGTTAGTAAAATCTTCTGTGATAAAGCAAGTGGGTATGATGGAACCTAAGTTTTTTTTGTACTACGAAGAGATAGATTGGTGTGAACGTATAAAAAAGAATAAATATAAAATTTGGTACGAACCTAATTCTAAGGTTTTCCATAAAGAATCTGTATCTACCGGAAAATGTAGCCCACTTAAAACTTATTACCTAAACAGAAATAGATTATTTTATGCGCTTAGAAATTTTTCTTTTTTCTATAAAATGATTGCTATTCCTTTTTATATTTTAGTAGCTTTGCCTAAAAATATGTTTCAATACCTTGTAAGATTCCAATTTCAACATATTATATCATTGGTGAGATCTGTAAATTGGAATATAAAAAATTTGTTTTAGATTTTGATTCGAGATAATACGCTATTAGCTCCCCTCCTGATAAGGAGCTGGAGGTGGTCTGAACATCCTCTTTGTGTCCTTTTAACCCCCTTTGTTTCACCCTTAAAAGTGGTAAAATCCCCCTTTGTTTCCCCCTTTAAAAAGGGGGATTAAATACGCAACTTGCTCTGTGTGTTTGTGCTATTGTCCATGTGGTAAAATCCCCCTTTAAAAAGGGGGATTAAATACGCAAAAAAGGGGGTTAAAAATAAATAATTATTTTACCTTAATACCCCACCACTCTAGCAGAATTAGATTTTCTTAGGTTCGCACTCCAAGCAGACATTTTTGCATTAGGTACCCGTATGGTAGTGAGGTTGTTACACCCGTCAAATGGGCTAGTTCCAATAGTGGTTACGGAACTAGGAATCGTAATACTGGTAAGTTTGGTACAATAACCAAATGCATTTTCTCCAATAGAGGTTAAGGATCTAGAAAGCGTAACAGTGGTAAGTGAAGTACAAGCATAAAATGCACTCCGTCCAATACTGGTTGCGGCATTATCCATCGTAACAGTGGTAAGTGAACTGCAACGAGAAAATGCAGTCCGTCCAATACTGGTTACGGAATTAGGAATCGTAATACTGGTAAGTCTGCTACAGCCACTAAATGCATCTTGTCCAATAGAGGTTACGGAATTACCTATCGTAACACTGGTAAGTCTGCTACAGTCATTAAATGCACTCTGTCCAATACTGGTTACGGAATTAGGAATCGTAATACTGGTAAGTGAAGTACAACGAGAAAATGCCCAGTCTCCAATACTGGTTACGGAATTAGGAATCGCAATACTGGTAAGTGAAGTACAACTCTCAAATACCTTTTTTCCAATACTGGTTACGGAATTAGGAATCGTAATACTGGTAAGTCTGCTACAGCCACTAAATGCATCTTGTCCAATAGAGGTTACGGAATTACCTATCGTAACACTGGTAAGTCTGCTACAGCCATCAAATGCGCTCTCTCCAATACTGGTTACGGTATTAGGAATCGTAATACTGGTAAGTTTATAATTATACTTAAATGCTTTTTTTC
Organism: Ichthyobacteriaceae bacterium; assembly: GCA_965226285.1. Classification (GTDB taxonomy): domain Bacteria; phylum Bacteroidota; class Bacteroidia; order Flavobacteriales; family Ichthyobacteriaceae; genus CBDDCQ01. The sequence goes on from CBDDCQ010000005.1 coordinate 147,362, forward strand.
CAATACTGACTAAGGAATTAGGAAGCGTAATATTGGTAAGTGAATTACAAGACTCAAATGTACTTTCTGCAATACTGGTTAATCTATTAGGAAGCGTAACACTGGTAAGTAATCTACAAAGCTTAAATGCCATCCGTCCAATACTGGTTACGGTATTAGGAATCGTAATACTGGTAAGTTTCCTACAATCCATAAATGCCTCATCTCCAATAGATCGTACGGAATTACCCATCGTAACACTGGTAAGTGAAGTGCAAAACTTAAATGTCGCATATCCAATACTGGTTACGGAATTAGGAATCGTAATACTGGTAAGTGAATTACATTGAAAAAATGCCCCATTTCCAATAGTTCGTACGGAATTACCTATCGTAACACTGGTAAGTGAACGACACTGATAAAATGCTTGATTTCCAATACTGGTTACGGAATTAGGAATCGTAATACTCGTAATACTGGTAAATCTACTATAAGCAAATGCCTCCTGTCCAATACTAGTTAAGGTATTAGGAAGCGTAATATCAGTAAATAAACATCTATAAAATGCTTGATTTCCAATACTGGTTACGGTGATCCCATCAAGCGTACGCGGAATGTTTAATTTTCTTGCAACAGATTTATCAAGACCTACTTTAAGTGTTACTATCCCACTACTCGTTATATCGAGCATCCTATAAATTTCATACTGTGCGTTTGAAATAGTAGCATCTAATTTATAAGGATGTTCTAAGACAAGGGTAAACGTGAGCGTACCTGCTTTGGTATAACTCATAATTTTAGCTGAAGTACCACTCCCTGAAACAGTCGCACGGGTCATGCCTCCATGATTAGTAATCGTAACGGTTTTAATGGTATAGTCTGTCTTGCCACTGCCTGTAACGCCTGCCAATAGCTGGGCATTGGTAATTTCTCCGCCATCATGGGTATAAGCCTTTATTTGCTTGGTATAACTCAAAGTTTCCGCACTTATTTTAGTAATATCAAACTGTGCGCTTGAAATAGTAGCATCTACTCTATAAGGATGTTCTAAGACAAGGGTAAGCGTAAGCGTACCTGCTTTGGTATAACTCATAATTTTAGCTGAAGTACCACTCCCTGAAACAGTCGCACGGGTCAAGCCTCCATGGCCGGTAATGCTAACGGTTTTAATGGTGTAATCTGTCTTACCGCTTCCTGTAACGCCTGCCAATAGATTGGCATTGGTAATTTCTCCGCCACTGCTAAGACGGCTTACTTCGCCTCGTCCAAGTTAAACGCGGTGCTGCGATCTTCGTAATTTCAAACTGTGCACCTGTAAGGGTTACATCGTTTTTAGCATCGTGTTCTAACACGATGGTGAGCGTAAGGGTACCCGCTTTGGTATACCTCATAATTTGAGCTGAAGTACCACTCCCTGAAACCAGTCGCACGGGTCAAGCCTCCATGGCTGGTAATCCTAACGGTTTTAATCGTGTAACCTCCCTTTTCACTGCCTGTAACGCCTGCTAATAGATCGCCATTGGTAATTTCGTAATCAACTGCCAAACGGCTTACTTTGCCTGGTCCAAGTTAAACGCGGTGGTGTACCCTTCGTAATTTCAAACTGTGCACCTGTAAGGGTTACATCTGATTTAAGTATCGTGTTCTAACACAAGGGTGAGCGTAAGCACACCTGATTTACGATAACTGGTAATTTTTGCATTGCTGCCACTCCCTGAAAGGATCGCTGGAATGCCACCATAATTAGTAATGATAACGTTTTTAATGGTATAGCCTCTCTTTTCACTGCCTGTAACGCCTGCTAATAGATCGCCATTGGTAATTTCGCCACCTGGGGTAAACGTCTTAATTTGCCTCGTCCAAGTTAAACGCGGTGCTGACGCCTTCGTAATTTCAAACCGTGCGTTTGTAATGGTAGCATCGCGTTTGGTATCGTGTTCTAACACAAGGGTGAGGGTAAGGGTACCCACTCTGGTATAACCCGTAATTCTAGCTGCTGTGCCGCTTCCTGAAACAGTAGCACTGGTCATGCCTCCATCATTAGTAATGTTCACGGTTTTAATAGTGTAACCTGCCCTGCCACTGCCTGTAACGCCTGCCAATAGATCGCCATTGGTAATTTCGCCACCACTGCTAAACGGCTTACTTCGCCTGGTCCAACTTAAACTTTCTGCACTTGTTTTAGTAATATCAAACCGCGTGCCTGCAACAGTAACATCTAATTTATAAGGATGTTCTAAGACAAATGTTAGGGTAAGATTACCTGCTTTATTATAACCCGTAATTCTTGCAGCCGTGCCGTTCCCTGAAACACGCGCACCTGTTGTGCGAGCATTAACCATGGTAACGGTTTTAATGGTGTATCCCGTCTTACCGCTTCCTGTAACGACTGCTAATAGCTCGGCATTGGTAATTTCGCCACCAACGCTAAACGGCTTCGTTCGCCCCGTCCAACTTAAACGCGGTGCTGCGATCTTCGTAATTTCAAACTGTGCACCTGTAAGGGTTACATCGTTTTTAGCATCGTGTTCTAAAACAAGGGTGAGCGTAAGCGTACCCGCTTTGGTATAACTCGTAATTCTAGCCGATGTGCCACTCCCTGAAACCCGCGCTCTGGTCATGCCTCCATAATTGGTAATCCTAACGGTTTTAATGGTGTAACCTACTCTGGCACTGCCTGTAACGCCTGCTAATAGATCGCCATTGGTAATTTCGCCACCAACGCTAAACGGCTTACTTTGCCTGGTCCAACTTAAACCCGATACTGTACCCTTAATAATTTGAAACTGTGCACCTGTAAGGGTTACATCGTCTTTAGCATCGTGTTCTAAAACAAGGGTGAGCGTAAGCGTACCCACTGTGGTATAACCCGTAATTCTAGCCGCTGTGCCACTCCCTGAAACCCGCGCACTAATGCCTCCATAATTAGTAATGGTAACGGTTTTAATGGTGTAACCTGCCCTATCACTGCTTGTAATGCCTGCTAATAGATCGGCATTAGTAATTTCGCCACCTCTGCTATACGGCTTACTTTGCCTGATCCAACTTAAACTCGGTGCTGTACCCTTAATAATTTGAAACTGTGCACCTGTAAGGGTTATATCGTCTTTAGCATCGTGTTCTAAAACAAGGGTGAGCGTAAGCGTACCAATTCTGTTATAATTCGTAATTCTAGACGCTCTGCCACTCCCTGAAACTCGCGCATTGGTGGATCCATCGCTGGTAATCCTAACGGTTTTAATGGTGTAACCTGCCCTATCACTGCCTGTAACACCTGCTAATAGATCGGCATTGGTAATTTCTCCGCTACTGCTAAATCGCTTTCTTTGATTCGTCCAACTTAAACGCGGTGCGCCTGCTTTGGCAATCTCAAACTGTGCGTTTGTAAGGGTTACATCGTCTTTAGCATCGTGTCCTAAAACAAGGGTAAGCGTAAGCGTACCTGCTTTACGATAACTCGTAATTCTAACCGCTGTGCCACTCCCTGAAACCCGCGCATTGTTCACGCCTCCATCGTCAGTAATGTCAACGGTTTTAATGGTGTAACCTGCCTTGCCACTGCCTGTAACGCCTGCTAATAGATCGCCATTGGTAATTTGTCCGCCACTGCTAAATACCTTCCTTTGATTCGTCCAAGCTAAACGCGGTGCGCCTGCTTTGGTAATCTGAAACTGTGCGTTTCTAAGGGTTACATCGTCTTTAGTGGGGTGTGCTAACACAAGATTAAACGTAAGCGTACCTGCTTTACGATAACCCGTAATTCTAACGGCACTGCCGCTCCCTGAAACCCGCGCACTGGTCATGCCTCCATAATCAACAATGGTAACTGTCTTAATGGTATAACCTGCCTTGCCACTGCCTGTAACACCTGCTAATAGATTGGCACTGGTAATTTCTCCGCCACTGCTAAATGCCTTCCTTTGATTCGTCCAATTTAAAACTGGTGCCGAATCCCTAATAATTTCAAACTGTGCGTTTCTAAGGGTTACATCTTCTTTAGTGGGGTGTGCTAACACAAGGGTAAGGGTAAACGTACCTATTTTGGTATAACTCGTAATTTTAGTCGCTGTGCCACTCCCTGAAACCCGCGCACTGGTCATGCCTCCATAATTAGTAATGGTAACGGTTTTAATGGTGTAACTTACCTTGCCAATGCCTGTAACGCCTGCTAATAGATTGGCATTGGTAATTTCTCCACCACTGCTAAATACCTTCCTTTGCTTGATCCAATTTAAAGACGGTGCTGACGCCTTCGTAATTTCAAACTCCGCACCAGTGATGGTTTTATCCTCCTTGGTATCGTGTTCAAATACAATCGATAACGTCAAAGTACCCAAATTGGTATAACCAACGATCTTAGCTGAAGTACCCATCCCTGAAACGCTTGCTCTTGTACCTCCCGAATTAGTGATGGTTACTGTTTTCACTCGATAACCTTTTTTTGTCCCGTTAAGACCTGCTAAGATTTCTGCATTGCTGATCTCTCCTCCGAAATGATAAGTCTTGCTTTGTTTGTTCCATCTTAAATCCGATGGAGCATCCCCCTTTGTAATTTCAAACGCTGCATTACTTATCGTTACATCCAAATCTGAGGTAGCATTGTGTTTTAAGCGCAACAAAGCCCTAAAAACGCCTACTTGCTCAAATTCTAACCTTAGATTTGGTGCAGTTCCATTGACCCTTACTATATCATTAGGAAACAAATCTGTTATCTCTTTTAAAGTATAGCCATCCTTTTTACCTTTTACATGCTTTAGAATTTCTGTAGCATTCAAATACCCACCTTTTGTATATTCTTTGGTCAGTTTCTCAAAGGTCAATACCGCAGGTAAGATCTTTACCTCTACTTTATATCTATTGCTATCTTTTCCATTTTCTGCCGTTACCGTAAAGAATACTGGAGCACTCCAATCTTTCACTTTCGTTGGGTCGGGTTTGATCGTTGCACTTTCGGATAACTTTACTTTTGCCGCTAAAGAACTTATATCTGCTGCGTAGGGTACCTCTATTAATAATGAGGTGCCGTTTAACGTGCCTTTATAAGTGCCTAATTCAAAGGAGATTATCAATGCGTTATCGCTCCTTTTCACATCATCTCTTTCTTCTTTAGTACATTGAATTATCGGAGCGATATACAATATTAATAATAATAGATTAATAAAATACTTAACTTTTTTATTCATAACTTGAACATTTATATTTGAAACTCATTTTTCACGCTACATAACTCACATACAAAAAACCATAGGGTTATAAGGTATTTTATATTATAATATTAAAACATACTAAACTTATATATATGATCTACCATACAGTATTTAATGCGGTGCAAACTTATAACTAAATTCCGATATAAACAAAGAAAAAATAAAAAAAATTTTTTGAGTTGTAAAATAGGTATAGAGAGAAGTTATTTTAGTAGGGACATCTTTATTTTATTTCAATACTTTTTAATTCCCAAACCTTACAAATTACTACAAATTTTTAATCCTTTTGATTAAAGATGCTAAAGATTTCATGTGACGACCAGATTGAACGGCAGAGGTTCTTTTAATATAGAATTAAGGGCTCTTAGAATAGAATAAGAGCCCTTAAAACACATTAAATAATTTAATCATTTACCATTTAATAAAATAACAATTAAGTTAAAATACTAAAATGAAAAATTTATGACTGCAAACATAAGTAAGAATTTTGATATACACAAGTTTTTTTTTATTTTATTTTGGATAGAAAAATTTTAATCCTATAAGAAACTGAATATAAATAAAATACAAAGGAGAAATTATCTGATTATTTAGGTCAAATTATTTTATCTGGTATTACAATATATATATATTCTGGCTTATTCTCTCATGGTTTGTCAATGGTATATAGATGGGTGACATCTCGTAGATTTATCGAATATCTTAAAAATAAATATTTATATAAAAAATGAGTTTAAATATAGAATTAAGGGCTCTTATAGTAAGAGCCCTTAAAAACAAAAAATCATGTTAATAAAATAACAATTAAGTCAAATTACTAAAATATGAAAAATTTAACAATGCAAACATAAGTAAAAATTTTGACATACACAAGTTTTTTTATTTTATTTTGGATAGAAAAATTTTAATCCTATAGAAACTGAATTATAAATAAAATACATAAGGAGAAATTATCTGATTATTTAGGTCAAATTATTTTATCTGGTATTACAATATATATATTCTGGCTTACTCTCATGGTTTGTCAATGGTATATAGATGGGTGACATCTCGTAGATTTATCGAATATCTTAAAAATAAATATTTATATAAAAAATGAGTTTAAATATAGAATTAAGGGCTCTTATAGTAAGAGCCCTTAAAAACAATTAAAAACAAAAAATCATGTTAATAAAATAACAATTAAGTCAAATTACTAAAATATGAAAAATTTATGACTGCAAACATAAGTAAGAATTTTGATATACACAAGTTTTTTTTTATTTTATTTTGGATAGAAAAATTTTAATCCTATAGAAACTGAATATAAATAAAATACATAAGGAGAAATTATCTGATTATTTAGGTTAAATTATTTTATCTGGTATTACAATATATATATATATATTCTGGCTTACTCTCATGGTTTGTCAATGGTATATAGATGGGTGACATCTCGTAGATTTATCGAATATCTTAAAAATAAATATTTATATAAAAAATGAGTTTAAATATAGAATTAAGGGCTCTTATAGATAAGAGCCCTTAAAAATCAAAAAATCATTTAATAAAATAACAATTAAGTCAAATTACTAAAATATGAAAAATTTATGAATGCAAACATAAGTAAGAATTTTGATATACACAAGTTTTTTTTATTTTATTTTGGATAGAAAAATTTTAATCCTATAGAAACTGAATTATAAATAAAATACAATATAAAAAATGAGTTTAAATATAGAATTAAGGGCTCTTATAGTAAGAGCCCTTAAAAACACAAAATCATTTAATAAAATAACAATTAAGTTAAAATATTATAATATGAAAAATTTAACAATGCAAACATAAGTAAAAATTTTGACATACACAAGTTTTTTTTTATTTTATTTTGGATAGAAAAATTTTAATCCTATAGAAACTGAATATAAATAAAATACATAAGGAGAAATTATCTGATTATTTAGGTCAAATTATTTTATCTGGTATTACAATATATATATTCTGGCTTATCTCTCATGGTTTGTCAATGGTATATAGATGGGTGACATCTCGTAGATTTATCGAATATCTTAAAAATAAATATTTATATAAAAAATGAGTTTAAATATAGAATTAAGGGCTCTTATAGTAAGAGCCCTTAAAAACAAAAAATCATTTAATAAAATAACAATTAAGTCAAATTACTAAAATATGAAAAATTTATGACTGCAAACATAAGTAAGAATTTTGACATACACAAGTTTTTTTTATTTTATTTTGGATAGAAAAATTTTAATCCTATAGAAACTGAATATAAATAAAATACAACTTGTTCAATTAATAATTAATGGGGTTTCTATATCCTTAATTACTATATTCTTATTCGTTTATAGAACATTGTTTAACTAATCACCCCAGACCCTATCAACTCGCCATTTATATACCAAACTGCAAATTGCCCCTGAGTAATAGCCCATTGCTCCTCTTGAAAATCCAAATACAAACCTTTTTTAGATCGATATAACACGGCTTTTTGAAGGGATTGCCTATAGCGAATTCTAGCCTGTACCTCGAGAGTTTCACGCTCTTTGAGTTCCATACCTCGCCTTACCCAATGTACTTCACTGCGGTTGATAAACAGCGATTTTTTAAATAATCCCTTGTGGCAATTCCCTTGCCCTACATACAGAATATTATTTTCTGTGTCATTTTCTATCACAAAAAGAGGTTCTTTAGTACCTCCTATGCCCAATCCTTTCCTCTGCCCTATAGTATAAAAATGTGCCCCTTGATGTACTCCTACTTTATGCCCCATATCGGGGGTATATATTTTCTTTTGTGACAAAAATTCTAATTCCTGCTTTTTATTTTCAAAGGTAGGTGCCATTTGATTATAAATAAGGTTATCATTAGCAATTTCTATAACTTCTCCCTCTTTGGGTTTTAGTTTTTGTTTCAAAAAATCGGGTAATTTCACCTTACCTACAAAACATATTCCCTGAGAGTCTTTTTTATTTGCTGTTACGAACCCCTGCTCTTTGGCTATTTCCCTCACTTTAGATTTTTCTAATTCACCTATGGGAAATAATACCTTGGAAAGTTGAGATTGAGAGAGTTGACAAAGAAAATAAGATTGGTCTTTATTTTTGTCTTTTCCTTGCAGAAGCCTATATATCTTTTGATTACCAACTTTTGTATAAGATGTGATAGCATAGTGTCCCGTAGCGATATAATTGGCATTGAGCTGCTGGGCTACTTTTAAAAAAACATCAAATTTTATTTCGCGGTTGCAAAGTATATCAGGATTAGGCGTACGCCCTCTCTGATACTCACAAAACATATAATCGACTACTCTTTCCTTGTATTGCTGGCTTAAATCTACTACTTGAAAGGGAATACCCAATTTTTCGGCTACTATCATTGCATCATTACTATCTTCTACCCAAAGACATTCATCGGATATGGTCACAGAGGTATCATGCCAATTTTTCATAAAAATACCAATGACCTCATACCCTTTTTGTAGTAGTAAATATGCAGCTACACTAGAATCTACTCCACCAGAAAGCCCCACTACTACCCTACCTCTTGCCATAGCAGATTTAGTAATTTAAAACATTATAGAAAATGTTATTTAAAACACTATTCAATAATCATTTTAGGATAATACCCAAATAAATTTTTTTCTTTTATCATTTCAGCAACTCCATCGGGCAACATCTTTTCCCAATTACCATCCTTTTCCTCTATCATCTTTAATATTTTTCTAGAAAAATAGTTTAAAATCTGAGGGTCTGAATTTTCTATATCTACTATTCTTCCATTGAATTTAAAGTGCTTGTACAACTCCTTTAATCGAGGGTGTACCTTCAGATTATTACTGGTCAATAATTTATTTTCACTTTCTTTTAGCGGATATAAAAATATTTTAAGATCTCGCGTAAAGAGTTTACCAAAGGCTTCTAATATACCTCCACTTAATTCCCTGTAATACTTGTCGTTAAATATATCCAAAAGACTATTTACGCCCATAATCAGCCCTATTCTATGATTGGTGAACAACGAAAAATAATCTACGAGTTTATAGTATTCCGAAAAATCAGATATAAGTACAGTATATCCCAACGAACACAATATATTTGCTCTATCTAAAAAGTCCCTTTCATCTATATCAGATTTTACAGATTTAAGGTTGTTTAATGTAATTTCAAATAGTACTTGTGTATTATTCTTATCTACTCTTTGGGTTCTTGTAAACTGCTCATACCCTTTTTCAAGCATATCCATATTTACTTTTGTCACAGGTCTAAAACTCCCTCTAATCGCTAAAATATTCTTTCTATAGAGTAATTGAGCAGGTAAAATATTATTTCCATCAGGACCAAATATTACCGCTTTGGTCATTTCATTTTTTACTAATTGTAAACTCATTAATCTATTATCTACATACATAAATCTAGGACCAGAGAAATTCATCATATCTATCTCTATCTGGTCTTTATTTAGATTGTCATATAACGATTTGAGTAATTCTTTTGGAGTATCGTACATAAAGAAACTACCATATATTAAGTTTACACCTAATACTCCAAGTGTTTCTTGTTGCAGTTTGGCATCATTTTCTTTGAATCGAACATGAACTACAATTTCATTATATTTTTCTACAGAATTGAGTTGAAAACGAATACCTAACCAACCGTGTCCTTTGAAAGTCTTAGTAAAATCTATAGTAGCCACCGTATTGGCATAACTAAAAAATGTTTTCTTAGAGTGGTCTCTTCTACTCAATCTAGCCTCTATCAAACTAGATTCTAACTTTAGCATTTTCTTTAATCTAGATTCAGTGACATATCTCCCATCTTTTTCTATCCCATATATAGCATCACTAAAATCTTTATCATAAGCCGACATAGCCTTAGCAATAGTACCTGAAGCTCCTCCAGCTCTAAAAAAATGCCTTACTGTCTCCTGCCCTGCACCTATTTCAGCAAAAGTTCCATAGATACTAGAATCTAAATTAATTTGTAAAGCCTTCTGCTTTGATGTTAATACTCTATCCATTTTTTAATATGTATTTTATTCATAAGAAAACTTATCTCTAAGTGCCGCCATCCTCATAGCCGCTATAGCGCAATCTATACCTTTATTACCATGCTTACCACCACTCCTATCCAAAGCCTGCTGCATCGTATCGTCTGTAAGTACTCCAAATATAATGGGAATATCAAGTTGCATATTTAAATCTTTTATGCCGTGAGACACCGCCTGACATACATAATCAAAGTGAGCAGTTTCTCCACGAATTACGCTACCTATCACTATGATAGCGTTTACATTTGTTCGCTCTCCCATAAGGGTAGCACCATATATCAATTCAAAACTACCCGGTACATCCCACTTGGTAATATTTTCTTCAGACACCCCATGATCTATAAATGTACCATAGGCTCCATGATATAAAGCATCCGTAACCCCATGATTCCACTGAGCAACGACCATCCCAAATTTTAAGTGGCTTACACTTGGGATTATATTTTTATCATAAGAAGATAAATTTTTATGCTCTGTAGCCATTATTTACCTAATATTTAACCTGCACCTTAGCAATATACTTATCTATATGATCTGCTTGAGGTGATTTAGGATAATCGTTTTTAATCTGATGATAAAACTTTTTTGCTAAATCATACTTTTTAAGTTCCATAGATATATTGGCAGCTTTAAGTAAGTACATAGGTGCTGTAAGATCATTCTTATAACCTGCTGCCTGTGTATAAAAATCTATAGCTTTCTCATAGTTTCTAAGCTGGCTATAAGCATCTCCCACGACTCCTTTTGACAATGCACCAGATAGATCATCATCTGCAGAATAGGATTTAAACGCTTCTATACTCTCTTGAAATTTACCCAATTTATAATTGATCACACCTATATAATATTTTGCTAAATTAGCCGCTTTAGTGCCTGCGTACTCCTCTATAATGTCATTAAATCCATAGAATTGACCATCTCCATTTAATGCTATCTCTAGAGAATCTTTTTCCATATAAGATTTTGCATAACTCATCTCGTTAAAAGCAGTCTTTTGCAAAGGTTCTAAATAATAATTCATATACCCCAAATACAATGCAAATACACCAAAAAGTATAGATAGTGCTATTGTAATTGGTTTTCTGTTTTTTTCTATAAATCGTCCATATTTACCTACCGTTTGTTCTAACCCTTCTGCTATATCTTTATTTTTCGTATTTTTTGACATTATTTTTTATAATTTTACTATACATAAATCACCGTTTAAAATTTCGAGTGCAAATTTAATTCTTTATCATTAAATATCATTGATATTTTTGAAAAATAGAAAAACAACTAATTTTAAAAATTATGGTGTAAACTTATACCCTACTCCTTTGAGTGTTTGAATATACTTATCTCCTATTTTTCCTCTTAATTTTCTAATATGTACATCTATAGTTCTATCTACTACCACTACTTCATTTCCCCACACTTTATCTAGAATTACATCTCTCTTAAAAACTTTATATGGTTCTGAAGCCAATAAAGTTAATAGTTCAAATTCTTTTTTAGGTAATACAATCTTTTCATCACCTTTAAATACAGCATACTCTTCTTTACTGATAGTAATATCTGTTTCGTAATTCTTTATATTATTTGAACGACGTAAAAGAGATTTAATTTTACTCACTAAAACCTTTGGTCTAATAGGTTTAGTGATATAGTCATCTGCACCTGCTTCAAATCCTGCTACCTGAGAATAATCTTCTCCTCTGGCTGTGAAAAAAGCAATAATTATATTCTTTAACCTATCGTCTTGTCTAATTTTTTCACAGACTTCTATACCCTCCATATCAGGCATCATTACATCGAGTAAAATCAAATTTGGTATTTCCGTTCTAGCTATTTCTATAGCCTTATACCCATCTGATGCTTTGAACACCTGATACCCCTCAGCCTTTAAATTATACCCGACAAACTCTAAAATATCCTGTTCATCATCAACTAATAAAATTTTAATATTACTATTTTCCATAAATCTTATTAAAGATTATGGGTTCAAAAATAGTAAATTAGAATGAAATATGAAACACATTTTAAAATATAAAAATCTTTTCATAAAACCTCTGCAACTACAAATGTACTACCTCCCACGTAAATAAAATCTTCTTCTCTCGCTTGATGTTTAGCCCTCTGAAATGCTTTATTTACAGAAGCATAACACTTTCCGTTTAAATGATATACACTTGCCTTTTGTTGTAATAACTCAGCATTTAACCCCCTCTCTATATGAGGTTTACAAAAATAATACTTAGCCTGCTTTGGAAACAACTCGAGTAAATTATCAATATCCTTATCATTTACAAAACCCATAACTATATGCAATGTAATGTAATCCTGCTGCTTTATTTGTTCCAATACTATTTCTAACCCCTCTCTATTATGTGCCGTATCACAATATATAATCGGCTGTTCTCCTAATTTTTGCCAACGCCCTTTTAGTCCCGTATTTTCATATACTTTAGCTAATCCTCTTTGAATATGTATAGAGGTAATTCTAAATTCGTCACTTATAATTTCTATAGTTTTTAATGCAGTTTTCTGATTTTTAACTTGATATTTACCCTTTAAATCACAAGAAAATATTGACGTCACCTCTCTATCTGCAAAATATATATCACAACGCATTTCACTAGCTTTATCCATAAACACCTGTTCTACTTCTAATTGAGTTTCTCCTATAACCACAGGTATTTTATATTTTATAATTCCAGCTTTTTCAACGGCTATCTTACAGAGTGTATCTCCTAAAAATTGAATATGGTCTTTACCTATATTTGTAATTACTGATACTTTAGGAATAATAATATTGGTAGAATCCAACCTACCCCCTAACCCCACTTCTATAATAGAAATATCTACTCGATTCTGGTTAAAATATTCAAATGCCATAGCCACACTCATCTCAAAAAACGAAAGTCGTAATTCCTCTAATTTACTCTTATGACGATTTATAAAGTTTACCACAAAATGTTTAGATACAATTTGCCCATTGATTCTAATTCGCTCTCTAAAATTCTTTAAATGTGGAGAAGTATATAACCCTACTTTATATCCCGCTTCTTGAAGTACCGAAGCTAACATGTGAGCAGTAGAACCCTTTCCATTAGTACCTGCAATATGTATCGCAGGTATATTCTCGTGTGGATCACCTAAATATTTACAAATGCTTATAATATTGTCGAGTTTAGGTTTATAAGCATTTTTCCCTTGATTTTGATACATAGGTAGCTTCCTGAATAACCACGCCATGGCATCTCGATAACAGAACATCAATTTCTTATATAAAAATTATAAATAATTTTACCCTGCTGTCTTTCAGGTGCTTTATAATTAGGTTTCCAAGTAGTTTTTAGTGCTGCTATTCTAGCATTCTCAAGTAAACAGGGTGCAGAGTTAGTAGTCCCCTTTACTCCAGATTCTGCACTAAGTACTTCACCTTGTCTATTCACAAGGATTCTTACCACTACCCTTCCTTGTTCTTTACAATCATATTTTGGACGAGGCATCTTTATAGGTGTTCTACTTCCGAGTTGATAATTTCCTTTTGCTGCTCTATTATTATGATCTTGAACTCCACTATCCAATCTATTAAATGATGTAGAATTCCCTTTAAATGAACTCTCCTGCTCTGCCTTAGAATTTACAAAACTCGAAATAGCTGAAAGTACTTCTTTAGAAGGTTTTTTATTTTTCTTTTTAAGTTTTTTTTCCTTTTTTTTTGAGATTACAGGAGAATCTTCTACGTCTTGAGTAATGACTTTTTCCTTTACTATCTGTTTTTGTGGTTCTAAAGTGCTTTTCTGCTCTACTGGAATAGACTTAGAAGGTAATCTCCGCTCAGACTTTAAGACACTAGACCCTCCAAAATCAACCGTTATACCCATCTCCTGAGGAGGATCAAAATAGTTAAGACCATAGAAAAATAAAACCAACAACAACAATAAATGGACAGCTACTGTAATAACTAATGATTTTCTTTTATCTCCACTATCAAACACTGGCAAAATTTACTCTATTTGGGGCGAACTGCAACGATTATTTTATACTTATTCCTACTGGCAATATCCATAACTTCTACTACATTTTCAAAAGGCACTTTATATTCTGCCCTTATTGAAATCCTTGGATTCTCCTGACCCGATAGTAACTCCTGAAGTTTTAATTCTATATGATTCTTTTCAATGAGGTCTCTATCGATATAGTACTTTAAATCATTAGTAATACTTACTGATATAATTTGCTTTTGAGTAGATTTTCCCTTGGCTCTAGGCAAAGTTAAATCTAAAGCATGAGTAGTAACTAAAGTGGAAGTAAGCATAAAAAATATAAGTAAGAGGAATACTATATCCGTCATAGACGACATACTAAACTCTGCACTTACTTTATTTCTTCTTTTTAGATTCATGTTTTAGGTTCGTTGAGTATATCTAAAAATTCCACTGTAGTAGCCTCCATTTTATGAATAACTTTATCTACCTTTACCACTAATAAGTTATAACCTATATACGCAATAATACCTACTATCAAACCGGCAACTGTAGTAGTCATTGCCGTATAAATTCCCGTGGATAACATCTCTACATCTATCTGTCCACCAGCACTAGCCATTTCATGAAAAGCTAATATCATACCTATCACAGTACCTAAAAAACCTATCATAGGGGCAGCTCCTGCTATAGTCGCTAATACGTTGACATTGTTATCCATTTTAGAAATTTCTATTTTACCCGTATTTTCTATGGAAGTTTCAATATCTCTCAAAGATTTTCCTATTCTGGTAATTCCCTTTTCTATCATCCTTACTACAGGAGCATTACTCTGCTTGCATAAAAACTCTGCCCTTTCTATTTTTCCATTTCGAACATAATCTTTGATACTATTCATAAAGTTTCTATCTACGTTAGATGCTTTTTTTATAGTAAAATAACGTTCAAAGAAAATATATACCGTTATAATAGAAAGTAAAAACAAAGTAAACATTATAATTTGTCCACCTATACCTCCGCTAGTAACTAATTCCCAAATAGAAAGCGTTTTTTCTACAGGTTCACCCTGATTCAATGCACTGTTTGAACCTAATATTTTCTGTTGTAGTATTAATAAAAATTCTGTATTCATTCTATGATAATTATCCTATATTTCCAAACGCACAAATTTAACATAAAATTTAATATTCTATAATTAAAATTTACTCTTTTCTTATTAGTATTACTAAAAAGAATATATTATTATATTTGTAGCCAAAATTATATCTTTGTTGAATTTAAATTTATAAAACAAAACCTCTTATGAATCTAATTAAACATATCAAAATACTCTTACTACTGCTACTCTTTAGTTTCTGCTCTGCAAAATTAAAAACAGATGTCCATGATAAAAAAGATGCTATACTTTTAGAACTTTTAAAATACTTATTAGAAAAAGGACACTACGTTAAAAAGAATATTAACGACAGTTTTTCAAAAGAAGTGTACAATTCTTATTTAGAATCCATAGATGGTAACAAAAGATATTTATTACAAGAAGACATTCAAAAATTAGAACAACATAAATTTGATTTGGATGACCAATTCAAAAGTAACGATATAAGTTTCTTTGACCTATCCTTTGAGATATTAGAAAAAAGAATCAAAGAAATTCAATCCGTATATCTTCAGATATTATCCTCTAATCTCAACTTTAAAAAAAATGAAAAATTTATCATAGATAAAACAAATATCACTTATCCAAAAGATAAAAAAGATAGATATAATAGATGGAGAAAGTATATTAAATACAATATATTGAGCAATATATATGACAAAATACAATACGATAAAAATATCCTAAAAAAAGACACTACTTATATAAAACAACCTCTAAAAGAAAAAATACAAGCAGCCAAAGATGAACTAAAAAAAACCTTAAACGACTACTACGATAACCTATTGAGAGACGGGCGAAAAAAATGGCTTTCTAAATATATTAATAGCATTACAACTCAATACGACCCGCATACGACATACTATGCACCCGTAGCAAAAAAGAAATTTGACATGAACATGTCAGGTCAGTTTGAAGGTATCGGTGCCCGACTTCAGATCAACAATGGCTATTTAACGATAAAAGAAGTCATTATAGGGGGCCCCGCTTGGAAACAAGGTAAACTCGAAACCGAAGACATTATACTTAAAGTAGCTCAAGAAAATGAAGAATATGTAAATATTGTAGGAATGGCTATAGATGATGCAATAGAATTAATCAAGGGAAAAAAGGGAACCAAAGTAAAGCTACGTATCAAAAAAATAGATGGCATCCGCAAAGATGTAATCATCGTAAGAGGCATTGTGAAAATAGATGAAACCTATGTAAAATCATCTATCATAGAAAAAAAAGGGAAAAAATACGGAATTATACACCTTCCCAAATTTTACATTAGCATGGGAAGCAATCAAGTGGACTGCGCAAAAGATGTACTCAGAGAAATCCGTAAACTCAAAAAACAAAAAATAGAAGGTATCGTTTTAGATTTAAGATACAATGGCGGTGGTTCGTTACAAAGTTGTGTAAAAATAAGTGGTTACTTTATTAAAAATGGACCTATAGTACAAGTCAAATACAAAGAGTATCCTGCAAAAGTATTATCCGATGATGATAAAAATATAGAATACGATGGTCCACTTGTAATACTAGTAAATAATATGTCTGCATCGGCATCCGAAATACTATCTGCCGCTATGCAAGATTATGGTAGGGCTGTTATTATAGGTAGTGATCAAACTTTTGGAAAAGGTACAGTACAAACTGTATATGGATTAGATAATCTACTAAATTCTGATTACGATAAATTTAAACCATTAGGAGCACTCAAATATACTATCCAAAAATTCTATAGAGTAAACGGACAGTCCACTCAAAATAAAGGTGTAAATCCTGATATTGTGATGTCTGATAGATACAAATACATCAAGATAAATGAAATAAAAAATGCTATGAAATCAGATAGAATAAAAACTAAGAGTATTCAAAAATACCACAAAAAGATAGATTTAGATAAAATTAAAAGATTAAGTGCAGAGCGATTAAAAAACAATGAAATGATGAAACTTATAGAAGAACAAGCCAAACTCATCAAAAAAAGCAGCGAAAGAAAAAACATTACACTAAATCTAAATGCCTATACCACCGAAAATGAAATTCATGCTAAAAAAACAGAAAATATGAATAAACAAGTAGATGAATATAAATTTAACTTGAAAGCATTTACCGTAAAAGAAGACATTTTACTAACAAAAACAGATACCGTATTCAAGGTAAAAATGGCAAATTGGCAAAAACAAATTGTCAAAGATGTATATATAGACGAAGCGATAAATGTATTAGGCGATCTGTCTAAATGAATAAAATATTAGTTTGCATCTGTACTGTTATATTATGTATGGTATCGCTAGCTGCTATATTTTGTTATACTATTATGCCAGATAATACTCCAAATGCAAATGAAATGAACCTTGCTTTGGTAACTAAACCACCAGGATTTGAAATGACTTTTATAGATTTGAACACTACACGAAAAAATAAGCAATCTATACTAGATTTTTTGATACACGGAAGCAAACAGGTAAGGCAATGGATGCCCATTACAAACTATCACTTTACACAAAATGAATTACACTTAGTTGAATATGTTGGAGACGAAATCATAGGACCTAAAAAAATAATACCTCTCCATAAATTTAAAAAAAATACAGACCTCATCAAAAAGGAGCATATCATACACAAAAGATTTTGGCTAGGCACAGATAAATACGGTAGGGATCTACTCAGTAGATTAATTGTAGGTAGTAGAGTATCTCTAATAGTCGGAATTATAGCAGTTCTTATATCTCTAATCATAGGGGTAAGTTTAGGCACTATAGCAGGATATTATGGAGGAATTATAGATCGAATCATTATGTGGCTAGTCAATGTAATATGGACTATTCCTACATTACTTATGGTGATAGCCATCAGTTTAGCATTAGGCAAAGGGTTTTGGCAAATGTTTATAGCTATAGGGTTTACTATGTGGGTAGAAGTAGCACGAATAGTAAGAGGACAAGTATTATCTATAAAAGAAAAAGATTATATTAAAGTCAATAAATTACTAGGCTTAAATGATTTTCATATCATTTTAAAACATATTATACCCAATATCTTAGGTAGTATTATTGTAATATCTACTGTAAATTTTGCCTCCGCTATACTTATAGAAAGTGGTTTGAGCTTTCTTGGTATAGGTGTACAGGCGCCCACATCCTCTTGGGGAGGTATGATCAAAGAAAATTATTCATACATCATACTAAATAAGGCATATTTATCTATTATACCTGGACTGACAATTATACTATTAGTACTAAGTTTTATGCTACTGGGAAACTACCTAAGAGACCGTATGGATATTAAAAACATCTAAAAAATGAGCATTTTAAAATATATTTTATTAAGTTTATTCCTTATGAGTATTCTCTCCTGTGATGAAAGACCTGAAAACAAACAAAAAAATACAAGAATACTTCCTTCTTCATCCGGCAATATAAATGAATTAGTCATTGTAGTAAACAATTCCCTTTGGAATGGCAAGGTAGGCAAGCAACTCAAAACTATATTTGAACAAGAAGTAAAAGGCATACCACAACAAGAACCTATATACAGAATACTACACACCACAAAAAAAATGTTTGGCAGAATACTCAAAGTACATAGAAATATTTTAGTAGTAGAAATAGGAGATAAAGATTCTTATATCTCAAAAAAGGATAAATACGCCTCACCTCAACAATACCAGAATATCATATCTACTACCCCAGAAGGATTGATAAAACTACTAAAGCAAAAACAAAAACAAATTATACAAAAATACAGAACTTCTGATATAGCTATTTTACAAAAAGACCTTAGAAAAACCTCTTGGAATAAAATACCTTTTTTACAAAACAAAGGTATAAAAATGGATATTCCACAGGCATATACCATCGCCAAAGAAGAAGAAAATTTTATATGGATGAAAAAAGAAACTCATAAGTCATCTCTAAGCCTTATGATATATACGATACCCATAAAAAATGAATTTAACTTTAATCCCAATAGTGCAATGATAAGAGATAGTATAAGTAAAATACATATCCAAAGTTATGTGAAAGATTCATATATGCAAATAGAAAAAGCCTATTTACCTTATATGAGTAATAAAATATTGGATAACATGATATGTATAGAAACCAAAGGTGTTTGGAATATGAAAAACGATTTTATGGGAGGGGCTTTTATTAATTATCTCATGATTGATGAAAAAAATAAAAGACTCATTGGTATAGATGGCTTCTCGTACGCTCCCGCTAAAGAAAAGAGAAATATTATGTTCCAATTAGAAGCTATTCTAAATAGTTTTAGGTTAAAATAATTCTTCTTTCTCTCTTTTATTTTAAGATATTCACTACTCCTTTATATATCTGCCCATTAGGTAAAACTATTTGATAGTAATAACTACCTGATGGTAAATCTTTACCATCTAATTTACCATCCCATACCTTATCTTTTAACTTGTATTTAGTAATAATTTTACCATTTCTATCAAATATAGTAACCCTTGATTCTGGATAAAACTTAACTAAATCGGGTAGCTTCCATGTATCATTTATACCATCTCCATTAGGTGAAAAATAGTTATATATCAATACATTTTTTATCTCTACTTCTTTTGAAGACACACAACCAAATTTATCTTTTACAGATAATGTATATTTATCCTTTGGTAAATCATGTAAACTAAATACTCTCTGATCCAATTTATATTTTCTATTTGCTAATTTTATCTCAAAAGGTTTGTACCCATTTTTTATTTCTACATCTAACCTATTTTCGTTCACCATATTTGATATCACCGGATTAACATTTACTGTATAAGTAACTGTTTTTATATCACTACAACCAGCAGAATTCTTATATTCATAAGATACTCTGTGACTACCTACCCCCAAAGTTTTAGGGTTAAACTGTGTAGCCAATATTCCATTTACTTTGTAAATCCCTCCTAAAGGAGTTGCTATATTCAAAGCCTGAACACCATCTTCTACACATATATTTCTATCTACTAAACGACTAACCAAAGGTGTTACAGATACAGTAATTTTTTTAGTAATAGTTCTGGCAGTAGCACCTCCTGAAAGAAAAACAGAAACATTATAAGTACCCGCTAAAGCATAAGTATGAGAAGGTGATGCATCGGTAGAAGTATTGCCATCTCCAAAATCCCAATTATAATTCGTATAGCTTTTTGTAGAGACTGAAAATTTTGTGGCATCTCCCTCACACAAACCTTTAGTACTTATATTTATAGCAAAAAATGCTTGAATAAAATTAGGCAACCCCAAATGTGCATGGTGCTTAGCCCTTGAAAAAGAAACACCCCATCCGGACGGAATATCTTCAGCATAGGTATCAGTAGCTCCTGAAGGGTTGAGATTGATAGCCGTATGATCATAACCACAGGCAAGACCCCTATTATTTGGATTTTGAATTACGCCCATATACTCTGAAGTATTCACAGATACATATATTTTATTATCTATACCTATTTGCATACAAGAAAGTGGCGATCCAACAGGTGCATAAATATCTATTTCAGTAGATTTTATTAATCCCGCAGTAGTTAAATCATATTGTACCATATTTCCTCCTCCAATACCTCTCCCATAAGTTACATACAATAGATTAGAATTAGGAGAAAATTCTAGTCCAAAACAAGCACCTAGAGCTATAGTTTCCTTTAAAGTAAGCCTACCTGTATCATCATTAAAATCATATATATCAAGTTTATTTTCAAAGTATGTAGCCATAGCTAATCTCTTTCCATCTGGAGAAAATTTCATTACCCCCAAATCACCGAAACTACCCAAGCGACTACCCACATCTTGAAGAATGGGAGTAGTTGAAATACCTGAAGCAGTAACTTTGTGCAATACAAACCTATTGCTACCTGACTGATGAGTCAGTACCCAAAAATCTATTCCATTATTATGTAGCGTAACCGTTATTTTTTCAGAAGTATTAGTACCTACCGAATAGCCTGACAATCCAACATTCTTTTGGGTAACTACCCCTGTACCCGAAGTAAAATCTATCACACTGTAATATGCTATATCAATTCCACCTGGGGGTAAACTAAACAGATAATAAATTTTATCATTCCCTGGATTGGGAACCACTAAACCCGACTGAACTGCAGAGGGGTCTCCCTTCAAATTATTTACCGGATTACCTAAGTTATCTTTCATCAAATTATGGCTACTATCCCATATACTGATACCATCGGAGTAAAATAATAAATTACCAGAACTATCACAAATAGTAGTACATCCTTCAAAAGTCGCCATTTTATTTCCATCCTCTAATACCGTTGGTGGACTGGTGCTAAAATCTAAGCCAGCATGATGTCCAAAATACCAGATACTAGCTTGCTTTTGAGCAAAAGTACTTAAATAGAAAAATAAGTTTAACATGAAAATCCACTTTTTCATTAGAAATTTTTAAAGTTTATTTTATTATTTTACTTTTATAGCCCTTATCATTCCCTTTTGCCCAAAGAGGTACTGGCAACTTTTCTACCTTAAAACCCAAAGCTATAAGACTCCTTTTTACACTACCTGCTGCACTGTAAGTAACTAAGAATCGTTCTACTAACAAAACACTATACATTTTTGTAAACATTTCTACTGTCCAAAAATCTCTTGTTGTTTTAATGAACCTAAAATGAGCAGATAAATTACAATACTGCTCCCAATCCAAATAATGAATAGCGTCAAATATCTTTTGATTACGATTCTACCCCTAACTGCTCCCATCATAATTATTAGGCAAATTTAATCATTTTTTTACGAGATAGGTTTCCAATGCATAAATTTTTTAAGTTGTATTTTTTGCGCTCTAAAAAGGTATGGTATGAGAGTCATCTGCGGTCTTATATGATTTCTCTTTTCATCATTTTAAACTAATGAGCATGTCCGTGTCCCATTTGCCCCGATTGTTTAAATAACATCGCATTGAGTTCATAAGCCCCTTCTAGCACTACATCTACCTGAAAATCACTTCCCTCTATTTGTTTAATTTCATATTTGTTATCTATATAATCTCCTAAAAGCACCCTTTTTTTTACAAAGTGTTCTCCATCTTTTATAAATATATATGCTTCCTCTTTAGTTACAATTACTGCGCTATCTGGTAGTGTTTTTGATTTTCTTTTTGATAAAAATATCTTACTTGTAAAAAATTGATTTTGCTTGAGTTTATGCTCCTTATCTACAAAATGCCCGTGTACATTTACCGTAAGTGTATTAGGGTTCACCTGTTCATTTATAGTTTCTATCTTTCCATTAAACACCTCATCAAATCCGCTTACCTTAAAAGTAAAACGCATATCTTTTTTAAGTTTATATACATCTTTTGAAAATACTTGCATTTCAGCGTGCAAATGATTTTTATCTAATACTTGAAATGCAAACTCCTCTGAAGCTATGTATTTTCCTATGTTTATATTGTTCTTGATAATAGTACCCGAAATGGGCGCACGTAAATAAATACTCTCTTGTATTCCACTGGTCTGTAATATATTCATATTGATTCCCACTGCCTGTAACTCGAGTTTCATTTTTTCAAAATCAGACACCAAAGTAAAATAATGAGCTTGTATCTCTTTGAACTCACTTTGAGAAATTACCCCTTCTTTATATAATTTCTCTTTCCGCTGATAGTCTATCTTCTTTACAGGAACTTTATTTTTAAGTTCTACATACTTATTTTGGAGTTCCAAATACACAGGGTGTGCTACCACTGCTAATATTTCTCCTTTTTTCACCGTTTCACCTTCTATAAAGTAAGTTTTTTTTATAAATCCCCCCAAGGGAGCATGTACATTTACCAAACTTTTAGGTGGAACTTGTATATAGCCAGTAGCCCTTATATAATCTCCTATATAGGTATTTTTTATCTTTCCCAATTTAACATCAATTAACTTTAATTGCTCTTGGGTAAGTTCTAATTCTCCCTCGGCATGCTCGTGATTATGTCCCCGATGACTATCTTCTACTTTATGTGTATTTTGATTGCTTTCAAAGCAATTATAAAAAAATATACAAATAATTACTAATATTACTTTTGTTATCGTTTTCATTTTTCTAATGTAGTTTGATATTTACTTATAAAAATATTTTAAGTTGATAACCGATTGGTTATAATTTTTAATTACCTCATTGTATTTGAGCATAAAATCATAATAAGTATTGAGCCCTTGTATATACTTATACATAGAGGTATCTCCTATTTGATACGATATATTTATCTGTTTCAAATACTCTTGAGTTTCTTTGACAATATCACCCCCAAAATTTTGAGTTTGCTCTAAAAAATAAGCAAATTCTTTCTTGGCTTTTTTATATTCTTGATGAATATCAAAATACTCCTGTGCTACTTGGTTTTTCACCTTTTCTACTTCTAATTTCATCTGATTAATCTTAGATGATTTTGGTAAAAACCACAAGGGAATATTTATGCCTAACCTTAAACCGTGCAATGATTGATCTGCCCTTCCATTTACATTCATATATGCCAAATATACCGAAGGAAAGAGTTTAGAACGCTCTAAATTGTACTTCTGCTGCGCCAAATTTACTCTTTCATCTAATGGTAGCTTTAAAGTGCCATCTATTACACTGTCATTTGGTATCATATAAAACTCTATTTTTTTAAGTGTATCTTCCTCTGGAACAACATCTTGAGAAATCTTGAGAAACTTTTTCAGCTTCACAGTAATTTCGTTATACTGCTTTTGAACTTGAGCAAATCCAGCTTTGGCTTCTACATATTTCATCTTTACAAGATTATAATCCAATGAACTCATATTTTTTTGCTCGTATTTTTTTTGAGCAATATCTACGCTCGCCTTGAACATATTCCTTTTTTTAAGAGCTAATTCCTTTGCAATAAAGTAATAATGCCAATCGTTGTAAAGCAGCCTTGTAAATGTCTCTAAAGTTTTAAACTTCTTTTTTAGGTCGAGACTACTCCATTTGATACGTGTATTGATATATCCCTCTTTGGCTATATGCATATATAGCGAACCAAAATTTTGCCTTATTCCATATATATGATCAATTTGAGTAGAACTATCGGGCTCTCTTTTATAGAATATTTCCGTATCACCTACATCTATTATTTCACCTTTTTGGGCGAGTACTCTCTGATGTTCCAAATTCATATTCTTCCACTCAGTATTTCTACTACGCATATACTCCAAAGCCCTATTCATATTGAGTACCATTTTATCATCATCGTTTTGTGCATTAGAGATATACCCTACAAAAATTAACGCAATTACTAAGGTCATCTTAATTGGAATTTTTGCCTTAAATTTATCTAATAATATATATAAGCAAGGAATTACCAATAGTGTGAGAATAGTAGCCATAATTAGCCCTCCTATGACTACTGTAGCTAATGGTTTCTGTACTTCTGCTCCCTCAGAGGAAGAAAGTGCCATGGGCAAAAAACCAAACGACGCTACTGATGCCGTCATAATCACAGGTCTAAGTCTATCCAACGCTCCATGAATTACAATTTGTTTTACCGTCCAATTTGGGTACTCCTCTCTCAATTGGTTAAAATACGATATCAAAACAATTCCATTGAGTACTGCCACCCCAAAGAGGGCTATAAAACCAATCCCCGCAGAAATACTAAAAGGCATATTCCTTAAATATAAAGCTATCACGCCACCTATAGCCGATAGTGGTACAGTCGTAAATATAAGCAGTGTATATTTTATAGATCCAAAAGTAATATAGAGTAAAAGCAATATAAGAACCAAAGCAATAGGTACAGTTATGCTCAGCCTCTGTTTAGCTTCTATCAAGTTTTGAAACTGCCCACCATAATCTATATAATAGCCCGTTGGCAATTCCAATTTCTCTTGCAATTTCTCCTTGATTTCATTAACTAAACTCTCTACATCTCTATTGCGTACATTGATACCTATATTTATTTTTCGTCTGGTATTTTCTCTAGAAATTTGTAATGGTCCCTCCTTAGAATAAAAATCTACAAACTCACTTACGGGTATATACGCCTGATCTTTTTTGACAAAGAGATTAGTTAAGTCAAACTCATCTCTGATTTGCTGATTGAGTCTTACTACCAAGTCATACTTCTTTTCCTGCTCAAATACAATTCCTGCCACCTTACCATAATAAGCAGTCTTTATGACATCGTTCACTTGTGATATATGTATGCCATACTGCGCCATTTTTTCTCTATTATATTTAAGCATATATTGTTGTAATCCCGATATTTGCTCTATCTTCATATCTGCTATACCAGAGGTCTCCCGTATGATATTCTCCACTTCTTGCGCCTTATGGAGTAACATATCAATATCTTCACCGTATATTTTGATACCTATATCAGATTTCACTCCGCTTATAAGTTCATTGAACCTAAGCTGTATAGGTTGCGTAATCTCTATGTTTACCCCTACTATATTTTTAAGTTCGTGCTTCATTTTGTTCACCATATCTACTCTGCTATCAGCAGACACCCACTCGAATTTATCTTTCATAATAATCATAATATCATAATTTTCTATTCCCATAGGGTCAGTGGGAATCTCAGATGAACCTATCTTAGAAACTACTGATTTTACTTCAGGAAATTTTTCTTTAAGTAATTTTTCTATTTTGGTAGTGATTTCTATACTTTTGGTCAAAGATGTACCTGGCATAGCAGACACTTGAAGTGCCATATCTCCTTCCTCCAAAGTGGGAATAAACTCCCCTCCCATTCTAAGGAAACCCCATAACGAAATAACAAAAGCTACACAAACACTTATAATTACTTTACCTTTATGACGCAATGATGCAAACAAAAGAGGTTCATATATATGTTTACACTTAGCTATAATTCTATCGGCTAAGGTAGTGCGTATCTTTATTTTTTTATTTAAAAACAGTGCACTGACCATAGGCACATAGGTAAGGGAAAGTATAAGTGCTCCAAATATAGCAAAACTCACTGTTTGCGCCATAGGTTTAAACATTTTTCCCTCTATACCTACCAATGCTAGCAGAGGCAAATATACAATAAGGATAATAATCTCACCAAAAGCCGATGATTTTCTTATCTTAGATGATGAAATAAACACTGCGTGATTCATCTGCTGTTGTGTAAGGATTTTGGATTTTCCTACATATAAATAATGTATAATTGCCTCTACCAATATAATAGTTCCATCGGCTACCAAACCAAAATCTATAGCTCCCAGAGACATTAGATTTGCAGATATGCCAAATAAATTCATCATACCAATAGCAAATAACAATGAAAGTGGAATTACTGAAGCTACAATAATACCAGCTCTTATATTTCCAAGTAATAGTATCAATATAAAGATTACAATCAAAGCCCCCTCTACCAAGTTAGTGATTACCGTAGAAGTAGTTCTACCTACTAAATCAGACCTATCTAAATAGGGCTCTATAGAAATTCCTTTTGGCAATGAACTTTGTATTTGAGTTATCCTCTCTTTTACATTCTGTACTACCTGTGAAGAATTTTCTCCTTTATACATCAGTACAATACCACCCACAACCTCACCTTCTCCATCTTTAGTCATAGCACCAAAACGAATAGGTGAACCTATCTTTACCGCGGCTATATCTTTTATGGTAATGGGTACACCTTTATTGCTTACAATCGTAATACGCTCTATATCTTCCTTTGAACTAATGAGCCCCTCAGTTCGGATATAATAAGCATTAGCATTCTTTTCTATATAACCCGCACCTGTATTTTCGTTGTTATTCTGCAAAGCCTCATATACTTGAGATAATGTAACTCCCACACTATTCATATAATTTGCATTAACGCTTACTTCATATTGCTTTATCTTTCCTCCAAAGGAATTAATCTCTATTACCCCTTTAAGTCCTGAAAGCCTCCTCTTTACTATCCAATCTTGAATAGAACGAAGTTCATATAACGGGTAATTGTAGCCCTTTTCTACTTTGAGTACATACTGATATATCTCTCCCAGTCCGGTAGTAATAGGCATCATTTTAGGTATGCCTAAATATTCTGGAATAGCTTCTTTAGCCTCTTCTATTTGCTCATTTACAAATTGTCTGGCTTTCATAATGTCCACATCATCTTTAAACACCACAGTAACTACAGATAGTCCAAAACGAGAAATAGACCTCATATTAATTACGTCCGGAATATTTGCCATAGATAACTCCACCGGATAGGTAATCATCTTTTCTACCTCTTGTGGAGCAAGAGAGGTAGATACTGTAATAATTTGAACTTGATTATTAGTAATATCTGGTACAGCATCTAAGGGTATTCTATTAGCAGAATACACTCCAAATACTATTAGTAGTAATACAAACAAACCTATAATGAGTTTATTTTCTATTGAAAACTTTATGATTTTATTAAACATTTTTCTCGCTTTAAAATTATTAAAATACCACTTGAACATCTATTTTTCCAATCAGATGAAAAAAAATGGCATCATACCTTTTGACTAAATACTATTTAAATCAATGGTGGTCCTCTAAAGCGAATTTTGGATGAATGATAAAACGGTGACAAACATACATCTGCCAAAGCAATTTTATCTATATATATAATATAATACGAAGTATCCTTATAAGTACTTTTAACAAGATGAATATATTCAAATGACGTTACATTAGATTTATACTCCTGTGGATCATCATTTTCAATATCACAATTTATAAAATGTAAAATTTTTTGCCATAAATCTTGCTGATGTTCTATATGAATATCACAAACATCATCTTTATGGGAAATATGAGGACTAATATAGTGTAAGAACAGTACTGTCCAAGCCAAAAATAAAAAACTATATTTTACATTTTTAAGTATCAAAAAATACAAGTTTTTAATTTAAAGTGCAAATGTAATAATTTTTTATTTATGGACTTACTATTTCCATTAGCATAGCACATAAAGTAGCTCCATAAGTACCTAAAGCGTAACCAAATATTGCTAAAAGTACTCCCACAGATGTAAGAGCAGGGTGAAATGATGCCGCAATAATAGGAGCTGATGCTGCTCCTCCTATATTGGCAGTACTCCCTACAGCCAAAAAGAAAAATGGAGCTTTTATGATTCTGGCTACTATGTGCAATAATATCACGTGTACTGCCATCCATATTAGCCCTACCACCATTAAATCTAAGTTATCAAATATCTGAAAAATATCCATTTTCATACCAATGGTAGCCACTAATATATAAATAAATACACTACCTATTTTAGATGCTCCCACTCCTTCTAATTGTTTAGCTTTTGTAAATGATAATGTCAGCCCAATAGTAGTGGAAATAACTACTATCCAAAAGAATTGTGAACCCAGTGTAGTATTCTTGATATCGGGATATGTACTATTAATCCAAGAGGTAAATAACTCGGCAAATAAGTGAGACAATGCCACACCAAAAAAAGTAATACCAAATATTTTTATCAAATCATCTAACGTAGTTATTCTAGCCATAGAAGAACTGTATTTATCCATCTTTGTCTTTAATTCTTCTATACTAGATGAATCTGCTTTGAATTTTTTATCTATTTTATCTTTTTTGCCAATACCTATAAGCAGTATTGCCATCCAGATATTAGCTACTATAATATCTACCAGCACTATAGAGCCATATTTTTCAAGATTGTACTGGTACACCTCGAGCATAGCCACTTGATTCGCTCCTCCTCCTATCCAACTGCCTGCTAATGTAGCCAATCCTCTCCATACAGCATCAAATCCGGCACCTCCTACCGTATCGGGATTGAACATAGAAATTATGAATATAGCGATGGGACCTCCTATTACAATTCCGACGGTACCAGTAAAAAACATAATCAGCGGCTTAGTTCCTAAATTTACTAAAGCCTTTAAATTTATACTCAAAGTCATTAAGATAAGTGCTGCCGGAAGCAAATAATTTTTGGCTATCAAATAAATTTTAGATATATCTTTGGAAATGATACCAAAAGAATTAAGCATAGATGGTAATAGATAACACATCAAAAGAGCTGGTACTATTTTATAGAACCTCTTAAAATATTTATTCTTACTCTTTGAAGAATAAAATACAAATCCCAATATAGCCATAAGTAATCCAAATACTATAGCATCATTTTCAAATAAAGGCTTTGTTGTTGTCATCTTAAATTCATTATTTTAATTTACAAACTTTAGTTATAGGGTTATAATCTTTACAAAGTAACACCACAGAGTTATCATAAGTAAGTGCTCCATTTCTATACCGTTTTATTACGCTAGTATATCCCTTGGGTGATTTCCGAAAATTGACTTTTATGTTTTCTTTTAAACCAAAAAATTTTGCATTTAATAAAACATTAAACAAATGCTGTATAACCATCATAATCATTTTTTATAATCAATTTTAAAGGCTGTCCCACTGCTATTTTAGTGGCATTCAAAAGCAATGTAGCAGATATTTCATCACTATCGAAGTAAGTTATCTTAGCTCTATTACAACCCCAAAATGCAATTAAGATAAAAATAATAAATAGCTTAATGACTAATTTCTCCAACACATCTTAAATAAATATCAATTACACAACAAATATACAAATAATTTTAGTACAATTTAAATAATAAAAAAAAGTACCTTATTATTGATAAATTCATATTTTTTTACAATATTTGCAACCGAAATTTTAAGATTTAATTTTTTTAAGTTATGAATATTTTAAGAAGTTATAAATATATTATTGTATTTATTTTATCAGTTGCTTTTTATTCTTGTGGGTCGTTACACAATATTCCTATTCCATTAGGTACAAACAACAGTATAGATCTACCTGCTAAAAAAGCAAAATTAACAAAAAAGGAAAGGCAAACTTGGTTTCATAAAGATATAGCCACTGATACCATTCCAGGAATGAGCATTGCAAAAGCTTATGATTTTTTAAAAGGCAGAAAAAACATTCCTGTAATAGTAGCTATTGCAGACTCAGGAATCCAGTTGAACCACGAAGATTTAAAAGATGTAGTTTGGAAAAATCCAAAGGAAATTCCCAACAACAATAAAGACGATGATGGAAATGGTTTTGTAGATGATATAAACGGTTGGAATTTTTTAGGAGAAATTTACCATGAAAACTTAGAAATTACAAGATTAGTGAAAAAATACCAAGTCCAATTTAAAGACCTTTCAAAAGAAGATATTCCTATTAAAGATACCTTAAACTACAATGAATATAGTAAACTCAAAGGTATTTTTGAAAAAAAAAGAAGTTCTGATGAAACCAAAGCCAATAATTATAAAAACGCTTTAGAATTTTATAAATCTTCTGATAAGTATTTAACTCAAAAAACTGGAAAAGAAGATTATACCTTAGAAGATATTCAAAAAATCACACCTAATGAAGATGAGAAGCAAAAGCACAGTATAGCTATACAGATTGCTACTCCTGGCCTTGAACAAGGAATTAGCCTTAAAAAACAAATTCCAGAAATAGAAGATGCTATTACGTACCTTGAAGGCTATAAATACAGATATGGTTTATCATTTCACCCACGTAAAGAACTTTTGAAAGACGATGAAAATAATTTTGATGTAAAAGTATATGGCAATAACAATCCAGATATATACGATGATGGTGAAGTCCATGGAACACATGTTTCGGGAATCGTTTTAGCTAAAAATAACAATAATAAAGGTATCGACGGCGTAGCAAAAAATGCCCTTTTGATGGCTGTTCGAATAGTACCTGATGGAGATGAATACGACAAAGATGTTGCCAATGGCATTATTTACGCTGTAAACAATGGTGCAAAAATTATCAATACGAGCTTTGGGAAAGGATATTCTCCTGATAAAGCTAAGGTTTTTGAAGCTATTAAATATGCCGAAAAGCACGATGTTTTAATTGTAAATGCTGCAGGAAACGACGGAAACAATATAGATATAGAAAAGACTTATCCAAATGATAGTGAGGATTTGCAAACAGAAATTGCAGATAACGTAATAACTATTGGAGCTATTACTCCCTCTTATGATGAAAAAATAGTAGCTTCTTTTTCTAATTACGGCAAAAAGAATGTAGATATTTTTGCTCCGGGAGTAAATATTTATTCTTGCATTCCTAAAAATGAATACCAATTTAATAGTGGTACCTCTATGGCCGCACCCTCTACATCAGGAGTAGCTGCTATACTTCGTAGCTATTTCCCCGAACTTTCGGCAAAACAAGTAAAACATATCATCATGAGATCAGGAACAAAAATTCCCTTTAAAGTCATAAAGCCTGGTACAAATGATAAAGTAGCCTTTACTGATCTTTGTGTTTCTGGAAGAATTGTAAACGCTTACAATGCTGTGCGTATAGCTGCAAAAATACTAAGTAAATAATATTTTCATAGAATAAGCCTTCCCTATCCTCTCTGTTCTTCATCATACAGGTAGGGGAATATAAGGGAAAATGGTAGTTAAATAAAATAACTACTAAATTTTTTAAGTAAGGTATGTTCTCTATAATTTGTAAAAAATTTTATACTCATTTTTTTACAATTAAATTAAGTCTAATATTTTTTCATTTGGTAGAACACCCATTCATATGTGTAATTTCTACTACTTTGGTAGGGGCTATTTTTTCATTTCTTATGTTGAGTTGTTCTACCATATTTTTGGTAATATTCATAAATTTTATAGCAGTAGGGGTGTTTTCTTGTAGTACGGCAGGTCTTCCAATATCTCCTGCTTCTCTTATGCTTTGTATTAGTGGAACTTCTCCAAGTAAGGGTATATCTAAATCTTGAGATAAGTTTTTAGCACCATCTTTGCCGAATATGTAGTATTTATTATCGGGTAATTCTTTAGGAGTGAAATACGACATATTTTCTATAATACCTATTATAGGTACATTGATGGTATCTTTATGGAACATGTCCACTCCTTTTTTAGCATCAGCTAAGGCAATACTTTGAGGGGTACTTACGATAACTACTCCAGTAACAGGTACTGTTTGTAATATAGAGAGGTGTATATCACCTGTTCCGGGCGGTAAATCTATAAGTAGAAAATCTAATTCTCCCCAGTGTGTATCGTGTATCATCTGTTGTAATGCTTTAGTTGCCATAGGTCCTCTCCACACTATAGCTTGATTTTCGGAAGTAAAAAATCCTAAGGACAGTAATTTGACGCCATAATTTTCTACCGGTAGCATTTTACTTTTATCATCTATATTGGTAGATCTGGGTTTTTCATTTTTCACATCAAACATAATGTGAGAGGAAGGACCATAAATATCGGCATCTATAAGTCCTACTTTAAAACCTTGTATGGCTAAAGCTACTGCCAGATTACTGGCTACAGTAGATTTTCCTACACCGCCTTTCCCAGAGGCTATAGCTACTATATTTTTAATATTTTCTATCTTGGGAGCTTGTATAGTATTTGGTTTTTCAAGAGTTTTTATTTCTGTATTTATTTTTATTTCTGCTTGTTTAGATACCTCTTTTTGAATGGCAATGGTAATATCTGATTCTAATTTTTTTCTAATATTCATAGCAGGTGAAGTGCTGATCACATCTACTACTATCTCGTTACCAAATACTAATATATTTTTTAGAAAGCCAGCATCTACTATATTTTTATTAGAATTAGGTAGAGAAACTTTCTTTAAGGCTTCTACAATGTTTTTTTTGAGAATACTCATTTTAAATCTAATTTAATTGTTTTTTAGTAGGTGTAAAAAAATATTTAATCGGATGCTATCATCCACAAAACGAAAACTATAAAAAACCACTCTATGATCTACTACATAATTTTTAGTTTTTGTATGAACTACAACATGTAAATTAAACGATCAAACAAGGTCACGATATTTTTCGCTTTGTTTATATTTAAACCATTTTATTTGCAAAAATATACTTTTTAATATATATAACAAACAATTATATTCTTATAAAAAAATAGAATAATATAAGTATTCAAATTTAATAGAATACATAGCCATATCTCTCCTGTTTATTCATACACAAAAGGTGCAAAAAAAATGTTACATTTTTTTATAGTTTTGGTTTTGAGGTCTATACTGCTATTGGCAAAATTATAAAATATAGTTTAGTCTTGAAATACCCAACGATTTAACTTTTCTATAGCGTGATATGCCGTAAGGTCGAATTGAACGGGTACTATAGAGATGTAATCATTTTCCAATGCCCATAAATCAGTCTCTTTATTTCCCTTTTCTAAATCTATAAATTCTCCTGTAATCCAATAATAGGGTTCTTTGTTTACAAAGGGTTTTTCTCTTTTTTCAAATTTTTCTTTCCATATTCCTTTGGCTTGTCTGCAAATTTTTATACCTTTGATATTTTCAGTATTAGGGCAATTTACATTTAATACCGTTCCTTTTGGCAATCCATTTTCCAGTACTTTCATTGTAATGTTTTTTACATACTTTTTAAATGGATTTAAATTGGCTTCCCAAGAAAAGTTACAAATTGAAAAACCAATGGAGGGGATATTTTCTATTCCTGCTTCTATAGCGGCTGACATGGTGCCTGAATAGATGACATTGAGTGAGGCATTAGAACCATGATTAATACCCGATATACAAATATCAGGTTTTCTATCTAATATTTCGTTTTTAGCAATTTTCACACAGTCTGCCGGTGTGCCAGAACAAGTGTATTCACGATGATTTTGTTCATTTATTTTTATCCTCTTAAACTCTAGTGTAGCGTTTACAGTAATGGCGTGCCCCATACCTGATTGGGGTTTATCTGGGGCTACTACTACAGTATCTCCTATTTCCTTCATTATCTCTATGACCATTCTAATACCAGGAGCTATAATGCTATCGTCGTTGGTAATGAGTATAAGGGGCTTTTTTTTCATTGTTGTAATAGTGTAATAATTTCTTTTGCTTCTTTTACATCGTGTACTCTGAGTAGGTTTGAGCCCTTTTGTAAGGCAATGGTATGGAGTACGGTGGTGCCATTGAGTGCTTCTTGTGGGCTGCAGTTTAGAGTTTTGTAGATCATAGATTTTCGAGATAATCCTGTGAGTATGGGGCAGTCTAAATTTTTTAGCAAGTCCAAACGGTGTAAGAGTTCAAAATTATGTGCTATAGTTTTACCAAAGCCAAATCCCACATCTATAATGATGTCGTTTACCCCCAGTTGATTTAGTTGATATATCTTTTTAGAAAAATATAAGATAATTTCTTTAGTGATATTTTGGTAAGTAGGGTTTTCTTGCATATTTTGGGGAGTACCTTTCATATGTGTAATAATATAAGGCACTTGTAATAAGGCGATGGTTTCAAACATTTTGCTATCTAGGTTTCCTGCTGAAATATCGTTAATCATGCTTGCACCTTCGGATATGCAGATTTTGGCAATCTCACTTCTAAAGGTATCTATAGATATAATGAGGTTTGGAAAGTGCTTTACAATATTTTTTAAGATAGGTAGTACTCTATTTATTTCTTCTTTTTCTGATATATGAGTAGCGTTGGGTCTAGATGAATAGCCTCCTATATCTATAATGTTTACACCTTCATGGGACATTTTTTCAACCTGAGAAAGTATAGTTATTTCATCAGAATATTTACCTCCATCATAAAATGAGTCAGGAGTAAGGTTGAGAATACCCATTATTTTAGGTATCGTTAAATCTAATAGTTCTCCTTTACAGTTAATGAACATTATTTTAATGTATTTTTCTTTTTGACTATTTTGAGTGTCATGTTTTAAAACGTTGATAGTACTTTGATATTAAAGCAAAATAGTTGCAAATATAGTAGTATATGTAATCTTCAAAACGAAATGTACATTTTATTTTGGCGATTATAACAATAACAAGGTAGAGACAAATTGCAATTTGTCTCTACCTTGTTGCATTGCCAAAATAACGGGTGGTAACATCCCCCTTTACCCCCCTATTTTCCCCCTTTTTAAAGGGGGATTAAATACGCAACTTGCTTTGTGTGTTTGTGCTATTGTCCATGTGGTAAATCCCCCTTTTTAAGGGGGATTAAAAGTGTTAACCCCCTTTGTTTCCCCTTTAAAAAGGGGAAAATCCTCTTTGTGTCCGTTAAAAGTGGTAAAATCCCCCCTATTTGTCCCCCTTTAAAAAAGGGGATTAACTTTGTTGCCCTTTAAAAAATGAGGGTAACCCCCTCTTTGTCCCCCTTTTTAAAGGGGGACACAAAGGGGGTTAAAAATAAATAATTATTTTACCTTAATACCCCACCACTGATGCAGGATTACCTTTTCTTAGGTTCTCTTGCCAATCATTCACCTTAGCTGTAGGTACCTGTATGGTAGTGAGCTTGCTACAACCTGTAAATGGCTCATCTCCAATAGTGGTTATGGAATTAGGCAGTTTGATAGTAGTGAGGGAGCTACAACCTCTAAATATCCACTTTCCAATATTGGTTACGGAATTACCCATCGTAATACTGGTAAGTTTGCTACAATAAGAAAATGCCTGAACTCCAATACTGGTTACGGAATTAAGAATCGTGATACTGGTAAGTAAACTACATTCACTAAATGCCTGAACTCCAATACTGGTTACGGAATTGGGAATCGTAATACTGGTAAGTGAAATACATTTATAAAATGCAGTTCGTCCAATACTGGTTACGGAATTACCCATCGTAATACTGGTAAGTTTGCTACAATAAGAAAATGCATCATTTCCAATACTGGTTACAGAATTAGGAATCGTAACACTGGTAAGTTCACTACAAAAATAAAATGCATAATTTCCAATACTGGTTACGGAATTACCCATCGTAATACTGGTAAATGAAGAACATTGAAAAAATGCATAATTTCCAATACTGGTTACGGAATTAGGAATGGTGATACTGGTAAGTAAAATACAATTCTGAAATGCCCCTGCTCCAATACTGGTTACGGAATTACCAATCGTAATACTGGTAAGTAAACTACAATTCCAAAATGCCTGAGCTCCAATACTGGTTACGGAATTGGGAATCGTAATACTGGTAAGTTTCTTACAGTCTCTAAATGCCCGCATTCCAATACTGGTTACAGAATTAGGAATCGTAATACTGGTAAGTGAAGTACAACTATAAAATGTATTATTTCCAATACTGGTTACGGTGGTACCATTAATCATATAAGGAATGGTTACTGTTGTTAAACTTACTTTTGTCAACGCTTGTTTTAAGTGCTATTTCCCCCACCACTACTTATCTTAAAAATATCTCTATAAATATGAAACTCTGCGTTTCTAATGGTTACATCGTCTTTAGCATCGTGTTGTAAAACAATCATAAGGGTAAGCGTACCTACTTTGGTATAACTCGTAATTTTAGCTGAAGTACCGCTCCCTGAAACCCTCGCACTTGTAACGTTTGTATGGGTAATGGTAACGGTTTTAATGGTGTATCCATTCTTACCACTACCCGTAACGCCTGCTAATAATTCTGCATTGCTTATCTCCCCACTACTGCTAAACGGCTTCGTTTGCTTGGTCCAAGTTAAACTTGGTGCTGAACCCCTCGTAATTTCAAACTGTGCACCTGTAAGGGTTACATCTTCTTTGCTGTGGTGTGCTAAAACAAGGGTGAGCGTAAGCGTACCCATTTTGGTATAACTGGTAATTTTTGCAGCCCTGCCGCTCCCTGAAACAGTCGCACTTGTACCGTTTGTATTGGTAATGGTAACCGTTTTAATGGTGTAACCCGTCTTACCACTGCCCGTAACGCCTGCTAATAGTTCGACATTGGTAATTTCGCCGCTACTGCTAAACGGCTTCGTTTGCTTGGTCCAAGTTAAACGCGGTGCTGAACCCTTCGTAATTTCAAACTGTGCATTCCTAAGGGTTACATCTGGTTTACTAGTGTGTTGTAAAACAATCGTAAGGGTAAGCGTACCTGCTTTGGTATAACTTGTAATTTTAGCTGAAGTACCGCTCCCTGAAACCCTTGCACCTGTACCGTTTGTATTTGGAATGGTGACGGTTTTAATGGTGTATCCATTCTTACCACTGCCTGTAACGCCTGCTAATAGATCGGCATTGGTAATTTCGCCAACCACTACTAAACGGCTTCGTTTGCTTGGTCCAACTTAAAGTTGGTGTTGCGCCCTTCGTAATTTCAAATTCTGCACCCGTTATGGTTCTATCTTCTTTCGTATCATGTTCAAATACAATCGATAAAGTCAAAGTACCCGTCTTGGTATAACCCACGATCTTAGCTGAAGTGCTACTACCTGAAACCCTTGCACCTGTAACTCCTCCATCACTTATGCTTACTGTTTTTATTCGATACCCTGTTTTTGTACCGCTAAGACCTCTTAATAATTCTCCATTGCTGATCTCTCCTCCAAAACTATAAACCTTACTTTGTTTACGCCAAGTTAAATCAGCTGGTACGGGCATCTTCCTAATTTCAAATTGTGCATTACTGAGCGTTTTTTGTGGTTTGGTAGTGTGTTCAACTACAAGTGTCAACGTCAAGATAGTGGCTTTGCGATAACCCACGATCTTAGCTGCAGTACCACTCCCTGAAACCCTTGCACCACTGCCCCCTGAATCAGTTGTAATCTGTACTGATTTGATACGATAGCCGTCTTTTGTACCGCGCACACCGCCCAATAATTCTGCATTGCTTATCTCTCCTGCGGGACTGTAAACCTTGCTTTGTCTGCTCCAACTTAAAGGTACAGATACAGCTCCACTGGTAAGTTCAAATTGTGCACCCGTTATGGTTTTGTCTGCTTTGGTAGCGTGTTCAAATGCAAGTGTCAATGTCAAGATAGTAGGCTTGCCATAACCCACGATTTTAGCTGCAGTACCACTACCTGAAACACGCGCACCACTATCCCCTGAATCAGTGGTAATCTCTACGGTTTTAATCCGATACCCTACTTTTGAACCTTCGAGACCTTCTAATAATTCAGCATTGCTTATCTCCTCTCCAGAACGATACCTCTTCAATTGTTTTACCCAAGTTAAATTGGTAGGTGCAGCCATCTTTGTAATTTCAAATACTGCATTACTTATGGTTTTATCTGCTTTGGTAGCGTGTTCAAATACAAGTGTTAAGGTCAAGTTACCCGCTCGCGTATAACTACCAATCTTAGCTGCAGTGCCACTCCCTGAAACCCTTGCGCCTGTGCCTCCTGCATCACTGATGGTTACTGTTTTAAGGGTATAGCCTGTTTTTGTACCGTTAAGACCTGCTAAGATTTCCCCATTGCTGATCTCTCCCCCCGAAGCATAAACCTTGCTTGGTGTTCTCCAGCTTAAATCCGAAGGAGCAAGCCCCTTTGTAATTTCAAACGCTGCATTACTGAGCGTTACATCCAAATCTGAGGTAGCATTGTGTTTTAAGCGCAACGAAGCCGTAAAAACGCCCGCCCGATTAAATGCTAACCTTAAATTTGGCGCACTTCCATTGACCGTTACTATATCATTGGGATTCAGATTTGTGATCTCTTTTAAAGTATAGCCCGCCTTTTCACCTTTTACATGCTTTAGAATTTCTGTAGCATTCAAATGCCCACCTTTTGTATATTCTTTGGTCAGTTTTTCAAAGGTCAATACTGGAGGTAATATTTTTACCTCTACTGTATATTTTTTGCTCTCTCCATTCTCTGCGGTTACTGTAAACGATACTGGATTGCTCCAATCTTTCACTGTCGTTGGGTCGGGTTTGATCGTTGCCTTTGCCGATAACTCTACCTTTGCCGATAAAGAACTTATATCCGCTGCGTAGGGTACCTCTATTAATAATGAGGTGCCGTTTAACTTGCCTTTATAAGTGCCTAATTCAAAGGAGATGATGGATGCCTCTTTGCTCTTTTTCAAAGATTTATCGTCTTTAGTACATTGGGTCAGTTGGCTCATAGAAAATATAAATGCTAATAAACCAAAAAAATATCTATTCTTTTTCATTTTGAGTTATGTTTTAGTAATTAATAATTATTAATGATAAATCATCAATGATTTAAATCAAGATGCAAAATTAACAAAAAAATATATTAATAAAGCAAGAAATAAAATTTAATATCTTTAAAATTATAATTGAGGTGTCAATATAAACTTACTTATTTGCAAAAAGAGGGTAAAAGCAAGGCAAAAAACCTTTGGAGTAAAAGTATTGAACTTTCAGAAGCAAGTGCTGGACATACCCCTAAAAGAGCAATTAAACTGTGGTCTCTTTCTCCTTTTTTTGTAACATTTATAGCTGAACCAATTCCAAAATCAAATACAACTTCTGCTTGTACACGATGAGGAGTTAGCCAAAATACCTATGTTTCATTTTGTGGCAATGCATAAATCCGACAAAACATCACTAATTATGAAAACTATATTTTTTATTATTGTATTAAAAAAAGATTTAAAATTTTAATTAAATATCTTCTACAAAGTAAAACACACTTTTTTTGTATAACTAATTGGAAGATTTGTCCACTCAAATTAATTTTTTAATAAAAAAATATTTATTAAAATGATGGCTATTCATTAAATAAAATTTTAACGAGTTTGATTTTTTTAGAATATTATAATTTTAAGCTCAAAAAATTGAGTTTTTAATTAAAATTCGTCTTTTAGATACTACTTTGTAACCAAAGTTATCAGTATATAATGATTTAATTGTCAAAAAACGTAAACTATATAAACAGCATTGATGGTTCATAAAAAAATAGTAATTTTGTGCTCAATGTTTCATATAAGTAAAAATATAATTATTATACTTTCTATATTAGTTCTTATATCCTGCGAAAATCTCGTAATGGATGAACTAAAAAACACCCCACAAAACAACTTTGAGGTACTTTGGAAAACGATTGATGAAAAATACTCCTTTTTAGTAGATAAAAAAATAGATTGGAATCAAATCAAACAAAAATACCAACCTAAAATACACAGTAGTGTAAGTGTTTTAGAGGAATTTGATGTATATAAAAATATGCTATTTGAACTTAAAGATGGTCATGTAAATTTGTTTAGTGGATTCGATGTATCTAGAAACTGGAATTGGTATTTAGGCTATCCTTCTAACTTTAATTCTGATATTGTAGAACGGGAATACTTAGGCAATAAATATATGATTTCAGGAGGGCTCAAACATGTAGTACTCAAAGACAATAATACTAAACATCCTGCGAAAAAATACGGATATGTTTACTACAAAAGTTTTAGTAATACTCCTACATATATAAACTTTGTTATCGATGTATTTAATACAAATAAGGTTAAAGGCATTATTTTAGATGTACGCAACAATGGAGGAGGTAGATTAGCTTACGCAAAAGAACTTGCCAATAGATTTGCAGATAAAAAGAGACTTGGCTTTATAGAGTATTATAAAATTGGAAAAGGACATAACGACTTTTCCAAAGGCTATAAATACTATTGTGAGCGAAAGAGCAATTACAAAATATATACCAAGCCTGTGATAGTGCTTACCAACAGAAAATGTTATAGTGCTACAAGTTTTTTTGTTACTATGATGAAAGAATTTCCAAATGTAACCGTAATAGGTGATAAAACTGGAGGAGGCTCTGGACTTCCTGTAGATTTTGCACTCCCTAATGGTTGGGAATTTCGTTTCTCTACTACTAAAACCACTGATCCAAAAGGATATAATTTTGAATTTGGCGTAATTCCAGATAAGTTTATAGAACTCAAAAAAACAGACGAACAAAAAAATGTAGATACACTTATAGAAGAAGCTAAAAATATAATTGATAACCAATCTTAATAAAATAAAAATTTTATGAAAGTAGGTATTATTATGGGCAGTAAATCCGATTTACCCGTTATGCAAAAGTCCATAGATTTTTTAAACGAAATAGGAATAAATACAGAAATAGAGATTGTATCGGCGCATAGAACTCCTGACAAAATGTTTGATTATGCTCAAAATGCACATACTAGAGGTATCAATGTAATTATTGCAGGTGCCGGAGGCGCAGCTCACTTGCCTGGTATGGTAGCCTCCATATCTCCATTACCTGTAATAGGAGTACCTATAAAATCTAAAAACTCAATAGATGGTTGGGATTCTGTACTCTCTATACTGCAAATGCCAGAAGGAGTCCCAGTAGCTACTGTAGCATTAGATGGTGCTAAAAATGCTGCGATACTATCAGCACAAATCATAGGAGTTAGT
This sequence comes from Ichthyobacteriaceae bacterium, assembly GCA_965226285.1. GTDB lineage: Bacteria > Bacteroidota > Bacteroidia > Flavobacteriales > Ichthyobacteriaceae > CBDDCQ01. Next base: position 188,809 of record CBDDCQ010000005.1, read on the forward strand.
AATGCTCATATAAGAACTAAAATACTTGAATATAAACAAAAATTAAAAGAGAAAATATTAAATACTAAAATTTAAGTAATTAAAATTATATTTGCAGTAGTATTTAATTTTATAACCTTAATATCATCAAATAAATTATAAATGAAACAACTCTCTTACAATTTTTTCCTAAATAGAAGAATTTATAATTCACTTAAAAATATCAGAAAAACAAAAGATTTCAATTATAAAAAAGTTAAAACTATAGCTATAATGTTCAACACTGAATTACATTCATACGAAAATATGAAAGAATTCACCTCCAAATTAAATTTGAAAAATGTAAAATATACTTTCATAGGGTATAGTAAAAAGGCTATAAAAGAAGAGGGGTTTATAACATTCAATATTTCTAATTTGAATTGGTTTGCAAAACCTCGTACAAAAGAATTAATATCTTTTACAGAAAAGCCTTTTAGTATGCTTATAGATTTCTCCAATAGGAGTAACTTACATTGTAAAAATATAATAATCCTATCTAAATCTAAATTCAAAATAGGTTTGTACAATAGTGCATTATACAACTTTATGGTAAATCATTCTAACATTAATTTAGTAGCCAAAATTTTAAATAATTATCTAAAAATCATTAATTTAGATGAATAAAATAGTTGGAACAGGAGTTGCGTTAATTACCCCTTTAACAGATGATTTATCTGTGGATTTTGAGTGTTTAGAACAGCTCACTAACCTACTAATATCTCAAGAAATTGACTATTTGGTACTGCTGGGCACTACTTCGGAAAACGCCACACTCTCTACATCTGAAAAAAAAAAGATTATAGACTTAGTTATTCAAACAAACAAAAATAGAGTCCCCCTAGTACTAGGAATAGGAGGGAACTATACTTACGATATTGTAGAAAAAATAAAAACAACCGATCTATCACATTTTAAAGCTATACTCTCTGTATCTCCTTACTATAATAAACCTTCTCAAAAAGGAATATACCAGCATTACAAAACTATATCTGAACACTGTCCTATTGATATTATTCTATATAATGTACCTAATAGAACTGCCTGCAATATAAAAGCCAATACTACTATAAAACTAGCTCATAACTTTAAAAACATTGTAGCTATAAAAGAAGCTTCTGGCAATATAGCACAATGTATAGATATTATGCGTAATGCACCTAAAGATTTTTTGCTCATTTCTGGAGATGATAAACTTACAGTACCTATGATCTCTATAGGAGCAAAAGGGGTAATTTCTGTTATGGCAAATGCCTTTCCAAATGTTATTTCAAATATGACTAAAAACTGCTTCAAACATAAATATAATACCCATACTCTATATGAACTTTCAAATATGATGGATTTAATATTTAAAGAAGGTAACCCCGTAGGTATCAAATCATTGATGAAATTAATGAAATTAATAAATACAGACCAAGTGCGTTTACCTTTAGTGAAAGCATCTGATGAATTAACTAATGAAATAAATACTGAATTAAAATTGATTAACCCCTTAAAATCGTCTTAATGAAAATAAAATGTCTATAATTTTCAGTTAATATACAATTAACTAAAAAATATTTATCCACACTTGTAAGCCCCATTAAATAAAGGGTTTGCGTATTTTACAATAAAATAAAGGTACAAAAAAGATACTTTTTTCTAATTTGTATTCTATTTTATGATATTTATATATATTTGCATCAGATATTAAATAATTAAAAAAAACTAATTTTATACATTTGTTTTGTTTGTTATTATCAATTTTCTAATTGAAATATAGTATATGTTGGTTTTTTAAGGTGGGGTTAGTTTCATTGTCCCCACCTTTTTTTTAGGTTCTTCATTACCTTAAATTTTTATAAATGTTTATTTAAAAGGTGTACAAACTACAGGAAGTGCTTCTACACTTTTGGAAATCTCTTATAGAAGTAATATTAAAATTATTTTTTTAATGTTGCACAGTAAATTATAGATTGTATATTTGCACACGAAAAAAATAAAGGTGTCATATTAAATTATATCTTATCATTTTTTTTAGACCTGATAGCTCAGTTGGTAGAGCATCTCCCTTTTAAGGAGAGGGTCCTGGGTTCGAGCCCCAGTCGGGTCACTTTTGTTGTATATAAGGTCTTTAACTTCAGCCCAGGTGGTGGAATTGGTAGACACGCAATCTTGAGGGGGTTGTATCCTAAGGATGTGCTGGTTCGAATCCAGTTCTGGGCACTAACGAAGACCTGATAGCTCAGTTGGTAGAGCATCTCCCTTTTAAGGAGAGGGTCCTGGGTTCGAGCCCCAGTCAGGTCACTTTGTCGACCCTTCACTTTTTCATCAATTTATTAAAAAATAATGGGAACTATTTATATAGAAGGTATTAAAGTATATGCTTATCATGGGGTACTATATGAAGAAAACAAAATAGGATGCTACTATAATATAGATATAACCATAAAAACTTGTTTACTAAAAGCCTCCACGTCTGATAACTTAGACGATACCATAAACTACGTCCGAATTACAGACATAGTACAAAATATTATGAAAACTTCTGTAAAACTCTTAGAATATGCTACCCATAAAATCAATACAACTCTCATAGAATCATTTCCACAAATCAAACACATTAAAACCAAACTAAGCAAAATTAACCCCCCTGTAAATGGAGAAGTAAAGCAGATAAGTATAATCTTAGAACAAGAAAACTAAACTGACAATAGTTTTATAGTCTCTCTTCTATCTATCTTGCCACTATCCGTATATACAAAACTATCTAAAAAATATACATCCCTTGGGCTTTCATATCTATCCAATCGAGCACACAATAAATCTAAATTTATTTTCATAGCTGCCCCTTCTATCAATAAAACAACCTGCTGACCTAAAAGCTCATTTTTAAAAGCTATAATGATGAAATTTCTATCTATGTAACTTGAAAGTTTTTTCTCTATTACCTCTGGAAATAATTTTATTCCTCCACTATTAATGATATTATCGTATCTACCTTGCCACAAAAAACCGTCCTTATTTAAGTTCACAATATCATTAGTTGCTATTTTCTCATCAGATAAAAACGGTGCTTCTATTACTAAACAGCCCCTCTCATCTTGTGATAAATTTACATTGGGTAAAGCCACAAATCTACGGGTTCCCAATTTTCTCAAGGCTATATGTGATACCGTTTCAGTCATTCCATAGGAATGGTAAATATCCCCTTGGGATTTATCTATTAATTGCTTCTCCAAGTGAGTACTTATCTCAGCCCCTCCTATGATGAGCTTCTTTACTTTATGTATATGATGTATAGATATTTGAGTTTGCATAGGAGTCATTGCACAAAAATCTACACTTTTTACACACGCTAATGCCTTAGTATTTGGAGCCTCTACAATCAGATTAAGTCCCAATACAAAAGCGCGAACTACCATCATTTTACCAGATATATAATTACAAGGCAAGCACAAAAAGGCACTATCCTCTTTAGATAATTGAAGTGCATACCCCGTAATTAAAGCACTATTTATCATAGCTTTTTTAGATACAAAAATATCTTTTGGCACCCCAGTAGAACCAGAAGTAGATACCTTTATCTCTCGAGAACTTGAAATCCACTCTAATATAAAATCATATAGGTATCGTTCCCAATTCGTATGAATATTTCTCTCAGAAATTAGTTTTAATAGTTCTACTTTAGTATAAAGAACTCCATGGAGTTTTAAAGTAGTGTATAATGTGCTAGGCATTATATTTTCTGGCTCTATCTATATCCCTTTTAGAGTCTCTCTCTTTAAGAGCATTTCTTTTATCATAGAGTTTTTTACCTTTGGCTACTGCTATATTAAGTTTCGCCCAACCTTTATCATTCAAAAATAACTTAGTGGGTACTATAGTCATTCCTTTATCCTTGGTTTTATCTATGATTTTTTTTATTTCCTTCTTATTTAATAGTAACTTACGTGTACGTTTAGGCTCATGATTATAATGAGTTCCGTATTTATACTCATCTATATTCATATTCACTACATATACCTCTCCATCCTTTACTTCACAAAAACTCTCTGATATACGAGCATTATTATTTCTTATAGATTTTATTTCTGTACCAAAGAGTTGTATTCCTGCCGTATATTTATCTAGTAGTTCATACTCAAATTTTGCTTTTTTATTTTTTATACTTACCTCCTTTTTCATCATCCTATGAAGTGTGCATAAAAAATAAAATCATTATAATATAGCTCCTTGCTCTACAGTAAGAGAGAAAAATATAGTATTTTCTAATGGGCTTTTAATCTCTGAATTAGGAATCAAATAAGACAAATCCAATCCCATAGACTTATATTTAAAACCTAAACCTATTGTAAAGAATCTACGGCTACCCTTAGTTGGATCTTCATGATAAAAGCCAGTTCTTACGGTTAATATTTTATTGTATATCCATTCTAATCCCAATGCTAAGCTAAACTCTTGTATTTCTTCCGAAAAGCCATTAGGCGCATCATAAAAAGATTGTATAATACCTTGGATAACACCCACCTTAGGATTCATTCCTTTCTCTATTTTATCTGATAAAGAACCATCACTATTGGTTTTATATATAGGTGGCGTAGGAATTAATAATTTATTTGTCTCTACCATAAAAGCAAAAGTATTATAAGGATTCAATATAAAATCTACTCCCCCTCCCAATTTTAAATTAGTAGGCAAATTATTGTATCTATCATTTACATTGTTAGTGGAATAAGAAATTTTAGGACCTATATTTGAAATGTTAAATCCACCTTTGAACCTTGTACTAAAACTCTTAAATACAACAGGATCTGAAACGTAATAGCCTGAAATATCTACTCCTACAGAATGTGCCGTTTTAGCATTTTCAGAAATTCTTTTGTCTAACAAATCAGACTGAATATAACGCAATGCAATTGCCATAGAATAATTTGGAGTGAGTTTTAATCCGTAAGACACATCAAATGAAAATTCCAACGGTTGAGATTTCCAAGTAGGTGTACCCACATCATCTGTAAGCTGTATCTCTCCTATTTTAAATATTTTAAAACTCGCTCCTATTACGCTTCTGTCATTTATCTTATAATACCCCGGTATATATGCTAAATACACATCATCTACCAGATGGCTCATCCATCTAGTAATAGACATCCCAAAACCATAGTCTTTCTCCATATATACATACTTAGCAGGATTTGTATTTTGAGAAAACACATCTGACCTGCTCACACTACCTATATTAGCTATCCCACTAGAACGAGAATCTGCTGGAATGAGTAAAAAAGGAACGGCACTAATTACTCTTCTATCGGTATTTTGTCCTTTAAGTATATAGCTAAAAATTACCATAAAAAATATTAAAATCTGTCTTCTCATTACTTTTAATCTGATAATATAATTTTTCCGTATGAATGGGCTTTCCCATCCTCTAAAGAATGCAATTCTAGATGGTACAAATATACACCTTTTTTTAAGCCTTGTACTTTCCATTTTACATTCCTAATTAAATATCCTTTAGATTGTATTTTCTTAGCAATAACCTGTACTAAATATCCACTTATATCGTATATTCTTATAGTAAGCTGTAACTCTTTATTAGGTTGATTGTGATTAAACCTAAAATAAACAACATCTTTAGCAGGGTTAGGGTAAGCAAATACTCTATCTAATACCATGTTACTCTTTACCCAAAAATCAATAGATTTATAAGTATAGTTATTATATACATCCCAAACTTTAAATGTAATTTTATGTTTACCTTTTTTTAAGTTTTCGAATTTGTACTTTACTTTTCCTTTTTTTAAACTCGATAAAACAGGTTCATAAAAATCATTTAGAGGCACTTCTTCTCGATCATCTAATTTCAATCTCATCAGATGTCCTACATTTTCATCTGTAAGATTAATTCCTGATTTATCTGTTATGGTAGCATATAATGAAGGCAAGAAATCTGTAATATCACCTGAAATAAATAAACTATCATTAAGTGACAATTTAACCTGAGGTCCTTCAAAATCGGTTTGATTTTCATGCTGTCCAACTCCTATTTTTATCATACTGTATCCTACGGCATCGTACGACTCATTATGAGCATATAGTACTATTTTTCCATTGTCTATCGAATAATTTACATCTTTTGGAACGACAAAATTAAAATCAAATTTTCCATTTGTTATTTTTGCTTTTCCCTTGTATATAAAACTTTGAATATAATATTCCATTTTTTTACCTACACGATTATTATCTAGCGTCTGCCTTTTATTTTGTTTTCCAAATACCTCTATATCTAACTGTCCATCGTATTCTTGATTTTTAACTTGTCCTTTGATATGAAAAGATTTAGTAGCTGTAAAATCTTCTTTGCCTAAAGATTTTCCATTGACCTGTGTAATCTCCACTTGATGATCTGGCAAAGCCAAACGCAAAGCAGGGTCTCCTATCAATGCTACATTGTATTTCTGTTTGTCCATCAGAGGAAAATAATTCTTTACTTTCTTGAGCACCTCTCCTACCGTAGAATACCTACCACCTACCTGCTCAAAAAGATATTCAAATATTTTGGCGTTTACTCGTTTACCAAAATCTAATCCTATTTTATCAGTAGTACTGATAAGCCCTATTACTCCACCAAGTGGATTCTTTTCTTTAGCAATAGTATATTCACCCGCCGATTTATTTATAGTATTGTGGTATGAGGTATAATTACAACTCACTGTAATAAAAAAAGGCAAACGGTAAGGATTATTCATTTGTTTTACTTGATTTATAGACAAAATATTCTCAGAAGCCAAATATATATCGTTCCCATGTCCAAAATAATTAATTACAAGCGAACCATTCTCAAAAGCTTTAAATATATCTTTACTGGCTTGTTCATATTTTTCTTGCAGGGCATTTAAATCTTGCTGATAAGCGTCTAAATATATTTTGCTTATCCTAAATCTATCATATTTTTTCTGTAATTCATTACTCACCTTTTCCATCTCCTCTTGAAGAGAATACTCCCAGAATTGATCTACATCATCAGCTATAAAAGTAATGTGGTTTCTCCATTTACCAAATGATTTTGCCGAATGGTAATTTATGATTTTTTGTACCACATGATATGCTTCCTTTTTTGTTGCTACAGGCAATCTACCTATAGCCAAATCTAAGTTTCCTTTAAATACATCTGTATTGATAAAACCAAAATAATCATCAGATAATATATCGTCTTTCACATAAGAGGGTAACATTACAGTAGCATCGTTATGATTCGTATCGCCAAATAATAGAACATATTCTAGCGTTTTATCTCTAAGGTACAATGCTTTTAAAAACTGCCTTATAGATACTATTTTTTCTATATTTGGATATGATTTATAAATATTATCTACCGTAACTACCTCAACATGAAGCTTAGAATATTTTCTGTGAAATACTGCTAACTTCTGTGCTTGTTCTACAAATTCAGATATAGTAATTATGATATATTCAGTATTTTTCATCTTTTGCAAATCTACTTGAGCCATAGATGAAATACTTAAAATGTAAAATAGTATAAAATACTTAAACACTGATATCATATTAAATGAAAATACAAAATTAGCTAAATTAAGTCTTAATATCAACTCAAAAAAACCTAAATTTGAGAATTATTTTTTAAAATATAAAAATATTGTGACAAAATCTCTATTAAATCGTCTTAATAGTATAATAACTAAATTAATATATCATGAAAAAAATAGCAATTTTTATAATTTTGTTACTTGCCAGTAATGCAAATGGACAAGGGAGTTCTAAAAAAATAAAAGGAAATGGTAATATAATTACTAAAACCATACAAACAAAAGCGTATGAGAACATCACCACCCGAAGTATTATGGATATTTTACTGGTAAAAGGAAAAGAGGGACAAATAGAAATTAAAGCAGAAGAAAATATTATCCCTTATATCACTATAGAATCTGATGGAAGCACATTAGATATAGCATTTAAAAAAGGAAGTTATTCTATTGATTGTAAAGGTATTATCATCACTATTCCTTTTGAAGAAATTAAGAATATAAAAGGGATAGGTCCAGGAAGTATTTACTGTAAAGAAACTTTTACTAGCCCTGAACTTAAAGTAATGATACTCGGCGGAAGTGCCAACTTTTCTAATGTAAAAGCAACTAAAGTACACCTTGAAAATAGAGGTGCAGGAAAAATAAACTTTCATGGGCAAACCCATAGCCCTGAACTTGAAGTAACACTCCAAAGATCCGGAAGTGTCAACCTTTCTAATGTAAAAGCAACTAAAGTACACCTTGAAAATAGAGGTGCAGGAAAAATAAACTTTCATGGGCAAACCCATAGCCCTGAACTTGAAGTGACACTCCAAAGATCCGGAAGTGTCAACCTTTCTAATGTAAAAGCAACTAAAGTACACCTTTATATTAGAGGTTCAGGAAAAATAAACTTTAATGGGCAAACCCAATCGATAACAAATTCATTATATGGATCTGGAAATATAAAACTAAAAGGCAAAACCCAGTCCATAGAAATTTATACACGCGGTCCAGGAGATATAGAAGCCTTTGGCATGGAAACTAATATTTCCAATATTAAATTATATGGTCGGGGTGATGTAAATGTATTTGCAAAAAACAAAATTGAATATAAAATACGCGGTTCAGGAAATATTCAGTACAAAGGAAAACCTAAATTAGAGGGTAGAATATATGGTTCAGGAGATATCAACAAGTGGTGAAATGGTAATTTATGATTTTTTTACCATACGAAGAATCATAAATTACCATTTCACCACTTTATTATGCGCTTCCTTTTTTGTTACTACAAGCAATTTACCTATGAACATACAAATTTAGCTAAATTAAGTATTAATATCAACTTAAAAACACTAAATTTGAGAATTATTTTTTAAAATATAAAAATTTTGTAACAAAATCTCTATTAAATCGTCTTAATAGTATAATAACTAAATTTAAAATATCATGAAAAAAATAGCAATTTTTATAATCTTGTTACTTGCCAATAATGCAAATGGACAATGGTGGGGTTCTAAAAAAATAAAAGGAAATGGTAATGTAATTACTAAAACCATACAAACAAAAGTATATGAGAACATCACCACCCGAGGTTCTATGGATATTTTACTGGTAAAAGGAAAAGAGGGACAAATAGAAATTAAAGGAGAAGAAAATATTATCCCCTATATCACTATAGAATCTGATGGAAGCACATTAGATATAGCATTTAAAAAAGGTTATTCTATTAGTTATAAAAAAGATATTATCATCACTGTTCCTTTTGAAGAAATTAAGAATATAAAAAGTATAGGTTCAGGAGATATTTACTGTAAAGAAACTTTTACTAGCCCTGAACTTGAAGTGATACTCAAAAGCTTGGGAAGTGCCAACTTTTCTAATGTAAACGCAAATAAAGTACACCTTGAAATTACAGGTTCAGGAAACTTTTACTGTAAAGAAACTTTTACTAGCCCTGAACTTGAAGTGATACTCAAAAGCTTGGGAAGTGCCAACTTTTCTAATGTAAACGCAAATAAAGTACACCTTGAAATTGCAGGTTCAGGAAACTTTTACTGTAAAGAAAATTTTACTAGCCCTGAACTTAAAGTGATACTCAAAAGCTTGGGAAGTGCTAACTTTTCTAATGTAAACGCAAATAAAAAAGCACACCTTGAAATTACAGGTTCAGGAGACTTTTACTGTGAAGAAAATTTTACTAGCCCTGAACTTGAAGTGATACTCAAAAGCTTGGGAAGTGCCAACTTTTCTAATGTAAACGCAAATAAAAAAGCAGACCTTGAAATTACAGGTTCAGGAGACTTTTACTGTGAAGAAAATTTTACTAGCCCTGAACTTGAAGTGATACTCAAAAGCTTGGGAAGTGCCAATTTTTCTAATGTAAAAGCAACTAAAGTACACCTTGAAAATAGAGGTTCAGGAAAAATAAAATTTCATGGGCAAACCCAATCGATAACAAATTCATTACATAGATCTGGAGGTATAAGACTAAAAGGCAAAACCCAATCCATAGAAATTGATACGCACGGTTCAGGAAAGATAGAAGCTTTTGGCATGGAAACTAATATTTCCAATATTAAATTATATGGTTCGGGCGATGTAAATGTATTTGCAAAAAACAAAATTGAATATGAAATACTCGGTTCAGGAAATATTCAGTACAAAGGAAAACCTAAATTAGAGGGTAGAATATATGGTTCAGGAAATATCAACAAGTGGTGAAATGGTAATTTATGATTTTTTGTAACATATCGCCTTAATATTATAATAACTAAATATAAAATATCATGAAAAAAATAGCAATTTTTATAATCTTGTTACTTGCAAATAATGCAAATGGACAATGGTGGGGTTCTAAAAGAATAAAAGGAAATGGTAATATAATTACTAAAACCATACAAACAAAAGCGTATGAGAACATCACCACCCGAAGTATTATGGATATTTTACTGGTAAAAGGAAAAGAGGGACAAATAGAAATTAAAGCAGAAGAAAATATTATCCCTTATATCACTATAGAATCTGATGGAAACACATTAGATATAGCATTAAAAAAAGGTTATTCTATTAGTTGTAAAGGTATTATCATCACTGTTCCTTTTGAAGAAATTAAGAATATAATAGGGATAGGTCCAGGAAATATTTACTGTAAAGAAACTTTTACTAGCCCTGAACTTGAAGTGACAATCAAAAGTGTCGGAAGTGTCAACTTTTCTAATGTAAACGCAACTAAAGTACACCTTAATATTAGAAGTGCAGGAGACATAAACTTTCATGGACAAACCCATAGCTCTGAACTTGAAGTGACAATTCAAAATTCGGGAAGTGTCAACCTTTCTAATGTAAAAGCAACTAAAGTACACCTTGAAAATAGAGGTGCAGGAAAAATAAACTTTCATGGGCAAACCCAATCGATAACAAATTCATTATATGGACCTGGAGATATAAAACTAAAAGGCAAAACCCAGTCCATAGAAATTTATACGCGCGGTTCAGGGGATATAGAAGCCTTTGGCATGGAAACTAATATTTCCAATATTAAATTATATGGTCGGGGCAATGTAAATGTATCTGCAAAAAACAAAATTGAATATGAAATACACGGTTCAGGAAATATTCAGTACAAAGGAAAACCTAAATTAGAGGGTAGAATATATGGTTCAGGAAATATCAACAAGGGGCAAAATGGTAATTTGTGATTTTTTTACCATACGAAGAATCATAAATTACCATTTCACCTCTTGATTATGCGCTTCCTTTTTTGTTACTACAGGCAATTTACCTATGAACATACAAATTTAGCTAAATTAAGTATTAATATCAACTTAAAAACACTAAATTTGAGAATTATTTTTATCGTCTTAATAGTATAATAACTAAATTTAAAATATCATGAAAAAAATAGCAATTTTTATAATCTTGTTACTTGCCAATAATGCAAATGGACAATGGTGGGGTTCTAAAAAAATAAAAGGAAATGGTAATGTAATTACTAAAACCATACAAACAAAAGTATATGAGAACATCACCACCCGAGGTTCTATGGATATTTTACTGGTAAAAGGAAAAGAGGGACAAATAGAAATTAAAGGAGAAGAAAATATTATCCCCTATATCACTATAGAATCTGATGGAAGCACATTAGATATAGCATTTAAAAACGGTTATTCTATTAATTATAAAAAAGATATTATCATCACTGTTCCTTTTGAAGAAATTAAGAATATAAAAGGGATAGGTTCAGGAGATATTTACTGTAAAGAAACTTTTATTAGCCCTGAACTTGAAGTGACACTCAAAGGATCCGGAAGTGCCAACTTTTCTAATGTAAAAGCAACTAAAGTACACCTTGAAATTAGAGGTTCAGGAGAAATAAACTTTCATGGGCAAACCCAATCGATAACAAATTCATTATATGGATCTGGAGATATAAAACTAAAAGGCAAAACGCAGTCCATAGAAATTGATATGAAAGGTTCAGGAAATATAGAAGCCTTTGGCATGGAAACTAATATTTCCAATATTAAATTATATGGTTCGGGCGATGTAAATGTATTTGCAAAAAACAAAATTGAATATAAAATATACGGTTCAGGAGATATTCAGTACAAGGGAAAACCTAAATTGTTAGAGGGTAGAATATATGGTTCAGGAGATATTCAACAGAGATAAAAGACAGATATAAAAATTATAGATGAATAAAATATTAATTTGTATATTTTCAATTTGTTTTGTTCATAGTTTAAAATGTCAAACTGCTGGAAAATCAGTATATAATTTTTTTAAACCTTACCTCATCGGCATATCAAATAAGTCTGGGAGGTAAATCTATAGCTTTACTGGGCGATGACGTAGATTTTGCCATAGAGAACCCCGCCCTATTAAACGCAAACATGACTGGTAAGATAAATTTGAGTTATGTAAATTATTTTGGAGGAATAAATTACGGACAAATAGCCTCTGCGTTTCAAATAGACAGTATCGGGCTGTTTACTGCAAGTGCTAAATACATTCATTATGGAGATATTACAAAATCACAAAATGGAGAAATAGATGGGATTTTCTCTGCTCAAGACCTATCTATAAGTATAGGGTATATTTATCCTATATTTATAAATTTCAATTTGGGCGTAAATTTCAAATTTATTAGTTCATACTTATATACTTATAGTTCTTATGGTATTGCCACTGATATAGGAATATCCTATCACAACCAAGTCTATAACTTTGTAACTACCCTACTAATAAGAAACATAGGTTTTCAAATTAAACCGTACCATCACAACAGAGAATCTCTGCCTTTTGAAGTACTTTTAGGCTTTAGCAAAACACTTGAAAATGCACCTATATGCTTTACTTTAACTATAGACCATTTACAGACGTTCAACACATTATACGAAAAAGAAAATAAAAAAACTTTTGGACAAAAACTATTAAGTCATCTCATTATAGGTACAGAAATTTTTCCCAAAAGGATGATTTCACTTCGTTTAGGTTATAACTTTAGAAAAAGCCAAGAAATGCAAGTATCATACAAAAAAGCATTTAATGGTTTATCCTTTGGTTTACAAATAAAACTAAGCCAATTTAGGTTGAGTTACGGGCAGAGTATCTACCACCTAAGGGGAGGCACGCACCAGTTTACTTTAAGAGTAGATTTGGAAAATATCTTTTAAAAATCTTCAAATACTCCTAATCCAAATAGTGCATAATCGTACTTTGCAGGGTCTTTGTCATCAAATGCTCTCAAATGACTATCCAATTCTTCCAGTGCTTTCCAGTCGTTTTGTTTTCGGGTAATCAGTCCTAACTTTCTACCTATATTTCCAGAATGCACATCTAATGGACAAGATAGTACACTAGGACAAATCGTATTCCATATTCCAAAATCTACTCCACAATTATCTTGCCTTACCATCCATCTCAAAAACATATTAATTCTCTTAGCTGCTGAATTTTTCATAGGGTCGGCTATATGTTTAGTCGTCCTGATGGGATAAGGAATTTCAAAAAATACTTTTTTAAACTCATGTATCGCATATTTTACACTACCCTGTTTGATATGAGTTGCAAAAAGAAATTCTAACCCGCTGTGTTTTATATAGATATTTTTAAGCGATTGTATAAAAAAAGAAAAATCTACCCCTTTAAAAGTCCTGTGTACAAACCCTTTTACACTATCTAAGTCTTTTGAGGTGTGATTGACTACAAAATCATAAGGGGAATTGTCCATCAATTGCATCATTTTACCAGCACTATTGATAATCATAGAACGCTTGCCCCAAGCAATAATAGAAGTCAAAAAAGCAGCAACTTCAATATCCTCCTTTTGTGTAAACCTATGAGGTATCTGTATTGGGTCGGTCTCTATATAAGATAGAGTATTATATTGCCTTACTTTATGGTTTAAAAACTCTTTGACTTTTAATGCATTCATCATTACAATTTTACACGTTAAAAGTAATACTTTAAATATAAACTGATTTTAACAACCTTTATTATTGCAATGTAGTGGTATGATTTTTCTATTTACGGCTAATTGATTATATACTATATCCCCTAATTTAGTAACTTTTAAAAGCCACAATAATGGTACAAAAACCCACAGCAAAGGCAACCTACAAAAAATTAAAAACAAAGATAGGTAACCGTAAAACCATTTATTCCCCAATTTAGAAGCCATCTTTTTTTATAGCTAAATTTGCATTTAATCCTCTGATATGTAGATTATCCCTTAGTTTTTTTACCTCTACTAAACCCAACCCATTCCATCGATTTACAAACTTTGCAAATCGAGTACAATTAGGACACCAATTGTCATAAAAAATAATTATTTTTTCCATATTACCTTAAAAAATTACACTGATCAAAGTAATTACAATATGAGTGGTTCTATTTGCCATGATAGAAGTTTCTTTCTTTGTTCTGTATTTCTTTGATAATCTTATCATTTTGTTTGTTTATGTTTCGAGATATTGCCTCATGAACTTGTTCATTCAAGATGTGTAAGGATTTGTAAATATGTATCTAACCCATAGTACATGAATTAAAGCTCCCCATTCTTATCCAACTTGAATAGCCAGAAATCATAGTTCCCTGCACTTTTGCTATGCTTGTATATCCCCCTATGACAAAGCCCCCGTCAGACGTTTGCACTATGGAACGGCCTATATCACCATCACTGCTCCCAAAGGTCTTCTCCCAAACCATAGTACCCGAAGGATTTAGCTTGAGTACCCAGCAATCGTTACCCCCTGCCCTTTACTTTTTGTGCTTCCCACTATGGCAAAGCCCCCGTCAGACGTTTGCACTATGGAATAGCATATATCATGACTATCCCCCCCAAAGAGCTTCTCCCAAGTCTGATTACCCGTAGCGTTTAGCTTGACTACCCAAAAATCACGACCCCCTTTACCTTTGCTTTTTGTATATCCCGCTACCGCAAAGCCCCCGTCAGACGTTTGCACTATGGAATGGGCTGCATCACTATTACTCCCCCCAAAGGCCTTGTCCCAAGTCTTATTACCCGTAGCGTTTAGCTTGACTACCCAAAAATCATTACTCCCTTTACCTTTGCTGTATGTATTTCCCGCTATGGCAAAGCCCCCGTCAGACGTTTGGATGATGGATTCGACTCTATCATCACCAGCCTCTCCAAAGAGCTTCTCCCAAACCATATTACCCAAAGTGTTTAGCTTGAGTACCCAGCAATCAAAACCCCCTTTACCTTTGCTGCGTGTAGCTCCCGCTACAACAAAGCCCCCGTCAGAAGTTTGCACAACGGTACTGCCTCCATCCGCATCACTCCCCCCAAAGGTCTTCTCCCAAACCGTATTACCCGAAGCGTCTAACCTCAGTACCCAGAAGTCAGGATTCCCCGTTTTGCTTTGTGTATATCCCACTAAAACAAAGCCCCCGTCAGACGTTTGGGTGAGAGAATTGAATACATCAAGACTACTCCCCCCAAAGGTCTTGTCCCAAGTCTTATTACCTGAAGCATCTACCTTGACTACGTAAAAATCAATATCCGTTTCACTTCTCTGTATATATCCCCCTAAGACAAAGCCCCCATCAGACGTTGCACGTATAGATAGGAGCAAGTCATCATCACTTGTCCCAAAGGTTTTCTCCCAAGTATTTTTCACCTCAAAAGTGGTACCCGTTATGGTGGCATCTGCTTTGGTGGGATGTTCCAATACAATCGTAGCCCTAAAGGTACCTACCTTGATCATTTCCAAACTAAGGTTGGGTTTTGTACCGTTAACTCGAGCAAAGCCTGAGGGACTTAGATTTTTTATCTCTTTGAGGGTATAACCATCTTTAGTACCCGCTACCCCTGCTAATATCTCTGAAGTGCTAAAACTCCCAATGCTAAAAGACTTGGCACGCTTGTTAAAAGTTAAAGTTTCTGCTCTTTCCTTCGTAATCTCAAACGCCGCACCTGTAAGGGTAACATCCGCTTTGGTGGCGTGTTCTAAAACAATCGTTAAGGTCAAAGTGCCTATCTTGTTATAACCGCTAATTTTAGCTGAAGTACCGCTTCCTGAAACGGTGGCACCCGTACCGCCTGCACTGCCAATAGTAACGGTTTTAATGGTGTAACCTGTTTTACTTCCCTGTACCCCTGCTAACAGCTGGACATTGGTAATCTCTCCGCCACTGCTGTAAGCCTTCGTTTGCTTGCGCCAAGTTAAACTTTCTGCTCTGCCCTTCGTAATCTCAAACGCCTTGCCTGTAAGGGTAACATCCACTTTGGCAGGGTGCTGAAATACAATCGTCAAGGTCAAGATGCCCACCTTGGTATAACCAACGATCTTAGCTGAAGTGCCCCTGCCTGAAACCCTTGCACCTGTACCGTTTGTCTTCGTAATGGTTACTGATTTAATGGTGTAGCCTGTTTTGGCAGCACTACTACCCGTAAGACCCGCTAATAATTCTCCATTGCTTATCTCACCACCTGAAACATAAGGCTTACTTTGTTTCGTCCATGTTAAACCAGAGGCAGATGCCTTCGTAATCTCAAACTTCTTGCCTGTAAGGGTAACATCCATTTTGGCGGGGTGCTGAAATACAAGCGTCAAGGTCAAGATGCCTGCCTGGGTATAACCAACGATCTTAGCTGAAGTGCCCCTGCCTGAAACCCTTGCGCCCGTACCGTTTGCACTACTGATGATTACCGATTTAATGGTATAGCCCATCTTGGCAGCACTGGTACCATTCAAACCCGCTAATAGATCAGCATTGCTTATCTCACCACCTGAAACATAAGGCTTACTTTGTTTCGTCCATGTTAAACGAGGAGCAGGTGCCTTCGTAACCTCAAAGGATGCGTTATCTATTGTAGAATCGCCTTTGGTAGCATGCTCTAATACCAAAGTAGCCGTAAAATTACCCGCCTTAGCATGGCTTAAATACAAATTTGGTTTCCTACCTGTTACGCTTGCAATACCTATTGGGTTTAAAGACCTAATCTCGCTCAGAGTATATCCAGCCTTTGTACCTCCTACCCTTCCTAAAATCTCTTCTGTGGTAAAGAGACCACCACTACTATAAACTTTGGTAAGTTTGCCAAAAGTCAAAGACTCCCCAGCAGAGGCACTAATCTTAAACTCCGCACCTGTAATGGTAACATCACCTTTCGTGGAATGTTCTAAAACGATGGTAGCCGTAAAACTACCTATCTTAGTCATGGTTAATGATAATTTAGGCTTGGTGCCTGTTACGCTTGCAACGCCTGACGGAGCTAGTGCTTTTATCTCTTTGAGGGTATAACCCGACTTCGTTCCTCCTACACCCGCTAATATCTCCGATGTGGTAAAACTACCACCACTGACAAAAGCCTTAGACACCCTGTTAAAAGTCAAAGTAGCGGCTGCGTCCTTACTAATGATGATTTTACAATTTTTAATGGTAGCATCTTCTTTGCTCGCGTGTTTTAAAACAAGATTAAAAACGATGTTCCCTTGTTCATAATTTTAAAGAATGCAAATATATAAACAATTTATTTACATATAAACAAAAAAATCGACTTAAGTATCGTTGCCATCTCATATATTGCAAAATTAATAATTTATGTTGTATATTTCAAGATAATTTAAGGTAAATCATTAACATTATAAAGGTCTATACTATCTATGATTATCTGCTCCTGTATTTCTGAGGCAAAATCTACATCTATTTTAAAGCTATTTTGTTTGGATATTGAAACTAAAAAAACAAATGAGTTGACTTAGGAGTCTTAATTTACTATAAACAAAAATTTTATTATAGATGGCTCTTTTTTTAGAAAAATCCTTGAAGACTTGGATATTCCTTTAGCCGATATTGCCAAAAAATTGAGTATTTCACAGCAATTTTTAGACTCAGTAAATTGCCCTAATCACCAATTGAATTTAGAATCTAACAACCCTAAATGTAAGATTAATTCTAATATCTTCAACTTTTTTTTCTTTGGGTATAGAATGTTGCCAATAGTGTTGTAAAGCACCCTTCATTATTAATAAAGTTCCATTTTTTAATGGTATTTCTATTTGTTCTTTTTTATTGTGAATTTGCCTTATTAGGAATCGTCTTGTCGCTCCAAAATTTATAGAACCTATTACAGGATTTTTGCCTAATTCTCTTTCTGCATCGCTATGCCAATTTATATAATCCTTTCCATCGCGATACCAGTTCATCAAAACACTATTAAAATGAACTTTTGCAATTTTATCAATTTGTTGTTTTATGTACATTAAACCACTGTTCCACGGTTTAGGATGTAGGGTTAAACCTGAGTAAGTATAGGTTGTGTGGCTATCTCCATACCAAGCTGAATATCTCGGTAGAAAAATATCTTTCCCAAATATCTTAATTTGGTTGTGCTGCCAAAGTATATTCTTAAATTTTATAGTCGATAATTTGTCTTTCTCAAAGTTTCTCCAGTGAGTATTTTTCCAATCTAAGTCATTTTCGTTTTTCAAAAAATATTCTATAGCTAAGTCGCTTGTTCTTTTATTAAAGAAGTTTTCACAATAGATAAGTTCTCCATTTGGAACGTTGATAAAAAACAATTTAGAATTATCGTCATATTCGTAATTATACCCTTCTTTTTGAGGTATCTTTATGGGCAGTTTACGTATTTTACTATTAAATATATTCATATTTTCAATCAAGTCACTGTAAAATACTATCCCAATCTTTCCATACTACTTCATAACCTTTTTGTTTGATAGATTTTATAAATTGGCTTGTGGGTCTATTATCTGAGATTTCAAATTGTTCTAAGCTCTCTTGTTCTATATTTGTATATCCACCCGGATTGGTTTTAGATCCTGCACTTGTAGAGGTAATGCCAAGAGGTATAATATTATCTCTGAATTTTGGCGTTTCTCTGGTAGAGAGTGAGAGTTCTACTTGGTTATTAAATATTCTGTAGGCACAAATTAGTTGTACAAGTTGTTTATCTGTCATTACAGATTTAATAGGAATACCACCTGCACAGGGTCTTAATCTGGGAAAGGAAATCGTATATTTAGTTTGCCAATACTTGTGTTCTAAATAATCTAGATGTAAAGCACAAAAAAATGAATCCACTCTCCAGTCTTCTAAACCTATGAGTACTCCTAATCCCATTTTGTGAATACCTGCTCTGCCTAATCTATCGTGTGTTTCTAACCTGTAATCAAAGTTAGACTTTCGCCCTTTTGGATGATATTTTTTATATTCTTGTTTGTAATAGGTCTCTTGATATACTAATACCGTATTTAAACCATATTGTATTAACTCTTCATAATCTCTCTGCTTTAGGGGTTGTACTTCGATGGAGATATTGGCAAAATAGGGTTTTATAAGCCGTATAACCTCTTTCAAGTACTCTATTCCCACTGTTTTATTTGCTTCTCCTGTAACTAATAAAATATGGTTATAACCTAATTTTTTAATAGCTTGTATTTCGTTTAAGATATCTTGTTTATCGAGTGTTTTACGTTTCATATCTACATTCATACTAAATCCACAGTAAGTACAAATGTTTTGACATTCATTTGATAGATAAAGGGGAATATACATTTGTATAATTTTGCCAAATCTCCTTTGAGTAATTTGATGGCTGAGTATAGCCATCTGTTCTAAGTAAGGTTCTGCAGCAGGAGATATTAGAGCCTTAAAATCCTCGAGGTTTAAGTTTTTTTTACTTAAAGCATTTTGTACATCTTTATCTGTTTTATCATAGATGGTGTCTCTTATTTTTTCAAAAGAATACTGCTCAAAAATTTCTTTAAAACTACTTTTCAAATACATTTTTCAATCTAGAAAACTAGTTAAAGGACTACTTGTTTTAGCGTGGGTAAAAGTTTTCGCCAGTTTTGATTCATAGGCTATTCTACCACATTCTACTGCCATTTTAAAGGCTTTAGCCATTTGTACGGGATTATCTGATACGGCAATAGCAGTATTTACCAATACTGCATCTGCTCCCATTTCCATAGCCTTTGTAGCATGAGAGGGAGCACCTATACCTGCATCTATAATTACAGGTACATTGGATTGCTCTATAATAATTTCAAGCATATCTTTAGTCTTGAGCCCTTTATTAGTTCCAATAACTGCTCCCAAAGGCATTACGGCTTGAGTCCCTACCTCTTCTAAACGTTTACAAAGTACAGGGTCGGCATTGATGTAAGGTAATACTACAAAGCCATCTTTTACTAATTCTTCAGTGGCTTTTAACGTTTCTATAGGGTCAGGTAAAAGGTATTTAGGGTCGGGGTGAATTTCTAATTTTATCCAATTGGTATCTAATGCTTCTCTTGCCATTTGGGCAGCAAATATGGCTTCTTTAGCATTTCTCACTCCTGATGTATTAGGCAACCAATTAAAATTAATATCTTTTAAATGTTCCAGCATATTATCATTTTTATCCTTGATATTCAATCGTTTGAGTGCCATGGTGATCAACTGACTTTTAGAAGCGATAATAGCTCGTTTCATTTCTTGGTTCGAACTGAATTTTCCTGTACCAGTAAATAGTCTAGAGGTGAATGTTTTATCGGCTATTTGGAGCATTCTCAATTTCTCTTTTTAAAGTGTTAAATAATTCCTTTTGATTTTGTGCAAAGGTAAGCAAAGATGAAATAGCTACACCATATATTCCGCATTTTATCAAACTGCTAATATCTTCTGTAGTAATGCCACCAATAGCGATAATGGGAATATGAATTTGTTGTTTTTTACATTGTTCTATAATATTTTGGTAACCTTGTAATCCAATGATAGGGGATAAATTTTTTTTGGTTTGTGTAAATTTGAAAGGTCCCAATCCTATATAGTTTACCCCTTTTTGGTATAGTTTTTTTACTTGGATAAAATTATTTGCGGTACCCCCTATAATTTTGTGTTTTCCTATAATATTTCGGGCTTTGGATATATCAATATCCTGCTGCCCCAGATGTACTCCTGCGGCGTTTATTTCTTTAGCAATATATGGGTGATCATTAACAATGAGCTGGGCATGGTATTTATCACAAATTTTTTTGGCTTTGATAGCCGTTTTTAAGTATTCGTCAGCAAACATGTTTTTCATTCTAAGCTGTATCCAATTGGCACCTGCATTACAAATGTTTTTTATGCAGTCTAAATGCGCTTTAGAGGTGTTACCTTGTGTAATGTAATGAATATTAGAAATCATATTCTTTTAAACCTAAATAAAAAACAGGGACAAATTTAAGCAATATAATAGTAAGTTAAATATTTTAAATTTATTATATTTGTACTATAGTATATTCATAAATAATGCCTACTTTTTCAAAGCATTGTAGTAAATCATTAGTATGTATCCCTACTTCCTAAAAAGTTCCAAAATTGTGCTGGTACTTTTAATTCTCTTTCTAAATCAACCATTCCTGACATTGTCCAACAAGCATAAAGTTTTGGTTCATGTAGATTTTGATATAATACTGTTGTAATACATTTAAATTTTAAAACTTCCTTTATTGTGGTTGTTTCTATGTCAATGAGATAAATTTCATTTTTTTAATATCTCTAAACTATTAAAATTGATAATTTTATTTATATTTTCATTATTATTTGCCACTGAAATAATTGTTCATATAACTTTGTATCTTTTCCCATCCATGACTTGTTGTATCATATTGTTGAGCCGCCTTTTCTTTTGACATTTCAATTATTTCCTTTGCCAAGAGTAAGCCTTCTTTTTTATCAATATTTTCTGCATCTTTTAGCTTGGGTAGATGAATACATCTGGGACAACCCTTCTTACATTTGTATGAACTTTCCAAGTCTATTAATGACAAACAAAACATAGGATCTTTGGACATATAAAATGGAAAAAATAAAATGAAGTGTTTTTGGATTATGATGCTTATTCTTGAATGATAATTAACATTCCATTTTTAAGATCTTTTTCACTTATTTTAGGGTTGAGTGCTTTGACCTTTTCTACACTAAGGTTTGTTTTTTGAGCAATTTTCTCCCAACTTCTATCTACTCTAGTCAAACGGTAGTGTTTTTTGTCAAATTCAGTGTAATCAGAGGTTAGACTTACTTTTAATTTGATTCCTTCATAAGATCTTATGGCTTTTAGTCCGCCATTGAGACGTTTGAGTTCTACTACTGAAAGGTCAAATTTTTCAGATACAGAGAGTAAATTTTCTCCTTTTTTGAGGGTATAGAATAGTACCTCCTTAGGGGTAAGTGATTTGATAACTTTTGTAGTATCTATGGCTATACTATCTATTTGAAATATTTTTTCTCCAGAATCAGAAAAAGTTATTCCTTTAATTGTTCCCAGTACTTTAAAGTCTGTTCTACGGTTATACTGCCTTGCTTCTTCGTCTAATTCTTTATTTAATTCTTTAATGTATTCTTCAGTAAGTTTGGTATTGCTTTTAAATGAACTTTTAAAGTTTTCGGGTATTACAAAGGGTTCTTTTTCTCCCATACCTATGGGGTATAATCGTTCTTTTTCTACTCCTTTTTCTATCAGGTAATTAATACAGGATTCAGCCCTTTTTTGTGAGAGTTTTAGGTTAGCTTCTTCTGATCCTATATGATCCGTATGTGAACGAAGTTGTATTACAATATCTCTATTTTCATCTAATAACTCCACTAAATCATCTAATGATTTTTTACCTTCTTTTTTGAGCTGTGCACTATTAAATTCATATTCTATTCTAGGCATTACTATGGGACGAGATATAGGGTCTAATTCTGAATTTAAAGTAAAGGAATACAGATACCCTTCTTTGGTACTCTCAAATTCTGAAAGCTCTATACCCACTGTGGAAAAACTAATGACTTTATTTAGGTATTTATCTAAATTGAGATTTACTTTATAACTAGTGTCTTTATCTAATACATCAGGGGTAAGTTGATAGATACCTTTTACATTAGTTTGTGTATAAAATATTTTTCCATTAGAAGCCTCTACTTCTAATGATACATTTTCAAGCGGAGCACCCGTTTTGGCATCTATAATATTACCGTTTACATTATACATCAATCTTTTTTTTAGAAAACCATAAATATCATCACTTCCCATTCCACCATTTCTATTTGACGAAAAGAAACCAGCTTGACTTCCTTTAAAGAAAGTAATAGCAAAGTCATCTGCTATAGAATTTATATCGGTTTCTAAATGTATGATATCATTAAAGTTTGAAGCTTTTGTAGCCATATAAATATCCAATCCACCTAGACCTATTTTTCCATTGGAAGCAAAGTATAAGTTTCCTTGATCATCTATAGAGGGGTACATTTCGTCTTGGGTAGTATTTATAAATTTTCCCATATTTTTAGGAGTGCTCCATTTTTTAGTGATACTGTTATAAGTGATTTTAAAAATATCTTTTTTTCCAAATCCTTTTATATTAGATGAAAAAAATAGGGTTTTGCCATCTTTGGATATACAAGGGTGTCCTACATTGTATATAGAATCTGATTCTAATACAAGTTGCTTTTCTTGCCACTGTCCATCTTCTTTTGTAATGCTATATATCCTACATTTATTCTGTTTATTCAACTTACTACATTCAGTAAAATAAAAAGTATTTTCATATATGGATATACTACCTTCGTGCCAATGAGTATTGATGGCATTTATAGGTATGGGAGTAGTCCAATGTATGTTGAATTGATTGTGTAGTTCATTTTTGGGTTCACTTTGGGAGGTGTAAATATCAGAGAACGATTGCCCTGTCCATTGGTCAGTGGCATTCCCCAGTGAACTTTTTCTATTTGAGGTAATAATAAGCTCTCTATTTCCTTTGAGCATTGGACAAAAATCACTCATAGGTGAATTGATATTTTTAATATTGAACACTGAATATTCCGGAGTTTTTTCTTTTTTCTCTATGAGATATTTGGCAGATTTTAGTAACCTTTTTTCTTGAGCGTTGGGTTCGGTTATTTCTGTTAATATTTCTATAGCTTTTTGGTATTGACCTGATTGTATGAGCGTAAGTGCATATTCAGCCTTTATAGCTCTTATATTTGATCGGTCTATGATTTTCTCAAATTGTTCGATGGCATTTTCTAGTTTTTGAGTTCTGGTATAACAAATACCCATTTTTAAAATAATGCTATCCTTATAGGTTTTATTATTCTCAGCAATGTAGGCTTTTTGTAGTTCTTGTATGGCAAAATAATACATTTGAGCTTCAAATACTTTAAAGGCATATTTGGTTTGGTCATTTTGAGCTATAGCCAGATTTAGCAAAGAATATATAAAAATAAGAGATTTAAGAAACTTCATTTTTTAAGTTTAGGTATAATTATTAAGTAAGATTATCCCATGCTCATTTGAGTTGAGCAAAGATATAATTTTTTAAGATTTGGGCGTAGAAGATTATGATTCAATTGCTCGTATTAGTAGTAAGAGAACAACTCTTACATTTTTGTAGTGATTGTGATGTTACAGATAAATATATTAATTACTGCTTCTTACCTAATGAAAATTTTAAAACCAGATAATGAAAAAGTTTCGATATGTATAAAGTTAAATTTTATATTTTCGATATTATGAAAACATTAGATTTAAATGTATGCTTCTCAAAATATACAAAAAGTAAAATGAGCTAAAAATCCGTGTAATGCTCGTAATTACTAAGTTACGGGCTTTTTTTGCTCAGAAGTTATTCAAAACGAAATGTACAAAGATTTAAAGATTGTTATAATTTTATACTCAAAAAACCTACAAACTACGACAATAACCACAACTGCCTGATAAAATAAGGGTTAAACACCGTTACAAAGTCGTGAAACACCCTAAAAACAACCATATTAAAATATCCATGCAACCCAAGCCCAAAAACATAAGGCTGAATAACTATATAAAGTAACAGTATATTATAAGTAGGTTATAAAAATGTACAATTTGATTTATCTGTGAAAGAGAAAAATTAGGAAATATTATATAAAGTATTATATCTAAGCGTATAAAAAGATGAGTAAGTTTATAAGCCGGATTCTGTAACCTCTTAATTAAAAGAGTTCCTTATCATTTATCTATGATTTTTATCACTAAAAATTTATATCTGCCTACCCCTCAAGTGTAAGGACGAGTAGCCCTTTGTCAACTTTTAATTGACTACCTGATATACATGACATTTCACCCCATAAGGTTTGTCCGGCTGTATTAATTACTTATTACACCGGTGAGCTCTTACCTCACCTTTTCACCCTTACTAAATTATATTAGCGGTTATTTTCTGCGACACTATCTGTATTCCCTATTATTACATAGGGAATCCTTCCCGTTAGGAAGTATGGTACTCTATGGTGTCCGGACTTTCCTCTGGCTTAAAAAGATAAACCAGTGATAAGGCAACTTACTCATCTCAATGGCAAAGTTATATAAAATATACTTTTTTAAAATAATTTTTAATAGTTTTGCACTTACCTAATTAGGTATGATACTTAATATAAGCAACTTTTTAGGATAACGATAAATGAAAAAGATTATTTTATTGCTTTTATATAGTTTTTGCACTTTTGCTACTCATAATAGGGCAGGAGAGATTACTTATAAGCACTTGGAGGGATTTACCTACGAAATAACTATTACAACATATACTAAAAGAACCTTGGCAGACAGATGTGAATTAGAAATTTTATGGGGAGATGGTACAAAAGATAAATTACCTAGAGTGAACGGACCTTATAGTAATTATTGCAATAACATGGGAGTGAGTGTAGGTAGAGATATTATAAAGAGTATTTATAAAGGAAAGCATACTTTTGGTTCGGCATCGGCTTATGTGCTTTCTGTGTACGATCCTAATAGAAATTTAGGAGTACTTAATATTCCAAATTCTGTAAACGAACCTTTTTATATAGAAACAATTCTTTTGGTAGGAGGGGCTAATCTGGGTACTAATTCTTCTCCTCAACTATTAAATCCTCCTATAGATATAGGATGTGAGAATATAATATATAAAACGAGTTTGGCAGCTTATGACCCTGATGGAGATAGTTTATCCTATAAATTGGTAAACTGTAAAGGGGCAAATGCTAGGGAAATACTTACAACATACAATTCTGCATATAACTTAGATAAGGTTAAAGTTACTAAAACAGGAATAATTATTTGGGAAAAACCTAACAGAACAGGACTATATAATATAGCAATAGAGATATCTGAGATGAGAAAAGACAATGCTACAGGAAAATGGGTTACTTTGGGTAAAATAGTAAGGGATATGCAAATCGATATAAAGGAGTGTGAGAATAAACCACCTAAACTCGAAGTAGAAGATAAATATTGTATAGAGGCAGGACATACATTAAAATTTGATGTAAAGGCAACTGACCCTAATAATGATAGGTTAGATTTAGAGGGTATGAGCGAAGTTTTCCTTGCCAAATACAATGCTTCATTTCCCAAATTAGAGGAAAAAATACCTCCATTAACCCAAATTTTTAAATGGAATACTAATTGTAGTTATGTACGAAAAAATCCTTATCAAATCACTTTTAAAACAATAGATAATCCACCTACAAAGTATGCTTCGCAACTGTTGTCTGATGCAAAAAACATATTGATAAAAGTAATTGCTCCTGCACCTGAAAATTTAGTAGTAAATATTACAAAAAATCAAAAATTTAAATTGAGTTGGAGCAAACCGAATTGTAGTTCCAATGCTGTAGGATATAAGATTTATAGGAGAAAACATTTGGGTAGTATCACTAGGGATAACTGCACTACAGGTAAACCGGAGAATTATGAATTTATAGGTACTTTAGATGACATTAATCAATTGAGTTACATAGATGAAAACAAAGGGAGAAAATTTAATCAAGGAACAAAATATTATTATGTAATTACACAGTATTTTAAAGATAACGCAGAGAGTTACCCCTCTAATATAGCTTCAGGAAGGTTACCTAATTCATCGCCTATTATTACCCGTATAAGTGTATTGAAAACACATAAAAATCAAGGAGAAATAGAACTCAAATGGCTTGCTCCAAAGGAGTATGACAAAGTAAAGTACCCTGGACCTTATGCCTATAAGGTTATAAAGCAAGATGCTAGTAATACTTCTAAGTATAACGAAATTGTTACACTACAAGGAATTTCTAAAGATATTTATATCCATACAGATATCAATACTTTGGATAGCCCACATTATTATAGGATAGATTTTTATGATATGTCTAAAGGTAGTATGCAGCTTTTAGGCAAGGGCGATATATCGAGTTCACCTTTTATAAATTTATACCCTAATAATAAAAAGATGAACCTTGAGTTGTCTCAAAATGTGTCGTGGTCATTTGTGGGTATGGAAGTATATAGAAAGGATAGTAAAAGCAATTATGTAAAAATAGGAAATGCCAATCAAACAAGTTATGTAGATTTCCCATTGGAGAATGGAAAAGAACAGTGCTATAAAGTAAAAACATTTGGCAAATATTCAGATGAAAATATTCCTCAAATATTAGAAAATTATTCTCAGCAACGGTGTGATATACCTAATACCAATCAATTAGAATGTACACCCACTCTTAGTGTAAATTCAGATTATTGCCAGACGGGCAAGTACCTTTTGAGTTGGGATGTTCCAAGTAAAGATTGTGAGAATATAGTAGGTTATCAAGTTTACTTTTCACCTGATGCTAAGGTTAAATTTAAGAAGATCGCAGATATAAAAGGAAAGGAAAATAAGCAATATATACTACAGAATGCATATAGAATAGGGCGTTTTAAAGTACAAGCTATAAGTAATTACGATAGTAGTGATATGAGTAATATAGTGTACATAAAATCGTGTATAGATTATATATTGCCTAATGTATTTACTCCTGATGGAGATGGTGTAAACGATGTGTATAAATCTACTATAATAAATGGAATTAAGGATTTTAAGATTCGTATATACAATCGTTGGGGGAAAACAGTATATAATACGACTGACCCTGAAATTAAATGGAATGGCATAGATAAATATACAAAAAAAGCGTGTGTATCTGGAGTGTATTTTTATACTTGTGAATTTAATAGAGATACCCCTGAAGGTTTAGAATACAAAATTTATAAGGGATATATCCACCTTTATAAGGATGGGGAAGGCTCTAATAATCATAGACATTAAGTATTTAGAATAAAGCATTTAGATCACATGTTTACAGGTATAGTAGAATATACTACAGAGGTATTAAATATAAAAAAGGATAGGAACAATTTGCATATTACTTTTCAAAATGTTTTTAATGAACCTATAAAGATAGACCAAAGTATAGCCCATAATGGAATTTGCCTCACTGTAGTAAAAGCTTCCTCAGATAAATATACAGTAACGGTTATCAAAGAAACTATATATAAAACTAATATTGCTACTTTAAAAATAGGAAATAAGGTGAATGTAGAGCGATGTATAAGGGTAGGAGGTAGATTAGATGGGCATATTGTACAAGGACATATTGATCAGACAGCTAAATGTATAGACATACAAAATCAAGAAGGAAGTTGGTTATTTACTTTTGAATATCAAAATAGCCATCATATTACTATAGAAAAAGGCTCTATTGCTATAAATGGGGTAAGCCTTACAATAGTAAATTCGCAATCAAACAAATTTAGTGTAGCTATTATACCCTATACACTAAACCATACTAATTTTAAAGATTTAGCACTCGGTACATTAGTCAATATTGAGTTCGATATAATAGGTAAATATATTTCAAGACTTTTCAAGACTTTACCAAATTTATAGATTCAGTTTCTCTTTCTTTTAGATTATAATCTTTTTGGTGCGTTTCAGATATTACTTCTTCTCCTTTATTATTAATAATAAATTCAGTAGTTTCACTTAATAATTCTTTGAACGCTTTAAAGTCTTCTTTGTAAAGATAAAGTTTGTGTTTCTTATAATTTACACTACCGTTTTCTTGAACATATTTCTTACTCTCAGTGATAGTCAAATAATAATCTTCTGCTTTAGTTTTTCTTACATCAAAAAAATAAGTTCTTCTTCCAGCCCTTAATATTTTTGAAAAAATTTCTTCTTTATCTAATGTTTCCTTTCCTTGCATTATTATATAAGTTTATTAATATTTGTAATTTAACTATTATTTTCAAATGTTGGCAAATTTAAACCTATTTAATTATTAAATCCATAAAAAATGTATTATTTTTCTTAAACTGTATTTATTAAACAGCCAAATGTGTTATTCTTTTAAAAATTTATCTATCCTATGTTATAAAACTTTATCCTCTGTTCTTTAAATAAGGTAAACTAAATTTGCATAATATAGAATCATTTGCTCTTGTTTATTCTTATTTGTCTATATTTGACAACTGTTTTCGCTTTGGTTAGCAGATCCAGTATTTCAGTTAGTAGAAAATGAAGAACATGCATTGCAAGACTTAAAGATTGCGGAAGAATAAATTAAACAAAGTAATAGTACATTAAGAATGACACAAACTCAACATAATGCCATAATAAATTTCATTTGGAGTATTGCAGATGATGTTTTACGTGATGTATATACGAGAGGTAAATACAGAGATATTATTTTACCCCTTACCGTATTACGTAGGTTAGATACCCTTCTTGAACCTACCAAAGACAAGGTGTTAGAAATGCACCAAAGGTTAAATAAAATGAAGATTGATAACCAATCTGCTCAACTTCGTAAAACAAGTGGTTATGTATTTTATAATACATCTAACTACACCTTTAAAAAACTATTAAACGAACCTGATCATATTCGCCAAAACTTAGAAACTTACTTAGATGGATTCAGCAGTAACGTGCAAGACATCATTAGTAAGTTCAAGTTAAGAAACCAGTTAGAAACCTTACAAGAAGGAAACATTACTTTTCCGCTTATTGAAAAGTTTTGCTCAAACACCATTAATCTAAGTTCAAACCCTGTTACTGATAAAGATGGTAATGTAGTGATGGAAGGCTTAACCAACTTAGGTATGGGCTATGTATTTGAAGAATTGATAAGAAAGTTTAATGAAGAAAACAATGAAGAAGCAGGAGAACACTTTACCCCAAGGGAGATTATTCTTTTAATGACCAATTTAATTTTTGAACCTTTAAAAGGAAAAATTAAAGATGGTACATATTTGATTTACGACCCAGCTTGTGGTAGTGGTGGTATGCTTACAGAAGCAGAACGCTTTGCTAAAAAGTTAAATCCTAAAGCTATCTTTCATTTATACGGACAAGAAGTAAATCCGGAAACCTACGCCATTTGTAAAGCCGATATACTTATTAAAGATGAAGACCCAGAGAAAATTGCTTTTGGTTCTACATTAAGTAAAGATGGTTTTCCCAACCTTCAGTTCGACTTTATGATAAGTAATCCACCTTATGGGAAAACTTGGAAAGTAGATAAAGATGCCATACTCGATAAAAAAGAAATTATAGACCCTCGATTTACCGTTGGTGTGCCAAGAGCAAATGATGGTCAGTTACTATTTGTAATGAACATTGTTTCTAAACTAAAAAACAATAGTGTTTTAGGCAGTAGGGCAGCTACCATTCACAATGGTTCAGCTTTATTTACAGGAGATGCAGGACAAGGAGAATCCGAAATACGCAAGTATTTGTTTGAACATGATTTGTTAGAATCAGTAATTGCCTTGCCTGATAATTTATTTTATAATACGGGCATACCCACTTATATTTTTGTTTTTTGCAATAAAAAAGAAGAAAAACGCAAAGGAAAACTACAACTTATAAATGTTACTACTGAGGAGTTTTATAATAAAATGCGAAAACCTTTGGGTAATAAACGAGTAGAATTTAGCAAAGACCACATGAGAACCATTACAGATTTATTTTTAAACTTTGAAAACAACCAGCATACCATTATTTTAGATAATGAAGATTTTGGCTACAGACAAATAACGATACATCGTCCACAACGTGATGAAAAGGGTAATATAATTACCGACAAAAAAGGCAACCCTAAAAGCGACACCGCCCTTAAAGACAAAGAAAACATTCCGCTAAAACAAGATGTGGATGCATTTTTCAGAAAAGAAGTATTGCCTTTTGCACCCAACTCTTGGTATAACGAAAAAGAAACTAAAATAGGCTACGAA
The DNA here is from genome assembly GCA_965226285.1 of Ichthyobacteriaceae bacterium. Lineage (GTDB taxonomy): Bacteria > Bacteroidota > Bacteroidia > Flavobacteriales > Ichthyobacteriaceae > CBDDCQ01. Next base: position 219,898 of record CBDDCQ010000005.1, read on the forward strand.
ATAAATTTTTCTAAATATTTTTATAAACATGAAAAGTTACGAAGTTTAACAGAAATTACACAAGATATTTTAAACCTCGAAAAAGAAACAGGAAATTTATTAGGAGAGATTATTAATGATTAATTATCAATGTTTAATGCTGTAGGGACAACCCCGTGTGGTTGCCTTTTAATTTTGTAATTTGTAAATTGGCGGGTGCCTTCGGCAAGCTCAGGCACCGCTTCGGCAGTGTCAGCGAATGTTTCTGAAAACTCAGGCACCGCTTCGGATTCGGTGGTTGAGCTTGCCGAAACCAACCGAAAAAGGAGGTAAAATATGGGAGTTAATTTAAATTTGAAAAAAGTAAAATGTACAATGCATACATGTATATATTAAAATGTTCGGATAATTCTTATTATACAGGAAGTACAAAAAATATAGAATTAAGGTTGAAACAACATCAAAACGGAGAGGGTTCTAATCATACGAGAAAACGACTTCCAGTTAAGTTGGTTTATTATGAAGGGTTTGATAGAATAGATGATGCTTTTTATAGAGAAAAACAAATTCAGGGGTGGAGTAGGGCAAAAAAAGAAGCATTAATGGCAAAGGATTTTGATAAGTTAAGGATCCTTTCTAAAAACCATACTCAAAACAATGTGCCTTCGGCAAGCTCAGGCACCGCTTCGGCAGTGTCAGCAAATGTTTCTGAAAGCTCAGGCACCGCTTCAGATTCGGTGGTTGTCCCCGTTTGTTCGGTGGTTGAGCCTGCCGAAACCAACCGAAAAAGGAGGGGAAATACGGGAGTAGATGTTAATAAATTAAAAATATAAGATGAATCATATAACCAATGATAAGGCTAATGAATTATTGAGATTACCTAAAAAAATAATTTTCAAAGGTGAAATTCAAGAGAAGATAAATTTAGAAAATAGATTTCCTCTTCATTGTAAATTTAAATTGATTTCAGAACAAGATTCAGATTGTAATTTTTTGTGGGAAATAACGCAGAGCACAAAAAATAGAATTAGAATAAATTTTCACCATCAGGAAAACGATGGGAAAATAGGTTTAGTAAGAGTAGATTATAATAGTGGGCATAAAAATCCAGAAGAAATCAATGAATTTGTGCCAGAACATTTTAAACCTTTTGCAGGAAAATATTTTTCAAATAATCAACACCATATACATTATCATGTACAAGGGTATAAAACGCTTGCTTGGGCAATTCCGTTGTTAAATGATGATTTTAAAATAAAAGAATTACTTGATGATATTGAACTTTCGTCTAATATTTCCAAAATTATAAAACATTTTGCAGAATTAATTAATGTTAAAACCAAAATAAACCTATTTAACAATACATTATTATGAATTGGGATATAACACAAAGTATTGATGAATACTATAATTGGCTTCGTCAAAAAACGACTGTTTTTACAGATAACCAAACAGGGTGGCATACCATTACTACGCCATTTATAGGGTTGTTTAATGACCCTGTTGAAATATATGCAAAATTAAAAAATGATAAGTTGCTTTTATCTGATGATGGAATGACACTAAAAAATTTAGAACTTACAGGCGTTTCTATTAATCGTTCTCAAAAAAGAAAAGAATGGTTTGATATGATTTGTTTAAATTATGGAATAACGCTAAAAAATGGAGAATTAACAATAAGTGGAACATTAGAAAATTTTAATCAATACAAACATAATCTTGTTACTGCTATTTGTGAAATATCCGATATGCAAATGTTAGCAAAAAACACAGTAGCGTATATTTTTAAAGAAGATGTAAAAGCATACTTAGATGAACAAGAAATTATTTACACCCCTAATTTTATTGCAAAGGGAAGCACGGGCATTGATTTTAATTTTGATTTTCAAATAGCAGGTAGAGAAAAAGAAATTGTAATAAAATCATTTAATAGCTTAAATAAAATGAATGTTCCTAATTTTTTATTTACTTGGGATGATATTAAACAAACCAGAAAACAAGCATCAGGAAAAGAACTTATGGGACTTGCTATCATTAATAATGAGGATAAAACATTAAATTCGGAATACACCAAGGCATTACAAAAAAAAGGAGCTGATTTTATGTTGTGGGACAAAAGATATCAGCCTGAAATGATTAAAAAGTTAGTGGCATAATTTTTTAAATGGTTTATTGTAAACAAAAATGTATTTTGTAAATTGGCGGATGAGTTTATAACCCCTCTAAATATACTGAAAAAGTAGGTAAAATATGGGAGTAGGGTTAATTTTAATTTAAAATTATGGAAAGTCAGTTAAATAAAAATAGTATGGCAGATAATAATCACACTATTTTAGAAATGTATAAATTGCATACAGAAATGGCAGATAGGGTAAGCCAAAGAAGAAATACGGCAAATAATTTATTTGTAACCATAAATACTTCTATTGTAGCGACTTCTATTTTTGTTTTTACAGGTAATTTACAAAAAAGAACTAGAATTAGAATTTAAAAAAGTGGAAAAATAAAATGCAACAAATAAGACTAAAATATCTAACTAAAGAACCTTTGAAGTATGGATTAAATATTGAAGCAAGGTTTTATAAAAATGAAGGCATTAGATTTTTGCGAACTACGGATTTGAACGATGAGGGTGAAATAATAGGAAAAGGTATTTATTTGGATAAAGAGATGGTTCCAGATGAATATTTATTGAAAAAAGGAGATATTTTATTTTCAAGAAGTGGAAGTATAGGCAGAGCATATTTTCATCAAATAGATGAACCAATCACTTATGCAGGTTTTTTAGTTCGTTTTAGGTTGGAAGATGTTGAATTAGCAAAATGGATTTATTATTTTTCAAAAACACCAAGTTTCAAACGAATATTATTTAGTGAAGCGATTGAAAGCACCATACAAAATTTCAACGGACAGAAATATAATAATATTGCGGTACCCATTAATAATTTATCATTAACCATTAATAACTATTTAGACAACAAAACCGCCAAAATTCAAAAATTTATTAAAAACAAAACCCGTCTCATTGAACTCTTAAAAGAAAAACGGCAGGCGGTGATTGATACAATTATTAATGGTCAATTATTAATGGTTCATGGTAAGTTAGAAAAACCAAGAGAAACCAAACCCAGTGGTATAGATTGGTTAGGAGATATTCCAGAGCATTGGGAGGTGAGGAGGTTAAAGAATATTGTTCAGTACAAAAAAGGAGTAGTTCCTTTATCTTTTTCTGATGAGAGTTCTTTTTATCCGTATTTATCAATGGATTATTTAAGAGGTAAAAAGGAAAATTTAAAATATGTTCAAAAGGCAGGTAAAAGTTTATTGATAAATGAGAATGAAGTTTTAATTTTATGGGACGGGGCTAATGCGGGAGAAGTTATTTTGTCTAAAAAAGGGTATCTTTCTTCTACGATGGCTATTTTACATCCTAATAAGGATTACTTTTTAAAACCGTATTTTTATTACTTTCTAAAAGCAAAAGAAAATTATTTTAAAGACAAAGCAGACGGAACAACAATTCCTCATTTAGACCAAGACTCTATTTTTAATACAAATTTTAAAATCCCCCCTCTCCCCCAGCAAAAAGCCATTGCTCAATATTTAAACAATAAAACCGCTAAAATAGACCAATCCATCGTCAAGACAGAGAAAGAAATAGCACTGATAAAAGAATACAAAGAAGCGATGATAAGCGAGGCGGTGGTGGGGAAGTTAAATATTAATGGTTAATTATTAATTATTAATGAGGGAAAATGTGATAAAAAATAAAAGTTTTAATTTTGTGTCTCTCTTATGGAACACAAATAATATCAAATAAAAACACCATTAATAATTAACCACTATGTAAAATGAATACAGGCAAAATTCTTATATACCAAAATAATGAAGGCAACATAAAAATTGATGTTCGTTTACAAGAAGAAACTGTATGGCTTACCCAAGAGCAAATGGCAAACTTATTTGGTAAAGGTAGAAGTACAATTACTGAACACATTGGTAATGTTTTTAAAGAAGGTGAATTGAACGAAAGAGTGGTATGTCGGGAATTCCGACATACCACTCCTCACGGAGCTATACAAGGTAAAACCCAAGAAAATAGTGTTAAATATTACAATCTTGATGTAATAATATCAGTTGGTTATAGAGTTAAATCACATCAGGGTACACAATTCCGTATTTGGACTACTCAACGGTTAAAAGAATACATCATCAAAGGTTTTGCATTAAATGACGACCGCTTTGAGTCGGGTGACGCGATGAAATATTTTAACGAATTGCAAGAGCGTATTCGTAAAATTCGTTTATCAGAGAAATTCTTCTACCAAAAAATTAAAGACATCTACAAAACCAGTATAGACTATGACCCTAAAGACGAAAAAACCATTCAATTTTTTAAAGTAGTACAGAACAAACTGCTTTGGGCTATAAGTCAGCAAACCGCAGCAGAATTGGTGTATAGACGTGTAGATGCTTCTTTACCACTTTTAGGAATGTCCGCTTACGACAAGAAAAAAAAAGTATCCATAAAAAAAGCAGACGTTAATATTGCCAAAAACTACTTAGGTGAAGAGGAAATAAAACTATTAGGCTTGTTGGTAGAACAATACTTAGCATTTGCTGAAACAATGGCACAGCAACAAGAGCCAATGTATATGAAAGATTGGGCAAATCGCTTAGATAGTATTTTACAACTTAATGGTAAAGAGTTGTTAACCCACGCAGGTAAAATTAGCCACAAAATGGCAGTAGAAAAATCTGCAAAGGAGTACGAAAAATACAAATTACAGGAAAAAGCTATTGAGAAAGAGCAAAGCCTCAAAGAAATAGAAAAAGATATAAAACGCTTAAAAGACAGTAAAAACAGTGATTAGTGTATAGTTATAAGAATGAGGAAAAATGTGATAAAAAATAAAAGTTTTGCAATAAAAACAGCAAAAAACGCCATTAAACATTAATAATTAATAATTAAACATATTAAGAAGTGAAGCGGTGGTGGGGAAGCTAAATATTAATAGTTAGCGAAATATAACATTGCAAAAAAAATTTTTTGTAAAAAGTTTAGTAGTTTAAAAATTTTATGTATATTTGCTAACAATAGACCTGCCAAGCCTCTTTAACAATGCTCAAATAGGCAGGTCTTCGTTTTGTATAGGCAATGATTAGTTAGAAAAACGAACCTTTTTAGCAAAATAGTTTTAATGATAAATGGTTAATGAGGGAGAATGTAATAAAAAATAAAAGTTTTAATTTTGTATCTCACTTATACAACACAAATAATAATATCAAATAAAAATGGCAACAAAATACCACGAGGATAAATTTCCTCCTGTTTTTGAATTAGATAAAGAGATTCAAAAATTGGTCAATCAAGCAAGAACAGAGCTTGGTAGGTATGACGGGTTTTTGTCTTCTATGATAAATAGTGAAACCCTTCTTTCTCCTTTGTTTGTTCAGGAAGCAGTATTGTCTTCCAAAATTGAAGGAACACAATCTACGCTTACAGAAGTATTAGAATTTGAAGGGGGAGGAAATCAACAAAATATTTCAAAAGAAAAAAAAGAAGATATGAAAGAAGTGCTTAAGTATCGTTATGCACTACAAAAAGCAACGGAACTGTTGAAAGGTGTGCCATTATCTCAAAGGCTTTTTAAGGCATCGCATAAAGAATTAATGAGAGGGGTGAGAGGAGAAAATAAAACGCCCGGTGAGTATAGAAAAATTCCCGTTTGGATTGGAGCAGACAAAAGCAATATAGAAACAGCAAGATTTATTCCTATAGAGGCGAATAAAATTATAGATGCTATGGGTGCTTTTGAAAAATTTCTACACAATAACGAACATTTTGACGATTTGATAAAAATCGCAATATTACACGCAGAATTTGAAGCGATACACCCATTTTTAGATGGCAATGGAAGACTGGGAAGAATGATTATTCCGTTATATCTTTCCGAAAAAAATTTATTAAATAGTCCTTCTTTTTATATCAGTAGTTATTTTGAGAAGAATAAAGAGAGTTATTATAATTTACTGCTCAATGTTTCAAAAAATAATGAATGGTTACAGTGGTGTAAATTTTTTGTTAAAGGCATCATAGAACAATCGATAGAAAATTTAGATAAAGCTAAAAAAATTAATGAATACTATAATGAATTAAAAAATAAAATTCCAAGTATTACTAAGTCGCAACATGGAATTACGGCATTGGATTTTATTTTCAAAAAAAATTATTTTAATTCTACGAATTTTTATAAAAATGCCAATATTCCCAAGCCTACGGCTATTCGTATTTTAAGTGTTTTTGAAAATGAAGAAATATTAGAATGTATTCATGGAGCGGGTAGAAAACCTAACTTTTATTTTTTTATAAAATTAATTGACATTGCAAATGGAAAATAATTTTGTGTCTCACTTATGCAACACAAATAGTTTTGTGTCTCACTTATGCAACACAAATAGTTTTGTGTCTCACTTATGTAACACAAATAGTTTTGTGTCTCACTTATGCAACACAAATAATTTTGTGTCTCACTTATGCAACACAAATAATTTTGTGTCTCACTTATGCAACACAAATAATTTTGTGTCTCACTTTTAAATTAAAAATCAAATATCGTAATGCAAACATCCAAAACATCAGAAAAAGACTTAGAAACTATTATAGAAAAACATTTGATAGAACAAAATGGATATAAGCCAAGTTATAGTGCAGATTATGATAGAGACCTTTGCATTAATAAAAGGCTATTATTTGAGTTTTTGGCAGCAACCCAACCAAACCCCTATGGTACCATTCTCAAAAGAGGTGAACAGAAATTTATTAAAAGGCTGACGGAACAAATTCGTCAAAAAGGTATCATAGAAATTTTGCGTAATGGTGTAAAAGATTTGGATTTAAGAGTACAGCTATACTATAAAAAACCCACATCACACCTAAATGACAAGGCTCAAAAGTTATACAACAGCAATATTTTTTCAGTCACAAGACAACTGTATTATAGCAAAGAAAACAGAAATTCTTTAGATATAGTTTTATTGATCAATGGATTGCCTGTAAGTACAATGGAATTAAAAAACCAATGGACGGGGCAAAATGTAAAAAACGCGATTGGTCAGTACCAAACAGATAGAGACCCTAAAGAACCTTTATTTGCTTTTGGTAGATGTATGGTGCATTTTGCGGTAGATGAAAATTTAGTTTATATGTCAACGCATCTCAACAGTACTGAAACATTTTTTCTACCATTCAACAAAGGAAACAACAACGGTGCAGGAAACCCAGTAAATTCAGAAGGGTTAAGAACAGATTACCTATGGAAAGACATCTTTACAAAAGAAAGTTTTAGCAACATTTTAGAAAACTATGCCCAAATAGTTAAGGAAAAAGATAAAGACACAGATAAAGTTAAGCGTAAATTGATTTTTCCAAGATACCACCAACTTAGAGTGGTTAAAAAACTATTAAAACACGCTAAAGAAAATGAGGTGGGTCAAAAGTATTTAATACAACATTCAGCGGGTTCAGGTAAATCAAATTCTATTACTTGGTTAGCTCATCAATTAGTAAGTCTGCACGATACAGCAAATACTAAAAATGTTTTTGATAGTATAATAGTGGTAACCGATAGGCGGGTATTGGACAAACAAATTAGAGATAATATCAAACAATTTGCCCAAGTAAGTAGCGTAGTGGAGGCAATTGATAAAGGAAGTCGTCAATTAAAAAAAGCCTTAGAGGATGGTAAAAAAATCATTGTAACCACCGTTCAAAAGTTTCCATTTATAATAGATGAAATAGGAACGCTGCAGGCTAAAAAATTTGCCATCATTATTGATGAAGCTCATAGTAGCCAAAGCGGAGAAACATCCAGTAAAATGAATTGGGTACTCTCAGAAAAGGAAACTCCTTACGGAGAAGAACAAGAATCACCCACATCAGAAGATGTTATCAATAAATTGATAGAAAACCGTAAAATGCTTAAAAACGGTAGCTATTTTGCCTTTACAGCTACCCCAAAAAACAAAACCTTAGAAACCTTTGGAACAAAAACAGCGCAAGGAAAATTTAAGGCATTCGACAACTACACCATGAAACAAGCCATTGAAGAAGAGTTTATCCTCGATGTACTTAAAAACTATACAACATACCAATCTTATTATAAATTAAATAAATCAATAGAAGACAATCCAGAATTTGAAACCCGCATGGCAAATAAAAAATTAAAGACGTATGTAGAAAGTCATCCGTTTTCTATTGGGGAAAAATCTAAAATCATGTTAGACCATTTCCATACAGAGATAAGAAAGCAAATTAAGGGTCAAGCCAAATCGATGGTTGTTTGTAAGAGCATTAAAAATGCTATTTCTTACTATCAGACTTTTAAAAAATACCTTAAAGAGATGAACTCACCTTATAAAGCAATTGTTGCTTTTTCAGGCACTAAAGAAATAGAGGGCGTAGAAATGGACGAAGCTAAATTAAATGGTTTTCCAAGTAACGACATACCTAATGAGTTCAAGAAAAAAGCATATCGCTTTTTGATAGTTGCTAATAAATTTCAAACAGGATTTGATGAGCCTTTATTGCACACGATGTATGTAGATAAAAAGTTAGCAGATGTTCAGGCGGTTCAAACATTGTCAAGATTAAACAGGGCGTATAAACCGTACAAAGAAGACACCTTTGTAATGGATTTTTTTAACACTACAGAAGATATTAAAAAAGCGTTTGAACCATTTTATACAACTACAATTTTAAGTGAAGAAACAGATGCCAACAAACTGAATGATTTACAAGATGCTTTAGATAATGCACAAGTCTATTCGCAAGAGGATGTAGTCATTTTTACAGATTTATATTTTAAGGAAGCAGGCAGACAAGAATTAGATCCTATCATTGATAAATGCGTAACAGAATTTAAAAATGAATTGGGAGAAGATGCCCAAATAGATTTCTATGTTAAAGCTAAATCCTTTTTCAGAACTTATGCTTTTCTTTCTAAACTATTGTCATTTAATAATGCACATTGGGAAAGGCTATATTGGTTTCTAAAATTCCTTATTCCAAAAATAAAACCTGAAGAGATAGAAGACTTAGCTAAAGGAATTTTAGAAGCAATAGACTTAGATAGTTACAGATTAACTCGCGCCAAACAAGAAGACATTAAATTAAAAGGCGAAGAAGAATTAGACCCAACACCACCAGTAATGAAAGGCAAAAAAGATGAGCCTGAATTTAACGAATTAGATGCTATCATCAATTATTTTAACACCAAATATGGTATTAATTGGACAGAGGACGATAAGGTTAAGAAATTTTTATTTGAACAATTACCAGCAGACTTTGCTCGTGATAAATCTGCTGTAAATTCAGTTAAAAACAGTGATAAACAAAACGCTAAAATTACTTCTGATAAAAAAGTTGAGGATTTAATGCAAGATGTAATTTTTCAATACACCGATTTATACAAAAAATTTACAGACGACCCTGACTTCAAACGAGATTATTTAGACTTTGTTTTTGATAAAATATGGAACAAATATAAATAAGTTAACTTGTAAGAATTAAAGATGTTTAAATGTTATTGAAATAAATTTAAAAAAATAATCTTATATACTTAAAAAGTATTACATTTGCACCATTCTAATTCATCTATGGGCGATTAGCTCAGCTGGTTCAGAGCACCTGCCTTACAAGCAGGGGGTCACTGGTTCGAATCCAGTATCGCCCACAAAAATAAAACACTTATAAAAATTGATTTTATAAGTGTTTTTTACGAAAAAATTCAAAAGTATTTAAAAAAAGCCTTTACCGTTTTAAAGGCTTTTTTTCTTTAGATGAAAAAATTTAATTATTTCCTAGGATAATTGGTAATCCACTTTTTCCTGCTCCTACTATTACTACTTTAGAATTTGGAGATTTAGATATTTCAAGTGTTGCTTCTATACCCTTTTCCCTAAGTATCTTATCCGTAAGGGATTGACTTAAAATCTTATTTGCCATAGCTTTACCTTCTGCTTCTATTCTCTGTCTTTCTGCTTCTTTCTTTGCCTTAGTTAATTTAAACTCGTATTCTAATGCTTCTTGCTCTTGTTTTAATTTCTTTTCTATAGCAGATTTTATAGTAGGCGGAAGGGTTACATCTCTTATCAGTATATCATTGAGTTGTACATATTGCGGAAGTAATATTTTTCTAGTTTCCTCGAATATTTCAACTTGTATAGCATCTCTCTTTTTAGAATATATTTGCTCTGGAGTATATCTACCTATCACACTTCTAGTAGCTGAACGCATTGCTGGTTTAATGACCCTCTCCAAATAACTTTGTCCCTTCTGTTTGTGCAAAAAAGGGAGTTTATCGTACACTGGCTGGCACCAAGCTGTCACATCTATAGTAATTTCTAATCCATTAGAGGAAAGTACTCCCATCTTCTCAAATATATTTTGTTGCCTTACTTCATATATAAACATATTATTCCAAGGAGCAATAAAATGAAAACCCTCGTCATAAGTTTGACTTGTATCTACTCCCCCAGAAAATTGACGAAATATAACACCTGCCTCTCCTGAATTAACAGTAATTGTAATTTTTGACCAAAAAATAATCAAAAATAGTAAAGCTGCTCCAAGTACAACAACTAATCTAACTACTTTTTTATTCACTTGCGGTACTTCCTGATAATTTGAACTCATAATATTTAATTTTTATAGTTATATATAATTTCCTTTATTAATATGCTTTTGCAAACAATACCCTTCCATTTGAAGGTTTGCCTGTATATACACATTTTCCTTTTTCTTCCTGTGAGCCTAAGGGAATACACCTTATTGTAGCTTTAGTTTGATTTTTAATAGCTTCCTCCGTTTGAATAGTACCATCCCAATGAGCAGATATAAACCCACCTTTAGTCTCTAAAATCTCCTTAAATTCTTGATAAGTATCTACTGTATAGGTATTTTCTTGTTTGTATTTATTTGCCTTTTCAAATAATTTTTTTTGTATCTCTTGCAATAAATCACTCACTTTCTCCGATATATTTTCCTGCGGAGCAAACTCCTTTGCAGATGTATCCCTTCTAGCTAATTCTACTGTTCCTTTTTCTAAATCCTTAGGACCTATAACTATTCTCAAAGGCACTCCCTTTAGCTCATATTCATTAAACTTCCAACCCGGTTTATGGGTATCCCTATCATCATATTTTACTGTAATACCTTTGCTTTCTAATTGCTGTTTGATCTTAAGAACTATTGTAGAAATATTTTGTAACTGCTCTTTATTTTTATATATGGGTATAATCACTACTTGAAAAGGTGCTAAATTAGGTGGTAACACTAAGCCATTATTATCTGAATGCGCCATAATAAGAGCCCCCATTAATCGAGTAGAAACTCCCCACGAAGTAGCCCATACAAAATTTTGTTTTCCCTCTTTATCTAAAAACTTCACATCAAAAGCCTTGGCAAAATTCTGACCCAAAAAATGTGAAGTACCAGCCTGTAGGGCTTTTCCATCTTGCATCAAAGCCTCTATACAATAAGTATTAAGTGCCCCTGCAAACCTTTCACTTTCTGTTTTTTCTCCTTTCACTACAGGTATAGCCATAAAATTTTGTACAAAGTCTGTATAAATATCTAATATTATTTGAGCCTCCTCGATAGCTTCTTTTCTTGTTGCGTGAGCCGTATGCCCCTCTTGCCAAAGAAATTCTGTGGTTCTTAAAAAGAATCTGGTACGCATCTCCCATCTCACCACATTTGCCCACTGATTTACAAGTATAGGCAAATCTCTATAAGATTGTATCCATTTTTTATAAGTATCCCATATTATGGTCTCAGAGGTAGGACGCACTATTAATTCCTCCTCCAATTTAGCATTTTCATCTACTACTATCTCTCCATCTTTTCCATTTTTCAATTTATAATGGGTCACCACTGCACATTCTTTAGCAAAACCATCTACATGACTCGCTTCCTTACTAAAGTAAGACTTAGGTATAAATATAGGAAAATAAGCATTTACATGTCCAGCTTGTTTAAACTTTTTATCTAATTCTGCTTGCATCTTCTCCCATATAGCATATCCATAAGGCTTTATGACCATACAACCTCTTACACCCGAATTTTCTGCAAGATTAGCTTTCACTACTAGTTCATTATACCATTTTGAATAATCTTCTTGCCTATTGGTTAACTCTTTTGCCATAGATATTTCATAATAACATATTGTAGAGCACAAATATATAAAGTTTATTATAACTATTAAAAAAACCTTTTGATATCAATTTCCTTATCCAAAGGAATATTATTTTCTAAATAATCACACAATTTTACAGCTAGTTGGGGAGCTATCATTACCCCTCTAGTACCTAAGCCATTAAAAATACAAATATTATTATATTTAGGGTGTCTTCCTAATAAAGGTCTTCTATCTAATACTGTAGGACGAATACCTGCTCCTTGCTGAATTACTTCAAAGGGATATGTTAATACCTTTCTTAATTTTTTCACTAAATCTTTCCTAGCAGTATCTGTAGCCTCAATAGTTTTATCATAAAAATCAAATGTAGCTCCTACTAAAAATATACTTTCTTTTACTTGTAATATGAATACACCTGCTTTAATAAGTTTATCTAACTTTAACTTTTCGCACTTGATTTTAATCCACTGCCCTTTATTACCTATCAAAGGTAATTTATTAAAATAAGGATTATTTTTAAGGTTAAATCCCTCACAAAAAACAATTTTACTAGCCTTTAGTTCTTTATATGATATGCTATTTTTACATATTTTCATGCGACTATAATCAAATTTTTCTAACACAAGATTTCTGTGCTTGAGAAAATATACTTGCATATCATCAAGCATATTCTGTAAAAGAATTCTACCTGTTTTCTGTACTTCTCCAAAACCTAAACGAGCTGAAATACCTGATATATCCCTGTATATAATTTTATCATTTAGGTACTCTATTCCACAAGGTGTGTCGCATACAGCACCCCAACTATTTTGTTCTTCTATAGAGTTAAATATCCTATAAATATTAAAATGTTCAATATATTTATTCTGAGTAATCTTCTCTATTTTTTTCCAAAAAGGTAATAATAAATCCATTTGCTGCCTAGCATTCCATACAGGAGTAAATCTTTTAAGAACAAAGGGATTAAATAAACCAATAGCCATTCTAGATGATGATCTTTGGTTATTATCATCTAGAATTATAAACCTCTTCTTCTCATTGAGAAGCTGCATGGCAAAAGCTATACCTGCTATGCCTTTGCCTACTATAATATAATCTAACATTTAGATAATAAAACTCCCTATTTTATGAGTTTTATTAAATTTTAATAATTCCAAATATCTTGCTCAAAGTTCCTTATATCCTCCTTTATCCTATCAGACTCTCTCAATTGGAATACAGCATTGTCTCTAATATATTCACTAATTTTTCTATCCTCTAATTGATTCTCCTCTTTGTATATTATAGAACTAAATTTTCTATTGCTTAGCAAATGGTCAAAATTATATCTAAAAGACTGATTTATTGGATTAAATACTTCCTGTTTATACAATAATTCTCTAGCATCAGCATACCAAATCCAAAATAATTCAACCAAATCTGGGTTGTCTTTATCTTTCTCTGTAACATCTGGAGCCACGGGACAAATTGCTAATATACGATATTTCAATTCTCCTATTTTCTTATCAAAATACCATACTGACTTTATCTTATACCCCCTTATATCCAAAGAACTTATATTTGTTTTAGTAATATATTCTGCAGATACAGATTCACCTGCATTAAATTGTGCTATACCCTTTGATGTAGTATCTGTTCTACTGAGTGTTTGCTCTACATCCTTTCTTCTTATTTTCTCTAGAAAATATTCATCTGAATATATTTCTTTTATTACTCCTCTTCTTATTCCTGATACCAAAGCATCAAAAAGAGATCTTCTATAGGAAGTTATCTTTGTAGTATCAGTAGGAAAATATAAAAAATAATTTTTTCGTTGGCTCAAATCAATATATTCCCACACTGTTTTAGACCACATAATATCTCTTCTTACATCTACCTTAGCATATTCTATATAACCTGTTTTATTCCCTACTTCTATCTTATTTCTCTCTTCTTCTGTATTAGGTACTCTCAAGTTCAATTCTTGCCCTCTTATTTGAGTAAAATAAATAAATACCAATACGAATACAAAACTATACCTTTTCATATACTTTTTAATTATTATTTTCCATTTATAGTTACTAATACAGGAGCTACATTAGCTACCTTATATCTATTATTACCAGGTATTTTCACTTTTATATTACTTATAATTACAACATCTCCTATACTTGCTTGAGATATAACTCTCTTAGCTCTTTCATTAAATTTATTTCCTTTTACTAATATAGTAGGTTTACCTGATACTTTTACACTAAAACTAGTTACTAACAAATCTAAATCAAATTCAAAATTCTTAAGCTCTGCTCCAATAGTAGATATCTTAAGATTATTTATTGGCATCTTTGCGTCAGTTTCTCCTCTTACTGTACCTACTGGAGGTGGTATATCTTTTACTCTATATCTTTTTGTAACCAAATTCCTTACCTTACCACTTATTCTAGCAGAAACATTTATGCTCAATATTTTTCCTCTAAAATTAGTAACATTTAATGAATAACTTGCACTTCTAATTTTCTTTATACCATAAGCCTTTACTATTAAATCTTTAGAAGGTATCCCAGGAGCCGATACTGATATTGGATTTTCAACTCCTCTATAAAGAACATTCATTTTATCTGCAGACACAACTGCTACAGCATCATTGACCATGAATATATTATTCTTAAATGGATATTCCTTAATTTCACCTAATTCATTTTTTAATTTTACTACTCCACCCCAATGATACTCACCTAATCTATTTGCTGGTATTTCTACTATTCCCTTTCCATTTTTTACCTTTATTTCTTTTTCTTTTGTGCCTATTCTTCTACCCAAAGAATTATATTCATGCAAATATACCTTTGGTAACAAAGTAGTATCATAAGCTACTAACACTACATTTGCTTTAAATTTACCATTCTTTATTACCGTAGTGGATTCCGGAACCACCAAAGCTCTTATATCATTAACTTGCATTTGTCCACTCAATTCTCCTACTAAAAGAGATTGAAGTACATCACCTTCAGAATTTCTTACATCCGCTTGTATTTGAGATAAAAAAGTTATTTGCGCAGCCAAAGGATAGTGCTCAAATTTATGCTTTACCCAAGGTATATATATCCCATCTTTATCTATTACATTTTTTGTATTAAAAATTTGCTTTATTTGCTCCTTTAAGTTCTTATTATCTACACTTTTCAAAAGATATGCCAAATAATCATCCATAGCCTTCACTAACTCTCTAGATTTATTATTCTCACCTAATGTAAAAAGATATTCACTACCTTCGTCTCCATCCATATAAGAATAATTCAATTTACCTGTATCGGAATCTACAGCACCTGATAATTCAATCATATCTCTCTTATAAGTTTCAAGCAATTGAACAAAATTATTTGAATGGACAGCTAACTCTATAGAAAAATTATACAGTTTTTGATATCTTTTAGGGTTATTCGTACTCTTTATTTTCAAATCATTATACAATAACTTATTTTTCAATACCGTAGTTTTCACAATTCTATCAGTAGTCTCATTTATACTACCAAAAGCTTTAAGAACATCTTTAGATACATTCAACGCAAGCATAGCCATCAAAACCAAATACATCATGTTTATCATCTTTTGCCGTGGAGACAAATTACCTGAAGCCATCTTTATTTAAAAATTATTTTGTAGTTGCAGACATAGCCTTAATCATACCATCATATACTCTATTCATGGCATGTAAATTATCTACAAATTCCTTCAATTCAATTTGCATCTCTCTATTAGCATCTAAAGTCTTACCCATACCTTCAAATAATCTCTCTCCTTCTTTAATCTGCATTCTTTTTTGTTCTATCTGTTCTCTATATACTGAATTTAGTACACTCATATTTTCAACTGATTCATGAAGTTGATCAGCATACTGATTAGACGTATGTTCTGAAACCACTGAATTAGAAACTTTATTAACAATCTCAGCTAACAAAGTAATACTTTGTTCTAAGCTCTCTAATTTTTGGACATCTATCTTAGCATTTGCCAACAGGTTATCTAATTTTTCAGATAAACTTGCTTTTAACAAAGAATCCCCAACTTCTACTACAACATCTGAATTATTATCTTCCTTTAACTGAGGATAAACTCTAGTCCAGTCTAAATCATTATCTACAGGTTCAAATGCCGAAAGCGCAAATATACAAGCCTCTACTGCTAATCCAAAACCAATAATAATTCCACCTCCAGGTAAATGTAATATCTTAAACATAGCTCCAATTATAACAATCGAAGCACCAAAACCATTAATGTAGTTCATTACTACTCTCCCTTTCTTTGTTTGAAAAAAAACCTCCATAATTTTTTTATCTTGTATAATTACGATTTTGTTTTTAAATTCTATTAATTCTGTTCTACGCCTAAATAAGTCTGTACCGTTCTAAACCCTATATAACTAGTACAACTATCTTTATGTTCATACTCCCTAACTCCAACCTGAAGATAATAAGAAATATCTTTCCACGATCCACCTCTTATAACTTTATTGAAATTGCCCTTATCACCATTATATTGAGGGTTAAATGTCAAAGAAAAATTATATGAGCTATGATTGTAGGTAGTATTTGTCCACTCTGATACATTTCCTGCCATATTATATAAATTATAATCATTTGGTAAATATTCATCTACCTTTGCAGTATACAAACTACCATCAGCTATATAATCTCCTCTTAGTGGTTTAAAGTTAGCTAAAAAACATCCTTTTTCATCTGTAACATAAGGTCCTCCCCAAGGATAAGGTACATTTTTAAGTCCACCTTTAGCAGCATACTCCCATTCTGCTTCAGTAGGCAATCTAAATTTACTCACCAGATATTTCTTATTCCTTTTTTGATAAGCATTTTTAAATTCTGTTCTCCAATTACAGAAAGCTCTGGCTTGCTCCCAAGTAACTCCCACAACAGGATAATCATCATAAGCTATATGCCAAAAATAATCTTGGTGCATTGGTTCATTGTAAGAATATGTAAAATCTCTTAACCAAACCAATGTATCCGGATAAATCATTATCTCATTCTGTATTAATTTACTTCCTGTATCACCATAACGCTTAGAATCTGTAATCTTTTTCTCATAAAACTTATACTTAAGTTTCTTGATATCAATTACCCTACCTGTTTGAAAAGTTTCTTCTAAAGGAAGATACATTGAATCCATAACCTCTGCGTAATCAACATCAGGATATTGATCAAAATCCCAAATAATATCTATATCCCAATTTAATCTCTTTCTAAAATTGATCCTCTCATTATCTCCATAATTATCTATCAAATATCTGTTATAAGCGTTACCAATAGTATCTATTGGTAAAAACTTATATTGGGATATCCCAACTAGCTCCTCATCGATTTCTTCCTCTTCTTCCTCTTCTGATAGAACAACTCCAGAATCATCTAATCCTAACTCTACAACTTTTGATGCCAATTTATATCTAATAATAGAATCTCTGACCCAGTTTACAAACTGCCTATACTCATTATTACTTATCTCTGTTTCGTCCATAAAAAATGCCGATACAGAAACTGTTTTAGCAGGAGCTACTAAATTATTCAACAAATTGTCATCTGCACTACCCATAGTAAAAACTCCAGATCTAATGAGAGACATACCATAAGGTTTATCTGGACTCCAATCTTTAGCATCTCTAACCCCAACTAATTCTCCTGTTCCCTTACTAAAACAAGAACTTAAAACAAGAGCAAAAATACTAGGCAATACTACTTTTAGATAACTCATAATTCTTAATAACTTTAATCTTTTTTAACAAAATGCATGCAAATATATAGTTTTTCCTTTAAAGAAATCTAATATTTTCAACTTTTTTTATGTCAGTTCTCTTAATCTCCTGATGATTAAATCTAAATTTGAGTGTAACCTCATGACTACCATAGCTATTATAACGATTAAAAACACCATAATCATATGAATACATTATATTAATATTATCGATCATCTGATACCCCATTATTAACCCTATAGAATCATATAATCTATAAGAAATTCCCAGTTTGAATACATCATATAAAGATAAAACAGTACTCAAGTCCATTGAGTAAGTTTTTAAATTTGTTGAAAAAAGTAATGCGGGTTCTAAATAGAAATTGTGATTAAGTTCAAATATACTTTCCATCATCAAATAATAATACCTGCTTTTTTTATAATTATATCCATTCATTTTAATAGAAGATTCTAATAAATCAGATAGAGATAGAGATATAATATACCTTTTCCATTGATAAGAAACCCCAAGACCAAAGTTATATCCCATTGAAGTATCTGAAATATTTAGTATATTTTCATCTTTATTATCCTGCGGAGCAACCCAATTATCCCTGAATATACTTTGATAAAACAAGTTTGCAGAAATTCCAAATACAATAAAATTATCTTCAGATAATTTTAACTTGTATGCAGTTGATATTTTCTTAAAAAAATTATTTTCATTACCTTGTCTATCATTTAAAAGAACTAATCCTATTGAACTTTTTTCATTGAATGGATATTCTACATCAGCACTTAATATGGTAGGAGCTCCATCTATTCCTACAAATTGACTTTTATAAGATAGTCCAAAATTCAGATCATCACTGAATACGGTAGGGCTAAAAAACAATTTATTATTATAAAATTGAACAAAATTAGGGTGAACTTGAGCCATAGAGCAGCAAGTAAACAGGAATAAAAATTTAAGTATATGATACCTAAATGTCATTTTTTTAACACAGTTATTTATTATTTTTTCTTTGGTTTATAATATTTTTAACTTCATCTAGTGTTAATTTTTTAGCATCTATAGTTTTTGGTAACTCTATCTTAATCCGACCACTAATAATATTACTCCTTCCCCATCGAGCTTTTTCCACTCTAATTTCTTCTTCTTTCCAATCGTGTATTACCTTA
The DNA here is from genome assembly GCA_965226285.1 of Ichthyobacteriaceae bacterium. Taxonomy (GTDB): domain Bacteria; phylum Bacteroidota; class Bacteroidia; order Flavobacteriales; family Ichthyobacteriaceae; genus CBDDCQ01. The sequence goes on from CBDDCQ010000005.1 coordinate 238,983, forward strand.
TCTATTTCTTTTTGTTTCTTATCTTCTATCAATTCAACTAAGTCTTTAAAAGTAAGGTTCTGAAAATCATACTTTTTATTTACATTTATAAAAATACCATTCCATTTGATATAAGGTCCAAAACGCCCTACACTCTTTTGTATTGGTAAATCTTCATAATGTGCAATAGGAGCATCTGCCTTTTGCTTAGCTTTAATAAGTTCTATGGCTTTTTGTAAATCTAAATCATGTGGATCTTCACCCTTATTTAAAGATACATACATTTTACCAAATTTGATATAAGGTCCAAATCTTCCATTAGATACTATCACATCTTTATTTTCAAAACTACCAAGTTGCTTTGGCAATAAAAACAGCTGCAATACCTCTTGCAAAGTTACACTTTCAAGCGATTGATTTTTTTGTAAACTAGCAAACTGTTTTTGTTCATCTTGAGCATCCCCTATTTGAGCCACAGGCCCAAATTTTCCTAACCTAACTATTACAGGTTTTCCTGATTCAGGGTGATTTCCTAATAATCTTTCAGCTGAAACTCTATCAGAGGTTTGATTCACCTGCTCTACTGTATGATGAAAATCACCATAAAAAGATTTGATTACCTTTTCCCAAGGTTTACTTCCTCTAGCTATTTCATCAAAATCCTCTTCCAATTTAGCTGTAAAACTGTAGTTCATTATTTTATCAAACTTATCTACCAAAAAATCATTTACTACCATTCCTATATCTTTTGGAACTAACTTTCCTTTATCTGCACCATAAGTTTCCTTATACTTAGTTTGATTCATCTTGCCAGAAATTAATTCTATTTTTTTATACACCCTTTCCTTAGCCTTTAATTGACTTTTTTCTACATAATTTCTCTTTTGAATAGTAGAAATAGTAGGTGCATAAGTAGAGGGTCTTCCTATACCTAATTCTTCCATCTTTTTTACCAAAGAAGCTTCTGTATATCTAGCAGGAGGCTTAGTAAACCTCTGTAAAGCCACAATATTATCATACTTTAATTTGTCCCCTATAGATATCTTTGGCAGTACTCCTTGTTTTTCTTCTGTATCTTCATCATCTGTGCCCTCTAAATATATCTTTAAAAAACCATCAAAAAGAACCACTTCCCCTTTTGTTACAAACAAATAATCATTAATATCATTATGTATTTTCACATTAGTTTTTTCCAATTGAGCAGGTTCCATTTGAGAAGCAATGGTTCTTTTCCATATTAAACTATACAACCTCTGTTGAGTATGATCTAACCCTGCTACATCCTTAGACATTTGAGTAGGTCTAATAGCTTCATGAGCTTCCTGCGCCCCTTTACTTTTAGTAGTGTATTTTTGAGGTTTAGAGTATTCCTTACCATATCTATTGATAATTTCCTTTTGAGCATTCTTTATAGCCTCATCAGATAAATTTACGCTATCGGTTCTCATATAAGTAATAAAACCTGATTCATACAACCTTTGGGCTACATTCATAGTTTTACCTACAGAAAAACCTAATTTTCTAGATGCCTCTTGCTGCAAAGTAGATGTTATAAAAGGAGGAGCAGATGTTTTTTTTGTCTTTTTTATTTCCAAATCTTTAACATAAAATTTAGCTTTTATGCAATCCTCTAAAAATTTATAAGCCTGTTTTTCTGTTTCAAATCTATGAGACAACTCTGATTTTAGCTGACTTCCCTTATTATCTTGAAATACTGCTAAAATCCTAAAATATGATTTAGAATCAAATTTTTGAATTTCTCTTTCTTTTTCTACAATTAATCTTACTGCAACAGATTGCACCCTACCAGCAGAAAGTCCAGTTTTTACTTTTCTCCACAATACTGGAGACAATTCAAAACCAACTAACCTATCTAATACCCTTCTAGCTTGCTGAGCATCTACTAAGTCCTCATTAATATGTCTAGGGTTTTCTATGGATTTAAGTATTGCTGATTTAGTAATTTCATGAAATACTATTCTCTTAGTATTTTCTTTTTTTAATTTAAGCCTATGAAATAAATGCCACGCTATCGCCTCTCCCTCTCGGTCTTCATCCGAAGCTAACCAAACTGTATCCATAGATTTAGCCAGTTTTTTTAATTTAGTTACTACAGCTTTTTTATCTGATGAAACCTCATATATAGGTCTAAAATTATTATTTATTTCTACTCCCATATCCTTTTGAACCAAATCACAAATATGTCCATAACTAGATTCTATTTGATAATTTTTTCCTAAATATTTTTCTATAGTTTTAGCTTTAGCAGGAGACTCAACTATGACTAAATTTTTGGACATAATGCTAATTTTTTAATTTACCAATATAATTAGTTGTACAAAAGTACATTTTATTTTTTAAATCTTATTTAAAGCATCTATGATATCATTTTTAATATCATTTATATGTTCCAGCCCTACTGATATTCTTATCATTCCATCTGTAATACCTACACTTAAACGCTCCTTTTGGGTGAGTTTAGAATGTGTAGTAGAAGCAGGATGAGAGACAATACTTCTAGTATCTCCTAAATTAGCAGTAAGCGAACACATTTGTATATTATTTAAAAATTTTTTTCCTTTTTCTAATGTATCTACTTCAAATGTAACTATTCCTCCTCCTTTTTTCATTTGCTTTTTTGCTATTTCGAAACTGGGATGAGAGGATAAAAAAGGATATCTTACATTTTTAACCTTACTATATTTTTCCAAAAAATTTGCTAACTCTAAAGCATTATCACAATGTCGTTCCATTCTTATTGCTAACGTCTCCAATCCTTTAGAAAGTATCCAAGCATTAAATGGAGATATAGCAGGCCCTGAATGTCTCATAAAATTTATTATTTGCTCCATAATCTTATTTGTACTTAAAACAACTCCACCTAAAACTCTACCTTGCCCATCTATATATTTAGTTGCTGAATGAATCACTATATCTGCTCCATATTTAATAGGGTTCTGTAAGTAAGGAGTTGCAAAACAATTATCCACTATAAATATTAAATTGTTCTTCTTAGCAAATTCAGCTGCTTTTTCCAAATCGACTATATCTACTGCCGGATTAGTTGGTGTCTCTAAATAGAGTATTTTAGTTTCTTTTCTCAATGCTTTTTGCCAATTATCTATATTATCATTCACATTTACATAAGAATGGGAAATAGCAAATTTAGGAAGTATTTGAGTATATATAATATGCGTAGAACCAAACACTGAACTGCAAGATATAATATGATCTTTTTGCTGTAACAAAGCCAAAAAAGTATTAAATATAGACGCCATACCTGTAGTAGTAGCAAATCCAGCTTCGGATCCCTCCAACAAACACATTTTTTGTATAAATTCATCTGAATTAGGATTATTAAATCTGCTATAAATATTAGCATTATTCTCTCCTAAAAAAGCATCTTTCATCATATCAACATCATCAAAAATATAACTAGAGGTCAAATATAAAGGTGCACTATGTTCTCTTTGAAATGTTCTTTTACACTGAGTTCTTATAGCTATCGTTTCAAAATTCAACTTTTTCATTTTTAATCAAATGGAATTATTGTAACAAAACAAATATTTTGCAAATTTAAACTTATTATTCTAAAAATACATCAACATTTTTAATTCAAAATATTTATCAATATTTTTTTGTACGTATTTTAAAAATAATTAACTTTGCCCACTTAGTTTATCAAAATAAAATATTTGCGAGAATAGCTCAGTTGGTAGAGCACGACCTTGCCAAGGTCGGGGTCGCGGGTTCGAGTCCCGTTTCTCGCTCTTATGCAAAACATGTGTACTTGCTCGGGTGGTGGAATTGGTAGACACGTTGGACTTAAAATCCAATGGACAGTAATGTCCGTGCGGGTTCAAGTCCCGCCCCGAGTACTAAGCGGGAACTGATTGTAGAATTTGTTCCCGCTTCTTTTTTGAACTCCTTAAAAACCCTTATTATATATACATATTAGACTTATTGTTTCATTGAAAGGTAGGGTTCGGAATTTTTTTTCCATCAAAAACTAAATTTTCATCAAAGTACGAACCCAGTAAATGAACCTATCCATTCAGCTCCTAATGGGGTATGCCACAAGTATTTTTTAGAGGTATAAACGCCATCTTTGTTTTGAATGTCTCTTACACCATTATCATCTCGGTTGCAAGAGCAACCCAAATGTAATAATGAGATGACTATCAAAATTAATGTTTTATCATTATTCTGTCAAATCAAAAAACTTACCTGCATCTGTTCCTCCATCAAAAATACGTATCAATATATCCCTCTAGCGTATTGCCTCATAACATATACCACTCCTATAGGTACTCGTAATAATACGCCCTTTTTTGCCATTTTTACCCGGTATTACCCATATCTCTGGTTTGAAAAATGCACCACTATCAAAACTATAATCTGGACTCTCTATATGCCATAAATACTTTCCGGTATTAATCTCTATAGCATGGATTCTGATGATCTCCGCGACTGGCAAAATATACTATACCGTTTAATTCATACATTTTGCTTATGTGTGCTCCTCCATGCCCCATCTTAGCTGTCCACAAAATAGATGGATAATCTACTGTTACATCAAATGCCATTACCAATTCATCTGTAGGGTCTCCTACAGCATTACCTCTTCCTACTATTAACTTATTGCCTACTATTATACCTTCATGCCAAAAACCCTGAGGGTAATACCTACTCCATATTTGTTTGCCGGTACTCAAGCGGTGACAGGCTATACTTGATGCCGTCATCAAATACACTTTATCTTTATATACTTGTATGCCTGTGCCAACACCTTTTTCTGTGAAAGGGATATTCTCATATACCCAATGCTTTTGCGTGTAGTTATACAAACTCAATAATGATTGGGAACCCTTTTTGGCTTCTCGTTTGTAATAATGCTCATACAATACTACTATCAATAAATCTCCTTTAGCGTTCTTTATAGGTTTTATTTTTCTTGGAAACTTATAATTAATTTTATCTGCATCTGTTGCATTAACTACTGTAGTAAATACCTTTTTATAAGAGCCTGTATTTATATTTACTTCATATAAATCACAATGCCTATCTACATCATCATCATCTACTGGTACAAAAAACTTGTCATCTATACCTACAGCTTTAGCATGCCTCCAATGATGTATTTTATCTTTTTTGCGCGGTAATTTCCATACAACTTTTTTTGTTTTCAAATCTAATCTATAAGACTCGGGAGATAACACAACCAACATAGCACCCTTTTGGTAGGTTTTTCTAATAATAAAGTCTGTATTATAATAGGGGTGCTTTAATTTATCCTCTATCTTTCCTGTTTCTATATCTACAAATGCTATATAATCTGTTTCTTTTTCATCTTTTGCCATCAATACCTTACCATCATATACAATAGGACTGTAAATAAATGAACCTATCCATTCAGCTCCTAATGGGGTATGCCACAAGTATTTTTTAGAGGTATAAACGCCATCTTTGTTTTGAATGTCTCTTACACCATTATCATCTCGGTTGCAAGAGCAACCGAAATGTAATAATGAGATGACTATAAAATATAGCCCTCTAGCGTATTGCCTCATAACATATACCACTCCTATAGGTACTCGTAATAATACGCCCTTTTTTGCCATTTTTACCCGGTATTACCCATATCTCTGGTTTGAAAAATGCACCACTATCAAAACTATAATCTGGACTCCCTATATGCCATAAATACTTTCCGGTATTAATCTCTATAGCATGGATTCTCTTATCTCCGCGACTGGCAAAATATACTATGCCGTTTAATTCATACAATTTACCCACATTATTACCGCCATCTCCTTCATTAGTGCTCCATAACACATCAAAATAATCTACCTCTACATTTATGCACATTGTATAGTCATTACCCATAGGCACTACCAATTTACCATTAACTATTATACCTGCATTCCAAGCACCTTGTTCATAATACCTCCTCCATATTTGTTTGCCGGTACTCAAGCGGTGACAGGCTATACTTGATTTCGTCATCAAATACACTTTATCTTTATATACTTGTATGCCTGTGCCAAAAGTTAATCCACCTTTTTCTGTGAAAGGGATATTCTCATATACCCAATGCTTTTGCGTGTAGTTATACAAACTCAATAATGATTGTGAACCCTTTTTGGCTTCTCGTTTGTAATAATGCTCATACAATACTACTATCAATAAATCTCCTTTAGCGTTCTTTATAGGTTTTATTTCTCTTGGAAACTTTTCTTCAATATCCTTTGCATCTGTTGCATTAACTACTGTAGTAAATACCTTTTTATAAGAGCCTGTATTTATATCTACTTCATATAAATCATAATGCCTATCTACATCATCATCATCTACTGGTACAAAAAACTTGTCATCTATACCTACAGCTTCAGCATGCGACCAACTACCTATTCTATCTTTTTTATCTAATTTCCATACAACTTTTTTAGTTTTCAAATCTAATCTATAAAACTGGGGAGATAACACAACCAACATAGCACCCTTTTGGTAGGTTTTTACAATCCTAAAGTCTGTATTATAATAGGGGTGCTTTAATTTATCCTCTATCTTTCCTGTTTCTATATCTACAAATGCTATATAATCTGTTTCTTTTTCATCTTTTGCCATCAATACCTTACCATCATATACAATAGGACTGTAAATAAATGAACCTATCCATTCAGCTCCTAATGGGGTATGCCACAAGTATTTTTTAGAGGTATAAACGCCATCTTTGTTTTGAATGTCTCTTACACCATTATCATCTCGGTTGCAAGAGCAACCGAAATGTAATAATGAGATGACTATAAAATATAGCCCTCTAGCGTATTGCCTCATAACATATACCACTCCTATAGGTACTCGTAATAATACGCCCTTTTTTGCCATTTTTACCCGGTATTACCCATATCTCTGGTTTGAAAAATGCACCACTATCAAAACTATAATCTGGACTCCCTATATGCCATAAATACTTTCCGGTATTAATCTCTATAGCATGGATTCTCTTATCTCCGCGACTGGCAAAATATACTATGCCGTTTAATTCATACAATTTACCCACATTATTACCGCCATCTCCTTCATTAGTGCTCCATAACACATCAAAATAATCTACCTCTACATTTATGCACATTGTATAGTCATTACCCATAGGCACTACCAATTTACCATTAACTATTATACCTGCATTCCAAGCACCTTGTTCATAATACCTCCTCCATATTTGTTTGCCGGTACTCAAGCGGTGACAGGCTATACTTGATTTCGTCATCAAATACACTTTATCTTTATATACTTGTATGCCTGTGCCAAAAGTTAATCCGCCTTTTTCTGTGAAAGGGATATTCTCATATACCCAATGCTTTTGCGTGTAGTTATACAAACTCAATAATGATTGGGAACCCTTTTTCGCTTCTCGTTTGTAATAATGCTCATACAATACTACTATCAATAAATCTCCTTTAGCGTTCTTTATAGGTTTTATTTTTCTTGGAAACTTATAATTAATTTTATCTGCATCTGTAGCATTAATTACTGTAGTAAATACCTTTTTATAAGAGCCTGTATTTATATCTACTTCATATAAATCAGAATTTTTATCTACATCATCATCATCTACTGGTACAAAATACTTGTCATCTATACTTACAGCTTTAGCATGCCTCCAATGATGTATTTTATCTTTTTTGCGCGGTAATTTCCATACAACTTTTTTTGTTTTCAAATCTAATCTATAAGACTCGGGAGATAACACAACCAACATAGCACCCTTTTGGTAGGTTGTTCCAATGCTAAAGTCTGTATTATAATAGGGGTGCTTTAATTTATCCTCTATCTTTCCTGTTTCTATATCTACAAATGCTATATAATCTGTTTCTTTTTCATCTTTTGCCATCAATACCTTACCATCATATACAATAGGACTTTCAATAAATGAACCTATCCATTCAGCTCCTAATGGGGTATGCCACAAGTATTTTTTAGAGGTATAAACGCCATCTTTGTTTTGAATGTCTCTTACCCCATTATCATCTCGGTTGCAAGAGCAACCGAAATGTAATAATGAGATGACTATAAAATATATCCCTCTAGCGTATTGCCTCATAACATATACCACTCCTATAGGTACTCGTAATAATACGCCCTTTTTTGCCATTTTTACCCGGTATTACCCATATCTCTGGTTTGAAAAATGCACCACTATCAAAACTATAATCTGGACTCCCTATATGCCATAAATACTTTCCGGTATTAATCTCTATAGCGTGGATTCTCTTATCTCCGCTACTGGCAAAATATACTATACCGTTTAATTCATACAATTTACCCACATTATTACCGCCATCTCCTTCATTAGTTCTCCATAACATATCAAAATAATCTACCTCTACATTTATGCACATTGTATAGTCATTACCCATAGGCACTACCAATTTACCATTAACTATTATACCTGCATTCCAAGCACCTTGTTCATAATACCTCCTCCATATTTGTTTGCCGGTACTCAAGCGGTGACAGGCTATACTTGATGCCGTCATCAAATACACTTTATCTTTATATACTTGTATGCCTGTGCCAAAAGTTAATCCACCTTTTTCTGTGAAAGGGATATTCTCATATACCCAATGCTTTTGCGTGTAGTTATACAAACTCAATAATGATTGGGAACCCTTTTTCGCTTCTCGTTTGTAATAATGCTCATACAATACTACTATCAATAAATCTCCTTTAACGTTCTTTATAGGTTTTATTTTTCTTGGAAACTTATAATTAATTTTATCTGCATCTGTAGCATTAATTACTGTAGTAAATACCTTTTTATAAGAGCCTGTATTTATATCTACTTCATATAAATCAGAATTTTTATCTACATCATCATCATCTACTGGTACAAAATACTTGTCATCTATACTTACAGCTTTAGCATGCCTCCAATGATGTATTTTATCTTTTTTGCGCGGTAATTTCCATACAACTTTTTTTGTTTTCAAATCTAATCTATAAGACTCGGGAGATAACACAACCAACATAGCACCCTTTTGGTGGGTTTCTACAATACTAAAGTCTGTATTATAATAGGGGTGCTTTAATTTATCCTCTATCTTTCCTGTTTCTATATCTACAAATGCTATATAATCTGTTTCTTTTTCATCTTTTGCCATCAATACCTTACCATCATATACAATAGGACTTTCAATAAATGAACCTATCCATTCAGCTCCTAATGGGGTATGCCACAAGTATTTTTTAGAGGTATAAACGCCATCTTTGTTTTGAATGTCTCTTACACCATTATCATCTCGGTTGCAAGAGCAACCGAAATGTAATAATGAGATGACTATCAAAATTAATTGTTTTATCATTGTTCTGTCAAATCAAAAAAATCACCTGCATCTGTTCCTCCATCAAAAATACGTATCAATATATCCCTCTAGCGTATTGCCTCATAACATATACCACTCCTATAGGTACTCGTAATAATACGACCTTTTTTGCCATTTTTACCCGGTATTACCCATATCTCTGGTTTGAAAAATGCACCACTATCAAAACTATAATCTGGACTCCCTATATGCCATAAATACTTTCCTGTATTGATATCTATAGCGTGGATTCTGACATCTCCGTTACTGGCAAAATATACTATACCGTTTAATTCATACATTTTGCTTATGTGTGCTCCTCCATGCCCCATCTTAGCTGTCCACAAAATAGATGGATAATCTACTGTTACATCAAATGCCATTACCAATTCATCTGTAGGGTCTCCTACAGCATTACCTCTTCCTACTATTAACTTATTGCCTACTATTATACCTTCATGCCAAAAACCCTGAGGGTAATACCTACTCCATATTTGTTTGCCGGTACTCAAGCGGTGACAGGCTATACTTGATCCCGTCATCAAATACACTTTATCTTTATATACTTGTATGCCTGTGCCAACACCTTTTTCTGTGAAAGGGATATTCTCATATACCCAATGCTTTTGCGTGTAGTTATACAAACTCAATAATGATTGGGAACCCTTTTTGGCTTCTCGTTTGTAATAATGCTCATACAATACTACTATCAATAAATCTCCTTTAGCGTTCTTTATAGGTTTTATTTTTCTTGGAAACTTTTCTTCAATATCCTTTGCATCTGTTGCATTAACTACTGTAGTAAATACCTTTTTATAAGAGCCTGTATTTATATCTACTTCATATAAATCAGAATTTTTATCTACATCATCATCATCTACTGGTACAAAAAACTTGTCATCTATACCTACAGCTTGAGCATGCGACCAACTACCTATTCTATCTTTTTTATCTAATTTCCATACAACTTTTTTAGTTTTCAAATCTAATCTATAAAACTGGGGATATAACACAACCAACATAGCACCCTTTTGGTAGGTTTCTACAATCCTAAAGTCTGTATTATAATAGGGGTGCTTTAATTTATCCTCTATCTTTCCTGTTTCTATATCTACAAATGCTATATAATCTGTTTCTTTTTCATCTTTTGCCATCAATACCTTACCATCATATACAATAGGACTTTTAATAAATGAACCTATCCATTCATCTCCTAATGGGGTATGCCACAAGTATTTTTTAGAGGTATAAACGCCATCTTTGTTTTGAATGTCTCTTACACCATTATCATCTCGGTTGCAAGAGCAACCCAAATGTAATAATGAGATGACTATCAAAATTAATTGTTTTATCATTGTTCTGTCAAATCAAAAACTTACCTGCATCTGTTCTTCCATCAAAAATATCTATCAATATAGCCCTCTAGCGTATTGCCTCATAACATATACCACTCCTATAGGTACTCGTAATAATACGCCCTTTTTTGCCATTTTTACCCGGTATTACCCATATCTCTGGTTTGAAAAATGCACCACTATCAAAACTATAATCTGGACTCCCTATATGCCATAAATACTTTCCGGTATTAATCTCTATAGCATGGATTCTCTTATCTCCGCGACTGGCAAAATATACTATGCCGTTTAATTCATACAATTTACCCACATTATTACCGCCATCTCCTTCATTAGTTCTCCATAACACATCAAAATAATCTACCTCTACATTTATGCACATTGTATAGTCATTACCCATAGGCACTACCAATTTACCATTAACTATTATACCTGCATTCCAAGCACCTTGTTCATAATACCTCCTCCATATTTGTTTGCCGGTACTCAAGCGGTGACAGGCTATACTTGATTTCGTCATCAAATACACTTTATCTTTATATACTTGTATGCCTGTGCCAAAAGTTAATCCGCCTTTTTCTGTGAAAGGGATATTCTCATATACCCAATGCTTTTGCGTGTAGTTATACAAACTCAATAATGATTGGGAACCCTTTTTCGCTTCTCGTTTGTAATAATGCTCATACAATACTACTATCAATAAATCTCCTTTAGCGTTCTTTATAGGTTTTATTTTTCTTGGAAACTTATAATTAATTTTATCTGCATCTGTAGCATTAATTACTGTAGTAAATACCTTTTTATAAGAGCCTGTATTTATATCTACTTCATATAAATCAGAATTTTTATCTACATCATCATCATCTACTGGTACAAAATACTTGTCATCTATACTTACAGCTTTAACATGCCTCCAATGATGTATTTTATCTTTTTTGCGCGGTAATTTCCATACAACTTTTTTTGTTTTCAAATCTAATCTATAAGACTCGGGAGATAACACAACCAACATAGCACCCTTTTGGTAGGTTGTTCCAATGCTAAAGTCTGTATTATAATAGGGGTGCTTTAATTTATCCTCTATCTTTCCTGTTTCTATATCTACAAATGCTATATAATCTGTTTCTTTTTCATCTTTTGCCATCAATACCTTACCATCATATACAATAGGACTGTAAATAAATGAACCTATCCATTCAGCTCCTAATGGGGTATGCCACAAGTATTTTTTAGAGGTATAAACGCCATCTTTGTTTTGAATGTCTCTTACACCATTATCATCTCGGTTGCAAGAGCAACCGAAATGTAATAATGAGATGACTATCAAAATTAATTGTTTTATCATTATTCTGTCAAATCAAAAAAAATCACTTGCATCTGTTCCTCCATCAAAAATCTCTATCAATATAGCCCTTTAGCGTATTGCCTCATAACATATACCACTCCTATAGGTACTCGTAATAATACGCCCTTTTTTGCCATTTTTACCCGGTATTACCCATATATCTGGTTTGAAAAATGCACCACTATCAAAACTATAATCTGGACTCCCTATATGCCATAAATACTTTCCGGTATTGATATCTATAGCGTGGATTCTCTTATCTCCACTACTAGCAAAATATACTATACCGTTTAATTCATACATTTTGCTTATGTGTGCTCCTCCATGCCCCATCTTAGCTGTCCACAAAATAGATGGATAATCTACTGTTACATCAAATGCCATTACCAATTCATCTGTAGGGTCTCCTACAGCATTACCTCTTCCTACTATTAACTTATTGCCTACTATTATACCTTCATGCCAAAAACCCTGAGGGTAATACCTCCTCCATATTTGTTTGCCGGTACTCAAGCGGTGACAGGCTATACTTGATTTCGTCATCAAATACACTTTATCTTTATATACTTGTATGCCTGTGCCAAAAGTTAATCCGCCTTTTTCTGTGAAAGGGATATTCTCATATACCCAATGCTTTTGCGTGTAGTTATACAAACTCAATAATGATTGGGAACCCTTTTTCGCTTCTCGTTTGTAATAATGCTCATACAATACTACTATCAATAAATCTCCTTTAGCGTTCTTTATAGGTTTTATTTTTCTTGGAAACTTATAATTAATTTTATCTGCATCTGTAGCATTAATTACTGTAGTAAATACCTTTTTATAAGAGCCTGTATTTATATCTACTTCATATAAATCAGAATTTTTATCTACATCATCATCATCTACTGGTACAAAATACTTGTCATCTATACTTACAGCTTTAGCATGCCTCCAATGATGTATTTTATCTTTTTTGCGCGGTAATTTCCATACAACTTTTTTTGTTTTCAAATCTAATCTATAAGACTCGGGAGATAACACAACCAACATAGCACCCTTTTGGTAGGTTTTTCTAATAATAAAGTCTGTATTATAATAGGGGTGCTTTAATTTATCCTCTATCTTTCCTGTTTCTATATCTACAAATGCTATATAATCTGTTTCTTTTTCATCTTTTGCCATCAATACCTTACCATCATATACAATAGGACTGTAAATAAATGAACCTATCCATTCAGCTCCTAATGGGGTATGCCACAAGTATTTTTTAGAGGTATAAACGCCATCTTTGTTTTGAATGTCTCTTATCCCATTATCATCTCGGTTGCAAGAGCAACCGAAATGTAATAATGAGATGACTATCAAAATTAATTGTTTTATCATTGTTCTGTCAAATCAAAAAAATCACCTGCATCTGTTCCTCCATCAAAAATATCTATCAATATACGCCTTACTTCAGGGTGTGAAGTTTCCTCTAAATGGTTTACTTCATCAGCAGGGAATACCGTAGCACCGGGTAGTGCCGTTTGTGTGGTTTTGTGTAACAGTCCATCAGACCCCTCACGGATATATTGAGTATAGTAGTGGGTTACTCTTTTCCATTCATAGCGGGTACATACAGAACCTATATCATTATGATAACCTGCGTTTTCAGCTTCATAATTGTTATTCCACATATCTCCTTCTATTTCATTAAGTTCATCAGGCATCTCAAGGTTCTTTCCTTTCCATTCTACGCATTTATACTCCCAATTTGTGTAACTCCTCTTTTCTGTGCGGTAGGCACCTATTAAATAATTCATATCTGTAATCAAATCCTTTTTTAAAAAATGTCCTCCCTCTCTATACAATGGAGCAGCCCTAAAATTTCTATACGAACGATACGCAGTATACCAAACCCAAGGATTGTACCAATGCCACCATGAAAGTCCAGCCACAATAGCTGCTTGTATAGTTGCCTTTGCATAGTGTAAAGTAGCAAGATCATGGTATAAATCTCCGAATACACTAACTATTCTCACGGGTGCTTCTTCGTCTCCTATTTCCCTGCTAGAGCCTACCATTCTCAAAGTAGCAGGAGACTTCTCATTTCCCCAGATAGCTACAGTGGGTAATTCCCATGGTCTCATATTTGCTTTTGCATAATCATCCAAATCTCTAATGATTTGACTTCCCTCTGCTAAATCATTAAGTGTTTCCGAACTTTGTTTCTCATAATATTTATTAAAACTATCTTTTATTAATTTTGCTACAACTTTTACAGCACCTCTGTGAAATACTATATCCAATATATCTTTTGACACCCCTACTGCTTCTAACCATTTACATAGCAAGTCAAATGAAATAATATTTAAAACTTCTGCTACAAATCTTATAGCCTCAATCAAATCACCATAAAAAGGAATAGCTCCTACAGATTGGTTGGGTCCCGCTATTAGTTTATTAGAAGCCAAGTCTGCAAGCCTATCCAAACCACCATTATTTAGGACATTAGCTGCTTTAGCCCCCAAATGTGGCGTGCCTATAGTTATTAAACCTCCATAGGCATTTCGATTGTTTCTAAGCATTTGCTTAGCTACCAATCCCCCAAGACTTTGAGCTATTATAATTTCTCTGTTTGCATTATTTATAGTTATCATCGAATTGAGACTATCTACAGCAGTATTTATTCCCTCAAAAGTTTCGTAGGTAGGAGTTCTACGTTCTACATTATATCTAGCTGCAAGAGAATCTGCATAATCCCATACTTCGCCATCATCTCCCATTCCGTGTATAAAATTTAATCTTTTTTCCTGTGCTTGCACTGATACTACCATCAATAACAAAACTACCAATATTTTTATAGTTTTCATAGCATTTAGTCTTTTTTAATGTGATTAGTCATCTTATAATTATAGAACACCTTACTATTTCTAGTTTCCATAGGTATTCCTTGGGGCGTTTTGCTCAATACTTTTTGTTTTAACCCCATTAGCTGCACCTCTCCATTTTCATTCTTTTGATGCTGAAAGGTTTGCCCAGATTTCAATCGCTTGTCATTACCATAAAGCGCATTACCTATAGTTACCTTATTTATAGTATCTATAATTACCACACCTATACCTTCGGCATGTTGGGTAGTTATTTTTACTCTTCCCCCTCCTAAACCTTTTACCTTCTTTTTGGGACTATCTTTATTATAGGCTACATCATCAGTAGTAACATCAGAAAAATTGAGGTTCTTCCCCTTCTTTACATTTTTTATCAACTCACTATAGTTAGACATTTTAATATTCATAGGTTTACCAATCATTTTTCGGTTTTTATCATACATACTCATTCTATCATTTGCCATTACCGTATAAACTACCTGCGGGCTATTATCAGGCAACTCATCATGAACCACCTCTAAAGGATGCTTGGGTGTTTTCTTTTCTATCTCTACCCTACTACTCCCATCCATATAAATACGCATACTCACCTTTTCCCTATGAACCTTAGGCTGCATACTTATTTTATCAAATGGCGTAAGTTTACTCTCATCAGAGGAATTCTCTGGCTTGGTAACAGACACGGTTTCCGCATCATAGTCTAAGCTAATAGCTACATCATCACGCCCGGGTGCTCCTTGTACAGGCTCTGTTGCCTCTACACTTTCTACAATATCTCCAGTACACGATATTATTCCAAATACCAATGTAAACAATAATACTTTTTTTATCATAATAAACTTTAATTTTAGTTAAACATGAATTTTGCTTCAAATTTAGTAAAAATTTGTATAAAAAACAGATTTTTTTAACATTTTTTTGATATATGCAACAAAAAATTATTGTTATAATTTTTTACCTTAAAGAACATAAAATTTTAATTAAATATTGCACTTGTAAGTTGAATCTACCGAGTTTATTTCTCGTTGTCATTATTGCGCTAATTTTTTTAGGTTATTCTCTATATCTCTCTCATTAAGCCAATTTTGGTCAAAATAAATTCCCTTTATAGTTTTTAAATTATCTAAATCTGTGAGAGGATTTTTTTTATACAGTACAAAATCTGCATTTGCCCCTTGTTTAATAAACCCTCTGTTCTTTTCATCCATCCATTCTGCTGCGTTTAGTGTTGCCATTTTTAAAATATTATATTTTGGGATGCCTATTTCTTCATATAACTTCATTTCGTCCAACATAGAGAAACCAGGGACTTGGAACATTCCATTTGCATCTGGGCTAATTAGCAATTTACAATCAGAATCATACAACCTTCTAAGAATCACATTTTTATTTGCTATGTAAATACTATCTGATTTAGTTAGACTTTTTAAAGAATCTTTACTTAATGTTTTTAGTTCTTCTAAGTAGCTCGACACATTATTTTTCCATTCTACAATAGTCTTTTTGGGAATGTACTTTAGATATTCACGGCTGTAAATTTCATTCAAAGAATACTGTAAATATGTGATATAATACCAGTCAAGGGTTGCGCAATTGAAGACATCTTTTTGTTTAGTTAATCGCATTATATCTTCAAGCATCAAAGTATCTGAAAGTAATTTATTGTAACCTTGTAAATGCTCTATACAGCTATATCCATTAATAATACTTTTTTCAATACCCACCGATGTAGAAATGTGTCCTACTAATTTCAGTCGATTCTCCTTTGTATATTTCGCAAGCGTATCAAAATAGCCTTTATCAGGAAGACTAAGTATTTTCCAGTATTTGAACCCCTCAGATGTGTATTTTTTAGTGTAAAACTGGATAGAATCTATTGGAGGATGGTTATTTTTACTAATCGGAGGAGGAGTAAAATAAATGTTAGGCGATAAAATAGATTTGTTTTCAATCTTTCTTGTTACATGAGAAATACTGTCAAAACTCCGCATATTTCGTATGTTGGTTATACCGGATAAAAAATTTAGTGCTAAGTATTGTTCATACCCAAAACTATTTTTTTCTTTATTAGGTAAATGTGTGTGCATATCCCAAAGTCCGGGAAGCAAGTAACCACCGTTTCCATCAATAATTGTGTCCTTGGGGTGGGTGCTAATATGCTCACCAATAAACAAAACTCTACCAGATACAATTTTTATATCACGATTTTTTAATACGGCATGTTGCCATATTGGTATAATATTTACATTTTTAATAACTACTCCTATTTTTTTCTTATCACAACTTGAAAGTATCAAACAAAGTAGGATACATAATTTAATAGCTCTATTTTTCATATAATATTCATTTTGATTAAAAAATATAATTTATCGAGTTTTGATAAATATTTGGGTAGCGTAATATTGTCCATTTTTATTTCTATACACACCTATTCCTGTAAGATTAAAATCACCTATCATATTTTTATGATGTCCATGGCTTTTAATCCAACCCCTCACTGCCCTATATGCTATATCCATAGGATTTGGGATGGAACCAGAAGCAGCATAAACATTTTCGGCAATGGAACTGTAATTTATATATCTGGCTATCTCATCTGTTCTTTTATCAAAACCATCATGGCTAAAAGGGACTTTGCCAACTCCCATATCTTTGCTATGTTTGCGACAAATAATACTCAAAGTATCTGAGAGTTGTAAAGCAGGTAAATGATATTTATTTTGCCTATGATGGTTGATAAGTCTATGGATTTTATACTCTATTTCTCGTAAATCAGAATTGAAAATATTTTTATTTTTTTTGACTTTATTTTTAATGATCGTCGATTGATTAGTGAGATAGTCTTTTTGATAAACAGATACATTATTATGAAAACTCGAATGTTTAGTGTTAAAATTTAAATATTTATTCTCGTTATAATTACAAAATGGTGGAACGAGAAAAAAACTTGTGCAAATAAGGTTAATTGTTATTAATATTTTTGACATTATTTATTTTTAGTGTTTACAGTTTTTTTTATTCAGAATAATTTAAGAATTATTCCCTATATTCATTTCAATGAAACAAAGATACAATTTTATTTAAATTCTCTAATTGTATTATTAAATTTTAGAAGTAAGTTTTAGATACTCTGATTTGTATTATTAGGCAAATACTGTTTAAGTAACTAAGATATTTATAAATTCAACAATATCAGATGCTACTTCTCGTTTATTTTTAAGTGGATATTCTAATATTTTACTCTGTTTGCTTATAATACTTATTTTATTGGTGTTACCTCCAAATCCTGAGCCTTGACTAAGAGAATTTAGTATAATAGCATCCAAATTTTTATCTTTGAGTTTGTTTTTAGCATGGGCTATTTCATTTTGGGTTTCTAATGCAAAACCAATCAAAATTTGATGTTTTTTAATTTTTCCTAATGAGGCAAGTATATCTTTATTTTTGATTAATTCTAAGGTTAATACTTCATCAGATTTTTTTATTTTATCAGAGGCTACTACTTTGGGTTTGTAGTCTGATACAGCTGCTGAAAGGATGGCTATATTACATTTGTCAAAATATTTATGCACTTGCTGATACATTTGGTCGGCAGAGGTTACATTTATCCGTTTAATGTTTTTGTGTTCTAATGATAGGGATACTCTGCCTGAAATGAGGATAACTTCGGCGCCGCTATTTGCAAATTTTAAAGCCAGTTCAAAACCCATTTTACCAGAAGAGTGATTTCCTATAAAGCGTACAGGGTCTATAGCTTCGTAAGTAGGACCTGCGGTAATCAATACTTTCTTTTGAGTAAAAGATAATGAATGGGCTAAATCAGATTCGATACGTTTAAATATATCTATAGGCTCAGCCATTCTGCCTTCTCCTTGTAATCCACTAGCTAATTCTCCAAATGTTGCAGGAATAATTTTATTGCCAAAGGATCTGATAATTTCTATATTTTTTTTTATAGTAGCATGTTTGTACATATCCAAATCCATAGCTGGGGCAATATATACATCACATTTGGCAGAGAGATAAACTGCCATAAGCATATTATCGCAAAACCCTGTGGCAATCTTGGCAAGGGTATGAGCTGTGACAGGTGCTATAATCATTATATCTGCCCATAGTCCCAATGTTACATGATTTACTTCTTTAGAACTGAATAGATCATCGTAAACGGGGTTTTTGGATAGTACGGAGAGCGTGAGAGGGGAGACAAATTTCTTAGCATCAGAAGTCATTATGATTCTTACTTGTGCTCCTGATTTTATTAAAATCCTTGTGAGTTCAGGAGTTTTATATGCTGCAATACTTCCCGTTATACCCAGTAATATTTTTTTACCTAAGAACAACTCAATTAGTAAATATAGTTACTTTAAATATAAAATTAAGGTTATTTATTTTTCAGCTTCTTCTGGCTTTCTGTAATATATTTTATCTTCTATCCATTCTTCTATAGCCAATTGTGTAGGTTTGGGCAATCTTTCATAAAATTTGGATACTTCTACCTGTTCTCTGTTTTCAAATACTTCTTCTACGGCATCATTTACATAAGCAAATTCATTTACCTTTTCGTTCATTTCCATTTTCATATCTTCATTAATCTGATTGGCTCTTTTAGCAATAATATTAATAGCTTCGTATATATTATTCGTTTCTTTCTCCAATTTACTTTTATCAAAAGCTACGGTATTTGCTTTTGAAGCATCTATAGATTTAAATTTCATTTTAATTGGGTTAATAATTTTTGTATTTCTGTATTCATTTCTTTTGCTTCCTCTATGTATTGCATATTTTTTCCATATTTATTGAATTCACGGTACGCTGTGGCAGCTTCTGTAAGTCGTTCTTTCTGTTTTTCTTCTATACTCATTATAGCAAAGTCATATGAAGCCTTTAATTTGTAGTAGAGGATATCCTCTATATATTTTGATCCTGGATATTCATTTAGTACATTTCTAAAAGCTGTTACGGCTGCTTTGTGACTTTTAATGGTGTAATATATTTTGGCATTCTCAAAGGCTTTTTTTTCTAGTTTAAGCCTTAGTTTTGATATCAGCTTGTTTGCATCTTTTACCCTTTTTGAGTTTGGGTATTGATTTACAAAATTTTGTAATTGTTCTATAGCTAAAACAGTATTAGTTTGATCTAAAAAATAACGAGGAGAATCCAAATAATAGCAATAAGCAGATAGATAAGCACATTTTTCAGCTTCCTTGTTCTTAGGATACATTCTAGAAAAATTTTTAAGTTGTTCTGCTGCTAGTATATAAAGCTCTTGATTATAAGAGCACATTGCTAAATGGTATTTGATGTTCTCCATCTCAGAAGTGTTTCTATAGGCAGGAACTATGTTTTCAAATATAGTATTAGCTTTTTCATATTCTTTAGCTTTAAAAAATTCATAAGCCTTCTCTTTCTTATATTCTATATTGTTACTCTCTAAAATATCATCTATACTACCACAAGAAAATAATAGTACAGTAAAAAGCAGAAAAATTATTTTATTAGCCATAGAATTTTAAATACTAAAATTTATAAACACTTTAATCTATTCAGATAGGGGCGCAAATTTAAGATTTTATTTGTATATGACAAAAAGTAATTTTATATAAAAAATTAATTTGTTATTTGGTAGATTCTACTTTGTAAGTGTAGGTGTTTTTTCATACGAGTTTGTAATCAAAGAACAAAATAAAATGTTGCACTTGTAAGTGGAATTTACCTTTCTTAAAGGTACTACCAATTGAATTAAATGTATTGGACATAATTGTTATTTTTATCAAAAATAGCAATATACAATGAATATATCATTTACTGTGTATCCTATTTTTCATTGAAAATATTTGATAGTACCTTATGGCGATAACTAAAAATTTGTATAAGCTGTTTTTTGATAAAAAGCCTTTGGGCTAAATACCCTAAAATACCCAAAGGAATTTTATAAGAAATTTTATCCCTCATTAAAGTATGACCATTTGGCAACGCTTCAAAAAAATGCTCGTGATGCCACATACTGTAAGGACCAAAACGTTGCTCATCTATAAAAAATTCTCCCTCCTTAATTTGGGTAATTTCTGTAACCCAACTTGTTTTAATACCCGGTAAAACACCCACCCTATAAGTGATGATTTGCCCTGCATAGGCTTTTTTAATAAGCTCACTGGTAATTTCAAAACCCATGTGCTTTGGGGTGATACGCACCAAATTTTCGGGATTGGCAAAAAAATCCCAAGCAGTTTTTATTCCGATGGACAGTTCCTGTGTTGTACGAAGGGTATAGATACCCGAATGTTTTGTAAAAGAAATCATTTTTTAGGGAGCAATTTAAACATGTCTTGGTAATACAAACCTTGTATTTGCATTTTATATTTTTGGTAGATTCAACTTACAAGTGCAACTTTTTTTGTCGATTACAAATGTATGAAATAATTAGATATACTTTTTGATAATTTAGACTTTTTTTGTCTTTCATTAATTTTTATTTATGCTTATCAATTAAATATTCATTCAATTTCACTTTAAGCTAAAATATATAGGGGACGAAATCATCAAAACACGTAATTGGTAAAATAAAATGCCATAAACTAATACCTATGGTAATGTCTGGACGTATTTTTAAAGAAAAAGAGTCGTTATTGTTTTTCGGTAAGTACTGATGACAACAAAATCCCCATACAAATAAAAACAAAACTAATGGTAGGAGCTGTTAAAATTGACCTTATAGCCTATAAAAGGCTCGCCAACCACAATGCCTATTGTGGTGAATTAAATGTAAATATTTTTAGTAAAATTTAATTATATACTGTAAATTCCATTAGTAAGTGGAATCGACCTGTTATTAAATCATTTCGATATTTTTGATTAATATTGCAACGATCTTAAGAACATATATTTGAAAATTTTTACTGTTTATGAAATATTACTTTTTGTGTTTTGTTACTTTTTTTGCTTTGTCTTGTGCTTCCAAAAAAGCACTATTGTTAGATGGTGTTAAAAGAACGTATCATTTATATTTACCCAAAGAGTATGATGCCTCAAAAAAATATCCTGTACTTTATTTATTTCACGGCGATGGTTCCAGCGGTTGGCAGATGAACTTTTATACCAAATTATCTGAAACGGCTGATAAAAATCATTTTATACTCGTTGTTCCCAATGGTGTAGATAAAAGCTGGAGATATTATGATAAAACGGATAGAGATTATATCAAAAAACTCATACAATTAGTTGAAAACAAATATTCAGTAGATAAAAACCGTTGTTATTTTGTAGGAATGTCTGGTGGTGGTGTGTTTTGTTATATTATGGCACACGAAATTCCTAAAAAAATTACCGCTATGGCAGTAATTGCAGCTAATATGTTTAATCATAAATTCATTAAAACTACTCATAAAAGAACACCTAACATTCCGCTGTTTTTAATTGAAGGTACTGATGATTGGTTCTATGATGGTATCAAAGCTAATGACGGTTCGCCGTATTACCTTTCAGCTAAAAAAACACTTGAATATTGGCTGGGAAATCCTAAAAACAAGGTAAATTACACGGAGAATTATTTACCCAATCACAACACAAAAGACAAATCTAAAGTGGTAAAAATAGATTATCGTCCTTCTTATTCATTACTTTTTTACAAAATTGAAGACGGAGGACATCACTGGCCTAATGCACGTTTTAATGCAGACTGTTTTACCAACAGGAAGTTAGGTAATTTCAATAAAGACTTTAATACCAATCAAGTAATTTGGGATTTTTTATCGGCTTATTGAATTTACAAAGAAAATAATAAAATAAAGCTCCACCTTTGCTGCTGCCTTTGTGCTCAAAAAGTCCAGTAGAATTTTTGGGCATAAAGCAGAAGAAAAAATACAAGAGAAATATAAATCTAAATCAGAATTTATTCAAAATAAATTGGCTTTAAGAGGAAAAAAAGCACCCAGTACAGATAAAAAAAAGGTTTTGAGAAAAGAATTAAAGGCATTAAATGAAAAAATAAACAGCGAAATAAAAACCCAAATAAAACAAGCATTTCATTATGAAATTCCCATTGCGGAAGTGGAAAAAGCAGGCATTAGTACTACTGGAGCAAAAATTGACAATGAATTAGAACCTTTGGCAAAAGAATTTACTAAGTATCGCAAACAAAATAAATTATGGGAAGAAAAATTTGATGCCATTTCTTATGATACTGATGATAAAGGTATTTTGTATAGAACGATCTTAACAGGAGGAGGAAATAGCGTAAAAGAACCTGAAATATTTTATGGAAAATAAAAAAGTGCAAAAAAAAGATTTTAAGCATATTATAACGCTTATACAAACCGCTCAACAAAAAGTATATGCTAAAATAAACCAAGATTTGGTATTGCTGTATTGGAATGTTGGAAATTATGTTTTTAAAAAAATATCCAATGGCAAATGGGGGGATGCGGTAGTAGAAGAATTAGCAAAATATATTATGCATTATTTTCCCAACCTAAAAGGTTTTAACAAAAGGGGATTGTACAGAATGAAGCAATTTTATGAAACTTATCACCAAGTTAAAAATATAAGAAAAGTTTTAACTGAAATATCTTGGAGTAACCATTTAAGCATTTTATCTAAATGCCCCACTTTGGAAGAAAAGCAGTTTTATATTGGTCTTGCCAGTAAAGAAAAGTGGAGCAATAGAATACTTGTAAGGCAAATAGAAAGCAGTGTATATGAACGAACCATGCTCTCTAATCAAAATGTATCAACAGCGTTGACACAATATATGTCAACAGTGTTGACACAATTACCTAAAACAAACCAACCATTTAAAGATACTTATGTTTTTGAGTTTTTAGACCTACCTGAAACTTATCAAGAAAAGGATTTGCAAAATCAGTTAGTAAGCAATATCAAAAAATTTTTAATGGAGTTGGGTAGGGGATTTACTTTTGTGGGTGAAGAATATCGCATACAAGTAGGTATGCACGACTATTATATTGATTTACTTTTGTACCACAGAGAATTACAATGTTTAGTTGTTATTGAATTAAAAGTTACTGAATTTACACCTGAACATTTAGGAAAAATGAATTTTTATTTAGAAGCATTGGATAAAAATGTAAAACTACCTAATGAAAACCCAAGCATAGGTATTTTAATTTGCAAAAGTAAAGATAAAGAAGTGGTAGAATTTGCTTTAAACCGTAGCTTATCACCCACTATGGTTGCAGACTATAAAACCAAACTTATTGACAAAACACAATTACAAAAAAAAGTAAGTGAACTATACGAATTGCTTTATAAAAACGAAACCGATGGAAAGTAAAATAATGTAAATTCCATTAATAAGTGCAACATTTAGCACAAACATAGAGGTAAATTTACCCTATATTTGAGGTTCTAAAAAAGTTGCCTATGAAACATTATAAACAATTCACAGACGATAAAGATACAAAAAAACATAAATTATCAAAAACCAACGCTATTATTTCATAATTTTGTAATCTAAAGAACAAAATAAAATGTTGCACTTGTAATTTGATTGTTTATATTTGCAAGTTGAGAATTATTATATTTTTAAATAATGTTTGAAATAGTTATGAAACGCTTGATGTTATTATTTATTATTTTGATTTTTAACTATTCTTGTACTTGGTTTGGACGTGATGATAAAAGATCACGTTATATGGAATACTCATCTTTAATTTATAAAAATGATACTAACTATGATATTGAGATAGAGTACAATATTTCGGAAAGCAAAATTATAGACAATAATACTATAAAAATGTATGACGATAAAGACTGGATTAACATACCTAAAAGAGCATCATATTTACTTAGAGGTCAAACGCCTAGAGACATTATGAATATGAATATTATATTTGCAAATCAAACAATTTTAGAGTATAAGAAATTAACAGGATATGAGAGATCCCCTCTTCACAAAGACAGTTATGAGAAAAAGATTATCAATCATCACGATAACGAAACACGCGAATTAAAATATACTTATTCCATTACACCAGAAGACTACAATAATGCTAAATATTTTACTAGAAATACATGTTACTATTACAATCAGACTCCAAAATCAACAGAATTGACTTTTTTCAATTACAGTAACTCTGAATACTATTCCATTTATATTCCCCCTAATCGTGCCTCAAATATTTCTTTTTATGTGTATGCAAAAAATAATTTTATCCCTCCTCCATATTTTAATATGAGAGATGAAGCTATTATTATATTTTATGATAATAATGATGATAAAGAGTTAAAATATCTAAGTAAAGATACTGAAATAAAATCTCCGTTAAATTTAAAATATTATACAAAACAAAGCGATGGAACATACAAATATGAAATTACTCAGGAAGATTATAAAAAAGCTAAAAGTATTAAAAAATAAAGATGAAGAGATTATTTATTATATCTGTAATACTTATTGTTTCTTGTACAAAGACAGAACGTGAATACTACAAAAAATCTTTTGTAGTATTCAAAAATGATTCAGGTATAGATTTAAATATGAGGTTCTATACCAATGATTACATTATAGCAAGTAGTCACACTAATATAAATATTTCAAGATCCAATAATGAACATCTTCTTTACGAATTCAAAATGTTAAAAATATTTAAAGGAGGCTACTATAAATTTCAACACAAACACGATAGTAATTATACTAATTTTAATGCAAATAAAAATGTAGATATTCTATTTGAAAATGGGAAAATGCTAAGATATTTGAATAATAAGAGCTATTCCAAAAGCCCAACATCATATTCAAATTATATAAAGACTACTAAAGAAATAGAAGGATACAATAGTTTTACTGATGATTTTGATCTTAAAGAAGTTACTTATACTTATACCATTACAAAAAATGATTATTCAAAAGCCATTGATTATACAAAAAACACATACCGTTTCCACAATAGAACAGAATATCCTGTAACTATAAAACTTATCAATCTTAGTAGAGATGAAACATTATTTTTTGAAATTAATGCCAAAAAAAATAATCGTATTATTTTTTATAGCGAGGGAACAGATAAAATACCTCCACCTTATTATAAATACAAGGATAGTGCAATCATCACGTTTTACAATAAGTTTTACAATAAGCATGAAGCATCTAAAGCATTGATTTACTCACATTCAGATATCCCCAAAGAAAAATCCCCTCTAAATAAAGAACATTACACCATAAATAAAAATGGTGAATATATTTTTGAAATTACGGAAGAGCACTATAAAAAAGCAAAAAAAATCTAAATTTATACCTAATTCCTTAGATTAAGATGAGTTTTTTAGGTAAATTGGCTCAAACCCTAATAGACAAATACCCTGACTTTACAAAAGTAAAAATTATATCTCCTAACAAGAGGACAGGTCTATTTTTAAAAGACAAACTTAAAAAAAAATTGCCGCAAGATACCATTTGGTTACCTGATATATCTTCTATAGAAGAATTTATCTACGCTTTATCTGGTAAGAATAAATATGCTCAAACTCGATTGATGATAGAATTGTATTTATCTTGTAAAGAAGTGAATGATAACCTTGGAAGTTTAAATGACTTTTTTAACTGGGGACAAACGTTACTACAAGACTTTAACGAAATAGATAAACATTTAATAGAACCTACTAAAATACTTGAAAACATTAAAGATATATCCGAGATAAAAAGATGGGACGTTTCTACAGAAATATCCGAATCTAAAGTTATCAACCGATATTATGAATTCATGGGTTATATGAAAAGGTATTACCAAAATTTTAACAATAGATTAGAGGAACAAAATGTAAGTTATCAAGGTAAAAGTTATAGATTCATAGCCGAAAATATTGAGAACATCACTAAAGAAATTAAAACCAATACTCCTGATGTTAAATATATCTTTATAGGATTTAATACACTAAACAAATCTGAACTTACCATTGTAGAACACTTATCAAATGAAGGCATCGCAGATATATATTGGCATACCCACCCGTACTACTTAGAGAATGAAAATCAGGAAGCAGGGTACTCTTTTAGAAAAATGCAAAACCAAAATTTAAACAATATATTCAAATACAAGAATGGATCATTTAAATGGATATTTAACCATAATAAGAACATTAAAATCGAAATCATCTCTGCAGGAAATAATATAGCCCAATGCAAAATTGCAGGGGATATTCTACATCATTTGAACTTGAAAGATTATTCGAATACCTGCATAGTATTATGCGATGAAACACTATTGACTCCCATGCTATATAGTGTACCTGAACACATTCAAGATATTAACGTAACTATGGGACTTCCCCTTAAAAATATTCCTTTGAGTTCATTTTTCGAATATTGGTTTGAATTGCTTATTTCCTACTATAAACAGGGTAAATTCTACTACAAAAATTTAGAGAACCTATATAAACATCCTTTAAGTCAAAAACTATGGAATACTCGAGAGTGGCAATACGTACTTACCAGATATAGAAAGGTTTATCTACACTCTAAAGAATTACCCTTTGAACTACATAACATAATACAACAACATAAAGATTGCTTACAGTTATTTCAACATCTTATCAATTTATTAAAATCTAAAACCTACTATAATAAAAATCAATACAAAGTAAATATAGAATATTTATTCTACTTTCATAGGCTATTCAATAGAATAGAGCAAATTACCCTATTATACCCCCAACTGTTTAGTATAAACAAACCCTTAGAATATATCCGTATTATAAAACAAATTTACCAAAATGAATTGTGTACCGAAAATATGACTATAGAAGGAGAACCCTTAAAAGGTTTACAGATTATGGGACTCTTAGAAACACGAACACTCGATTTTGAAAACGTAATTATGCTATCGGTAAATGAAGGTATATTACCTGTTGCAAAGGCTCATAACTCATTTATACCTCATGATATTAAATTACATTCAGGAATGTTTACCTATAAACAAACTGATGCAATATATGCCTATCATTTTTATAGAATGATATTAGAAAGTAAAAAGGTTTATTTAATTTATAATAATGATATTGATATTTCTTCTACAGGAGAAGAGAGTAGGTTTATTATGCAACTCAAACAAGAGAGTAGATTTGAAATTACACAGAAAAACTATATAGCCTACAGCCAAAACAAAGCTCTTAGAGCAGATAAAGTAGAAAAAACTGATGAAATTATTGAAAAAATAAAATATCTTTTCCAAAAAGGAATATCTCCCTCTTGCATCAATACCTATCTGCAATGTCCCATAGAATTCTATCACAAATACATTATAGGTATAAAAGAAATAGATGAAATAGAAGAAGATATAAAAAGTAATACCTTTGGCAGTATCATCCACAATGTATTAAAAGATTTATATCAAGAACCTTTAAAAATAGGACAACTCACAAGAACATACTTAGAAAACATAGATAAAAATACCATCCTCCATCTAATTGAAAAGGCATTTGATATCTATAAGATAACACACACAGAAAATGGCATCAACTATCTATCAAAAGAAATAGGTATAAAGATAGTAGAAGAATTTTTGAGCGTAGAATTAGAAAACCTAACACCTAATACACATATAAAAGCACTAGAAGTAGAATTGAAAAAAAATATAAAATTAAGCGATAACACTATAGTAAATCTCAAAGGAAAAGCCGATAGAATAGATATATCTGATGGTATCACCCGAATTATAGATTACAAAACAGGGGGACTCGCCCCCGAAGAACTAAAAGTAAAAAACTTTGAAACATTAAAAGGAAAAGATAAAGTTTTACAACTCTTACTATATGCTTATATGTATAGGGATATGCACCCTAAAATACAAAATAAGATAACATCGGGTATTGTATGTACTAACCAGCTTGGCAAATGGATACAAAACACCAAAATCAATAAAAATATGCTAATAGATGAAATTATTATCAGAGAATTTGAAGAGTGCCTTAAAAAAATCTTAACTGAGATTTTAGATACAGATACCCCTTTTTCACATCTACAAAATAAAGATTGTTATTACTGTAATTTATAAAATTATTACATTTACATAAAATAAACTAATACTCATATATGAAAAAAGTTTATCTTCTTTATATTTTTTGTGTTTGTCGTAGTACTGGAGACCTTTGTACTAAAAAATTGACCAAAAAAGTATTTTTTTATGAGCGTCTAAAACGAGTTATATAACAATACAAGTAAAAAACATTGCAAAAGAATTTCATTCTCAATTAATTTTTATATATTTGCGTCTTTAATTTTTTTTTGAAAAATTAAATTAAAACACAAGCAAGTTTATATGATTTATGCTTACCGTAAGACAGAAAGAGGATTTACGAATCCGAATTCAAAATCAAAAAAAGTATATCCTAAGACTTTTACAATGGACTATTTTTTCTATAACTCATAAAATAAAAATATTGATATGTTTTGTTTAAATTCTAATCTTATCAAACTTACTATTACGCTTTTAGTAGTGTTTGTATTTTCCTGCAGAGATAATGTTATTAATGATGTGGTAGAGGAGTCCATACCTAAGCCATCCAAGCCTAGTTTATCAGGGAATGCTACAGTGGGCAAGACCCTTACAGCCACGTTACAAACTGCACCGGATGGATATAGTCGTGTGATAAAATGGTATAGAAATGGTACTCTTGTTTCAGGTATTACAGGGATTACTTATGTATTAAATCGGATAGATATAGGTCATAAAATAAGTGTAGGAGTATATTTTAAGAAAGGTGATAAAAGAGGGGAAGAAGTAAAATCAGAACCTACAGAGGTTGTCAAAGATGATGTAGATAAATCTATACCTAAACCATCCAAGCCTACTTTATCTGGAGAGACTGTAGTAGGTAAAACCCTTACAGCTACTGTTGCATCTGCACCGGATGGATATAGTCGTGTGATACAATGGTATAGAGATAATGTTACCATACCATCTGCCAATGGCACAAATTATGTATTGAAATGGGCAGATTTGGGTAGTCGAATAAGTGTAGGAGTATATTTTACAAAAGGTGATAAAATAGGAATTGAGGTAAAATCAGAACCTACAGAGGTTGTAAAATCAGGTATGGGTCCCTTTGTAGTAAACGACCCTATGTACAAAGATCAATGGTATTTAAAAAACACGGGACAAGATGGCGGAGTAGCAGGTTTAGATATTAATGTAGAACCTGTTTGGAAGTTAGGCTATCTGGGGCAAGGTATCAATGTAGCGGTAGTTGATGCACAAATAGATAGAGAGCACCCCGATTTGAAACCAAACATCCTAAGTATAAGAAACCATATCACCCTCACTGATACTCAGGTTTGTAAATCAAACCATGGAACACCTCCAGCAGGTATTATCGCTGGCAAAGACAATCTAATAGGTATTATAGGAGTAGCTCCTAGAGCTAAAATCTATGGTCATACTGTGACGGGTACAGGATCTATCCAACCTGTAGAAACCTTCATTAAAGCATTCACCGATCCTAAAAATATAGCAGTATATAGTTGCAGTTGGACAATTTCAGCTGATATTTATGAACCTGAACCGCTAAAATTACATAAGTATTTTGACAAGGGAATAAAAGAGGGTTTTGGAGGTAAGGGTTCATCTTATGTATTTAGTTCAGGTAATTTCCCAATAAGTTCAATAGCTGTTAGTGCCGAATTTTCTCATCATGCTGTAATAGCGGTACCCGGAATAACTAAAAAAGGAAAACTTGGAGGAGCAGCAAAATGGGGTGCATGTCATTGGGTAGGTGCTTTTACTAAAGATGTATTGAGCTCTGACCGTACTGACGGAGCTAGCGGAAAATGTGGTTATGATATAGGGAATTATACTAAATTTTCAGGAACTTCAGCAGCAACACCTATCGTAGCGGGTGTAGTAGCATTGATAAGACAAGCTAATCCTTTACTCACTTATAGAGATGTAAAATTGATTTTAGCTGAATCTGCTAAAAAGGACAAAGTACAAATATCCGATAACATCTGGCATGATACAGGCGAAACCTATACTAAAAATACGGATAAATATGCTTATTCTAAATGGATGGGATTTGGATTAGTAGATGCTTATGCAGCGGTAAAAATGGCTAAAGATTGGAAACTTCTACCTCCTCAAAAAGTAGAAGAATACACCTCTGAAGCAAGTATTACAATTCAAAGCGATATACAGAAAGAGATAACTATACAAGTGAACGGTAGTGCCATAAATTTTGTAGAATACATACAATTTTCTATGGATTTTAGAAATGATAAATATGTCCTTATTGCATTAGGGATAGAGATAGTGAATCCTAAAGGGGAATCTTTTAAATTAACTAACAAAGATCAAATTTTTGGTAATTTATATAATAACAGAACTATTCCCTTTGCTACAGGATACAATTATTATTTAGGAAAAAACACCCCCAATGGTCAATGGAAGATAAAAATAAGTTGTAATAATGATATTTTATCCGTTGAAAATTTTAAAATTAAGATCTACGGGCATTGAAACTGCTATTTTTAACTATACCAAAAGTAAGCAATATTAAATATAATCTAAACGCAATTACATAGGCTTCAAAGTAAGTCGTATCAACTTTATAGTCTTTGCTTTTCGATTTTTATACCCTATCAAATAGTGCTATTCCTATTTATATTATGCCCTCATGCATGCTCTTTCTAATTTCTACCACAGCTCTACACATCATAAAGACCGTTGCACGGTAAGAAATCAAGTGTTATAGAGGTTCTTGTAGTTTTCTCATAAAAAAACAGTGAGTTTTTATGCTACTTTAATAAATTATCTGTACCTTTGTACAGATATATACTCTTTTCTAAAAGATATAAAATATAGCCGAAACAAATCCTTATGAAAAAACTGTACAAGTATCCTCCAGTGTAAAAGATGGATTTAGAATATTTGATGGATACCAACCCAAAATCATCAAATTTAAACTCAATAAATAAGAATAGGGAAAAAGTAAAAAACTGTAGTATCAAGTAAGTTATGGATTTAAATTGGTCTTTTTTAACATTTTCACAGTTATCAAATACACTATTGTATAAAATTCTAAAATTAAGAGCAGAAGTATTTATTATAGAACAACAATCTCTATATTTAGATATTGATGAAAAAGACGAAAAAGCCATACACCTAATTTGTACTCAAAATGATGAATTAGTAGCTTATAGTCGTATATTTGCAAATGATAATAATGCTCTATCAATAGGTAGGTTGGTCATAAATCCATCATATCGAAAAAAAGGTATAGGCAACCAAATAATGCGAAAGAGTATGGAATATATTTGGGATAAGTTTTCCAATGGGACTATAGAAATATCTGCACAATCTTATTTACAAAAATTTTATCAAAACTTGGGGTTTAAAACTATATCGAAAGAGTATATATGGGATGGAGTACCCCATATAGATATGAGTGCTAAATCTTTTTGATTAAAAAAAGATGTATTTTTGCTGCCCAGTAACTTAGATACAAATTAAGTTAGATTACTGTTTTAGTTAAGTGATACAGTAATTTTTTATTTACAAGTTTTTTAAACAGAATAATTATGTCTAAAATATCATATTACACCCGAGAGGGATTAAATAAGTTAAAAACTGAATTAGAGGAACTAAAGATGGTTGAACGCCCTCGTATTTCACAACAAATAGCAGAAGCAAGAGACAAGGGTGATTTATCTGAAAATGCTGAATATGACGCCGCTAAAGAAGCACAAGGTTTACTTGAAATGAGAATTTCAAAAATGGAAGACACTCTTGCCAGTGCCAGACTAATAGATGAATCTCAACTGGATACTTCTAAGGTATTGATACTCTCTACTGTAGTGATTAAAAATACCGCAAATAACCAAAAAATGAAGTACACCTTAGTAGCAGAAAATGAAACTGATTTAAAAGCAGGTAAAATATCTATAGATTCTCCAATAGGTAAAGGACTACTAGGTAAACAAAAAGGAGACACTGTAGATATAGAAGTACCCAGAGGTAAAATCACCTTTGAAATCATAGATATTACCCGATAGATTAAATAAAACAATGGAATCTATATTCACAAAAATTATAAATGGTCAAGTGCCTTGTTATAAGGTGGCTGAGGATAAAAATAACTTTGCTTTTTTGGATATTGCCCCCGTTATTCAAGGACATACCTTAGTGATCCCTAAAAAGCAAGTAGATAAACTTTTTGATTTAAGCAGAGAAGATTACCTCAACCTGATGATGTTTTCTCAAAAAATAGCTAAAGCTATAGAAAAATCATTTGATTGCAATAGGGTAGGAATGACTATAGTAGGTTTAGAAGTACCTCACGCCCATATACACCTTATGCCCATAAATGTTATGAGTGATATGGATTTATTCAAAGACAAGCTCAAACTTACTGAGGAGGAATTCAAAGAGACAGCTCTACGCATACAATCTCTTGTAGAATGATTTTTACTATACCCTAATACTTTTCTTTTAAAAAGGTAGCAGTGGGTGAATGGGGTATATCTATAAATTCTTTGCAGGTACCTTCAAACAGAAGGTTACCTCCGTTATTCCCACTACTGGGACCTAAATCTATGACCCAATCAGCACACTTTATTACATCTAAATGGTGTTCTATTACGCATATTGTGTGCCCTTGTTCTAATAATTTATCAAAAGAAATAAGCAATTTCTTAATATCGTGAATATGCAATCCAGTAGTAGGTTCATCAAATATAAAAAAAGTATGTTCTCCTACTTTTTTTGCATCTAAAAACGAAGCTAATTTTACCCTTTGTGCTTCTCCTCCACTAAGGGTACTAGAAGCTTGTCCTAATTTTACATATCCCATACCCACTTGTTTTAAAGGCTCTATTTTTTTAACTATTTTTTCTTGTGCATGAACGGTAAAAAATGCTGATGCTTGATAAATAGTCATTTGTAATATTTCTGCTATATTTTTACCTTTGAACTTTACATCTAGCACGTTTTGCTTAAATCGAGTGCCTTTACATAGCTCACATGGCAAATGTACATCGGACATAAATTGCATTTGCACAGTAATTTTTCCCTCTCCTTTGCAATTTTCGCATCTACCAGCATCTACATTGAATGAAAAGTGTTTGGGAAGTAATTTCCTTTTTTTAGCTATAGGAGTATTTGCAAAAAGTTGCCTTATATCATCGTAAGCACCAATATAAGTGATAGGGTTAGATCTCGAGGATTTTCCTATAGGATTTTGGTTTACAAACTCTACGCATTTTATGGCACTTAGGTTACCTTCTAAGGCGTCGTACTGCCCTTGCTCAATCCCTATTTCATCTATATGTTTTTTCAAAGCAGGATGTAATACTTTATCTATCAGTGAGCTCTTACCAGAGCCACTTACTCCTGTAACTACTATTAAGTTATTCAGAGGAAAACGTACATCTATGTTCTTTAAATTATTTTGTCTCACACCTTTTAGAGTAATAAAATTCTTAAAAGGTCTTATGGTTTTAGGTGTTTCTATTTTAAGAGTTCCTCTTAGATATTGGGCAGTAAGTGTGTTGACATTTTGCATATCAGCATAGTTCCCCTGAAATACTACCTCTCCACCTTTTACACCCGCTTGAGGACCTATATCTATAACTACATCAGCTGCTTTGATGACATCTTCGTCATGTTCTACAACTATCACAGTATTCCCCAAATCACATAAAGATTTGAGTACCTCTATCAATTTTTGAGTATCTAAGGAATGCAATCCTATACTGGGTTCATCTAGAATATACATAGATCCGGTAAGATTGCTACTGAGAGAAGTAGCCAAGTTAATCCTTTGAGATTCTCCGCCTGATAGCGTATTAGAGTTTCTATTTAAAGTAAGATAACCTAAGCCTACTTTTATTACAAATTCAAGTCGTGTCTCTATTTCAGTGAGTAATCTCTTGGAAACTTCTTTTTGATATGGAGTAAGTTGCAGATTTTGAATCAGTGTTAACAATTCATCTAATGGTTTCTGCACCAAATCTTTAAGTGTATATCCACCTACTCGAACATAGCTTGCTTCCTTACAGAGTCTTTGACCATTACATTGAGGACATTGACTTTTGCCTCTATAGCGAGATAACAATACCCTATTTTGTATTTTATATATTTTTTCTTCTACCTTTTTAAAAAAGTTATATATACCATAAGTACTATTCCAAAGAAATTTTTTGTGCTTATCATCGAGTTTATAATAAGGCTTATGTATAGGAAAATCTGCCTCATGAGCTTGTGAGATAAATTTTTCTTTCCAATTGGCGGCTTTGTCTCCTTTCCATGGCATTACTGCACCCTGATATACTGATAAACCCGTATCACGGATGACTAATTTTTCATCTATACCTAAGACATTACCATAGCCTTGACACTTGGGGCAAGCTCCTAAAGGATTATTAAAATCAAATAGATGTACCGAAGGTTCTACAAAGGTAATCCCATCAAGTTCTAACCTATTACTAAAAACACATTGCACTTGTGTAGAAGTATTCTGTATGATACACTGTCCTTTTCCCTCGTAAAATGCGGTTTCTATGGAATCTGCTATCTGATTGTAGAACTCATCTGTATGGTATAATACCCATCTATCTATTACTAAATATTTGGGTTCCTGTATAGGTACTTTTCTCTCAATTAAATTATTAATCCTATAGATTTTATCACCCATCTTTACTCTGGTATATCCTTGTTGCCACAGTGTATTTAAATGATGATCTAATGCCTCTTGCTGCTGAATTATGGGTACCATAAGTAATATCTTATTGCTTAATTCTTGAGTTTTCAAAAAGTCTATGACATGATTTACAGTATGTTTTTGTACCTTGTCCCCAGATATGGGAGAATATATACTGCCCACTCTTGCAAACAACAATTTAAGATAATCATATATCTCCGTAGTAGTTCCCACAGTAGAACGTGGATTAGTTGTATTTATTTTCTGTTCTACGGCTATGGCAGGAGAAATTCCCTTAATATATTTTACTTTAGGTTTATTTATTTTACCCATAAACTGACGGGCATAAGCCGATAAACTCTCTATATATCGTCTTTGTCCCTCAGCATACAAGGTATGAAAAGCTAATGAAGATTTTCCTGAACCTGATAGCCCTGTAATCACTATCAATTTATGGCGTGGAATACACACATCTATATTTTTGAGATTGTGCTGATAAGCCCCCTTAATAAAAATATTCTCTTTAGCTAAATTATTCACTGCAAACAATAACTAACCATTACTTTAATACCCTACTACGTTAGCAGTATTACCTTTTTTTAGGTTCGCTTCCCAAGCAGTCCTCTTAGCTGTAGGTACCTCTATGGTAGTGAGCTTGCTACAACCTGTAAATGGATGATCTCCAATAGCTGTTATGGAATCAGGCAGCTTGATGGTCATGAGGGAACTACAATCTTTAAATATCCACTTTCCAATACTGGTTACCTTATTAGGAATCGTAATATTGGTAAGTTTGCTACAAGCAATAAATGCCCACTCTCCAATACTGGTTACCTTATTAGGAATCGTAATACGAGTAAGTGAACTACAATACTGAAATGCCCCATTTCCAATACTGGTTACGGAATTAGGAATCGTAATACTGGTAAGTGAACTACAAGCATAAAATACCCACTTTTCAATACTGGTTACCTTATTAGGAATCGTAATACGGGTAAGTGAAGTACAACCATTAAATGCTTGCATTCCAATACTGGTTACGGAATTAGGAATCGTAATACGGGTAAGTGAACTACAATACCGAAATGCCAAAGGTCCAATACTGGTTACGGTAGTGCCATCAATCGTATTAGGAATAATTACTGTTATTAAACTATTTTTATCAACACTTGCTTTAATTGTTACTACCCCACTACCCGTTATATCAAAAATCTTATAAATCTCAAACTGTGTGTTTGCAATGGTAACATCTTTTTTAGTATCGTGTTCTAAAATAAGGGTGAGCGTAAGCGTACCAACCTTGTTATAACTCGTAATTTTTGCAGCCCTGCCGGTCCCTGAAACCCTTGCTCCTGTACCGTTTGCATTCGTAATGTTAACGGTTTTAAGGGTGTATCCATTCTTACCGCTTCCTGTAACGCCTGCTAATAGCTCAGCATTGGTAATTTCTATGCCATTGGTATAAATTTTCTTTTGCTTGGTCCAACTTAAACTTTCCGCATTCGCTTTGGTAATCTCAAACTTCGCATTTCTAATAGTAGCATCTTCTTTAGTATGATGCTCTAATACAAGGGTGAGCGTAAGCGTACCCACTTTGGTATAACTCGTAATTTTTGCAGCTCTGCCGCTCCCTGAAACCCTTGCACCTGTACCGTTTGCATTCGTAATGTTAACGGTTTTAAGGGTGTATCCATTCTTACCGCTTCCTGTAACGCCTGCTAATAGCTCAGCATTGGTAATTTCTATGCCATTGGTATAAATTTTCTTTTGCTTGGTCCAACTTAAACTTTCCGCATTCGCTTTGGTAATCTCAAACTTCGCATTTCTAATAGTAGCATCTTCTTTAGTATGATGCTCTAATACAAGGGTGAGCGTAAGCGTACCCACTTTGGTATAACTCGTAATTTTTGCAGCCCTGCCGCTCCTGAAACCCTTGCTCCTGTACCGTTTACATTGGTAATGGGTAACGGTTTTAAGGGTGTAGCCATTCTTACCACTGCCCGTAATGCCTGCTAATAGCTCGGAATTGGTAATTTCGCCGCTACTGCTAAACGCCTTCGTTTGCTTCGTCCAAGTTAAAGACGGTGCCGCACGCTTTATAATTTCAAACGCTGCATTACTGAGCGTTACATCCAAATCTGATGTAGCATTGTGTTTTAAACGCAAACGAAGCCGTAAAAACCCCTGATTGCTTAAATTCTATCCTTAGATTTGGTGCAGTTCCATTGACCGTTACTATATCATTAGGATTCAGATTTGTGATCTCTTTTAAAGTATAGCCAGCCTTTTGACCTTTTACATGCTTTAGAATTTCTGTAGCATTCAAATGCCCACCTTTTGTATATTCTTTGGTCAGTTTTTCAAAGGTCAATACTGGAGGTAATATTTTTACCTTTACTGTATATTTCTTACTATCTTTTCCATTTTCTGCAGTTACCGTAAACGATACTGGATTGTTCCAGTCTTTCACTGTCGTTGGGTCGGGTTTGATCGTTGCCTTTGACGATAACTTTACCTTTGCCGATAAAGAACTTATATCTGTTCCGTAAGGTAACTCTATTAATAATGATAATGAGGTGCCGTTTAACTTCCCTTTATAAGTGCCTAATTCAAAGGAGATGATCGATGCCTCTTTGCTCTTTTCCCGAAGATTTATCGTCTTTAGTACATTGGGTCAGTTGGCTTATAGAAAATATGAATGCTAATAAACTAAAAAAATATCTATTTTTTATTTCCATAATTTTCATTGTAGTTTTATGTTTTTTAAAATTAAATTCTACTTATCATAAATATTAGTAATTATCAATGATTTAATGGGGGGCAAACTTACAAAAAAACATAGTATAAATAAAGAAAATAATTTTTTTAAGTCTCAAAACAAGTATAGAAAGAAAATTATTTTAGTAGGGGGATCTTTGGTAAAATCCCCCTTTTTAAAAGGGGAAAAAGGGGGATTAAGTACGCAAAAAGGTAGGGACTTGCTCCGTGTGTTTGTGCTGACCCCCTCTTAGAGGGGGATTAAAAAAGTATTCACCACCATTTTAGGGACAGCCACGGGGCTCTCCCTATTACTTAATACCCCACCACTGATGCACTATTACCTTTCTTAGGTTCACTTCCCAACCAGACACTTTAGCTTTAGGTACATGTATGGTAGTGAGCTTGCTACAACCTGTAAATGGATCATCTCCAATAGTGGTTATGGAATGAGGCAGTTTGATGGTAATAAGGGAGCTACAATTTCTAAATATCCACTTTCCAATACTGGTTACGGAATTACCCATCGTAATACTGGTAAGTGAAGTACAAACAGAAAATGCGGGCTAATCTAATATTGGTTACGGAATTAGGAATCGTAATACTGGTAAGTGAAGTACAATTAGAAAATGTGGCTAATCCAATACTGGTTACGGAATTAGGAATCGTAATACTGGTAAGTGAAGTACATTTATAAAATGCCCTATCTGCAATACTGATTACGGAATTAGGAATCGTAATACTGGTAAGTGAAGTACAATTCTGAAATGCCGAATTTGTAATACTGGTTACGGAATTACCAATCGTAACACTGGTAAGTGAAGTACAATCTTTAAATATATCCCATCCAATACGGGTTACGGAATCAGGAATCGTAATACTGGTAAGTGAAGTACAATTAGAAAATGCCGAATTTCCAATACGGGTTACGGAATTACCCATCGTAATACTGGTAAGTGAAACACAATCTTTAAATACTGAAGTTTGAATAATGGTTACGAAATTAGGAATCGTAATACTGGTAAGTGAAGTACAAGTATTAAATGCCGAAGCTCTAATACTGGTTACGGAATTAGGAATCGTAATACTGGTAAGTGAACTACATCTATAAAATGCCCTATATCCAATACTGGTTACGGTGGTACCACTAATCATATAAGGAATGGTTACTGTTGTTAAACTATTTTTGTCAACGCTTATTTTAAGTGTTACTTCCCCACTACTACTTATCGTAAAAATATCACGATAAATATGAAACTCTGCGTTTCTAAGGGTTACATCGTCTTTAGCATCGTGTTGTAAAACAATCGTAAGAGTAAGCGTACCTACTTTGTTATAACTCGTAATTTTAGCCGCTCTGCCGCTCCCTGAAACAGTCGCACTTGTACCGTTTTTATTGGTAATGTTAACGGTTTTAAGGGTGTAGCCATTCTTACCACTGCCCGTAACGCCTGCTAATAGCTCGACATTGGTAATTTCGCCACCACTGCTAAACGGTTTCGTTTGCTTCCTCCAACTTAAACTTTCCGCACTGCCCTTCGTTATTTCAAACTGTGCATTGCTAAGGGTTACATCTGGTTTAGCAGTGTGTTGTAAAACAAGGGTGAGCGTAAGCGTACCCATTTTGGTATAACTCGTAATTTTAGCTGAAGTACCGCTCCCTGAAACCCTTGCACCTGTACCGTTTGTATTGGTAATGTTAACGGTTTTAAGGGTGTAACCCGTCTTACCGCTTCCTGTAACGCCTGCTAATAAATCGGCATGGGTAATTTCGCCACCACTGCTAAACGGCTTCCTTTGCTTCCTCCAACTTAAAGGCGGTGCTGAAGCCTTCGTAATTTCAAACTCCGCACCAGTAATGTTTTTATCCTCTTTGGTATCGTGTTCAAATACAATCGATAAAGTCAAAGTACCCGCCTTGGTATAACTGACGATCTTAGCTGAAGTGCCACTACCTGAAACCCTTGCTCCTGTACCTGCTTTATTACTTATGGTTACTGTTTTTATTCGATAGCCTATTTTTGTACCGCTAAGACCGTTTAATAATTCTGCGTTGCTTATCTCTCCTCCAGCACTATAAACCTTATTTTGTTTACGCCAAGTTAAATCAGCCGGTACAGGCATCTTCCTAATTTCAAACGTTGCATTACTTAGCGTTTTTTCTGCTTTGGTAGCGTGTTCAAGTACAAGTATTAAGGTCAAGTTACCCGCCCGAGTATAACCAACGATCTTAGCTGCAGTGCCCATACCTGAAACCCTTGCACCTGTGCCTCCTGCATCATTGATGGTTACTGTTTTAAGGGTATAGCCTGTTTTTGTTCCGCTAAGACCGTTTAATAATTCTGAATTACTGATCTCTTCTCCCAAACGATAAACCTTGCTTTGTTTTACCCAGTTTAAATCCGATGGAGCAACCCCATTTGTAATTTCAAACGCTGCATTACTGAGCGTTACATCCAAATCGGATGTAGCATTGTGTTTTAAGTGCAATGAAGCCGTAAAAACACCCACACGATTAAATTCTAACCTTAGATTTGGTGCAGTTCCATTGACCGTTACTATATCATTAGGATTCAAATTTGTAATCTCTTTTAAAGTATAGCCCGCCTTTGCACCTTTTACATGCTTTAGAATTTCTGTAGCATTCAAATGCCCACCTTTTGTATATTCTTTGGTCAGTTTTTCAAAGGTCAATACCGGACGTAATATTTTTACCGTTACTGTATATTTTTTACTATCTTTTCCATTTTCTGCGGTTACTGTAAAAGATACTGGATTGCTCCAATCTTTCACTGTCTTTGGGTCGGGTTTGATCGTTGCCTTTGCCGATAACTTTACCTTTGCCGATAAAGAACTTATATCCGCTGCGTAGGGTAACTCTATTAATAATGAGGTGCCGTTTAACTTGCCTTTATAAGTGCCTAATTCAAAGGAGATGATCGATGCCTCTTTGCTCTTTTTCAAAGACTTATCTTCCTTATTACATTGGGTCAGTTGGCTTATAGAAAATATGAATGCTAATAAACCAAAAAAATATCTAATCTTTTTCATTTTAGTAATAATTAACAATTAATAATTAATTATTGATGATAAATTATCAATAATTTAATGAAATTCAAAATTAATAAACAAATCTATTAAATAATAAAAAAAGAAAATAATTTTTTTTGAGTCTCAAAAACAGGTACAAAAGAGAAATTATTTTAGTAGGGGCATCTTTGGTAAAATCCCCCTTTTTCCCGTTTAAAAAGCGGAATTAAGTACGCAAAAAAGTAGGGACTTGCTCCGTGTGTTTGTGCTGACCCCCTCTTAGTCCCCCTTTAAAAAGGGGGAAGCAAAGGGGGATTAAAAAAGTATTCACCACCATTTTAGGAGAGCCACGGGGCTCTCCCTATTACTTAATACCCCACCACTGATGCACTATTACCTTTTCTTAGGTTCGCTTGCCAACCAGTCACCATAGCTGTAGGTACCTCTATGGTAGTGAGCTTGCTACAATCTCTAAATGGCTCACTTCCAATAGTTGTTACGGAATTAGGAATCGTAATACTGATAAGTGAAGTACATAGAGAAAATGCATAACTTGCAATACTGGTTACGGAATTACCCATCGTAATACTGGTAAGTGAAGTACATTCAGAAAATGCTTGCTGTCCAATACTGGTTACGGAATTACCCATCGTAATACTGGTAAGTGAAGTACATTCAGAAAATGCCGAATTTCCAATACTGGTTACGGAATCAGGAATCGTAATACTGGTAAGTGAAGTACAACGAGAAAATGCCAACCTTACAATACTGGTTACGGAATTAGGAATCGTAATACGGGTAAGTGAATTACAAAAGTAAAATGCCCAAGCTCCAATACTGGTTACAGAATTAGGAATCGTAATACGGGTAAGTGAAGTACAAAAGTAAAATGCCTGCTCTCCAATACTGGTTACGGTGGTACCATTAATCATATAGGGAATGGTTACTGTTGTTAAACTATTTTTGTCAACGCCTGTTTTAAGTTTTACTTCCCCACTACTACTTATCGTAAAAATATCACGATAAATATGAAACTCTGCTTTTCTAAGGGTTACATCGTCTTTAGCATCGTGTTGTAAAACAATCGTAAGGGTAAGCGTACCTACTTTGGTATAACTCGTAATTTTAGCTGAAGTACCGCTCCCTGAAACCCTCGCACTTGTACCGTTTGTATGGGTAATGGTAACGGTTTTAATGGTGTATCCATTCTTACCACTACCCGTAACGCCTGCTAATAAATCGGCATTGGTAATTTCGTCACCACTGCTAAACGGCTTCGTCTGATTCGTCCAACTTAAAGGCGGTGCTGACGCCTTCGTAATTTCAAACTGTGCGTTTCTAAGGGTTACATCTTGTTTGCTGTGGTGTGCTAAAACAAGGGTGAGCGTAAGCGTACCTACTTTGGTGTAACTTGTAATTTTAGCAGCCCTGCCGCTCCCTGAAACCCTTGCACCTGTACCGTTTGTACTGGTAATGGTAACGGTTTTAATCGTGTATCCATTCTTACCACTGCCCGTAACGCCTGCTAATAGATTGGTATTGGTAATTTCGCCACCACTGCTAAACGGTTTCGTTTGCTTCCTCCAACTTAAACTTTCCGCACTGCCCTTCGTTATTTCAAACTGTGCACCTGTAAGGGTTACATCTGGTTTAGCAGTGTGTTGTAAAACAAGGGTGAGCGTAAGCGTACCCATTTTGGTATAACTCGTAATTTTAACTGAAGTACCGCTCCCTGAAACCCTTGCACCTGTACCGTTTGTACTGGTAATGTTAACGGTTTTAAGGGTGTATCCATTCTTATCACTGCCCGTAACCCCTGCTAATAAATCGGAATGGGTAATTTCTCCGCCACTGCTAAACGGCTTCGTTTGCTTTGTCCAACTTAAACTTGGTGTTGCACCCTTCGTAATTTCAAATTCTGCACCCGTTATGGTTCTATCTTCTTTCGTATCATGTTCAAATGTAATAGATAGCATCAAAGTAACCGCTCTGTTATAACCCACGATCTTAGCTGCAGTACCACTACCTGAAACACGCGCACCACTACTTGAGGAATCACTCGTAATCTGTACTGATTTGATACGATACCCTGTTTTTGTACCGCTAAGACCTCTTAATAATTCTCCATTGCTGATCTCTCCTCCAAAACTATAAACCTTACTTTGTTTACGCCAAGTTAAATCAGCTGGTACGGGCATCTTTCTAATTTCAAACATTGCATTACTTAGGGTTTTTTCTGGTTTGGCATCGTGTTCAAGTACCAGTGCCAACGTCAAGATAGTGGCTTTGCGATAACCCACGATCTTAGCTGCAGTACCACTACCTGAAACCCTTGCTGCACTGCCCCCTGAATCAGTCGTAATCTGTACTGATTTGATACGATACCCTGTTTTTGTACCTCGCACACCGCCCAATAATTCTGCATTGCTTATCTCTCCTGCGGGACTGTAAACCTTGCTTTGTCTGCTCCAACTTAAAGGTACAGATACAGCTCCACTGGTAAGTTCAAATTGTGCACCCGTTATGGTTTTGTCTGCTTTGGTAGCGTGTTCAAATGCAAGTGTCAATGTCAAGATAGTAGGCTTGCCATAACCCACGATCTTAGCTGCAGTACCACTACCTGAAACACGCGCACCACTACCCCCTGAATCAGTCGTAATCTCTACACTTTTAATCTGATAACCTACTTTTGAACCTTCGAGACCTGACAACAATTCAACGTTGCTTATCTCCTCTCCAGAACGATACCTCTTGAATTGTTTTACCCAAGTTAAATTGGTAGGTGCCATCATCTTTGTAATTTCAAATGCGGCACCGCTTATGGTTTTATCTGCTTTGGTAGCGTGTTCAAATACAAGTGTTAAGGTCAATTTACCCACTCGCGTATAACTACCTATCTTAGCTGCAGTGCCACTCCCTGAAACCCTTGCACCTGTGCCTCCTGCATCACTGATGGTTACTGTTTTAATGGTATAGCCTGTTTTTGTTCCGTTAAGACCCGCTAATAATTCCCCATTGCTGATCTCTCCCCC
Organism: Ichthyobacteriaceae bacterium; assembly: GCA_965226285.1. GTDB lineage: Bacteria > Bacteroidota > Bacteroidia > Flavobacteriales > Ichthyobacteriaceae > CBDDCQ01. The sequence goes on from CBDDCQ010000005.1 coordinate 283,350, forward strand.
CGAACCATAAACCTTGCTTTGTCTTTTCCAGCTTAAATCCGATGGAGCAACCCCCTTTGTAATTTCAAACGCTGCATTACTGAGCGTTACATCCAAATCTGATGTAGCATTGTGTTTTAAACGCAACGAAGCTGTAAAAACGCCCACACGATTAAATGCTAACCTTAGATTTGGCGCAGTTCCATTGACCCTTACTATATCATTGGGATTCAGATTTGTAATCTCTTTTAAAGTATAGCCCGCCTTTTCACCTTTTACATGCTTTAGAATTTCTGTAGCATTCAAATGCCCGCCTTTTGTATATTCTTTGGTCAGTTTTTCAAAGGTCAATAATGGAGGTAATATTTTTACCGTTACTGTATATTTTTTGCTCTCTCCATTCTCTGCAGTTACCGTAAAAGATACTGGATTGTTCCAATCTTTCACTGTCGTTGGGTCGGGTTTGATCGTTGCCTTTGACGATAACTTTACCTTTGCCGATAAAGAACTTATATCCGTTCCATAAGGTACCTCTACAATGAAGGAGGTGCCGTTTAACTTGCCTTTATAAGTGCCTAATTCAAAGGAGATGATGGATGCCTCTTTGCTCTTTTCCAAAGACTTATCTTCCTTATTACATTGGGTCAGTTGGCTTATAGAAAATATGAATGCTAATAAACCAAAAAAATATCTATTCTTTTTCATTTTAGTAATGATTAGTTATTAATTATTAATTATTGATGATAAATTATCAATAATTTAATGAAGTGCAAATTTAACAAATAAATTAATAATTAATGAACAAAAAAATAAGTTTTTTTTTGAGGCTCAAAAACAAAGAATTTTTTTAAAAAACCTCATAAAATATACATAAAAATAAAACTGTAAAATGTACATTGCGTTTTGGTGTTTATACTAACTTCATTGCCAATATATCAGGGTTTTCATTATGAATCTTAATAATGAGCTCTCCAAATAGTGTATTTGCCCAAGCAAACCAACTCCTATTGAAATCCTTTGGATTATCTTTATGAAATGCTTCGTGCATAAAACCAGTTCCTGCATGCGTACGTTTTAACATTTTCAGACAATAGATAATCTCCTTTTTATCTTGAGAAGTCATAGCTCTAAGAATAATTCCCATATGCCATATCTTTTCTTTACCTGTATGAGGGCTGGCTTGCCCTTCGGCAAAGGCACCCTTTAAATAGTACGGATTACTTTCACTCAATAAAAAAGCTCTCGTTCTCTTATATATAGGATCATTAGACTTATGAGCTCCCAAATAAGCCAATGACATCAAAGAGGGAACATTAGCATCATCCATAAAAACTCTATTGCCAAATCCATCTACTTCATAGGCATAAATTTCTCCAAAATCTAAATGATAAGATATTGCATATTTTTTTATAGCTTTATCTATTTCATTTGCAAAACTCATACATTCCTTAGCAAATATTCCATCATTTAAATTTTTTTTATAAATATCTGATAATTGTAGAAGCGATAGAGAAGCAAAAATATTAGAAGGTATTAAATAAGGATACATCGTAGCATCATCTGAAGGTCTGAACATAGAACAAATTAACCCCGTATATTTTTTAGGTCTGCCCGTTCCACTAAATGGTGCATCTAACATTCTATCAGTTTTTCTAAAGAAGTAATACGGAGATTTACCTTTCTTCTGTTGTTCTGTTCTAAAAGTCTTTACTACTAGCCTCATAGCCTTATCCCAATCTTTGTCAAATACAGAAGTATCCCCTGTAAGTTGATAATAATGATACGAGAGTCTTACCACATAACATAAAGAATCTATTTCCCATTTTCGTTCATGCACACCTGCAATTGGGGTAGGTTTATCATCTTTCCAATGAGATTCTTTCTTTAAATCTTTATAAAAAGCATTGGCATAAGGATCTTTCAATATACACTTTATCTGTCTATGAATTAAACCTAAAACACATTGTTTTAGGTTTTCATCTTTAGCAATCAAAGACATATATGGCCACACTTGAGCTGTAGAATCACGAAGCCACATAGCATCAATATCTCCTGTAATAATAAAAGTATCGGGCTTACCATCTATAATTTCAAAATCTACTGTAGTGTCAAGCGTATTGGGATAGCAATTCTCAAACATCCACGCTAATTCTTTATCAGATATTTTTGACTTTACCTGTTTTATGGTTTTTTCTACTTCCTGACTAATAAAAGTCCTTTTGTACTTTGGAGGTCTTTGAGATACAAATTTATTTTTCTTTTGTATTAAAAAATCACCTCCAAAAGCAACTGTAGGAGCTAGAAGCACACTTCCCATTACCACACTGTTTTTCTTAATAAATTTTCTTCTGTTCATAAATTTAAGTTTATAGATTTAACAATATCAATACCAATATTCGAGCAGCATAACCTATAAGGATACATTCCCATTGCACCAGCCACCAAGCAAATTATCTACAATAGCTGATAAAATACCTATTTGAACATTGAAAATATAAAGCGTCCAAGTAAGCACTCCAGTGACTAATGCCGTTGCTGCTTTATGTACTTTTATATTATGTTCCAAGGCTATAAACAAATACCCTAAAACAAAAACTATTATCATTATGATGTATATCATAAAAAATTATATATTAGTTTTTTAAAAAGTACCCAAATTTATAAATTTATTTTATTGTACAATAACTAATGTATAGTTCTCTATAAAATCATATTTTACCTTATATAGTGTATCTATTCCTAATATACTTGCATTACAGTATCCTAATGGTTTGCTCAACTGTTTTAAATCAACTTTAAATTGATGCTTAAAGTTTACACCTTTCCTATTATATATTTTATACAATGACTCTTTAGCTCCCCATATTACAACCAAAGCATCTATACACTCTGACCATTGCTTATGTTCATCATCGTTTAAAAAACGAGAAGCCAACTTAAATAAATTTTGACGAATTATCTGAATATCTACCCCCACAGGTTCATCGCTGATCACTACCGCCGCAAAATCTTCTGAATGAGATATAGAAATATATAAATCACTATCCTTTACATAGGGCTTTCCAGTATTGGAATAGTAAACCTTTTCATCTGTGATACCTAATACCTCAAAACATTTTCTGATGGCTAAAAATTCTTTCTTTCTCTTTTTCGAAGAGAAAGTGTTAAATTTTTCCATACTCTTTAATGATAAAAAAGTATGTTGTTGTAACCATTCAACTTCTTCAGTAATCTTCCAAACTACCCCCTCTAATTTATCTATATTTAATTTTTTGAATATAGGCATTAAATTACTATTTTTGCAGCCTCAAAATTAAATAAAAAGTTTATATTTAAATTCAAAGTAATTATGATAACCACATATAGTCCTTATAAAGTAAAAGACATCTCGTTGGCAGAATGGGGCAGAAAAGAAATAGAACTAGCTGAAGCAGAAATGCCAGGATTGATGAGCCTAAGAGAAGAATACAAAAATGAACAACCCCTAAGAGGTGCTAGAATAGCAGGTTGTCTTCATATGACTATTCAAACGGCTGTACTTATTGAAACTCTTATAGCACTAGGTGCAGAAGTTACTTGGAGTTCCTGTAATATATTCTCCACTCAAGACCATGCTGCAGCTGCTATAGCCAAAGTCGGGATACCTGTGTATGCTTGGAAAGGAATGAACGAAGAAGAATTTAGCTGGTGTATAGAACAAACGCTATTCTTTGGTAAAGATAGAAAGCCTTTGAATATGATATTAGACGATGGTGGAGACCTTACCAATATAGTACTTGACAAATATCCTGAACTAGTGAGTAATATTAAAGGACTATCTGAAGAAACTACTACAGGAGTACACCGCCTATACGAAAGGGTAGAAAAAGGTACACTTCCTATACCTGCGATTAATGTAAATGATTCCGTTACTAAATCTAAATTCGATAACAAATATGGATGTAGAGAATCTGCTGTAGATGCAGTGAGAAGAGCTACTGACTTAATGCTTGCTAGTAAAGTAGTAGTAGTAGCAGGATATGGAGATGTAGGTAAAGGTACAGCAGCTTCATTTAGCGGTGTAGGTGCTAGAGTTATTATTACGGAAATAGATCCTATTTGTGCATTACAAGCTGCTATGGAAGGCTATGAAGTAAAAAAGATAGAAAATGCTATAAAAGAAGCTGATATTGTCATTACAGCTACTGGTAACAAACATATTATCACTGCTAAGCATTTTGGAAAAATGAAAGATAAAACAGTAGTATGTAATATTGGGCATTTTGACAACGAAATAGATATGGCTTGGCTCAATCAAAACTATGGAAATACTAAAATAGAAATTAAGCCCCAAGTAGATAAATATACCGTAAATGGAAACGATATTATCATCTTAGCAGAAGGAAGACTTGTAAACTTAGGTTGTGCTACCGGACATCCTTCTTTTGTAATGTCTAACTCTTTTACAAACCAAACGTTAGCACAAATAGAACTTTGGAATCATAGCAACAAATATGAAAACAAAGTATATATGTTGCCTAAACATCTAGACGAAAAAGTCGCTATGTTGCATTTGAGCAAAGTAGGTGCTGAATTAGATGTACTTAGTCAAGAACAAGCTGAATATATAGGTGTAAATGTAAAAGGACCTTACAAACCTGAATATTATAGATATTAATTAAAAAAGCCTTTATTAATTTAAAGGCTTTTTCTCATTGGCATATTTAAAAAATCACTTTGATTTTAAATACCTTTTATTTACCTCTTCCCAATCTATCACATTAAAAAACGCTTGTATATAATCAGGTCTGCGATTTTGATAGTTCAAATAATAAGCATGTTCCCATACATCTAACCCCAATATAGGAATACCACATTTACAATCTATATCCATAAGTGGATTATCTTGATTAGGTGTAGAACAAACTTTTAACTTTCCATCTATTAGGCAAAGCCATGCCCAACCCGAACCAAAACGTGTAGCAGCAGCCTTAGAAAATTCATCTTTGAAATTTTCAAAAGATTCAAACGTCTCTTCTATTGCAAAGGCTATTTCACCTGAAGGATTACCTCCTCCATTAGGACTCATTATACTCCAGAACAAATTATGATTATAATATCCCCCTCCATTATTCCTAACTGCAAGAGAATATTTAGAGATATTTGATAGTATTTCCTCTATTGTTTTACCTTCCAAATCCGTTCCCTCTATGGCATTATTCAAATTAGTAGTATAAGCCATATGGTGCTTACTGTGATGTATTTCCATAGTTTTAGAATCTATATGAGGCTCCAGAGCATCGTAAGAGTAATTCAATTTTTCTAGTTTAAAATTCATAAAATTTATATTTAATAATTATTTAAAAAAACCATTTATCTCAATTTTTAAATTGCAAAAATAATATTTTTATTATAAATTTGCAACTATGAAATTGCACGAATATATATCTGATTTATTAAATAATTATAATCGGGTAATCATACCTGATTTCGGAGGATTTATATGTAGGGAAAATACTGCTTCTATAGATTTATCTAAAAATATCTTTACCCCTCCATCTAAACAAATAAAATTTGATGCTCATCTAAATATCAACGATAATTTACTATTAAATTATATTTTAACAGTTAATAAGATCAGTTATGATGAAGCTTTACAATTTATTAAAACAGGTATATCCTCATGGAAAAAAGAATTAAGAGAAAAAGGAAAAATAAGTCTAAATAAAATAGGAATATTTAAATTAAACTCTAAAAATGAGGTTGAATTTGAAACTACCAAATTTACAGATTTATTTAAAAGTTCATTTGGTATGGAGAGCTTTCATCTAGAACCTATAAAAAGAATTAAACAAAACACTACCTCCCATATATCAACCTTTAGTTTAAACTCTTCTTTAATTGAAAAAAAAGAGCAAGTAAACTTGCTAACATCTCAAGCATTAAATATAGAAAACAAAAGTATTAGTTATATGAAATATGCAAGCATCATTATAACTATAATGGTCACATCTGTATTTTACCTTATGGCAAAAAATGAAACTACAAGTATCAAAGATATAACTATTAAACAAACAGAAAATTTAGCATATACTAAAAATATAAATAATGGTGTATCAAAAATATATTATACTATTGTAGTGGGCTCTTTTAAAGATAAATCAAACGCCATTAAATTAAGAGGTGAACTAAACAAAAAAGGCTACTATATAAAGATTGTACCTTATAAAAAATTCTTTAGAGTATGCCACGATCAATATTATTCATCTGTTGAAGCTAAAACAGCTCTTACTATGATAAAATCAGAAATAAAAAATGCTTGGATAGGCAAAGTACCCCTACAAGATTCTTATTAAAAGATGAATAACTTTTTAAAAATTTTAAAACTAACTAAAAAGTACAAAAAATATATATTTTTGACAATACTTTTTAGTTTACTACTTATATTATTTTCTCTATTTTCAGTAGGTTCTCTCATACCTATTCTCAAAATATTACTTGAAAATATAGATACCTCTGTAGCGCAACAACCCACATATAGTGGTAATATATCAGATTTAAAATCTTACCTTACACAGTGGATGAATTATAAAATCTCTCAAGAGATAAAAGAGAGTAGTAAAATTAGTGTACTGGCTATTATATGCATAATAGGATGTACAATGGCTATACTTAAAAATATATTCCGATATTTTACAACATTTTTTTCTGTATTATTAAAAAATTCCATCCAAAAAGATTTAAGAGATTCACTACATCACAAAATACTCCATCTACCTATGAGTTATTTCTCTGACAAAAGAAAAGGAGATTTAATTTCTAGAATTACCATAGATATTGTAGAAGTAGAAACAGCAGTAATGGGAGTTATCAATATGTTTAGAGAACCTTTTATGATTATAGCAACTCTAGCAGTGCTTATTTTTATGAGTCCATATCTAACTATTTTTGTAGCTATCATGTTACCTATATCTGCTATCACTATTAACCTTGTAGGTAAATCTCTCAAACGAAAAACTCTAACTGAAAAAACTCAACTAAGTAATGTACTATCCTTTATAGAGGAACATCTCAATGGCATATCTATCATCAAAGCCTTTGTAGCAGAAAAAAAAATACACTCTAAATTTACAAACTGTACACAAGAGCATTTTAAATCTACAAATCACATGCTCTTTAAAAGAGAATTAGCATCACCTATAAGCGAAGTAATAGGAACTATAGTAATGGTAACCATTATGTGGTTCGGAGGAAAACTCATTATACAAGATAAAAGTTTAGAACCTGAAATATTTTTTGCTTATCTTTTATTTTTCTATCAAATGATACCCCCATCTAAAGCCATATCTAGTGCCCTTTATGATATTCAAAAAGGAAGTGTATCAGCAGATAGAATATACAGCATATTAGATACTGAAAATACCATAAAAGATATTCCTAACGCTCAGCTTAAAAATAGCTTTAACAAAAATATTCTATTTAAAAATGTATCTTTCAGTTATGAAAAAACCTCTATTATCAAAGATTTTAACCTATCTATAAACAAAGGTGAAACAATAGCTCTCGTAGGACAATCAGGTGGTGGTAAATCTACCATCACAAAACTAATCAACCGATTTTATGATGTAAACCAAGGAAGCATTTATATGGATAATGAAGATATTAGAAATATCAAGAAAAAAGATCTAAGAAATTTAATAGGTACTGTGAATCAAGAGTCTATTCTATTCAATGACAGCGTATATAACAACCTAACCATAGGAAAACAAAATGCTAGCCAACAAGAAGTCATCAACGCTTGTAAAATAGCCAATGCACACGATTTTATAAGTAAACTCCCTGACCAATATCATAGTAATATAGGAGAAGGAGGAAATAAATTATCTGGCGGACAAAAACAAAGATTAAGCATCGCTCGTGCTATACTCAAAAATCCACCTATTATCATTCTAGATGAAGCTACTTCAGCATTAGATACAGAATCAGAAAAACTAGTACAAGATGCACTTCATAAAATGATGAGTAATAGAACTTCTATAATTGTAGCACACAGATTATCTACCATACAAAATGCTGACAAAATACTGGTAATAGAAAATGGAAGTATCGTAGAACAAGGAAAACACTTAGAATTATTAGAAAAAAATGGTGTATATAAAAGGTTGATAAAATTACAGTCATTCAATTAAAAAAATATATAACTTTGCGCAAATTAATTTTTTTATACATAAGACTATGCAAGTAACAGGAATTATAAAGCTAATAAACGAGATACAAAAATTTGAAAGCGGGTTTAGAAAGAGAGAACTAGTACTTACAACCGAAGAACAGTATCCTCAGCACTTACTCATCGAATTTATTCAAGATAGGTGTGATCTTTTAGACTCTTTTGAAGTAGGTCAAAAAGTAACAATATCTATCAATTTAAGAGGTAGAGAATGGACAAACCCCGAAGGTATCGTTAAATATTTTAATTCTATACAAGGATGGAGAATAGAACAATTTAACCAAGATGTACCACAACAACCTACTCCTACTGAACAAGTGAATTCTCTATCCGGAGATGTTCCTCCAGCAGGATTTACACCACAAAACGTACCTACGACCGAAAAGACTGCACCTGAATCACAAGAAGAAGATGATCTTCCATTCTAAGTATTAAATAACGAATGATACAAATACTCTTACAAATACTATCCTTATTTACAATACACATCATTTTAAATCATTATTTAGATAATGAGCATATAAAATCAATTGGAAGTATCTATACCTTTTTACTATTATTTAGCATCACTATGCACTATACACTCTCATTTGCAGATAAAAGGTACTATAATAAAGGGTTTGTATTTATGGGACTAAGTTTTATACGAATGGTGTTTTCCATTATCTTCATATACTTATCTATTGATGTTTTTACATCCCATAAAGCAGTGGTTTTACATTTTTTTATACCTTATTTTATGATAATAATTTTGGAGATAAAATCTATCATAAAAAATAATCATAAAGAATTAAAAACATAACACTCAAATAGGAATGAACAAATTTTTACTTGTAATCTTATTCTTAGCCTCAAGTATCTCTTTTGCAACTAATAAAGAAGATAAAGCAGACCTCGATATAAGTTCTATGATTATACACCACATTTCAGATTCTCATGAGTTTCATATAGCAGGCGACCTCTCCTTTGCTTTGCCTATTATACTTTGGACTGAAAAAGGTTTAGTTTCATTTATGTCTAGTGAATTTCATCACAATGATGATGGTAGCATTATAGTAGAAAAAGATGGACAACAGTTTATTAAATTCCACGGAAAAATATATTATGCCAATGAAAAAGGAGGTATTACGTTAGATGAATCACTCCACCCTATTAATTCAAAACCTCTAGATTTTTCTATTACAAAAAATGTATTCTCTATGCTCCTTTCAATAGTTATTCTATTCTTTTTACTATTTAAAACAGCTAACTATTATAAAAGAAAAGGTACCGCTGTGGCTCCACGCGGTATATCTGCATTTATAGAACCCATTATACTGTTTGTAAGAGATGATATAGCTATCCCTAATATAGAAAAAAAATCAGATAGATTTATGCCTTATCTACTTACTATATTCTTCTTTATTTGGCTGAATAATCTTATGGGATTAATTCCAATATTCCCCTTTAGTGCCAATCTTACTGGAAATATAGCCTTTACATTAGTTCTTTCTGTGATTACCTTTCTTATCACTACCTTTTCAGGTAACAAAAACTACTGGACCCATATATTTGCTACTCCAGGTGTACCCAAACCACTATTACTCCTTATGGCACCCATTGAAATTTTAGGAATGTTTACCAAACCTTTTGCACTAATGTTGCGTTTATTTGCTAATATTACTGCGGGACACATTATTATATTGAGTTTGGTATCTATCATATTCATCACTAAAAATATGAGTTGGGCAGGATTGTCTATACCCTTTGTACTATTTATGAATGTATTAGAACTTTTAGTTGCATTCTTACAGGCTTATATCTTTACAATGCTTTCAGCTTTGTTCATTGGTCAAGCAGTACAAGATCACCACTAAATAAGAATTAAACAGAGTTAAAGAATAAGTAAAACTATTAATCTTAAAATTTTATAAAATCATGACAGGAACATTAGCAGCGATTGGAGCAGGTTTAGCAGTAATCGGAGCAGGTTTAGGAATTGGTAAAATAGGTTCTTCAGCTATGGACGCTATGGCTAGACAGCCTGAAGCCTATTCTAAAATTCAAACTGCAATGATTATCGCGGCAGCGTTAATTGAAGGTGCAGCATTATTTGCAATAGTAGTAGCCATGCTATTCTCAAAATAATGTTATTCATAAATATAACTCGTAACGGGTTGGTTATGAGTTATATTTATATAAATGATCGTATAAATTAATAAAAAAATAATATTTACATAAGAATTATGGATTTAATCAAACCAGATATCGGTCTCATTTTTTGGACAAGTTTAGTTTTTATTATTCTACTTATTCTACTTAGAAAATTTGCGTGGAATCCTATATTATCTGCGGTAAAAGAAAGAGAACAATCTATAGATGAAGCCTTAAAATCTGCTGAAAAAGCTAAAAAAGAAATGGCTCAACTTACTGCTGACAATAAAAAGATACTAAAACAAGCAAGAGTACAGAGAGATAACCTCATCAAAGATGCCAAAGAAACTAAATATAAAATAATTTCAGAAGCTAAGGAGGAAGCTAAGAATCAAGCTCAAAAAATAATATCTCAATCTAAAGAAGCTATAGAAAATGAAAAAAAATCTGCTATTGCACAACTCAAAAACGAAGTAGCAGACATCTCTATACAAATTGCAGAAAAGGTTTTACAAAGAGAACTCGAGAATAAAGACGCTCAAAATAAACTAGTAAAAAATTTACTCAAAGATATAAAACTCAACTAGATTTTATTGGTATCTTTTGACCGTCTGTGAATTGTTTATAATGTTTCATATTCATAGGCAACTTTTTTAGAACCTCTAATATAGGGGTAAATTTACCCCTATATTTGTCCTAAATGTTGCACTTACTAATGGGATCTATATTTTATTAACTTTCACAATTAGCAAATTTTCATTTATCCAATATCTTTTGGTTTCAACAACTCTAACAATTGGAATGTAATCACAGGTTGAGAAGTGTTTTTTAAACTCCTGATTCATTCTATGATTTAGTGCGTGGTTTTGTAACTTCGCACCAAAAGGCAACTCTCTTTGTCTTTCAAAAAGGTCTGAAAATATTGCTCCTTTAACGTTTGTTATAGAATATTTTTAATTCGATAGTTTTTTGGTTCAGGTGTTAAGTCTTCATTATTTAATTTGAGTTGCCCCAAAACACGCCTTACACCAATTTTAGAATATTCTTCATTTATTTCAATTCCAATACTCTTGCGATTAAGTTTTTTCGCAACAAAAGAAGTTGTAAAGGTTCCTGAAAAAGGGTCTAAAACAACATCACCTTCGTTCGTACTTGCTTTAATGATTCTTTCTAAAAGAGCTATGGGTTTTTGAGTAGGATGATTCTCATATTCAGACATTCTGTATCTTACTCTTGGAAAATTCCAAACATTCCCAGGTACTTTTTTGGTACTGTATGGTTGTGGTGGATTTTTTCGGTAATCAATTAATTTTCTCTTTGAACCAGTTTTAGCTTCAACTAATATATCAACCGAATTAAAAGTATAGTTTTTTCTATCCTTCACACAAAATAAAATAGGTTCATACATAGAGCCGTAATAACTTTTTGCTTGAACTCCTGAACTATCATAAGACCATACAATTCTCGATAAGATTTCAATTTTATCTCTTAAATAAATATCAAAATATGGAATAAATTGAGTAGAAGTCATTATATAAAGACTACCACTTTTTTTAAGTTTTTCTAATAGTAATTCAATCCATTGATAACACCATTTGAGATAATCTTCATCATTTCTCCACCTGTCCTTTAATCCATTAAAATTTTTACCAATGTTATAGGGTGGGTCAACAAAAATTAAGTCAATGCTATTATCTTCAATTTTGCTTTGAAGTACTTCAATGGCATCTCCTCGATATATTTTATGATATTTTTTTTTAAACTCTCTCATCAAAAGACTTCAAGACACCTTTTATTTTTGGTGTCAACAATTTAATTTCAAGTAGTTTACTTAATGATTTGAAACGTTTTATTATATCGAACTCTGGTTAATTGTTAAATTTAATTTCCTTTAATTCCTATATTTATATCGTCTTTTAGAAAATTATTGTTTAATCGTTCTACATCTGCCATTTCTTGTTTTGGGTCTATCTGTACATTCTTAATTTTATCAAAAGCTATAGGTATTTCAAATTGATACAGCGGATGAGTCCAATACCAATCTTTTAATAACACTCTCTGTTGGTTTGTTTCATTAGGTTTTTCTCCTCTCATCATACCCAATGGCACATAATACCACTGCTTTTTACCATCTTTATAAGTAACTAACACATCTATAGGCATGGGCATTTTTCCTATTCTTTTCATAGTAACCAATACACTATTTTTATCATTTGGAACTACACTTTCTACCGCATAGTCTATAGAATGAGTAGTGTTCTTCCAATAGTCTAAATACCATCCTAAATGTATGCCTGATATTTTTTCAGCTATACGTTTAAAATCATTATCATTGGGATGTTTAAATTTCCAAGTGCTATAATATCTCTTCATTGTTTTATCCAAATTTTTCTCTCCTATGATATAACCTAATTGTGCTAAAAAAACACTTCCTTTAGTATAACTAGCCCTTCCATAAGCATAATTAGTATTAAAGTGGTCAGCATGTGTAGACATTGGTTCCTCTCTCCCACTCTTAGCTAAACTCACATATGCTCTATATCCCTTAAAAGGATTGTCTGCTCTCTTATTTACCAATTTATGATATAAAAGCGTTTCAACATACGAAGTAAACCCTTCATCCATCCATGCAAATTTACTTTCATTAGTAGCCAATACATGCTGAAACCAAGAGTGAGCTATCTCATGCATAATTACACCTATAAGGCTTTCAAAACTCCTATCACCCGTTACAAGCGTACACATAGCATATTCCATTCCACCATCTCCTCCCTGTACTATAGTATATTGCTTATATGGATATGGACCAAACTTTTTCTCCATTTCTCGGAAAAAATCTACTGTATAAGATTGAACTTTCTTCCAATTAGCTGTAATATCCACAAACTGTTTATGCTGATCTAATGATTTAGATTGATAAATAAAATGCAACATGGGTCCCCCGGGAACTTGTACTTTATCATGTACATAATCTGGATCTGCTGCCCATGCAAAATCATGTACATTTGGAGCTACAAAATGCCAAGTAATTTTTCCATTTTTAGGTTTCTGCGTATTTCCATATCCGTGCCCTACTTCATTAGGATTCTGTACATAACCTGTACTGCCTATCACATAATCTTTATCAATAGTTATTTTTATATCAAAATCTCCCCATACTCCGTGAAATTCCCTTCCTACATAAGGATTAGCGTGCCAACCTTCAAAATCATATTCAGCCATTTTAGGATACCATTGAGTCATAGATAGTTCTACTCCCTCTGCACTTTGCCTTCCACTTCTGCGTATTTGCTTAGGAACTTGCCCTTTGAATTTCATTGTAAATACCTCTTTAGATTTTGGTAAAATGGGCTCATTTAACTTCACCTCTAATATAGTATCCTCTATTTTATATTTTAGTTTTTTACCATTTTGCTTTAACGATAATATCTTTTGATAACCTATTTCATTATACTTAAGTTTAGATATTCTATCTCTAACTCTTCTGTCAGGGTCTATTATAGTACGTGAACGAACATCCATCATACTACCCGGCTGAAAAGCATTAAAATACAAATGATAATACACATACTTTAATGTATCAGGTGAGTTATTATAATAAGTAATTTTTTGTGTTCCATCAAAGGTAAATGTCTTTACATCCATATCTATATCCATTTGATATAAAATCCTCTGTTGCCATCTATTTTGCTGTCCATACGAGATAAAACTCATCAAAAATGCCACAAGTAATATATTCTTATTCATATCTTATTTTAATAAAGTTAATTTTAATGCTACAAATATATTAATAATTTTACTTGAATCCCTTTAGAAAATTAAAAGAGTATTACAGCGAAAAAAAAGTGTTATAGAGGTTTTAATAGTTTATTAGATCAGACATTTTTTAATTTAAAATGTATGTATCTTTACAAAAAATTATGTATCTTTGCAAAAAATTATGTTACGGTCTTAATATATAAAAACCATGAAAAAGATATTTTTACTCGCTTCTTTATTTAGCACCTTTTATATAAATGCTCAAAGTATAAAAAAATACCCTATACTATCCTTTAAAACTAAAGTAATAGATTATGGTACTATTGTTCAAAATAGCAACGGAACTCGTTATTTTGAAATTACTAATACTGGCTCAGCTCCACTAATTATTACCAGTACACAAAGTTCATGTGGTTGTAGCGTACCTACCCCTCCTAAAGAGCCTATTATGCCTAACCAAAAAGCTAAAATCAAAGTAACTTATGATACTAATAGATTAGGAACTTTTAGCAAAAGTGTAACTATATTTTCTAATGCTAAACGACAGAAGACCATTGTATTTATACAAGGAAAGGTGTTAAGCAAAAAAGAATTCAATAAAGTTAAACAAATATAACTTAGTTATTTTTATATTATTTAATATAAACTATAAGCAACACTTAGAATAAATTGAGCTGTTCTATCATCTATCTTTATAGGTTTATCTGTAAGGTTTTGTATAATTTTCAACTCTAAATCAGAAATCTTTTTATCAAAATAAATATCAAAGTTAAAATTGCTTATAGCGACACCTATACCTGCCCTTATTCCTAATTTCCAGCTCTGAAAATCTACTTTTTTAAAATCATTCCACTTTACCTCATTACTAAAGTCATAAGAAAAAACAGGACCTAAAGTAAACCTTATGATACCTAACAATTCACTACCTACAAGTATAGGTATATTCAGTCTATTTGTGGTTATAATATTTTTTTCATTGTTAAATTTGTACTCTGATGAATATCTCATATAAACTAATTGTGGCTCTATAAATATACCTACTGCTGGAATACTAAATTTAGTATATATGCCTAAATTCCAACCAATGCTATTCTCTTTACCACTATATATTTTTTTTATATCATCTCCCATATTAACTATGGAAGAAGTAATATTATAATTTAATCCTCCTTGAACACCAAAATTGAAAACATCTAACGATTGAGATCTAGAGGTAAATACTCCAAAAGAAATAAACAATATCAAAAAACTCTTTTTTAACATAACATAAAAAATTTAAATTTTACTTATAAAATAAATCGATATTTAAATCCATCTTAATAATAAATGCATTTCTAAAAAAATATCTAATATCTTTCAACGCTCTACTGGCTTGCAACCTAGTTCTATAAGCTCCTACTACTGTTTTAAACTCTGGAGATTGAAATACAACCTCTGCATCTAATTCAGGAAATATACTTATAAATTTTATTTTTCTACTATTTGCCATATCCCTATCACCATTATATATTTGTATTCTATAACCCTTTACTTTTCCCTCTAAAGAATTCCTTTCTCTATATATTGACAATATTTCTTTTAACTTTTGACTCTGTATTATCTTAATATAAGATTTTTTAGATAGTTTCGCAGTAGTATCGACCTGAGCCAAACAAAATGCAATATTACAAAAAAATATAACTATATATGTAAATTTCATATTGTAATGATAAAATTTAGATTTGATATGCTTTTAATGTATTTTTCATAAGCATTGCAATAGTCATAGGTCCTACGCCTCCAGGAACAGGGGTCATATAAGATGCCTTTGTTTTTAACTGTTCAAAATTGGCATCTCCCAACAATTTAAAACCACTTTTCTTATTCTTATCCTCTACCCTAGTGATGCCCACATCTATAATTACAACACCCTCTTTCACCATATCCTGTGTTAAAAATTGGGGTATCCCTAACGCCAAAATAATAATATCTGCTGAAAGCGTAACTTTAGACAAATTTTTAGTTCTACTGTGAGCGAGCGTTACTGTACTATTTCCTATCTTATGTTTACGTGCCATAAGCACACTTATAGGTATTCCCACAATATGACTCCTGCCTACTACTATTGTGTTTTTACCCTGAGTTTCTATATCATATTGTTCTAGTAACTCCAAAATTCCATAAGGAGTAGCTGGTAGAAAACCATCTAAACCTAATATCATTTTACCTAAATTTTCTGGATGAAAACCATCTACATCCTTTTTAGGGTTTATAGCAAGTGTAATAACCTTTTCATTTATATGTTTAGGTAATGGCAACTGTACTATAAAACCATCTACTCTTTTATCATTATTCAATTTTTGAATTACTGATAATAACTCTTCTTGAGTAGTATTTTTAGGCAAGCTCATCAATGTAGAATCAAATCCTACCTGCTTACACGCCTTTACTTTAGCACTTACATAAGTAAGACTCGCACCATCATTACCTACAATTACAGCCACTAAGTGAGGAACTCTTTTATTTTTATTTTTAAGTAACGTTACTTGTTTTGTAATTTCCTTTTTTACCTTTTGAGAGGCTTTTTTACCATCTAGTAATATCATATAAAATTACTTAAATCCTAACATCTGAGCAACTTTATTCAATCCCATCTGACCGCTACCTTGTATCATTTTCATCATCTTTCTCATGCCATCAAATTGTTTAATTAATTGATTAACTTCTGCAATATTTACGCCAGCACCTTTGGCTATTCGTTGCTTTCTATTGGCATCTAATATTTTAGGGTTTTGTCTTTCTTTAGGTGTCATTGAATAGATAATAGCTTCTATAGATTTAAAGGTATCATCATCTATTTCTTGTAAGCCCATCATTTTTTTTGTTCCGGGTATCATTCCTACCAAATCCTTTAAATTACCCATTCGTTTGATTTGATGTATTTGCTTGAGAAATTCATCAAATCCAAAATTATTCTTTGCTATTTTCTTAGCTACCCTCCTAGTTTCTTCTTCATTATAGTGTTCTTGTGCTTTCTCTACTAAAGATACTATATCTCCCATCCCTAATATTCTATCAGCCATCCTCTCGGGATGGAATACAGAAAGAGCATCTATTTTTTCACCTGTACCTACAAACTTTATAGGTTTATTTACTACATACCTTATAGATAATGCAGCTCCTCCTTTAGTATCACCATCTAATTTAGTGAGTACAACTCCATCAAAATTAAGTATATCATTAAAAGCTTTTGCCGTATTTACAGCATCCTGACCTGTCATAGCATCTACTACAAATAACGTTTCTGTAGGATCAATCTTTTTATGTATTTGCGATATCTCTTCCATCATCTGCTGATCTACTGCCAACCTACCTGCGGTATCTACAATTACTGCTCCAAACTTGTTTTCTTTAGCATATTTTATGGCATTCTCTACAATTTGTATAGGTCTTTTATTATCATCTTCAGTATAAACTTCTACATCTATCTGCTCTGCTAATATTTTAAGTTGTTCTATAGCAGCAGGACGATACACATCAGCTCCTACTAATAGTGTTTTTTTACTCTTCTTAGTTTTTAGATAATTCGCTAATTTACTCGAAAAAGTAGTTTTACCTGAACCTTGTAACCCCGATATTAGAATAATAGAAGGTATTTCGGACAAATTTATATCACTAGCACCGCCTCCCATAAGTGATGTAAGCTCATCTTTCATAATTTTTACCATGAGCTGGTTGGGTTCTAAAGAAGTAATTACCTTTTGTCCTAGTGCCTTCTTTTTTACTTTAGTAGTAAATTCTTTAGCAATTTTATAATTTACATCTGCAGATAAAAGTACCCTTCTCACCTCCTTAAGTGTTTCTGATATATTTATCTCTGTAATCCTACCTCTTCCTTTGAGCGTATGTAATGCCTGCTCTAACTTGCTACTTAAATTATCGAACATATTTTATTCTTAAATATTCTCTTTTTACAATTTATACGACCTATTCTTAACACAACCTGCGAATTTAACTTATTTTATATAAAATAAACCACTTTTTTATATAAAAGTATATTATATTGATAACAAAATTAAAATTAGAGAGAAAAAATATATACAAAATTACTTTTTTCTAATATGTATTTGTACAGGTACACCTTCAAAATTAAAATTTTCTCTTACTTTATTTTCCAAAAACCTTTTATAAGGTTCTTTTACATACTGAGGTAAGTTGGCAAAAAATGCAAACTGAGGCGTTTGAGTAGGCAATTGTGTGCAAAATTTAATTTTAATATATTTACCCTTATTAGCAGGGGGAGGTGTACGTTTTATAAGTGGTAAAATTATTTCATTTAATTTATGAGTAGGTACTCTGTTATGTCGATTCTTATATACATTTATAGCCGTTTGTATAGCTTTAAATATCCTTTGTTTGGTAATTACCGATGTAAATATAATAGGCACTTGAAAAAATGGAGCTATTTTTTTTCTTATTTTTTCTTCAAACTGTTTTATAGTATGTGTATCCCTTTCTACTAAATCCCATTTGTTTACGAGTATGACTACTCCTTTTTTATTCTTTTCTACAAGATGGAAAATATTTAAATCCTGTACTTCAAAATCCCTAGTAGCATCTATCATTAAGATACACACATCACTATATTCTATAGATCTAATAGAACGCATTACAGAATAAAACTCTAAATTTTCACTTACTTTAGATTTCTTACGAAGCCCGGCAGTATCTACCAATATAAATTCGTGCCCAAATTTATTGTACTTAGTATCTAAAGAATCTCTAGTAGTTCCTGATATTTCTGTTACAATACTTCTATCCCTACCTATTAGAACATTTATAAAAGATGATTTTCCTACATTAGGTCTTCCTACAATAGCAAATCTAGGTAACCCTTCACTTTCATCTACTGTATTGTCTTGAGCAAAAGTCTTTACAAGAGCATCTAATAATTCACCCGTACCACTTCCATTTATAGATGAGACTGTAAAATATTCTCCAAATCCCAAGGCATAAAATTCACTTGCATCAGTAACTCTTTTTGCATTATCTACTTTATTTACCATTAACAAAACAGGTTTATCTGTTTTTCTCAATATATGGGCAACATCTTCATCCATACCTGTAATACCCGAAATTACATCTACTACAAATATAATTGTATTAGCCTCTTCTATAGCTAATTTTATTTGTTTGCGAATCTCTTCTTTAAATATGTCATCACTACTTATAATATATCCTCCTGTATCTATTACCGAAAAAATTTTGCCATTCCACTCACATTTACCATAATTACGGTCTCTTGTTACACCACTTATGGAATCTACTATAGCTTCTCTACGTTGGGTAAGTCTATTAAACAAAGTAGATTTTCCTACATTGGGTCGTCCTACTATAGCTACTATATTACGCATCGTTTAGTTTAATTGTCATATCCATACTTTTTAAGCTGCTGTTTATTACTCCTCCAATTTTTATTGACCTTTACAAAGAGTTTTAAAAATATTTTTTTATTAAAAAATATTTCAAGGTCCTTTCTGGCTTGAGTACCCACTTTGTTTAAAGGTTTTCCTTGATGTCCTATAACAATACCTTTTTGTGATTCTCTTTCTACCATAATTTCAGAAAGTATTTTTATTTTACCTTCTTCTTCTATAAATTCCTGAGTAACAATTTCTACAGCATAAGGAATCTCTTTTTTATAGTTCAATAGTATCTTTTCTCGTATAATTTCATTTACAAAAAAACGCTCAGGTTTATCTGTAAGCGAATCTTTAGAGTAAAAAGGTTTTGATATTGGTAATAGACTTATAATCTTATTCATTGTTAAATCTATATTAAAACTTTTTAATGCTGATATAGGTAATACCTCAGCTTGTGGAAGTTGCTTAGCCCAAAAATCTACTTTTTCTTCTACCCATCTTTGGTCAGCGTTATCTACTTTATTGATTAAAACCAATAAAGGCTTTTTAGCATCTTTAATTTTTTTGTAAAAAATTTCATTTTCAGCTTCTTTTTGATAAATATCTACTACATATACTATAATGTCTGCATCTTGAAAAGAGGCTCTCACAAAATTCATCATAGATTCTTGCAAAGCATAATTGGGTTTCATCATACCTGGAGTATCTGAAAATACAATCTGATAATCAGACCCATTTACAATACCAAATATCCTATGTCTGGTCGTTTGAACCTTTGAAGTAACGATAGATAACCTTTGTCCTGTTAGGGTATTCATTAAGGTCGATTTACCTACATTGGGATTTCCTATTATATTTACAAAACCTGCTTTATGCTTCATTACCTACAAAATTTAGAGTTCACAAAGATAATGAAATTTACTTCACTGTTTTTCAAAGAGGATTATTCTATTTATACCCAATATATCCTTCTTTCACACCTACCTTGACATATACTATCTCCTTTTATGTAACTCTTACAAGAAAAGGCGGCTTAGTAAATTTTTTACTATTAAAATCATAAATATCTAATGTATATCCATTTTTACTAAATACTATAATCCACAAAACGAAATGTACATTTTTTACGGTAAAAATGTGTAAAAGTTCGTTCTAAATTTTTGTATATTTCGTGTTTGTGAATTATAGTTCACTTAGTAATTTTTAAGGTTTGGGAATTAAAAAGTATTGAAATCAAATAAAGATGCCCCTACTAAAATAATTGCTCTCTATACCTATTTTTGAGACTCAAAAAAAAGTCAATTTTTTTGTTCATAAGTAAATAAATTGTTATTAAATTTGTATCCTGTTAAATTATTAACAAGAGAACAAGGGAACATCGTTAGTGATGTATATTTTATAATATAATTTATTTTCAAAAAATGAATCTTAAAATCAAAAAATTTATGATACCTATCAAATATTTTGTTAGTATCCTATTATTGATAGTATTGATTACATCAATGATTTATTGCAGTAAAGAAGAATCGAAACCCAATAATAAAAAATTTACCCCTGCCCCTGCTCCTTCTCTTACTTATGCGGAGCAAACTATTCGTTTTTCCAGTATTACAGGAGTCACCAAAACCTTGGCGGTTGCTAAGATACTGGCAGGAGTTAGAGGCTCAAAAGAGGGCTATACGATAAAGTCTATTACTTTGGTGAGTAGTAATACAACGGCTTCAGCAAAGGTTTCAGGCACTACCTTAACCTTTACCAAAATAGGGAACATCGTTTTTAATCTTGTTTTAAAACATGCGAGCAAAGAAGATGCTACGATTAAAAATTGTAAAATCATCATTAGTAAGGACGCAGCCGCTATTTTGACTTTTAACAGGGTGTCTAAGGCTTTTGTCAGTGGAGGTAATTTTACCACATCGGAGATATTAGCGGGTGTAGCAGGAACGAAGTCGGGTTATACTCTCAAAGAGATAAAAGCGTTAGCTCCGTCAGACGTTGCAAGCGTAACAGGCACGAAGCCTAATTTATCATTAACCATGACCAAGATAGGTAGTTTTACGGCTACCATTGTTTTAGAACATTCCACGAAAGGTGATGCTACCATTACAGGTGCGGAGTTTAAGATTAGTTCTTCTGCTGGAGAGCGTTTGACTTTTGGCAAACTTACGAAAGTTTATAGTAGTGGTGGTCGCTTTACCACAGCAGAGATTTTAGGAAGGGTAGGAGGTACAAAGGCTGGATATACTCTGAGAGAGATTAGTTCTTTAACCCCAATAGGTGTTGCAAGCGTAACAGGTACGAAACCGAATTTGTCTTTAAGCCATGCTAAGGCGGGTAATTTTACGGCTACTTTGGTTTTAGAGCATGCTACCAAAGGCGATTCAACGATAGATAACGCATCCTTTGAGATTACAAAGGCATCTGCTCCTAAGTTAACATGGATAAAACAAAGTAAGCCTTATGTTTCAAGTGGTGAGATAAGCAATGCAGAATTATTAGCGGGTTTGAATGGTACTACTGCTGCCAAAACAGGCTATACCATTAAATCAGTAATCATCAGTAGTGCAAACGGTACAGGTGCAAGGGTTTCAGGTAGTGGTACTGCAGCTAAGATCGTTGGTTATACTAAAGTGGGCATCTTGACCTTGACGCTTGTATTTCAGCACCCCGCCAAAGTGGATGTTACCCTTACGGGCAAGAAGTTTGAGATTACGAAGGCATCTGCCTCTGGTTTAACATGGACAAAACAAAGTAAGCCTTATGTTTCAGGGGGTGAGATAAGCAATGGAGAATTATTAGCGGGTCTTACGGGTAGTAGTGCTGCCAAAACAGGCTATACCATTAAATCAGTAATCATCAGTAGTGCAAACGGCACAGGTGCAAGGGTTTCAGGCAGGGGTACTTCAGCTAAGATCGTTGGTTATACCAAGGTGGGCATCTTGACCTTGACGCTTGTATTTGAACACCCCGCCAAAGTGGATGTTACTCTTACAGGCAAGAAGTTTGAGATTACAAAGGCATCTGCCCCTATTTTAACATGGATAAAACAAAGTAAGCCTTATGGTTTAGGTGGTGAGATAAGCAATGCAGAATTATTAGCGGGTCTGAATGGTACCAGTGCTGCCAAAACAGGCTACACCATTAAATCGGTAATCATTACGAAGACAAACGGTACAGGTGCAAGGGTTTCAGGCAGGGGTACTTCAGCTAAGATCGTTGGTTATACCAAAGCGGGCACTTTGACCTTGACGCTTGTATTTGAACACTCTGCCAAAGTGGATGTTACCCTTACAGGCAAAGAGTTTGAGATTACGAAGAGCAGAGCAGAAAGTTTAACTTGGCGCAAGCAAACGAAGGTTTACAGCAGTAGCGGAGAAATTACCAATGCGCAACTGTTAGCAGGGGTACAGGGCAGTAAAACAGGTTACACCATTAAAACCGTTAACATTACTAATCATGGCGGTATGACCAGTGCACGTGTTGCAGGGAGCGGCAGGGCTGCAAAAATTACGAGTTATACCAAAGTAGGTACGTTTACGCTTACGATTGTTTTACAACATCATACTAAAGAAGATGCTATTATTAGAAACGCACAGTTTGAGATTACCAAAGCGAATGCAGAAAGTCTAAGTTGGACCAAGCAACAGAAGCACTTTAGCAGTGGTGGCGAAATTACCAATACTGAGTTATTACGAGGCGTTACAGGTAGTGGTAAGAATGGATACACGATTAAAACCGTTACCATTACGAATAAAAACGGTACAAGTGCGACTGTTTCAGGGAGCGGCAGAGCTGCTAAAATTACGAGTTATAACAAGGTTGGTACGCTTACGCTCACTCTTGTGTTAGCACACGATACCAAAAAGGATGTGACCCTTACAGGTGCAAAGTTTGAGATTTATAAGATTTTTGATATAACAAGTAGTGGCGTAGTAACACTTAAATCAAGTGTTGATAAAAAGAGTTTAACAGCAGTAATTATTCCTAATATGATCGATGGTACCAACGTAACCAGTATTGGAAATAAGACATTTAAATATTGTACTTCACTTACCAGTATTACGATTCCTAATTCCGTAACCAGTATTGGAAATCAGGCATTTAATGATTGTACTTCACTTACCAGTATTACGATTCCTAATTCCGTAACCAGTATTGGAATTGGGGCATTTCAGTATTGTAGTTCACTTACCAGTATTACGATTCCTAATTCCGTAACCAGTATTGGAATGTTGGCATTTCAGTATTGTAGTTCACTTACCAGTATTACGATTCCTAATTCCGTAACCAGTATTGGACAGGGGGCATTTTCTTATTGTAGCAAACTTACCAGTATTACACTTTCTAATAAGTTAACCAGTATTTCAAGTGAAACATTTAGAGCTTGTACTTCACTTACCAGTGTTACGATTTCTAATAAGGTAACCAGTATTAGAAATCAGGCATTTCAGTATTGTAGTTCACTTACCAGTATTACGATGGGTAATTCCGTAACCAGTATTGGAAAGTGGATATTTAAAGATTGTAGCTCCCTTACTACCATCAAACTGCCTACTTCCATAACCACTATTAGAGTTGAGCCATTTACAGGTTGTAGCAAGCTCACTACCATACAGGTACCTAATGCTAAGGTGACTGATTGGCAAGCGAACCTAAAAATAGGTAATAGTGCATCAGTGGTGGGGTATTAAGGTAAAATAATTATTTATGGTGAGGGTAGGGACAAGTCGCGACTTGTCCCTACTTTTTTGTGTATTTAATCCCCCTTTTTTAAAGGGGGATTTTACATCCCTTTTTTAACTCCTAAGGGACACAAAGAGGATTTTCCCCCTTTTTAAAGGGGGTTAAAAGGGGCACTAAGAGGGTGTTCAAGACCACCCCCAGCCCCTCCTTATCAGGAGGGGAGCTAATAGCGTGTGTATTCCCCCTTTTTAAAGGGGGACTAAGAGGGGTCCCCTTTAAAAAAGGGGATTTTACCACATGGACAATAGCACAAACACACTGTACTTTTCCGTATTGTAGTAACTGTCTTTGTGGTATTTAACATATAAACTTTATATCTAATTCGGATTAAATTAGCCATAATTTAGTGAAAGAAATTCTATATTTTTTGTACTTTCGCAGTTCTATTTTTTTAACGAAAAGATAAATTTAAATATCATAAATGAAACAAATAGAAGATAGTTTTAAAAAAATAATATCTCATGCTAAAGAGTACGGATTTATATTTCCATCGAGCGAGATATACGATGGGTTAAGTGCAGTATATGACTATGGACAAAACGGTGTAGAACTCAAAGAGAACATAAAGGAATACTGGTGGAAATCTATGGTTCAAATGCACGGAAATATAATGGGTATAGATGCCGCTATACTTATGGAGCCTATCACGTGGAAAGCATCGGGACATATAGATGCCTTTAACGACCCTCTTATAGATAATAAAGACTCTAAAAAAAGGTATAGAGCTGATTTGCTCGTAGAAGATTATATAGAAAAAATAGAGCAAAAAATACAAAAAGAAATTACAAAAGCCAAAAAGCGTTTTGGGGAGGATTTTAATGAGCAAGAATTTATAACTACTAATAAAAGAGTATTAGAATATAAAACGAAACAAAAACAGATCACTCAGAGGATGTCGAATTCTCTTACCCAAAATGATTTAGAGGATGTAAAATTACTTATAGAAGAATTGGATATTGCTTGTCCTGTATCAGGCTCTAAAAACTGGACGCAGGTAAGGCAATTTAATTTGATGTTTCGTACTCAACTGGGCTCTGTAGCACAAGGTACTACAGATTTGTATCTACGCCCTGAAACAGCTCAAGGTATATTTGTAAATTTTGCCAATGTACAAAAGACTGGTAGAATGAAAATACCTTTTGGCATCGCTCAAATAGGAAAGGCTTTTCGAAATGAAATTGTAGCAAGGCAGTTTATATTTAGAATGCGTGAGTTTGAACAGATGGAAATGCAATTTTTTGTAAGACCAGGGCAAGAGATGAAGTGGTACGAATATTGGAAAGAATACCGTTTAAATTGGCATTTATCTCTCGGAATAAATAAGAAACAATACCGTTATCATAACCATGATAAATTGGCTCACTATGCAAATGCCGCAGTAGATATTGAGTACAATTTCCCATTTGGTTTTAAGGAATTGGAGGGCATACACTCTCGTAGAGATTTTGATTTGAAAGCTCATGAACAATACTCTGGTAAAAAATTACAGATATTTGATGCAGAGCTCAACCGAAGTTACACCCCCTATGTAGTAGAAACTTCTATAGGATTAGATAGAATGTTCCTTGCGGTAATGTCTTGGGCACTTCAAGAGGAACAGTTACACGATGGATCATATAGAGTGGTTTTAAAGTTACCTAAAACCTTAGCCCCCATCAAAGCAGCTATTATGCCACTGGTAAAAAAAGATGGATTGCCTGAAAAAGCAAGAGGAATTATGGAACAGTTAAAATTTGACTTTAATGTAGTATATGATGAAAAAGATTCTATAGGCAAAAGATACCGAAGACAAGATGCATTAGGTACGCCATTATGCATTACGGTGGATTATGATACACTACAAGATAATTACGTAACGGCAAGGTTTAGAGATTCTATGAAACAGTCTAGAATTCCAATTCATAAACTCAATGATATCATCAATATAGAAACAAATATGAAAAGTTTTTTGAAAAAACTAAAATTATGAATACATTTGCTGGCTGAAAATAAAAAATAATTTTAAATCTTTAATAAAAAAAACTATGCATAAAAATATTTTTTTAATGTTTTTTGCTTTTTGTTTAGTAGGTAATACCTACGCTCAAAAAGATGGGCACTATGATAATAATAAGTTTAAACAGTTGGAACATAAGTTTCCTACTCCTAATATGTATCGTAATGCCGCAGGGGCTCCAGGGAGCAAATATTATCAACAAAGAGCTGATTATCAGATGGATATTGAACTCGATGATAAGAATGAAAAATTATATGGTAAGCAAACAGTTACTTACTATAACAATTCTCCAGATAATTTAGAATATCTTTGGGTACAATTAGACCAAAATGTAAGGTCTAAAAAGAATTCACTATCTGACAAAATAAAAACTACAAGTATTAGTAAATATATGTCTCCTTGGCACTATGGTAGAAACTATGCAGAAAAGTTTGATGGAGGATTTAATATTGACTATGTGACCCAAAAAAATGGTAGATCTTTAAAATATACTATTGTAAATACAATGATGAGAATAGATTTACCAGAGCCATTAGAGCCTGGTGATAAATTCAGCTTTAAAATAAAATGGTGGTATAATATTAACAATTATATCAAATACGGTGGACGTTCTGGTTTTGAGCCTTTCTATGAAAATGGACAAAAAAATAATCTGTATGTGATAGCTCAATTTTTTCCTCGTATGGCGGTATATAACGATGTGGAAGGATGGCAAAATTTACAGTTTTTTGGTCGTTCGGAATTTGCTTTGGTATTTGGGAACTACGATGTAAATATTACCGTACCTGCTGATCATATTGTAGGAGCTACAGGTAAACTTCAAAATGAAAGTGAAGTACTCACCTCTACAGAGCGTAAACGTTTAAAACAAGCTAAGAAATCTTTTGATAAACCTGTAATTATAGTTACTCAAGAGGAGGCAAAAGAGAAAGAAAATAAATTTTCTGATAAGAAAAAAACTTGGGAGTTTTCTGCTAAAAATGTAAGAGATTTTGGATTCTCCACTTCTAGAAAATTCATTTGGGATGCTATGGCTGTAAAAATAGGCAGAAAGAGTGTTATGGCAATGTCGTTATACCCCAAAGAAGGAAACCCATTGTGGGAGCAACTCTCTACTCGTGCTGTAGCTCACACCCTTAAAGTATATTCTAAATATACTTTTGATTATCCTTATCATAAAGCCATATCAGTACATGCAAGAAGTCAAGGTATGGAGTATCCTATGATTTGCTGGAATTATGGACGTCCTGAAAAAGATGGTACTTATAGTGAAAGGACTAAATATGGAATGCTCGGGGTAATTATTCACGAAATAGGACACAATTTCTTTCCTATGATTGTAAATTCAGATGAGAGAAAATGGGGATGGATGGATGAAGGGTTAAATACATTTTTACAATCTGTAACGGAGAGCGAGTGGAGTGATCATTTTCCAACTAGAAGAGGTCCGGCTAGTAAAATAATTCCTTATATGAAAGGAGACCAAAGCAATCTTACTCCTATTATGACGCATTCTGATAATGTAAGACAATACGGACCAAACTGTTATTCTAAACCTGCTACGGCACTCACTATACTTAGAGAGACTATTTTAGGTAGAGAGTTATTTGACTATGCCTTTAAAAAGTATGCTCAAAGATGGAAGTTTAAACATCCCACCCCTTATGATTTTTTTAGAACGATGGAAGATGCCAGTGGAGTTGATTTGGACTGGTTTTGGAGAGGTTGGTTCTACACTACTAATTATTGTGATATATCCCTTGAAAAAATTACACAATTTAATGTAAATACTCAAAATCCTAAAATAGAAAAAGCATGGAAAAAGAAGCAGAATAAAAAAGAGAGAAACAAAGTAAGAATGAATAACAAAAAATATGGTATTGTTCACTATCTTAAACAAGACTCTGCTGCTATTGATTTTTATGATAAATACGATCGTTACGCAGTTACCGATTTAGATAAGAGAGAGTATCAACATATTTTAAATTCTGTAAGTGAAGATGTAAAAAAGACTTTTGAAGATAAAAGATATTTCTATGAACTTCAATTTGGTAAACCAGGAGGATTAGTAATGCCTATTATATTAGAGTTTACTTTTGAAGATGGTACTACAAAAAGAGAAACACTGCACGCAAAAATATGGAGATTCAATGATACAAAAGTAACTAAAGTGTTTACTTTTGATAAAAAGTTAAAGGCTGTAACCATAGATCCTGATTTAGAGACAGCAGATGTAGATACTTCTAATAACCATTGGCCTGCTAGAGTAGTCGAATCTAGATTCGATACCTTTAGAAAAAAGAGAAGTGGAATGAATCCTATGCAGAGAAGCCAATAGAATTAAATCGTTAGTATTTATAAAAAAAAACTGCTTAAATTTTAAGCGGTTTTTTATTTAAATAGTTAAACTTTTTACTAATTAATTATGCTTGCCTATTAATTTTTAATAGTACCTTTGCGGGCTTAAAATTATATCATAATATCGTTATGAAATCATCTAATGTCAAGTTTAATACAAAAAATCAGGCAGAATTTATCGGAGTTTTAAGACGCAGAGTCAATCAATACTTCAAGGATAATAATATATCCAAATACGGCAATTTAAATATGAAGTTAAAAACAGTGTTTATGCTTTGTTTATACTTTATTCCTTTTATACTTATGCTTGTATATGTAACTACACCTTGGATAATTATGTTACTTTGGGTTCTTATGGCATTTGGAATGTCTGGGATAGGATTATCTATAATGCATGATGCTAATCATAATGCTTATTCTAGAAATAAAAACGTAAATAAGATAATGGGATTTTTAATCAATTTTTTGGGTGGTTTTCATGAAAACTGGAAACTTCAACATAATGTGTTGCATCATACATACACAAATATAGATGGATTAGATGAAGATATAGATTCTCCTTTATTGCGTATGTCTCCCAATCAAGAAATTAAAAAAATACATAAATATCAAATTATATATGCTCCTTTTATTTATGGACTTATGACTATATTTTGGATTACTACAAAGGATTTTACACAACTAATAAGGTATAAAAACAAAAATCTTTTAGAGTCTAGAGGGCTTAATTATAGAAGCCTTATGAATCAAATTATATTTCATAAAGTATGGTATCTGGCACTTATGCTATTTTTGCCTATATTTATATTAGACTTGCCTTGGTGGCAAACTCTATTAGGTTTTTTATTAATGCACTATATATCGGGCTTATTTCTTGCTTTAGTTTTCCAAACGGCTCATGTAATAAAAGAAACAAACTTCCCATTGCTTAATGAAAAAGGTAATGTAGATAATAATAGAGCAGTGCATCAGTTATATACTACAGCTAACTTTGCAAATAATAGTGTATTATTTTCTTGGTTTATAGGAGGTTTGAATTTTCAAGTTGAACATCATTTATTTCCTAATATTTGCCATGTGCATTATAAAAAAATATCTAAGATTATAAAGCAAACTTCAAAAGAATATGGATTGCCTTATTACGAGCATAAAACATTTTATGGAGCACTCAAAAGCCATTTTTCACTTATAGCACAATTGGGAAAAGGAAAAACTAAATTAGATTCTGTAATCTATTAAAATAAAGTTAAAGGTAATTTTAGATATGGAACTATCTGATAAAGAGTAACTCTCTGTACTTAGTAAGTGGCCAAGATTCATCGTCTATCATCATTTCAAGTTTATCTACAGTATTTCTAATTATATCAAAATAAGGCTTTATTTTATCACAATAAGCAATAGATTTGTCTAAGGTGTCATTCATTTGATTAATCTTTTCTTTGGTTTTTACCATTTCTTCTACTTTAGATTTTAGAGTAAATATATGTTGTGATATACTCTCTATGAGTCGTAATTGCTCTTTGCCGTATTTTTTAAAATCATTTTCAAATATTTCTTTAAGCCCTCGAATATTTTCTATCAAAACATTTTGATATTTTATGGCTGTGGGAATTACATGGTTTTTAGCTAAATCTCCTAATACTCTAGCCTCTATTTGAATTCTAAGTAAGTATTCTTCTAGTTGAATTTCATATCGGGCTTTAGACTCTATTTCTGTCATAATATCATTATTTTTATAGAGTTTAAGCGTTTTTTCAGATATATTAGCTCCTAGTGCTCGAGGTGTTGTTTTGATGTTTTGAAGTCCTCTCTTCTCTGCTTGTTTTATCCAATCATTACTATACCCATCTCCTTCAAATAGTATATCTTTTGATTCTTTAATATATTCTCTAAGTACATTGAATATGGCTTCATCTTTTTTAAGATCGTTCTCTATGAGCTTATCTACTTCTATCTTAAAGTCTTTTAATTGTTGTGCTACAATGGTATTAAGAACCATCATAGGTTGCGCACAGTTTATAGAAGAACCTACGGCTCTAAATTCAAATTTATTACCCGTAAAAGCAAAAGGAGAAGTACGGTTTCTATCAGTATTATCGAGTAAAATTTCAGGAATTTTGCCTACTATATTGAGTTTTAAATCTGTTTTTTCTTCAGGAGATAGCTTTCCTTTTGGAACTTGTTCTAACTCATTTAATACCTTTGTAAGTTGTGAGCCAATAAATACAGATATAATAGCAGGAGGTGCTTCATTTGCTCCTAACCTGTGATCGTTTCCGGCAGAGGATATAGAAGCCCTTAACAAATTAGCATGTTGCTTTACGGCTTTAATAGTGTTGATAAAAAATGTTAAGAATTGTAAATTATTTTTAGGAGTCTTTCCCGGTGTAAGCAAATTAGTTCCTCCATCTGTTGCCAAAGACCAGTTGTTATGTTTTCCAGATCCATTTACTCCTGCAAAAGGCTTTTCGTGGAACAATACCTTAAAATTATGGTTTCGGGCAATTTTATTCATTACATCTCTAAGTAATGAATTGTGATCCACTGCTAAATTTGCTTCTTGGTATATAGGTGCTAATTCATATTGTCCCGGTGCTACTTCATTGTGTCTTGTAGTTACAGGAATACCTAGTTTGATACACTCTATTTCTAATTCTTTCATAAAATTAAGTACTCTAGGTGGGATAGAACCAAAATAATGATCATCTAATTGTTGTCCCTTTGCTGGAGCATGTCCAAATAGTGTTCTTCCTGTAAGTACCAAATCAGGTCGAGAATAATACAAAGCTCTATCTACCAGAAAATATTCTTGTTCCCAACCTAAAGTAGCATGTACTTTATTTACATTTTTATCAAAATATTTAGCTACTTGTGTTGCCGTATCATCTACTGCTTGTAAAGATTTAAGTAAAGGTGTTTTGTGGTCTAATGCTTCTCCTGTATAAGACACAAATATAGTAGGAATACACAAGGTATTACCCATTATAAATGAAGGAGAAGAAGGGTCCCAAGCCGTGTATCCCCTGGCTTCAAAGGTATTTCGTATTCCCCCATTTGGAAAACTAGAGGCATCTGGTTCTTGTTGTACTAACATAGATCCATTAAATCTTTCTATGGCTTTTCCACTTTCTATAGGTTCAAAAAAGGCATCGTGTTTTTCTGCAGTACCTCCTGTAAGTGGTTGAAACCAGTGCGTATAGTGAGTTACTCCTTTAGATAAAGCCCATTCTTTCATACTCGAAGCTACTTGGTCTGCTATTTTTCTATCTATTTTAGAATTATTTTCTATAGCTTGTTTTATTTTCATAAAAGCCTCTTTAGTAAGATACTCCATCATAGTACTTTCACCAAATACATTGATTCCAAATAGCTTAGATAACCTATTTTTTGGGATCTCAACTTTTACAAGTTTTCTATTTAATACTTCTGATAAAGCATTATATCTAAATGTTGGCATATCAATCTTAATTAAAAGTTATTACATTTCACAAAATTAATAAAAAAATAAATAGAGTACCCTATTTATTTTTTTATATTGTTAAAATAAATACATTTTTTATATGTATTACCTTTATTATGAAAGGGGTAATAAATATTCACATCTGGAAACTGAAAATTAAAGTTAGTGACAACTGCGAGTAATTATGAATTAAATTTATACCCTTTTCTTTTTAGATAAATCAAAAAAATATATTTTTTATAAAATAACGACTTTATATTTATTTTGTTGTTAATTTTAAGAAATGTAATAATTTTTAAAAATTTACAATTATGTTGAGTGAATTTATTAAAAGGAGTTTGTAGCCTTAGAAAAAAATAACAAAAATGCCCTAAAGTCTATTATTACAGAAAATGCAAAACACAAAACCTCAAAAAGTAAAGGAATTATTAATGCATTTTTACTATCTTTTGCAGATTTTGAAATTTTAAATAAAATAATATGAAAAAAAAGGTTATATATTTGCACTTTAATTATAAAGTTTAACCTAAAAATTTTAGTAAAAATGAAAACTAAAAAAGTAAGTTATTACGAGATTAAAAAAGCATTAAGCAGAAAAAAGTTACACTGTGTACACAAATGGTATAGAAAGTATATGGGCTTTGCTTAAAAGAGGTTACTATGGTACATATCATCACTTTAGTAAAAAGCATATGAATAGATATATAAACGAATTTACTTTTAGATTTAATAAAGGTAGCTGTAAAACAGACACCATAGATAGAATTAAAAGTATGTTTGCATCAAATAAAGGTAAAAGATTAACTTATAGTCAATTGATAAAATAATGGCTAACGAAAGAATAACAGAAGATATAGTTAGAAGTCATTTTAAAAATGATAGCTTAAATAAATTAGACAAGGTAATTATTGAAGAACAAAAATCATCAAATATCAAAATTGATAAATTACTAAGAAATGCTTCAAAAAGTGGTATTTGTAGAGGTTATCCTGAGTTTATAATTCAGTTTAAAGAAGATGCTAATGTTATCATCGTAATTGAATGTAAGGCAAGTATCACTCAGCATGAGAGTAGTAACAGAAAGTATTATAAAAACTATGCTGTAGATGGTGTATTATTATATGCTTCATTTTTATCTAAAGAGTATGATGTTATTGCTATTGCTATAAGTGGTGATAATCACAATAAGAGAATATCGCATTTTTTACAATTAAAAGGTACGCAACAAGCACACACTATATTTAATGATGATTCATTTTTGAGTATAGAGAGTTACCTTAGTGGTTACAAAACAGATGAGAGAAAATTCAATCAAGATTTTCAAGAGTTACTTAAATACTCAAAAATACTAAATGATAAATTACACACTTTAAAAGTTAAAGAAAGTGAAAGAAGTTTGTTAATTAGTGGAACTTTGATTGCTTTGACTGATAAAGCGTTTATTAGTAGCTATAAACATGAAAAACCTGAAGCCTTAGCCAGTTTGTTAGTTACAAAGATTAATCAAAAGTTATCTTCTGTACAAACACAGCATATTGAAGATATAATAACGTCTTATAACTTCATAAAAACACATACAATACTTTCAAAAAAAGAAAATAAACTTAGAGATATAATTGATGAAATAGATGATACGATAAATAGATTTATAAAAACCTATAAATACTTCGATACATTAGGTCAATTTTACATTGAATTTCTAAGATATGCAAATAACGATAAGGGCTTAGGAATAGTTTTAACCCCACCACATATCACTGAACTATTTTGTGAAATAGCTAATATAAACAAAGATACTATTGTATTGGATACTTGTACAGGAACTGGAGGTTTTCTTATTTCAGCAATGAAAAAAATGATAGTTGATGCTGGAGGTGATAAAGAAAAAGAAAGACATATAAAACAAAAACAAATAATAGGTGTAGAGTTACAACATGATATTTATTCTTTATTGTGTTCAAATATGTACATACATGGTGATGGACGTAGTAATCTTGTAAAGGGTAACTCTTTTGATGAAGGTATAAAAAAAGAAATATTAAAATTTAAACCAAATGTAGTTTTTTTAAATCCACCATATAAGAAAAACAAAGATGATATAGAAGAATTAAAATTTGTTTTAAATAGTTTAGAATTAATAAATAAAGGGTCTCTTTCAATTTCAATAGTACCTATGATTTGTGCAACTGAAACAAAAGGTATAAAGTATGAATTAAAGAAAGAAATCCTTAAAAAACATACTCTTGTGGCAGTTTTTTCAATGCCTAATGAATTATTTCATAATTCAAATGTTTCTGTTAATACTTGTATAATGGCTATTAAAGCCAATGAGAAACATCCTAATGATTACAAAACATACTTTGGGTACTGGAAAGAGGATAGTTTTATAAAAATAAAGAACATTGGCAGAACTGATTTTTATAATAATTGGGGTTTAACACAGAACAAATGGTTAGCATCTTATAAAAATAAAGAAGAAATACCAGGTCATAGTGTAAAAAAGATAGTCAATGAAAATGATGAGTGGTGTGCAGAGGCTTATATGGAAACAGACTATACTACTTTAAAAGAAACAGATTTTATTCATAATTTAAAATCTATACTTGCTTTTAAATTTCTCAAAAAGAATAGCACATTACTAATAAAACCAAAACCAAAAAACAAAACAAAAATTTGTGGTATAAATACATCTACATGGAAGTATTTTAGGTATGATGATGGTACAGATAATAGTATTTTTAATATAAAGAAAGGCAAGAGATTAACTAAAAAGGATCAAAGTGATGGTGATATACCATATGTTAGTTCATCATCATTAAATAATGGAATTGATAATTATATTGCTAATGATCATACTGATGAAAATTGTATAAGTTTCGCTTGTTATGGGTCAATAGGTGAAGTTTTTTATCAAGACCAAAAAGTTTGGGTATCGGATAACGCCAATGTGTTTTATGTTAGAGATAGAAAATTAAACCCATATTTAGCGATATTTTTAATAACAATTTTAAGATTAGAGCAATTTCGTTTTTCATATGGTATGACTGGCAAAAAAGAAAGATTACAGAGTTTTTATATTAAACTTCCAGTGGATGAACAAGGCAAACCTAATTGGCAATTTATGGAAGAATATATTAAATCATTACCTTATAGTAGCAGTTTATAAAATCAAAAAAAAATGAAAGTAGAAAATAAAAAACCAACCATCAAATAAATTGCTCCAGAAATCTACAAAGGATTTATTTTTGCCTCTATCCAATAGAATAAGCACATCCATTTTACTTTTTGTTCAAAAGACTAAAGTTTCTGGACGTTCCTTTTACGAGCCACTATATTTATTTTTATTCCTACTTCATCGTTAATAAACTTATCCTTTAAATTACTAAAGAAACTCTTAGACTTATATTTTACTCCCCAATCCGTACGATCAATATAAAAATAATTCTTAGTATTTAGAGTTACTTTATCTTGCGTAATTTTTACATCTGCCTGAAAAGTTACTTTTTTAGGAATTTCTTTAAGTGTAAGTGTTCCACTTACAGTATATTTTCCATTTGCTACACTTTTTGTAGAAGTAATTACAAATTTAGCTGTAGGGTACTTCTCTACATCAAAAAAATCTTCACTTTTCAAATGACTTACAAAATAGTTATTCTTCTTTTTATCTTTAATATCCCAACAATCTACCTTAGTCATATCAAAAGCAAAATTACCCTTTATTATTTTTCCATCTTCTACCGTTAAACTACCTGCAGAAATAGGTATTCCTCCATTGTGTGCTCCCAAAGGTTTTTTGCCTAAATACTCTACTACACTTTTTTCAACATCTACATCATATTCTACTGAACTATCCACATAAGTAGATGATTTCCAACTCAATAAAGTCAAAATAAACAAACCGAACAAAAATATTATCTTTCTCATATCTTTTATATTACAATTTAAAAATTATTACTCTTTTAAAATACGCTACAAATTTATATCTTTCATTTAAAAAATGTCGATATTTTTCAAAATCTTTTTAAAAGCACTGCCGAAGCTCCTCCCCCTCCATTGCAAATACTTGCCATACCATAACTCAACTTACGATTTTGCAAAATATAAGCCAAGGTAACCAATATTCTGGCACCAGAGCAACCCAAAGGGTGCCCTAGAGAAACTGCACCTCCATTTATATTTACTTTATCTGGAGTAATACCGAGTAGTTCCATATTTGCCAAAGCAACTACAGAAAAAGCCTCATTGAGTTCAAAAGTATCTATATCATCTACACTTAAATTATTTTTTTTCAGCACTTTATATACTGCTTTTTCAGGTGCAATAGTAAACCACTCTGGTTCTCGGGCAGCATCAGTATAATCTACCACCTCTGCCATAGGTTGCACATCTAATTCTTTCATCTTATCTTCACTCATTAGTACCAGTGCAGCAGCCCCATCATTTAGTGTAGAAGCATTAGCAGCCGTTATGGTTCCGTCTTTTTTGAATACAGGCTTGAGGTTTGGTATTTTATCTAACTTCACATTTTTATACTCCTCATCTTGACTCATTAATAAAGGCTCTCCCCTTTTTTGTGGAATTTCCACAGTACATATCTCATCATCAAATGCTCCATTTTCCCAAGCCTTAGCAGAACGAGTATAAGATTCTATAGCAAATTCATCTTGCTGCTTTCTGGTAATGTTCCTTTGTTGAGCACAATGTTCTGCCAATACTCCCATATGCGAACTACTATACACATCTGTAAGCGCATCTTTTACCATTCCATCTACTAAGCGTATATCACCTAACTTCTGCCCTGTTCTACTCTTATCTAAATAGTGAGGCACCTGCGACATATTTTCCATTCCTCCTACTACTACTATATCTGTATCATCGGATTTGATAGATTGGACTCCCATCATTAGAGCTTTCATACCCGAAGCACATACCTTATTTACTGTAGTACAAGGTATCTCGTTGCTCAAACCCGAAAATATAGCAACTTGCCTAGCTGGAGCTTGTCCTATATTAGCTTGCAATACATTACCCATAAATACTTCATCTACTACATCAAAAGGGATATTATTTTTCTGCAAAGCATCCTTTACAGCTATTGCTCCTAATATACTTGCTGATAAAGAAGATAAACTCCCCTGAAAAGTTCCTATGGGTGTTCTACTAGCCGATACAATATATACTTTTTTCATTTCATTTATTTTTTACATCATAACAATTTTAAAACATACTTATGCTTACAAGTTGGTCATCCGATAGAAATTTACCCTTAAACTTTTCTTTCCAAATGACTTTACTTGTTCTAATGAGTTCCATAGGTGTAATACCTAATTTAGTTAATACAAATTTTAGTTCTTCTACACTGGGAGGATTTTTTAAATATAAAATTATATCGATATCAATATTTTTATCTTGTATAATTTGTAACGTCTGCCTACTCTTACTACATCTGGGATTATGATATATTTTCATTTGCTTTTATAAATTTATTTTTGCCCTTTACTCATTAAATAAGATTTTAAAAAATCATCTATATTTCCACTCATTACAGCATCTACATTCGTTGTTTCATGTGTGGTTCTCACATCTTTTACCAATTTATAGGGGTGCATCACATAATTTCTAATTTGAGACCCCCATTCTATTTTCTTTTTCCCTGCTTCTATTTCTGCTCTTTTTTCTCTCTTCGCTTCCATTTCCATCTCATATAGTTGAGATTTTAAAAGCTGTATAGATTTATTTTTATTTTCTAATTGCGAGCGCGTTTCAGAGTTTTCTATAATAATACCTGTAGGTTGGTGCTTTAATCTTACAGCTGTTTCTATTTTATTTACAGACTGTCCTCCTGCTCCTGATGACCTAAAGGTATCCCAAATAATATCAGCAGGATTAACTTTTATCTCTATACTATCATCTATAAGCGGATATACATACACAGATGAAAAAGAAGTATGCCTTTTGGCATTGCTATCGAAAGGAGAAATACGCACTAATCTATGTACTCCATTTTCTCCTTGTAGATAACCAAAAGCGTAATCTCCTGCGATTTCCAAAGTAACTGTTTTTACTCCCGCTACCTCCCCAGATTGATAATTTAATTCTTTTACCTTATAGTTATTTCTCTCTGCCCACATAATATACATTCGCATAAGCATTTCACTCCAGTCATTACTCTCTGTTCCTCCTGCACCTGAAGTAATTTGCAATACAGCAGATAAACTATCTTCTTCATTAGATAGCATATTCTTGAATTCCAGTTCCTCTAACTGAGAAAGCAATACTTCATACTGAGCCATTACGTCTGCTTCTTCTGATTCTCCTTCTTTATAAAAATTATATAAAACTTCTAAATCTTCTAATTCTTGTTTTACTTGTTTATAATTTTTTATCCAACTCTGTTTTACTTTAAGTTTTTTTAAAAGTATTTCTGCCTTTTTAGCATCATTCCAAAAATCTTCCGCTTGAGTCTGTTCCTCTTGATTTTCTACTTCTATTTCTTTCTGTTCTATTTTAAGATACTTGTACAAACTGCTTACTCTTTCTGAAACTTCTTTTAACTTTTCTTGTGTTATCATTTATACATTCTATCAAAAAAAACTTTTTAATCCAACTTTACAACCATACCTAATGACGAATTTTTACCTACCTCTACAAATATACCTTTATTTTGAGTAATAAAATAATGCACTCTTAATTTAAAATCTAATAAAAAACGATTTCTAAATTCCTCTTCTCTAAAAAAATAACTCAACTTACTTCCTAAAAACATATTCCATTTAAATGGTAAATTAAAAATTTGAGTTAAATCATATTCAGGCTGAACATAAACCCCAAAATAACTTCTGACTTTATAATTAAAAAAATAGTCTATTCCTAACTTTCCAAATATATCTCTATAAATATTGAAACTATAATCTGCAAGTACCCCTATACCATAGTTACCTATTACCGACATACCTAAAGATACTCCTTGTTCAAAATTACTTTGAGTAGTAACATCTTGAGCACTAAGTTCAAAAATACAAAAAATAAGCAAAACAAAAGCAACCTTTAAAGATGAAACTAATCTAGTCATAGTTCGCAATATATAGATATAAAATAAAATAGTTATATTTGCAAAAGTAATAAAAAATAGTCATCATAATTTTATCTTTTAACCATAACTTAAATATAAATGTCAAATCGTACTATTATTCTAAACCATAAACAAATATGTAATACTATCAAGCGAATGGCTTTTGAAATATTAGAGTACAATTTGAATGAAGAGAAAATTATCTTAGTAGGTATAGAAGGTAATGGTTATATTTTAGCAGAAAAATTATACAGTGAACTAAAAACGAAAACAGAGATACAAATCACCCTCTGCAAAATATTTATAAATAAAAAAAATCTACTCAGTAATATTAGCACTTCCATAAATTTAGAGCAGATAAGCCATAAATCCATTGTACTGATAGATGATGTGTTACACTCTGGCGGTACACTTATATACGGAGTAAAGTATCTATTAAACATTCACACTAAACTACTACAAACAGTAGTACTAATTAATAGAAACCACAAAAAATATCCTGTAAAAGCAGATATTAAAGGACTTTCTTTATCTACTTCTCTGCAAAAAAATATAGAAGTAGCATTTGAAGAGAATAACTATAGAGTATATTTAACATAACTTTAAAATATTTTCTACCACCACAGAAATATCTTTACTAGTATCTATAGTATAAGAAGATCTTTCATAAAATGGTTGCCTTTCAAAGAGGTGTTTGGCAATAAACTCTTTAAGATTACCATCATCTACACGAGCAATAAGAGGCCTTTTTTCTTTTTCATATTTGAGCCTATTATATAGTGTATCTAAAGGTGTTTTCAAATAAACCGTACAAGAAAGTTTATTCATTACTTCCATATTATCCCCAAAACAAGGAGTACCGCCTCCTACTGATAAAATCATATTTTCTGGTTTTTCTAAAAGTTCTAATAAATACTTTCTTTCTAATTGCCTAAATACTACTACACCCTTAATACTAAATATTTCAGATACCGTTAAACCTTCTTTACGCTCTATGTATTGATCTAGATCTACCCTTAAAATTTCTCGTTTTTCAGATAAAAGCTTAGAGATATAAGTCTTTCCACTACCCATATAGCCAACTAAAACTAATTTCATCCTTTTATACAA
This sequence comes from Ichthyobacteriaceae bacterium, assembly GCA_965226285.1. Lineage (GTDB taxonomy): Bacteria > Bacteroidota > Bacteroidia > Flavobacteriales > Ichthyobacteriaceae > CBDDCQ01. The sequence continues at coordinate 323,568 of CBDDCQ010000005.1, forward strand.
ATTCTTTTGATTACATTTGCCCTTATCACAAAGATAAATTAAAATTAAAAAGATGAACAAAGTTACAAAATTTTTTCTTACTATTTGTATTATTACTGCCTGTGTACTTGTATTAAATATATGGAAAAAACCCGATACATTAAATTTATTAGATGTGAAATTGCACGATACAAAAAAGACAGAAAAAGGTAAAAAACACGGTGCTCCTAATGAAGCTAGAGACTACGATATAACAATTACTAAAAACCCTAGGACAGGAAGACCTGAACCCGAAAAATTAGATTTTGTATATAAACTTATAGCTAGACACAAGGCTTACAACAAATCCTCTAGTGCCTCTAAATTTGAATGGAAAGAAAGAGGTGCTGACACCATAGGTGGAAGAACCCGCTCTATCATGTTTGACCCTAATGATAAAACGAATAAAAAATTATGGGCAGGTGGCGTTACAGGTGGCTTGTGGTACAACAATAATATTACAGATAAACAATCTGAATGGATCAAACAAAATAACTTCACTAAAAATTTATCTGTAAGTTGTATGACCTATGACCCTAATGATACTAAAACCTTTTACGTAGGTACAGGAGAGTGTTATTTTACCAGTTCAGGTATAGGAGAAGGAATATGGAAAAGTACTGATGGAGGACAAAATTGGAAACTATTAGAATCAACCAAACATTTACGTTATATACAAAATGTTATTGTAAAAAATAACAGTGGAAAGAGTATATTGTATTTCATTGCTGCTTACAATTACTACGAAGGTTTAGCACACAGTAGAAATTATAAAGGATTATATAAATCAACAGACGGAGGCATTACTATTGAAAAAATAAGTGGGGAAATGTTTTCTGATATAGACATAGATAAAAATGGAACTATATGGATTGCAGGATATAATCACAAAATATATACACTAAACGAAACTACTAATGAATTAGTTGTAAAACACAATCCTAAAAGAAATATCCAAAGCTCAGCACTAAATAGATTAGAAATAGCTTGCGCTCCATCAAATGAAAACTATGTATATGCTATATTCAGTGAACAAGGTAGCGTATCAACTATGAAATATACAAAGGATGCTGGTAGAAACTGGATAACTTTAACTCAACCTAATGATGAAGACACAGGTATAAGTGCTGGTGATTTTAGTAGAGGGCAAGCCTGGTATGACCTCATACTTAAAGTAAGATCCGACAACCCTAAAGAAGTATATGCAGGAGGAATTAATCTATTTAAAAGTATTGACAGTGGAAAAAATTGGAAGCAAATATCCCGATGGACTACCACGGGTTATGGTATGCAAGGTAAACCGTATTCTTACGTTCACGCAGATCAACACAATATATTATTTAGTCCTACATCAAATCAAACCATAGTAGTCGCTAATGATGGAGGTATATTTTATTGCAAAGATATTACGAATGCAGAGAGTTCTTCCACAGCTTTTGAGGCTAGAATTAAAAAATACAATGTGTCTCAATTTTATTCTTGTGCCATTTATCCTACAAAAGACAATAGCCTTCTGGCTATAGGTGGTACACAAGATAATGGTTCTTGGGTAATGTCTGGGTTCGGCAGTGGCTATGTTATTGCAGGAGGAGATGGTGGTTATTGCTTTTTTGACCAAACAGACCCTTCATCCTTTATTATATCCTTTACTAGAAATGATTATATTTTAGGTAGTATTAGTAACAATATAACCGGAAGTAAATCTATAAGAATTTTAACTGATAGTTCTACCGGAAACTTTATCAACTGTGCAGATTTTGATAGTACTAACAATAATTTATATACTTTCAAAAAATCAAATATATCTAATGCTGAACTCTATAGAGTAGAAATAAACAACGGTAAGGATAATCCTACCATGCTATCTAAGAAGGTAAGTACTATAACCATTGAAGGAGATTTTGACAATGAAATAATAACGAACATTAAGGTATGTCCATACAGATACAATAAGAATACTACTCTTTTTTTCGGTAATAACAAAGGGCAAATCTATAGAGTTACTGATGCTAATACTGATTCCTATAAAAGTACAAAATTATATACTCCCTTTGAAAATAATGGAAGTATCTCTTGTATAACATTTGGAAGTAATGAAAATGAAATTTTAGTAACACTATCGAGTTATGGTGTCCAAAGTGTTTGGTTCTCATACGATGGAGGAAAAAATTGGTTAAACAAAGAAAACAATTTACCTGATATGCCCATTAGATGGGCAATGTTCAATCCCATAAATAAAAATAATGTCATCTTAGCCACAGAAGTTGGCGTATGGGGTACAGATAATTTTAGAGGAAAGAGACCCCTTTGGAGCCCTTACAATACGGATATGGGAAATGTGAGAGTAAATATGCTAAAAATGAATACTAATAACAATATGGTATTAGCTGCAACTTATGGTAGAGGTACATTTATATCTGATGGCTTTAATAAACTCGAAAAATCTTCGTCAAAACCAGATACAGATACAGATACTAATTCTAAAAAATTAATAGTCTATCCAAATCCTGTGAAAAGTGGTGAATTTTTCAATGTATTTATGGAATTAGAAGAATTCATAAAGATTACTGTTACAGTAAGTACAATGGACGGAAAAGTAGTTTATAGAAAAGATACTACTATACCAAATACAAATGTTATACATGTAAATATACCTACTTTAACTACAGGAAAATATATTGTAAATTGTAGTGGCAAAGGCTATAATAAATCTCAAATCTTATTAGTAAAACCAGAGTAGTCTCTTATCTGTTAATACCAATAAATAGAAAGAGCCACTAGTTTACAGTGGCTCTTTCTTTGAAAACCTAAAATTTACTCAAACAAATACCCTTGATACTTTATCTGCAGCCTCTTGTAAAGAAATAGCAGATAATACTTGTAATCCACTATCATCTATCAACTGCTTGGCTTCTTGAGCATTAGTCCCCTGCAATCTTACGATAATAGGAATATTAATATCATCTTTCATATTCTGATAAGCATCACATACACCTTGTGCTACCCTATCACAACGCACAATACCCCCAAATATATTTACTAAAATAGCTTTTACATTCTTATCCTTTAAAATAATTCTAAAAGCAGTTTCTACCCTTTTAGCATCTGCTGTTCCCCCTACATCTAAAAAGTTTGCAGGATTACCTCCCGCTTGTTTGATAATATCCATAGTAGCCATAGCTAGTCCAGCACCATTTACCATACATCCTACATTACCATCGAGCTTTACAAAATTAAGCCCTGCCTCTATTGCCTCTACTTCTGTAGGGTCTTCCTCTCTAATATCTCTTTTTTCTGCATTATCTTTGTGTCTATATAAAGCATTATCATCTAAAACTACTTTTGCATCTACAGCTAATATCTTGTCATCAGAAGTCTTTAACACAGGATTAATTTCAAATAATGAGGCATCAGATTCATCATATGCCTTATAGAGAGCTGATATAAATTTTATCATCTCTTTGATAGCACTACCTTTTAAACCCAAATTAAATGCTACTTTTCTAGCCTGAAAACCAGTTAAACCAACCTTAGGGTCTATCTCTTCGGTAAATATTAGATGAGGAGTTTTTTCTGCAACTTCTTCTATATCCATTCCACCTTCTGTGGAATACATAATCATATTTCTTCCCGTGCCTCTATTTAAAAGTACTGAAATATAGATTTCAGAAATTTCACTCTCTCCAGAATAATATACATCCTCTGTAATAAGTATTTGGTGCACTGTTTTACCTGCTTTAGAGGTTTGAGGAGTTATTAATTGCATTCCTAAAATATTATCAGCATGCTTTTTTATTTCCTCTATATTCTTGGCGAGTTTTACTCCTCCACCTTTTCCTCTACCACCTGCATGTATTTGTGCTTTTACTACCCACCATTTAGTACCTGTTTGTTCTGATAATCTATGTGCTGCCTCTACAGCCTCTTCTACAGTATTAGCTACAATACCTCTCTGTATCCTAACACCAAAATTACTTAATATTTCTTTCCCCTGATATTCGTGTAAATTCATCTTTAATACAAACTAATTTATATTTTTAACAATATTGCAGCAAAAGTAATAATAAAAATTAGGATATTGGCAATATATTTTTTATCTTTATTTTTGTAGTCATTTTACTATAATTTCAAAACTACTCATTAATGATAGAAAACCTAGTCATCATACCTACTTACAATGAAAAAGAAAATATAGCCCTTATTATAAACGCTGTATTCTCTTTAAACACTTATTATGCTATACTCATCGTAGATGACAATTCACCTGACGGTACTGCTAATATTGTAAAAGAACTACAAAAAAAATACCCTAATAAATTATTCTTAGAAAAAAGAAGTAATAAACAAGGGTTAGGTATAGCATATATACATGGATTTAAATGGGCTTTAGAAAGAAACTATGAATATATTTTTGAAATGGATGCTGATTTTTCCCACAATCCAAACGACTTAGATGAATTATACTTTTCTTGTAAAAATAAAGGATTTGATATGGCTATAGGATCGAGGTATATTAGAGGCGTAAATGTAGTGAATTGGCCACTTAAAAGGATTCTATTATCTTATTTTGCATCTATTTATGTAAGGCTAATCACAGGAATGAAAATAAAAGATAGTACTGCTGGGTTTGTATGTTACAGACGAAAAGTACTAGAATCTATAGATTTAGATAAAATAAATTTTGTAGGGTACGCCTTTCAAATAGAGATGAAATTCAAAACATGGATACAAGATTTTAATATCAAGGAAGTTTCTGTTATATTTACTGATAGAGCCCGTGGAAAATCTAAAATGAATATCTCTATTATTAAAGAGTCAATTTTTGGGGTTATTGCCATGAAATTGAAACATCTTTTCAATATGAATAAAAAATAATCATAACCATAGTTCAATACTACGAATTTTTGAAAAGAATATCCGATTATAAATCAAAGATAATCAGATTTATAATATGATAATTCAAAACTTTTTTCTTAAGTTATATCGAAACACTTACAAGTGTTCGAAATGTTGCAAAACTTAACAATATTTTCAAAAGTAAACACACTCAAAATTGATAAATAATACTACTTGCATTGTTCCCATTTCAAACAACTATTAAAAAGGGTATGTAACACCTTTTAGATGTAAATATCTCAGCAATTTTAGCATGCTCCTTATAAAAATAAAAAACACTGAAAACTCCTGTATAGTAAGGGTTACAGGCGTTTTTTTGTTTGAAGTGGATTCAAAACAGAATGTACATTTTTTTATAATTTACTATAATTTTGCTATAATTTTTTTAAGTGAGATTATAATTTTTTACCTTAAAACAAGCAAAGTAAGGCAATAATTATAATTGCTTGTAAATAAAAGGCTTACAAGTGGTTGCACAAGCTAAAAGCTAATGACTTCAATTTAAAACCTTATCAAAACGCTAAGCAGCAAGCAAAAAATAACACGCCTAATTACAGCGGTATAGCGAACGATTTCTATAAGGTTTTAGAAGATAAGAATAAAGAGGCTTTCATTAAAGATTACAGCGGTAGAAATTTACAAGTAAAGTACGATGATTTTACAAAACATACTACAGGTATATATGCCAAAGAAAAAAACAATAGAGTGGTATTATTAAATGCAATGCGAGAAACCCTTAAAAAACCTGACGAAATTTGGCTAAACCGTACACATATAGATATGGATACTATGTTTTATCTGAAATATTACAAGAATAAAACCATCGTTACTGTGGTTAGGTTAGATGGTCTTATACCATCCGTAAAAACTTGGTTTACTTTAGTGGAGAAAGATCATATTATTAATAAATATAGAAGTGGATTATTATTATTAAAAAAATAAAAGCAACCAATTTACATTGATCGCTTTTACGAGAATCCACCTTGCTTACTCCTGTCTTAGACACTACGCTATGTGCTGTTGATCCTCTGCTCTAAGCTTAACGGAGCATCACAATTGCTATAAAATTAATAAAAAAATATGAACTATGAACAATTTTTAAAAAAAAATTTGTATTTTTGTATAAATACAGTATAAAACACTTAAAATGAGTAAAATAGAATGGACAACAAACCATCAAAAAGTAACAAAATTATACGAGTAACCGTAAGTAAAGGGGTGCTTGTCAGTCCAAAAAAGTATATCAGAAAAGAATGCAATGAAAGAAACCCTGAAAAAACCTGACAAAATTTGGCTAAACCATCCAAATATGGATGGTATGGTTTATTTGCAATATTACAAAGGCAACACCATGGTTACTGTGGTTAGGTTAGATGATCTTATACCCTCCGTAAAAACTTGGTTTATTTTAACGGAAAAAACAAAAACTATTAATAAATACCGAAGTGGATTACTATTATTTAAAAATAAAAAAGCGATCTAAAAGATCGCTTTTTTGAGTTTTTCTCGTACTCGCCACCTATGATTTCGACACTCGCCTTGGCAAAAAAACTCATCGTCGCCGGCTTATCGGTGACACTTCGCACACTGCTATAAAATTAATAAAAAAATATAAACTATGAACAATTTTAAAAAAAAAATTTGTATATTTGTGTAAATAAATTATAATCCACTTAAAATAAGCAAAATATAATATTCTGTTTTTTTTATTTGTAATGCACATTTACTACCAATTGTAAAAATTAAAACACTATCTTTTAAAATTATTTTATTTACACTTTTCATTTATTTTATTTTTTATTCATTTTTTGCATAGTTGCAATTTTTCCCGCGTGCATCTTTTTAAAGTGCTTATAACTATTGCGTTTGGCAAAATCATCCCACTCGCTTTCCTTATTATCCTTGTGTTTATTGCTATTTTCCTCCATAATCAAATTGGTTCGCTCATCAAAATAAGACATAAACCATTCTAATATCTTGGGGGGATTAACCGTGTTGTACATATCTCCGTAATCTCCTCCTTTTATCCTGTTCAAAACGCAATGAAAATCTGCTATAGTTAAATTTTTTAACTCATATTGCACTAACAATTATTCACTTATATAATTTATCAAAAATGTACATCCTCTTTTTTGGACTTATATATAAATATACCTTTCGAATCTGTTGAGTTAACAAGCGAAGCCAAAACGCTGGTTGCTAAGCAAAACCAAAGCGCAGTTCCCAGAGAAACTTTATATGAAACTCATGTAACTTTAAGATATTCAAAAGACAACATTAAATCCTTATTTTCAAGTAAAAATGGAATTAATTTATCAACTGTATTAAATAGATACCAATACCAACTATTGACACCTGAAGATCTATTTGGTATAGATTATTTTCATGGCAACTTAAAAAACAGTTGTTTATATTTATTCTAAATAAATATAATTTCCTACATTTGCAGGAAATTGAGAACAAATAAAATTAGAAGAAATATTTGATAGAAAAACTATGGCTAAGATAACATTTAAAAACGCTTTTAGAGAAATTCACCTGTGGTTAGGATTAACTGCAGGCATTACTATGTTTATTTCCTGTATTACTGGAACCCTTTACGTATTTAGACCTGACATTCAAGATTTCCTTAGCAAGGATAAATACCTCATTTTTGAAAATATTACTAAAAAGAATAATATTCTCCCTATTGATTCGGTACAAAAGAAAGTAGAGAGACATTTTAATAAAAAAATGGTGTCGTTTGAAAGGTATCAACAGAGAAACAAAGCAGACAAAATAGGAATACAGTTTGAAGAATTGAGAAAGAATAATAAAGGAAAGGAAGTATTAAGAAAAACGACTAAATCTTTTTATTTTAATAAATATACTGGTGAAGTAATGGAACCTACTGATAGGGTTTGGAATGAATTTTTTCGCTTTACCTTGAGAATGCACCGATGGTTAATGTATCGTCCAGCAGGTAGAATAATTATAGGAATTAGTACTATTATATTTACTTTTATGCTCATTACAGGTATTGTACTTTGGTTTCCAAAAAAATATAAAAAATGGAAATATTATAAAAAGCGATTAATCATTAGAACTAATAAAGGCTTTAAAAAATTAAACTTTGATTTACACAATACACTAGGGTTTTACTCTATGGTGTTCTTATTGGTAATGTGCCTTACCGGGATTACTTGGTCCTTTGACTGGTATTACAATGCCTATCATTATATTTTAGCAGGAAGAACAAAAGAAACTCGAAAAAAAGAAAATAAACACTTTGATAGCACACTTAAAAAGAACACCCAATACGGAAAAGAAAACAATTTAGAAGTGCTACCCCTCTGCTATTTTGCCAAAAAACTTAACGAAAAATACCCAAACCAAGGTGATTGGAGTATATCTAAAAGAACTACTAGAAGAGGAAAACACCCCTACATATCAGCCTCTAAAACCGGGAATTACAACTGGATACACTATAAAGATCGCTTATACTTTGATGCTTATAAAGGAGAAATCATACAAGAGCGAACACTTAAAGGCAAATCCATAGGGCAACAGATATCCATTCTTACCTACGCAATACATATAGGAGATGTATTTGGTGGATCCACTCGATTTATCTATTTCTTAGCTTGTATCATTGGTTCATCCCTTCCTATCACAGGAACTATACATTGGCTTAAAAAAAGAAAGAAAAAAACACGAAAAAAGAAAAAATAAATCTACATTTGCAACTGAACATTTTGAAGCAATTCACAATAAGGATTATTCCGTTGTGAAAACATTTTAAAGCGGCAAATTTTATTTGTCGCTTTTTATTATATTTGCTACATTAAAAGATTATTAACCATAACAACTGTAAATTATGAGAACTTTAGAAGTATTTTAAGAGCATTCCCTACCAATGAAATTTGTGTAGAGTATTTAGAAAAAATTAGATAGAATAATGAACCTACACGTGTCCCTATTGTAATGCCAAGCATAACACTAAAAAGAAATTAAAAGACTGGGTTAGGTATAGATGAACTTTTTTAAGAATTTGACAAGTTGCAAATATAGCAATTTTTCCCCTAAAGGCAGGCACAGAGGTTCAAGTATAATCGCCAAAAAGGAAAGTGGAAAAATTTAAAACGGAATGTACATTTTATTTCGAGGATTACATATAAAAACTAAAAAGGAATGGCTGCGAGAAAAAAGAAAATAACAAAGGAGATGATTGAAAAATTTTGGAAGCACAATATTAACCAAACTTTTTAAGAAAAATATTTGTAATATGAAAAAAATAACTATTTTTGCTCAAATTGTTTCACAACAACGCGATCCAACTTAACACAATTGACAACATCCTTGTAAATCAATATTTATACTTATACGTTGTGAATACTCCGCAAAGGTGCTATTTTGAAAACAACTCTGTAATATTTACCATATTTTTACAAGTCTAATTTTAAATTTTTCACAACAATATCAGAAAAACACCTAAAATTTGAAAATAATAATATACTTTTGCCATCAGAAATACAAAGTTAAATATGTTTAATATTTTAAAAAGTCTTATGAAAAGGATAATAATATTAATAAATTCTGTTCTTATATTAAGTTGTGGAGTCTCACATGTAAAAATACAAGAACTTAGTGAAGTTAAATCATCTTTAAAAAAAGGTAATATAGATGCAGCCAAGAGCAAACTAGAACAAGCAGAAAATAAAGTTGATATTTACTTTAACAACTTAAATCAAAATTCCCCTATAGATGTTACTAAAAAGATTGATGATAACGACATAAGTACACTTTATAAATTACAGGGGGATTACTTTAGAAGCAAAAAAGACTTAGAAAAATCTATTACATATTACAAGAAATCTATGAACCATGAAAAAAGTACTATTTACGAAGCCGTAGATACAACTAAAGGTACTGTTTACTTTTCATCTAAAGAAAAAATGGATAAAGCTATCGCTACAGGCAATTACAAGAATGCTAAATCTTATAAATTAGAAGACAAAAATACAAAAAAAATAATTGAGATAATGGATAGATTCCGTATAGAAGCTAACGACGAAGGAAGCCAATATTATCAAAAGGAAGAATACAATAAAGCTCGAAATAACTTTATTATTGCTTATGAAGCTAGCCAGATTGTAGGACAAATAGATACATCTTATCTATATAATGCTGCTTTGTGCTCTTATAGAATGGAAAACAAATCAAAAGCCATAAAAGATTATACTAAATTAGTAGATTTAGGATATACTGGAATCAAGATGAATTATATGCTATTTGATAAGATTCAAAATAAAATGGTTGCTTTTGCCAATGAAAAGGAGATCAAAAATCGTAGAGATATGGATAAAAGCAATAAACTATACGGTAGAGATAGCATATTTAAGTCTATTTCAGTTCGCCCAAATTTAATTAAAGTTTTATCTAGTATGCTTATAAAAAAACAAGAGTATGATAAAGCATTAAATTTACTCAAAAAAGCAAATATAGAATATCCCTCCGATAAAGATTTCCTATTACAACAAGGGAATATCTACTTAAAGAAAGGAGACGAAAAGGGGTTTTTAGAAAATATGCTTGAAGCTATAAAATTAAACCCTAATAACCCTCAGCTATATTTTAATGTAGGAGTAATTAGTTATAACCTCTATAATGAAAAAATAAAAGCATTAGTTCCTCTTAAAGATAAAATAAAAGATCTAAATAAAAAGATAAAGAAATTAGGAAAACGCAGAAAAAATAGAGCCAAGAAGAAAGAATTACAAATTAACTTAAAAGAAGTAAAAGCAGAATTAGCAACACTAAAAGAAGAATCAAATGAAAAGAAAACTGAAGCCCTCAAATACTACAAAAAGGCTATAGAATTAAAAAACGATTATTCTGATGCTTATGTAAATTTAGTAATACTTATCCTAAATGAAGAAAAAACTATAAATTCTGAGATGAGTAATTTAGGATTCTCTAAAAAAGATAAAAAAAGATATGATGAATTAAAAAAGAAAAAAGAAAAAGTTTATAATTCCGCTAAATTTTATTTAGAAAAAGCTGTAGAATATGACCCCAAAAATAAACAACTACTAGAAACTCTAAAAAATATATATAGTGCTTTGGGTATGACAAAAAAATATAAAACAATAAAAAATCAAATAGAAAACCTATAACTATTAAAAAAGAGAGCGTATAATAATACTTTCTCTTTTTCTTTATTAATTTCCTCAATCTAGCTTATGAGTGATGCTATAAAACACGAATGCGGAGTAGCAATAATAAGATTACTAAAGCCTTTATCTTATTATAAAAAAAAATACGGTTCTTATTTCTACGGAATAAATAAAATGTATCTACTCCTAGAAAAGCAACACAATAGAGGACAAGATGGAAGTGGTATAGCAGGTGTAAAATTTGATATAGAACCTGGAAATAAATATATCTATAGGCAACGTTCTTGTTCCAATTTAGCTATACAAGATATATTTACAAGAATATATAATCAACTCCATCAAGTACTGGATCATAACCCAGATAAAATAGACGATATAGATTGGCTTAAAAAAAATGTTCCTTTCCTTTGTGAACTCTATTTAGGACATGTAAGGTATGGAACATTTGGTAAAAATAGTATAGAAAATGTGCACCCGTTCTTAAGGCAAAATAACTGGAAAAGTAGAAACCTTATCACAGCGGGTAATTTTAATATGACTAATGTAACAGAACTATTTAACTCATTAGTAGAAATAGGACAATATCCAAAAGAAAAATCTGATACAATAACTATTATGGAAAATATTGGGCATTTTCTAGATGAAGAAGTAGAACAACTATATTACAAATTTAAAGAACAAGGATATAGTAAAAAAGAAGCTTCTCCCCTTATATCTGAACATTTAGATATTGCACATATTCTTAAAAGAGCATCTAAAAAATGGGACGGAGGCTATGCTATTGCAGGTTTAATAGGGCATGGAGATGCATTTTTAGTAAGAGATCCCTCTGGTATCAGACCTACATATTATTACCATGACGATGAAATAGTAGTGATAACTTCTGAAAGACCCGTGATACAAACAGCATTGAATGTAGAGTACAATAATATCAAAGAATTAGAAAGGGGAAATGCTATCATCATCAAAAAATCTGGTGAAGTAAGTATAAAATCTATCAATACCCCAAAAGAGAATAATGCTTGTTCCTTTGAAAGAATCTATTTTTCTAGAGGAAGTGATACAGATATTTATAAAGAACGAAAGAAATTAGGTAATATATTAGTCTCTCAAATTATAAAAGAATTAAAAAACAACCTAGTAAAAACAGTATTCTCATTTATTCCAAATACTGCAGAAACTTCATTTTATGGTATGATAGAAGGATTACAAAGCCACCTAAATGAAATAAAACGTAAACAAATATTAAACTTAAATAACTTAGAGAAATCTGAAATAGATAAAATTTTATCTACAAACATAAAAATAGAAAAAGTAGCTATAAAAGATGCTAAACTTAGAACTTTTATCACTGCTGACGGTAGAGACGATCTAGTAGCTCATGTATATGATGTAACTTATGGGAGTGTAAAAAAAGATGAAAATTTAGTCATCATAGATGATAGTATAGTAAGAGGTACTACTCTTAAAAAAAGTATTATTAGAATGCTCGATAGATTAAATCCTAAACAAATTATTATAGTATCTTCTGCTCCTCAAATAAGATACCCTGACTGCTATGGTATAGATATGACACGTATGAAAGACTTCATCGCTTTTAGAGCTGCATTAGAATTACTTAAAGAAACTAATCAAATTCACATATTAGAGGAAGTTTATCAAAAATGTAAACAACAACAAAATATACCTGATAACCAGATTATAAACCATGTAAAGGAAATATACGCCCCATTTACTGAACAACAAATATCTAACAAAATAGCTGAATTAGTTACAGAAAAAGATATAAAAGCTAAAGTAAAAATAATATACCAAACTATAGAAAATTTACATCATTGTTGCCCTAATAATAAAGGAGATTGGTATTTTACAGGAAATTACCCTACAGATGGAGGTAACAGAGTAGTAAATAATGCCCTTATTAACTTTATAGAAAATAACAATAAACGAGCCTACTAAAGACAAAAACTACGAATAAAAAGGGATATATACTCTCTTTTATTTAACATCATAAATATAATCTAAAGATGCTTGCTCATTGCTCTCTATTGCTATTTTTATTGTTTTCTTAGCAACCTCAAGTAGTCTTTCTCTTTTTAATGAAAACTTTTTTCTATTTTCTCTGCTATTAATACTTGTTTAGATTTTGAGATGATAAGAAGGGGTATATTCAAAAGCTCATTTTCATTTATTGCAGTTAAAATTGTTCCCAAACAATTTTTTTAGAATGCTTTGCATTAATTCTGATTTAAAAAGTACTAATAGTGTCTCAGAACTAATCTTTTTAAAATTGATAATATTCTGCATCAAGTCGTCCTGTTTTTTGAAAACTCTCTGAAAATGATTTAATGTTTACACCTTCCTTTTACAATGCTTTTACCCCTCTTTTTATAAATAGAGAATTTTTAGGCTTAAAGTTTTTTATTCGAGGATTATAGATATTAGGTTAGTGGTTGTTTCATCCTAAGGGTCTTTTTGTTTTAAAGAGTCTATGTCAAAGATATTTATTTAAAATTTAATATTGGAATATTTTTAAGTGGAAAAAATTGTATTAAAAGAATCTTGACAAGTCAATTGAATAGGATTATAGTTCAGGAGAATCAAAAATGATAGAAATTAAAAATGTATTATTTAGGGTGTAGTTCCACCATAGGAATAATCATTTCCTCCATGGAAATACCTCCGTGTTGATAGGTATTTTTATAGTATTTTACATAGTGATTATAGTTGTTTTTATATGCAAAAAATAGGTCATTTTTAGCAAATATATAAGAAGTATTAATATGTGTCAAAGGTAAATAATAATCTTTTGGATTGTTTATTTCTAGAACATCTTTTTTATTATAAGACATTTGTTTACCATTTTTACATCTTAAATTCGTACTTAAATCTTTTTCACCAATTACTTGAGATGGTTTTTTGACATTAATGGTTCCATGGTCTGTAGTAATAAATAACTTTAATTTGTATTGAGCAGATAACTTAATAATATCTAAGAGAGAAGAATTTTTAAACCAACTTAGAGTGGTATCTCGGTATGATTTATCATCTTTGGCTAGTTCTTTTATAATTTTTGCATTAGTTTTAGCATGAGATAACATATCTATAAAATTATATACAATTACATTTAAACTATTGTCTAATAGGTTATTAAAATCATTACATAGTTTTTGACCATGTTCTAAGGTTGTAATTTTATTGTAAGAAAATTTTATAAAATCACCATTTCTCTTTAGTTGATTTGCTAATAATTCTTTCTCATAAAAGTTAAAACCTTCTTCTTGGGTATCTTCTACCCAAAATTCAGGGTATAGCTTCTTAATTTCTGAAGGCATCAATCCAGCAAAAAAAGCATTTCTACTATATTGAGTAGTTGTGGGTAATATACTATAATAATTGGTTTCTTTTACAGTGTGGTATAGTTCATTGACAATAGGTTCTATAATTTTCCATTGGTCGTATCTCAAATTATCAATCATTAGTAATATGAATTTCTCTGAGTCATTTACTTTAGGAAATACTAATTTTTTAAAAGCATTGTGAGATAGGATAGGAGAATTATTTCCTTTTAACCAGTATGAGTAGTTATTTTCTATGAATTTACAAAATAAATTATTGGCTTCATTCTTTTGAGATTCTAAAATATTTATAATACTTTTATCAGAGGTGTTATCAAGTTTTAATTCCCAATAAACTATTTTTTTGTATAGTTCTTCCCAATCTTCAAAGTTACTTGTAGACATTAAACCCATACTTATTTGTCTAAATTCCCTTTGATATTCTAAAGTTGTCTTTTGAGTTATAAATTTAGCTTTGTCTAAATTATTTTTTAGGCATAATAAAATTTGATTTGGATTAATGGGTTTAATGAGATAGTCAGATATATTTTCTCCTATAGCATCCTCCATAATAGATTCTTCTTCACTTTTAGTAATCATTACAATAGGAGTTGATATATAAAGCTTTCGTATCATAGGTATAAGTTCTAAGCCTGATATACCTGGCATATTCTCATCCAAAAATATAATGTCAAATTTTGAGGAATTAATTTCATCTATAGCTTCATTTCCACTTTTTACACCTGTAATGTGATAACCCTTTTCAGTCAAAAATAATATATGGGATTTTAACATATCTATTTCATCATCTACCCACAATATTTTTGTATTTGTCATAAAGTACCTTTTTAGAAATTAATTTTCGCAAATATAAATAAATTTGACATTTAATAATATTATTAACTTTACAGACTGTATTAAATAAGCGTATAGAATGTAATACTATTTAAAATTGAACAATTATGTATCAAGATGTCATAAATAAAAATAAAATATTTAATGACCCCATATATGGTCTAATTACTATACCAAATGAACTTGTTTTTGATTTGATAGAGCATCCCTATTTTCAAAGATTACGTAGAATAAGTCAATTAGGACTTACTTCTTTAGTGTATCCAGGAGCTTATCATACTAGGTTTCAACATTCTATAGGAGCTATGCATTTAATGGATAAAGCTATAATAGCACTTAAGAAAAAAGGCAATGAAATTACAAGTGAGGAACAGGAAGCATTATTAGTAGCTATATTATTACATGATATTGGACACGGTCCTTATTCTCACGCTCTAGAACAGAGTATTATAGATATTGATCATGAACAAGTATCATTAATGTTTATGGAGAGATTAAATAAATATTTTAATGGGAAATTATCTTTAGCTATCAAGATTTTTAAGAATGAGTATCCTAAAAAATTTTTACATCAACTTATATCGAGTCAATTGGATATGGATAGGTTAGATTATATTAAACGTGATAGTTTTTATACAGGAGTAAAAGAGGGTACTATAAGTTCTGAGAGGTTAATTAAAATGTTGAATGTATGTAAAGATGATTTAGTTGTAGAAATAAAAGGAATTTACTCTGTAGAGAATTTTATTATTGCACGGAGATTAATGTATTGGCAAGTATATTTGCATAAAACTAATTTAGCAGCAGAATTAATGATGGGTAAAATTCTAAAAAGAGCTAAATATATAAGTTCAAAACGAAATATTTTTTCATCAAAAGCATTAAAGTTTTTCTTACAATATACAAACGATTCAATTGATAATATAATTACTCAATTTAGCTGTTTGGATGATCTGGATATTATGGGAGCTATAAAGGAATGGCAATATGATTCTGATATAATACTATCTGAATTAAGTAATAGACTTGTGAATAGAAATCTTTTTAAAATAATTATACAAAATCAACCTTTTGATGATAGTGATATAGAAAAAATTAGATGTAATTTAATACATCAAGGAGTTAAAAAGGATTGTTTAAATTATTATGTTATTACAGGGAAGATTCAAAATTTTGCATATAATATGAATCGTGATACTATAAAAATAGTCAATAAAAATGGCAATATATTCGATATTTCAAGGGCTTCTGATCAATTTATATCACAATCTTGTGAACCAGTACAAAAATATTATTTATGTTATAAAAAATATTTTTGTAATAATTAAAAAAGGTTATATACTTGCAAAAAAATTTCAAATAATTAATTAAAAGAATGTTATAGAAAAATATGATAATTATTAGGTGTTCAGTTAGGCAACATTGCGAACAGATTTAATACTTTAGTTTAAAATAATTAAACAGAGTGGATTTGCTTTAAGAGTAGTGGGTTATGAAATGAGAATTTCTAATATAATAATCCGGAAGTAAAGGATAATGGCGAGTTAGAACTTCCTTAGTTTTTATGACTTCTATTTTATAAAATATTATTTTTTGATTTAATTTAAAAGCAGCAATAATATGTCTCCTTATTTTTTTATATTTACTTAAAGTTATTGATTGTAAAAATGAGTATAAAAAAGATTGTAGAGCAATTAGATATATATTTATCTTCTGTACAGGATGTAAATGAAAAAAAACGGTGTATAGAAGATATAATACATTATTTAGAAAATTATATTGAGAAATTAAAAATACACATTGCTCATTCTAAAATTCAATTTTGGTTAATAGATGACTCGGAGGTGGTAAACTTAGTGAATGAAAAAACAATAGAACATATGATAGATAATGCTTATGTTACTGTTTTTAATGATGCTAATTTAGTACTTGAAAAGTTAAGTAATAATATCATTCCTGATATTATCTTATTAGATATAAATATGCCTAAGCTTAGTGGTATGGAGTTTTTACATCGTTATCAAGAGCTTAATGTATCTTGTAATATTGTAATGTTATTTTCTGATTTTATAACTAATGAACAAAATTATATTAATATTGTGAAAGATGTAAAAGCTGTAATCAATAAACCACTTAGTCAAGAAAAAATAAAAAAATATATATTACCGTTATTAGATAATTGTTAATCATTTTTTTATATTGAGTATGTATAATTTTTATAATATATGCGCATATTTATTATCATATTATTTCCTTTTGCTTTATTTTCCCAGAGTATTTTTGGTGAGGCAGTTCCTAAACATATATCTCTAGCAGGGGCAACCGTATCAGATACGACTTTTATATCTATATATACTAATCCATCTGGGGCGGTATATAGTAAACAAATTAATGTGGGAGTAGGTTATAGTAATAGATTTTTATTTCAGGAATTATCAGTTAAAAACATAGGAGTAATATTCCCTTTTCATCACACCAATATAATAGGAATTACTTATGGTAATTATGGTTATTCAGATTATAGTTTAAATAAATTTTCATTGAGTTATGCTAGGCAAATAGGAGATTTATTTTCAGCATCATTGCAAGTTAATTATCATTTTATTAATTTGGTTCAAAGGAATAATATTTATGCTTTTTCTATAGATATAGGTTTACAAGTTGTTTTATCTAAAAAAATTAGATTAGGTGCATATATTCAGAATCCAACTTTAGCTAAGTATATAGAAAAAGAAGAGAAATTACCTTTTTCTATAAGATTAGGAGGAAGGTATAGGGTTGTAGATAAAATATTCACTTTTTTAGAACTTGAAAAATATATGACAGAGGATATGGTATATAAATTTGGGTTTAGTTATCATTTCAACAATAGTTCTTCAATGACGATAGGAACTTCTAATGGACTATATACATTAGGTTTTGGAGTGAGTTTGTTTCTTAAATTTATACGTTTAGGTATTGCATTTGTTTATCACCCTCAGCTAAAGTATATTTCAAGTATATCAGCATTATATAAATAAGAAAATATTTATATTTGCACTATGTAATTTTATTAAATTAAAATGGAAAAAGATATTCAAGAGTTTTTAGATTATGTAAGATCTCGTGATCAGTATGAGCCTGAGTTTTTACAAGCAGTACAAGAGGTTGCAGAAACAGTTATACCTTATATAGAGAGTAATGATAAATATAAAGGTAAGCGAGTTTTAAAGAGAATGGTAGAACCTGAAAGGATTATTATTTTTAGGGTTTCTTGGATAGATGATAAAGGGAACACTCAGATTAATAGAGGTTTTAGAATAGAAATGAACTCTGCTATAGGACCTTATAAAGGAGGGTTGCGTTTTCATCCAACAGTAAATTTAAGTATTTTAAAATTCTTGGCTTTTGAGCAGGTGTTTAAAAATAGTTTAACAACGCTACCTATGGGTGGAGGAAAAGGGGGTTCTGATTTTGACCCAAAAAATAAATCGGATAATGAAGTGATGAGATTTTGTCAAAGTTTTATGACTGAATTATATCGTCACATAGGTCCAAATACAGATGTTCCAGCAGGAGATATTGGTGTGGGAAGTAGAGAAATTGGATATATGTTTGGTCAGTATAAAAGGTTAAAAAATGAATTTACAGGTGTGCTTACTGGTAAAGGAGCAGAGTGGGGAGGATCACTTATTAGACCAGAGGCAACGGGGTATGGAACAGTATATTTTGCACAAAATATGTTGGAAACAAAGAACGATAGTTTTCAGGATAAAATAGTTGTAATATCAGGTTCTGGAAATGTGGCGCAATATGCTGCTGAAAAGGTAATAGAACTTGGGGGAAAAGTGGTAGTTATGTCAGACTCCTCAGGTTATGTATATGATTCAGAAGGAATAGATACTAATAAACTGAATTTTATAATGAATCTTAAAAATGTAAAGAGAGGTAGGATAAAAGAATATGCAGATAAGTATCATGGAGTAATATTTAAGGAAGGAACTCCATGGAGAGAAAAGTGCGATGTGGCTTTGCCTTGTGCTACTCAAAATGAATTGAATTTAGAAGACGCTAAAGTATTAGTGAATAATGGAGTAATATGTATATCAGAAGGAGCTAATATGCCCTCTACAGCGGATGCACTACATTATTTTATTGAAAATAGGGTATTGTTTGCTCCAGGGAAAGCGTCTAATGCAGGAGGGGTAGCAGTATCCGGTTTAGAAATGTCTCAAAATTCTTTGAGATATAATTGGACTAGAGAAGAAGTAGATGCTAAACTAAAGCAAATCATAAAAGATATTCACTTAGTGTGTGTGAAATATGGAAAAGAAGGAAATTTTGTAAACTATGTGAAAGGAGCTAATATTGGAGGTTTTGTAAAGGTCGCTGATGCTATGCTAGCCCAAGGAGTAGTTTAATTTTAACACTTTCTCTTAATAGATAAAATAATTCAATTTTTTTATAAAGGCGTTTTTTATAAAATATCGGAACTATATACCAGTTTCGACTACACATAGGATTAATAAGACTATCTTTCGCCAGTTAATCATCTTTATTAATAAAACTCCCATAGCATTATCAAAAGAATCATTTATATTTAGAGGTATTTTTATGTTTGATATTCAGCTAACCAAATTTATAATTATGAACATTATTGTTTGAGATGTGATGAAGATTTGACAAGTACTATTGTATCATACTTTCTGCCCTTTACACGGAGGATGTTGAAAATTTATAAAAAAAAGATTAAATAAATAATGAAAACGAGTATAATTTACAATAGAGATAATTTAGATATTTTAAGAGGATTAAATACAAATAGTATAGATTTAATTTATTTAGACCCTCCATTTAATAAGAAGAAGACTTTCACAGCTCCAATCGGCAGTAGTGCTGAGGGTGCTTCATTTAGAGATATATTTAGACAAGAAGATGTAAAGGATGAATGGTTGAAAGATATAAAAGAAGATCATAGAGAATTAAATATTTTCTTAACAAGTGTAAAAGATTTTGGAGGCACGTATTACTTGTATAACTACTGCTACCTGTGTTATATGTCAATTCGTTTAATAGAGATGCACCGTATTTTAAAAGATACGGGAAGTATTTATTTACATTGTGATCCACATATGAGTCATTATTTAAAAATTCTTATGGATATTATTTTTGGTGAAAAGAATTTTAGAAATGAGTTGTCATGGTGCTATCGTGGTGCTGGTTACCCAAAAAAAGATTTTGGGAAAAGACATGATATTATACTTCGCTACTCAAAGACAATTAATTATTTATTTAATTTAGATAATGTTAGAGAAGAATATGCAGAAGCAACAAAAGAAAGATTTAAACATTATATTGGGAATAAAAGGAAAACAGGAGACTTTGGGATTCAAAGATTGAATCCGCTGGGTAAACATCCTGATGATTGGTGGCAGATACAACCTATATCTCCATCCTCTAAAGAACGCACAGGCTACCCTACACAAAAACCTTTAAAATTATTAGAAAGAATAATTAAAGCAAGTTCTAATGAAGGAGACATAGTATTAGACCCATTCTGTGGATGTGCTACTACTTGTGTTGCCGCTGAAAAATTAAAAAGAAAATGGATTGGGATTGATATATCTCATAAAGCTTATGATTTAGTAAAGAAAAGGGTAATAGAAGAGACTGATTTATTTACTTTTTATGAAGAGGAAAAAGATTATATTAAAAATAAGAGAATAGAAGAATATATAGATTATAAGACAAACCCTCCAATAAGAACTGACCAACCAAAAGACTTTTCAGAGCGTAAATATATTTATATTATATCTAACAAAAATTATAGACGTTTAAAAGTAGGTATTGCTAAAGATTTATCATCAAGACTTAATAGTTATCAAACATCTGACCCTAATAGAGCTTATAAATTAGAATATAATAAATTAACACATAAATATAGAGCATTAGAGAAGCACATTCATAAGCACTTCGAAGCTGAGCATGAATGGGTAGATGCTCCTTTAGAAGATATTATTAATGAGATAGAATTAATTGAACCAAAAATTAAAATTTAAAACATGGAAAAACAGAAGATTTTTTAGAGACCATTGATAAAATGGAAGAGATGTTATATAAAAGTGAAAATATTTGCGATGATTTGTCTAATAATATTGAACTTTATAAACTTTTAAAAGCTATTAAAAGACGTTAAATAGGGATTAAATTATGATGCTGTTCTTTTGTGTCAAATTCGCAGTAGTTTTTCTTTCATTTCAAGCGTATTAAGAATTTCATAAACGAACTTGTCATCTCAAAAATGATTTCTATCTCGTTTTCAATCACAGCGTCATCATGCTTTACATATGAATTATTGTATTTGGAATAATAGTCAATCAGCTTTACGAACATATTACTCAGTTCTTTTGAACCGTTTTTTTCTTTTATGAAAGTACCAATCTCGCTCAATTGGTTCTCGAGAGATTTTTCATTATTCAAAATAGATTTTAACAATAGTTCAAGAGATAGTCTAAGGTCGTCTAAAAGATTTCTTTTATAAACTTGATTGTTGAATTTAATAAGGGCTTTTTGATATAGATTTAAAGAGTCTGGATATGATTGAAGCCAATGTTTTTTCTCTTCAATTAATGCTTGATTAATTTCATCAGGGCTTCCATTATTTGCTAACTGTCCATATCGTGAAACAAGTTTGATTTTCAAATCTTTTACATTAACATTTTCCTTGAACTGCTTTAATTCACACAATTTACTGATAATCCTATATTGTTGTTTTGGCGTGAACGCCTTTAAATTTTCTCTTAATGCTGTTCGCTTATTTGGCAAATCAGAAGGAAAAGGATATTCACTGTATGGAATGGAAACATTAAATTCAGTAGCATATTCAGAGCAATACTTAGCAATTTTAGATCCACTTAAACCTGTGTCAGTAGAACCCAATACATCCGCTGAAAAGCTTATGAAAGTTGATGGTATCATTTAGTCTATGTTCCAATAAGCGTCTGGGTCTCCCCCAAGAACATCTGTAATAAATTCATCGCTTAAACCTTCTACATCTTGGGCATAGGAACCTGCATATTCAACATATGATTCTCTACTATATCTATCATAAAGGTGATCGTGATGTTCAAAGTCATCGTGATGTTCAAAGTCATCGTGATGTTCATTGTAGTTCTGTTGTTTGCTTTCCCATTCATCATATTTCTCTGATAGCTTGTTCGTTCCTTCTTCTGAATATGTTTTTTTACGTTTACTTATAAGACGAGGACAGTCTATTTTATATCCTCTTTCAAGCAAATACTTTCTAATTCTGGTAACTTTTGCAGACTTTATAAGTATTGAATCATCTCTTTTTCGTAACCATTCATCAAAACTCTTTACGCTTACTTCTTCTAATAAAAGACCTAAACTTTCTTCTATTGCTTCAAAATCTAAAGTCATAATATTTATATTTTTATGTCATCTGATATGAAAAAATGGTCAAGATTGATTGCACACCAGTCAATGTAAGAGTGTTGAATGTCGAGAACTTTTCCTACTGTCTTGCCTTCAAACTTCCCAAAGGTAAACTCCGTGTCAAGATTGTAAAATTTCATATTGATCTGTTTTTTTAAATTACTGCCAACACCCAAATATACGCATTGCGTATGATGTATAAACTTTATCTATGTCGGTTATCTATTTAGATATTTTATTAAATGTTAATTTTCACAAGATTGTACCTGGTTGACAACCTGCTGTTTGATTTGCAAATTTAAGATTTTATTTTTAAAGTTATTTAATTTTTCTTTATAAAAATCTCTAATTATGTATTATTCTTTTAGTTCGGCTACCTTATTCCAACTACCACCATTGTAAATTTCTATAATGCCATTGTCTTTCAAAAATTCAATAGCTTGATTACTTCTATTACCAGAATTGCAACAAAAGATAAGAGGCTTACTCATGTTTTTGAACTTTTCTATATGGTCGGGCACCTCATGGAGAGGGATATTTAAAGTATTTTTTAAATGTGCTTCTTCATATTCTCCTATGGTTCTTACATCTATAATAGAGGTATTAGGATTATTTATTAGTTCTTTTAAGTTCATTTTTTTGATATTTTTCATTTATTTTTAGCAAAAGTAATAAAAAATCATGAATTGATAAAATTCACTGAATGGCAGACTGTAATTCCTGCAGTTTCTGTTCGTAATCTACTTTTACCTAAAGATATAGGTATAAAATCTCGATTTTCTGAAATTTGTATTTCATCTATAGAGAAATCACCTTCTGGACCTATCAGAATAATGGATTTAGTTTCTCTAACTAATACTTTTTTTATATTTTTTTTGTGATTAGTATCTTGACAATGAGCTATGTATTTTTTATAATCTTTTGGTTGGTTAGATATAAATTTATCAAAAAAAATAGCGTCGTTAAGCTTGGGTATATAAGTCTTAAAAGATTGTTTTACTGCAGATAAGATAACTTTTTTAAGACGTTCTTTTTTAATGATTTTTCGTTCAGAGTTTTTACAAATAATAGGAGTAATTTCATCTATCCCTATTTCAGTACACTTTTCTAAAAACCATTCAAATCGCTCATTCATTTTAGTAGGAGCAATGGCTATATGTAGGTAATAATTTCTTTTTTGATATTCTTTGATTGTTTTTGTAATTTGCACTTCGCAATATTTAGTATTGTAATTAGTGATTATGGCAGTACATAAAGTACCCTTGCCATTGGTCAAGTGTATTATATCATTACGTTTTAAGCGCAGGACTTTTATAGCGTGTTTGCTCTCGTTTTTGTCGAGTATAACGCATTGCTCTGTACCTTGCAAAGTAGGGATATAAAATAAAATCATAGTGTGAAGACACAAAATTTGTAGAGACAAATATAATGAAATTATGAATTTTACTGTGTCAAAAAACAAAGTAGATTCAATATATAGTATCTTCGCAAATAGTATTACATTTGTTGTGTTGATTTAAGCAATAATCCTATATTAGATGAATATAGCACTTTTAGGTTATGGAAAGATGGGAAAAGCTATAGAAAGTATAGCATTAGATAGAGCACATTCTATTGTTTTAAAAGTAGATAGAGAGGTACAAAATTATGATTTGAGTAGTATAGATGTAGTTATAGAATTTAGTACACCAGATAGTGCACCTATCAATATAAAAAAATCATTGACAAATAATGTGCCAGTAATTTGCGGTACTACAGGATGGTTAGATAAATACCCAGAAATTGTAAATCTTTGTTATCAGTATAAAGGTAGTTTCTTATATGCTTCTAATTTTAGTATAGGAGTAAATATATTTTTTGAACTCAATAAAAGATTATCTCAACTGATGAAAATGCCAGACTACAGTATATTAGTAGAGGAGATACACCATACTGAAAAATTAGATGCTCCCAGTGGAACGGCTATTACATTAGCAGAAGGAATCATAGAAAATACTTCTTTTAAGGGTTGGAGTTTAGATAGAAAAAAAGACAACCAAATTCCCATTGTATCCAAACGTGAGGCAGGGGTGTGTGGGACCCATACAGTGAGTTATAGGTCAGATATAGACAATATAGAGATAAAACACACTGCACACAATAGAGAGGGATTTGCCTTGGGTGCTGTAATAGCTGCAGAATGGATAATAGATAAAACAGGAGTTTTTACTATGAGAGATGTTTTAGAAATTTAATAGAATAAAAAATGAATTTATTGTTATTTTTATCAGTACTCTATGTATTTCATGTACTAGGCACTTATAAATTATATAAAAAGGTAGGTAGAAAACAATGGGAAGTTTTAGTACCTATATATAATTATTACATACTTATTCAAATAGTAGGTCGCCCCAAATGGTGGATGTTACTTCTGTTTGTTCCCGTAATCAATAATATTATATTATTGGTATTATATGTAAATTTAGTAAAATGTTTTGGTAAGACTACCAGTAAAGACATGTGGCTTACGATAATTACATTAGGGTTATATGTGTTTACTGTAAACTTTGATGATAAAAGTAGGTATAATTTTGTAAAACCTAAAGATAAAGGTTTTTTAGCTTCTATAGTATTTGCTATAGTAGCTGCTACCGTTATCAGAACTTTTAGTTTCGAAGCCTATGTAATTCCTACGCCTTCTATGGAAAAGTCATTGTTAGTAGGAGACTTCTTATTTGTGAATAAATTTTCGTATGGAGTGCGTACACCTATGACACCGGTGTCTATACCCATGGTACATGATAAAGTACCTATATTAGGGCTTAAATCTTATATTTCAAGTATACAGTTACCCTATTTTAGGTTTCTCAAATTTTCAGAGATCAAAAATAATGATATTGTAGTATTCAATTGGCCAGTAGATACTATAGATGAAAATAAAGTAATGTATAAACCCATAGATAAAAGAACTAATTATGTAAAAAGGTGCATTGCTATACCGGGAGATTCCCTTAAAATAGTTAATGGTAATGTGTACATCAATAATCAACCTCAGATGATTTCAGATAGAATTAAGTTACAGCATTATTATAGGGTAGAGACCGATGGCAGACCATTGAATATAAGTTTTTTGAAAAGCAAGTATGGCGTTACAGATGACTATGGAAGAGAGTCAAAGAATGTATATAGGATTATACTTACTAAAAAGGTAGCAGATATTATAAAAGGTTTTAATAATGTAAAATCTATAGAAAGATTTGTAGAACCGATTGTAAAAAGATATTCTAGTAGAGTATTTCCCTATACTAAAAATTGGAATGGAGATAATTATGGACCTATATATATTCCCAAAAAAGGAGTTAAAATAGCTTTAAATATGGAGGTGTTGCCTTTTTATAAAAGGGTGATTATTCAGTATGAAGGAAACACATTAGAAGTAAAAGAAAATCAAATTTACATAAATGGAAAACTGGCAGATACCTATACTTTTAAGCAAAACTATTATTGGATGATGGGAGACAATCGTCATAATTCATTAGATTCTAGGTATTGGGGATATGTACCAGAAAGTCATATTGTAGGTAAACCCGTGCTCGTATGGATGAGTTGGAATACACATACTAAAAATTTCTTGAAGAAAATCCGTTGGGATAGGCTTATTACACTAGTTCACGGCAATGGTAAACCTACATCTTATTTTATACCCTTACTGATAGTATTGGCACTATTGTACGGAGTAAATAAGTATAGAAAAAGGAAAAAGATAAAAACATCTAAGTAGAATTGGAAAGCGTAAAATTATTTACTACAGCTTATTTTGCACCGTTGTCTTATTATGTACATTGGGTAAGTGCTCAAGGGATTTATATAGAAATGCAAGATAATTACCAAAAACAAACTTATAGAAATAGATGCTATATATATGGAGCTAATGGTAAATTGATGCTTAATATACCTGTAGAACATGCCAAGGGAAAAAGACTCCAAACTAAAGATGTGAGAATATGTAATCAGCAAGATTGGCAAAAAACACATTGGAAATCTATTTGTACAGCTTATATGTCCTCGCCTTATTTTGAATTTTATGAAGATGATTTATACCCATTTTTTCGTAAAAAAGAGAAGTATTTAATAGATTTGAATTTTAAGATAAATCAACTAGTATGTTCTATCTTGGAGATAGAGATGTCTGCTCAAAAAACGTGTAAGTATATAGAGCATCCTCAAAATATTTTGGATTTGAGAGAAGTTATCCATCCTAAAAAAGAATTGAATATGGAATTTAAAGCATATACTCAAGTGTTTTCAAATAAATATGGTTTTATTCCTAATTTGAGTATATTGGATTTGATATTTTGCGAAGGAAATAACGCTATGAGTTATTTACTTAAAAGTAATGTCTGAGTCCGATATTAAAAATAAAAAATCGTCATTTTATTATATTAAATTCACGTTAAAATAGTAGTATCAGTTTATTATATAGTTGTTTAGTTTGTTTTTCTAATTGTTCAAGGGAGTCGTTATTTTCAATTACAAAATCAGAGAGTGCAATTTTTTTATCATCATTCCATTGGTTTAGCATTCTCTGTTTAATTTGGTTTTCAGTTAATTGATTTCTTTGCATAGTTCGTTGTAATCGGGTTTGGGTATCAGATACTATTGTAACCACATAATCACAATTTTTATATATTCCTGTTTCAAATAAAATAGCAGTTTCCTTGATGATGAAGTTATGATTTTGTTTACTTATCCAGTACTCAAATTGCACTTCTACAAAAGGGTGTACAATCTGGTTTAAGAGGTTGAGTTTATCGTTTTTTTTAAAAACTATATTCGATAGATAACGAGTGTTTAATGTATCTTTTGTATAGGTATCTTTTCCAAAGTTTTGGATTAAAATGTTTTTAAGATCTTTATTTTGGTTCATTATTTTTTTGGTCTCTATATCAGAAATAAATACAGGTATATTCCATTTGCTGAAAAAACTGCAAACAGTAGATTTACCACTTCCTATGCCGCCTGTAATGCCTACTATTTTCACTGTTTTTGTATAAGATATTCTACTTGTTTTGGAGAGATGCTTACATTAAAAATTTCTTTAGGTTGCTTTGATAGCTTTAAAGTTCCATAATTTACGGATGTATTTATTTTGCTATAATCTAAAATAATTTCAAAATCTGTTAAATTTATATTTTTATAATTGGATAGTGTTACATTGTAATGTACTCGAGTGGTTTTTGGAAAGGTCTTTATAATCGTGTTTTTAGGGACGTTTACTACTTTTATATTAATATCATAGAAGCCTTGTGTTACTTTATCTACAGTACCTTTGAGTATCACTTTATCACTGGAAAATTTTACATTTTTTACAAGAGGTAGTTTTATAGTGATTTCTTCTTGAAAGGAAGTAGAGATATTATCTTTTTTAAACATAGGTATATCTAAAGATAAAATTTTTTCTACATCTGATTTACTTCCAGATATGATTATAGTATCAATACTTTTTTCTATAGGTTTTATAAGTTGATAACCTTTTACAAAGGTTAATTTGGTATTAATAGATATAGGTATTTTTTTTATGGTTTTATCCTCTAAGTTTACCCATAGTGTATCCATTTGAAAATTTATAATATCTATATCTGATGAGAGTTGTTTTGAAATACTATTGATATAATTATAAGGAAGTATATATCCTTTATCAGGTGTGATATAGTTTATTTCGTTTAGGTTAAAATTAATGTAATTTTTATTGGAGAAAGTATATCCTAAAAGATTAAATCCTGTACCTTTTATATTTAGTTTAATGTGGTGTAATTGGTCTTTCTTTAATATTTTATTTTTAGGAATATTGGTATAATTGATATTAAATTTGATAGTGTGACTATAATTTTTTGGTAACTTAATAGAGAACCATAGTAATAGTGATATACTCAAACATATCCAGAAAGCTTTATTTAAAAGATATTTCTTTTTCATTTATTTGGCAAAGTTAATAAAAGTGCATATATAGTTCTCTATTTTCTACAATTTCAGTTCATTTTTCAGATATTTTGCAGTATAGCTGGTATTACATTGTATAATTTTTTCCGGAGTACCGGTGCATAGTATTTCACCTCCTTTTTTGCCTCCTTCAGGTCCTATATCTATAATGTGGTCAGCTATTTTTATTACCTCCATATTGTGCTCTATAATCAGTACAGTATTGCCCATATTTACAAGTTTATAGAGTACTTCTATGAGCATTTTTATGTCTTCAAAATGTAGTCCGGTAGTAGGTTCATCGAGTATATAAAAAGTATTTCCGGTATCTTTTTTTGCTAATTCGGTAGCTAGTTTTAACCTTTGAGCTTCGCCACCTGAAAGTGTATTAGATTGTTGTCCTAAAGTAATGTAGCCCAAACCTACCTCTTTTAGCGTTTTTAGTTTACGGTATATTTTAGGGATTTTATCAAAAAAATCTACTGCGGTGTTTACTGTCATTTCTAATACATCACATATTGATTTTCTTTTGTATTTGATTTCAAGAGTCTCTTTATTGAACCTCTTACCTTGACAAACTTCACATTTTACATATACATTTGGCAGAAAGTTCATTTCTATGACTTTAAGCCCTCCACCTTTGCACTCTTCACATCTACCACCTTTTAGATTAAATGAAAATCTACCAGATTTATATCCTCTTATTTTAGCTTCTGGTGTATGCGCAAATAACATTCTTATTTCTGAAAGTACACCTGTATAAGTAGCCGGATTTGACCTGGGCGTTCTACCTATAGGAGTTTGGTCTATATTTATTACTTTGTCTATATGTTCAATTCCCTCAATACTTTTATAGGGCAAGGGCTTTTTGTGTGATCTGTATATTTTTTGACTGAGTATAGGGTATAGGGTTTCATTGATAAGCGTAGATTTTCCACTACCCGATACGCCTGTAACGCATATTACTCTTCTCAGTGGAAATTCTACATCTATATTTTTTAAATTATTACCCAATGCCCCTTTGAGTAATATACTTTTGTTTTTTTCTACAGTATTGTTTTTTAGTATTTCTATATTTTTTTCTCCTTTAAGATACGATGAAGTAGGCGTATGGTATTTTAGTATTTCATTATAAGTTCCACAAGCTATAACTTCTCCTCCATTCTTTCCTGCTTTAGGCCCCATATCTATGATGTAGTCGCTCTCTTGCATTATTTCTTTATCATGTTCTACTACTATTACAGAGTTGCCTATATCTCTTATTTTTTTGAGTGATGTTATAAGTTTAGTATTGTCCCTTTGATGAAGACCGATACTAGGTTCATCTAGTATATAGAGTATTCCCGTAAGTTTACTTCCTATTTGGCTGGCTAATCGTATGCGTTGTGCTTCGCCTCCTGATAGCGTTTTTGAGCCTCTGCCGAGAGATATATAATCTAATCCTATATCTAAGAGGAATTGTGTTCTCATCTTTAATTCTTTGAGTATATCATAGGCTATTTTATATTGTTTTTTGGTTAAGTTTTCATCTATATTGGATATAAATTCATATAATTCAAGTATATCTAAATTTACAACCTCTGCAATGTTTTTATTTGCTATTTTAAAGTATAGTGCCTCTTTGTTTAGTCTGTTGCCATTGCAGGCATTGCAGGTAATTTCATCTATGTATTTAGCTGCCCATTTTTTAGCATTGGCTGAACTGTACTGATCGTGGTAAGATGAAAGTATAAGATTGCAAATTCCTTCAAAGTTAATTTCATATTCTTTTGTAAACCCCAATTCATTAATGTAGTGAGAAAATCTATCTTTGCATCCGTATAATATAGCATTTAATCCTTCTTTAGGAATTTGTTTTATAGGGCTAGATAAATCAAAATTATATTTCAGGGCAATATATTCAATTTGTTGATGAGTAAAGTTTTTGTAGTTTAAATTAAGAGGTAATATTCCACCCTTATTTATAGATTTATTGTCATTGGGTATTATGGTAGATATATTTACTTGTTCCACTTTTCCTATGCCTTTGCATCTTTTGCAATTTCCTTTGGGAGAGTTAAATGAAAATGAATTGGGTTCAGGAAAGTTGTAAGCCTCTCCCGTAGTAGGACACATTAGTTTTTGACTGAAATATTTAAGTTCATTAGTTTTTATATCGTATATCATAAGTACTCCCTCACCGTATTTTAAAGCCATTCTTATAGATTTTTCAAATCTTTTTTTATGGTTTGAAATAACTTTTAATTTATCTATAACTATTTCTATGTCGTGTGTTTTATATCTATCTATTCTCATGTCTGGATAGAGTTCTGTCATTTCACCATCTATTCTCACATTTACAAATCCTTGTTTCATTATTCTTTCAAATAGTTCTCTATAATGTCCTTTTCTAGATTTTACCACAGGAGCTAAGATGAATATTTTTTGGTTATTAAATTTCTCTAAAATGAGTTGAATAATTTCATCTTGAGAGTAGGATACCATTTTTTCGTTAGTATGGTAAGAATACGCTGTAGAACACTTAGCGTACAGGAGCCTTAAAAAATCATAGATCTCTGTAATGGTACCTATTGTAGAACGAGGGTTTTTAGATATGGTTTTTTGTTCTATAGATATTACGGGCGAAAGACCGTCTATTTTATCTACATCTGGGCGATCGGGTATCCCCACAAATTGGCGAATATAAGCCGGAAAAGTTTCCATATATCTTCGTTGTCCTTCGGCGTATAGGGTATCAAAAGTCAACGAAGATTTTCCACTACCACTAAGCCCTGTAATGACTACCAAACTATGGGTTGGGATTTGTACGTCTATATTTTTTAGATTGTGTTCTCTCGCTCCAAATACATTTATTTTCTTATGCAATTTGTTTTTGTTTTTTATTTGCGTTTGCAAAGTTAAAAAACTACTTTTGTTAAACCTTATATAAGCGTTTAAATTTTGTGTAATAATTTATGAAAAAATATTTAATAGTAGGCTTAGGCAATATGGGCAGTGAGTATCATAATACCAGACATAATATAGGCTTTAAGATATTAAACTTTATAGCAAAGAGTGAGCAAGTAGAATTTGCTGCTAAAAAATTTGGAGAGATAGCTTCTTTTAAATTTAAGGGTAGGACCTTTATAATGCTCAAACCCTCTACTTATATGAATTTGAGTGGTAAGGCAGTAAATTACTGGTTACAAAAAGAAAGAATACCTCTCAGGAATCTACTCATCATTATAGATGATATTTCATTGTCCTTTGGAACTATTAGAATTAAAGAAAAGGGTAGTGATGGGGGACACAATGGGCTTAAAAGTATTCAAACTATATTGGGAACACATGGGTATCCCAGATTTAGATTTGGTATAGGAAATGCATTTTCTAAGGGAAAGCAAGTAGAATATGTATTAGGGGAGTGGACGAGCGATGAAAAAGAACAACTACAGCTTATATTAAGTAAAATGCCTAAAATTATAAAATCTTTTGGAACGCAGGGCATTCAAAGAACGATGAATACCTATAACGGTAAGCTACATGAGTATTAATACCCTACTGCTTTATCATCTCCTCTGGGGTCAGCACCTCCTTCGAGTTTACCATTAGGCAGAATTAGTATGCCTTCTACTTTACCAATTACGCTCGAATTTTTTTCCAGTATAGAATATCCTTTTTCTTTAAGTTTAGATTTTATATTTTCATTGAATCCTTTAGGCTCCATTCTAATAACATCTGGTAACCATTGGTGGTGAAATCGCACTTGACTTACAGCCTCTTGCATGCCATAATCAAATTCGTAAACATTTAAAATAGTTTGTAATACTGATGTAATTATGGTAGAACCTCCGGGTGTACCCACTACCATCCAGAGTTTATCATCTTTTTCTACAATAGTAGGTGTCATAGAACTAAGCATTCTCTTTTCAGGAGCAATAGCATTTGCCTCTGCACCTACTAAGCCAAACATATTAGGTATCCCGGGTTTAATACTAAAGTCATCCATCTCATTATTTAAGAAGAAGCCTAATTCAGAACAATATAGTTTAGAGCCAAAAGACGCATTGATAGTAGTGGTAGCAGATACAGCATTGCCAAATTTATCTACAATAGAATAATGAGTCGTCTCTTCACCTTCTATAATTTGTACATCACCATGCTTTAGGCTACTTGACGGAGTAGCCTTTTCAAAAGAAAAGTTTTGCATTCTATTTTTCAAGTATTTTGAACTGATAAGTTTTTCTTTTGGAATTTTCACAAAATCGGGGTCGCCTAAATAAAAACTTCTATCAGCATAAGCTCTACGAGATGCCTCTACAATAATTTGTATGGTTTTTACGGTATTGTGTCCCAATTTTTTTAAGTTATAGGGTTCTATGGCTTTCATAATTTGCGCTAAGCAAATTCCACCGCTAGAGGGAGGCGACATAGATATAATTTTCAAATTGTCGTAATTAAATGTAATGGGGGTTCTCCATTTGGCTTCGTATTTTGCCAAATCTTTTTCACTTATAATACCTCCATGGGCACGTATAAATTTCACTAATTTTTTAGCCGTTTTACCTTTGTAGAATTCGTCTTTACCATTTTTCATAATCCGCTCCAATGTATTCGCAAGGGCATTGTATTTTATATATTGCCCTTGTTTCCAATCTTTCATTAAGAGCATAGAATCGCTATTTAATTTTTCAAAGGATTTTCTAAAGCGTTTCAGTCGCTTTTCCTGTTTATACGTAACTTTTACGCCTTTTTTGGCTAAGTCAATGACAGGTTGCATAATCTTTTCAATAGGTAGTGAGCCAAATTTTTGATATACCGCAAAAACTCCTGCTATAGTGCCCGGTACGCCCACAGCCATAGCACCTAAAGTACTTTTACCTCTGATGACTTTTCCTTTTTTATCTAAATACATATCTCTATGGGCAGCGATAGGGGCTTTTTCTCTATAATCTAAGGCTCCTATTTCTCTATTTGCTCTGCGATATACCATAAAGCCACCACCACCTATATTACCCGCACAAGGGTAGGCAACTGCCAAGGCTAATTCTGTAGCTACCATAGCATCAAAGGCATTGCCACCTTGTTTTAGAATAGCAACGCCTATTTGAGACGCCTCTTCTCGCGCAGATACTACCATAGCATGAGCGGTTAATAATCCTCTTTGAATTTTACGCTCATCGCTACAGCCCACTAAGATGATGAAGCTACAAAGGCTACATAATATTTTTTGTATCATTTTTTTAATAGTCTAAATAATTTAGTGTACAAATATAATCGTTTCACTTAAATTATCTCGGATCAAATTCTTTTAAATTAAAAAAAGGGTACTTAATCAATACTCTATAATTTTTGCCTCGTTGTTGTCTGTTAATGGTCCCTTTTCCTTTTTATTAACACTAAACAATCTTTTTATAAAATAAATACCTAATTTATATTTACATTTATATTTATATTTACAACTATAAGGTATTTTTATAGTTTTTAGGTTTTTACAACCCCAAAATGCCTCCTCTCCAATACTTCTAACTGAATTTGGTATGGTGATACTGGTTAGGCTCTCACAACCCCTAAATGCATAATCTCCAATACTGGTAACTGAATTTGGTAGGGTGATACTGGTTAGGCTTGTACAACCACTAAATGCCCACCATCCAATATAAGTTACTGAATTTGGTAGGGTGATACTGGTTAGGTTTTTACAACCACTAAATACACCACCAAATAAACCACCTCCAATACTGGTAACTGAATTTGGTATGGTGATACTGGTTAGGCTTGCACAACCACTAAATGCCTCCTCTCCAATACTGGTAACTGAATTTGGTAGGGTGATACTGGTTAGGCTTGTACAACCACTAAATGCCCACCATCCAATATCAGTTACTGAATTTGGTAGGGTGATACTGGTTAGGCTTGCACAACCCCTAAATGCATAATCTCCAATACTGGTAACTGAATTAGGTATGGTGATACTGGTTAGGCTTGTACAACCACTAAATGCCCCTCTCCAATATAAGTTACTGAATTTGGTAGGGTGATACTGGTTAGGCTTTTACAACCACTAAATGCCTCCTCTCCAATACAGTTACTGAATTAGGAATCGTAATACTGGTAAGTGAAGTACAATCAAAAATGCCCCATCTCCAATACGGGTAACTGAATTTGGTATGGTGATACTGGTTAGGCTTGTACAACCCCAAAATGCCCCCTCTGCAATACTGGTAACTGAATTTGGTATGGTGATACTGGTTAGGCTCTGTACAACCCCTAAATGCATAATCTCCAATACTGGTAACTGAATTTGGTATGGTGATATTTGTTAGGCTTGTACAATCACTAAATGCCAGCCGTCCAATATGGTTACTGAATTTGGTATGGTGATACTGGTTAGGCTTGTACAACCACTAAATACACCACCACCTCCAATACTGGTAACTGAATTTGGTAGGGTGATACTGGTTAGGTTTTTACAACCACTAAATGCCTCCTCTCCAATATCAGTTACTGAATTTGGTATGGTGATACTGGTAAGTTTGCTACAATCACTAAATGCCATAAACTCCAATACTGGTAACTGAATTTGGTAGGGTGATACTGGTTAGGCTTGTACAACCACTAAATGCCCGCCATCCAATATAAGTTACTGAATTTGGTAGGGTGATACTGGTTAGGTTTTTACAACCACTAAATACACCACCAAATAAACCACCTCCAATACTGGTAACTGAATTTGGTATGGTGATACTGGTTAGGTTCTCACAATCACTAAATGCCTCCTTTTCAATATAAGTTACTGAATTTGGTAGGGTGATACTGGTTAGGCTTCTACAACCACTAAATGCCCCCTCTGCAATACTGGTAACTGAATTAGGTATGGTGATACTGGTTAGGCTTGTACAACCACTAAATGCCCACTCTCCAATACTGGTTACGGAATTGGGAATCGTAATACTGGTTAGGCTCTCACAACCCCAAAATGCCCTCTTTCCAATACTGGTAACTGAATTTGGTATGGTGATACTGGTTAGGCTTGCACAATACCTAAATGCATCATCTCCAATACTGGTAACTGAATTTGGTATGGTGATACTGGTTAGGCTTGCACAACCCCAAAATGCCCCCTCTGCAATACTGGTAACTGAATTTGGTATGGTGATACTGGTTAGGCTTGTACAACCACTAAATGCCCAAGCTCCAATACTGGTTACGGAATTAGGAAGCGTAATACTGGTAAGTTTTGCACAATCCTTAAATGCATCATCTCCAATACTGGTAACTGAATCTGGTATGGTGATACTGGTTAGGCTTGTACAACCACTAAATGCACCATATTCAATACTGGTAACTGAATTTGGTATGGTGATACTTGTCAAGTCTTTATAATTATAAAATGCCCGCTTTTCAATACTGGTAACTGAATTTGGTATATTTATACTTGTTATACGATTCCGAACAACACTTCGCAACATCCTTATAATTAGACTTAGTAATGATAAAAAGATTAGAATTAGTAGTAATGTTTTCATTTGTATTTTTTATTTATTTTGCAAATATTATAAAAAAAATTAGAAAAAGTATCATTTAACAGAAAAGTACGGTTTACACCACCCCTAACCCCTCCTTAAAAGGAGGGGAATTTAAAGGGGAGGTTAATTTTACTACCACCTAAAAGAATGTGAATGGCGGTATCATTATATGAAAGAAAAATTTGTATATTTGCCTAATGAAATTGGTTAAGAGAAAAACCTCTTAACTTATCTTGAACTAAGTTTATAATAATATTTTTAATGATTAATATATGAGATATAAAATTATATGTTTTTTGTTTTTTGGTACTATTTGTCTTTCATTTGCTCAAAAAAATGAAATCAGTGGTGTTGTAACTTATGATAATATGCCTCTATCTGGAGTGAATATTAGGATAGAAAATACAGAAGAGGGTACTGTCACAGATTTTGACGGTAACTTCAAAATGCAAGTCAATATCGGTGACATTTTAGTGTTTAGCTATTTAGGTTTTCAAACCCAGAAAGTAAAAATAATGAATACAAATAGACTTTTGGTGGTATTAAAACGTTCGTCCGATGAACTAAGCGAGGTAATGATTACTACTATATCTACGGGTTATAGTACTCAAGAGCTTAAAAAGGTCTCAGGTGCGGTGAGTTTTGTAGATGGTGAGTCTGTGCAAAGACTAAAACCTGTGCGTGTAGAGGAATCTTTACAGGGAACTACTTCGGGGGTAAATGTAATTGCTGCAGGTAGCCCAGGAGCTAAGCCTACTATATTTATCCGCGGTATTACTTCCAATAAAGGAAATGCCCCTCTGGTGGTCATAGATGGAGTATCTCAAACGCTAGATGATATGAACGCTTTGAACCCCTCTGATATTGCTAAGATAGATGTATTAAAAGATGCTTCTACTGCTGCTATCTATGGTGTAGCTGGAGGTAATGGAGTAATTGTGATCACTACCAAATCAGGTGAAAAAAACCAGAAAATGAAACTAAATTACAGTAGTTCTTATGCCATTCAAGAGGTTACTAAATTTATTCGTGTACTCAATTCAGCAGAATATGCCACTATCTTGAATGAAGCTAGTGTAAACTCTGGTGGAGATATTATTTTCAACAATATTAAAGACTTGAAAAAAGGGACAAATTGGCAAAAAGAACTTTTTAAAAAAGCCCCTATAGTCAATCACAATATTTCTGTGCAAGGAGGTACAAATGCCTCTACCTATTTTTTATCAGTAGGTTATACGGATATACAGGGAGTTATGGGTACCCAGGGAAAATCAAAATTCAATCGTACCAATTTAACAGGGAGATTTACTATAGATTTATCTGATCAATTTAACGTTATTGTAAATACAAATTACACCAATATAGAGGAAAGTGGTATCAATGAGTTATTTAATGCTTTGAATTTTGATCCAACTCTACCAGTGCGTAATAAAGATGGAAAATATAGTATTAGTAAAACTATTACACAAGAGGTAGTAAACCCTTTGGCGAGTATGAGTAACAATTATAACTCATCAGATATTCATAAGTTATTTGGAAAGTTGGCATTGCAATACGAACCTATCAAAAATCTAAAACTTACTTCTAGATTGGGTTACGTATTTGCCAATAAAAAAGGCAAATCTTTTACGCCTTTGCAATTTTATGGCGTAGGACACAATAAAACTAATGCCAATGAAGATTTATCGCCTATTGTAACTGTAAGCGAAGACGAAACGAACAGTACTTATAGTAGTGTTTCAGAAGATATGACGAATTGGTATAACTTTAATTATGAATTCTTTGGGAATTATAAATTTCTGTTTCAAGATGATCACTTATTTAATATGGTAGCGGGGTTTTCTTTGGGTAGAAGTTCTGCAGAAAGTGTATCGGCTCATGCAAAAGATATTCCTAATAACTCTTGGAATTTTGCTGATGTGAGTGCTGCCAAA
Source organism: Ichthyobacteriaceae bacterium (assembly GCA_965226285.1). Taxonomy (GTDB): domain Bacteria; phylum Bacteroidota; class Bacteroidia; order Flavobacteriales; family Ichthyobacteriaceae; genus CBDDCQ01. The sequence continues at coordinate 361,664 of CBDDCQ010000005.1, forward strand.
GGCGATGCTAAGACGCAAACTTCGAGCTCTTGGCAAAGTGTAAAGCGAAATCTATCTTTCTTTGGAAGGATGAATTATGATTTTCAAGGAAAGTACTTAGCATCTTTTACAGTGCGTAGAGATGGTTCTACTTCTTTTGGAAAAAACAATAAGTTTGGTACTTTTCCCTCTGGTTCTTTGGGTTGGATTATTACTAAAGAGGAGTTTTTTCAAATTCCTATGATAAATTTCTTAAAAATTAGAGGTAGTTATGGGGCTTTGGGTAGTGACAATATTAGTCCTCAATTTCCTAAAATATCTAATTTTCCTAAATATACCTTTTCGGGTGTGATCAAATCAGGTTCTAAGTTAGATAATATTGCCAATGATGCTGTTTCTTGGGAACATCAAATTCAAATTAATGCTGGATTTGATTTAAAGATGTTTGAAAATGCATTGGGATTGACTGTAGATTTTTTTCAAAAAGAAGTTTCAGATTTGCTGTTTGATCCTACGCTCTCTCCTTACTTGGGAACGCCTACATACCCAAGTTCTAATGTAGGAAGTACAAGAACTAGAGGTATAGATGTATCTCTATCATATCAAAAAGACATTATAGAAAACGTGAATTTGGTTACTTCCTTGAACTTTACTACTGCAAAAAATGAAGTCTTAAAAATTAACAATAGCGACAAGTTTGTGTGGGTAGGAGGTTACGGAATTCCTTATAAGAATTTAAGTAGATTTGAAGAAGGAGAAGAACCTGGATATTTCTATGGTCATAAGACTAATGGTATTTTTCAAAATCAAGCAGAGATAGATGCTCATGCTGTACAAAATGGGGCTCAACCTGGAGATATTCGCTTTGTAGATGTAAATGGCGATGGGAGAATAGATGATGAAGATCGTACCAAAATAGGTAGCCCTTACCCTAAATTTATATTGGGTTGGAACTTGAATTTGCAAGTGTATGATTTTGATTTTTCGCTATTTACTTATTCCTCTATAGGTGCAGACATTTATAGAGCCTATGAGAGAAATCTAAATTATACCAATCGTTTTGGTTCAGTGGTAAATCGATGGAGAGGAGAAGGTACAAGCAATAAAGAACCTAGAGTTACTTTTGTAGATAATAATAATAACAATCGTCCATCGGATAGATATATAGAGGATGGTAGTTTCTTTAAGATTAAAAATATTCAATTGGGTTATACCATTGATAAGAACTTAACAGGGCAAATAGGTATCAAAAAAGTGAGAATATATGTTCAAGGAAAGAATGTTTTGGTACTTACTAAATATTCTGGATATGACCCTGAGATTTCATCGAGTATATTCGATACGGGTATAGATAGGGGATCCTATCCTATCCCAAGGACTATTTTGGCGGGTATTAATGTAGCATTTTAAAAGTTTGATTCAAGATGAAAAACACAATACAAAATATAATCATTTTAACTTTCTTATTTGGGTCTTGCAATTATGTAGATTATGACCCCAAAGAAAATTACGACCTCGTAGCAGCAGATTATTTTAAAAAGGAATCAGATTATGAGGAGGCTTTAGTGGGGGTTTATGACCCATTACAATGGATGTATATGAATATTCTCATAGGAGATATTGCTTCGGATAATTCCTTTAGTGGAGGAGAGAGTGCTACAGATGTTTTGGGTTTGCAACAGATAGATGATTACCGTCATGTGCCTAAAAACAATGTGTTATTAGATATTTGGAAACGCTTATATGAGGGGATTAATCGTGCTAACTATATGGAAGAAAACAAAGATAAAATAAGTTTTTCTAATAAAAAACAGGTATATGCACAAATGTATTTTCTAAGGGCTTATTACTATTTTGAACTGGTAAAATTCTTCGGAGGTGTTCCCTTATTTACAGAAAAGCGTTTGACGGCTACGGATTCAGGTACTTTAAAGAGAGCTTCTAAAGCAGAAGTATATACGCAGATAGAAAAAGATTTGAAAGCAGCTATAGCAGATTTGCCTGCTACGCAAAAGGAGAAAGGACGTGCTACCAAATCTGCTGCACAAGCTTTTTTGGGTAAAGTATATTTGTATCAAAATAAATTTAATGAGGCGGCGGATATATTAGAAAAGGTAATAGGTGTATATAGTTTAGTAACAAATTATAAAGATATCTTCTTAGCTACAGGAGAAAATGGAGTAGAATCTGTTTTTGAGGTACAGCACTCTAATGAATCTAATTGGTGGGACTGGGGTTGTATGGTATGTTCAGAAGGAAATATAGGTATTATTCACAATGGACCTAGAGGGTATTCAGGACCTGATTATGCCTCTGGTTGGAGTTTTAATATACCTACCAAAAAGTTAGTAAATGCTTATGAGAGTACAGATACTAGAAAAAATGCTACAATTTTAGATATTGAAGTATTTAAAACTCAATCTGCTAAGAGTGATAATGCAGTTTCTTATACTAAAGGATATAAGCACACGGGATATTTCAATCATAAATATATTCCTAGAGCAGGAGAGAGTGATGCTCAAATTGAGTTGAATTATAAAACCAATTATAGAGCTATTCGTTATGCCGATGTACTTTTGATGGCAGCAGAGGCATACAATAGAAAATCTAGCCCTGATGCAGCTAAGGCTAAATTGTATTTGAATAAAGTAAGAAGACGTGCTTTTGGGGTAGTGGATGCCAGTAAAGATATTACAAATTCAGGAGATGATTTGACTAGAGCAATATGGAAAGAACGACAATTAGAATTTGCTATGGAAGGACATCGCTTTTTTGATTTGGTACGCACAGGGCAAGCTGCTACTCAAATCAAAGGCTTTCAAGTTGGGAAACATGAGGTATTTCCTATTCCATTGGAGGAAGTGGATATATCTGGATTGAAACAAAATAAAGGATATTAAAAATGTATATCAAAATGAAAAATATAAGTAAACTTATAGGAATATTACTTCTGATTTTTGGAATAAACAGTTGTAATAATGACAATTTTGGAGATACCAATTTTGTAGATAAAGTAGTTGATGCCTCTGATTTGAAATTGACTTATACAGTTTCTACAGATAATAAGGGTACAACCGTTTTTACTCCTAATGGAAAAGGTGTATTGTATTATATCATTGACTTTGGAGATAAAAGTAAAGAATCAGATAAGATAAAACCGGGAGAGACTATTACCCATACTTATAGAGAAGATGACTATAAGGCTACACTAAAGGCTTATAATGGTATAGGTAAATTTACTACAAAAACGGTAGATGTGAAAGTGGCATTTAAAGCTCCTGAAAATTTAAAAGTAACCGTAGAGAGCGATAAGGTAGTAGCTAAGAAAGTGAATGTTACGGTAACAGGGGATTTTGCTACTTCGTATGATGTTTATTTTAGAGAATCTGCAAAAAATACAATTATAAATGCGACAATAGGAAAGACTGTTTCTTACACTTATGCTAGTGCAGGTAAATATAAACTCAAGGTAGTAGTAAAAGGACAAGCAAAAGCTAATACGACGGTTAGTGCCAATGCTACAGCAATACTTTTAAATCAACCTTTGACTTCTGCTAATAATCCTCCTGCTAGGGACGCTTCAAAGTATATAAGTATTTATAGTGATAGATATATCAATGTTTCAGGAGTAAATGCTTTTCCAGATTGGGGACAAGCAAGTCAAGGCAGTCACTGGGGGACTTTTAAAATAGGAGATGATAACATTTTAAAATACAGTAAATTGAGTTATCAAGGTATTCAAATTTCAAGTGCAGGAAATGATGTATCGGGAATGACACACTTACACTTAGATATTTGGACACCAGAAGATGGAGTAAAAATCAAAATATTTTTGATACATAAAAATAAAGTAGAAAAATTTGTTTTAAAAACTTTAGCTAAAAAAGCTTGGACGTCTATAGATATTCCACTTTCAGAATATACTTCTCAAGGTTTATCTTTAGATGTTATTCATCAGTTTAAGTTTGAGGAACATGCGCGTCCTTGGGCTAAAAATGATGTATTTATCGACAATATTTATTTTTATAAAAACTAAAAAATCTACATAAAATGAAACGAATAAAATTTTTAAATATTTTAACTTTGATAGTTAGTTTACTTGTAGGTTGTAATCGAGATACTTATAAAATGAAACCTTTGCAAATACCTACAAATATTCATGTAACCACAAAAATAAAAGGTGCTAATGCTACTAATCCTAATGGAGATGGTAGTGGAGAAGTTACCTTTACAGCTAGGGCTAAAAATGCCATCACATATAAATTTATTTTAGGCGATGAAAAGGTATTTTTCCCTAGTGGAACTTATAAGCATACTTTTAGTAAAGTAGGTAATCATACTTATAATGCTACTATTATAGCCAAAGGAGAGGGAGGGATTACTATTTCTACTCAAAAACAAGTAAGAGTTCTTGTAAATTACACTCCACCTGCTGACCTTGTAAAAATGCTTTATGGAGATAGCGAAAGAGTATGGCGTATTAAAAAAGAAACTGCTGGACATTTGGGTGTAGGACCTGCTGATAAAACTGCTCCCTCTTGGTGGAGTGCGACTCCTAATGATAAAAATGGTAAAGGGATATATGACGATAGAATTACCTTTAAAAAAGATGGAAACTACAGTTATGAAACCAATAATACAGGCTTTGGAAAAAAAGCAGCTATGGATACCGATATTTCATCAGTAGCAGCCTTAGGGAGAGATGCAGATAACAAAGATGGGGATTATGAAAATATTGAATTAGCTTCGTTCAAAGGTACTTGGAATTTAACGGCTCCCAAGGGTAAAGAAACGCTTTATATGTCGGGGATAGGTTATTTGGGTATGTATGTAGGAGGAAATCATAAATACGAGATTCAAAAGAGAAGTGATAATGAAATGTCTGTAAGGACTATAGGTGCTGATGGCAACGCTTGGTATATGATATTAATAGCAGATTAGTTTTAAACCTCTATTAAAATGATGAAAAATAGAATATATGTTTGTTATAGGTGGCAATTTATCTTCTTTTTTCTCTTGGTAAATTTTACGGCTTGCACTACTAAAAAAGAAGACCCGCCAAAAAAAGAAGATGAATCCGTAAAAAAGGCTGTATTAGTGTCAGATTTAACTCTTGATGTTAAGATAAAAGGGCAAAATGCAACTCATCCTTATGGAGATGGTTCTGGAGTGATTGATGTAACGGCTAAGGCTAAAAATGTCAAAAAATATAATTTTCGTTTTGGTACAGGAGATGTAATAGAAAATACTTCAGGTATAGCTAAATATACTTTTAAAACACAAGGAAACCATACTTATACAGTAAGTGTAGTTGCTATTTCGAGTACAGGGCACAGTGCCAAAGTACATAAGGAAATTACTATTTCAAAGGATTATCAGCTTATTTGGTCAGATGAATTTAATACTGATGGTGCTCCTGATAATTCTAAATGGAATTATGATATAGGTAGAGGCAATGGGGGTTGGGGAAATAATGAAAGTCAGTATTATACAAAGCGTTCGGAGAATGTAGTAGTAGCCGATGGTGTATTAAAGATCATTGCTAAAAAAGAAAACCACAAAGGATCTCAATATACTTCTGCACGATTGAAAACACAGGACAAATTTGATTTTACTTATGGCAAAGTGGTAGTAAGAGCAAAATTACCTAAAGGAGTAGGTACTTGGCCTGCTATTTGGATGCTCGGTAGTAATATTACTAAGGTGAGTTGGCCTGCTTGTGGCGAAATAGATATTGTGGAACATGTAGGTAAGGAGCAAGATGTGATACACAGTTCTTTACATACTTCTTCTAGCTATGGTGCTACGGTGAATACCAAAAAGAGAAGAGTAGAAAAGGTAAGTGAAACTTTTCATATTTATTCGTTAGAGTGGACAAAAGAAAAAATCGTATTTTCCATTGATCATAAACCCTATTATGAGTATAATCCAGCTAATAAGAACACTTCAAATTATCCTTTTGTAGCACCTCAATTTATTATCTTAAATATAGCTATGGGAGGTACATTTGGTGGGAGTATAGCTTCGAGTTTTACGCAAAGTGCTATGGAGGTAGATTATGTGAGGGTATATCAGTATAAAAAATAATAACTCAATATATTATGAATCATAAATTACAAAATATTTTTAGATTATTTGCATGTATAGCCATTGTGGGGTGTAGTGCTCAAAGAAGCTCTTCAGGAGATGAGATAGATGTGAAAGTAGATTCTTTACTATCTTTAATGACCTTGGAGGAAAAAATAGGGCAGATGAACCAGTATAATGGCTTTTGGGATGCTACGGGTCCAGCTCCTACAAATGGTGAATCTGCTAAAAAATACGAACACTTAAAAAAAGGATTAGTGGGTTCTATGCTTAATGTAAGGGGAGTAAAATATGTAAAAGCAGTTCAAAAAATAGCCGTAGAGCAAACGAGATTAGGTATTCCCTTAATTATAGGTTTTGATGTAATTCACGGATACAAAACCCAAAGCCCTATACCTTTGGCAGAGTCTGCTAGTTGGGATTTAAGGGCAATAGAAAAATCTGCTTCAGTAGCAGCTACTGAAGCGGCAGCGTCAGGTATCAATTGGACTTTTGCTCCTATGATAGATATTTCTCGTGACGCGCGTTGGGGGCGTGTGATGGAAGGGGCAGGTGAAGATCCCTTTTTAGGAAGTTGTATTGCAAAAGCCCGTATCAAGGGGTTTCAAGGAGATAATTTATCTAAGAATAATACTATTGCAGCCTGTGCCAAGCATTTTGCAGCTTATGGTTTTGCAGAATCGGGTAGAGATTATAATACGGTAGATGTAGGTACAGTAACACTTTACAATACCATTTTACCACCCTTTGAGTCATCAGTAGAAGCAGGAGTAAGAACTGTTATGAACTCTTTTAATGAACTCAATGGCATTCCCACCACAGGTAGCACATTTTTGCAAAGGGATATTTTAAAAGGCAAATGGAATTTTAAAGGTTTTGTAGTTTCAGATTGGGGTTCTATGGTAGAGATGATAAATCATGGTTATGTGAAAGATAAGATGGATGCTGCAAAAGTATCTTTAAAGGCAGGCTCTGATATGGATATGGAGTCTTATGTATATGTTTCTTATTTAGCAGAATTGGTAAGAAAAGGTGAAGTGTCAGAAAAGTTAATTGACGACGCAACGAAGCGTATTTTAAGGGTTAAATTTGAGTTGGGATTATTTGATGACCCTTATAAATATTGTGATGAACAGAGAGAAAAGAAGGTAGTGGGAAGTAGAGAACATCACAAAGCAGCATTAGATATGGCTAAAAAATCCATAGTACTTCTCAAGAATAATAAACCGTTATTACCTCTCAAAAAGAAAGGACTTCATATTGCGGTAATAGGGGATTTAGCTGATGACAAGGATAGTCCTTTAGGGAGTTGGAGTTTAGGAGCAGATAGAAATTCTGCCGTTTCAGTTTTAGAAGGGTTGGCAAAATATCCTCATAACAAAATTACTTATCACAAAGGAGTAAATCTAGTAGAGGGAGAAACGAATTTTATTTTTGAAAATAAAGTAAATACTATTGATAGAAAGGGAATTAAAAAAGCTGTAAAAACTGCTAAGGGCAAAGATGTAGTTATTATGGTATTAGGGGAGATTGGTTTTATGTCTGGTGAGGGACGAAGCAGAACAGATTTGGGTTTACCTGGATTACAACAGGAGTTATTAGAGGCAGTATATAAGGTCAATAAAAATATTGTATTGGTACTAATGAATGGCAGACCTTTAGTTTTAAATTGGGCAGACAAGCATATTCCAAGTATTTTAGAAACGTGGCATTTAGGAAGCCAAAGCGGTAATGCTATAGCACAAGTTCTATATGGGGATTACAATCCAAGTGGTAAACTGCCGATGTCTTTTCCGCGTAATGTAGGACAAGTACCTATTTATTATAATCATAAAAATACAGGACGTCCTAATATTCCAAGAGATAATTTGGTATTTTGGTCGCATTATACCGATGTGGAAAATACACCCTTGTATCCTTTTGGTTATGGATTGAGTTATACGAATTTTCTTTATAAAAATTTAAAGTTGAGTAAAAATAAAGTAACTGCTAACGCTCCTATTGAGGTATCTATTACTTTAAAAAATACAGGTAAATACGATGGAGAAGAAACGGTTCAACTCTATATACGCGATCGAGTAGCAAGCGTTACTCGACCTGTGAAAGAATTAAAAGCCTTTCAAAAAGTATTCTTAAAGAAAGGTGAACAAAAAAAGATTAGTTTCACCATTGATGAAGAAATGCTCAAATTTTACGACACACAAGGAAATTTTATCTCTGAAAAAGGAGATTTCGAAGTATTTGTAGGTGGAAGTTCTCAGGAAGTAATGCAAGCAGATTTTTTATTAGAATAATGTATAATTCTTTTTAATGAGTGTTTTTATACAAATAAAGACTGCTTGTAAAACAAAGAACTATTAATGAATGACTTGAAGCCTTAAAAAAATCATGATTTTAAGTGTGTATATATAAACAATTTAAAATAAATAATCTATGTTTTTTAAGTAAAAAAACTATAAAACTTCCATTACTTGATCGCTAATTTCAACCTTGTTTATGGCAAGGTTATGTAAAAAATGATAAGGTAGTCTTGTAACTATAAAAAATATATCTTTGCTCCTTTAAATAAGAAGTAATATATATAGTATTCAAAATTCGGAATGAAATCAACAGTAGAATTAAAAGATTTTTGTACACAAATTCGTAGGGATATTGTACGTATGGTGCATGCGGCAAACTCAGGTCACCCTGGTGGTTCATTGGGTTGTACAGAATTTTTTGTGGCTCTCTATCAATCTGTAATGAAGCATAATTTTAACTTTTCAATGAATGGTAAAGATGAAGATGTATTTTTCTTGTCTAATGGACATATATCACCCGTATTTTACAGCGTATTGGCGCGTTCTGGTTATTTTCCTATAGAGGAATTGAGTACCTTCAGAAAGATAAATTCAAGATTGCAAGGTCACCCTACTACTCATGAGGGATTACCTGGGGTGAGGGTAGCGTCGGGTTCTTTAGGGCAAGGTATGTCGGTGGCTTTGGGTGCAGCTCAAACTAAAGAATTAAATAACGATAGTAGTTTGGTATTCAGTTTGCACGGTGATGGAGAATTGCAAGAAGGGCAAATATGGGAAGCGGTTATGTATGCTGCTGCCAACAAAGTAGATAATTATATTGCTACCATAGATGCCAACGGACAACAGATAGATGGAAGTACAGATGAGGTATTGGCATTGGGTGATATTGCTAAAAAGTTTGAAGTTTTTGGTTGGGAAGTGATTACATTAGAGAAAGGAAATAATATAGAGCGTGTAGTAGAAGCACTAAATAAGGCTAAAGCAAAAACAGGTAAAGGTAAGCCAGTATGTATCGTAATGAAAACAGAGATGGGTAATGGTGTAGATTTTATGATGGGTACTCACAAATGGCATGGAATAGCACCTAATGACCATCAACTTGAAATTGCTTTAAGTCAAAATCCTGAAACTTTGGGAGATTATTAGTATTTTAATAAGATAAGTGATGAAAAAATATACTTTTACAGAAAAAAAAGATACGCGTTCAGGTTTTGGTGCTGGACTTGCCGAATTGGGAAAGACAAATGAAAATGTATTAGCTCTATGTGCAGATTTGACGGGTTCATTGAAAATGAATGAATTTGCAAAGAACCACCCCAATAGATTTTTTCAAGTGGGTGTAGCCGAAGCCAATATGATGGGAATGGCTGCAGGTATGACCATAGGAGGTAAAATACCTTTTGCAGGTACTTTTGCTGCCTTTGCTACGGGTAGAGTATATGATCAAGTTAGGCAATCCATAGCCTATTCAGATAAAAATGTAAAGATATGTGCATCACATGCAGGGGTTACTTTGGGTGAGGATGGGGCAACGCACCAAATATTAGAAGATATTGGGCTAATGAAAATGCTGCCGGGTATGGTCGTAATTAACCCTTGCGATTATAACCAAACTAAAGCAGCTACCATTGCCATTGCAGAGCATTATGGACCTGTATATTTGAGGTTTGGTCGTCCTTCGGTACCTATATTTACACCACATGACCAAAAATTTGAAATAGGTAAAGCCATCATACTAAACAAAGGTAAAGATATAACCATTATTGCTACGGGGCATTTGGTATGGGAGGCTATACAAGCAGGAGAGCAATTGGCAGAGCAAGGCATCAGTGCTGAGATTATCAATATTCATACTATTAAACCCTTAGATGATGAATTTATTTTAAAATCAGTGGCTAAAACCAAATGTGTAGTAACGGCAGAAGAGCATCAAATCAATGGAGGATTAGGAGATAGTGTAGCTCAACTATTGGCAAGAGAAATGCCTACACCTATGGAATTTGTAGGCGTAAATGATTCCTTTGGTGAATCGGGTAAACCTGCCGATTTGATGAATAAATACAATTTGAATACAAAAACTATTGTAGAAGCTACTGCTAAGGTAATCAAGAGGAAATAAACAACAAGTAATTGTAGAGCTTGAAACAAGTTTAGATAATAAACATAAAAGTAAATTATTGTTTTACTCAAAATACAAATTATTATATGCTAAAGAAACTAATGAAGAGTATAAACCAATTTAATTGAAGATTTTGGAAAAGAGAATAAAATTGTAATAAAAACATATTCAGTAAAAGATGTAAAAGAAACTTTACCACCTCAATGATAGAAAAGTTAAATTTCATTTTTGGGCTATCTTTACCTAAACTTGCTAATTATACTATTATCTTATTTGCGTTGGCTGAATAAAATTCTCATACATTTTAGATGATAAAAAAATGTTTAAATACAAAAATTGAAGAATTATTGAACTTGTATTATAGTGATAAGTAAAGTAACTACAAAAAGCATTGATATACTTGGTGATATTGTAACGCCGGTGCAATTATATCTCAAACTTAGAGATAGGTATCCCAATACTGTTTTACTGGAGAGTTCCGATTATCATACTACAGATAAAAGTTTCTCTTTTATTTGCTTAAATCCCATTGCAGAATTTATAGTAGAGGATAATCGAGTAAAAGAAATTTATCCTAATGAAACTATCGAAATATATACTTTGCAAGGTACTGAAATCTCACAAAAACTCAATAATTTTATTAAAAGTTTTGAATGTACTGATGTTGAAAATCAAAAGCAAATTGGTTTTTTTGGGTATTCTACTTTTGATGCGGTAAATTATTTTGAAAATATACAGTTTAAAAATCCTAAAAAACAGGGGTATAAAATTCCGGATGTAAGATATACTTTTTATAAGCAGGTGATAGTATTTCACCATTATCACAATCATATTAAACTATATGAAAATTATGTAAATGATGATAATGAAAGTGCTTTATTGGAGATAGAAGATATTATCAAGAATAAAAATTTTCCCATTTTTGAATTTGAAACTATAGAGCAGGAACAATCCAATCTTAAAGATGAGGAGTTTAAGGATATGGTACAAAGAGGGAAACAGGCTTGTTTTAGGGGGGATGTGTTTCAAATTGTATTAGCTCGGCAGTTTAGGCAAAAGTTCAAAGGAGATGAGTTTAATGTATATAGAGCGTTGAGGTCTATCAATCCTTCGCCATATTTGTTTTACTTTGATTATGGTAGTTACAAAATATTTGGGTCATCTCCAGAGGCTCAACTTATTGTACAGAATAATACGGCAGTAATAGACCCTATTGCAGGTACTTTTAGGAGAACAGGAGATGATGATAGGGATAGAGAACTCGCCATTGAACTCTCCAAAGATGAAAAAGAAAATGCAGAGCATGTGATGCTTGTAGATTTGGCTCGTAATGATTTGAGTAGAAATTCATCTAAGGTAGAAGTAGAAAGGTATAAGGAGATACAGTATTTTTCACATGTATTGCATATGGTATCTAGGGTAAGAGCCAAGATAGATGAAAAGGCAAATACCATAAAGATATTTGCAGATTCTTTTCCTGCGGGTACGCTTTCGGGTGCACCTAAGTATAAGGCGATGCAATTGATAGATGAGATAGAAAATCAATCGAGGGGTTTTTACGGTGGTGCTATTGGATTTTTGGGGCTTACAGGTGGTGTCAATCAAGCCATTACCATTCGTTCGTTTTTGAGTAAAAATAATACCCTTTATTATCAAGCAGGAGCGGGGATAGTATCTGCCTCAAAAGAGGAAAACGAATTACAAGAAGTAAATAATAAGCTGGCAGCTTTAAAAAAGGCTATAGAATTAGCAAAAAACATAAAGAGATGAAAATATTAGTTTTAGATAATTATGACTCTTTTACTTATAATTTGGTGCATTCTTTACAAAAAAATTCCAATGTTAAAGTGGAGGTATTTAGAAATGATGAAATTACTTTGGAGCAAGTAGAGCAGCATGATAAGATTGTATTATCTCCAGGTCCGGGAATACCCGATGAAGCCAATATTTTAAAACCTTTAATCAAAAAATATGCAAGGCAAAAGCCTATTTTAGGTGTGTGTTTGGGGCAACAAGCTATAGCAGAAGTGTTTGGAGGTAAACTTATCAATACTAAAAAAGTATTCCATGGAGTGGCAACAGAGGTAAAAATATTAGTAAACAATGAAGTACTATTTAAGGGATTACCAAAAAGTTTATCGGTAGGTAGATATCACTCTTGGATTGTTTCATCAGATGATTTACCCGAATGTTTGGAGGTTACTGCAGTAGCAGAGCGTGGGGAGGTTATGGCATTAAGGCATAAACAATACGATGTAAGAGGTGTACAATTTCACCCTGAATCTATACTTACTCCAAAGGGTGATGAAATAATAAAAAATTGGCTGGAGGGTTAAAAAAACCGTATGAAGCAAGACTAACGAAATGTACAACTTTTAGTTAAAAAAGTGTGAATTAGCATAAATTTAACCTTAATTTTTTATAATAAATATATGTAGAAGTTAGGACTAAAATTTCTGACATTTCATTTTGTTGCTTTTGATAAGCATTAGAAAAAAGAAAAACTTTTCTGTTTTATTAGATTAATTTTTGATTAACTTTGCACTAAATTTAGAATGCCGTATAACTTCATAAAAACGGAACTTGGATAAAGAGAAAATAAAGGAAATTAAAACATTACTGTCATCACCAAAAAAGATAGTAATTGTAACACACAAAAATCCTGATGGAGATGCCATGGGCTCTTGTTTAGCAATGTGGAATTACTTACAAAATACAGGACATATCTGTCGAGTCATTACTTCTGATGAATATCCTAATTTTTTGCATTGGCTACCGGGAAACCGCCATGTAAAAATACTTGAAAAGCATCATGTAGAATCTGATATAAAAGAATGTGATATCATCTTTTGCTTAGATTTCAATCACTTAAACAGAACAGGAGGCTTACAATCATCGATATCGAATAGCAAAGCTATTAAAATTATGATAGACCATCATGAAGAACCTGACAACTTTGCCGAATACACCTACTCCAATCCTAACATCTGTGCTACTGCCCAAATGGTATATCACTTTATAGAAAAGATGGGAGATGCAGAAAAGATAGATAAAAATATAGCTACTTGTATTTATACTGGTATTATGACAGATACTGGAAGTTTTAAGTTCAATAAAACTACCTCCACTACCCATAAAATAGTGTCAAATTTAATAGAAAAAGGAGCAGAAAACAACCTTATACATCATTTGGTATATGACCAAAATTCCTTGAATAGACTTAAATTATTAGGCGTTACTATAAACCATCTCAATATTATAGATAAACTTCCCGTTGGATATACATACCTATCTTGGAATGATCTAAAAGAATATAGATTTAAAAAAGGTGATACTGAAGGGTTTGTAAATTATATTTTATCTATCAAAGATATATCTTTTGCTGCTATTTTTATAGAAGATAAGGAAAATAACATTATTAAAATTTCTTTGCGTTCAAAAGGAAATATTTTTGTTAATCATTTTGCTCAAAAACATTTTCAAGGAGGTGGACATCTCAATGCCGCTGGTGGAAAGAGTGAAAAGAATCTGAAAGATACTATAAACGATTTTAAAACTTTTATAGAAAAGGAAAAAAATGTATTATTCTAGAATTTTAAAGATTATTTGCATCTATATTTTATCAATAGGTTGTAAAGAAAATATAGCTCGAAATCCAATAAACAAACCTAAAAAGAGAGAAGTTAATTCCTCTATAATGTTAGCCAAAAGTATTTACCTCAAAGAGGTTAAAAACATTAAAAAATTTATAAAATTAAATCTTAAACGTAATTTCAAATTTTATGAAAATGGATTTTGGTATCATATAGAGGAAAAAGGCAAAGGAGCAAAAATAAAAAAAGGAGATAACATTACTATACAGTATAAAATATTTAACTTAAAAGGTGAGTTATTCTACGATGAGCAATATAAAACCTTTTTAGTGGATAAAGAATCGGAGATAATAGGAGTATCCGAAGGAGTTAAACTTATGAATAAAGGTGCAAAATATACTTTTATATTTCCCTCTTACAAAGCGTATGATTATCATGGGGATAATAAAAAAATACTTCCAAATACTACCTTGTTATACGAAGTGAAAATTTTAAACATTAACTAATCTAAAACTATAAATTCATTAATTAAATTTTATTAACTATGAGAAAAATTGCATTACTTTTAATAGTACACGCTATGATATTTCAATCTTGTAAAAGCATTAAAGAAGATTCTAAAAAAGCGTACCAAGAGGGAAAAATAGTGTTTGGAAGTGTTGAAATTATTTATACTGACGGGAAAACAAAGAGAAAGGGATATATGTATATGCCAACATATAGAGTAAGTAAATATAATTCATTTCCAAGAGCTCATTTGGTTAAATGTTCTGTTATACGAGGTTTTATGGATAGAGGTACGTTGGATGCTTATTATGAATTTTCAAACAATAGAACAAATGATATTATAGATAGAGATACAAATAAAGAATATCCAGATAAAATTCTTAATATATGTAGTAAATGTAAAAAAAAATTAAACAATGGAATAGAAAATACTGAAGATTTTTATGAAACATTAGACAACTAATCTAAAACTTAAATTCAATAATTAAATTTTATAACTATGAGAAAAATTGCATTATTTTTAATAGTACACGCTATGATATTTCAATCTTGTAAAAGCCAATATTCACATTTGAAAGATGGCTTATATGCTAAACTTATAACAAACAAAGGGGATATTATGTTATCTCTAGAATTTGAGAAAACCCCTATTACTGTAGGTAACTTTATCGGTTTAGCTGAAGGTAAACTCAAAAACTCTGCCAAAGAAGAAGACGTTCCTTATTACGACGGTATAAAATTCCATAGAGTTATCAAAGATTTTATGATACAAGGAGGCGATCCTACTGGCACAGGCTCGGGAGGTCCAGGTTACAAATTTGCAGACGAAATACACACTGATTTAATACATGATAAACCCGGTATTTTATCTATGGCTAATTCAGGACCTGATACGAATGGTTCACAGTTCTTTATCACACATAAAGCTACCCCATGGTTAAATGGAAAACATACCGTATTTGGAAGTGTAATAGATTCTATATCACAAAGTGTCGTAGATAGCATTGCACAGAATGATGCTATTACCAAAGTAGAGATTATAAGAATAGGTGAAAAGGCTGAAAAATTTGATGGAGTTAAAATATTTAACGAGGCTTTAAAAGAATTTAAGAAAAAACAAGAGGAGCTGAAGATAGAACAAGAAAAAGAAGCCAAAAAATTTAAAGCACAAACAATCAAGTGGCTAAAAAACGCTAAAACTACAAAATCAGGTCTTAAATATATCATATTAGAAAAAGGTAAAGGAAAGAGGGCAAAAAAGAAGAAAAATGTGAAAGTACATTATACTTTAAAACTTGAAAATGGTAAGAAAATAGATTCTTCGTATGATAGAAAGCAACCCATAGATATAAAAATAGGTGTAGGACAGGTAATAAAGGGATGGGATGAAGGTATCTTACTATTGAAAGAAGGTAGTAAGGCTATGTTTATTGTACCCTCACACTTAGGTTATGGTGAAAATGGTGCAGGTGGAGTAATCCCTCCTAATGCCACTTTATATTTTGAAGTAGAACTTTTAGAAGTAAAATAACCACTGCAAATTTTCATAGTACTGAACTGACAGAAGGAAAAAATAAAAAATTCTGTCAGGAGTGAAAAATAGTTCTATAGATATGCAGGAAGGGTAATTCTCGTCTAACACTACCTTAAATTAGAACTAATTACATAATGTAAAATATTATTAAAGAAAAAAGGCTACTTTTTACAGTAGCCTTTTTTAGATTCATTTAATAATATCCTATTTAGGTCCTGCGCCATAATTTGGAGATTTTCCATCGAACCAAATACGCTGTGAATTAAGAGTTGCCGGTTTTTTATTACCGGGAGTGAAGCCTTGCTGGATCAAACTCTTTGAATAATTATCAGCATTCTTACTGTCCTTACTTACTGCAGGAGATGCGAATCGGCGCGGTATGACTAATGCAGAACCAGAAGCAGTAAAATCTTCTCTTGCTAAAATGCTACTACCTGTTTTAGGCACTCCTGAACGGCGTGTAGTAGTCCAAACATCACTATACGGACTCGCTGCAAAGTGAATTAACTGCTGAATATATACTTTCTCTAAGCCATCACTACTCAAATTATAATCCGGTTGTTTCAATAATTCAGTGATATAAGAAGCTTTTAATTTAGTCGATCCCGCTTCTTTTTCAGCCTGACTTTCATAAACAGGATCTCCTTCATAGTAAGGCAATTTAAGATTCTTAGCCAATAAATCCAAACGTTCAACAGAGAGCTTCACCCCATCATTAAAGTACGCTTGAGCACTTTTTGGTAAGGTGGCACCTAACAGTTTAAATTCAGCTAAATAGAGTAATGTTTCTGCAGCACTACCCAGTATAACTTCTAAACTCGGATGATTACTATTCCTCTCGATTAGTCTTCCTCCTACCTTTGTGGGGTAAGTATATGTAAAATTGGTACGTACAATTCGCTCGTTAAAAGAAGAGGTGGCATAAAAAGTTTTTGTATTACTTCCAATGTCAATTTTATGATTTACAGATTGTTTAAAATAGTCATCGTTGCTACTGTTTTGAGTTGCATCGGGAGCTACAGGAACTCCATAATAGCGTACCCAAGGCTCTCCCGGAGCTTTCCAATTGGTAAAATTACCGCTGGCATTAAATTCTACATTGGTTCTTACATAAGACGGTAATGTTTTGTTCTCAACAATAAACTGTTGCACTACCTCCTTATTAAAATGATTTTTTGTATAGAGTACAAACAGACGAGGGTCTTTGTTTTTGACCATAAAATCAACGAAATTTTTTGCAGCAGACCCGGGTTGAACACCATTGCCAGTACCACGATAATCTTTATCTCTTTTATAAATACAATCATCGCTAGTAGCCGTCATATACTCTTTGTCATTTTTTCCTACCTCTTCTGCTATTTTAAGAGCTTTGCTACGGTCTTCATGAATTAAACGAGCTGCAATTTTGAGTTTCAACAAATTACAGAGTTTTATCCATTTGGTATAATCTCCTTGGTATATCAAGTCCTGATTGTTAAGCTCTAACTGATCTTTTGATCTAAGTGCTACTATAGCGTCATCTAATTCTTTCAACCAAGTATCAAAAAGTACTCTTTGAGTATCGTACTTTGGGGTGATTAATGGAGGATTAGTATAAGGTGCTTTAACAGCTTCGTTATAAATAATACTTCCTTCTCTATCCGAAATACTCATGGCTACTATGATTTGCATAGGATAAGTCATAGCACTCATAGCTACTCTCTGTTTTTTATCCTCTTCAGGTAAAGCAGCAATTTTGAATCGAATATCACGGGCGTTTGGAAACAAAGCCCTGTAGAGGTTTTGTCCAGCAGCATCTCCTATCTCATTGATCTTTTCAGAATTTCCTAATCCGTTAGTAGTAAGCTGTGCCCAAGGATAGATATAATCAAACTTATTATAGAACCATATCGTATAATCGTTATTATACATTTGCTCTATCACTTTAGTTAATGAATACCGTAAATCTGGTTTAGATAGTACGGAAGGGTTTGAGTTCTGCTCTGCAAAATCTTTAGTACAGCTAATGAATACAAAGAAGCACAAAACAATAATTTCAATCAATTTTTTCATGATAAATATTTTTTATTAGTTAAAAATCAAGGGATAACGTCATGGTATAATTTCTTAAATAAGGGCTTAAAGTTACCTCTTTATAACTCCCTGAACTAGAAGTACCTCTAAAACTCTCTGGATTAATGCCATTGGGAAGATTATTATATAAATAACCTACATTTTGAACATTAAAACCTACATAAAGACCTTTTATGCCCATTTTGGAAGCCCATTCCTTAGGGATGCGATAACCTAAACTTATATTTCTAAGAGAAATATAATGAGCCTCTTTGAACCAATCTTCATTAATTACACCTGAACCCCAAGAGTTTCTAAGGACGTTATAATAACTCGCATGGGTAGGTTCTACATATCCTTTTTCGTAAGCCTCTTTGTAAGTCATACCACTAACATCTACTTTTGTACCATCCGGGGCAGTAACTTCTGTATCTTGGTCAAATACACCGTCGGGAATTATCCCATCACTGTATTTTCGTCCGTTGGTATCAGAGTATTTAGAAGTCCATTCAATACCTCCATGCTCTGGAGATCTCCCTCTTAATGAAGATTTTAAGTATCCATAAGATGCAGCGTATCGGCTAGAATATGAACCTATGTGTCCACCAAATCTCATATCGATTAAGAAAGATAACGATATACCTTTATAGACAAATTCATTAAGCCACGATCCTTCAAAATCCGGTTGTATTTTTCCCACTTTTTCTACCTTACCACTACGTTTATAATAAGCTCCTCGATTAGAATCTGACCATACTAATATTTTCTTACCGTTACGTGGGTCTTTAGGGTCATCCGATTGATACTTCGCAGGAGCACTATCAGAACGTAAGATACCATATTCATCACCTTCGCTAGCCGTACTCCCAATACGCCAACTACCGTAATTCACCGATCCATGAAGGTTTTTATAATCGCCATAATCTTTATGTAAATCCGTAATTACAGTTCGGTTTCTCCAATAATTAAAGGTAGTATTATACTCAAAATCTTCTGTTTTAATAGGTGTAGCCGAAAGGCTTACTTCAATACCAGTGTTTTTGATAGTGCCAATATTGGTAAAAAATGTTTCGTAACCAGACTCTGCAGGCAAAGGAATATCTCCAATTTGGTCGGATACGGTTTCACTATAATACGCCATATCTAAAGATAAACGATTATCTAACAAACGAATATCTGTGCCTATTTCAAAAGAATTTTTACGTTCAGACTTTAAATCTTTATCTACTAAAGTATTAGAAACGCTATTTAGATATACAAAGCTACCATTCGATAGTTCCCATCTACCACTACCATATCCCCTATTGATCAGATAAGCCCCTGTATCGTTACCTACTTGAGCCCAAGAGAGCCTAATTTTTCCAAAATCTACCCACGGAATTTCGAAACGATCTGTAAATACCCAAGATAGAGATACCGAAGGATAAAAATAACTAAAATTTCCACTTCCATCAGTATATACCAAAGTAGATGACCAGTCATTTCTACCTGTAATATTCAAGAACAACTCATTATTATATTCAATATCTCCCATAAAATACAATGAGTTAATTTGCTTCGTACCAAAAACTTCAGCTCCCGATCCTTGTGTTCCCTTTGAATTACCAATAAAATATCGTCCAGGTACTACTAAACCGTCACGAGTATAAACTTCTGACCATGATTTTTTTTGTCTCCACATCTCACCTCCTACAACAGAACGAAAATTAATTATATCCATAAAATTTTTCTCCCAATTTAAAGTGGTTTTTACCATTTCAGAAACATCTGTTTTATGATGGAGTTTATAAAATCCTCCATCATTCATATATCCATTACCAAGATTTTTTTCTTCAAATTTTATGCTATAGTGGTTCATATTAGCTTCTACGTTTAGCCACAATGAATCATAGAGCTTTGCCGATAACAAAACAAGGGGTCTTACCACAGTCTCTGTTTGCTCTTGGTTTTCCTCATGAAAACGCCACCATAAATATTTACCCGGTATAGAAGCATGTTCATCACCGTGGTTGACTGAGGGAACCCCCCCGTGTTTAGCTTGCCAATATTTGCGATCTTTGTATTTACCTATATCAAAAGAACGGAAGAATAGTTGACTTCTACTTCCCTGAAAAAGTGATTGAGCAATATTGTTTCTTGCATTTTTAGCCAAAGAATTAGTAAGGGTAATCCCCCCCCGTACATTCAACCAATCCGCCAACTTATAACTAGCTCTCAAAGCCAGTGTATTCCTATTAAAAACATTATTTGGAAATGTACCTGTACGAACATTATAAGAATCTGAGAGGTAAAAATCACCGTTTTCATTAGATCCTTTCAAAGCTACATGAGTGTTGCTATTTACGCCTACATTGTAAAGATCTAAAAAGTTATCCTTAGCAGCACTATAAGGCATCTCTTTGCCATCCCAACCAATGATGGGCTTACCGTCAAATTTAGGACCATAAGAGAATGAACTAGGTACTACCAACAAAGAACGTTTATCTTTATTATTATAGGCAAATTGGTTCGTATCATATTTAAAGTAGTTACCAGCTGTATCTTTTTTTCCATAAGCCACTACACCTGCATAAGTACCTCTACCAAACTCATTTTGGAAATCTGCAAGATGATACACATGGTCAAAACCAAGCGATTGAGAGACTGAAACACCTAATCCTTGAGTACCTTTACCACTTTTAGTCTTCACTAATACCACACCATTCATCCCTCTAGAACCGTATAGTGCTGTAGCTGCTGCGCCCTTTAGTACCGAGATACTCGCAATATTATCTGGATTAATATTTTTAAGGATATTCCCATAATCATTTGAGTTTTGTGCCCAATAACTGGTATTAGAAACTTCGTTTTCTAAAATTACACCATCCACTACAAAAATAGGCTGGTTATTATTAGAGTTTAACGTAGATACTCCACGAATTTGTATTTTTTTATTGGAGAACATCCCTCCATCAGAAGCACCAACACTTACCCCTGCGACGCGTCCTTGTAATGCTTGTGTGGGCGTTACTACATTTTGCTGCGCAATAAGATCCCCCCCTACATTTGTCACAGCATACCCCAAAGCTTTCTCTTTCTTTTGAATACCAAGAGCTGTAACCACAACCTCATCAAGCATTTCTTCACTTGCTTGCATTACTATATCCATTACTACTTTACCCGTTGTAGAACTCTCTATTGTAACTTTTTGTTCAACCATTCCTATAAAAGAAAAAACCAATACATCACCTGACTTAGCTTCAATGATATATTTTCCATCAAAATCAGTAGTAGTACCTGCTTGAGTACCTACAATTAAAACACTCACTCCCGCAAGAGGCTGACCATCTGATGAGGTAACCACTCCCGAGACATTTACTTGTGAAAATATAAATTTCACCATCAATACTAACAGTATTGATAAATAATATTTGACATTCATAATAATTTATCTTATAACAATTATATTTTAATTAAACTTTTACACAATACCACTTCACTAAAAATTACTATAATTAAAACAAAGAAGCAACTTGGTTCATTTACTAATAAGAGATGAGATGACACTTATTTTGCAAGTGAACTAAGTGACTTTTTATACAGAATATATCATAAAATTAGATAATATATAATTTTATAACATTCACAATTAATTAAGTAAAAGCTCTAAACTAACATTAATAAGGGCAAATATATAACTATTTTCTAAAATAACAATTAAAGTGTTAAAAAAAATGTTTGTATTGTATCTTTATGTTTTGGGTGAAAAAACAAATATTCCACATCAGGTATCAAAATGGCGTTTTACTATAAGTGTTGCTATAAGAGACAGTGATTGGAAATTAGTTAGGTTTCCAGATTCGCTTACCCTCTGATATTTCTGAGCAAAAACAAAAGAATTATTAAAAATGTTAGGAGAATGGGATGTGAGCCTTCCACATCCAGTATGCTTAGAAGGGACTAAATGGAAAAAAAGGGAAGTTTATTTATACAATAAGAAGTATCAACTTAAACAAAAATAGATTAAGATAAGAATAAAATAATTTGCTTCAATAAAGTGTAAAGGTACTCTAAAAACCATTTATTTTATCACTGTAAAAAAAGCCCGTAACTCTTACTGTACGGGCTTTTTTATGTCATTTCAAACTCCGAAAATCGCATCTAACATGATCCATGACTTAAAGATCCCCATTCTCATCCAATTTGAGTATCCAATAGTCGTTATTAGCATCAATACGAGAGGGAATTAGTCTTTGTCCGCATAAGACAAAGCCCCCGTCAGACGTTTGCACCATGGAAAACATTTTCTCCTCTCTATTATTACCATGTCGCTTCTCCCAAATCTTATTACCCGACGAAATATCTAACTTTAATATCCAGTAATCTCTAAAAGAGAATGTTGTTGGTTCTATATGTCCCGCTACTACCAAGTTCCTGTCAGACGTTTGCACCACGGAATTTAACTCACCAACTTTGGTGCTATTCAAGGTATTTTCCCAAGTCTTACCACCCGTAGCGTTTAACTTGAGTACCCATGGCGATTTATTAGATGAGCCCACTATAGCAAAGCCCCCATCAGACGTTTGCACGATGGATGTGGCTTCATCACTGCCCGTACTCCCAACGGTCTTGTTCCAAATCATATCACCCGTAGCGTTTAACTTGAATACCCATATATCATTTGAAGTTGCTGTATTTCCCACTACGGCAAAGCCCCCGTCAGACGTTTGCACGATGGATTGGGCTTCATCATGCATCGAAAGTTTGGGGCTAAAGGTCTTTTCCCAAATCTTATTACCTGAAGCATCTAACTTGCCTACCCAGAAATCTCTATCTCCTGAAAGAGATACTTTAGCTCCCGCTATGGCAAAGCCCCCGTCAGACGTTTGCACCAGAGGAGTCTCAGTAATGCTTGGATAAATCTCACCAAGATCCTTCTCCCAAATCTTATTACCCGAAGTACTTACTTTGAGTAGCGATCCATGAGCTCCTGTATTTCCCGCTAAGGCAAAGCTCCCGTCAGACATTTGCAACATGGAATAGATGACATCGTTGTTACTACTCCCAAAGGTCTTGTCCCAAGTCAGATTACCCAAAGCGTTTAACTTGAGTAGCCACATATCACTACCCCCTAAACCTTTACTGTATGTAAATCCCCCTACGGCAAAGCCTCCGTCAGACGTCTGCACAATGGACGTGGCTACATCAATTGCACTCCCCCCATATAGCTTAGACCAAGTAGTTTTAATCTTAAAAGCTGCACCCGTTATGGTGGCATCTGCTTTGATGTCGTGTTCCAATACAAGCGTAGCCGTAAAGATACCTGCCCTATTCATCACCAAACTAAGGTTGGGTTTCGTACCGTTCACCGTGACCACGCCTCCGGGATTTAGACCTCTTATCTCTTTGAGGGTATAGCCCGCCTTAGTACCTCCTACGCCTGCTAATATCTCCGAAGTGCTAAAACTACCACCAATCAAAGATTTTTCACGTCGGCTAAAGGTTAAAGTTTCTCCTCCTGTCTTGCCAATCTCATACACCTTGCCTGTAAGGGTAACATCCACTTTGGTATCGTGTTCTAATACAAGCGTCAAGGTTAAGATAGTAGCTTTGGTATAACTATCTATCTTTGCTGCAGTACCAATCCCTGAAACACGCGCACCACTACTTGAAGAATCATTCGTAATCCGTACTGAACTGATACGATAGCCATCTTTGGTACCTGTCACACCGCCCAATAATTCTGCATTGGTTAGCTCTCCTCTAACGCTATACACCTCACTTTGTCTGCGCCAATTTAAAGTGGGGGCAGAGCCCTTTATAATTTCAAATGCTGCACCCATTATGGTTTTATCTGTTTTCGCATCGTGTTCGAATACAAGTGTCAACGTCAATACAGTTATTTTAGTATAACTACCTATCTTCGCTGCAGTTCCATTACCTGAAACCCGCGCACCACTACTTGAAGAATCCCTCGTAATCTGTACGGATTTGATACGATAGCCATCTTTGGCACCGCCAAGACCCCTTAATAATTCAAAGTTGCTTATCTCTCCTGACGCACGATAAGCCTTACTTTGTCTAACCCATCTTAAATCTCTTGGGGCAACCATCTTCCTAATTTCAAATACTGCACCCGTTATCGTTTTATCTGCTTTCGTATCATGTTCAAATACAATAGATAAGGTCAAAGTAACTGCCCTGTCATAACCTACGATCTTAGCTGCAGTACCACTGCCTGAAACAGAGGCGCCACTGCTTGAGGAAGCATCCGTAATCTGTACCGATTTGATACGATAACCTGCTTTGGTACCCACAAGACCCCTTAATAAATCTGCATTGCTTATCTCTCCTGAAACAACATAAGCCTTACTTTGTCTAACCCATCTTAAATCTCTTGGCGCAGCGATACTCGTAATTTCAAACTTCCCACCAGTGATGTTTTTATCCCGTTTGGTATCGTGTTCGAATACAATCGATAACGTCAAGGTTCCCGCCTTGGTATAACCAACTATCCTTAGCTCCAGTACCACTTCCTGAAACACGTGCGCCTGTACCTCCTGCATCACTGATGCTTACTGTTTTTATTCGATACCCTGTTGTTGTACCAATAAGACCGCTTAATAATTCTGCATTGCTTATCTCGCCTGCAGCACTATAAAGCTTACGTTGTTCACGCCAAGTCAAATCAGCTGGTACGGGCATCTTTCTAATTTCAAACGCTGCATTACTGAGCGTTTTTTCTGCTTTGGTAGCGTGCTGAAGTACAAGCGTCAACGTCAAGATAGTGGCTTTGCCATAACCGACGATCTTAGCTGCAGTACCACTACCTGAAACCCTCGCACCACTGCCCCCTGAATCATTGGTAATCTGTACTGATTTGATACGATAACCGTCTTTTGTACCTCGCACACCACCCAATAATTCTGCATTGCTTATCTCTGCTGGGGAACTGTAAACCTTGCTTTGTCTGCTCCAACTTAAAGGTATAGATACAACTCCACTGGTAAGTTCAAATGCTGCACCACTTATGGTTTTATCTGCTCTCCTATCGTGTTCAAATACAAGTGTCAACGTCAAGATAGTGGCTTTGCCATAACCTACGATCTTAGAGCGAGTACCCCTACCTGAAACTCCTGCTCCACTACTTGAGGAGTCACTCGTGATCGATACACTTTTAATACGATAACCTACTTTTGATCCTTCAAGACCTGATAATAATTCTGAATTGCTTATCTCTTCACCAGAACGATACCTCTTCAATTGTTTTATCCATCTTAAATTACCCGGCGCAGCCATCTTCGTAATTTCAAATTGTGCACCCCTTATGGTTTTTTCTGCTTTCGTAGCGTGTTCTAATACAAGGGTCAACGTCAAGGTAACTGCCTTGCTATAATTGATGATCTTAGCAACACTACCCCTACCTGAAACCCGCGCACCACTGCTCGATGAATCATTGGTAATCTGTAATGATTTGATACGATAGCCGTCTTTTGAACCCTGTAAACCGCCCAATAATTCAACATTGCTTATCTCGCCCCCTGAACGATAAACCTTG
Organism: Ichthyobacteriaceae bacterium; assembly: GCA_965226285.1. Lineage (GTDB taxonomy): Bacteria > Bacteroidota > Bacteroidia > Flavobacteriales > Ichthyobacteriaceae > CBDDCQ01. The sequence goes on from CBDDCQ010000005.1 coordinate 387,372, forward strand.
CTTTGTTTTCGCCAAGTTAAGGTTTCAGTAATTTCAAATTGTGCACCCGTTATGGTTTTATCTGCTTTCGTAGCGTGTTCAAATACAAGCGTCAATGTCAAGGTACCCCCCTGAGTATAACTAACTATCTTAGCTGAAGTCCCAATACCTGAAACACTTGCGCCTGTACCTCCTGCATCACTGATGCTTACTGTTTTCACTCGATACCCTGTTTTTGTACCCCTAAGACCTGCTAATAACTCCCCATTGCTGATCTCTCCTGAAGGACGATAAACCTTGTTTTGTTTGCTCCAACTTAAATCCGATGGTGCAACACCCTTTGTAATCTCAAACTCCGCATCACTTATCGTTACATCCAAAGCAGATTTAGAATTATGTTTTAAACTCAACAAAGCCTTAAAAGAGCCTGTTCGCTTAAATTCTAACCTTAGACCGGACGCACTTCCATTAACCTTTACTATATCATCAGGAAACACATCTGTGATGTCTTTCAAAGTATAGTTTCCTTTTTGCCCTTTTACATTGTTTAAAATTTCTGTAGCATTCAAACGACCACCTTCTATATATTCTCTTGTCAGTTTTTCAAAAGTCAATACCGCAGGTAATACTTTTACCTCTACTGTATATTTCTTACTATCTTTTCCATTTTCTGCTGTTACCGTAAACGATACGGGATTGCTCCAATCTTTCACTGTCTTTGGGTCGGGTTTGATCGTTGCCTTTTCGGATAACTTTACCTTTGTCGATAAAGAACCTATATCTGCTGCGTAGGGTACCTCTATTAATAATGAGGTGCCGTTTAACTTCCCTTTATAAGTACCTAATTCAAAGGAGATTATCAATGCCTCTCTGCTCCCCTGTACCACCTTGTTATCTTCCTTATTACATTGGGTCAGCTGAGTAATGAAAAGTATCAATACTAATAAGCCAAAAAAATATCTATTCTTCTTCATGTCATTTTTATTTTGTTTTTATTTATAATTAATTTTTACTTATATTTTTAAGTTCATTCCCTGTTTAAATAATTCGTGGGTGCAAATTTAGGAACTAATTCAATATTAAACGAATAAAAAATACTTTTTTTTGTGCCAAATGTATATTTTTTGGTATAAGTCTGACAAAGCCTAATAAATACAAGGTATAGAAGCTCATCTACACTACTAACTATAATACAAATACAATAGAATTGTGCGAGTTATTTTACAGAAAATGTATGATTTAAGCAATTAATGGAGTAATCCTACATCGATTGCATACAATTCTATTTGCTAAAAATAGAAAAAGGTCTTTTTTTGAGCTACAAAGAAAATTTAATTTAAATTTAAAAGTGAGACACAAAACTAACAGAAGGTACATGGGAGAAAGATCACATTCTGTTTTTCAAAAGTGATATTCCGTTTTTCCGATTAAATACATGTTCTACCTTGTTTTTCATTTTTTTATGTAACTTTGTTGCAAATAAAAGAAAATATAGGATGTAGGTTCGTTTAGCAGATAGTTAGCAGTAATCAGCAATGACCTAATAGATAAAATATCCACAAGATTATAGTTTGTAAGGAAGACTTAAAATTTGAAAAAGAAATTATTAATACCCAAGAACAATCAAATTATTGAATTTTTGAAATAAAAAATTTATTGAAATTAACAGAATAAATTCATTTAGATAATATAAATATAAAAACATTTTCATTACAATGATAGACACTTCAATTCAACTTATCGATGAGAAGAACTTTGATAAAATCATCAATGATAAACAAATAAAATTATACACCTTAACAAACAAAAATGGAATGACTTGCCAAATCACTAATTACGGAGCTCGGGTAGTCAGTTTATGGGTAGTAGATAGATATGGAAACTATGACGATATTGTATTAGGATATGATCGTATCGATGATTATTTAAAATCGAATGAACTATATTTTGGTGCTATAGTTGGTAGATGTGCTAATAGAATTGCTAATGGGGAATTTTCAATTCAAGGCAAAACATATAAACTGGCAAAGAATATTAACGATGACCATTTACACGGAGGGAACACAGGATTTAACAATGTAGTATGGCAAGTGCAAAGAAATTCTGTTGCCCAATTAGAACTTTCCTATTTATCTATAGATGGAGAGGAGGGTTATCCCGGAAATTTGCATACAAAAGTTACTTATGCGCTCACAGATGACCATGAGCTAAAAATCTGCTACCAAGCCACCACAGATAAAGCTACTCCCGTAAACTTAACACATCATTCCTTTTTTAATTTACAAGGAGCAGGTAAAGATATAGATGAACATATCTTAAAAATCAATTCCTCTAATTATACTCCCATAAATGCACGTTTATTGCCCACTGGTAAAATAGTAACTATCGCAGGTACCCCTTTTGATTTTAGAAAACCTACTACTATTGGCAAACACATAAATGATAATCATACACAGATTAAATTAGGACTGGGCTATGACCATAATTTTATTTTAGATGGAACAGGCATGAGAAATGCCGCCAAAATAAATGATCCAAAATCTGGTAGAACAATGGAAGTAATTACAAATCAGCCTGGAATGCAGTTTTATAGTAGCAATTTTTTAGATGGAAAAGATATTGGAAAAAAAAATATACCCTATAAATATAGAACTGGATTTTGCTTAGAAACACAACACTTTCCCAATAGTCCAAATCAAAGTAATTTTCCCTCCATAATATTAAATGTAGGTGAAACCTATCAATACACTTGCATATATAAATTTAATATAGATTAATACTCATACGTTATTACGCATCGTAGAATAAGCCGCAAGTAATATACTATTGTATTTAGTTTCTTCAGAATCTGCTCTAGAGGTAAGTACTACTGGTGAAGAAGTACCTATAAGTACACCTGCCATTTTAGCCTTAGTAAAAAATGCAAATGCTTTATATAATACATTTCCAGATTCAATATCAGGTGCTAAAAGTATATCTGCATCTCCTGCTACTACACCATCTAACCCTTTAGTTTTTTTACTTTCAAAACTAATGGCATTATCAAAGGCCAAAGGTCCATCTATAATACAATTTTTTATTTGTCCTCTCTTTTGCATAATGGTAAGCAAAGCTGCATCTAAAGTAGGTTGCATTTTTTCATTTACCATTTCTACTGCAGCAAGTACAGCTACTTTTGGATCTTTATTGGGATTTATCGTTTGAAAAAACTCTACAGTATTGTTGATAATAGCAATTTTATCTTGCAAATCAGGTGCTATATTCATAGCTACATCTGTAAGTACCAACAACTTATGATAGTCTGGCATTTCAAATATAGAAAAATGAGAAAGTAATTTTCTATTTTTTAATCCCCATTCTTTATGGAGTATTCCCTTTAGTATTTCACTAGTAGATAGTCTTCCTTTCATTAAAATATCTGCTTCGCGATTTTTTACCATAGATATAGAAGTTTGCACTAAATCAGAAATATTTTTTTTATCTATAATGACCATACCACTTATATCCATGCCCATTTTATTGGCTACAAGGTTTATTTCATTAGCATCATCTATAAGTATCGGATTTATTATTTTTTTAGAATATGCCTTATATACAGCCTCTAAATTGTGTTCATCTGCTGCTGCACACACTACTAAATTTTGAGGTTTTACATCTCTTATGTTCACCTCTAAATCTTGCATTGATTTTAACATTATCTCAAATTAATTTTTAATATCAATTCTCTTACCTTATACAAAGAACAAAATTACAATTATAATCTAAAAATAGATAAAATAAATTTTCAAAATTCAAAAAAAAATATTTGCTTTGCACCCACAAAAAACTACTAATATTGGAGAGGTGGCTGAGTGGCTTAAGGCGCACGCCTGGAAAGCGTGTTTACAGGAAACTGTACCGAGGGTTCGAATCCCTCTCTCTCCGCTATTTTATGATTTTTAAATTTTCCCCGCTTTTTTCTTTCCGAACTTTCTTTGAAAATAATCCAGAGGAATAATAACAACGCAAATAAAGGCGAATGCCCTTTTGAATGGGGTATATTTGCATAGCAAACACACAAAGAGAAAAGAGAAGCGGAAATATTGGAAAAAACATTAAAAAAATCACTCTATTTTGTAAATTTCCCTAAAAATCTTATCTATCTCTTTTTTTGCCTTACAACAACTATTATTTAATAATGCCTGTTTTGTGAAATTTGTTATTTCTTCAAAATATCCATTATCGACTATAATAGGGAGTTTTTTTAAGTAATTAGCTGAATTATTTGTAGTATGGTTTATAACACTCAGAATACGGTTACTGACCTCTGAGTTTAAAAAAGCTAATATGTAATATAAATACTTATAATCCTTAGGAAAAATTCCAACTATAGATTGATCAAATAGTCGTTTTTCTAGTAAAAAAGCTTTTATTTTTTTGCTTCTTACCATAGGAACACCTATTCCTTCTTTAAAATAAAATTTAGAATTCTGGAATCTAGATTTTTTATTTGTACGATAGAAGTCAACAGTCTGTTTATCCCATAAAACAAACCAATCAGTTTTTTTAAAAAAAGAACTACTACCTCCTTTAAGAATAGGTATATATTTTTTTCCTTCAATTAACCCTTCAATCAAATCAGGATTAGATAAATAATTATTTTCTATTTCCCCTTTTTTTATTGGTTTATAGTTTTTTGTATTTTTAATATTTAAGTTTATCGGTTTATAAAATTTTGTATTATTACCAGAACAGAAACCTGTTACACACTCTGCAATATCTCCGAGTTTTAAAGAACAATTATTAATAAGGTTTCTAATCTTTGTATTTCCTCCAATAAAAAATGAATAATCAATACTATTAATTATTGTTTTTTGTTTAATTTTCTCAAGATAAGGATATTCATCATCTATCACTTTATGTAAATCCTCAACTTTTGATTTTACTTGAATTATTTTTATTTTATGACTTATTGGAACTTTGCCTTTTGTCAGTGTAATAATACAAAGATTAGAATAACCAAAATTAACATCTGGAAAGAAATTTGAAGGAATGAGAAGAATTTCCTCTAATTTTGTCTCTTGTAGTATTTTTTTTCTTGTCTCTTTATGCAAATGTAATGCTAAAAAAGTATCTGGAACAATAAATACTAATTTACCTTTTTCTTTTAAAAGGTCAATAGCTCTTTGAATAAAGAGTGTATAAGTTTCTTTAACATATCCACTATATTTTCTTTTTAAAATACTTCTTTTACAAGAATCTTGCCATGCACCGTATGGAGGATTGCTAATAATTTTTGTATAATTTCCATTCATATTTACATATGAATCTAAAGTAGTATCGAGTAAAGTATCAGCTAGACGAATTTTAATATTAGGTTCACAAAATTTTTTATTTAATTTGTCTACTGCTTTTGGGTTTAAATCTAATGCTTCTATTTGATAAGATAATTTAGGAAACAATGATTTTATCTTATCTATAAAAATTCCGTCTCCAGCACAAGGTTCTAAAATTAAATCTTGAGGTGAAACTTGAAGACGACTCACCATATAATCTAATATTGGATCTGACTTCGTATAGTATGAACAAAAAGTTCTTCGTGTTCTTGTCTTACCCTCTAAAACTATATCTTCTTTGATTACCATTCTAAGTACTGAATTAAATTATTATCATTTAAGTGATTATACATTTTCATATCAAAATCTTCTTTCCATTGGATATTATCATTCATCCATTTCCCCAGATTAAACCCTGTAAATGTTTCTATCTTTTCATAAGTTTCTATTCCACAATAGACATCCCAAAGCTCAGATTTTTTTAATGTTTGTAAATAATGATTGTTTTGTTCTTCAGAAGAGCGAACAAAAATCAAACATTGATGCCCTTCATTTAAGACTTTGTAAATACTTGCTACTAATAATAATCTATTTGTATTTCCCTTTTCGTTTGAACTGAAACCACTTTTAAAATCAACAACAAACTTTGTTTTATTTTGTTCAAAATGTAAATCAAGTTCAAGTTTAATTTCTCCAGAGGAAACAAGAGTCCAAACTTTTTGATAGTAATTTTTTAAATCATTTTTTTCATTTTCGCTAATAGATAAATTATCAATAAAAGTATGGATTTCTTTTGTAAGTTTCTTTTTAACATCTTTAAATAAAGGAGGAATAAAGTAATTTAAGTTAGTTAGAAGTGGATACTCCCAACATAAAAGACAAAAAGGTTCCCATAATTCGCCAATTCTTCGAGTAAAAGCCATATATTCATAAGGCCAAACATCATTTCTTGCTTCTAACATAACTACATAATTAGTATATGTTATTGTTAAGACACTTTCTAAAATTTCTTGAGAATTCCATTTTTCTTTTTTTGATTTTTGATTTAGTATTTTAAATAAATTATTCTTTGCTTCTATAAGTCCTCTATTAACTGCGGTTGCTCTTTCCTTATATTCCGTATCCGCAAATAATTGCTTAGATTCAGCAATTAATTCTTCGCTTCTATTTCTATAATATTCTAAAAACTTATATTTATTCTTTACTATATTTATATTAATTAACTCATTCATAAGTTGAACACACAAATACTTTTTCCATGACTTATATCTTATTTAAATGTAATTTTTTTAACAGAAGATACATCAAAACCATTTTGGGAAGCCTTGCGAACTAAATTCTTTAGATTTATCTAAAATTAACCTACCATTTCTAAATAGGGTGGCAAAACCTGTCTTAGGCAGATGCACATAAATATGTGTATGTTGGATATATTTGGAATATTTTACCGTCATAGCAAAAGCATCTAATTTTATCATAGCATCGTTTTTAGACACTAACATTACTTTATCTTCTGGCATTGCTTCATGCACATAGTGAGGTAATTTTTTAAATTCAGGTAATTTATAAACATCCAAGTAAGCATTTTCAGATAGTATAATACATGTAGGAGCTTTACCTAATCTACTTAATCTAGTCCTAGCTCTCAAAAAATCAAGATCATCAAAACTACCCTTAGTCTTAACACCTATTGCTGCACACTTATCAGAATCATCCGATTGATCTCCATTAATTAATGTATTTATAGCTAATGTGTCTATGGCTCTATTCAATTTAATACCTACATCTTTTAAAAATACACTAAGTAAATTTAAAGTTACATTGTTAACTATCTCATCTGTTAATTTTAAATTTATTGTTACGGGCTTTGAGAGTTCAGCAGTCTTTGTTCCAATAGACACAACAGGGCTAGTCTCCGCTTCATTATCACTCATATTGATATGAGGCATAATCACGCTATATTTATCTACTACCTTAGTATCAGCGATAAGATGTGGGTAAATAGGGGTATCTCTAAGACCTAACCTAATGGATTCTCGTATCACTTGTTGGACTAACCATTCATTTTGATCATCTTTAAAAAACCAATTCATAAGACTACTTATTTCATGTTTAGAAGGATCAATATCTAAAGCCTTATAGAAATCATCTATAGAGTATCCCCCCTCTTCCTTTAAATTTATAACCTCCTCATGTATTTTCTCAAAGCTTTTTAAAGCTGACATTATATTATATTTTTAAAATTAATAACTTACAAATATACATATATTTTATTGCAAATTTAAACAGAAAAAATTTTTTAAACAAAAACGTATATTTGCCTCAGTTTATATTTAAAAAAAATAATGATTCCTAATTAAATTAATAAATACAATATTCTATATACTTACTTTTTTTATGATACTCTCATGTAAAACAACTGCACAAATAATGGAAGATAAATTATTAGTAAAACAAAGTTATTTAAAAGAAATAGCCCCTCTATCCAAAACTTATACTAAAGGAGATACTGGGTATGATGTTTTAAAGATTAAAGAATGGTTAATGCTTTGGCAACTCAATGAAAATTATGTTGATATTATATTGAACTTAGATGCTATTTTTGATGAAGGACGGATATATTATTGATTTTATTTCAGAAAAAGAGATTAAAGCAACACCTGAAGAAATTGAAGCAGTTCAAGTTTTCGCAAAGCAACTTGTTTAGGATTACAATTATCCTAAAAAACATATTCAAACTAGACCACAATTTAGGGTCAAAGTTAGACCCTCTGATACTAAAAAAGAATATCCAGTTGATATTGCTGTTTTTTCAAGCGAAAAAAAGCAAGAAGATGATATTTATATAATCATTGAATGTAAAAAGAAAACTAGAAAAGATGGAAAAACACAACTACAAGATTATTTAAGATTTTCAAAAGCTAATTTAGGTGTTTGGTTTAATGGTGAAGAAAGATTATTTATTAAAAAGTTAGAAAATGATGGGCAAGTTCGTTTTGAGGAAATACCAAATATTCCCAAATTTAGGCAGAGAGTTGAAGATATAGGCAAATTTAAGAGAAAAGATTTATCAGTGCCACATAATCTAAAAGTTATTTTTAAGGCAATAAGAAACCATTTAGCTGGAAACTTTACAGGAGCTACAAGAGATGAGGAATTAGCTAAAGAGTTAATAAATTTAATTTTTTGTAAAATTTATGACGAAAAATTTACCAAGCCTGACGATATAGTGACTTTTAGGTTAGGAGTGAATGAAAATTTAGCAGATGTAAAAAAAAGAATTTTTGATCTTTTTGAAAATGTAAAATCAAAATATGATGCAGTTATTGATGTAAGCGATACAATAAATTTAGATGAAAGTGCAATTGCTTATGTCGTTGGTGAGCTTCAAAATTATTGCTTAATCGATTCTGAGAGAGATGTTGTAGCGGATGCTTTTGAAACCTTTATTGGCTATGCTTTAAAGGGTGCTCTAGGACAATTTTTTACACCGAGAAATGTAGTAAAAATGATTATCGACATTTTAGACCCTGACGATAGTCATTTGATTATTGACCCCGCTTGTGGTAGTGGTAGTTTTTTAATTGAATCTCTAAAATATATCTGGGAGAAAATCGATAAAAAAGGGCGAGAATATGGATGGTCTCAGCAAACTATAGACAAAGAAAAACAAAAAGTTGCTACGAATAATTTTAGAGGAATAGATAAAGATACATTTCTCTCAAAAGTTACAAAAGCATATATGACTTTGGTAGGCGATGGAACAAGTGGGATATTTTGTGAGGACAGTTTAGAAAAACCTATTGAATGGAAGGATAAAACAAAACAAAATATAAAATTAGGGAAATTTGATGTATTACTAACCAATCCACCTTTTGGCAAAGATATAAAAGTTGTTGGTGAAGAAAAGTTAAAACAATTTGAATTAGGTTATAAATGGAAACTTAGTCGAGAAGATGACAAATGGGTAAAAACAGAAAGGTTAAAAAAAGAAGAAGCTCCCCAAATTATTTTTATTGAGCGTTCTTTACAGTACCTTAGAAATGGCGGAAGAATGGGTATAGTATTACCTGAAACTTTCTTGCACGCTCCAAATTCTAAATATATTTTAGAGTATATTCAAAAAAATAATAATATTACTTGGATTATTGACCTTCCCCACAATACCTTTAGACCACATAATAATGCCAAATGTGTAGTTATTATTTTAGAGAAGAATACACCTCAACAAGATGAAATTAATATGGCTGTTGCTGAAGAAATCGGACATAATCATCAAGGGAAGGAAATATATAGATGGGATTATGAAACAAAATCTATAAACAAAGAGTCTATTTGGGATGATATACCTCGTATATTAAATGAATTTAATCAAAAGGAGTTTTCAAAATATTGCTTCAAAGTTAAATACAAAGAAAGTAATGAAAAAGGAATATTTGTACCAAGGTATTATTGGGATAATAAAATTGAAGAAATTAAACAATTAGCTAAAAATGATAATCTTGAACTTATCCCAATTAATAAGTTGATTGATGAGGGAATACTTACTTTTTTTGACGGCCACGGTTCCCCTCCTGCTGAATATAAAGGTATGGGTGAATATCCATATATTAGAGTAAAAGATATTGTAAATTGGGAAATTTATAAAGATCCTACGGCAAAAATTCCAGAAAAGATTTACAAAGCAAAAAAAGGAACGAAAAAAAATCTTAAAGAAAAAGATATTGCTTATGTTAGGCGTGGAAGTTATAGAATTGGTAGTGTTGCTATGGTTTCGCCTCATGATCTGGATGTATTACTAACAAGGGAAATTGTAATTTTAAGAATTACTGATAAAGAAAATAAATTTAATCTCACACCTTACTATCTTTTATATCTTCTCTCTCATCCGCTAACCTCAATGCAAACATCTAATAAGATTTTAATGGAAACAACTTTACCTAACATAGCTGATAGATGGAAAGAGTTAAAATTGCCTATTTCAAAAGATGAGAACGAAAGAAATAAAATTTCTGAAGAGGTTGAAAGCGTAATTCAAAGTAAATGGGATGCAATAAATAAAATTGAGCAATTAAAAGATGAATTGGGAGAATTGACGACTTAAATTAAAAAAGTGAAAGTTTGGTTAGTGTTGTATAAGTTTAAGTAAATATATATTTTTGAGATTAAAAAACATAAATAAATGATTAACATTATTTTTATATTATAATTAGTTTATTCATAAAAGTACATCTTTTAAAACAACGCTTTAATAAAGTATAATTATACTTTTTTACAAACAACATTACAGCTATTAGTCTATTTAAAAGAAAAAATTTTTTATAAATAAAAATGTATATTTGCCCCAGTTTATATTTAAAAAAATAATGATTACTATGAAATTAAAATTAATAAATACAATATTCTATATACTTACTTTTTTTATGATATTCTCATGTAAAACAACTGCACAAATAATGGAAGATAAACTATTAGTAAAACAAAGTTATTTAAAAGAAATAGCCCCCCTATCCAAAACTTATACTAAAGGAGATACTGGGTATGATGTTTTAAAGATTAAAGAATGGTTAATGCTTTGGCAACTCGATGAAAATTATGTCGATATTATATTGAACTTAGATACTATTTTTGATGATAAAACAGAAGCCTTAGTGTCAGAAGTACAAAAGTTCATGGATATGGAAGCTACCGGTATTGTAGATAAGGATACTTGGAGTAATATGGTAGCTCCACTAAAGGAGGCTTTCAGTATAAAACCTTACAATAAAAAATCATTAGCAGAGCGGTTAAAATATTTTGCAAGCAAACATTTACAATTTCGTTCTTCAGAATTAAAAGAGGAGAATATAGGACCTTGGATTCGTTCTTATATGGATGGAAACGATGGTGAATGGGCATATTGGTGTCAAGCACTTACTTGTACAGTACTAGACCAAACTTTTAGTAGCATAGGTGAATATTTTGATGAGTATTATGCCAATACTTGGGCTTGTGAAGTGATGAGAGAACATGCAAGAGATAGAGGTTTACTCGTTACTCAAGAACAACTCATCAATCGAGAATATATACCTAAAGAAGGAGACATAGTACTTTATATAGAAGGTATTGAGAAAAAGGCACATCATACAGAAATGATATATGAAATATTAAATGAAAAAGAAGGTATGATGAGAACTATAGGAGGCAATACTAATTTTTCGGGTAGTAGAAATGGAGTTGGAACATTTATAGTGGACAGGAATTATCTTACAGATGATTTAGAAGTTGTAAAAATGATAGATATGGACATTATTAATAAACACAAAAAGATACCTAAAAACGCTCGAAAATTAATAAGAAGTTATCCTGATTTTATTATTGGATACAAGGATAACCACATTTTGTTCAAAGATGGCACAAAATTATTGTATAATGATAGTATAAAAAAAGATACTGAAGAATTATTAACCAATCCGGATATTAAAGACCAATTTTTCTATCCGTATCCAAAAGGAGAATTAAATACTATTCCTGTTCCTTACAAAGATCCAGGAAGAATTACTAATGAAGATTTCTTTAAAAAAATGTATGGTAGCACAAAAGAAGAAGTAGAAAGTAAATTAGTAGAAATTGATTGGTGTCCTAAATTATCAGGAGAAAAGATAAAAGTAACTAGTGTGAATGGTATTAGTGAAAAATTCAAAATGATCAGCGCAGAATTAGATAGACATCCAGAACTTAAACCCTATGTATCTAATATAGGAGGTACATACAAATGGAGAGTTGTTAAAGGAACAAACCGTTTGAGTTTACATAGTTACGGTATAGCTATTGATATCAATGTCGCCCAATCAAATTATTGGCAATGGGATTGTGAATGTAAAGATGAGAAGAGAAAATTAAATTATACTAACCGTATTCCTCAATTAATTGTAGATATATTTGAAAAATATGGTTTTATTTGGGGAGGAAAATGGTACCATTATGATACGATGCATTTTGAATATCGCCCTGAGCTCTTAAAATGATAATTAATCTAAATATATAAAAAAGTATTAACTTAACCACATATTATTTTTGATAAACTTTAGGATATTTGACCATTCTATTAATCAAATTATTAAATAACTTTTGATAACTTATTACAAATTAATAAGTCGCCTCTATTTTTTAGAAAAAATAGAGGCTTTGATATACTCTCTATTCATACGAGCAATATTTTCAAGTGAAATTCCTTTAGGACACTCTACTTCACAAGCTCCAGTATTAGTACAGTTTCCAAACCCTTCTAAATCCATTTGATTAACCATATTCATGACTCTTTCTCGGGCTTCTACCTTACCTTGTGGCAAAAGTGAGAGTTGAGATACCTTTGCTGATACAAAAAGCATAGCCGATGAATTTTTACAAGTAGCTACACAAGCACCACAACCAATACAAGTAGCGGCATCAAAGGATTCATCAGCATCCTTTTTTCTTATAGGCATAGCGTTGGCATCTTGTGTATTACCCGATGTATTTACCGATACAAATCCACCTGAAGCAATGATCCTATCAAATGAACCTCTATCTACTACCAAATCTTTGATTACGGGAAATGCTTTAGCTCTAAAGGGCTCTATGTATATAATATCACCATCGTTAAACATACGCATATGCAATTGACATGTAGTAATACCTCTATCAGGCCCGTGTGCTTCTCCATTGATATAAAGTGAACACATACCACATATCCCCTCTCTACAATCATGGTCGAATGCTACAGGATCTTCTCCTTTATTTACTAAATCCTCATTGAGTATATCAAGCATTTCTAAAAAAGACATATCAGGCGATATATCCATAACCTTATAATCTATAAGTTTACCTTTTGCATCAGGTCCAGATTGTCTCCAAATTTTCAGTATTAGATTCATTTGTTTAGGTACTTAAAAATCTATATTATTAGGAACTTACTTATAACTTCTTTGTTTTAATTCTATAGCTTCAAATCTCAACTCTTCTTTGTGCATTTGAGATTTGGTAATGTCCTTACCCATATACTCCCAAGCCGCTACATAAGCATAATTTTTATCATCTCTAAGTGCTTCTCCTTCTTCATTCTGATATTCTTCTCTAAAGTGCCCTCCACAAGATTCATTTCTCTCAAGCGCATCCATAGCCATAAGTTGCCCAAGTTCTAAAAAATCTGCTACTCTTAATGCCTTGTCCAATTCTTGATTAAACCCCTCTCTACTGCCTACTACTTTTACATTGTTCCAATACTCTTTTTTTAGAGTTTCTATCTCCTCTATTGCTTTTTTTAGTCCTTTCTCATTTCTTGCCATACCTACCTTATCCCACATAATTTTGCCCAATTTCTTATGGTAGTAATCTACAGATTTATCCCCATTATTATTAATAAGTTTATCTATTCTTTCATTTACGGCTTTTTCTGCTTGCTCAAACTCCAGAGTATCCGTAGATATGGTACCAGTACGAATATCAGCAGATAAATAATCTCCGATGGTATAAGGTAATACAAAATATCCATCTGCCAAACCTTGCATGAGCGCAGAAGCTCCTAATCTATTGGCACCATGGTCAGAAAAGTTTGCCTCTCCCACCACAAAACACCCTGGTATAGTGGACATCAAATTGTAATCGACCCATACACCTCCCATAGTATAATGCACTGCTGGGTAGATCATCATAGGTATTTCATAAGGGTTGTCGTCTATTATTTTTTCATACATCTGAAATAGGTTACCATATTTATTCTTGATAACTTCTTTTCCTAGTTTTAGTATAGTTTCTTTATCATTTACATCTAACCGTTTCACTTTGGCTTGTTCCTTTCCATACCGCTCTATGGCTGAGGAATAATCTAGATAAACAGCTTCACCTGTTTTATTTACGCCATATCCTGCATCACATCTTTCTTTGGCTGCTCTAGAGGCTACATCTCTAGGTACTAAGTTACCAAATGCAGGATACCTCCTTTCTAGATAATAATCTCTATCTTTTTCCTTAATTTCAGTAGGTTTGAGTTTTCCCAACCTTATTTCTTCTACATCCTTCTTATGCTTAGGCACCCATATTCTACCATCATTTCTAAGTGATTCGCTCATCAAAGTGAGTTTAGACTGGTAGTCTCCCGATACGGGAATACAAGTAGGGTGAATTTGTGTAAAACAAGGATTAGCAAAGTATGCTCCCTTTTTATGAATACGCCAAGCTGCCGTAACATTTGATCCCATAGCATTAGTAGATAAAAAGAATACATTACCATATCCCCCTGAAGCAATTACCACTGCATGAGCAGAATACCTTTGTATTGCTCCTGTAACTAAATTTCGAGCAATGATGCCTCTAGCTTTTCCATCTACTACTACAAGTTCTAGCATTTCATGCCTTGAAAAAGACTGTATTTTTCCCTTTCCTACTTGCCTTTGCATAGCAGAATAAGCACCTAGTAAAAGTTGTTGTCCAGTTTGTCCTTTGGCATAAAAAGTACGTGATACTTGCACTCCACCAAAAGATCGATTATCTAAAAGCCCTCCATACTCTCTGGCAAAAGGTACACCTTGGGCTACGCACTGGTCTATAATATTACCCGATACTTCTGCCAAGCGATATACATTTGCTTCTCTAGAGCGGTAGTCTCCCCCTTTTATGGTATCATAAAAAAGTCTAAAAGTAGAATCTCCATCATTCTGATAATTTTTAGCGGCATTGATACCTCCTTGCGCTGCTATAGAGTGTGCTCTACGAGGTGAATCTTGAAAGTAAAATGCCTTTACATTATACCCCATTTCTGCTAGAGATGCTGCTGCAGAACCTCCTGCTAAACCTGTACCTACTACTATTACATCTATCAACCGCTTATTAGCAGGATTCACAAGGCTAATGATATTTTTATGACTTTGCCATTTTTGTTCTATAGACCCTTTCGGTATTCTAGCATTCAATTTGTTACTCATAGTTTATATGAATTGTTTAATATAGAAATAAATAGATATAGACGAAAATCCTACAGCTATCAATATACTGTATAGTTTTCCTATCGTTTTAAGCATAGGAACATATTTTCCGTGATTGACCCCTATTGATTGAAATGCCGACTGAAACCCATGATTCAAATGTAAACCCAACATTACAAAAGAGATTACATAAATTACCGTATAAATTGGGCTTGTGAATAAGGCTATTACTAAATCATAATCCGTAAGTCCTTTCATATCTCCAAACTTCATGGGATAAAAATAATCTCTTAAATGTATAATCAAAAACAATAATATTATAATTCCAGTAATAATCATATTCCTAGATGTCCACATAGAATTTACATTTCTATTATCGTAAGCGTATTTTACAGGAGTAGCTTTCTTATTTTCCAAAGTAAGTTTAATACCATACACAATGTGATATATAAAACCTAATGCCAATACATACTGCATTATCTGTATCATTGGATTAGTAGCCATAAAATGTGCAGCACTGTTAAATAACTCCTTACCTCCAAAAAGTGTTAAGTTTACAGCTAAGTGTGTTATGAGAAAAGTAATCAAGAAAAGTCCTGTTACTGACATAATAATCTTTTTACCTATAGATGACTTTATAAATGTATTGCCCATCGAATGTTTTTTGTATTTTTTAGTCTCAAATATAGAATATTTATAAAACAAGGCAAATTTAGACACAGAAAAATTCTCTACCAAGAGAATTTTTAATTTATAATCATTCTTAATTCTTTTGTCATAATTGTATAACATTTGCATACACTTATATAAACTAAAATTTATTTTTACTAATTAAAAAATATATACAAAAAAATTCCAATTGAAAATCTTTTGCAATTTCATTTACTCCCCCCAGCCAAGTAAACACAAGGTTATATTTTGTTTAGTTCGTCTCCCATAATCACTTATTAATTATTTATTAAGAAATACTTTCAGAGTCAGTAAGCAGCATCCAAAACATTTTTTATTTTTGTAAAAATAAATACCCATTCTCCTAATTTATCTGTTCCAATTAGATATTGACTTTTTCAAATAATTTACGATTTGAGAAAATAAGTTTACTTTTGCTCTCATTGAGAGAGGAAATATTTAGTTTTGAAAACTCAAAAGTAATAATCTTAGAACAAATACTTTTTTCTTTTTTTATACTATTTTTGATATTGACTCATATAATGAATAAAATTAAATATTAAACTTACAAGATAAATTTGCAGTATCTTAAAATTATTTTACTCTTATGAAAAACAAATTATTTTATATAACAATTTTACTAAGTTTTGTAGTACAAGCACAACAAAAAAACAAAGATTTTACAAAGTATGTAAATCCTTTTATAGGGACTTCCAATTTTGGCACTACTTATCCTGGAGCGGTATATCCCAGAGGAATGGCAAGTGTGAGTCCTTTTAATGTAGCAGGTAAACAAAATAACTTTGATAAAGATAGCCGTTGGTTTTCTACTAGTTATGAACACACTAATCATTTTCTTACGGGTTTTAGCCATGTGAATTTAAGCGGTGTAGGTTGCCCTGATTTAGGTGTAATTTTACTAATGCCTACTATGGGAAAAGTACAGACTAACCATTTGCAATATGGAACTACTTATATTGGGGAAACAGCCAAACCGGGTTATTACAGTGTATTTTTAGATAAATACAAAATCAAAACAGAAGTCACTGCAACCCAAAGAGTAGGAATAAGTCGCTATCATTTTCCTAAAGGTAAGGCAAATGTATTACTCAATCTGGGCTTAGGCTTAACCAATGAACAAGGTGCCATGGTCAAGGTAGTTTCCAATACTGAAATAGAAGGAATGCGTTCAGTAGGTAGTTTTTGTTACAATAGTCCAGAGAGTGCATACCCCGTATATTTTGTAATGCGTTTTTCAAAACCTGCTAATGAGTTTGGAGTTTGGAAAAAACCTGCAACTTACCAAGGTGTAGAAGCGCAATGGATGGGATATAACGGTAAGACTAGATTGATGAAAAACTGTACACATACAGTAGTAGGCGATAGCATTGGTACATATTTTTCGTATAAATTTAAAAAACCACAAACGGTAACTGTAAAAGTAGGTATCTCTTATGTAAGTATTGAAAATGCTAGAGAAAATTTAAATAAAGAAACCAAAGGAAAAACTTTTGAAACTATTGCTAAAAATACTTATCAAAAATGGAATGAAACCCTATCTAAAATAGAAGTTTCAGGAGGTACAAAAACAGACAAAATCATTTTTTATACGGCACTTTACCACACCCAAATCCATCCTAATATTTTTCAAGATTTTAATGGACAGTATCGAGAGATCAATACAGGTAAAGTCAATCGTACCCAAAACAATCGCTATACGGTATTTTCTTTATGGGACACCTACCGAAATGTACATCAACTGCTGTCCTTAATATATCCGAAACAACAATCAGATATGATGAAAACAATGCTAGATATGTACGATGAAAATGGCTGGCTACCCAAATGGGAACTTAACAGTAGCGAAACCTTTACAATGGTAGGAGACCCCGCTGCTGTAGTCATTGCAGATACTTACCTCAGAGGCATCAGAGATTTCAATATACAAAAGGCATATAAAGCTATGCTTAAAAGTGCTTATCAAGTTAAAAATAATCCAGTGCGTAGAGGTATTAAAGAATATTTGGAAAAAGGTTATTTGACTACCCAATCAACTAATAGTGGAGCAGTTTCCATCACACAAGAGTTTAATATTGCAGATTACGCCATAGCACAGTTGGCAAAGGCCTTGGGCAAAAAATCAGAGTCTAAAAAATTTTATAAACGCTCCATATCTTACCGAAAATTATTTGATAAAAGCCATAACTTATTGCGTCCTAAAAATCCTGATGGTTCTTGGCATAGTCCTTTCAACCCTGATACAGGGGCAAACTTTGTTAAAAATATTGCGTTTATAGAAGGAAATTCTTGGCAATATACTTTTATGGTAAGTCATGATACACCAGAACTTATTAAATTAATGGGAGGAGCAAAAACTTTTGTAAATCAATTAGAAAAAGTTTTTGAAAATAAACAATTTGATATGGCAAATGAACCCGATATTGGATATCCTTACTTATTTAATTTTATTGAGGGAGAACAATGGCGAACTCAAAAACATGTTGCCAATCTAATTAAAATCCACTTTAAGAATGCCCCAGATGGTATTCCCGGTAATGACGATACTGGAACAATGTCGGCGTGGTTGGTTTATAGCATGATGGGAATTTACCCTGTAATCCCTGCAAAACCTGTATATACAGTTACTAAACCCATCTTTGATAAAATTGTTATTCACTTAGATAAAAAATATCACAAAAAAGATAAAATCACCATCTATAATCAAGTACCTAATGGAAAATATATCAAAAACATTATTTTAGGTAATACCTCCTCTTCCTCCTATTTCATTTCACATAAAGATTTGATAGAAAAAGGAAATTTAAAATTTGAATAAACCTATAATCAAGAAAACGTTATAAATAAATTAATTTATAGCGTTTTTTCCGTGTGACCTCGAGAATATAAAACTCTTCAAAACAACTTATTTTACTTAATATTTAACTTTTATTGGACCTTATATAATCGGAAAAACGGAATATCACTTTTGAAAAACAGAATGTATTCTTTCTTTACAAAATACAGGGAATACCCTCATATATATTAGCAAAACCCTATACATGCAGGGGTGTTATCTTAAAGGTGTGTAAATGAAGATGATACGAATTTATCTGCTATTAATTATATATTACCTCTCTAAAATTTAACTTATCATGTTCCATCTAAACCTACTCTATTAAATTAAGCACCACCTCTTACAAAAAACCCCTATACCATAAATATTATATAGCATAGGGGACAAACAAGTTAATGAATATACACAACGGTGCAAAGATACTAAAAATATTTTTAAAAACTAAAAAAAATTATATTTTTATACATTCCATACACCTATTTTGAGAGGTATCCATTTAGAGGTACCAAAGTAACATAATACTCTATATACGATCCTAATTATTAATATTATATCATATTAAAAAATTAGTAAAAGATAAAATACAAGGCATTCTCTTTTTTGGAGAAGAAACATTGAATGTATTATGATATGAAATTGCGAAATTTACCTTTTGAATAAGATTTTATACCTTGAATATAAGTAGTATTTCAAAATATAATTTATTTAGAATAGACTGCAAGGAAAGTGATGTAAACTACTATGGAACTTCATTTAGTTTAACAGAATTTATGCTTGATATGACATTTAAAGAGTTTTTCAATGCCGTAAAAAACTGGTTAAACTTAAGAGATGTCTATACAAGGCAATATGGTTTTTATAGATTATGTAGATCAAAAACTCGATTATATTATAAAGATTATACCAAATATGAAAAAGACAATGTAAACATAGAAATAGACAAAAGCAAAACCTTTTCACTAATATACACTAATGTTTTTCCTTTTGATTGGGTAATACGAGAGCGATATTTTGGAGGTGGTTCAGGAACTTGAAATTATACTTAAAATCATACTTCACGAAGGTAGATTAATGAGCGGTTATTTGCTTAAGAAAAAATAACTGTCGGTTTGTTTAACTCAAAAAGCCCTGCAACTGTAGGGCTTTTTTTATATATAAAAAAAAGTAAAAAAACTTGTAGGTCTAAAAATTTAGACTATATTTGTATCCTAATTAAACAACAAAAAGTTATGCCTACCTTGTTTACAGTATTCGGATTAAGATTTTTCTTTCATTCCAACGAACATTTACCCATACATATACATGTTAAAAATTCGGATGGAGAATGTGTTTTTCAGGTTGATCCTGAAATCAAATTGATTAAAAATAGAGGCATGAAAACCAAAGATTTAAAAATTACAGAAAGTTTAGTCATAGAGAACAGAGAACCAAGAGTTAATTATATGTAAATGGCGAGAATATCATGGGGAATAAAGAAAAAATAGAAAAGTTATGGTTTGATGAAAACTATATCTTCATTCAAACTCATTCAGGAAAAATTTTGAAACAAATATTAGAATATTTTCCAATTTTGAAAAATGCAACAGCTGCTGATAGAGAAAATTATGAAATTAATAAATTTAGAGATGCTATCCATTGGTCAAAAATAGATGAAGATATTCAAATTGATAGTTTTTACGAAAAAATAGAACTTCAAACAAATGAAATAGGTAAAGCATTTAAAAAACTACCAGAAATAAATGTATCAGCTGTAGCACGTAGCTTATGTATACATAAAAGTTTATTAGCCAAATATATTTATGGTGTGAAAGTACCAAATGAAGAGCGAAAAAAGCAAATAGAAACTGCATTAAAAGATTTAGGCAAACGACTTTTAGAAATTAAATTTTAAACTATTTACCACTTTTTATTGATCCTTTTTGAGCCCCTTTTTTATTAGGGGCTTTTTTAATTTTTTAAAGGTTTTTGATGCTTTAACAAAAAATACTCAACATGCCCAACAACATAAAATGCTAATTATAAGCTATTTAAATACGTTGTTGAGTGTTGAGTTTTTTACCGTATATATTTTTTTCGTTTTATTTGAAAATAATGGGTATCTAAAAGGACCCAAGCATGTTTTTATGCCTGACACCTAAGCCAGCGGCTCATTTATTTTTTTAATCATGTTTACAAAAGAGGGATTTAATTTTTACCAATTTAAAGAGTTAGAACCATTTTGATATATCACTAGAGGTGCAGGTGTTTATCTGTACCGTTGTGATGATTCTGGAAGAAGAAAGGGAGTCTATTTTGGTCATATTAGCGAGATTTATAACAAATCTGGAATCATTCAGGATTACATGTTTTTTGAAAACAGTAGAGGATACACTTAAAATTTTGATAAAAGGTAACGATAAAAAATTTAAGGAGGTCATTTTTACATTTCAAGAACTTTCAAAAGTAGTAGCCAAAATTGTGTATTATGATGTTAAACCTCCTAAAAACGAGAAAGGACGGAAGTTAGCGTATTTTTTCTAACTGCCATCCTTTCTATAGTAGTGACCTCGGCAGGATTCAAACCTGCAACCTCTTGAGCCGTAATCAAGTGCACTATTCAGTTATGCTACGAGGCCTAATCATTTTTATTAATAGTAGTAGGAGGCAAATTTAATGATTTTTTTTGATGAAAAAATATATTTTAATATAACCTTCAAAACGAGTTGTACATTTTTTTTATTCCTCTAAATACCTGCTTAACCAATAACTCCCGTCATAAATTATCATTACAGTACGTGAAGTGAGAGATATTTTATCTTTTTGAATATTTCCTTTTAGTATTTTATGATTTGAAATACTTGCTACCTTTTATCCACACTTGTTTTTGATTATTAGACCTAACGAAAAAAAAGAAATTTACACAGTATCTTTTTATGAGACTCTGAAATAAATTCATATTTTAAAGGAATGTATATGTACTCCATTCTTTTGAGCTTGATGTGGATACTTTATGAACGGTCAAATTTTCCAGCCAAAATAAAACATAAAGAACTTACCATTACCAAAATAAGGGAGACTATTTAGCAAAAATAGCTCCAATACACCATTTAAACATTAAAAATCACACCAAAACTATAGCCCTTCAAAACAGAGGAAATAAGTTTTTTGGATAGAATACTAAAACCTTTTAGCATATTGATGAAAATAAAGACTACTTTTGCAACTGAGAAAAGTTACTACAATCCTAAAAATATATGAAAACGCTTATTAAAAAAGCTTATGTAGTAGATAGTGGTAAAATGCAGATAAGAGATATACTTATAGAAGATAAGTTCATATCTAAATTAGAGGATAATATAAGTTGTAAATCTGATATAGAAATCAATGCAAAAGGTAAATATCTATTACCTGGTGTTATAGATGACCAAGTACACTTTAGAGAGCCTGGGCTCACCCATAAAGCAGAAATATATACTGAGGCAAAAGCTGCTGTAGCTGGAGGAATTACTTCTTTCATAGAGATGCCTAATACTATTCCCAATGCTATTACCATATATCTAGTAGAGGAAAAATTTGGTATTGCAAAAAAACATTCACTAGCTAATTATTCTTTTATGTTAGGGGCTACCAATGACAATCTGGAAGAGGTATTAAAAGTAAATACCCAAACTGTAGCAGGAGTAAAAATATTTATGGGGTCATCTACTGGCAACATGCTTTTAGATAATGAAACTACACTTAAAAAAATATTTTTAAATACCGACGCCCTTATAGCTGTACACTGCGAAGATGAAGATATCATTAAGAAAAATATAACCTATTATAGAGAAAAATATGGCAACGATATTCCTATGAATCTCCACTCTAAAATCCGAAGTGAGCAAGCCTGTTATCTATCTTCAAAAAAAGCTATAAATTTAGCTAAACAAACTGGTGCCAAACTACATGTATTCCATATTTCTACAGCCTGTGAAACAGAATTATTTACCAATAATATACCCCTAAAAGATAAAAAAATAACTGCCGAGGTATGCGTACATCATCTTTGGTTTTCAGATGGGGACTACAATGAGAAAGGAACCCTTATCAAATGGAATCCTGCTGTAAAAACAACCAAAGATAGAGAGAGGCTTTGGAAAGCCCTTTTAGATGATAGGCTAGATATCATAGCTACTGACCACGCTCCACACACCTTAAGCGAAAAGCAAAATACCTATTTTGATGCTCCTTCGGGAGGCCCTCTAGTACAACACGCTTTACTCTCTATGATAGAATGTTATAAGCAAGATAAAATATCTATGGAAAAAATAGTAGAAAAAATGTGTCACAACCCTGCTATACTCTACCAAATCCATAAACGAGGGTTTATAAAGGAAGGGTATTTTGCAGACTTAGTATTGGTAGATTTAAACCAAAGTCAAAAAGTAGATAAAAACAATGTCCTATACAAATGTGGATGGTCGCCTTTTGAGGGTAATACCTTTAATTCAAAGATAATAAATACTTTTGTAAACGGTCATTTGGCTTACGAAAACGACTCTTTTAACGAGGGTAAAAAAGGAATGAGATTATTATTTAGACAATGAAAAATACAATTTTATATAGTCTTTTAATTTTATTTTTATATGGTTGCGAGCAAAAACCACCTGAAAAATTACCAAGTAAATTGCTTACACCCCAGCAGATGAAAAACTTGATTATAGACCTTAGTTTCTTAGAAAGTTTTGAAATTTTATATATCAATAGAGACAATAAACTAAACTATACTATACAGAGTTTTTATAATTATATTTATGAAAAATATGATGTAAATGATTCCATCATAGAAGAGAATAACCTATATTATGCTAATGATATGAAATTATATGAGAAAATATATCACAATGCCTTAGATAGCATAAATATCTTAAAAGGTAAAATAGAAAAACAAACCAAATTAAAATCTACCTTAAAGAAAAAACACTAAATTTGCACACTGATTTTTTCACCTCTAATTAGCAAAGTGAAAATTACACTAAAATATAATTTATAAATCATAGCAATTCAAACTAAGGAAGAATGAAAGTAAAAACCATATTAGTTTCACAACCGGAACCAACAACAAATACCTCTCCATATTACAATTTGGTACAAAACCAAAAAGTAAAAGTAGATTTTTGCCCTTTCATTCATATAGAAGGTGTAGATAGCATAGATATAAGAGAGCAAAAGATAAATATAAACAACTATCAATCTGTTATTTTTACGAGTAAAAATGCTGCAGATCACTTTTTTAGATTAGCAGAAAAGATGAGATGTAATATAATCAAACATAGTGAAATAAGATTCTTCTGCCAAACAGAAGCTATCGCCTCTCATCTAAAAAAATATGTAACAACATATAGAAAAAGAAAAATACATGTGGGTAAAAAAAATTTCACTGATCTATGCCCTATTTTAAAAAAATATAATAACCGAAAGTTTTTACTGCCTTCTTCTGATGTACTACAACCTTCTATAATTAAAACCTTAGATAATTTGGATTTAGAATGGGATAGAGTGATTATGTATAGAACCGTTTGTAGCAATCTATCTCATCTGAAAGATATATTTTACGACGTATTAGTTTTTTTTAGCCCTTTGGGAATCAAATCCCTATTAGAAAATTTTCCTGACTTTAAACAAAATGATATCCGGATAGCTGCTTTTGGTAAAAGCACTGCAGAAGCTGTAGAAGCAG
The DNA here is from genome assembly GCA_965226285.1 of Ichthyobacteriaceae bacterium. GTDB lineage: Bacteria > Bacteroidota > Bacteroidia > Flavobacteriales > Ichthyobacteriaceae > CBDDCQ01. The sequence continues at coordinate 411,828 of CBDDCQ010000005.1, forward strand.
CCGGACTAAGATGTGACATTAAAGCACCTACAACAGATAAGCCTTCTATGACGATAGCATTAGAAAACTATATACAACAGGTAAATAAAAGATAACAAGAAAACTTTTAATTTTGCACCATAACGAAGACTAGTTTTAAAATATAATACGATTGAGAATATGAAAAATGAATTGTTATTCATATGGCTTACTTTTTAGTAGGATCTATTGACACTATAGAGAACAATAGTTTTAGAATCACATCATACTCAATAGGTATCATTGTTGGAATATTTGTCATTGCTAAATACATCAAAGATTGGAATAAAAAAGATTAAACTCTAAAAATAAATAAATGGTAAAACAAAAAGATCTGGTAGAGGAGTTGGAATGGAGAGGGTTGGTAGATAATATTATACCTGGAACTAAGGAGCAATTGCTTAAAGAAATGACCCTAGGTTATATTGGTTTTGATCCTACATCTGATTCACTACATATCGGAAATTTAGTACCTATTATTCTACTGATACACATGTATAAATTTGGACATAAACCTATAGCCGTAATGGGAGGATCTACAGGGTTAATAGGAGACCCATCTGGAAAATCTGCTGAAAGGAATTTATTAGATGAACAAACTCTAAATAAAAATATAAAAGGTATTAAAAAAGTACTCTCTAAATTTTTAGATTTTGATTCTAAAAAACAAAATGCTCCTTTACTGGTAAATAACTACAACTGGACAAAAGATTTATCTTTTATAAATTTTGCTCGAGATATAGGTAAGAGAATTACTGTAAACTATATGATCAATAAAGAATCGGTAAAGAATAGAATCTCTACAGAAGCTAGAGAGGGAATGTCATTTACTGAATTTACTTACCAACTCTTACAGGCTTATGATTTTTATTATCTGTATAAAAATTATAATTGCTTATTGCAAATGGGGGGAGCTGACCAGTGGGGTAATATTACCACAGGTACAGAATTGATAAGAAAATGTAATGAGCAAAGAGCATTTGCAATTACCTGTCCACTTATTACCAAAGCAGACGGTTCAAAATTTGGAAAAACCGAAAGTGGAAATATATGGCTCGACAAAACTAAAACTTCTCCATACAAATTTTATCAATTTTGGCTCAATACACCTGATGAAGATGCACAAAAGTATATCAAAATATTTACCTTTTTGAGTAAGAATGAAATTAAAGAATTGATATTAGAGCACATGCAAGCACCTCATTTAAGGTTATTACAGAAAAAATTAGCCCAACAGGTAACTACTATGGTACACTCAAGTGAAGATTATCAAATGGCTATAAAAGCATCCGAAATATTATTTGGAAAATCTACTTATAAGGACTTGAAAGATATCTCAGAACAAAATCTACTAGATATATTTGAAGGAGTACCACAAGCTCAAATTGACAAGCAACAACTCAAGAAAGGTATAGATATAATATCTATATTAGTAGGGCAAACTAATTTCTTGAAATCTAATGGGGAAGCCAGAAGAGCATTAAAAGAAAACTCCATATCCGTAAATAAAGAAAAGGTAAGAGATAATGCACTTATAACCTCCAAGCATTTACTCAACGATAAATATATCTTGCTACAGAGAGGAAAAAAGAATTACTTTTTAGTAAAGACTTTATAAATTTTCAAAATAAAAATTTATGAACTCTATTATTATAGCACCTTCTATATTAGCTTCAGATTTTGCAAACTTGCAAAGCGAAACAGAAATGCTAAATAAAAGTAAAGCTGATTGGCTTCACATAGATGTGATGGATGGTGTTTTTGTACCTAATATCTCTTTTGGAATGCCTGTAGTAGATGCTATAAAAAAGTATTCTAAAAAAACCATGGATGTGCACTTGATGATAGTAGATCCAGATAGATATATCTTTGATTTTAAAAAAGTAGGTGCTGATATTCTTACAATACATATAGAAACATGCACACATTTACACCGAACCATACAAGCCATAAAAGCAGAAGAAATGAAAGTAGGTGTGGCCCTTAATCCTCATACTCCTGTATCTACTTTAAGCGAAATAATCTCAGATATAGATGTAGTACTATTAATGTCAGTAAATCCTGGTTTTGGAGGACAAAAATTTATAGAAAACACTTACTCAAAAGTAAAAGAAACTAAAGAGTTAATTTTACAAAAAAACAGTAATGCTCTGATAGAAATAGATGGAGGAGTAACTACTGCAAATGCTTCAGAACTAGTACAATGTGGGGCTGATGCTTTAGTAGTGGGGAGTTTCGTATTTAATTCTGATAATCCAATTGAAACTATAGTACAACTTAAAAACTGTTAAAAATATTAAGATATATGTATTTTTCTTCAGATTTTAAATTAGGGATACTTGGCGGCGGTCAGTTAGGCAAAATGTTACTTTCTGAAACTCAAAAATACGATATATACACCAAAGTATTGGACAGTTCAAACGATGCACCTTGTACTGTGGGAGCAAATGAATTTATTAAAGGAGATATTACTGAGTTTGATACCGTTTACAACTTTGGAAAAACGGTAGATGTACTTACATTTGAAATAGAAAAAGTAAATATTGCTGCACTAAAAAAACTACAAAATGAAAATGTAAAAGTTTATCCTTCACCTGAAGTACTGGAACTGGTACAAAGCAAAGGTGTACAAAAAAAATTCTACGTAAAAAATAATATACCCACTACTCCTTTTACCATATTTAAAAATTTATCTGAACTAAAAGAAAGCATTGAAAATGGTAAAATACCTTACCCCTTTGTATGGAAATCTACCCTGTTTGGATATGATGGATATGGTGTAAATATCATTAAATCTATTGATGACATGGATAAACTACCCGAAGGAGAATGTATAGCTGAAGAATTAGTCTCATTCAAAAATGAATTATCTGTAATTGTAAGTAGAAGTGTATCAGGAGAGATAAAAAACTTTCCTGTAGTAGAAATGGAATTTCACCCTGAAGCTAATCAAGTAGAATATGTACTCTGTCCCGCTAGAATAAGTGATGACTTAAAACTCAAAGCAGATAAATTAGCCACTAAAGTAGCCATAAAAATGGGATTAGTAGGCATTATGGCTGTGGAGATATTTCAAACTCAAAATGATAGGTTATTTGTAAATGAAGTAGCACCCCGCCCCCATAATAGTGGACATTATACCATTGAGGCGTCCTATACTTCCCAGTTTGAACAACACCTTAGAGCTATATTAGATTTACCATTGGGCAATACTGACAATAAACTGCCTGCCGTAATGGTAAACATAGTAGGTAAAAAAGGTTATCAGGGCAATGTACATTACAAAGGTATGAACGATATACTTAAAATAAAAGGCGTAATACCTCACTTATATGGTAAAAAACAAACTCGACCATTTAGAAAAATGGGACATGTAACCATTGCTGCTGGAAATATAGAATTAGCCAGAAAAAATGCAGAAATTGTAAAAAATACACTCAAAGTAATCCATAAATAGTTTAATTTTTTACTGGTGCAATGGTGCCTGACTGCTAATGCAATAAATGCAAGAAAAAACAACACTTATAAAAAATAAAATCACGAATAATATACCTACAGAGTGGCATTTGTGTGATGGACAAAATAGCACTGTAGATTTAAGAGGGAGATTTATTGTAGGATTCCATTCCAATAGAGGCGAATATAGTATAAAGGATAGTAGGTCAGGAGACCGTAACATTGACAGAACAACAAACGCCAAGTCACAGCCATACGGGTATAACGGTGACCATTCACATTCCTAATTACGCTTTTTGCGTCTTTAAGAATAAAAGAGAATATTAAAAAAGAGTTTATCAAAGCAGGGTATTATATATTTACGCAAGACCAAAATGAAGTGAAAGTAGATGGTAAGCACCTTAAAGCACTTAAAAAATAGTACCTGAGAAGATAGCTTAATCATTTTGTTTTTTCCCTATCATCTAATCTACAACAGTAGAACTTTTTTGTCTTTTGAATTGTTACTTACAAATAATTAAGAAAAATTTAAGGACATTCACATCATAGCATAAGCCAAATTCCTTAAATTTGCCGAATGAAGAGAATTTTGTAACAAAAAATAAAATAACAATGGAGACACAACAAGGTAAGGATTTTTGGAAAGGTATAGAGGAGTTGAGAAAACAAATGAAAGAAACCGACAGGCGAATGAAAGAAACTGATAGGCAAATGAAAGAAACAAGTAGTTTTTTAAGAGAGCATTTGGATAGGATAAGTAGTAAACTGGAGGGTATAGGTATGAGCAATGGTATCGTAGCGGAGAGCTTTTTTATAGAAGCTACAGAAAAAGGTATTGAGGTAGGAGGTATAAAATTTAAACAAACGGCAGTTAATTTTATTGTGCAAGATGGTTTTAATCATAAGGCAGAGATAGACTTAGTATTCAATAATAGTAAATATATCTTGTTGGTAGAGATTAAATACCGCTTAGATAAACAACAAATACACACTTTTAATAACATCATTCATGCTATGAAAGAGTACTGCCCAGAACTTGTAAAAGATAAGGAGATATTAACCGCTTTTGCGTCTTTAGGAGTAAAAGAGAGTATCAAAAAAGAGTTTATCAAAGCAGGGCACTATATATTTACGCAAGACCAAAATGAAGTGAAAGTAGATGGTAAGCACCTTAAAGCACTTAAAAAATAGTACCTGAGAAGATAGCTTAATCATTTTGTTTTTTCCCTATCATCTAATCTACAACAGTAGAACTTTTTTGTCTCTTGAATTGTTATTTATAAATAATTAAGAAAAATTTGAGGGCATTCACATCATAGCATAAGCCAAATTCCTTAAATTTGCCGAATGAAGAGAACTTTGTAACAAAAAATAAAATAACAATGGACACACAACAAGGTAAGGATTTTTGGAAAGGTATAGAGGAGTTGAGAAAACAAATGAAGGAAACCGACAGGCGAATGAAAGAAACCGATAGGCAAATGAAAGAAACAAATAGTTTTTTAAGAGAGCATTTGGATAGGATAAGTAGTAAACTGGAGGGTATAGGTATGAGCAATGGTATCGTAGCGGAGAGCTTTTTTATAGAAGCTACAGAAAAAGGTATTGAGGTAGAAGGTATAAAATTTAAACAAACGGCAGTTAATTTTATTGTGCAAGATGGTTTTAATCATAAGGCAGAGATAGACTTAGTATTCAATAATAGTAAATATATCTTGTTGGTAGAGATTAAATACCGCTTAGATAAACAACAAATACACACTTTTAATAACATCATTCATGCTATGAAAGAGTACTGCCCAGAACTTGTAAAAGATAAGGAGATATTAACCGCTTTTGCATCTTTAGGAGTAAAAGAGAGTATCAAAAAAGAGTTTATCAAAGCAGGGCACTATATATTTACGCAAGACCAAAATGAAGTGAAAGTAGATGGTAAGCACCTTAAAGCACTTAAAAAATAGTACCTGAGAAGATAGCTTAATCATTTTGTTTTTTCCCTATCATCTAATCTACAACAGTAGAACTTTTTTGTCTCTTGAATTGTTATTTATAAATAATTAAGAAAAATTTGAAGGCATTCACATCATAGCATAAGCCAAATTCCTTAAATTTGCCGAATGAAGAGAATTTTGTAACAAAAAATAAAATAACAATGGACACACAACAAGGTAAGGATTTTTGGAAAGGTATAGAGGAGTTGAGAAAACAAATGAAAGAAACCGATAGGCAAATGAAAGAAACAAATAGTTTTTTAAGAGAGCATTTGGATAGGATAAGTAGTAAACTGGAGGGCATAGGTATGAGCAATGGTATCGTAGCGGAGAGTTTTTTCATAGAAGCTACAGAAAAAGGTATTGAGGTAGAAGGTATAAAATTTAAACAAACGGCAGTTAATTTTATTGTGCAAGATGGTTTTAATCATAAGGCAGAGATAGATTTAGTATTCAATAATAGTAAATATATCTTGTTGGTAGAGATTAAATACCGCTTAGATAAACAACAAATCCACACTTTTAATAACATCATTCATGCTATGAAAGAGTACTGCCCAGAACTTGTAAAAGATAAGGAGATATTAACCGCTTTTGCGTCTTTAGGAGTAAAGGAGAGTATCAAAAAAGAGTTTATCAAAGCAGGGCACTATATATTTACGCAAGACCAAAATGAAGTGAAAGTAAATGGTAAGCACCTTAAAGCACTTAAAAAATAGTACCTGAGAAGATAGCTTAATCATTTTGTTTTTTCCCTATCATCTAATCTACAACAGTAGAACTTTTTTGTCTCTTGAATTGTTATTTATAAATAATTAAGAAAAATTTGAGGGCATTCACATCATAGCATAAGCCAAATTCCTTAAATTTGCCGAATGAAGAGAATTTTGTAACAAAAAATAAAATAACAATGGACACACAACATTTATGGTTATAATTTTTGTATGAAGACAAATAATAATTATCAAAAGAGGTGTAATTGCTTATCGAAATAGTTTACAAAATACTTATGAAATGCCAACACAACAACCTGTTCAAATTCAAAAAAATAAAGAAGTTGGAGCTCCAGCTGCTCAAACCAGAACTAAAATAGCATTTAAAAGGAATTATGATGAAAGTTATTAAAGTGAACTACCCATTAGCTAAATACTAATGAGTAGTTCATTAAATTCTATCATTAAACAAATTTCCTATACCCTTCCCTATTGAAACTTTATCAAGTTTTATAATAGAAAACTCGACTCCGTTCATCTGCCTCTCCAGTTACCAAGTAAAACCAAGATATATACTTGTATTCAAGGGAAACTTTATGTCAAACTCATGTTAAAATAAGTTATTTATTTTTGATACAACGAACTACCGCTCCTGCATCTTTTGTGGTACCCTGAGCTGACAGCTGACTTGGAGATAAATAGAACTTAGTTGCCTCGTGCCTTACTGATGATGTAGAAGATGTACTAGACCAATAATTCCCTCTACCATTCATAAGAAGCGCATCATAATTTCTTCTAAGACCTGACATAGTAAGTTTAAGCGCATCAAAAGCAATATCTTGAATTTCCTTGCTACCACTCGGATAATATTTATCTCCTGATTTAGTAATTCCAGACCAAGTAGCCAACTCTTTTTGCCATTCATCTGAAGTAGGCAATCTAAAACCTGTTGGACAAGGATTATTGATACCTCCACCTAGTGTATGACCGCCACTACCACTCCATAAATTAGTTTCACTACCAGTGTACCAATGTTCCCATCCAAGTGGAGAAGTAGATTTAATGAATCTATCATGTCCTGGACTAGTAGTAGATGACTTTACCGTAGTAACCTTTGAATTTCTTTTTTCATGTCCATCTGTTCCTCTACCAAACTGATAAATATCTCCAAAGGCTTCTGTATCATCTGGATCTGTTGCTATTCTTCTAGCACCTAAATTCCGATCTAGCCACACTCTTCCCGTTTTTGAAGTAATTGTACCGTATGTATAGCCATTCTTTGTAATTGCACTTAAATCTTGAATACAACGAACTGAAAATCCTAAAGTACGACTACTAGTAAAATTTGGAGGTGCTGCCATATCACTTAAATTTAAATGAAAAGAAGCACCTCCTGTGTCAGGTTGATTTGTCCAGTAAAACCCTTGATGTCTTCCTGGATTATTATTCTCTATTGTATTACGAATCCGATATCCAGACTCAATTAATTTGAGTTTAGATTGAAAAGCTCTTTCATAAAAACTTGTAATACTCTTATCCCATGTATCTACTTCTTCTTCCCATTCCTTTATTGTAGGTACTCTAAAACCGTTAGGACAAGGATTATTTACACCTCCATTAGGGGTATGTCCACCACTTCCACTCCACAAATTGGTAACAGTACCTGTGTACCATTTACCACCGGCACCATTTATAAATTTATCGTGACCCGGTTTTACCGTAGCAGACTGAGTATTAATGACAGCAGAGGTACTTTTTTCATGTCCATCCTTAGCTCTACCCCATTGATAATAGTCTCCATAAGCATTTCTATCATCTGTAGCTATAGCTACACGGCTTGCCCCAAGATTTCTATCCATCCATATCCTACCTGTTCTAGATACTACTGTAAAAAATGTAGGGGTAACACTAGCACTTACACACTCAAACTGTGCCAATCTTATCGTTGCCTCTCCATATTTAGAGTGTTCTAATACGATGGTAACCGTAAAACTGCCTACTTTTTTTAAATTTATCTCAAAATTAGGCTTGCTACCCAACACACTTGCCAAATCATTATCAGATATGTTCGTAATGTTTTTTAAAGTATAACCTACCTTATGTCCTACTACAGAGCCTAAAATTTCAGCAGTGGTAATTATAGGTGTTTTTATATTTTTAGTGAGCTTATTAAAGGTAAATGACGGACTATAATTCCATTCAAACTTTGCACCGTTTATAATAATATCTTTAAATGAGGAATGTTCGAATACAAGGGTAGCTGTAAATTTTCCTACTTTTTGTAATACTATTTCCTTACCTTGAATTTTGGCTAAATTGGTTTCTGATATATTTCTAATTTCTTTAAGCGTATAACCATCTTTATCTCCTGTTACATTTTTTAATATATCATCAGAAGTTATTTTATTATTTGTAGAATTTCTAACTAATTTGGGAAATGAAAGTTCAGGGTCTTTATCTATTCTCGTTACCTCTGCGCAAGAATATATGAATAACAAAGATAAGATACAAAAAAATACATTAACTATTATTTTTTTCATAAGTTGTATAAATTTTAGTTTTAGTTTTTAAAATGTTTTGCAAATATATTTAAATATTATTTTAATCAATTATTTTTATACCTGAATCGTATAATACACTGAACCATCCGAATCGTAAACGAACATAAATTACTAATAATCCCTGATACAGCGAACACTTGCACCGTGTATATGATTGGTTGAAGTATCCCTAATATCAGTACTATCAAAGTAAAAACCATAACTAGCATTAACCATTGAGGAATGAGGTGTACCAGAATAATAGTGTCCTGCATGGTTTTTAGTATATATTATTGCCGAAGCATGCTGTCTATACCCTGGAACTGTGAATTTAAGTACACTATTAAAAGCTACCATTTTTCCACTTCTCCAGACAGTAGATAACCAATTATCTCCAAGCCTTACTCCTTTTGGTATTACTCCTGGCCAAGTAGTTATTTCTTGTTCCCATTCATCCATGGTAGGTACTCTAAAGTCTTTAGGACAAGGGTTATTTGCTCCGCCATTTGGTGTGTGTCCTCCACTTCCACTCCATAGTCCATCCACAATAGTAGTGCTATGCCAGTTTCCATGTTGCTTTATAAACTTACCGTGTTTAGGAGTAGTATTGATAGATTTAACATCAGTAGTAGGAGAATCATACATCTGATGCCCATCATGTGCTCTTCCCCATTGATAGTAATCACCATAAGCCTCACCATCATCAGGAGCAGTAGCCACTGCATTAGCTCCCAAATTTCTATCGAGCCATACTCTACCCGTCTTTGTAGTTACTGTTTTATAAGAGAACCCATGATGCGTAATGATATTGGGAGCATCTTTAATACAACGAATACTTATACCATCTTCAGGATCATCATTAATTTGACTTGGCATAATATTATTATAGAAATTTACTCTATAACTATGCCCTATAGGCAATGAAGAAAGACCTTTAGACATACCATAATAATAACCTCTAGCTCCTCTATTCCAAAAGTTACCGTGATTACCTGAACGATAACCTGCTGCTGGCAACTTGAGTACACTATTAAATGCTTCTTGCTTTGCATTTGCAGTACCCAAAGACCACATTTTATTTCTTCTACCTCTTTTTACTTTACTCCAAGAACGAATCTCTTCTTCCCATTCGTGTACCGTAGGTACTCTAAAACCCGTTGGGCAAGGATTATGTATTCCACCATCTCTGGTATGACCACCACTACCTTGCCACAGATTGGGAATGACAGAGCCAGAATACCAATTAGATATCTTCCAAAGATTTTGTATAATAAATTTACCATGCGAAGGGGCTGCTGTAGATGAAACTCCCTGGAGAGTTGGCGAATTCGATTTTTGATGTCCATCCTTAGCTCTACCAAATTGATAATAATCTCCATAAGACTCTTGGTCATCTGGAGCGATGGCTACACGGTTTGCACCAAGATTCCTATCCATCCATATTCTACCTGTTTTTGACGTTACTGTAGGAATAACTACGGTATTTACACACTCAAACTGTGCCAATCTTATCGTTGCCTCTCCATATTTAGAGTGTTCTAATACGATGGTAACCGTAAAACTGCCTACTTTTTTTAAATTTATCTCAAAATTAGGCTTGCTACCCAACACACTTGCCAAATCATTATCAGATATGTTCGTAATGTTTTTTAAAGTATAACCTACCTTATATCCTATTACAGAGCTTAAAATTTCAGCAGTGGTAATTATAGGTGTTTTTATATTTTTAGTGAGCTTATTAAAGGTAAATGACGGACTATAATTCCATTCAAACTTTGCACCGTTTATAGTAATATCTTTAAATGAAGAATGTTCGAATACAAGGGTAGCTGTAAAGCTTCCTAATTCTTGTAATACTATTTCTTTACCTTGAACTTTGGCTAAATTGGTTTCTGATATATTTCTAATTTCTTTAAGCGTATAACCATCTTTATCTCCTGTTACATTTTTTAATATATCATCGGAAGTTATTTTATTATTTGTAGAATTTCTAACTAATTTGGGAAATGAAAGTTCAGGGTCTATATCTGTTCTCGTTACCTCTGCGCAAGAATATATGAATAACAAAGATAAGATACAAAAAAATACATTAACTATTATTTTTTTCATAAGTTGTATAAATTTTAGTTTTAGTTTGTTAAAATGTTTCACAAATATATTTAAAATTATATTTTAATCAATTATTTTTATACCTGAATTGTATAATAAATACACTGAACCATCTGAATCGTAAACGAACGTAAATTACTAATAACCCCTGATACAGCGAACACTCCCACCGTGTACACGATAGATTGAAGTATCCCTAATATCAGTATCATCAAAGTAAAAACCATAACTATTATTAATCATTGAGGAATGAGGTGTACTAGAATAATAGTGTCCCGTATGGTTTTTAGTAAATATTCTTGCTAAACTACCCTGTCTATACCCCGGAAATGTGAGTTTAAGTACGCTATTAAAAGCTAACATTTTTCCACTTCCAGTAGATAGCCAATTATCTCCAAGCCTTCCTCCTTTTGGTACTACTCCTGACCAAGTAGTTATTTCTTGTTCCCATTCATCCATGGTAGGTACTCTAAAGTCCTTAGGACAAGGGTTATTTGCTCCGCCATTTGGTGTGTGTCCTCCACTTCCACTCCATAGTCCATCCACAATAGTAGTACTATGCCAGTTTTGATATTGCCTTATAAACTTACCGTGTTTAGGAGTAGTATTGCTAGATTTAACAGTGGTAATAGGAGAATCATACATCTGATGCCCATCAGGTGCTCTTCCCCATTGATAGTAATCACCATAAGCCTGACTATCATCAGGAGCAGTAGCCACTGCATTAGCTCCCAAATTTCTATCGAGCCATACTCTACCCGTCTTTGTAGTTACTGTTTTATAAGAGAACCCATGATGCGTAATGATATTGGGAGCATCTTTAATACAACGAATACTTAAACCTTTATCAATATCATTACCATCACTATAAGTTCGACTTGGCATAATATTATCATAGAAATATAGTATATAACTATGCCCTATAGGTAATAAAGAAAGACCTTTGGACATACCATAATAATAACCTCTATCTCCCCTATCCCCGAGATGACCGTGAGTACCTCCACGATAACCTGCTGCTGGCAACTTGAGTACACTACTAAATGCTTCTTGCTTTGCATTTGCAATACCCAAAGACCATATTTTATTTCTTCTACCTCTTTTTACTTTACTCCAAGAACGAATCTCTTCTTCCCATTCGTGTACCGTAGGTACTCTAAAACCCGTTGGGCAAGGATTATTTACCCCTCCATCTCTGGTATGACCACTACCACCTTGCCACAGATCTGGAACTATAGGACCAATATACCAACTGTATAACTTCAGAGGAATTTGTGCAATAAATGCACCATGCGGAGGTGTTGTTGTAGCTGAATCTCCATATATAACTGGCGAATTCGACTTTTGATGTCCATCCTTAGGTCTACCAAATTGATAATAATCTCCATAAGACTCTTGGTCATCTGGAGCGGTGGCTACACGATTTGCCCCAAGATTCCTATCCATCCATATTCTACCTGTTTTTGACGTTACTGTAGGAATAACTACGGTATTTACACACTCAAACTGTGCCAATCTTATCGTTGCCTCTCCATATTTAGAGTGTTCTAATACGATGGTAACCGTAAAACTGCCTACTTTTTTTAAATTTATCTCAAAATTAGGCTTGCTACCCAGCACACTTGCCAAATCATTATCAGATATGTTCATAATGTTTTTTAAAGTATAACCTACCTTATGTCCTATTACAGAGCCTAAAATTTCAGCAGTGGTAATTATAGGTGTTTTTATATTTTTAGTGAGCTTATTAAAGGTAAATGACGAAGCATAATTCCATTCAAACTTTGCACCGTTTATAGTAATATCTTTTAATGAGGAATGTTCGAATACAAGGGTAGCTGTAAAGTTTCCTACTTTTTGTAATACTATTTCCTTACCTTGAATTTTGGCTAAATTGGTTTCTGATATATTTCTAATTTCTTTAAGCGTATAACCATCTTTATCTCCTGTTACATTTTTTAATATATCATCGGAAGTTATTTTATTATTTGTAGAATTTCTAACTAATTTGGGAAATGAAAGTTCAGGGTCTGTATCTATTCTCGTTACCTCTGCACAAGAATATATTAATAGGGCACAAATAATAGTAAATACTTTACCCTTTATATAATCATTCATAATCCTTAAAATTTTAATTCATTAATTGACACATTTAAAATAGGAATTGTAAAAAACTTAGTTTTTAATACACCTAACAGTATGTCCTCTAGTAGGGTCAAAACTATCTACTTTAGCAGCTGTAGCATCAATATACAAATAATCAGTAGTAGTGGACCAATAATAAGCATTTGAACCCCTATCCTTAACACCTAAATAACTCCGATACGGACTACGATAACCTGAAGTAGGTAGTTTCAAGTCACTTTTAAAAGCTCTCTCCTTACCATCTGTTATACTCCTATCCCAAGTCGCCATCTCATCTCTCCATTCCTTTATTTTAGGTACTCTAAAACCTGTAGGGCAAGGATTATTAATACCGCCATTAGGAGTATGTCCTCCGCTACCTTGCCACAAATTCGTTTTACCACCAGAATACCAACTACTTCTACCTGACAACTTTAAAACAAATTTATTATGACCAGGATCTGCTTCATTAGATTGAACATAAGTAGTAGGAGAAGTAGGTATTTCATGTCCATCATCACCTCTACCTAATTGGTAGTAATTTCCATAAGCCTGATCGTCATCAGTGGCTGTTGCCATTCTTCTAGCACCTAAATTCCGATCTAGCCACACTCTTCCCGTTTTTGAAGTAATTGTACCGTATGTATAGCCATTCCTTTTAATTACACTTAAATCTCGAATACAACGAACTGAAAATCCTAAAGTACGACTACTACTAAAATTTGGAAATGCTCCCCCAGGACTTAAATTTAAATGATAAGAAGAACCTCCTGTGTTAGGTTGATTTGTCCAGTAAAACCCTTCTTTATTACTATCCACTGTACGCATCCTATATCCACATGTAATTAATTTCAGTTTAGATTGAAAAGCTCTTTCTGAAAAATCTGCAATACTCTTATCCCATGTATTTATTTCCTTTTCCCATTCTTTTGATGTAGGTACTCTAAAACCGTTAGGACAAGGATTATTTACACCTCCATTAGGGGTATGTCCACCACTTCCACTCCACAAATTGGTAACAGTACCTGTGTACCAGTTAGCACCGCTACTTATAAATTTATCGTGACCCGGTTTTACCGTAGCAGACTCAGTATCAATGACAGCAGAGGTACTCTTTTCATGTCCATCCTTAGCTCTACCCCATTGATAATAGTCTCCATAAGCATCTCTATCATCTGTAGCTATAGCTACACGGTTTGCACCAAGATTCCTATCCATCCATACCCTACCTGTTTTTGACGTTACTGTAAAAAATGTAGGGGTAACACTAGTACTTACACACTCAAACTGTGCCAATCTTATCGTTGCCTCTCCATATTTAGAATGCTCTAATACGATGGTAACCGTAAAACTTCCTACTTTTTTTAAATTTATCTCAAAATTAGGCTTGCTACCCAACACACTTGCCAAATCATTATCAGATATGTTCGTAACGTTTTTTAAAGTATAACCTACCTTATTTCCTACTACAGAGCCTAAAATTTCAGCAGTGGTAATTCTAGGTGTTTTTATATTTTTAGTGAGCTTATTAAAGGTAAATGACGGACTATAATTCCATTCAAACTTTGCACCGTTTATAGTAATATCTTTAAATGAAGAATGTTCGAATACAAGGGTAGCTGTAAATTTTCCTACTTTTTGTAATACTATTTCCTTACCTTGAATTTTGGCTAAATTGGTTTCTGATATATTTCTAATTTCTTTAAGCGTATAACCATCTTTATCTCCTGTTACATTTTTTAATATATCATCAGAAGTTATTTTATTATTTGTAGAATTTCTAACTAATTTGGGAAATGAAAGTTCAGGGTCTTTATCTATTCTCGTTACCTCTGCGCAAGAATATATGAATAACAAAGATAAGATACAAGAAAATAAATTAACTATTATTTTTTTCATAAGTTGTATAAATTTTAGTTTTAGTTTTTAAAATGTTTCACAAATATATTTAAAATTATATTTTAATCAATTATTTTTATATCTGAATCGTATAATAAATACACTGAACCAACTGAATCGTAAACCAATATAAATTACTTAATAATCCTTGTAGGTACTCTTAAAGTCCATTAGGAAAAAGGGTTATTTACTCCGCCATTTGGTGTATGTGCTCCACTCCCATACAAACCTTAATTAATTAACATATTATATCTACCAAAAAATAGTATATAAAACGGTTAGTAAAATCATAATAGCAAATGCCCCTACATTAAAAGTAGTACTCGTTTGGAACATGCTTTTAGAAAGGGTAATACCTTTTTCATCTTCAGCACCTTTGTTTTCAAGGTGGCTAATTACTCCAATGACTAACATAGTAAGTAATGCAGTAAGTCCCATTTGATGCATAAAGGGTATATCTACAAATAAACTCTCCAAAGTACTTCCTTTTACCCACCCCTTAGGTGCTACTTTAAAGTACATAGCTATTGGGATAGAAAGTAAAGCTCCCCAAATAGCTCCGTTATTTGTAGTTTTTTTCCAAAATAATCCAAGCATAAATACTGCTAAAATACCCGGACTTACTACTCCTGTATATTCTTGAATAAATTGAAACGCTTGGTCTATATTCCCCAATAGAGGTGCCATAATCACTCCTATTGTCAAAGCTACAGCAGCAGCGATTCTACCTGTATTTACAATGGTTTTATCATTGGCATTGGGGTTGATATGTTGCTTATAAATATCCATTGTAAAAATAGTAGAAGTAGAGTTTAGCATAGATCCCAAAGAAGAAACAATGGCTGCCGCTAAAGCAGCAAAAGCCACACCCTTTAATCCTGTGGGTAAAAATTGTAACAACCACGGATAGGCTTCATCAGGTTTTGAAATGGCAGAGAGCCCTAAATTAGCCATCAAATCACTATCATTTATAATTACATAAGCCGCAATACCTGGAACTACTACTATAAAAGGAATAATCATTTTTAAAAAAGCTGCCATCAAAATTCCTTTTTGTGATTCTTTTAAGGATTTGGCTGCCAAAGTACGTTGAATAATATATTGATTAAAACCCCAATAGTATAGATTGGCTACCCACATACCCCCAACTAATACACCTATACCGGGTAAATTTTTATATTCAGGGTGCGATTTATCTAATATCATATCAAATTTTTCAGGCACAGCGTTAAATACCTTTTGCAAGCCATTCCACATCCCTTGCCCTGAGGAAACAATATCCAAAGCGAGATAGGTGGTAATGAAGCCTCCTAATACTAAGAAAATTACTTGAATAATATCAGTCCAAGCCACAGCTGAAAGCCCCCCGTATAGAGAATATGCTGCTGCAAATAGAGATAACCCTATCACGGCGTACATCATATCTACCCCTGTAATTGTTTCGATGGCTAAAGCTCCTAAATACAGTACAGAGGCTAAATTTACAAATACAAATAATCCAATCCAGAAGATGGCTAAAATAGTTTTGAGATTTGTAGAAAAGCGTTTTTCTACAAATTCAGGAATGGTATAGATTTTCTTTTCTATAAAAATAGGCAAAAAATATTTCCCCACAATAATTAAGGTTATGGCTGCCATCCATTCGTAAGAAGCAATGGCTAACCCCGATGCATACCCTGAACCAGACATTCCTATAAACTGTTCAGCCGAAATATTGGCGGCTATCAAAGAGGCTCCTATCGCCCACCAAGGCAAAGATTTTCCTGCTAAAAAGTAATCTTCTGCACTCTTCTGTCGCCCAGATTTACTCCTCGACACCCAAAGACCTACCCCCAATATCAATAGAGCATACACTACAAAAATAAAATAGTCCCAAAAGTGAAATCCCGTATCCATAATTTTAATTATTTCTATATTCAAACAAGGTGTAAATGTAAAAATAAAATTTAATAGTCTTGATGAATATATTTTCTTTTATCATTTTTTTTGAAAGTATTGTTTGATTTGAAATAATTTAGCAGTATCAAATTCTTTAATATTTGAAATGGCTTGACCTTTTGATATATTTTCCATACTTCTAGCTATTTTTGTTCCATCATTACCTGATACCCCTAAAAATTTTTCCATTATTTTTACCTTTCTATTTTTTATATTGAGTAAAAATGCTATTTCACACATTGTAGAAAAATCAAAGTCAGGTTGATGATACTCTTCAATACCTTGCGATAATAATATAACAGAAACTCCTTTAGAACGAATCTCTCGAAGTATTTTCTCTAAAATCTCTTGATATTTTTTTTCTTTGAAAAGCACATGAGCCTCATCAATCACGATCATATATCTAAGTGTTTTTATACTTTTTTCAACAGGAGTGTTATCCATATTCATAAATGTATTATAAATATAGTTTAACACAAGGAATAATGACGTAAATCTTACAGAATTGGGTAAATCTCCAGAAAGAGAAAGGTATAAGTTTTTATTTAAAAAATTTTTTTGTTTTTTACTATCATTAAAAATTTCATAACGACTTAAATCATTCATTATTTCCGTTAAAGAATCTTCTTTATCAACCTTTTCTCGAAGTATTTTATTTACTTGTGATACGGTTGGATAATTTCCTCCTTTTTGAGAAAGAAAGGCTTCTTTTGTAGCCTCTCTTAATTTACCTTTTTGTTTCACACCTAAATTTGAATATTTACAAATAATATCTACAAATTTATCTATTCCCATGTTTCTATTTTTCTCATTAATATTATCAATAAATGTTAATGGGTTTACTGGAAAACTATCTTGAGGAATATCAATAAAATCAGTTTGCGTAGTAGTAAAAAAGTCTTTCATACCTCTTTTATCATCTTGTTTTAAACCTTTAAAATCGAGATAAATATAGTTGATACGACCCTTTGATATTTTAGCTATTTGAGAAATAATTTCCAATGCAAATTGAGTTTTTCCCGTTCCTGAATTTCCAGCTACAGCAATATGACAATTATTATAAGATTCAGTATTATTTAACTGTAGTTCGATAGTCTTATTATTTTCCAATTCGCTGCCAACATTGATTTTAATAAGGTCAGAAAAGTATGATTTTCCAATATCTTGGTAGGGGTTTTTTACATGATTAAATGGGCTATTTAAATCATTGAGATAATTTAATCCTTTTTCAATACGCTCCATTAGAAACTCAGTAAAATTACAATTACTATTTTGGAAAAAGTTATCTATTGCCTCTAATCCATGATCAATATGTTTTTTGATGTATTTTGATATGTTTTCATCAGATTTATAAATGCCATAATGTTGAGAAATCATAGCAATATAAAAATCTCTATATTCGGCATCAAACAATACAGAATCTTTGTATTCTTTACCTTTTGAATCGCCTTGATTTAATTCTTCGCTTGAAAATTTTTTATTTAATTGTAATGAGTAAGCTAATGCAATTCTTGCAATTACATTTTCTTTTGTACCCTTAGGTAACTTTAATGTGAGTCTTGTAACAACTTTTTGATTTTTTTCAGATGTTCTAATGTTAATTTGCATGATATAATTAATTATAATTTTTTAGAAAATCTTTGGTAGGAGCTGGCAAAAACTCTGAACTATCATTTGATGTATTATCAATCAGATATACTTTATTTACATTTGGTTCAATTAGTTTATATTCTTTTTCTGTAAGTTCTTTATTAATTAATGGAAATATGACAACTTGCTTAGAAACATTTGGATAAAAGTTTTTGATAATGTTTTCTGTATGTTGCTGATCAAGTTTTTGCATAGGGCTATCGATAAATACAGGAAAGTTAATATTCGATTCTTCCACTAAAGCATTTAATAATGCCGACGCATACATTTGCCTTTCTCCCATAGAAAGAGAATTTTTATCGATTACTTCATTACGTTGATCATATAAGGAAATATTAATATCGTCACCAACAATACTAATATCTACCTCAACTCTTTGTATAAAATCCTTTTTATGTAACAATGTTTTTAATCCTGTAAGTATTTTATTTTCAAGTGATTCCTTTTTTTCTTCTTTGAATTGTGAGATAAAATTTTGTGTTTTTTGAATTAGAATTTTAATCTTCTTTGCTTTTCCTGAATATTGTGCTGAGTCATCAATTTTTTTTCTGAGTATTTCTTGACGTTGTCTATTTGTTTTTATTTTATTGGTTAATTCTCCTTTTTCTGTAAATTTGTCTTTTATAGCTTTTTCAATTGAAATTAACTCTTTACTAAGTAATTCTTTCTTCATTCTTAACTTTGAAATATATTCACTTTCTGAGTTTTTCTCAGCTTCCCTAATTTTTCTTTTGATAGAGTCTAATTTACTTTTAATAAAATGGTATTTCTCTGTCAGATTGTTAAAAGTATCTTGAAAATTATGTTTTAATGTACCAATAAGTCGATTAAATTCATTTGTTTTCGTAGTAGAAAAATCATGTAGTGACTCTACGCTTTCTATATGCTCTGAAATATCTGATAAAAAATGTTTTTTAATCAATATTTCAATTTGTTCTTCGTAAAAATTTCTAGCATCTGGATCTACAATAAATTGTAATTTCCGTTTTTTATTTTCTATTTCTCGAATAATTTCCTTAATCTTTGAATTAATATTTTCTTTATCATATTTTCGTTGGTTCTGTAATTTTTCATTTTCGAGCTGTTCAGAGATATTTGTTAATATATCTCCAGTAAAGGCAAATGGAATAAGATTATATAATTCTTTTAATTTATCTTTTATCTCATTTGTATTTTTTTCTAATTCTTCCTTTTCCTTTTTTAAAGAATTTAGTTCCTCTATAGTCATTGTATCACCACTGAGGATTAATTTTGTCTGGGCTTCTTCATATTCTATTTTTTGAGTACGATGTTTTTCTTCTAAATTCGAAATTTCTGATTCAATAGATTCAATGTTTATCTCATTGTTCTTAATTTTGCCTTCTAATGTATTTAGCTCTGTTTTTTCTTCAAGGTTTGCAGATTTCTTTCTATATCCATCTTGTATTTCTTCAAGATTAATTTTTAAATCTTCATATTTTTGAATACCCAAAACCTCAGAATAAGCTTTGCTTAACTCTTTTATATGACTGCTAGAATTTACATCTGCTAGAGCAACTACCTTTTCAGCATCAAAAAAGAAAAATTTAGCTATTTCAATGGGTAAAATAAAATCACGAATAAATACCTCTTCACCTATTTGATTATCTTTTCCTAGTTCTTGGATTAATTCACTAGGTTGTCCATCAATCAATATGTTGCATTTTTCTTTAATATCATTATATATTCTGGTAACTTTAATTTCATCACAAGTTATATCAGGTATCTCGACTTCTGAAAAAGTTATAGAAACAGAAAACTCTATCTCTCCTTGTTCTTTAGCTTTTCGATTTAGGCTATCAGTTATATATTTTGCATAATTACCTTTACCTTGGATTTCTTTTTTATAAAGCTCATCTACCTTTTCCATTTGTTTTCCATACAAACACCAAACCAATGACATTAAAAAAGTTGTTTTACCAAAACCATTTTTACCACTTATTATGATCATATTTTTATTTTGCTCTGGTAATAATGATATTCTGTTTTTTCCTTTATATATTCTGAAATTATTGAGTTCAATTTCCTTAATGTACATTTTCTTCTTTATTAAGATATTTTTCGATTATATTTTCTAAATTATCCTTTAAGCCATGTTTTCTATTAAGCAAGGATTTACTTTTTTGCACTATTAATAATTCTCGAATTATATGATAATTAGAGAGATCATCTCGGCATATATTTTTAAGTAAATCTTCCTCTTTTCTAAGTGTTTCATCATTCATTTTTATTTCAATTTCTTGGTTATAAACTCGATTATAAATATCAGATACTCGATAATTAAAATTTAGATCTTTATTCCAAATTACTTGGATGGCAATGAGTTCTTGGTTTGTAATTAATTTAAGTTTAGGTTTTGTCCTTTGTATCTCTTTTTGGGTGTTTAAAATCTGCTTTAGTAATTTGGCTCTGTACCTTTCTGTATAACTCCCTTGATTATGTCCATCTTTAATAGCTTTTTGACCATTTCTTCTAGTTTTATTTCTATTTTTAGAAACATTCCTATGATCTATCATACTTTTTCTAAGTTCTAATAATGGTTTTAACCACTCTTGTCCACTTTTAATCAATCCATACATCGATTTGTCTTCTTTTACAACAGTACAAGTCCAGCAACCAAAACGACTTTGTCCACATGATGTATGAGATTTACTTGTAACCATTGTAGGACATTCATAATCATCTGCACTTGCATCTGAATAAATTTGAAATAGTTCTTGATTATTAGCACCCCAGGGCGAACTCATGGTATTGATGATATACCAAACTTCCTCTAATGTTAAATCTTTTATAGGAGCGTAAATAAACGTATTAGGTTGATTTGGGTGTTTCGATAATCTTTTTCCTTTAATCTCATGTTTTTTTATAGATCTTGCTCTTTGAATACTTTCAGATCTTCTCGTACCAATTAAAATAATAACTCTTCTATCTCTACCAACTTGTTCTGCTATAAATCTAGAAGTTGGTTTTATTTTTAATTTATCAGTACACCATCTGAATGTATTATTAGGAACAGGATAACCTCTTCCTACTACATTTACCCAAAAACTATCCTCTAATCTAGGGGTGGTTTGTTTTACTTCTATAGGTAACCCATAATCTCTTGCTGCTTTTTGTATTTTTTCTAGAACTTTAGTTACATAATTTACTATTACTGGGTTTTCTATTAAGGTATCGTTACAAACTACATATACATCTTTATTTAGTAAATCTTTTGGAATTTCTGTAAGTGCATACCAAACTAATTGTAGTAATACAGTAGAATCTTTTCCGCCACTAAATCCAATTACCCAAGGAGTTTTAAAATCCGAAGGTAAAAGGTATTGGTCTTTTATTTCAGATATGATATGTCTAACCATATATTATAATTAATTGTTAAGTATATTTATTTCAATCCCAATCGTTTTTTAGCTTTATTCTTATCAAAAGAGCTCCTTTTAAACTGATGTGCTTCGGTATTGAATATATAATTGTCAAAATCAAAATCTATATATCCATACGAAAAGGTAAGGTAAAGATACTTTAACGTTTCAGCAAAAAAGAAAGTAGGCATATAGTCTTTTTTGTTCATTTTTCTCACGTCTTCTATTGAAGTAAAGGCTACATCTGTTCTACAATACTTCTTAATGTCTAACCAAAATTTCTCATTCATTTTATGATATTTTTGATTTTTTGTGAAATGAAGTAGATAATATGCTGATTCCATAATTTCAGGGTTCAAATCATATACTGGATAATTGGGTTCTCCTTTCTTATAGTCATATACCATAGGTTCTAAACCGTATTTATTCCAAAGCCATTCCCAAGTATCTTGCAATCTTATAGCCCTTTCTTTATTACCAGATAGCACTAAAATTCCCGGCATAAAAGCGTCATATAAAGTAATTACAGAACTTTCGAATTTTCCAGTGTACATATTTACCCTTTTGTACCACAATTTATTGTCATATTCTTCTGTAAGATATTTGTTTACGGCTGCTATACTCTCTTTCCAAATCTCACCTAATTCAGGATCTCCAAATAATAGATAACTCTTATAAAGATATTCATAATATGAATCTACTCCCGCACAAATATGACTTTGCTTAGATACCCATTTACCTGTCTCTACATCTATGACATCACCTATTAGACCTATTTTTGAGCGTCTATTGTAAATAGCCATTGTTGCTTTTTTACCTGCTTGGTAGTATTTAGGGTTTTTGGTATAATAACTCAATATTCCCATTTCCATAGTATAAGTAGCTGCTTCCGCTACATTTACAGTATCTCCTTTGGCTACTCCAGTTTTTAGGTTTACCCAATATTTTGGAATACCCGTTTTGGTATTGAATGCAGGTAACATTCTATCGGCAAAATCTTGGGCTTTATCTAATATCTTAGTGTTTTGAGAGTGCTCATACATTGCGAGTAAACCTCCTAAAATTCTAATGTTTACTTCAAATATTTTAGCATCTATATCTTTACTAAAATCTAAAGAATCTACTACATAATTTTCAATCTCTTTAGCATCTTCATCCCATCCCATCAGTTTAAGTGTACTATACGCATCTATAGGAGAAATATACAAAGGTTCTTTATACCAGTTTGTATAGGATTTTGAAAGGGGTTTTAGTACATCGTGTCCCCAAGCGTATTTCTTATATGCCCTCCAAGCTCTAAGTGTTTCATCAGCTACCTCTTTTGCTAATGGAGGCAAATTTGGTTTTTTAGTATTCTGATTATCACAACCAAACAGTATGGTTAAGATCACTCCACAAAGTATTATTCTATTCATGTCTATTTTTTTGGTTTAAAGTTTAATTAAATTTATTTTCTTGTTAAAAATCATGGGAATAGTAAGTATTAGTCATTGTTCCATCTTGGTATAAATCTAAAATAGCGTAACCCGGGGGAGTTTGTCTATACCAATATTTTTGAGTAGAATCTTTATTTCCAATACCCCACCAAAAGCCACTTAAAGCTCCATTACAGTAATAATTTACATTGTTATATCTAACTTGATCTAACAAGTGAACATGACCGCTAATACAATTTATTTTTTTGTCTTTATATTTGTAAAATAATTGAATAAGTTTCTTATGGTCTCTATGGTTATTACCTATACCATCGACTACTGAAACCGCTGCCAATATAGGATAGTGAGTCATAATCACAACAGGTGCTTTTGCTGGTAATTTATCTAATTCACCCTCTAACCATTTCATTTGCTCATCACCAAGGCTACCTCCACCATCATTATTACTATCTAATATTATAAAATGCCATCCTTTTTTACTAAAACTATAATAATTATTTGGAATATCTAATTGCTTAACCACATAATCTTTTCCATACATTTCATCGTCTTTTTCAGGCACCCACCACATATCGTGATTTCCCAAACAACTAAACATTTTGTATTCCGAAAATTCTTTCCGTACCTTACGCCATATATCCCACTGCTCATTTACATATTCCCTTTTGATATAAGAATAATCCGCAGCCCATATAGAGTCCCCTCCATTTAAGAAGAAATCTACATTGTGTTTTTTGATCTCTTGAATGCACTTTGAAAATCTATTTGGAGCATCGTGTTCTGAGTGGATATGCACATCCGTAATATGAGCGATTCTCAATACTTTATTTTTAACTTTATCGCAATGCGAAGAACAATGATATAAAATAGGTATGCTGGCAGTTCCAATTCCTAGATATTTTAATATTGTTCTTCTTTTCATAATGCTTTTTTAATCTGTGCATTTTTTAGTCGGGATGACAGGATTTGAACCTGTGACCACTTGCACCCCATGCAAGTACGCTACCGGACTGCGCCACATCCCGAAAAATGTAATAACTTTGGATACAAATTTATAAAAATATTTAAATATTTTTATATTGAAAAATAATTTTTATATACTATATTTGTATTGGAAAAATTAATATCTCAACACAGTGATAAATTATGGTTAGATCTCATTATAAGAATAGTATAAAAATTCCTATGGTATTTATAGGACTCTTATTTTTTTCATTCATTTTGATATTTTTAGATTTAGATACAGATAAACCAGCCATGAAGATGACTTTAGCTGTAGCAGTACTTATGGCTATCTGGTGGGTTACTGAAGCAATTCCGATCGGAATTACTAGTTTACTTCCTATTGTACTTTTTCCCGTGATGGGCGTTTTAGATGGCAAAATAGTATCAGGCACTTATATTAACTATATTGTATTTTTATTTTTAGGTGGTTTTTTATTGGCTTTAGCTTTAGAAAAATGGGAACTTCATCGTAGAATAGCATTAAAGATATTAAATACTTTAGGGAATAGTCCATTTAAAATTTTATTAGGGTTTATGGTATCTTCGAGTTTTCTATCTATGTGGATATCTAATACTGCTACTACTATGATGATGTTGCCTATAGTTTCCTCTGTATCAGGATCCTTAGAGCAGTATTATAATAAAAAAACATTGTTTAAATTCAATACAGCATTGCTACTAGGTATTGCTTATAGTTCCTCTATTGGTGGAATTACTACTCTGATAGGCACAGCTCCGAATCTTTCTTTTGTGCGTATATTTGAAATTTTATACCCCAATTCTATTGAAATATCGTTTAGTCAATGGTTTATTTTTACATTACCTCTTACATTATTTAAATTTTTTGTTACTTTATATCTATTGTATTTCTTATTCCTTCCAAAAGGAAATTATAGTAAATTATCTAAGGATTTTTTTAAAAAGGCTTATATAGACTTAGGAGCTATGAACATAGCACAAAAGAGGGTATTAGTATTATTTACAATTTTGATATTTCTATGGATATTTAGAAAACCTATTCAAATAGGAGATTTTCATATTTGGGGTTGGAGTCAGCTCTTTGGAGAACCTAAATGGATCAATGATGGTACGTCTGCTATTTTTATTGCTATACTTCTATTTATTATTCCTGCTAAAAAGGATGCTACTCCATTACTTACATGGGATATTAGTAAAAAAATACCTTGGGACGTTGTATTACTTTTGGGAGGTGGTTTTGCTTTGGCTAAGGCTTTTTCTACTACTGGTTTGGCAGATTATTTAGGTAGAATTATTGTAGAAAATGCAAATAACAACTCTTTATTTATGATGTTTAGTGCCACTGGTCTAATGAGTTTTGCTACAGAGTTTACTTCAAATGCTGCCACTACAGAGATGTTACTCCCTATTGTAGGAGGTATTGCTAATCAACTCAAAGTACACCCCTTATTTTTGATGTTTCCCGTAACATTAGCAGCATCTATGGCTTTTATGTTTCCTGTAGCTACTCCACCTAATGCTATTGTCTTTGGTACACGTAAACTCAAAGTAAGAGATATGCTCAAGGCAGGTTTTATACTCAATACTATAGCTATCATTAGTATTTGTTTG
This sequence comes from Ichthyobacteriaceae bacterium, assembly GCA_965226285.1. Classification (GTDB taxonomy): domain Bacteria; phylum Bacteroidota; class Bacteroidia; order Flavobacteriales; family Ichthyobacteriaceae; genus CBDDCQ01. The sequence goes on from CBDDCQ010000005.1 coordinate 437,677, forward strand.
TTGACTTACTTTTGGGCAGAGGTAGCTTTTAACATTAATTTTGAAGATTTACCTATCAGAAAAAATTAATTGACACCATTTTTAATCTGCCATTTTGTATATTTTGTTTTTTTAAATGTTAATGTTTTCAATACATTTCACCTTTCCCTGTAATAAGCCACTCTAAGTTTACCTTATAATTATTTAGTATTTTTGGATAGCATCCAATACTTGCCTTACCTCTCTTGCTTAGATGTATTGGACATTAGTTATTCTAATATACCTATTTTTTTTTGACAAAAAGAATAATGGCTATCCACTTTCTACTAAATTTAGGTAGTCTATCATTTATATTAAAATATTATGTATATGCCCACGTTTATTAGTTTTTACCTTTCAATGTAAGCTATTAATTTTTAAGTTCAAATTCCGATAAAATAGCTCTATGGTCTGAATTGAAAAATCCATCTGGTGGGTCATCTTGCACAATTTTTGAACGCTTTGTTTTCAAATTTTGCCCCTTGTAATAGATGAAATCAATCCTATCAGAGATGATATTTTCAGGCCAAAGAAATCCCCAAGTGCCTTCTAAAGTTTTTGTAGGGTCTGGGTTAGCTTCTCTAAATGAATCAGTATAGCCTTTATCTATCATGAATTTACTTACGGGCCACTCAACTACTTTTCCATAATGGGCATTTCTAGTACTTTCTATCCAATCTAAATGCGAACCTGAATTAAAATCTCCTCCTATAATAATAGGCATATTTAGCATTTTTTCTAAACTATCTACATCATTTAAAATAGCAGTAATTTCTTTTAGCCTTGTTATACCTTCTTCAGAGATCAATGAGTCAGGAGGTAATTTTTTAATATTATTAAAATAATCGGGAAGATAATGTAACCATAGATTCACGCATAGTATTTTTTTACCTTCTACGTCAATTACTGCACCGTGAGAATTAAAAGATTCATATATTTTTAGTGTATCTATAATGGGATATTTACTATGGATAGATAAATTAGAACTTCCTCTCCAAGAATAGGTATAACCTGCTTTTTTAGCAATATCCATGCCACAGCAGTAAGTTTCTTGCATAAATACAATATCAGGGTTTTCTTGTTGTAATACTTTCAAGACATTTAATGTATTTAAAGTATCTTTCTTAAAGTTATTGGCTTTAGTTCCATGAGTTCCACCGTTCCATATATTCCAAGTCATTACTTTTATAGATTTTGCTTTTTGACCTGAACACCCTACAAAGAGGGATAATGCTAAAGTGATAATAGATATTTTTTTCATAATTATTTTTTTAGATTTAACTTATAGATTTGATAAAACTCTTTCTTCCAATAGTTCTAGTAATAATGTCTTTTTCTAGTAGAAGCCCTCTAGCAGGGCTATACTCTCGTGCGTAGTGTATGATTTGTAAATGCAAGGTATTCCACTTTTCTTTTGGGAATAATCTTTTACAATCTTTTTCCGTTTGCTCTACATTCTTGCCATTAGAAAATCCCCATCTGTAAATAAGTCTGTGTATATGAGTATCTACAGGAAAAGCTGGTATTCCAAAGGCTTGAGAAACTACTACGGAAGCCGTTTTGTGTCCTACGGCAGGTAACTTTTCTAAGGCTTCTAAATTCTGCGGTACTTCTCCATTGTGTTGCTCAATTAATATTTTAGATAGTCCATATATGCCTTTGGATTTAGTTTTGTATAATCCTACGGGTTTTATGATTTCTCCTATTTCTTCAGAAGATAATTTTATCATATCGTGAGGGTTATCTGCTTTGTCAAATAATAAAGGCGTAATTTTATTTACTCTTTCATCGGTACATTGTGCAGACATGAGCACAGCAATAAGTAATGTATAGGGATCTTTATAATCTAAAGGTATAGGGGGCTCAGGATATATTTGTTCTAGGGTATCTATCACAAAGTTTATTTTGTCTTTTTTTGTCATAAGTGAATGAAATTTCAGGAATTACATCTTTTCATACATCTGCCTTAGTTTGTTAGAAGTAATGGTTTTTTGCCAATCTTTTCCCAATGCATTTTCCCAAAGAGGTACCAAGCCTAAAGCTATATTTATCATTTTATCAAATTCTGAATCTGATAAGTGCGCACAAATATTTGTCGGAATGTCTATTTGATGCTTTTCTAGCATTTGTTTAAATTCCTTTACTCCTTCAGGGTAAAATTCTTCTAAGTGGTTAAATACAATACAGTTTCCTATTCCATGCTTAGTACCTAGTAAGAAAGAAAGCCCATAAGACATAGCATGTGCTACTCCTACTTGAGAGTAAGCAATACTCATACCCCCATGCCACGAAGCCATCATTAGTTTTTCGTCCGATTTTTCATCCCAAGTGTTTTTCTTTAAAAATACCTCTCTACAAAGCTCTAGTGCTTTTTCTCCATAAGATTGGCTAAAAGTATTTAAGTAAGTACCTGTAAGTGATTCTATACAATGTATATAGCAGTCCATACCTGTATAAAACCTCTGATCTTTGGGAGCTCCTTTTATAAGTTGGGGGTCTAATAGCACTTGATCAAAAGGTGTATAATCAGAGTTGATGCCTAATTTTTTCTCTGGTCCTGTAAGTACGGTAGTCCTAGACACTTCTGCGCCTGTACCCGAAAGGGTAGGAATACCTACATGATAAACGCCCTGATTTTTTATCAAGTCCCAACCTTGATACTCACTCGAGGATCCTTCATTAGTTAGCATCAATGCGACGGCTTTTGCCAAATCCATTACACTTCCACCACCCATACCCACAATGCCACTTATATTTTCAAATTCATTTTGAATTTGGTCTCTAAGCTCATCTACATAAGTAGTTTTAGGTTCATTTTCTACACTTACAAAGATGATTTTATCTTTAAAATTTAGGGGTATTTTATCTATGAGTTCTTTGCGGTTTTGAAAAACATCATCTATTAGAAATATAAATGGTTCACCGACGTATTTTCTATTGGGTTCTAAGATTTTTTGCAGTTGGTCAAAACAGCCTTTACCATATATTATTTTTTTGACCATTGGAAAATTTCTGAGTTCCATAAATTAAGATTTTTGTTGACTCTTTGAATGGATACAAATTTATAAAAATTATTACTAACTCGATCGAAATTTTATCAGAATAAAAAATTAAGACCGTTACAATATAATATATTCTAAGATCAGTTGTTGTAATCGTAAAAGTGTTTGTTTTTTTAGCATAAAATCATAATATTTTATATTTTATGCTAAAAACTACAAAAACTTCCATAACCCTCAATTTTTATCGTTCGACGCTCTTAGCAATATTAAACAGTTCAAGACTAATGCTGTGAATTTTTGGGTTGTAAATTTTCAAAGCTAAATCCACGCTTTTTCAAAAAAAAACTCTAAAAGTTTAATATACATTTACCTCTAAATCCAATAATATATGATATTCATCCCATACTGATTTTTGTATTTTTTTAGCAAGTTGAAAAATTTCTATTCCTTTGGCATCTTTGTAATTTACCAATACCAAAGCTTGTTTACAATGTACCCCTACATCGCCATTTCTATAACCTTTCCAACCAAGGCTATCTATGAGCCATGCAGCAGAAACTTTAACCTGACTTTTTGAAAGTATAAACCCCTTTATATAAGGATATTGCATCTTTAACTTTTCAAAATGATCTTTATCAATTATTGGATTTTTAAAAAAACTACCTCCATTTCCTATTTCATTAGGATTTGGAAGTTTACTATTTCTTATTTGTATTACAGCATTACTTACTTGTTTAATATTAGGATATGTAATTCCATTTTTATCAAGTTGTTTTATAATATCTCCATAGTCTAATTTAAGTTGATGATGTTTTTTAGACAAACAATAAGTAACTGATGTAATGATATATTTTCCTTTATGAGAGGTTTTGAAAATAGAGTTTCTGTACTGAAACTGACATTGACTACTAACCAATCTAAGTACTTTTTTTGAGGCTATCTCCACCACTTCTACACTGTGAATTGCATCTTTTACCTCTACGCCATAGGCACCTATATTTTGCACGGGAGAAGCTCCTACACTCCCTGGAATCAAAGACAAATTCTCTATTCCTCCATAGTTTCTATCTATACACCACATTACAAAATTATGCCACACTTCTCCTGCTGCTACCTTTATATACACCTGACTTTGATTCTCATATACTACTTCTATCCCCTTGAGATTTATATGTAATACTAACTCTTCTATATCTTTAGTAATAAGATAGTTACTCCCTGCTCCCAACACAAAAAAAGGCTTTTTTAAATCTAAAGCATACTTTAAATCTGCAATAGTATTTATACATAAAAATTCTTTTGCCTTAACTTGTAACCCAAATGTATTATAAGGTTTGAGGCATGTATTATATATTATCATAAAATTACTTAAAATACAAAAAAGATGACAAAGATAATTTTTTATAAAATAACCTTATATATTCATAATATTTTTATAAATTTGCGTCTCGTTAAAAAGACTAAAGTAAGTAACTTAATTTTATTAGAATAACAATGTCGAAACTTGCAAAACTAGAGATAAATGGAAAGATTTATGAATTACCTATTATAAAAGGTACTGAAAATGAAACAGCAGTCGACATTACTAATTTAAGATCAAAAAGTGGCATAGTAACTTTAGATTCAGGTTTTAAAAACACTGGATCTGTAAGAAGTGAAGTTACCTTTTTAAATGGAGAAGAAGGGATTCTACATCATCGCGGATACTCTATAGAGGAACTTACTGAAAAATCAAATTTTTTAGAAGTTTGTTACTTACTCATATTTGGAGAATTACCTACCCAAAAGCAATATAACCAATTTGCTCAAGATATCAAAGAACATTCATTTGTTCACGAGGATATGAAAAATATTTTAGATGGTTTTCCATCAGGTTCTCATCCTATGGGAGTACTGTCCTCTTTAGTAAGTGCACTCACTGCATTTCACCCAAAAACTTTAATATCTAATATATCTGAAGAAGAAACTTATATCAACTTGGTAAAACTCATTGCCAAATTGCCTACTATAGCAGCGTGGAGTTATAAAAAAGAAAAAGGGCAACCTATAAATTATCCCGACTCCTCTTTGGACTATGTAAGTAACTTTTTAAATATGATGTTTTCACTACCTAACAAACCATATTTATATGATAAAACCATTACTGATGCTTTAGATAAACTGCTTATTCTTCATGCTGATCACGAACAAAATTGTTCTACTTCTACAGTAAGAATAGTTGGATCCTCTAAAGCCAGTATGTATGCTTCTATCTCTTCAGGCATTAGTGCACTATGGGGTCCTTTACACGGAGGAGCTAATCAAGCCGTAATAGAAATGCTAGAAAATATTAAAGAAGATGGAGGAGATACTGAAAAATATATCGCTAAAGCTAGAGATAAAAAAGATGCTTTTAGGCTCATGGGATTTGGACATAGAGTATATAAAAACTTTGACCCAAGAGCCAAAATCATAAAGAAATATGCTGACGAAGTACTCCACAAAATGGGTGTAAACGACCCTATACTGGATATTGCTAAAAAGCTAGAGAAAACTGCTTTAAGTGACAATTATTTTATAGATAGAAAACTATTCCCCAATATAGATTTTTATTCAGGAATTATATATAAAGCATTGGGAATACCTATAGAGATGTTTACTGTAATGTTTGCCATAGGTCGTTTACCTGGGTGGATTGCTCAATGGAAAGAGATGAAAGACAATAATGAGCCGATAGGAAGACCTCGACAAATCTATACAGGACATACCAATAGAACCTACAAACGCATAGAGGACCGATAATTAAAAATTAAGACTACAATAAAGCACTATGTAAAAGTAGTGCTTTCTTATTTTAAGAATTAAAATAATTATAATTAAATTCAATATAAAAATGGAATACAGAATAGAAAAAGACACTATGGGAGAGGTGAAAGTACCTGCTCAAAAATATTGGGGTGCACAAACTGAACGTTCCAGAAATAATTTTAAAATAGGTACAGAAGCTTCTATGCCCAAAGAAATTATAGAGGGATTTGCCTATTTGAAAAAAGCAGCAGCCTATACCAATTGTGTACTAAATATAATGTCACAAGAAAAGAGAGATCTGATAAGTACCGTATGCAATGAAATACTAGAAGGTAAACACAATGATGAATTTCCATTGGTAATATGGCAAACGGGCTCAGGCACACAATCAAATATGAATGTAAACGAGGTAATAGCCAATAGAGCCCATGTAATTAAAGGAGAAAAATTAGGAGAGGGAACAACCTTTATACACCCCAATGACGATGTAAATAAATCTCAATCGTCTAATGACACCTACCCCACTGCTATGCACATTGCCGCATACAAAATGATAATGAATACTACCATTCCCGGAATACAAAAATTAAGAGATACCTTAAAAAAGAAATCCAAAGAATTTAAAGAGGTAGTAAAAATAGGTAGAACCCACCTTATGGACGCTACTCCCCTTACCTTAGGACAAGAGTTTTCAGGTTATGTATCTCAATTAAACCACGGGCTTAAAGCACTTGAAAATACTTTACACCATTTATCTGAATTGGCTTTGGGGGGAACAGCTGTAGGAACAGGCATCAATACACCTAAAGGATACGATATTAAAGTAGCCAATTATATCGCTGAATTTACCAGATTACCCTTTAGAACTGCCGAAAATAAATTTGAAGCACTTGCTGCTCACGATGCCATAGTAGAATCCCACGGAGCACTAAAACAAATTGCTGTATCCCTTATGAAAATAGCAAACGATATTCGTATGTTAGCATCAGGTCCTCGTTCAGGTATAGGAGAGCTTATCATTCCTTCGAATGAACCGGGTTCATCCATTATGCCAGGTAAAGTAAACCCTACACAATGTGAAGCCATCACTATGGTATGTGCACAAGTAATGGGTAATGATACTGCCATATCAATAGGAGGAGCTACAGGACACTACCAGTTGAATGTATTTAAACCCATGATGGCTCACAACTTCCTCGAATCTGCAAAACTTATAGGAGACAGCTGCGTATCCTTTAATGATAATTGCGCTAAAGATATTATGCCAAATTATAAAAATATCAAACAGTATTTAAATAATTCACTTATGTTGGTAACGGCACTTAATACCAAAATAGGATATGAAAAAGCTGCCAAAATTGCTAAAACTGCCCACGAAAATGGTACTTCACTAAAAGAAGAATCTATCAATCTAGGTTTTTTATCAGCTGAAGAATTCGACCAATGGGTAAGACCCGAAGAGATGATAGGGAGTTTAAAATAACAACCCCCTATAGTTAGGTTCCGTTTAGAAAACCGGCAGATAACTGAGCAGAATCAAAGCTGCAAGTAAAGTAAAATTTAATAAAGTTGCCTTATGAAAATTAAATTATTAACCATTGGAAAAACAGATTTAGAACACGAGCACTTAATCTGATAAGTACTCATAACACAGATGTGTTGAACAAAGACTATACACACCTGCTAATCATTCAAGATTCAAGATTGCTTATCTCACCTGATGGACGATAAACCTTACTTTGTTTATTCCAAGTTAAATCGCTTGGGGTAGCTCCCTTTGTAATTTCAAATTCTGCAGCCCTTATGGTTTTATCTGCTTTCGTATGGTGTTCAAATACAAGCCAATAAACATTTTTATCTTCTTAAAACGAGAAAATAATTTATGGTACCGTTCAGTAAATGATTTGAGTAAATAAAAAGTTACATTTGCAGTCATGAGACATAGGGAGAAAAATAACTTTTTAAGATAATTATCCCTCTTATCTTAACAAAAATTTTAGAAATTATTGCTTGTTTACAGATGAAATTACAAGTACTTATCTCCACAATGAATCAAACGGATGTATCATTTGTAGGTCGTATTTTACCTAAAAATGAAAACGTAGATTTTTTAGTAATAAACCAACTTACCATTGTAAACAAAAATGATGTAGAACTCTCTGAAAAACTTTTCTGCTTTGCAGAAAAAGGTATTTCCAAAAGCAGAAACAGAGCCATAGAAAATTCGAAAGGAAATATAAACCTCATAGCTGATGATGATATAACTTACATAAATAATTTTGAGAAAATAGTCATTCAGGCTTATAAAAAACATCCCAATGCAGATATAATTACTTTTAAAATGCAAAATAGAAATAAAAAAATGTATAAAAATTATCCTTTTGTACATAACTTAAGCACATTAAGGCAAGTGTCATCAGTAGAAATTACATTTAAGAGAAAATCTATTATCAAAAACAATCTAAAGTTCAACACATACTTTGGTATAGGGAGCAAATATCCCATAGGTGAAGAAGCTTTATTCTTGAGGGATGCTTATAAAAAAGGACTTAAAATTATTTTTTATCCGTCAGAAATTTTGCGCCATTCCAGTCAAACTACTGCACAAAAATTTACTAAAAAAAGCATAAGAGCCAAAGCAATTTTTGCAAAAAAGTGGTTTGGATTTTTAGCTCCTGTATGGATACTATTTGAATCTATAAAATACTACAAAAAATATAGACATAAATTTACTATTTTAGAATATTGGCATAATTCCTATTTTGAATTTAACAAAAAAAATAGTAACTTAGCAACCCGAAAAATAAATCAAAAGAGAAAAATGAAGTGATTGTAGTTGCTGAAATTGTGTCGACTACATGGGTATTATATCAACTAATCTCAAGAATTACAATAGATATAAAAAGCAAATACAAAAAATATAAGATTTTACTGGCGTTTAAATAATAAAATGAAACTATACACCATAGAAACAGGTAATTTTAAGTTAGACGGTGGTGCTATGTTTGGCGTAGTTCCCAAGGCTATATGGCACAAGCACTATCCCGCTGATGCTAACAATATGGTAAACTGTGCTATGCGTTGCTTACTTATAGAAGATGGAGATAAGTTAATACTAATAGACACTGGTATAGGAAATAAACAATCCGAACAGTTTTTTAGCCGCTATTACCTCAATGGTGAGATACCTTTGGATAATTTGTTACAGAAAATAGGCTTTTCTAAAGACGATATTACCGATGTATTACTCACTCATTTACACTTTGACCACTGTGGAGGTGCTATAATACAGAACCATACTAAGAATATATTAGAACCCGCCTTTAAAAATGCCCGATATTGGAGTCATAAAAACCATTGGAAATGGGCTACTAATCCTAATGAAAGAGAAAAATACTCTTTTCTCTCCGATAATATTTTACCCATAGAACAAAGCGGACAATTACATTTTATAAATGATGAATTACCGTTTAATTTTTCTATAAAAACAGTAGATGGACACACTGAAAAACAAATAATACCCATTATAGAATACAAGGGTAAAACCATTGTATTTGTAGCAGATTTGATACCTACTGTAGCACATATTCCCATACCTTACATTCCTAGTTTTGATACCAGACCGCTACTGAGTATGGATGAAAAAACAGATTTTCTCAAAGACGCAGCAGATAATAATTATTTTCTATTCTTTGAACACGATGCACAAAATGAAATTTGCACCGTAAAACACACTGAAAAAGGCGTAAAACTCAACCAAATATTTAAACTATCGGATTTATAATCTAATCAGTTCAACCATAAATATTAAACAACTCTATACAATATTAATTTACTAACTATAATTTAATATGTAATATTACAGTTCAAACTAATAAACAGAACATCTAAATTTTAGATTAATATGAATCGTTATCATAATTTCTTATATTCACTTACAATAATTTTAGTATTGTGGTGTTGTAAAAGATCTGAAATAATCCAATCAGATCAAACAGAATATATCTCTATCTCCTTAAATATAGATGATAAACAAAAAAATATAGATCCTCAAAAAAACATTATTATAAATTTCAGTGGTCAAGTAAGCTATTCCAATGGAGATGAAATTAACCAAAGTAATATTCATAATATCATATTATTGAAAAAATATAACCCTACAGGAGAGAATGTAATATTCACAAATGATATAAGTGAAAATAAAACCCAAATAAAAATAAACCTCAATACCTTGGTATATGATACAACATATTATTTGAAAATAGATGGAACTAAATTAAAGGGACGAAAAGGAGAAAAGATAAAGAGTAAAGAGGTATATTTTACCACTAAATCAAACTCTTCAAAAAAATTAGAAATTACAGACCCTCTTTATAAACATCAATGGTATTTGAAAAACACCGGTCAATACAATGGTACTGTTGGTATTGATATTAAGATCGAACCAGTATGGAAACAAGGTTACACAGGGAAAGGAATAGACATTGCCATTTTAGATGATCCCCTTGCCATTAGCGAATCGACAGCTCATGAAGATTTGAAAGAGAATCAAAACTTTGCGCAAAGTCATAATTATGCAACTTACAACGATGAGATTCATGGAATAAATGTAGCGGGTATTATCGCGGCAAGTGCCAATAATCTCGGGATTCGTGGGATAGCTTATGAAAGTAAACTCTATACCTATGGGATACTCTCAGAGGGTAGTCTTGTTTCAATGTCAGCTGTTGTAGATGCATTGAAAAGAATCAATCAAAATCCTCAAATTGCTGTCATCAATAACAGTTGGGGAAACGACGAAGATATTCTGATAGATGCCGCTTATAGAAAGAATTTGGAAAAAGGGCTTGAAACGGGGTTTTTAGGTAAAGGAGTAGCTCATGTTAAAAGTGCTGGTAACGATGGATTCTCTATCAATTCAACATTAGAAGGAGGTAATAATTATTATGGGTTTATTTTGGTCAATTCTTTGGATTATAACGGAGCAAATACGAGTAGAGAATTTACTAAAGAGCGACTACCTAATGGAAAAAGTGTACTTTTTTCAGGTATTGCTTGGCTCACCTCTATTGGTTCTAATTTATGGGTATCAGCTCCCAGTTATCGCATGATGACAACTACAAAGCAATATGGTTATAATTTAAGACCTGTAAAATACGAAGATAGTTTTGGTGCTACTTCTGGTGCAGCACCTGTAGTAACAGGGATTGTAGCTTTGATGCGAGAGGCTAACCCTAATCTGACTTGGCGTGACGTTAAACTCATCTTAGCAGAAATTGCTATTAAAAATGACCCAACACATATAGGCTGGCAACAGGGACACGCCAAAAAAAACAATGCTGCTGCGCAGTTTGAGTTTAATCACAATTATGGTTTTGGCATGGTCAATGCTCAAAAAGCAATAGAATTATCAAAAAAATGGAGAAATCTCCCTCCGATGAAAACTGAAATTTTTCATAGTGCAAACCTCAATATAGCCATTGATTCTAGTACAAAAGAAAATACAATTAACATTAAAAATAGTACCATCCAATTTATAGAATCTGTTGTAGTTGAGTTGGATTTAGATAAAAAAACGATGATTGAAAAAACAAATAATTTTGATATTAAATTAATCAAAAATAAATTGAAAAGTCATTTGTATATGGAGGGGAAATCCTTTGAATTTGATGATACTTCATACTACAACAAAGATAAAATCACCTTGAAACTGCTTACCAATGCACACTTAGGTGATAGAGCAAACGGTCAATGGAAAATGACCATTAAAGATACCGATATTTTTGTCAAATTAAAAGGTTGGAGGCTCATTATTAGAGGGCACTAATTGCAATTTCATTGTGTTTTGTACCTTTCTTACATTTAACTAACAATCAATTAATACGATATAACTAAAGATAAAATTGGTCTAATACAAGATCATGCAATTAATAAATATACTTAAAAAACGTTTGGGTTTTAGTAATGAAAATTCCTTTTTTTATTATTAAAATTTCATACAAATAAAGTATGCTATACCTTTTTTACGCTCCGCCCTGTCTCGATATTGAGGCAAAAAAAGTGAGTGATTTAACAAAAGTTAGCCGTCAAAGTATCAACAAGATTTTTGACAAACTAAGGATTTTAATTGCTGAAAAATGAGAACAAAAAAGTCCTTTTGAAAAAAGTTGATACACAAATCATAAAAAACTGTAAAGTGTGTGATATAATGCCTATTATAGAAGAAAAATCAGGTTATGATTTTAATAAAATTTGTATATTTGTCTCATTAATTTGTTCCCAATCTGGCTGATACTTAACATTTATGATCACTAAAGAAAATTTCAAAAAAATATTAAAATATTTAAGTTTTACAGAAAAACAAAATATTTTCATCAAAACCATTGGCGAGGTAATTTTACAAGTAGATTTTGAAAAGGAGCAAATCATTTACCCAGAAGGTTTAAAAGTTAATGAAAGGCAAACTTGTAATTTTTCATCTAATGAAAATTTTGTCGTGTTTGAATGCGTGCAGCGGCTTTTGGAAAAAGGTTACCAAGCCAAGCATTTAGAAATAGAACCCAAATGGAAATTAGGTAGAGGAGCCAGTGGCGGAAGAGCAGATATTTTAGTGAAAGATGAAGAAAATAAATCGTTGTTGATTATTGAATGTAAAACTTGGGGGCAAGAATACGAAAATGAAAAACATAAAATGCTTACTAATGGTGGGCAACTTTTTTCTTATTTTCAGCAAGAAAAATCTACAAAATACTTGTGCTTGTATGCTTCTAACTTTGAAAATGAAAACCTCATTTATGAAAATGCTATCGTTAAAACCATAGACAGAGAACAAGATAAAAAAGATTATGAAGCGGGAGATAAAAAAATAAAACTTTACGAAAAAGCCAAAAACAACAAAGAACTTTTTGAAGTTTGGAAAGAAACTTTTAATTGTTATTTTCACTATAACGGAATTTTTGAAGAAGATGTAAATGCTTATAAAATTGAATTAAAACCTTTAAAAAAGAAAGATTTAAAAGCATTTTCGAAGGAGAGTTCTGGTAAAATATTCAATCAATTTATGGAGATATTACGACACAATAATATTTCTGACAATGCCAATGCTTTTAATCGTTTTTTATCTTTATTGCTTTGCAAAATTGTAGATGAAGAAAAAGGTAGCGAGCAGGTTTTAGATTTTCAAGTAAAAGAAGGGGAAGATACGCCAGAGAAAATTCAAGATCGCTTACAACAACTTTATGCCAAAGGAATGGATGAGCATTTAGGACAAAAGATTGTCTATTTTGAAGATCAAGAAATTAAAGATATTTTAGATTCTTATTCAAAAGTATCAAAAATTCACAAAATAGAAAATATTTTCAAGCAAATCAAATACTATACCCAAAACGAGTTTGCTTTAAAAGAAGTGCATAACGAGGAATTGTTTCACCAGAATGCAAAAGTTTTAAATGAAGTCATTAAAATGTTGCAAAATTACAGGTTCCGTTATACCAAAAAGCAACAATTTTTAGGAGATTTTTTTGAGTTACTTTTGAATCACGGAGTCAAACAAAATGAAGGACAATTTTTTACTCCTGTGCCGATTGTTCGTTTTATGACTTTGTCTTTGGGTTTAGATAAAATTGTGACAAAAAAAATAGAAAAAGGAACAAAAAAATTCTTGCCAAAAATATTGGATTATGCTTGTGGAGCAGGACATTTTCTTACCGAAAGCATCGATGAACTACAAAAATTTATTGACGGATTAGATGAAAAGAACATCACCCATAAAGTAAAAAATACAACCCTTGAAGAAGCCGATTTTGAACACATTCGCACCAATACAAAAAGATACAAAGAAAGCACGGAATGGGCAAGGGAATATATTTTTGGAATTGAAAAAGATTATCGTTTGGCGAGAACTTCGCAAATTGCTTGTTTTTTAAATGGCGATGGAGAGGCGAATATTATTTATGGTGATGGTTTGGAAAATCACCGAAAATTAGATATTGAAGATAAAAGAAAACTTTTTGATGTAATTTTATCCAATCCGCCTTATTCTATTAAATCCTTTAAAAATTATTTGAATGTTGGAGAAAAAGAATTTTCGTTATTTAAAAATTTAACAGAAAAGTCTAAAGAAATAGAGAATATTTTTTTAGAAAGAACGGCACAACTTTTAAAAGAAGGAGGTAGAGCTGCCATTATTTTGCCTTCTTCTATTTTGAGTAATGATTCGGATTTGTACAAAGAAACACGCAAAATTTTATTAGAACATTTTAATATCAAATCTATTGCTCTTTTTGGTAGGGACACTTTTGGAGCAACAGGAACCAAGACAGTAATTTTATTTTTAGAAAAAAGAAGTTATGATTATGCATTTGATAGAACCGTAGTAGCAACAGAAGTTTTTGGTAAAATATATACAAATTATTTTACCAAAATAATAAATGGCAAAAGAAAAAGAATGCATATAAATTATTTGGATAGAGAAAGATTCTTAAACATGTTTGTAACTTATCGTAAGTTAAATTTACAAGATTATAAAACGTTCATAGATAGAAAACCAAATGAAAATATTTTAAACGCTTCTTTTTATAAGGATTATCAAAATTGGTTTGAAAAATTATCAGAAATTAAAAAATTAAAAACGAAAACGCAGTTTAAAAATTTATCCGAAAAAGAGCAAAAAGAGCAATTAAACAAAACATTTTTAAATAAAGTTTTAGAAATTGAGCAAGAAAAGTTTTATTATTTTATGCTCACGCTCAAAGATGATTTTAGACTAAAGAAAACTTGCGAGGAAGCTTATAAATATCAACAAACGGTAATTGTTCAATCGGGGAAAGAACAAATGGCAGAATCTTTTTTGGATTATGAATTTTCCACTAGAAAAGGAAGCGAGGGCATTAAAATTAACCGCAACCAAAAGGGGCAAGCCCAAAATAAAATGTTTGATGAAAACAATTATTTAAACCCTCAAAAAGCCAATAGTTATATTTTAAAATCTTTTGATGGCTGTACTACGCTCACCAATGAAAATATAGACCCCGCTATCAACGAACATGTCAAAATAGCACGGCTTACTGATATGCTGGATTTTAAAAAAGTAGCATTTAGCAATAGCCTTAGTTTAAAAAACCCTAAAATTAATAATGAGATGGAAAGTAAGTGGGAATTGGTGAGTTTGGGAGAGGTTTGTAAATTATATCAACCAAAAACTATTACTTCAGCACAAATTAAAGATTCTGGAAAATATAAAGTTTATGGTGCTAACGGTATCATTGGTTATTTTGATGATTTTAATCATGAACATGAGGAAGTTACTATAACTTGTAGAGGAGCAACTTGTGGAACAATTAATTTTACAGAAAAACAATCTTGGATAACAGGTAATGCTATGGTAGCTCAGCCTTTAAATAAAAATTTATTAAAAAAGTATTTATTTGAAGTTCTTAATTTTTATGATTTAAGTATTGTGATAACTGGAACAGCACAACCACAAATCACTAGAGAAAAGTTATCCCCTTTTAAAATACCATTGCCACCTTTAGAAGTTCAGCAAGAAATAGTAACGGAATGCGAAGCCATAGACACGGAAGTAGCACAAGCACAGGCAGAAATAAGCACTTGTAAAAGTCAAATTAAAAAAGAAGTGCAAGCGGTGGTGAATGCGGAGTATGAGATGAAAAATTTGGAAGAAATATGTGAAGATATTTTTGCGGGTGGCGATGTTCCAAAAGATAATTTTTCAATAATGAAAACAGATACCTTAAAAATTCCCATTTTCTCAAATACTATTGAAAACAAGGGTTTGTATGGTTACACCAATAAAGCAAGGGTTGAAAAACCAAGTATAACCATATCTGCAAGAGGAACAATAGGAAATATAGAATTAAGAAGTGAACCATTTTTTCCTATTGTAAGGTTAGTTGTTGTTATTCCAAAGAATGATATTGTTTTAATAAAATATTTAAGTTCAATATTAAAAACTATAAATATTAGTGATACAGGAGGTGTTATTCCTCAATTAACTGTTCCAATGGTAAAACAAATTCAAATCCCCTTTCCACCTCTAAAAATTCAAAAAGAATTGGTTGAAAAAGTAGAAAAATTAGAAGTAAGCATAAAGCAAGCACAAACTATCGTAGGGAGTGCCAAAGAGAAAAAAGAGGCTATTTTAACAACTACTTTGGAAGATAAAGAACAGTGATTAGTGAGTAGTGATTAGTTCTAATCACTACTCAAGATAGAGATATCATTATAGAAGAAAAAATAGAAGCCTCAATATACTTGCATCCAATTATCAGATCAAATAGAAAAAACGCCCAAAAAAGTCAATAAAATAAGACTACTGATTGACAAAATTCTCAAAAAAATTATAATTTTTAATCCCAAAATAGACCCAAAAAACTAAATCATAAGACTTTTTACAATAGTCTTATACTTTTTTATTGATATAAAATACCTCCAAAATTTAATATTTTCTATAGATTAAAAAATATTACATTTGAAACAATGTTAGAAAATATAAAGTTCATATTCAAAATATTCTTAGTACTGGCATGCCCTTACACTAAAGCGAATACAATATATACAGATACCATCATCCCTACAGACACCTATTTAGAATCTCTACTAGAAAGCAATACCGCTAAAGATGCCAACGAATATACTGAAACCCTACAAAATCTACTTGAACAAAAAATCAATCTAAATACCGCCTCTCAGAAAGAATTGCGGAAAATACCCTTTTTAGATATATTTCAAATTTATAATTTTTTGAACTATCGCAAGCTAAATGGCGCATTAATAAGCATATACGAACTCTCTTCAGTAAAAGGATTTACAAAGGAAATTATAGAAAAATTGTCAGCTATTGTAGAACTCTCTTTACCAACGAAAAAATATACCTTTAAAGACTTACTAACTTATGGAAAACAACGCATACTTATCAGAAATCAAAATATATTAGAACCTCGAGAAAAGTACCATAAAAAATATATAGGTAGTGCCCATAAAACCCTATTGAAATACAAATACACTTACCGAGATAAAATTAAATTTAATATCAGTTGCGAAAAAGATGCAGGTGAGAGTTTTAGCAACTCCAAGTATATCGGCTTTGATTTTTATTCTTTTCACTTGCAACTAAATAAATTGTTAGGATTTGAGAAAATAATTATTGGTGACTATACTTTAGAGATAGGGCAAGGACTATTGAGTAATAACTTTGGCATCAATAAATCTGCTTACACTACCCAAATTTCACAATTTCCCAGAGAACTTACAATATATTCAGGTGTAAATGAAAATCAATTTTTTAGGGGTGTTGCATTAAATTATACATTAGAAAAACTCAATCTTACTATACTTGCCTCTGCAAAACCCATAGATGCTAATTTAAACGATAAAGGTGATATTTTATCTCTATATACTACTGGATACCACCGAACCCATTCTGAACTCGAGAAAAAACACAACACACTAAAATATGATATAGGAGGTAGAATAAAATATACCAATGATTTTTTATCTACTGGAATTACAATATTAAATACCTCTTTTAATAGAACATTTACTCCCTCCTACTCTATTTACAATATTTATAAATTCAAAGGTAGTAACAACACAGTTGCTTCTGTAGATTATCAATATTTCTGGAATCAATTAGAACTCTCAGGTGAAACAGCGTTTACAAGCAGAGGGTGGGCTACGCTTAATCATTTGATATTTCAAGCCAACGAAAATATTTCACTGGGTCTATCCTATAGAAATATACAAAAAACATATTTCTCTTTTTATAAAAACAATTTTGGAGAGAGTAATACTACCTCCGAACAAGGATATTACCTGGGCATAAAATGGATAATTTCATCTAAATTAAACCTGAATTTTTATCATGATATTTTTGAGTTCAACCAATTAGAAACCTATAAAAAAGAACTTAAAAAAGCCACTGATTTTTTACTTCAAGTCAATTATCAACCCTTTGAAAATTTTGAAAATTATATAAGGTTCAAACACAAATATAGTTATCAAATCCGATATAATGCATTATATTATATTTATGAGAATCTCCGTTTACAATCGAGAGTAGAACTCCATAAAAAAGCCAATGATATAGGGAGCCTTATCTTTCAAGATTTTACCTATAAAACGGAATACAAGCTTACATTTAGTGGCAGAATAGCCCTATTTGATACCTCTTGGGATACTCGAATATACGCCTACGAAAAAGATGTACTATACAGCTTTTCTATACCGGCCTATTACGATAAAGGAGTAAAATACTTCTTACTCATCAAATACACCCCTACCCCAAATATCAACTTATGGCTTAAACTTTCTCAAACCAAATTTACTAATAAAAGAGAAATAGGTAGCGGTTACGATAAAATACAAGGTAACGTAAGTACCGATTTAAAATTGCAACTGCAAGTGAAGTTTTAGATTTAGTTCTTTATATTTGCAACCTTTTTAAATTCTGAGAAGGTGAAATAGATTGGAAAAAAGTCATAAAATTTAATTCTAAAAAGAAAAAATAAACCATGCTACAAAGCCTATCACATTTTACAGAGCTTATACGGTTTGTAATAATAAAAACCATAGTGCTGCCTTCCCTGAAGATTTGCCAGAGTGGTTTATTAAACTTTTCACAAAAGAAAACGATGTCGTTCTCGATCCATTTATGGGTTCTGGCACTACTAATTTAGTCGCTGAACGAATGAATAGATACTCTATAGGTATTGATATTCAGCAAGAGTATTGTAACAGGGCAGCAAATGTTAGAATCCAAAAAAACATCCCAGAAAAAAATAGCCAAAACCATAGAATCTTACAAATGTAATCATCAGCGTCCCAGAGAACTCTACGAACCTATAGACTATATCTTATCTTTAGGTGGAAAACGCCTTAGACCGCTACTCGTACTTATGGGTTGTGATGTATTTGATGGAGATATTAATAAAGCCCTTCCTTGCGCTTTATCCATAGAGTATTTTCATAATTTTACGCTAATGCACGATGACATTATGGATAAAGCACCACTAAGGAGAGGTAAACCCACCGTACATAATGAGTGGAATGAAAATATAGGTATCCTCTCAGGTGATGCTATGCTTATCAAATCATATCAATACTTTGAAGAACTACCCAACAAACAATTCAAAAAAGTATTGCAACTATTCAATCGTACAGCTCTACAAATATGCGAAGGACAACAATACGACATCAATTTTGAAACCTTACAAAAGGTACCTATAGAAGAATATATAAAAATGATAACCTACAAAACAGCTGTACTTTTAGGCTGTGCCTTACAAATAGGAGCTATCATAGCAGAAACTAAAGATACTGAATGTACAAAAATTTATAATTTTGGTCTACAACTAGGTATTGCTTTTCAACTACAAGATGACCTATTGGATGTATATGCTAATAAAGCAAAATTTGGTAAACAAATAGCTGGGGACATTTTAGAAAACAAAAAAACTTTTTTATTTTTAAAGGCTTTAGAACTTGCAGATGAAAAAATTAAAGATCAATTATTACACTGGTTTTCTATTAAAGAGTTTAATCCTGAAGAGAAGATAAATGCCGTTACTCAAATCTACAACCAATTGCATATACCTAAGCACATCCAACCTGAAATTGATATGTACTACCAAAAAGCTATAGATAACCTAAACGATATAGAAGTGAAAGATGAAAGAAAAATAGCACTCAAACAACTCGCAAACATCATAATGAAAAGAGAATATTAAAACCTTAAAACTATGATTAAAAAATTGATTTACAGTGTGATAATTTAAAATGTTTTATCTTTACTCATATCAAACTCAGGTTTATCTAGTAAATCCCTATTTAATAAATATATTAATCAGTATTTGCCTATCTTCTATAAAGTATCTTCATCATCCAAAAACGAGACATAACTTTGATAACGACTTTGTGAAATATTATTTTTTTTTAATGCTTCTTTGATATTACATTGAGGTTCATTTAAATGCAAGCAATTATGAAATTTACACCCTGACTGTAAACGAATCATCTCAGGAAAATATTTACTCAATTCTCGCTTGGTCATATCCACTAATCCTAAACTTTTTATACCCGGAGTATCTACTATAAAACCTCCAAAATCTAGTTTGAACATTTCAGCAAAAGTAGTAGTGTGTCTGCCTGATTTATAAAACTCTGAAATCTTGTTTGTTTTTAAATTTAATGTACTATCAATGGTATTTATCAATGTCGATTTTCCCACTCCTGAGTGTCCAAAGAGAGTAACTATTTTATCCTTCATTAAATGTTTCATCCTATTTACATGGGTATAATTTATTGCTGAAACATCTATACAGTTATACCCAATATCTGTATATATTTTTTTAAGTTCATCTTTCTTTTTAGTAGCATCATGGCTATATATATCTATCTTATTAAAAACAATAGTAACGGGAATATGATAAGCTTCTGCCGTAACCAAAAACCTATCTATAAAACTGGTTGAAGTTTCAGGGTACTCTACAGTTACCAAAAGAAAAGCCATATCTATATTAGACGCCAATATATGAATTTGCTTAGATAAGTTTACAGATTTCCTTACCATAAAATTCTTTCTATCAAAAATTTTGGTAATTACCCCTACATTTTCCTGTGGTAATAATTCAAATTCCACCTTATCTCCTACAGCTATAGGATTTGTACTTTTAATGCCTTGAGTTCTGAACTTTCCTTTTATTCGACATTTGGTATGGGTACCATCTTTAATATAAACAAAATACCAACTACCTGTAGATTTGATTACAACACCTTGCATAAAACATATTCGTAGTTTTAAAATTAATATGTTTTTGTTTAGCCCACGCTTCCTTCAAGCGAAACTTCTAAGAGTTTTTGTGCTTCTACTGCAAATTCCATTGGTAATTTATTGAGTACCTCCTTAGAAAAACCATTTACAATAAGCGATATAGCTTTTTCAGTATCTATTCCTCTTTGGTTACAATAGAATATTTGATCTTCGCCTATTTTAGAAGTAGTAGCCTCATGCTCTAATTGAGCAGTTTCATTAGATACTTCTATATAAGGGAATGTATGAGCTCCACATTTATCTCCCATAAGCAAAGAATCACATTGAGTAAAATTACGCGAATCTTCAGCTTTTTTGCTTACTTTTACTAACCCTCTATAACTATTCTGTGATTTTCCAGCAGATATTCCTTTAGAAATAATCGTACTTTTTGTATTTTTGCCCAGATGTATCATCTTAGTACCTGTATCAGCTTTTTGATAATTATTAGTAAGTGCTACAGAATAAAATTCGCCAATAGAATAATCCCCTTGTAATATACAAGAAGGGTACTTCCAAGTTACAGCAGAACCAGTTTCTACTTGTGTCCAAGATATTTTAGATCTTTTTTTACAAATTCCTCTTTTAGTTACAAAATTATACACTCCTCCTTTACCTTCACTATCTCCGGGATACCAGTTTTGCACTGTAGAATATTTAATTTCTGCTTCATCCATAGCTATGAGCTCTACTACAGCAGCATGTAATTGGTTTTCATCTCTTTGAGGCGCAGTACATCCTTCTAAATAACTTACATAAGACCTCTCATCTGCTATTACAAGTGTTCTTTCAAACTGCCCCGTACCTGACTGATTAATTCTAAAATAAGTAGAGAGTTCCATAGGACATCTCACTCCTTTTGGAATATAACAAAACGAACCATCTGAAAATACTGCAGAATTCAAAGCTGCATAAAAATTATCTCCCTTAGGCACTACACTACCTATATACTTTCTCACCAATTCAGGATGCTTTTGTATTGCATCACTCATAGAACAAAATATGATACCTAACTCAGCAAGTTTATCTTGAAAAGTAGTAGCCACCGATACACTATCTACTACCACATCCATAGCTACACCTGATAATCTCTTCTGCTCTTCCAGTGATATTCCTAACTTATCAAATGTTTTGAGTAATTCTGGATCTACCTCATCTAAACTCTTGTATTCCTTTTTTGTTTTAGGAGCAGAATAAAAACTAATATCCTGAAAATTGGGCTTTTTATATTCTACATTCACCCAATTGGGCTCTTTCATTTTTTTCCATCTCCTAAAAGCATCTAACCTCCACTTTAAAAGCCAATCAGGCTCATTTTTCTTCTGAGATATAATTTTAATAACATCCTCATTTAGACCTTTGGGTATGGTTTCAGATTCTATATCTGTAGTAAAACCATATTTATATGAAGAAGATGTGATATCTTGTAACAACTCTTCGTTTTCGCTTAATTCTTTTTTTTCCATGGAATCAATAATTTTTACAATGAGAAACTCTCGCCGCAACCACAAGTTCTAGAAGCATTAGGATTATTAAAATAAAAGCCTTTGCCATTTAACCCACCAGAGTACTCCAGTGTAGTTCCGATTAAATACAAATAACTTTTTTTGTTAACAAGTATTTTTACTCCATTATTTTCAAAAGATTTATCATTTTGATTTTGCTTATTATCAAATTTTAAATCATACGATAATCCTGAGCATCCTCCACTTTTTACTCCTACCCTTACAAAACTAATTTCTATATCAAACCCCTCCTCTTTCATAAGCATTTTTAATTTTTCCTTAGCTAATTCAGATACATTTATCATTTACTCAAATTTTTAATTTATCAGTTGCGAATATAGATTTAGCTAATTAGTTAAATCTATATTTTTTCTAAACTATCACTTTTCATCCATCCTATCTTACCATCTTGCAATCTTATCTTCTTCCAAAGGTGTACTTCTTCTATTACAACTACTTTAGTACCCTGATGAAGCACAAAATAATCCTCCGCTGCAAGATTAGGAGCACTCTTTACATACACGTTATCTGCTAATATAATGGCTGGCTTATAATTTTGGATAAAACTCTCCTGTTGATTTTTTATAAATGCACTTATAAAAGTTAAACCAAAAAAAACAAGCATTAAATAAAAAGCCATTTTCTTATGATTTATAAACTTTGAAAGATAGTACACAAAGAAAGTTATCATAGAAAGAAATGAAAATATAATTGCTAAATATCCCCAAGTATGATAAGAAAACATATCACTAAACGTTTTCCAAAATTTAGTAAATATAGAGTCCGGTAATTTATCTATCTTATCTACTACTTTAGAATTTGCTAAACTTAAATTGAACAATATATCTTCGTCATTTGAATCTAACTTTAAAGCTCTTTCATAATTTAATATTGATTTTCCTAAACTTCCTAATTTATAATAGCTATTTGCCAAATTAAAATACAATTCTGAAGAAATATACCCTTTCTGTAAGATACTATGATACATCTCTATAGCTATTAAATACTCTTTACTTTGATAATGCTTATTTGCATCAGTAAATAATTCCTCATTACTTTGAGCAAATAATATCGAAAAGCTACATACTAATATAAGCACTAAAAAATAATTCTTCATTTAATTTACATTTTTTTCCAAGTTCAATATAACATTTGTAGCTTTATGATATTCTTGAATCATCTGACTATTATCGTTAGAGGGAGTATATCTGGCAAATTCACAATCATTGAGAATATCCATAAGTTCAGAAATAAGTTCTAATTCTATATTTTGAGATTGTAATATTTCTTTTAAATAATCTTTATTCAGATCATTTTTTTTAATACTCAATTTCCTCATTAAATATTCAAATAAAGCACGTTCTAATTCTATATAAAATTCACTACTATTATTTTGTTTAAGCATCTTATATGCTTTCTTTAATCTCTTTTGAGCTAATTTAGCCGCTTGTTGCCTATTGATTTGAGAGGTATCTCTACGATTTCTACTCCATAGTATAAAAAATAATATACCTCCCAGTATAAAAGGTATATATAGCCATATATTATACCATTTAGAACCTATAAAACTCTTTCGTGTAGCTTTATATAAATTAGTATTTTGTTTGATATATAAAATGTCTCCTCCTATATAATTTACCTTTTCTTTATTTACTAAATTTTCTGAAGAATCTACAATATTAGTTTTAGGTAAATCTTTGCCTTTAGTCACATTTATAGTAAGTCCATCTTTAAGTAGGGTAACATATTTTTTAGTTTTAGGATTGAAATAAGAAAATTCAACTTTAGGAATTTTATACACTCCTTTATAACGTGGTATTACCAAATATTCATTTTTAATAGTTCCAAATAATCCTCCACGTGATACATCAACAGATGATTTAAATTTTGGATCATACTTTTCAAGCTCATTAGGCATCTCTACAATTGGCAGATTTATCAATTTTAAATTTCCCTTCCCGCTCACCGATACATCTAACTGAACAGAACGATTTGCCTCTACATTTTCTTTGTTCAAACTTACAGATAACTTAAAATCTCCTACAGCCCCTGAAAAATCTTTGGGCTTTCCCTTTTCAGGTAACGGTTTTACATTCAATATCAATGCTTTTGAAGATAAGGGCAACTCCATATTCTCAGTATTGGGTTCTCCCCAAAAATTACGCCCCCCTGTCTGCACTTGTACAGGTACTTCTATGCTCCAAGAAGGCAACGTAATTCTACCTGATTTTTGAGGTATTAACACCATTTTTTGTATGGTAATTGCCTTGTATAATTGTCCCTTATAATTTTCATTTCTAATATCATATCCATTTTGGTTAATTTTAATATTCTCTTTCCACACACCTTCAAAAGTAGGTTGTTTCATAATATTAGGAGAAGATATAGAGGTCGAAAAATACAACTTATACTCTGCTATAATTTGCTCTCCTACATAGGGTTTTCTATTGGATAACTTCAATACAAAGTGTATTTTTTTAGAAATTTCATATCTAGGATCTTTAGGATTTTTAGACACGGGAACACTTTTGGTAACTTCTATAGTAATAGAATTAGATTTTTGAATTTTTCCACCTACCTTTACACTAGCAGGAGCTATAGTGAACTTACCTTTTTTTTTGGGTTTTAACCAATAAGATATAGAAATGGTTTTAGTAGAAGTAGAACGCCCATTAATCATATTAAAAGAACTTTGTGATGAAGTACTAGGACCAGCTACCACAGTAAAGTTTTCAAAACTAGGTGGAGTAATATTTCCATATTCCTGATTTCCATTTACCTTTAATGAAAAAGTAATTTGAAGTTTATCTGACTGCCCTAATTGGGTTTTACTAGCATAGGCATTAAAATCTTGCGCATATACACTTATAGATATGAAAAATAAATTCCATAGTGCAACAAAACTTTTTCTCATATTTACTACCAATCTTTATCTGTTTTTACTCGTTTGGCTTTTACCTTTTTCTTTTTTACCTTTTTTTGAATTTTATCTTCTTCTTTTTTCATAGCCTCTAATATACGCTTTATTTCCTCTTTAGATAATCTATTTTGTTTTTTCTTTCTCTGTTGTTTTTGGTTTTTTTTATCTTGCTTTTGTTTTTCACTCTCATCCTTTTTATTATTCCTGTTGTCTTTTTTATCTTCATTTTTATCTTCATTTTTATCTTTATTCTTATCTTTACTTTTGTTATTCTTTTTATTTTTTGATTTTTGTTGTTGCTTCATTCTTTTTGCCAAAATCAAATTATGCCTTGTTTGTTTATCATTTGGATTATTTCTCAACGCATCCTCGTATGCTTTTATAGCTTCATCTAATTTCTTTTCTTGCAATAGTGCATTACCCATATTGTGGTATGATGCAGATTTCACATTTTTATCTCCGGTAGTTTTAGCTACCAAATCGTATTGTGCTATAGATTCTTTGAATCGTTTTTGCTCAAATACTGAATTGCCTAAATTGTAATTAGCTGATATAGAATTAGGATTGTATTTGAGTGCCTTTTTATACATAATTTCAGAATCTGCTGCTTTTTTATTTTTCAGCAATTCATTACCTTTACGTACTAAATTCTTCTCTTGTGCTTGCAGTTGTAAAGCCATTACAAGTAATAAAACACTATATAAAATAAATTTTTTCATTTTTAGTTTGCTAAGTTAATTTAAAATAATCATAAAACTAAATCCCCCTACCTAATAAATTCAGGCAAATTTAATAAAAATTGAAAATAAATAAACCTGAGTTTTTGAATATTTTAAATATTAGTAAAAAACTTATAAAACAATGTATATTAACTAAATATGTTAAAAATAAGTTGAAAAACTTATAATAATTTTTAGATTGAATAAATATTTTTGGCTAATTTCAATTAAAAATTATCGCTGTTAATAAGTTATTGAATATTATTTTTATTTATATATTTGCATTATTACAAAGTCTTATAAAGACTATAGAGTGTTTAAAAATCATGGTGTAAATGTAATATGGTTTCAAAATGAGGGTATGTTCCCTGCTATGACTATTTTAAGTAATATAGTAAAAAAGTTTAAGAAAGTAAATGTTTTTTTTGATAATGATAGAGCAGGTATTGAGGCATCTAGAAATTTAGTAAATAGAATTAACAATTACCAAAGTAATAAAGCTGTAAACATCGCTATACCTTTAAATGAAGGTGTAAAAGATATTTCAGACTTTATAGAGAAAAAAGGAGTTTATGAATTGAAAAGATTTTTAAACAAGTGTAAAATTTAAATAAAATTTAATTATAATGGAAAAAAGAAAAATTAGTGTTTTAACTCCAAATTCAAATGATATATTTGTAATTGAAGATGAAGTTAAAACTTGGGGTGATATTCTGTCAAAA
Source organism: Ichthyobacteriaceae bacterium (assembly GCA_965226285.1). Classification (GTDB taxonomy): domain Bacteria; phylum Bacteroidota; class Bacteroidia; order Flavobacteriales; family Ichthyobacteriaceae; genus CBDDCQ01. The sequence goes on from CBDDCQ010000005.1 coordinate 464,177, forward strand.
CTCAAGTCAGAAGATTTAATATCAGGTCAGAATGAAATGGTAGGTTTGGAAAAGACTGATATGAAATCCTATTTAGAACCTAAAACACCTCTACCTAACAAAGATTTATTTTTCTATCTAAAGAATAATAAAATGAAGGCAGGTGCAGATTCGGCTGATGATAGCTTGAGACCCTTAGAAAACATTAAAAAATTCGCTAATACGGCTAATGATAACGAGAGACCCTCAGAAAACCCTAAAAACAAAGAAAAATAAGAACGTGACAAAAAATTAAAATTACTAAACCAACGAACATACTATTCCTAGAGCTTTTATCAAGTTTATCAACTATTTTATTTAAATCTTTGACTTTTTTATTTATGCTATTAAATACTTCTTGTTTAATTTCAAAACCTCTTAATTTATCCATTTTTTTAGAAGCATATTCTTTTTCATTATCATTGCTTTTTTTAGCTTTAATTTGACCTCTAAAATTAAGAAATATACTACGGATTAAAAAAATACAGGCTAACAAAATCAGTATTTTTTCTAAAATCCCATCTCCTTTTAGTTTATTCATTAAGTTCAGTGAAATATATAAACCTGCACCTGATATAGAAATTGTCAATAAATCAATCCTTTTTGCAGAATAAGAAGCCTTTTGTCTATGTTGATTGAGATGATCTCTCCACAGTTCATATTCTAATTTATCTTCTTCACTCATTTTTTGTTCTTTGTTATCCAAGTTATTAAGTCATTTAAATTTATATAGTATTATGTAATGCGTTGTAAAACACTTTATCTGTGCTATCTAATTTATTATTACAACGAAAATTATTAATTATTCTCTTTCTTCTGGAAATGGTATTGCATTGACTCTATCTGCCCAATGATACCACATTTTTTTCATTTGTTTAGCAATATTAGGATAATTCTTAATGAGATTATTTTCCTCTGCTCTGTCTTTTTCAATATCATAAAGTGCCCATTGTGATTTACTACGATCATTTAAAGTTACTAATTTCCACTTTCCTCGCCTAATTGCTGAATGGTTTTCATGTTGCCAAAATATAGGTCTTTCTTCATTATTTTCAAAGTTTTTATCTCTTGCTGCTATCAAGTAAGGAACAAAACTTTTTCCTTCTAAAGTTTCAATTTGATTATTATTAAATGTCTTTGGATATTTTACCTCAGCAATTTCACAAATAGTGGGCATTACATCAATGAAATGAAAATATTGGTTTTTAATAATACTCCCAGGCTTACTAATCCCTTTGGGCCAATGAACAATTAAAGGAGTAGCTATACCTCCTTCGTGAACAAATTTCTTATATTTTTTAAAAGGTGTATTTGAATAAGCAGCCCAACACTGTCCCTGCGAAATAGACCAACCGCTTTTTTTCCGCCATTGTTTATAATTTGATTGATGATATTTTTTCCAATTCATACCAAAAAGATCTAATTCACCAGAACAGCCATTATCTGACATAAACATAATGATGGTATTTTCATAATAGCCTTTTTCTTTGAGTATCTCGATAATCCTACCAATATTCCAATCCATGTTATCAACCTGTCCAGCATACATAGCACGACGAAAATCTAATTCTTTTTTATCTCTTTGGCTCAAAGTATCCCATTTGGGAAGTTCTTTTGTTTCTATACCAACGGGTACAAATTTTTCTATGATTTTTGCATTTTTAAATCCTTTCACTTTAGGGAGAAGTTGGTTTTCATAAGCAAGCCCTATCTTTTTCATTCGCTTTAATTTCTCTTTGCGTAAAACATCCCATCCTTTCATATATTTCCCACGATATTTTTCAGTTAATTTCTCTGGTGTCTCTAATGGAAAATGTGGAGCATTATAAGCCAAATAGAGTAAAAAAGGTTTTTTTGAATTTTCTTTTTTATTTTGATTGATATAATCTATAGCAGCATCTGTAAAAAAATCTGTAATATAAAACTCCTCATTGGGTCTATACGGGTTTTTAGGATTTTCTTGTGCTTTAATCAATATCTTTTGATCTTTATAGATATCACAGCCCCTTAATACTTTCCAATAACTATCCACATGAGAATATATGCCCGTGAACTTATTAAATCCTCTATTTTCAGGACGAGATTTAATATCAGTATGTCCCACATGCCATTTACCAACCATCATGGTTTGATAACCTCCTCTACGCAAAACTTCTGCAAAGGTGACACAATTATTATTATTGATATTTTTCCTATATCCTTTGCCAAAGTCTTTATAAACCATGAAACCTATATCTACTTGATGAGCATAAAGCCCTGTAAGTAAACTCGCTCTTGAAGGGCAACAGCGACTATTGTTGTAAAATTGAGTAAAACGTACGCCATTTTTGGCTAATTTATCTAAATTAGGAGTCTCAATCTCTCCACCATAAGAGCCAATATCGGAATAACCTAAATCATCTGCCAAAATAACGATTACATTTGGACGGTTATTTTTTTTTGTTTTACATTTTAATAATCCAAAACTTACCAAACATAAAATAATTAATGTTTTTAAACTCAACGTTCTAAATATTTTTTAGTTTAATTATTAGTAAATTACACAATTTACAAAACTAATAAAATATTCTATTTATTTATACCTTTTTATTAAAAATTATTTTTATAATTGTTAGGTTAGGTAACATTGAAAACACTAAATCAGTTTTAACGAATAACCAAGACCAAGTAATAAATTTACTTGTTTAAAATAGTATCTTTTACGATAATATAGACGCTCTAAATCTTTTACTTTTGGCATATTGCAAACACTTAAAGTGTTTGCAATGTTGGCTAACTTAACATATTTTTATCAGACAATGCAAAAGTTTTTCTAAGATATATTTACACTACTTTTTATTCAAAACAAATTAAAAAACACTTTATTCTACGTATATTTTTTTTATTTATTTAAAATATAATTACTTTTGTTTATTAAATTAGTAGAAGTTTAGTAGATGTCAAAATAAATAACTATGAAAACTCAAAAAATAATACTATTATGCTTTGTAACTTCAAATATAATTTCCGCACAGGTAAGCACTGTAATTTCTAGAACGGGAAGAACATGGATGGACAAAAATTTAGGAGCTTCTCAAGTTGCTACTGCTACTAACGATTCTAAATCTTATGGAAATTATTATTCATCTAATAGTATTAATAATTTATGTCCCAAAGGATTCCGATTACCTACAAAAAAAGAATGGCAAAATGAAATTTCCAGTTGGGATAATAATATTCCCAACCTCAAAACAAGAGCTTTCAAAAGTATACTAAAACTACCCTGTGCAGGTTTTAAAAATGCAAAAGGGGTTATCCAACTTAAAGGTTCGCTAGGAGAATACTGGTCAAGTACTCCTAATAAAGAAAGAGATGGTACTACATTATATTTTTATAGTAACATTATTTATCCTCACGACCAAAGTAGCACTGCTAATAGTTTCTCAGTTCGCTGTATAAAAAACTATAATAAAGAATCAAAATTTAATGAGCCTTCTCCACCTAAACCCATAACTTCTAAAACAGGAAGAATATGGCTAGACAGGAACCTTGGTGCACATCGTATAGCTACTTCTACAGATGATGTTAAGGCTTATGGAAATTACTATCAGTTTGGTAGAGGAAATGATGGGCATGAAAAACATGACTCTCCTATTACTAAAATTCAACTTTCTAAAAATAATTCATGGCATAATAAATTTATCATATCAAATTATAATTGGCATTATAGTATGCAAGAGCATAAATTTTGGTCTAATAAAAATAACATAATAACTAACCCTTGTCCTGATTCATTTAGAATACCTACCAAGCAAGAATGGGAAAAAGAAATAGCCTCTTGGGACGAAAGTATTCCAAACTTCAAAGAAAAAGCCTTTAAAAGTATATTAAAACTTCCTAGTTCCGGTTATAGGGATTGGAGTGATGGTAATATAGGATCTCAAGGTTCTCAAGGGTATTACTGGACTAATACTTCTTATATTACTGATAGTAGATACAGTTTTAGACTATATTTCCACAGTAATCACATCTCTTCAAATAGTGTAGATTACCGTACACAGGGTTACTCTATTCGATGTATAAAAAGTTTCTAATATAATAGCTTTATCTCTGTTGCCTTTGTTCTTGAGCTTTTTTAGCCATCTCAGCTAATTTAGCTTGAAATCTAGATTTTTTGTGAGGTCTCTTCTTATTCTCTTGCATTTGAGCATGAATCTTATCCTCATCTATAATATATTTTTTTATGATAACGATCTGCACGATGTTAATTAGGTTTGCCATAAGGTAATAATAACTTAACCCTGAAGCAAAATCGTTAAAGAAAAATATCATCATTACAGGCATGATATACATTATAACTTTCATATTTGGCATACCTGGTTGCGATGGTTGCGCCATACCTGCATTTCCTGACATTTTGGTATATAATAATGTAGATAACGACATTAACAATGCAAATAAACTAATATGGTCTCCATATAGAGGAATATAAAAACCAAAATCATATATAGAATCATAAGAAGATAAATCTGTAGCCCATAAAAATGGCTGCTGACGCAACTCTATAGCAATGGGAAAAAATCTAAACATTGCAAAAAGTATAGGCATTTGCAATAACATAGGTAAACACCCTGCCATAGGGTTCACCCCTGCTTTTCTATACAATTCCATAGTAGCTTGTTGCTTTTTCATGGGATCTGCTTTCTCTAATTTTTTATTGAGTTCATTTATCTCCGGACGAATTACTCTCATTTTGGCCGTAGATAAAAAGTTCTTGTATGTAATAGGAAAAAGCAATGTTTTTACTACAAATGTTAAAAATAATATAGCAAGTCCTACGCTTAATCCCATAGAATGAAAAAGTCTAAATATAGGATAAATAAAGTACTCATTTACTACACCAAATATCCCCCATCCTAAAGGTACTAACTCTTCTAATTGATGTTCATATTTATCTAAGACTCCTAAATCATTTGGACCATAATATAAATTCATATCATAGTTGAGTTCCCCATTTTTGATTTCCAAAGATAATACTGAAGAAAATGATTTGGTAAAAATACTCTCATCATCTATACTTTCAGAGCGGAGTAAAGCAGTTTTAAAACGCTTATCAGTAACCAGTACCGAACTAAAAAAATGTTGTTTGTAAGCTACCCATTTTATATTTTTATCTTCGCTTTCCTCATCTATTCCTCCCACAGATAGGTAATCTATCTTACCATTATCTTTATTGTAATACATTTCGGTATAACGGTTTTCATAAGTTTTGCTCTTCTCATGATTTACCGTTTTCATATTCCAATATAATTTTATATTTTCATTTGCATTAATATAATCTGACATTCCCATTGTGTGTATAGAAAAATCTAACATATAATCATCCAATGGTAAAGTATATAAATATTCTATGGATTTACCCTCAGAAATTACACTCTTCATAGATAACACTTCTCTACCTTGTATTTGCTTCAAAGTAGGGTGAAAAAATAGTTCAGATGTATTTATATTTTGTCCTTGTATATTGGTAAATTTGATATTAAACTTATGATTTCCCTTATCTACCAAATATAAAGGAAGTAAATCAAATGTAGTATATTTTTTAAGTTGAGCTTGTATAATTTGACCTCCTTTACTAGATATTTTTATCTTTACTAAATCGTTTTCTAACACTGTAATTTTCTCTTCAAAAGTAGAGTTTTTAGGCAAGAATACTTTTTCTTTTGGCAAATTTTCAATAGAATTACTCCGCTTTTCTACTATAATACTGGAATTATCTTTATTCATTTGAGATGGTAAATGACTATCATTTGTATAAATATACCACACAAGAATAACTCCCATAAGTATAAATCCAACAATTGCGTTAATATCCGTTTTCTTTTGCATAAAACTTAAAAAAATAACATAATTACTTTATTTGATGATCTAAACAGGCTCTTACAAAATCTACAAATAAAGGATGAGGGTTTTCTACAGTACTCTTATATTCAGGGTGAAATTGCACTCCTACAAACCAAGTATGAGTAGGGATTTCTACTATTTCTACTAATCCCGTATCGATATTTTTTCCCGTAGCTATCATTCCATTCTTTTCATATTGCTGCAAATATCTACTATTAAACTCATACCTATGACGATGTCTTTCTGCTATCATCTCTTTTTGATAAGCTTGCCATACCTTACTTTGCTTGTTCAATATTTTACAGTTCCATGAGCCCAACCTCATTGTACCACCTTTATTCACTACCTCTTTCTGTTCTCCCATTAAACTAATGACAGGATGAGGTGTTCCCAAATCTATTTCCATAGAATTTGCATCTTTCAACCCCAATACATTCCTTGCAAATTCTATCACTGCCATTTGCATACCCAAACATATACCTAAAAATGGAATATGATTTTCTCTAGCATAAGTAATAGCTTCTATTTTACCTTGAATATCTCTCTCTCCAAAGCCTGGAGCTACTAAAATACCATTGCTCTTTAATAGTATTTTATCTACTGTATGCTCCTTGATATCCTTAGAGTGTACCCAATTCACTTTTACTTTTACTTCGTTTTGAGCTCCTGAATGTATAAAAGATTCTGTAATCGATTTATAAGAATCATATAATTCTACATATTTACCTATAAGTGAAATAACAACCTCTTTTTTAGGATTTTTATGCTTCCTCAAAAATTCATTCCACTTTTTTAAGCTGGGTTTAACCTCAATAGACAACTTTAAATGTTTCAATACTACAACATCTAATTTTTGTTGATACATTAAGTTAGGTACATCATATATGGTCTCTGCATCTATAGCTTCTATTACTGCCTCTTTTCTTACATTACAAAATAAAGCTACTTTATTTTTAATATCTTCTGATAACTGTTTCTCAACCCTACATACCAATACATCAGCTTGTAGACCACTTTCCATAAGAGTTTTCACAGAGTGTTGTGTAGGCTTTGTCTTATGTTCTCCTACCACTGCTAAATATGGAAGTAATGTAAGATGAATAACCATTACATTTTCACTACCCAAATCCCATTTGAGTTGCCTTACAGTCTCTATATAAGGAAGTGATTCTATATCTCCTACCGTACCTCCTATCTCTGTAATAATAATATCGTAATCTCTACTATCTCCTAGAATTTTAATCCTACGCTTAATTTCATTAGTAATATGAGGTATTACTTGAACAGTTTTTCCTAAAAAATCTCCCTTTCTCTCTTTTTCTATTACAGATTGATATATTCTACCTGTAGTTACATTATTAGCCTGAGAGGTAGGGATATTTAAAAACCTTTCATAATGTCCCAGATCTAAATCTGTCTCTGCTCCATCTTCAGTTACATAACACTCTCCATGTTCATAAGGATTTAAGGTACCAGGATCAATATTAATATAAGGGTCCAACTTCTGTATCGTAGTTTTATATCCTCTTTCATTTAGTAATTTAGCTAAAGATGCTGATATAATTCCTTTTCCCAAAGACGATGTTACTCCTCCAGTAACAAATATATACTTAGTATTTTTCAATGACATATATTTCGAGTAATATAAGCAATAATGATGCCCGCAAATTTAATGTATTATTTTATTTCTTTTGTTAAATTTAATACACAGATTGGTTTGGTAGATTCAACTTACAAGTGCAACATTGTTTAATTTTGATTTTTTTCTACAAATTTATAAAATAATTGGAAAGGTTTTACATAATTTATTCCCTTTCATTAGGTCTGTTGTTTATCTTGATTTGAATATTTTTCACTAAATGTTGCACTTACTAATTGAATTTACATTTTAACAGTATAAGTCATTAAATAAGGTTAGATTTGTATAAAGTCATTTATCTATGAATGTATTACAGACTATTGAAAAGCACATGTTACAGCGAAATTACGCTGAAAGTACTATAAAAACTTATTTAAATTTTTTAAAACAATATGCTAAGTTTTGTAATCGCAATAATTTGAACCCTAAAACAGATGTTAAGGAGTTTATCCAGTATTTAATTCATCCGAGTTATTCTATAAGTGCGCAAAATCAAGCAATTAATTCGATAAAATATTATTGGGAAAATATTTTACATAAGGATAAGGAATTTATACAAATTGATCGACCAATGAAGCAGAAGAAACTTCCGGAGGTGTTAAGTTTAAAAGAAATTCAACTCATTTTTAATACTTGTAAAAACTTAAAGCACTTATTAATTTTAAAAGTTATTTATGCTTTTGGATTAAGAATAAGTGAGGTTTTAAATTTGGAATTAAAGTATATTGATACTAGTAGAAAAACTATAAAAATAGTACAGTCCAAAGGAAGAAAAGACCGGTTTGTACCTATTGCTGAAGAATTATTAGATGAAATTAGTATTTATTGTAAGACATATAATCCTTTAAAATATTTATTTGAAGTGCAAAAATCTACTATAACCCAACCAATAAAGTATTCGAGTACTAGCGTTCAAAAAGTGTTGAAGCGTTTAATAGACGAGGTTGGTATCAAAAGACATATAACTCCGCATACACTAAGACATAGTTATGCTACTCATTTATATGAGCATGGTGTTAATTTGAGAAGTATTCAATTTTTATTAGGTCATGGAAGGAGTAAAACTACTGAGATATATACTCATGTAAGTAATCAGCACATTACTAAAACGCCTAGTCCTTTAAGTTTTTTAAAATAATACTTGTTTTAAATATAACTTTTATTATATTTGCACAATAAAATTGAAAAATAAAATAAACAAAACAAATAATAAAACATCAAACTATAAGAAATATAAACGGAACTTTGTCTGTTTATACAGTAGTTATGGGCAATTCCTCATAGACTACAAGACCCTAAAGCCCCTTGGCTAACGTAAAATTGAGTAAATTGATGGAAATTAATAACTGAAGATATGAGAAATTTAAAATTTTATAAAACATTGATTATGTAACAATATATTTTACGTTAGTCAGAATTATCCCAGACATCTACGTCAAATTGAAGATATAATGAAATTGAATAACATTGAAGAACTAACTAAACTTGACCTTAAAAGGTTGTGCTATGATGATTTAATAAAATGCTTGTATCATTTTATGCCTAATTCTTTAGCATTTGACCATCTTACGTTTCATTCTCCCACTAATGAAAAAGAAAAATATTTTCTCGAAAGAGGTAGGATGAATGATAATTTCAATTCCCCATTTTGTACTCAAAAAGATATATCATACCGCACAGATAATAAAAACATAAAGTATTATGGTAGAGCCAATCGTCCTCATTCATCTATGTGGTACGGTTCATTTGCTTCAAAAGATATTCTTACACCTGTTGTAACAATTTTTGGAGAAATGAAAACACAAAGAGAAGTGTACAAACAACACGACTTTACCATTGGTAGATGGGAAGTTATTAATGACTTAAACTTGGTAAATATAGTTTCAGAAAATGACCCAAAATTCAATGATTTGCAAAGGATGGTTTATGAACAGATTGGAAACGATAGAGAAAGGCAAAAAATCATTGATGTCACTAAATTTATAGCCAAGGTATTTTCTAAACCAGTCAATGAAAAAGAAGACCACAATTATAAAATATCCGTTGCATTTACAGATATAATACTCAATAATTCATTTCAATTCAACGGAAAAAACACACGTTTTGATGGCATTATATATCCCTCAATTCAGATTAAAGGAAAACAAGGAATGAATGTGGTTTTAAAACCTGAATCAGTTGATACTTGTTTGAAGCTAACTACAGCATTATGTTATGAATTTCATAAAAAAGAGGATGACTACAAATTATATACACCTGCTAAATTTGTTGCTCAAAACGTTGATAAAAACGAAAAATTTAATTGGAATAAAATATAAACTAATGAAAAGATTAAGCCTAATCGTAATTTTAATTTCTACTTGCATATTCCAAAAATCGTTTGCCCAAAGGTATGTCACTAATAATCCTTATGTTCAATCAACTAATGTTAGCTGGTGTAAAATAGCAAGAGTAGAAATATACGAGGACAAAACAAAAATTTTGGTGCAAATCCCCAGTCAAAAGAAAGGAAGACCTTGGGTTTCTTTTAGTGAATGGACTACTCTTATAGAAACAGTTAGTGGTAAAGAATTTGAAAATGAAGGCACATTTGAAATACCTCTATCAAATGAGGATTTTCCTAAATTAAACACGACTGTTATTCAAAATCCAGTTCTTTATGATGTTTGGAAAAAAGCTAAAAGTAATTTGGAGAGTAATCAACAAACAGTTAAAGAAGGTTTAGGAAGTGGATATTCATGGGGAGAATGGAATGGCTGTTTAATCAAGGACTTAGGTAATGATAAATTAAACGTAAAATATTCGATTAAAAGTAAAGAGCCTAAGACATATAGTTTTTGGTTAACATTTCCAAAAATTCCTGAAGGCATTGAGAGTATTTCAATTTACGAATTTGGTGAAAACGGATTTAGATGGCGTGGAATAAAAATAAAAAATCCTGACCAAACACCCCGAATCACTGAAAATGAGATAAAAAATAATTGGAGAAGTGATGGACACGATTTAGTTGAAGGGATTTATGAGGTTGTATCTGGTAACAGAGTAACAAAATATAAACTGGCAGTTATTAAGGCTAATGAGACTCTAAAAAAAGAAAATGTATACAAACTTATTTATTTATCAGGAGGTGGAAGGATTTGGAAAGAAGGAAATATTAAGGCAGTTCTGAAGAAAACAGCAACCCCAAATTTATATAAAGGCGAATGGTATATGGCTGATAAATCATTGAGCAATGACCCGATTGTAAGTTTTGAAAGGGGTAAAATGAAAGTCCTTTGGACCGATGATGGACAAGAAGATTTATACCTCAAATTATACCCTTATTCAGAGGATGGAAATGTTTTTAATTCAAAAATAACGAGTTCAGGAACAGGTTTTGCTATCTCATCAAATGGATATATTGTTACGAATCAACATGTTGTGGAAGGAGCCTCGAAAATTAGTGTGCGTGGTATCAAGGGGGAATTTTCCCATGTTTATAATGCAAAAGTAATTGTAGAAGACAAAAACAATGACCTAGCAATCATCAAAATTGATGATATGAAATTTAAATCTCTTGGTACTCCTCCATACAAAATTAGCAACAGTTTAAAAAATGTTGGCAACTCTGTTTATACTCTAGGTTACCCCCTAAGAGCTTCTATGGGAAACGAAGTTAAACTTACTAATGGTATTATTAGTTCTAAGACTGGTTATCAAGGAGATATAACAACCTATCAAATTACAGTACCAGTACAAGCCGGAAATAGCGGAGGTCCTTTATTTGACTCTAAAGGTAATGTTGTTGGTATTGTCAATGCTAAACATAGTGGAGCAGAGAATGCATCATATGCAATAAAAACAAGTTATTTAAGAAACTTAATTCAAGTAATGACTACCGTCCCAAAACTCCCTAAGGTCAATAAAATATCAAAAAAAGACCTGTCTAACCAAGTTAAGCAAATCAAAGATTTTATTTATATAATTGAAACAGAATAAACCAATGTTAGAATACTTTAGCGACAAAGAGTTAGGTAAGAAACAGCCTCTCAATGAGGAAATATCAATTGATGTTTGGAATGGTATTGTTTCGATTTTCGAGGAATACAAAACGAACAATTACTTCTCTTCATCATTTCCTGATAAATGCAATGATAACAATACCAAGGTTGTTGGGTTTGATGAAGAATCATTTAAAGACCGAGTAAAATCAGAAATCCTTGACATTTCTACTCCAATTACAAGGAAAGAACCTAAAAATACAAGTGCATCAAATTGGTTAGACTGTGAGAACGACATTGATGAAACCTCAGAGTTTGTTAACAAATATTCAACACTTGATTTTATAGAGTTTTTATGTAGAAACTTTAAAACGCCCAACGAGAACGATTACCATGATTTTTTTAAGCATTATCATTTGAGCTTTAAAAATGATATAGCTCAAAAACAAAAATTTGAAAATAAAATAAATCAACTATTTGAAAGAAATGGGCTTGTTTTTATTTTAAAAGACTGTCAAATTTCTAGAAGACTACCAAAAGAATTTTCAAACCTAGTTCGAAACTATAGAACTGAAGATGACAAGTTGAATGAACTTATAAACAGTTCGTTGGGGCATTTAAAATCCGTTAAAACTGAAGAACGCATTAGAGCATTAGAGAAAATATGGGACGCTTTTGAAAGGATGAAAACTTACTATCAAGAATTAAAGAAAAAACAGTCCATTGAACAATTAACAGAACTAGCATCATCGGGCAATGATGATATGAAGGAGGAGTTAAACAAAGAAGCAAAAGAACTAACTAGAATAGGTAATGAATATCAGATTCGACATTTTGAAACTGACAAAAAAGAAATTAAACAATTAGAGTTTGTAGATTATTTATTCTTCAGAATGTTAGCTTTTATTCATTTAATAGTAACAAAACTTGAAAAGTGAAACAAAGCACGAAAGCACAACAATGTGTATAGTGCATAGCACCCTTCGGATACTACGTCACCATACACTAACCGTTCAACTTACAAGTGCACCATTATTTAATTTTGATTTTTTTCTACAAATTTATAAAATAATTGGAAAGGTCTTACATAATTTATTCCCTTTCTAGGTCTGTTGTTTATCTTGATTTGAATGTTTTTTATGAGTTTATCTTTTACATTGTTTAAATGTTGATTTTTAGGCAAGTACTGTCTGATTAATTTATTCATATTTTCTATTTGCCCTTTTTCCCAAGAACAATAAGGGTTTGTAAAGTAGGTATCTACTTCCAATTTATCTCTAAACACATAATTTTGGCAAATTCCTTTCCATTATCCATGGTTATAGACTTGGTTTGATGTTTGAAAGGGAGTAGTAAATTGTTAATAGCTTGGGCTACTCCATATGCTTTTTTTCCTTTCAGTAAGTGTTTGATTAGTAAATACTTGGTTTTTCTTTCTGTTAGTGTTAATATAGCTCCTTTATACTCTTTACCCACTATTAAATCTGCCTCCCAATCTCCAAATACCTCTCTATTATTAACCTTTTCTGCGCGTTTATCTATACTTACTCGTTCTTTTATCCGCATTTTGTTAGTGCTTACTTGCATTTTACGATGTTTTAATTGATGCCTCATATGTTTATATAAAGTTCCACCATTACACTTATCTTCTCTAACATATGGATAGATGCGTTCTACTGATACCATATCTATCCCTTTAACTTTACAGTAGCCTATGATTTGTTCAGCAGACCATTGCTCCGCAGTAATATAGTTATCTATGATTTTTTGCTTATAAGAGGTAAAGGTACGCCCTCTACCCTATCGTTCTTTCCGCTCTTCTGCCAACATATTAGCGTGATTAGCACGGTAAAGCCCGCGTTTTGTCTTATTCCTTTTAAGTGCTCGGTATAGAGTACTACGACTTATTTGTAATTCCTTACAAATAAATTTTTTAGACATCTTTGCTTTTAAATATGCCTCTATTTGGTATCTTTGCTCACAAGTAAGATGCGTATATTTCATGTGCGTTTTCATTTAGTTTATTTTTTCACTAAGTGTTGCACTTACTAATTGAATTTAAAAAAAAATAAAACATTTATGTTTGCATAGTTTTAATACTAAAAGAGAAATAGATTTTCTATTTGAAAAATTAAATAAAATTTGTTTATCTATTTAAAAAGTTTTTATATTTGCCAGCTACTTAAATTGTTCAACACTAATGTGAACAATAATGAGGAATTTAATGTACAAATTGCACCCTCTTTAAAATTGCTAAAGCGTAATTATCACATACACTATAGTTATTTTTAAAGTGGTTGTTTAAAATATTAACTAAATAAACCACAAATTATGCCATATTTATTCACTTCAGAGTCTGTGTCTGAAGGACATCCTGATAAAATTGCAGATCAAATATCAGACGCTCTTATAGATAACTTCTTAGCTTTTGATAAAAATGCAAAAGTAGCTTGTGAAACACTTGTAACTACAGGACTAGTAGTACTAGCAGGAGAAGTAAAATCTAAATCGTATTTGGATGTACAACAGATAGCTAGAGATATAATCAATAAAATTGGCTATACCAAAGGAGAATATCAATTTGATGGTAATTCTTGTGGAGTAATCTCTTGCATACATGAACAATCAAATGATATTAATAGAGGAGTAGATAGAAAAAAAGAAGAAGAACAAGGCGCAGGAGACCAAGGAATGATGTTTGGATATGCAACTAATGAAACAGCAAATTATATACCACTAACTTTAGAGCTATCTCATTTAATTTTAAAAGAGTTGGCAGCACTACGAAGAGGTGACAAAAATATAACTTATTTAAGACCAGACTCTAAGGCACAAGTAACCATAGAATACTCTGATGATCATATACCTAAAAAAATAAATACCATAGTAGTTTCTACTCAGCACGATGAATTTGAAGACAGTGATGAAAAGATGCGGGATAAGATTAAATTAGATATTAAAAATATACTCATTCCAAGAGTAAAAGCTAAACTAGGTGAAAATTTGCAAAGTTTATTTACGGATGATATTACATATCATATCAATCCCACAGGTAAATTTGTAATTGGTGGACCACACGGAGATGCAGGACTTACAGGTCGTAAAATTATAGTAGATACCTATGGTGGAAAAGGTGCTCACGGTGGTGGTGCTTTCTCTGGAAAAGACCCTTCAAAAGTAGATAGATCTGCTGCGTATGCTACAAGACATATTGCTAAAAACTTAGTAGCAGCAGGTGTAGCAGATGAAATACTTGTACAAGTATCTTATGCTATTGGATTAGCAGAACCAATGGGTATCTATGTAAATACTTATGGTAGGTCTAAAGTAAATTTATCTAATGAAAAAATTGCAGAAAAAATCAGTAAAATTTTTGATATGCGACCCTATGCTATAGAAAAAAGACTCAAACTAAGAAATCCTATCTACACTGAAACGGCAGCTTACGGTCATATGGGAAGAGAACCTAAAATTATATCTAAAACTTTTAAATCATCCTACGAAGATGATATCACAACAGAAGTAGAACTATTTACTTGGGAAAAACTTGACTTTGTAGATATTATAAAAAAAGAATTTGATATATAAAATTGCCTACTCTATTGTAGTTGAAATATGGTTACTGAGCGTAATCAAATTACAGCCTCTCCCTTAATTTAGGAAAACTTTATATTCTAACTTATGTTAAATTTAGTTAAAATGTGCTTTAAAAAGCACATTTTTGGTTTTATCTTATCTTATTAATTATTATCAAAAATCATGTAAATTTGTATTTTAAATAAAAAATAATTTTTTCCTGTCTTTTACAAACAACAACAATTGATGATAAAAGTTACCTTACCAGACGGCAATCAAAGAGAATACCAAAAGGGTATCACTGCCATAGAAGTTGCCAAAAACATAAGCGAAGGATTTGCACGAAATGTAATTTCTGCTAAACAAAATGATAAAATCATAGAAGTAACGACTTCTTTAGAACACAATTGTAAATTGATATTCTATACATGGAACGATAATGAGGGTAAACAAGCCTTTTGGCACTCTTCTGCTCACCTTTTAGCACAAACTATAGAATTTTACTACCCCAATGTAAAACTGACTATAGGACCTGCCATAGAAAACGGCTTTTACTATGATGTAGATCTAGGTGAAGGTATCATTAGTGAAAAAGACTTTGATAAAATAGAGAAAAAAATGCTTGAATTTGCCAAAGAAAAAGCAAAGTTTAAACTCCACAGTATAAGTAAATCAGAAGCCTTAGAAAAGTATAAAAACAATGAATATAAAACTGAGCTTATAGAAAATTTAAACGATGGTGAAATTACTTTTTGTACCCACTCTAACTTT
Organism: Ichthyobacteriaceae bacterium; assembly: GCA_965226285.1. Taxonomy (GTDB): domain Bacteria; phylum Bacteroidota; class Bacteroidia; order Flavobacteriales; family Ichthyobacteriaceae; genus CBDDCQ01. Next base: position 480,044 of record CBDDCQ010000005.1, read on the forward strand.
ACCGATTTATGTAGAGGTGGACACTTACCTCATACCGGTTTTGTAAAAGCTGTAAAAATAACTAGTGTAGCAGGAGCCTATTGGAGAGCTGACTCTACTAAAAAACAACTTACACGTATATACGGTATCAGTTTTCCAAAACAAAAAGAACTCAAAACATATCTTGAATTACTTGAAGAAGCTAAAAAAAGAGACCATAGAAAAATAGGAAAGGAGTTAGAATTATTTACTTTTTCTCAAAAGGTAGGACAAGGTTTACCTTTATGGTTGCCAAAGGGAACGATACTCAGACAAAGATTAGAGGATTTCCTTAAAAAAGTACAAAAACAAAATGGCTACCAAACAGTAATAAGTCCTCATATAGGAAATAAAGATTTATATATCACTTCAGGACATTTCCAAAAGTATGGAGAAAATAGTTTTCAACCTATTAAAACTCCTTCGCAGGACGAAGAGTATTTACTCAAATCTATGAACTGTCCTCATCACTGTGAAATATTTAATTCTAAACTATATTCTTATAAAGATTTGCCAATAAGATTTGCCGAATTTGGAACAGTATATCGATACGAACAAAGTGGCGAATTACACGGACTTACCAGAGTAAGAGGATTCACTCAAGACGATGCACATATATTTTGTACTCCTGAACAACTCAAAGACGAATTTAAAAACGTAATTGACCTTGTATTATACGTTTTCAAAACACTGGGATTTGAAGATTTTATCACTCAAATATCATTACGAGACCCCAAAAATCTTGAAAAATATATTGGAAGTGATGAAAATTGGAAAAAAGCAGAAGAAGCTATCATAGAAGCTACTATAGAAAAAAATATGAAAACTATAGTAGAGTATGGTGAAGCTGCTTTTTACGGTCCAAAACTTGACTTTATGGTAAAAGATGCTATCGGAAGACAGTGGCAACTCGGTACTATACAAGTAGATTATAATCTCCCAGAAAGATTTGATTTAAGTTATAAAAGTACTAATAACAAACTACACAGACCTGTAATGATTCACCGTGCTCCTTTTGGTTCTATGGAGAGGTTCATAGCTATACTTATAGAACATACTGAAGGAAAGTTCCCACTCTGGTTGACTCCTGAACAAGTAGTTATACTTCCTATTAGCAAAAAATACCACAATTACTGTAAAGAGGTACTAAACAAACTAGAGCATGCTAATATTAGAGGATTCATAGACTATCGAAATGAAAAAATAGGTAGAAAAATTAGAGATGCAGAAATAAATAAAACTCCCTATATGATTATTATAGGCGAAATGGAAGAAAAAGAAAACACTATTTCTGTAAGAAAACAAGGAAAAGAAAGTAATTTAGGTAATATGACCATACCCAATTTTATTACATATATAAATGATATAGTCGAAAGCAATTTTTTATCTAATAAATAATTTTAAAAAAATTATATCTTGAGATAAATGTCTTATAACTATCAAAAAAAGTTTATTTTATTTGCAAGAGTTTTTGGTAAAGACTGTAAAAAGTCTAACTTTACCTATAAGTGGATTAAAATATAAGTACTTTGAAACACTTAGACTAAAATAATGGGGCTGAGGCTATGTCAAAATAGCGGTTAATTCATCTAAAATTTTAGGTATTTCGTATAAATCTTTTTCATTTATCGTCAGTTTAAAATTCACCAAATTATTAGGATTCATTTTGACAAGTTGCGTTTTATAATCTCCTTGAATAACATAGTATTTTCGGTCTCTATGAATGTATGTAATGGTTGATTTTAAAAACATTCTGTATAAAATCTTATCCTCACAAACCCCAATACAAACTAAGTAGTCATAATTATAATTGGGGTTAATTCCGTTAAATTGAAAGGTATTATTTTCCCTACCTTTTCTAGTAGTTTTTAATTCAAACGAAATCCCTGATTCGGTTTTAATATCGTATTCATCATGAATAACCCCATCATCTATAATCTATGTAATACTGGCAATAATTTCCTTAACAAACACCTCCCCAATTTGTCCTATAGCATTGGCTTCAAAATCTTTGATTTTAGAAAACTTTTTACTGTAATCTTTACCAAGATTTAATTCTTTGTGTTTTCTTTCTATTATTTCAATAAACTTTTTGTCTAAATCTAATGAACTCATTTTGCTTCAAAGTTGCCAATGTTTCTGGGTTTATTTTTTCTCTAAAATTATATCCTGCTTTTTGTAAAAACCAAAAGCATAGCTTTGATGATCTTTATGTATTATTCAGCAAGTCAGATGCCAATATTTCTTCTAAACATTCAAAATTATTATGAAATTCTCTAAAACAGTCATAATTATATTTTTTGCCTTTATTTAAAATATTACCCTCTTTGTCTATTCTTAAACTCGTTTTTTGATTATCTGTAATTTGGTAAGTATCAATACTTATATCATCAAATTTCTCAACATCTTTAGTATTGAAAATATAATAATGTAAATTTGATTTATCTATCACTGCAATCCAAACATAAAAAATTCTACCATTCATATCATATCTAATTTTAGGATGAAAGCTATAGCTATCATTGATGCCTTCAGATGTTTTTACTTGAATATATCTGTTGATCAGTTTAATCTTCTCTTTTTCACAAATTTTACATTGATTGGTAACACACTTTCTTGTTTTTCCTTTATATTCTTCATTTCTTATAAGTTGCTCTGTAAATTTTTCACATTCAATGCAATAATATTTGGTTATCATAAAATCTATTCCCTCATCAATATAAGATTTATGAACTTGCCAGCCTCTTTCGTGTAATTCCATAGATAGGTTCATTTCACCCAACAAACCAATAATTTGTTTCTTATTTTCTTTTACCATCTTTATAGATTAATTCTTTTACCATATTAAGATTACCAAGTTTATTTTTTATGTTTTTCTTGATAGCATCTTCAAATTTATTTTTATTGATTTCAATACCAATCCCTATTCTATTTAACTTACTGGCTACAATACAAGAAGTAAAACTCCCTGCAAAAGGATCTAATATTTTTTCATTTTTATAAGAAAACATTTTGATAGCAAATTCAGGAATTTGTTCTGGAAATGGTGCTGTATGTCCCAAAGTATTATTTCCTTTAGAATTAATTTTGATAACGGGTGGAAATTTTATAATATCTTTTCTCCATTGTTTTATAAAGTCGCTTTCTATTTCATTTTCTCTTTTTTGCTCCCCTTGTGTTTTAATGGTCTTTAGTGAAAACCTTTTTCCCCTATTACTCTTACTTCTTTCAAAACATTTATCATTTTTGCATTCCCAACTTTTAAGTCCTATTTCACTTTGAGTATTTCCATTGACTTTAAGTGTTCCACAAACGGGACAAGGAAATCTGGTATGGTCTAATCTATGTTTATGAAAAATCAAAAGATGTTCATATGAATTCATAGGGTATTGATAAAATGGATAAGGACGGTTACCATTTTTATGTCTTTCACTTTGAACTTCTCCTTTATCCCAGATAATATTATCCACAAAAGTAAATCCTACTTTTTCAAAAATATTGATAAAATAAGCACCTAAAGGCAATCTTCTTTTTCCCCATACGGATTTTGTTTTGAGATGATCATTATCAAAAATATCGCCTACATTAAAGACAAATACCCTGTGATTATCTAACACACGATAACATTCTCTTAAAATCTCTTCCATTTCTTGAAGATAAACATCTAAGTTTTCCCAATTTGAATAATCTCTTGCATTGTAATATGGAGGCGAAGTAACCATACAATGAATACTTTCAGGTTTTAATCCCTTTAAAACATTTAAACAGTTGCCCCAAATAATTTTTAAAGAATTATCTTTTTCTATAAATTCGTTTAAAGAGTTATCAAAAGAATAACTATTTTGATATCTATCTTTGATAAAAAATATATATTCTTCTACAAATTTTTTTATAATTGTTTTAACATCTTCAATTTGATAAATATAACTTATTTTTTGTTTGAATACCAGATATTCATCTTCTGTAAATAATTTTTGCAAGTATTTATCACTGTTAGATAAAATTTCCTCAATATATTTTTTTCTAAGGTTCATTTTTTATAGATTTTCTTTAAAATTTAAAAGTAGTAAAATTATTTCAATAAACTTTTTGTCTAAATCTAATGAACTCCTTTTGCTATTGAAATAAACTTGAATTATCTTGAATCATTTGAAAAATATTTGACTTTCCTATATGGTAACAAGAATTGGTAGCTAAACTCCCGTATTTTGTCCAATCTACTTTTTTAAAAAGATCAATAATTTTTGCTCTCATTTGCTCATTGACAATAACCACTGCTACCCCTGATTTATATTTTACCTCATCAAAGGTGTCCACAATGGAAATATCAGTATGAAAAGTAGAAGATATATAAAAATCAGCTTTTTCCTCATAAATCCAACGTTTGCCACATTCCCTATTTTTTGCAAGCGAAACGGTAAAAACACGGATCAAGTTTTTAAAAGGTTCGTTTTTTCTATTTTTGTACCAATTAAATTCTTCTTTATCCATTTGATGGTTTTTACTCCAAATTTGGAACACACATTTCACATCTATACTTTTGTTTTCATGGGTATAAAAGGCATTTTTAGGCAACCTCTCAGAGTGTAACAAATGAAACCCTTTTACTCGATATTTGATAGACCCCTTGCCCTTGCTTTCAAAAAACATCGGCAAGATAAAACAGACGTATTCTGCCTCTTTTGAATGATTGATAAAGTTCAGTGCCATTACCCCTCGATGACCAAAAGGCGGATTTCCTATAACTATTGTACGCTTTTTGGGCAATTGGTATTTTAAATAGTCCTCTTGTACAATTTCATTATTCAAAGGCTTTATATCAACACCCGTTCTATTTTTTTCGGGTAGTAAATTAAAAAAAACACCATTGCCTGCGCTGGGCTCAACCCAGTGAAACAATTCTAAATTTTTATCGTACTTTTCAACAATATTACACGCCTTTTTATATAATTTTTTAGCAATACATTCTTTGGTAAAATACTGGTCTAACATATTTTCAGTATTTATTTTCATATAATTGCCGTTGGCATACTTAAAAGTGTTATGTAGGTATTCTTCTTGGAATAAGGACTTTTGCATTTTTTTAATCTTACAGTAGTGAATTGTTGCGAATACTCCGCAAAGATACAAATTTAATTGACATCATAATTTATTATTTTTAATTGCATACTCTTGAGATTTCAATTTTCTTTTTATTTTCATTTTGCACTGCTTCAATAAATTCTTGAATTATTTCAATTTCATTTTTGTACAGTGCGTTATATATTGTTTCATTAATTTTCATATTGTAATAGTAATATTTCTTTTTCTTTCATAAGTTTCCATTTTTTCAGAATTCTTAAAGTTAAATTTAATATACCAAATCAAATAATAAATAGTATCTTTGCTTAGGCAAAATAGTTTAAAATCGTGTACCGTTACATTATGTAAAACCAAATGAATATGAAAAAATTAAGTTTTATAACTTTTCTTATAGTTTTATCTATTAAATCTATAGCTCAAGATAACAAAGGGCTCGAAGATCAATTATTCATATCTATTACCTACAACGGACTATACAAATTACCTGATGGTATCAAACAGAATAGTTTTTCAGGTAGTTTCAATGTAGGATACATTTGGGATATATCTCTAAATTATGATACATCTTACTCATTTGGATTAGGTACAGGTATTATTTATGCTGCTAATGCTTATTACCATAATTTAGGAATAGCTATGGACAAAAACGAAAGTACAACTTTTAAAAAATTAAACAGTGAAGATTACGATACCAATAAATTCTCTACCCAATATGTAGATATTTTGCTTGAACTTAGATATAGAAAATATGCTTTGGATAGTGATAATTTTTTTAGATTTTATTTGGGTGGAAAATTAGGTTTTCTTTTAAATAACAGTTCATATCTCAACAAAGGCAAAATAAGTAGAGTATATGAGGAACATAATATATTTAACAATATTAGATTTGGTCCTACTTTTACCATTGGATATGGCAATTTTATTTTTAATATCTATTGGGGGTTAATCAATTTATTTGAGACCACAAAGAAATTTAATAAGGAAGATATTGTGGTAAAAGAATTTAATACCGGTATTATATTCTACATATTATAATTAAGTGAAAAAATTAGCCATATTTGCTTCGGGTTCAGGTACTAACGCCGAAAATATTACCTCATATTTTAAAAATAATATGAATATAAAAGTTAGTCTTATTTTGTCAAATAAAAAAAATGCTAAGGTGTTAGATAAAGCTAAAAAACTAGATATTCCTACCTTTATATTTAATAAAAAAGATTTTTTTGAAACAGATAAAATATCTAAAAAATTGTCTTTAGAAAGTATAGATTTTATAATTTTGGCAGGTTTTTTACTTAAAGTTCCTAAAAATTTGATAGCTCAATATCCTAATAGAATTATCAATATTCACCCATCTTTATTGCCAAAATACGGAGGAAAAGGAATGTATGGTATGAATATACATCATAGCATTATAAAAAATAAAGAAGAAAAATCAGGTATTACTATACATTTTATAGATGAAAATTTTGATGAGGGAGAGATTATATTTCAAAATGAAATAGAAATAAATAAAAATGACACAGCAGAAGGTTTAGCTCAAAAAATACATTTACTAGAATATAAATACTTTCCTAAAGTGATAGAAAAAATAGTATCAAAACTATGAAAATAAACATCTATACAGATGGATCGTCATTTGGAAATCCAGGAAAAGGTGGATATGGAATTATTATGGAAGTATCAGATGGAAGCTATCGTAAGAGTTTTATGCAAGGTTATAGAAAAACTACAAATAATAGAATGGAACTTCTAGCGGTAATTGTAGCTCTAGAAAATATAAAAATAAATAATGCCAAAGTAACTATATATAGCGACTCTAAATATGTAATAGACGTTATTACAAAAAAATGGTTATTCACTTGGCAGAAGAAACAATTTAAAAGTAAAAAAAATGTAGATTTATGGATGAGATTTCTAAAAATTTATCCTAAACATCAAATAACTTTTAAATGGATAAAAGGACACAACAACAACCCTAAAAACGAATTATGCGACAAATTGGCTAAAGAATCAACAAACCAAAAAGAACTTTTAGTAGATGAAGAATATGAAAAATTAGTGAATAAAAATGATCATAAATTATGTTAGAAATACAAAGAATAAGACAACAAAGAGAACAAATCATAAAAGGATTAAAAAAGAGAAATATCTCAGTAGAAGACAACATACAATATATTTTATCTCTTGATGACCAACGAAAAAAAACACAAAACAAATTAGATAATATATTACATGAATCTAAGATTATTGCCAAAGAAGTTGGCACACTTATGAAAAATAGAGAAGTTAAAAAGGCTAATAAAATTAAATCCAAAACTGCTAAACTCAAAGAAAATGCCAAAGAATTAAACCATAAAATTCATCATATAGAAGAAGAATTGACACAAGAATTATATCATATTCCTAATGTTCCATATCATTTGGTAAAAGCAGGTAAGGATGAAAAAGACAATGAAGAAGTATATCGACAAGGGGAATTATCTCAAATAGATAGTAAAGCCATACCTCACTGGGAAATTGCCAAACAAAAGGACATTATAGATTTTGAAACAGGCACTAAAATTACAGGTGCAGGTTTTCCTATATATAAGAATAAGGGAGCAAAGTTACAAAGAGCTATTATCCAATTTTGTTTAGATAAAAATACAAATGCGGGATATACAGAATATCAAGTGCCCTTATTAATCAATAAAACATCGGGATATGGAACTGGGCAATTACCCGACAAAGAAGGGCAAATGTATCACACACCATTAGATAACCTGTATTTGATACCTACCTCTGAAGTACCCATTACCAATATATTCCGAGATACCATTTTACAAGAAAAGGATTTTCCTATAAAATGTACAGGATATACTCCTTGTTTCAGAAGAGAAGCTGGCTCTTATGGTAAAAATGTAAGAGGGCTTAATAGATTACATCAATTTGATAAAGTAGAAATTGTACAGATTCAACATCCCGATAAATCCTATAAAACTTTAGATCTTATGGTAGCACATGTAAAGGAACTACTAACAGATTTAGAATTGCCATTTAGAATACTAAGACTTTGTGGCGGAGATACAGGATTTACCTCTGCTATGACCTACGATTTTGAAGTATTTTCTGCCGTACAAAAAAAATGGCTCGAAGTAAGTTCAGTATCTAACTTCGAAACTTTTCAAAGTAATAGACTAAAACTAAGATTTAAAAACAAAGAAGGCAATACACGATTATGTCATACCTTAAATGGAAGTGCTTTGGCTTTACCTAGAATTGTAGCAGCTATATTAGAAAATCATCAAACTAAAAATGGAAATATTCAGATACCTAAAATATTACAACCTTATATAGGTTTTAATGAAATCTAATTTATTGATAAATAAATCTTTAAATACTTTATATTTGCCCTTTAAATACAAATAAAGCCTCTCCTTTAAGATAAATATTATCAAAACTATTTTGACATTTGTTATAATCTACTTGTAAAGTACCTCCCATTACTTGTACTTTCTTGATATTTTCATCATTATAGTGCATAGAAGAAGCAATAATAGCAGCCGTAGCTCCTGTGCCACAAGAAAAAGTTTCATCTTCTACTCCTCTCTCATAAGTTCTTATTTTTATAATATTTGCGCCTACTTTCTGTACAAAATTTACATTAGTTCCCTCGTCAAAATAAGGACTTGCATATCGAATTTCTCTACCTCTCTTCATTACATCTACAGTATTCAAATCCTTTACAAATTCAATATGATGAGGCGATCCTGTATCTAAAAAATAACTATTATTACTCCTTTGTTCAACTTGAAATACATCTTTCATTTTAAGTTTAACTATATCATCTTCTATCCCTGCATAATGCACTCCATCTATAGCTTCAAATTCCGTTTGGGTTCCTATTATTCCTATCTGATTAGCAAAAGCTACCAAACATCTTCCTCCATTACCACACATAGATCCCTCTTTTCCATCAGCATTATAATAAACCATCTTAAAATTATAAATATTAGAATGCTCCAATAGTATCAACCCATCTGCACCTACTCCAAATTTTCTATCACAAATATTTTGAATATACTTATAATTATCTTTTGGAAAAAATTCAGTTCGATTATCTATAACCACAAAATCATTACCTGTACCTTGATATTTATAAAAATTCAAATTCATACTGGTTTAGTTACTAAAATCTTATAAAATAAAATCCCAAATAATATAAAAGATAGTAATAAGTGTAAAGGTTGAGACATTACAGGAAAATTAAAATAAGACATTGACATTCCTACTATAATTTCCAACATAATAATGAGTATCCCAATATTAACCAATTTGCTTTTGACTATCTTATTTTTAATATACAACCATATAGACAAAAACAATATCAATATAGAAAAAGAACGATGTATGATAAAACTCCAATTAGATTCATTTAACCATAAATGTTTTTGCTCATATCCATAAGATTTGACATTTATATCTACAGTTTCCCTGACTTGAATGCCTATGATCATTTGGACTATCAATAATACTAATGTTAAAACAATAGTATAAAAAATACTTTTAGGGTACTTTTCTCTACTTGTATCCAATCTAGATATTTTTAGTATATAGATATACAAAGCTATCATAACTAGAGCTGTAACCATGTGAATAGTAATCTTAATAGGTAATAAATTAGAATCTACTACTTTAGCACCCAACCATGCCTGAAAAACTAATAAAATAACTGAAAATAGAGAGAGTAATGTTATATTCCTTTTTACTCTCCAAAAGGATAGTGAATAAAGAAACATCAATAAATTGACAAACCCTAAACTAGCACCAAACAGTCTATTAACATACTCTGTATAAGTATGATATACATTGAACTTAGCATAATCATGCCTAGTATATAAATGCCAATTACTTGGAAAATATATATCTTTAGTAATGAAATCTCTTTTAGCAACATACAACCTTTCATTATGTATAATTATATTTCCTTTTTCAAATTTCTTATTACTTCTCCAAGTAAGTTGTTCTATATGTACAGGGGGTATATAATATCCAAAACATTTAGGCCAATCAGGACACCCCATACCTGAACCTGACATGCGAACTACTGAACCTAACATAGTAACTAAATAAGCAAAGACTATAGTCAATCTGACCAAACGTCTAAACCTTAAAAAAGTTTCAGATTTCATAACCTTTTATAAAATGATTCTGAAAAGTAATCTTAGAACACATTTAAAGGTTTTTTAATAATTCATCTACTTTCTCTGTTTCTTCTCTAGCCAAATCTACATCTACAAGGATTCTTCCACTGTGTTCATCTACTATAATTTTATTTCTATTGGCTATCTCTAACTGAATCTGAGGAGGAATAGTAAAAAACGATCCTGATGCAGCACCTCTTTCTATAGAAACTACTGCTAATCCATTATTTACTCTATTTCTTATTTTTTTATAAGCCTTCAAATATTTTTCTTCTATCATCCTTGAAAACTCCTTAGATTTTTTAATAAGCAAGTTTTCTTCTTTTTCTGTTTCCTCTAAAATAGAGTTCAACTCTGTTTTTTTATATTCTAGATATTCTTTCTTATCCCGTATATTAGCTTTCACTTCCTCTATAACCTCTTGAATATTTCCTATAGAAAAAGTATGATCTTTTACCCTTTTTTCAGCAAGTTCTATCTCCAAATTCTGATATTCTATCTCCTTAGTAATGGCATCAAATTCCCTATTATTTCTCACATTTTTTTGCTGTTCTTCATATTTTTTTATACTCTCTGATGCTTGTTGTTTTACAATCTTGCTCTCCTTGATTTGATTTTGCAAATCACCTATCTTTGCACTTAACTTACTCAACTTATTTTCCATACCAGCAACTTCATCTTCCAAATCCTCCACCTCTAAAGGTAGCTCCCCTCTAGTAGCTTTTATAGCATCTATTTTACTATCTATCAACTGTAGCTTATATAAAGCTCTCAATTTTTCTTCCACTGATAATTCTTTTTTACTCATTATTATATGTAATTAATAGGATTTGTATTTACTATAGATAAAATCGGTGCAAATTTAGGCATTTTTTCATTAAGAAAATCAACAAGTAAATTTTTTGTAAACTGCTCACTTTCATAGTGTCCCACATCTGCTATAAGTATATCATTTTCAGCATTAAAGAAGTCATGATATTTAAAATCTGATGATATAAATACATCTGCTTTGACCCGCTTTGCATCTTTTAAAGCAAAACTACCTGAACCTCCAAGTACCGCTATCTTTTGGACTTTTTTATTTAATAATTTAGTATGTCTAATACATCTTGTATTCATCTTTTCTTTGAGGTACCTCAAAAATAAAATTTCATCCATAGGCTGCTGTAATATTCCTACCATACCCATACCTATATTCTGGTATTTATTATCTAAAGTAATTACCTCATAAGCTACCTCTTCATACGGGTGACTTTCAAAAAGCTGATTCAGAATATTATTTTCTAAATGCTTAGGAAAATTTACTGTAATACAAATTTCTGATTCACTATGTAATACTCCCTTTTGTCCAAAAGTAGGGTTAGACTTTTCATTTCCCTTAAAAGTTCCTAATCCTTGTATATTGAAACTACAATTTTGATAATTACCAATTTCTCCAGCTCCTATTTTAAATAAATCTAATCTTAATTTATCAGCATAATCTAAAGGTACATAAGTAATTAATTTTTTTATCACTTTATTTCTAGGGCAAAGTATCTGTGTATTTTGTAGATTTAATATTTTACATATTTTATCATTTACACCCTGTATTGCATTATCCAAATTGGTATGTATTGCGTAAATGGCTATATTATTCTGAATAGCCTTAATCACTATCTTTTCTACGTAATTATCACCACACAACTTCTTTAAACCCAAAAATATAATAGGATGAAATGTTATTATAAAATTACAATCTTGTTCTATAGCCTCATCTAAGACTTGTTCTGTAATATCTAAAGTAACTAAATATCTAGTAAGTTCTTGATCAGCACTCCCTACTAATAATCCAACATTATCAAAACTCTCTGCATAAAAGGGTGGTGCCAATTCCTCTAAATATCTTATAACTTCTTTTATCTTCAAAACTTATATCCATTTCTTCTAATAACTTAACTCTACTTACTCAATCACATCATATACCCAGAGCTGTTCATTGTATCTTCCTTCGAGTTTAGATACTTTCATTGCTTCAGCATCTTGCGCATTATCAAACTTTCTCAAGAAAACATAGTAGTAATTTTTTTGCTTACTATAGAAGTAAGAAACATTGATATTCATCGCCTTAATCTTTTCATACAATCTAATCGCATTTCCTTTATTTTCAAATACTCCTGCTACTAAATAATATCCTCTTTTAGTTACATCTGCTTTAGTAGCTAATTCACCTTGCTTTATTAATTTTACAATAGTATCTGAACGCCCTTTAAGATTACTAAGTATATTAATACTATCCTTATTAACCTTGATAAGTTTCATTGCTTCTTCTTTTTCTTTATTCAATTTTTTGACCTTTCTTTCTAGTTTATTTTTAGAGCTTTTAAGTTTATTTATTTGATTCTGTAATTCTCTAGCAATAGATTTTCCATCTCTTTTTTCTTTCTCTTTCTTTACTTTCTTAAATTTATATACAAGCGTAATTTCATGTGTATTTCCTAAATGACTCAGAGCTTTATCTATAGGGAACTCATAGACATAACCCATAGAAAACTGACTTGTAAGATTAAGTCCTACACTAGCTGTAATTCCTAAACTACTCTTATATCCAGCTCCTATCCAACCTAATTTATCTGAATTTATCAACACGTTACCTTCATATTGTATCGGATTTAGTGGTACATATCTGACCATAACAAAAGGCTCAAAAGTCAACTCCCCTAATAACTTATGTTTTTCGATAAGTTCCTTAGTATAATTCAAATGTGCTACATAATGTCTCTTTAGGTTGAATACAGCCATAGTATCATTAAAATTTTTAGCATATTCTAAGGTATTTAGAAATAATTGAGGAGCGGATATTCCAATGTCTAACCCAAAAAAAGATACTACCATTCCTATATTCGCATCAAAAGATATCTTACGTTGGGAATACAGTTTTATATTGGGGTCATTTTTTTGAGATGCCTTTACCCTATTCATATTTACACCTAAATTCAAAAGTCCTGCTGATATTCCCAAAGATAGTTTCACCTCTTTAGTCAATTTTAATTTAAATGCATAACTTCCATAAGCTCCTATTCTATCAAGTACTCCTGTTCTATCACTATATAAATAAGCAGAATACCCAATATTTTTTTTCCGAGATATATCATCAAAAGTAATAAGAGAAGTCGAAGGAGATCCCTCCACTCCCTTCCACTGGTCTCTATGCGATAGCGTAAATGCTGCTTGACCTCTAAAACCTGAAACTGCTGGATTATATGTAAATGCATTATACCTATATTGACCATAAATGGGTAATTGTTGTGCTTTAGCAACATTTAAAAAACAATATAACAGAACTAGTAGTATTAATATTTTTTTCATTATTTAATAACATTTAAACTTCCTTTTAATAAAAAACTATCTTTCAATTTGATTACATAAAAATATGTGCCGGCAAGTAAACCCTCTCCACTCCAACTATTGTCATAATCATTCTTTTCATACACTTTCATACCTAACCTATTGTATATTATTATCTTTATATCTTTATGTCTATACTTATCAGGCAATGCCCATATATCATTTTCACCATCACCATCAGGAGTAATAATATTATCTAATTTATCTTTTAACTTGATATAAACCCAATATTTTTTCTTACATCCATCATTATTTTCTATCGACACCACATACTTTGAATCTTTGATAATAGGCTCTGTAATTACTGAAGAGCTTCCAACTTCGTCATTCCATAAATAACTATCTCCCCCATAAGCATCTAACCTTACTGTTTCTCCTCTATCCACATAAAATAGGTTGTTTCTTACTCCAAAATTGATATTTTTATCTTCTATCTTTATACTATCTGAAAGCGTACATCCATTTTTTGTAATTTCTACGGTATAAATACCAGATTTAGATACTTTTATAGTACTATTATTAGATCCTATATTCCATTTATATATGCTCCCTCCTCTAGCTTGAATCTCTGCATCAACTCCCTCACAAACATATGTATTAGTAGCACTTAACTGTGGAATAAGTGCATCTTTTATCTCAAAGGATTTCAAATAAGTACACCCTTTAGTTGATTTAGCCTTGAAACTATACACTCCAGCTTTTGTAACACTATATGTTGCATCAGATACAAAACCTTTACCGTCATACCAGTCATATAAATTAGCTCCAGAGGCTGTAACTGTAATAGTCTTGTTTCCACATAACATATCGCCACTTACAGCACCTACAAAAGAAGTAGATATATTTATATTCTCTTTCTCTATTATAAACTTGAAATCTGTAGAACAAGAGGTACTATTTCCTATAGTCCCTTTTACAGTATACATACCAGACTCCTTTAAATCCACTGAGGATCCATTCGCTACAGTTTTATTACCTACTTTCCATAAGTAGTTATAAGTAGCCTTAGCATTATTAACTACAGATAAAGAAACTGTTTCTCCTTCACATATCTGAGTTCTAAAAGCACTTGAGTATTCTTTTCCTGTTTTATTATTTTTAATCTTAAAGCTCGTAATATCTCGAAAACTTACCTGTTTTGTATGCAAACAATTAGCCACATCTTTAGCCTCTACTGTATAATTACCCATAGTAGTGGTAGTAAAATTCTTTCTTCTCGACACTTCTACTCCTGTACTATTTTTCCATACAATATTGGTTAAAGTAGCTGGTTGAACTTCAAAATTAGCATTTGATCCGCAATAATTTATCTCAGGTGTTACTTTTATAGGATTGTCTGTTATCCCTATATTTATAGATTTAGACATTGTGCATCTACTTGCATTCTCTCTAATTGATATGGTATAATTTCCCATACCGGTAATATTAGTCTTTGGTCCTGAAGCACCTCCAGCAGCTGTTACCAAAGATCCGATGCTACCATTTGTAGTAGTCCAAGATTGCCAAGTAAATGCTGGAACCCTCGTAATATTATCTATAACCACCGCCAAACTTTGGTTATCACAATACTTAGTACCTACACTTGGTGTTATGTTCATCACACTTTTAAAAGCCTCCAACTTAAGATCTGTTTTACAACCTTTACTATCTGCTTGTATAGTTTCTACCTTAGGAATTTCAGAATTAGCCAATGTATAAGTCATATTAGTTACCGATCCTCTTCCATCTTTCCAATCCACTTTATCTGCACCTGTAACAGTGAATATAGCATCTCCACATAATACACGCACAGAAGGGGATATAGATGGCTTTGTAAATGGACTAGGGGATACACTTATTCTCTTTGTATAAACCCTAGAAGTTGCATTTAACCTTACTAAAAGTGTATAATTTACTGCTGTCTTAGGTGGAGCTATAGTAACTCCAATAGGTAATGTATTTCCAGTTCCCACTTGATTCCCCTTAGAGTCTTCTATTCTCCAAGAAGTTATTGCATATCCTGTACCCGCTAAATCTGGATCTAAAGTTCCATTTAATTTAAGTTCACAATGAGAAATATGATTCTCTGCTAAATCTACTTTTATAGGGACAATTTTAAATTGACCTCTATAATCACAAAATGAACTTGCTACCCCACTTTTTGGAGCTACTAATACTTCATAAATACCTTTTTTAGTAACTTTTACTGTTTGTTTATTTGCATCTCCATCAATAGTACCATTTCTGGTAGTCCATGTAAACACATAATTTGTAGGTGAGCCAGTGGATATATCTGCCTTAATATAACGAGGAGAACCAATGGGAATATCATCTTCTAAAATTACAGACTGGTTTTTATATTTAGCCTTAAATCCAGAGGTAGGGGAATTAGATACTTTAAGTGTAACATCCACAGACTCCCTAACCGTATATGACACAAGGTGATTATAAACCTTAACTAGAGTGTTGGTACTTCTTACCCTAATCTTATATCCATTACCTTTGGGAAGCCCATCAGCTAAACTATTAATCCCAACTATAAAACTAGAAGTTGTCCCATTAGTCAATGGGTTAGATCTAAATAGCTTAGGACTTGTAAAATTTCCATTTTTATCAGAAATCTCTATGATAAGCCTATCCCCATTATTAAACGATCCTGTAAAAGTAACCCTAACAGATTTTCCTGAAGTATCATCTGTACAAAACTCAGTTGTACTCGGAAGAAATTGTAAACCTGTAATCACAGGAGGAGATGACTGAGCTACACTCAGATGCACCTGAACTAAGAGACATGCTATTAAAAATAATGGAAATTTAAAATATACATAGATTTGAAGTGGTTTTTGAACAATATCCTCCTTTATCATATTCATAATTATAAAATTACTTTGATTTAAAATTTACTTATACTTGTTTTAACAATATCAATACAATCTTTAATAATTTATTTTCGAATTCTCAAAAGTTTCTATCTCTTCAAAAAAGGCAAATTTAAACTATTACTTTTGATATTTGCATAATATTCAAAACTTTTTAAGATTTCTTCATTGTTTACTCCTACATCCCATACTGACTTGCCTATTTGTTTTAAAAGTGAGAATTTCACTACTCCATTCTTATTTTTTTTATCGTGTTTTAAATTATCTAAGATATGTTGAATATCATCTTTTTCTATATGAACAATACCATAAATACCAATTAAACACTTTTTAATATCATCTAAATCACTCATAGGTAAACCAAAATACAAATGTGACAAATAAGCTTCCATAATCATTCCTATAGCTATAGCTTCTCCATGTAACAAAGTATCATTTTGATCAGATTGCAAATAAAATGTTTCTATTGCGTGTCCTAAAGTATGCCCAAAGTTAAGTATTTTTCTCTTTTGTTTTTCTGTAGGATCATACTGAACCACCTTATTTTTGACATGAACTGACTTCCAAATCAAATTATCTAAATCATCTGTTGTAAAATCGCTCAGATTCTGTAATTCATTCCATCGGTTTACATCGTATATAAGTCCATGTTTGAACATTTCTGCCAGTCCCGAACGCATCTGTCTAGGTTCTAAAGTTTCTAAAAAATGTGAATCTATTACTACCATTTCAGGAAAATTAAATGTACCAATTTGATTTTTTAGGTTTTTAAAATCTACCCCCGTTTTTCCTCCTACTGAAGCATCTACCATACTCAAGAGCGTAGTAGGTATATTTATAAATTTTATTCCCCTTTTGAATGTAGAGGCTATAAACCCACCCATATCTGTAATCACACCTCCGCCCAGATTTATAAAAAGGCTATTTCTATCAGCACCCAAATCTGATAACGAAGACCATACTCCTAAGCAAGTATCTATATTCTTATGTTCTTCTCCAGATTGGATTTGTATAATTTCAGGTTTTACAATACTTGGAACTTGTAACAAAAAATAAGGCAAACAATGCTCATAGGTATTCTCATCTACTAAAACAAATACCTTAGAAGTTTCTTTTCCTTTACTTTGTATATATTCCTCTAACTCTCTCCAAGCACCATCACCCAAATATACTTTATAATCAGATGCATCTATTGTTTTTAGCATTTATACTTACCTAACGATTTATAATTATTAAAACCAAATATCTGTCTCCCCAAAATATAATTTTCTATCCATGAAATGATTCTATATCTAAGCCTATGATGTTTATGACGTACTCTATCTTTATGCAAACAGTTGTGATATACTAATTCTTCTTTCCAATCAAATTTTGCTATCCACTGCTGCATACACTCTGGCGAAGTACCTTTAAATTCTTTGGTACAACTCATATTACCGTAATAATTTTCATGCGTTTTGAATCGTTTTTCTATTTGATATTTTTTCTCCTGACCGTGATAAGATAAACCACAAGAGATAAATTTTTGACAAATTACCTTAGGAGGTTTTACATGTCCATAGTGATATATTTTTGCTGGCAATTCTATTATATTTAACTTTTGCGTTCCCTTCTTACCTTGATAATCTTTATAAGTTTTCGGAGGACTCAAATACTTTCTAAATGATTGCGCATCACGCCAAGAATGGATAGATTTATCATTTCTAATCATTCTAATTTCTCTAGGATACCACACATGATTTTTATTGTAATGCCAATAGTCTCCCCAAAAATGAAGGTATTCAAATGTAAACCCGTCTACAATATTACAATCTAAATATTCAGAGCAAGCCCTGTTAATAGTTTCATAATCTTCTTGGTGTAAAACTTCATCTGCCTGTACATACATCAACCAATCTCCTTTACAATAACTCTTAGCTAAATCTGTTTGCTTAGCTAACATAGTGTCTTTAGTATATGATTTTGCATCCCATACACTATGGTATATTTTTAGTTTATCATCTTTTATAGATTTTACAATCTCTAGAGTTTTATCATCTTTATCATTATCTCCTACTACAATTATAAATTCATCTACTATAGGCAATACTGATAATATAGATTCCTTAACAGGAATATAAAATTTATCTGCATTTTTCACAAGACTAAAACCACTTATTTTCATTTTTTTACAGTATTTGTTTTTTACTATCATCCCAATACTTATCCATTTCTTTCAAACTCATATTAGAGATATTTTCACCTTTTTCTATAGCTTTCATTTCTATATATTCAAATCTTTTGATAAATTTATGATTAACTTTTTGCAGTGCATCATTAGGATTAATACCTTTAAAACGTGCATAGTTCACAAGAGCAAAAAGTATATCTCCAAACTCTTGTTCCATATTTTCTTTATTTTGCTCTTGCTCTTCTGCTTTAAATTCATTTATTTCTTCCTCTACTTTGCTCCATATTTCTTCCTGATTTTCCCAATCAAAACCCACACTAGATACTTTTTCCTGTATTCGACAAGATTTAAGCAATGCGGGCATAGAATTTGGTACACCCTGAAGTATCGATTTTACTCCTTCTTCTTTGAGTTTTAATTTTTCCCAATTTTTCTTGACTTGATCTTCTGTTTCTAATTTTTCCTCTCCATATATATGGGGATGCCTATGTATTAACTTCTTACAAACAGTACGTAAAACATCTTCTATATCAAACTTATCTTGCTCTGATGCAATTTTAGTATAAAATACTAAATGTAAAAATAAATCTCCTAACTCTTCTTTAATTTCTTCCCAATTTTTTTGTAATATGGCATCTGATAACTCATAGGCTTCCTCCATAGTAAGATGCCTTAAACTATCTATAGTTTGCTTTTTATCCCATGGGCATTTTTCTCTCAATTCACTTACTATATTTAGTAACCGTTCAAAATTATTTTCTTTCACTACTTTCACTACTATACATCTATTTAATATTATCTAGCATCTATTTTATCATTTTGTTTTATATTCAGGCTTTACTTTATTATTCTTTATTTTACTGAGTTTACTTTTTATTAAGTTTCTCCTTAAAGGCGATATTCTATCTATAAATAATATGCCCTCTACATGATCGTATTCATGTTGTATAATTCTTGCTATTAATCCATCATAAGTCTCTATTTTTCTATTAAAATCTTTATCACAATAAGCAATCGTAACTCTTTCTTTTCTCATTACATCTTCATTTAATTTAGGAATACTAAGACACCCCTCACTATATGTCCAAGGTTCGCCTTCTTCTCTCACAATTTCAGGATTAATAAAAACTTTTTTAAAATTTTTAAGCATTTTATAATCTCGCTTTCCTTCCTCTGCAAATGGCGATGCATCTACCACAAACAGTTTTATAGATCTTCCTATTTGAGGTGCAGCTAAGCCTACACCACCAGCTGCATCCTGAGTCTGAAACATATCTTCAATCAAAGTATCTAATCCTTTGTAATCTCTATCTATTTCAACAGTTTTTTTACGCAATACGGAATCTCCATATAATACTATAGGCAATATCATTTGCTTCTTCGATTATCTTTAAACTGCTTACTATCCATATAAGATTGTAAAATAAGTGTAGCACTTATCTTATCTACTATTTTCCTATCTCTTCTACGATATTTTTTTAGCCCTCCAGCTAACACAATATCCATAGCCATCTTTGAAGTAAATCTCTCATCTACACGTTCAATAGTAACATCGGTGAACATCTCTTGCAGTTCTTTAATAAGAATACTAATATCTTTTTCTAATTCTGCTACTTCATTATCTAATAATTTAGGAGCCCCTATCACTAATATTTCCACTTTTTCTTTTTCAAAGTATTGTTTTAGAAAACTCAGTAGCTCTTCGGTGGCTACAGTCTTGAGTCCTGAAGCTATCATTTGCATCATATCAGTAATTGCTATACCTGTTCTCTTTTTTCCGTAATCTAATGCCACTATTCTAGCCATTACCTATTTTTATATTCTTTTTTAAACTACAAAGATAATCCTTTTTATTTTAATATGCTGCTGATATAATTTGTGGAAAAACTCAACTGGTAACTTATTGGGTCAAACACCGTTGCAATATTACTACAAAACGTAATTTTATCTCCTTTGACTTCTAAACCAACTTTCCTTTTTTAGAGCTACTACAGGATAAGTTTGTTTTTCTATGGTACCCCGCAAATAAGAATCTTCTTCTGATATGATTTCTAAGTGATTCTTTACTTTTTTAAGAGAAAAATCATATACTAAGTTACCAAACACCTCATTTCTCCTTTAAAATATTGTGGTTTGTAAGCATTTTTTCAATTATTTTAATTGCTAATAAACCACCGTTATATTCTCCTTTTGTCCTATTTGTAAATTTAACCAATTTTCTAAAGATATATCACTGTAACCGTCAATATAGATTTGGCATTCGTCTATGGGACAAACCCGCGTGTTTGTCCCTACCGTTTCCCATTTGTCAAGTGATATTTCCCCCAGTACATATAAATGTTTTTGAGATTGCGGGTCAAGCCCGCAATGACTTTGCGCGTGTGGTTGAGATTGCGGGTCAAGCCCGCAATGACTTTGCGTGTGTGGTTGAGATTGTCGGTCGTTGCCCGCAATGACTGTTTGATTATCGTCATTCCGCACTTGATGCGGAATCTCTTCCACCAAATACAACCTATCCTTTATCAATTCTGTAAAGGGCGTATGCAAGGGTTTACCAGTAGCACAAAGCATATTATATAGCGTATCCGCAATGGTTTTCCGTTCGTTTACCAACCTAAACAAACCGCCTTGTTCCGCCAATTTTGGTTTTTTGGTTAACGAAAATACTTTATAGCCGATGTGTAATTGAGATTGCGGGTCAAAGCCCGCAATGACTTTCTGCTTGTCTTCATGGCGGACTTGATCCGCCATCTCATCTTTAAATAGAGATTCCGCATCAAGTACGGAATGACTTTTTGATGCGAAATGACTTTTTGGTTGCGTGGAATCACCCTTTCTTGTCATTGCGGACTTGTTCTGCAATCTCTCCCCCGCCCGATTTAACCGTTCTATCGTAATGCTACTAATCACAGGTTCAAAATTATTTTCCTTACAAAACTTAAAGGCTTCAGTGTTCTTTTTTATCGCCTCATCCCACTGCACCAAAATAAATTTTCTTGTTCCCCCATCTTCTGCATTGAGTTGCATGACGGCATCGCCCGTTGTTCCACTACCTGCGAAAAAGTCAAGGATAAGGTCGTTTTTGTTTTCAATACCCGTAATACTTTTAATAAGGTATTTAATCAGATTTGTAGATTTTGGATTGGTAAATAATTCTTTTTGCTTAAAAATACTTGCTATTTCATTTGTTCCGTCTGTATTAGTTCCAATACTATAATTAAATTTTTTACTTAACAAATCAAGTATAGGTTTTATTTTAACTTTTTTGTCTTTTGGTTCTATAATCGGTCTTAAAGTTTTTGTTGTTAAAAGAAAAATATCTCCATTGCTAAAAGATTCATTTATTTTTTTTTGAGACCATTTAAACCTTCCTTTTAATGTAAAATTAGATAAAGATTTTCCATTTCTTATTTCAATATCTTCTAATAATTCTATTTCTAAAGGATGATTTCCATATTTTCCTTTTGCCAAAATTCCATTAAACGAACCTTTATTAAAAAGTACGTTTGTATGGTTAAAATCTCTTTCTGTTTCTTTGTTTGAAACATTTATCAATTCTATTTTTTTATCTGGGTTGGTAAGACCTCCAAAAGTTGTAATGGAATTTTCAGATTTTTTGTAAAATAAAATATGTTCTTTAACATTAGATATCTCATTACTTAAAAAAGATGGTTGTGTTTTCTTATGCCAAATAATATCTCCCACAAAATTCTCCTCCCCAAAAATTTCATCACAAATAATTTTTAAGTTAGCTTGTTCGTTGTCGTCAATAGATATAAAAATTACGCCATCCTCTTTTAGCAAATCCCTTGCCAATTTTAAACGCGGGTACATAAACGCCAACCAACCGCTATGGCTGCGGGTGCCGTAAACATTTTGCAAAAAATTGGTGGTGTTTTCATCTAAGCCAAAATTTTCTATCAATTCCTCTTCGCTTTGTTTAAAGTTATCGTTGTAAATAAAATTTTCGCTTTTAGTATTGTAGGGCGGGTCAATGTAAATCATTTTGATCTTCTCAAAATAATTTTGTTTTAATATTTTCAATACTTCTAAATTATCACCTCTTATAACAGTGTTTTGAGATTGCGGGTCAAGCCCGCAATGACCTTGTGTGTGTGGTTGGGGCGGTAGTCCGCAATGACCTTGTGTGTGTGTTGGGGCGGGTTTTAGTCCGCAATGACCTTGTGTGTGTGTTGGGGCGGGTTTTAGTCCGCAATGACCTTGTGTGTGTGGTTGAGATTGCGGGTCATCGCCCGCAATGACTGTTCGATTATCGTCATTCCGCACTTGATGCGGAATCTTGGATTGCGTGGGTTCAAAGTGCAGTTCAAATTCCGTTTCAGTGTCCGCCTTTGCCCTTGCAATCCCTTTGCCTGCAAATGTCAATTCATATCCCTTGTTGTTACTAGTGGTTTGTGCAATATCTATAAAATCTTGTAGGGCTTTAGTATCTACTTGATGGTCACTATTTACCAAGTTTGGGACTAACTTTTTAAGTGCCTCTAATTTTTGGTTTTTTTCTTGAGACAAACTGGTATTTGTCTGTACTGTTTTGATACCGTTTGCTTTTACGTCTTGTTCTTTTATCATTTTTAGTATTAAAGTTTTAAAGAAAAAAATTTTTTCCAGCGAATATAACAATATAAAACATCAAAAAATAAAAGGGATGTATAATTCTTTAAATTATCTAAAATTATTTAGTAGTTTTGTAATAGATTGTTAAATATTATAATTTCAATGTGGATAAAATAATCATTTCAGACAGCGATATTGTAGAAACAAATTATAGGGTCTATCATGGCAATTGTATCGCTGTTTTAGAAAAATTACCAAAAAAATCAGTGGATATGATTTTTGCAGATCCACCGTATAATTTACAACTTAAACAAGAATTGTACAGACCAAATCATACCAAAGTAGATGGTGTTGATGATGATTGGGATAAATTTGATACCCATACAGATTATGATCATTTTACCATGCAGTGGCTTACTGCTTGTCGCAATGTTATGAAAGATGATGCTACCATTTGGGTAATTGGTTCGTATCATAATATTTTTAGGATAGGAAGAATAATGATGGATTTGGGTTTTTGGATATTGAATGATGTACAATGGTATAAAACCAACCCAATGCCAAATTTTAGAGGTGTCAGATTTACCAATGCAACAGAAACTTTGATTTGGGCTAAAAAATCAGAGAAACAAAAAAAATATACTTTTAATCATCAAGTGATGAAATTCTTAAATGGAGGTAAACAAATGACTTCAGTTTGGCAAATCCCACTTTGTACAGGAAATGAAAGAATTAAAGATAAAAATGGAAAAAAAGCACATTCCACCCAAAAACCAGAAGAATTACTGAAACGGGTTATTTTATCCAGTACAAAAGAGGGTGATATTGTGTTGGATCCTTTTAATGGAAGTGGAACAACTTGTGCAGTTGCAAAGAAATTAAATAGAAAAGGAATTGGTATAGAAAAAGAGCTAAAATATATTGAAGTAACAAAAAAACGATTAGCAAAAATAAACCCAAAAGATTACGAGCATTTAAGGATAAAAGAACCGCCTAAAAAAGTATTGGTAAGAGTAAGTATGGAGCAACTTGTAAAAAGTAATTACATTAAAGAGGGACAAGTACTTTATACTAAAAATAAAAAACATTCTGCAGTTGTTTTATCCAGTGGCGATGTTAAAAACGGTGTAGGTGTAGTAGGGTCTATTCATAAAATTGGATCAATATTAAAAGAAACCGAAACTTGTAATGGGTGGCATTTTTGGTATTATGAGCATAAAGGGGAATTAATCTTAATAGACGAATGTCGTAAAAAATATAGAATACAAAATGGACTATCAACAGTTTAAACGAATTTTGAATCATAAGATTTTTAAAAAATCAAAAGTTGATTTAATTGAAAAAATAGCAAAAGATCCTAAAAGATATATAGGTTTACAGGCAATAAAACACCATATAAATAGCATATAAACACCCCTTAAAACTTACCCAAAAACACCTAAAAATGAGTTGGTTGTACATAGGGGGTAAAAAAACCTTTTTTTGTCAAAAATGAGTCAAAAAATGCAAAAATTTAGAATTTTGATAGCAAAAAAAATTGAAAAAGAAATATTAATTCGTCGGATATTAAAATACCTGATAGCTTATTGCTTGATGAGATTGAGAAACATGTACCTATACCTCTATAATAAGTCCATCATAACCCAAAAATACATTTTGAGGTAGTATTTTTTGTACTTCTTTGTGTAGCCCTAACTTATGGCTTATATGTATTAGGTATGCCTTTTTAGGTTTGAGTTCATCTATTATATTTAAGGCTTGTTCGAGGTTAAAGTGTACAAAGTGTTCTTTTAGCCTAAAAGAGTTCAAAACAAGTACTTCTAGATTTTTTAGCTTTTGCTTTTCTTGTGGCAATATGTTACTGGCATCAGTAATATAAGCCATGTTTTGAATTTTGTACCCTAATATAGGTAAATTCCCATGCATTACTCGTATAGGAGTAAAAATGTGCTTACCTATTTTAAAATCAGTATCGTCAACTTTATTTATAATTAAACTGGGTATATTATCGGCTTTATTAGGTTTAAACATATAGTGAAATCGGTATTTCAAATCTTTAATAACTCTGGCATTTGCGTATGTGGGTATATCCCCTTGCTTTTGGTAAAATGGACGAATATCTAGTAAACCCGCGGTATGGTCGTTGTGTTCATGAGTAAAGAGCATAGCGTCTAATTTAGAGCATTCTACTGATAACATTTGCTGACGAAAATCAGGACCACAATCTATAACAAAGTTCTTATCTTCTATTTGTATTAAAGCAGAAGTACGCATTCTTTTATCTTTAGGGTCATTGGATTTGCACACTTTGCATTTACAGTTGATTTGGGGTATTCCTTTAGATGCTCCTGTACCTAAAAAATGTAGTTTTATTTTACTCATAATTTTATACGGCTTTAAGGCTTAAATCTACATTGTATATAGAATGGGTAATCGCACCTATAGAAACATAATTTACGCCACATGCTGCATAATTTCTAATGTTATGTTCATCGATGCCTCCAGAGGATTCTATTTCATATCTTCCCGCTATGAGTGCTACAGCCTTTTTAGTATTTTCATAGTTAAAGTTATCTAACATTATTCGGTGTACCCCAGTAGTTTCTAAAACTTGTTTTACTTCGCTTAAATCTCTTAGCTCTACTTCTATTTTTAGGTTTAAATCATTTTTGGCTAGATATGTCTTTACTTTTTGTACAGCCTTTTTTATCCCTCCTGCAAAATCGATATGGTTATCTTTGAGCATAATCATATCGTAGAGTCCAAATCGATGATTGGCTCCTCCGCCTATTTTTACTGCCCATTTTTCTAACGCTCTTATGCCAGGAGTGGTCTTTCGAGTATCCAATATTTGTGTATCAAACTCTTGGATTTTTGTAGCTAGGTAATTAGTTTTTGTAGCAATGGCACTCATTCTTTGCATAGAGTTGAGTACGAGACGTTCCGATTTTAATATAGAATGTATATTTCCATAAGCATAAAAGACAATATCTCCATCTTTTACGATATCTCCATCTTTTTTGATGAGTTCTACTTCTATGGTTTTATCCACAAATTTAAATATTCTTTGAGCCATTTCTACTCCGGCAATAATACAATCTTCCTTTACAATAAGCCTAACTTTACCTTTTTCATTAGCAAGTATGCAAGATAGAGAACTAAAATCCCCAACACCTACATCTTCTCTGATGCCATTAGATATAATTTTTTGTACTTCGTCCTGAAAATTCATAGGTATATGATTTATTTTGCATTTATGCCTGTATAATGAATATCATAGGTCTTTTGTGTAGGTCTAATTTTTTATGTTTCCATTGGTTAACAGTTAAAGTTTGAATAAATTCACTCGATAAACTAATATCTATAGCTAGACATACTCTAGTATTTGGTTTGCAGTGTGTTATAATGTCTCTTAGCATTTTATCATTTCTATATGGAGTTTCTATAAATATTTGAGATTGCTTGAAATTTTTAGATTTTTTCTCAAGTGTCTTAATAGTCCTTTTTCTATCGTCTTTATTTATAGGCAGATACCCATTGAACGCAAAGTTTTGTCCATTCATACCTGATGCCATCATAGCCATAAGTATAGATGATGGACCCACTAGAGGAACTACTCGTATATTTTTTCTATGTGCTATCTTTATAATTTCACTACCGGGGTCTGCTATGGCAGGACATCCTACTTCGGAAAGTATTCCCACATTTATTCCCAAAGCACAAGGAGTTAAAAAAGTTTCAAATTCTATCGAAACAGTAAATTTATTTAAACATTTTATAATTAATTTATTTTGTGGTTTTTCAGGGACAATTTTCCTGATAAATTTGCGTGCAGTTTTTTCATTTTCTACGATATAGTAGTCTATCTTAGAAATATGTTGTCTCACAGATTCAGGCAATACTTCCATAGGGTTAATTTCTCCCATAGTAGTGGGTATCAAATAAAGTTTTCCTTTGGTTAGACTCACGATAAATTATATTTTTCTACTATGATATTGCAAACCTTGTCAAGCATACGGAATACATCTTCAAATCCCATATCTTCACCGTAGTAGGGATCAGGCACCTCTATGTTTTCATTTTCAAATTGTTCATTCATTATCATCTTCACCTTGCTTTTATCCTGATCGTTTCTGGCTAATGTTAAAACATGCTGATAATTAGATTTATCCATGGTGTAAATAATGTCAAAAGTATCAAAATCGTTAAAGTGAAATTGCCTACATTTTTGTTGCGAAATATCTATACCATATTTAGATGCTATGGCTATAGAGCGAATATCAGGTTTTTTACCTATATGGTAATTTAGTGTCCCGGCAGAGTCTACCTTAATATTTTCATTTACTTTAGAAGATAATATACCTTCTGCTAAAGGAGATCTACAAATATTACCTAAACAAACCATAAGAATATATTTCATTACTATTTTAGTACTTAGTTATCTATATTTTTCTTGATTTCTTGGATATAATTCTTAATTTTTTTATCTGTACTTATTAAGTTATTTATCGTTTTACAAGCGTGTAATACTGTAGAGTGATCTCTGTTTCCTGTTTTTCTACCTATTATAGAAAACGGGGATTTGGTATATTCTTTGGCTAAGTACATAGAAGTATGTCTAGCTTGTACAATATTTCTCTTTCTAGATTTGGATTTAATATCTTCTAGTTGAATGTCAAAATATTTACATACTATTTTCTGAATATCTTCTATTGTAATAGATTTATCTAATTTTTTGATATAGTTAGAGATAATCTCCTTTACTAATGATAGTCCAATCTCTTTTTTATCTATCAGTGAATAAGCAATTATGGCAGTAAGTACTCCTTCTAATTCTCTTATATTGGTATTTACATTTTCAGCTATATAGTCTATAATACTTTCTTTTAATGTAATACCATCTTTAAAAGCTTTGCATTTAAGGATGTCTTTTCTCATCTGAACTCCAGGAGATTTTATTTCAGAAGATAAACCCCACTTGAATCTTGATAACAATCTTTCATCAATATCTTGTATTTCTACAGGCGATTTATCAGATGTAATGATTAGTTGTTTGCCATTTTGGTATAGATGTTCAAAAATATGAAAGAAAACTTCCTGAGTACCTTTTCTACCGGACAAAAATTGAATATCATCTACTATTAATAAGTCAATTTGTTGATAAAAGTGAATAAAATCAATTTTATTATTATTCCTTACTGCTGTAGTATATTGTTGCATAAATTTTTCAGCAGAAATATATAGTACGATCTTTTCCGGAAATTTTTCTTTGACTTCTAGTCCTACTGCATTTGCAAAATGGGTTTTTCCTATTCCATATTTTCCATGTACAAATAGAGGATTAAAAGAGTTATTTCCTAGATTTGTAGAGATAGCTTTCCCAGCGATACAAACGAGTCTATTACTATCTCCTTCTACAAAGTTCTCGAAAGTATAGTTGAAATTAAGTTGAGGATCTATTTTAATACTTTGTAAGCCAGGAACTATTTGAGGATTACTTATTTTACTGTTTTCATGATAGGGTCGAATAGTTAAACTTTGATTTGCAGGAGGCGTTTTATGATTACTAGGTCTAACAAGAGCCGTACTATCATTACTATGTTCCATAGTTATTCGGTATAAGAGTTTTCCTTCTTTACCTAATTGATTATATAGAGCTGTTTTTAGTAATTTAATATAGTGTGCTTCTATATACTCATAAAAGAAATGAGTAGGTACCTCTATTGTTAACTCAATATTGTTCAGGTTTATAGGTTTAATGGGTTTAAACCAGGTATTATAAGCTTGTTGAGAGGATAGATTATCCTCAATGAATTTTAAACAATTCTTCCAAAATATTTTAACATCAATAGACACTTATTTATTTAAAGTATAAAAAATTAGACAAATTTTAAAGATGCAAAATTGAGTATAATTATACCATAAAAAAAATGTTTAAATCTTTTTTTTAAGAAAAATTAGGTTTAAATTTGCGTCAATTAAGACACATAGCAAATGTTAAAAAACTTAATAAATATAAGGGCTAGGTATGCAGAGACAGACCAAATGGGCTATGTGTATCACGGCAATTATGCAGAGTATTATGAAGTGGGTAGAGTAGAACTTTTAAGACAAATGGGTATCCGTTATAAAGACTTAGAGGAACAAGGCGTTTTAATGCCTGTTACCTCTATGAATATAAAGTTTTTAAGACCTGCTCGATACGATGATTTGATAAGTATATGTACTTCCATCAAGGAGTTTTCTACCCATAGTAAAAGGATAAAATTTTACTATGAACTCAAAAATGAGCAAGAAAAAGTCTTAAATATAGGTGAAGTGGTACTAGCTTTTGTAGATAAAAACTCTGGTAAATCTATAGAAGTTCCTAAAGTAATTGTAGAGGCATTGGAAAAGTAAATTAATATTTTATTATTTTTCGTGTAAATAGTTGCTCATTTATTTCTATTTTAATGATATATATGCCTGAAGGGTAATTGTTTCCCATAAGATAAATTTCTTTATCTAAGGTAAATATGCTTTCAATGTTTACAGCATTCATATTATAGATATTAATCTTTTTTTCACCACTATCAGGTAGTTCGATGGTAAGAATTCCTCCTTGAGTAAAATCACTTAAATTTTTTAGTTTAATACCATTGTTCATACGTTTATAATTTACACTCAGGGATAAACCTGGAATTTTTATATCAATTCCATATTTTGAGAATATTTTGTGTACAATATCTCGTTTTCCCATGTCTTTATCTTCAGCAATTATTTTTAGCGTATATTCAGCCATTTGTTTCATATTCATATTATTGCTTAATCCCATGAGGCTTTTTATAGCGAGTTTGTCGGTGTAATTTCTACCTAATTTATCATAAATATCTACAAAAATAGAACACCAAAAATCTGTGTTTGTATAAATGGAATTGAATTTTAAATCTGGATACTTTTTATCAGAGGTAGCTTTTCTTCCAGACCAAGAACTATTTCCATCCCAGTTGAATATTTTAGTCCAGTTATAATCGTTGATAGATCTAGAATAAGATACTGCAAAATAATCGCAAAAAGCCTCTTCTATACATTTTCTCTCTATGCCCATTCTTGTGTTTTTGGCTAACTCAAATGCCAACGAGTGAAAAAGTTCATGGGCTATATTATCTGCATCTTCGGCATCGTCTATACCCCCAGTACCAAAGGCTAATAGCCTTTCACTATAGCTATAAGAAGACATATCTTGACCGTATTCACCATTAGCATCTACGCTAATTTGATATTTGGGAGTTTGAACGTGTAGCGTATTTACTAGATAATCTTTTAGGGTAGTCAGATGATAAAAGGCATTGGCTTGTTCAAAGGCATCATCACTTCTGTTGAATAGAAATTGACCTGTTTTACTTTTGGTGGGTTCTATATTGGGCGGCTGTACATCTACAATTTTAAAATATTCATTTTCTAAATAATAAAAGCCGTCAGATTTTAGAGTACCTCTGCTTTTTACCTCTACTAATTGGCTATTTAAATCATCGTTATTGGCATCCCCGTTGTCTTTATATCCCCTTTCTCCATAAGTTACTCCAGCAGAGGTAATGGGGTCAGGATTAAATACATTTAGAGTAATGTTTTTGTTGTATGCTTTTTGTTTTTCATCTCTTACTAATTGCCCTTTGGAGTTGTATATTTTTTTTGTTCCGCTTTTAGATATTTGCATTTGTCCAAGTTCTAAGACGTTATGAGTATAAAGCCATATTTTATAAGTGGTTTCAGAGGTATTTTGAATAGGAAGAACAGGAGAATCCTTTAGGATATGAGTTTTGTCAGTTATATTTATAGTGTTATCGGCTATGGAAAATAATTTTCCTTTTGGAGTTATAATAATCCTTATGGTTGCACCATATATTTTAACTTCACTAAAAACCTGATTGAATTGGATTTGCCTACCAAATTCATTTTTTTCATTATAATTTAGTACTAATTTAGTGTTTTTTAAATTGGGAATATACTGGTTTAAATATTGTTTAATATCTATTTGATGGATGTAAATATTTTGTGGGTAGGTAATACGAGTTTTGCCACTTTCTAAAAATTTATCATATTTGTTATCCTGAGCCTCGCCAACTAAAGCAAAGAGATAGAATAGGTAAAATAAACTACGATACATTTAGATAAACACCTTTTTTGCAAATATAATAGTTTTTTATTTATTTATAATATATTTGTCGTTGATTTCTATAAGAAAACACCATGACCTTACAAGATTATAAAGATGGGCAAATTATTTTGATAGACAAACCATCAGAATGGAGTTCTTTTGATGTAATTAAAAAGATAAAATACCATATCCTAAATAATTATAAGGAAAAAAAAATAAAAATAGGGCATGCCGGAACATTAGATCCTTTAGCTACAGGATTACTTATCGTATGCACAGGTAAATTTACCAAGAAAATCCCTCAGATACAAGATGAAATAAAAGAATATACGGGTACTATAAAGCTAGGGGCTACTACTGCATCATATGATATGGAAACGCAGGAGAGTAAGCAGTTTAAAATCTCTCATATTACAAAGGAGAAAATACATCAGTTAGCCCAACAAATGACAGGTAAACAATGGCAAGTGCCACCTGTTTTTTCTGCACTCAAAAAAGATGGTAAGAGACTGTATGAATTTGCAAGAAAAAATATAGAGGTAGATATACCTAAAAGGCTTATTCATATTATGGAATTTGAAATTGTAGAAGTTGATATGCCTTTAGTTCATTTTAGAATAGTTTGTAGTAAAGGAACTTATATTAGAAGTATAGCCAATGATTTGGGTAAGAGTTTAAATTCAGGAGGATACTTGACTTCACTTAGGAGAACTAAAATAGGAAATTGGGATGTAAGAAATGCCATTTCTCCAGAACAGGTTATTTCAAATAAAATAATATGAAAATTTTAAAAAATATTACGCTTTTTACAGGTTTACTTTGGATAATAAATGGTTTCATAACTATAGGAAGTATCTATTTATCTTATATAGGTATTGTTGTGAATTGCATTGTAGGCATGTTATTTATTTTAATAGGTATATACTTTTATAAAAGGGGGAAAATTTTGTTAGAACTTTTGACAAAAACCTCGGATTCCTTACCTCACAAACTTCGTAAAAAAGTGATTACCTCAGAGATCATATTAACTGCAGGAATTTTATTTATTGGCTTTATAATACTTTGTGCTATTTCATCAAGGGTGTTTAGAGAAGGCTTTGCCGTATTTGGTTAAATGTTGTAAAGTATATCTATACATTAAATTTTATTTTTTAAAATATTTTATACAATGGAATACCATTAAAGCCACAAAAGCACCTAAAACAGGAGCTAGTATATATATCCAAAGGTGCTGAATATTTCCTGAAATAAGAGCAGGTGCTATAGAACGTGCTGGATTCATAGACGCACCACATATAGGACCTGCAAAGGTAGCTTCTAAACATACTATCATTCCCACTGCAAATGCAGTAAACTTTTTATATGGACTATGAGAAACTTGTAATATGGTAAGCATTAGAAAGAACGTGAGTAAAACTTCTAGTACAAAAGATTGTGCAATACTACCACTGGGTAAGGTAGTTCCCAGATGAGAGTGATGTTGAAACAACCATTTTAGTATAACACTTGCTAATATACCTCCTATAAGTTGAAAATATATATACAAGATAGAATGCTTGATGGAAATTTCTTTTTTTAGGCAGAATACGATAGTAACGGCGGGGTTGATATGAGCCCCAGAGATATGACCAAAACATAAAATCATGGCTGTAACTACCATTCCAAATACTAATCCTATGCCCACTTGAGTAACGATTCCACCTGATATATCATTAATAATTATAGAACCTGTGCCACAAAAAACCAAGACAAACGTTCCTAAAAATTCACTTATATATTTTTGTATCATTGCAGCTTGCTTTTATGAATCTGCTATATTAATAATTTTTTTCTATTTTTGGGGAGATATTAAACTGGGTGTTTTGCACTGTTTAGTTTAGATAATATTTGCCAATATATTTAAAGTTTAAATGCGTATAAGCAAGTACTGTATAATGATAGGTATACTTATTTTCAATATTGCTTTCTCCCAAGAGAAAACAAATGAAAAAAGTGATCTATTGTTTAAAGACATTTTTTTTGAGGCAATAAAGTTAAGGGCTTTGGAGCAATATAAAGCGGCTAATGATGTATTAGAAGGGCATCTTTTTATAGATAGTACGAGGATATCTATATACAATGAAATTGCTAATAATTATATACAATTAAAACAGTATCAAAAGGCTATATTGTATGTGGAAAAAGGACTAAAAATAGTACCTAAAAATCAAACTTTGATAGAAAAATTATTAGAGTTAGCAGTAATTACAGAAGATATTAGTAAATTAGAAGTAGCATATAGGCAAATTGTAAAGTCTAATCCCAAAAAAATGGATAAATTTATAGATATTCTTATCCATAACGCAAAGTATGATGAGGCTTTAGATATCATAAATAATAGAACACTTACCAATGAAAAACTCCTACGAAAGAATAAAATATTCCTTCTAAAAAAAGATTATAAGAACGCTTTGCAAACCAACCAAATTCTGCTTGAGAAGTATCCAAAAAATATCAAAAATTACATGAATATGATACTGATATACTCTAATTTGGGAAACAAAATAAAGGTAAAGTACTATTTAAGTGAACTCAATGAAAAATTCCCAAATCACAAATATACTGTACGTTTTATGATAAATAAATATCTAGAAAATAAGAATTATAAGATGTTTTTTATTGCCTTGAAGAAATTAATTCTAAATGATGAGGAAGCATTGGAATACAAAAAAGATGTAATGCTTAAAGCATACGAAATACAAAGCGAATACAAGGAATATACAAAACTATTTGGAAAATTAGCTAGGCAGATACTTAAAATTTACCCAAAAGATTATAAGGTATTATCCTTTGTAGGAGATTGTATGCTAGATATCAATAAAGAGTATGCTATGGAATGCTACCGAAAATCTGTGGAGAGAGGTAACAACGATATTACGATTATGCAAAGGATACTTATCTCAAGCCTAGAGTCTAATAATTATGAAAAATTATATACAGATAGCAAATTGTTTTTAGTAAGTAATCCAAATCAAGCTTTGTTGTATTATTTTAATGGATTGGCATGTATCCAATTAAAAAAAGATGAAGAAGCTATTGAAGTTCTAGAAGATGGCTTAGCATATCTGAGGGGAACTGCAAGTTTAAAATCCGAATACTACGGTTTTTTAGCACAGGCATATCATAGTCATAAGCATTACCTGCAAAGCGATAAATACTATGAAAAAGCTATTGAAGCCGATGAGAGTAATTTAATAGTCATGAATAATTACAGTTATTTTCTGTCGACTAGAGGAGAAAAATTAGATAGAGCTTTAGAGTTAATTACAAAAGTTTGTCAAGTAGAACCTAATAATTTCATATATTTAGATACTTATGCTTGGGTACTTTATAAGAAGAAAAAGTTTGAAAAATCTAGAGAAGTTATAGAGAGAACATTAACAATTGGAGGGTTAGAAGACCCTGATATATTAGAACATTATGGTGATATTTTATTTCAACTCAATAAAAAGCAAGAAGCTATTATTTATTGGAAGAAAGCTATAGAAAAAGGGGGCAACAAAGAAGAAATATTAAAAAAGCTAGAACTGTGAAAAAGTATATTGTAATCTTATCATTATATTTTATATATAACTGTTCTTTACAAAAAAAGGTTGTGAATGTTAAAGGTAAATCTATACCTGTAGAGGATATTGTACAAAAAATAAATCACTATACATTACCTAAGACTTTTAAAGCGATGGCTAATGTACATTTTAAGAATAAGGAGATAGATAAGAGAGCAACTATAAATATTCGTATGTTAAAAGATCAGGTAATATGGGTGAACGCTTCTTTTCTTGGTTTTTCAGTTGTAAAAATTAAAATTACTCCTACTAAGTTTGAATATTTGAATCGCTTTGAAAGTAAATATATTAGCGCAAATATAAATGCTATAGAAAAGATAATAGGAACAAAAATATCATTTAACCATATCCAATCTATACTACTGGGTAAATCTATATTCAGGGTTCAAAGAGGTGATGTAAGTGTTCATAAGAATTGTATTATTAATACGAATAATGAATATATTAAGCAAAGACTTTGGGTGTCTCTCCCAAAATTAGAAATTCTTAGTCAACATTTACAAGAGCACAAAACGCAAAGTAAAATATTAATAAGATATGATGATTTTACTTTGGGAACTCATACTCATACCTCTATACCCAAAAGTATAAAAATGTATATTATTGCTAAAGATAAAGCATCTATAGAAGTTAATTATAGAAATATACAGACGGGAATACCACTAAAGACACCTTTTAAAATTCCAAATAACTATAAGCGTGAAGCACTATAGACAAATACTTATCACTATTTTCATTTTCCTTGTTTTAGTTCCTTTTACCAATGCACAAAACAAGAAGCAACGTCTTAAAGAGCAGAACAAACAATTAAAAAAAGAAATCAAACTTCTTAATAAACTGATAGAGGAGGTAAAAAAAACATCTAAAGTTTCTATTTTGGAACTTCAAGGAATATCTAAGAAAATAAAAAATAGAAACATTATTGTAGAAAATATGCTGCAAGAGATAACATATATAGACAATGAAATATACCTCTTAAAAGAAAAAAAAATAGTACTCGAAAAGCAGTTAAAACAGCTGAAACAACAATATGCTAAGGTAATTGTAAAGACCTACAAAAGTAGGTCTTCACAAAACTTGATAATGTATTTGTTAGCTTCAGATGGGTTTGAACAGAGTTTTAAAAAGTGGCAATATATAGCACAATACACTGAAAATAGAAAGAAACAGATTCAAAAAATATTAAATAATGAAAAAGAAATAAATAAAAATTTAGCGCAACAAAATCAAATCAAATTACAGAAGGACAATATTCTTTTAGATAAAAAGAAAGAACTCGAAAAATTACAAGAAGATAAAATAGAAAAGAACAGACTTTTAAAATCTTTAGAATCTAAGAACCAAAATTTGTCTTTGACGTTGAGACAAAAGAGGCAAAAAGCAAAAAAAATACAAAACGAGATAGAACGAATTATAGCTGAAGAAATACGAATAACAAGAGCCAATACCTATAAAATTACTGAAGAAAGTAAGATACTCAACCGAGAATTTCACTCAAATAAAGGAAAGTTACCTTGGCCTGTAGTAGAAGGAGTAGTGATTTCTAATTTTGGAAAGCAACCTCATCCCACTATGAAAGGAATATTTGTAGAAAATAGTGGAATAGAGATAGCCACTAGAGAGGATGCTAATGTGAGAAGTATATTTAAAGGAAAAGTAACAGCAGTACAGCTTATAGAAGATAATATGGCTATAATCATAAAACATGGTGATTATTATACCGTGTATAGTAACCTGATAAAAGTATTTGTAAAAAAAGGAGAAGAAGTAAATACCAAGGAATTTATAGGAAAGATAAATACATCTAATAAAAACACAGTCTTGGAATTTCAAATATGGAAAAATTTCAGTAAAGAAAATCCTATTAAATGGATTTACAAGATGCAATAGTGTTTTTAAACCTCAATTAGTCAAATAGGCTATTTTCATCCTTAGGTTTCATTTTTCCTAAATGTTTATAAGCCAATTCTGTAGTTTCTCTACCTCTTGGGGTTCTTATAATATAGCCTTCTTGTATTAAGAAAGGTTCATAAACTTCTTCTATTGTTCCAGGGTTTTCAGAAACGGCTATAGCAATAGTACTCAATCCTACCGGACCGCCTTTAAATTTATCTATAATCACGCTCAAAATTTTGTTATCCATTTCATCTAAACCATTTCTATCTACATTTAGAGCTTTTAAGCCCATTTTTGAAATATTTAAATCTATAGTTCCATTACCTTTTATTTGCGCAAAATCTCGAATTCTACGAAGTAGTGCATTTGCAATTCTAGGAGTTCCTCTACTACTTTTTGCTATTTCTATGGCAGATTCTTCAGTAATAGACATCTGTAGTATTTGTGAACTCCGATATATAATATGTGAGAGTAATTCCACCGAATAATATTTTAATCTGGAATTGATACCAAATCGGGCACGCATAGGTGATGTGAGCAGTCCCGAACGAGTAGTAGCTCCTATAAGTGTAAAAGGATTTAGGCTAATTTGTACACTTCGGGCATTAGGGCCCGTTTCTATCATAATATCTATTCTGTAATCTTCCATAGCAGAATAGAGATATTCTTCCACTATAGGGGATAATCGGTGTATTTCATCTATAAAGAGAACATCCCTTTCTTCCAAATTGGTAAGTAAACCTGCCAGATCACCCGGTTTGTCTAATACTGGTCCCGACGTGACTTTTAAGTTTACACCTAATTCATTCGCTAAAATATTGGCTAAAGTAGTTTTACCAAGTCCGGGCGGACCGTGAAGCAGTACATGATCTAAAGCCTCGCTTCTCATATTAGCAGCTTTTACAAAAACTTCTAAATTTTCTATCACCTGAGATTGACCCGCAAAATCATCAAATGATTGAGGTCTTATCTTCTTTTCTACCTCATATTCTTCACTTGAAAAGTGTTGTGTAGTAGGATCAAAGTTTTGATTCATAACGAAAATTATAATATCTTGCAAAGTTAATAGATTAAATATATAATTTCATATAAATCTGTTGATTAAAAAAAGTTATTATAATTTTATTAGGTATAGAGTAAGTGTCATTATTTAAATCAAATAAATTTAGTATATGAAAAAAATTATTTTCACAATTTTTATAAAAGAATGTTTTAGGTTGTTGAATTAATAAATTCCTTAATTTCTTTTATAATATCTTTAAATTTTTCAAAATACGTCTTGTTCTTTTATCATTTTTTTGTATAATGTTTGTCAAATTCTTTCAAAATATTTGGATTATAAAATTTCTTTTTTATAGCAGCTTGTATTGATTTTTCTAATAAATATTTATCTTTTGATTTTCTACTCATCACACATTACCCAAGTAAATTACCGTTAGTTACCCTTTATCTCTTTTGAATAATCAATAATTTTAATTTTGCCATTTACGGATATGGCTGTTTTTTGCACTGATTTTTTTTAGTGCTTTAGTTATTTGTGGTTCTTTATGGTTCATTGTTTATTCCTTTTATTTTATTAAATATTCTTAAATTAAAAATGGTAGATTCATTATCTTTTGCTTGAACCTGTTCCTTTTCATTCAAACCAAACAAATTTAATCAATTTTCCAAAGATTTACAGCAATTTCTGCCAATCTTTGTTGCCTTGATTCCACTTCCTGCGATGTCCAATCTTCATAATCGGATATATCGTTAATAGCATAAGAATCTTTCAATAGTTGTTGCTTTTGTGTAAAAGATTCTTGCCCTAATTTGTCATTTAAAGGTTGCGTTACCAAAGCCATATTGCCTATTCTTTGGGTAAACGAATCCCAATGATCACCAAAATCTTTTACCCATTGTTCATTGGGGTTTAATGGCAAAATATACTCTATAGTAAGCGTTGATTCATCTATAGGATTTTTGGATTCGTATTCTGCTAATCTTGCCAATAAATATTTTGCTTTTTTATTGGATTGACTCGTAAGCATGGTTTTATGGGCAAAATTCTGTTTGAATTTTTCATCACTGGGGTACAAGTCCAATAATTTACTTTTAATATCTTGTAAACTACAACCTTTACTTATTTGCAAACAAATTTTGTTATATAACTGCATTTGTTCCCCGGCGTGCTGATTACAAATTATATTGTAACGTAAAGAAAAAACCTGTATCCATTTTAGAATTTTTGCAAAATCATTGGGGTATTCTTGATAAGCAATCAAAAGCAAACTAAACGGCTGTTTGATATTAAAAAGCCTTAAAAAAGATAAATGTTTTTTTATGTCTTTATACTTGCCATTTGATTTAAAAAAATCACTTTCTGCGTTGGTAATACCTTCGTATATTGTGCTATTGTCTGAAATTATATTTAAATATTCTTTAGCAAATTTAGGGTTGTTAATCTCTTTTCTAATGGCAGTAAATAAATTACTTTTTCTTACCATTTTATGACTACTATTCCACTGGCATAAAATATAATCTGTGTAATACCTATCGCCAATGTTGGTTCCAATACGTGACCATTGTTTGTTCAAATCTTCTACAACACCCACAGGAATATTACCTTCTCTATCCAACAAAGAAAAAAGATGGTTTTTAAGTAAATCTGCAGAAGATAGCTGCACTCCTCTTGCATTGAGTGTTTCAAATACTTTATAGGCATTTAGTTCATCACCAATATAAATAGTGGTGAAAAGCAATTGATTGCTTATGTTTTCTATTAATTGACCAATTTGTTCTCCTGTTTTGTTTTCTATTTTACTATAAAAATAATCAATTGCTTTACGCATCAAACGAACAGTTTTGGTAATGGTTCTACCTGTTTTAGGTATTTCATTACCCTTAGTTGCTTCATTGTAATAATCATCGTTGTTGATGTTTAGTGTTAGCTTACGGTTTATATAAATACCATCAAACTCTTCAACTCCAATAAAACTTCTAAAAATAAACTCTGCTCTTTTATTTTCTTGCTTTTTTTCCATTGTTTTTAATCGTTTAATACATGCCAAAACAAATAAAGAAAAAGTAGTCAATCGCTGTTGCCCATCTATAATTTTATATTTATTGGTATCTATTTGTTGCAAGACCAAATAGCCCATATAATGATAATTTTTTTTATCTTTTACCATCTCTTCTATATCCTCCCAAAGTGTTTCTAATTGTTTACTTTCCCAAGAATAATCTCTTTGAAACTTTGGTACAACATATTTTTTTGCATTCCCTAAAATCTCCCTTAATGATTCGTCTCTTGTATTTAATTGTAATTTGCTCATTTTTTAATTTAGTAATTAGTTTTTATAGTGTATAGTCATTAGTGCATAGTGATTAGAACTAATAACTTTCTTAATATACCACCGCTACATTTTCTTTTTGTCCTACTTGCAAATTTAACCAATTTTCTAAATTGATATTGCTGTAACGTTTTGAATCGGGCAGGCAAGAGATTGCGGAACAAGTCCGCAATGACAAGAAAGGATGATTCCACACAACCAAAAAGTCATTCCGCATCAAAAAGTCATTACGCACTTGATGCGGACAAAAGGGAACAAGAGAATAAAGACAACAGTCATTGCGGGCTTGACCCGCAATCTCAATTGCACAAAGGAGACTATTTTGTATTTTATTTTCTGAATTTATTTTTAGGAGTAGTCTAATGTTTAGGTATGTATAGGAATGGTTAATCCTGTGTAAATTCAGCCATATTATAATACATAGAATACCGTTAATAAGATAAGAAATTAAGTGTTAATGGAGGTTTTTGTAGTTTTTATATACAACATAAATGATTAATTTTACAATATATATAGATGGCGACGATTTTAAGTTGGTATTTTTCTTGGTATATAAAAATTTTTTTTCATATTTGCACCTAAGTTAAATTGTCAATAATGAAACGTGAGCAGTGCGTATATTTTTTATATATGAAAAATACCTTCATAAAATATGAAAATAAAACACTATGAATAGACAGCTAAGATATTTTACTAATTTATTAATATTGATGTGGTTTAGTACATCCATGATTCATTGTAAAAAGGCACCCCCTCCTGCCCCTTTTCTTACTTATGTGGAGCAAACCATTTCTTTTTCTAGTGTTACAGGATTCTCAAAAACGTTGTCAATGGCTAAGATACTGGCAGGGGTTCAAGGCTCTGGAAAAGAGGGCTATACGATAAAGTCTATTTCGCTGGTGAGTACAACGGCTTCAGCAACGGTTTCGGGCACTCGATTAACCTTTACCAAACCAGGGCTCATCGTTTTTCACCTCGTTTTAAAACACGATAGCTGGGGAGATGTTACCATTAAAAATTGTAAAATCATCATTAGTAAGGACGCAGCCGCTACTTTGACTTTTAACAGGGTGTCTAAGGCTTTCAGTGGTGGTAGTTTTACCCCGTCGGAGATCTTAGCAGGTGTAGCAGGAACGAAGTTGGGTTATACCCTCAAAGAGATAAAAGCCTTAGCTCCGTCAGGCGTTGCAAACGTAACAGGCACCAAACCTAAGTTGTCATTAACCATGACCAAGATAGGTAGTTTTACGGCTACCATCGTTTTAGAACATTCCACGAAAGGTGATGTTACCATTACAGGTGCGGAGTTTAAGATTAGTGCCTCTGCTGGGGAGTCTTTGACTTTTGGCAAACTTACCAAAGTTTATAGTAGTGGTGGTCTCTTTACCACAGAAGAGATTTTAGGAAAGGTAGGAGGTAAAAAGGCTGGATATACTCTGAGAGAGATTAGTTCTTTAAACCCAATAGGTATTGCAAGCGTAACAGGTAGAAAACCAAATTTGTATTTAAGCCATGCTAAGGCGGGTAATTTTACGGCTACTTTGGTATTAGAGCATGCTACCAAAGGCGATTCTACAATAGATAACGCATCCTTTGAGGTTACGAAGGCATCTGCTCCTAAGTTAACATGGACAAAACAAAGTAAGCCTTATCGTTCAGGTGGTGAGATAAGCAATGCTGATCTATTAGCGGGTTTGAATGGTACCAGTGCTGCCAAAACAGGCTATACCATTAAATCAGTAATCATTACGAATAAAAACGGTACGGGTGCAAGGGTTTCAGGCATGGGCACTTCAGCTAAGATCGTTGGTTATACCCAGGCGGGCATCTTGACCTTGACGCTTGTATTTCAGCACCCCGCCAAAATGG
Organism: Ichthyobacteriaceae bacterium; assembly: GCA_965226285.1. Lineage (GTDB taxonomy): Bacteria > Bacteroidota > Bacteroidia > Flavobacteriales > Ichthyobacteriaceae > CBDDCQ01. The sequence continues at coordinate 522,156 of CBDDCQ010000005.1, forward strand.
ATGTTACCCTTACAGGCAAGAAGTTTGAGATTACGAAGGCATCTGCCTCTGGTTTAACATGGACGAAACAAAGTAAGCCTTATGGTTCAGGTGGTGAGATAAGCAACGCTGATCTATTAGCGGGTCTTACGGGTAGTAGTGCTGACAAAACAGGCTACACCATTAAATCGGTAATCATTACGAATAAAAACGGTACAGGTGCAAGGGTTTCAGGCAGGGGCACTTCAGCTAAGATCGTCGGTTATACCAAGGTGGGCATCTTGACCTTGACGATTGTATTTCAGCACACCTCCAAATCTGATGTTACCCTTACAGGCAAGGAGTTTGAGATTACGAAGGGCAGAGCAGAAAGTTTAACTTGGACAAAACAAACGAAGGCTTACAGCAGTGGCGGAGAGATTACCCATGCGCAGCTGTTAGCAGGGGTACAGGGAAGTAAAACAGGTTACACCATTAAAACCGTTACTATTGGCAGTGCAGGCGGTACGGGTGCTACCGTTTCAGGAAGCGGTACTTCAACTAAAATTAGCGGTTATCACAAATTAGGAACTTTGACCTTAACGATTGTTTTAGAACACGCCACCAAAGCAGATGTTACCCTTACAGGCAAAGAGTTTGAGATTACGAAGGCAAGAGCAGAAAGTTTGACCTTTAGCAAGCGTGCCAAGTCTTTTAGCATGGGGAGTTTTAGCACTTCGGAGATATTAGCAGGGGTAGCGGGTACTAAAGACGGTTATACGCTCAAGGAGATACAAAACCTAAGTCCCTCAGGCTTTGCTCGCGTTAACGGTACAAAACCCAACCTTAGTTTGGAGATGATCAAGTTAGGTAGCTTTACGGCTACGATTATATTGGAAAACCCCAACAAAGCAGATGCCGTGATAACTGGTGCGACTTTTGAGATGAAAAATACTTGGAAAAAGAGCTTTGGGGGGAGTAAAATTGATAAAGCCCGATCTATTGTACAAACGTCTGATGGGGGCTTTGCGGTATTGGGAAATACATTTAGCAAAGGCGCAGGGGATAATGATTTCTGGTTACTGAGGTTAGACGCTTTGGGTAGTGTTGTTTGGGAGAAGACCTTTGGGGGGAGTAGTACGGAGCTGGGCTATGAACTGGTGCAAACTTCTGACGGGGGGTTTGCCTTAGTGGGAGGTACAGCAAGCAAAGGTGCAGGGGGTGCTGATTTCTGGGTACTGAAGTTAGACGCTTCAGGTAATACGGTTTGGGATAAGACCTTTGGGCAGATCAACACTGAGGTAGCCCATTCCATAGTGCAAACGTCTGACGGGGGCTTTGCGGTAGCGGGAACTATAAACAAAGGCGGAGGGAATACTGATTTCTGGGTACTCAAGCTAAACGCTACGGGTAATAAGACTTGGGAAAAGACCTTTGGGGGGAGTAACACTGAGATAGCCCATTCCATAGTGCAAACGTCTGACGGGGGCTTTGCGGTAGCAGGACAAACAACGAGCAACAAAGGTAAAGTAGGGATTATTGATGTTTTGATACTCAAGCTAAACGCTTTGGGTGAGAAGACTTGGGAGAAGACCTTTGGGGGGAGTAATAGTGATGCAGCCCATTCCATAGTGCAAACGTCTGACGGGGGCTTTGCGGTAGCGGGAAAGAATAACAGCAAAAGTGCATTGCTGAATGCTGATTTTTGGATATTCAAGCTAAACGCTTTGGGTACTATAGTTTGGGACAAGACCCTTGGGGAGCGTTACTCTGATGAAGCCTATTCCATCGTGCAAACGTCTGACGGGGGCTTTGCCGTAGCAGGATATAAAGCATTAGCCGGTGCAAAGGATAATAATTTCTTGGTATTCAAGTTGGATAGGAATGGAGATCTTTAGGTCATGGATAATGGTTTGTTTTTTAATTGCACTACGAGTTAAGATACGTATTTTTACAAACCCTTACACATCTTGAGAAAAGCAAATAGAAAACATAAGCAAGTTGCATGAGGCATATCCGTAAAGACAAAACATAAAAAAACAAAATGATAAGATTGTCAAAGAAATACAGGACAAAGAAAAGAGTTAAACTATTTGAAAACCACATCAAACATTTTATGAAGTTGACCTTTTTTGTTCATTAAAATTTTATTTTTAAATTTGCATCGTATTAAATTATTAGCAATAGATCATAGTAGTTAGTATATTTATATATAATTTAAAATAACTTTAAACCCCTATGGTTTTTGTATTTGAATATATACATACTGAAAATTTAGTTTAAAAATACATATTAAAACCAAACAAATTATGAATAGACCTATGAGACATTTCGTTAGTTTACTATCATTGATACTATTTAGTACGTCAATGATTCATTGTAAAAAAGAATCTCCCCCCGCCCCTTTTCTTACTTATGCGGAGCAAACCATTTCTTTTTCTAGTGTTACAGGAGCTACCAAAACGTTGGCGATGACTAAGATACTGGCAGGGGTTGAAGGCTCAAAAGAGGGCTATACGATAAAGTCTATTACATTGGTGAGTAATAGTACAACGGCTTCAGCAACGGTTTCGGGCACTACCTTAACCTTTACCAAACCAGGGCACATCGTTTTTCACCTCGTTTTAAAACACGATAGCTGGGGAGATGTTACGATTAAAAATTGTAAAATCATCATTAGTAAGGATGCTCCTGCTACTTTGACTTTTAAAAGGGTCTCTAAAGCCTTTGTCAGCGGGGCTAGTTTTACCACATCGGAGATATTAGCAGGTGTAAGAGGAACGAAGTCGGGTTATACCCTCAAAGAGATAAAAACTATAGTTCCGTTAGACGTTGCAAACGTAACAGGCACGAAACCTAAGTTGTCATTAACCATGACCAAGATAGGCAGTTTTACAGCTACCATCGTTTTAGAACATTCCACGAAAGGTGATGCTACCATTAAAGGTGCGGAGTTTAAGATTAGTTCTTCTGCTGGGGAGCGTTTGACTTTTGACAAACTTAGCGAAGTTTATAGTAGTGGCGGTCGCTTTACCACAGCAGAGATTTTAGGAAGCGTAGGAGGTACAAAGGCTGGTTATACTCTGAAAGAGATTAGTTCTTTAAACCCAATAGGTATTGCAAGCGTAACAGGTACGAAACCCAATTTGTCTTTAAGCCATGCTAAAGTGGGTAATTTTACGGCTACTTTGGTGTTAGAGCATGCTACCAAAGGTGATTCGACAATCGATAACGCATCCTTTGAGATTACAAAGGCATCTGCTCCTATTTTAACATGGACGAAACAAAGTAAGCCTTATAGTAATAGAGGAGAGATCAGCAATGCAGAATTATTAGCGGGTCTGAATGGTACCAGTGCTGCCAAAACAGGCTATACCATTAAATCGGTAACCATTACGAATACAAACGGTACAGGTGCAAGGGTTTCAGGCAGGGGCACTTCGGCTAAGATAGTTGGTTATACCCAGGCGGGCATCTTGACCTTGACGCTTGTATTTCAGCACCCCGCCAAATCTGATGTTACCCTTACAGGCAAGAAGTTTGAGATTACGAAGGCATCTGCCTCTGGTTTAACATGGACGAAACAAAGTAAGCCTTATGGTTCAGGTGGTGAGATAAGCAATGCTGATCTATTAGCGGGTCTTACGGGTAGTAGTGCTGCCAAAACAGGCTATACCATTAAATCAGTAACCATCAGTAGTGCAAACGGTACAGGTGCAAGGGTTTCAGGCAGGGGCACTTCAGCTAAGATAGTTGGTTATACCCAGGTGGGCATCTTGACCTTGACGATTGTATTTCAGCACCCTGCCAAAGTGGATGTTACCCTTACAGGCAAAAAGTTTGAGATTACGAAGGCAAAAGCAGAAAGTTTAACTTGGAGCAAGCAAACGAAGGCTTACAGCAGTGGCGGAGAAATTACCCATGCGCAGCTGTTAGCAGGGGTACAGGGAAGTAAAACAGGTTACACCATTAAAACCGTTACCATTGGCAGTGCAGGCGGTACGGGTGCTACCGTTTCAGGAAGCGGTACTTCAGCTAAGATCGTTGGTTATACCAAGGCGGGTACTTTGACCTTAACCATTGTTTTAGAACACGCCACCAAAGCAGATGTTACCCTTACAGGCAAGGAGTTTGAGATTACGAAGGCAAGAGCAGAAAGTTTAACCTTTAGCAAGCGTGTCAAGCCTTTTAGCATTGGGGGTAGTTTTAGCACTTCGGAGATACTAGCAGGGGTAGCAGGTACTAAAGATGGTTATACGCTCAAAGAGATAAAAACCCTAGTGCCTACGGGTGTGACAAGTGTATCAGGCACGAAGCCCAATCTATCTTTAAGATTTATTAAACAGGGGGCTTTTATGGCTACGCTGGTGTTAGAGCATGCTACCAGAGCGGATGCCACCATTACAAATGCGCAGTTTGAAATTTATGTTCCATTTGGAGGCGGTGTTTGGCAAAAAAGCGATAGTGGTGATGGTAAAACTTATAACATTGTTACTTCTACTACTGGTAGAAAGTGGTTAGATAGGAATTTGGGGGCTGATGCTGTAGCTACTGCTTATAACCATACTGATTCTTATGGTGATTATTACCAATTTGGTAGGAAACGTAATGGGCATGAAAAAAAGAACAGTACTACGGTTAAAGGTCAAATAGCCAATGAGGTAACTAGCGGTGGTAAATTTCAAGTAGCTAATCCCAATGGATTTTTAGCTGTAGTATCAGGTAATGGAGTTAACTGGTATAGTGGTAGTGGTGGAGCGCATAATGGTACCATAAGTGTAGGTAATTTTTGGCTGGATGATCCTAGTAAGGGTTCTGCAGGTGCAGGCAATGGAGGGGTGAACAACCCTTGTCCTCGTGGTTTCAGGGTGCCTACTATAGAGGAGTGGCAAGCAGAGTGGCAAGAAATCAAGTCGTCTTGTAAAGGTGATAGGCGTATTTGTTGGGCAAATGCTGTGTTAAAAATCCCTACATCAGGCAATCGATATTTCAAGAATGGTAAAGATACAATAATTCGTGACGCGACAAGTGTGAACTACTGGTCGAGTACGCCTGCCACTAAAGCACAAGCTAAAACTGTTTTAATCCACGATGGTGTCTCTAACGTAAATGATATGTATCTTCGTGATTCAGGGTACGGTGTGCGATGTATAAATGTCAAATAGTATTGAGGAACACAAAATTAAAATGAATTTAAAAGCAATCGCCAAAAGTGTTTTTGATATTGAGGTAACCCATGAATTTGTAGAACAGACAAAAAAACTGATGCTGCATTTGTAATTTGTAATCATCTTAATGCTTCATTATAAAACCTTTATATTAAAAAAATTCTTGCAAAGATAAGGTCGTATAACTTTTTGTGCATGATAAGTATTGGTAATAGGAACAGATATATTTTTCAATACCTCATGCTTTGTGGTTATAAATTCAATATCGAAGTAACCATAGCCTATAGGTCGATTATTTTTAATCCATATAAAGGTTTGTTCACCTATTTTTCTTCCTTTGCTTAGTAGTAGCATATTGTCATATGGAAATTTGATATGAACTTTTTTTTGTTTTCTTTGTCTATTGTATTTGGGTTTACTTTTTATAATTTCTTCTGATACTTTAATCTGACTGATAACTGGATTTCCTGTAATATGATAAGATATATGGTGCGTTTCTTTTTGTATATTTTGGCGTTTTATGGAATAATTTAAAAATATTTTATAAAGTTCTCGGTGTATATTGTAAGATTGTCCTATATATATGGTATCTCCACCTTTATTGTGTATGTAGAATATTCCTTCTACTGTAGGTATATCATCTAATATTTTAGTGATTCGTTCTCTTTTTGATTTTATACTCTTTGATATGATATCTTTTCCAAGATCCTTTTCTAAAAGGAGTTCAAATAGGCTTACAACAGCTTTAGCATCTCCATAAGCTCTGTGCTTATCAGTGATAATAATTCCTAGTGACTTACTCAGTTTTTCGAGTTTATAAGAAGGTTGTTTTGATAGCAGTTTTTTACTGAGTTCTATAGTACATAGAATATCCCTTACATATTTGTATCCCAATCGGTTAAACTCTAAGCATAACATTCTGTAATCAAAATTTGCATTGTGGGTTACTAATATGCAATCTTGTGTAAGTTGTATAATTCGTTTGGCTATTTCTTGGAATTTTGGAGCTCTGCGTATCATTTTATAAGTAATTCCTGTGAGATTTATCACAAAATTTTGTATGGGGATATCTGTATTTACTAGGCTACTAAATTGATCTATTACGTGTTTGCCATTGTGCTTATATAGAGCAATTTCTATAATTCCCTCTTCGTTATACTTACCTCCTGTAGTTTCTATATCAACTATACAATACATGTATGGGTTTATTTTTTTAGTTTGAAACTATACAGTAGATAGTACATTACGGGTACAATGACTAAGGTAAGGAAAGTAGCAAATGTAAGACCAAAAATTACCGTCCAAGATAATGGTCCCCAAAAAGCAACACTTTCACCGCCAAAGTACATTTGTGGATTAAACTTAGTAAGTAAACTCATAAAATTGATATTCATACCTAAAGCTAAAGGCATAAGCCCTAGAATAGTAGTAATAGCCGTAAGTAATACAGGTCTTAGTCTAGTTTTACCTCCCTGTACGATACATTCATATACCATTTGCTTGGTGAGTTTTTCTCCATCTTTTAAACGTTCATTTTTGTTTTGGATAATTAATTTAGTATAATCTATGAGTACAATAGCATTGTTTACTACTACACCGGCTAACGAGATGATACCTATCATAGTCATAATGATAATAAAATCCATTTGGAATATAACTAATCCCAAAAATACACCTATCAGACTCAATATTACAGAACATATAATGATAAAGGGTACAGCCACTGAATTGAATTGAGATACTATAATAATAAATATCAAAAATACAGCTATTACTAGAGCTTTACTGAGGAATTTCATTTCAGTAGCTTGTTCTTCTTGTTCTCCTGTAAAACCCACATTCACATCTTTTGGAATGTTTAAATTTTTTAAGATAGGTTTTATCTGATTTACTATTTGATTGGCATTATAGCCTTCTACTACATTGGAGTATATGTTGATGACGCGCTTAAGATCTTTTCTCTTGATCTTATTGATAGACCAAGTATGTTTTATATTTGCTATAGCTGATAGAGGTGTCTGCAAATCTTTATTGTCTTTTTTATGTGAGATGAGAATATTTGACAGTACATTTTCATCTTTTCGGTCTCTTTGTTTATAGCGGATATTTATAGGGTAAGTATCTTCACCTTGTTTGAATCGAGATATTTCACTACCGTATATAGCTGTACGTAATAGGCTGCCTACTTTCGAGGTAGAAATGTTTAATTTATTAGCTTTATCTCTGTCTAGTTGTACTGTAATTTGTGGGTTAGATTTATCTACATCTAATTGTAATTTTTCTATGCCAGTAATATTGCTTTGCTCTATGGCTTTCTTTATGTTGTCTGCTACATTAAATAGTTTATCGTAGTTTTCACCATTTATTTCTATATTTATGGGATATCCTGTAGGGGGTCCTACTCTATTTTTTTTCACTGTAATTTTGGCACCTGCTATTTGATTGATTTCACGGCGAATTTCGTTCATTACTTCTAAGGTATTGATACCTCTTTGCTTTTCAAATTTATAAAATGAAATAGTGATTTTAGCTTTATTTGGACTGTCTCCCTTGTCCGTACCTTGGTCGGTATCTGAAGCCCCATTTCCTACTTGCGTGATTACAGATTGAACTAAAAAGTTCTTTTTTATAGAATCATTTTCATCTTGTACTTCGTATTTTTTGATGTATTTTAGTACTTTTTGTTCTATTTGGCTTGCTATATCTAACGTTACTTCTATGTCAGTACCTGTAGGTTTTTCTATATATATGGTTACAGATTGAGGTTGATTTGTAGGAAAAAATAATACTTTGGGAGTAAATATACCAAATAGAGTCAGTGCAAAGAACAATAAACCTATGGTGCCAAAAAAGAATCTTTTAGCATTGTTCCCCTTTAGTGCAAAACAGAGTATATTAGAATATAGATTTTCTAATTTTGGAAAGAATTTAGTTTGTACAATTTTATTACCAGGTATAAATATCTTGTAATTGAGTATCACAAGAATTCCTATAAATATAGATAAATTACCTAATAATGATAAGAAATTAAGACCTATGCTCCACCCTAAAAGAGAAATGATTGTACCTGAAACCGTAAATAAGACAAACTTTTTTCTTATATTCTTTTGATTTTGGTTTTGTTCTAATTTCATATACATACTTACAAGTACTGGAGTAATGACTAGGGCTACAAAAAGTGAAGAACCCAATACAATCATTAGAGTTATAGGTAAGTATTTCATAAATTCACCCATAATACCCGGCCATATAGCAAGTGGCACAAAAGCAGCGAGGGTAGTGGCAGTAGAGGCTATTATAGGTAAAGCTACTTCGCCCACTCCTTGTTTAGCAGCAACTATGATATTTTTACCTTCGCTTAACAATCTATAAATATTTTCTACTACTACGATGCCATTATCTACCAACATACCTAGTGCTAATACTAACGAGAACAACACCATAGAATTGAGTGTAACATTCATAATAGATAGTAAAATAAAAGATAAAAGCATAGATATAGGAATAGCAATTCCTACAAAAATAGCATTTCTAAGATTTAAAAATAGCATGAGCACTGCGATGACTAAAAGCATACCAAAGATGATACTATTTTCTAAATTCTTTATACTGGATTGGGTTTTATCAGAAGAGTCGTTAGTAATGAATATATTTAAGTTGCTGGGTAGGTATTCTTTTTGTGCAGTGTTTATGATTTGATTGATTTTTTCAGAAGCAATGATTAAGTTTTCACCACTTTTTTTCATAATGTCGAGCATTACCACAGGGTTACCATAGGCTTTTGCATAACTTTTTCTTTCTTTTTGTTTAAACGCTACATCTGCTATGTCACTTAGATAAAGAATATTATCGTTTTTATTTTGTATGATAATATTTTTAATTTGATTGATATTTTCAAATTCACCTATTACTCTTATATTTTTGTTGATTTGGTCTAATGGTAATTTCCCTGCTGATAGCGTAAGATTTTCTTTGGTTATCATTTCTGTAATTTTACTAAATCCTATACCTACGTTTTCCATTTTATCTCTGTATAGGCTTATTTCTACCTCTTTTTCTTCTGTTCCTCTTAAATCTACAGAAGTAATTTCAGATAGGTTTTCTATTTTATCTTCTAAATATTCAGCATATTCTCGTAATTGATTTATAGAGAAGGGTCCTGATAGGTTTACATTCATAATAGGGACCATTTCAGATATATTGAGTTCAAATATATTGGGTTGTGAGGGTAAATCTTTGGGAAAATTAGGCTTACTTTTTGCAATATCTACTTTGTCTTTTACTTTTTGCACAGCTTCGGATGGGGATACACTGTAGTTAAATTTTATTCTTATAGAAGAGTATCCTTGCAAAGATGATGAGGTAATTTCATCTATACTACCTATATTGTTAATTTCTTTCTCTAAGGGTCTTGTGATTAAGTTTTCTATATCTAAAGGAGAATTTCCGGGGTATGTAGTACTGATATACACTTCGGGAGTGATGATTTCAGGAAAACTCTCTTTGGGCATACTCAAATAAGATGAAAGTCCAAATAGAAAAATCATAATAGTAAGTATCAAGACTGTAGTCTTGTTACTTATAGCCAAGTTTGATAATTTAAAGTTCTTTTGATTTAAATTCATTTGGTATGTTTTTAAAATTCAATTTCGGATCCATCTTGGATATTTTTAGCACCTTTATCTACAATCCATTGGTCTGCTTTAAGTCCACTGAGGATGAGCTGGGTATTATTATAAGAACCGCCCACCTTTACAATGGTCTTTTTAGCGACTTTTTTATTTTTTTGTTGCATAATCGTATATACAAAGTAGTTGCCATCTATATCTTGTTGTATGGTGTGATATGGGAGTGTAATTTGATTTTCTAAGGTTTGGTAATTAATTTTAACTCTTCCAATGAGGTTAGGTTTGATAAGTCCTTTAGGATTAGATAGCGTTATTTTTACTTTAAAACATCTGTTCTTAGGATTGATATAATCTGAAATCCAAATTAATTTGCCATTGAAAACAGCATTTAGGTTTTCAAAGCGAATGCTTACAGGACTATTTTTAGATATAGTATTTAGGTGTTTTTCGGAGATATCGCATTTGATGTAAACTTTATTTGTGTTTATAATTCTAAGCACGGGAGTTTGTGGAGAACACAGATCGCTTTGATGTAAAAATATTTCATCTATTTTTCCATTGAATGGGGCAAAAATTTGTCTCGTCTTTTTTTGCGTTTTTAGAATATTGAGTTTTTGCTCTAGAGATTCTTTTTTGTTTTTGAGTTCTAGTAATTTTATTTGAGAGCCTATTTTCTTTTTCCAGAGTTTTTCTTGTTTTGAGTACATGTCTTTAGCAAATTCTAAATTGATTTCTGTTTCTATAATATTGGCGTTAATAACCTCGCAGTTCAACTCTGCAAGTAGATCGCCTTTTTGTACATATTGTCCTTCTTTTACATTTATATTTTTTAGAATACCTGAGGTTTCTATTTTCATCAATATATTTTTGTTACTTTGTACATTACCTTGTAGTTCAATATAGTTTTTAAAGGTACTTAGAGTTGTTTTAAATGCGCTTATTTTTGTGGGAGTAGAGATTTTAATACTCTTTTTTTTCTTTGTGTCGTTACCACAAGAAGAAAATGCACTAAATAAAATGATATATAGTATAGAAATATTTAATGTTTTCATATAAATTCTTTATTTTAAAGGTTTAGTATTTTATATAATTTAGCCTTTGTTTTTATGAGTTCAGATAGGCTTTGTAAATATTTTTGCTGTCTTAAAGATACCTGATTATAAGCATCTAAGAGTTCAAAACTGCTTGTTGTACCCAAGTTGAACTTCTCATTTGTTTTTTTTAAGATATATTGGCTCAACTTCATATTTTTATTAGCGTTATAAAATTGTTTCTGGGCAAAATTATAGTCTATTTTTGCGTTGTCATAATCTAGTTTGAGCTTGTTTTTTGTTTCAAATAAATCTATATTAGATTTATCTAAGTCGATTTTAGCTTGTTGGATTTTAGCATATCTTTTAAAACTACTAAATATAGGGATATTAAGGCTTACCCCTAATAGTGCAGAGGTCTGCCATATCACGTCTTTTTTAAAGAAATCTAAATCATTATTATTGCCAATTTTACTATATGTAAGAAAAGCTGATAAAGAAGGAAGATATTTAAGTTTTTCAGACTTGAGTAATAGTTCATTACTTTTTACGGTATTTTCTTGGATCTTGTAGTCAATAAGTTGAGAATAATCTAAATCATCGTTTACTAACATTGTATCAAACTCTATAGAAGAGGTGATAAAAGTTTCTATTTCATCTTCAAATTCAATATCATTAGGCGTGTAGATATCTATACCTAAGATATATTTAAATAGATTAATAGCTGTTTTTACTTGTTGTTGTGCTTTATCGATTTGGTTTTCTACATCATTTAGAGATAATTCTAATTGTTCTACATTTTCTTTTTCTATGAATCCATTTTCAAGTGAAACTTTAGTATCTTGTAAATTTTTCAAGGTATTTTCTTTTTGTTTTTCTAATATCTTTAGGTTTTCTTTGGATATAAGTACTCCACCGTAGCTATTCATTACGGCTTCTTTGATGCTCAATATAGTTTTACTCTCTGCGTACTTTGCTATATTTTTTATAGTTTCTATAGATTGTAAGGCTACAATATCTTCACCATTAAATAATTTTTGTGTTATAGTAATACTGGCGTCTAGGGTTTGAGGCTGACCAAATCGCATATTAATATACTCGGATGAGGGAGTATATTTTTTTGAGGGATTCAATCCGAAGTATTCTTTTGCAGCTTGTATAATTTTAGGGGTAGGATCAAATGCAGAGGCAGGCACTAAGGAACCTGCTTGTTCAATGAAATTTTTATAATCTATTTTGGCAGTAATCTTGGGTAGCCCTCCAGCGATAATTTCCCATATTTGTTGAGAAGTTTTTTCTATATCTTTTTTAGATTTTATAGCATTATAGTTGTGTTTGATTGCATATTCCTGTGCAGTTTTTAGTGAAAAACTATATGTATTTTGCTTTTGTGCGTAATTAATCTGAGGAATGATTATGACATTAAAAAAAGATATAGAAATAATACGGTAAAAGTGTTTCATACTTATGTTTTATTAAAGTGAACAAATATAAGCAAAGTACATAAAAACAATTAAAAATCTACTTATTTTTTATTGTAAATTCTAATAACAGTATTTAGGATTATGATGTAATTTAACCTAAATTTGATATTGTTGTATTATTAGGTAGTAAGTAAAAAATATACTGACTATATATAAGTAAAATTACAAAAATTTTCTTTTTACTATATATACTAAAAAAACGGAATGTAGAGTATAATTTTTTAAGCGAAATTATAACAGGTGTATTTATAAGGAACAAATTCAAAATAAGTTTGTTTTTACTCTCTTGTAATCATTGATTTTACCATAAGCGATTAAATTTCCTTTTTCACGAGTTTTCAGGCTTTTTATGCCTCCTTTTTGTTCTTGTTTTTGTGCATTTTTGAACTGTTTTTTGCCAAAAAATTGACATTTTTGTTTTTGGAGGTATTTTTGTAATTTTTCTGGTGTTTTCAAGGACTTATTTTAAAAAGGGAGGAAATTTTATAAAAATATGCATAAAATAAAATTTATTACAGAGAATATCCGATTGTAAATCAATGATCGTAAATTGATTTATACGTTATAGTTTAAAATTTTTATCTTTAATTGAAGTAGGTTATTTATATACTAAAATGTTATATAGTAGTTACTTTAGGAGCACCATTTAGAATTTCATTATTGGCATAATCTGCAAATTTTTCAAAATTCTTGTTAAACGAGCTAGATAATTCTTTTGCTTTTTGGTCATAAGCATTTTTATCTTTCCAAGTATTTCTAGGGCACAATATTTCTGTAGGAACGCCATTACATTCTTTAGGTATAGCTAATCCAAATATAGGGTCATTTTCAAATGTTACATTTCTAAGTTTGTCTTCTATCGCTGCAGTAATTACAGCTCTTGTATATTTAAGGCTAAAACGTTTACCTATGCCGTAACCACCACCAGACCACCCAGTGTTAATAAGCCAAACTTTTACATTTGCTTTTTTCATTTTTTTACTGAGCATTTCAGCGTATTTAGTAGGATGAAGTGGCATAAAAGGTGCACCAAAACATGCTGAAAAGTTAGGTTTTGGCTCTGTAATTCCTGCTTCAGTACCTGCTACTTTAGCCGTATATCCTGATATAAAATGAAAGGCTGCTTGTCCGGATGTAAGTTTAGATATAGGAGGTAATACTCCAAAGGCATCACAGGTTAAGAAAAATATATTTTTGATATTTCTTCCTATGGAGGGAATTTGTATATTTTCAATATGATGTATAGGATAACTTACTCTAGTATTTTCTGTAATAGAACTATCAGCATAATCTACTTGATTAGTTCCTTCTTTAAATACTATATTTTCAAGTAATGCATTCTTTTTTATAGCATTAAATATTTCAGGCTCTTGTTCAGCACTTAAATCTATGGTTTTGGCATAGCATCCTCCTTCAAAATTGAATATTTTATTTTCATTAGACCAACCGTGTTCATCATCACCTATCAATTTTCTATTTGGGTCTGTAGATAGGGTAGTTTTTCCTGTACCTGATAATCCAAAGAAGATAGCAGTATCACCATCTTTACCTACATTGGCAGAGCAGTGCATAGGTAGTACATCCTTTTCTGTAGGAAGTATAAAGTTCAACGCTGAAAAAATACCTTTTTTAATCTCTCCAGGATAAGCAGTACCTCCTATTAGTGCTACTTTTTTCTCAAAGTTAAGTATGGCAAAATTGTGCTGTCTAGTACCGTGAGTTTCTGGTTTTGCCATAAAACTCGGTATATCTACTACAAGCCATTCAGGAGAAAAATTATTAACTATATCTTGTTCACAAGGTCTTAGAAACATATTATAAGCAAACATATTAGACCATGGATATTCTGTAATAACTCTAAGGTTCATTTTGTATTTTTCGTCTGCACATACTTGAGCTTCTCTTACAAATAATTCTTTACCTGATATGTATTCCATAATATCTTTATAGACTTTATCAAAATTTTCAGGAGTAAAAGGGATATTAATATTCCCCCACCATATTTTATCTTTGGTAATTTTATCTTTTACGATAAATCTGTCCTTAGGAGAACGACCTGTAAATTCACCAGTGTTTATAGCCAAAGCACCAGTATCATTTAGTTTACCTTGTCCTTTTTCTAACGTTATTTTTTGTAATTCATCAGTAGATAAATTCCAATATACAGTAGCATTAGAAATTCCATAGTTGTCTAATAATGCGTTTTCGGATTTTAAACCTTTATTAATATTCATAATATAGAGATTTAGTTATTTTATAAAACAAACAAATCCCTTGTAAAATTACAAGGGATTTGTTATAGTGTATTATTAATAAAATTTAGCCCTGTTATCTTCAATTTTAGCATTGCTTTTAAGTGCTTCTATAATACCGGAAGACATTTTAAAATCTATATCTTGTTTGAGTTTTTGGCTTATAGATTTATAATTATTTTCTTCTGTTACCTTATTTTTAGCTATTGTTTGTACCATAAATACACCGTTTTCACCTTCTATAGGTTTCGATACAGTATTTATTTTCAAGCCAAAAGCAGTACCTATGATATTAGGTTCTGTACCTATACCTGAGATAATAGGTGAATTGAACGATATACCAGTTACTGTCTTTATGGTTTCGTTGAGTTTGTTTGCAATATCTTTCAGGTCATTGCTTTTTATCGTCGAGAATTTATTTTTCAATATAACTGCTTTTTTAGCTTGTCTTATCTTTTTCGTTACCTCTGCTTTAGCTTCTTCTATAGATGATAAACCTTCGGAATATAAGCCTGATACAATCACTACGATATACGAATTATTTTGATTGAATAACTTTACACTTTCGAATTGAGTGTTGGGGTCAAATGACCATCTTACAATACTTCTTTGCGCTCCTGATCCAGGTACATTAAAATCCATTTTACTCAATCCTTCTGCAAGTTTGAGTTCTAAGTTTTCTAATTTAGCATTATTTATAAAACTCTCTACGTTATTATTTTTTCTAGCAAAGTTCAGAGCTTTGGTATAAATTTCGTTTTCAGTAGTTTCAGAAGGAATAATATTCTGAGTAATAGTAGCTATTTTTACAGTTCGTTGTACATTTTTAATTTTATTTACTTGTATCACATGATAGCCAAACTCAGTTTCTACTACACCTAATTTATTTTTCTTGGAATCGATAAAACAAAAATCATTAAAGTTTTTTACCATGCTATAATAGGTAAACCAGCCTAAATCTCCTCCTTTTGTTTTACTAGGTCCGTCGGAAAATTGTTTTGCTAGTTTTTCAAAGTTTTTCTTTTTACGGATTACCTTATAGAGGCTATCTGCTAAGGTTTTGGCTTGTTCCTTAGTTCTCACTGTATTTTCACTTGATTGACTTCCTTTATAACCGATGAGAATATGTTTTGCTTTTACAGAATCTGGAAGCATTTTAATATCCATGATTTTGGAGATATTATAAGTGTCATTATTTTTATAAATTTCAGAAAAATCACCTTTTTTACCTTTTTTGGCGAATTCTCTTAGTGCGTCATTATTACCATAATCTTTATCTTTATTGTAATAATAACGGTCATAAAAAGGCACATCAGAATTTTCGTTTACAAATTCTGCAATATTTTTGATACTTTTGAATTCATTTTTTATAGATTTCATATTTTCCATTACTTCATTTTCATCCTCCAAAGAAGGAGAAATATCAAAAGTTACATATTGTATATCTCTCGATTCTTTTTTCTTAAAATCGTCTTTGTGATCTTCTATATATTTTTGTATTTCACTGTCTAAAACCTTTACTTCAATATCGTTTACAGACGAGTAAGGCAAGTAAATATAATCAATATCTATTTTTTCATTTTGCTCCTTATAGTTTTGTTTTGCTTCAAAATCTGTTACGAATATAGCCTCTTTAAGGAGTTTTATATATTCTTGATTAGTGGAGCTTAATTTTAAGTTTTTTTCAAAGTTTAGCCATTGCTCTAGAGCTTGTAATGATTCAGGAGTATCTGAATTTTGAATAGAACTTATATATTGTTTCAATTTATTTTCATCAAAAGAGCCATTTTCTCCTTTAAAGCTTTGATTAGTTAATATATTGGGATGAGATATAATGCGTTGCCATAACTCTTCATTACTCAACTTCAATCCTACTTTATCTATTTGGTTTTGTATTAAAGTATTTTTGACTAATTCATCCCATACCAAATTAACAACTTGCATTTGGGGAATTTCTCTTCCTGATTGTTTGTAGTTTTCAGCGGTAACTTGAACCATTCTACTAAAGGTTTTGTAATCAATATCCTTACCGTCTATGTTTGCTACTTTGTTTTGTTCAGATTGAAATAAAGATGTACCACTTCTGAGTAAGTCTGTTAATATAAAGGATAGCATAGCGATTCCTATCACAATGATCAATAAGCCTGAACGCTTTCTAATACTTCCTAATGTTGCCATGAAATTTTGGTTTAATAGTTTTTAGGTTAATTTTATAGGGTGCGAATTTACAATTATTTTTTATTGAACGATTATAATTGGAAAATAAAAAATGAAATCAATAGATTAGTAGCTTCTACTATCGAATACAATATTTTATCTCTATAAGCAGTTCAATGTATAAATATGATTATTTCACTTCTAAAACATTAACGGACTTAGCTATAATAAGTATTGAATTCTCTCGTCTTAAATTTAAATGTCCTTAAAGACCGTTGCATGGTAAGAAACCAAAGGTTATGTAATTTTTACACAACACATAA
Source organism: Ichthyobacteriaceae bacterium (assembly GCA_965226285.1). GTDB lineage: Bacteria > Bacteroidota > Bacteroidia > Flavobacteriales > Ichthyobacteriaceae > CBDDCQ01. The sequence continues at coordinate 539,157 of CBDDCQ010000005.1, forward strand.
GTTGTCGATTTTTAATATACTATGATTTCATGATAAAAATACAAATATTTTTACAATTATAACATCTTGGTTTTAAAATTTATTTTTTTGGTTCATTGAGAATTTCTTTCTAAATTTAAATAGATTATTAAATCATTAACAATATTAAATAATGTATTTGTAGTGCCTTGTTATTATAATTAAAATATAGTTTTTAAACTATGTACATAGTCATTTTAAATATATATAAATACATGGTTTAAAAATATTTTGCTAAAATAAATCATATTTTAGTTATATTTGCAGACTATTTATAAAATTTTTAATTAAATGAAACAGATAAAATATATAAATACAATGTTGAGATTAGTTTTATCCATTGTATTACTTTTAGTTTATTCTTGTAGCAATGACAATGACAGGGATGAATTTAAAGTTGAATCTATTTTAGAGGAGTATAAAAAAGAGATTAAAGCTGGAGGACTTGCTTTAGCATACCTTAAAAAAGGTGAACCTGTGAAAAAAGAAGTAATAGGAGTATCTGCCAAAGGCAAGGATTTACAGACTGATATGCTCTTTGGTGTAGCTAGTAATACTAAAATTTTTACAGCTTGTTTGATAATGATACTCAATGAACAAGGTAGAATAGCCCTCAATGGCACTATAGATAGATATTTAGAAAGTGCCACTTTAGTAGATAAGCCTAATGTAAACCCTAAAGTTACCATTAAGCAGTTACTCAACCACTCTAGTGGGCTGGCAGAATATGTAACGGAGGATAAAATGAAAAACATTCTTATCAATGCTTCGGCTAAGCCTTATAAGCCTTTGGAACTTTTAAAAGGACTAACTAAATACTCTGAGCCTGGTAAATTTACTTATCGCAATACTAATTATTTGATATTGGGGCTTATTATAGAAAGAATAACAGGTAAAAAATACCACGAGTTTTTAAGACAAGAAATATTGGATAAACACGGTTTAAGCAATTCTTATTTGGGGGGTAAAGAGACTTATCCTAAAGAAAAACTAGCACACAGTTGGGTTACAATTGATGGTAGTAAATATTCTGATATGGGAAGTATAGACAGAAGTGTAGTGGAATCTCTTGGGTGGGCGGCTGGTAGTCTTATCACTACTTTAGATGATATGATAAAGTTTTATAAGTTACTTTTTATAGACAAAAAAATTGTAAAAGAGACGTCTTTAGAGAAGATGTTAGCTGTGCCATCAGGTATTGTTTATGGTTTTGGAATTCAGGTTCGTACCATATCAGGTGTGAAAGTTTATACTCATGGTGGACTTACTTTGGCTTATGAAAGCCTTATGGTATTTGACACTAACAGCCAAAATATAGCTGCTGTTTTTAAAAATTCTGCAGGGCTTAAACAACAAAAAGAACAGTTGGAAGAAATAGCTAAAAAAGTTTTGATAAAATAAAGAATAAATTATTACTTTTGCGTCCTGTTTAATAAATCGTAGTTTAATATTTAAATCATATATAATTAAAATGAAAAAGTTATTTTATTTAGCACTTGTTTTACCTGTTGTTATACTGTTTTTAAATTCTTGTAATAAAGATGACGACAGTAATAATAACGAAGACAAGAAATTAGAGTTAATAGGGAGTTATAATGCCAGCGAAGTAAATTTAGTAGGATCAGGAAATATTAGAATTCCTCTTAACGGAGTTACAGGAAGTGTGAGTTTAGCCCAGAAAAGTGGAGATGATTATACTTTGAAATTTAAGGAAGTAGTTTTGAAACTCAATTCCACAACTATAAGTTTATCAACTGATGCAGATACTAGTTTCTCACTTATTGATGGTACAGAAAGTTACGAAATGAAAAGCCTTGAAGGTAATGCTACTGTAAAGTTTCCTCTTAACGCTACCATTCCAACTACTTCTTTAATAAAGGGTTGGCTTGCCGGTGAGTCTGTTCCGGGTATTGATAATATTAATATTGTATTATCAGAAGTTGATTATAATTTTGTTATTTCTGATGTAAATGATGCTGTTGATTACAAGAGTAAAAAATATAAAGGAGTGGTTTATGAAGAAGAAAGTAAACCTACTTTAAAGTTAGGAATAAGTTTGAATTTAAGAATAAATAGAGCGTCTCTTAATTTAGATAAATTGGCAGAGGGGATTCAAAACCCTACATTGAGAAATATAGTCAAAAAAAATAAAACAAACGCTGCGTTACAAGCATATTTTGAAAGTAAAATCAGTGCATTAGTTACGGAAAGTATAAAGAACTATATTTTAGTTGCAAAATTTGTAAGATAACTTTTTAATTTATTAATGAGCTATTAAAAAAAGTACTTATTTTTAGGTACTTTTTTTAATATTGCAATTTTTAAATTTAATGAAAAAATTACAATTACGCACTCTTTGGTAATGAAAAAAGACACTACCTTAAACGGTAGTGTCTTTTATTTTATGACTACTGTATTTAAAATGCTACTGGGGTGCATCACCTCTACTCTGGTACCATCGTATATTTGGTGTTTACAACTCGTACCAGAGGTACAGATAATATCGTGTTTAGATAGGTTTCTCACTTTAGCAAAAATATCCTCTTCTCCTATTTTCATACTTAGGTCATAGTGTTCTTTTTCGTATCCAAATGAGCCAGCCATACCACAACATCCTGATGTAATAATGCTCACTTTAAAATTTTTAGGGATATTGAGCATCATAAAGGCAGCTTCTATACCTACTAAAGATTTTTGATGACAGTGTCCGTGTATTTTAATATTTTTAGTTTCATTAGTAAAATGATGAGTAGTAATGCGATTTTGAGTAAATTCTCTGTGGATAAATTCCTCAATGGTAAGGGTGTATTTAGCTACTTTAATGGCATTGTCTCTATGGTTTGCTAAGCGCAAATACTCATCTCTAAAGGAGAGTATAGAAGAGGGTTCTAAGCCTATCAGGGGAGCATCTTTGGAAATTAAATCTTTAAATATATCGATATTAATGTTGGCAATTCTTTTAGCTTGTTTTAAAAATCCTTTTGAGATATATGCCCTACCACTTTCAGGGTGTTTGAGTATCTTTACTCCATAGCCTAATGCATTGAGTAGTTCTATGGTATCGGTGCCGATACGGGGGTCATAATAATTTGTAAATTCATCACAAAATAGATACACAAATCTTTCTTTGAGCTGATTTTGTTTGCTTTTATATCTCTTCTGATATATTTTCCATAGGGTTTGTTTTGCTAGTTTAGGTAATTGTCTTTCTATGGCAATTCCCATTATTTTTTTATTTAGCGTAGTATTAAGCAAAAAATTACTCAAATTAGGAAATAAACTTGCAAATTGATTAAACTTAGAACTATTGGCAAATAATGTATTTCTGAATGTAAAGCCATTTTTGAGTTGGTATTGGTATAAAAACTCTGATTTTAAAATAGATATATCTACATTACTTGGGCATTCGCTGGAGCAAGCTTTACAACTTAAACACAGGTCAAAAACCTCTTTGAGTTCTTTATGGTCGAACTTATTATCTTTAGGGCTATTTGTCAAAAATTCTCTTAGGGCGTTGGCTCGGGCTCTGGTAGTATCTTTTTCGTCTTTAGTAGCTCTATAACTTGGGCACATAGTGCCTAGAGCTTCATAGGGTTTTCTACAATCTCCTGACCCGTTGCATTTTTCAGTTAATCGCAATATACCCTTTTGGTCTGAAAAATTATAAAAAGTTTCAATATTTGGTTCTTCTCTATCGGGTTGATAACGAAGATTCTCTTGCATATTAGGAGCCTCTATAATTTTTCCTTTGTTAAAAATATGATGGGGGTCAAAAGTATTTTTGAGTTCTTTGAGGTATTCATATATGTTGTTTCCTAGCATTAGAGGAATAAATTCTGAGCGTACGATACCATCACCGTGTTCGCCACTGAAAGAACCTCTATATTTTTTTACTAAATGAGCTACATCTTTAGTTATCTTTTTAAATAGGGTTATGTCTTCTTTTTTCTTTAGGTTGAGTATGGGGCGCAGATGAAGTTCTCCTGCTCCAGCATGTGCATAGTAGATACAGTCTTGCCCATAATATTTCATAATTTGAGTAAACTCATTGATGTAATTAGGTAAATCTTCTACCGTTACGGCAGTATCTTCTATACAGGCAACAGCTTTTTTATCTCCTATCATATTTCCCAATAGTCCTAGTCCTGCCTTTCTCAAATCAAAGGCTTTTTTAATGTCTCCTTTTTTGAGTTTAGAGTGTTTGTATCCGAATCTGTTTTGTTTTAAATCTTCTATAAGTTTATCAGCTAATACTTCAGATTTTTTTATGTCATTAGAACGAACTTCTAACATTAAAACTGCTTTGGGATCTCCCTGTATAAAGAATCGATTCTTTACTTGTTCCTTATTGTTTTTGGTACAGTCTAAGATAGTTTTATCCATCAATTCGCAGGTATATAAATTGTGTTTCATAGCTGTTTTTACGGCTTCTAAACTCTCTTGCAAACTCTTAAATTGGGAAATAACCATTATATTTTCACTAGGAGGCAAATTATCTAATTGTAAGGTAATTTCAGTAAAAAAAGCAAGTGTACCTTCACTTCCGCATAATAAGTTACAAAGGTTAATGTTTTTTTTACCATTAAATACATTACTCTCAGAAAGTATGTCTATGGCATATCCTGTATTGCGACGGTGAATTTCACTTTTGGGAAAATTATTTTTTATGATATTCCTAAACTTTTTTTTATGTAATCCTGAAAATATTTTTTTGTATATACTATTTTCTAAGTTGTTTCCCTTTGTTTTTTTGTGGAATTCATGGGGAGAAATAGCTTTAAATATAACCTTGCTATTGTCACTTAAAATAGCTTTAATTTCAAGTGTTTTGTCTCGCGTAATACCGTATTGTATAGAGGTAGTTCCAGAGGAGTTATTCCCTACCATTCCGCCTATCATACATCTATTACTTGTAGAGGTATTGGGTCCAAAGAACAAACCATAAGGTGTCAAATAGCGGTTTAAATCATCTCTTATAATCCCAGGTTGTACTGTTATAGTTTTGTGTTTTTCATTTAGGGCAATAATTTTTGTAAAATGTTTAGATATATCTACTACTATGCCTTCACCTACACATTGTCCTGCTAAAGAAGTTCCTGCTGTTCTGGGGATAAGCGTAGTTTTGTTTTTTGTGGCAAAACTTATTAATTTTTTAATATCTCTTTCATTTTTGGGATAGGCAATGGCAAGAGGTATTTTTCTATAAACGGAAGCATCTGTAGCATAGATACATTTATGTAAATTGTCAAAAAATAATTCACCCGATAGATCTTGGGCTAACTCTTTGAGTAAGTTTTCCACTTTAATTTATTTTCTTTCTCGATAGTGTCATATTTATGAGAGCTCCTGCATGAGTTCTTACATTGAGTACTCCACCACATTCAAAGATGAGATATTGTCCTTTTATTCCTTTGAGTATTCCCTCAAATTTTGGATCTTTTTCTAAGTTTATACTATTTATGTTTTCAGGGTATTTTTCTACTGGATATTTTATTTGATATACATGGTCATTGTTTATGAAATACTCTTGAAGTTCGCTAGTGAGTAGTTTAAATAATTTCTTTTTTTCACTAACTATATTTATATTTTTATACTCGTTTTTAAGCATCTTCTTCCAACTAGTTTTATCAGAAAAATAATCTTTAAGATGAACTTCCATAATTCCGGCCAAATATCTATTTGGCATTTCAGCTACCACAATAGCTTCATTAGCACCTTGGTCTATCCATCTGTGTAGCATTTGTATCTTGCGAGTAACCCCTACTTTTAAATGGCTGGAGTTAGCTAAATATACAATATGAGGCTGTAGCTCTAATTTTTTTTCCCATTCCAAATCACGAGATTCTATCCCTAGATGAGCTTTACTCAATTCCGGTTTTAATATATTTTCATTGGTGCTTGGCGATATCCAAAAGCAGTTATAGCAATGTCCCATACGGTAAATTTTTTTCACTTTTTCACAGCAAAAAAGGCATCTATTTGCTATTTTTTCAATACAGATAACTTTACTTATATGTTGATTCAGGTTAATAAAGTGATTATCAGATTTTATGTAGTATTGTACAGGATTCTCATAATCTGATTTCATTTTTTTTATCCAAATGCAGTGTACCATACTTTGTTTGAGGTATAATTAAATTAATGGCTAAAGTATAAATAAATTGAATAAAATCAGTAATTTTGTAAACCATTATTTTAATGAATTTTATTAAGTTGTTGAATAGTATAATTAGAATTTCTTTTATATTGCTTTTTTATACGCATTTACTCAGTGCTCAAAGTATAAATCCTTTGGATGTAAAGGAAAAAACAGATTCCATAAACAATTCTACGAAGGTAGATACTCTGTCCGTAAAAAAGAAAGAATTTTTAGAGGGAAATGTAGATTATAAAGCAGATAATTCTACTATTTCAAATATGTTACAAAGAAAGGTATATCTCTATGATAAAGCTGAAGTAAATTATTTGGATATAAATTTAAAAGCCGGTTATATAGAAATAGATTGGAAGACTAATACAGTATATGCTACGGGGGTCAAAGATAACAAAACTAATAAAATTAATCAAAAACCAGTATTCAAACAAGGAAGAAAGGTCTATAATTTGGATACAATTACCTATAATTTTAAAACTCAAAAAGGAATTATTAAAAGTGCCAGAACAGAGGAGAAAGACGGTTTTATACAAGGTAAAACGATAAAGAAAGAGGGGAAAAATGTGTTATTTATAAAAGATGGATATTACACTACAGATAAAAATGAAAACCCAGATTATTATATCAGTGCTGATAAAATAAAAATTATAAACGGAGAGCGGATTATTACTAGTGTAGCACAAATGTATATAGCTGATGTGCCTACTCCATTGCTTTCACCTTATGGTTTTTTCCCCATGACTACCAGACGAAGCTCTGGAATTATGATTCCTACTTGGAGTGAGAGTTACGATCAAGGTTTTTCTTTGCAGAATGGAGGTTTCTACTTGGCGATAAATGAATATATTGATTTGACTACTAGAGGAGATATATATACCAAAGGTGGGTGGGCTTTGAGTATGGAATCTACTTATACTAGAAAATATAGTTTCTCAGGTAATTTGGCATATAGTTTTGAAAAGGTAATATATGGAGAAAAAGGAAGACCTGATTATAAAAAATCAAAGGTATATAGAATTTCTTGGAGTCATAGGCAAGATCCTAAAGCAAACCCTTATCTAAATTTTTCAGCTAATGTAAATTTAGGAAGTAGCCAATATTATAGACAATCATTTAGTGAACTGGCTACAGATAATTTTTTGAATAACAATATGTCGTCTTCTGTATCTATTACTAAAACTTTTGAGGATTTGCCCTTTAGAATATCTATGAATTTGAATCACTCTCAGAATATGAATACTGGCGATGTAGATATGACATTGCCATCACTTACCATAAATGCCGATAGGTGGTATCCTTTTGCTCCTAAAGGACTTAAAGAAAATTGGATTCAAAAAATAGGTATAGATTGGGATTTGTCAGCAGAAAATAGGTTAAATACAAAAGATTCATTACTTTTTACTTCTGAGATGTTTAAAGATGCTAAAAATGGAATAAAACAAAGCCTAAGAACCAGTACTTCGTTAAAGATATTTAAGTATTTAAACTTTTCAGCATCGGTTAATTACAATGAAAGATGGTATTTTAAGACCAATAGAAAATATTGGGGTAAAGATCCAGAGGATACCGAAGAATCAGATGTTGAAAAGGTAGTAACAGAACAGGTAAATGGCTTTGCCAGTAATAGAGATTTTTCTATGTCTGGTGGACTAAATACAGTTATCTATGGGATGTTTAATTTTGGCAAGGAATCTTATATACAAGCGGTTCGACATGTAGTATCTCCTTCGGTTTCATATAGCTATCGACCGGATTTTTCTACGGATTTTTGGGGCTTTTATGATAAATATTACGAACCTATGGTCAAAGATCCACTCAAAGCTATTCAGGTGCGTATGGCAAGAAAATATTCCAGATTTGAAAATACGGTGTATGGAGGACCGTCATCGGGCTTGCAAAGTAGCTTGAGTTTTGGTCTAGGAAATTCCTTAGAAGCTAAAGTTAGGGCAAAAAAAGATACCGTTATTACTTCAAAAAAGATTCCTATCTTGCAGAGTTTGAATATAAATACTTCTTATAATATGGCGGCAGAGGAGTTCAAATGGTCTGATGTGTCGGTGGCGGGAAGTACAATGCTTCTAAATAAAATAAATCTTAACTTTAGAGCTACTTATTCACCTTATATGCTCGATGAAAAAAATCAAAGAGTAGATAAACTATTGATAGAAAATGGAGGTTTTTTGAGAATGACTAATGCTGGTTTTGGATTTAGTCTCCCTATAAGTAGTGCAATCTTTACCCCTGAGATTAAGCCTAAAAGTAATATTCCTTTCAAAAAAGGTTCAGTACCCCTAAAGCCAAATCTGAAGAACCAAAAATCTAAACCAAAACGTAAGTCTATTCAAAAATCAAAGAGTAGTTACCCCAAGGTATCTTTTCCATGGAATCTGAATTTAAACTACTCTTGGAATTATAGTAAACATGGAGATGAATCTAATATTAGTCAAACACTTGGCTTTACTGGTGGGTTTTCTATCAATAGAACTTGGAAGTTTACTTTTTCATCAGGTTATGATTTCAAAAATGATGATTTTTCCTATACTAATATTGGTGTACAAAGAGATTTGAATAGTTGGGTGATGAGATTCAACTGGTCTCCTATAGGCAGAGTTTTTTATAGGTTTTTTATAGGTATCAAGGCACCTGTACTTCAAGATGTAAAATGGGAGAAGAGCCGGCCCAGAAGCTATAGATATTAGCAAACTTTTTAGTTATGTTTTACAAGATCTTTATTTAATATACAATAAATCTGATAAAATATATTAATTATCATCTACATTTATAGATATTCGTATGTTTTTATAATCAGAGGTCAAAAAATTATTTAGGATATGGCTAATTGTATTTTTGGTTTGTAATAGAGATTTATCATATGGAATTTTTATCATAATGTTTTTGATATACTTATTTTTAATTCGTGGAATAGGGTTAAATTCTGGACCTAATACATAGGTATTGAATATAGATTTGAGTTGCTCAGATAGTAGATTTGATCCAATATTGAGGTGGTTTTTATCTTTGTGTTTTAGGCTAATTTTGATGATTTTATAAAATGGTGGATAGCAATATTGTTTTCTCTCGTATAGTTGCTGGGTATACATAGCATGATAGTTAGCATTAGATACTTGTTGTAGTATAGTATGTAGTGGGTCAAAACTCTGAATAAGTACTTTTCCTCTTTGATGTTTTCTACCTGCTCTACCTGCTACTTGTGTCATCAGTTGGAAAGCTTTTTCAAAGGCTCTAAAGTCTGGCAAATTGAGCATATTATCAGCATTTAGAATTCCTACTAAACTTACATTTTCAAAGTCTAACCCTTTGGTTATCATTTGAGTACCCACTATTATATCTATTTTTTTATTTTCAAAATCGTCTATAATGTTTTGGTAAGCATTCTTTTTGGAAGTAGTGTCTAAATCCATTCTTTGAGTAGTAGCTTTGGGAAATAGTTTTTTGAGTTCTTGTTCTATTTGCTGTGTTCCCAATCCTTTGGTGTAGAGTTCATAACTTCCACATGCACTGCATTTTGAGGGTTGATCTATGGAAAAACCGCAGTAATGGCATCGCATAGTATGGGTGTATTTGTGGTAGGTAAGTTTTACATCACAATGTTTGCACTCCCATACATTTGCACAGGTATAGCATTGCATTACGGGCGCAAATCCTCTACGATTTTGAAAAAGTATGACTTGTTTTTTTTGGTATAAGGTATCCTTAATTTCCGTTATCATTTGGGTAGAGAAGTGTCCTTGAATGGTTTTTTGGATGGTTTGGGTTTTGATATCTATTAATTCTATGTGTGGCATCTGCATATTACCAAAGCGGTGGGTGAGTTCTACGAGCTTATATTTTCCTTTTTGGGTGTTGTAGTAACTCTCTAATGATGGAGTAGCAGATCCTAGTAAAATATGGGCGTTATGAATTTTACCTAGTACCATAGCAGTATCTCTACCGTGGTATCTTGGGGCAGGATCTTGTTGCTTAAACGAGGTTTCGTGTTCCTCGTCTATAATGATGAGTTTGAGATGAGTAAAAGGTAAAAATATGGCTGAACGTGTACCTAATATCACTTTGTATTTTCCCGACGCTATATGGTTCCAAATTTCTACTTTTTCGTTGTCATTGTATTTGGAATGATATACGCCTATTTGGTCTCCAAAGTGTTGAGAAAGCCTACTGATGATTTGAGTAGTGAGTGCAATTTCAGGTAGTAGGTATAGACTTTGCTGTCCTTTTTCTAAGGCTTGTTGTATAAGGTTGATATAGATTTCTGTTTTACCCGATGAAGTAACTCCATGTAGTAGTACAGGTTTGTTTTTTTCAAAAGCATTTTGGATTTGTTCAAGGGCTTTTTGTTGATTTTCGTTTAGATTTTTAGGTTTTAGGGTTTTATGATGAGAAGTTTGAATTCTATCGGTTTGAATATCGTATATTTCAATGAGGCTTTTGTTGGTAAGCCCTTTGAGAACAGCTTTTGATTTTTGGGTATTTCTTAGTAGGTCTTTTACTTTTAGTTTTTTGTAATTGGCGTAGATGCCCATGAATTGTAAAAATAGTTCTCTCTGCTTGGGGCAGCAGCTTAGTTGTTCTAATTTTTCTTTGAATAGTGGTTTGTTATTTTTTATGGATGGATGTAGGCGTACATATTCTTCCAGTTTGGGTTTGTATTTTTGGTATAGATTTTCTTCTGTGATAATGATACCTTTATTTACAAGGGTTTTGAGCAGAGGGAATATATTTCTTTTATCTACTATCTTGCTTACCTCTTGTACTGATAGGGACTCTTTGATATCTAAGGATTCGTATATGAGGTGTTCATTTTCAGATAGTGTGAGCGAATCTATATTTTGGTCTTCGTTTTTGAGTATTTGAGTTTCGCTTTGCAGTTTTAGGGCAGACGGTAATGCTGTATTAAATACTTCTCCCAGATGGCATATATAGTAGGTGGCTATCCATTTCCATAGTTTCACTTGGTTATGGTCTATTATGGGAATTTCATCTAATATGTTTATAATTTCTTTAGTTTTATAGTCTGGTATGGTATGGTGTATATTTTCTACCAAAGCAGTATAGAATTTGGTTTTGCCAAATTGTACAATAACTCGCATACCTACTTTTAAGTTTTTAATTTGACTTTTGGTCACTTCGTAAACATATAGATGACTTATAGGGAGAGGCAATATTACATTGGCATACGTTTTCAAAGGGAAAGTTAGTTTTTCTTTATCTTTTTAGTACCTCGATACATATCATATTTTACCAATCGGCATTCTAGTTTTCCATTGTAGAGTTTTAATTTTTTTGAAGTGCGCAATCCTACTTTTTTAAGTTCTTCTATATCTGAAGTAATGAACCATACGCTACTATCTGGATAATTTTGCTTGAGGGTATCTCCTATTTTAGCGTAAAAATCATCTCCTGTATTTTGTAGTTTTTTACCATAAGGAGGATTAAAAATAAGGGTGGTAGGGCAGTATGTGCTTTTTTGAGTCTTAAAAAAATCGTTGTATTTAATATCAATTACATCATTTAACAAGGCACTTTTAGCATTATTACGAGCTTTGGTGATCATAAATCGAGCTTTATCGTAACCTATAATCTGATATTTAAAACCCCTTTCTCTATCTAAGGCAGCATCTTTGATTCTTTCAAATAGTTCTTTGTCAAAATCTCTCCATTTTTCAAAGGCAAATTCTCTGCGGTGAATATTGGCCGGGATATTTTGCGCTATCATAGCAGCTTCTATGAGGAAAGTGCCGGATCCACACATAGGATCTATAAAATCTGTTCTGCCATCCCATCCCGATAATAGTATGATACCTGCAGCTAATACTTCATTGATAGGGGCTTTTCCGGCTTCTACTCGGTAACCTCTTTTGTGCAAAGATTCACCTGAACTATCTAAAGATACTGTGCAGTGATCTTGCGCAATATGGAGGTTGATTTTGAGTGTGGGGTAATAAGTATCTATACTGGGGCGTTTACCTGTTTTTTCTCTGAATCTATCTACTATAGCGTCTTTGGTTTTGAGGTTTACAAAGTGCGAATGGTTAAAAAAATCTGAAAATACTACCGATTCTATAATAAAGGTATGACAGGAGTCAATATAGTTTTCCCATTTGATGTTTTTAATTTCTCTGTAGAGTTGATGCTCACTTTTTGCTTTAAATGTTTTGATAGGTTTAAGGATTTTTAGTGCAGTTCTAAGGCATAGGTTTGCTTTATACATAAAGCCACTATCGCCGTAGAAACTGATGTTTCGTATGCCCTTTTGTATATTTATAGCACCTAACTGTAGAAGCTCTTTACTTAGGGTAGATTCTAACCCAAATAGGGTTTTGGCTACCATTTGGTAGTTTTGCATAAAGGTTATAAATAAAAAATATAAAGAGCAAAGGTAAGGAAAAAATACATTCCATATTTTCGCTTGAGATAAAACCTTTATTTTATATTTGCTGAACTGTATAAAATTCGAACATTTTTATTAACGATGTTATGTTACGAAATCACCGGATAATAATCAGAACTATTCTACCGAATATCGAGCGTAGTCTCTCATCATTTAGATAAGCTTTACATCAAAATTACTTTATAATTACTTTGATGATTTAGTATAAGTTCAAAAAATTGAAAAGAAAAAATATACACTTCCTCAAAAAATATTTGCAAGGTAGTTAAAAAGTACTTAAATTTTTCTTCTACGTGAAAAAAGAGTAACTTTGCTCAAAAAAATATTAATTTAAAAGTGTTGTTTGGTAAAAATTATCATGGACACTGCTAAAAAATTGTACATCCGAGTAATGAGTAAACTGTTCGAAGGTAGAGGAACTGATACAAAGGGTAGAAAATATTAAAACCTTGGGAGTTAAAACCTCTAAATCCATCAATGAAAAATTATTAAGATCGTCAGAAAATTAACTTATATTTCTATTATTTAAATGAATAAGAATATTTATATTTTTTCTTTATTAATCATATTGTGTATAGCAGCAGGACTCTCATTTGGGGTTACTTCTTGTGCTATACCGGGATCCCCAACAGGAGGACCAAAGGATACGATTCCACCTAAAATACTAGAAATGAAACCCAAGAACATGTCTACTCATTTTAACGATGATGAAATTAATATCTACTTTGACGAGTATATTAAACTTGTAGGTACTAAAAAAAACTTGGTAATTTCTCCTCCACTAAAAGAAGATCCAGATATCAAACCTAAAGGATTACCTCGTACAAGTATTAGTATTTTGTTTAATGAAAAACTGAAAAAAAAGACTACTTATACCTTTAATTTTGGGGAGAGCATAGTAGATAATAATGAAGGTAATAAACTACCTAATTTTAAGTATATATTCTCTACAGGGGCATATATAGACTCTTTATATACCATGGGGAAAGTAGCATTTTGTGATAGTGATAAAATAGCTAAAAACACCCTAGTAATGTTATACAAAGTCGATGCTGAATACACCGATTCTATTGTATATAAAGATAAACCTACCTACTTTTCTAATACATTAGATAGTAATCTATTTAAAATTAACCATATCAAAAAGGGAAAATATCGAATTGTAGCCTTAAAAAACCCAAATAATAAATTCAAATATAATCCTAGAAAAGACCAAATAGCTTTTTATAAAAATGATATTATACTACCTCAAGATACGAGTACAATAATTAAACTAAGATTGTTTAAGGAAGCTGATAAATTTAGAATTAAAAGTCCTATTCACAAAGCAAAGGGCAGAATACTGTTGAATTTTGAAGGGCAAAACAAAAATATAACGGCTCATAGGATAGCACCTGTAAAACATGATACGTTAAAAGATTTATTTATCTATTCTACTACTGGAGATACCATAAAATATTGGTTTGAAAGAGGAAAAGAAAAATTTATAAAATTTCTTATCAAAGAGGAGAACAAGATTATAGACACATTAAAAGTGAAACTCAAAAAGCAAAAACAAGAAAAATTTAATGTAAATGTATTACAAACTACCCTAAAACCAAAAGAATACATTACAATACAAACAAATAAACCCATAGTAAAAATAGATACGGCATTTGTTCAGGTATTAGATAAAGATTCTCTGAAAGTAAAATATACTACTCGAATAGATACATTCAAACAGAAAATCCAATTCATATTCAAAAATCAACCCGATCAAAAATATAACATTACGCTACTTCCAAAAGCTATTACCAATATTCTGAGAGAAACTAACGATACACTAATAAGCAAAGTATCTACTAGAAAATTAAATGAATACGGACTGATAGAACTAAAAATAAACAATGTAAAAGCATATCCTATTATTGTACAGCTCTTACAAGGGAATAAAATAGTTGCCAAAAGATACGCTACTAAAAAACAGTCTTTTATATTTAAACACTTACTACCGGGAAAATATTCATTCAAAATTATATTTGATAAAAATAAAAATAAAAAATGGGATACTGGAAACTATCTCAAAAGAATACTCCCAGAAGAAACACTATACTACAAAGAACGAGTAGAAGTAAAAGCCAATTGGGATATAGAACAATCGTGGAATTTATAAATGGATGGCTCTACTGCTCTACAATATAAGTATCTATTTACTCTACGCAATTATAAAATTCTTCAGTATATGGAATTCTAAAGCTAGACTTTGGATAGTGGGCAGAAAAAATGTTTGGATAACCCTTGAGAAAAAATTAAACTCATCTGAGTCTACCGTTTGGATACACTGTGCATCACTTGGAGAATTTGAACAAGCACGCCCAATTATTGAACACATCAAAAAAGAAAAATCCAAGTATCAAATTCTCATTAGCTTTTTTTCTCCTTCAGGCTATGAAATACAGAAAGATTACCCCCTAGCCAATTGCGTGTGTTATATACCTTTAGATACTATAAAAAATGCTAAGAAATTTATAAGTATTGTAAATCCTAAGCTCGTCATCTTTATCAAATACGAATTTTGGATTCATTTTTTAAGCACTCTTAAAAATTGCAATATAAATACTCTTTTAGTATGTGGAATATTTCGAAAAAATCAAATATTCTTTAAACCCTATGGAAAATTTATAAGAAAAGTACTACAAAATTTCTCCCTCTTGCTTGTACAAGATGAAAATTCAAAAGCATTGCTTAATCATATTGGGTTAAAAAATGTAGCTGTAGGAGGAGACGGAAGGTTCAATCGAGTAATAGATATTAAAAATGAAAATGTCCCTTTACCTTGGGTAGAACAATTTAAAAGTAATTATAAGTTGTTTGTAGCAGGAAGCACATGGAAAAGCGATGAAAAATATTTGATCAAGCTTATCAATCAAGACAATAGCACTACTAAATTTATTATAGCCCCTCATAATATAATAAAAAGTGATATTATCAAATTAAAAAAATCTATCATTAAAAGCGTTATTTTATTTTCTGAATTACCAAAAAATAATATAGCTCATTATGACGTTATGATATTAGATACCATAGGATTACTCACAAAAGTATATCAATATGCTGATATTGGATTTATAGGAGGAGGCTTTAGTAAGAGCGGAATACACAATGTGTTAGAACCTGCTGTATTTTCTATTCCTGTAATCATAGGTCCTAAGTATCAAAAGTATATAGAGGCTATAAATTTAGTAATACTTCAAGCTTGTTTTAGCGTGAAATCTTATAGAGAGTTAAGAGATATATTTTATAAATTACTCTATAATAATAAAAATTTATACAATAAAACAGGCGCGTCAAAATTTATATATAATGGTTATAATTATTTTCTAAATACAAAAAAACATATAACTTTGCACCTATAGAATTTAGAAATAACATATTTAATTAAAAACCATTTAAACTAAGATGAAAAAATTTAAGCTATTCGGTATAATATATACATTATTTGTCCTTTTAATATTTACTATAAGTTGTGGTAGCGATGGCTCTAGTGCCAGAGATACTGAAGAAAATACAAGTACTGTTACTTCTTTTAATTTTACATACCAGATACCTAGTTACCCAACATGGGACTACTTTGTTTCTAACAAAGTTGAGAAGTTAAATACACCATCAAACCCAAAAACAAATACAGGTTGGGACTTAGCTGTTACAATAGGAGCAGATGGAAAAATAGTTTTCAAAACTAATAGTGGAACTTCTGGAGCTGGAAAAGGAGGTGCTGTGGCAATAGATGGTAAAACCTTTGACGATGTAGAGACAGCACCTACATCAGGATATTCTGTAGATGATGAAAGTTCCAAAATAAAGCAAATTAAAGACGGTAACAAAAAAAATGTTAAAATAAGTTCTAATAATGTACTTAATCAATGGTATGACTACAGCTCGAAAAAAATCAAAGATAAAGTATTTGTAATTAAAACGGCTACAGGAAAATATACTAAAATTAAAATCACTAGTTATAATTCAGTTCAAAAAAAGATAACCGGAAAATTACTATTACAAAATAAAGAAGGTTCTACTGATTTAAAGTAATTTAAACTTGTTTTTTTATTTTTGTTAACTACAAAATAACTTTTTAAATACACATGTCAAAAATTAACCTTAATAATTTTTTAGCGTATATGTATCCAAATACAAGTAAAATAATACTTGGAGATACATTACATCATCTTAAAAAAATGGAAGCTGAAAAGTTTAGTTTGATAATTACATCGCCTCCTTATAATATTGGAAAAGAATACGAAACAAAAACTTCTATTGTAAAATATTTAGAAAATCAAGAAAAAATAATTAAAGAACTGGTGCGCGTTACCAGTCAAAAGGGTAGTATTTGTTGGCAAGTTGGTAATTATGTTGAAAAAGGAGAAATATTTCCCCTTGATATTTTTTACTATCAGATATTTAAAAAATTAGGATTAAAATTAAGAAATAGGATCGTTTGGCATTTTGGACATGGATTGCATGCTAAAAATCGATTTTCTGGACGATATGAAACATTACTCTGGTTTACTAAATCAGATGATTATATTTTTAATTTAGATGATGTACGCATTCCTTCAAAATATCCCGGAAAAAGACATTTTAAAGGACCTAAAAAAGGTCAAATATCAGGTAACCCCAAAGGCAAAAATCCTTCTGATATTTGGGAAATAATCGTGAAAGATTGGGAAAGTGGTTTATGGAATATTCCAAATATAAAATCAAATCATCCTGAAAAGACACTGCATCCTGCACAATTCCCCGTAGAATTAGTAGAAAGATGTGTATTGGCACTTACAAATAAAGACAGTTGGGTTTTAGACCCATTTGCTGGCGTAGGCTCAACGGCTATCGCTGCTATGAAAAATGATCGAAATTCAATTGGAATTGAAAAAGAAAAAGATTATACAAAAATTGCCAATGAGAGAATTGAAAAATTAAAAAAAGGAGCATTAAAATTAAGACCTGTAAATAAACCTATTTATACGCCAAAAGCAAACGATAAAATTGCCAAAATTCCCAATGAGTGGAAAAGCATTTTATAAAGAAGTATGAAAATAGCACAAACATACTCGCATTTAAATGGTAAAGAATACTTGATTGTTCATCATAAAAAACAGTATAAAGAGATTAAAGATGTTATAAAAAACATCAATGCCAATGATTTCAGAACAAAGGTTAGTAAAGAAAAAAGAAAAGTAGGCAATAAACTTCTTAGTCCAATTGAACTCAATAAAGCCTTTGAACAAGCATTTAAAACTAAAGGATGGGCAGAAAGCAGGTATAATTATTACATTACTCTAAATCGTGAATTAATGGATAAAAGCGTTTTGATGTCTGCTGATAAACAAAGGCAGTTCCTAATTGATAATGGAGAAAAAGAACCAATTTATAGTTATAATCAGACAGACTTTGTAAAAGATAAACTTGCTGTTGAAGTTCAATTCGGAAAATATTCATTTGTAGCGTACGATTTATTTGTAAAACATATGCTGTTTTATTCTGGTGGTGTAATCAATTTGGGAATAGAAATACTTCCTACCAAGAAAATGCAATCTGAAATGTCATCTGGTATTGCCTATTTTGAAGGGGAAGTTTATAACGTTATGAGACAAGGTAGAAACAATCCACCAGTGCCACTTTTAATATTGGGGATTGAACCATAAAAAAGATTATTAAATTTTAGATACTTAAAAAGTGAAAAAACCTCAAAACACTTATATAGCAGTTTTGATGGGCGGAAATACCTCTGATATATACAATAGGGACAAGAACTATACCGCAAATATACATATAGCGAAAGTAAAATTATATTACAGTAATGTATCTGTACCTCTTGCTAAGAATATTACTTTGACTTCTTTTAGAGCTAATTGGAATAAAGCAAGCAACGCAAATAAATACAAATATCATTATGGTAAAAACTCTTAATTCATTGGATACTTCCCTTATTTTAGCAAAGATTCAGATAATTTTTTGAATATACAAACTAATAATTTACCTATAAGTAAGTCTTTACAATATGTCAGAATATTGGTATTGAAAAAAGTTCTTCATTAAAAAAATATACAACATAAGCGTACAAACCCCTAATTTAACAACAGGTTTGTATATTTTAGAAATAAAATCGGACCATAAAAATATTGGTGCGTAAAGTAATGGCTTCACAATAAACAATTTGTAAAATAACGAACAATAAGATTTTGTTTAACTTGCTCTTTTCTAAAGAATACCAAACCGTAACTATAGACATCTATAGTTACGGTTATTTTTTTGTTATTCTGTAGTTGTTTCCACTTTTTTAGCGCATCTCTATTACTATATATTCCTTTAATTACTATTAAAGTGTCATTGTGAACTAGATATGAATATTTATCTTTCCAAATTAAATCTTGGGTTATAAGCATATCTATATGGTCAAAATCTTCAATATTGCCTACACAAAAATTTTTAGGTTTAAAATAATGGTACAGCTTTGCTATAAATCTACTGTGCTTTACCTTTATATTTTCATTTAAATCTCTTTTATAAAAACACTGTATAAGTAAAGCATATACAAAAGGAGAATGAACACCGTGTTGATTCGTGGAACGATATAAAAATTTAATATACGATGATATTCTAAACCATAATCTATTCATTAATCTAACTTTCAGACATTTTTAACCATTTTAGCATCTTTTCTTCCAAGATGGTATTAAGATGCTCTAGTTCACTTGATAATTCTTGTAATTCTTTTAGCAGTATATCATTATTTGAAAAAATATGATTAATCTTTTCTTTTCGTTTTTCTAATTTTTCAATGTCTTTTTCTAATGCTCTAAACTCCTTACTCTCCTTATAATTTGTTTTGTTCTGAGTATCTTGTTTTTTTACTTGAAATACTTTTTCTCGTTGCTTTTTAGATGATTCTATAGCTTTGTATTCAGTGTAATTACCTATAAAATTCGTAATTATTCCATTACCTTGAAATACAAAAATACTATCTACCAATTTATCCATAAAATACCTATCGTGAGTAACTGCAATAATACACCCACCAAAATCTAATAGGAAATTTTCCAGTACATTAAGTGTAACAATATCCAAATCATTAGTAGGTTCATCGAGTATTAAAAAATTGGGGTTATTCATAAGTACCGTACAGAGATATAGGCGTTTGCGTTCTCCTCCACTAAGTTTAGATACAAATTGATATTGCTTTTCTTTAGAAAACAAAAAACGCTCTAATAGCTGTGAAGCCGATATTTTTTTTCCTTTATTTAGAGGGATATACTCGGCTATCTTTTTTACTATATCTATTACTTTATCATCGTGATTAAACGATAATCCCTCTTGAGAATAATAACCAAATTTTACAGTCTCTCCCACTACTATTTTACCTGCATCTACTCGTTCTTGCTGCATAATGAGTTTAAGTAGTGTAGATTTTCCCGTACCGTTATTACCTACGATACCTATCCGTTCTCCTCTTTTAAAATTATAGTTCAATTTATCTATCACCTTGAGTTTTCCAAAAGATTTTTTTACATTGTGAAATTCCAAAATTTTATTTCCCAATCTTGGAAAATTAATCTCTAATTCTACTACTTTGTTATCTATTCTTTTATTTGTTCTCTCTTTAAGCTCACCAAAGGAATCTATTCTAGCTTTGGATTTGGTACTTCTAGCTTTAGGTTGGCGTCTTATCCATTCTAACTCCTTTTTCATTAGGTTTATTGCCTTACTGATGTTTACTGTTTCGTTTTCTTCTCGCTCGCTTTTCTTTTGCAAAAAATGGGAGTAGTTTCCCTTGTATTTGTATATTTTTTTATCGGATAGCTCTATGATTTCATCGCATACACATTCTAAAAAATACCTGTCGTGCGTAACCATAAAAAGCGTAATTTTTTCTCTTGATAGATATTCTTCTAACCATTCTATCATATCTAAATCTAAATGGTTAGTAGGTTCGTCTAGAATTAAAAAATCTGGATTTTCAATAAGTACTTTAGCAAGAGCTATCCGTTTTTTTTGTCCTCCTGAAAGATGTTTGACTTCATTAGTATTAAGTTCATTAAGTTTTAGTGTAGATAATATTTTTTTTATCTTTATCTCTAGTTCCCAAGCGTTAACCTCTTCTATTTTCTCAAAAGCCCTTTGAATCGCCTCTGTATTACTAGGGTTTTTCATACATTTCTCATAATCCTTAATCACTCTAAGTATAGGTATATCTGCATTGTAGATGACCTCATCTACAGTAAGGTTTGATCCAAAATTGGGTTCTTGTTCCAAAAATTTTACCTGCAAGTCCTTTCTAAAAATAATTTGACCCGTATCAGGTGTATTCTTGCCTATAAGGATCTTCAAGAGGCTACTCTTTCCCGTACCATTTTTAGCTACAAAAGCTACTTTCTGCCCTTTATTAATACCAAAAGTAACTCCCTCAAACAAGGTATTTACTCCATAAGACTTAGATATATTTTCTACGGATAAGTAATTCATGAAATAGTTACTATTTTTATCTACTCTAAATTTTATTTAATAAATTCCACTTCAAATTGCTCTGCAAAATAATGAGTAATACTTTGTTTGACTTCTTGCATATTTACTTTTTGTCCAAGTTCTTTTTCCAGTGAAGTTACTCCTTTATTTTGTATGCCACAAGGTATAATATTATTAAAATAACTCATATCTGTATTTACATTAAAAGCAAAACCGTGCATAGTTACCCATCGAGATGTTCTTACTCCTATAGCACATATTTTGCGTGCATAGGGCTTGCCTACATCTAACCATACACCTGTTTCTCCGTTAGAGCGATTACTTTGCAATCCATAATCTGCTATAGTTTTGATAATGACTTCTTCTAAAAATCGTAGGTACTTATGAATATCTGTGAAAAAATTATCTAAATCTAAAATAGGGTAAACCACCACTTGACCTAATCCGTGATAGGTAATATCTCCTCCTCTATTGATTTTATAAAATGCTGCACCTTTGCTTTTGAGTTGATATTCACTTAAAAGTAAGTGTTCTAATTTTCCACTTTTACCCAAAGTATACACATGGGGATGCTCTACAAAGAGAAAGTAGTTTTTAGTAGGCTTCCTTTGCTCTATAGGCAATTCCCTATTGGCTAATTTTGTACTTATTATACTCTGAAAAAGTTCTTCTTGATAGTTCCAACTCTCTTTATAATCTTTAACTCCTAAATCTTGTAAAATTACTTTTTGCATTTTAACGAAGTTAAAAAAGTCTAAAATTCTTTATTATCTTTTTATTTCTCTTTGATAGCAAAATTATAAAAAAGTTCAAGAGTTTCCTATTATTTTTGATTATATAAAAACAAAACCATATCTCCTGTTTTTATTCCTCTTCTAAGAGAAGAGTACTGCAAAGCAACAGAGTTGAGAGAATAGAATATACAGTTTTACTGTAAAGAAGTGATGATATTAGATAGCATATTGGAGAATTTTTTAACGTGAGTTCAGTATTGTTATGTTGGGGGATATTAGAAATAGTTAAATAATAGCCAAAATTTTTTAGATTTTTATTTCCCTACTAACTTATTATACATTTCTGTAAAAGTATTTTGTTGATTTTTTCTGTCTTTATCGGTTACTTTTTTCCTTGCTTTGAGTCGGGTAAATACATGGAGGTTTGAATCTACAATATCTACATCTACTCTTTCTCCTGTGTAGGTTTTTACCCCTTTGTATATAAGTACAGCACTTACGGGTTCTACTACTTTATCTATTTTAGATTTATATGCTTTTAAATAGGTTCCTTTGGTAAGTGTAATACCATCTTCCAAGTTACTTTGTATTTGATCTACAATACCATTAAGTTGCTTGAGTGCTTCTTGTGGATAGTAACGATACCAATATTTTTTAGTTTTTTCATCTGCACCTGTATCGGAGTAGCCTATAATATGACCTACCAAATTTACTAAAGATAGCATTTTACTAGAAGGAACTACCAAAGCATCTATTAAAAATACATTTTTTGGTTTGGTTTTATCTTTGAAGTAATGAGCACTAAACAAATCTAAGATAAGAGCACCTGAGGTAGATGAGCCTCCCAAACTAATATTGTTGAATCCTAATTTCATTAATCTTTCGTATTCTTCTTTAATACTGTCTTGCCACTGTTTCCATGTAGAATTTTTAAAAGTTTTGTAATTTCTACCATGTCCTTTTAAGAGCACCCTAGATACGAATACTTTACCCTTGTGATTTTCGTCTATCCATTCTTTAAATTCACTCCATTCAAAAGTAGTGGCACTAAACCCATGTCCCAGAACGATTACGGGGGTGTTCTTTTCAGCTTCAGTGGGGCGGGATATAGTATAAGAGACTAGGTGATCTTTTTTACCAATGGAAGGACCTACTACTACATTTCCATCTAGTAGATCATCTGTAATAGATGGCTCAGGATTACAAGCCCAAAAGAGTAAACAAATACTAAGAATCTTTGTATATTTCTTATTAATTTTCATTGTTTTATCTAATTAAAAAGTTTTAAAATATCATAATAAACACCTAGTCTAAAGAATAGCGGAAATATCATAGAACCTGAACCACTACCATCCGTCGATGTCAAATTATAGCCTATAGACAGGCTTGCCATAAAGGGAATTTTTTTAGTTTGGTACACTCCTCCTGCTTCTAATGAAAGTAGCATAGAAGAACTAGATAAATCTTTAAATATTTCAAATTCATAATCGCTATAGTTTATTCCTATATTTATTTTAGTAAAAGGTCTGAAACGATAATTTTTTAAAAATAAGTATAACGTTGAAAATACATAATTATCTACCTTTAGGGCATTGGAACCTATGGCACTACCCAGTCGGCTGGTAATGTAGTCAAATCCCAAAAATAATCTGTCATTTTGCCAAATAGGCGAATATAAGATACTCAGCCCATTTTCGTAATATCCTCCATAAGTTTTTTGGAATAAAAACCCCGTATATAATTGTTGTTGAACCTTTTCATCTTTTATCTTTTTATCTTGGGCTTGTGTATGGTATGAATAACATACAAAAAACACAGATAGGATGATAGCTCTATAAATATTTTGAAGGTGATGAAACATAAATCAAATTTGTAATTTTATAATTTAATTATTGAGCAAATTTAATAATTCTTTTTCTTAGTTTACGATTATTTTTTCTTGGGTTTTATCTTTGTTTAATAGCACGCTCTTTTTGAATTGGTTTATTTTTAGATGGATTATATTTTGTTGGTCTTCAAATATTTCAGTCATAATAAAACTGCTTATATTAATATGGTCTATATGCTCATTTACATTTTCTATCATAAAATAGCACCAAGTGGCTTCTAAATCAGTTTCTTGACCTATAAAGCTTATTTTCTTTGGGCTGTTGTTTATATCTACTTTAAATCGCATGTCAAAGTATTTGTAAATAAGCGTATCTAATTTTTTGGAATGTCCTTGACTTTGTATTTTGATTTCTTTTTTTTCCATTGCAGAGAGTGCTTTTTCCATATCATCTGTAAATACTTTAAAAGTGATTTGAAGCATGCTTTCGGAAGCATTATACCCCATCTCTGCTACACTTATGTGGAATTCGTGCTTCTGGTTAGCATGTATGCTCGTACTCAGTAGTAATATGATAATATATATGGTTGTTTTCATTCAAAAAATCATTGTATCTTTGAGCAATGCAAATTTATGAAAAAATATGAATTGTAAGTACTTTTACGATATATGGAAGCAGTTATTTAAATTATATTCTGAAAGATGTCAAGGTGTTTTTCTAGAGATGCAAAGCAAATTATTTTTATTCCTTATGCTACCAGATGGAATATCTTATTGATGAATATACTCATAAGACAAATGAATATCGTTATGGAGTTTTTGAATACCGGTGAATTTAATCTATATGCCCTGCGGTTCATCGCTAAAAGTATTTACTTTTTCAATAGGAATAGTTTTATCATCAATAATAATTTTCTCCGTAAACAAATATTTATTGTGCGTACTATCTGAGGTTTTTTATTTCTGTCATTTTTTTAGATTACTATTTTAAGCAACATTTTTTATATTTTTTACCACTACCACAAGGACAAAAATCATTTCTTTCAATATTTTTCAATGAATTTTTAAACTCTTCTATACCTTTTTCTCCATGAGACCATTCTCCCCAAGGTGGAATTTTATTATACTTTTGTTTATATGCCTGCCAAACAAAAAATGGACAGACATACTTTTTGATAAAATCCAATAACTTTTTTGGATTAGGGTTTTTAAATAAACCTAAACAGCAACTATTATCCTGATTAAAATGATTATCCATACATTTCTCAATCTTATTTCCTATCTCAAAAACCTTACTTGTATCTAAATCTATTTTAATTTCATAAAAATCTTTTACAAATGTATCTTTATATGTTTGCTTATCTTTTTCATTTGGATTGTGAATTAGTTTTCTGCCGTTATAAATAGCACAGATATTTATCTCTCCTTTTACAAAATTACCTTCCAAAAACAAATTTGGAAATACCTGTTCAACTTGCAACATTTGACTGTTAATATTGTCAGTATTTATCACAATATGGTTTGTTAGCCTCGGTAGTAAAAGCCGCTGCTGAAGCATTTTTGTTATTCTCTTGCAATTCTCCAAACTCATCCCCAAAAATTTCTCTCCATTTTCTTACACTTTCATTATGATCTTTTTCTTCAAAAGCATCATTGATTTTTGTTACATATAAATTGAATTTTTTTCTAAAATTAGAATATTTATCCTCATTCCAATGTCTATTAAAATTTTCATCCTCTAAAACAGGATTTTTAACAATAGGCATTTTTTCATTTTGCTGCAAAAAATCATTTAATCTATTGGATATTTCTTTTAAGGCAGTAGGTAAATCAGAAAATGATTCATTATTGC
The DNA here is from genome assembly GCA_965226285.1 of Ichthyobacteriaceae bacterium. Classification (GTDB taxonomy): domain Bacteria; phylum Bacteroidota; class Bacteroidia; order Flavobacteriales; family Ichthyobacteriaceae; genus CBDDCQ01. The sequence goes on from CBDDCQ010000005.1 coordinate 564,651, forward strand.
TTATTTGATTACCTAAAAGAGTGGTTAGTAAAATTGATTTACAACTAAAATTTGTTTTAATATCTCTCAGATATTTTAAAAGTTTTATAACTTTTTTAAGATAATTACCTGAATTTTTATTTTTTTCTATCAACCATTCTTTATAAGCCGTTCCGTCCGTAATTTCAAATTTATTAGTATTTTTATTGCAAATATGTTTTCCCTTTTTTTGTTCTACACAAGGAACAATATCTAAATGAAAATCACCTGAATAATCTAAAGTAACACACCTACTTTTTCTGCCTACAATATTTTTATAATTACGATTACCTTTAAATAAGTTATATATTTCATCTATATAATCTTTTGGCTCAAAATCTTCATTTTCCTTAACATAAACCATCATGTCTGCATCAAAATCCTTATCTTTGGGTGGTTTGATAATGGTTTTTGTTCCATAAGAACCTTGATGCTCCATTTTTTGATGGCCTTTAAGATTTCCTCTTAAAAATTCTCTAATTGTTCTTGTTCTTCCTTGAAGTTTATTTAATCTATCTTTGTTTAGATTTACTTCATTTTCCATAAATTGATTAAAAAATTTTTCGTGTTTCATACTTATTATTGTTTTTAATTGGTTAAAAAATCATTTATTCTTTCTTGATAATCTAAAAAGCATTTATCTGCAAATGCTTTTAGATTATTCAAGTTATTCACTTTATCCATATTATGATTTATAGAATTACTAACTCTTAGGTAATTATTTTTCAAAATTAATTGACACATATTAGCAGAGGATTGTGCAGATAACTCTAATATATATTCTATCAATTTTGATTTTTGCCAACCAGTAATAAAACCCCATAACTTACTATTTTTAGCGTAACTGATTTTAGATGTACCTGTTCCTAATGAGAGAATTTGAATATCTTCTATTTTTTTATTAAATCTTTTTTCTGACATTGCTTCAGTCAAACCAATAATAGAAGGATTATTTGCCCACAATCCACCATCGGCTAAGATATAATTATTTTTCATTCTAATAGGATTGAAAAAAGTAGGAGCAGAACAAGAAGATAAAACAGCATCTGCTATTTTAATTTCTTCATCTCTACTATATTCATCATCTGGAAGGTATTTAGATTTATGAACATAAACAGAGCCGTTGAGAATATCAGAAGCAATAATCATTAATGGCTTATCAATATCTCCTAAAGTAATTTTTTGAAATGTTGTATGTAAAATTTTAGATAAATTTTTACTATCATATTTACTTTGAAATAAACCTAAAAATCCAAATAAGTTTTTACTAAATATTAATTTCCCTTCTTTTTCATACATACTCATAATTTTATTCAATGGAATATCACAAACAATAGCACTTGCTAATATTGAGCCTGTACTTGTTCCGATGATTAGGTCAAAATAATTTTTTAATTTTATATTGTAAGTTTCTTGTATTTTCTTTAGTATAACAGCAGAATACAAACCTCTTATCCCTCCACCATCTAAAGACAATATTTTAAATTTTTCGTTATCCATACCTAACTCCTTTAACCATTAAAATTATTATAAAACTCCCTTGTCATCTGCACATCCTCCTCACTCAAACCAAACTTTTTATCCTGCATCTCACTTGCGTTTACGTACATTTGATTGTTATCTAACATGGCTTTGTAACAATCTAAACATTATAGTTTGCTTACTTGCTCCACATTGCTTGTTTATTTTATCTAAACCATCATATTGACCAGATTTTAAACTTTTAACATTTATTTGCGTTAAAAAGTTATTGGGAATTAAAACTTCGCCTGCAAATTTATTTGCTTCTTTTTCTATATCCCGATAATTATCTTCATTAATACGGCTTTTATGATGCAATAATAAATGAGCCAGTTCGTGTAATAATGTAAAAGATTGCCGTTCTTTGGACACTTCTTTTTTTATCACAATCACGGGTAAAGTTTCATAATACAAAGAAAAACCAGCTATCTTTTCTTTTTTGTCAATCTGCCATTTTCCATTATAACCATTGGTAAGAATTACCATCATCCCCTTGCGCTATTTGTTTTCTTAAAGTATCAAAATCATTATTTTCATCCAAACAAAGCCATTTTCTTATTTTTAGAGGGTCATTTATGTTTTTATAATTAGTCCAATCTTTTATAATAGGTTCTTCTAAATCTTCCAAAATACTTATAAAAATTTCCCTTTGCTTTTCTACTCTTTCAATAAGTTTTTGGATTTTAATAGAGAGATTATTTTTTTGATTATTGAGTGTTCTAAACTGTAGAGAAAATATTTTTTCCTCCTTTACTTCATTAGGATTTATAAAAAAAGTCAAACTACGACCAAAAAAATGTGCTATGTCTTCTAACTGTCTCATTGTAAAAGAAGGATTTTCCTGTTCTAATTTCTTTTCAACAAAACTCAGTTTTTTAGGTAGCGTCTCAACATTATAATGATCGAAGCACCATTGTAACCTACTAAAATTGATATGTATTTTTTCAGTTTTCATTTTATTTATAAAACTCCCTTGTCATCTCCACATCTTCCTTTGTCATTGCGGGCTTTGACCCGCAACTATACTTTTTATCCTCCATCTCACTTGCGTTTACGTACATTTGATTGTTATCTAACATGGCACAAAACATTTGTTTTTGTTTTTCCAGTGGTAAATTTATAAAATTTTCTTCTTTTATAACCTTTTCCTTAAACTCTTTTATTTTTAGGTTGTAATTTAAAAAGTATTTATTGTACATTTCATCAAAAAAAGTTTTTAACTCCTCTAAATTCTTGCATTCAAGTATTTTCTCTTTTGCTTGTTCGTTCCATTTGGCAAGTTCAAAATAAATAAAACTACCTCCTCCTTTCCATTCTACTGCTTTACTTATGCCTCCTTGTTCTCCTTCTATTACTTTTTTTAATCTTTCAATGGCTATGTTTTCTATGTAGTCCATTTGTTCTATGCCGATATATTGTCTTCCCATTTTATGTGCTACGGCTGCCGTTGTGCCACTTCCTAAATGATAATCTAAAACTATGTCTTTTGGTTGGGTGGTCATTCTTATTATTTCTGATAATAACTTTTCTGGCTTTGGGGTATCAAAATCATCTAAACTAAATCCTAAATCTTTTAATTCATCTTTAGCAATAGAACTCGTTCCAAATCCTCGTAAAATAGAATCACAATAGTATTCTTGCTCTTCATTTTCAAATACTTTTAAGGCAGGAATACCATCACCATTTTTTGGAAAATAAATTCTATTGTCCTTTATTAAAGATTCTAATTCTTCCTTTAAAACAAAAAATTGTCTTGTTATTTGTCTTCCACTTGGCAGTGCCATTGTGTAATAATATTCTGAATTTTTATCTTCATTCACATGACCTTCCTTAAAAGATATAATACCCTGTTTATATTTTCCTCTCTTGTCTTTATCTGGATTTGATTGTTTAGTTTTCCAATCAGGTAATTTTTTTATTTTATTAAATGTATAATTATTTTTTTGATTTTTATATCCAATTAAAATATGTTCGTGTATTCTTTTAAATCTATGTATTATTTTTGCATTGGTATTTTGATCATATCTAGCATCCATTTTTTGCCATACCATAAAGTCCGTATTCCCCCTCCCGAAAATCTCATCCATTAAAACCTTTAAATAGGCTTGTTCGTTATCATCACATTGCACAAAAATTACGCCATCCTCTCTTAATAATTCCCTTGCTATTTCTAACCTGTTTTTCATAAACACCAGCCAAGTAGAATGGTTAAAATTATCGTTGTATTTAAAACCATCGTTACCTGTGTTATACGGAGGATCGATGTAAATCAGTTTTACTTTTTTAGCAAATTGTTTTTTTAAACTATGTAATGCTAAAAGGTTATTGCCTTTGATGATGATGTTTTCTTTGATTGTGCCGTTTTCGTCTCTTTTTAGAGATACTGAATCAAGTGGAGATACTGAATCAAGTGGAGATGCTGAATCAAGTGGAGATGCTGAATCAAGTTCAGCATGACTGGCTTTCGTGTCATTGCGGGCTTGTCCTTTGTCATTGCGGGCTTGACCCGCAATCTCACCAAACAGTTTCCAATTCACTAATGCCTTTTCATCAAACAAGCGGTCTATCTCATCGTGTGCTAAAATTTCATTAAAAAAGATTTCTTTTCTTTTGGTTTGCTTTTGTTGATAAATATTTGGAGATACTGAATCAAGTGGAGATGCTGAATCAGGTGGAGATGCTGAATCAAGTGGAGATGCTGAATCAAGTGGAGATGCTGAATCAAGTGGAGATGCTGAATCAAGTGGAGATGCTGAATCAAGTGGAGATGCTGAATCAAGTGGAGATGCTGAATCAAGTGGAGATGCTGAATCAAGTTCAGCATGACTGGCTTTCGTGTCATTGCGGGCTTCTCTGTTGTCATTGCGGGCTTGACCCGCAATCTCAAAATAAGCATCTGTTCCTTCTTCAGTACTTTGTCCTCCTTCTAAAACACCATCTTTAAAAGGAAAATTAAGCACTACATCTTTGGTATCTTTGATAAACCTTTTACCATCGGTTAAGCCGATACGATTTTTGTATTTTGTGTAAGAATTATCAATTTTGTTTTCTTCTAAAAAGAATTGAAAATCTAAGGTTTTAAAAACATAAGACCCCCTGTAGTCCCCCTTTGATAAAGGGGAATTTAAAGAGGGTATTTTTACAAAAAACTTTGCTTTTGTTTTTTCATCATTAAAAAGTAAAGACAACACGTTATTATCGTAATGTTCAGCTAAATCAATTAACTTAGTTTGATCGAGTTCTTGTTTTTTGGTTTCTTCGTCTAAATACCAAAGCCTTTCGTCTGTTTTTAAAACTTGTTTTATGTGTTGTTTGAAATTTTGCATATATTTATTTATTTACAATTTAAAATTAATAAAATTATTCCAATCATTTTTTCTTTTTTTTCTGGTTCAGAAGCCGCTATTAAAATTGTAAGTGTTGTTAATGTTTCTGGGTTTATTTTTTCTCTAAAATGATACTCTGCTTTTTGCAAAAACCAAATAAAAGCAAAGGCAGCACTTCTTTTATTGCCATCTGTAAAAGGGTGATCTTTGATAATAAAATAGAGCAAATGAGCCGCTTTTTCCTCTAAAGTTTCATAAGCATCTTTTCCAAAAACACTTTGAAACACATTGCCAATAATCCCTTGTAAATTACCCTTTCTTTTTTCTTCTGCAAACAATGTAGTAGCTTCTTTTTTGGTTATTAATTCTTGTTTTAGTTGTTGTAAATCATTTTGTAAATTTTCTGTTGTGATTTGAATGTCTTTTTTTGTTCCTTCTTGGTTAGGAAAAACATTTTTATCAAACCTATCCAAAGAAAACCAAGTAGGAGCAAAACTTTTTATTAGTTCTAAAATATCCGTTGTTTGAATATTTTTATTATTTTGGGTTAATTGTTTTATATCCTCTACTTGTTGTAAAAAAGCCTGTTGATTTTGTTTAATACGATTTTTATTGATAGTAAAACCTTGTGTAATGTGTTGTTTTAAGATTTTAGTAGCCCATTGGCGAAATTGAGTAGCTATTTTTGAATTCACACGATACCCAACAGAAATAATCATATCAAGATTAAAATTTTCAATATCTCGAGTAACTTCTCTTTGACCCTCTTTTTGAACCGTTGCAAAAACTGCAACAGTTGAATCTCTAATTAATTCACCTTCCCTTAAAATATTTTTAATATGTCTTGAAATAGTAGATTTATTACGTCCAAAAAGAGTAGCAATTTGTTCTAAACTTGCCCAAATAGTTTCATTTTGCCAATCTGTTTTTAATTCCAACGCACCTTCGCTAGTTTGATAAATCATCATTGTTGCATAGTTTATTATTTTTTCAAATTCTTTTTCAAACTTAGTTTTACCTTTTTCGTTAAAAAACGCCCATCCAATCAACTATAATTTAGGTTTTTGGTTTTTATAACATTTTCAAGCACGTATTTTTTAGTGATTTGTTCTAAAAATGTTTCTTTCCACCTTTCTTTATAATAATCCTTAATTGGCAATCTGTAGAAGAACATTTTCACAATCTTCAAAAGTTTAACAATTATTTAATACAAGATAATGGTTTTGTATAAAACCAAATTTCATTTGCTTTGATGTAACAAATTCCAAATCAATATCTTTTTCTGTTTCTGCAAATAATCTTTTCCCTTTTCCAATAATAATTGGAATTTGTGTAAGTGTAATCTCATTTATTAAACCATCTCTAAGAAAAGACTGAACTAATTTACCACCATCAACATACACGCTTTTTAAGCCCTTATCATAAAGAAATTTCATAATTTGTTTAGGGGTTAAGTTTTTAACAGATATTTTATCTTGTAATGATTTTGGAATATCATTTTGAGTTAGTGTCTTACTCATTACGTAGGTGTGCATTTTATATGGCCATTGTTGATCAAAGCTAATTACAGTTTTGAAAGTACCGCTTCCCATAACTAATACATTCATATTTTTAGTAAATTCCTCAAAACTATTGTCGCTATCATCAATCCCATACTTCATTAACCAGTCTAATGAATTATCTTCTCTCGCTACAAAACCATCTAAACTTATAGCCATAAAAACATATCCTTTTGAATAATTTTCTTTCATATTTAGAATATTTAAAGTTCAGTACTTAAATTATTAAAACTTTTATTAAAACTTTTTTCCTTCTTTTTATTATAAAACGGCAATCCAATCAATCTATAATTTGGGTTTTCTGCTTTTATAACATTTTCAAGCCCGTATTTTTTAGTGATTTGTTTCAAAAAATCCTCTTTCCATTTATCATATACTAAAAGATGTTCCCCTTTAGGTTCTATGAAAATTTGGTAGTACATTTCTTTTTGAATTGCTCCCATTCCTAATTTTATTTTATGCTTTTCTTTACTTTTTAAAAACAACAGAAAATCTGGAGCAAAACCTTGTCCATCTTTAAAATCATAAATTTTATACACTTCTTCATTTCTTAAAAGATAAATTTCGCTGTATTTTTCTTCCAAATTACCTATGCTATTTTTGATAAATTCAATTAAATTTTTCTCTTCATCCGTACCCACAAAACCATCTAATACATACCAATTATTTTTTGTAACTTCTTTTTCTGCATCTTTATTAAAATTTTCAATGCTTTTGGTTTTTGGCTTTCCAAAGAATTTTTTAAATTCGCCTGCTTTAAATTCGCCGCCAATTTTAGGGTGTATATGTTCTTTTAGTTTTGTAAAAACTTTGTCTAAAAACAGTAAAACGGCTTGTAATTTCTCTTTATTACTTATGTTTTCATAACTGGTATGAGCAATAATTTTTAGTTCAAAATCCGCTAAAAATTTAGTTTGCAATTCATCTATGCTTTCAATCGCTAATTCTTTTTTTAAATTGTTAAATTGGAATAAAGGATTTTCTTGCGCTTTCATATTTACTGCTTTTAAGAAAATATGTTTTTCTATCTTTTCAAATGGTTTACAGATAGTTTGTTGCTTCAGTTTGGTGACTTTTTGTTCTTGTTCTCTATTTTCATCTAAAACATTTTGAGATTCTGATAATTCAAAACTTTGCACTTTATATTCAAAAGAAAAATCTTTTTCTATTGCCTCTAAACTTTGTTTTTTTCTGTTTGGATTGTCTTCTTGCTGGTTATACCAAATTTTAGTTTTTTGATAAAAACTGCTTTCTTTAAATGTTGGCTTTAAATCAAAAGTTTTCATCTCTCTATCATCTCTTATATAGCCATCTTTTTTAAGTTCCTGTTTTAAATGGGAAATGTACCTTGATTCTTCATCATAAGTATAATAAAAAAGTTCTTCTAAAATTCTTTGCTCATTGTCTAAATCATCGTCAAACTTCCTTTTATTGTTTTGTTTATTCTCAAAGCTAAAAGGAAAATACCTAACCCCTCTCCCAATTAATTGCTTTTCTTTGGTGGTTGCTTCAGGTGTTTTTTTAGTTTTACCTCCTGCATTTTGCCCTTCATACAACCGCACAATATCAAACAAATTTAGTACATCCCAACCTTCAGTTAATCTATCTACTGTAAAAATAGCTCTTATATGGTTGTTTTTATTCTCCAAACTATTAAGTAGTTTTTCGGTTTCTTCGGTGGTTTTTTCTTTTTTAGTTGTGTTGGTTTTTGAGTTAGTGATAATCGTATTTTTTTCGCTGTAACTTTGTTTTATCCAATTAGTAATCTCACTAAAACTAATTTCTTCTATCTCAATAAATTCAAGTAGTGCTTGGGTTCTTGATTTGCCCATTTCAGAAAGTTGTGCTTTTTTCGCCTCAAAAATTTTATCATGGGTGGCTTTCAGAAAATCAAAATCCGTGCTTTCTAAATTTTCCATCCAATTTAAAAATTCTGCCGTATCTCGTTTTGATTCTTCAATAGTTTTGCTTCTAAACAAAATAACGGGTTTAAAATTAGCAATATTATTTTTTAGTGCTATTTTGTGCCGATACCATTGAAAAACTAAGGCTTGCAATACTCGTTCTTTTTTGGCTAATGTCGATGAAACTAAATTAATTTCTTTGGTGTATCCGGCTTGTAAAAACTCTTTTAGACCAAATTTATAAATGATTTTATCAGCATATTTTTTAGCTACATGCTCATTTGCTGGAATGGTAGCGGTAAATTCTAATAGTACATTTCGGCTACGCTCAATGCAAGCATTTTTATTTAATATCAATTCTATTACGGTATGTTCCCAGCCTTTTCTTTCTACTTCATTTTTATTTGTTCTTTGTGTAAGTTCTGTTTTCAAATCTAATTCTGACTTATTTTGTTTAGTATTTGCATTGAGATGGTGCGCTTCATCGGCAAGCATTACAATATTTTTACTTTGTAAATCGGTTAATGTAGTTTGGTTTTCTTTTTCTGTATGTATATCGTTATAGAGTTTTTGGATACTGGTAAATTTAATCTCTATACCTTGTGGTTCATCAGTGAAAGTGTTTACTTTTTCAATAGGAATAGTTTTACCATCAATAATAATTTTCTCTGTAAACAAATATTTATTGTGCGTACTATCTATAAAATTATTTTCAGTTTTATCAATAATATTATTTTGATTGACAAAAAATAAAAAGTGCCTATACCCTTGTTTGTACGCATACAAAATCGTTGCCGCCATTAGCAAAGTTTTACCCGTTCCCGTTGCCATATTAAACATTAGGTGCGTAGGAGATTTAAAAAACCCATTTTCTTTTTTGTTATAAGCTAAAAAATATTGTAAAGCTGACTTTTGCCATTCAAAAAAATTATGTTTTAAATTATCAGTTATGTATTCTGGGATTTCAATATTCTTAATGTTTCTTTGACCAATTTCTTCTCTTATAGTTTCATAAAGGTTTTTTATTTCTGTCATAATTATTTATTCTTTTTACTCTTTAAAATTTTTTTAGTTTCTTTATCAAAATCAGATTCATAATTTCTCAATCTTTCAGCATTGAAAATATTGTATTCAGTATTGGCTTTTTCTTCAGCTATCTTTTTAGATATTTTGCCTTTGTTTTTTAAAATTTCTTTTTCATTCAATCGCAAAAAATCATCTAATTTGATGATCCAATCTTTTTGTGTCATTGTTTTTTTATTTCTCGCTTGCAATTCTGCAAAAGATAAATATTGATCTACTATTAAATTTAATTCTTGTAATTCGTTTTTATTCAAATAATTTTTAGCTATAAAAACATCTTTTCTTTTTATTTTTTCTTTATCAATGCAAGTAATCCCTAAGTTTTCTTTTTTGCTATCCACTCTTTGATAAATGAGTTCTGCTGCGGTTTTTCCATGAATACCAAAATGCATTTTATTTTGAACGGTAGCAAAGAAGTTTTTTGTCTCTTTTGATTGTTTCTCATAATCAATACTGGTGGCGTAAATATCCGTTATTTTTTGGTAAAAGTTGCGTTCGCTGGTGCGAATATCTCTTACTCTCTCTATAAGTTCATCAAAATAATTTTTATTAAAATGCTTTCCTTGTTTTAATCTTTCATCATCAAGAACAAATCCTTTTATTATAAATTCTTTAAGCCTTTGCGTTGCCCAAATTCTAAACTTTGTCGCTTGCTTGGAATTGACACGATAACCAACAGAAATAATCGCATCAAGATTATAAAATCTTACTTTTCTTTTAACTTCCCTATTACCTTCTTTTTGAACTAACGAGTATTCCTCGGTAGTTGATTCTTCTATTAACTCCCCCTCTTTAAAAATATTTTTCAAATGCAAAGCAATATTATCTGTAGAACAACCATAAAGCTCGCTCATCAACTTTTGAGAAAGCCAAATATTTTCATCTTTAAAAAATACTTCCACAAAAACTTGTTGGTTTTCATCAGAAAATAATAAGAATTTTGATTTTTGAAGGGGTTTAGGGTTCATTTTGTTTTATTTTTTAAAATCCTAAGTTTAATGGTAAATCTAATATTTCTATAACAACGATTTTTGTAATTTTTTCATTTTTATAATATGTATCTCCTATTAACATAATTTCATCTTCATTAAAAATATCAATTTTTTCTGATTTGCTAAGACTTGGAAATTCAATCTTAATTTTTTGTTTTGAATTTTTAGGTTGGAAAATATCTTTGCTTTCTTCTTTTTTATTTGCTTGAATAACTGAACCAATGTGTTTTTCTCGTTTTACTTCCTCGTCTGAGTCAATTTTAAGATTTTCTAAAATATTTTCTTTATCCTCTTCATTTGAAAATGTAATATGTCGTGAACCATCATAATTATTTATCGTACAATGTAGATAATAGTTATTAACGATATTTCCCGTTCCTTTATTTATATTTTTATTGTGCATAGCAGGTAAATCATTTGTATTTCTTTCTTTTAATTTATCAAATGTGATTTTCAACCAATCAAATAATATTTGTATAGAATTTATACTAACAGGATCACTTAACATTGGAATTACATAAGGAACTAAAATTTCAAGTATGAATGAGCCTTTTTTAACATTTGCCTTTATTTCAACATCTTTTTTAGTAATTTTTTTCTCTTTACATATTTCTTCTAAACTTCCTTTAACTATTTTATTCACATTTTGAATAATATTCTCTATGTCTATTAAACATAAAAAATCTTCATCAAATTGATCTTTTTTAAAATTAAAAGAAATTTTTTCTTCAATTTTTATATTTATATTATTTCCAAATAAATCTTTTTCCATAACCTAACTTTTATAAAACTCCCTTGTCATCTCCACATCTTCCTTTGTCATTGCGGGCTTTGACCCACAACTATACTTTTTATCCTGTATCTCTGAACGATTGATATATTTGGTTGTTGTTAGGTAAAGTCATAAGACTTTATCTTTTATATTTTTTCAAAAGTTTCTCTATTTTTCATTGCTAGAGAGCTAATTTTTTCTACACTTAGATCGGTTAATAAATTTTCACGCCATTTAGTGTAATCAAATTTTTCTTGTTGTATTGTAGCAATAAATTTTTCCATATCTACAATACCTAAATGCTTTTTTAAAATTTGAAATGCTTTTAATTTTAATTCTGTATTTGTCATGATAAGTCCTCAAATAATTTAACGAATTCAATAGGTGATAAAATTTCAATGGATTGAATTTTATTTTTTTGTTTTAGTATTCCTTTATCAACAGTAATAAAGTAACTTACTTTCATCTCATCAGCACAACTTAAATGAAGAGCATCCAAAGGTTTCAATCCTATTTTTATCAAATTCTTTGCACAATTTAGTATATTTTGGTTTTCTTCAATGTCTTCAGTTGCTATCTTTTTCCATTCTTGAATTTGATTTTTTCTCTCTAAAAAAGGATTCTTTTCATTTTCAAAATCAAGAATATAAGACCAGCATAGGATAAATTGATTATCTTTAATTACTTCTTGAATCCATAATTTACATTCTGTTTCTATTTTAACAGATAAATATTTTTGATCATCAAAAGGTCTATTAAAACAGCAATTATCTAAATATATTTTAATTTTATCTTTATCGTTCATCATTTACTATAAAACAAATTTGTAAACCTAATATCCTCTTCACTAATTCCATACTTCCTATCCTCCATCTCACTTGCGTTGACATACATTTGATTGTTATCAAGCATCGCACAAAACATTTCTTTTTGTTTTTCCAGTGGTAAATTTATAAAATTTTCTTCCTGTAAAACCTTTTCCTTAAACTCTTTTATTTTTAGGTTGTAATTTAAAAAGTATTTATTATACATTTCATCAAAAAAAGTTTTTAACTCCTCTAAATTCTCACAAGCTAAAATTTGCTCTTTTGCTTGTTCGTTCCATTTGGCAAGTTCAAAGTAAATAAAACTATCGTTTATATTTTCTTTTTCTAAAACTTTTTGTATTCTCTCTTTACAAATATCTATATGCTGATCTAACTGCTCTACTAAAATAAATTTTCTATTCCCGCCATCTTCTTTGTTTAACTGCAAAACCGCATGCCCAGTTGTGCCACTGCCTGCATGAAAATCTAAAATAATATCGTCTTTGTTTGTCGTTATTTTTAGCGTGTCTAAAACAGTGTAAAGGGATTTAGGGTAACTAAAAGGATTTTGTCCAATAATTTTTCTTAAAAGCATAGTGCCGCTTGTCGTTGCCGAATATTTAGAATCATACCACATAGTTTTAGGTCTTTTACCTTTGTCTTCTGTTAATCTATTTTTTAAAAATATTTGATAATTATTCTTTATTTTTTTTACAACAATATTATTGTTTTCAACTTCTTTTAGAAAAGATGGTTTTGTTTTTCTCCAAACTCTTTTTTTACCATTAGAATCTAAAGGTAAAATTTCAATAAAATTTTCTTTTTTATCCAAAGAAAATTCATTTGTATTTTCTTTATAAAAAATAGGATAATAAGAATTTGGTCTTTCGTCAGGAGTGGAATATCCACCACCTCTACGAAAACCTCCAAGTTTATATTTGCTAATATTGTCTTCTAAATTAAAAATAGATTTTTGTTCTTCTGTTAGTTTTAAAGACAATAGGTTTGCTCTTAAATGATTTTTAGCATAAAAATGGCAATACTCATGGCTAGTAGAAAAAAATGTATTTGTATCTCTTCCCCCAGGGTTTGATTCTACACATACAGTTCCTATAAAATTCTCTCTACCAAAAATTTCATCACCTAATATTCTTAAATAAGGTTGTTCTATATCATCAATAGCAATAGCAATAAAGCCATCCTCTCTTAATAATTCCCTTGCTACTTCTAACCGATTTTTCATAAAAGTTAACCAAGTAGAATGGTTAAAATTATTATTGTAAGTAAAAATATTAGCATCTCCTCCAGTGTTATACGGAGGATCAATATAAATGAGTTTTACTTTTTTAGCAAATTGTTTTTTTAAACTATGTAATGCTAAAAGGTTATTGCCTTTGATGATTAGGTTTTCTTTGATGGTGCCGTTTTCGTCTCTTTTTAGAGATGCTGAATCAATTAGAGATACTGAATCAAGCGGAGATGCTGAATCAAGTTCAGCATGACTGGCTTTCGTGTCATTGCGGGCTTCTCTGTTGTCATTGCGGGCTTGACCCGCAATCTCACCAACCCTTTTAAAATTCACCAAAGCCTTTTCATCAAACAAGCGGTCTATCTCATCGTGTGCTAAAATTTCATTAAAAAAGATTTCTTTTCTTTTGGTTTGCTTTTGTTGATAAATACTTGGAGATACTGAATCATGTAGAGATGCTGAATCAAGTGGAGACGCTGAATCATGTAGAGATGCTGAATCAAGTGGAGATGCTGAATCAAGTTCAGCATGACTGGCTTTCGTGTTATTGCGGGCTTCTCTGTTGTCATTGCGGGCTTGACCCGCAATCTCAAAATAAGCATCTGTTCCTTCTTCTGTGCTTTGTCCGCCTTCTAAAACGCAATCTTTAAAAGGAAAATTAAGCACTACATCTTTGGTATCTTTGATAAACCTTTTGCCATCGGTTAAGCCAATACGATTTTTGTACTGCGAGTAAGAATTATCAATTTTATTTTGTTCTAAAAAGAATTGAAAATCTAAGGTTTTAAAAACATAATTTTGGTTAGTGAGCGTAGCCGAACTACCAATTTTTACAAAAAACTTTGCTTTTGTTTTTTCATCATTAAAAAGTAAAGACAAAATTTTTTCATCGTATTTTTCGGCTAAGTCAATAAGTTGGGTTTGATTGAGTTCTTGTTGTTTGGTTTCTTCGTCAAAATACCAAAGCCTTTCGTCTGTTTTTAAAACTTTTTTTATGTGTTCTTTGAAATTTTTAGTTTCCATTATTTTTTCAAATTCTTTTTCAAAATTGTTTTTGCTATTTTTGTTAAAAAACGCCCATCCAATTAATCTATAATTTGGGTTTTCGGCTAACTAATAAAACCTTTTTTCAATAAAATATTATATTCTTTGTAAAATAAAGATACCATCTTCACCTATCTTTTGTAAAGTAAGGTAATGTACTGTATTTACAAGTTGAGGGTTCCAATATGTTTTTACTTTCACATAATTATCTGTAAATCCATGTATAAAACCTTCTTTATTTTCACTTTCAAAAAGCACTCTTCGGGCTTTTCCTATCTGGGTTTCATAAAAGGCTCTACGCTTTTTTACAGACAACCCTCTAAGCATCTTACTCCTTTTATATCTTACCTCTTTAGGTACCACGGCATCCATCTTTGCAGCAGGTGTATGATCTCTCTCAGAATAGGTAAATACATGTAAATAAGATATATCCAAATCCGCCAAAAACTTATATGTATCTAAAAAGAGTTGATCCGTCTCCCCCGGAAAACCTACAATTACATCTACTCCTATACATGCATCGGGTGCCATTCTTTTTATGGTTTCCACCCTATCTTTATACAAAGCGGTAAGGTATCTCCTTTTCATTTTTCTAAGAATAATATCAGATCCCGATTGTAAAGGGATATGAAAATGTGGTACAAATATTTTAGAGTTCAGCACAAACTCTATAATTTCATTTTTGAGTAAATTTGGCTCTATAGATGATATTCTCACTCTATCTAATCCTTCTACCTTATCCAAACACTGTACCAGTTCCAAAAAAGTATGTTTATGTTTTTTATTTCCAAACTCCCCTTTACCATAATCTCCTATATTTACTCCTGTAAGCACAATTTCTTTGATTCCTTTCTCAGAAATCTCTTTAGCATTTTTAAGTACATTTTCCAGAGAATCACTCCTAGATATGCCCCTTGCAAGTGGGATGGTACAATAAGTACATTTATAATCACATCCATCTTGAATTTTTAAAAAGGCTCTAGTTCTGTCTCCCATAGAATACGCTCCTACATAAAAATCTGCTTGTTCTATTTCACAAGAATGCACCTGCGTTTGTTCACTTTTAGAGAGGTCGTTAATATAGTCTGTGATTTTAAATTTTTCAGTGGCTCCTAATACCATATCTACGCCATCTACACACGCTATTTCTTGAGGTTTGAGTTGAGCATAGCACCCTATGGCAATGAGAAAAGCCTCCGAATTTTGCTTGAGTGCAGATTTTACAATAGTTTTGAATCTCTTATCAGCATTTTCAGTAACCGAACAAGTATTAATCACATATATATCTGCATAATCATCAAACCCTACCCTCTGATAGCCTCGATCTATAAAATCTCTTGCAATAGTAGAAGTTTCAGAAAAGTTTAGTTTACAGCCTAATGTATAAAATGCAACCGTTTTATTCATAGTTTATGTTCAAACCATTATTTTAGTGATATATAATTTTTAACTGAACGCAATACTTTATCTAATCCTCGATTATTTTTACCTCCTGCAGTAGCAAAAAAGAATTGTCCACCACCACCACCTTGTATTTCTTTGGCTAATTCTTGTACAATATTACTTGCATTCCAATTTCTTCTTTTGGCTAATTCTTCTGAAATCAATAAGGTGATTGTTGGTTTTTGATCATTATCACCTGCTAATAACAAAAACAAATTCCCCATCTCATTTTTAAGTTGAAACGCCAAATTTTTTATAGCATCAGCATTTAATTTTAACTTTGACCTTACCAAATTTACCTCTCCTATTTGCTCTACATTTGAAAGTAATTCCCTTTTTATTGACTGTATCTTTTCTTTAATAAGTTGATCTATTTGCTTTTTTAGTTCTCGATTTTCCTTTTGTAAAGTACATACAGCCTTTACCACATCTTTAGGTTTTTTGAGTTTTTTTTTAATTTGTTCTAAAATCTCAAATTTATCATTGAAAAAAGCAGCTGCTAATTCTGAAGTAATTGCCTCTATCCTCCTAACTCCTGAAGATATAGCTCCTTCAGATAATATTTTAAATAAAAATATATCTCCTGTTCGTTTTACATGAGTTCCTCCGCAAAGTTCTATGGATGTATCAAATTTTATAACTCTCACTACATCGGCATATTTCTCTCCAAACATCGCCATAGCTCCTTGCTGTTTAGCTATATTTAACGGGATCTGTCTATTTTCTTCCAAAGGTATATTTTGTCTTATTTTTTCATTTACAGCAAACTCTACCTGTTTAATCTCGTCATCAGTTATTTTACCAAAGTGCGAAAAATCAAATCTTAAATATCTATCACTGACCAAAGAACCTCTTTGTTCTACATGCTTACCTAAAATTTGCCTTAAAATCTGGTGCAAAATATGAGTTGCAGAGTGATTAGCCATCACCCGTTTTCTTTTGTCTTTATCTACTACTGCTTGAAAATCTGCATTTACATCTTTAGGCAACTCTTTTACAATATGAACAATCAATTCATTTTCTTTTTTAGTATCTAAAATGTCTATTTTCTCTCGTATTGACTGAATATATCCTGTATCTCCTATTTGCCCTCCACTTTGAGCATAAAATGGAGTATAGTTGAATACCAATTGATACTGTTGTAATTTTTTAGAAACTACTTTTCTGTATTTGGTAATTTTTACTTCTGCTGTAAGGTAATCGTAGCCTACAAATTCTTCTTTGTTATCTTTCTGCAATACTACCCAATCATCTGTTTGCACTGTCGATACTTCTTTAGAACGATTTTTTTGTTTTTGCATTTCAGTATTAAACTCTTTTTGGTTTAAGACTTTACCATTTTCCTCTAGTATCAAAGATGTTAAATCTAAAGGAAAACCAAAAGTATCGTATAATTCAAAGGCTTTCACTCCTGATACTTGTCTATGTGTTGTTTCCTTTATAATTTGTTCTATTCTTATCAAGCCTTGTTCAAGTGTTTTTAAAAATGACTTTTCCTCTTCTTTGATTAAATTAGTCACTAACGTCTTTTGAATTGTAATTTCAGGAAATACTTGTCCCATCTGAACCGCTAACACTTCTACTAATCTATATATAAAAGCTTGCTTCTGATGTAAAAAAGTAAATCCATACCTCACTGCTCTACGAAGTATTCTACGAATCACATATCCCGCTCCATTATTGGAAGGCAATTGTCCATCGGCAATGGCAAAACAAACAGCTCTTAAATGGTCTGATACTACCCGTATAGCTATATCTACTTGTCTATTTTGTCCATATTTAAAACCTGTAATTTTAGATATTTCATCGATAATAGGAATAAAAACATCAGTATCATAATTAGATTGTACTCCTTGTAATACCATACATAATCGTTCAAACCCCATACCTGTATCAACATGTTTTTGCGCTAATTTTTCTAAGTTACCATCCGATTTTCGATTAAATTCCATAAATACGAGATTCCAAATTTCTATCACTTGAGCATGATCTTTATTTACAAATTCTTTGCCTGATATTTTCTTTTTTTCCTCTCTGGTTCTTATATCTATATGAATTTCGGAACAAGGACCACAAGGACCACTTGATCCCATCTCCCAAAAATTATCTTTTTTACTTCCTTTTATAATTCTATCTTCAGGGACTAATTCTTTCCAACAGTTGTAGGCTTCTTTATCTAAAGGCAAATCATCTTCTTCATCCCCTTGAAAAATGGTCACATATAAACTATTTTTATCTATCTTATAAACTTCTGTTAATAGCTGCCAAGCCCATTGTATCGCTTCTTTTTTAAAATAATCCCCAAAAGACCAATTTCCGAGCATTTCAAACATAGTATGATGGTAAGTATCTTTACCTACTTGACCTAAATCATTATGTTTACCTGATACTCTTAGACATTTTTGAGTATCTGCTACTCTAACATTCACAGGTTTTTTGTTTGCTAAGAATATATCTTTAAATGGGTTCATCCCTGCGTTGTTGAACATCAGCGTAGGATCATCTTTAACTACAATAGGTGCAGAAGGTATAATTTTATGCCCTTTACTCTTAAAAAAATCTAAAAATTCTCTCCTAATTTGTTCTGAAGTCATTTACTTAATATATCGAGTATTAAAAATTGTACTATTAGTTATAATATATGATTATCTTTGCTCCCCATTATAACTCAAGATGTATTACAGTGATGCAAAGATATATTTTTTGACTTTATGAATAAGAAAGAAAAATACTACTACGACCCTTCTACTCTATCATATATAAAAATAGTTAAATCTCCCATAAAGAAGATTATAAGTTTCTTTATACCCTTACTTGCTATACTAATTATTGCAGGTATTTGTAGTTTTCTATTCTTTTCATTAATTGATTCTCCAAAAGAAAAGTATTTAAAGAGAGAACTTAACAATTTAAAAATAAACTATGATATTTTAAATAAAAAAATAGATCAATCTTACTCCATATTAGAAGATTTAAAAGACAGAGATAATAATATTTATCGGGTATTCTTCGAGATAGACTCTATTCCTGAAAGTGTTAGAAAGTCTGGTTTTGGAGGAATAAATAGATATGATAAATTAAAAGGGTATAACAATACCGTATTAATTACCAAAATTACTAAAAAAGTTGATATACTAAATAAACAACTATTTATACAATCTAAGTCATACGACGACATTTCCTCCCTTCTGAAAAATAAAAATAAAATGTTAGCTTCATTACCTGCTATACAACCTATAAAAAATAAAAACTTAAAACGAATGTCATCGGGTTATGGAATAAGAATAGACCCCATATACAAAACTAGAAAAATGCACTATGGAATGGATTTTTCAGCACCCAAAGGAACACCCATATATGCAACAGGAGATGGAATAATTGAAAAAACCCAAAGCGCATTTTCTATAAACTCTAAAAGAGGATATGGAAATAGCATTCTTATTAACCATGGATACAATCATAAAACTTTTTATGCTCACATGGAAAAATACATCGTACGTAAAGGACAAAGAGTAAAAAGAGGAGATATTATAGGTTATATAGGAAACTCTGGAAAATCTACTGCTCCTCATCTACACTATGAAGTACAAAAGAATGGAAAAAAAGTAAATCCGGTACACTATTACTACAATGATCTTACACCTGAACAATATGATGAAATGTTAAGAATATCTCAAACTACAAATCAATCCTTAGACTAAATTATCAATGGATAAAATTATCAAAGGTTTTTCAAAGTTAAAAAAATCACAAAAAATAGAATGGGTTACTAAGAATTTTTGTAAACACCCTAAAAAGAGTATCAAACTACTCAAATTGTACTGGAACAATGAAACAGACATTCAAAAATTACATGACGAATTTACAGAAAACACGTTAAGCAATTTTTACATGCCATTAGGAGTTGCTCCTAACTTCCTCATCAATGGAAAAAAATATACCATACCTATGGTAATAGAGGAGAGTTCTGTAGTAGCTGCTGCTGCTAAATCTGCTAATTTTTGGCTCGATAGAGGAGGATTTAAAACTACCGTATTATCCACTGAAAAAATAGGACATATACACTTTACATACAGTGGTAAAAACCATAATTTATTTGTCTTTTTCAATGAAAATCTAAAGCACATCTTATATGGTAGTGCTGCTGAGATTACTAAGAACATGAAGCAGCGAGGTGGTGGAATTAAAGATATTAAACTCATAAATAAAACAGATACAGAATCGGATTATTATCAAATAGAAGTTACCTTTGAAACAGTAGATTCTATGGGAGCTAACTTTATCAATTCCTGTTTAGAACAAATTTCAAAGACTTTTATTGAGGAGTTTAAAAAATCTCGAATTCAAGGAGACTTACAAATTATCATGTCCATTCTCTCAAACTATACTCCTAATTGTATTGTACGAGCAGAAGTAAAATGCAAAATAAATGAACTTAGTGATAGTAAGGAAATATGCCCCAAAGAATTCGCTCATAAATTTGAAAAAGCTGTAAAAATAGCTCAAATAGAACCCTATAGAGCTACTACGCACAACAAAGGTATATTTAATGGAATAGACGCTGTAGTTATTGCTACTGGAAATGACTTTAGAGCTGTAGAGGCTTGTGGACATGCATACGCTTGCAAAGATGGAAAATACAAAAGTTTAACTCATGTAAATATTGAAAATGAAACCTTTCATTTTTGGATAGAATTACCCATATCCATAGGTACTGTGGGAGGCTTAACTAATTTACATCCTATGGTAAAGTTTTGCTTAGAAATATTAGGAAATCCCAATGCTAAAGAACTGATGGGCATCATAGCCGTAGCAGGCTTAGCACAAAATTTTGCTGCGCTGCGTTCACTGATAACTACGGGAATACAAAAAGGTCATATGAAAATGCACTTGCTAAATATTCTAAACCAAATAGATGCCACAGAAGAAGATAAAAAATTCTTTGTAGAATACTTTAAAGACAAAATCGTAACTCATTATGAAGTAGTTTCTGAATTTGAAAAAAGAAAACTACAAAGAAAAAATATTAATTAGATAGAATAGTTATTTTATTATTTTCTAATACTCTTCTTCATCTATATTATATTTATATTTATCACAATCTACAGGAATCATATTACCCTTCTTAGGAACTTCAAAATCCTCTTTACTGATACTTAATATTTCATTTGCATAACATTGCTTCATAAATAATGCCCAGATAGGCAAAGCCATAGTAGCTCCTTGTCCAAATACAATATTCCTAAAGTGAGCAGACCTATCTTCATTACCTACCCATACACTGGTAACCAAATTAGGAACAATCCCTGCAAACCAACCATCAGAATGATTATTTGTAGTTCCTGTTTTTCCCGCTATAGGATTATCAAAACCATAAGGAAAACCTGTTACACAATCAAATGGATAAGCTCCTTTTTCGAGTTTTAATCTCACACCTGTACCTGAAGTAGTAACTCCTTGCATTAACTTTAGCATAGCATAAGCAACTTGTTCACTCATTACCTCTTTATTTTCAGTTACAAACCTATCTAATATTACTCCATTTTTATCCTCTATTTTTGTGATAAGTATAGGTTTAGTATAAACTCCCTTATTCGCAAAAGTAGCATAGGCGCCCACCATTTCATATAACGATATATCAGCGGAACCTAAGCATATAGAAGGTTGTACCGGTATATGAGACTCTACGCCCATTTTCTTTACTAAATCTACTATTGGTTTAGGTCCTACCATCTTCATAAGTCTGGCAGAAATAGCATTCTTAGATTTTGCCAATGCCGTTTTCAAATCTATCATTCCCCCATACCTATCATCAGTGTTTTTAGGCGACCAATCATCCATGATACCCCACTGTTCCTTTTCAAAAGTTACCCTCGTATTTGGCAACTGATAACAAGGAGAAAGCCCCAATTGATTGATAGCCGTAGCATACACAAATGGCTTAAATGTAGAACCTACTTGCCTTGTTCCTCTCTTCACATGATCATACTTAAAATACTCGTGATTAATTCCTCCTACCCATACCTTTACAAAACCTGTTTGAGGTTCCATAGACATCACACCCGTTTGTAAAAAATGCTTGTAATACACTATAGAATCCATAGGCGACATGATGGTATCTATATCACCATTCCATGCGAATACCTTCATTTTAACGCTTGCATTGAATATTTTTTCTATCTCTTCTTCGGAAGTATTTATTGCCTTGAGCCTTTTATATCTATCTGTTCGTTTCATTGCAGATTTTAAGATATCTCTCTCTTCTTCTTTTGTAATATCTACAAATGGAGCTGTTTTATTATTTTTTTGCATTTCAAAAAATATCCTCTGTAAGTTTGATAGGTGATCTTTCACTGCTTTTTCTGCATACCTCTGCATACGAGAATCTATTGTTACATATATTTTAAGCCCATCTTTATACAAATTGTATGTCTCTCCATTTGGCTTGGTTTTTGTTTTGAGCCACTTATCTAATTCTAATCTCAAATATTCTCTAAAATAAGTTGCAATGCCCTGATTATGGTTATTTTGTTTAAAGTTGAGTTCTATGGGAAGCTGCTTTATAGAATCTAACTCTGTTTTAGATATTTTATCATTTCTGTACATTTGGCTAAGTACTATATTCCTACGCTTGATGCTTCTATTATAATACCTCACAGGATTGTACAATGATGGATTTTTAGCCATTCCTACAAGTGTAGCAGCCTCTTGTATATTGATATCCTTAGGCAATTTGTCAAAATAAGTTCTCGTAGCAGACTTAATTCCCACTGCTTGATATAAAAAATCAAACTTATTAAAATACATTGTAATAATTTCATTTTTAGTATATTGTCGTTCTAATCTTACAGCAATTACCCATTCTTTTATCTTCTGCTCTAATCTTTTGATAACGCTTCTACTAGGCCTTTTAGTAAATAACATCTTAGCAAGTTGCTGTGTAATCGTGCTAGCACCTCCTTCTTTACCAAATTTAATCATTGCCCTCAGTAGAGATTTAATATCTATACCTGAATGATCTCGAAACCTTTCATCTTCAGTAGAAATTAAGCCATCTATCAAGTACGGTGACAATTCTTCATAATGTATCCGGCTCCTATTTTCTCTGAAATAAGCCCCTATTACCTCTCTATCGAAAGAAATAATTTCTGAAGCTAAACTCGTTTTAGGATTCTCTATCTGTTCAAAAGAAGGTAAATCACCCAAATATCCTTCAGAAGCCATGTAAAATAATAATACACAGCCTAATATTGAAAAAATAAATAAACTCCATAAACTAATATACAAGTACTTTATTACTTTCTTCATCTATCTAAGTTACTATTCTTTTCTATACTTACTCCTACTCTTCTTATTCCCTTGAGTCGTTCACCTCTCATTCCTTGCCTTACTTCTAATACAATTACTTCATCATTTATCTCAGGCATATTGTACTCTAAAATACTTTCCTTTCTATTGGCTATCCCAGATCCTAACCATTTTCCATACTTATTTGCCATCATATACTCTACTGTATCTCTCAATATCTGCGTCTTATATTTTATATCTAAAAATAAATACAAATTACTATATAAATATTCTTCGTCATTGGTAACTACAAAATATATTTTACTCTGATGAGAACCTATATCAAAATCCAAAATACTATCTTTGTGCCAACCTTTTTCATCGATACTAAAATGTTTCTGAAAAACAATATTATTTTCACAATTCCAGAATAAAACCAATATAAATAAAAAAAATACCTTTATATATGCATTCATACCTCAATAAAATTATTTGCAAAATTAACTAAAAAATCATCGTATTATAATGTTAAATTCTCTAAAGAACAAAAAAGTTTCCCAGTATCAAAATTAGTATTTTAATTTAACTGTGCCCTTTTCACTTACTCTAAGACGTCTTGAAATATGCTCACTTTTGCACAAAACAGAAAAAATGTTCAGTAAGTAGTGCAAAGGAGCCTATTTTGTATTTTATTTGTAATTTTTTTTGGTTAATTATAAATTTTTTTGTTAAATTTGCACCCTGTTAAAATTGTTTAAATAAGGGAACATCGTTAGTATGTTTTATATATAATTTAAAATTTAGTTTCAAAAAATGAATGTTAAAATAAAAAAATTTATGAGACCTATCAAATATTTTGTTAGTATCCTATCATTGATGCTATTGATTACGTCAATGATTTATTGCAGTAAAGAAGAATCGAAACCCAATAATGAAAAACCCACCCCTGCCCCTGTGCTTACTTATGCGGAGCAAACGATTACTTTTTCCAGTATTACAGGAGTCACCAAAACCTTGGCGGTTGCTAAGATACTGGCAGGCGTTCAAGGCTCAAAAGAGGGCTATACGATAAAGTCTATTACTTTGGTGAGTAGTAATACAACGGCTTCAGCAAAGGTTTCAGGCACTACTTTAACCTTTACCAAACCAGGGAACATCGTTTTTAATCTTGTTTTAAAACATGCGAGCAAGGAAGATGCTACGATTAAAAATTGTAAAATCATCATTAGTAAGGACGCAGCCGCTACTTTGACTTTTAACAGGGTCTCTAAGGCTTTTGTCAGTGGGGGTAGTTTTACCACATCGGAGATATTAGCGGGTGTAACAGGAACGAAGTCGGGTTATACCCTCAAAGAGATAAAAGCGTTAGTGCCGTCAGACGTTGCAAGCGTAACAGGCACCAAGCCTAAGTTGTCATTAAGAATGACCAAGATAGGTAGTTTTACGGCTACCATTGTTTTAGAACATTCCACGAAAGGTGATGCTACCATTACAGGTGCAGAGTTTAAGATTAGTTCTTCTGCTGGAGAGCGTTTGACTTTTGGCAAACTTACCAAAGTTTATAGTAGTGGTGGTCGCTTTACCACAGCAGAGATTTTAGGAAGCGTACGGGGTACAAAGACGGGTTATACTCTGAGAGAGATGAGGTCTTTAACCCCAATAGGTGTTGCAAACGTAACAGGTA
Source organism: Ichthyobacteriaceae bacterium (assembly GCA_965226285.1). GTDB lineage: Bacteria > Bacteroidota > Bacteroidia > Flavobacteriales > Ichthyobacteriaceae > CBDDCQ01. Next base: position 589,339 of record CBDDCQ010000005.1, read on the forward strand.
CGAAACCCAGTTTGTCTTTAACCATGACCAAGGCGGGTAATTTTACGGCTACTTTGGTATTAGAGCATACTACCAAAGGTGATTCAACGATAGATAACGCATCCTTTGAGATTACAAAGGCATCTGCTCCTATTTTAACATGGACGAAACAAAGTAAGCCTTATGATTCAGGCGGTGAGATAAGCAATGCAGAATTATTAGCGGGTTTGAATGGTACCAGTGCTGACAAGAATGGCTATACCATTAAATCAGTAACCATCAGTAGTGCAAACGGCACAGGTGCCAGGGTTTCAGGTACGGGCACTTCAGCTAAGATCGTTGGTTATACCCAGGCGGGTACTTTGACCTTGACGCTTGTATTTCAGCACTCCGCCAAAGTGGATGTTACCCTTACAGGCAAGAAGTTTGAGATTACAAAGGCTTCTGCCTCTGGTTTAACATGGACAAAACAAAGTAAGCCTTATGTTTCAGGTGGTGAGATAAGCAATGCAGAATTATTAGCAGGTCTTACGGGTAGTACTGCTGCCAAAACGGGCTACACCATTAAATCAGTAACCATCAGTAGTGCAAACGGTACAGGTGCCAGGGTTTCAGGCAGGGGTACTTCAGCTAAGATCGTTGGTTATACCAAGGTGGGCATCTTGACCTTGACGCTTGTATTTCAGCACTCCGCCAAAGTGGATGTTACCCTTACAGGCAAAGAGTTTGAGATTACGAAGGGCAGAGCAGAAAGTTTAACTTGGCGCAAGCAAACGAAGGTTTACAGTAGCGGAGAAATTACCAATGAGCAGCTGTTAGCAGGGGTACAGGGCAGTAAAACAGGTTACACCATTAAAACTGTTAACATTACTAATCATGGCGGCATGACCAGTGCACGTGTTGCAGGGAGCGGTAGGGCTGCTAAAATTACGAGTACTAAGCCAGGTACGCTTACGCTTACGATTGTTTTACAACATAATACTAAAGAAGATGCTACTATTAGAAACGCACAGTTTGAGATTACCAAAGCGAATGCAGAAAGTCTAAGTTGGACCAAGCTAACAAAGGGATTTAGCAGTGGTGGCGAAATTACCAATGCCGATCTATTAGTAGGCGTTACAGGTAGTGGTAAGAATGGATACACCCTTAAAACCGTTACCATTACGAATAAAAACGGTACAAGTGCGGTGGTTTCAGGGAGCGGTACTTCAGCTAAAATTACAAGTTATAACAAGGTTGGTACGCTTACGCTTACCCTTGTGTTAGCACACGATACTAAAAAGGATGTGACCCTTACAGGTGCAAAGTTTGAGATTTATAAGATTTTTGATATAACAAGTAGTGGCGTAGTAACACTTAAAGCATCCGTTGACAAAAATAGTTTAATAGCAGTAATTATTCCTAATACGATTGATGGTACCACCGTAAAAAGTATTGGATCAACGGCATTTTATCAATGTCGTTCACTTACCATTATTGTGATTCCTAATTCCGTAACCAGTATTGGACATGCGGTATTTTATCAATGTCGTTCACTTACCAGTATTACGATTCCTAATTCCGTAACCAGTATTGGAAATTCGGTATTTTATGAATGTAGCAAACTTACCAGTATTACGCTTCCTAATAACTTAACCAGTATTGGAAGTGCGTTATTTCATAGTTGTGTCAAACTTACCAGTATTACGCTTCCTAATTCCGTAACCAGTATTGGAAGTAATGGCATTTTATTATTGTAGTTCAAACTTACCAGTATTGTGATTCCTAATTCCGTAACCAGTATTGGAAATAATGCATTTGAGGGTTGTTCACTTACCAGTATTACGATTCCTAATTCCGTAACCAGTATTGGAAATAATGCATTTTATAATTGTAGGCAAACTTACCAGTATTACGATTCCTAATTCCGTAACCAGTATTGGAAATTCGGCATTTTATGAATGTAGCAAACTTACCAGTATTACGCTTCCTAATAACTTAACCAGTATTGGAAGGTGGGTATTTAGAAATTCTGGCCTTATTACCATCAAACTGCCTACTTCCATAACGACTATTGGAGTTGAGCCATTTACAGGTTGTAAGAGTCTCACTACCATAGAGGTACCTACAGCTAAAGTGTCTGGTTGGAAAGCTGGTTGGGAAGCTAACCTAAAAATAGGTAATAGTGCTAACGTAGTGAGGTATTAAGGTAAAATAATTATTTATGGTAGGGACAAGTCGCGACTTGTCCCTACTTTTTTGCGTATTTATTCCCCTTTTTTAAAGGGGATTTATATTTGGTTGTCGTACGGGTAGAGACAAAAGATTTTTTGTCTCTGCTGTTTTTGTGTATTTATTCCTCTTTTTTAAAGGGGTTTAAGGGGATTTATATTTGGTTGTCGTACGGGTAGAGACAAAAGATTTTTTGTCTCTACAATGCCCTGCTGTTTTTGCGTATTTATTCCCCTTTTTTAAAGGGGGATTTTACTACACGGATGTTGCACTTGTAAGATGTTTATTCAGATAATCTTACAAACTATTTTTCTTAGTAAAATCAATGACTTCACTTATTCGTCCAAAAGCTAAAGACACTACTGTATCTGCTGCACCGTAATATATGGCTAATCTATCCTTTTGCGCATCGTGTAGCGCAGCACAAGGAAATACTACATTGGGAACGTCTCCTGCTAATTCGTAATCTACAGCAGGTGCCAGTGCATAAGATCGGCTTCGATATAAAACTTTATCGGGGTTTTTAGCGTCTAAAATGGCAGTGCCTATAGAGTAACGAAAACCATTACAAGTATTATTTACTCCATGATAGATTAGTAGCCAACCTTCATCGGTTAAAATAGGTACAGCACCTGCTCCTATTTTGGTACATTGCCAAGCACTTTGCTCGAATGGGGCAACTTTCATGATACAACGGTGTTCGCCCCAGTATTTCATATTGGGACTATAGCTTATATAAATATCTCCAAAAGGTGTATGTCCATTATCACAAGGACGACTTAGCATTGCATATTTACCATGGATCTTTTTAGGGAACAAAACGCCATTCCTATTAAATGGTAAAAAAGCATTCTCACACTGAAAAAAATCTTTAAAATCAAAAGTATAAGCAATGCCAATAGTAGGTCCATGGTAACCATTGCACCAAGTTACCCAATACCTATCTTCTATGAGCGTGACGCGGGGATCGTATTTGTAGTCAGAATATATCATCTCTGTATTCCCCGTTTTCATGGTAATAGGATTTGGACAAATATCCCAATCGATACCATTTTTACTAAAACCGGCGTGGATATTCATTTGTATAGCTCTGTTATCGCAACGAAAAACGCCTGCAAAACCATCTTTGTAAGGTATTACGGCACTATTGAATATACTATTAGATGTAGGTGTTGCATACCTATCTATAATGGGATTTTGACTATATCGCCATAATATATCAGTATTGTTTTTAGGTCTATCTTGCCAGGGAATTTGTTGCATAATCAATTTAAATTTAAAGTTGTATTTTTTGTGGTAATTGGTTCATCATCAATAGGAAGAACATTTTCATTAAATGCAAACTGTCTCTATTAGATTTATATGTAATTTAAAATTTGTTGAACTATGTATGAGATGACGCAGTGGAGGCTATATACTAAGACTAAGATCTTACTGCAAACTATTTCGGCATTTTTGTTATTTTTATTTCTCTGCCAGTATTCTTCATCTAAAAAGCCCTTTTGAATATCAATAAGAATGAGAGTTGAAATTTTTTCTATTAAATTCATAACTGAAAATAATTTAAAGTTGTTTAACTTTATGTAACCAAGTGTATTTCAAAATTGTAGAAGTAATTACAAAAACAAATAGAGATATAAAGAACGAGCTATATGCTCTAATGATTAGATAAATAGGGATTAAAATCATAGAAGATTGCCAGATAATTCCTATGATACAATTACCTATATCTTTGAAAAAATCAGTGTTTTTTTGAATATTTTCATCCTCTTTTTTAAGTGAACGATACACGTAAGACCACCAACCCCAAGGGCGTACATTTGTATAAAACGATTTTAAAGTTTGTATATCTGTAGCGGGTGTAAGTAGCGTCCCCAGTATAGAGCCCAAAAAGGAAATGAGAAAAATAATCCAAAAGAAATAAATAGGAGAGATATTTGCCAAAGTATGTAAAAAACTACCTTGCTCAAAGGTTTCTACATTTTGTCCTAATAAAAATTGAAAAGTTGCGATGAACAACCCTGATAACATTCCCCAAAAATATCCCCAACCGTTAAATCGCCACCAAACCCATTTGAGAAAATTGGCAGCAATATATCCACCAAAAAGTGCACTAGTTATCCAGAGCGTCAAGGAGTTGATAGATTTAGCGAAAAACCCCATAATTACTCCTAATAAAACGATTAAAAAAGAAGCGAGATAACTGGCATGGATATAGTGTTTATTGGAAGCATTAGGCTTAAAGTATTTTTTATAAATATCATTGACGATATAGGCCGGTCCCGCATTTACAAAAGAAGAAAAAGTGGACATAAACGCAGCTAATAATCCAGCTAATAATAACCCTTTAATGCCAATGGGTACATGAAAATTAATTACTTTAGGTAAGAGTAATTCTAAATCTCCCTCTGTAATAGTGCTTTGCGTCATTTGTGGAGCTAATGTTACCAAAGCTATCACTACAATTCCTCCAATCAAGAGATAGCGAGGAATAAATAAAATCAAATTAGTAAACCCACTCATATAAGCAGCTTCTTTTACATTTTTTGTAGATAATATTCTCTGCAAATCATAACTTGGCGTAGGTCCTGCAATACTTGCAAAAAAGCCTTTAAATAAACTCATGCCTATAAATGCTCCAAACATTTTATAGCCTTGTGTATCGATTAGATTGTTAAAAGACTCATATTTTCCAGACCAATGGGTATCCATTTCCCAACTAAAGAATATATTTTTCCACTGCGGACTAATGATTTGTGATAGTTCTACATCACTCACGCTTACAAAAGTATAAATAGCTATGAGCATAGCAGAAATAACCATAATACCGTATTGTAAAACGTCTGTGGCTACTACTGAGAACATACCACCTTTGACAGTGTAAATAGTCGTTAAAAAAATGAGTAATAAGGCATAGGATTGTTCAGAAGTGAGTAAAGGAGTACTTCCAATAAAAAACGAAAAATCCCAAGGGAGAATAATCGTCATAAACTTTCCAACACCTTCAAAAAAGTAAGCTATAAAACCCACTGCTGCCATTATAGCAAATATAGCAACTATAATATGCGATGCCTTACCGGATTTATCATTTCCAAAACGAGTTAAAATCCATTGAGAACCCGTCATTACATTAGAACGACGTATCCAAATAGCCAAAAAAATCATTACAAAAATTTGATTCCAGATAGGCCACACCCACATAAACATAAAACTCTTTACGCCATATAAGAATAAAATACCTACCATCCAAGCTGTACCTGATACATCAAACATCCCCGATCCATTGCTTAATCCTAAAAAATACCATTTGATGTGGTTACCTCCGAGAAAGTATGATTCTAAACTTTTACTAGCTCTTTTAGATACCCAAACTCCTACTAATAGAGTCAATAAAATATAAACAATGATAATAGATACATCTGCTATATGCATAGGGGCGACTTTTAGTTTTTTTAATAAGTCTGCTAAGATATTTATTTTTTGCTAATTCAAAAATATCTTTAATAAAAATACATACATAAGGTTATCCGTGTGAGTCTATGAACAATATTTGCTCTATTTTAGATGAAGGAAAATAACACTCAACCTTTTGGAAACGGGGGTTAGCAATAACCTGCGGGATAATAATGCAGAGTATCTCTACAGTACTTTAGCGATTAGGGTTTTTAATTTTTCTTGTGTTTTATAAAATTAAACCTTGCAGGGTCTAATTCCTATAATACTTGTATGGTTCGTTATATATATTTGTTGTTTCAAACTCTTTTTTTGTAAGCATATAGGGTCAAAAAAACAAACTAAATGACACTTATTTATAAAAATTTTCTCGGGTCTGCAATTTTACCCTCTATAGCTGTAGCAGCAGCAGTAAGCGGACTGGCAAGCATTGTTCTAGAGCCAGGACCTTGTCTTCCTTCAAAGTTTCTATTTGAGGTAGAAACACTATACTTTCCAGCAGGCACCTTATCATCGTTCATTCCTAAACATGCAGAACAACCAGGTTGGCGTAATTTAAATCCTGCTTGTAAGAATATATCTACAATTCCCTCTTTGTAGGCTTGTTCTTCTACTTTTTTGCTGCCGGGAACTAACCAAGCAGTAATATGGTCTGCTTTTTTTCGCCCCTTTACAATTTTGGCTACATCTCTCAAATCTTTTATTCTTCCATTGGTACAACTGCCTACAAATACATAGTCTATATGCTTACCTAAAATATCTTCTCCGGGAGCAAAACCCATATAATTTAAAGATTTTAAATAAGATTCTTGACTTTCCCCTTTCACCTCTGCAGGTATCTTATGGGTAATTTTTTCTCCTAATCCGGGATGTGTTCCATAGGTTATCATAGGTTCAATGTGACTTCCATTAAATTCTACTTCCTTATCAAATGTAGAATTGTTATCGGATTTTAATGTTTTCCAGTATTCCATAGCTTCTTCCCATTGTTTTCCTTTAGGAGCAAATGGTCTATTTTTCATATATGCAAAAGTGGTTTCATCAGGTGCTATTAATCCTCCCCTCGCACCCATTTCTATACTCATATTACATACGGTCATACGGTCTTCCATGGTCATATTTTCAAATACTTCTCCAGCATATTCAATAAAATAACCTGTTGCTCCTCCTGTAGATATTCTAGAGATGATGTATAAAATTACATCTTTAGAACTTACTCCCTTTCTAAGTTCACCTCCTACATTAATTCTCATTTTTTTAGGTTTCGTTTGTAGAATACATTGACTGGCAAAGACCATCTCTACCTCACTAGTGCCTATCCCAAAAGCTATACTTCCAAAAGCACCATGTGTACTAGTATGGCTATCTCCACATACAATAGTCATACCTGGCTTGGTAATGCCCAATTCAGGTCCTATTACATGTACAATACCGTTATTAGGGTCTTGTAGATTATAGAACTCTATATGATGCTCCTTGCAGTTTTTAGAGAGTTGTTCTACCTGTTTTCTGCCTAACTCATCTTTGATGGGGAGGTGTTGATTTTCAGTAGGAACATTATGGTCTGCTGTAGCGACAATATTAGTGTTACTAAATAGTTTTATTCCTCTATTTTTTATACCATTAAAAGCTTGTGGGCTCGTTACTTCGTGTATAAAGTGTTTGTCGATATAAACTACTGATGGACCATCGATAATATTTTCTATCACATGGCTGTTCCATATCTTATCAAATAAAGTTTTTCCCATAATTATACAATTTTATTAATGGCATCAATTAATGCCTTAGTTGTGGCGATAATAATATCACTATTAGCACCAAATCCGTAGTATAATACTTCATTAGTACTAATTTGAATATGAACTTTAGCAGTACCATCACTTTTTTTTGTAATAGATTGTACTAAAAATTCTTCTAAAACAAACGGAGTAGAGATCATCTGTTTAACACTATTAAATACTGCATCTACAGGACCTATACCTTCTGCATTTGCCGTTTTTATATCTCCATTTACTTTCAAGCTCAATCGAGCTATAGATTTGGTTTCAGTGCTACAAGTGACGTTGAGTTTGTGTAACTTGATAGATTGATTTTTGTTTTTGGTACCTCCCATCAATACGATTAAATCTTCGTCAGTAACATCTTTTTTGTTATCGGCTATCGATAAAAATTTCTTATATTTTTCTGATAGAACTTTTTCATCACTCATATCAAATCCCAATCTTTCTAAGTGATGTTTTAGAGCTGCTCTACCACTTCGAGCTGTTAAGATGATAGACGAATCTTTGATACCTATATCTTTAGGGTCTATGATTTCATAGTTTTCTCTATTTTTAAGAATTCCATCTTGATGTATGCCTGATGAATGCGCAAAAGCATTTTTACCCACAATAGCTTTATTGGGTTGTACAGGCATATTCATTAGTGTAGAGACTAACCTACTAGTTTCAAATATCTTTTCAGATTTTATATTGGTATGAATATTTATATCTTTATGGGTTTTGCAAATCATGGCAATTTCTTCTAAGGAAGTATTCCCTGCTCTTTCACCAATACCATTGATGGTCACTTCTACTTGTCTGGCACCGTTGAGTACTCCTTGCAAGCTATTAGCGGTAGCCATACCCAAATCATTGTGGCAATGTGTAGATAGTATAGCCTTGTGAACATTTTTTACATTTTCCATTAGGTATTTGATCTTATTCCCATATTCGTAAGGCATACAATATCCTGTAGTATCTGGTATATTGATAACCGTGGCTCCTGCATTAATTACAGATTCTACTACTTTTGCGAGATATTCATTGTCAGTTCTACCGGCGTCTTCAGCATAAAACTCTACATCTTCTACAAAGGATTTAGCATATTTTACAGCTTTTATGGCTCTATCAATAATATCTTCTTGTGTAGATTTAAATTTGTATTTGATATGGTATGGAGAAGTCCCTATACCGGTATGTATTCTTTTGTGTTTAGCATATTCTATAGCTTGGGCAGCTACTCTAATATCATTTTCTACAGAGCGAGTAAGCGCACAAACAGTAGGTGCTGAAACTGCTTTTGAAATTTCTACTACTGATTCAAAATCCCCTTGACTAGAGATAGGAAACCCCGCTTCTATAATATCTACTCCAAGTAGTTCTAATGCCTTGGCTACCTCTATTTTCTCAATACTATTGAGTTGGCATCCCGGTACTTGTTCACCATCTCTTAATGTAGTGTCAAATATATACAATTTACAACTCATATCTAACTTGTGAGTTTGACAATTAACTGATAAAATTGCAAATATAGTAGATTTTTTATAATATTATTTTTTTAAATTTTAAAATGTGTGGGTTTTATAGGGGGTAACGCATATATTCATTGTAATGTCAAAGGGATGAATATCTGTTATTTGATTAATGGGTTCAAATAGTGATAACCCTATTTTTAAGGTAGAGGGTTTACATTTTTCTAAAAAACGGTCATAGAACCCTTTACCATATCCTACTCTGTGTCCTCGTTTATCAAAGCACAATAAGGGTATAAATACAACTTCTATGAGATGTTCTTTGACAGATTTAGCATTTACAGGTTCGGGTATTCCCCAGTTATTTACTGCAAATTCAGTATTTTTATCTATAAGATAGTGTGAGAGTTGGCAGGTAATAAGGTTAACTTTGGAAGTTATTATCTTCTTACCAATAAGTAAATTTTGAATGGGTAAAGTTTGAATTTCTCTTTTGTTTTCTATAGGTAAAAATAAATGATAATACTTATATTGAAATATATCCATGACTGATAACCTTTGGGTTATCATAGAGCTGTGTTGATATATTTCTCGGTATGAAAAACCTTTTCTCTTTTCTTGGAATATCTTTCGAAGTTGGGCTTTCTCGAGACACACACGATAGTTTTTTAGAATATTTCTCTACCTGAGAAATGAAAGTTGCTTTCTATTTCTGCATTTTCATTACTATCTGAACCATGTATAGCATTTTCTTCTACTGAAGTAGCATATAGTTTTCTTATGGTTCCTTCTGTTGCATCATCGGGGTTAGTGGCTCCTATAAGGGCTCTAAAATCTTCTACAGCATTTTCTTTTTGAAGTATCGCTGCTACTATGGGTCCTGAACTCATAAAGGTTACTAATTCTTCAAAAAAAGGTTTGTCTTTATGAACTTCATAAAAACGTTCAACATCTTGTTTTGAAAGCAATATTTTTTTTAGTGCTATAATTTTAAATCCTGAAGAGACAATTCTATCTAATATGGCACCAATATACTGATTCTTTACTGCATCGGGTTTTATCATTGTAAATGTTCTGTCTTTTTTCATCTAAATTTTAATAATAAATTAATAATTAAATAAACACAAAAAATATTTCTTTATAAAAAAAGAGTGCAAATATAGTATTTTTATGCTAAATAATTCTTATTGAGAATTCTTGGTATATTTGCGTTTTCATTATGTGATTTCATGAACAGTGAAAAGATTATATTAGGAATAGACCCAGGTACTACTATTGTGGGATTTGGTTTGATAAAGATAATAGATAATTCTGTAAGCATTATTACATTAGATGACTTGATATTGCATAAGTTATCAAATCACAATATCAAACTCAAACGGATATTTGAAAAAACATTAGCTATTATAGAATATTATCATCCGGATGAATTAGCTATAGAGGCTCCCTTTTTTGGTAAAAATGTGCAGTCTATGCTCAAGCTGGGTAGAGCACAAGGGGTAGCTATGGCAGCTGGATTGTATAGAGAAGTACCTATATTCGAATATTTACCTAAAAAAGTAAAAATGTCAATTACTGGAAATGGAAATGCTTCTAAGGAACAGGTAGCTAGAACCTTACAACAGATGATGAAATTAAAAGAAATGCCAAAAAATTTAGATGCAACAGATGGGCTAGCAGTAGCATATTGTCATTATCTACAAAGGGGTAATGTTTTTTCGGAGAAAAAATACTCTGGTTGGCAAGCATTTATAAAAGACAACTCAAATAAAGTTTCATAAGATAAAAAATATAGTTTTAATTTTTTGTGTAACAAAATTTATTTTCAATCGTCTTTTATAATATAGGGTATATATATATTGTGTAGTTTTGAATAAAGAAAAGTTTGTAAAAACAACAGAGTCTATAAAAGATAAAATGTATTTTTTGGCTCTTAGATTATTGAGGTCCAAAGATGAGGCTAAGGATGTTGTTCAAGATGTATTCTTGAAATTATGGGAGAGAAAAAAGGATATGCCTTTGTACAAAAATACTGAATGTTACGTTATGAAAATGGTTCGTAATATATGCTTAGATAGATTAAAAAATAAACATTCTGGGTTAGAACCTATTACAAATGATTGTTTTTCTGATAGTCAGAATATAGAGAAATCAATAGAGAATAGAGATACTGTAGCAAATTTAAGAAGAATAATAGATAACATGCTACCTAAATATAGGGAGGTAATTCAGTTGAGAGAAATAGAGCAATATAGTTTTGATGAAATAGAACAAATAACCGGATATACAAAAAACAATATTAGAACTATTTTATCCAGATCTCGAAAACAAATAAAAGAAAAAATGTCGAAACTTAACAATTATGGAATCCAATAACATCAGAGAAATATTAGACTCCTATTACAATGGAGAAACTACACTTGATCAAGAAAAAGCATTAGCTAAATACTTTTATTCCATAGATGATAACTTGGATAAAGATTTGTTAGCAGAAAAACAAATGTTTATGGCGTTTTCCCAAGAAAGATGCAGAGAAGTACATTTTCCTTTAAAGAAAAAGCGATTTGTTTTTTCCAAGTCATGGCAAATAATTTCAGGTATTGCCGCTATGTTGGTGATAACTATAGGAATAGGAACATACCAATGGGTGGATTATCAGAATGCGAGAAAACAAAGACAATACCAATATATGCAAATGTTAAAGGCTTTTAACATATTATCTAAAACGTTAAGTAACACGCGAAGCGAAATGGATTGTATTGGTTTGTATTTTAAAAATGTAAATGAATTAAAAAAAGATAAATTTCAATAGAAATCATGAAAAAAATAGTTTTGATAGTTACTTTAATATTTTTAAGTATAGAGATGTCTTATTCCCAAATTGTAACGAATGATCTTATAGATAGCAGGATAGATTCTATATTTAGTAGTGTAGATAAAATGATGGAGAGACACAAGCTAAATATGGAGAGACACAAGCTAAATATGGAGAGACACAAGCTAAATATAGATTCAACGTTGGCTAATATAGATAAAATGATGGAAATACACAAGCCAAATATAGATTCAACGTTGGCTAGTGTAGATAAAATGATGGCAATACACAAGCTAAATATAGATTCAACGTTGGCTAATATAGATAAAATGATGGAAATACACAAACCAAATATAGATTCAGCATTGGCTAATATAGATAAAATGATGGCAATACACAAGCCAAATATAGATTCAGCGTTGGCTAGTGTAGATAAAAAGATAGAAATGCAAAAACTAAAGGTAGATTCTGTGTTGATGAATATAACAAAGAATAACTTACAACAGGGCACTAAAGGGAGTATCAAAGAATTAATAAAAAAATATAAATCAAAGGCTGAATCTTATACAATTATAAACAGATCAATGTTTAATATTTTTAAGTCTGTGTCTAAAAAAAAGAATAGAAACAAATTAAAAGCTATTTCTAAAATTTTAACGTTAGAAATTTTAGTTGCGAATAATTTTATAGGTAAACAGATCTATAAAGAGATTAACAAGATTTTGAATAAAAAAAATTACGAAGATATTGTGTATATAGAAAAGAAGGAAAAGCGGGTAAGAATATCCTATGAAGGGAAATTAGATAAAGAAGGTATTCCGTTAATAAACAATATTGTTATTATTACTTACGATGTAGATGATAACCAATATGTATTGGTAAATATTCTATCCAATGGAATTAAATTAGATGAATTGGAAGCAATATCTGAGTATATTAATATAAAAGGGTTTGATTTTAATGTGATTAATGATGATTGAGATTGCTAAAAACTACTAAGATGAGACGAAAAAAATAGTAATATTTTTATTGAGTATAGTTTTTAGAATTGGTATTTAATTCATGTGCTTTTGAATACTCTTTGAATAAAATTAGATGATGTAAAGGTTTATATTAAAAGATGATGAGTTCCATTTAGAAAATCTAAAGTATTTTTATTTGAAGTAATGAATATTCGATTTTCAGCTATGGAATATTTAAATTTACAAAAAAGAACTTTTTATAAAAAACTGTTTGATTTAAAATAAATTAGTACATTTGTCTGCTAAGATTACGTTATGGGAGTGTTTTGTAAAAAAATATTGGTTTTGGGAATTACTCTTTTGATGCTATGCGCTTTTTCGGGAGTGTTGATCAATAAGCACTACTGCTGTGGTGAGTTGAAAAGTACGGTTATCAATAAAGAATTAAAGCTCTGTTGTGTAAAAAAAGTAAAAAAAGAAGTCTTAGGATTTACTAAAAAGTGTTGTAAAAGTCAAACAGATTACTGTAAGATAAAGGATTTAAGCATTAATGAAGTTACAAAAATAGGTGATGTATTTGATGTTGAGGAATCTATTTTATACGGAGTATATAGATCATCTATTGTAAGTTTTTTAGATATAGCAGTAAGTCATATTTATCTATCTCTGCCTCTTAGCAGGCGTTTTTATAATGTAAATATCAACATATTATTTCAAAGGTTTTTAATTTGATTTATTTCATTGTACTCTAATTTCTTTTAGAGTTCTATAAGGAAATATTATCCTTATATTTAGTACAATGTTATTTGTTTAAATCAAAAAAAAATAAAAATCTATGATAAATAATGTAATTAAGTTTTTCTTGAGTAATAAACTTGTTACAGTATCCTTATTGTTATTGTTCGTACTTTGGGGAATAGTAACCTCACCATTTCATTGGAAGAATGATTATTTGCCTTCAGATCCAGTTCCTGTAGATGCCATTCCAGATATAGGAGAAAATCAACAAATAGTTTTTACAAAATGGATGGGACGTTCACCTCAAGATATAGAGGATCAAATTACTTATCCACTCACAACTTTTCTTTTGGGAATACCAGGAGTAAAAACGATAAGGGGTTCATCTATGTTTGGACTCTCGAGTATCTATATTATTTTTGAAGAAGATATAGAGTTCTACTGGAGTAGAAGTAGGATATTAGAAAAATTAAACTCTATTTCAAAGGGCGTTTTACCTCAAGGGGTTCAGCCTGCTTTAGGACCCGATGCTACAGCATTGGGACAGATATATTGGTACACGTTGGAAGGAAGAGACGAAGTGGGAAAACCTACAGGAGGTTGGGATTTACACGAGGTAAGGAGCATACAAGATTACTATGTAAAGTATGCGCTCTCGTCAGTAAAGGGAGTGTCTGAAGTAGCATCTATAGGAGGTTTTGTAAAGGAATACCAAATAGATGTGAATCCTTCGGCTATGAAAGCGCACAATGTCAATTTATTACAAATTGTAAAAGCACTTAAAAATACAAATAAAGAAGTAGGAGCTAAAACGATGGAGATAAATAATGTAGAGTATTTTATACGAGGGTTGGGCTATGTGAAGAATATCAAAGATATAGAGGAGACGGTAGTGCGAGTGTTTGGCAATACACCTATAAAAATAAAAGATGTGGCTAAAGTGTATATGGGACCTGCTGAGAGAAGAGGTATTTTAGATAAGTCAGGAGTAGAAGTAGCAGGGGGTGTAGTAGTGGCTCGCTATGGCTCAAACCCTATGGAAGTGATTAATAAGGTAAAGGAGAAGATAGAATATCTGTCTAAGGGAATGCCCTCCAAGATACTGGAAGATGGTAGAAAATCTACCCTTACGGTAGTACCTTTTTACGATAGAACAGGACTTATCAATGAAACTTTGGGTACCCTAGAAGATGCACTTAGTTTAGAAATTCTGATTACTATATTGGTAATTATAGTTATGGTACTCAATTTGAGAGCATCGGTGCTGGTATCTAGCTTATTGCCCATAGCGGTACTAATGGTATTTGTAGCGATGAAATACACTGGTGTAGATGCCAATATTGTGGCTCTCTCAGGTATAGCCATAGCCATAGGTACTATGGTAGATATAGGGGTAGTTATCTCTGAAAATATTCTCAAGCATATTCAGGTAAATAGAGAGGCTAAGGATAAACAACCTCTTATGAAAACAGTATATAATGCCTCAGTAGAGGTAGCACCTGCTATTATCACGGCAATACTCACTACTGTAATTAGTTTTATACCTGTATTTACTATGGAACAAGCAGAAGGAAAATTATTTAGCCCTTTGGCTTATACTAAAACCTATTCTATATTGGCATCACTTGTGGTATCGCTTATGTTTATACCTCTTATGGCGTATTGGCTTTTTGGTCTCAATATAAGAGATAGGCTAATTTTGGGTAAAGTGCTTTTAAAGGATATTCTAAATGGCTTGCTCATTATTATGGGATTATTTATGATAGGGAGCGTTACTTGGGCAGGTATCACCTTATTGCTTTTTGGGGTATTTTATTTTGTGAAGAGAAAATTAAACCATATTTCCTGTTTAAAGTATTCTAATATTGTAATAGTACTGATGATGGGAGTGTATCTACTGGCTGACCATTGGTTACCTTTGGGTGTAGATAAAAGTGTATTTTTGAACTTCATTTTTGTATTTGTTATCGTCTTTGGATTGCTGTCTATATTTGGATTGGTAGTAAGGTTTTACGATAAGATGCTATTATGGGCATTGGAGCACAAAGTTAAATTTTTGATGTTACCCCTAATCATTCTCATTTTGGGTATCACTATATGGATGGGCTTTGATAGAACATTTGGTTGGTTATCTAAGGGGCTGAATACTCTGGGAATAGATATACAAACTACTGAATTGTGGAGTTCTTTTTCTAAGACTTTTCCAGGGGTGCAAAAGGAGTTTATGCCCGATTTGAACGAGGGTTCGTATTTGCTCATGCCCACTTCTATGGCACATTCTGGAATAGCTGAAAACAAAAGAGTATTGATGCATTTGGATATGGCGGTAGCATCTATACCAGAAGTGGAGGAAGTAATAGGAAAAGCAGGTAGGGTAGAGAGTGCCATAGACCCTGCGCCTCTTTCAATGTACGAAAATGTAATCAACTACAAACCCGAATATATTGTAGATGGTTACGGTAGAAAAATGAAATTTGCCGTAAATGATGAAGGCTTATTTTTAAGGAAGAATGATATGTCTGCCGTGAAATCAGGAATGCCTGTAGATAAAGAGGATTTGATAGTAGATGCAAAAAATGGTAAGTATTATAGGAATTGGCGAGATAAGATTAGAACGCCAAATGATATTTGGGATGAGATAGTAGCTTATTCTAAAATACCAGGGGTAACCTCTGCACCTAAGTTGCAACCTATCAAAACTAGACTGATAATGCTTCAGACGGGCATACCTGCTCCTATGGGCATAAAGATTAGTGGTAATGATTTGCAAGAGATAGAAAATCTGGCACTAGAGTTAGAGGAGATACTCAAAGAGGTGCCAGCAGTTAGGAAGGAAGTGGTGTTTGCACAGAGAATAGTAGGTAAACCTTATATTAATTTAAAGATAGATAGACAAGCTATAGCTCGTTATGGACTTACTATAAGTCAGGTACAGAGCTATATAGAAACTGCCATTGGTGGAATATCCCTTGGGCAGACTGTGGAGGGAAGAGAGCGATATGCCATGAGAATTCGCTATCCTAGAGAGCTTAGAAGTTCGCCAGAGGATTTAGAGAATATACTCATAGGTACACCAATGGGAAATCAAATACCTCTCGGGCAACTGGTGGATATAGAATACAATCAAGGACCACAAGTAATAAAGAGTGAAAATACTTTTCTCTCAGGGTATGTACTATTTGACAAGGCAAAGGGATATTCTGAAGTAAATACCGTAGAAAGTGTAGAGCAAGCTATACAAGATAAGATAAAATCCAATGAATTAGTAATTCCAAAGGGGATGAGCTATACCTTTATAGGAAATTATCAAAATCAGCTCAGAGCTGAAAAGAGATTGTCAATAGTTATTCCATTGGTATTGGTCATTATATTTATGATATTGTATTTGCAGTTTAGATCTGTGGCTATTACACTTATGGTATTTTCAGGTATTTTGGTAGCTTTTGCAGGAGGTTTTATGATGATATGGTTATACGATCAGGATTGGTTTTTGGATTTCAAAATATTTGGTGTAGATTTCAGGGATTTATTTCAAGTAAAAACCATCAATTTGAGTGTAGCGGTATGGGTAGGTTTTATTGCTTTGTTTGGTATTGCTACAGATGATGGGGTGATCATGGCAACTTATTTGAATCAGCAGTTTAAGGCATCTGAACCAAAGGATATCAAAGGGATAAGAAAGGCTGTAATCCAATCTGGAAAAAGGAGAATTAAACCTTGTCTTATGACTACAGCTACTACTATATTAGCACTGTTACCGGTTCTTACCTCTTCGGGTAAGGGCTCTAATATTATGATACCTATGGCTATCCCTTCGTTTGGAGGAATGATGATAGAACTCATCACATTGTTTGTAGTTCCTGTGCTATATAGTATGTCGCAAGAATATAGAATTAAAAAAACATTGCAAAAATGAGAAGTACAGTAGTTTTTATGTTGCTATTGCCATTCCAATTTATTTGTGCTCAAAATAAGTTAGATCTATATAAACAAATGGCATTAGAAAACAACCTTAAACTCAAAGTGTTGTTTTATGATTACCAATCGGCATTGCAAAGAGTGCAACAGGTGGGTGCTTTACCCGATCCTCAATTGGCATTTGGATATTTTATAAGTGCTCCAGAGACTAAACTAGGACCACAACAAACTAAAATATCTCTATTACAGATGTTTCCTTGGTTTGGTACATTAAGTTTAAAAGAGGATGTCGCTACAATACAAGCTAAAATAAAGTTTGAAAAGTTCAATCACTATAAAAATGAAATAACATTTCAAGTGGAGCAAGCTTGGTATAAACTGTGTGAAATTGAAATTAAAATCAAACTCACAAGCGATAATATTCAAATCCTAAATACTTTTGAAAAATTAGCATTTAAGAAATATGAAACGGCAAAAATCCAAATGGTAGATATATTGAGAATTAAGATGATGAAAGACGATATAGAGGAAAAAATCCATTCGCTTAGAGATGCTATGGAAATAGCAAAGATAAAGTTCAACAGGCTTTTGAATAGATCTATTGATATGGATGTATTGTTGAGTGAGCATTTTTATGATCATGCTTTGGTGGGTAAGATTGATAATTTTGAGGATAACCCAAGTGTAAAGATGTCTAAACATCAACTCGAAGTACAGCAAAAGATGGAGCATCTGGCGGATAAAAATCACTATCCTGCTATGGGTGTAAAGTTAGATTATATTTTTGTGGGTGAGAATACGATGCCCGATGGAGGTAGAGATATTATTATGCCTATGTTATCAGTATCTATACCGTTCTTTTCAAGTAAGTACTCGGCTCAAAAGCAAGAGGCAATAATGATGCAACAGATGGCATCTAAGAATTTGGAAAATGTGGCGCAAGATATACGATCGCAGTATAAGGAAGTTCAGATAAAGATTGCCAATGCTGTAAATAAGATCAATTTATATCAAAAGCAACTAAAAAAATCAAATCAAGCATTAAAGTTATTACTTCAATCTTATATTACTTCTAGTAAAGATTTTGAAGAAGTTCTCAAGATGCAACAACGAATATTGCAATATCAAATGGATGATGCCAAAGCCAAGAGAGAGGTAATGGTACAGAAGTCTAAGATTAAGTTTTTAAAGGGAATATAAAAAAGAATTAAGATATGAAAAAACAAGTTTTAAAATTAATAGGGGTGCTACTTTTAGGAATCTTACTGGGAAAATACTTTTTTGGAAGGGTGAATCAAGCACCATCACGTCAGGATGAAGCAGCTTCTACACAATGGACATGCTCTATGCATCCACAAGTCAATCAAAAGGAGTTTGGGCTTTGTCCTATATGTGCTATGGATTTAATTCCATTAGAGGCAGGGGGCAATGTAGCACAAAACAATGTGAGTTTTCAGATGAAAGAAGATGTATTAGAGCTAGCAAATATACAGACTACCAAGGTGAAATATCTGAAGGTAAAAAATGACATTGTGCTATCGGGTAAGGTAGTAAAAGATGAGCGAAGAATATCTATTCAAAATGCTCATTTTTCTGGTAGAATAGAGAAGTTGTATATTGACTTTACAGGTGAAAGAGTAGCCAAGGGACAGAAGATAGCTTCAGTGTATTCTTCGGATTTGGTTACCGCTCAGCAAGAGTTATTAGAGGCTTATAAAACAGAGGATTCAGGACTCATAGAGGCTGCCAAAAAAAAGGTGAGCTATTGGAATTTATCCGATGCACAAATCAATCAGATTGTAGAGACAAAAAAGATATATCCGAATATAGATATAGTTTCGGAATTTGATGGTGTGGTAACGCAAAAGATTATCAATATGGGTAGCCATATCAACAAGGGAAAACCTATGTTTTATATTTCTGATTTGGATAAGTTGTGGGTAGTATTTGATGCCTACGAGCATCATTTGGGAAGTATTAGCGTAGGAGATGAAATCACGGTGAAGTTCGACCATTCTAAATCGCTTGGTAACGTTAAAGCGAGGATATCGTTTGTATCGCCTGTAATAGATTCTAAATCCAGAGTAGCCAAGGTAAGAGGAGAGATCGATAATACTTATGGAGAAATATTACCTGAGATGATAGTTACGGGTATCTTTAGTAATCAATCAGGTAAAAAGAGCATCATAATACCTAAAACGGCAGTGATATGGACAGGTAAGCACTCTTTGGTATATGTAAAGGTACCTAATGAGCAGCATCACATTTTTGAAGTAAGAGAGGTAGAGCTGGGTAAATCTATAGGCGAAAATTACATCATAAAAGAGGGATTAGAAGAAAGTGAAAAGGTAGTGACTAATGGGTTATTTACCATAGATGCCGCCGCTCAACTGCAAGGTAAAAAAAGTATGATGAATACCTATGTGGTAGATGATAGAGAATTCTATAAAAAGATCAAAAGAGTATATAGATTTTCTATATATAAGCGCAAGATATCTACTTTGTATAAAGAATATTTGAGACTTTCAGATTTTCTAGTAAAAGGAAAAAATGCAGAAGATGTAAAAGTGAGTGCAAAGAAACTGTTAGATAGAGCGAATATATCTCTACCAGAGGGAATCGATAAGCATCTTGGCGCAGTAAGAGAAAAATTGAAAACTATCATATCAAAGGCAGATATAGAGCAACAGAGAAAACACTACACAGAACTCTCTAATCATATCATAGTACTTGTAAAATCTATAGGTATAGGGCAGCCTGTTTATCTTCAATTTTGCCCTATGGCTAATGACGATACAGGAGGTTATTGGCTTAGTGATAAAGAAGAGATTTTGAATCCATATTTTGGAGATAAGATGCTTCATTGTGGGTTCGTAAAAGAAAAAATAAAAAAATAATTTGGTAGCAATATAAATATTTGTTTATATTTGCCAAATTAACTTTTAATTTTTTATAAATGATGAAAAAGATAGTTTTAAATTTATTGTATTTGTTTGCAATAGTTTACTTTGTATATAGCTGCGATGATGGTAAAACAGCAGATAAAAGTAAAGCTGCAGATAAATATAAATATACGGTAGATGTCGATTCAGCGCATAAGCATACTTATTACTGTCCAATGAAATGTGAAGGAGATAAGGTATATCATGAGAAAGGAACTTGCCCTAAGTGCAATATGGATTTGGTAGAGGTAAAGATGTGTAAAAAGTGTGATAAGCCTAAGAAAGATTGTACATGTATGTGTGTAAAGTGTGATAAGCCTAAGAAAGATTGTACATGTATGTGTGTAAAGTGTGATAAGCCCAAGAAAGATTGTACATGTATGTGTAAAAAGTGTGATAAGCCCAAGAAAGATTGTACATGTTAAAGTTAAAGAGGTAGTAAATTGTAATATTAATTTTAAATAATAAGTAAAAATGAAAAAGATAGTTTTAAGTTTAGGAATGTTTGTATTAGTAGCTTTTATGACTAATTGTGATGATGCTAACGCAACAGCAGATAAGAAGAACAGCAAAGAAGTTACGGCTAAGGTTACTTCCAATAAAAAATCTTGTAGTAGTAAGGAATCTTCTACAGCTAAGAAATCATCTTGTAGTAGTAAAGAATCTTCTACAGCTAAGAAGTCATCTTGTTGTAGTAGTAAGAAATCTTCTACAGCTGAGAAATCATCTTGTTGTGATGATGCGAAGGCAAGAGATAAGAAGAATATCAAAAAAGTTACGGCTACGGTTACTTCCAATAAAAAATCTTGTAGTAGTAAGGAATCTTCTACAGCTAAGAAATCATCTTGTAGTAATAAGGAATCTTCTAGAGCTAAGAAATCTACTTAGTAGTAAAAACTTAGCTAAGTGGTAAAGAGTAATTTATTATTCTATATATAAAAAAAGGCAAAGGTGATACTTTGTCTTTTTTTTTAATTAAGTATCAATTTACATATTAAAAAAATATAACAAATGAGGATTCTATATAATCTATTTTTTTTAACAATAGTATCTAGTAGTATGGCACAGGTAGAGATAAAGGTAGATATATCTACTCAAAAGATGTATGTACTTAAAAGTAATATAGAGATAAAGCAATATAATATATCTACTTCTAAATATGGGATAGGAGGCGAGATAAATAGTAATAAGACACCTCTTGGTAAACATATTATAAAAAAAAAAATAGGTGAGGGAGTTGTTTCTGGTACAAGATTTGTTTCTAGAGTAAATACAAATCAAATATCTAAGGTGTATAAGGATAGAACCAAATCAAAAACTGATGATGTACTTACTAGAATTATGTGGTTATCGGGGTTAGAGAAAGGTAAAAATGAACATTCTTTTAAAAGATATATCTATATACACGGTACTAGTGAGGAGGGGTTTATAGGGGAACCTGCATCTCATGGATGTATTAGAATGACTAATAAAGATGTTATAGAATTATTTGATTTGATACAGGAGGGGACCCTTGTTTATATAGAGGAGTAATTAAAGCATCAGTATTTATTCATAAAATGGGAGGTATTCAATGATTGAAAAAATTTATTGGATAAATCAATTAAAAATGATTTTATAAGATATAAATTCAAGCCTATGGCAGTATTTAATATGTTTTATTCTTAGGATTACTTGTTATTCATTAGACATAGTGGACGATATGGCTTTGAGTTTAAATCATGGTATTACAAGATGAAATATATATGATGTATTTATTTGTTTGATTTTAATATTTATTTTTAAACTAAATTTTCATATCTATATATTTGGACACAAAAAAAAACCATAGGGTTTAAAGTTGTTTTAAATCATATATAAATATACTCACTAAGGATGTTCCCTTGTTCATAATTTTAAAGGCTATAAATTTATAAACAATTTATTTATTTATGAACAAAAAAATCGACTTTTTTTTGCCAAAAAGTGCCTTAAAATAGATTAAGATGCCTTTTTTCTCTAATGAGTCTGGTAGTGGGTATCATTAAATAATCTAAAATACAATAAATAGGTAGAGACAAATTGCAATTTGTCTCTATCTTGTTGCATTGCCAAAATAACGGGTGGTAACATCCCCCTTTTAACCCCCTTTGCTTCCCCATTTAAAAAGGGGGATTACATACGCTATTAGCTCCCCTCCTGATAAGGAGGGGCTGGGGGTGGTCTGAACACCCTCTTAGTGACCCTTTTAACCCCCTTTGTTTCCCCCTTAAAAAGGGGGAAATCCTCTTTGTATCCCTTTAAAAAGGGGAATAAATACACAAAAACAGCAGGGCATTTTAGAGACAAAAAATCTTTTGTCTCTACCCGTACGACAACCAAATATAAATCCCCTTAAACCCCATTTAAAAAGGGGTAATACACACGCTATTAGCTCCCCTCCTGATAAGGAGGGGCTGGGGGTGGTCTGAACACCCTCTTAGTGACCCTTTTAACCCCCTTTGTGTCCCTTAGGAGTTAAAAAGAGGATGTAAAATCCCCCTTTGTCCCCCTTTAAAAAAGGGGGATTTTATACGCAAAAAAGTCTCTACTGTCCCTATCCTCACCACTAAATAATTATTTTACCTTAATACCCCACCACTGATGCACTATTACCTTTTTTTAGGTTCGCTTGCCAAGCATAAAGTGAGCATATTCATGGGAGTACTGGACTTCAAAGCATCATAAATAGTACTTTTTTCAAGATGTCTTAGGGTAGGTGAAAGGGCATGGTAGATTCAACAAAATATTTGATGTAGTTTTTAGATAGTTTAACCCTTTTCTAGGTCTTCTACTAATTTTGTCGTATTTCAAGATGTGTAAAGGTTTGTTTAAAGCTCCCCATTCTCATCCAACTTGAGTACCCATACATCAGCAACCCTTGCTGCACCTTTACTGTGTGTATATCCCGTTATGGCAAAGCCCCCGTCAGACGTTTGCACAATGGAGTGGAATACATCCTTTTCACTCCACCCAAACACCTTCTCCCAAGTCTTATCACCCGAAGCATCTAACTTTAATAACCAACCATCTTTATCCCCTGAACCTTTGCTTTCTGTATATCCCACTACGGCAAAGCCCCCGTCAGACGTTTGCACAATGGAGTAGCTTGAATCCCACTTACTCCCCCCAAAGGTCTTCTCCCAAGTCTTATTACCCGAAGGGTTTAGCTTGAGAATCCAGACATCAAAATCCATTGAAATTTTATCATCTTTATCTGCCGCTATGACAAAGCTGCCGTCAGACATCTGCACAATGGCTTTGGGATATTCCCTACCACGCCCCCCAAAGGTCTTCTCCCAAGTCTTATTACCTGAAGCGTTTAACTTGAGTAACCAAAGATCTTTATCATCAGACGAGGATGTGTTTTGTATCGTTCCCATTACGGCAAAGCCCCCGTCAGACGTTTGCACAATGGAATTGGCTGTATCATCGTAACTCCCCCCAAATAACTTCTCCCAAGTCTTATCACCCGAAGAATCTAACTTTAATACCCAGAGATCATCACCCCCTGAACCTTTACTACTTGTATATCCCACTACGGCAAAGCCCCCATCAGATGTTTGCACGACGTAACTGAGTGAATCAAAATTACGGCCCCCAAAGGTCTTCTCCCAAACAATACCACCCGAAGCGTCTAACTTTAATACCCAACCATCATTAGCCCCTAAGCCTTTGCTATATGTATATCCTACTACAACAAAGCCCCCGTCAGACGTTTGCACGATGAATTCAGCTGCCTCGTCCTTACTCCCCCCAAAGGTCTTCTCCCAAGTCTTATTACCTAAATCATTTAACTTGAGTAACCAAATATCACCAACCCCTAAACCTTTACTTTTTGTAGTTCCCAATACGGCAAAGCCCCCGTCAGACGTTTGCACGATAGATCGGGATTCATCATCTTTACTCCCCCCAAATACCTTCTCCCAAGTATTTTTCATCTCAAAAGTCGTACCCGTTATCGTGGCATCTGCTTTGGTGGGGTGTTCCAAACAAATCGTAGCCCTAAAGCTACCTACCTTAATCATCGCCAAGCTAAGGTTGGGTTTTGTACCGTTAACCCTAGCAAAGCCTGAGGGACTTACATTTTTTATCTCTTTGAGGGTATAACCGTCTTTAGTACCTACTACCCCTGCCAGTATCTCCGAAGTGCTAAAACTACCCCCAACGCTAAAAGATTTGGCACGCTTGCTAAAAGTTAAAGTTTCTGCTCTTGCCTTCGTAATCTCAAACGACTTGCCTGTGAGGGTAACATCTTCTTTGCTGGGGTGTGCTAATACAAGGGTGAGCGTAAGCGTACCTACTTTGTTATAACTCGTAATTTTAGCCGCTCTGCCGCTCCCTGAAACCACCGCACTTGTACCTCCATCATTACTAATGGTAACGGTTTTAATGGTGTAACCTGTTTTACTTCCCTGTACCCCCGCTAACAGCTGCGCATGGGTAATTTCTCCGCCACTGCTGTAAACCTTCGTTTGCTTGCGCCAAGTTAAACTTGCTGCTCTTCCCTTCGTAATCTCAAACGCCTTGCCTGTAAGGGTAACATCCACTTTGGCGGGGTGCTGAAATACAAGCGTCAATGTCAAGTTACCCACCTTGGTATAACCAACTATCTTAGCTGAAGTACCCGTACCTGAAACCCTTGCACCTGTGCCGTTTGCACTACTGATGGTTACTGATTTAATGGTATATCCTGTTTTGGCAGCAGTAGTACCATTCAGACCCGCTAATAATTCTGCATTGCTTATCTCACCGCCTGAACCATAAGGCTTACTTTGTTTCGTCCATGTTAAAGTAGGCGCAGATGCCTTCGTAATCTCAAAGGATGCGTTATCTATCGTAGAATCTCCTTTGGTAGCATGCTCTAACACCAAAGTAGCCGTAAAACTACCCGCCTTAGCATGGCTTAAAGACAAACTGGGTTTCGTACCTGTTACGCTTGCAACACCTGTAGGGTTTAAAGACCTAATCTCTCTCAGAGTATAACCAGCCTTTGTACCTCCTACCCTTCCTAAAATCTCTGCTGTGGTAAAGCGACCGCCACTACTATAAACTTTAGTAAGTTTGCCAAAAGTCAAACGCTCCCCAGCAGAAGTACTAATCTTAAACTCCGCACCTGTAATGGTAACATCACCTTTCGTGGAATGTTCTAAAACAATGGTAGCCGTAAAACTGCCTATCTTGGTCATTCTTAGTGACAACTTAGGCTTCGTGCCTGTTACGCTTGCAACGTCTGACGGCACTAACGTTTTTATCTCTTTGAGGGTATAACCCGACTTCGTTCCTGCTACACCCCCTAATATCTCCGATGTGGTAAAACTACCACCACCAAAAGCCTTAGACACCCTGTTAAAAGTCAAAGTAGCAGCTGCGTCCTTACTAATGATGATTTTACAATTTTTAATCGTAGCATCTTCTTTGCTCGCATGTTTTAAAACAAGGTTAAAAACGATGTTCCCTGGCTTGGTAAAGGTTAAGGTAGTGCCCGAAACCTTTGCTGAAGCCGTTGTATTACTACTCACCAAAGTAATAGACTTTATCGTATAGCCCTCTTTTGAGCCTCTAACTCCTGCCAGTATCTTAGCAACCGCCAACGTTTTGGTGACTCCTGTAATACTGGAAAAACGTAATGGTTTGCTCCGCATAAGTAAGAACAGGGGCGGGGGTGGGTTTTTCATTATTGGGTTTCGATTCTTCTTTACTGCAATAAATCATTGACGTAATCAATGCTGTCAATAATAATAAACTAACAAAATATCTGATGGGTTTCATAGCTTGTTTCATTTTAGTATTTATTTTTTAAAGTTAAATTTTCAATATCTAATATATTAACCATAGCGTTTAAAGTTATTTCTAAATTATAGATAAAATATACTCACTAACGATGTTCCCTTGTTCATAATTTTAAAGAATGCAAATATATAAACAATTATTTATATATGAACAAAAAAATCGACTTAATTTTTGCCAAAAAGTACCTTAAAATAGATTAAGATGTCTTTTTTCCCTAATGAGTCTGGTAGTGAGTATCATTAAATAATCTAAAATACAATAAATAGTACTTTTTTCAAGAGGTCTTAGAGTAGGTGAAAAGGACATGGTAGGTAGTAGAGACAAATTGCAATTTGTCTCTACCTTGTTGCATTGCCAAAATAACGGGTGGTAACATCCCCCTTTTAACCCCCTTTGTGTCCCTTAGGAGTTAAAAAGAGGATGTAAAATCCCCCTTTGTCCCCCTTTAAAAAAGGGGGATTTTATACGCAAAAAAGTAGAGACAAAAAATTTTTTGTCTCTAGATGAGAGTGCTGGAGTCCAAAGCATCATAAGTACTTTTTTCAAGACGTCTTAGGGTAGGTGAAAGAGGACATCAGATATAAAAAATAGCCTATAGTTAATTTTAATATTTAAAAATACTTATCTATCAATATTATATTGTCTTTTTATTTTAGTTTAAAACCTTTATAAAAAAGATTAATCATAGTGCTACTTATTCCATTGATAATAGATAGCCCCCTCTTGATTTACTTCTTTGCTTACTTCTTTTATAGAAAATTCGTTTTGAGGGGTCTCTACACTAGCATGAAGTTGCTTTTTGTGCAACCTATCATAAGTACTATAGTCTATCGCCGTTCGACTCTCTAACTGTTCTTTTACATTGATACCTTTAGTTACTCGACTCCAGTTACTATTTATAGTAGCTTCAAATACTTTAGATTTAGCTCCGCTACCATAGGCAATAAACCCAATCTTTTTATTTGAAATATCTATATGATCACATAAAGATTCATACAAAAAAGAAATAAGAGCCATAAATATAGAAGCAGAATACATATTTCCTATCTGCCCTGATACCTTTTCGGTTTTGGCTATTTTTTGCTTACAAAATGTTCTATAAATGCTAGATTTACCTACTGCTTTTACAAATATTTTAAAGGCTTGTTCATCTGTTTCAGGATATTTTAACTCAATCTCTTTTTCTATTTGCTTCATCAAGTCAGAGTCTTTAAGTTCTTTTATAAATATTTCCGTAAAAATTCTTTTTCCATGAAAAGCGTAAGGCAAATGAAATATGATTTGTTCCCAATTTTCAAAGCATATTTGGCTTGTTTGCTTTTGTTTTTTAAAATTAAAATAGGCTTTACTAATTTGTTTTTGGTAACAATCATTAGAGTATTGTCCTTCAAAAACGGGCATTTCTTTAAAAATATCTATACTACTTTCTCTTACCCCAAAAAGCTCAGGATTATCTTTTATATTCTTTAGTATGCTCTGTTTTTCCTCTTCTCCTATAGGAGTCAAATCAAGTACCTCTTTGACTATTTGTCGCTTTGAAAAATTCCTTCGAGGTTTAAAGAAATCGAATACACTTTCTGTAGCTACTCCCCAATAGTTGTCTATAGATAGTAATCTTGGATTAGCCTTAATGAACATAGCCACAGCACCACTGCCTTGAGTATATTCTCCAGTGGACTCTATATCATATTTGGCTAGATCACTACTTATTACAATAGCTGTTTTATATGGATTACATCTTATCCAATCTAAGCAATTCTGTAGTGCATCTACCCCTCCAATACAAGCAAATGTAACATCTGTAGCATCACAATTATCAAAACAATCTTTGCCATACTGATCACTTAATTTATCTTGGAGCATACCCATAATCAATGTAGCAGTAGGTTTTGCAGAGTCCAAAGCACTTTCAGTCCCTAGATATATACGTCCAATACTACTGGGGTTTATATTATTTTTTTCTATCAGTTTGAGGGTAGCATTAGCCCCCATAGTAGCCACATCCTCGTGAACATCATTAAATGCCATTCTACTCAGACCTAATCCCTTATTCAACTTAGCAAATTCTATATTCCTTTCCTTAGCCAATACCTCTATAGGTAAATACAATTTGGGAATATAAAAGGATATATCATCTATACCCACCTGTAAATTTGTAATCATATCCATATTTTTTGTATTTTTATGGTATTTCAGCAATTACGGTTTCTCCCCCTTTAGTCACTTGGTGCAATGCTATATTTACCTTAGCATCTATGGGGATAAATACATCTACTCTAGATCCAAATTTAATAAAACCCGAATCTGCGCCTTGCACAACTCGCTCATCTAATTTAGCATAATTCACTATTCTCTTAGCCAATGCTCCTGCAATTTGCCTAAATAATATCTTTCCACTTATAGGATTTTCTACTACTACTGTGGTTCTTTCATTTTTAGTAGATGATTTGGGATGCCACGCTACTAAAAATTCACCTGTATGATATTTACTAAAACATATATTTCCTCCTATAGGATACCTAGTAACATGTACATTCAAAGGAGACATAAATATAGAAATTTGCTTTCTCTTATCTTTGAAATACTCAGTTTCTTCTACATCTTCTATAACCACTACTTTTCCATCTACAGGTGCTATAATATGCTTATCGTTGACAATGGTATTACGCTTAGGATTTCTAAAAAATTGTAAGATCAAGAAAAATAATACCGCAGTTATTCCAAGTATAATATATTTTAACCAAAGTAAAGGCACCCATATAAATACACAAAAATTTACAGCACCTAAAATAAGTAATACATTACTCAAAATTTTATAACCTTCTCTGTGTATCATATTATTCTATAATTTCAGTAAATATATAAATAAATGGACAGCTAAATATAAAACTATCAAATCTATCCAATATCCCTCCATGTCCGGGTAATATATTACCAGAATCTTTTACATTATATTGCCTTTTCACCATAGATTCTACCAAATCTCCCAATATACCCGCAATACAAATTATATTGGCAAGTAATATAAATGTACCTAAAGAATACATGGAACTATAGCTCCACAATACATAAGCCATCATATTACCAAATAAAATACTTGCTAATAATCCTTCTACTGTTTTTTTAGGTGATATATGAGGAATTAATTTGGTGCGTCCTATTTTTCTTCCTATCAAATAAGCAAAAGAGTCACTAGTCCAAATAATAATAAATATATATAATATAAATAATTTTTGGAAATTCATATCTATAATGAGTTTGAATGGCAAACTGATATAGATGAGTCCAAAAAATAATTTTCCTAAATTTTCTATAGGATTTTTTCTATTACAAAATAGTTCTAATACAATAGGAATAAAAACCATTGATACAAACATCCATAATTCTGTAGAAAATAAAATCCCAAAGTTAAGCAAATTCATTAACACCAACTGTACCTTGGTAATTTGAGTCATTTTGCCATACTCATACAAACAAAGAATAGACACTAAGGAGGCAAATACTATAAAACTCTCTTTAGAATAAAGTGTACAAAAGAAAACAACAGAAGCATATACTACACTTGTAATAAATCTTTTAGTAAAATTACTCATCCTTTTAGCATTAACGTTTCTCTATTTTCTTTTCTCTTACCCAAGATCTCTTCGAGATTCTCTTTAAACAGTACTTCTTTTTCTAATAACATTTCTGCAACTTGCGTAAGTTTTTCTTGTTTTTCTTGCAATATCTCAATAGCCCTATTGTATTGATTTTCTATGATTTTCGATATTTCTTCGTCTATTAATTTAGCAGTGTATTCGCTATAAGGTTTTGTAAAGTTATAATCTTGCTTAGTGGGATCATAATAAGTAATATTACCTACTTTATTATTGAGTCCATATATTGTAACGATAGCTTGGGCTTGTTTCGTAACCTTTTGTAGATCGTTGAGAGCCCCAGTAGAAATTTTTCCAAATATTATTTGTTCCGCAGCTCTACCTCCAAGTGCAGCACATATTTCATCTAAGATTTGCTCTTTTGTAGTAATTTGCCTTTCTTCGGGCAAATACCAAGCTGCCCCCAAAGATTGTCCTCGGGGTACTATCGTTACTTTTACAAGAGGTGAGGCATGCTCTAATAACCAACTAACCATTGCATGACCTGCCTCATGAAATGCTATAGTTTTCTTTTCGTTTACCGAAATTACTTTACTTCTCTTTTCTAATCCACCTATTACTCTATCTACGGCATCTAAGAAATCCTGTTTACCTACTTTTTTCTTGTTTTTTCGAGCTGCTATCAGAGCCGATTCATTACAAATATTGGCTATATCAGCACCTGAAAAACCCGGAGTTTGCTTCGCTAAAAACTTAGTATCCAGACTAGCAACTGTTTTAATAGGTTTTAGGTGCACCTTAAATATCTCTTCCCTTTCTTTTAACTCAGGCAAATCTACATGTATTTGTCTATCAAATCTACCGGGTCTTAAAAGAGCTTTATCTAATACATCTGCACGATTGGTAGCAGCTAGTATAATTACATTAATATTAGACTCAAATCCATCCATCTCTGTAAGTAGCTGATTTAGAGTATTTTCTCTTTCATCATTAGAACTAAATGCCTGCCCATTAGAACGAGAGCGACCAATAGCATCAATTTCATCTATAAATATAATAGCTGGAGATTTATCTTTTGCTTGTTTGAATAAATCCCTTACTCTAGAGGCTCCTACCCCTACAAACATTTCCACAAAATCTGAACCTGAAATAGAAAAGAATGGAACTTTAGCTTCGCCTGCTACTGCTTTAGCCAAAAGCGTTTTGCCCGTACCCGGAGGTCCTACTAAAAGTGCTCCTTTTGGTATTTTTCCTCCTAAAGAAGTATATTTTGTAGGATTTTTCAAAAAATTTACAATCTCTTCTATTTCTTCTTTTGCCTCTTCTAGTCCTGCTACATCCTTAAAACTAACTTTTACATTACTATTTTCATCAAATATTTTTGCCTTCGATTTGCCTATAGAAAAAATACCTCCTCCTCCACTAGAAACATTAGAGTTCATTCTTCTCATAAAGAACATCCATATAAATATCATAATTACAATAGGAATTAACCAACTAACCCCATCTAACCAATTACCTTCTTTTTTGAACTCTATTGAAAAATTTAGATTATAAGTATCTCTTAATTTATCTAACTTTTGCTGAAAAATATTTAAATCTCCTATGGTAAACTGATAATGAGGTCCTAAATTTTTCTGATTTCCAAAAGGTTTTTTACTTACTCTTTTATACGCTTCTTTTGATATAGATTCTTCTTTAAGATAAACATCCACATATTCCTTATTTATCACTACCACACGTTCTACATCATTCTGTTTTATAAATTCTAAAAATTTGCTTTCATTTGTTTTTTCTACAGGCGAATTTATTGAAGTATAGAGTTGAATCAACAAAATGACTACTACAATACCTGCATAAATCCAATAGGGATTTATCTTATTAGATTTTTTTTTACTTGGTTTTTTTTTGCGATTATCTATCATAATTTTTTTAAGATAAAGGTTTTACGTTCGTTATTTTAGCATCTCCCCACAGCCCTTCTATATCGAATAATTCTCTTGTTTTTTGCTGGAAAATATGAACTACAGTTTTTACATAATCAATAAGCACCCACTCTGCATTAGTTATTCCTTCGCTACTGAACGGCTTCTCTTGCATAGACTTACTCACCAATTTTTCTACAGTATTTGCAATGTACTTTATGTGAATATTAGAAGTCCCTTCGCACACTATAAAATAATCTGAAACAACATTATTTAGAGATTTTAAATCCAATATCTTAATATTTACACCTTTTGCCTCTTGTATGGCATTTACAATTTCAAATACTAATGCGTTACTATTATTTCTATTCATTTAATAATGATTAAATTTGGCACGCAAAAATAATGTTTTTTTCAACTTATAATGCAACTTATAAGATTAAAATATACTCCTTCTACAAATGACTTTTTAATAAACTATATCAAGGAAAACCAAATATCTGAAGGTTGCGTAGTATGGACAGAAAATCAAACTAGAGGAAGGGGACAAAAAGAGAATGAATGGAAGACAGAACCCTTTAAAAACTTAACTTTTAGTATTTTATTACTACCTAACTTTCTATCTATTGAACAACAAGCTTATTTAAATATGTGTGTTAGTTTATCCATATATGACATATTAAACTCAGAGCTAAACATAGATCACTTATATTTAAAATGGCCTAATGATATTTTTGTAAAAGACAAAAAAATGGGAGGAATACTCATTGAAAGTGCTTTACGAAAAAATAATATTATCCAAAGTGTAGTAGGAATAGGAATCAATGTAAACCAAAGAGAATATGATGAAACATTAAAGAATAGGAGTACTTCAATGGCTTTAGAAACAAACAAAAAATATCACCTGAAAACCTTACTTACTCAAATATATAATGCTATAATGCTAAGATACCAAAAATTAAAATCATTTGAATTTGAACAAATCAAAAGAGAATACCAAAGTAAGCTCTATAGACTAAATGAGGAACATTTTTTTAGTACCTCAAATGGAGAGAGGTTCTTAGGAGCCATACAAGGGGTAAATCATATAGGGCAACTTATCATTAGAACCTCAAATCAAAATAGAGTATTTAATAATAAGGAAGTCATATTTGAAATTTAAGCATTCTAATTTAAAAGAATTACGAACCTTTTATTCACATTTCGATTTATCAAAAATAGCTTTAAGTGTAATTTTTCGTATTCATAAAATTTTATCTTTATAAGATTAAGGTTAATTTTGTACCTTTGCAGTTATTTTTTAAAAAAAATTATAAGTATGTATAAAATTATCTTTAAAGTACTCTTTTTATTCTGCTTACTAGAGTGTTTTAAAACTTACGCAAGTGACTATCAAAACATCAAAAACAAAATAGAAAAATATTTTGATAACCAAGCTAAAAAGAAAAAATTTAATGGAGTAGTACTTGTTAAAAACAAAGGAAAAATATTTAAGAAAGCGTATGGATATGCAGACTTGGACAAAAAAACAAAATTAAATACAAAATCTGTATTTCAATTGGCATCTATATCTAAGACTTTTACTGCTACAGCTATACTGATGCTCATAGAAAAAGGCAAACTCAAATACAATACAAAAATTACGGATATTATACCTAAATTTCCGTACAAGAATATAACTATAAAAAACCTATTAAATCACAAAAGTGGTCTCCCTAATTATATGTATTTTGCCGAACAGAAAAAAATATGGCCAAACAGAACAAAAATGCTTACCAATAAAAAACTCATAGATATTATGATATCTAAAAAACCTAAAGCCTATGCTTTACCTAATAAAAAGTATTCTTACTGTAATACTAACTATTCTATATTGGCTACCATCATCGAAAAAGTTACAAAAAAATCTTTCTCTTATTTTCTTAAAACAAAGATACTTAAACCTCTTAACATGAATCAAACATTTATATATGACAAAATTAAGATAAGCACACATAAAAATAAAACAAAAGGCTTTAAAAATAGAAGAAAAAGGTATAATGATCATTATTTGGATAGTGTAGTAGGTGACAAGGGTATTTACTCTACTGTAGGTGATTTACTCAAATTTCACAATGGGCTTTTAAGTAGGAAACTACTATCTTATAAAACCTTAAAAAAAGCTTACACTCCTAGTGCATGGAGAGGCAAATATAATTACGGTTACGGATGGAGAACTATGAATATAAATGGTCATAAAATCATCTATCACAATGGTTGGTGGAGAGGATACAAAAACTATTTTGTACGCTCTAAAGATGATGTTATTATTATTTTATCAAATTGCATTTATGGTGCTTCTTTCAAACTAAAAAATTTAGTCAAATTACTTTAAAAATATTTTAGAGTGTTATGAAAATGAATGAATGGATAACAACTTTTAGACTGCAAACACTTCCTCTGTCTTTATCTGGCGTTCTTATGGCTATAGGTCTGGCTTACAGTAATGGGGTTACAGATATATTTTTAAGCATACTACTACTACTTACTACAATAGCCTTGCAAATATTATCGAACCTTGCAAATGATTATGGAGATGGAATAAAAGGTACAGATAGACACAGAACCGATAGAGGAAAAATTAAACGTCAAAAATTATATAATGCCATCATCATCTTTACTTTACTGAGTTTAACACTAGCATTTACTACTACCTTGGTAGCTCTTAATGTATCTATTGAAATTTTTACCTTTATTATCATAGGAATAGTAGCGGTACTATGCGCTATTAAATATACGATGGGAAAGGCTTATGGATATAGAGGTTTAGGAGATATTTTTGTATTTGTATTCTTTGGAGTATTAAGTGTAATGGGAAGTTATTTTCTTCTTACAAAAGAGATTTTATACTCGATGCTTTTACCTGCTGCTTCTGTAGGTTTCTTTAGTGTGGCTGTACTCAATCTGAACAATATGAGAGATTATTTTACCGATAAAGCATCAAAAAAAAATACATTAGTAGTAAGGATAGGCATTTACAAGGCTAAATATTATCATTTTATCTTAATTTATCTAGCCTTGATTTGTGCTATTTTATACAACTTTATTAATGGAAATGGAGACAAATTAAGTTCTTATCTATACGCTATATTGATATCTCCTTTATACAAACATTTAGTTAAAGTAAAAAAAGCAACTGATCCTAAACAATTTAATCCAGAACTTAAAAAAGTTGCCTTAATTACACTCTTTTTTACGCTACTCTTTTGTATGGGACAACTCATTACTTAAAGAACCATGAACGCCAACTATTACAAATATACCTTAAGGTTCAAAATTCCAAGTGGTACTTCTAGAGGTGTACTTACCCAAAAAGAGACATTTTTTATTGTAATAAAACATCAAAGACAAAGAGGCATAGGTGAATGTAGCCTATTGAGAAGATTAAGTATAGATGATGTAGCTGATTATGAAGAAAAACTCAAGTGGGTATGCAACCATATTCACTTAGGCAAAGATGAACTGCTGAAGCATCTAATATTTTATCCATCTATACAGTTTGGAATAGAGATGGCTTTTTTGAGCCTGCATTCTGATAACGATTTTATACTCTTTCCTTCTGCATTTACGGAAAGTAAGCAAGGAATCATTACCAATGGTTTAATATGGATGGGGAACGTCGATTTTATGAAAAAGCAAATTAAAGAAAAAATTCGTTTAGGATTTAGATGTATCAAAATGAAAATAAGTGCTATAAACTTTGAAAAAGAATATAGCATATTACGAGAACTCCGCAAAGATCTTCCTGCAGATAAAATAGAGATTAGAGTGGATGTAAATGGGTCTCTTACTTGTGAAGAAGCCTTAGATAAATTAAAAATGTTAAGTGCTTTACAAATCCATTCTATAGAACAACCTATCAAACAGGGAAATATAGAACAGATGAAAAAACTATGTGAAAACACTCCTCTACCCATAGCCTTAGATGAGGAACTTATCGGTATATTTTTGCTGGAAGAAAAAAGAAAATTATTACAAAAAATCAAACCTCAGTATATTATACTCAAGCCTAGTCTTATAGGAGGTATAAGAGGAAGTGAAGAATGGATACAACTCGCCAAAGAATATAATATTGGTTGGTGGATTACCTCTGCTTTAGAAAGTAATATAGGACTCAATGCCATAGCCCAGTGGACTCATACCTTATCCAACCCTATGCCTCAAGGGTTAGGTACAGGAGGATTATATATCAATAATATTCCCTCTGCACTTGAACTCAAAGGAGAAAAATTATTTTATAATCATTTTAATGGTTGGGATACTAAATTTCTTTTTTAAAGTTATATATTTGCTCGTGTTAAGTAAGTGGGAAATAACCCTAATATTAAATTATCTTAAACTAAAATAAATGAAATACATTAACATATTATATATTATAATGCGCTTATTTTTAGGAGGTACCATGATTCTAGGAGGTACTCAAAAATTTACAAAACCAATCCCTACTCCAATTGAAGTAATTCATAAAGCAGAAAAATTTAACGCTCCTGAAAAAGAAAGTACTCTGCAAAAGATTCTATATATAAGTGGCGCAAAACAAACCGGCTATTTTTGGCAAGTATTAGGTATTTGTGAACTACTATTTGGTTTACTATTGATTCTTCAAGGAACGAGTTTTATAGGGGCGATATTCCTATTGCCTATCACATTACATATATTCCTATTTCACTTATTCTTAGAACTCGATGAAGTTGGGGAATTATTAAAAACAGCCATTTTATTTGGAATTAATATTGCTCTTATTCTAAAGGAAAGAGCAAAGTGGGTACACTTACTTTGGATCAAACCAATATAAAAATAAATAGCTCATGGGTACTAAAATTTACTCGTTTTATTTTATTATTCTGCTCGATTAAGCACAGCTATATAGAAGCCATCAAATCCCGTTTTGTAGGGTGATATTTTTTCTTCTTTGAGTAGTTTAAATTCTTGGTGTTTAGATAGAAATTCTTTAATTTGATATTCATTTTCACAGGGTAATACACTGCAAGTGGCATATACCATTTTACCCCCTATTTTAAGCATTTTGCTATATCTTTCCAATATATCTTTTTGTATATGGATAAGCTCTTGTAATCGCTCTGGTGTAAGTTTCCATTTGGTATCAGGGTTTCTTTTTAATACGCCCAAGCCTGAACAGGGGACATCTAAAAGTAGCCTATCTGCAATGTTATGATATTTTTTGATAATTTTAGATGAGGTAATGTGTTTGATAGTAAGATTAAACACGCTATTTCGCTTGGCTCTCTTTTTGAGTTCAAATAGTTTTTTCTCCATGATGTCCATAGCTATCAAACTACCTTTGTTCATCATATGAGTTGCTATATGAAGCGTTTTACCTCCAGCTCCTGCACAAGCGTCTATTACTTTCATTTTTTTATTTACATCTAAGGCTTGCGCTACTCTTTGCGAAGAAGCATCTTGAACCTCAAACCATCCTTTTTTAAAAGCCTCTGTAATAAATACATTTTTTCTCTCTTTTAAAATTAAAGCATCTGGGTAACCTTTGATTTCTATAGTCTCTATACCCTCTTCTTTTAACTGCTCTTTAAGTATCCTTTTTGATGTTTTAATTGTGTTTACTCTCAATACTACTTGGGCTTGTTTATTGAGTGCTGTTAATTCCTTATCCCATTCTTCACCTAACTGTTCTACACCTATTTCATCTATCCAATCAGGTATAGATTCCCTAATGGCTCTGTACTCTTGCAACCTATTATAAGTAGTTTTGATTTTCTTTATAGGAGCATCTTTAAATTCTTC
Organism: Ichthyobacteriaceae bacterium; assembly: GCA_965226285.1. Taxonomy (GTDB): domain Bacteria; phylum Bacteroidota; class Bacteroidia; order Flavobacteriales; family Ichthyobacteriaceae; genus CBDDCQ01. Next base: position 626,723 of record CBDDCQ010000005.1, read on the forward strand.
CCAAGGAGGGAGTACCCCATTACTTATGATTTGATAGGATACAAACATTCTCCAGATATTTTTTTTGTTATAATGGGATTTAATTTGAGATATTTCACTTATTAATCTCTTATGTCTCACTATTTCGTAAATAGTTTCTGCTACAAACCCCCTATCTTTTTTACCCCATTTCTTATTTTTTTTCAAAAGGCTCTCTACTACTTTATCTACATATTTATTAGTGGTAAATATCTCTTGTAGAGCTTCTATCACAGCTATTACAAGTATTCTATGTATTCTCATTTTTCAAAGAAAAATATTTCAAATCTGCTCATTTGTTCATTTTTTTGGCAAGCTGATGATAACGCAGTGCTATAATAAAAAATACACCACATACCACAGCCATAGTTGCCGATATAGAACTATTGATAAGAACAGAAAGTATATAGCCCAATACAGATGACAATATACCTATTAGTACTGATAAAATAAGCATCTGTTTAATCTTATGTGTAAGTAAATATGCTGTAGCCGCAGGCAACACTAAGAAAGCAACTACCAATATAGCCCCTACCGATTCAAAGGCTGTAACGGTAGATATAGATACGGCACTCATTAGACTATAGTTCCAAAGAGTTATAGAAATTCCAATAGTAGCAGCATATTCAGGGTTAAATGAAGTAATATAGAGTCCTTTAAATCCTTTTATAATAAATAGTACTATCAACACTAATACTATGAAAGTAATTTGAATACTTTCAGGTACATCCCATATTCCAAAAAATGTACTCTTATTCAAAGCAGTATATGCAATCTCTCCATATAATATACATTCATTATCTATATCTACTTTGCCCGTAAATAGAGACACTAGTATCACACCTAAAGAAAATAAAAAAGTATAAGACAACCCTATAGCTGCATCATTTTGTAGATTATTTTTCTTTAGTGTTTCTATCATAATAGTAGCAATCATGCCAAATAGAACTGCTCCCATCACCATAGCAAATGAATATCTACCATTGAATACCAAAAAAGAGATTACTATTCCAGGTAACACAGCGTGTGAGATGGCATCACCCACCATAGCCATTCTTCTTAAAATTAAGAAACAACCTAACAATCCACAAGTAATGGAAATGATACAAGCGTTTATAATAATCCAAATATCATTAATATCTATACTCATTTTAGTATGGAATTGTTTTGTTATGTGGATCCTTTTTAGGATGTCCTAGTTCCTTATTTAGTTCTTCTTCTAAATCAGGAGTAATGATATGTTCTATAGATTCTGCTATAGGGTGTATGTGATCTCTTTTTAAATTCATTTTTGTAGTTAAATAAATTTCCCATAACCTATGTAATCGGGTAACTCGTTTAGCTATATCTACTCCTTTTTGAGTAAGTCTCCAATGTTTCTTTTTATTGATCAAACAATTTCTCTTTTCTAATATAGCAAACCCTTCTTTTAGTTCCTCTTTACTAAAATATCTACTGGCTAAAATATCATCTTGAGTTATCCATTGAAAAATATCCCCTCCTCTTTGTTCAAATACAGTGTAGAATGCTTTAAGTATATTTTCAGTAAGTACTTTATATCTGTTTTGTTGTTTTAATTTTATTTTAGCGATAATTCCTCTTTTGGGGACAAATAGTATAGATACAAAAAATACTATGGAGAGTGATATTACCATCCAAGGTCCGGTAGGCATAGCCGGTGCCATAAATGAAATATAAGAACCAAATAAACCTGAAAAACCACCGATAAAAGCTGCCAATACAATCATTTTCTTTAGGTCATAGGTATAATATCTAGCTGCTGTAGCCGGTATCACAAGCAACGCCACCATAAGAATGGCACCTACTGTTTGTATTCCCGAAGCTATGGCAAGTACTGTGAGCGTAGATATTAATACCTCTATGAAATTTACTGGTAATCCTATAGTTTTAGCATAATCCTTATTGAATGAAGTGATTTGAAAACTCTTATAAAAAATAACCACCAATAATATCATCACTATGGAAACGGTACTCAATATATATATATCATTCTGATTCATTGCAGCTGCCTTGCCAAATATAAAATGATCTAGTCCTGATTGATTGGCATTCCCTGAAGCCTGTATCACACTAAATATAAGTATTCCTATACTAAAGAATAGCGTAAGAGTTACTGCTAAAGCTGTATCTGATTTTATTTTGCTGGAATTAATAATAAAATTTACAAATAGTACTGATATCCAGCCAAATACAAAAGCACCTAAAAGTAATACTAGTATATTTTTAGATTCGGTAGCGATAAATGCTAAACCTACTCCTGGCAATATAGAATGTGCTACTACATCAGCAATTAGCACTTTTTTTTGTAAAAATGAAAAGGTTCCTATCACAGAAGAACTAATACCAAGTAATATACTCCCTAATACAACTATTCTTATATTATAGTTTTCAAATGAAAAGAATGTAATAAAATCCTCCATTTAACTCTCTCGATTATGCTTTTCTCTCACTGAAAATTCTTTTTCTTTTATTAAATCACCTATCTTAGATAAAATATTGAGTTTTCCTCCATAAGCCTGATGTAAGTTTTCAGAAGTAAAGACTTTCTCTTTAGCTCCTGAGCTTATCAATCGAGTATTGAGCAATACTAACCAATCGAAGTATTGATATGCTGTTTGTAAATCGTGATGTACAATGACTACTGTTTTTCCCTCTGTATTCATTTGAGTAAGCAATTTTAAGATAGCTTCTTCTGTTACGGCATCTACTCCTACAAAAGGCTCATCCATAATATATAAATCTGCTTGCTGAGCTAATGACCTCGCTATAAAAACTCTTTGTTGTTGCCCTCCTGAAAGCTGTGAAATCTGCCTATCTGCAAGATCTAACATTTTTACCTCTTCTAAGGCTTGCTTGGCAATATTCTTATCTTGTTTGGTAAGTCTCTTAAATATATTGCTCCTTGAATACCTACCCATAAGTACTACATCCTTAACACTTGCTGGAAAATCCCAATCCACCGATTCTCTCTGAGGGACATAACTTACTCTTTTCCTAACCTTATTCAACGGTTTACCAAATATTTCTATTTTACCACTACTCACAGGCAATATATCCATAACAGATTTAAGTAGTGTAGTTTTACCACTTCCGTTAGGACCTATTATCCCTGTTATTTTGCCCTTGGGTATTTCAAAATCTATATCCCAAAGTACGGGTTTTTTGTCATAACTTACAGTGAGATTATGTATATCAACAGCTGTTTTACTTGCTTGCATATTTATTTAAGTGCTGTTATAAGTTTATGAGTATTGGCTTTCATCATTCCTATATAAGTTCCTTCTGGAGTTCCTTCAGTACCCATAGCATCTGAATACAAAGAACCTCCGATACTCAGGACATGTCCTTTTTCCTTACAGCCTTCTATAATAGCTCTAAGGGATTTTTCAGATATTGAGGTTTCTGTAAATACTGCTTTAATATTATTTTTTGTGATAAAATCTACCATATTTACAACATCTTTGAGTCCAAACTCTGACAGTGTAGAAATACCTTGTAGTCCCTTAGTTTGAATACCATACGCATCGCCATAATATGAAAAGGCATCGTGAGAGGTTATCATAATTCGTTGTTTTTCGGGGATTGTTTCAATTTGTTGTAGAATATAAACGTGTAGTTCTTGGAGTTTAGTAGTGTACTTTTTCAAGTTTTTATAATAAAAATCTTTATTCTTTTTATCTATCTTAGCTAAATGCTCATACACTAATTTTGAACATTTTATCCAGTTAAGTGCATTATGCCAAATATGAGGATCTTGTGCATTAGTAAAATTTGTATCATTAATAATATCTTCTGTTTGCAAGGCATCACTTACAGCTGTTATTACTTTTGTTTTACTCATTTTTTCGAGTATTTCTGCCATTTTTCCCTCTAAATGCAATCCGTTATAAAATACAATATCAGCAGCGATCAAATCTTTCATGTCTTTTTGAGTAATTTTATAGAGATGAGGATCGACTCCCGGACCCATCAAAAATTTAATATCCATTTTATCTCGAGATATGTTCTGCACTATATCCTTAATCATAGCAGTAGTACATACCACCGATATTTTATCCTTTTTTGAGGATTGATTTTGACAGTTGCACAATAGCAAAAGTAAGCATACGCTTACAAAATTTTTTCTTAATAATTTCATTTTTTAACTTTTAATTAATTGGTTACGTAAATTTTTTTACACATTTTTTCAGATAAATATACTTGATATCCATTGCATAGTTCTATCGTGATAGAATTATCGTATTTTTGTCTGTTTAATATTGTGATTTTAGTATTTATCAATAATTGTTTATCTTCTAAAAAGGTTAATAAATCAGCTTCATCTGTTTTAATTTGTGAAATATAATATATTTCTCCCACTTTGGCTTTTTGAAGTAGTATTTCAGAGGAACTGTAAATCACACCTTCCTTATTAGGAATAGGATCGCCATGCGGATCTCTTGTAGGGTATCCTAAATACGACTCCAAATTATCTATGAGTTTTGTAGAGTTAATATGTTCTAATTGTTCTGCAATCTCGTGTACTTCATCCCATTTAAAGTTTAATTTCTCATACAAAAACACTTCCCATATACGATGTTTTCTTATAATATCCATAGCTACTCTTATACCCTTTTTAGAGAGTTTTACACCTTGATATTTCGTATAATGCACTATTTTCTTCTTTGCCAATCTCTTGAGCATATCCGATACTGCAGAGGGTTGGATACCCATATTCTTGGCAATATGTTTGTTAGAAGCTACCTCACTACTTATGCAAAGTGTATAAATAGTCTTGATATAATTTTGTTCTTTTACAGATAATTCCATAACATTATTTTACATAAAAACTTATCCCTGTACTCAAATAATAATCATTCTTTAAAATACTCTTAGAGACAGATATATCAAACTGTACGCTCTGGCTCCAACTATATGTAAATCCACCATCTATATGGCTTTGTTCATTATCACCATAAATTTCTACATAAGTGCCTACCTCAGATGATAATTCATACCCAAATACTAAAGTATATACCAGTAATAGCGAATTTGCATCTTTTTTAAAACCTATATTACAACCTATCCCCATTTTTTTGAAAACATCTTTTTCCACAGATATTCTACCATTAAAACTATCAAAACCTATCCGATTCCAATTGACTACCCAATGTCCCATTATTGCTACGCTATGCCACAGTTCACCAAGTATTGGTAATTCGTATTTAAATCCTATTTCCGTTTCCTCGATATTACCACTTTCAGGTAAATTGCCTGCTAAGCGCAATTCTGTTTTTTTAATATTCCATAGCGTAGTAACGTATTTAAATAATTTATAGATTTCTTTCCATCTACTTGAAAAAATTGAACCCCTGTTTCTACCTGAAAAATTCCTTTGAGAACACTTTTAGAAGATTCTGTTTGGTCGGGTCTATCTGTAATAATATCATGTTTTTCCTGAGCAAATGACAAACTAATAAATAAGAGTAATACAAAGAATATTTTTATACTGTTCATAAAAAATTTTTTATGAATACCAAATTTTAATTTTGGTGCAAATATAAATAAAATTTTATTACCAATTTAACTTTTTTATTAGCAATCCAAACGATTTAACTATTCAAAATGAACTATCCTGAAATGAAATTTTAGTTCTACTTCAGAACAAAGTTCAGGAATTACAGGAAAATACAAGAGACTGGAGTTACCATTAAGGCTTATAATGATAATGATTTACCTTCAATTATTTTAACCTTAAAACTCTATAAGCCATTCGAATTAAATGATAAATATTCATTTTACAACTCAATACTATTAAATATATCTTAAGTCTCATCTTCCAGTTATTAGTATAGATTTGATCTTTAAAGATGATCCCAGAAAACCCTTTTAGTTGTTTTAATTTGTGTGCTAAAGCATAAATTTTCATAATATTCCTGAAACGATAATTCATATAAATCTTCTTATGTCTATCATAAATGTTTTTTTCTTTCAAAAAATCTTGAATTTGTTGTAAAAAACCTATAGTTTGTTGAATTCGTTCTGTCCTAAAAGTACGAGTGATAGAATTTGGATTATAATAGTAATAATAAAAACCCTCTCTTATAAATAGATTCCTCTTAGTATAAAATAAAACTTTTAAAATAGGAAAAATATCTTCATGAGCTGTATTTTCTACAAAATTAATATGGTTATCGACCCAAACACTTCTCTTAATTATTTTATTACAAGATCCAGGATTAATAAATAACCTATTCTTTTTAAATGAGAAGTATAATTTTATTTTTTCATCGAGATTAGTAATAAGCCTTTCAGTATTATTGTTAAGATTACAACTACTATCTTGATAACTATTATATTTAGAGTCTACTAATACTGTATTACATTGCACAAAATCACAATCATTTTCAATGGCTTTTTCATACATTATTTTGTACATATCGCAGTGAATATAATCATCACTATCTATAAAACCTAAGAATTCCCCTCTTGCATAAGACATTCCGGTATTTCTAGCTTTACCAAGTCCTTCGTTTTTTTTGTGCTTTAAATAGGTTATTTGCCCATATAGTTCTTCATATTCTCTACAAATTTTATCATCTATAGGGTCTGGTGAGCAATCATTTACTATAATAATTTCAATTTCTTTCAAAGATTGATTTACAATACTATCTAAGCACTTATTCAAATATTTAGATACATTATATACTGGTACTATAATACTTATTTTTGGAATTTTCATCGATGTATATATTTTGTTTTATTTGATATTATATTTTGTAGTTTCAAGACAATTATAAGAATATACTATCGCCTTTCATATTTCATATTAGCTTTTGTTTTTTATTACTTGCGAATGTAAAAAATAATTTCTACCAAACGACCTAAAATAGTAATTTTAAATTCTACTCTATTTTGTAAAACACATAACCATTGTATCTCCATTACGCCAATACTTTTTTTCTTTAGTTTCCCATAATTCTTTCCTATTATAGTAATTATCGAATATTATTTGAAAATGAGAAGAACACACATAAAACCACTAATGCACCATAATATTGGTTATAATAATATTCTTTTTGCAATTTAAAACCATACTGCTTATGTAACCTGCACATTCCATCTGTAATAAACCTTTGGAAAAATCTAGAACTAAGACGCTTTTCATAACAGAACAAGTTACCAAACTCAGTAGTTGTAATACCACCTTGTGATGCTTAATCTTGTCATAATTATAACCTTGTATTTTTATACTTAGTATTTAGGTGATTTAATATAATTATTTTAAGTTTTTTCCAACCCAGTTGTATAAAATCAAACGACAATAAAAAATAAATAGGAACAAATACACTTTTTTTGTATATAGAAATATAAATGGTTAATTTTATATTATTAAAAATTATTCTTAGTTGTTTTCTCGGGTAGATATGTAAGGTTTTATTGTTTGTTAAAGCCTGTCTTTTGATTTTATTTATCCATCTTAAATGAGAAAAGTAAAACATTTTAGGTAATTTATCTGTGATTTTTAACTCCTGAAATATCTTTTCAACATATTCTCTAGAAATTTTTCTACTTAAAGAATCTTGTAGTTCTTTTTTAGATTTACTCAATTGATGATCATGATTTCTGTAATATAATAAAGTTTCTTGTAGATTATAAAATTTTCCTCCTCTATCAAATATATCAAGCCATAATTTATAGTCTTCGCAAAATATAAACTCTGTTTTATATTTAATCTGATGTTTCAATAAAAACGACTTGTTCATCATAGACAAGGGATTGGCAACAGGAACAGACAATACAAAATTATTGAACAGTTCATCATTGGTTTCATAAAAACGAACTGTGTTTATTTTATTTCCTTCGACCGTAATATTTACATACCATGCACCACATACAGATATATTGGGGTTATTTTCTAAAAACTCTATTTGTTTTTTTAACCTTTCTGGTAAAGAAATATCATCTGCATCCATTCTGGCAATGTATTTCCCTTTTGATATGCTCAACATATTATTTAAACAAGTTACCATTCCATGATACTTTTTACTAGTAAATAGTTTTATTCTATTGTCTTTCTTTGCATATTCTTCTAATATATCTTGAGAGTTATCTTTTGAATTATCATTAGTAATGATAAATTCAAAATCTGTATAAGTCTGGTTCAGGATACTTTCAATAGCATCCTTTAAATATTTTTCCCCGTTATAAACAGACATAATTACAGATATATTAGGAGTAAGATTATTATTTTTCATGTAACTATTTTATTTCCATATATCTTAGCATATTTGTTTGGTCATAAAAATTTCAAAGGGGTCTGTGACCTTCTAATTTTTCGATAACTTCTTTTACAAAACTATATTTCAATTCTTCTTGGTAATACTTGGGAGTAAATTTAATAACATTTTCTTTATAATAGATCATAAAATCTTTAACTGATATAGTTTTAATCTTTATTATCTGCATTAAAAAAAATGTAATTGGGGTATCTTATCCTTGCATTAGCAATAGCAGTTTTAGAAAGTTCAGTACCATAAATTTTCCACGAAGGGAGAACTTGCTGCAAAACTTCAGTAAAAACGCCATTTCCACATCCAAAGTCCAACGCTTCTCTCCTCTCTGGCAACCTAAGTTACTCTATGAAGTGTAATTTTGTTTCTTCACTTGTGATGCTTAATCTTGTCATAATTATAACCTTGTATTTTTATACTTAGTATTTAGGTGATTTAATATAATTATTTTAAGTTTTTTCCAACCCAGTTGTATAAAATCAAACGACAATAAAAAATAAATAGGAACAAATACACTTTTTTTGTATATAGAAATATAAATGGCTAATTTTATATTATTAAAAATTATTCTTAGTTGTTTTCTCGGGTAGATATGTAAGGTTTTATTGTTTGTTAAAGCCTGTCTTTTGATTTTATTTATCCATCTTAAATGAGAAAAATAAAACATTTTAGGTAATTTATCTGTGATTTTTAACTCCTGAAATATCTTTTCAACATATTCTCTAGAAATTTTTCTACTTAAAGAATCTTGTAGTTCTTTTTTAGATTTACTTGCTTGATGATCATGATTTCTGTAATATAATAAAGTTTCTTGTATATTATAAAATTTTCCTCCTCTATCAAATATATCAAGCCATAATTTATAGTCTTCGCAAAATTTAAACTCCGTTTTATATTTAATCTGATGTTTCACTAAAAACGACTTGTTCATCATAGCCAAGGGATGGGCAACAGGAACAGAAAATACAAAATTATTGAACAGTTCATCATTGGTTTCATAAAAACGAGCTGTGTTTATTTTATTTCCTTCGACCGGAATATTTACATACCATGCACCACATACAGATATATTGGGGTTATTTTCTAAAAACTCTATTTGTCTTTTTAACCTTTCTGGTAAAGAAATATCATCTGCATCCATTCTGGCAATGTATTTCCCTTTTGATATGCTCAACATATTATTCAAACAGGATGCTAATCTAATATTCTTTTTACTATTAAATAGTTTTATTCTATTGTCTTTCTTTACATATTCTTCTAATATATCCTGAGAGTTATCTTTTGAATGAGCATTAGTAATGATAAATTCAAAATCTGTATAAGTCTGGTTCAGGATACTTTCAATAGCATCCCTTAAATATTTTTCCCCGTTATAAACAGACATAATTACGGATATCTTAGGAGTAAGATTACTATCCTTCATGTAACTATTTTATTTCCATATATCTTAGCATATTTGTTTGGTCATAAAAATTTCAAAGCCACAACTACGTTCTGCTATTTTCTATTTCCCACACTCTGTGCGATGAAATGTTATAAGGCTTGAGACTTTTTACATGTTGTATTTACTTTCACATTTTATCTAAGTACCATTTTATAAATTGTTCTATACCTTTCGAAAAGTCAGTCTTAGGAATATACCTTAATAAATTTTTAGCTTTTGATATATCTGCGTAAGTTTTTTCTACATCACCTGCCTGCAAAGGTAGTTTTTTTATTTTAGCCTTTTTACCTATAGCTTCTTCTATCGTTGCTAACATTTGTTTTAGGGCTATTGTTTGATGTTCCCCAAGGTTGAATATCTCATATATCTCTCGATGATTCAACAGATAGTTTATGCTTCCATCTATGCCTTGTATTATATCATCTATATAAGTATAGTCTCTCTGAGTTGTTCCGTCTCCAAAAAATGGTATCTCTTCCCCTTTATAGAGTTTATCTACAAACTTGTGTATCGCTAAATCTGGTCTTTGTTTGGGACCATATACTGTAAAAAATCTCAAACATATAATATCCATCTGATATAAGTGATGGTAGGTATGGCATAACAACTCACCTGATTTTTTAGTCATAGCATAAGGAGATATAGGTAAATCTACATTCATATCTTCTTTAAAAGGAGTTTTTTGGGTATTGCCATAAACGGAGGAAGAAGAAGAAAAGATAATTTTCTTAATGTTATTTTGTTTGGCTACTTCTAAAATATTAAAAGTTCCTATGATATTTACCTCTTGGTAAAGTAATGGATTTTCAATACTGGGTGTTACACTAGCCATAGCTGCCAAGTGAATAATTACGTCTATTTTGTGTTTAGAGAAAACTTCGTTTAAAAATTGCGTATCCCTTATGTCACCTCTTTCTAAAACATAGTTTTTATTATTTGAAAAAGCAGAAATATTTTGTTCTTTAATTTTTGGATTATAAAAATCATTAAAATTATCTATACAGATCACTTTATCGCCATTTTTAAGTAAATATTCTGACAAACTGGAACCAATAAAGCCCGCACCTCCTGTAATTAAATATAGACGCATGTTACTTTTTTAATTTAATTCTAAATCGCTTAAAATAGAGATAAGTTTTCCTTATAAATGGAATATATGAATAAAGAGTAATTGCTTTAATTACCTCTTTCGTTATATGTTTCATCACCAAATAAGATATTCTATTTTTACTCAAAATTTTATAGTTAATATTGAAAAAATAGACCCATAACATTTCTAAATAATGTCCTTCTTCTGGGTTGGAATTTATCTCTAAAGACTGAATTAAGTTTTTGTAGAATTCTATATCTCTTTCTTGTATCAGATGAGATTTTATAGAAAAGCATGCACCATAAAATCCCAAAAAAAACATAGGGAGTTTAGTACCTGCATATTTTTCAACATACTCAGGTAAACTTAATTTAGCATATTCCACTCCAGCAGATTTAAGCCATGTTTGATCAACAGAACATGTTGCACCATGTACTAACCTTTCAACTCGCTTGAACATAAATAAACGATGAGAAAAAAAAGATTTAGTTTCCAACTTTAAATAATCTTCAATATTCTTTGAACAATATCCTTGTTCTTGGTGGTCTGCAATACTACCTTGCAAAAAAATATTGATATCTGATAATTGATGATAGTTTTTGACAATATGGTAGAGATAAGTATGTCCTTCTCTACCTACATTAGGTAACTTTTCCCAATGATAGCAATCAAATGGTGGCTCTGTATCGTTTCCTTTATGATAAATGTAAGTATTTTTCGCATAAGGTTTGATCCATTCTAAATCTTCATTATAATGTGCAATCACAAATTTATAGTTCATGTTTAAATCTTATCTAAAGTTTATTAATTTCATTTCCTCTTATCTCGTTTATGAATTGTGCTTAATTTAGATATGAGTTGTCGTATAAAAATCTGGCAAAAATAGTTATTTTCTTTAAAGTATTGTAGTTATAAGTTCATAGGTTTGTTTGGCTATTTCCAGTTCTTCATTAGTTGGAATGACTAATATTTTTACTTTTGATTTTTCAGATTGTACTTCTATAATTTTTTTGGCTTTTTTATTATTTTTTTCTAAATCTATTTCTATACCTATCACTTGCATATTTTCACAAATACCCCTACGCGTTTGAATATCATTTTCACCTACCCCTGCGGTAAATACTATGGCGTCTAATCCATTTAAAGCCACTGTATAAGCCCCTATCATTTTTTGAATATTGTAATTATATATTTGAGAGGCTAAGAGGTTATTTTCATCATTTTTTTCTATATTTGCTCTAATATCTCTCATATCGCTAAAGCCAGTCAGCCCTAACATTCCGCTTTTTTTGTTGAGTATATCAGAGGTCTCTTCTATGGAGTATCCTAATTGATGAACCATATAAAAAATAATAGAGGGGTCTAAATCCCCGCAACGTGTTCCCATGACTAATCCACTAAGAGGACCCATGCCCATGGTGGTATCTATACATTTACCATCATTTATAGCTGCCATACTACAGCCGTTGCCCAAATGAATAGTGATTATTTTTGCATTGGGTTTACTTAAATACTCGATGGCTTTTTTACTTACATACTTATGGCTAGTACCGTGAAATCCATATTTTCGTATTCCATATTTTGTATAAAATTCATTAGGAATAGCATATCGAAATGCCTTTTGAGGTATGGTTTGATGAAAAGCAGTATCAAATACTGCTATTTGTATGGCTTTGTCAAATACTTTTTCAGCCACTTTTATACCCTGTAGATTTGCTGGGTTATGAAGCGGTGCAAGAGGGTATAATTTTTTTATTTCATTTTTTACTTTCTGGTTGATTATAGTAGTTTTAGAGAATACCTCGCCTCCGTGTACTACTCTATGTCCTACTGCTTTTATATCAAAGGTATTTAATAATTTAGATATTTTTTCTAAGCCTTCTTTGTGAGATGCAATAGCAGTGGTATCTTTAACTTCTTTAGGTGTTCGTTGCGTAAAATTACAATGAGATATCGTGGAGCTGGTCTGTCCTATTCGTTCAATTATTCCACTAAAAAGTACATTGTTTGCTACAATATTTATAAGTTGGTACTTGATAGAAGAACTACCCGAATTGATCACTAAAATATTCATAAAAAGTAATTTAGGGAATAATTCTTGCGAATGTACTAAAATTATTCTTAATTTATATAATTAGAAGTTTTTTTTATGTTTTTTATTTTTTTTTAAAAAAGTAGGTTCATTAAAAAATTAATTGTAAATTAGCCCCGATATTTTTTAAATACTTAATATTTAATAAAATTATGGAACTAAAGAAGAACCCAAAACACGATACAGAAAAGAAGAAATTACTCTTTATTCAGTGTGGACTTATTATAGCTCTTTTGCTAAGTTATTTTGTGATAGAGGCAAAGTTTTATGAAAAAACTTATGGAAGTTTAGGAGAATTGTCTAATGCATTAGACGATGAGGAAGAAATACCTTTGACTCAACCAGAGAAACCCAAATTGCCACCACCACCGCCACCGCCGCCCGATGTAATTACAGTAGTAGAAGACAATGTAGAACTCGACGATGAGCTTATCATGGACAATACCGAAACGGATGAAGAAGAAGTAGTAGTAGTAGAGGAAGAAGAAACGGAAGAAGTATTTGATTTTGCTTTGGTAGAAGACCAAGCTACTTATCCCGGTTGTGAAAAATTAAAAACTAAGTTGGAAAAATATAATTGCTTCCAAAAGAATATCAACAAGTTTATTGTTAAAAATCTAAAATACCCTGAAATTGCAAGTGAAATGGGAATACAAGGTAGAGTATTCATCAGTTTTGTAATAGAAAAATCAGGAAAAATATCTAATGTAAGTATATTAAGGGGAGTAGATAAAAACTTAGATGCTGCAGCCATACGGGTAGTAAAAAAATTACCTAATATGATTCCTGCAAGACAGAGAAATAAACCCGTAAAGGTGAGTTTTAGACTACCTGTTACCTTTAGATTAAATTAATTAAATTTATTTAAACCTTACTAATATGAGAAAACACTATTACTATTATTGCTAATTTTATATAGCGATGATTACAAACTTATTTTTCACTGCTTGTACAAAAGAAGGGGAATAGGTAAAAAACTTAGATGCTACAGCCATTATGGGTAGTAAAAAAATTACCTAATATGATTCCTGCAAGACAGAGAAATAAACCTGTAAAGGTGAGTTTTAGACTACCTGTTACCTTATAGGTTAAATTAATTTAAATTTATTTAAACATTACTATTATGAGAAAAACACTCTTATTACTTTATTGCTAATTTTTAAACCCTAACTTATGAAAAAACTATTATACATAATTGTTATTTTATCATTTTATTCTTGTCATAAGGAGATTTATATTAATAGGTATTCACGCTACATATTAAGGTTTGCCGTTAATTTTGAAACAGCACCTGCTAGTGCTTTTCGTTGCACAATAGAATGTACTGATAACGTTGCCCCTAAACCCCTTATCAGTGCCGAAGGAAACTTTACTACTCTTGGTTTTAAAACATTAATTTCATTTAAGAGTCATCAGCACTGGGGACATAAAGGTATTAGGAAAGTTTTCATAAGTCACCCTGTTTTAGACAAAGATCGTATTTTTGAATTAGAAGTTTACAGATATAATAAGATTGTTTTAACTAAAAAAATAACTTTAAGAACGAGTAGAAATCGAGATGACCGTCTTACTACCAGTAAAATAGTAGTGACTCCTATGGATAATTTTGTAAAAGTGGCAAGAGATGATGGTTCAGCTTTTACATTAAACCTGTAACCTTTGGAGAGTTGGTAATCACAATTATAAATACAAAAAAAATGATAACGTATGAAACCCTAACTTATGAAAAAACTATTATACACAGATGCTACAGCCATACGGGTAGTAAAAAAATTACCTAATATGATTTCCTGCAAAAACGGAGAAATAAACCTATAAAGGTAAGTTTTAGACTAAAACTGTTACCTTTAGATTAAATTAATTAAATTAGTTAAACATTTTAAACATTACTATATGAGAAAATACTATTATTACTATTATTGCTAATTTTATATAGCGATGATACAAACTTATTTTTCACTGCTTGTACAAAAGAAGCGGAAATAGGTAAAAAACTTAGATGCTACAGCCATATGGGTAGTAAAAGAATTACCTAATATGATTTCCTGCAAAACGGAGAAATAAACCTATAAAGGTAAGTTTTAGACTAAACTGTTACCTATTAGATTAAATTATTTAAACATTTTAAACATTACTATATGAGAAAACACTATTATTACTTTATTGCTAATTTTATATAGCGATGATTACAAACTTATTTTTCACTGCTTGTACTAAAAGAAGGGGAATAATAGGTAAAAAACTTAGATGCTACAGCCATTATGGGTAGTAAAAAATTTACCTAATATGATTCTTGCAAGACAGAGAAATAAACCTATAAAGGTAAGTTTTAGACTAAACTGTTACTTTTAGATTAAATTAGTTAAACATTTTAAATATTACTACTATGAGAAAACACTATTACTTTATTGTTAATTTTTATATAGCGATAATTACAAGCTTATTTTTCATTGCTTGTACAAAAGAATCTGATCTTTTAGATAAAGGCGTAGCCTCTCAAAAAACGGTTCAAAAGATTGATAAAGTCGGAGAGGCGATTGATTTTATAAACGATGTATTTATCTCCCATGATTTAACAAATTCAGCACCAGGGAGTACTGCTACTCCTAAGGTGAGTATTAGTAAATCAACCATAGATACTATTTATGATTTGCCCGATAAAAACAAAAAACCTTTTTTACAGTTGGTAGTTTTTAAACCAAAGGCTTATGCCTTGATTAGCGTGATAAAAAAAGTAAAGAATCCGCCGGTGCTTTTTTATAGCAAAGATAAATTTGATATAAAAAAACCGAGTATTGGATTGATTAAATATTTAAAAGATTTTCTTGCCAACTCGGTTAAACCAAAAGTATCTATGGGAAGGTTTACTGTCTCTGAATACAGAATTGGGTATAGAACAACTATAATAGAGCAAGTAGCTCCGCTCTTACAAACTGAATGGCATCAGAACGTTCCTTTCAACAAAACCATTGTCTCAAAAAAAGGAATAGACCAACTTTTGGTGGGCTGTGTAGCGGTTGCTACTGGACAGATGATGGCATATTACAGAAAAAATAACCTTAAATATTACAATTGGGATAAAATATTATCAGGATACCAGAATTATAGTAGTACAGCAGACTTTTTATGGGATATAGCAGAAGGGGTAAATATGAATTATGGAACGCCTAGTCAAGGAGGATCTGGTACACAGAATATTGAGGCGGTGAAATATTTTAGATCAGCAGGTTATACCGCAAATTTAATAAATTGCCAATATAGTATCATATTTAATGAACTAAAACAAAAAAGACCCGTTTATCTTTCAGCTTTTGCAAAAAAAATTTATAGCACTTGGTTTTGGAGTATATTTGGGATACCATACATCACATACGGTGATGGACATGCTTGGGTAACTGATGGTTATCGTATTGTTACTGATAGTAGGATCTTTAGAATAGATAAAGTGGATCCCCGTACAGGACGGGTTCTTGATACCAGTACTTATAGCATATCAAAAACTACTACATATCTCCATATGAATTGGGGCTGGTTTGATAGCAATAGTTGGTGTACCTATAATTATTGGAAAGAGGGTAGTGATAATTTCCAATACAAGAAAAAAATTATGACTGTGAAACCCTAACTTATGAAAAAACTATTATGTATAATTGTTATTTTATCATTTTATTCTTGTAGTAAAATAGAAAGGGAACCACTTTGTTGTAAGACAAGTTATGAATTATGCTTCAGAGTTTATTTTAAAACAGCACCTATTAATGATTTTCTTGTCGCAATAGAATGTGTTGATAAAATTGTCCCTAAACCTCATATAAGTGCCCAAGGACACGTGAGTACGATTGGCTGGCATAAAAAAGTAATCTCATTTTGGAGTAGTCCTAAATTGGGAAATGTTAGGCAAGTTGTCATAGATCACCCTGTTATAGATAAAGATCGTATTTTTGAATTAAACGTTTACAGAGATAATAGGACTATTTTGACTAAAAAAATAACTTTAAGAACGAGTAAATCTGATAAAACTGATAAATTATTTACCAGTAAAGTAGTAGTGACTCCTATAGATAATTTTGTAAAAGTGACAGGAGATAGTTCAGCTTTTAGATTAAACCTGTAACCTTATAATTCAATAATATAGCACTGATATTTAGGTAATTGTGATTTGGTTGTAAATGGTAAAATGTATTTGATGTATTTATAAATGGAATAGCCTGCCTGCCGAAAGGCAGGGGGCTTTGTAAAGTGAGATCAAACAGAGTATCTTCTCTTTTACTATTTCGTTAATTTTATTATGACTATTATTGTGAAAAAGATTTTATTACTATTGATTTGTGTTTGTTTTATATCTTGTTATCAAACGGAATATCAAATCAAAAAAGAAAAAATAGATTTAGGAATTCAAAACCATTTTAGAGGCTTGGCATTATCTGTAGAAAATGTAGTATGGGTAGGAGGTAGTAAAGGTAGTTTTTTGCATTCTGCTGATTTGGGTAAAACATGGAAAGTAGATTCTATAAAGGAGTTTCACTCACTGGATTTCCGTTCTTGTATTGCTGCAAGTAAAAACAACGCTATTCTTTTAAGTGCAGGTTCTCCAGCAGTAATGATAGAAACTACAGATGGAGGAGAGAATTGGGCAAAAATATTTATAGACACTGCTAAAACCGTATTTTTTAATTCTATAAAAAAAGATATTGCAGTAGGAGACCCTCAGGGAAAAACCATAGATATACTCAAAAAGACCAATGGTATATGGAAGAGGTTACCACCTTCTAACATTCCTTTTAACATAGGCAAAGAAGCTTGTTTTGCAGCGAGTAATACTTGTATAGACTACGACGTTTCTTCGGATACCTATTGGATTGGGTTAGGGGGTGAAAAAAGAATAAGAGTATATCAATCTACTGATGGAGGAAATACCTTTGAAGCTTTTGATACTCCGATGTTACCCGGTAAAGCCAGAGGCATTTACTCTATAGATTTTAAAGATAGCAAAATTGGTGTAGCCGTAGGAGGGAGTTATTTACATCCTGATGACACCCGATCTGCTATATATTCTACTGATGGAGGAAAAACATGGAAACGACCCATTACCCCCCTCTCTGGCTACCGTTCTTGTGTAACGCACTTTAAAGGAAATATATTTGTAGCTGTGGGCATTAATGGAATGGATATATCTTATGACAATGGTAAAAATTGGCAAAAAATAGATCATACAAATTTGAATGCAATTCAGTTTTTCAAGAGGACAAATACTGCTATAGCCGTAGGAAATAAAGGAGCGATATATAAATATACTTTCTTTTAGTTTCAAATATTCTTTTGCTATCCTCTTGAGGAAACGACTTTAAAGATTTTTTAGCTCGTTCTCTAAAAATGATTTTATAACTCATATCCTATTATCTCAGCTATTTCTTCAAGTGTATAGATTTTCTCATCAACATTTTTTTTAGCCTCATCATAAAGTTTACAATCATTTTCTTCTTCGAGTAGTTCGATGCTCTCAATAAATAATTATAATCTTCCATACTTATTATAGCCTTTGTCTTATTTCCTTCTATATCTGTAATAAATTGCGTATCCATATCAAAAATGAAAGAATATCAGTATCAATTAACGCTCTATTCATCTATTGGTTTTCTAGTACTTTGTCTATTTTGGAGTAAATTTTCTGTAAGGTCTTTAAAGACAGAATTATCAATATCTCTCCAAACGCCTGAAAAAGACAAAATATCTGATTTTTTACTTCCTGTATTCTCCAATGTTGAAACAAAATCTGAAAGAGATTTTAAGTTTTTAGCCGGTATTTCTAAAACCTTTCTAACTAAAGTATTTCGTATTTGTGCTTCTGTTTTCATATTGCAAAGTTATTAATATTATCTGTTATGAGTATTTATTCTATATTTCATCACTTGAATTTGTAAGGAATTAAGAAACCCTCTTTTACTTATATTCCTTATAGTTTGATGTTTTATTATTTGTTTTGTTTGTCTTATTTTGTTTTTTAGTTTGATTGTGCAAATATAATAAAAGTTACATTTAAAACAAGTGTTATTTTAAAAAACTTAGATGAATTAAATACTGGATAAACTCCTTAACATCTGTTTTAGGGTTCAAATTATTGCGATTACAAAACTTAGCATATTGTTTTAAAAAATTTAAATAAGTTTTTATAGTACTTTCAGCGTAATTTCGCTGTAACATGTGCTTTTCAATAGTCTGTAATACATTCATAGATAAATGACTTTATACAAATCTAACCTTATCTAATGACTTATACTGTTAAAAAATGTAAATTCAATTAGTAAGTGCAACACTTAGTGAAAAATATTCAAATCAAGATAAACAACAGACCTAATGAAAGGGAATAAATTATGTAAGACCTTTCCAATTATTTTATAAATTTGTAGAAAAAAATCAAAATTAAATAATGTTGCACTTGTAAGTTGAATCTACCACCTCTACATTCAGAATGGAGATTTTTTATAATAATGAAATGATATTAAGAATTATAGTTCCTTAATTTCAAAATATTCCATAAACTTGGTGGTGTAGTTTCCTTTGATAAAATCTCGATTATCCATAAGTTGTTTATGAAAAGGAATAGAAGTCTCTATACCTTCAATAATGAATTCATCTAAAGCTCTTCTCATTTTAGAGATAGCTTCTTTTCTAGTTTGAGCTGTAGTAATAAGTTTAGCAATCATGGAGTCATAATAAGAAGGTATTACGTATCCTGAATATACATGCGTATCTACCCTTACTCCGTGTCCTCCAGGTAGGTGTAAGTTTGTAATTTTACCTGGGTTGGGTTGAAAATCTTTATATGGATTTTCTGCATTAATTCTGCATTCTATGGAATGTAATTTAGGCAAATAGTTTTTACCTGATATAGTTACTCCATAAGCTACTAATATTTGTTCTCTTATCAAGTCATAATCTATTATTTGTTCTGTAATAGGATGCTCTACTTGAATACGAGTATTCATTTCCATAAAATAGAAGTTTTTATGTTTATCTACCAGAAATTCGATAGTGCCTGCTCCTTCGTATTTGATACTTTCAGCAGCTTTTATAGCAGCGTTGCCCATAGCATTTCTGAGTTTGTCAGTCATAAATGGAGATGGGGTTTCTTCTACTAATTTTTGATGTCTCCGTTGGATAGAGCAATCTCTTTCTGAAAGATGGCAAGCTTTACCTTTAGAATCGCCTATGATTTGTATTTCTATATGTCTAGGCTCTTCTATAAGTTTTTCCATATACATTCCATCGTCTCCAAAAGCAGCTTTAGCTTCTTTTCGAGCGGAGTCCCAGTGTTCTTTAAGTTCATCTTCTGAAAATACAGCGCGCATACCCCTACCACCTCCCCCTGAAGTGGCTTTTATCATTACAGGATATTTTATCTTTTTAGCTAGTTTTTTAGCTTCTTCATAAGATTCTAAGAGACCATCAGAACCTGGTACGCAAGGTACTCCAGCTTTCTTCATAGTTGCTTTAGCAGAGGCTTTGTCTCCCATGCGTCTAATCATATTTCCTGAGGCCCCTATAAATTTGATTCCGTGTTCTTTACACATATCCGAGAATGTAGCATTTTCGGATAAAAAACCATAGCCAGGATGAATAGCTTCGACATTAGTAACTTCTGCTGCAGACATTACGTTATGCATGTTTAAATAAGAATCTTTAGAGGCAGGAGGACCCACACATACAGCTTCATCAGCAAATTTTACATGTAAGCTATCTCTATCTGCAGTGGAATATATAGCAACTGTATTAATACCCATTTCTTTTGCAGTTCGAATAATTCTCATGGCTATCTCTCCTCTATTGGCAACTAATATTTTTTTAAACATATATATATTTGTAAATGTTTATTTGCTTGATAAAAAAACAATATTTAAGTAGGTTCTATTACAAATAGTGGTTGATCAAATTCTACAGGAGAACTATCATCTACCAGTATTTTTACAATTTTACCCGATATCTCAGACTCTATTTCGTTAAATAGTTTCATGGCTTCTATAATACAAATAGTATGACCTTTATTAATTACATCGCCTACATTTACAAAGTTTGGTTTATCTGGTGAAGGCTTTAAGTAAAATGTTCCTATCATAGGAGATTTGATGGTTACTTGATTTGCGTTATTTTGGGGTTTATTTTCATTGGTAGGAGTTTCTGTAGGAGGAGCTGTTATAGGTGCGTTAGCGGGTGGTGTAGAGATAGACATTTGATTTGGCATCATGTGTACAGGTTGTACAATAGTAGTTCCAGTACTTTCAGGTATTCTTCCTGTACCATCAGTTTTAATACTTATTTTAATACCTTTGAGCTCTACATTAACTTCGCTTACACCAGTTTTAGCTACGAACTTTATTAAATTTTGAATATCTTTTAGTTCCATAAAAGTAGATATTTTATGTAAAAAAATTGAAAAGAGGTAAAAAAACCTTTTTTTCAATTTAGATTTTTAATATTAATCATTTTTTTCCATTACTACATTTCCTCTGTAGTAAAGTTTGTCTTCATGCCAATAAGCCCTATGAGTCATATGTACCTCTCCTGTAGTAGAGCAGGTAGTTATAGAAGGAACTACAGCTTTATAATGTGTTCTTCTTTTATCTCTTCTAGTTTTAGAAATTTTTCTCTTTGGATGTGCCATCTCTACTTAATTAAAATTTATTTATATTAATTCTTTCAACTTATTCCATATAGGATTTATCTCATTTTCTTTTTCTTCTTTTGAGTATTCCAATTTATCTAAAATATCAGATTTCATTGTGCCATTTATTACATCAGGGTGTATTTTTTTCATGGGAATAGAAAGTATTATTGTTTCAAATATTTGTTTTTTTATATTAAATTTATATTCTCCATGTGGAATAATAATTATATTCCCATCATCGTCTTTGTATTCCTTACCGAATTTTACTATAAATTTTTCTTGTTTATCTATAGTTATTTGAAATGGTTCTCTAGAAACATCGCAAAAAACCTCTATTGTACCTAGTATTTTCAATCTAAAATCTAATATACTAGAACCTTTTTTTAGTAATATATTCGCTTGAATGTTTACCTCTTTCAATTCCTCTATATCATCATAACCTGAAAAGAACTCAACGTCTATAGGATATACATACTTGTGTTCTCCCAATTTTAGTCCTGCAAAGGTTATATCGTATAACTTATCATTTATATCTATCATGAATTTAAATTAATAAACCCTATCTTATAAAAGAGCAACTAAACAATTTGCAAATTTAAACACTTTTTTTATATTTGATATTAAAAAAAATAATTGAGGTGTTAATTTAATTTCAAAACTAATAAATAAACAAAATTTAGAAAAATTAGTGCTAAAAAATTAACGCTACTCAAAAAGGCTAATGCTGCTCCAACATGGACTTATATTTAGACACTGTTTGAGTATCTTTACATTCATCATAAAGTTCTAATATAGTTTTATGTAATACAGGATGAATACCCTGTGGATAAATATCACTGAGAGGCACTAATACAAAATTTCGCTCTTGCAACTTAGGATGCGGTACTGTTAACGTATCCGTATTGATAATTTCATCCTCATAAAATAAAATATCTATATCTATAGTTCTAGATTTATACTGTGGACTTGTTCTGTCTTTTCTGCCCATAAACTTTTCAATAGATAGACACTGTTGTAAGACCTCTGTTGCTGATAATAGCGTTTCTACTTTTATAGCCATATTCAAAAAATCACTCTCAGCTTTAAATCCCCAAGGTACTGTAGTATATACATGTGACTTGCTTTTTATATCTCCGATATATCTGCTTATCTGTACTAATGAATTTTCCAAATAATACAATCTATCACCTATATTACTACCGAGTATTAAAAAAATTGTTTTCAATTTATTTTTGATAATTTATACTAGTAATATATTCCCTTATGCAATAATAACTAATTTAAATCCTTATTTAAACCATAAAAAATAAATTTAATACCCTTATGTACAATTCATAAAGTTTCATTTAATTGGAATAAACAATTAAAAGTACTCTTTTTTTAAAAACAAAACTTAGCATTTATTTTATATCTTTGTGGCTATAATATTCACTATATGAAATATGACCAAAAGAACGCTCTTACTTTTCTTATACATATTCTTTCAATCGATATTGTTTGGGCAAAACAAAAAGTTCAAAATATACATCTCTAAAAAAAACGAAACACTCAAAATTATAGCCAAAAGACACTTTATGAGTTTAGAAGATTTACAAGAACATAATAAAGATTTAACAATCCCATTGGAAGAGGGACAAGAGATAAAAGTTCCACTAGATAAATTACCTCAAAAGAAAAAAAAAGTTAGACGATATATCTATCACTTCGTAAAACCCAAAGAAACACTTTATTCACTATCTAAAAGATATAATCTATCTATATTTAACCTGTTAAAAGAAAACTCTTTCTTAGATAAAGGACTCAAAATCGGGGACACTCTTACGATCCCTTTAGCCATAGATACAACTCAATACAAACTACATTTTGTAGAAAAAAAACAAACTGTTTTTAGTCTATTAAAAAAGTACAACATTACTAAGAAACAACTTTATGATGCTAACCCTTTTCTTTTACAAGGATTAAAATATGATCAATATTTACTCATTCCCAAAAATAAACCTTTAATTCAAGAAGAACATTCATCAATAAATCATCGTTTAAAAAAAGAAAATATTATAAAGGAGTATCCTATTTTAGGTTCTAATTACAAAATTTTCAAGAATAAAAAAATTATATCCTTTCAATACAAACTACATTTTGTAGAAAAAAAACAAACTGTTTTTAGTATATTAAAAAAGTACAATATTACTAAGGAACAACTTTATGAGGCTAACCCTTTTCTTTCACAAGGATTAAAATATGATCAATATTTACTCATTCCCAAAAATAAACCTTTAGTTCAAGAAGAACATTCATCAATAAATCATCTTTTAGAAAAAGAAAATGTTATAAAGGAGGATTCTATCTTAAATGCTAACTACAAAATTAGCAAAAATAAAAAAATTATATCCTTTAATGTAGATAGTGTTACTGTAAATCCATTAAATGTAGCACTCATGCTCCCGTTCTATTTACAACAAAATGACACCATAAAACCAGACATGATTACAGGCAAAAAAAGCATTTTCCAAAAATCAAAAGTAGCATTAGAATTTTATACAGGTGTACTTTGTGCTTTAGATTCACTAAAAGATTTAGGGTTTTCTATAAATGTTAATGTATATGATACTGGCAATGACGTAGAAAAACTAGACAACATCTTAAAAAATAATGACTTTACTAACATCGATATTATTTTAGGTCCATTGTATACTAAAAACATACAACATATTGCTAATTACTTGAAAAATAACAATATTAAAACTCTTATTGTATCTCCGCTATCTATAAAAAAAGACTTAGAAACATACCCCTATGTAATACAAGTTAATCCAAATAATCAAATTCTATCTGATGTAGCGATTGATTATTTTAAAAAGAATTACAATAAAGAAAATGTAGTTTTAGTATATACTCCAAAAATGTTAAGAGAAATGAAAATAATAGAAAAGCATATTAGTACCTTTGTAGATAGTCTAAAGTTAAAAAATCTTTTCTGTTTAGAGAGAGCATTGCATAAGGATAGCATATTAGATTATATCAAACCTTTTGAAAAACATACCTTTATATTGTCGACTGATGACAATGTAATTACCAGTGATTTGATCAGTAATTTATATAGTTTTCAAGATACTGCCATATCAAAAGTAATACTACTAAAAAAGAGTAACATTATTGATAAATTAGAAAGTGATTATCTATCTTATGTCAATTTACATTACCCCTCTCCATACCATATTGATTATCTAAATGAAAGTACAAAAAAAATGATAAAAAGATACCGAAAAAAGAATAAAAAAAACCCCGATAAATATGCACTTATAGGTTTTGATATTACATTAGATATATTAATCCGATATGCTATAAATGATTTTAAAAATATTACTAAAGGAATATATTCTAACTTTAACTACTTAGAATCAGGCAGTGGTGGATATGTCAATAACGCTTTATACATGATAGAATATAAAGATTTAAGAAAGAACAGTATTCCAATATTAGAATAATGTATAAATTATTGATAAGACCTATTCTATTTCTATTTGCTCCTGAAAAAGCACATTACTTCGTATTTAAAAGTATCTATTATTCATTTAAAATTCCCTTTATAAAAGCCATTGTAAATAGTATCTTTTGCACCAAAAACAGGTACTTTTCCAAAGAATTACTAGGTTTAAAATTTCCGAATAGAGTCGGACTTGCAGCGGGATTTGACAAAGATGCACTTTTATTTGATCAGCTTGGTACTCTAGGGTTTGGCTTTGTAGAAATAGGTACACTCACTCCAAAAGCACAAGAAGGTAATCCCAAACCTCGTATGTTCAGACTTGTGAAAGATAAAGGACTTATCAATAGAATGGGATTTAATAACCAAGGGGTAAAAAATGCTGTAAAACGCCTTCAACGAAAAAAAACAAATATCATTATAGGAGGCAACATAGGTAAAAATAAAGTTACTCCAAATGAAAAAGCATTAGAAGACTATATCCATTGCTTTAGAGCTCTACAAGAGGTAGTAGATTATTTTGTAGTAAATGTGAGTTCTCCAAATACTCCTAATCTAAGGGATTTACAAGAAAAAGGACCTTTAAAAAAAATACTCTCGGTATTGCAAAATATCAATACTAAAAAACACCCTATCCTACTGAAAATAGCACCTGATTTAACCAATGAACAATTAGATGACATTATAAAAATTGTACAAGAAACGCATATACAAGGAGTCATAGCCACTAATACTACTATAGACCGATCGAACTTAAAAACTCCTGTAAAAAAGGTACAATCTATAGGCAGAGGAGGACTAAGCGGTAAGCCTGTAAAAGATAAATCTACCCAAGTGATAAAATATCTCTATCAGAAATCTAAGGGTAGTTTTACCATTATAGGAGTAGGAGGTATACACAGTCCACAAGACGCTATAGAAAAGATAAAAGCTGGAGCTAGTTTAGTTCAGATTTACACAGGTTTTATTTATGAGGGACCATCACTGATCAAAAAGATAAATAAAGCATTCATAAAAGAAAACTTATAAAGTATGCAAGTAAGAAATTTATCACCAAAAGAATTGTGCAACAATTTTGAGGAATTTAAATGCCATAGTTACAATAAATTTATACCCTTTTTTTGCGTTTTTTTGGCTCATTTTTGACAAAAAAAAGGCTTTTTTTACCTACAAAGGAATGGCAACTAATTTTTAGACAGTATATGTTCAGGGGTGTTTTTTGGGTAGTTTTAAGGGGTACTTATAAGCTATTTATATGGTGTTTTATTTCCCGTAGGGTCTTATTTTACAGGTGGTTAACATTTTGGCTGGCTTTTAGGCTGTTTGGCACTATTACTTAACATTTTTCATAAAAAATTAACACAAAATTAAACCAAAATGTACATTCTGTTTTACATAGCTTCAGGGCATAAAAAAAACCGTAGCCCTTACTGTACGGCAGTTTTCAGCGTTTTTTACGCTTTACCCTAAAATGTACATTCTGTTTGGCTAATTATACTTTGTTCTATTTTTTGGGAGATTTGGGTTTGGATTTTCTTTGATGATAAAAAAAGCCCACTGTAATAAGTCGACTAATACTTATTTTGGAGTGCCTGTCTGCCGACAGGCAGGCAATGAATAGCTGGGCACTTTATGTTTTGCAAATTAGGCAAAAAAGCTCAAGGTTTGGCATTCTTAACTATAAAAAATCAAGAATGCTTAACCAAGAGCACCTATAAGATATTTACGGGCAAATATAGTTTTTTTTTGACAAAAAAAGCAAAAACATTTTATTTTTTCTCTACCAATTCCATCCCCTCCATTTCCCCTTTTTCAATAGCCACCTTCACCGTTTGTTTTGCCACTTCCAAAAGCCGCTGGTTTTCCTTTTTTAAGTAAAACTGTTTCTATATTTTTAATCCACCCATTGAATCGAGGGCTTTTATTTCTTATGTTAGGAAGTCCTATTGATTCCGCTAAACAGTTTCCATAAACTACTTTATCATAGCCTTTTATATTATTTTTTAATCTTTTAGATGGTGCTGTTTCTTGCTCATCATTGATTAATTCAGGATTTGGATGTTCTTCAATAATCTTTTGTATCTCTTTGCGGTTATATTCTGTTTCTTTAAAATTATCACTGAAAACCTTTATATTATTAAAAAGCAAACCTTCAAACTCATGTAATTGAATGTATGGTATAAACCTACGATGATTTATCTCATCTTGCATTGCTTTTTCTATAAAATCCATCCTTTCAGATTTATCTGCAGTTTCTTTACGCTCTGACCATTTAGGAAATAAATGTTTATCTTTTATACCGTAATAATCTATCAGCATCGTTACATAAGCATTTTTATCTTGCTTTAAATGCATATTAATCTGTTTTTTTAAATGTTGCCACGCTACCATACCACCTCCCGATTTTTTGATTAATGGAGGCTTAATTTCTATATTTTTATGGTTAAAATAAGATTGTAATATCTTCTTACTAAATTCTTGTTCTGTTTGTCCTTCGCAAATAATGTATAATCTTTTCATTGGACTACTCATTAGGCTGTCCTTTTTCAAGGATATTTCTCATCCACAAATCACCAATACTGTATTCTTCGAGCCATTGTTCTAAGTTTTGCTTGTCCAATCTATGAAATTCACTTGCTCCATTGATTTGATCTACGGTGACTACATCTTCGGGCTTAAAATGATTGATTAAATCAGCAGACTGTGTAGCGACAATCACTTGTGTTTTTTTCTGTACAACGCTTTTAATCAGACCCGATAATTTGGTAATCGCTGTTGGATGTAATCCTAATTCTGGCTCATCAATGATAATTGTTTCGGGCAATTCAGGTTGTAGAAAAAGCACACACAAAGCAATAAAACGCAATGTACCATCGGACAAATCATTGACTCCATAGATGGTATTACTGTACTTATCTGTCCATTGTAATTTTAAATAGCCGCTTTCGTTGGGTTGAAAATAAAAATCTGAAAAATAAGGAGCTATACTTTGAATGGTATAAATAATTCGCTTGTAAATCATTGGATTTTCATTATATATTCTAAATAAATAAGTAGGGATATTTCCTCCATTTTCATACAGAAAATAGGTATCATTTTGTATATGACTGTGATTATTAAATCGTGATTTTGGTCCTGTATCGTGAAAATGAAACTTTTTAAAGCTTTTTAAAAAACCTCTAATATATGTTGATCTATTATAATTATGATGATCCTTGTTATGAAATTTTATGCTAGCTTCTTTTTTATTAGGTATTTCATGCCATTCATTTTGACGATACCATAAGCCCTCTTCTGTAAAAATAGGCTCATCTTCTCCAGCTGTAAGTGTAAAAGAATATCCATTTCTTCCATTATTAAAAGATACATGCGATTTGATAGATTCAGTGGTTTTTACCCCTTGAAAAAAAAACTTTTCTTGCCCACCTCTCAACGCGATATATTCTTGCAATTTTTGTTCGTATAAGTAATTTAAAAATTCAAAAAAAGAAAGGAAAATACTTTTCCCTGAACCATTTGCACCAATGAGTAAGTTAATAGGTTTTAATGCTAATTCTATATCTTTTATAGACTTATACCCTTGTATTTTTATTTTGTCAATCATCTATACTGCTTGCTTACAAATATAAATAAAATTAATCTCCACTCATCAACTCCAAAGCCTCCATTTCCCCTTTTTCTATAGCCACCTTCACCGCCTGTTTTGCCACTTATAAAAGCCGCTGGCTTTTATTTTTGGAGCAGATCGATTATTAAATAAACTGTTGTAGATGGGTTCTTGTAATATTTTAATTTTTTAGCTTTTTGAATGACTTTTTGCAAATTTCCTGCATTTTTTATTCTGTTTTTTATATCCTGTGGAACTTCTCCTTTCTGATAGTTTCGTAGATATCCTTTCAATAAATTTTCACAATACTTGCTATTTATGTTTGCTGTTTGATATTGAAAATGCAATAAATACCATAATTCAAAACAAGGATTAGAAACTAATAAAACTTTATTACGTATTTTAATATTGTTTAATTTTTCTAATGTACCTGTTATATCTAAATCATACATCAAAAATATTTTGTCTTTTTTCTTGTCAAAAGGTTGATTGTTTTTTAAGTAAGTATTTATTTTATGTTGATTCACTTCATTTTTTTGTTCAACTTTAATGGTTATTGGTTTTCTGTATTCTTTTTTCAAATACTTAATATAGGCTTTTTCTGATTCTCCTTCACAAAAGACATAATAAACAGGATTAGTCTTTTTATCTTTTCTTTTCCTTACCTTTTTCATTTTTTAATCCTGCATAATAGGTATTGCATCAAAACGCCCTTGTAAATAGGCTTTTTCTAAATCCATTGTCTCTCTGAAATCACTATAATCATACAAAGAATAAAGATCGGAAGAAGCGTCTTGTTTTTTATTGACAAAATAAATCTGGTCTTTTCTCATCTTTTTTAAATTCAAAAGGTTGGTGTGGTGTGTAGTAAAAATAAGCTGACTTTTTTTACTTTTATGAAATAATGTTAAAATATATTCCACAATTTTAGGGTGTAAAGAAGTTTCTATTTCATCAATTAATAATATTTTATCCTTTGAAAGGATATCAAAAATATTGAGTAAAACAAAAAATAATTTTTTAGTACCATCAGACTCTTCATCAAAAAAATCAAAAACAATATCTGGGTTTGACTTGTGAAAAGTTAGTATTTCTATATTTCTAGTGGGTATTTTAGTGGGTATTTGAATCTTTCTGTGTTGAATATCTATAATATCACTATCAGCAACTTGTAGAGCATCTAATAGGAATTTCTTAGCATCTTCATGTTGTAAATAGGATTCAATATTGTCTAACCTATTGCCATCATATTGTAAAATAAATTTTTCATTAAAATAATTATAAAGGCTTTTGGCAAAATGCCTATCCATTTGACTTGCCCTTGATAAATACAATGTTTTATTAGAGGTGTTTTCTGCTACGTCCAAGGGTCTTTTTATGATTTGTCCAAAACTATATTTTTCGTTTTTTTGTTCGCCTTTGTTTTCGTTCCTTTCAAAAATTTTAGCTTTTCTGCCGTTTGGATAATAATATAAAGACTCTTTTACAAAAGTATGACGGTGTAAATCCAAAGAAAAAGCATATTCATATTCTATTTCCTCATGTATAAAATGAATATAAAATGTGCTTAATTTTTCTTTGGTATTAAATTTAAAAGGCTTCAGAGGAAATATAAAACCTTGATTAAACCCATGTGAATTCAAAATGAAATGACAACACCAGCGAATGGCTTTGATGATATTGCTTTTTCCAGAAGCATTTGCCCCATAAATAGCAACTGTTTTTAAAACTTTTTTTTTACCTATCTCAAAGAAATGGTCGATTAAATTTTTAGTATTTTTGTTGCTTATATTTGCTGCCCTCAAATCCAAAACTACCTCTTCATTGATAGAATAAAAATTACTTAATTTAATTTCTAAAATCATTTGTAGACTATTAATAAAAATAGCAAAAATACAAATTAAACTTTAAAATTTGTAATTTATTTACAAATTCTACATTCTAATAGTTTTTAACCTCCGTTTCCCCTTTTTCTATAGCCATTTCCACCGCCTGTTTTGCCATTTCTAAAAGCCGCTGGCTTTCTTTTTTTAAATTTGAGATTATCGCCCTAATCACGAGTACATCCAAATAGAGTTATTTTGTGGTTTTAGAATTTAATTTTTTAGAGGCTTGTTTTAATTGCTTTTTAGCCTCTCCTAATCGCCTCTCTTTCGGTAAATCCTCGGGGGTTTGTCCTGTATTATCAATAACCATTTTTCTAACTTGTTTACCTACAGAATTATGCACTTTTTCCGCTACTTTTTGACCACTTTTGGGTATTGTTTTTAATTTTTCTTCAGTAAGGGTTATTCTAAAAAGATTGGCTGCTAATTCCGTCCTTCCCATATAATCAAAATGATCTTGATTTTTTTTTAAGCCTTTTTTGGTTTTTATTTTTCCAATAGTATTATTATACAGCCCTCTATAACCTGCATCTTGAAAATAGGCAAAATTGTGTACCCCAAAATTTTTAGCAGATGAAGCTAGTGATTTATTACCCTCTGTAATTTCATCTCTATAATGTAAGCGTTCAATATCGTTCTTTCCCTCTAATAATAAATTTATTTTTTCTACTTGGTCAGCAAAATAGACTTGTGCCTTAGCTACTTGTGGCTTCTTTATATCTGCATTCATAGCCACCATATAACAAGCAAAACGACTTAATTTATAGTCCTCTATTTCTTTATCATTAATAATTCTTTTGTTATGTTTAAAGTCATCATGAAAAGATATGTTTGCCGACATACAAGACTTAATAGCCTTATTTATTGGTTTTTTAAAAGAATCCATAGATGCATAACCCAACATCTTATAATAATCGCTAGCCCACCAATACAACATACCATTTTCTGTTGCATAGTCTTCAAAACTCTTTTTTGATTCTATTTCGCTCATATTTTACTTTTTGCTAATTCCTTTCTTATGCATATTTTACAGTATCTTTTCTTTAGCCCTTTGAAAATCACCGCCTATATTTTCCCAGTCTTTTTGCAAATTCTTGGCATCAGTTTCAAAAATATCATTATTCAAACGATTTAACCTTTTATCTAAATTAACTTTTCTTTTCTTATCATCAAACAAATAAGCCAATCCAATCAGAGAAACAATGGTACCCAATAACAGAAACAAACCACTATCATTTTTATTACTTGCCATTACAAAATATGTTTTTTAAAAGCACAAAATTAAAAACTTTTTAAATTTTTACAAATTATTTTTCATTTACCAATGCCACCCCCTCCATTTCCCCTTTTTCAATAGCCACCTCCACCGCTTGTTTTGCCACTTCCAAAAGCCGCTGGCTTTATTTTTTAAGGAAAAACTTTTTAGCTTTTCGGTTTTTCAATTTTTGAAATTAATCCATCAATATGTTCAAATAAATGTGGTTTTATAGGGTTCCACATAGGGTCAAGAATAAAATCAATACCTTCTCTACGAGCCAACTTTGCAGCAGGAACAAAATCACTACCTCCTGAAACCAATACGATTTGTTCTACTTGTTTTTTTAATGATAATGATGCTATATCCAATCCTATTTTTAAATCTACCCTTTTTTGACTGAATTTTAACTGTACATCTTGTTCTTCTAAATCATCTATATAAATTGTTTTATTTAGTAAGGATTTTGTTTTTTGAGGTGTAATTACCCAATCTTTTCCACCTTCCAATATCCCTAAACGAAGTGCTATTTTTCTCTTTTTCATAAGTTCTTGAAAAAAATCTTTTTGAAATTTATATTGTTTGGTTTTGGTGTAATCAATCGCCCGTTTTGTGATAGGATTGTGATGTTTTTTGTCAAACGGTTCACAATCATAATAAATAATTCTATATAAGTCATATTGTTCATCTTTTTGTTCTAAATGACTGATGCACATCGTGAACAAGTCCCTTACGGTTTTTTTAGGATCTAATGTTTTGATTCTTTTTAATCTCTTGTATCGCTTGATGAAAAATGCTCCATCCACTAAAATAGCTGTCTTTTTCATAAATTTTAGGCAAAAAAAAGCTCAAGGTGTGGCATTCTTACTATAAAACGAAATCAAGAATGCGTAGCCAAGAGCACTATTAATAATATGGGGCAAATATAGTCTTTTTTTTAATATCACAAAAAATATTTAACTTTTTTTCACAAATCATTTTCATTTACCAATTCCACCCCCTCCATTTCCCCTTTTTCAATAGCCACCTTCACCGTTTGTTTTGCCACTTCCAAAAGCCACTGGCTTTCTTTTTTTTAAGGCAAAACTGGTTTTTATTTGATAGTGTTGTTTAAATGTTCTAAAAATAGAGCAGTATCTGCAAAATAGTTAGGGTAAGCCTTTTTAAGTTCTTTTAATGATTTTGCAGAAACCAATACCACATCTTTAGTGGTATCTTCCGATATTTCTTGTTCTATTCTTCTGTATTCCTCGTATGCATAATCAATAAATGAACTATGAAAAAAACGGGTCGAAATAGTTTTTTCTTTGATGTCTAATTGCAATAAATAAAATCCTTCTTTTTTATCTGAATGCTTGGCGGCTATTCCGAAAGATCGCAAAGTATCAAACACTTTTAATGAGTTTGCTTCTAACTTCAATTTTTCTTTAAGTGAGTGGTTTATTTTTTGGTTATTTTCTATGCAGGTAAATGCTTTGCTGACTACCTTAAAAAAATCTAACCATTGCCTACTACCATCACTCGCTTTTAGGTTTTCGCCTAAAAAAGTACCAACCACTTCAACAGCAGTTGACCAAGCGTGCTGTATTTGGCTACGAATTTGTAATTCTATCCTAAAGTTTTTATAATCTTTTTTACTACCTTGATAGCTATACATTAGATGAATACCACGATAACCTGATTCTTTTGGAGCCGTTATATAGTCGTTTTCTTTTAGCAACTTGTTACGGGTTCTACCTCTGACAATACCATCTCTAATTTTCATCACTTGTTTAATATCTTTAGTGATAATTCTAACGCCACCAATATCCCCCATTGTAGTCACTTGCATTGTGGGGAGGCGTTTAAGTTTATTGATTATGGAGGGAATACGTTTTAATCTTCTTACAACAATCGCTGATTTATCTGTTTCAAAGGCTTTTTTTCTAAAATAAACTATCATTGATTGTGTAGGATAGTTATGAGCAGATCGGAAGTTAGCCAATATGTATAAACAATTTAATTTATCTTCCAGATTTAATTTATTTTCTACCAATTTTTCTGTCGCCTTACGAACTTCATTTTTAGAAAATTCAAGTTTATCCAAATAATCAGTCATATTTTCTAAATTTTTGATACCATTACAACGTAATTTCTTATCACAGACGCAAATTTATAAAATTTTTACACTTTTAAAAATTTTTCTGTCCATGAAAGCTCCTCCATTTCCCCTTTTTCAATTGCGATATAAGTTTAGAAAAATTGTTAAATTTGTCATTTTATAAATGTTCTATACAAAGAACAAGTAACGGTGGTTTATGAAATTTAACTAAATAAAATAAAAAATGGAAGAAAAACCAAGCATTATAGATTTTCATATCAAAAAATTTAGAGCTATTAAAGAAGCTAAAATCAAATTAGATGGTATTACAGTCATAGCAGGAGAAAATTCTTCAGGGAAGAGTACAATATCTAATTTATTATACTATATTTTTAAAATTGCCAATACATATAATGACATTATAAAAGAAGAAGCAGATGGTAAACTTGACATTATAATTCATTATTTAAGAAATTTAAGAGGGAGTATTAGCGGGAAAATTGAGGATAAAATTCATTATTTATACCGTTTATACCGTCGTAGTCTCAATGAAAAACAAGAAAAGCTAATTGAAATGATACAAGCTGTAAAACAAGGTTACTTAGATAATGAGATAAAAATAGAGAATCGGTATTTATATAGATTACAAAGACTTATTGTTGATGATTTTAAAAGTTACATTAAAGATCTTAATGTTGACAATGACTCAATCGCACTAGAGAAAATACTTAACCTCTTGGAAAATATAGTGATGAAAATTTTTAACAATATACAAAAAGAAATCAAAGCAAGAGATAAACGGTTATTTGAAAAAAAGCTAAGAAATATTTACAACCAACGCTTAGAACATTTTTCTGTTAGTGAGTATGGTGTACCTATTATTAGTAAAGAAGATAAAGAATTAGGATATTTTCAAACGATTAATACGGCAATTTACATAGATAGTCCGATGGCGGTAGAAAATCCAGCATACCACCCAGGAAATTATGGAAGGAAAAGTTTAGAAATATACACTTTTAGTCATTGGAATGATTTGGACTATTATTTAAAAACCAAAAATAAAAAACAAATTGAAGAGATTAGAGATACTGACATCTATAATGAATTGCAAAAACTTTTTTCATCTCAAGAGATATTAAATGGAAATGTTCGGTTAGATGAAAGCAAGGATCAATTGATGTTTGATAGAAATGATGGAAACAGTTTTAAAATGATAGATTGTGCTACTGGTATAAAATCTATTGCGACATTACAAATGCTTTATCAAAATGGTTGGCTTACTCATAAAACCTTATTGATATTAGACGAACCAGAGGCACATTTACACCCACAATGGGTAGTAGAATATGCAAGATTGATGGTTCTTTTGAATAAAAAAATAGGTGTAAAGTTTTTTATCTCCTCTCATCATCCAGATATGATAAGTGCTATCCACGATATTTGTGATAAAGAAAAATTAAATGACAACTTAAAATTTTATTTAGCTGAAATAGGAGAAGATTATAGTTATACCTTTGAATATAAAGGTATAAAAATAGGCAAGATATTTGACTCTTTTAATATTGCAATTAATAGAATAAACGAATACGGAGGCGATAATGAATAAATATTGTAAAACTACAACTTTGAGTCTCCAGATTGCTAAAAAAAATGAAGATTGTATTCAATTGATAAATGATATTATCAAAAAAGAAAGTTTTCATGAAGAAACTCAAGAAACAAGATGTGATTTTGAAAAAACTGATTTTGAAGATGCTGAAGCTATTAATTTGGATTGTGTAGCCGAGAAACAACATCCAAATCCAAGTTCAGTAGATATGGTTATATGTTTGGGTAATAAAGAAATTTGTGGTGTAGAACTAAAATTAAATACACAAAAAACACCTCCTTCTAAATCAAAAAAATTAACCCAAAAGAAAGACGGCACAAAATCATTAATTACTGGAGATATAGATATACAATTTATTGTTATATTTTGTCACACAAATGAAGATACAAAAAATTTAATATTACACTATTTAAATAGAATTGAAAGGGGTAATATTCCACAGCACGGGTATGAAATGATGTTCCTTGATAAATTTTATAAAACATATTTTTAACCTAAGAAAAAAATAGATGATAGATAAACAAGACGCCTAACAAAACCCTATCAACACCATTGACGGAGTGTTATATCCTTAATTTTTAAAAAATACTGAAAATATAACATTATTTTTTATTTTGTCAAGTATTTCAATACTTTTTCTCTAATTTTCCCAAAGCCTTCTGCTCCCCTTTTTCAATAGCCACCTCCAGAAGCCGCTGACTTTCCTTTTTTAAGGCAAAACTTTATTTTGCAAATTAGGCAAAAAAGATCAAGGTTAAGCATTCTTGACTATAAAAAAATCAAGAATGCTTAACCAAGAAACCTATTAAATATTTACGGGCAAATATAGTTTTTTTTTGATAAAAAAAGCAAAAACATTTTATTTTTTCTCCAACAATTCCAATCCCTCCATTTCCCCTTTTTCTATAGCTACCTCCACTGCCTATTTTGCCACTTCCAAAAGCCGCTGGCTTTCTTTTTTTAAGGTTAAACACTGGTTTTTATTTTTAACTATTTTGGTTTGATTGTTTTTTTTGAAATGTTAAATACCCAATTATTCCCGCTAATGTTATCCCAACAAACCATAAAGATTCTTTAACGAAACCTAAATACCCAAAATAACCAGCTAAAAACAAAAACATCATAATAACGAAAAGCGAAATAAACAGCGACCTATTTTTTAAACTAAAATCTCTTTTATTTGCTTGTTCAATAATTTGTAATTCTTTATTTTGTAATGCGTTTCTATCAATTCGTTCTTGTTCTGCCATTTTGATAATTCTATCAGCAAAACCAGAGGTTATTTGATTATATTTTTGTAAATCTTCAGGTGAAGGAATAGGAGCAACCCTAAACTCTGTTTGTTGAACCATTCCTTTATTTGAGTGTGCCTTTTTGCTAATTCCTTTCTTATGCATATTTTACAGTATCTTTTCTTTAGCCCTTTGAAAATCACCGCCTATATTTTCCCAGTCTTTTTGCAAATTCTTGGCATCAGTTTCAAAACCATCAGTTTCAAAAATATCATTATTCAAACGATTTAACCTTTTATCTAAATTAACTTTTCTTTTCTTATCATCAAACAAATAAGCCAATCCAATCAGAGAAACAATGGTACCCAATAACAGAAACAAACCACTATCATTTTTATTACTTGCCATTACAAAATATGTTTTTTAAAAGCACAAAATTAAAAACTTTTTAAATTTTTACAAATTATTTTTCATTTACCAACACCAACCCTTCTATTTCCCCTTTTTCAATAGCCACCTCCACTGCGTGTTTAGCTACTTCCATGCGAACCTGAACCGAAATTATCCCCTATTATCTATTTTTTTAATATTATCATCTACCAATTCCCTTAAAACAATAAAAGCATTTTTATAAATAGGTTGCCATTTATCATCTAAGGGATTAATAATACTATGAAAAAGTATGTTTCGTAATTTATATACAAAATCAACAAACCATTTTAATTCTAATAACTTTTTATCCTCATCTGGTTTAGTATAGTTTTCATAAGGCAACGGTTGAAATAATTCATCTATTTCAAAATTATTTCTCAATGATTGAAAACAAGAAACAATCGCTTTATTAAAATTTTTTCTTAATGTTTGTTTCTGTTTTTCAGTTAAAGATGTATATAAAGGATTTAAATTTTTTGTTACATCGTTTTGTAAATCAGATATTATTTTATCTTTTTTATAATTGTTGGCTTTTATGAAATTGTCAATAGGAATTTTTCCTTCTAAAAAATATTTTTTATTTTTTTTTAATAGGTCTTTAGTTGTTTTTCTATCGTCTTTTATTTCTATGTATAAAATTTTTTGTTTTTTATTTTCGTTATTTTTTCCAATTTTTATTTTGTAATCAAATTTGGTTACATTTTTTAATTCTTTTTTTATTTTAAATTTTTCATTGAGCTTATAAAAAGTATAAAAATGATATTTTTTTAAGGTTTCATCGTTTAATATCAATTCATCAGATGCCTTATGTATTTCCGAAATAGATTTATAAATATTTTCGGTTGTATTTTCTGGTATTTTTATTTCTTCTTTAGCATGCTTTATCAATTTTCCATCTCCCAAACTTATATCAATATCTTTGTATAATTCATGTAAAGTGGATAAATAAGCAAACCAAGATTTTATGTATAACGAAAAATAATCTACATCAATAGATTGCCTCCAGTTTTTATATTTATCATTACTCATTTTCTTTTACAACTTTTACTATCAACTCTAACCCCTCCATTTCCCCTTTTTCAATAGCCACCTCCACCGCCTGTTTTGCCAACGCTAAAAGCCGCTGGCTTTCCTTTTTTAAGGCAAAACTTTTTTCTATTTTTTGGGCGATTTGGGTTTGTTTTGCTATTGGTGACATTTGGAATATACAAATTTTTCTAATAGTCATTCGCAGTAAATCTGTATTTTGCCTAACGCTTGCTTGTGCAATATTTCTGTATAGATAATATTTCTTTGCAATGTTTTGAATGTATAATACCAGTGGTAATAAGGGTTCAAATATTTCAAAATTCTTTGGTGTAATCTCGCTCATTATTCGTAAATGAAGCAAAAAGCCAATTTAATCCTCACCTCTGGAATAACGCCAGGACATCTACCGACTCGTTCCAGACATTTGGGATATTATAATATCACCTCTCTTTTGCAATAGTATTTATCACTGTAAACTCAAATCTGTATTTATTATCCTGTCTATGTTTAGAATTTTCAATTATCTTCAGTACCTTTTTTGATAATGTTAATCCTTTAATATATTGGAACTCCCGATTCATCTTTCTGTATATGGACTTGTTGGCACTGTTCCATACGGATTAACCTGTTGAAGACTCATCTATAAAATCATTTAATAAACTAATACCCCTTTGAATAAGATTTTAATATTTGCTTTCTACAGCCATTCATAAAAAGGCTGATAATATTCCGCATCCAACCTGCCACTGCTTCCAAAACTTTCACTAAAAGATTTAATACTTACTTTTTCTTGTGAGGGTTGAAAATCGTTTAAGCCTATCTCCTCCAAAAGCAATGTCTCGGCTTCTTGGTAAAGGGTTTTGGAGTAATCTAAATTTTGATGGGCTTGTTTTACTAATTTTTCTATTTCTTTTTGGAAGGTTTCTGAAAATTTAGGTATTCTCAACCTTTCTAAACTTTCATTACCTAAATTTCTTTGTCTTATTCCTTTTGCAAATCTTTCTAATTGAAGTCTTGAATGATATGTTGATAATATCACATATAACACTTCATTATTAAGAACTAAATTTCTATCTAATAACTCTATTTTTGCCACACGCTGATTCCATGTAGCATTTTGTGGTTTGTAAATATAATTTACCTTACCAATATCTGGTGGATCTCCTGTAAGAGTCATCAAAATATCTCCATGATTTAAAAAAATTCCTTCTTGTTTTTCAAATTCTGCTATGTCTGTAAATTCCCAATTATTTATATCTCTTTTATTTGTAACATCTCCTATTTTTGAAACGCTTACACCTTTCAACGAATTAAAAGAACTTGAATTATAAGGTCTTCCATTTATGAAATTTGCAATTTTTACAAAAGATTCTGTTCTGTTTCTATTTATGATATTTTCAAGGTTCTGTAAAATCTTTTTTCAAAATATTCTGATTCTATCCTAAAATCTATTACATTTTTTAAACTACAAAAATTTATCTCCACCGCTTCCAGCCCTTCCAACAAAGCCTTATATTTTACTTTGTCAAAAGGGCTACCTACTTTCCCCCTTTGTAAAGGGGGCGCCAAAAACTCAAATGTTGTTTTTTGGCAAATTCTATAAAGGCTTCGGCTATACCGTCCCCAGTTTTCCCATCATGATTAAATAAATCGTGTTTTACAATTAAATGTTTATGATCGTCTAATAGAGGCTCTCCGTTTTCTTTTTTTACATAAATTTTATCGCCGCTGTTGTCTTTGCTGGGTTCTTGCTGGGTGGCAAAAAATATAGGGTAATCTTCTTTTTTGGGGCAGTAGCATTCGCTACTTTTATTATCATTCCATTTTTGCACCAATAAAACGCTGGTTTTGGTGCCTGTGTGCGGTTTAAATACATTGCCATGCAAACCCACCACTGCTAAAATACGGCACCGTTCGGCAATGTAATTGCGTATTCTTTTATCGCTGGAATTGTTAAACCGTCCTTGTGGTAAGACAATCGCCATTCGTCCGCCACTTTTAAGAAAGTTTAAATTCCGTTCAATAAACAAAATATCCCGTCCGACTTTATTTTCATATTTACCGTTTTCTTTTTTAGCTAAATCGTACCCAGCAAGCATACGACTTTCTTTAATGTCCCCTGCAAAAGGAGGATTTGCCATTAAAATATCAAAGTTAAAATCGCGATAACTTTGTTCATTTTTGCATAAATCTATGAATTTAAACCAACCATTGTTATAAGTTCTTTGCCAATCTTTTTCTTTTTGGGTTTCGTCCCATCTTTCATAATCCAGCGTGTTTAAATGCAAAACATTGGTTTGTCCATCGCCAGCAATTAGGTTTAAAGCTCTTGCCACCCGAACCGCTTTTTTATCAAAATCTATGGCAAATACCTTATTTTGTACATAATCAGTACATTCAATAGGTTTTTTTTGTGCAGTAAAAAGGTGGCTTAATGGTATTCCTTTTTCTTTTAAAATTTGTTTCCATACATAAAACATGGTATGCACGGGAAAGCCACAACTACCTGCGGCAGTGTCAATCATCGTTTCTTTTTTCTGTGGATTGAGCATTTTAACGCACATATCAATCACATAACGCGGTGTAAAATATTGCCCCTTTTCGCCTTTGCTGGTGCGGTTTATAAGGTATTCAAAGGCTTCATCTACCACATCTAAATTAGAATTAAAAAGTTTTATATCTTGCAAAGAGGACACACAAATAGATAAATGAGAAGTAGAAAGTGTGATTCTTTCATCGGGACTAAAAACTCCTTGCCATTTTCTTTTTGCTTCACTGAAAAGATTTTGTATTTTTTCTTTGAGCTGGGTTTCAGTATCGCCATAGTTTCTAAATTGCAAATGTCTTGTTTCATCTCTGCCGCTTTGCATTTCATCAAATAGCTTGGTAAATATCAGTTTAAAAACTTCTTCAAAAACATCTACCCCCGCATTTGCCAATACTTCGTCTTCCATCTCTAAAATTAAATCTTTTAAAGATTTTCTCTCTTTGGTGAGTTTGTCTTTTTCTTGAAGTGTTTTAATCGTCCACCGTTCAGTAAGAATATCCGATAATTTTTCGCTGGCTTTTGGAAGAGCTGAAATATCTTCAAAATAATTGGGGTCTTTTCTGTGGTAAAAAGAAATACTGCCCCCATTCGTCCAAACCGCCATCGGTGCCCCTGTGGCATTACAGTAACTTTTGAGTTGGTCTTTTCCGTCTTTGAGTTTGGGCTTTTTTACCTCTACAATAATGTAAGGATAGGTGGGCTTGTCTTTATCAAAAATAACAATATCCGCCCGCTTTTGCTCCCTACCAAAATGTACGGGATATTCTAATTGCATTCGCTTCAACGGATAGTCAAAATTATGATGCAACACCATGACATACAGTTGCCGTACGACTTCTTCGGGGGTGAGTTTTATCTCTTTATCTCTCACAAAGCATTTGACATAAGGGATTTGATTGCCCTTTTTGTCTGTTTTGTGCAAAATACTTTGTTCTAATTGTTCAATTTTTTCTTCTGAAAATTGATTCAAACCATATTTGGAATCTTTTAAGATATCGGTTATTTTCATATTAC
Source organism: Ichthyobacteriaceae bacterium (assembly GCA_965226285.1). Lineage (GTDB taxonomy): Bacteria > Bacteroidota > Bacteroidia > Flavobacteriales > Ichthyobacteriaceae > CBDDCQ01. The sequence goes on from CBDDCQ010000005.1 coordinate 668,499, forward strand.
TTTGCTATTCGATTTTTAAACCTCTACAAATATACTAATTCCCCTCACCTTTTCACCACCTTTTGCCAAATTCTCTTTTTACCGTTTTGTAGCAGTACCATATATATGCTGTATTAAACACAATTTATTTTAATGCACAACGGGTATCTATTTAAATGGCTTTAAAAATAAAAAATCACCAATAGCCACTTTATTTTAATCAATGATATTGGTAAAATTTTTTATTTTTGAGGGTAAATGGATTACATATCTTATTAACCTATTTTAAACAGTGGAAATAATTACATCATTGTTACCTTAATTAAGTTTGTATTCGTTTATTTTTGATCAAAATCCTAAAATACGGACATTTTCCATTTATCGATAAATCTTTTTCATCATTCCCTTTTCTGAATTTAATTATTTCAAACTGATCAGGATTAAATCTATGTAAGAATGTTATAGGTACACCCATAAAACCCTTGTAATCTAATGGAATATCTTGTGTTTTATTAACATTAATGCCATCATAATTGTCATACTTTGGATACTCATTCTCGTTTCCAATATATTTTTTTATAAGGACAATATCTTCGTGTCGTTTAAAAGTATCTAAATTAGTTAACCATAAACAATTATTTGGAGAAATTATTCTATTTCCAGAACTATCAATCTGAGTCTCTGTACCATAAAGTTCATAGTGCTTGGGTACAATAAAACCTGAAATGCCTCTGCCAAGGTTTATTCCTAACCATGCCTTATTTTCCTTAATCAGTTTAAAAATTTCCTTATAGGTAATAGCATTAATATTGCCAATGATTAAAAATTTTTTATCATATTTAACTAGTTGAGTCACATACTCTCTGAATAATGAAAATGGTGGATTCGTTACAACAATGTCAGACTGCTTTAATAGTTCAATACTTTCAGCACTTCGAAAATCTCCATCCCCTTTAAAATAAATGATGTCAGTTGAACTTGGTTTATTCTTTTCACCCTTTTTACCTGTATATTCAAAGAAAAAACCATTTTTATCTTCTTCTATATTAAACAAATTTCTTTCTTGTTTTATATAACAAGCAGTTATAATTTTTTTTATACCTAATTCTTCGAAATTTGATTCAAAATAATTAAAGAAATTACTAATCCGAGCATCATCGCAATTGCAAAAAACTACTTTGTCTTTAAAATGGCTTTTATAATGTTGTAATTCATTTTCTATATCTAAAAGTTGTGTATAAAACTCATCATTCTTGTTTGTTTTCGCTTTTCTTAACAAAGAGTGTTGTACTTTTCTTGCCATTACTTTGCTGTTATTTATTTTTAGTTATTTGATTAAATATTTCACTTCCTAGTATCTTAAGGGATGTTTTAGAAATTTCCATCATAATGTCAAATATTTTTTTTACTTCCCATTTTCCTCCATTACCTTGTGTATATATTGAAGCTGCTTGAAGCATAATTGTTTTATCGTTGTGCTTGATGAACTTATTTTTACATAAATTAGTATTAATTGGCATTCCATAATTTGCTGAGGTTAATCTATCTAATCTATTTAGCATTCCTGAATTGTACTCGAGCTTGACAACCCTACCATCAGGTCTTTTAACTGAAATAGTTTCTGTTAAAAAGTTAGAACCTTCCAAAAATAGGACATAAGGAAAATGAGATTCAGATAGCATTAAATTTGCAATTTCTGATATATTTTTATGAGACCTTTCTATTGCGTTACCAGCAGCCATCAAGTCTTGATTATTATCTTTACCAACTAACTTACCTTTTTGGATATTTTCAATGTCTTTTCCTTGATGTTTAGCTTCTGATACTAGAATTATTCTCCAGTTACCATTATCGTCTTTTACTTCAATTATTCCGCCATCAGGTTTTATACTTGAATTTGATACAAAAAGGGTTTGTTCTAATTCTGTATCAACTTTTTGTAACGCTTCGTTGATTTCTTCTTTTCTTATACTTGTTTTGTATTGAAAAGATAATTGGGGTAATTCCTTCTCAAGTTGCTTAATTACAATATTTGATATTTTTCCAACAGTTATGTCATGTAATTTTGCTTCATCACCAAATATACCAACTACACCTTGTGATTCTTTATGTTGATTTGTTAACCTTTTTGATTGATTCTTTTTAGACATATTGTTTCTCTTCTATTACATACAGTTGGCGTACTATTTCTTCGGGGGTGAGTTTTATCGCTTTATTTCTCACCAAACATTGAATATGGGGAATGGCTTCACCTTTTTTATTTTCGGTGAAAATAGTTAATTGTTCAATTTTTTCTTTTGAAAATTGCTCCAAACCATATTTGGAATCTTTTAAGATATGGGATAATTTCATTTTTAATTTTTCTTTCAGTTGTTTAAAGATGGTAAATTGTTTTTATAATGCCATATCCTTTTCAAATTCTTCATAACTACCTAAACTCGTAAAATCAATTTTAAAATTCTCTTTATTTATTTTAGTAATTTTAACACTATCTATCCCTAACATTTTTAGATGTTGATAAGTTAATATTTCTCCTAATTGTAGTTTTAGTACTTTTCGTAAAAGCCATTCGGATAGTGCTTTGTTTGGATTGGTCATTAGTGCCTTGCCACCTTCTTGACAAATTTTAGCAAGTAATTTATCTCCGTCAGGTAAATTTATATAAAATGTTTTTTCTCTTGGAGGGAAAAAACTAGGATTAAATTGATGTATTTTTTGAGGGATAGGAATGTATACTTCTCCTAAATTTCTCTTTCTACCTGATGCATTCCATTGATTTAAACCACTTTTAGCGGGAACAATTTTTTTATCTTTTCTATTACGAGTAGAGTATAGAGGCAAAATAACATTTTCAAATTCTTTTTGTTGTTCAAAATTATATTCTTCAAAAAACTTTAATATTAATTCATAAGGATCATTAATAATTTCTATATCAATATTAAAACAATTACTTGGTATATGAAATTTACAGTAAAGAGTACTTTTTGAAAAGTTAAAAGAATATTGGTTTTTACCATCTTCAAAAAATAGGCTTGGTTCAGTTTTTTTTATATTGTTAATAGAATTTATATTTATTGGTTCATAGTTAGTTTCAAAAATTTTAATTTGATTTTTTTGTCTTGCTAAACAATGATAAATCGCTCTTTCAATTCCATATGTTCTATTTGCAAAGCCTATTCTTTCATTTCTTAAATTTGATAATTGTTCTATAAGTTGTTCATCTTTAAGATTTTTTAACTCACTATTATGACTATTAAATTCGGCAATTTTTTCTCTACTTGTATTATTAGGAACAATAAAAGTTTTTAATCCTATTCCAGTATTATTTAATTTAGCATCATAAGATATATCAGACCTTGATAAATTTTCTGCCCCAAATGATTTACAAAATATATTTTCGGCTACTCTATAATGTAAGAATGGGATTTTACTTTCACTGAACAACCCTGACAAAGAAGCTATATATTGAATGTATTTTTGATAAATATTAATTTGTTTTTGAGGTAACTGATTGAGTAACATAAAATTTATTTTTAATTGATGGAAGATTGCCTAAAATTTTCTTGTTTTATATTTTTTATTCTTTCTAAAGAATAGTTATAATATTCTTCATTGATTTCAAATCCTAAATAATTTCTTTGTAATTCAATACATGCTACTGCAGTAGTTCCACTTCCCATAAAAGGATCCAATACTATATTATTTTTTTTAGTAGTTGTCAATATAAAAGGTTTAATTAGAGAAAGGGGGAAGGTTGCTTGATGCTTTTTAAAGGGTTCTATACCGTTTTTTATTACATCTCTATGGTGGTTTAATTCTTTTGCTTTTACTAAATCAAAATAATATTTCTTTGATTTTACAAAATGAAAAAAATGCTCATAAACGGGATACCTTCTATCTGGTGAATAACTGGGAACAGGATTAGGTTTTTCCCATATAATTTTATTTCTTAAAACCCAACCTTGTTCCTGCATCCCAATAGCTAACCTTTCTGGTAACATCAATAATTGTTTATATTGTAGATAATTACCATTCGGTCTAATAATTTTATGCTCTTTATAATGTCTATCTGTTTTTCTGGCATACCTTCCTTTGTTTCTACTAAAACCTTTTGAACCAAAATAAATATCGCCTATGTTTAAATAAAAAGAACCTTCTTCGTGAAGTATTCTTTTTAATTTTAAAGTAAATTTTAATAAATTTTTAATGTATTCACGGGGATCTTCTTCGCGACCAAGTGTTTCATTTCCATAAATTCTTGCTCCAAAATAAGGTGGACTTGTTAAAATTAAATTAATGGAATTATCTGGGATATTATCTAACAGTTGTAGAGTATCCCCAAGTATAATTCTGTTGATATAATCGTTTATATTTTCCAATTTAATACAAGTTAAGCGGTTTATTTTCTTTGGTAAAAATACTTTGTTCTAATTGTTCAATTTTTTCTTTTGAAAATTGATCCAAACCATATTTGGAATCTTTTAAGATATCGGATAGTTTCATTTCATACAAATTTATCAATAAACCTAAAAATTAGCCATTTTTTAAAACCTTTGCCACTTTTACAAAAAAATGCTTTTGATAAGATGGTTAAAAAAACAGAGTGATTACCAGATCTATATCATTTTTAAAATTTCAATTTCTTTTTTAGTAAGCATACGCCAATCTCCTCGTTTTAAGTTCTTTTTGGTAAGTCCCGCAAAAAATACTCTATCTAATTTTATGACCTTATATCCCAAACTTTCAAATATCCTACGAACAATACGGTTCCTTCCTAAATGTAGTTCTATCCCTATTTCCATTTTAGGTTGCCCTTGTATATAGGAGATACTATCTATAGGTGCTAAGCCATCTTCTAATGTAATTCCTTCTGCTATTTTTTGTAAGTCGGGATAGGTCAATTTTCTATCCAAACTCACTTGATAGATTTTCTTTACACAATGTTTGGGATGTGTAAGTTTTTTAGACATTGCTCCATCATTGGTAAATAATAATACGCCCATAGTAGTTCTATCTAATCTTCCTACGGGATAAATCCGAGCATTTGTAGCGTTTTTTACCAGTTGCATTACCGTTTTTCTATCCTGTGGATCGTCAGTAGTAGTAATAAAATTCTTAGGTTTATTTAAAAGAATATATACCAGTTTTTCTGACTTTATCATCATATCATCAAAATGAACTTTATCTTCGGGGCTCACATAATATCCCATTTCACTTACTACCTTTCCGTTTACTTTTACAGAACCTGCCTGTATATGCAAGTCAGCTTGCCTTCTGGAGCAAATTCCCGAATGAGCAATAAATTTATTTAGTCTTACCCCTTCTTTGTTTTTTGGTTTGGTATTTATTGATTTTTTCGTCTTATATTTGGATTGCGTTTTTGACTGCTTTTTGCTTTTATTTTCGGCAGCATTTTTTCTATTGTGATACCTATTTTTAGACTCTTTATGCCTATCGTTATTGTTCATCTTTATATTTTTGAGGAGTTATTTTTATCAGATTAAAACAGTAATAAATTAATATCCGTATAGGGTATATTGAACCATTCGCCTATGTGCCTATTGGTCAGCATACCATGATACATATATATTCCATTTTTGAATCCACTATCGGATTTAAAGAAATTTTCTATACCTCCCTTTTTGCCTATATTTAATAAATAATGCATAAATATGCTGCTCAGAAGTAGTGTGGCAGTTCTAGATACTTTTGATGGAATATTAGCTACTCCATAGTGTATTACATCGTGTTTCATAAAAGTGGGTTTAGAGAGAGAGGTAAGTTCAGAGGTTTCTATACAGCCTCCGTGGTCTATACTTATATCTACGATTACAGCACCTGTTTTCATAGTTTTTACCATTTTGTCGGTCACTATCATAGGGGTTCTGCCTTTACCTCTTATAGCTCCTATTACTACATCAGCACGCATGAGTGCTTTTTGTAATACTTTAGGATGTATTATCGATGTAAATATACGTTGTCCTAAACTTATTTGTAAACGTTGTAATTTGGTAATAGAACTATCAAATACCTTTACAGATGCACCTAAACCGAGTGCAGACCTAGTGGCAAATTCACCAACAGTTCCAGCACCTATGACGACTACTTCTGTAGGAGCTACTCCAGAAATGCCTCCAAGCATCAATCCTTTTCCTATCTTATAATTATTCATGAGCTCTGCGGCTATTAATATAGAAGTGTTCCCCGCTATTTCACTCATAGACCGCACTATGGGATATACGCCGTTGTCGTCTTTTATATTGTCAAAAGCTACAGCAGATATCTTTTTGTTTGCCAACCTACTAAAGTATTCTTTACTATGTACTTTAAGTTGTAATGAAGAAATAAGTGTTCCTCCATGTTTCATCATCTCTATTTCTTTGCTGGTAAGAGGGGCAACTTTAAGTACAATTTCACTTTCGAATACTTCTTTTGTATCATGTGTTACTCTAGCTCCTGCATTTGTATATTGCTTGTCAGTAAAATTAGCCCCCTCTCCTGCACCTGATTCTGTAATTATTTGATGTCCATTATTTACAAGTACTGATATAGCATCAGGAGTAAGGCATATTCTTCTCTCTTGTAAATAGGATTCTTTTGGTAAACCTATGGTTATATTTTTTTTTGACTGTTTAATCTCAATCCTCTCCTCTTGAGGAGTGAGTTCTCTATCTGAAAAAGGTAAATTTATCATCATACTCTAATTAAATTTTATAGTTCTATATCCTAATTCATTTGTCATTATAATTTCGTGTCTTTCCATGGGGAGTAGGTTGGGGATCTTTTCACCCCATTCTATAAAGCAGTAGCTGTCAGTATAAAAATAATCTTCATATCCTATATCATAAGCCTCCTCTTCGTTATTTAATCTGTAAAAATCAAAATGATAGATGGGTTTATCTATATTTTGAGAATAATATTCATTTACTATGGAATAAGTAGGGCTACTGGTATCGTCTCTTACCCCTAGTTGTTTGGTAAGTTCCTTTATCAAGGTAGTTTTTCCCACACCCATATTGCCAAAAAACGCAAAAAAATTGTACCTGCTATAGAGCAATATACTTTTAGCAATATCCGGCAGTTCGGATAAAATAGATGCTTTGTATAATTTTTTTTCCACCCGTGAATAAAGATAGGATTTATTTTTATGCAAAAATACTAAAAGATATTATATACTTTTGCAATTTTACGTTTTGCAGATAAAAACATTAATGACTTATAATGAATACTTCAAATTTTTCCTACAGACATATAGGACCTCGCAAAGAAGATGAGGAAAAAATGTTAGATACTATAGGGGTGAAAACTATAGAGGAATTGATAGATAAAACGGTTCCTTCCCAAATAAGATTGAAAAAAGATCTAAATATTCCTAAAGCTTTTACGGAATACGAATTTATGCAACATATTAAGGCATTAGGTGATAAAAATAAAATATACAAAAGTTATATAGGACTGGGCTATTACAATACCATATTACCTGGCGTAATACAACGAAATATTTTAGAAAATCCGGGATGGTACACAGCTTATACTCCTTATCAAGCAGAAATAGCACAAGGCAGGTTAAAGGCACTTTTGAACTTTCAAACTGCAGTCGTAGAACTTACAGGTATGGAGATTGCTAATGCTTCGTTGTTAGATGAATCTACTGCAGCAGCTGAAGCTATGATCATGCTTTATAATAACCGCTCAAAGGTCAAGAAAAAATACAAATCTCATAAATTTTTTGTATCGGATAGAATTTTTCCACAGACTATAGATGTACTTCAAACGCGTTCTACTCCATTGGGCATAGAACTCGTAATTTCTAATGTTGAGGATTTTGATTTTTCATCCGAGTACTACGGGGTTATTTTACAATATCCAGCTTTGGGAGGTGAAGCTAAAGATTATGCAGCCTTTGTAGAAAGGGCACATCAAAATGAAATAAGTGTAGCTGTAGCTACAGATATTATGAGTTTAGCATTACTTACACCCCCGGGACAATGGGGAACAGATGTAGTAGTAGGAACTACACAGAGATTTGGAGTACCACTTAGTTATGGAGGTCCTCATGCCGCTTTCTTTGCTACTCTAGAGAAATATAAGAGAAGCATTCCCGGTAGAATTATAGGCAAATCTAAAGATAAATATGGCAATACTGCTCTTAGAATGGCTCTTCAGACTAGAGAGCAGCATATCAAAAGAGAAAAGGCAACCTCTAATATTTGTACATCTCAAGTACTCCTTGCGGTAATGGCAGGTATGTATGCCGTGTACCATGGAGCACAAGGCTTAAAAAATATAGCTATCAAGATACACAATCTTACCTATACTTTACACCAAGGAATAGAAAAATTAGGATTTAAAGTGCTTTACTCGACTTATTTTGATACCATTGCGATAGACTTGGGAGAAAATTTATACCCAACAGGAGAATCTATTCAACCTGTAAAGCGTATAGCCGAAGAAGAGAAAGTAAATTTCTATTATATGAACCAAAATACTATCTCTATATCCTTAGATGAAACTACAAGTTTGCAAGATGTAAATCATATATTGAGCATTTTGGCAAAAGCTAAAGGTCAAAAAGCCATTTCTTTTGATAAGATATTGGAATCTAATATTATTGTGGGTGATTTAAAAAGAACTTCATCTTTCTTAAAGGATGAGGTATTTAAAAAATATCATTCTGAGACAGAGATGATGCGTTATATCAAGAGATTAGAACGTAAAGATTTATCCTTGAATCACTCTATGATACCGCTGGGCTCTTGTACAATGAAACTCAATGCTGCTACAGAGATGTTGCCGCTTAGTTGGCTTAATTGGACGAATATACACCCTTTTGTACCTATATACCAAGCGAAAGGATATCAAGAGATGTTCAGGAATTTAGAAAAATATTTAAGTGAAATTACCGGTTTTGCAGCTACTTCGTTACAACCCAATTCAGGTGCTCAGGGAGAATATACAGGACTTATGGTTATAAGAGCATACCATCAGAATAAAGGACAAAACCAAAGGAAAGTAGTACTTATTCCTGCATCGGCACACGGAACTAACCCAGCCTCTGCTATTATGGCAGGTATGAAAGTGGTAGTAACTAAGTGCGATGACAAGGGAAATATAGATTTAGAAGATCTAAAAACTAAGGCGAGAGAATATAGAGATACACTTTCGGCACTTATGGTAACTTATCCCTCTACTCACGGGGTGTATGAAGAGCAGATTAAAGAAGTAACACGAATGATACATGCTTATGGTGGACAAGTATATATGGACGGTGCCAATATGAATGCACAAGTAGGAATAACTAATCCATATAATATTGGCGCAGACGTGTGCCATTTAAACTTACACAAAACCTTTGCTATACCTCACGGAGGAGGAGGACCTGGTGTAGGACCTATATGCGTGGCAAAACACCTTGTTCCATTTTTACCATCTAATCCAGTGATACCATCCGGAGGTAAGGATGCCATTACAGCCATTTCTGCTGCTCCTTGGGGATCGTCATTAGTAGATATTATTTCTTACGGTTATATTGTAATGAATGGTGCCAAAGGACTATTAAAATCTACTCAAATAGCAATACTGAGTGCCAACTATATCAAAACTCGCCTGAAAGATAATTATGAGATTTTATATACAGGTGATAATGGCACAATAGCTCACGAAATGATAGTGGATTGTAGAGCATATAAAAAATACGGTATAGAGGTGGTAGATATTGCCAAAAGGCTTATGGATTATGGTTTTCATGCTCCTACAGTATCTTTTCCTGTGGTAGGGACACTTATGATAGAACCTACAGAAAGTGAAAGTTTGCAAGAGTTAGACCGTTTTGTGGAGGCTATGCTCTCTATTAAAAGAGAAATAGAACAAGTAATCAGGCAAGAAATAGATTTAGAGGATAGTACACTTAAAAATGCACCTCATACTTTAGCTGTGATTACAGCTGACAATTGGAACTTTAAATATACTAGAAAGCAAGCGGCATATCCATTAGAATGGATACGAGAAAATAAATTTTGGCCTGCCGTAGCCAGAATAGACGATGCTTATGGCGATAGAAACTTGGTGTGTACTTGCGAGTCTATAGAAAACTATTCTTAAAATAACTTATATAATTTTTCTTGTTTTAATTTTTTTGCTTATAATAGCTTAGCTTGATCTGTTGGTCTTAACTATAAATAAGTGTTTTTTAGTTTAATATAAAAAATAAATTAAAACAACAAGAAAAAAGCCTTTAATTGGGTTTTTCTTAATTCAGATGATAACGATATGTCATGACTCTGTATTCTTTTCTATTTTTTCACAGATATTTTCAAGTTTTTTTAAACTTTTTTTAGAGCCAATATCTCTTCTGTATTCTAAATTGCCTTTGATATATTTATCAATAGCTTTATTTATTGCAATAGATGCTTCAGGTATAGATTTTGCTAAAGTTCCTAATGCTATTACTCTTGATTTTTTAAGTGTTTTATATAAATTTTTATCTTTTTTAATGCAACTTGCGTAGAAGATGTTTATATCCATTTTTTTGATATTTTTTTCATCTACTTCGAAATCGACAGCATATTTGCTAGGCATAGGATATTCTTTTGCTACGAGGTATTTAATAACGCTAGCTTTTGGTATAAATTCTACACTTTTTTCGGTGAGATTTTTATGCCAAATATCTTTTAATAATTTTGAAAAAGGACTTTTCAAAAGAGTTAGGATATTTAGTCCTTCGGGGTCTCCAAAACGTCCGTTAAATTCCATAAATTTAATCCCGTCTTTAGTTTTAAAGAACCCTCCATTTATAACTCCATTAAAAAATAATTTTTTAGACTTCATTTTATTAATTACAGATTGCATAATGTATTTGCAATCTTTTAAATCTTTATCGTTCATAAATGGGAGTTTTTGATTTTTATCTGTAAAGCAGCCCATACCTCCTGTTCCTGCACCTTTATCATCTTCTAATCTAAATGGATAATCATAAGATGCAGGTGAAAGTACTACATTTTCTCCATCGGTTAATCCCATTATGGTAAATTCTATACCTTGTAGTTTTTCAACTAATAAGATTTTTTCGTTTGGATTGATATTTAATAATTCGTTGGCATAATTGATGGCATCATTATAACTTTTGAGGTGTTCTGGCATCACTTTTACTCCTTTTCCTCCTGTTAATCCTTGCGGTTTCACAACTACTTGTAATCCCTTTTCTTTAAATCTATAAATGGATTTTTCTATGTTTTCACCTTTTGAAATAGCTTTAAAGAAAGGTGTGTATTTTGGACATACCTCTTGTACTAAGTTAATAGAATAGATTTTATCCCATTCTATTTTTGTAGCTTCTTTAGTGCCTCCAATCGCTTTTATATTTTTTTCTAATAAAGCATCTACAACGCCATTGGCTAAGGGAACATCAGCATTTATAAAAGCGTAATCTATTTTGTTTTTTTCTGCAAATTCTGAAACTGTTTCAGGATTGCTAGCATTAGCTATTAGATATTTTCCTTTAGACTTTTCCACACAATCTATAATGGTGGGATTTCTATGATCTAAAACGGCGAATAAAATAGTATCATTCACAAGATTTAAAGCGAATGCACTTTCTCTCCCTCCAGAACCTACAATTAAAAATTTTTCCATATCCAGTTAATTTATGGTTGTAAAGATATTATTTTTTTTAATCTTTTTTGGCTTCAATTTTCCAAGATTTTTAATGAATTATCCATTTTTATATAAGATCTATATTATAATATACACCTGTGTTCTCTTTCCTATTTAAGGCATCTCTGGTAATTAGTATAGCTGTTTCTAATAGATTTCTAAGTTCTATACTTTGTATAGTTTGAATCTTTATATCATCTAATTTTTTCGAAATTTTAGAGATTTGAACTTGGGCATTTTGTAATCCTTTATTTGATTTTTCTACAGCTAATTCTTTACTCATTAACTCTTGCAGTTGAACTTTTAGCATAGATACTTTATCATCAGTATTTTTATCTGCTATAATTCCTATAGATGATGGATAAAAATCTTGTTCCTCTTTGATGTAGTTTATTCTGGGTAACGAAGATAGATAAACTTGATGAGCAAATACTACAGCTTCTAATAGAGAGTTAGAAGCAAGTCTATTACTTCCGTGTAAACCTGTAGATGCACATTCTCCGCAGGCATATAGATTATGAATGGAGGTTTCCCCATGAATATCCGTTTGAATACCACCACAGAGGTAATGACTCATAGGTACTACAGGAATACAATCTTTACTCAAATCTAAGTTTAATGTTCTACATACACTTACAATATTAGGAAATTTTTCCTTAAACTTTTGTATATTCAAATGCTTGATATCCAAGAATACATTAGGACTTTCTGTTATTTTCATCTCATTAAAGATAGCCCTAGATACAATATCTCTGGGGGCTAACTCTTTTTTATAATGATATTTTTCCATAAAGGCTTCTTTACGAGTATTTCTAAGGATAGCACCAAAACCTCTCACAGCCTCCGAAATTAAAAATGAGCTTTTTTGTCCGACTTGGTACAGTGCTGTAGGGTGAAATTGTATAAGGTCTAAATTTTCTAATTTAGCCTTTACTCTATTCGCCATAGCTATACCATCTCCTGTAGCTATTAGGGGATTAGTAGTTTCTTTATATACTTGTCCTACTCCTCCCGATGCCATAAGGGTAATTTTAGATAAGATGCTAAAGTGTTTTTTATTTTTCTTGTCATAAGTATATATACCTTTGCATGTATTGTCTTTTACAATGATATCTAAAGCAAGATGATAGTTGAGCATTATAATATTAGATAACCTTTGAGTCTGTAGAATTAATTTTTGTTGAATTTCTCTACCTGTAATGTCTTTGTGATGTAAAATTCTAGATTGGCTATGTCCACCCTCCATACACTTTTCGAATTCTCCACTTTCATTTTTATCGAACTCTACACCCCACTGGATGAGTTTTTTTATGGTAGAATGACCTTGTTTGACAACTAGTTCTACGATTTCTCTATCGTTTTTAAAATCTCCTGCTATAAGGGTATCTTGAATATGCTTTTCAAAGTCGTCCTTATCTTGTAATAGTACGCTGGCAATTCCACCTTGTGCATATTGTGTATTGGAGTTGTTAAACTCCTCTTTGGTAACAATGACGACATTTTTTTCAGGTAAGTGTTCAGCTACCTTTATAGCATAAGATAAACCTGCTATTCCTCCTCCTATAACTAAAAAATCTGTTTTCACATCTTTGTTTAGTTTATTTATATAAACATAATTAGGATAGGCTTAGCATCCTTTGAATAGGGGGTAAAGCTTGTTGTATCGTTTTCTGGTCTAAGTGGATTTGAGGCAGTTCTTTTTTTAGGCACAGATAGAGTTTTTCTAAAGTGTTCATTTTCATAAAGGCACATTCACTACAATTGCATTCGTATTCATCTTTTACAGGCATAGGAATAAGTCTTTTATGAGGAGCTCTCTTTTTCATCTCATGAAAGATTCCCGTTTCGGTAGCTATAATAAATTCTTCTGCGTCGTCTTTTTCTACAAATTCTAATAATTTAGCAGTGGAACCTACAAAGTCTGATATATTTAACACTGGTGCTTCACTTTCAGGATGCGCAATGAGTTTAGCTCTAGGATGTTTCAGTATTAGTTTTTCAACTTTTTCTAAAGAAAAAGCCTCGTGTACTACACAAGAACCTTGCCATAATACCATATTTCTACCAGTGACTTTATTCAAATAAGCACCCAAATTTTTATCGGGAGCAAATATAATGTTTTGTTCAATGGGTATACTATCAATTATCTTTTTAGCATTAGATGAGGTTACTACAATATCAGTAAGTGTTTTTACTCCAGCCGAAGCATTCACATAGGATACTACGATATGATTTGGATATTGTTCTTTAAACTCAGCTAAATCTTCCTTTTTACAAGATTCTGCTAAAGAACAGCCTGCTTTTAAATCTGGTAAAATCACTTTTTTATGAGGATTTAAAATTTTAGCCGTTTCAGCCATAAAGTGCACACCACAGAATACAATAATATCTGCATCTGTATTTGCCGCTTTTTGAGCTAAAGCAAGACTATCACCTACAAAATCTCCTAGCTCTTGGATCTCAGGTATTTGATAGTAATGAGCTAAAATTATTGCATTCTTTCTTTGCTTTAAATGCTTTATTTTTGATATATATTCAGCGTTTTCCACAAATACAGAAATTTGTTTTCTAGAAAAATCAAAAAATATAGTTTTTATTTTTTTCTTTGAAATTAATATTTTTAATTTACCAATATAATAATTTTATTGTCTTTGAGTTCAATAATACCATCACTTACTGAATAAAGCAATATATTTTTGTCTTTTGGGCTTTCTTTTATACTTTCACATTGGGTATGTATTTCTGCTTTGTTGTGAATGTATATTTTTACATCTCCTTTCACTAGGGTAGATATAATAGCATCATGGTGATTGAGCATTTGGAATTCTCCTTTGCTACCGGGTACAGTTACAGAGTCTACTTCTCCACTGAAAACATTTTTTTCGGGTGTAATGATATCTACGTACATTGTATTTCTTATAACAAATTGCAAAAATTAAGACCTATTATCCAATGATTTAAATTAGGTACTCTAAAACTAACAGTGCAAAGATAAAAACTTTTTTTAGTTATTGATTTTTATTTTTGAGATGAAATACTTTAGATGATAAATCATAGTAAAATATATTTTAGTCTCTTCTCTGTAAGATTTTTTTTGAAAATTTTATATTAAACTTAGGATATTTTAATTGTAAAAACATAGAATACTTTTTTATACTTTTGTATGCTAAAAATGAAAGATATATTTTCAATATTGTGAATATAAAAATTTTAAGATCATTTATCTTCTCATTGCCATTGATATTTATCCAATGTGATGATGAAAGTAAAGTAGATGTTTCAAAGGTATTAGTGGATATTAAAGTTATTCAATTCGATAAGGTTTTTTATAGTGGTACATTGAAAAAACTCAAAAAAGAATACCCTGTATTTTTTACGTCTCATGTGTCGGATAGTATTTGGTTAACTAAACAAAAGGATAGTATAGAACTGGACTTACTAAATAAATCAAATGAAGTATTTGGTGATTTTTCCTCTCAAACCGTTAGTATTAAAAGGTTATTCCAGTATATAAAATATTATTTTCCAAAATTTATCTCTCCAGAGGTATATACTTACATATCTAAGATAGATTATAAATATCCTATATTACTAACTGATAGCCTTTTGTTTATAGCTAAAGATATGTATTTGGGTGATAAAGCACAAAAGTATTATAGTCATTTTCCAAATTATTTGACTATGCAGATGGATAAAAAATATTTACTAACGGATATTGCGGAAAACATTATTAACAAAATAGTACCTTTGCCTAAAGAAACTCCTAAGATGTTAGATTTAATGGTTTATCATGGCAAAATACTATATCTCTTAGACTTGTTTTTGCCCAACATAGACGCAGAGTATAAATTTAAATGTAATTCAAAAAAAATGAGGTGGGCTATAGACAATGAAAAAGAGATATGGACTTATTTTATACAGAAAAAAATACTTTATACTTCAAGTAGAAAGAATAAGAAAAGATTCATAGATGAGGCACCTTTTTCTAAATTTTATTTAGAAATTGACAATAACTCTCCAGGTAAAATAGGGAGATATTTGGGCTGGAAAATTATAAAATCATATATGCATGAATATCCTAACGTAAATTTGCAAGAGATGATACTAAATACAAATTCTCAAGAGATATTTATGAAATCTAAATATAAACCACAAAGATAAATGCACAAGTCAAAAATAGAATTTCAGGTAGAGTTAGATGAAAATAAGGTAGCAGAAAAAATAGAATGGAGTGCGCAAGATGGAGGAATCGTTAACAATAGGGCTAAAGCTATAATGGTATCAGTATGGGATGAAGAAACTAATGAAACTTTGAGAATAGACCTTTGGACCAAAGATATGCTTATAAATAACATGAAAAAATTTTATCATCAAACGCTAGTGTCCATGGCAGATTCTTATCAGCGTGCTACAGCTGATGATAAAATGGCTGATACTATGAGGGATTTTTGTGATTATTTCGCTGAGAAAATAATAGAAAAATAAAGAAGATTATAATTTTAATCCTTTACAATAATTTTCGTTTTGGTATAGAGTTTGATTGTTCATATAACTTTAATGAAATAAACCTAAGGGATAAGATGAAAGAAGAATAACAGTATATTATATGATAAGAAATATGATAGTATAAATATGCCAAATAAATTACCATCTTATGAGCGTTTGAAAAGAGAACTGGAGTTAAAACACAAATGGCCTTCGGATTATATGTATAAGTTTATTATTCCTACTAATGATAATGAGTTATCCCAAATTAAAGAAGTGTTTCAAACAGCTCAAACTTTTCGGTCAACCCTTTCCAAAACAGGTAAATACACTTCTATTACGGTAATTGCGTATATGAAAAATCCCACTGAAGTAATAGATAAATATAAAGAATTAGAACATATTAAAACAATTATATCTTTATAAATTAAATGAAAAAAAATAAATTATACGATAGCAATTTTGGGATGGTGTATTCTACAGGTGCAAGTTTGGGATATGATAATGACAACGATACACTTTTACCACAGGAGCAAACGCTTCATTTGCATATAGAAAAGAAAGGGAGAGGTGGAAAATGGGTAACCATAGTAAGGAATTTTAGAGGTCGAAATGATAAGCTCAAAGAATTGGGTAAGATGCTCAAAAATAAATGTGGTGTAGGAGGCTCTACTAAAGATGGTGAAATTATCATACAGGGTCAAGTAAGAGATAAAATCACTAAAATATTGGAAGAACAAGGATATAAAACTAAAAGAATAGGAGGTTAAAAATTAATACGATGAATAGGATGTCTGTATATAAAGAATTCAAAAAAGTAACCACTCACTCTATACGAGAGATGAAAAAGATAGGGCAAAAAGTATCCATGCTTACTGCTTATGATTATACTATGGCAAAGATTATAGATAAGGCAGGAATAGATGTAATATTAGTAGGAGATTCTGCATCCAACATTATGGCCGGTCATGAGACTACATTGCCTATTACATTAGATGAGATGATTTATCATGCATGTTCTGTGGTAAGAGCAGCTCAACGTGCTTTGATTGTAGTAGATATGCCTTTTGGCACTTATCAAGGGAATTCTAAGGAAGCCTTAAACTCTGCTATCAAGATAATGAAGAAATCTGGGGCTCACTCGGTAAAGTTAGAGGGAGGCAAAGAAGTATTAGAGTCTATATCTAGAATATTATCCGCCGGCATACCTGTAATGGGACATTTAGGGCTTACTCCTCAGTCTATATATAAATTTGGAACTTATTCTGTAAGAGCCAAAGAAGAACAAGAAGCTCATAAATTAACAAAAGATGCAAAATTATTGGAACAAGCAGGATGTTTTGCTATTGTATTAGAAAAAGTTCCAGCAGATTTAGCTCAAAAGATATCAAATGAACTCTCTATACCTGTGATAGGAATAGGGGCAGGTGCTGGAACAGATGGTCAGGTTTTAGTAGCGCATGATATGCTAGGAATGAATACAGATTTTAGCCCTAGATTTTTGCGTCGTTATTTGAATTTAAATAAGCAGATGACCACTGCTATTAAACAGTATATAAACGATGTTCGCTCCCATGATTTTCCTAATAAAACAGAAGAATATTAAAACTTTTTATAGATGATCATAAATATCCTTTAGTTCCTTTTGTACAAATTCTAATCTTCTTATTAAATCGAGGTTATTAACCGTTTTATTAAAGTTCTGTTGGAGTTCTTTTCTGGCTCCTTCTAAGGTAAAACGCTTTTCTTTTACCAAAAAATAAATAAGTTCTATTATTTCAATATCCTTTATAGTAAAAGAACGGTTACCTTTCTGATTTTTTTTAGGTTGTATTTGTTCAAATTCTTTTTCCCAAAATCTAATCAAGGAAATATTTACATCAAACAGCTTAGCCACTTCACTGATTTTGTAGTATTTTTTACCTCCTTCTAAGTTAATATACATTAAATACTGAATTTGAATAATTAAAAAAACCGCTACAAATATAGCGGTTTTTTTAAGTGGCACCTCCCAGAATCGAACTGGGGACACAAGGATTTTCAGTCATCTGCTCTACCAACTGAGCTAAGGCGCCTACTTGTTTATCTTAAGAGGCTGCGAATATACACCATTTTTTTATACATAATATTATTTAAAATTATTTTTCAATCATGACACAATTCAACTTAATAATTAATCATTCTAAGTTTCTTTAGTGTATCTGTTAATATTAAATAATATTATCTTTGCATCCGTCCACTATAATTTTAAAGGACTACGTTGAAATCGTAAAGATATTTTTTATAGTGAAAAAGTAATTTGTAAAATTTAAAAATTATAATATGAAATATTATTTTTTATTAGTTTTGTCATTGGTATTCTTCTCTTGTAATAAGGAAGGTAACGAACAAATAAAATCTTCGGATAAGAATATTATTAGTTTTACTTTTGAGTCAGCTTTGAACGGAGCACGTTTACTTAAAGATGTTAAAGCTCAAATTAACGGAACGAATATTTTATTAACAGTTCCATATGGTACTAATGTCATAGGACTTAGGGCTTCATTTAAATTTTCTAAAGGTGCTATAGTTAAGGTAGGCAATACTATTCAAGAAAGCGGTACTACGGTTAACGATTTTACTTCTGATGTAACTTATGTAGTAACGGCAAAAGATGGTTCTATTAAGAGTTATGTGGTAAAAGTGAAAATAGGACTTAATAAAGCGGAAATTACTTACTGGGAATTTGGAAGCAATTTAGGAATCATTAATGGTACTGATATTACAGTAACTTTAGATTCGGGTAAGGATATTACCAAATTGGTTGCTGAATTTAGTTTATCGTATGGGGCAACCATAAGTCCAAATCCTAAAACACCTACTGATTATACAAACCCAGTAAACTTCATAGTTACAGCTGAAGATGGTACTACTGAAAAAACTTATACCGTAAGAGTAACGGTCTCCTCTATTAGACCTTCAAATAAAGGTGTTAGAAATCAGGGGTATAAGTATTTTTATTATCCGAATAATAATAAGATATATTACGCTTCTAATGGAACCATTTATGCAATGGATTTAGATGGTTCTAACACTTCAAAAATAAAGGAATATCCTAATGTAGAGATTGAATATATTTATGTGTACAAGAATAAAATATATTTTACTTATAAAAAAGCATCAGAAAATAAGGTGATGAGAGTAGATATAGATGGTAGTAATTCAGGAGTTTTTGTATCTTTGGGTAATAAAATGCTCAAAGTATATGGTGAAAAATTATACTATCTTGTAGTCAATGGCGATAATTATGATTTGTGGTCTGTTCCCTTAGATAAAAGTAGTGCTGCTAGTAAAATAGTAGGTGAATGTAATTGCTACACTGGTGCTGGTATGCTTTCACTTTCTGCTGAATCAGGGGATTATCATATAAGAGGTAATTATTTATATTATCATAAAGGAGATGATGGATTGTGGAAAGTTAATTTAAGTACTAAAACAAAGACGAAAATTTCAGAGGGTGAATTTGATAACTATACTTTTGGTGAAAAGTATATCTATTTTAGATACCACATCAGAGATTACAGTATAGGTAGAGATGATTATGAGATGGGAAACCCTCGATTATATAGAGATACAGATTCACGAATATATGATGGGTTTGCATTAAACCTTACAACAGATTGGATATTGTATTACAGTAGAACAAATCCTACTAAAGACTTAAAATTTGTCTCTAAAGATGGTACTTATGAAAAACTTATTGAAAAAAATTTAGATAATATTCAAGGAGACATTAAGATTATAGGAGGTTGGGTATATTATGTTTTAAAGGAAGGAGCTAATGAGGTTATATACAGAATTAAAAACGATGGAACCTCTAAACAGAAAATAAAGAGAATAAAATAATTGTTGTAATAGAAAATTAGCAAAAAAAGCAGGATATTTATCCTGCTTTTTTGTAGGAAATAATTATATGTGCGAATCTAATACTTTAAACAAAGAGTAGTTTTTTATACCAATATAAGTTGTATGCAAGGTTCATATATCTAAAATCGTGGATAGGCATCATAAGAAGGTAACAGTGTCACACAGATAAACTTATGATAGCTTATTCTCTTTTGAGTATCTCAATATCTCTTACTAATTTTTTGATATCTTGCTTATTGGTACCGTCATAGTAGCCCCTTATTTGTCTTTTTTTATCTACTAAAATAAAGTTTTCAGTATGGATAAAATCGTGTTCACCTCCGTCGCCTTCGCTATTTAAAACAGCAAAATAAGATTTTCTGGCAAGTTGATAAATATGCCTTTTATCTCCCGTTACTAAATGCCATTTACTGTCATTTACTTTGTGTTCTAAGGCGTATGCTTTGAGTACAGATACAGAGTCATTTTCGGGATGTACGGTGTGAGATAAGAACATTACTTCGCCATCGTCCTTAAAAACATTTTGTAAATATTTGAAATGTTTTGTCATCTTTTTGCAGATGGTAGGACAAGTAGTAAAGAAAAAGTCTGCTACATATATCTTATTTTTAAAAGTGTTGTTAGTTACAGTCTCATTATTTTGGTTCGTAAAAGTAAAATCCGCAATTTTATGATTTTTCTTTATCCACCTCATAGAGTAATCTACCAATTTAGGTGATACCTGAGAAGGGTTGTATATTGGTAACTTTTCCTTTCCTTTTAATATAGGGTAAGCCAAATACATACCTACGGCTGATACGAGCAACACTAATGCAGCACGTATGATAAGGTGTTTGTTTTTTTTCATATTTCGTTTTATTTAATGTTTGTAATGGTCGGCAAAGTTAATTCATATTCTATAAAGTAGATTGATGTATTTTTTTTAAATTTGCAGACCTTATAATTTCATATTTAAACGGTTCAAATGAATAAAGCAATTTATATTTCTACTACGGAACACTATAGCGGTAAATCCCTTGTATTACTTGGAATGATGCAAATTCTCTTGAGGAAAATAAAACGAATAGGGTACTTTCGTCCTATTATCAATAGTTCTAAAAAAGGTGTGAAAGACAATCATATAGAAACGATGATTAATCACTTTGAGTTAGATTTAAAGTATGAACATGCTTATGCTTTTACAAGTAAACAGCTTATCAAACTCAAGAATCAAGGTAAAGAAGATAAAATTATAGAAACCATTATTCAGAAATATAAAAATATAGAAACCCAATTTGATTTTATATTGGTAGAGGGATCGGATTTATTGGGTAGAGGTTTGGATTTTGAGGTAGATTTGAATACTACTATTGCCAATAATTTAGGAATGCCTGTGATTCTTGTGGTAAATGGACTAAATAAGAATCCACAATATGCTATGGAGACAGCTCAAATGAGTTATAGTGCCTTTGTTAAAAGGGAGTGTAAGGTTATTTCTTTGGTACTCAATAAACTCAATGAGGGATATGTAGAACAAGTAAAGGAGCAATTAGAAAAGAAACTCCCTAAGCAAATTGTAAAAGGAGTCATACCTAAGCGACAAATACTCCACAATCCTACAGTAAAAGAGATTGTAGATAATTTAGATGCAGAAGTACTATTAGGAGAAGAATTTTTAGATAACAGAGCAGACCATTTTATAGTGGGAGCTATGCAAGTTCATAATTATATCAAGCATCTTAAAAATAATTGTGTAATTATAAGCCCTGGAGATAGGTCGGATATACTGATGAGTGCCATACAAGCTAATAATTCAGAGAATTATCCCAAAGTATCTGCAGTGATATTGACCGGAGGATTGAGACCTGAAGCCTCCATCATTAAACTCATAAAGGGATTATCCAGTATCATACCAGTAATATTGGTAAAAGATGGCACTTTCAATATAACCAATCGGATAGCAAATATCAAATCTAAAGTGTATTCTAAGAATAAAACCAAAATCAATTATGGTATCAATCTATTTGAAAAATATGTAGATACTAATATGCTAGAAAACAAAATAATTACTTTTAAAACACAGGGAATGACTCCTAAGATGTTTCAATACAATATCATTAAAAGAGCTAAAGAACATAAAAAACATATTGTATTACCTGAAGGAACAGATAGCAGGATACTCAAAGCTACAGAGATTATTATAGAACAAGATGTTGCAAGACTCACTTTACTAGGTAATAGAGAAATGATACTAGACCAGATTAAGTTTCATAAACTCAACATAGATATTGAGAACTTAAATATTATTACTCCAGAACAATCTGATAAATATGCCTCTTATATAGATGAGTTCTACGAGTTGCGCAAACACAAAGGCATAAATAAAATTATTGCTCGAGACTATATGTCTGATGTATCTTATTTTGGTACTATGATGGTATATAAAGGTGATGCGGATGGAATGGTATCAGGTGCAACACATACTACACAGCATACGATACGCCCTGCATTGCAATTGATAAAAACGGCTAAGGGAGTATCTACGGTATCGTCTGTATTTTTTATGCTTTTGGACGATAAAATATTGGTATATGGAGATTGTGCTATCAATCCAAACCCCAATGCAGAGCAACTCGCAGAAATAGCTATATCTTCTGCAAATACTTCTAAGAAATTTGGGTTAAAGCCTAAAGTTGCCATGTTATCTTATTCTTCGGGGGAGTCGGGTAAAGGAAAAGATGTAGAAAAGGTAAGGTTAGCAACTAAATTGGCAAAGCAAATTCAAAACGAACTCAAAATAGAAGGACCGATACAATACGATGCTGCAGTAGATAAATCTGTGGGCAAGAGTAAAATGCCAAATTCTGAAGTAGCAGGACAAGCCAATGTACTCATATTTCCCGACCTAAATACAGGAAATAATACTTATAAAGCTGTACAAAGGGAAACGGGAGCCTTAGCTATAGGTCCTATATTGCAAGGGCTCAATAAACCTGTAAATGATCTCAGTAGAGGCTGCAATGTAAAAGATATTGTAAATACGATAATTATTACTGCTTTACAGTCGGAGTAATTACCTATATAGTAGTAATTTATAGACTATTATTTTGCTTGGGAAAATACATTTCGTATTAGACTTAGGGTAAACTTGTATTACACTTGCATATCTTGTAATTCTTCTAACCTTTTTTGGATAATATTAATTTTAGCTTTTGCATCAGTGTGTTTTTTCTTTTCTAATGCCACTACTTTTTCTGGTGCATTGTTTACAAATTTTTCATTGCTCAATTTTTTTTCTGCTGAGGATAAAAATCCTTGATAATACGATAGTTCTTTGTTCAATTTTTCTATCTCTAAAACTATGTTTATTGTATCTTTTGCAAAGGGCATAAAATATTCATCAACACCTACTCTAAAAGAATGAGCTTCCTCTACTTTTTCAGAGGTGTAATTGATATTATCTAAATTACATAGCTTGATGATCATATAGTCAAAAATATTTTTCTTTTGTTCAACAATAGCTACTAGTTCTAACTTCTCTTTGTGAGGGATATTTTTTTGTTTTCTAATATTCCTTATATTTGTAATCACCTGCGCAACTTTATCAAATTGGGTGATAAGAGAAGCATCGGTATTTTCAATCTTAGATAATTGGCTTATCACAATAGAATCACTCTGTTTACTTTTGTGTTCGAGCAATTGCCAAATTTCCTCTGTGATAAAAGGCATAAAAGGGTGTAACATTTCAAGTAGATTTTCAAAATAAGATACAGTTTGTAAATAGGTATTTTTATCTATCGGATGTCCATATTCTGGTTTTATCATTTCTAAATACCAAGAACAAAAATCATCCCATATTAATTTATAAAGTGTCATAAGAGCCTCGGATATTCTATATTTATCATAGGATTTATTGAGTTGGGTTGATGTTTTTTTTAATTTAGCTTTGAACCAATCTATAGCTACCTTTGTATTTTGTGACTCAGGTGTATCTTCTGATATTTTCCAACTTTTTATTAATCTAAAGGCATTCCATATTTTATTGGCAAAATTTCGTCCTTGCATACAGAGGCTTTCATCAAAAAGCAAGTCATTTCCGGCAGGTGTACACAGTATTAAGCCCACCCTTACAGCGTCTGCTCCGTATCTATCCATAAGTTCCATAGGATCAGGGGAATTTCCAAGGGATTTAGACATCTTTTGTCCTTTTTTGTCCCTTACAACTCCTGTAAAATAAACCTTTTTGAAAGGTTTCATATCTCTGTAATGGTACCCCAACATCACCATCCTTGCTACCCAAAAGAAAATAATATCAGGTGCTGTAACTAACTCTTGTGTAGGGTAATAATAATTAACCTCTTCATTATTGGGATTAGAGATGCCATTAAATACTGATATAGGCCATAACCAAGACGAGAACCAAGTGTCTAATACATCTTCATCTTGTTTCAAATCCTGTATAGTAAGTACTTTATTACCAGTTTTTTCTATAACCAAAGATAAGGCTTCTTCTTTGGTTTGGGCTACTACAAAGTCATCTGATCCTTCTCCATAATAGTAAGCTGGTATTTGGTGTCCCCACCAAAGTTGCCTTGAAATATTCCAATCACGTATGTTTTCTAACCAGTGCTTATAAGTATTTTTAAATTTCTTAGGTAATAGTTCTATCTCGTCTTCCACTACAGCTTTGAGTGCTGGTGTAGCCAAATATTCCATTTTCAAGAACCATTGATATGAGATTTTAGGTTCTATTATTGCCGATGTTCTCTCTGATGTACCTATTTTATTTTTATATTTTTCTATTTTTTGTAGCAGTCCTTTTTCTTCTAATTCTTTTACTATCTCTTTTCGTACAACAAACCTGTCTTTGCCTTGATAATGCAATCCATTTTCATTAAGAGTAGCATCGTCATTAAAAATATCTATGACTTTTAAATTATGTTCCTGTCCTATTTGATTGTCGTTGGGATCATGAGCAGGAGTTATTTTTAAACAACCCGTACCAAAATCTATATCTACATATTTATCCTGTATAATAGGTACACTTCTTTCACATATAGGAACTATAACTTTTTTACCTTTTAAGTGCTGGTATCTTTGGTCATTAGGATTGATGCAAACAGCCGTATCTCCCAGTATAGTTTCGGGTCTTGTGGTAGCTACTATTATAAAATCTTGCGTTCCTTCTATTTGATACTTAATATAAAACAATTTGCCTGTCTTTTCTATATAGATTACTTCTTCATCAGATACTGTAGTTTTAGCTTGAGGGTCCCAATTGATCATTTTATACCCTTTGTAGATAAGCCCTTTTTTATATAGAGATACAAATACTTTGATTACAGAGTCCGATAGACTTTTGTCCATAGTGAACTTAGTTCTATCCCAGTCGCAAGAAACTCCTAACTTTTTGAGTTGATCTAAGATAACGCCACCGTATTCTTTTGTCCACTGCCAAGCGTAATCTAAAAATTCTTCTCTATTTAAATCGGATTTTTCTATGCCTTTGTCTCTTAATCGTGCTACTACTTTTGCTTCTGTAGCTATGGAAGCGTGGTCTGTACCAGGTACCCAACAAGCATTATACCCATTCATTCTGGCTCTACGGATAAGAATATCTTGAATGGTATTATTCAGCATGTGTCCCATATGTAATATGCCTGTTACATTAGGAGGTGGCATGACTATGGTATAAGCCTTTTTTTGATTTGGTAAAGATTTGAAATACTGGTTTTTCAACCAATATTTATACCATTTACCCTCTACTTTTGAGGGGTTGTATTTTATAGGGATATTACTCATTTTCAATTCGTTCTATTAGTATTGTTCTAAGCCTAAAAATTGACAATTACAAAATTAATCAAAAAATACGATTCCAAAAGGTGTTGGCATCTAAAATTATATTAATTTTGCCATGATTTTTTAATTTGATCATAGATTTTTTTAATGCAATATAATACAGAAAGATGCCTATTAAAAGTTCCTGAATTAGGCAGGAATATTCATAATATGGTAGAATATTTGAAAACAATACCAAATAAAGATAAAAGAACACTTGCAGCCATTACCTTAGTGAAAGCTATAACTTGCCTAAATCGTACGAGAAATATAAAGGATTCTCAGCAAGAAATATGGAACCAAATATTTACCCTTGTGGACTATAATTTAGATATAGACATCCCATATAATATACCTGAGCATAAAAAATTAGATAAAAAAGATTTTAAATTATCTTACCCTATAGAGTTAAAAAAATATAGATACTATGGTGTAAATATCTTAAAGACTATAAACACGGTAATAGACTATAAAGAACATCCTAATTATCTCGATTTTTTAATAGATATTGCCAACAATATGAAAAAATTATATCTAATTTGGAATAAAGTATCGATAGATGACCATCTTATCTTTGACCATTTAAAAGAGTTATCCAAAGAACGAATAAATTTGAAAGGTAAAAACATAGAACTTAAATCATTCAGTAAATTGGTAGCTTCTACCTTTTATAATCGAGAAAATACCAAAAATGAGCGTATTTAAAATAGAAGGAGGACACAAGCTAAAGGGAGAAATCAATCCTCAAGGAGCAAAAAATGAAGCCCTACAAGTAATAAGTGCTGTACTTCTTTCTTCTGATAAGATTACTATTCACAATATTCCCAATATTATAGATGTAAATAATCTAATAGATATTTTACGTAATTTAGGAGTGAAAGTTAATAAAATAGGCAATAATAGTTATACCTTTCAGGCAGACAGTATAGATGTTAAACATTTTATATCTCACTTCTATATGAATAAAAGTTCATCTATTAGAGGCTCTGTAATGACGTTAGGACCTCTATTGAGTAGATTTGGAAAAGCTATTATTGCTCAACCGGGTGGAGATAAAATAGGAAGAAGAAGATTAGATACTCATCTCGAAGGATTTAAGAAATTAGGAGCACAGTATAAATACTGTAGAGAAAGTAAAAAATATACTGTAGAGGCTAAAGAATTAAAAGGTACGTACTTGTTATTAGATGAAGCTTCTGTTACGGGAACGGCAAATATCATTATGGCTGCTGTATTGGCAAAAGGAATTACTAAAATATACAATGCAGCTTGCGAACCGTATGTACAACAGTTGTGTAAAATGCTTAATGTGATGGGTGCTGAAATTACAGGTATCGGTTCAAATTTATTAACGATAAAGGGCGTAAAGACACTTAGAGGTTGCACCCATATTGTACTACCAGATATGATAGAAGTAGGAAGTTGGATAGGGATGGCTGCCATTACAAAATCGGATATTACAATTAAGAATGTAAGTTGGCAAAATTTGGGCTTAATCCCAAATACCTTTAAAAGAATGGGAATAGAATTCTATAAGAAAAATGATGATATATATATTCCTGAACAGGAAAACTACGCTATTCAAAGCTATATAGATGGCTCTATCACTACATTTTCTGATGCTCCATGGCCTGGAATCACACCAGACCTTATAAGTATATTGATAGTGACTGCCATACAAGCTAAAGGAAGTGTGCTTATTCATCAAAAAATGTTTGAAAGCAGGCTCTTTTTTGTAGATAAACTTATAGATATGGGTGCTAAAATTATATTATGTGACCCACATAGAGCTACTGTAATAGGGAGCAATCATAAATCTTCCTTAAAAGCTACTACTATGAGCTCTCCTGATATAAGGGCAGGTATCGCACTTGTAATAGCTGCATTATCTGCAAAAGGAACGAGCATGATACATAATATAAAACAAATAGATCGAGGCTATGAAAACATAGAACAAAGGCTAAAAGCCATTGGTGCTAAAATAGAA
This sequence comes from Ichthyobacteriaceae bacterium, assembly GCA_965226285.1. Classification (GTDB taxonomy): domain Bacteria; phylum Bacteroidota; class Bacteroidia; order Flavobacteriales; family Ichthyobacteriaceae; genus CBDDCQ01. The sequence goes on from CBDDCQ010000005.1 coordinate 696,325, forward strand.
AGAATAAGTTAAATATTAAAATTTTATAATGATATGAATATCGATAAATATATAATCGTTTTATGCGTTGGTTTGCTTTCAGGAATGCTGTTCTCTTGTGAGAAGAATATGAAACAAACCCAAAAAGAGGATATAAATATTATACCTCAACCCAATTCTGTAAAGTTTAAGGAAGGTAGTTTCAATATATCTGAAAATACCACTTTACATATTACAGATGATGCAAAAAAATTAGAAAACATTAAATTTGCAACGGACTATTTATACAATACATTTTCACGTTTTGGTATTGATATAAAAACAGTAGATGAAAGTCTCAAAAACCAAATTGTAATATCCAAAGGAGATTTTGATAACGATGAAGCTTATAGTATAGAGACGATAGTATCTAGTGACTTACTACTTATCAAAGTAAAAACTAGCAGAGGTTTATTTTACGCCTTTCAAACGTTAAAACAACTTTTACCAGTAGAGATTTTTGGTAAAGGTAGCGAAAAAAAATGGGATGTTCCGGCTATAAGTTTAAAAGATGCTCCTACATTCCCATATAGAGGAATGCACTTAGATGTAGGAAGACACTATTTTTCTATAGAATTTATTAAAAAATACATAGATTACATAGCTATGCACAAAATGAATACATTTCATTGGCACTTGACGGAAGACCAAGGTTGGAGAATAGAAATAAAAAAATATCCAAAACTTACAGAAGTGGGTGCTTATAGAGATGAAACACTAATAGGACACTATTCGGACAAACCTCATAAATTTGATGGCAAGAGATATGGTGGTTTCTACACTCAAGACCAAATAAGACAAGTGGTTAAATATGCGCAAGAGAGATTTGTAACAGTAATCCCAGAGATTGAGTTCCCGGGACATTCTACAGCTGCTATTGCATCGTATCCAGAATTATCTTGCGACGGAAAAAAACAAAAAGTAGCAACCAAGTGGGGTGTATTTCCTAAGGGAGTGTATTGTACTAAAGAAATTAACTTTCAATTTATGGAAGATGTGCTCTCTGAAGTTTTAGAATTATTCCCGAGTAAATATATTCATATAGGAGGTGATGAAGCTCCTAAAGATCAATGGAACAAATGTAGGCATTGTAAAAATCTTATCTATAAAGAAAAGTTGGGCGATTCTTATGGATTGCAAAGTTATTTTATAAAGAGAATAGAGAAGTTTTTAAACCAAAGAGGAAGAAACCTTATAGGTTGGGACGAAATACTCGAAGGCGGACTTGCTCCTAATGCTACGGTCATGAGTTGGAGAGGCGTAAAAGGAGGTATAGAAGCTGCAAAACAAAATCACGATGTAATTATGACTCCCGGAACTCACTGCTACTTTGATCATTACCAAGGAGATAAAAATAAAGAACCTGTAGCCATTGGAGGAAATACTACTCTAAAAAAAGTATATTCTTTTGAACCTATACCTAGTGAACTTAACCAACAGCAAGCTAAACATATATTAGGAGCACAAGGGAATGTATGGACTGAGTATATGAAGGATTCTAAAAAGGTAGAATATATGGTATTTCCTAGGATTAGTGCCCTATCAGAAGTAGTATGGACAAAAAAGGATAAAAGAGACTGGGCAGATTTTTTAAATAGAATGGAAATTCAGTATTTAAGATATGATATTTTAGGAATAAACTATTTGAGAAGAAACAATTAAATATTGTTAATTTTATAAATAGACTAAAAAAATGTTAAAGATAACTAACCTTAAAGTTTCTGTAGAAGAAAAACAGATTCTTAAAGGCATCAATTTAGAGGTAAATTCTGGTGAAATTCATGCGATTATGGGACCTAATGGTTCTGGTAAAAGCACCTTATCTCATGTAATAGCAGGAAAGGAAAATTGTAAAGTTACAGAGGGAAACATACAATTTATGGGGGAGAGCATCATAGAGTTAGCTCCTGAAGAAAGAGCCCATAGAGGCATCTTTATGTCGTTTCAATACCCCATAGAAATACCGGGCATATCTGTACTAAACTTTATGAAAACTGCTATTAATGAAACCAGAAAACAGCAGGGATTAAAGGAATTATCAGCAGCTGAGATGCTTAAAAAAATAAAAGAAAAGTCAGCACTATTAGAGATGGATATGTCTTTTTTATCACGTTCTCTAAATGAGGGATTTTCAGGCGGAGAAAAAAAGAAAAATGAAATCTTTCAAATGGCGATGCTTGAACCCAAAGTGGCTATATTAGATGAAACAGACTCAGGATTGGATATAGATGCTCTTAAAGTAGTGGCAAATGGGGTAAATAAACTTAAATCTGAAGATCATACCATAGTGCTGATTACGCATTACCAGAGGCTATTAGACTATATTATTCCTGACTTTGTACATGTATTACAAGATGGTAGAATTGTAAAAACAGGAAGTAAAAAATTAGCTATCGAGTTAGAGTCTAAAGGATATGATTGGTTAAAATAAAAATCTATTACACTTATGGACTTACAGCAAAAAATTGTACACCAATACAAACCATTAAGTAACAATGATAGTGTACTAAAACATATCAGAGATAAATCTATTGCACTATTTGAGAAAAAAGGATTCCCTACTACCAAAGATGAGGAGTGGAAATATACTAATTTGAATAGGGTTCTATCTAAAAATTACAACCTCTCAGAAGAACAAGCTCAAATATCTTTTGACGATATTAGGTCATATCTTTTGAATGCTGATAACTATAGAGTTGTATTTGTAAATGGGCGTTTAAATCATAGATTATCTAAAATTCCAATAGATTTTAGTGTAAAAAATTTGACAGATTTAGACGATGATACTTTGAGTAAATATTTATGCCAAATTTCTTATAATGAGCAAGAGATCGTCGCCATTAATAATTCTATGATAAACGAAGGTATATATATAGAAGTGCCCAAAGCTAAAACCGTAAAAGAACCTTTAGAAATAATACATATTACAGAAAGTGATCAGGATATAATGAAGTGTACCAGAAGCGTAATTGTGGTAAATAAAAATGCTGAAATTAACATTGTAGAGAGACATTGCAATCTCTCTGATAATGTAGTATTTACAAATGGAGTAAGTGAAATTTTTGTAAAGGAGAACGCCAATCTATACTATTATAAATTGCAAAATGACAGCCTAAAATCTAATATGGTAGATTATACTTTTGTATCTCAACAAACCGGTAGCAATGCTACGGTAGATACTTTTTCATTTGGAGGTGATTTTACGAGGAATAATCTTTATTTTTATCTCAATGGAGAAAATGCAACCTCAAATTTGAACAGTGTAAGTATGTTAGATCATAAGCAGCTGGTAGATAACCATACTACAGTAGAACATAGAGTACCGCATTGCAATAGCAATGAAATGTATAAAGGTGTATATAAAGGTGAATCTAATGGTGTTTTCAATGGCAAAGTAATTGTATATCCAAATGCACAAAAGACTAATGGATTTCAACAGAATAATAATATATTACTATCTAAAAATGCAAGAGTAAATACCAAACCACAGTTAGAAATATTTGCAGATGATGTACGGTGTTCACACGGTTGTACGGTAGGTCAAATAGATAAAGATACTTTGTTCTACCTTCGTTCGAGAGGACTTTCTAAAAGTAAAGCGCAAGCATTGATGATATATGCTTTTGTAAGTGAAGTCCTACAAAATATGAAAATAGAAGAATTAAAAGAATATATAATTCGTATCATTGCAAAAAAAACAGAAACGATTTTTATTTGATATAATTTTATAGGATCATGAATTTTAATATCGATCGGATTCGAAAAGATTTTAGGATATTAGACCAAACACTCTATAACAACCCTTTTGTTTATTTAGATAATGGAGCAACCACACAGAAACCAAATATTGTAATAGATGCTATTAAGCAATATTATGAAACCATCAATGCTAATGTTCATAGGGGAGTACACACCCTTAGCCAAAAAGCAACAGATGTTTTTGAAGAGGTGAGAAGGGTTATACAATCCCATATTGGAGCAGAAAAAGAACACGAAGTTATTTTTACTAAGGGTACTACTGAAAGCATCAATTTAGTAGCAAATGGAATGCAAAAATTCATAACAAAAGGGGATGAAATTTTAGTATCTAATTTAGAACACCATTCTAATATTGTTCCTTGGCAAATGCTGTGCCGAGCTAAGGGAGCTAAACTCAAAGTGATTCCTATGGATGATAACGGATGCTTACTTTTAGATGAATACAAAAAAATATTATCTCATAAAACCAAATTGGTAGCAGTAAACCATATTTCCAATGCTTTAGGAATTGTCAATCCGATAAAGGAAATTATAGCACAAGCACATGGCTATGGGGCTTGGGTGCTTATAGATGGTGCTCAAGCATTGCCACATTTAAAAATAAATGTAAAAGAACTCGATGCCGACTTTTACACTTTCTCAGGACATAAGATGTATGCTAATACGGGAGTAGGAGTACTCTATGGAAAAGAAGAGATACTCAACGATATACCACCTTACCAAGGAGGGGGAGAGATGATAAGAGAAGTAACTTTTGAAAAAACTACTTATGCTTGTTTACCCTTTAAGTTTGAAGCGGGAACGCCTAATATATCAGGAGTCATTTCATTAAAATATGCTATAGAGTATATGAATTCTATAGGGTTAAATCACATTGAGAAATATGAAACGCAACTACTCAAATATGCTACAAAAAAACTTTCATCTATAGAGGGCTTAAACATTTACGGTAAAGTGAAAAATAAGGCAGGAGTGCTATCTTTTAATATAGATAAGGCTCATCATTATGATGTAGGCACTATATTAGATAAAATGGGCATTGCTGTTCGTACTGGGCACCATTGTGCGCAACCTGTAATGCAAAGGTTGGGTATATCTGGTACTGTAAGGGCTTCTTTGGCAATATATAATACTACTCAAGATATCGATATACTATATAATGGCATGCTAAAAGTAAAACAAATGCTATCTTAAAAGATATAGATAAAATATGGAGTATTGGATAGATATACTAAAATTAATTGGTTGCTCGCTATTTATTTTATTGGGTTTCTTGGGATGTTTTATTCCTATACCAGGTCCATTACTCGCATGGGTAGGAGTACTCCTTTTAGACTTGATATTAGATGCTTCTATAAGTTCTGTTTTTATCATTTGTTCACTGGTAATAGTGGTTTTGATTACTATATTAGATTATGTCATCCCACTTTGGGGAGCTAAAAAATTTGGAGGAACTAAATACGGTATATGGGGCTCTACCTTAGGGTTAATAGTAGGGTTTTTATTTACTCCTATAGGTATGCTCATGGGATTAATATTAGGGGCTTTTATAGGAGAATATCTATATAACAAAAATGTGAATCAAAGTTTAAGATCTACTGTGGGAACGCTTATAGGGTTTGCAACGGGGATAGTTTTAAAATTAGGATATTGCATTGCAATGACGTATTACTTCTTTAAATATAGTTATCCATTAATTGCAAATTAACGTTTTTTTTCAAAAAAAGTTTTAAGTAACACTAAAGATTCCTCTTCTAATATCCCTTGTATTACTTGAGTTTTTGGATGTAAGGCGGTATTTAAAGTTCTATATCCTCTTTTGGGGTCTGACGCAGCAAATACCAACTTTTTTAATCTAGACCAATATAAAGCCCCTGCGCACATCTGGCAAGGCTCAAGAGTAACGTACATGGTACATTCATCTAAAAATTTATAATTCATATAATGAGTAGCAGAGGTAATAGCCTGTATTTCTGCGTGGGCAGTTACATCATTGAGTAACTCTGTAAGGTTATGTGTACGAGCTAAAATCTTATTATTTAGAACTACTATACATCCCACTGGTACCTCATTCTTATCAAAAGCCAATTTTGCCTCTGCTAAGGCTTGTTTCATAAAATACTCATTTGTAAATATTTTTGTGCTCATACCTGATTGATTACAATTTGAAATAATACACAAGCAAGGTGCAAAATATTACAAAATTATAATAATCTTCTATAAGTTTAAATATAGAAATAAAAAAAAGGTTTGTTTTAAGAAAAGGCTACTATCTATTGATTACAAGTTTCAAATATATTTTTAATGAAATTAACCTCTTCTTGATTATAAGCAGTGCCATTCACTCGAAAGATGTCGTGGAACCATAATTCGGGTTCTGCTGAATATTCTTTGACCCATGATTCCCAAGGATATATCGTTTGTGATTTGCCTGAAACCAATCCCCAATTATACGCAGCTACTTTATGCTCTTTAAAAATAGGCAGAATGTCTTCAAAAGTAGAGCCAACCGAGCGAGCCATATATTCTGTACAAAAAATGGGTCGGTTAGATAAGGATAAAACTTTTACCATATTTTTAGTACGTTTTGCATCAGAATAAGTATGAAAATTAATTACATCCGAATTTTGATAGGCGAATCTGTCAATATCACTCATTTTATCTAATTCTTTGTCGGCAGAAGTCCATATATCCATAGAAATTGGTTGAGAAGGATTAACCTCCCTCGCCCATTTATAAACGGTTTTTAATAATCTAAGAGAGTGTTTTCCCTTATCTTTAGGTTCTAATTTGCCATAGCTATTGGTATTTACATTTCCGGGTTCGTTATATAAATCCCAAATAAGTACTCGCTTATCATCTTCAAAATGAGAAATAATCCCTTTGATATACCCCTCGAGTTTTTCACATTTTATAGAGTCTATTAGTATTTCTTTTCCTGGACTTTGTACCCAGCCCGAATTGTGTACATGTGGTTTGGGTTCAGGCTGTTTACCTAGTTTAGGATAGGGATGCCATACATCGTCTAACAGTACAAGCATCGTTTTAATACGATGTTTATCTGCTATTTGCAAATAAGTTTCTATCCTTTTCAAAAAACCTTTTGAATCTTGTTCCCAAAGCAGATGATGCAAAAATACGCGCATGGTATTAAATCCTAAATTCCTTGCCCAGGATAGTTCTCTATCAATTCCCTCTGGATCAAAGGTATCAGCTTGCCACATTTCCAGTTGATTAATGGCTGAAGAGGGTACAAAGTTAGCACCCACTAGCCAATCTTGTTTATGATACCATTGGTTTATCTTATCTTCTGACCACCTTTTTCCCGGAATATTTAATAGATAATATACTATAAAAAATGCTATGATACATATTGCACCAATAATCACTATTTTTTTCATTTTTATATGTAACTAAAGATTTTATACTTAAACTTATAGTGCACAAATATATAAAAACTAATGAAACGTCAAAAAATATTTGTGCATATAAAATAATTGGAAAGGTTTTACATAATTTATTCCCTATACACTAAGACATAGTTATGCTACTCATTTATATGAGCATGGTGTTAATTTGAGAAGTATTCAATTTTTATGAGGTCATGGAAGCAGTAAAACTACTGAGATATATACTCATGTAAGTAATCAGCACATTACTAAAACGCCTAGTCCTTTAAGTTTTTTAAAATAACACTTGTTTTAAATGTAACTTTTATTATATTTGCACAATCAAACTAAAAAATAAAATAAGCAAAACAAATAATAAAACATCAAACTATAAGGAATATAAACGGAACTTTGTCTGTTTATACAGTAGTTGTACACAATATACACAACCTAATAACAAAGACAAATATGTTAAAAGACAGATTAGACCTTTACAAGGAATTAGAACAGAAGAGAAATTCAAAACTGTTGGTTTATGTAACAAGTGATAGACCAAATCTGGGGACACAAATTGCGTCTGACATATTAAGCCCATTTACAGAACATTTAGATAAAATCGGAGATGTTGATAAAATTACACTTTTGTTATATACAAGAGGAGGCAATACTCTTGCTGCTTGGACTTTGGTAAATTTGATTAGAAATTTTTGTGATGATTTTGAAGTTATAATACCTTTTAACTGCCATAGTGCTGGCACACTAATTTCATTAGGCACAAATAGAATAGTAATGACAAAACAAGCAACATTAGGACCTATTGACCCGAGTGTTAATGGACCTCTGAACCCTGCAATTCCTGGGACAAATAATCCTAATGCAAGAGTTCCTATCAGTGTTGAATTTGTGGATTCTTATTTACAAATGGCAAAGAGCGAGTTAGGAATTAATGACCAAAAAGGACTTTCAGATATATTAATTGACTTAACAAAACATATACACCCTTTGACATTAGGGCAAGTTTATAAATCAAAAGCTCAAATTAAAATGTTAGCTAAGAAACTTCTTGCTAATCATGAAATAGAAGCAGAACACGAGGATGATGTTATAAAGTTTCTTTGTTCAGAATCGGGTTCTCACGATTACACGATGCACCGAAACGAAGCCAAAGAACTCGGATTGAATATTGAAAAACCAAATATGGAATTATATACCTGCATTAAAGCCATATATGATGATATAGAGAAAGAACTTGAATTAAGAACACCATTCGAACCTAATGTACTTTTGGGCAATCAAAATCAAATTACATACCAGTTAAGGAGAGCAATTATTGAAAGTGTTGAATATGGCTGCGATGTTTTTGTCAGTGAAGGAACATTAAATAGACAAGTTATTCAACAACCAAATCAGCAACAACAAACAATGATTCAAGACAATCGAACGTTTGAAGGTTGGAGACAAGAGAAATTAAATTAATTTTATACCTTTGCAATAATGAATACAGGAATAAAAAATACAGGCTATACAAGTACTTCAGCTATTTTCGACACGACTGCAATTGAAAGTCCTTTTTACGAAACAACATCAATGAAAGGCACTTTAATTGATGAAATGAAAAATAATTTATTAATTGTAGAAGAACCAATTATGGTAGAAAGCGATACAATTAAAACAGAAATTATAGAAGAAAAAATATAAATACTGTGTACAACATTGTATAAAAATAATAGCGGTTTAATCGCTTAACCGAAAGTGAAATATATAAATCAAACGACAGCAACAAACCGAAAAGTAAGTGCATAAAAATCCGCTACTATTCTTATACGAGACCGTTATTGGTAATTTTAAAAGCAAATAGAAATATAAAAAAAATAATTTTAGTAGTATCAATAGCAAGTATCATTTTAAGTTCTTGCTCAAATCAACCTGAGTGTAATAGTAATGAAGCCAAAAAGTTAGTATTAGACATTGTGAATGATAATATAAATATTAATGAATATATTAATTAAAAATTTAAGTTGGGGAGGTCCTTACGCTGATTGTGATCATTAAATTTGAAACGGTCGAACTTTAGATAGGTTCGACGTTTTTTTAACTTTGTAGTATGCCTGAGATAAGTAGATTTTATGGAATTATAATAAGAATGTACTTTCGAGAACATAACCCACCTCATTTTCACGCAGAATATCAAGACTTCGAGGCCTTGATTAATATAAAAACTGGAGAAGTAACTGGTAAAATGTCAAGGAGAGCCTTGAAGTTGATTTATGACTGGCTTGACCAACACCAAGAAGAACTTTTAGAAAACTGGAAGAGAGGTCAAGAGAATAAGAAGTTTAAAGACATAAAACCGCTAGACTAATGAATTTAATAAAAGTAAGCAATGCAGAATATTTGAATGACTATGTCATTAATATAAAATTTACTGATGGATTATCGGGAAAAGTGGACTTGAAAAATGAGATATACGGAGAGGTGTTTCAACCATTAAAGGATATTGATTATTTTAAATCATTTATAAGAGACAGGTGGACAATAGGATGGGATTGTGGAGCTGATTTTGCACCTGAATTCTTGTATGAATTAGTAATCAAGCAGAATAAAAAAGCCCATAACAATGTATAAGAAAACATAGCTACCCTTCGGGATAGCAACGTTTCTTATACTAGACCGTTCAACTTACAAGTGCAACATTGTTTAATTTTGATTTTTTTCTACAAATTTATAAAATAATTGGAAAGGTTTTACATAATTTATTCCCTTTCATTAGGTCTGTTGTTTATCTTGATTTGAATATTTTTTACTAAATGTTGCACTTACTAATTGAATTTACATTTTTTAACAGTATAAGTCATTAAATAAGGTTAGATTTGTATAAAGTCATTTATCTATGAATGTATTACAGACTATTGAAAAGCACATGTTACAGCGAAATTACGCTGAAAGTACTATAAAAACTTATTTAAATTTTTTAAAACAATATGCTAAGGTTTGTAATCGCAATAATTTGAACCCTAAAACAGATGTTAAGGAGTTTATCCAGTATTTAATTCATCCGAGTTATTCTATAAGTGCGCAAAATCAAGCAATTAATTCGATAAAATATTATTGGGAAAATATTTTACATAAGGATAAGGAATTTATACAAATTGATCGACCAATGAAGCAGAAGAAACTTCCGGAGGTGTTAAGTTTAAAAGAAATTCAACTCATTTTTAATACTTGTAAAAACTTAAAGCATTTATTAATTTTAAAAGTTATTTATGCTTGTGGATTAAGAATAAGTGAGGTTTTAAATTTGGAATTAAAGTATATTGATACTAGTAGAAAAAATATAAAAATAGTACAGTCCAAAGGAAGAAAAGACCGGTTTGTACCTATTCCTGAAGAATTATTAGATGAAATTAGTATTTATTGTAAGACATATAATCCTTTAAAATATTTATTTGAAGGGCAAAAATCTACTATAACCCAACCAATAAAGTATTCGAGTACTAGTGTTCAAAAAGTGTTGAAGTGTTTAATAGACGAGGTGGGTATTAAAAGACATATAACTCCGCATACACTAAGACATAGTTATGCTACTCATTTATATGAGCATGGTGTTAATTTGAGAAGTATTCAATTTTTATTAGGTCATGGAAGCAGTAAAACTACTGAGATATATACTCATGTAAGTAATCAGCACATTACTAAAACGCCTAGTCCTTTAAGTTTTTTTAAATAACACTTGTTTTAAATGTAACTTTTATTATATTCGCACAATCAAACTATAAGGAATATAAACGGAACTTTGTCTGTTTATACAGTAGTTATGGGCAATTAAAACAAGACATATGAAAAGAATACTGATTTTAGTTTTATCAATTACATGTTCAATATCTGTTTTCTCTCAATCAACCGAACTGCTTGATGAGAAAAATGGGTTTAAGTCATATAAACTTGGAACTTTAAGACAAGGTTTCATACAGAAAGGGTTAATTTTAGAGGAGGTCAAAGATAGCAATGGCTTATATGTAGTAACTAATAATAAAGAGACTAAACTTTTCGATTACGATGTAAAATTTGTGCATCTGGCATTTAATGATGAAAACAAGTTAGTTGCTATCATGATTATTCTTGAATCTGGTTTAAAAGTTGGAGAAGTTGGAACGTCTTTTGGTAAATTATTTGGTAAAGGTTTCAAAGGTGCAGATGAGAAAAAACAAATTCCATTTGAAGGCTGGAAAGGAGAACGGATCGGATTATATGTATACTATTATCCACCTTTTCAAGGAGGAGCAGATTGGCAACCAATGGTTTTTGTTTATGATTTGAATGAGGATAACAAGAAATTGATGGAGGGATTTTAATGCAAAGAAATGCGTATATTTCAAAATAATTGTATGAATTAAATTAGATATAAAATGGATAAAGAAGTATTAATAAAACGTAGTTTGAAATCATTACGAAGTCTACCTGCTAAAAGAATTAATGAAGTAATAGACTTTATTGATTTCATTTCTGAAAAATACAAAGACGAAATTACTCTGCAAAAAGGAATTCAAAATATAGTAGAAAAATCAGCTAGTTTCTCCTTTTTAAACGATGAGGAAAACCTATATTCTATCGAAGATTTAAAAAAGTACTAAATGACCAAAGGAGATATAGTTTTAATTCCATTTCCCTTTACTGATTTATCTGGGAGTAAAATCCGTCCAGCATTAATTCTATACGTTGGAGAATACGATGTAACAGTTAGTTTTATCTCAACTAAGTTACATTGGAAAAGTGAAATAGATTTGGTTTTGATTCCCAACGAGGAAAATGGCTTAAAAAAAGAATCTTTAGTAAAACTTTCCAAAATTGCTACTTTGGAAAAAAGTCTTATTCTCGAAGGAAAATTAGGGAATATAGGATATAATGATTTTGTTGAATTAGATGAAAACTTAATCAAACTTTTTAGAATTGAAAATCACCCTAAATGGGATAAAGGACAAGAAATATAAAAGCCCATAACAAAAGATATAAGTAATAGGCTCGTACCTCGCCTACTACTCATATCCAAACCGTTCAACTTACAAGTGCAACATTGTTTAATTTTGATTTTTTTCTACAAATTTATAAAATAATTGGAAAGGTTTTACATAATTTATTCCCTTTCATTAGGTCTGTTGTTTATCTTGATTTGAATATTTTTCACTAAGTGTTGCACTTACTAATTGAATTTACATTTTTTAACAGTATAAGTCATTAAATAAGGTTAGATTTGTATAAAGTCATTTATCTATGAATGTATTACAGACTATTGAAAAGCACATATGTTACAGCGAAATTACGCTGAAAGTACTATAAAAACTTATTTAAATTTTTTAAAACAATATGCTAAGTTTTGTAATCGCAATAATTTGAACCCTAAAACAGATGTTAAGGAGTTTATCCAGTATTTAATTCATCGGAGTTATTCTATAAGTGTGCAAAATCAAGCAATTAATTCGATAAAATATTATTGGGAAAATATTTTACATAAGGATAAGGAATTTATACAAATTGATCGACCAATGAAGCAGAAGAAACTTCTGGAGGTATTAAGTTTAAAAGAAATTCAACTCATTTTTAATACTTGTAAAAACTTAAAGCATTTATTAATTTTAAAAGTTATTTATGCTTGTGGATTAAGAATAAGTGAGGTTTTAAATTTGGAATTAAAGTATATTGATACTAGTAGAAAAACTATAAAAATAGTACAGTCCAAAGGAAGAAAAGACCGGTTTGTACCTACTTGCTGAAGAATTATTAGATGAAATTAGTATTTATTGTAAGACATATAATCCTTTAAAATATTTATTTGAAGGGCAAAAATCTACTATAACCCAACCAATAAAGTATTCGAGTACTAGTGTTCAAAAAGTGTTGAAGCGTTTAATAGACGAGGTGGGTATTAAAAGACATATAACTCCGCATACACTAAGACATAGTTATGCTACTCATTTATATGAGCATGGTGTTAATTTGAGAAGTATTCAATTTTTATTAGGTCATGGAAGCAGTAAAACTACTGAGATATATACTCATGTAAGTAATCAGAACATTACTAAAATGCCTAGTCCTTTAAGTTTTTTAAAATAACACTTGTTTTAAATGTAACTTTTATTATATTTGCACAATCAAACTAAAAAATAAACAAAACAAATAATTAAACATCAAACTATAAGGAATATAAACGGAACTTTGTCTGTTTATACAGTAGTTAGGGTGCATTAGAGACAAACGACAGGAATTTTGTAAATTGCAAATATGACAGATACAACAATATATTCAATAGGACACGGAAATAAGAAAATTACCGATTTCATTTCCGAATTAAAGTCGTATGGTATTGAATATCTGCTTGATATTCGTTCAAAACCATACTCAAAATGGAATCCACAATTTAATCAAGTTCAACTTGAATTGGAATTAAAAAATTACGGAATAACCTATGTTTTTGTTGGAGATAGTCTTGGCGGACTTCCTGAAGATAGAAGTTGTTACGACTACAATGGAAAAGTCGTTTACGACATTATTAAAGAGAAGGATTTTTTTAAAGAAGGTTTAAAACGATTGACAACCGCAAATGAAAAGAAAATTCCCCTTGCCATTATGTGTAGTGAATCAAAACCCGAAGAATGTCACAGAAGTAAATTAATTGGACAAGAATTACTTAAAAAGGAAATTTCATTAAAACACATTGTTTCAAACAAAAGAGTGAAATCACAAGAATCGGTAATGAACGAATTAACAAAAGGTAAGGGAACTGTTGACCTTTTTGGCAATGAAATGGACTTTACTTCAAGAAAATCATACTAAATGGAATTTTTTACGATAGGAGTTTACAATTCAACAGAACAGGAGTACTTTGAAAAGTTGACTGGTAACAATATTGACACATTTTGCGACATTCGACAACGCAGAGGAGTTAGAGGCGCAAAATACACCTTTGTGAACAGCAATAGACTTCAACAAAAACTTAACGAACTCGATATAAAATATGAACACGTTCTTGAACTTGCACCAACTTCTGAAATAAGAGATTTACAAAAAAAAGCTGATGCTCAACAAGGCGAGTTAAAAAGAGATAGAAATAAATTAGGAAAGGTTTTTACAATCGCATACAAAGACAGAATATTAAGCAATTTTGATTTTGACAATTTCATTGACAAACTTGATGAAGTTGGAGCAAACCGAGTAGTTCTATTTTGTGTGGAAGAGAAGCCAGAAGCGTGTCATAGGTCAATTGTTACTGACAAACTTGACAAACTTGGCTACAAAATCACGCATTTATAATGGAAATATTAATTACCTCAAAAACTCATAAAAGAAATGCAGCTTGTGTTGGTGGTTTAGTTCTTAATAACAACAGATTTGTACGCTTATTAAATCCAGGCAATTGGGACCAGTATGCAGATACAGATTTGAACATTGGAGATGTTTGGGACATTCAATTTACTGATAGACAAGATATCGAACCACCTCATATTGAAGATATCATAATTCAAAATCGGAGGTATTTAAGAAGTATTGGTAATATTTCAACTTATCTACACAATAGCGGTGTTGTAATTTTTAACGGAGCACCAACTCAAATATTTGGAGGACGGCTTGGTTGGACAGGAAATGGAAGTGGTTACATAGGAAATAGAGATAATTTACCTGATAACAGTGTTGGATTTTGGATTTCTGACCAAGATTTGGCATTGGACGAAGATGGAAAACATTACAATTATCCTGCACCAAACATTTTTACAAGGTCGAAACGATTTCCTTATGTTGGTTTTGAACCAAAAGTCCAAGTTATACCAAGTGGCACATTAATGAGAATATCTTTAGCAAGATGGTGGAAACCTGACGATTCAGATATTAATGAAAGATGTTATTTGCAATTATCGGGTTGGTATGGACTTCAAACTGTGGAACAAAACAATGATTATTTACCATTCTGAAAAGAATAACGCACCCTAACAATGTATATAAAAAATAGGCAAAATAGTAGTAAATTCAAGGCTTGTGGCTTGTATCAAACTTTGTGCTTGTCTGAAAGTTTTGAGATTCAAAATCGCCTACTTTTCATATACTAAACCGTTATGCCACATTAAACAAGCATTACGGTTAAAAACGGACTGACCATCCAACGTCAAAATATGAAAAACAGCTATTCAACCGACATCAAAATAAAGAATAAACTGACTACTCAAAGATTACAGAGTAGGATTTTGTTTAACAGATGAAAGACTTAAAAATAGACTGGCTTTCATCAAAACTTAAATCATTGTGAGAAAAATAAATATCAATAAAAAATCATTTTCAGCTTTAATCATTGTTTTTGCAATGATTACTGGAATTGTTATTCAATCTTGCTCAACAGAAGATAATTATTTTGTAGAGCCAGAAAAAAGAGCTGTTATTAATAACTTTGAAAACTTAATCAAAAAAATGCCCTTAATCTTAAAGAAGTCACTAAAGAAGAAAATAAACTTTTGATTGCTAAATCTTCAAGTTCAAAAAAAGCCTTTCAGAATAATTTGGAAATAAAGGCAAAAAATGCTTTAATACCATTAATACAAGCGAGTCATACTTTATTAACCGATTTTGGTTTTACCGAAGAGGAACTGATAAGTGAATTTGGAAGTCTTGAATCTCCTGAAATTTTATATATGTCTTTTGCTATAATAGGTTTTTCTAAACAGGCAACATCTAACAATGAAACATGATCTCTAGCAAGTCTTTTAACTATTAGTACAGCAAATGCAGAAGCTCGTGATATATACAATTGCGTTCTAAGGGCTCTTGGGGTCGAAGCTCTTTGGGATTTATATAGGGGTAGAGTCGTTGGAAGCTACGCAGCTAGAAAAGCACTAATTAAAGCTGTAGGAAAAGCAGCTGCACGATTGGGGCTTGGCTATATAGGTGTAGCGTGGGCCGTTGGTGACTTTGTTGCCTGTATGTGGTAAAGTAAAATATAACAATATGATTTATAACTGGATAATGGCAATAATATTTGCAAGCGGTCTGATTATCATAATTTCTGATATTTTCAAATCTGTGTGTCATAAAGACAACGACAAATTTAAAATCAGATATTATATTTTATTAGCTATACTAATACTGTATTTATTGATTGATAGAATATCGATTTTAATTGAGAATAGTTGAATAATATGTAATATATGAGATTAAACAAGCAATTTGAACAAAATAACGTGGCACAACACGGTATATAAAAAATAGCAGTCAAGAGCTAAAATTCAAAGTTCATTCTTTTCTGCTATTTAAGTAAAAAGCCGAAAATTATAGTAAATCTACTCTGCTACTTTTCATATACCCAAACCGTTCAACTTACAAGTGCAACATTGTTTAATTTTGATTTTTTTCTACAAATTTATAAAATAATTGGAAAGGTTTTACATAATTTATTCCCTTTCATTAGGTCTGTTGTTTATCTTGATTTGAATATTTTTCACTAAATGTTGCACTTACTAATTGAATTTACATTTTAACAGTATAAGTCATTAAATAAGGTTAGATTTGTATAAAGTCATTTATCTATGAATGTATTACAGACTATTGAAAAGCACATGTTACAGCGAAATTACGCTGAAAGTACTATAAAAACTTATTTAAATTTTTTAAAACAATATGCTAAGTTTTGTAATCGCAATAATTTGAACCCTAAAACAGATGTTAAGGAGTTTATCCAGTATTTAATTCATTGGAGTTATTCTATAAGTGCGCAAAATCAAGCAATTAATTCGATAAAATTATTGGGAAAATATTTTACATAAGGATAAGGAATTTATACAAATTGATCGACCAATGAAGCAGAAGAAACTTCCGGAGGTGTTAAGTTTAAAAGAAATTCAACTCATTTTTAATACTTGTAAAAACTTAAAGCATTTATTAATTTTAAAAGTTATTTATGCTTGTGGATTAAGAATAAGTGAGGTTTTAAATTTGGAATTAAAGTATATTGATACTAGTAGAAAAAATATAAAAATAGTACAGTCCAAAGGAAGAAAAGACCGGTTTGTACCTACTTGCTGAAGAATTATTAGATGAAATTAGTATTTATTGTAAGACATATAATCCTTTAAAATATTTATTTGAAGGGCAAAAATCTACTATAACCCAACCAATAAAGTATTCGAGTACTACTGTTCAAAAAGTGTTGAAGCGTTTAATAGACGAGGTGGGTATTAAAAGACATATAACTCCGCATACACTAAGACATAATTATGCTACTCATTTATATGAGCATGGTGTTAATTTGAGAAGTATTCAATTTTTATTAGGTCATGGAAGCAGTAAAACTACTGAGATATATACTCATGTAAGTAATCAGCACATTACTAAAACGCCTAGTCCTTTAAGTTTTTTAAAATAACACTTGTTTTAAATGTAACTTTTATTATATTTGCACAATCAAACTAAAAAATAAACAAAACAAATAATAAAACATCAAACTATAAGGAATATAAACGGAACTTTGTCTGTTTATACAGTAGTTGTAGCACATTTGAAAAAAATTGGAGAACAGACCCAAATATTTAGCAGAAAACATAAAATTTTACGAGGAATTTCCACGTGGATGTGATATGGATGTGGATTATTCACATCTTCCACCATTACTTAATTTAGATTTCCATACTTTAAATGGAATTTTACCATTGACTTCTTCGCGATTTGACTTTATTGGTCAAAACGGAAACGTTGATGGAAAAAAATCAAGTGTTGTTTTTGTAAATCCATTAGATGAAGAATATAACTATTTTGAAAGTATTGGAGTTACTGAATTTCAAGCAGTTTCATTAGTTGTTAACTTTTACGCAGTTGAGGAAACAGAACATAGAGTAATAAAAGGACTTCCTTATGGCATTTCTTTAGTTCCAATGTCTAAGCAAAGAAAAATTGACACTTGGAATATTAACCTGTTAAAAACATTTGATTTAAGAGAATTATGTCAAGAAGGAGGAACTGTATTTACTGAATTTGTCCCATTTGAAGAATGGAACAGAGGAATGGGAATGCATTACTCAATGTTTTCAGGCTTAACAACAGGAAATCCTACAGATAGTATTGGGTTTGAATGGGGAATGTATTTTATCTGTCCAGTATTTGATAAGCGTGAAGTCCAAATTATGGAAAACTCAACTTATAGTAAGTCAATAAATGCAAAATATAAAAAATATAAAATCAACAGATACTTCAAACCTTTTACAGATACTAAACCAAGACAAATTTGGGGCTGTGATTCACCAATTGAATTGTTTTTATTGCAAGGTCTTTACATAAGAAATAGGGTTCCTGAAATCCAAATGGGATTTTATCGCAATGGAGAGATATTCCCTAATTATTACAAAATGGCGGAACAAGAGAAGTTTATCTCTCAAGACAAACTAATAACTGCATCTGACTTTTATTATCCAAAAGAGAAGTTAGCAATTTTTTGCGATGGTGTTGAATTTCACGATGTAGAAAAGGATAAAAGAATAGATGATAATTTAAAAGCAATCGGAATTGAATCATTAAGGTTTAGCGGAAAAAGAATTACTGAAGAACTTGAAAAAGTATTAGACGAAATAGAAAACGTGCTACAACAACGTGTATAAAACATAGCTAATAAGTGCTAAACCGATAATTTTGTGCTTGTTTGCAAAGACCGCCAAATTTTTAAATTTGGCTTTTAGAATAGAAAAATTAAAACCAAACTATAAAAAATTCGGCTCTGTGATAATCCGAAAAGTTAGTGTCTTTTTATACGCTACGTTTCATACACAAGTCCGTTGTGCTACATCAAAACAAGTATTACGGTTAAAAACGGACTGACCATCCAACGTCAAAATATGAAAAACAGCTATTCAACCGACATCAAAATAAAGAATAAGCTGACTACTCAAAGATTACAGAGTAGGATTTTGTTTAACAGATGAAAGACTTAAAAATAGACTGGCTTTCATCAAAACCTAAATCGTTATGAGAAAAATAAATATCAATAAAAAATCATTTTCAGCTTTAATCATTGTTTTTGCAATGATTACTGGAATTGTTATTCAATCTTGCTCAGCTACGCAGCTAGAAAAGCACTAATTAAAGCTGTAGGAAAAGCAGCTGCACGATTGGGGCTTGGCTATATAGGTGTAGCGTGGGCGGTTGGTGACTTTGTTGCCTGTATGTGGTAAAGTAAAATATAACAATATGATTTATAACTGGATAATAGCAATAATATTTGCAAGCGGTCTGATTATCATAATTTCTGATATTTTCAAATCTGTGTGTCATAAAGACAACGACAAATTTAAAATCAGATATTATATTTTATTAGCTATACTAATACTGTATTTATTGATTGATAGAATATCGATTTTAATTGAGAATAGTTGAATAATATGTAATATATGAGATTAAACAAGCAATTTGAACAAAATAACGTGGCATAACACGGTATATAAAAAATAGCAGTCAAGAGCTAAAATTCAAAGTTCGTTCTTTTCTGCTATTTAAGTAAAAAGCCGAAAATTATAGTAAATCTACTCTACTACTTTTCATATACCCAAACCGTTCAACTTACAAGTGCACCATTATTTAATTTTGATTTTTTTCTACAAATTTATAAAATAATTGGAAAGGTCTTACATAATTTATT
The DNA here is from genome assembly GCA_965226285.1 of Ichthyobacteriaceae bacterium. Classification (GTDB taxonomy): domain Bacteria; phylum Bacteroidota; class Bacteroidia; order Flavobacteriales; family Ichthyobacteriaceae; genus CBDDCQ01. The sequence continues at coordinate 716,149 of CBDDCQ010000005.1, forward strand.
CCCTTTCTAGGTCTGTTGTTTATCTTGATTTGAATATTTTTCACTAAATGTTGCACTTACTAATTGAATTTATAGGTTTTTTGTATAGATCTAAAAAAATCATATATAAACAATTCTATTAGTATATTGACAAATTAAAGTTTACCTTTGCAATTGATATATTTCAATGTATGCAAAACAGAGATATTTTATGTGTATCCTTTCCTACTTGGGAGGGCAATTATGCCAAAACCATAGTAGAAATAATGTCTGTAATATCGGAAAATAATAGGGTGTTATATGTAGATTATCAATATACATTTAAAGATGTTATTTTAGGGATTTTTAAAAACAATAAAGTACCTATAAAAAGGATTTTGGGTATGAGACCCAGACTTAGAAAAATAAAAACTAAATACGATAACGAAGTTTTTGTCCTTACTCCATTTCTAATTTTACCTAATAACTTTATATCCAAAGGAATACTATATAATTTTTTCAATTGGTATAATGCTAAAATAGTAGCATATCATATTAAAAAAAGTATAAATAAATTACAATTTAAAAATATAATTACTATTAATGCGTTTAATCCTATAATGGGAGTGCCCCTATATAAAATGTTATCACAAAAATTATTGTTGTATTACTGTTATGATGAAATCACTGCTGCTGATTGGATAAGTAAACATGGAGGATATTTAGAAGACATCTTTTTAACAAAAATAGATGCAGTAATCAATACCTCTAAAGGCTTACAACAAAAAAATGAATCCAAAATAAAAAATTCATTTTTAGTAAAAAATGGAGTAGATTTTGATTTATTCCATAAGGGATATATAGCCCCTGAATTAAAAACAGGTAGAAAGAGAATAGGATACATAGGTACTATAGATGATAGATTAGACTACCATTTACTAGAAGAAAGTATCAAAATCCTTACAGATTATGACTTCACATTTGTAGGTAGAGTAAATTATGAAACAGGAAAACAAAGGCTCCAAAAGTATGATAATGTAAAATTTTTGGGAGCAAAAAGCGTAAGTGCACTGCCCGAAATATTAAAAACCTTTCGATTAGGAATAATTCCTTTTTTAGACAATGAATTTACTAAGGGAATTTACCCTCTTAAAATCAATGAGTACTTAGCAGCAGGATTACCCGTAATCATGACCAAATTTGGACAATTAGAAGAATTTGAAAATATTGCAACCGTAATAACCAACACAAAAAATACAGTACAAAAAATACAAAATGAAGTAGAAAATGATACCAAGCAGAAAGCCTTAGAAAGAATAGAAATAGCCAAGAACAACTCTTGGCAAAATAGAGTCTCTAAAATTTATCATATTATATCAAAATTAGAAAAATAATTCTTCAATATCCATTTCATTACCCAAATCATAAAAATATGTACTTGTATATTGTTAACCTAAAAAATATTAAAACAAAAAAGTATTTTTTAAAACTTATAATATTATTGATTTTTAATATTCTACTCTTGCAATAGTATAATTTCGTATTTTTGCATATTTACCTAAATTTCGTACATTTGCAATGACTAATGAATTTATAAAAATAATGCAAGCACCAAAATTACCTTCATTTATCAAGATAAACAAGAATAAAAAATTTGAGATGTTTCCTAGATATTACGATGAAAGAAAGGAGAGATTAGAAAAATTGAAAGAAAAATATAAGCAAAGTGAAAAAGAAGATGTCTTGACCAAAGACAACTTGAAAAAAAGGTGGATAAGAAATAGAAAACTTACAGATAAAGCATCGTCTTATAGTACTATTAGATTGGTAGTGATTATGATGATATTGTTTGCAGTAGCTTATTATATACTCAATATGAATCTAGAAAAATTCATTGGAGAATGAAAAATGTAGTACAGCTTTTGCCAGATCATATAGCCAATCAAATTGCAGCAGGAGAAGTGGTACAACGTCCTGCCTCTGTAGTAAAAGAACTATTAGAAAACTCTGTAGACTCAGGTGCTACTTCTATAGATTTAGTTATTAATGATGGAGGAAAAACACTTATACAGGTAATAGATGATGGCATAGGAATGAATGAAACTGATGCCAGATTATCATTTGAACGTCATGCAACCTCTAAAATACGAAAAGTAGAAGATTTATTTAACTTACATACCAAAGGTTTTAGAGGTGAAGCCTTAGCTTCTATAGCTGCTGTGGCACAAGTACAAATGAAAACTAAAACACAACAGCAAGAGTTGGGGACCCTTATTAAAACTAATGGAAGTGTAATAGAAAAACAAGAGATGTGTAATACTTCTAAAGGAACATCTATATCAGTGAAAAATCTGTTTTTTAATATTCCTGCTCGAAGGAATTTTTTAAAATCAAATCAAGTAGAAACCAGACATATTATAGACGAATTTCAGCGGGTGGTACTTACACATTGTGAGGTAAATTTTAGTTTGACTCACAATGATAATAAAGTATATATATTGCCGGCATCAAACCTTAAACAGAGGATAGTGAACGTGCTTGGTAAAAAGATAAGTGAGAGATTAGTTGCCATAGAAGAACAAAATGATTTTATAGAATTAAAAGGGTATATAGGAAAACCCGATGCTGTGAAAAAAAATAGAAGTGAACAATTTTTATTTGTAAATGAGCGTTTTATCCGAAGTAATTATTTGAGCCACGCAATAAATAAATGTTATGAAAATTTAATACCAAAGGGCTATTATCCATCATTTTTTATCTATATAAAGATAGATACTGCACAAATAGATGTAAATATACATCCCACAAAAACGGAAATTAAATTTCAGAATGAGTCTATTGTTTATACCACTATTAAATCTGTGATTAGACGTTGTTTAGGGACTCATAATATTACAGGTACTATAGATTTTGAGATAAAACCCAATATGCAAGTACCCTATGATGTGCTTAAAAAGAAAGCTATAAATCCCAATATAAATGTATCTAGAGATTTTAATCCTTTTCATACTGATAAAGCAAATACACAAGGTGGGGGATATAAAAAAGATAGAATTAAAGATAATCAAAACTGGAAAGATTTATATGAGGGTTTAGAAAGTAGTACTTTTATAACTACTTCTGGGAAGTCTAAAAATAAGACTAATCCCAATGACACTATATTGGAAGAGCCTAAACAAGAGGTTGCTTTTGAACAGGTAGAAACGATATCGCCATACCAAGTACACTCTAAGTATATTTTATTGCATAAGAAAGACGGTTTTTTATTTATTCATCAAAATAGGGCTTACCAAAGGATATTATATGATAGGTACAAAAAGAACCTCAATAATTCTCATATTATTGCTCAAAAATTATTGTTTCCCATTACTGTAGAACTCAATAAAAACGATGTATCTATTTTAAAAGATATGCAAAATCAACTTGTTAAAATGGGGTTTGGAATTACTCAGTTTAAGGAAGATATTATAGTGATCGAAGCTGTACCCGATAGTATAAAAGAGCATGAAATAGTCTGTATATTTGAGAATATAATAACTCAAATGAGGCAATTAGGTAAAGCAGATGATAATATTTTTGATGTAATGTGTAAGTCTATGGCCAAGGCTTTAGCTATTCCGTCAGGAGTTGTCCTCACTCCAAAAGAAATGAAAAACTTAATAGATGAACTTTTTGCTTGTAGGGATTATATGTATTCTCCATTTGGGAAAAAGATATTTATACAGATGAATTTGGAACAGATAGATAAAGAATTAAAATAAAAGATGAATAATTTAAGATTAGGTAGTTTTAGGTTACTTCCACCGGTTATCAAAAACTTGATGATTATCAATGGTATATTCTTTTTGGCAACTAATACTTTAGACAGTTTGGGTATTGATATGGTGCATTATTTTGGATTGCATTTGCCTAATAGCCCTCTATTTAAACCTCATCAATTGGTTACTTACATTTTTATGCACAGCGATTTTATGCATATATTTATAAATATGTTTATGCTTTGGATGTTTGGGAAGACCCTTGAAGACATTTGGGGAGGAAAGCGTTTTCTGATATTCTACATAGCTACTGGCATGGGAGGTGGAATACTTTTTATGCTATTCAAATATTTAGAATACCATAACTTATCTTCGGAATTACCTACTGAATCAATACAAGAGGTTTTAGGCAATGGAGCAAATGCTTTAGTAGATGGAAAGAATTATATAGATTACAATTTAGCAAAACTCAATCAAATACTTAATGTACCAACTATAGGAGCTTCAGGTGCTGTGTTCGGAATTCTTATGGCTTTTGGTATGACTTTTCCAAATCAATTAGTATATGTATATTTTTTTATTCCCATTAAGGTAAAGTATTTTGTAATTATAATAGGTTTATTTGAACTTTTTAGAGGGATTACTGGTACAGGAGGAAATGTAGCTAATTTTGCACATTTGGGAGGTATGATATTTGGTTTTATACTGATCAAATATTGGAGGAGTAAAAGAATACTTTAGTAGCATTTTACAGAAGATTAATGAATTATCGAGACTTAATATATAGGTTTAAAACGGCAGAGATAAATCTCAAATTTATTTATATTAATATATTGGTATTTGTATTTGGTATTTTACTCGGTGTCTTTAGTCCCTTTTTTAACAAATATGGCTTCGTATTAGATAGTATATTAGCTCTTTCATCAGAGCATTTTATATATAGACCATGGACTTTTTTAACTTATAGTTTCTATCATGTTAGTTTTTTGCATTTGATATTCAATATGTTGATACTGTATTCTATAGGCAGAATATTTATGCAGTATTTAGATGCAACGGTATTTGTAAAACTCTATATATTAGGAAGTATATCTGGAGGGATATTATTCTTGCTCTTATACAATAATTTGCAGGATATTTTAGCAGGGCATAGTTTACTTTTAGGGGCATCGGCTTCTATTATGGCTATAGTGATAGGTATAGCTACTTATGTTCCACACCTTTGCATAAATTTGGCTTTGATAGGAAATGTTAAATTATGGCAAGTTGCTTTAACTTTGGTAGTGATAGACGTAATAGCTATTCCCATAGGGAGTAATCAAGGAGGACATTTAGCCCATTTGGGAGGTGCTTTAATGGGATATATTTACATCAAGCAATTCAAAAAAGGTAGAGATATAGGTAAGTTTATAGATGTGATTATTTCAGTATGTGTCAATGGAGTGAAGTTTAAACCACAAAATAAAACAAAATTCAAAACTTATAAAAATTATACACCTCCTAGAGATGATTATGAGTATAATGAGAAAAAGATAGATGAAATTTTAGAAAAGATATCCAAATCTGGGTATGATAGTTTAACCAAAGCAGAGAAAGATTTTCTATTTAATTCTAGTAAATAAAAAAAGCAAGTTATTTTGACAAAGAAAACATTGTTTATTGATAAAATTATTTATCTAAAAAATTTATTCTTTGTGGTATGTCTTTTATTACTGTATTTGATTCCATTTTTACCTTATGATGTTTTACCATATTTGAGTATATTAGGATTGTTCTATCCTTTGCTCTTAGGCATCAATGCGTTATTTGTAGTTTATTGGATAGTAAAACTCAAAAAGAAAATGATACTCTCTTTAGTAGTTATATTTTTGGGTTATAGCCATATATCAGAGCTCATATCTTTTAACATATTTAAACCTAATCACAGCCAACAATCCATAAAGGTAATGACCTATAATGTGCGTTTATTTAATAGGTATAATTTGCTCAAAGATAAACATGGAATACAAAAAATAAATCACTTTATAAATAATCAAAAGTTAGATATACTTTGTATTCAGGAATTTTATGCTAAAAATTTTAAAGAAAACACGTTCAAATTTAAATACACACATCAGTCTCTTACAGGGAATAAAAGGGATTTTGGATTGGCTATATATACGGTTTATCCAATTATAAATAAAGGTATAATAAAATTTGAAAATAGTTACAACCAAGTTATATATGCTGATATGTTGATGAGAAAGGATACAGTTAGGGTATATAATTTTCATTTGGAATCTCTAAAAATAAATCCAAATGATTATACGGTAGAAAAGGGGAATCCAAAAAAAATAAAAAGTGTGTTTCATATTATAAATAATGGTTTTTCTAAGCATAAGATACAGGCAAATAAACTCAGAAAACACATTGATCAAAGTCCTTATAAAAATATAGTGTGTGGTGATATGAACAATACACCATTATCATATGAATACAGAATTATAAAAGGTGATATGGTAGATAGTTTTTCCGCTTCATCTTTTGGTATTACAAGTACATTTGCCTATTGGTATCCACTTAGAATAGATTTTATTTTTGCTGATAAGACATTTCGGATATTGGAACATATTGTCCCAAAGAAAAATTTATCTGACCACTATCCTGTAATTATGACTTTTCAATAATAACTGTAATGATGATAAATATAGAACAAATCAAACAGTTGTATGATAAATCAGATGTAGTAATCCAAGTTTCTCAGTCATTTGATGTAGGGCTACAAAAGTTGAATATCTCAGGAGCAGTAGGTTCTGTTCGTGCATTTTTGATATCGGCATTATTTTCATTAGTAAATAAACCAATATCTATAATATTACCTACAAAAGAGGACGCTGCTTATTTATTAAATGAAATGGAAATACTTATCAAAGATGCTAAGGTTCTGTTTTTACCGTCTTCGTATAGAACCCCTGGGAGCATAGATAGGATAGATAACAATTACATATCAAAGAGAATAGAAGTACTTAATGTAGTAAATAGAAGTAAAAAGGATTATATTATTGTATCGTATGCCGATGCTATATATGAGAAAGTAATTACTAAAAAACATCTTAATAAATCCAGTTTTTCTATAAGTGTTGGTAAAAATTATAGTATAGAGAAAATTGTAGATATACTTACAAATTATGATTTTGATCATGTAAACTTTGTATCTGAGCCGGGAGAGTTTTCCGTGAGAGGTAGTATTTTAGATATATTCTCTTATGGAAATGATACACCTTATAGAGTAGATTTTTTTGATGAAGAGGTAGAGAGTATAAGACTTTTTGATATAGAGAGTCAATGCTCCATTGAAAAGGTAGAGGAAATACACATAGTATCCGAGATAACTCATAAAGACAAGCAAATTGAACGGATACATTTACTTGAATATTTCAAAGAAAATACTTTGGTATTCACTGTAGATTTAGCACAATCTATCAGTAGGATAGATGACAATTATAAGAAGATACCCAACGATTATAAATCTATTTTTTCTAATGCTACTGAATTTTATGAACAGTTAAATAATTTTAAGATGTTAGAGTTTGGCAAGCCTTACCTAAATAGTCAAAAGACTTTTAAATTATCTTGTCAGCCTCAACCAGCATTTAATAAAAAATATGATTTGCTTAATCAAGACTTTTACCAAAATAAAAATAAAGGATTTAAGAATATACTATTTTGTTCAGATCAAAAGCAAGTAAACCGGCTGAAAGATATATTGCAGAATATGCAACCTCTTACTTCTTTTGATACAGTTTTATTTCCATTACACGAGGGGTTTGTAGATATTCATCATAAATTGGTATGTTATACAGACCATCAGATATTTGAACGCTATCAAAAATTTACTTTAAGAAATAACAGTACCAAAAAGCAGGCACTTACCTTAAAAGAAATCAACACCTTGAAAGTGGGAGATTATATAACACATATAGATCATGGTATAGGAAAATTTGTAGGTTTGCAAAAAGTAGAAATTAATGGCAAATTTCAGGAAGTTATCAAATTGATATACAAAAACAATGATTTGTTATTTGTAGGCATTCATGCTTTACACAAAATATCCAAATACACGGTTAAAGAAGGAAGCCTAGTTAAAATAAGTAAATTAGGATCCGCTTCTTGGAAGACCATCAAGAATAAGGCTAAAAAGAAGATAAAGGAAATAGCATTTGACTTGATAAAACTATATGCTAAAAGAAAAGAACAGAAAGGGTTTGAGTTTTCACCGGATACTTATTTGCAACATGAATTAGAGGCGTCATTTTTGTATGAAGAAACCCCAGACCAATTATCCACCTTGTCAGCAGTAAAAGAAGACATGGAAAATGAGCAACCTATGGATAGATTGGTATGTGGCGATGTAGGATTTGGTAAAACAGAAATAGCTATAAGAGCAGCTTTTAAGGCAGTAGTTGATAGCAAGCAAGTTGCCATATTAGTACCTACTACTATCTTAGCATATCAGCATTACCAAACATTTACTAAAAGACTTAAAGATTTACCTTGTAGAGTAGAATATATCAGTAGATTTAAAAGTGCTAAACAAAAGAAAGAGATATTAAAAGATTTACAGGAGGGTAAGATAGATATTATAATAGGAACTCATCAGCTTACTAATGATAGTTTTAAATATAAGGATTTAGGACTGCTTATAGTAGATGAAGAACAAAAGTTTGGCGTAGGAATAAAAGATAAATTAAAGGTACTAAAAAGTAATATAGATACTCTTACGTTTACGGCTACTCCTATACCTAGAACTTTACAATTTTCATTGATGGCAGCTAGAGATTTATCTATTATTAACACTCCACCACCTAATAGACACCCAATAGAATCTAGTGTAATAACCTTTGATAAGGATATTATAAAAAATGCCATAGAACATGAGATGGCTAGAGGAGGACAAGTATTTTTCATCAACAATAGAATATCTAATATAAAGGAGATAGCAGATATGATAAAGAGACTCGTGCCTCTATCTAGAGTTAAGTTCGAACACGGACAGATAAATGGTAATGAACTCGAAAAGACAACTTTAGATTTTATCAATGGAGAGTTTGATGTTTTAGTATCTACCACTATTATAGAAAATGGGTTAGATGTGCCTAATGCTAATACCATTTTTATAAATGATGCACAAAATTTTGGACTCTCTGATTTGCACCAAATGAGAGGTAGAGTAGGGCGATCGAATAAGAAGGCATTTTGTTATTTGATAACACCACCGTATTTTGCTATGACAGAGAATGCTAAAAAGAGGTTAAAAGCATTAGAAGAGTTTTCGGATTTGGGTTCGGGATTCAAAATTGCTATGAAAGATTTAGAAATTAGAGGTGCAGGTGATTTACTTGGAGCCAAACAAAGTGGTTTTATATCCGATATAGGTTTTGATACCTACCAAAAGATATTAAATGAAGCTATAGAGGAACTCAAAGAAGAAGAATTTAAAGAACTATATAAAAATACGAAACAAGATAAACTCATAGAGTTCTCTAAAGATTGTAGTGTAGAGACAGACTTTGAAATACTTATCCCTCAAACTTATGTAGGTAGTGTTTCAGAGAGGTTAAACTTGTATAGTAGATTAAATCAAATTAAGAATGAGCAAGAACTAAATAAATTTCAAATAGAACTTAAAGATAGATTTGGAAAAATACCTATCCAAACTAAGGATTTAATTACATCTGTTTTGGTAAAATGGAAAGCTAAACGATTGGGATTTGAAAAAATTGTGATGAAACAAGGAGATATGCGAGGGTATTTTATAGGAGGCAAGCACAATACTTTTTTTGAATCAGAAACATTTACTAAAGTGTTAAATTATGTGCAACAGCACCCTACAGATTGTAAAATAGAACAAAGACAGATAAACGAAGAAATAAAATTAATACTTATCTTTAACGACATTAGTAATGTAGATAAATCCCTTAAAACATTACAAAAAATAGTATAAATGGATTGGTTTGAGAATTGGTTCAATACACCTTATTATCATATACTCTACAATCATAGAGATGATAAGGAGGCAGAGATATTTATAGATAACTTATTTGATAGGCTAAAAATACCAAAACAGGCAAATATATTAGATTTAGCTTGTGGTAAGGGTAGGCATTCTATCTATATGAATCAAAAGGGAAACAATGTACTGGGAGTAGATATTTCACATGAAAGTATAAAGGATGCCAAAAGATATGAAAACAAACAACTTAAATTTAAAATATGTGATATTAGGCAGGATTTATCGCGTTTAGGAAAGTTTGATATAGTAACTAATTTATTTACCAGTTTTGGTTATTTTGATACGGAAGAAGAACATCAAAATACAATCTTAAATATATCAAATTTATTGCATTCTAAGTCTTTATTTATTATTGATTTTATGAATGTAAATAAGGTTTTAAATCGTTTGATAACTTCAGAAATACAAAGTAGAGAAGATATATCATTTGACATTAAAAGGAGAATAGAGGGTGGGTTTATCAAAAAGGATATTGAGTTTACTCACGGGAGTAAAAATTATTATTTTCAAGAAAAAGTAAAAGCATTAACTTTACAAGATTTTAAAATGTACTTTGAAAAATCGGATTTAGATATCATAGATATATTTGGAAATTATCATTTAGATACATTTGATTTAGATACATCCGATAGATTGATACTAATAACTCGTAAAAAATGGAATATACTATATTAATTTTAGCTGTTTTTATAGGGGTCGGGATTACTTATATATTTAAAGGTGTTTTAGTGAATAATTCTAAATTACTACTAACTTTTAGTGGAGCTTACCTATTAGGAGTGGCTATACTACATTTATTACCGGAAGTTTATCATTATAGTAATAATGAAGATATAGAGGTATTTATATTATTGGGTATATTATTGCAAATTATTTTGGAGTTTTTTTCTAAGGGAGCAGAGCACGGACACTTACATTATAAAACACAGGGTAGTATATCACTTGTAATTTTTATAAGTTTGTGTATTCATGCTTTTGTGGAGGGGATACCTATAAATTATCATTCTCATGTAAAACAACACCATTTATTATCTGCTATATGGGTACACAAAGTAGCCATAAGTGTTATATTATCTATATTCTTTATAAATTCTAAAATAAAGAGGTATAAGGTTGTACTATATTTGCTTATATTTTCGTTAATGACACCGTTGGGGAGTCTAATGTCGAATATTTTACCTGTATATAAAGAGTTTAAAGCCCAGATAAATGCTTTGGTATTAGGAGTGTTTTTACATATTTCTACGGTAATATTATTTGAGAGTTCTAAAAATCACTCATTTAATTTGAGAAAAATGGGATTAATTTTATTGGGAATGTCGATAGCTTATACCATAAATACTTAAAAAGAGTATGTATATATCTATAGCAGGCAATATAGGTTCAGGTAAAACTACGCTTACAAAAATGCTTACAGATCATTACTCTTGGGTACCTGAATATGAGACAGTAGATGATAATCCATATTTGAATGATTTTTATTCAGATATGGATAGGTGGTCATTCAATACCCAAATTTATTTTTTGAATAAAAGGATACACCAGATTAAAAAGATACAAGAGAATGAGCAACCTGTGGTACAAGACAGAAGCATATACGAAGATGCTAATATATTTGCCCCTAACTTGTATGCTATGAATCTAATGGATAAAAGAGATTATGAAAATTATATTACGCTTTTTAAGTTTATAGAAAAATTTATCGTACCTCCCAATTTATTGATATATCTTAAAGCTGATGTATCTACACTTTTGAATCAAATATTCCAGAGAAATAGAGAGTTTGAGAATTCTATTAGTATTGGGTATTTACATAATTTAAATAATAGGTACAACAAATGGATTGAAAATTATAACCAAGGTAAAGTTTTAATTATAGATGTAAATGAGAAGGATTTTTTGATGAAAAGTAAAGATTTTGATTTTATCGTAAAGGCTATAGATATTGAGTTATATGGTTAATACAATTTAAGACCGTTGCAAAAGAGTTTATAGAAAAATCCCGCAAAATAGTTCTCTACATTTAAGCCAAACTTGAACTATTATTTATAGAAACGGAAAATAATATGAATACTTTTTAATTAAATTTTTGAATCACAAGAATAATTTACATTAAACTTATTCTACTGCCCAACTTTTATTAGGTTCATTACCCATCACAAATTCTAATACCCCTCCCTTAATAATATCTTGGTGTTTTAAGGTGGTTCTATTAAAAGTTTTACCATTTAAAGTTGCAGATTGGATATACTTATTTTTATCTGATACTCCTTTAGCTTTAATTTCAAATGTTTTACCTTGCTGCAAAGGAATTATAGAACTTTCAAAAAGCGGACTACCTATTTGATAAATTCCCGATGCAGGATTCATAGGGTATAGTCCCATAGCACTAAGTACATACCACGCTGACATCTGTCCACAATCCTCATTACCACTTAATCCATCAGCAGTAGCTTTGTACTGTGTTTTCATAATTTCTCTTACCCAATACTGTGTCTTCCAAGGTTTGCCTGCACTATTGAACATATAGGCTATGTGATGACTAGGTTCATTCCCATGTGCATATTGCCCTATCAATCCAGAAATATCCGCAGATACATTTTCTCCTGTAATTTCTGAACTCTCTGTAAAGAGTTGTTGTAATTTATCTGTAAAATTATCTTTTCCTCCGTGTAAATCCATTAAACCTTGTACATCGTGTAGTACAAACCAACTGTGTTGCCAAGCATTTCCTTCAGTATAATCTGCGTGTACCCTATGTGATGAATATTTAGGATCAAAAGGTGTATGCCAAGATTTACCATCAGTATGTTTACCTCTCATAAAACCTGTTTTTTTATCAAACAAATGGTGATAAGCCTTAGAGCGATTCATAAAATATTTATAATCCTGTATTTTACCCAATGCCTTTGCCATTTGGGCTACACACCAATCGTCATAAGCATATTCCAAAGTGATCGTTACAGACTCATCTAAAGTATTCCAAGGAATATACCCGTATTTTTTATACTGAGCAAGTCCTCTATCACTTCCCAACATTGTATTTTTCATAGCTTTATAAGCTTTGTGAACATCAAAGTTTCTAATGCCTTTGAGATAGGCTTCTACTATCACCGGAATAGAATGATAACCTGTCATACAATTGGTTTCATTACCATATAACGTCCATACAGGCAAAATATTTTTTTCGTCATAATACAACAACATACTCTTTATGATATCTGCTACTCTTTCAGGATCTAAAATAGTCAAAAGAGGATGCAAGGCTCTAAAAGTATCCCAAAGCGATAAAGTAGAATACTGTATATGATTGACCTTGATTAGCTCTCCATCTGATCTTCTAAACTCCCCATTTATATCACTAAAGGTTACGGGTGCTAATTGAGAGTGATACAAAGCCGTATAAAATATCTTTTTTAGGGTATCATTAGGTGTAGTAATTTTAATTTTATGCAAAGCTTTTTCCCAAGTTTTTGCTGCTGTATTTCTAACTCTTTCAAAAGTAGATTCACCATCTGACGCTAAATTGAGTTTTGCATTAGAAACACTCACAGAAGATACCGCTACCTTTGTATCTAATACATTGCTATCTTGATTTTCAAATACAATTTGAGCTCTAGTATTCTTACCCGAAGCTTTTGTATTACCTATAACGTTATTACCATCAGCTACCATAGTAATAGATTTGATAGGTTTTGAAAACGCGATTACAAAATAGACTTTTTGGTCATTTGCCCAACCTTTGCTATATCTATAACCTGATACAGTATAAGCATCTTCCTTTTCAATAGCGGTTTGCATTGTGTTATCCCAATTAAAAGTAAAGCCCAAATCCAATATCACTGATTGCATAGATTGAGGCTGATAAGTATATTTATGATATCCCACATACTTACTAGTAGTAAGTTCTACTTGTATATGATCCTTATCTAATTGTACTTTATAATATCCTGGTACTGCTATTTCATTAACGTGACTAAAAGAAGATTTATAAGGCAAATGATTTCGATGTGAAACCTCATTAATAGATTTTGATTTTTTATCTGTTGTTATTTTATAATCCAATGCTACGGGCTGACTCACAGGCATCAGTCTAACATCTGCCAAATCTCCTATTCCGGTACCGCTCAAATGCAAATGACTAAAACCTATAATAATACTATCTGAAATATGATACCCCGAACACCAATCCCAACCTGATATACCATTATCAGGACTCAATTGAATCATACCAAAAGGAACCGTAGCACCAGGGTAGGTATGTCCGTGCCCAGAAGTACCTATAAACGGATCTACATAATTGATAAGCGATTTAGTCGTACTTTGTTGAACTTGATTTTTACAATCTACTGCTAAAATAAAGCATAAAACTAAGTGGGGTAATAGTATTTTTTTACTCATATTTTTTTAAGTTTAAAAAGGCAAAGATAATATTTTAAAACTTCCCCAAAATTTTTCAAAAGTCTGGGTACAAACCTTTTTTTAATAATTAACGCATCAAAATTAAATAAATTTTTAAATAAATTATCATAAAATTTGTTTCTTTTTTCGTCTATCATCTTTTAACTTTTTATTTGTAAATTCCATTAGTAAGTGCGACATTTTATAAAATATTGGGGCATAAATTATGGTGCTATTTTAGTTGATTTTTGAACGGGCAACGCCATTCCTATTTTATAAAACTTTGTGAATTGATTAATTTCTTCTTTTTTATTTTTTTCACTTAACAAGTTTTCATCTTTAACAAACTCTTTTATCCCCTCTTTTTTTGGATAAATTATTAAACAATCAACCACTGTTCCATCATCAACACCTAACTTCTCTAAAATTTTCGTATCCCTTGCATAACCTGAAAGTTGGCGTATATCGTCTATATTAAAACCTCCATCTATATAAGCACTTTTATACTTGGCATCAATAATGATTTTTTCATCACCTTTTTTAATAAAATCCACTTCGTTTCCTTTTGTGGTAACTTGATAATCTATTTCATCTCCATACGCTTTTTTCAATTTACCCAATACAAAAAGTTCAAAAAGCAAGGACATATCAATCCAAAAAGGCGGGATGTTGGCTTCTTGTTGTTGTGTTTTTTGAATGTTATAACCAAATCGTTTTAAAATCATTTGGGCTATTTTTAACGTCTCATCGTAGCCCCTGTATAATTTATTGACTTTAAAATGTTTGAGTTGTGCGGTGTGTTTGAGGTCGCTCACTTGTGAAAAAGCATTTTTTACCAAACAGAACTTTTGATTGATTTTTTGAAAAGTTTCTTTTTGAGCACTGGTTAATTTCCCCGTTAAATAGCTTTGGCAAAATAACAATGCTTTTTTTAATAATTGATTTTCAGGACAATCCACCAAGTATTCCCCAAAATTGCAAAATACCCTATCCGCCCTGCCTTGCATTACATTTTTCTTAAGGTGTTGGGCAAACATTATTTTGCCTTTTATTTTAGAGGATAAATTTTTATGGATACGGACATAGTCCCTTTTTAAGCCCCGCTTTACTATTTGTTCTACCAACTTTATAAAATGAACAATTAAAAGTGGCGTTATTTCAAATGGGTTGTTTTCTAATGGAATTGCTTCTTTTTCTAAATGAATTTTATAGATGCTTTTATCATGTCTCTTTTTATTGAGTTCATAGGCAACGGTTGGATTGTTTAAACAATCTATAAACATTGTTAGATAGTCTAAATTATTTATTTTGGGTGTTACCAAAAGAGCTAACTCGTTTTCTATTAGCCAGTCTGTACCAATATAATAACTTGCTTTATAATTTTCGTCTATAAGGTTAAAGTTTTTAGGAATTTTTTTGATATTTTCTTTTTCCTCATCTGTTAAATTAAGGTATTTTTCGTTTTCTTTTAGGGATTCATGTTCTTTTATTGTAATTGGGTTTTTTAAGCGCATCTTAAATAGCTAAATTATTTATTTCACCCTCCATATGTTCCCCAATAAGTACCCCATCTTTTACATATTCCAAAAGCAAAGGTTTGATTTCATACGTTAATTTTAGGTTTAATTCCTCCTCATTCTTTGCCATAAAATAACTATGTCCTACCATTAAATCATCAGGGTTTAAATCTGGAGCTACATTTTCTTTGTCAAAAATTGCTTTTACTTCACCAAACAAACCTAATGCCTTATTTTTGGTTTCTTCCGCATCAAATTGATAATTTTCTATTGCTTCTTTATCCGCTTTCAATTCAATAAAAGCAAAACGTCTACGTACCGCATAATCTATATGTCCAATGCTTCTGTCGGCAGTGTTCATCGTAGCAATGATGTAAAGATTATTGGGGACGGTAAATTCTTCATTAGAATATGGAAGCGTAACTTTTAGTTTATTTTCTTCCCCTGCTCTTTTGTCTGCCTCTAAAAGCGTGATAAGCTCCCCTAAAATTTTGGATATATTACCACGGTTTATTTCGTCTATGATAAGGATGTACGGAATATTTTTAAGATATACTAATATTGCTATTTGTGCAAAATACTTATATTTCCCAAAACCCCTATTAGGTTCTCCAAAAAATAAACTTTTCAAATATTCTTTTTCAGACAAGAAATTCAACCAGTCATTACCTGTAACTTTTAATTCCTCTTCACTTTCAATCTCTACATAAAAATCAAAATTAAATTTTTCTTTACTTCGATGTGTTGAACGTAATTTTAATTTCCCATTTTCTTTTATCTCAGTTAATAGATGTTTGTAAGCATCCTCAAAACTTGCTGCCCGCTTGCAAATCTCTTTAAAAATTCCATTTTTTACCTTATAGGTTAAATTGTCATTTTCGTTTGTAGGTTTAAAACCCTCTACAAATTCCTCATAATCCATAGATTGATGAAAAGTAGTAAAGGCTATTTGTTTGCTTTCCAGTGCTTTATTATAATCCCACATTAACGTATTTCTGCTGTAGTAGTTTTTTTCAGGGTTCATCAGGTTCATCGCAATTTCTGCAGATATATAAGTTTTACCCGTTCCTGGTGCCCCTTGTAAGATGATTTGTTTTTTATGTTTTAAGATTTTTGTAATTTCTTTCATTTTTTGTTGGTTTTTAGTGTCAATTAGCATTTTCTTGAATGATTCAAAAAAGTTTTTAAGTTCCTCTTTCACATCATCTTTATCATCAAAAAGCCCTAATGTTTCTAATGTTTTAGGTGATGAATCATAAATATGCTCATTGTTGATATTTCCTTTCTGATCTATAAATAACCTAAGAGCACCTATATTATTTCTGTTCCAACTTGCAATTATATTGAACCAAGTATTGTCCCATTGAAGGTAGCTTCTTTTAGATTTATATTTAGATCGTTGATGAAATTGTATAGCAATACAAATCTTTCCTTTTTCATAAGTATCCCACTCCTTTATTTGTTCTTGAATGTTACCATCTTTATAACCTTGTCCCGTTTTTTTAAAACTACCAACGTCAATAAAAGGTTTTATATATTTATCATAACCTGTAGTTTCATCATTTTCATCATTTTGTAAATATACTAAATGGGTTACAAAATATTCTAATAGTTTCTTAAACTTAAGATATTCATTCATAACTTTAATTTTTAAAACTTCCCCAAAATTTTTCAAAAGGCTGAGGACAAACCTTTTTTAATATAAAAAACATTTATAATTTGTTCTCAATAGTCGGGGTGGCAGGATTCGAACCTACGACCTCCTGCTCCCAAAGCAGGCGCGATGACCGGGCTACGCTACACCCCGATAAGTAAAAAAGTGAACGCGGTAGGATTCGAACCTACGACCGTCTGCTTAGAAGGCAGATGCTCTATCCAGCTGAGCTACGCGTCCTTACAATTAGTACAAAACGAATGCAAATTTACACCTTGTTTTAATAATAGCAAGACTTTTTTATGCCAATCTTAAATTCAAAACTCTTGTGAAATCTAATATTTTAGGGTTCTTTTTAATTAAGAATGCTAACTTCTCCTCTGATGTATAAATATAAGAAGTTTTGTTTTCTAACTCACAAACTTCTATTTTGAAAGTAATATAGTGATTATTCAATTGTTCTTTAAAAAAAACTAACATTTGAGGTAGCAGCTCTTCTACCATTTTTTGTAAAGTATTACTATGCACTTTCACTATGATTTGGTCATCCGATAATTTAGGTATAACCTTACTTAAAAAACTAGCTAAACCCACTTTAGATTTACTGTTTTGAAGCACTTCCAAATATTTTTTCCACACTTTTAAAAGCTGTTCTTGCGTAAAATTATCTTTGGGCAAATCACCCTCTGAACTTACTTTTACAGATTTTTTTTCTGTCGTAAAAGATTTAATAGATAAACCTGAAATCCTATTCCTTGATGACTTCAACACTTTTTTAGATTTTTCTATTTCATCAGTATTTTGCGCTTGCTTTGGAATAGAATTATTTTGGATATTATTTTGCTCATTGGCAGGAGAGAGTATTTTATCTATTTTTTTTTTATCCTCCTGAGATGAAGAGGCTACACAAGCTAATCTCATCAAAGCAATTTCTACCCAAAGTCGTTTATTTCTACTATTTTTATAATGAATATCACAATCGTTTAAAATGTTTATAAATCTTATGAGGTGTGATAATTCTATAATTGTAGATTGTTTGATATATTTCTGTTTTACCTTTTCTCCCACCTCTAAGAGGCCTATAGTTTCTCTATCTTTTACCACCAATAAATCCCTAAGATGAGATAATAATCCCGCTACAAAATCATGTCCATCAAATCCTCTTTCTAAGATGTGGTTATACTCTAAAAGAGCCTTCGAGATATTATGCTCTACAAAACAATCTACCATTCTAAAATAATAATCGTAATCTAATATATTTAAGTTTTCTGATACGGCTTGCCTAGTAAGGTTTTTACCGCAAAAACTCACTACCCTATCAAAGAGAGAGAGAGAGTCCCTCAAAGCACCATCTGCCTTTTGTGCTATCATTTGCAAAGCATCATCTTCTGCTCTTACCCCTTGGTCATTTGCTATTCGGTGTAAGTGATTTTTGATATCCTCTATAGTCACTCTCTTAAAGTCGTATATTTGACATCTAGAAAGTATGGTAGGGATAATCTTTTGCTTTTCAGTAGTAGCCAATATGAATACCGCATGAACAGGGGGTTCTTCTAGTGTTTTCAAAAAAGCATTGAACGCCGATTTGGATAACATGTGTACCTCATCTATAATATACACCTTATATTTACCCTGTTGAGGTGCAAAACGAACTTGATCTATCAGGTTTCTTATATCATCTACTGAATTATTAGATGCCGCATCTAGTTCAAATATATTAAAAGCAAAACATCGTTCTAAATCCTTATCTTCATCTGTAAGTTGGTTAATCTTTTTTGCCAATATTCTAGCGCAGGTAGTTTTACCCACCCCTCTAGGTCCTGTAAATAAGAGAGCTTGAGGCAAGTGGTTATTTTTAATAGCATTTTCTAAAGTATTTGTAATAGCAGATTGTCCTACTACATCTTCAAATGCTTGCGGTCTATATTTTATCGCTGATACTTTAAAATGCTTCATAAGTCTAAAATTCTATATCTTTTTGTCTTTATAAATATTTGCGCTGCTTAAAATATGCTAATACACCTATCCCCCCTACTGTGATAATAATATAATATATAAAAGCAGGCAAAGGCATCGGGTCTCCCTTAGCATAAGAATGTAAGCCTCCCAAATAATAATTTACGCCAAAGTAAGTCATTAAAATAGATGCCAAACCTATTACACTAGCCAAATTAAATTTATAAAATCCTCTTAAACTAGGGACCAAGTGCATATGCAGAATAAAAGCATATACAAATACACTAGCAAATGCCCAAGTTTCCTTAGGATCCCAGCTCC
This sequence comes from Ichthyobacteriaceae bacterium, assembly GCA_965226285.1. Lineage (GTDB taxonomy): Bacteria > Bacteroidota > Bacteroidia > Flavobacteriales > Ichthyobacteriaceae > CBDDCQ01. Next base: position 735,766 of record CBDDCQ010000005.1, read on the forward strand.
AATAACGTCCCCAAGATTCATTTGCCCATACCCCGCCCAAAAAAGTACCTACAGTAAGCATAAATATTCCTATCGTCAAAGTCATCTCATTAATGTAAGATAACTCTTTAATTGTATTTTTAAGTCTTTTAGCATTAGATTTGGTAAAAAATATCATCATACACAACACCAAAAATCCTAACAGAGCCCCCAGAGATAAAAAGCCATAACTGGCTACAATCACAGATACATGTATAGATAGCCAATACGATTTGAGCACAGGTACTAAATTGGTAATCTCAGGGTCTAACCAATTCAAATCTGCAACCCACAAAATAAGAGATGCCAATATAGCTGTAGCTGCCAAACTAATTTGAGACTTTCGAACAAATACAAAACCCGCCAATATGGTAGTCCAAGATATATAGATCATAGATTCATAACCATTGCTCCAAGGAGCATGACCCGAAATATACCACCTCAATCCTAAACCAATCGTATGAATTAAAAACAATACAAATATACAGCCATCCAATATGTAAGAAATATATTTAAATAATTTGCTCTTGCTTTTAAATATCCTTATAAAACTAAATATAAGCAACAGCACTCCAAACATAACATAGTAGTGAAACAATCTACTGAATATTCTATGTTTGTTATATTCTATTTCCAATTTTATTTTACTTTTATGAGGCATTACCTGCTTTCCAAAATTATTCTGAAACTTAGATATAAATTCTATCTTTTTATCCGCTTTGCTCCAATCTCCTGTCTGTTTAGCTTCTGCTATATTGGTTTTGTACCAGAGTAATATTTTATTTACAAATAGTGAATCTTTTCCACTAAATACTTCTCCATCTTCAGCTACCGAAGCCCATTTATTATTTTCATGATTGGGTATGGGGAATATCTTGAGTATAGAACCACTAAATATATTATAAGCTATATTGATTCTCTCATCTAAAGCAATAATTTCTTTATCGTATTCATTTCGGTCGAATGGCTTTTTCTGATGGGCTCTTTCCACATCTTCCTTTATAATATACTCCCCCTTATTATTAAAAGCATTTATAAATCTCAAGTACTTTTTAATGCCAAATTTCTCCCGTAAGCCTGATTTTCTATTTACATATATAAAAGGTATAAACTGCCACGCTATAGGATTGTAAATCATAGATACAAACGTTTGGTCAGGGTTCATTCTCTCAAATTTATCTTTGTGATAAATTTTTCTAAGTACCTCGGATGCCATTGTATTGATAGGCTTGAGCCTCCCTTTATAATCCTGTATCACCAAGTTGCCAAACTTAGCAGCATGCTCACGATTGATTTTCACAGCTTGCTTGAGCGAATCTATATCTTTGTATTTGTGAAAAACAAACTGCTGTGCCATAGATTTAAAAGATAGTAGCACAAAAAATAATAACATCATCATTATTTTCTGACTTTTCATTTGTCTGATACTTTTGTTGAGTTTAGCAAATCTAGAATGTTTACTGAACAAAGTAAGTGCCATACCCACTATCAATAGAAAATATCCTACATAGGTTACCGTAGTACCTATAGAATCGTGATTTACTGAGAGTATGGTACCCTTTTCATCTTGGTCATAAGAGGATTGGAAAAATCTATAACCTTGATAATCTAATACATTATTCATATAAACCCTATAGTTGGTTTTTTCTTGTCCATCTATCAATACTAAATCACTAGCGTACGAAGACGCTGTATTCGTACCCGGATACCTATCGAGTTGAAAATTATTCAATTTTAAGGCAAATGGCGTTTCTATCTTTTTAGAACCATACCCCATATAAATATTTAAATCCTTAAAACCCAGTGGTTTTAGATTAGGAATAGTGCCTTTACCCCCCTTTAGATGCACCCTTTCTGTTCGTGCTTTGTAAGTAACATCTACAATAAGTACATCTTGCAATCTCGATTTTCTATCCTCTGCGGACTTATGTGTAATTTCTGCATTTTCATATACCTGCTTGACTACCAAATTCACCCCTCCCTGTGGATGGTCGTGTCCATCTACCACTTGATTAAGTACCGTATATAAAGTTCTGAGTTGTAGTGGATGCAAAGTATTTTTGTGCAATTTGCCTTGCTTTTGGTCTGCCATTCTGGTATACCTTACATCATAAGGGCTTTTAAAGTATAACTTACCTTGTTTTTTTATAATTTGAAATGCCCCCTCCACTGCTATATCAAATACTACAGGCAAATTATCAATTAACTTTTGTGATTTTTCTTGTAAAAAATTGTCTTGCCTTTTTCCCGTACCTGAACTCACCAAATGAATGATATATTTTCCATTTGGAACTTCTTTAACAGTTTCCACTGCCACAGGAATATAATCTACATATTTTACCTGTACATCATCATTCAAAAATTCAAATTCATCATTAAAACTATTATCTAATATATCCGAAAAATATACAACTTTGTTATACGCTCTCTGCACCTGATTATTATCTATGCGCATTTGAAAATACGTTTTCTCCGAGATAATAGTATTAGAAGTCTCTCCCTCTCTAATGTGCATCACTCCCTCAAAACTTATATATCTTGTAACAGCCCCTCCTATTAAGATAAGTAAAAATGCTATATGAAATATCAGTACCGATAATTTTTTTTGAGTATTGAGTCTATATTTTACAATATTACCTATAAAATTAATGGCTAAAAGCACCATAATAAGTTCAAACCACCATGCATTATACACTACTACTTTTGCCGTTTCGGTAGTAAAATCATTTTCTATAAAAGTTCCTATTCCCATAGCTGCGGCATATAGCACGAAGAGGATAGCCATAAATCTAGAGGAGAATAGAAATGATTCCAATTTTTCAACCATCTTTAGAAAAGATCTTAATGGGGTAAATAAACTTAATATTTATAATAATTCTGCAAATTTATTAGCACATTCTTCTGAGGATGTAGGTCCATCTGCCGTTAGAAATAAACCATCTACAGTCACTGTGTCGCCTGTGTATATTGCCTGATTTTCTTTAGACATCTCTTGCAATACCTTGTCATCATTCCAACCTGTCATTTTTTTACCACTCAAAATACCCCACGATAAGAAACACCTAGGTGCTGCACAAATAGCCCCAACGGGTTTTTGATCCTCTATAAAATTCTGCGTTAATTGTTTGGCTCCTTGATTTTCCATATAAGTAACTACAGAGCCATATCCTCCTACAAAGAACAAGCCATCGTAGTTACTGGGGCGTACCTGTTCTAAAAGCAAATCATTATCTTGAATATATCCAAAAGCTCCATGGGATACTTTTTCAGTTGAAGCAGTCACTACTTTGAACCCCTTCTGCTCCCAGAATGCTTTAGGTACAATAAATTCAACATCTCTAAAATCACTTGGAGCCAATATCATAAGTATAGTTTTCATTATATCTAAATTTTTAAAAATTTTGAGTACAAACTTAAATATAAAAAACATTACTACATATATTTTTACAACTTTTAAGTTTTAATTTGTAACTTTGTTACAAATTGAGACCATTGCAATATAATGTAGTTAAAATCAACAACTTGTGCTTTTAAATAAAAACTACAAAAACCTCTTTGGGGGATCCAATGTCGAATATTTTACCTGTATATAACAACCTTGATTTATGAACGTACAACCATCTTAATTATTTAATGTCCATAAACTTTGATTTTTACATCTTTTATTTCCGTAATATCTACTGAAAGTTTAATTTTTATCTTCCAAGTACCATTAGGACTATGTTTACCTAAATATAAGTTATATCCGGTAACAAATGTATCTTCTCCTTTATGAATCACTCCAAAATACTTTTTAAAGTCGCATACTTCAAACTCTGTACCTGTAGGATTTTGTACTTTCATCTCTATTCGAGGATAGTATTTTTTATTCGAGTTAAATTTTATAATCAACTGAATAGATTCTACAAAATTTATATTGCTACCGTTAATAGGTATTTCTATTTCTTTTTCTACATCTTTTATCATTGGAATGTCGCTCACACTAGTATATTCTTCTACTTTTTGAGGAGGTAGAAGTTTCCAAGTTTTAGCCATTTGTACCGCTGCATAAGCATCTACTATCCCAAATCCTAACCATTCAGAATAAGTATATTTTTTAGAAGCATCCGTATAAGTGCTCCCCGTATTATCCCAAGTATAGTCGTCACTTGGCAGGTTATCTTTACTTGCCGTTTCTGCTAAAATTAACTTTACATCTCTATAGGTAAGTAATGGATTGGCTTGCCTTATCAATGCCACTACACCTGAAACTATAGGTGCAGCTGCAGAAGTACCTGAAAACCTATGATAGTTCCCTTTAGCGTAACCACATTGTCCACTAACTCCATCAATACGATCAGTAGTCAATATATCGAATGTAAAAGCACTTATCCAGTGCTGTGCACCAAATGTCGAACCACCAAATACCACCGTACCTTTTTTATTCACTCCTGCCACTGATATAACTCCCGGATGTGCAACCTGAAAATTGCCTGATATATTATAGAATGGAGTATTACCTGCACTAAAAACATAACATGAGCCTTTTCCATAAAACCCCTCTCTTATACCTTTATCTATTGCTCTGTGTAATTCTAACCCTTCTGAATTATAACTCCCTTTTGTATAACTCCAACTATTATTATATACTGCTATCTCCCTTCTATTTTCGTTTAATGCTTCCAATAATTTACTCATTGGTAACAGAGGTCCATCAAAAATATCAAAGAAATATATTTTAGCATTAGGAGCTACCCCTATAGTTCCTATAGTATTACCTTTGGCAGCTATGATACCTGCTACAGGCGTACCGTGCTTCTTATTACAAATATCTTTTGCCACAACATAACTTTTTACTGAAAATATATTGGGTTTCAAATCAGGGTGATCGGCATCTACTAAATCATCTAATACTGCCACATTGATGCCTTGCCCCAAATATCCCTTTTTCCACACGGGTTCAACGTTAATATCAAGACCGACCACACCACCTTTTTGCCCGGTGTTTTTCAAATACCACTGATCATTATACATAGGGTCTTTTACTACAAAGGAACCTACCCTACTTGATTTTACAAACTCTGTAGCATCAGATTTCACTTCTTTTCCCTTTTTATCGCCTTTTGTAAAATATACTCCTACACTTATTTTACTATCCAAATCTGCCCACTTTAATTCATAATTAATGCCATTCACATTTGGTATGACCCTATTGTCTCTATACCATAAGATTACACGATTATATCCATCCGGTGCCGATTCAACCGTTGCCGTAAGCGTTTTACTTACTACAGTCTCGCCAGATAAAGTAGGTTTTGATGGTATAGGTATGGATTTATCTACATTATCCTTAATAGGAGCAGTGGCATCAGATTTTACTTCCTTTCCTTTTCTATTACCTTTTTTAAAATACACCCCTATACTTATTCTATTACCTACATCTACTGAACTCAATACATAGGTAGTTTCTATAACACCTGATACAATAGTACTATTCCTATACCATTGTATCACACGATCATATCCATCCGGTGCCGATTCAACCGTTGCCGTAAGCGTTTTACCTACTACAGTCTCTCCAGATAAAGTAGGTTTAGACGGTATAGGGTCATCATCTATTACGTCTATAGTATTGTTATCTCTACAGGAAAACAGCAACATCAACAAAAAAGCAAAAGTGAATCTAATATTGTTCATTCTGAACATAGTAAAATTATAGTTAAAGAATTAAATTTGTGCAAATTTATGCAAAATAATTCTTAACTTGGCTTTTTTATACTTGAAACTTAGAATTTACCACATAAATCCCAAACTACTATTCCCAAACTCACCGATATGTTTAAAGAATACTTAGTACTGTATTGTAGTATCTCGATTTATCTATCTCAAATTCATCTAACATGACACTATTTTGGGTTTGTTCTACAGAAAAAATAGAATAACCTTGTAACTTTTCCATAGGTTCTAAAGTGGTTGTACAATATTCCCAATCTACTGAATCTGTAGCACCTAAAATTGTTTTTTGAATCTCTTTGTAAGGAAATTTTGCCGTAATATCACACAAATATATCTTTCTATGAAAAATGCATTTTTTAGTGTTTTTTCCTACTATCCAAAAGTTATCTTCATCATATTTATAGTAATATAATATCACTGTTCCATTTGTGATCACTTTGCTAACTTTTAACAAGTATCTACAAGTGTACACATAAATATAGGAAATACTTCAAAAAGTCCACCTCCCTTTTCAGAAACTTCTAATTCTAATGTCTTCCCCTGTTTATAATATTCATAAGCTAACCGTCTTAAAGCTCTTAACTTTGCTTTTCCTTCCCTTTGTAATTCTCCTGAGTTTTCAGGAAAATTAGTAGAATCATCATACCACTTAGGATGATGTAAAGCTGCAACTGAATAGACTTCACCTTCTTTGTTTTTATAAGTAACTTGTATCTGAACTGCATCTAAATACTCTTCACTACCTTCTTCCAAATTTTCTAGGTTTTTATCTTTTACTATTAACTTTACACCTAGTGTTGTACCTCGTAAAAATCTATTAGGTAAACCTAGCTGATCAAATGAAATCTTATATTTCTTACTTTCTGGACTTTTACCAGAAGGTTTTGTTGCACTATAAGATAGTTTAGTATCTGATGTAGTAACTTTCCTTCCACTATCTTCTCCTTCTGATTTATATGGTCTATTAAAAAACTCTGTGATCTATACCAGTTATTTCTTCTAGTTCAGAAATAATTTCATCATCATATTTCTTCATTAGTTTTTGTATGATAGGACTACTACTAAAATCTATTTGATCCATTTTCATTTGAACCAAATTATCTATTAATTTCCTCTTAAAATAAATTTCTGCATTAGCACGATCTTCTTTATTAATGCGTTTTTTAAATTCTCTTAAATTATAAGAATACTTACCATCCCTAATTGTTTTAGCCGCATAATGAGCAACTAAAGAACGAAAATATTCCTTATAATCTTTTTCTTTATTTTTTCTAGCTTTTTTAAATTTATCTGAAACTTCTTTGTTTTTTTGTTCTAAATAATTCTCTAATGGAAGTATAAGAGAATTTCTTTTTTCTTTTATTTTTTCCTTAATTCTTTCTACATTTCCTAAGGTACCTGATATCCGTTCTTCTATCTCTTCTAACGCAGTAATATCCTTAGCATTACTTATTTGTTCTATTTTTTCTTCTATCTGTTCTTCTTCTCTTTCTGATGCTTCTTTTCGTTCCTTTTCTTTGTTCGCTAAACTTTCTTGTATTTTATTTCTTCTCTCTTCTATATAATTATTAATTTCTTCATTTAAACTATCACTCTCTTCTAAAGACTTTATTTTTTTATCTAAATCTTCTATATTATCTATTTGATCTATATCCCATTTAATAACATCATTATTAAAAATTTCAATTCTTTTAGAGCTATTGTATTCTTTTAGTTTTTTTTCATTTATTTTCTTTTCTTTATTTACATAATCTAAATCTAACATTTTACGTAGATAATTTTCATATTCAGGGTTTTCTCTTATAGATTGAATATCTTCTTCACTATATTTCCGAAGTTCCATCCATCCTTTTATTAGTTCCTCTTGATTCTTAGTGACTTCCCTATGATAAACAATTTTATAAATAATATCTAATAGTTCTTTATTTTTAAATTTCTCTCTTAATTCTTTTGTCTCTCCTGTTAATTTTTCCACTAATTTAATGTCCATAAACTTTAATTTTTACATCTTTAATAGCTGTAGTGTTGTCATCCGTGACAGTAATTTTTATTTTCCATACACCATTAGGATTATGCTTACCCAAATATAAGTTATACGCGTTAACAAATGTATCTTCTCCTTTATAAATCACTCCAAAGTACCTTCTTAAGGTGCATACTTCAAACTCTGTACCTGTAGGATCTTGTACTTTTAGCCCTATCCTAGTAGAATGTTCTTCATTGGATTCAAATTTCATAATCAACTGAATAGATTCTACAAAGTTTATATTACTGCCTTTGATAGATACTTCTATCTCTTTTTCTTCATTTTTTATAATAGGAATACGGCTTATACTATGAGTGTATTCTTCTACTTTTTGAGGAGGTAACAATGTCCATTTTTTTGCCATTTTCACCGCTGCATAAGCATCTACTATTCCAAATCCCAACCACTTAGAATAAGCATATTTCTTAGAAGAATCAGTATAGGTGCTCCCCGTTTCATTCCACTTATAGGTATTTGGCAATTTTTCTCTACTCGCTGTTTCTGCTAAAATTAACTTTACATCTCTATAGGTAAGTAATGGATTGGCTTGCCTTATCAATGCCACTACACCTGAAACTATAGGCGCAGCTGCAGAAGTACCCGAAAACCTATAATAGTTCCCTTTGGCATAACCACATTGTCCACTAACTCTATCAGTACGATCAGTAGTCAATATATCATCTACAAAAGCACTTATCCAGTGCTGTGCACCAAACACCGCAGCACCAAAAACCTTATTACCTTTTTTATCTACTCCTGCCACTGATATAACTCCCGGATGTGCTAGCTCCAAATTGCCTGATATATTATATAATACAGCATTACCTGCACTAAAAACATAACACAAACCTTTTCCATAAAAACCCTCTCTTATACCTTTATCTATCCCGTCATGTAATTTTAATCCTTTTGAATCATAGGCTCCTCCTGTAGTACCCCAACTGCTATTATACACTGCTAACTCCCTCACATCTTCACTTAACACTTCTGATAATTTATCATTGGGTAACATATCACCATCTCCATTAAAAACATTAAAGACATATATTCTAGCACTAGGAGCTATCCCTACAGTACCTATATCATTATTTTTGGCAGCAATAATACCTGCTGCAGGCGTACCATGATTTTTTGTACAAGTATTTCCTAAACTACTATAATTTTTTACTAAGGCTATATTGGATTTCAAATCAGGGTGATTGGCATCTACTAACTCATCTGATACTGCTACATTGACGCCTTGCCCCAAATAACCCAAATTCCAAACAGGCTCTACATTAATATCTAAACCAACTGTTCCGTTTCCTTGTCCTACATTTTTGAGATACCACTGGTCGTTATACATAGGGTCTTTTACTACAAAGGAACCTACCCTACCTGATTTTACAAACTCTGTAGCATCAGATTTTACTTCTTTTCCCTTTTTATCGCCTTTTGTAAAATATACTCCTACACTTATTTTACTATCCAAATCTGCCCAATTTAATTCATAATTAATGCCATTCTCATCTGGTATGACCCTATTGTCTCTATACCATAAGATTACACGATTATATCCATCCGGTGCCGATTCAACCGTTGCCGTAAGCGTTTTACCTACTACAGTCTCTCCAGATAAAGTAGGCTTTAAAGGTATAGGTATGGATTTATCTACATTATCCTTAATAGGAGCAGTGGCATCAGATTTTACTTCCTTTCCTTTTCTATTACCTTTTTTAAAATACACCCCTATACTTATTCTATTACCTACATCTACTGAACTCAATACATAGGTAGTTTCTATAACACCTGATACAACAGTACTATTCCTATACCATTGTATCACACGATCATATCCATCAGGTGCAGCTTCAACCGTTGCCGTAAGCGTTTTACCTACTATAGTCTCACCAGATAAAGTAGGTTTTGACGGTATAGGGTCATCATCTATTACGTCTATAGGGTCATTATCTTTACAGGAAAACAGCAACATCAACAAAAAGACAATAGTAAATCTAATAACATTTATTTTGAACATAGCAGTATTATAGTATAGTTAAAAATTTAATTTATGCAAATTTATGCAAAATAATTCATTAACTTGGTTTTTTTATACTTGAAACTTAGGATTTACTACATAAATCTCAAACTACTATTCCCAAACTCACCGATATGTTTAAGGAATGCTTAGTACCGTATTGTGATGCCTCTACACAACTTTTTAAACTTAAATCAATGAAGTTACAAATTTAATGTTTTATTAATTAAGTTAGAGCAGTACAACTATGAATATAGTTTACTCAATATAGACTTAGTATAAAAAATCAGTGTCCATAAACTCTGATTTTTACATCTTCAATATGAGTGGTGGATTTTTGAATAACTTTAATTTTCAGTTTCCAACGACCGTTGGGGGTGGTTTTGCCTAAATAAAGATTATATCCTGTTAGAAAAAGATTAATACCTTTTTCTAATACACCAAAAAATTGTCTTTCCCATAATATCTGGGATTCCTTTCCGCTTGGATCTACTATGTACATGCTCATTGGGGAAGTATAATTTTCCTGATTGGAACGAAAATGCATAGAAAGTTGGATAAATTCCACAAAATTAATACGACTATTAGTTATGGGTATTTCTATCTCTTTGAATACATCTTTTTCAAGTGTATATTGGCGAACTGTACTGGAATATTCTTCTTTTTTTTGCGAGGGAAGTATTCTCCAAGTCTTAGCTAAATTCACGGCAGCGGCAGCATCTACGATACCAAAGCCAATTCCGTCATTATAATGGTACTTAACATTTGCATCTGTGTAAGTGGTTCCAGCTTGATGCCAAACAAGGCTACTAGGGAGTTTATCTCGTTTTGCCGTCTCAGCTAAGATGAGTTTTACATCTCTATAGGTAAGTAAAGGATTAGCTTGTCTTACTAAGGCAACTACACCCGCCACCATAGGAGTAGCGGCAGAAGTCCCTGAAAATCTTGTATAGTTCCCCACATCATAGCCACACTTACCACTAGAACCATCTGTACGATCACTGGCTAAAATATCCTTTGTGAATGCACTCACCCAATGTTGGAATCCACTTTTTACTGAGAATGGAACCGTTGCACCTATTTTATCTACTCCTGATACACTGATCACCGCAGGATGTGATAAGGTAGCATCAGAAGCCATGCCATACATCCCCGCATTTCCCGAAGCAAAAATATACACACTCCCCTTGCCTGAAAAGCCTGTTTTAGTCCCTACATCAATTCCTTGATGCAATTGAATCAATTCTTTACTAAAATATCCCGCGGGAGTAAACCCCCAACTATTACTATACACCGCTATCTTTTGAGCATCTGCACTCAAAGCACGGTTGAACATAGAAACGTCATTAGCTACAGCTGTCTTTAGTATTCCATGTCCGTAGATTTTTGCTTTCGGAGCAATTCCCCTCATACCTACATTGTCAGCTTGAGCAGCAATGATCCCAGCAATTGGAGTAGAATGACTGGCAGTTACAGACATCATAAGACGAACCGTATCTTTGCATAGAAGCAATACTGGATTTCAAATCGGGATGATCTAAATCAATCAAATCATCCAAAATGGCAACATTGATACCTTCTCCCAAATACCCCTTTTTCCAAACGGGTTCAATGTTAATGTCAAGACCGACTATACCACCTTTTTGCCCGGTATTTTTCAAATACCACTGGTCATTATACATAGGGTCTTTTACTACAAAGGGACCTACCCTACCTGATTTTACAAACTCTGTAGCATCAGATTTTACTTCTTTTCCCTTTTTATCGCCTTTTGTAAAATATACTCCTACACTTATTTTACTATCCAAATCTGCCCACTTTAATTCATAATTAATGCCATTCTCATCTGATATGGTAACATTATCTCTATACCATTGTATCACACGACTATATCCATCCGGTGCAGATGCAACAGTAGCTGTAAGGGTTTTACCTACTACAGTCTCGCCAGATAAAGTAGGCTTTAAAGGTATAGGTATGGATTTATCTACATTATCCTTAATAGGAGCAGTGGCATCAGATTTTACTTCCTTTCCTTTTCTATTACCTTTTTTAAAATACACCCCTATACTTATTCTATTACCTACATCTACCAAGCTCAATACATAGGTAGTTTCTATAACACCTGATACAACAGTACTATTCCTATACCATTGTATCACACGATCATATCCATCAGGTGCCGATTCGACCGTTGCCGTAAGCGTTTTACCTACTACAGTCTCGCCAGATAAAGTAGGTTTTGACGGTATAGGGTCATCATCTATTACGTCTATAGTATTGCTATCTCTACAGGAAAACAGCAACATCAACAAAAAGACAAGAGTAAATCTAATAACATTTATTTTGAACATAGCAGTATTATATTATAGTTAAAAATTTAATTTATGCAAATTTATGCAAAATAATTCTTAACTTGGCTTTTTTATACTTGAAACTTAGAATTTACCACATAAATCCCAAACTACTATTCCCAAACTCACCGATATGTTTAAGGAATGCTTAGTACCGTATTGTGGTATCTCTATACAACCTTTTGATTTATCTATAATATGCTGTCCTACACCTTTTACCTCATTGCCAAATACTATACCATATTTAACATTTTTATCTATCTCAAATTCATCTAACATTACACTACTTTGGGTTTGTTCTACAGAAAAAATAGAATAACCTTTTAACTTTTCTATAGCTTCTAAAGTGGTCGAACAATACTCCCAATCTACCGAATCTGTAGCACCTAAAGCTGTTTTGTGAATCTCTTTGTGAGGAGGTTTTGCCGTAATACCACACAAATATATCTTTTCTATGAGAAATGCATCAGCAGTTCTAAAAATAGCACCTACATTATGCAGACTCCTTATATTATCCAAAATTATTACAATCGGATTTTTTTTACATTTCTTGAACTCATCTATAGATATTCTATTGAGCTCACTATTTTTTAATTTCTTTGGCATTCATTTAAAAAAACTTCTTCTATCAATTTAAAATCTAAAACTCTATTTTGGTCATCTACATTTTTCACTTGAACTACTACCTTATCACCTAATCTATACACATTTTTAGTGTTTTTTCCTACTATGCAAAAGTTATCTTCGTCATATTTATAGTAATCTGATTGTATTTCTCTTACCTTTATCATTCCTTCGCATAAATTTTCTACAATTTCTACATATACCCCCCATCTAGTTACTCCCGTGATTACACCTTCAAATTCTTGTCCTACCTTATCTTTCATAAATTTCATCTGCATATACTTAATGGATTCCCTCTCTGCATTGGTAGCTAATTGCTCTCTACCAGAAGAGTGTTTACATCTATTTTGATAATCTTTTTTATCTGCAGATTTACCACCATCCAAATAATGCTGAAGTAAGCGATGTACCATCACATCAGGGTATCTTCGGATAGGCGATGTAAAATGGGAATAATAGTCAAATGCCAATCCATAATGCCCTATATTATCTGTAGAATATTCTGCTTTACTCATACACCTCATTGCCAAATTTTCTAACATATTTGCCTCATCTTCTCCCTTTACATCATTAAGGAGTTGATTTATAGAATTAGCTATAGTTTTTTGAGAATCGGTTTGAATATGTTTATACCCAAATTGCCTTACTATCCTATTTAAAGAAGCAAGTTTTCTAGAGTCTGGTTCGTCGTGTACTCTATACACAAAAGTTTTATTAGAGGGCTTTCCACCTTTGAGCCCTATAAATTCAGATACTTTTTTGTTAGCCAACAGCATAAACTCCTCTATCAAATGATTCGAATCTTTAGCCTCTTTAAAATATACATGTACAGGATTATTATCTCCATCTAAATTAAATTTTACTTCAGATCTATCAAAACTCACAGCACCTTTTTTCATCCTATCATTTCTAAGAATCTTAGCCATTTTATCTAGTAGTAAAATCTCTTGACTCAAATCACCACTTCCACTATCAATCACTTGCTGTGCTTGTTCATAAGTAAACCTCTTATCTGATAATATTACTGTTCTACCAAGCCACTGTGATAATATATGAGCCCTTTCATCCATTTCAAATATAGCAGAGAAAGTATATCTTTGCTCATTAGGTATAAGTGAACAAACTTTATTAGACAAAACTTCGGGCAACATAGGTATTACTCTATCTACCAGATATACTGAAGTTGCCCTATTAAAAGCTTCTTCATCTAACTTGGTATGAGGCTTCACATAGTGGGATACATCAGCAATATGAACCCCTATTTCCCAATTCCCATTTTCTAACCTTTGTACAGAAAGGGCATCATCAAAATCTTTAGCATCCATAGGGTCTATTGTAAAAGTAGTTACCTCACGCATATCTCTGCGCTTCTTTACTTCTTTTTCATCTATTTTCTGGCATATAGCATTGGCTTCTTCCTCTACTTGAGCCGAAAACTCATACGGCAAACTATATTCTTCTAATATACTGTGTATTTCAGTATGATGCTCTCCTGCCTTGCCCAATATCTTTATAATTTTCCCCGATGGATTCTTAGCCTTCTGTCCCCAATCTGTAATATGAATTACCACTTTGTCTTTATGTTGTGCTCTATTGATTTTTTTAATTGGTACAAATATATCAAAGGGTATATTCTTATTATCAGGAACTACAAACGCATACTCTTTTGATAGTTCTAACTGCCCTATAAATTCTGTCCGTTCTCTACCCACTACTTCTATTATTTTTCCCTCTAATTTCCCGTTTGCTCTCTGCTTATACACATACAACTTTACAACATCTCCCGAAATTACATTATATGTATTACGTGATGAAATAACAATATCTTGCTCTATACCCTCTACTGTCACATATACAGTACTTCTTCGAGTCACATCTACCACCCCCACCAAATAGTCATTTGATTTAGCTATTCTGTATTTTCCTTTCTCTGCTTTATCTAAAATACCTTTAGATAACATTTTATCCAAAGATAAAAGTACTTTTTGCTTTCCCATAGTGTCTTTTATCTCCAGTTTAGAACAAATACCTTTATAACTCATAGCATTTTCTCTACTCTGCAAAAGATGATGTATTTGCTTTTGAATAATCTTGTGAAAAGATTTTTTCTTAGGTTCTGATTTATTTATTTTCCTTGCCAATTTCTTTTTGTTTTTTCAATTCTTGTGCCATTAATTCTAATTCTTTATACCAATCTCCTCCAAATTTTCTCTGTAGAGCTTCTTTAAGAAATTTATATATAGGCACTTCTAATTCTTTTCCTAATTCACAAGCCTTTGAACAGATCTCCCACTTATCGTAATTCACAGCCGTAAATCCTTTATACTCTTTTACTCTTATGGGATATAAATGACACGAAATAGGTTTTTTCCAATCTATATCACCTACCAAATAAGCCTGCTCTATACCACATTTGACAGCCCCATTATCATCAAATATAGTATAGGCACACTCCCTATTGTCTATCAGCGGAGTCGTGTAATCTCCTTCTAAATCGACAACATACTTGCCTTGATGCTCTACTGCTATGATACCAGAAAGCCTCATATAAGGCTTTATTCTATCATATATTTCCTCTAATATAGGCAATTCATCTTCATCTAATGGTGCGCCCGAATTCCCTTGCACACAGCATTCTCCTTTACATTTAGTAATATTACAAACAAAATCGTTTTCTAATACTTCCTCAGAAATTATCGTATTTTCTAGTTGTATCATAATTCTTTGTGCAAATTTAGTAAAATTTTATTTTTTTATTAAATTTGTACCCTGATAAGATAAAACAAGTCATTTATCATAACGTCCTATTATAATTTTAATAAAGTATAAAAATGAAAAAATACATTTATTTAATCCCATTAACCTTCTTCTTGGTTTCATGTAAAACGCAAGAGAAAAACGAAAAAGCTATTCTTGAATTTTCCTCTGATAAGGAAATAGAGGAAATTCGTATTAATAGAACTCATTTTAAAGATAGTGTAGTAGCAAATAAGCTGTCTTACAAATTAAAGCAAGATGAAAGGTTTATTAATATTAGGTTCAAAACGGATGATCTAAAAGCAAAAATTGATGTATATACCACTCCAGATGAAAACGTTGGTGTATCTGTAAAAGATGGTCATATTTATTTCTCGGGCAAATACCAAAAAGAAAATGAGTTCCTAAGAGAATACAACAAAGCATTCACTGATCTCTTGAATTATAGAATACACAAGAAAAAAGAAGTAGATTTTATTGCTTTCTTAGATTCTCTAAAATCAGGAGTCTATCAACTATTAGTAAAAAGCAAATCTACTTTGGATCCAAAGTTTATAAAACTTATGGAAAAAGATATTGTTTACAATATTGCTAATGAGAAGAAAAGACATAAGAATCTTCATGAATATTTTGCCAAAGAGAAAGATTACAAACTATCAGACACATTTAATGATTACAAAAAGAATGCTTCCTTGGAAGATGAGGAAGCTTTGTATCTGGGTTCTTTCATTAAATATGCTTTAAAAGAAGTACAAAGTAATAATCATCATAATATTAGCGAAACATTTGAAAATATTAATAAACTCAAAAGCTCTAAGATTAAATTGACCCTTAAAGAAATTATATTAAACCGTGAAATGGGTTATATGGGCATTAATGACCAAATCAAGAAACTTTATGAAGAATACATCAATACTCCCGGAGCAAAGGTAGATAGACTCAAAAAACTATATGCTAAAAAACTGCCCATAGCTCAAGGCAATACAGCCCCTAACTTCAAAGCTTACGATGTTAATGGAAAAGGAGTATCTCTATCTGATTTTAAGGGCAAATTAGTATATGTGGATATTTGGGCTACTTGGTGTGGACCTTGTAGAATAGAAATTCCTCACCTGATAAAATTGGAAAAAGAATACCATAAAAATAAAAATGTGGTATTTATGAGCGTGTCTTTAGATGCAGATTTTGATGAAGACAAATGGAAAAAAATGATAAAAGATGAAGGATTAGGAGGCATTCAACTAAGAGCAAAAGGTGAACGGGATTCTGATATTGCTAAAAATTACGATGTAAGAGGAATACCCACTTTTTTACTTATAGATAAAAATGGTAAGATTATCTCCTCTCAAGCTCCAAGACCTTCCTCTGGAGCTAAGATTAGAGAGTTAATCAATAAAAATATTTAAACTGTATAAATACTTAAAAAATATGATGAGTTATGAGTTTAGAAATAAATAAAATCTATAATTTAGATTGTATAAATGGTTTTAAAAAAATGAATAATGAATTTATAGATTTAATTTTAACAGATCCTCCTTTTGCTATTGATTTTGGAGCAAAAAAACCACAATATAACAGAAAAGATAGTAATGTTTTAAAAGGTTATAATGAAATTAAAAAAGAGGACTATTTAGAATTTTCTAAAAAATGGATAAAAGAATCTTTTAGAGTTTTAAAAAAAAATGGAGTTATGTTTATAGTTTCTGGTTGGAGTAATTTAAAAGATATAATGATAGCAGTAGATGAAGTTGGTTTTAAAACAATCAATCATTTAATATGGAAATATCAATTTGGAGTTTTTACAAAAAAGAAATTTGTAACCTCTCATTATCATATTTTATTTTTAGTTAAAGATGCAAAAAATTATACTTTTAATAAAATAGAACATTACCCTGAAGATGTTTTTGAAATTAAAAGAGAGTATTGGACTAACAAAGAAAAAACGCCAACTAAATTGCCATTAGAATTAGTTAAAAAATTAATAAAATATGGTTCTAATGAAAAAGATTTAGTTTTAGATTGTTTTATGGGAAGTGGAACAACAGCGATAGGGGCAAAAGTTTTAAATAGGGATTTTTTAGGTTTTGAAATAGTTAAAGAATATTTTAATTTTTGTAATAAAAGAATAAGAATAACTAAAGTAATTAAAGAAAGAGAATCGGGTGTTCAACTTAAATGTTTTTAAAAAATAAAAACAATAAAACTTTTCAAAATGAAAAAAGAAAAATTTTTAGAATTATGTAAAAAAGTTGAAATTAATCTTAAAAATATACATAAATTTTGGGATGGGAGGGAATCAATAATGGAAATGAAGGAAAATGATTATAATTGGAAACAAATGGAATGGATTGGTTTTTATTTTGAATTTTTATGTCAAAAAATTTTAAAAAGCTTTGAATTTAAAAAAATTAAATATGGAAATGTTTCTTTTGATGGGTTTAATAAAATACCTTGGGACTTTAAAGCACATGCTATAAATACAAGTTCTCATAAGGTTATAATAAATGGTAAAGAAGCAATTTTAAAAGGAATAGAAGAATTTGGAGTGGTTGGAGTTATTTTATCAATTGGGGATGTAAAATACAACGATGAAAAAAGAAGTTTTCAAAAATGGCGTGACGAACTAAAAGGCGGAAAATCTAAATATGAAATTAAAAGAATAGAAAGGGGAGCATGGAGTAGGCTTAGAAAAGTAGAATTTAATTTACAACAAATTTGTTTTATTGGAATAGATAAAAAATTACTTGAAAAAACTGGTTCTTTTCAAAAAGATTTTAGAAATGCTGATGGTTCAAAAAGAAAAGAAAAAGTTCTTTTAGATTTAGAAAAATTAGATAAAGAAAATGATTTAATTTATTTTATTGATTTTTAATATACGGGATTCTGATATTGCTAAAAATTACGATGTAGGAGGAATACCCACTTTTTTACTTATAGATAAAAATGGTAAGATTATCTCCTCTCAAGCTCCAAGACCTTCCTCTGGAGCTAAGATTAGAGAGTTAATCAATAAAAATATTTAAACTGTATTGTATCTTATACAAGTAAATCTTTAGAATAAACAGTTTATTAAACTTTTTTAACTTTTTTCTTGTTTATATTAAAAATTTGTGTATATTTGCATCACTATGTTTTATATAATGATGAAATTCTCATTATATTTATTTTTAAACTATTATATATATTGAAAAAAAGGTACTCTACAGGGTCAGTGTGAGTACCTTTTTTTTAACACTTTTTCAAGGTATTTCTAAACGAATAAAGAGGGGTTTTATGTTAAATTAATTGCACTATTCTTAGATAAACAATACATTTAGGATAACGTGAGATTTCGATATGATTAAAAGAT
Source organism: Ichthyobacteriaceae bacterium (assembly GCA_965226285.1). Taxonomy (GTDB): domain Bacteria; phylum Bacteroidota; class Bacteroidia; order Flavobacteriales; family Ichthyobacteriaceae; genus CBDDCQ01. The sequence continues at coordinate 754,626 of CBDDCQ010000005.1, forward strand.
AAAACGTTTAAGTCATAATCCCGTAAATTTTATTTTATAAGATTTCAGAGAAATTTCTTTTTATTAAATATAAAAGTTTCAACTCTGCTCAACTCTCTCTGATTACCTATTTAGAGCTGAGATATTCTTCTCCTCTTTTTAAGGGAAATTTTATATGGAACTCATGTTATTTAAAACTTGTAATTGCTTAAATTAATTCTCAATTTCTCTGAGAGATTCCTACTTTCTATCCAATTAATAACTTTCTATAATTTTTTTTGATCATTAATTATTTTTTATAATATATTTGCTCCCTAAGTTAAGAAAATGATTTCTTATCATAATAATTTTAAAGTTTTAAACTATGAAAAAACATATCATTTATTTAATTCTATTAGCCTCTTTCTTAATTTCCTGTAAAACGCAAGAGAAAAACGAAAAAGCTATTCTTGAATTTTCCTCTGATAAGGATATAGAGAAAATTTATATTGATCAAGTTTCCTTTAAAGATAGTATAGTGTTAAATAAACTATCTTGCAAATTAAAAGAATATAAAAAGTTTTATAATATCGTGTTCAAAATCGATAATTCAGATATGAAAAGCATTAGTGTATACACTACTCCAAAAGAAAGTGTAGGCATATTTGTAAAAGGTGATGATATTTCTTTCTCTGGAAAATACCAAAAAGAAAATGAATTCTTAAAAGAGTACGATAAAGTATTTTCTAATTCCTTATTACAAAATTACACTGCACACAAGAGAAAGGAAAAAGAATTTCTCACTTTCTTAGACTCTATGAGTTTGGGAGCTTCTGAGTTATTGGCAAAACACAAATCTACTTTAGACCCAAAGTTTGTAAAACTTATAAAAAAAGATATTCTTTATAATATAGTTAACGAAAAAAACGATCATGAAACATACCATAAATATCTTACGAAAAAGAAAGAATATAAATTATCTGACTCGTTCAAGGATTACAAAAAAACTACTCCATTAGAAGATGAAGAAGCTCTTTATTTGAATTCTTTCATTAAATATGCTTTAAAAGAAGTAGAAAGTGATAATATTAGCGAAACATTTGAAAATATTAATAAACTCAAAAGCTCTAAAATTAAATTGACCCTTAAAGAAATTACATTAAACAGTAAAATGGGTTATATGGGCATTAATGAGCAAATTAAGAAACTTTATGAAGAATACATCAATACTTCCGGAGCAAAGGTAGATAGACTTAAAAAACTATATGCTAAAAAACTGTCAATAGCTCAAGGCAACACAGCCCCTAACTTCAAAGGTTACGATGTTACTGGAAAAGAAATATCTCTATCTGATTTTAAGGGCAAATTAGTATATGTAGATATTTGGGCTACTTGGTGTGGACCTTGCAAAATAGAAATTCCTCACCTGATAAAATTGGAAAAAGAATACCATAAAAATAAAAATGTGGTATTTATGAGCGTGTCTTTAGATGCAGATTCTGATGAAGACAAATGGAAAAAAATGATAAAAGATAAAGGATTAGAAGGCGTTCAACTAAGAGCAAAAGGCGAATGGGATTCCGATATTGTTAAAAATTACGATGTAAGAGGAATACCCACTTTTTTACTTATAGATAAAAATGGTAAGATTATTTCTTCTCAAGCTCCAAGACCTTCTTCTAAAGATAAGATTAAAGAGTTAATTAATAAAAACATTTAAGATAGCCCGAGTTCAATTATAACTAAAAAGTAAAATATTTTAAACGTACTACACTATAAATCAATTAATTGTATTTGATTATAATTTGATATTATTTGCAATACATTTTATTTTACTTGAAAAAAATATAAAAAATAATAAAATTTTAAATTAAAAAACTTATGAAATAAAATACTTTTATGTGCTTATGATATTTTTTGGTAATATCTATTTTGCACAAATTGCGGTGAAAGGAACAATAAAAGATTCTTCGGGCCCCTCCCTTGCCAGAAGCGTCTATTAAAGAAATAATAAAACTTTAAATTAAAAATTATGAAAAAAAAATACTTTTATGTGCTTATGATATTCTTTTTGGGTAATACCGCTTTTGCACAAATTGTGGTGAAAGGAATAATAAAAGATTCCTCGGGTCCCTTGCCAGGAGCATCCATTATTGAGAAAGGTACTAGTAATGGTGCTACCACAGATTTTAACGGTAATTTTAGTATTGAAGTATCTAATCAAGATGCTATATTGAGCATCTCTTTTTTAGGCTATTCCAATAAAGAAGTTTCTGTGAAAGGACAAACTGAATTGACAATAATTTTAGAGGAAGATTCCCAAATTTTAGATGAAATTGTTATAGATGCCTTAGGTTTTAAAGTAAAAACAGATAAATTAGGAAGTGCCGTTTCTAGTGTTAAATCGGAGGATTTGTTATCTACAGGAGAAACTTCTGTATCTAATGCTATTCAGGGTAAAATGTCCGGAGTTAGTATTACTAGAAGTACGGGAGATCCAGGTTCAGGGTCTAATATACGGATTAGGGGAACTAACACAATATATGGAAGTACCCAACCTTTGATTATTGTAGATGGAACACCTATTAGCAATAGTTATATACAAGGTAGTGGAAGTTCGGCAACCGGTAATGGTATTTCTCAACAATCTCGTTTGAACGATATTAATCCAGGTGATGTAGAAACCTTACAAGTACTTAAAGGAGCAGAAGCTGCAGCATTGTGGGGGTCTAGAGCTTCTAATGGTGTAATCCTCATTACAACCAAATCAGGTAAAAAAGGATTTAAAGTGTCCTTTAATACTTCTGTAGCATTTGATGAAGTAAATGCCATACAAGAATTGCAAACTAACTATGGCGAAGGGACTAATGGAGCTTATCGTCAAGGTTACATTCGTACTTGGGGAGATGAAATATCTAGTAGAAAAGGAGGAGAAGATGATGTAGATAAAACAGGAGAGTATTTTATAGGAGATCAAACAGGTAAAAAATATTACCCCATAGCATCAGGTACATCCTCTAATCCTCATGGTGGAAAAAATTCTAAAGAGTTATTTAATGATGAAAATTTCAACAAAGTTTTTAGAACAGGACTTATGATAGAACAATCTATTAGTATAAGTGGAGGTACGGATAAAGACAATATCTTTTTGAGTTTAGGAAATACAGACCATAAGGGAGTTATCAAAAACAATGACTATAATAGAAAAACTTTTAACATTAGTGCTACCCGTAAATTTAATGATTATATTAAATTAAATGTAAGAGGTAAATATTCTAGAATTACCGCTAACAGAATCCAACAAAATTCAAATGTTGCAGGTTTGTTATTAGGATATTATAGAACTCCTGCAGATTTTGACATCACGGATTATACAGGAACTTATGTAAGTTCATCAGGAGGGCAAACTAGTAAAAGACATAGAACTTATAGAAACCCTTTAGGCAAAAGAGAAAATCCCGGTTATAATAATCCATTGTGGACAGTGAATGAACAAAAAGCACCAAATGTTGTAAATAGACACATATACAGTGCAGAATTAGATGTTTTTCCAATGGAAGAATTGAATTTGAAAGTTAGAGGAGGAGTGGATACCTATAGTGATGAGAGAAAATATTTTTATTCAAGAGGTAGTGGAAAGACAAGTACTGAACCCAGATTAGAAGGAGCCTTGAATTTAGAAAATTTATCTGAAACAGAATGGAATCTAGATGTTATTGGAAAATATGACACCTCTTTTAGTAATGATATCAATGCTTCCTTTATATTAGGATTCAACATCAATGACAGAAAGTTTAATAGAGTGTTTACTAGAGGAAGTGATTTTATTGTGAATGAAGAGTTTTATAATTTGAGTAATACCAAAGTACTTCAAGCTGATAATTATCAAGAACATATCAGATCTAACAGAGGATATACTACTGTTAATTTTGGATTATATGATCAGTTATATTTTAATTTATCTGGTACATTAGAAGCTGCATCAACCATTAAAGATTCATTCTTTTATCCCTCCACCAGTATTGCTTGGCAATTCTCCGAATATCTTTTGAAAGAAAACGATATCGTGAATTTTGGAAAAATAAGAATAAGTTTTGGGAAAGTAGGTATTCAGCCCCAACCATATAAAAGTTCAACTTATTATGAGGGCAATTTTAGTTATTTATCAGGTTATTACGGAACTTTAGAATCCTCGGCACACGGAGGGGGCTATAGACTAAATAGTGATTTGGGAAACTCTAATTTGAAACCCGAAATCAAAACAGAAATAGAGTTAGGACTTGAATTGCGTTTCTTTAATAATATGCTGAGTACAAGTTTCACTTATTATAACAATAGTGTAGAAGATATTTTATTGAATATTGAAACTGCTCCAAGTAGAGGGTATAATAGGCATTATATAAATGGTGCAGCCATGGAAAACAATGGCTTTGAATTTGAATTTAGTGCCAATTTATTAAGAGATGTTGAAGGATGGAATTTATCACCTTACGCAACTTTTTCATTAAACAGAAATAACGTAACCAATCTTTCAGGCTCAAAGGTACAAAGACTCACAGGCTTTGGAACAGGAGATTCAGTAGCTTCCGTAGGACATCAAATGGGAGCTATTTTTGGAGGTAAGTTACCTAGAAATGATGATGGAACCATTAAATTAGATGCTAATGGTTTCCCTGATGGAACTCCTGAATATGATATTATTGGAGACCCTAACCCCGATTGGAATTCCAGTATAGGAATTAAATTAGGATATAAAAATATATCTTTAAACATCTTATTTGAACATTCTCAAGGAGGTGATTTTTACGATATGACCCGACAGGTAAATACTCAAAGAGGCCACAGTAAATTATCTGGAAATAAGGTTGTTATCCCTGAAGGTGGCGTTAAGGACGTAAGAGGTAACTCTTATGAAGCAGGTAGAACTGTAAGAGGTAATTTACATGATTTTGGAGGAGGTACCGTTCTTTTGGAGGAAAATTGGTACAGGGGTAATGGAGCAGGAAATAGAGGGTTTAGCGAATTGTGGCTGCAAGATGCTACTTGGACTAGATTTAGAGAAATTACTCTGAGTTATTCTTTCAATCAGGATTTATTAAAAGTCTTAAAACTCTCCAGTTTAAGTATTGGTGTTACCGGAAGAAACCTGTTCTTATGGACAAAAGTAGAGGGAAACGATCCTGATAAAAACTTTGCCGGAGTTGGTAATTCAAGAGGGTTAGATTATTACACTAATCCTGCTACTAAATCTTATATGTTTAATTTAAACTTATCATTTTAACCATTATAAAAATTATGAAAACAATAAGAATTATATTAATTGTAGCTATATTTTATAGTTTTACATCTTGTCAAAATTTGCTAGAGGATATCAATGATGACCCTAATAAAGTAAATAAAATAAATGCAAAAGATTTATTTATCGGAATACAATTGGCTAATATATCAGTTCATGAAGGGTATTTAAATTGGGCGTCAAACATTTGGAGCGGTTATTTTGTAGGTAGTAGTAAATTGGCACCCATTCAAAATTATCAATTTTTGAATACCAATAGTAATACGCCATGGAAGAATATCTATCAAGGTGTCGTAAAACAATCTCGAACGCTTAGAAGTGACCAGTTGAAGATATCTAATAAAGATTTTTTCCATGGTACTTCTAAGATATTAGAAGCTCATGTGATGAGTACTACTGCAAATTTATTTGGCGATGTTCCTTTTAGTGAAGCAAGCAATGATGAGATAGTTAACCCTAAATACGACAAACAAAAAACAGTTTACGAAAAGTTGCAAACTTTGTTAGACGAAGCCATTAATGATTTGGGTAAATCAAAAATTACTGGAGGGATTTCTGAAGACTTATTTTTTGGAGGAAATGCTTCTAAATGGATTAAAGTAGCTTACACTTTAAAAGCAAGGATGTATTTGGATATCAGAGATTATGCAAAATCTTCAGAAGCTGCATCTAAAGGTATTTCATCAAAATCTGAGACAATGAGTTACAAACCTCCTGCTAGGGTATCATCGGGAGACATTAATTTTTTAAATTCAGTTCTCAACAGCAATTTTAAAGGAGATCTAGCTGCAAAGGGATCATATTTAAAGTCACTTATAGTCACGAGAAACCATACCAAAACCAACGAAGCATCAAGAATAGCATATTACTACAAGGGAGATGTGGTAAATAAAGATGAGGGTGGTATAGCAGGAGTTAAAGAACCTATGTATCAAATATCACTGCAAGAGAATCTACTGATTTTAGCAGAAACCTCATTGAGGTTAAATAGATTTGATGATGCTTTATCTAAATTAAATGAACATAGAAAAAACCTAAGAGAAGGAGTCTATTTTCAAAATGTTAGTAGTGCTACCAAATATGATAATTATGTAGTTGCAGATTTTGAAAAAGGAGGTATAGAAAATAAAAATAGTTCATTATCTAAAGAAGATGCTTTGTTGAGAGAAATTATTGAAGAACGGTATGTTACATTTTTTGCCAAAATTATAGGATTTAACGATTTAAGAAGAATGAAAAAAGATGATTCTAAACTTCAAATTGCTGTCCCATTTAATACAGGAGATAAACATCCTGAAAGGTTTTTATATCCGTTCTTAGAAGTAAACTCAAATCCAAACACTCCAAAAATCACAGATTTATTTCTAAAGACGAATATCAATGAATAAAGATTTTTACTTTAAACAAGTGCCTATTGGCACTTGTTAAAAAAAGATATGATTATGAAAATTATAGATTGTAAAATAAAAGTAGTTGTATTGACACTATTTTTTTCAAGTGTTGTTTTCTCACAGAAGAAAGGTATAAACATTGTGGCGTCTGCCACTCCAGAGGCTACCAAAGCAGGAAGTTTCATTTTTAAGAAAGGAGGCAATGCAGTGGATGTAGCTGTTGCCGTTGCTTTTGCTCTAGGCGTTACAGAGCCGGCAATGTCAGGTATAGGAGGTAGAACTATGTTACTGTTATCTATTCCCGGTAAACCACCTATTGCAATAGGTGGTATAAGTCTATCTCCATCTTTTGTCCAATCAGATATAACCAAAGAGAATTTAACTTATTACAAACAAATTTCTATTCCCTCTCAAGTGAAGATTTTACAATATATTTGGAAAAAATATGGTAGTAAAAAGATAGAATGGAAAACTTTGCTTCTTCCGGCAATAAAACTTGCTGAAAAAGGTTTTAAAATGGGAATACATCGTCATCATGTTTTTAAAAGGGCTCAAGATAAATTATTGTTAAGTCCTTATCACAACGGAGAGTTGCTAATTGATGGTGAAATCCCATCTATGGGAGACATTGTAAAACAACCTACTTTAGCAAAAACATTAAAGAGATTAGCCAACTATGGTGCAGATGATTTTTATAAAGGAAAGATTGCAAAAAGCATTGCAAAAGATATGAAAGACAATGGAGGATGGATTACTTATGAAGATTTAAAAAACTTTCCTGAACCAAAGGAATACAATGCACTACATACGACTTATAGAGGTTATAACATATATTCTTTTGTAGCACCCGGTGGAGGATGGCAAGTATTACAAGCTATGAATTTATTAGAACATATCAACCCAAGCAAAATTAATAAATCTGGATTCAAACGCGATGAAAAATTGATAGAAGTATTGAATAAAATTCACAACGATAGATTAGAAAATCCTATTCCAGATTATTCAAATCCTGAAAAACAAGTCTTAGAAAAAATATCCAAAAAATATGCTAAATATCTTTTTGACAAGGGTTTTAAAGTATATAAAAACAGTAGTTCAAACAAAAAAGAAGGAATAGGAGAAACCACACATTTTTCAGTAATTGACAACGATGGAATAGCAATAAGTGTAACTTCCAGTATAGGTGCATATTACGGATCTTATACAGCTACCAAAAGTTTAGGTTTCTTTTACAATAGTTATTTGAAAAGTTTGATGAATTTTGGATTAGGTAAATCCATTGAACCAAATACGTTGATTCCTTCTTCTATGAGTCCCAGTTTAGTTAGAAAAAATGGTAAAAATGTCTTAGTAATAGGTACTCCGGGAAGCAAGAGAATTGTATCTACAATTTGCCAATTAATTCAACTGTGGATAGATGGTACTGAAAGTATCACAAAACTTATAAAATTACCTAGAGTACACGCTATAAAAAATCAAGCATATATAGAAAACCAAACTGTAAATTCAAATTTTTTAAGTATTTTAAGGCAAAAAGGCTATAAAATAACATTTCCTAAATATGATTTGACAAGTGGGAGTTTAAATGCATACTTTGGAGGAGTACATGCTATAGAATTTAAAAATAATAAATGGAGAGGAGCTGCAGACCCAAGAAGAGATGGAACAGTTAAAATTATCGAATAAAAAACTATGAAAAAAAACATATTTATCCTTTCAATTTTATTTAGCTTTTATTGTTGTGACAACCACAAAAATGATATTGTTTTTGACACTTCATTTCCCGGAGCAAGGCTTAATAAAGTTATAAATAAAGAGGATAGTAAATACAAGATTTATATCCGACCTGCTTTTGAACCTGTGAACCCAAGTCCTTGGTTTGCTTTTGGAGTAAGTGCTAAATTAACCCAACAGATAGAAATAGAAATTAATTATGGTAAATATAAACATCGTTATATCCCCAAAATAAGCACTGATAAAAAAAAATGGAAAAATATTGATGATGATAAAATTAAAATAGATACCATAAACAACACTGCTACTCTAAAACTTAATGTCTCTAAAAGTAAAATATACATAGCTGCACAAGAAGTAATATCCTCTGAGGATACTTACCAATGGGTAAACTATTTATTAGATACACATCCTAATCTAAAAAGAAAAACTGTTGGCAAAACAGTTTTGAATAAAAATAGTTATGTCATAGAATACGAAAAAGAAAATACAAATAACTCTATTGTGCTTGTAGCAAGACAACATCCTCCTGAAGTTCCCGGCGGAGCAATAGCTTTTAGAGCCTTTTATGAAGAGTTACTGTCTCATTCGAATATTGCCAAAAAATTTAGAGAAAAATACAATATCTATACTTTTCCATTAGCCAATCCAGATGGAGTAGATTCGGGGCATTGGCGTCATAATGCAAATGGAGTAGATTTGAATAGAGATTGGATTGAATTTTTACAACCAGAAACTCGAAATATAAAACAATATATTTTGAGTAAAGTTAAAACAGGAAAAATAATTAAATTTGCCATAGATTTTCATACATCGTATAGTCCTTATCTATTAGTATTGGATTCTATAAATGAAACCAAGACAAAGGGAATAATTCCCAAATGGATAAAGAGTATTGAAGAAAATTCTAATTTTGAGGTAGAAGCCAGACGAAGAAGTCAAGAATTGCCTTACTGTTATAATTGGTTTTATAATGCATTGAATTCAGAGGCTGTTACTTATGAAGAGGGTGATGAAGTAGATAGAATTTTGATAAAGGATCGTGCAAAAGTATATGCAGAGGAACTTATGAAAGTTATGAGCTTTCAAAAATAAAATTAGCAATGAAGTTGAAAGGTAAAATAATATTGCTTACAACCATACTATGTATCATTGTATGGTATTGTACTAAAAAAGAAATAGAAGTAGATATTTTAATTAAGAATGCAATGGTTTATAATGGAATAGATACAGTTTATAAAAAATCATCTATTGGGATAAAGGATGATAAAATTGTTTTCATAGGCGACAAAAATAGCTATTCTATTAAACCTAAAAAAATAATAAATGCTATAGGAATGATAGCGTGCCCAGGTTTTATAGACCCTCATACGCATGCTGATAGAGATCTGATAATCCCTAGTAAATCTCATAATAAACCGTTTATCTTTCAAGGAGTTACAACTGTAATAGTTGGTAGTGATGGTAAAAGTTTTTTTCCTACATCAAAATATAAAAAAATATATGAAGCCAATGGAATAGGAACAAATGTAGCTTTATTGGTTGGTCACGGAACTGTAAGAGAACAGGTAATGGGTACCAGTAATCAAAAAGCAACTAAAGAGGATATTTTAAAAATGCAACAGTTAATACAGCAAGAAATGGATGCCGGTGTTTTTGGAATGTCCACAGGTTTATTTTATGCTCCAGGTAGTTACTCCGATACAGATGAAATAATTCATTTAGCTAAAGTAGTAGCTAAAAATGGTGGTATTTATGATACACATCTAAGAGATGAAAGTTCATTTACAATAGGATTAATTGCTTCCATAAAAGAGGCTATAGAAATTGGAAGGCAAGCAAAGTTACCTATCCATATTTCACACATAAAGTGTTTAGGAATAGATGTTTGGTATAAAAGTAAAGACGTTATAGAACTTATTGAAAAATCGCAGGCTGAGAATATTCAAATTACTGCTAACCAATACCCATACGACGCTTCAGCCACAGGATTAAAATCAGCTGTGGTTCCTCGTTGGGCAGAGAGCGGAGGTAGAGATTCGATGTTTATCAGATATCGTAATCCAAAATTTAAAAATCATATTTTAAATGAAACTAAAAACAATATTAAACGAAGAGGAGGAGCAAATAAATTATTGATTGTAAAAACACCGGAAGCTCTTTTCTTAGGTAAAAACTTACTAGAAATATCAAAAATGTTAAAAGTTTCTCCGGAGGTTGCAGTATTTAAAATCCTTGAAAAGGGCTATGCCAGAGTTGCCTCTTTTAATATGAGCTTATTTGATATTTATGAATTTATGAAGAAAGATTGGGTTGTTACAGGGTCTGATGGTAATAGTGGTCATCCTAGGAAATACGGCTCCTTCCCTAGGAAATACCACAAATATGTACAGCAAGAAAAAATCATAGATCTTGCAACATTTATAAATCAAAGTACTTCTAAAACAGCAGATATTTTTAAAATAAAAAATAGAGGAGTACTTAAAAAAGGTTATTACGCGGATATAATTATTTTTAACCCAAATACATTTAAAGATAAAGCCAATTATACAAATGCTTTTCTGTTTTCAGAAGGATTAGAATATAGTATTATCAATGGAAAAATATCTATAGAGAATGGAAAATTCACATCTAAATTAAATGGTAGAGTTTTGAAAAAATAGTAACCTAATCAAAAAGTATTATGAATAAAATAAATTTATCGTTATTAGGTATTTTTATCTTAATAACACAAGCATGCGATATAAATTCACATAAAAACAGCGTCAAAAAAACAAATATTATTGACGTTATTATTAATGATAAAAACAGTTTTTATCATATTGATTTTAAAAATTACCCGAAGAATAGAAGCAAGTTGCCTATCGGAATTTTTGATTCAGGAACAGGAGGTCTAACAGTGCTTAGAGCTATTGTAAATTATGATGAAAACAATAATTCTTCTCATACCAACGAAAAAGACGGAGAATTAGATTTCAATAAAGAATCTTTTATATATCTAGGAGACCAAGCTAATATGCCTTATGGTAATTATTTTAAAGAAAAAAAAGTTGATTTATTAAAAGAACATATTATAAAAGATGTTCAATTTTTGATGAGCAATAAATATTATTCTAATGCAAATGAAAAATCATACAGTATAGATAAAACTCCTGTAAAAGCGTTAGTAATAGCTTGCAACACCGCTACAGCCTACGGAAAAGAATATATAGAAAAATTTCTAAAACAAGTAAAAAGTCCCGTAAAAGTTATTGGGGTGATTGACGCCGGTGTTAAAGGTACACTCAACAGTATCCAAAAAAATGAAGATGCCGTTATTGGTGTATTAGCCACAGCAGGTACAGTAGCATCTAAAGGATATCATAACACCATACTAAAGTTAAAGGATAAATTGGGATATACTGGAGATATACAAGTATTTTCTCAAGGGGGTATTGGTATTGCAGAAGCTATTGATGAAGATTTAGATTACTTTGATAAAAACTTGAAAAAACCTAGAAAAAATTATAAAGGACCTAATTTAAATGGCGAGGTGAAAATAGATAAAACTCTATATGATGTTTATAATTTTAATTTTGATAATCATAAAATGTTATGTGATACTGATAAACTAGATGATTGTGCAGTATTACAAATTAACGATACCGAAAATTATATACGATACCATTTGGTCACTTTACTTGAAAAAATCAGGTTGTCTAAAACTAAAAATCAGTTAAAGTCAATTATCTTGGGATGTACTCATTATCCATATATGACAGATAAAATCAATAGGGTATTGAAAGAGTTGTATGATTACAAAGGGAAAAACAACGAGTATTTATACAGAAAATTTATGGTAAAAAAGATTAATTTGATAGACCCGGCTACAGATACTGCTAAAGAGTTATACGCATATTTAAAAGAATATGCATTATTTAATCCTCATGGAGATATTAAAGACAGTGAATTTTACATCAGTGTTCCCAATAAAAATAACAAGGCAAATATTATAGATGAAAATGGTCGCTTTCCATATGAATATAAATACGGACGCAACGAAGGTGAAATACAAGAATATGTAAAAATAGTTCCTTTTAGCAAAAAAAATATTTCTAATGATATTCTAATCCGATTTCAAGACCAAATATCTTATGTATATGATTTAATAAGAAATTTTAATCACAATAATGATAAAACAAAGAAACTAAATAAAGAACATAGAATAGGTTCGAGATAGATTAAGAAAAATATGAACTCCTATAATTAGAACGATATTTTTTTAATCATTACTCATAAAAGTTTAATATTTCCTTTTCATATATTAATATTTTACTTGAGTATTGTTTTTTTCATTTTAATATTAAAATTTATAAAATATCTTGCAAAGAATATCTCATTATAAGACAAGTAATCATATTGATTTTGTAGTATGATAACTTAGAATATTTTATTTTTAATTATATCAAAATTACTTTAAATATCTATTTTTTTGTATATTTGCAGTAGATTATAAAATAATATTGTTCAAAAGTGAAAAGGTATATTATTCCTATAATATTAATAAGGATAGTAGAGAAAATTTATTTTCTTCTATTTTCATTTAGCACTCCATCTATAGAACAAAAATCAATTTGTTTTTATCTAGGCACCCATGGGATTTGCACATTTAATTTAAAGGACCTTTTCAATCTAAAAAGAGATTTGCCCTTGCCATAGATAACTTATTTCATCGACAGTACTGAGCATTAAATCAAAATGGTTTTTTATATAAACAGAGCCAATCTAATTTAGTTGAATCTCACATCCAATACACTCTGTAAAGAATCACACCTACTTATTATAAAGATAAAAAAACTACCTCCTTATAGAGAATACTTTTAAAGATTTTAAAACAGCTTGTGCTACAAGGTTCTTCAAGATTTAAAGGATAGCAAGTTAAAATACAAAATACTCATATAATGGCAGAACACTATGATTTAGGAATAAAAGGAGAGCATATAGCAGTAGATTTTTTAAAGGGATTAGGTTATAATATCTTAAAGACCAATTGGAGATACTTAAAAGCTGAAATTGACATTATAGCACGCTATAAAGACAAGCTTATCATTGTAGAGGTAAAAACCAGATCTTATGACCATTTGATACATCCTCAAACCTCTATAAATAAGCAAAAACAAAAATTACTCATATATGCAACTAACCAATATATAATAGAAAACGATTTAGATATAGAAACCCAATTCGATATTATATGTATTGTAAAGAATAAACATAAAACTAAAATTGAACATATCCAAAATGCTTTTGTTCCATTTTAATTTTTAATTAAATTTGACACTTTTAATTTTTACTAACTTAAAAATATTTATGACAAAAGAATTACTAGAATTAGCCATTAGGGCATCATTGAAGGCAGGTAGAGAAATTTTAAAAATATATCATACAGATTTTAACATAGAACAGAAACATGATGACTCTCCTCTTACTTTAGCAGATAAAAATGCACATACTACTATAGCAGAGGAGCTCAAAAGCACTTTTCCTATTTTGAGTGAAGAGGGGCAGCAAGTACCTTACACACAAAGAAAACAATGGGAAACGCTTTGGCTGGTAGATCCTTTAGATGGCACAAAAGAATTCATAAAGAAAAACGGAGAATTCACCGTAAATATAGCTTTAATAAAAAAGGGTAAACCCGTGTTAGGAGTAGTGTATGTACCTGTAAAGAAAACCTTATATATGGGAGCACTCAGTATGGGTGCTTTTAGATATGAAAATATCGAAAATTACGAGCAATTTAGTTGTGCCCACTTGATAAAGTTACCCGAGGCTAAACCCCAAAAATTTACAGTGGTAGGCAGTCGTTCGCATATGTCAAAAGAAACGCAAATATATGTTAATGAATTGAAAACAAAACACAAAGAGATAAATGTCATTTCAGTAGGAAGTTCTCTAAAATTATGTATGGTAGCCCAAGGCAAAGCAAATGAATATCCACGCTTTGCTCCTACTATGGAATGGGATACTGCTGCAGGGCATGCCATAGTAAATAGTATGGGAGCTAAAGTATTGCAATATGATAGTAATAAAGAACTCATATATAACAAAGAAGATTTACTTAATCCATGGTTTTTGGTCAAATAAAAACAAATAGAAAGATGTACACAAAAAAATTATTACTTTTACTTGCCACTGTGCGTAAACCTTTAAAAAAGATAAATATCGATGTATAGAACTCATACTTGTGGAGTATTAAACTTATCCAATATAGGTGAAAAAGTAGTACTGAGTGGCTGGGTACAAAAGAACAGAAACTTAGGCTCTATATCGTTTATAGATATAAGGGATAGATATGGAATTACACAGCTGTCCTTTAACGATGAGGTGGATAAAGAATTACACCAACAAGCCCATGGATTAGGTAGAGAATATGTAATAAAAGCCGAAGGTATTGTAGTAGAACGCCAAAATAAAAATAAAAATATTCCAACTGGGAATATAGAGGTATCTGTACAAAAATTAATGGTTATCAGTACTTCGGAGGTTCCTCCCTTTACTATAGAAGATGAAACAGATGGTGGAGAAGATCTTAGAATGAAATATAGATATTTAGATATTCGTCGAAATCCTATAAAAGAAAATCTGTTGCTAAGGCATAAGGTAACTATGCTAGTAAGGAATTACCTTTCTACTCAAGGGTTTATAGAAGTAGAAACCCCTTATTTAATAAAATCTACACCTGAAGGAGCAAGGGATTTTGTAGTGCCCTCTAGAATAAATCAAAAAGAATTTTATGCACTACCACAGTCTCCACAAACATTTAAACAATTGCTTATGGTAGGTGGCATAGACAAGTACTTTCAAATCGTAAAATGTTTTAGAGATGAAGATTTAAGAGCTGACAGACAACCTGAATTTACACAAATAGACTGTGAAATGTCCTTTGTGGAGCAAGAAGATATTTTATGTATGTTTGAAAATATGCTCAAACATTTGTTCAAAGAAATTAAAAACATAGAGATAGGCAGCATTCCTAAAATGGACTATGATGATGCGATACGGTGGTATGGAACGGATAAACCTGATATTAGGTTTAGCATGAAACTTAATGAACTCAATCACTTGGCAAAAGGGAAAGGCTTTCAAGTATTCGATAAAGCAGAATTAATTGTGAGTTTATGTGTTTCTGGAGGAGGCTCTTATACACGTAAACAGATAGATGGGTTTATAGATTGGGTAAAACGCCCTCAAATAGGAGCCAATGGTTTGATATGGGTAAAATGTAATGAAGATGGTAGTTTCAAATCATCAGTAGACAAATTCTTTAGTCGAGAAAATTTAAAAAAATGGGCAGATATGCATCGAGCCAAAGCGGGAGACTTACTACTGGTAATGGCTGGAGATAGAGATAAAACTAGAAAGGCATTAGGCGAGCTTAGGCTTAAACTGGGAGATGATTTAGGACTTAGAAACTCAGATGTATTTGCACCACTTTGGGTAGTAAACTTTCCATTACTTGAATGGAATGAACAAACGCAAACTTATCACGCTATGCACCATCCATTTACTTTGCCTAAACAAGAAGATATTGAAATGCTTGACACTACCCCTCAATATGTGAGGGCTAATGCTTATGACTTGGTACTCAATGGTATTGAAATAGGAGGAGGTTCTATGAGAATTTACGATACTAAGATGCAAGAAATGATATTCAAACATTTGGGCTTTTCGAGATACGAGGCACAAAGTCAATTTGGTTTTTTAATGAATGCCTTTAAATATGGTGCTCCACCACATGCAGGTATAGCTTTTGGTTTAGATAGATTAATAGCAACATTGGCAGGAGAAGAAACTATTAGAGATTTTATAGCCTTTCCTAAAAACAATTCAGGTAGAGATGTAATGATAAATGCTCCTGCTAAGTTAAGTCCAGAGCAGTTAGATGAATTAAATATAAAATTAAACAATACGGATGCCTAAAAAACCTCAAACTTTACTCGGAAGGTTTTTAGTATGGAGAATTAAATATATTTCTCACCCACAGTTTGTATATATACTTAGTATATTGATTGGTTTTGCTTCAGGTATGGGAGCTGTTACCTTAAAGAATACTACGCATTTTATACAAGAATTTGTACACGGACAAGAATTTCATCACTATACTTATTTTTTATTTCCGCTCTTAGGAATACTCATTACTGTACTGATAGCAAAATATGTGATTAGAGAATCTGTAGGACATGGCATTCCCTCTACGCTTTATGCCATCAGCAGACGCAAAGGAATTATGCGACCTTATCAAATGTATGCTTCTATACTTACAGCTCCTTTTACAGTAGGTTTTGGAGGGTCTGTAGGATTAGAAGGACCCACCGTAGCCACTGGTTCGGCTTTAGGGTCTAATATAGCCCGTATGTTTCATATGAACCAAAAAACTAGAATGCTACTTATTGGTTCTGCTTCTGCTGGAGCTATGTCTGCTATATTCAAGGCTCCTATTGCTTCTATTATTTTTGCCATAGAAGTATTTGGCTTAGATTTGACTTTTGCCTCTTTAGTACCTCTCTTGGTATCATCAGTATCCGCTTTTATTACTTCTTCATTTTTTATGGGTAATGACATTTTACTACACTTTTCTCTAAAAGATACATTTAGAATTAGAGACGCTATATTTTTTATTGTACTAGGGGTGGTATCGGCTTTTACTTCTATGTATTTTACTAAAATGTACCTACTTATAGGTAAATTCTTTGATAGAATCAAAGGTGCTTTCAAAAAATTGATAATAGGAGGAACAGCTATAGGTGTTATCGTATTTTTGATACCACCTTTGTATGGAGAAGGCTTTGAAGTTATCAATAGTTTATTAGATGACATTACTCCTAAAGCCCTTCAAACTTCTTATTTTTCAGATTACCTCGATAATCCGATGGTAGTGATACTGCTCTTGTCTGGGCTTGTGATATTTAAAATTATCGCTACAGCTACTACTTTTGGAGCTGGTGGAGTAGGAGGTATATTTGCACCTACGCTTTTTATGGGAAGTATTATGGGCAATGTGTGTGCTAAAGTCATTAATATTTTGGGATTAGGGCATCAAGTATCCGAGACTAATTTTACTCTAGCAGGCATGGCAGGGCTCATGGCAGGAGTACTACACGCTCCCCTTACAGCTATATTTTTGATTGCAGAACTAACGGGTGGATATGGACTATTTGTACCATTGATGATTACTTCAGCCATATCATTTACCATTTCAAAGCACTTTATTAAACATTCAGTATATACGACTGAATTGGCTAAAAAAGGACAATTAATTACACATAACAAAGATAAAACTATACTTGGAATGCTCAAGGTAGAACAAGTGCTCGAAACTAATTTTGTAAAAGTAAATGCTGAAATGAACTTGGGAGCACTCTTACATCATGGTGTAGCTAAATCAAAACGGAATGTATTTCCTGTGGTAAATAGTCAAGGGATGTTTGAGGGAATGGTTATGCTCAATGATATTAGACATATCATGTTTGAAACTAATAGATATGAAGAATACAAAGTAGCCGATTTGATGATCGTACCCGAGATTGTACTCGATATACAAGATAGCATGGAAAGTGTCATGAAAAAATTTCAAGATACTAGCGCATGGAATTTACCTGTAATAAGCAACGGTAAATATATGGGCTTTATATCCAAATCTAAATTGCTTACCGTATATAGAAGGAAACTCATGGTATTTGCTGCCGATGAATAAAAAGAAAATTCATCGTTTAGCTATTAAAAATGATTATAAAAAAAGCCAAATCAAAATTGAATTGGCTTTTTTTATTTTGATAAGGATTAACAAAACTCGTTATAGGCTTGCTTTAAGTTTTCAGAAATATCTTCCATAATTCTGCCTTCTATATGATGTCTTTCGAGCATGTGTACCAATTTACCCTCTTTAAATAAAGCAATACAGGGAGAAGATGGAGGAAAAGGCATCATAAATTCCCTAGCCGTATTTACAGCTTGGTTATCTACCCCGGCAAATACCGTTCCTATATTTGTAGGTGTTTTATCGTTTTGTAATGAAGCTTTAGCTGCCGGACGTGCATTGGACGCAGCACATCCGCATACCGAGTTAACTACAATAAGAGTAGTTCCATGTTTTTTGATAAAGTTTTCAGTATGCGCACTGTCTTCTAAACTCGTAAATCCGGCGTCTATGAGTTCTTGTTTCATAGGAATTACCATTTCTTGTGGATACATCATATCAATTCGATTTTTTTAGTTAATTCTGTATGCAAAAGTACAAAAACTATTTTAATTTTTTATTACTATGGTGTCGGTTGTGGTCTCTTTTGGTTTTTACATTTATTTTATCTTCAAAAGATTTTTGTAAATCTATTCCTGTTTGATTGGCAAGGCATAGTAATACAAATAATACGTCTGCCAGTTCTTCTCCCAAATCTTTATTTTTATCCGATTCTTTTTCTGATTGTTCACCGTATCTGCGCACTATAATCCGTGCTACTTCTCCTACTTCTTCTGTAAGTTGTGCCATATTGGTCAGTTCGTTAAAGTAACGTATTCCATGTTTTTTTATCCAATTATCTACTTGTAATTGTGCATTTTTTATGTTCATGGGTATTGAATTGTATTAAATGTTATTTATTCTCTACTTTTAGAATCTATCCATATAGTTACAGGACCATCATTCATGAGGGATACCTTCATATCTGCACCAAATTCTCCCACTTTTATGTCGAGCTTACTTTTCTCGAGAATTTCTATAAATTGGTAATATAGTTTTTTAGATATTTCAGGTGGTGCAGCCTTGATGTAAGAGGGGCGGTTGCCTTTTTTGGTACTTGCATATAAGGTAAATTGACTCACTAATAGCATTTCACCATTTATAGCCGTTACAGATTTATTCATTGCGCCACGTTCATCGTTAAATATTCTCAAGTTTACTATCTTGTTACAAAGCCATTCTATGTCCTTTAATCCATCTTGGCATTCTATTCCTAAAAATAGTAAAAGTCCGCAATTTATACGAGCTATTTCTTTATTGTGAACGCTTACCGATGCTTCTCTTACACGTTGGATTAACACTCTCATTAAACTTATAATAGTTTTATTTTAGTATCTTTGCAAAGGTAAAAAACTATATTTTATAGAATAATTTTAATTTTAAACTATGAATTTATTATTTTTTAATATGGGAGGGGGAGAGATATTTATAATTGTATTAATTGTAATTATCTTTTTTGGACCAAAAAAGATTCCTGAAATTGCCAAAGGATTAGGAAAGGGAATCAGGCAAGTAAAAGATGCAACCGATGATATTAAAAAAGAAATAAAAAACAGTGCAGAAACCAACAATACGATAAAAGAAGTAAAACAGCAAGTAAACACTATAAAAAAACAAACAGAAGAGGTGAAAGAAAACATAGAGGGTTTTGCAGAAGACCATAATCCTATTCATCCTATAGAGAAAGAAATAGAACAAGTAAAAGATACTATAAAACGCACTTAAATTAAGATTTTTTTATGTTAGATTATATATTAGAATGGGATACCGAATTATTCTTGTATCTGAATAATTTGGGATCCAGTACTTGGGATGGGTTTTGGTTATTTGTTACACACCGTTTCTCTTGGGTGCCTCTATATTTGATTTTATTAGGAGTAATTCTTTATAAGAGAGGATTAAAAAAAGGGTTTATCATATTACTTTTTTTTATTTTACTCATTACTATAGTAGATCAAACGAGTTATCATTTTTTTAAAAATGGCTTACAGAGGTTACGCCCCTGTTATAATGAAAATATATTGGGGATGTTTAGGTTAGTAAAAGACGGTTGTGGGGGGAAATTTGGATTTTTCTCTTCACATGCTTCTAACTCCTTTGCTTTTATTACTTTTATCACAGCATTATTTCAACGTAAAATGTTTACATGGATAATGGTATTTTGGGCGTGTATGGTGTCTTATAGCAGAGTGTATGTAGGAGTACACTATCCCTTAGATATAATTTGTGGTAGTTTATATGGAATCCTCATTGGATTTGGCATCAAAAAAATATTTGAAAAATATTTTTAATTCTTAGTTGCAGATAGATATTTTTATTAAATTTGCCTACTTTAAAAAGTTAGTTATAATAAAATATAAATATAGAACAAAAATATAATTTAATATGAAAACACTATTTTCAAAAATATTGACCATTTTAATTGTTGTAGTTACTCTTTACAGTTGCAGCAGTTTGAATGAATTGGGTAAAAATAACTATAAAATAATCCCAAATCCGCTTGAAGTACATGGAGGTAAAGTTAAACTGAATGTAAAAGGAAAGTTTCCTCCAAAATTTATTGGTAAAGCTGTCTCTATTACCCTTACGCCTACATTAAAGTATCCGAAAGGTCAAAAAGAGTATAAATCGGTTACTTATCAAGGAGAAGAATTTCCCGGAAACAATATGAGCATACCTTACGAGACAGGAAAATCCGTTACTTATTCTAATAGTATAGATTATGTAAAAGATATGGAAAAATCTGAACTTTTTTTACATATAAAAGGGCAAGAAGGTAGTACAGTAAAAGATGACTTTAAGCCTATTAAATTAGCAGATGGGGTGATTACTACCTCTCTTTTAGTAGAAAATGACGCTAAAGTAGCTTTAGTTCCACATGGTTTTGAAAGAATAACTACGAATGTAGGGCATGTACATATCCATTTTCCCTATAATTCTTCTTTAGTTAAGAGAAAGGAATTAAAAGATAAAGATTTTAAAGAGTTAAAAAAGACTTTAAAAAAAGTTTTAGAAGATGAAGCACTTAGCATAAAAAGTATAGAAATGACGTCTTATGCTTCACCTGAGGGAGAAATTACCCTGAATCAAGAACTCACTAACGATAGAAATAAATCCTCTTCAAGGGTATTTGCTAGAGCTTTTAAAAGAGCTAAATTAAACATGAAATCTTACAATCCTACCCTTAAAGCTATGGGAGCTGACTGGGATGGTTTCCACAAAATTTTACAAGAAAGTGATATTCAAGATAAGGATATGATAAAGAGATCTTTAGATGAAAATCCTCTTTTACCTACTAAGGAAAAAACATTGAGAAG
This sequence comes from Ichthyobacteriaceae bacterium, assembly GCA_965226285.1. Classification (GTDB taxonomy): domain Bacteria; phylum Bacteroidota; class Bacteroidia; order Flavobacteriales; family Ichthyobacteriaceae; genus CBDDCQ01. Next base: position 776,100 of record CBDDCQ010000005.1, read on the forward strand.
TTTAATGAGTACTTATCCTAAACTTCCTAATCATATCATGCCTCAACTCAGAAGAACTAAAATGGTTATAACTTATGAGGTTGTAGGTAAATCGGATGAACAAATTATAGAACATTCACAAACAGCTTTAGATCAATTAAATGAAAAGGAAATGTTATATGCTGCTACCTTAGTAGAAGATAAGAATGAGAAAATAAAAATCTATACAAAAGGTATGGAAATGTTCCCTAACAATTATGCTTTTTATAATAATTTGATAGTTGTAAATTATAGTTTGGGAGATTTAGACTCTGCTAATAAAGTATATGATGCAGCTACAGATAAAGGTATCGCTGACCAAATGCTTAATTTAGGATTTGTTTTGAAATTGCAAAGTGCTAAGTTAGAAGATATGGATGACCTACTTAAAGAATTTGCCAAGGTTACCACACCTGAATCTACATATAATAAGGGTATTGTAGCTATCAAGCAAGGGGACTACGCACTAGCTATAGATAAAATGAAGGGATATAATACATTTAACTTAGCTTTAGCTAAAGTATTGAATGCCGATTATGAAGGTGGAATTAGCGTATTAGACGAAGGAAAAATAAATACAGCCAAAGCTGATTATTTAAGAGCTATAGCCTCCGTGAGAATGGGGAAAGTAAATGAGGCTAAAAACTATATCAAATCTGCATCGAGCAAAGATGCTTCCTTGGAGGATAAAGCTAAAAATGATTTAGAATTCAAATCTCTTACACCTAAAAAAGCTGCTAAAGAAAACGAATAAAAAAGAAAAACACATTTACTTAAAAAAAAGGACTTATTTGATTTAAACCCACTCCTTTATAAATAAATTCTACTTAATATTGATTGTAAATAATCATAAGTCCTTTTTTTATATTTGATACCATCACAAAACCACATTTGTGATACTTTACTTTTCTACTAAACCTTTTAGAGTAGTCTTTCTACATTAGTTATAAATTATTTAGTATTTTATGAACCAGATTAAAAAATCTGGTTCATAAAATACCATCTATATATACCCGTCAAAAACAGAATATACATATACAAAATCAACAAACACCATAACAATACAAGGTAGAGACAAATTGCAATTTGTCTCTACCTTGTTGCATTGCCAAAATAACGGGTGGTAAAATCCCCCTTTATCCCCCTTTTTAAAGGGGGGTTAAAAAGATTAGGGCGTTGTAGGGCAAGCCTGTGTGTTTGTCCTATACGTTTACAAAATCAACAAACACCATAACAATACAAGTAGAGACAAATTGCAATTTGTCTCTACCTTGTTGCATTGCCAAAATAACGGGTGGTAAAATCCCCCTTTATCCCCCTTTAAAAAGGGGGAAACAAAAGGGGGGGTTAAAAAGATTAGGGCGTTTTGTAGGGCAAGCCTGCGTGTTTGTCCTATACGTTTACAAAATCAACAAACACCATAATAACAACAAGGTAGAGACAAATTGCAATTTGTCTCTACCTTGTTGCATTGCCAAAATAACGGGTGGTAACATCCCTCTTAATCCCCCTTTTTAAAGGGGGAATACAAGGGGGATTGAATACGCAAAAAAGTAGAGACGCAAAATTTTGCGTCTCTACGATATTACATTACGATGTAAATAATGGTTAATGAGTTAACCATTATCTAATGCTGATACACCGTACAGATTTTCCGTGCGAACGATAATATCCTCCTGAAAAGTAAAAGCCATCCGCAATTACCAAAACATAACTATTTAGTCTACTCTGTGGTGTACTACACCAATAGTAAGCTGTAGCAGCAGTAGCATCTAATGATCCTGTAGTATTGCGGTACCCTGCTGTGGGAATTTTTAAATTAGCATTTGCGAAACAAGTACGTTTATCGCCTGTACAAGATGAGTTGATGGCATTTGACTCGTTATCCCATTCAGCTTTAGTAGGCACTCTAAAACCTTTGGGACAGGGGTTGTGTACACCTCCATTACCAGCTGTTAAGTTAGCAGCGTCCTCTAACCAAAAATTACCAGCACTGCGAGTACCCACATGTTGAGCATTGGCACCCGTATACCATTGCCCATTAACTTTTTGGAACTTACCTCCACTAGAAACTTCTACTAATAGAGAGCCAGCTGTAGCAGGTGAATTTGGTTTTTCATGTCCGTTACGTTTCCTACCAGATTGGTAGTAATCACCATAAGCCTGTGCATCATTATAAGCAGTAGCAACCCTATTCGCTCCTAAATTTCTATCTAACCATTTTTTACCAGTAGCAGAGGTAACGATATTGTAAGTCTTACCATCGCCACCAGCAGCAGTCCCCCAAACACCACCAGCAAAATCATCGTTTATTTCAAACTGTGCATTGCTAAGGGTTACATCCTTTTTAGTATCATGTTCTAAAACAATCGTTAAGGTCAACGTTCCTACTTTGTTATAACTCGTAATATTAGCAACCGTACCACTCCCTGAAACCGTTGCACTGGTACCTCCATGATTATCAATGTTGACGGTTTTAATGGTGTAACCTGTCTTATCACTGCTACTGCCCGTAACGCCTGCCCATAGTTCCGCATTGGTAATTTTTCCGCCACTCCTAAACGGCTTCGTTTGCTTCGTCCAAGTTAAACGCGGTGCTGTAGCCTTCGTTATTTCAAACTGTGCATTGCTAAGCGTTACATCATCTTTAGCATCGTGTTCTAAAACAAGGGTAAGCGTAAGCGTACCCACTTTGTTATAACTCGTAATTTTAGCTAAAGTACCATTCCCTGAAACAGTCGCACTTGTACCGTTTACATTCGTAATCTGTACGGTTTTAATGGTGTATCCTGCCTTATCAATGCTACTGCCCGTAACGCCTGCCAATAGTTCCACATTGGTAATTTCTCCGCCACTGCTAAACGGTTTCGTTTGCTTGGTATAACTTAAACTCGGTGCTGACGCCTTCGTAATTTCAAACTTTGCGTTTGTAAGGGTTACATCGTCTTTAGTATCATGTGCTAAAACAATCGTTAAGGTCAACGTTCCTGCTTTGTTATAACTCGTAATTTTAGCTAAAGTACCATTCCCTGAAACAGTTGCACTTGTACCGTTTACATTCGTAATCCGTACGGTTTTAATGGCGTATCCTGCCTTATCACTGCTACTGCCCGTAACGCCATCTAATATATTTTTATTGGTAATTTCGCCACCACTGCTAAACCGCTTCGTTTGCTTGGTATAACTTAAACTCGGTGCTGACGCCTTCGTAATTTCAAACTTTGCGTTTCGAAGGGTTACATCGTCTTTAGTATCATGTGCTAAAACAATCGTTAAGGTCAACGTTCCTACTTTGTTATAACTCGTAATTTTAGCTAAAGTACCGTTCCCTGAAACAGTCGCACTTGTACCGTTTACATTCGTAATCTGTACGGTTTTAATGGTGTATCCTGCCTTATCAATGCTACTGCCCGTAACGCCATCTAATAGATTTTGATTGGTAATTTCGCCACCACTGCTAAACCGCTTCGTTTGCTTGGTATAACTTAAACTCGGAGCTGTACCTTTCGTAATTTCAAACTTTGCGTTTCGAAGGGTTACATCGTCTTTAGTATCATGTGCTAAAACAATCGTTAAGGTCAACGTTCCTACTTTGTTATAACTCGTAATTTTAGCTAAAGTACCGTTCCCTGAAACAGTCGCACTTGTACCGTTTACATTCGTAATCTGTACGGTTTTAATGGTGTATCCTGCCTTATCAATGCTACTGCCCGTAACGCCATCTAATAGATTTTGATTGGTAATTTCGCCACCACTGCTAAACCGCTTCGTTTGCTTGGTATAACTTAAACTTGGTGCTGACGCCTTCGTAATTTCAAACTTTGCGTTTCGAAGGGTTACATCGTCTTTAGAATTATGTTCTAAAACAATCGTTAAGGTCAACGTTCCTACTTTGTTATAACTGATAATTTTAGCTGAAGTACCGCTCCCTGAAACAGTCGCATTTGTACCGTTTACATTCGTAATCTCTACGGTTTTAATGGTGTATCCTGCCTTATCACTGCCCGTAACGCCATTTAATAGATCGGCATTGGTAATTTCGCCACCACTGCTAAACCGCTTCGTTTGCTTGGTATAACTTAAACTTGGAGCAGAGCCTTTTGTAATTTCAAATTTTGCATTACTTATGGTTTTATCTGCTTTCGTATCATGTTCAAATGTAATAGATAAGGTCAAAGTACCCGCTTTGCGATAACCAACGATCTTAGCTGCAGTACCAATCCCTGAAACAGTCGCACTTGTACCGTTTTTATTGGTAATCTCTACGGTTTTAATGGTGTATCCTGTTTTTGTACCTGTAAGACCTCTTAATAAATCTGCATTGCTTATCTCTCCTCCAGCACCATAAGCCTTACTTTGCTTCGTGTAAGTTAAATCAATTGGAGCAGAGCCTTTTGTAATTTCAAATTGTGCATTACTTATGGTTTTATCTGCTTTCGTATTATGTTCAAATGTAATAGATAAGGTCAAAGTACCCGCTTTGCGATAACCAACGATCCTAGCTGCAGTACCAATCCCTGAAACAGTCGCACTTGTACCGTTTTTATTGGTAATGCTCTACGGTTTTAATGGTATAGCCTGTTTTTGTACCGCTAAGACCGTTTAATAACTCTGCATTGCTGATCTCTCCTCTATCACTATAAGGCTTACTTTGTTTACGCCAAGTCAAATCAACTGGTACGGGCATCTTTGTAATTTCAAACGCCCCACCAGTGATGTTTTTATCCTCCTTGGTATCGTGTTCGAATACAATCGATAACGTCAAGAGTACCCGCCTTGGTATAACCGACGATCTTAGCTGCAGTGCCACTACCTGAAACCCTTGCACCTGTACCTGCTTTATTACTTATGGTTACTGTTTTGATTCGATAGCCTGTTTTTGTACCGCTAAGACCTCTTAATAATTCTGCATTGCTGATCTCTCCTCCAACACTATAAACCTTATTTTGTTTACGCCAAGTCAAATCAGCCGGTACGGGCATCTTTCTAATTTCAAACACTGCATTACTAAGCGTTTTTTCTGCTTTGGTATCGTGCTGAAGTACAAGCGTCAACGTCAAGTTAGTGGCTTTGCCATAACTGACGATCTTAGCTGCAGTACCACTGCCTGAAACCCTCGCACCACTGCTTGAGGAATCACCCGTAATCTGTACTGATTTGATACGATAGCCGTCTTTTGTACCTCGCACACCGCCCAATAATTCTGCATTGCTTATCTCTCCTGCGGGACTGTAAACTTTGCTTTGTCTGCTCCAACTTAAAGGTACAGATACAGCTACACTGGTAAGTTCAAATTGTGCACCTGTTATGGTTTTATCTGTTTTGGTATCGTGTTCAAATACAAGGGTCAACGTCAAGATAGTCGCTTTGCTATAACTGACGATCTTAGCTGCAGTACCATTACCTGAAACCCTTGCACCACTACCCCCTGAATCAGTCGTAATCTCTACGGTTTTCACTCGATACCCTACTTTTGAACCTTCGAGACCTGCTAATAATTCTGAATTGCTTATCTCCTGACCAGAACGATACCTCTTCAATTGTTTTACCCAAGTTAAATTGGTAGGTGCTGCCATCTTCGTAATTTCAAATTGTGCACCCGTTATGGTTTTTTCTGCTTTGGTAGCGTGTTCAAATACAAGCGTCAACGTCAAAGTAACCGCTTTGCTATAATTAATGATCTTAGCTGCAGTACCACTACCTGAAACACGCGCACCACTACTTGAGGAATCACTGGTAATCTGTACCGATTTTACACGATAGCCCTCTTTTGGTCCATGTAAACCGCCTAATAATTCAGCGTTGCTTATCTCTCCTCCCGAACCATAAACCTTGCTTTGTTTACGCCAAGTTAAGCCCTCAGTAATTTCAAATTGTGCACCCGTTATGGTTTTTTCTGCTTTGGTAGCATGCTCAAATACAAGTGTCAGGGTCAAGTTACCCGCCCCAGTATAACTAACGATTTTAGCTGCAGTGCCACTACCTGAAACCCTTGCGCCTGTACCTCCTGCATCACTTATGGTTACTGTTTTAATGGTATAGCCTGTTTTTGTTCCGTCAAGTCCTGCTAAGATTTCCGCATTGCTGATCTCTTCTCCCGAACGATAAATCTTGCTTTGTTTTCTCCAGTTTAAATCCGAAGGAGCAACACCCTTTGTAATTTCAAATTCCGCATTACTGAGCGTTACATCCAAATCTGAGGTAGCATTGTGTTTTAAACCCAACGAAGCCGTAAAAGCACCCACTCGATTAAATTCTAATCTTAGATTTGGCGCACTTCCATTGACCGTTACTATATCATTAGGATTCAGATTTGTGATCTCTTTTAAAGTATAGCCTTGCCTTTTCACCTTTTACATGCTTTAGAATTTCTGTAGCATTCAAACGTCCACCTTTTGTATATTCTTTGGTCAGTTTTTCAAAGGTCAATACCGGAGGTAATATTTTTACCTCTACTGTATATTTTTTGCTATCTTTTCCATTTTCTGCGGTTACCGTAAAGGATACTGGCTTGCTCCAATCTTTCACTGTCTTTGGGTCGGGTTTGATCGTTGCCTTTTCCGATAACTCTACCTTTGCCGATAAAGAATTTATATTTATTCCGTAGGGTACCTCTATAATGAAGGAGGTGCCGTTTAACTTGCCTTTATAAGTGCCCAATTCAAAGGAGATAATAGATGCCTCTTTGCTCTTTTCGTCAGGCTTATCGTCTTTATTACATTGGGTCAGTTGGCTTATAGAAAATATGAACGCTAATAAACCAAAAAAATATCTATGTTTTTTCATTTTAGTAATGATTAGTTATTAATTATTCAATTATGGTGCAAAATTAATAAATAAATTATTAAATATATCAATAAAATATCTATGCTTTATTTTTGTAATTTTCATTGTAGTTTGATGTTTTTTAAAATTAAATTCTACTTATTATAAATATTAGTAATTATCAATGATAAATTATTCAATGATTTAATCGGATGCAAATTTAATAAAAAAATTAACTAATAAACTGAAAAAATAATTTTTTTTGAGTCTCAAAACAAGTACAAAAGAGAAATTATTTTAGTAGGTGCATCTTTATTTGATTTCAATACTTTTAAATTCCCACTCGATAAAAAGTTATCGCAGTAAAATTTCAAAGCTAAATCCACCCTTTTTCAAGTAAACAAGATAGCTATAGAAGAGCATAACATAGTAAATGACTTAATTTTTTTGCTTTATAATACAGTATGAATGCCCTATCTGAAACCTTTTATAAGTCAATTCATAGAATATTTAAGCTACTTCATCATTATTATTTCTTTTTATATGCAACAATGTTGCATTTATGATTATATTTGCACCAATGTTTAATTTTAAAATAAAAGTAATAATGAGTAAAATTTCTAAATTAATAGTTTTAGCCGTTTTAGGGGTATTTACATTTATCCAATGTAAAAAGGATGAACCTGCAAACCCAGTTATCCCTAATGAACAAGAGGTGATTACCACCTTAAAATTCAAGCTCACCCCTAATAGCAGTGGAAAGCCCATAATTTTATCGTTCAAGGATTTAGATGGCGATGGTGGAAATAAGCCAACGATTTCAAATGCTACACTCGCTACCCATACAACTTATAATGGGGTATTTGAATTGTTAAATGAACAGAAAAGCCCTGTTGATAATGTCACTGAAGAAATTAAAGAAGAGGCTGAGGAGCATCAATTTTTCTTCCAGACTGATATTGAGGGTTTAGCTATTGACTATGCTGATAAAGATGAAGAGGATTATCCTATTGGTTTGAAAACAACTTTAAAAACAAAAGGAGAAGGCTCCGGAAACTTAACTGTTATTCTAAGGCATAAACCAAACAAGAAAGCAAAAAATGTTTCTAATGGAACTATTACTAATGCAGGCGGTGAAACAGATATTGAGGTTACCTTTAAAGTGGAAGTTAAGTAGATATTTAACTGTTTTTCCAATCCTTTTATTTTTACCTATACTTACATCTGCCCAGAATTGTAATTTTACAATTTCTGGTATTGTTAAGGATGTAAGTACAGGTAATCCTCTTGCGTATGCTAATATTTATATAAAAGAATCTAAATTAAGAACTTTTACTGACAGCCTTGGTCTTTTTAAATTTCGGACTGTTTGTGCTGGGAATTATCACCTTATTGTGAGTCATATTAGCTGCCAAGCTAAAGAGTTGTATCTGAATGTTATGGGTGATACCCGTGTTGTGGTACGCTTAGACCACAGTGATCAATTTCTCGATGAAGTAGCAATTATAGGTACAAATGGAAAAGTTGGCACTCAAGAAAAAGAATCGCTCAATTCATATATGATTACACAAAATACTGATAAAAATTTAGCTACAATGCTTGAAAATATTTCTGGAGTTAGTACCATTAAAAGTGGGAAAGCAGTATCAAAACCAATGGTACACGGTCTTTATGGAAACCGTTTGACCATTTTAAATAATGGGGTTACTCAAGCTGGGCAGCAGTGGGGTATTGACCACAGTCCCGAAATAGACCCGTTAATTGCCCATAAAATTACAGTAATTAAAGGTGTAGGAGCTTTAGAATATCAAGGAAATTCATTGGGAAGCGTTGTGCTTGTAGAACCTAAACCTATTACAAAAGAACCTCATATTCATGGAGAGGGAAGATATTTTTTTCAGACTAATGGCTTGGGAAATGGATTAAACCTCGAATTACAACAATATCATAAAAAACTAGCATGGAGGGCAACAGGGACCCTTAAAAAAAGTGGCGATAATTATACCCCAAATTACTATTTGCGCAATACGGGAAGTGAAGAAGCTAATTTTGCTTTACAATTCGAAAAATCTTTTCAAAAGAACTGGTTTGCTAATTTATACTTTAGTACATTTAATTCCCGTTCTGGAATTTTAAGAGGTTCGCATATTGGAAACCTCAGCGATTTAAAGGAAGCACTTAGGCGCGATGTTCCGTTTTATACACGAGATAAATTTTCTTATACCATAGATGTACCTTATCAAAACGTAAATCATCACCTACTAAAATTCCATTCTAAATACTTTATCAAAGAGAAACAACACATTGACCTCACTTACGCAGGTCAATACAATTTAAGAAAAGAATTTGATGTACGCAGAAGTGGAAGATCCAAAATACCAGCATTGAGTTTAGAACAATTTTCTAATTTTTTAGAAGTTATTTATAAAAATTATCTACTTGAAAATTGGAATCTAAAAATAGGTATTCAGTTTAACCGCATAGATAATAAAAATCTTCCGGAAACAGGGATATTGCCACTTATTCCAGATTATATCTCGTATGATTATGGACTATTTGGTATCGCTGTTAAAAGCATTGCCAAAACAACTTTTGAGTTTGGTGGACGTTACGATTTTAAAAGTAGAAGGGTGGCAACAATCTCATTGAGTGTACCAAGAAAAATTATACGTTACAAAAACGACTACCACAACCTAAGTGCCGTGGGAGGAATTAGCCATAAATTTTCAAAAAAATTAAAATTAACTTATCATATAGGCTATGCTGCAAGAAATCCTGAGATTAATGAATTATACAGCAATGGACTGCATCAAGGGGTAAGCGGAATTGAAGAAGGGAATCCAAACCTAAACAAAGAGGTTTCAATCAAAAACACCTTATCGTTGCATGGAAATATCAATAAAAAACTATTTTGTGAATTATTGCTTTACTATCAGAACATCAAAGATTATATTTTTCTCAATCCACAGGATGAAATTCGTTTAACCATTCGTGGTGCATTTCCAGTATTTAAATACGATCAAACCAACGCTCAAATTGCGGGTTTTGATTTAAAGGTTATCTATCAAGTGACCAAAGAATTGCATTTAATTGGAAAATACAGTTACTTAAAAGGAGATGATCTTACAAATAATATACCTCTGATTTATATGCCCTCAAATAACCTGCTTTCAGAATTGAACTATCAATTACCTCAATTAGGAACGTTTGAAAATATCGAATTACAAATAAATAATCGCTATGTATTTGAGCAAAAAAATATACTTGCTTCACAAGATTTTGTAGCTCCTCCAAAAGCTTATAATGTGTTTGGAATCAAAGTATCTTCAGAAAAACAGTTTTCAAAATTAAGATTAAAAGTTTTTGTGAGCATTGAAAACCTATTCAATGTAGCCTATAGAGATTATCTAAATCGCCAACGGTATTTTGCTGATGATTTGGGTTTTAATTTAACCCTTGGAATAAATACTTCTTTTTAAAAATAACTATAATTATGTATGAAAATCCTCAACTGATTAGTTTATTAAAAGATAGAAAACTCAAAGTTACCTCTACACGTTTAACAGTACTTTCTATCATTTATGAATATCCTAAAGCTATTCCATACTCCAAACTCCAAAAGGCTCTACACAATTTTGATAGAGTTACCCTATACCGAACATTAAACGCACTCACAGAGAATGGAATTATCCATAAAGCGATGGTAGATGAGAATGAAAATTTTTACGCATTATGCAGTAGTAATTGTACATCTGAAATACATAACCATAAGCATGTTCACTTTAAATGCAAGCATTGTAAAGAAGTCTCTTGTGTACAATCAGATAATGCTATTGATTTTTCAATCCCCGGTTATTTTGTAGAAAATTTTGAGATTGAGGCTACAGGAATCTGCAAGGGATGCAATGTTTCATTTTCTCAATCCATTAAAAAGAGACTGTGAATATTAAAAGAAAAATGGTTGCTGCGGGATCTAACTTTAAAAAAGTCAATGAAAAAACTCTTTGCTATTTTTAGTGATTTCGGTTTAGGTTTCTTTTTTGAAAAGTCAAATAACCAACTATTCCAACTAATGGGATACCAATAAAACCTAAAGAAATAATACTAAAACCTAATTCAAGACAACGATAAGCAAGGGCTAAAAATCCAGAAATTATAATGAGTGAAACAACAAGTGAAACAAATTTTAAACGAAATTCTCGTTTGTTAGCCTCCCTCATAAGTTCCACCTTTTTATCTTCCCGTTTGTTACGAGCCATTTGTTCTTGTTCTGCCATTGTGAAAATTTTACCGGGAAATTCAGGGTCTATGTCCTTGTATTTACGTAAATCTTCAGGTGAGGGAATGGGAGCCATTCGTATCTCTGTTTGTTCAACAGATACTTCATCAGATTTTACATTTTTACGAACTGCTTCTTTGTTCATTTATAAAAATTTTTCTTTCGCCCTTTGAAAATCGCCTCCTATGTTTTGAAAATCTTTTTGTAAATTTTGAGCATCAGTCTTGAAGCCGTCTTCCTCCTCTTCAAAATGAAGTTTGTTTTCCTTTCTACCTGCTAATAGATAAATTCCCCCAACTAAAGCTACAATAGTACCCAAAAGTATTAATAAAAAGCTATTATTTTTAATACTCATTACTCAAAAAATTTGATAAAACACAACTGCAAATTTAAAAATATTTTAAATTTTTACAAATTATTTTTTCATTTACCAACGCCAACCCCTCCTGCTCCCCTTTTTCTATAACCACCTACACCGCCTGTTTTGCCACTTCCAAAAGCCAATGGCTTTCCTTTTTTAAAGAAAAACTTTGTTCTATTTTTTGGAAGATTTGGGTTTGGATTTTCGTTGATGATAAAAAAAGCCCACTGTAAAAGTGGGCTAATACTATTTTAGAGTGCAGTACTAAAGCTTTAAGAATAGCAGGGCACTTTATATTTTGCAAATATAACTATAAATTTTATTCTGGCAATATTTTAACTGTTAAAATGTTTTGCAAAATCTTAATTTAAAAATCATAACCTATTTTTTTGCTCTATAATTTTTTTATATCCTTGTTTTTAGCATTTTTTATAAACAATTCATTTATATTTTTTTCTAAATCGTTCTTTCTCTTCTCTGAAACCACACCTAAAAAATGTAAAATAACTTTTATTGAAGTATCAAGAGAGTGTGTATTGTTGCAATGTATTGTTATTAAATAATGATTTTTATCTTTTTCAAAATATTTCCAGTAAAACCCTAATCTATAATAGCCTATATCCAATAAATGCTCTGTTGCTTTATCCTCACAATCAATGAGCATTCCTCTATCTGATAACTTTTGTAATTGTTGTTGTGTAGTTGTCGCTTTTTTCATTACAAAATATTTTCATTTACCAACGCCAAGCCTCCTCTAAATAGTCACCTCAACTGCCTCTTTTGCCACTTCTAAAAGCCGTTCACTCTCTTTTTTAAATGCAAAACTTTGTTCTATTTTTTGGGAGATTTGGGTTTGGATTTTCTTTGATGATAAAATAAGTTGTCCTTTTAAAAATTAAAATTCTAAAATAGAGATTGTTGTTGCATTTTTTCAACAATATTTTGCATTTTTTCATTCAATACACCTACCAAATCAGGTTTATATTTTGGTGTAGATTCTTTACCTCTGTAATAAGTTTTTAATAATGTAAGAAGGATAATGTTCTTGAATATATAATCTGTTTGCTTTTTGGATTTTTTCCAAGTCCTCCAATAATGCTTTATTTGCTTCTGTTTTATAAATGGGTTCTTGATTATTTTGTTCTTGTAATCTTTTTTGTATTTCTCTTATTCCAATCCCCGTATTATTTTCATAAACTTGTTCTATTTCCTCTTTGTTTTTTTTTATCATTGGTTAAAAATACAGATTCTTTGGCATCATCAAAACAACAATAAACCTGTAAATGGCTTTCTATATCAATATTATCTTTTTGCATTTTTTCAATAGCTCTTATAATATTGTTTTTTGTCCCCTTACTTTTTCCATCCCAAACACATAAAATAAAATCTGCATCTTCATTCATAGCTTCATCTTTAAACGATTGCCTACTTCTACCGTCAAATTTATCAATTTTTTCTTTTTCTTTATCCTCTAACTTTTGATATTTTTTTGTTTGTGTATAATCAATGGCTTTGGTTGTAAAATTACCAACATTGTTTCTTGGATCTTCCCCTAAAAGATGATACACTTGAACATCTTTATAATTTTTATGATAAAAGTACTGCTGAATCAATAAATCCACACCTTTAGCATCGCCTACCAAAATATAATATTGTTCATTGATTAACTTATCCAATACCAAACATACTTTTGTTGGTAATTTGGTTATTGTAATGCTTCCACTGATAAATATATTTTTTTTCATGGCTTTAATTATCTTTTTAAATCTTTTGCTATACAAAGAAAATAAACATTTTTAAAATATGGTTTTAATTGTTGAGCAATATATTGCATTGATTTACCCGAACCAAAAACATCATCTATAATCAAAAGATTTTTGTCTTTTTTATTGACACATTTTTCTGTATCAATTTGATATTTTCTTTTTGCAAATTTTAAATCAAACTCTCTATTATCTTTTGCCTGTTCTTTGCTGTTTTTTTCTATTATTTTTAACAAAGGAATACCTAACTGTTTTGATAAATATTCAGCTATATTATTAGGTAATTTTTTAAAAGATGGAATATAGGTAATGTAAGCATTATCCGTTAATTTTTGTTTTTTAATAATGGTTTTAAATGCATTAAGAATATTGTTTACTAAAAACTCATTATTTAATTCATGATGATATTTAAACATATTCATAAATTCTCCGTACTCCGTTCTTTTTTCTCGATCTTTACTATGCAAAAATCCAAAGCCCAGCCTTCTGCTAACAATTCTTTTTTATTTAACAGATGAATGTTTAATATATCATTTATTGTTTTTTTAGTTGGTTGGTAATACAGACTATAAGTCAAAGAATATTTATCTTTACGTTCGAATTGTAAAAAACTTTCTACATTGTTAATAGCTTTATCAGTATATTGAACATAAGGTAAATATTTATTTACATTTGATAGGTCTTTTTTTGTAAAAACATTAATGTACTGTTTTGTTTTAATTTTTGTGAACCCTATATCTAAATCACCAGCACCCAAATCGTTTATATCATGTGTTATAATATATTCACCATTATTTAATTTCTCTAAATATTCTTCCGCTCTATCTTTAAATACAGGTGCTTTAATATCTGAATAATGAAAAACAGAAATAGGGTTACCAACAAACAAATCTTTATCATGTAAATAGATAAATCCATTTTCAATAGCCATTTCCACCGCCTGTTTTGCCACTTCCAAAAGCCGCTGGCTTTCCTTTTTTAAAGAAAAACTTTTATAATAAAGACATCTCCAAATTACGATCTGATTGCTGAGTAATAGATACTATAATTTTATCTTTGATATTTTTAAAGGTGTTTTTTAATAAGAAATAAGATATTAAAAGAACGCTAATGGGTGAAAATAATATAATTAAAAAAAGATGGTTTATAAAAATGGTCGCAAGTGTTTTTTCAATCACATTGTCAACAATACCTCTAATGGAAGGATGAAGTTTTTCAACGGGGTTCTCTATGTTTGTTTTGGGAACGGATAATATTAACTCTCTTACGGTTGTTACGGTTAATTTAGGTAGTAATTCTATGCTTTCATCAATTATGTTTATGGCAAAATATATATCTTTATGAAGAATATTTTCTTCTTTTCCAACTTTTAAAATTTCATCTTTATAAACTTCTAAATTAAAAACAATGCGTTCTCTTATCAAAGGAACTAAAACACCTTGTATTAAAAAATTAAATATTGCTAAACCAAGTAAAATAAAAAATAATGTTGTCATTTTCGTTTATTTTTTAATTCGTTAAACTTTCTGTTGTAAAATTTTTTCTGCGAAAAATAAAGTACCCAGCCTATAACTGCCAAAATAGTAGCGATGATAAAAAGTACTCCCATTTTTTTTGTAAGTGATAAAAAGAGCCTATCAACCGCATCTTGACTCATTTTCGCAAACAAAATCAAAACAACCAACGCAAATAACAAAAGTAATAATTGCCCTCTTTCCATAGCTGCAATAAGCACATCCCAGAGATTTGTTTTTTGGTTGCTCATATTTTCAAGGTGTAAATTTAAAACATTTTTCTTTTACAAAATCATTTCCCAATACAGTGGCAAAAGTAACCATATTTTAAATTTTTACAAATTATTTTTCATTTACCAACGCCAAGCCTCCTCTAAATAGCCACCTACACCGCCTGTTTTGCCACTTCCAAAAGCCGTTCACTCTCTTTTTTAAGTGCAAAACTTTTTTCTATTTTTTGGGGGATTTGGGTTTGGCTTTTCGTTGATGATAAAAAAAGCCCACTGTAATAAGTGGGCTAATACTATTTTAGAGTGCCAGTACGGCAGACAGGCAGGCAATGAATAGCAGGGCACTTTATATTTTGCAAATATAAGTGATAAATTTTATTCTGGCAATATTTTAACTGTTAAAATGTTTTGCAAAATCTTAATTTAAAAATCATAACCTATTTTTTGCTCTATAATTTTTTTATATCCTTGTTTTTAGCATTTTTTATAAACAATTCATTTATTTGTATTTTTTTCTAAATCGTTCTTTCTCTTCTCTGAAACCACATCTAAAAGTTGTTACACGTTTTCCCAGAAAGCCCAAACGGTGCGAAACCATGGTCTGAATAGATGAAGCAAAAAATGGGAGTTTGGCTTGTAGATGCAGTAGCTAAAACCAAAGAAAGAGTAATTACAGACATTCCTAAAAGTGTTGCTTCAGGTGGTAGTATTGTAGGTTTTGTTAGAACTGATAGTAAAGTTTATATCCCTGTAATTTATCAAACTTCGGGAAAAACTACCAAATCAGAGCAGTAGAGCTATGATATCAAGACAGGTAAAGTGGAAAAAGTATTTACCATTAAAGGTTATAACTACCACGAGTTTGTAAAATTAGGTAATGACTAATTTTTGATGTAAAAATATATTATATTTAACTCAATATTTTGTTTAATTTAAAATTTGTTTCTTTATATTTATTAATTCTAATTATAAATAATAATTAGCTTAAACAAATTTAATTTATTTGCACTTGTCTTATACTGTTTTTTTACAGTAGTAAGTTATGCACAAGAAATCCTTATCAATAAAGATACTTTGCAATTAGAAGAGGTAACGGTAAGTGCCTCTGCTTTTTTACATAATATGATTTCAAAAAATATGTAAAAAGTTGTTTTTTGTTTAATTAAAGTTTGTTTCTTTGTATTTTTATTAATTTTAATTCTAAATAAAAATGATCTTAAAACAAATTAATTTATTCGCACTTGTCTTATACTGTTTTTTTACAGTAGTAAGTTATGCACAAGAAAGCCGTATCGATAAAGATACTTTGCAATTAGAAGAGGTAACGGTAAGTGCCTCTAAAACGGGGCTTAAAAACCAATTAAAAGTTCCTATGTCCGTTAAGGCTATAGGGGCAAAAAAGGTAAAAGATCTTCAAATTCAAAATGTAAATGAACTTGGGCGTATCTCGCCTAATTTTCAGACCTACGATGATGGTGGTGGGCTTTTCCCTATTTTTTCTTCTCGTGGTGTTTTTACCATTGAGCAAAACCCTGTAATGGGTATTTATATAGATGATGTACCTGTTTTTGATACCTTTACCATAAATAACGAACTTTCTAATATAGAAAATATAGAAGTGATAAAAGGTGGACAAGGAATGCTTTATGGTCGTAGTTCCATCGCTGGGGTAATTAAAATAACTACCAAACAATCCACGAATAAGACTGCTTTAAAGGCTAAATTGGGTTTAGGAAATTTAGCGCAAAAAACAGGGGATATCCATTTTCAAAAACCCATAGTAGCCGATAAACTTTTCTTAGGGGCTAATTTGTATTATAACAAAAGAGATGGTTATGTTAAAAACGATTATACCAACGTGGATTTACTCAATATGGATGTTTTATCTGGCGGTATCAATTTGCGGTTTCTCGCCAATGATCTTCTAAAAATGACCTTGAGAAGCAGCTTGAGAAAGTCTCAAATGTATGCTTATGCACTCATTGGAGGAAGGAGTAAAAAACAAGATTTTTTTGAAGATCAAAAGAAAAATAACTCTTATAAATTATCTTATAACACGGAAGGGAATTACAAGCGTATTGCCAGTAATAATTCTTTTAATGTTGAGTACAATGCTACTAATTTTGATGTTAATGCCATTACTACCTTACAATATGCTAATTTAGATAAAGTAGGTGAGGATTTTGATTGGTCAACGGCTGATGTATCTTCTACTGATAATTATTACACCAATAATAACTTTTCCCAAGAACTTCGTTTTAACTCAAAAAGCGATAGTAAAGTACAGTGGTTAGCAGGTGTTTTTATTCATTATTTGTACAATAATAATAAGACCACTCTTAATAATGGTAAAGCGGGTGCAGCCAGATATACGGGTACTGATGCTGCTCAGTTTCCTTATAGTCGTGTTACAGATGCAAAAGTAAGTCAACTGGGGTTTGCAGGATTTACTAATTTTGAATATGCACTTACAGATGCCTTTAAATTAAGTGTAGGAATTCGTTACGAGCAAGAATACTTTAATATGGATGTGCAAAAATACCATACTAAAAATGGAACCCGTTTTACTCACAATGGGGCTGCACTAAAATTAAATAACGACAACTATGATACTAAGGTTAATTTTAGAGCGTTTTCTTACAAAGCCGGTTTTTCTTATGATATTGGGAAAGATAAATTACTTTGGGCAAGTGTTAGTAGAGGTTATCGTCCAGGAGGTGTAAACAGCTTTGGAGAAAAAGATTCTGAAGTTTTTCAGCCAGAATTTTCTTTTACCACAGAACTTGGTTTTAAAGGTAAGTTTTTTAATAACCGTGTAAGAGGAGATATAACAGCCTTCTATACTGATTACACAGATCAGCAAGTGTTCAATGTTACCAACCCTAGAACTTTTGCCGCTGCTAAAATGAATTTAGGAAATAGCCGTAGCTATGGGTTAGAATTTGATGGAACGTTTTTACTCAATCGCAATTTTACTTTTGATGCTTCTGTAGGTTATTTAGACACTAAAATTACCAATTTTGAGGTAACCGCAGGTTTCCCTGCTAAAAAAATAGACTATAAAGGTAAACGTCAACCTTATTCCCCCAGAGGAAATGCTGCTGCGGGGCTTCGTTATCAAGCCTATTTTAGCGACGATATACATCTTTCATCTTATATTGATTACCAGTATCAAACCACCATTTATTTTGACTATGGCAATGAGATAAGTCAGGAGGCTTATGGACTTTTAAACGCTATGTTGGATTTGAGTTATAAAAATTATACGTTGAGCCTTTGGGCTAAAAATTTAACCAATAAAGTTTATTTTAGCTATGGTTATGGTATGTTAGGCGTTTATAATTTTATGTCCTATGGATTGCCAAGAACTTTTGGTGCCACTATTTCGGCAACTTTTTAGGTTTAATACCTAATTATTTATTAGACCGTTGATGGACTAGAACCATTACTAAAATAACTTATAATTTATCTTTTAATAAATTCTTACAAAAATGAGACTAAAAATTAAAAATTTATCAAAAACCTATGGTAATGGCGTAAAGGCATTACAGGGTGTTTCTTTAGAAATAGAAACGGGAATGTTTGGTCTTTTGGGGCAAAATGGAGCAGGCAAATCTACTTTGATGTATATCATTGCAACACTCCAAACACCTGATACGGGTAGTATTTTATTTGACGATATAGATATTATAAAGCAACCTGAAAAATTACGACAAGTGTTAGGCTACTTGCCTCAAGAGTTTGGGGTTTATCCCAATACCACTGCGGAGGAACTACTGCTGCATTTGGCACAAATGAAAGGCATCCAAACAAAATCGGATAGAAAAGAACAAGTAGCCTATTTACTGGAAAAAGTAAATCTTTACGATGTTCGTAAAAAAAGGTTGGACACCTATTCTGGGGGTATGAAACAACGTTTTGGTATTGCACAAGCACTTTTGGGCAATCCCAAATTACTCATCGTAGATGAGCCTACCGCAGGTCTAGATCCGCTGGAACGTAACCGTTTTTATAATTTACTGGCAAGTTTGGGCGAAAAAATAGTAGTTGTCTTGTCCACGCATATAGTAGAGGATGTAAGTACCCTTTGCAATGATATGGCAATTATAGGTAGTGGTAAGGTATTGCTTGGTGGTAGTCCTTCAAAGTTAGAGAAAAACTTAGAAGGCAATTTGTGGGAAAAGCAAATTCCCCAAGAACAGACAAAAGATTATGAAAAGCGGTTCAATGTTATCAGCTCTTATTTTCATTTGGGTGAACAACGTATTTGTGTACTATCGGATACCCAACCCGAAGAGGGTTTTATCGCAAAACCGCCCAGTTTGGAATCCGTTTATTTTAAAGTACTTAAAGACCTTAAACGATAAAGAAATGATTGGAAAAATAATTGCTTACGAACTTAAAAAACGTATTTTTAGCCCCATTAGTTTATTGCTTTTGGCAATAATGATTTTTCAAGGCATTTGGTACACCAAAGGAGGCTATGAGATGTATCAAAGTGCTGGAGTTTATGCTAATTCCGCTGCGAGTTTTTATCAAAATTTAGCAGGAGGTGGGATGTTGCTTGTTATCATTGTGGCGATGTTTACGACAGCTACTATTTACAAAGATCATCAGCACGGTACGGCTCATTGGTTATTTGCTTACCCTATGGGCGATAAATCCTTTTTTGTAGGGCGTTTTATAACCGCCTATCTCTACAATGCTTTTTTGGGTATTGGTTATTGTGTGGGCTTATTATTAACGCCTTACAGCGGTATAGCTCCCCCAGAAGCTTTTGGACCTATGCCCGTTACTCAAATTTTTCACGGTTATTTTTGTTTGCTACTGCCCAATTTATTTTTGATGACCGCTATGATTTTTGCCTTTGTTATAAGGCTTAAAACCGCTATATCGGGTTATGCAGCGATGATTATTTTGGTGATTATCTTTTTAGTGATGGTGGTCTCCTCTGAAGTGCAAGTAAATTTATTTCAGCTACTAGCAGACCCTTTTGGTTATGTGCCTGTAAGGCATTGGATTTCTTATTTAGATGATGCCACCAAAAACACAATGTTTTTGCATTTTGAGGGTTATTTGCTTTGGAATAAGTTAGGATGGTTTGGTATAGCTCTTTTATTGTTTCTTATGAGTTGTTATAAATTCTCCTTTATTTCTTTTTATCAAAAGAAGGTAAAGCACAAAAAAGACAAACCGCTTATGGATACTACTTCTGTACCATTAAAGGTAAAAAAAGCCTCCCCTTCACTTTGTTTTAATGGTTTTTCCAATTTTAAAAAAATGCTTGGATTGGTATGGGTTAACTATCTAAACATTGTTCGCCCTCGTTCTTTTAAATTGATTTTAGGACTTATTTTGCTGATGGTTGCTATGCAAAATCTACTTTATAATGCGACTTATTACATAGGTCCACAACAACCCATTACTTCTAATTACACCCTTTCTAGGCTTACTTTGGGAGTGATGCTTATGATTCTTTTGATGGTTTGGTCTGGAGAGTTGTTTTTTAAATCTAAAATATATCGTATCAAACCTATTTTAGACGCTATGCCACTTCCGCTTTGGTGCCAAAAAATAGCCCAGCTTATCTCCTGTTATTTATTAGCCTTTACTTTGCCGTTGTTCTTTATCCTGTTGGGAATTGGTTCTCAAATTATACAAGGAGGTATTAGAAGTATAGATATAGAACAATATCTACATCATATGATGGGGTACCAGTGGGGTTGGCTTACTTATGTTTTGATGATTTCAGTTACTTTTTTTATAGCAGGGATTACCAATCATCGTTTTGCAACTCATATTTTAAGCGTTTTCTTTTTGATGACCACTATTCTTTCCTTTGAATTTGGGCTTGCAGAAAATCTTCGTTATGGTTATGGTTTACCTCCCGGCGTTGAAGATTTTTCAGAAATGAACGGCTATGGTATTTTTAATAAGGCAAATTTCTGGTATTTTCTTATGTGGCTTTCTCTGGCTTTGTTTTTGGTTTTTATGGGTGTTTTATTTTTTAATAGAGGGCTTAAAAGTTGGAGACAAAAATTCTCTTTTAGAAACAAGCAGTTAAATATTGGGGGTAAAATAGTTGCTATGTTATTTTTAGGAGGATTTTTTTACTTACAATTTTTTATAAAGGAACAGACCATTGGTAAAGGTAATTTTGTCCCAACATCTGTGGAGGAAGCGGATAAAACCCACTACGAAAAAAAATACGCTTACCTAAAAACAAAAAATTTCCCAAAATATAAAGGAATTAAAGGAACTTTTCATTTTTTTCCCAATGAGCGAAAAGTGGCTTTTAAGACGTATTTAACCCTATTAAATACAGGGGATACAACGATTGATAGTCTTTATTTAAAACTGCCCGATTTTGTTCGTTTTAGTGAAATAACCGTGAATGGACAAGCACTTAAAAAAGTGATAGATGATAAAAGACATTCAACTTCTGTTTACTTGTTTCGCAAACTGATGCAAGCGGGTGATACCTTGGTTTGCGTGGTAAAAGGCACTAAGGCTTATAGTGGGATTTCTCAAGCAGCCTTACAACAAGACATTATAGCAAATGGTTCTTTTGGTAGTATTTGGGATTTTCTGCCGCTTATTGGTTATGATGCTGAAAATATATTGAGCAATAATAGGGCTCGTAGGGAAAATGGATTGTCTGATTTAGCAGCTAAAATGCCTTTGTTTACCAATGAGCAAGCAGCTAAACAATTATTTAAAAATCCTGATGCCCTTTCCCTTAGTGTTGATGTTACAGTAAGTACCACTAAAGGACAAACACCTTTTGCTTCAGGTAAAAAAATACTTACGCAAAAAAAACAAAATCGCATGTTTACTCGCTTTATTGCAAATACAAATGACCCTTCAAAAGTATATTTAGGTAGTGCTAAGTATGTCGCAGTAGCGGGGCAAGTAGGAACAATTAAAACTAATTTTTATTACGATACACGGCATAATTATAATATTGATTTTTTTAAAAAATTACTTCAAAAAGTTTTTGCTTTCTATCAAAACAACATAGATGCTACTTATCCTTTTGATACTTTTAACCTCTATGAAATACCATCTTATGGTGCTGATTTCTATAGTTTCTCAAATGGTATTGCACTAAGCGAAAATCAAGGTTGGTTTGCGGATTTATCTGGTAAAAAGGAGCAGGCTTATGTTTATTTGTCTTTTGCGAGTGCCATTTTTCAGCACTGGATACAATCCAATATAAAAATAGCCAATGTGCAGGGTGCGGATAATTTACGCACAGGGCTTGCAGATGCTTTTGGGCTTTGTTTTTTAGCAGCTCATTTTGATAAAAAGTGGGTGGAATATATCTTAGAAAAGAAAAAAGATCAATATATCCGTTTAAAAAATGAGGATTTTGCTCAAAGCCCTGATTGGAAAATAGTAGATGAAACCGATTATATAGCCAGTAATAAATCATCGGTGGAGCTTTATAAATTGTTGATGATTAAGGGTGGTAAAAAAGCGATTAAAAACTGGATAGCTATTTTAAAAAATCTACCACAACCAGTGGTTTTTAATGATTTTTTTAAAGAAATTAAATAATGAAATATTTTTTAATCATATTGAGATTATTGATTTCCTTGTTGTTTGTTTATGCAGGAGTAGAAAAATTATTCTTACCTTATGATCCTTCAGTTTTTAAAGCAAATCAAGAGTTGGCAGATCCTTTGTTTTTTGAGTTTTATAACTTGTTGCAAAATGCGGGTTTTCTTTTTTTTGTAGGTGTTTGCCAGATGATTTGTGGAATATTGCTATTTTTTCGCAAAACGCATATTTTAGGTTTTGTAATGCTTTTTCCACTCATTTTATGTTTGTGGATGGTACATATCTTTATTTCAAAATATACACCTTATATTATTTTTGATGGCGTTATTTTGATGATAACTTGTTTTTTTATCATTCGTCATTTATGGATTAAAAAAAGCGGTTTAACCCTTAGTTTAATCGATTAAAACAAACGTAAAGAACATGGAAGCAATTATTTTAAAAATAGGATACTTCGTATTGATAATCGGTAGTTTTATCATAAGGTATCCACATGAGCAACGCAATAAAGCTAACCTAATCATAGATAGCCAAAAGAACACCTTGGGTTTAGATTTTCGTTGATGATAAAAAAAGTCCACTGTAAAAGTAGGCTAATACTATTTTAGAGTGCAGTACTAAAGCTTTAAGAATAGCAGGGCACTTTATATTTTGCAAATTAGGCAAAGAAACTCAAGGTTTGGCATTCTTGACTATAAAAAAATCAAGAATGCTTCACCAAGAGACCTATGAAAAGGACCTATAAAATATTTATCAGCAAATATAGTTTTTTTTTGACAAAAAAAGCAAAAACATTTTATTTTTTCTCCACCAATTTCACCCCCTCCATTTTAGTTTATAGATTTATTCTTCAATGCTATGGGGCAATTTATTGTATTTCATTGTTTTTTTGTTTATTACCCTCCCCAATCACTTTATAAAAAGCGAAGACCTGCCGATTTGAGCATTGTAAAGAGGCTTGGCAGGTACTATTGGAGGCAAATATACAATGGGTTAATGGTTAATTATTAATGTTGTTTTTTTGCTGTTTTTATTGCGAAACTTTTATTTTTTATCACATCTTCCCTCATTAACCATTAATATTTAACTTCCCCACCACCGCTTCACTTCTTAATAGGTACTCTTACTGTACTACCATCAGTTTTAATAGTTAATTTAATATATTCGTTAGAATACCAACCTGGGTATTCTACAGTAACTTCGCCTAGACCCTTTTCAGCTATGAGCTTTATTAAACTTTCAATATTTTCTACATTTACTGGTTTTTTAGGTATTAGTCCACAACTACTTACGAGAAGTACTAAAAATAATACTTTTGATTTAATAATTAATTTTTTCATGATATATGTCTATTTGTTTATTAATATTATACAAATATATATATTATTTTGATATATGTATGAAAAATAATTTATTTTTTATTATTAGTAAATATTGGAAATGGCTTTGTTGAAGTTTATTCCAGAAAATAATATAGACAAGGGTTTTTTATATTTTTATTTAGTTCTTATTTTGTATTTTTTAATTTCTTTTTCAGTCATAAAGTGCATGCCATTTGCAGGAGCTGATTTTAGTGTATACCAATAAAAACTGCTTGGAATACCTATCTCATCATAATAATTTAAATATTTTTTGTGTTCAATATCGTCTTTAGGTAACTCTACGGCAGGAGTATTTCCTCCCCCCCAAGAATGCACTCCAATTGTTGCTCCTTTTTTTACTATTCTTCTCTTTCCTGCTAAAAAAAAATCTGTCCCCCCTGAAGATACATAGCTATTTGAATTTAATACTGTTGTAAATCCAAATTTTCTTATATACTTTGCAGCTCTTATATTGGATACATCATCTATAGAACCAGGAACTATTAGCATTTCTATTGTCTTTACTTGTGGATATTTAAATATTAACTCCAATACACGAGTTGGAGTTGTGTTATTAATTGTCCCAAGCATTTTCGCTTTTTTACCATCTATTATGAATTTAGCACTGCTACTTTCTGCAGTTAGAAAATCTTTGCACTCTTTCATAGTGATTATTTTATCTTTATTTAAATCAATATCCCAATATTGTTCGTCTATTTGGGATAACTTTATTTTTCCTTCTAGATGATTTGCAAAGATTTCTTTTACTTCCATTTCTACCTCTTCAGGACTTTTAAATAAAACCTTTTCAATATTAAAGTTTTTAAACTCTTCTAATGTTATTTTTTCATCTTGATTACTATCTACTATTTCATAAAAATCAATCTCTTTGCACTCATCAGCATCAAGTATTTTATCTCCATTTGTATCAAGATATGAAAACTCTTCCATTATTTTTTTTTGTTCTTGCTCCCTATTTTCTTTTGAAATCTTAGCAAGATAATCAATAGATAACTCTTCTTTTCCTTCGTTTGATACAACTAATAAGGCATCTAATGCTTCGTAAGGATTGATTTTACCATCTTGGTTGCTATCCAACAAATCTATATAGCTTTTTGTTGTATTTACATTTTTAATTTTATTTATATTAGAAGCTATAACTATAATGCAAATAGTTGTAATGCAAACTAACAGTAATGATAATTTTACTTTTTTGTTAATCATTTTTTCTATTTTTGAAATAATATTTAATTTTTTCTTTTACAAAGATAAATAATTTTAATTATATAAAACAAGTGTTTGAACAGATATTTAAAAATATAGATGATATTCTTTATAAGGACCCTGAAGAAGATAGTGAATTGGATTATATTGGTCAAACTTCTTGGGTTATGTTTCTTCGTTATTTAGATGGATTGGAACAAGAAAATAAAGACAAAGCAGCTGTAGATGGACGAACATACAGCTATATTTTGAATATGAGTGCTATTTCTCGCTCGGCTTTGGCGATGGACCTGTCTATTTTGGCGGTTTTGTTGTCTAAATAGTGAGCAATGGCTTTTTGTTTTTTTGTATTGTTTTACATGTTGCATTTACTATATAAATATTTAAGGGGTTGCTTAAAAAATACTTTAAAACAACCCCTATAAAACTTAATATATCTTAATCCCTATTATTTTCAATCCCATTTCTAACCAATTCAACTAAAAGTTTTCTAATGTAATTTTTAATATTTTCTATTAATTCTGCTTGGATCGGTTTCTCTGTATTTCTTCTTCTAAATCTCTTAATAAGTTTTGGAACTCCCTATAGATGTTATGAGCTATGTAAACAAAGAACCTGATAGAATGGAGAGAAGAAAGCAGAATCTAACTACCAAAAGGCAATTTGGGGATACTGCTGATAATGATAGTTCTGATTCTCCTGAGCCCATAGTTTCTGAAAATAAAATAGGTAGAAATGAAAAAATAACTATAAAAAACACTCAAACAGGAGAAAATAAAACCTTGAAGTATAAACATGCCCTACCCCTTTTAGAAAACTCTGATGAGGAATGGGTAATGCTAAAATAAATTTTTTCTAATAATGATTAAAAACAATATACTATTTTTATTTATAACCTTTTTTGCATCTTCTTGTTGTTGCAAAATAGATAAATACAAGCAAAAGGAACAAATAAAGGAAGTTCTTTTTTCTCAACAAAAATCTTGGAACAAAGGCGATTTACTAGGATTTATGCAGGGCTATGCCAAATCAGATTCACTTATCTTTATTGGTTCTAAAGGAGTAAAATATGGTTGGCAAAATACCCTTGAGGATTATAAAAAGGGTTATCCTAACAAGGAATATATGGGTAAACTTCACTTTGATATAAAACATATAAATGTATTGAGTAGCAATACAGCCTTTTTAATAGGTAGTTTTTACCTAAATCGCAATGATAGCTTAGGCAATGCTTCAGGGATTTTTTCCCTCCTATTCCAGAAAATAAATGATAAATGGAAAATAATCAGCGACCATACTTCTAGCCAATAAATAAAAAAAGCCTTTGATATGCAAAGGCTTCTTTAAAAAATATTTTCTCTAATAATATTTGACTACAAATTTAAATTTAAAATCTCTAAGACTATTAAATGTGATTTCTTTATTGCTAACATCTACACTATTAATGGTAAATACCCAACTTCCTATTAAATCATCTGCTGAAGTTTCATCATAATCATATAGCTTTAGATTATATGTAACTCCTTTTTTTATAAATAGCCCTAATGGCTTTAAAGGATAATTTACTGTTGCATTTGGATTAACATTTGGATTGTATATTTCCTTTCCATTAGCATTTTTGTATCTATACAGTTCTTTACTCCCATCTTTAGTTAATATTTTGAAATAAACATCTGCTCCACTTTTAGAACCTGTAAAAACATTATAATCCCAAGCTCTTTCCCCTGGAGGGGTAGCTGGAGTTTTTGTTGTTATAAAGTTTGTTATATGGTAATAATCTGGCTGAACACTTGGAGGAGTTTCCTTTGCTTTATTCTCTATTATAATATTTATCTTTTTTATATTATCAAGAAAAGTCAATTTAGCAGTGTTTATATCATCAGAAGTTGGAACTTCATTATTTACTAACTTATTTAATATAACTAAGTTTGTAAGAAAATCTATGTCACTTGTTTTAGCATCTCTTGTCATACTGATTTTAAAATCACTTTGAGTTAGCTCATTTATATCCCATTCTCCATCACTATCTTTATATTTATTATTTGTTGTAATTTGATAAGAACTTTCTTTACTTGAACTACTTCCTTCACATACAAAATTTCCCTCATTCATAGTATATTTATTATCAGTATAAGTTATTGTATTATCCTTAATACATTTATAATTAAGTAAATCTAAACTGATAGTTTTCCCATTTTTATAGGTTATTTTATATATTAGCTTTTTAATCAACCAAGGGCTTCCAGTTTTTAATTTTTCTTGGATACTCTTGTTGTTATTCCCATTATTGTTGTTATTATTATTATTGTTGTTATTATTATTATTGTTGTTATTATTATTACTAGGAGTATTAGGATTATTAGGTTTTTCATCTTTAGAACAACCAAATAATAATGCTACTATTACTAAAATTTTATAAATATTTATCATTTTGCTAGTTTTTTTAATGTGATTTTAAACTTTCAATAACCTTTTCATTCAATTTTATTGCTTGATTATACATTTTATTAATTGCTATTTTTGCACCTTTTTTGTCTTCAACTTTACATGAATCCAGAAGACTAATGTGTGCTTTCTGTAAATTAACAAGACTTTCACCTATCTTTTCAGACGAAGTCATTGTTTTTGTTAAGTCTGGACAACAACTGCTTATGAGAAGTACTAAAAATAATACTTTTGATTTAATAATTAATTTTTTCATAATACAATGTAATTTAGTTTGTTAATTTTTACTAAATTACATATTATTTTAATATATGTATGAAAAATAATTTATTTTTTTTCTGATAATCTTAATAATTTTTCATCGATAGATTTAGAGGTTTTAGCACCCAAGGTTTTAATATTTTCTACTTTTCGTATCAGATTTCCTCTACCTCCGGAGAGTTTGTTCATTGCTTGGCTGTACGAATTTTTAGCAGTGTCCATTTGGTAACCTACTTTCATCAAATCTTCGGTAAGTCCTACAAATTTATCATAAAGTGCACCACATTGTCTTGCCATTTCCAGCACATTTTCTTTTTGGTTTTCTTGTCTCCAAACAAAAGATACAGTACGCATAGTAGCCATAAGCGTAGTGGTGCTTATCAAAATAATATTTTTATCTAAAGCTCTATTAAATAGTTCAGTATCATTCTGTAAGGCTAAGGTAAGAGCAGGTTCTATGGGTATAAACATCAGTACATAATCAGGGGTATTAATAGGTAGGTCTTGATAATATTTCCTAAACAAATCATTAATATGATTTTTTATACTATCGATGTGCCTTTTGAGTTGTACTTTTTTTTGATCATCACTTGTATGATTACAGTAATTTTCATAAGCGGTAAGAGATACTTTAGCGTCTATGACGAGGTTTTTATTTTCAGGTAAATCTATAATAAAATCAGGTATTTTTCTCTTGTTGTTTTCAAATTCTTCCTTAGGGGTTTGCATATGAAAATTCACTCCTTTTTCTAATCCTGATTTTTCTAAAATCACCTCTAATTGAAGTTCTCCCCAGTTGCCTTGTGCTTTGGGATTATGTTTTAAAGCATTGGTCAGATTAATAGCATCGTTACTCAACTGATGATTTAGATTTAATAGATGTTCGATTTCTGTTTTTAAAGAGGACCTTTCTCTATTTTCAGAGTCATAGTTGTCTTTTATAGTTTTTTCAAATTTACCAATGTTTTCTTGTAGCGGTTTTAGCATATTACTGATTTGAGTTTGATTTTCCTTACCAAATTTCTCGCTTTTTTGATCGAGTATTTTCTGTGCTAAATTCTCAAATTCTACTTTTAATTTTTCTCGAGTTCTTTCCAATTCTTGCTTTTGTTCTGTAAGGCTTTCGTCTTTAAATTTAAGTTCTGTTTGGCTACTAGTTATAGTTTGGTTTAATTTTATAATTTCTTGAGTTAAAGATGCATTTTGACTTTCTATTTTTTTGTTTTGTTCTCTTAATTCATTTTCTATAGCAGTGTTACTAGTTATAGTTTGGTTTAATTTTACAATTTCTTGATTTAAAGATGCATTTTGATCTTCTATTTTTTTGTTTTGTTCTCTTAATTCATTTTCTATAGCAGGATTATATTTTTTTTTATAAAGTAGTTTACTGAATATAAGTCCTATAATAAGTCCTATAAGTAAAAATAGTATTTCCATTGTTATAATTATGATTTTAAGAAGTGTATATTTTTCTTTTCAATTTTTTGAACTTATATGTCCCTCAAAATAAAGAGTTACCCTTATATACAACTATTTTAATTTTTCCCAAAGTAAATCTTTAAGTTCACTCAATCCCTGCTGATCCATAGAGGATATAAATACAGTAGGTATATCCGGTAATTGTCGTGCAATTTCTCGTTTGAGCTTATCATCTATCATATCCAATTTTGATATAGCCAATACTCTATTTTTATTTAGCAAATCAGGATTGTATTTTTTAAGTTCATCTAAAAGTATTTCGTATTCCTTTTGAATATCATCAGCATCTACTGGTATGATAAAAAGCAATGTTGAGTTTCGCTCTATATGTCTTAAAAATCTGTATCCCAATCCCTTACCCTCTGATGCTCCTTCTATGATTCCCGGTATATCAGCCACCACAAAAGACCTTTGGTCTCTATAATTCACTATACCCAAATTGGGTTTAAGCGTAGTAAAAGGATAATTTGCTATTTTAGGTTTAGCTGCTGTAATTACAGATAATAGTGTAGATTTACCCGCATTGGGAAACCCCACGAAGCCTACATCTGCCAATACCTTAAGCTCTAATACTTTCCAACCAGCTTTTCCTTTAATACCCGATTGTGCGTATCTAGGAGTCTGATTCGTAGCTGATCTAAAATGCCAATTTCCTCTACCTCCTGCACCGCCCTGCAATAGAATGTGGGTTTCATTATGAGCTTCTACTTCAAATAATACCTCTGTTGTTTCAGCATCTTTAGCCACTGTACCCAAAGGTACTTCCAGTATCAAATCGGCACCATCAGCACCCTGCGACCTACTGGCACCTCCATCTTTCCCATGTTTGGCTTTTACATGTTTTTTGTATCTGAACTCTAATAATGTCCAAAGGTTTTTATTTCCTTTGAGTATAATATGACCTCCTCGTCCTCCATCTCCCCCATCAGGTCCTCCCTTAGAGGTCATTCTATCTCTATGCAAATGTACAGAACCTGCACCTCCATTACCCGAAGTACAGTGTATTTTTACATAATCTACAAAATTAGAATCACCCATAACCAAATATACTACCTTACCAATACCTTATCGTCTATTACACTACATATTCTATTGGTAATCTCTTCTATAGTACCTATTCCATCAATGGAAATACACTTATCTTGCTTATTATAAAAGTCTTTTAGTATTGCTGTTTTATCATAATACTGCTTGATTCTATTCCTTATGATTTCTTCATCTGTATCATCTGTTCTACCGCTAGCAGCTCCTCTACCTACAAGTCTCTCTACCAATACCTCATCTTCCACCTCGAGTGAAATCATAGCTGTAATTTCCAATGATTTAGATTGTAAAAATTCATCTAAGACTCTGGCTTGTTTTACCGTTCTAGGAAATCCATCAAATATAAATCCATTTTTTCCTTCTCCCTTACTCTGCACTACATCTTTCAGCATAGATATGGTTACCTCATCAGGTACTAATTCACCTTTATCCATATAATTCTTTGCCAAATTTCCAAGTTCGGTTTGATTCTTAATATTATATCTGAATACATCTCCAGTAGAAATATGATACAAATTATACTTATCTAATATTCTTGCCGCTTGAGTTCCTTTACCTGCACCAGGTCCTCCAAACAAAACCAAATTTAACATCTATTCTCGTAATTTTTAATCTATTTTTTTTATCCAATTAAGCATATCTCTAAAACACTCTGGATTAATATTGTGCTCCATTTGATATTCTTTATAAGAATGAACTATATGTTTTTCTTTCAATATAATAGGAATCTGTCTTGCTAATTGTATGGGTATTACTCCATCATTCACACCATGAGCGGCAAATACACTTATATTTTTATACTCTGGTTTTTCTCCCTTGAGAACAAACTCAGGCAATACATACCCACTCAAAGTAATCATATAATTCACCTTATGAGGATATTTAAACGCTATACCATAACTCAATATTGCCCCTTGACTAAAGCCTAAAAGGACTACCTTATTTTCATCTAGTTCATACTTTTGTAGCACTTCATCTATAAAAGCTACTACACTATCTCTAGATTTTTCCGCTTGTGACACATCTGTAAATTTTTCACCATTATCAAAATTGATATGATACCACGCATATCCTCCCCAAGGTAAATCAATAGGTGCTTGGATACTTATAATACAATACTTTTTGGGTAACTCATCAGCAAAAGAAAATAAATCATGTCTATCGCTCCCATATCCGTGTATCATAAAAATCACAGGAGGCTTACTCTGTACCTGTTTTCTGGGTTTTAATATTTCATATTCCATAGCCTACCTAGAATAATTTGGTGCTTCCTTGGTGATGGTAACACCACGAGGATGACTCTCATTGATACCCGATGCTGTAATTTTTACAAATTTACCTTTTTCTTTTAAAGCCTGTATATCCTCTGCACCACAGTATCCCATACCCGCTTTGAGTCCTCCTATAAACTGATGCATAGTTTCTTGCAACTCCCCTTTATAAGGAACTCTACCCACAATACCTTCAGGTACTAACTTTTCCACATCGTCTTCTACATCTTGAAAATATCTATCTTTCGATCCTTTTTTCATCGCCTCTATAGATCCCATGCCTCTATAAGTCTTAAACTTTCTTCCTTCGTATATCACCATTTCTCCTGGTGACTCCTTAGTTCCCGCTAATAGAGACCCCAGCATAATACTATCTGCTCCAGCAGCTATAGCTTTGGGTATATCCCCTGTATAGCGTATTCCTCCATCGGCAATTACAGGTACTCCTGAATCTTTTATAGCCTCTGCTACTTCCATGACAGCTGAAAGTTGGGGATAACCTACTCCCGCTACCACACGAGTAGTACATATAGACCCCGGACCTATACCCACCTTTACAGCATCAGCACCTGCCTCTACCAAATACTCTGCAGCCTGACCCGTAGCAATATTCCCAACTACTATATCTAAATTACTATATTTCACTTTTATCTCTTTGAGTATATCTACTACTCGTTTGGTATGCCCATGAGCCGTATCTATAACAATTACATCTACTCCAACTTCTACCAGTACTGCTACTCTATCAATAGTGTCGTGAGTAACACCCACCGCAGCAGCTACCCTTAATCTCCCGTGTTTATCTTTATTAGAGTTAGGATTAGTTTCTAATTTTACTATATCTCTAAAAGTAATTAAACCTATTAACTCATTATTTTTATTTATTACTGGTAGTTTCTCTATTTTGTATTCTCGCAATATGATTTTTGCATCTTTTAACGAAGTATTTTCAGAGGTAGTAACTAAATTTTCTTTGGTCATTACCTCTACTATAGGTTTATTTGCATCTTTCTCAAACCTCAAATCTCTATTGGTTACAATACCTACTAATTTACGACGGGAATCTAGTACAGGAATTCCCCCTATTTTATGCTTATACATTAAACCTTTGGCATCTGAAACAGTATTTGCATCAGAAACTGTAACTGGCTCTAATATTATTCCTGCTTCAAATCGCTTTACTTTTTTCACCTCATTGGCTTGTTGCTGAATAGTCATGTTCTTGTGCAATACTCCTATACCCCCCTCCCTAGCCATAGCAATAGACATTTGAGATTCTGTAACCGTATCCATAGCAGCAGATATAATAGGAATATTTAGTGCTATGTTTTTAGTAAATTTAGTTACAGTATTTACTTGATATGGTAGTACCTGTGAATAAGCGGGAACTAAGAGTACATCATCGTAAGTTAAACCCTCACCTACGATTTTATTTAGAGACATCATTGCAATTTTAATATTATAATTTAATTGCGCGCAAATTTACATTTTATTTTTGAATGTACGATTTACTAATTATACTGAGTAAAGTTAAGCATAAAAGAATACTCACAATTATACGCCTACACTAAAAAGTCAAATAAAATAGGCTTATCATTGAGATATTCACCAAAGAAATTATGCTGCTTCATTCTATCTACTAGAGGAGCCAAATCATCCGAAGATTTTAATTCAATACCTACGACTGCAGTACCCATTTCACGACTTACCTTTTTGGTATATTCAAAGTGAGTAATATCATCATTAGGTCCCAAAATATTTACTACAAAATCTCTCAAAGATCCAGGGCGTTGTGGGAATTTTAGAATAAAATAATGTTTCAAGTTAGAATAAAGCAATGCTCTTTCCTTAATTTCAGGAGTACGAATAATATCGTTATTACTACCACTTACTACACATACTACATTTTTTCCTTTAATATCATTTGTAAAAAAATCTAATGCTGAGATACTCAAGGCTCCTGCAGGCTCTACCACCATAGCATCTTTATTATACAAATCCAAAATAGTACGACATATTTTACCTTCGGGCACTACAATTATATTATCTATATTCTGCTTACAGATATTAAATGTTCTATCTGCCACACATTTTACAGCTGCACCATCTACAAATTTATCTATCTTTTTCAGTTCTACTATCTCACCTTTTTCAATAGACTCCAACATCGAAGGTGCTCCAGCAGGCTCTACTCCTATAATTTTTGTATTAGGAGAATACCCTTTAAATACAGTTGATAAACCTGAAGCTAACCCCCCTCCCCCTATTGGAACAAAAACATAATCAATAGAATATTGGGCTTGTTCTAATATTTCTAAGCCTACAGTTCCCTGTCCCTCAATTACTTTTTCATCGTTAAAAGGATGTATAAATGCTTTATTCATTCGCTTACATTCTTGCATAGCTGCATAGTAGGAATCATCAAAGGTATCGCCTTCTAACACAATCTCTACGTACTCCTGACCAAACATTTTTACCTGCTGTATCTTTTGCTTAGGTGTAGGTGCAGGCATATATATAGTTCCTTTAGCCTTGAGCAATTTACAAGAGAGTGCCACACCTTGAGCATGGTTACCCGCACTGGCACATACTATACCTTTATGAATCTGATCATCTGAAAGAGAATACATTCTATTGTAAGCTCCCCTAATCTTATACGAACGAACTACCTGTAAATCCTCTCTTTTGAATAAAATATTACTATCCAAATGCTTAGAATAAGATAAGTTTTTCATCAAGGGAGTTATATTGATAACTCCTTTTAACCCCTTAGCAGCAGATTTAATATCCTCAATCTTTGGATAATAATTAGACATTTTTATCTTCTTATCTTCTAGTTTCAATAGCTGTCATTGCTGTCATTGCACTCCTAAGCTCTTTCCCTATTACTTCAATAGGGTGATTTCTTATTACTTCATTTACCTCGATAAGATCTCGATTATCTACTGTATTATCCTTTGAAAAAGGTTTACCAATTACATTGACATCTATCTTATTCATAAACTCTTTAAGCATAGGTTTACAAGCGTGATCGAATAAATAACAACCATACTCAGCAGTATCAGAGATGATTCTATTCATTTCATACAATTTCTTTCTCGCTACAGTATTGGCTATTAGAGGTAGTTCATGTAAAGATTCATAATATGCTGATTCTTGCTTAATTCCCCAATCTATCATAGTTTCAAAAGCCAATTCTACACCCGCTCTGATGAATGCAACCATCAAAACACCATTATCAAAATACTCTTGTAATCCTATAGGTACTGCAATCGGATCTGTTTTCTCAAAGGAGGTTTCTGCCGTTTGAGCTCTCCATTTTAGCAAATTCACATCATCATTTGCCCAATCTTGAATCATACCCTTAGAAAATTCTCCACTGATAATATCGTTTATATGCTTTTCAAATAGAGGCTTCATAATGGTTTTCAACTCTTCAGATAATCTAAAGGCTTCTATTTTAGAAGTGTTATTGAGTCTATCCATCATATTGGTAAGGCCACCTTGTTTGAGGGATTCAGTGATTACCTCCCAACCGTATTGAATTAATTTAGCTGCATAACCTTGATCTACACCCTTTTCTATCATTTTATCAAAAAGGAGAATAGAAGCAGTTTGCAACACACCACATAAAATAGTCTGTTCTCCCATCAAGTCGCTCTTGACCTCTGCTACAAAAGAAGATTCCAATACTCCTGCCCTATCTCCACCTGTGGCTACTGCATACGCTTTAGCCTGCTCTAACCCCTTCCCTTCTGGGTCATTTTCAGGGTGTACAGCTATGAGGGTAGGCACGCCAAAACCTCGTTTATACTCTTCTCTCACCTCTGAACCCGGGCACTTTGGAGCTACCATAATTACAGTAATATCCTTTCTTATTTGTTGCCCTTGCTCTACGATATTGAACCCATGAGAATATGACAATGTTGCACTTTTTTTCATAAGAGGCATTACTGCATTTATAACACTCGAATGTTGTTTATCAGGTGTCAAGTTTAAAACTACATCAGCTTCTGGAATCAATTGATTATAATCGCCTACCTGAAAACCATTTGAAATAGCATCCTTATAAGACTGTCTTTGTTGCTCAATAGATTCTCTCCTTAAAGCATAAGATATATCGAGTCCAGAATCCCTCATATTTAATCCCTGATTGAGCCCCTGTGCACCACAACCTACAATTACAATTTTTTTATCTTTTAGTGCCTCAACTCCATTTTCAAACTCCGAAGTATCCATAAATCTACATTTAGACAACTGTTTGAGTTTGCCTCCTAGCGATAATGTGTTAAAATAATTTGACATCGTTACAATATTTATTTAAAATTAGTTCTTTAGCTCATTATTGAGTATTTCTGTTATTTTCATTTTCTGCTTGGTAACGGCAATTCTGGCCGAACGTACAAATTGCATTATACCAAAAGGAGATAATTTTTTATACAATTGCTCTATTTCTTCTCTTCTACCAGATTTTTCCAAAACAAAAAAAGACTTATTTACGGTAACAACTTTGGTGCCTTCCTTTATAACATTCTGAATTTGACGTTTATCGAATAATAGATCTGTTTTGATCTTGAATAAGCAAGATTCTTGATAAATTGTTTCTTCATCAGTATGATAATAAGCCTTGATAACTTCTACTTGCCGTTCAATTTGTCCAATAATTTTTTTGATTTGATCTTGACCAATACTAACCAAAATAGTAAAACGAAAAACGCCTTCTATCTCTGAAACAGAACTATTTATACTCTCAATACTAATCTTTCTACGCTGAAAAATTGCGGAGATTCTGTTTAAAAGACCTACACTATTTTCAGTATAAATAGATATTGTATATATTTTATTTTGCTTTTCCATAACTTATTAACTTAATCTTACATCTGAAACTGAAGCCCCTGTAGGAACCATTGGGAATACATTATCTTCTTTTTCTACGCATACCTCTAACAAATAAGCTTCTTGACTTTTTATCATTTCTTCCACAGCACTTGGCAAATCCTTACGCTTTGTCACTCGTTTTGCCTTGATATAATAACTATCTGCAATACCTATAAAATTAGGATTAACCATCTCAGTAGAAGCATATCGCTTGTCAAAGAACAACTGTTGCCATTGGCGTACCATACCCAAAAACTCATTGTTGAGTATCACAATTTTCACGGGTACTTTAGATTGGAATATAGTACCTAACTCTTGTATGGTCATCTGAAAACCACCATCTCCTATCACAGCGACTACTTCTCTGGTAGGAGCAGCCATTTTAGCCCCTATAGCAGCAGGAAGAGCAAAACCCATAGTACCTAAACCTCCTGAAGTAATATTACTTCGAGTTTGATTGAACTTGGCATATCTACAAGCTACCATCTGATGCTGTCCTACATCCGTTACTATAGCTGCCATACCGCCACTTTGAGTATTGATTTCTTCTACTACCTCACCCATAGTTAAACCCTCTTTGGTAGGGTTCAACTCACCTTTGATAACCTCTTTGAACTCTACATCGTATAAATCCTTAAATTCTTGTATCCATTGTTGATGATCATTTTCTTTTATCAAGGGTAATAGTTGCTTCAAACTCTCTTTAGCATCTCCAAGTATTGCTACATCTGTCTTTATATTTTTATCAATTTCAGCGGGATCTATCTCAAAGTGAATAATTTTAGCTTGAGTAGCATACTCACTCAAATTTCCCGTTACTCTATCATCAAATCGCATTCCTATAGCAATGAGCACATCGCATTCATTAGTCAATTTATTAGGTGCATAGTTGCCGTGCATCCCTACCATTCCTACATTCAAAGGGTGAGAATTAGGTATCGCAGAAGCTCCTAATATTGTCCAAGCAGCAGGAATTTGAGCTTTTTCTATCAAACTCTTGAGTTGTTCTTCTGCTCCACTCAATATCACACCTTGACCCCAAACTATAAATGGTTTTTGAGCTGAATTTATCAATTTAGCAGCCTTAGCTATCTTAGTAGAGTCTGTTTGGAGTATAGGTTTATAACTCCTAACATGCTTACATTTTTGATAAGAAAAATTAACCTCTTCAAATTGTGCATCTTTAGTAATATCTATAAGTACAGGTCCCGGCCGTCCACTCTTAGCTATATAAAACGCCTTTGCTATAATCTGGGATATCTCGGATGCTTTAGTAATCTGATAATTCCATTTGGTTACAGGGGTAGATATACCTACTATATCTGTTTCTTGAAAAGCATCGCTACCCAGTAAATGTGATGCTACCTGTCCTGTAATACATACCATAGGCGTAGAATCTATTTGTGCATCTGCTATACCTGTGATTAAATTAGTAGCTCCAGGTCCGGATGTAGCTGTTACCACACCTATCTTACCAGAGATACGGGCATATCCTTGAGCTGCGTGTGTAGCCCCTTGCTCATGCCTTGTAAGCACATGATGTATTTTATCTTGATATTTGAACAATTCATCATAAATAGGCATAATAGCTCCACCGGGATACCCATAAATAATATCTATTCCCTCTTCTATTAAACATCTTATTACCGCCTCACTACCTGTTATTAAATCTTCACTCATAATAGCTTTAATTCTTTAAATTAATTTCTTGCAAATTAAAATTCATCCGTTACACACCCTTTAGATGCGGAAGATACTGTATATGCATATTTATAAAGTATTCCCCTTTCAACTTTTAATTTAGGAGCTTTCCACCTTTTCTTACGCCTTTGTAATTCCTCATTAGTAAGCTCTACATCTATACGATTGGTTCGAGCATCTATAGTAATGGTATCACCATCTTGAACCAGTGCTATTGTACCTCCTTTCTGTGCCTCGGGCGTAATATGTCCTACTACAAAACCATGAGTACCTCCAGAGAATCTTCCATCAGTT
This sequence comes from Ichthyobacteriaceae bacterium, assembly GCA_965226285.1. GTDB lineage: Bacteria > Bacteroidota > Bacteroidia > Flavobacteriales > Ichthyobacteriaceae > CBDDCQ01. The sequence goes on from CBDDCQ010000005.1 coordinate 814,551, forward strand.
ATTAAAGCTACATCATTTCCTAGCCCTGCCCCCATAATAGCTGCAGTGGGTTTGAGCATTTCAGGCATACCCGGTCCACCTCTAGGTCCCTCATAACGGATAACTACCACATCTCCTTTTTTTACTTTACCTACTCCTATTCCCTGATTAGCTTTATATTCACTATCAAATACCTTAGCCTTGCCAATAAATTTCAACCCTTCCTTACCTGTTATCTTAGCCACACTACCTTCAGTTGCCAAATTGCCATATAATATCTGTAAATGTCCCGAAGGTTTAATAGGTTCATATATAGGTTTAATGACATCCTGTTCTTCAGGTAAACATTTAACATTTTTAAGATTTTCTGCTAAAGTTTTTCCTGTTACGGTAAGGCAATTACCGTGTAGTAAACCTTTGTTAAGTAAATATTTTAAGACTGCTGGTATTCCTCCTATAGCATGCAGATCTTCCATCAGGTATTTTCCACTGGGCTTTAAATTTGCCAAAAAAGGAGTAGTATCGCTAATATTTTGAAAATCTCGAAGCATAAAATCTATCTTTGCTGCTCTAGCTATAGCTAAAAAATGTAATACCGCATTGGTAGATCCTCCCAGAATAGTTACCAACCTAATCGCATTTTCCAATGATCTTCGATTAATAATATCAGAAGGTTTGATATCCTTTTCAAGCAAATTACGCATAGCTATACCAGCTTGTATAGTTTCTTCTTTTTTTTCTTGACTTATTGCTGGGTTAGATGAATTATAAGGCAAAGTCATCCCCAAAGCTTCTATAGCCGATGCCATAGTATTAGCTGTGTACATTCCTCCACAAGCACCTGCACCAGGGCAAGCATTTTCAACCACTGCCTGATATTCTTTCTCCGTCATAGTACCTGCAACTTTACTTCCCCAAGCCTCAAAAGCTGAAACTATATCCAACTTCTTTCCATTATGGCAACCCGATTCTATAGTTCCTCCATATACTAAAATAGAAGGTCTATTTAATCTAATCATCGCCATGAGTGCACCAGGCATATTCTTATCACAACCTACTACTGTAATAAGTCCGTCATAACTCATTCCTTGAACTACTGTCTCCATAGAATCAGCTATAATATCACGAGAGGGAAGAGAATATCGCATTCCAGAAGTACCCATAGAAATTCCATCACTTACTCCTATCGTATTAAAAATAAGACCTATTATACCTACATCTTGAATTCCTTCTTTAGATAATTTGGCTAGATCATTTAAGTGCATATTACAAGGGTTGCCCTCATAGCCCGTACTAGCAATCCCAACAATAGGTTTATCAAAATCTTCTTTTTTTAAACCTATGGCGTGCAACATCGCCTGTGCTGCTGGTTGTGTCGGGTCACTGGTAACCGTCTTGCTATACTTATTGAGTTTCATCTATGCTTATTTTTTAAGTGTATCAATATTAATTTTTATCATCCAAAATTTAAGCAGGCTAATTTATAAACTTATTTTATATTTTACAAAATATTATTTTGAACTCAAATAAGTAAAATCTAGGAAACGTTTATCGTAACAGCACATTGCAAAAATCAATTCATTCTATTGTCTATTTTCTTCAAATACTCTATCTTATTCTTTACAAACTTTAAGTTTGTTATTATGTTAAAATGGGAATGAAAATAGTTATTTTTTTCATATTACAAATATTTTTCTTAAAAAGTTCTGGTTTTTTTTAAACCCATAAAATTAAAGCATCTTTTAGGAGTTCTTACATTTAATTCTTTTCTCAAGGATGTGCAGTCAAATTATTATTATAATATAAAAGAAAATTACCAAATTGCTTATCGAGTTCATTAATACTATTAGGTATACAATTAGATAGTGTATAATCTTTTATCGTCTGATTTACACGCTCAACAAGTCCATTAGTTTGGGGTTTAATTTAACTTTCTCATCTTGTGCCTTAGCACCAATAATTTACGGATTATAGTTTGGTAATGCTTAAATATCATCTCTACACAAATATAGCACATATAACAACATTGTTGTAATAAAAAAGCTGAAGTTTTAGGTAATTCTACTAAATGTTATCAAATTGTCCCTCTAACAACTCCCCTACCTCTCTTACTAAACGCCTCTCTTTTGACTATAACTAAAATACCATAATCACTTTTTTATCCCCGAACCTTTCCATCTTTATCTGAATAAATACCCTCTACCATAAAAACCAAAAAGTAACACCATATCTACCTTTTAATTATCTAATATACGCTAAGTAATAATCTCTAACTCCCTTATCTTATTTCTTTGGAAGATATGACAATATCTCTTTTAGGTCAATCATAAACTGTAGTTAGACCTCTCTCACCTTAAAAATCAGCGTTCGAAGATTCATTATTCTACAGCATTCTTTATTCTACGCATAGCCTCTCTAAGTACTTCTTCGGAGACAGCATAAGAAACCCTAATACAATTTGGCGATCCAAAAGCCTCTCCTGTAACCGTGGCTACATGTGATTCATTGAGCAAAAACATAGAAAAATCACTGGCATTACTTATTTTATGCCCCTTAATTTCTTTTCCAAAGAAATAAGATATATCTGGAAAAATATAAAATGCCCCTTGAGGTTCATTAGTTTTAAACCCCTTTATTTTTGTCAACTCTTCTATGGCTATTCGCTTCCTATTTTTAAAGGCATCTTGCATATATTTTATAGCTGATACTGGTGCATCTAAAGCAGCTATAGAAGCCTTTTGTGCAATAGAATTAGTTCCGGAGGTTACTTGCCCTTGCACTTTATCGCAAGCACTAGCAATCCATTTAGGAGCAGCAATATAACCTACTCTCCATCCCGTCATCGCAAACGCTTTTGACATTCCATTTACTGTGATTACTTGGTTATATATTTTATCAAACTGGGCAATACTCTCGTGCTTTCCCATATAATTAATATGTTCGTATATCTCATCAGAAATGATAAATACATGAGGATATTTAGCAAATACCTCTGCTAAAGCCCTGAGTTCATCTTTAGAATAAACCGAACCCGAAGGATTACAAGGCGTACTAAAAATAAATGCTCTAGTATTTGGAGTAATATACTTTTCTAACTGATCAGGAGTAATCTTAAAATCATTGTCTATATCAGCTGGTATAATTACAGTTTTGCCTTCTGCTAACTTTACTATTTCAATATAGCTCACCCAATAAGGTGCCGGTATAAGCACTTCTTCATCTTTATTTATTAAAGCCAAGACTACATTTGTTATAGATTGCTTAGCACCAGTAGATACTACAATCTGACTTTCATCATAATTCAAATCATTATCCCTTTTGAGCTTCTTGGTTATAGCTTGTCTTAAATCCTTATATCCCGAAACAGGAGTATAAGTACTAAAATTATTATCTATAGCCTTTTTAGCCGATTCTTTTACAAAATCAGGAGTATGAAAATCTGGCTCTCCCAAACTTAAACTAATTACATCTACACCAGCTTCCTTTAGTTCTCTTGCTTTAGCACTCATTGCTATAGTCTGCGATAAGGACATATTTTTTACTCTATCAGATAAAAATTCCATTTATAATAATTAATTTTCTTAATTCAATAAACTATATATCTCTACTTTTAAGCAATTTATAAGATAACATACAAAAAATAACCGTATATACTACGGTAAGTATAAGAGCATCTATAGGAACATAATCGTACAACTTTCCACCTGAAGCAAACTTTGACACCTCTGTAATACTCAAAATAGGACCTTCTATTAAATGATTCATACTCCCTCTAGGAAAATAAAACTCAGGATTCTTTACAGATGAGAATACAAAGTGTTTTAAACAAGTTTCTATAATAAACACCCAGGTAAACAAAGCTAGAAAAACAATTCCCGTTCTTTTGAACCATATAGAAAGCAACATTACAAAAGATAAATAAGCAAACATCTGAAAACCATATACCGGCAAAAAATATATCTTTTGTAAAACCAGTGCACCATCTGTTTTCTCTGAATAATTCATTCCCAATATAAATGCAAGTATACCTACTACTACTACTGAAATAAGAGAGATGAAACCTATAGTAATAAGTTTAGAGAATATAAATTCCTTTCTACTCAATCCATCAATCATATTTTGCACAACGGTATTATATGAAAACTCATTACATATAAAATAGGTAACCAAAATAATAGGAATAATTCTAAAGAAACCTGCTACCCAAGTCATGTTTTGCCAAATATCAGGAAAACTGTACAGTCCAAAACCTGAAAGTGTAAAATTAGTATCATTGATTTGGATAAAAGCATCTACATCACGATTTAAGGATATATAAGCTAATAGACACATAGAACATATATACAGACACATAAATATCATAAATGTCCTACTAGTTTTGAGTTTAAGCCACTCTATTTGAAATAGCCTTATAAAATTATTCATAATTACTCTCTTATTTATTCACTACTTCTAAAAATAGCTCTTCTAAGTTTGTGTTTTCATCTAATTTACCATCGTATATTTTCTCTCCTTTTTTGAGTATCAATACATGAGAACATACCTTTTGTACCTCATCTAAAATATGGCTTGCCAATATTACCGTAATACCTCTTTTTGAGATTCTCTTTATTAAATTTCGTATCTCTATTACACCCTGTACATCTAACCCATTAGTAGGTTCATCAAATATCAAAAACTCAGGCTGATTCATCATAGCAGAAGCAATGGCAAGTCTTTGTTTCATTCCCAAAGAATAATCCTTAAACTTTTTTTCAGATTCCAATGCTAATCCTACCAATTCTAAATTATCTTGTATCTGCAAATTTATCTCTTCTTTGGATACTTCTTTAATTTTAGCCACTATTTTTAAATTTTGGATCGCATTCATATAAGGATAAAAGTTAGGCTTTTCCAATATAGCACCTACCTTTTTGAGTAAATGATGTGAAAAATTTGAACCAAACCATCTTATACTACCTTGGTGTATTCGGACTACCCCTACTATCATACCCAATGTAGTAGTTTTGCCACTTCCATTTGGTCCTAAAATACCATATACACTACCTCTAGGAATATCAAATGATAAATCCTTTACAGCATATTGATCCCCGTATCTTTTAGAAAGTTTACTTACAGATAGTACATTTTCCATATCTCTTTAAAATTATCTTTTTTCTTCATTGAAATAGATCAAATAATAATACATTTCTCGCTCCTCATCCCATCCCTTTTCTATATATTTTTCTACAGAGCGTTCATCTTTAAATTTCATTCGTATTTGCACATTAGTATCCAAATCAATTATATTTTTGAATTTTCGTTGCATACCCGTTACTACATTATTTGCAATTTCAAAATCTACAAAATCATCTATTTTATAGTTCTCTATAAATCTCCGTTTATAATCTGTAAACTCTTGCTTTTGCTCAGGTGTATTTACTACGGTTTCCAAAAAATCTTCTTGTTTAAATTCATCTTTTTTAGCAAAAAAATCAAGTGATTTATTCAAAAATTTAATCTGCTCTCTCTTATCATCCTGTGCAAATATAACATCTTTTGAGAAATCTTCACAAAGTTTAAGAAAAGATTTGGTTTGAAAATTTTTATCTTGACAAGGAGTTAAGTTTAAAAAATAATCTGTCCAATATCTGGTATCGTATCTATTGGTATCCAAAGTGAATACTTTAAAACCTTCTTGGCTATCTATGTTGAATATTATACAGGCTTTATCTAACTTTTTAATATTTACCCCTTTTTGACTCTGGATATTTAGATTTTCTTCCCTCTGATGAAATTGAAAAAAATCATCTTTCATCTCACTTTTAAAAATACCAATAGCTTGTACCAGCCGATTATCTAATTCACAATTTTCTAATAACGATACATATAGTTCTCCATTTTTGATATGCGGATGATTAGATTGATTGTACAAATGTTTAGCTATATTCTTAGAGTTTTGGCAAAATGAATTATGATTTTGAAAAACTTCTTTGGCATATCTATATACTTCATTAAGTTCTAAATCTACCTCGTGATGAAATTGATAATACACCTCCTCCTTACCTATAAAAGGTTTGAAAAAATAAGAATGAAGTTGAGAGACCAAATCTTGAGATAAACGATGTGAAGACTTCGAGAGAAACAGATCTTCTTCTCTACTTTTATTCCCCACATAATGTAAACATAACTCCTCTATAGTAGCTCTGTACAAATTAATCACGACCTATTTACAAGTTTAATTCCAAGATTCATCACTATCATCCACATTAAAGGTATTATCGCCTTCAAATATATCAAAATCTTCAGCTGTATGGCTTGCTGATGAATGTTTTTGCTCAAATTCTCTCTTTGGTGCTTCTATAGGCATTATACCATAAGTATATACCATTTGAGGGTAAGATTGCCCTACTTCTATGGGTTTAGTTTCTATAAGCTCTACATAAAAAGTCCATATATTTATGAAATCATATACATATATCATTCTATCGCTTTTTTCTTGGAGCACTTCCTCTATACACACTTTATTCATTACCCTTATAGATGTTCCCGCACCCATATCAAAAAGCGTTATCTCCTCGTTTTGATCCCAGTGTTGATTACTCAAATAAAACGATGCCACCTCCTTTCCATCAAGTTCACAAGCGTTTACTATAGCAACATGTAAATCCTCAAGTGAATTTGTCTTTTCAATTTCTATATCCCTAAATACTACATCGTTGTCTGCATCTAATATTATTCTTATCTTATATATCATATTTTTGCTTATTTTTCTGCTGTAAATTTAATTCTTTTCCCTTTTCTAACATTAATTTAAAAGCACTATTATATTCATTTGATATTTTACCCTCTAGTATTGCTTCTTTTATAGCCTCTTTGATCATTCCTATCTCTCTACAGGGAGTTAAATGAAAAGTATTCATTATCAGTTCTCCTGATATAGGTGATTTCCAATTTTTTATCTTGTCTTTCTGCTCTATTTCTTTTAATTTTTGTCGTACTATTTTAAAGTTATTTTTATACTTTCTGAACCTATTTAAGTTTTTAGTAGTAATATCTGCCTCACAAAGTGTCATTAAATCATCTATATCATCCCCCGCATCAAATAATAACCTTCTCAAGGCAGAATCAGTGGCAATATCTTGAGCCAGTACAATAGGTCTGGAACTAAGCATTACCATCTTTTGGACATATCTCATTTTCTTTTGAACAGGTAAATGCAACCTGTGAAATATTTTAGGTACCATTACCTTTGCACCATAATACTCGTGATTATGAAAAGTCCATCCCATCTTTTTATCAAATCTTTTAGTTTCCTTTTTACCTATATCGTGCAATAGTGCCGCCCACCTAAGCCATAGATTATCAGTATTTTCACAAATGTTATCTACCACTTGTAAGGTATGAAAAAAATTATCCTTATGCGTTTGCTTATCTACTTCCTCCACGCCCTTTAATGCTGTGAGTTCAGGAAGTATATCCTCTAACAAGCCCGTATGAAAAAGAATATTCAATCCCAATGAAGGTTTTGTAGTGAGCATTATTTTATTAAACTCACCCATAATTCTCTCCTTAGAGATTATACTCAACCTCTCATGATTCTTTTTGATAGCTACCAATGATTTTTGTTCTATCTCAAAACCTAACTGAACTGCAAAACGCACTGCTCTCATCATACGAAGAGGATCATCAGAGTAAGTAGTATCTGGATCTAGAGGGGTTCGTATAATTTTATCTTTTAAATCTTGTATACCTCCAAACGGATCTATAAGCTCCCCATAATTTTCTTTATTTAAACTCAAAGCAAGTACATTAATCGTAAAATCTCTTCTCTTTTGATCATCTTGTAATGTACCTTCATCTACAGTTGGTTTTCTACTATTAAAATCATATGACTCCTTTCTAGCCCCTACAAATTCTATTTCATATTCTCTATAGCGTATCATAGCTGTTCTAAAGTTCTTAAACTTTTGTATCTTAATATATCTAGGTAATTCTTTAGCGATATTTTCAGTTAGTTCTATGCTATTGCCTACTGTAACTATATCTATATCTTTTGATGGCTTCCTACCTAATATATTATCCCTTACAAAGCCTCCTATTACATAAGTTTTCAAATCCATCTGAGAAGATACTTCAGATATAATTTCAAAAATTTTATGATTATTCAATATACTACTCACCATTCAAAAATACCAATCTTATTTTCTTATTACTTTGACTATACCCGACAAGGACAGTTTTATAATAGACGATGCAGATAAACTACTCTCTACAATACTATCATCGTTTAAAATATAATCCACTCCCTCTAAAATCTCATTTGATATAGATTTAAAACTATTAGCAGCAAGTTGCCCACTTATATTTGCAGATGTAGAAGTTATAGGCTTATTCAATCCCTGTATCAACTTTTCACATATATAGTTTTTTACCACTCTAATTCCTATAGAATTATCTTGTGCTATCAAATTATTTGCAATACCTGTAGGAGTATCATATACTATAGTAGTGGGCTTATCTACACAATCTAAAATATCCCAAGCTACATTGGGTACATCTACTAATCTTTGTAATCTACTTTCACTGTCTACAAGTACAATCATACTTTTATTTTTCTGTCTTTTTTTCAGTGTGAATATCTTATCTACTGCTTTAAGATTCGTAGCATCACATCCTATTCCCCAAACAGTATCAGTAGGATATAAAATAATTCCTCCAGCCTCGAGAACTTCTACCGCTTTAAATATTTTTTCTTTTAGGTTCATCAAATATAAAAATTAAAGGCAAAAAGAATACAAAAAATAACATTCTATGATGCCATTCGAATATAGAATCCGTAGCAGCTACAATGATAATATTAGATATAAAAGCTAATACCAACCATTTTCTATTTTTAATAGCACTTACAAATATGTAACCAAAAATATAAAGCAATGACAAAATACCAAGTACTCCATGCTTTAGCCACTCTTGTAAATACTGGTTGTGGGTACTCCACTTAGCCGATAGAGCTTGCTTAAATTCATATTGCCTATACTTTTTCAACAGTTCATCTCGCGCATCACCTAAACCTACACCAAACCAAAAGTTTTCACTTATAATTTCACAAGTCAAATACCATTTGAGTTTTCTCAAGTTTATATCTTGGAGTTTGTCCCCTACAGCCTTACCATTGACTACAAGTTCACTCATGGGTACTTGTAGTTGACTTAACATCTTTTTCATTTTATATGATAGACGACTATCTGTATTCGATATTATAAAAAACCCTACTAATAAAACCATAAAACAAAATATTAATGCTTTTTTATTAAATTTATACATTACTATGAAATAACCCATCAGATAGATTATCAATGATATAAAATTGATACGAGAACTAGCAACTAAAATAGCTATAATATAAAGTAAGACACCAAAAATACAACCATAAAGACCTATCTTTTTTCTATCATATAAGTATAAACCCAGTATTACCCCTAGATAAAAATTATTAGACTGATGCATAGGGTGTAACCCATACTCTTCATAAAGATAATTATACTCATAGATATACTCATAGAATATAACCACAACAGGTAAAAGTATCATGACATAGAAAAACAACCTAAATAATACAATGAGATTATCTCTAGATATAGGCTCTGAATACAATACAATAGGTAATATAAACAATGCATATCTATGCAACTGTACATCTGCTAAATTCTCAGTATGTATAATTCCTATAACCTGTACTAATAAATAGCCTAAGAATAGGTATAGGGTTTTATAACTAAATGCTTTTTTTAACTTAGTACCCATATTTTTATCACATATATAAAACAGAAATAATAACCCTACACTACAAGAACTCAATTGAACTGTAAAGGATTGTAAAATCATTACTAAAGAGAGTAGTAGTAAATATATATTTTCCCTTTTATTTATAAATATCTTAAAATTAGAAGTGTTATCCATCTATTTTATTTTTTTTAATCCATTTGTGCAATATGTATATTTCTTTTCTATTGTTTTTTTAAGTTCTTTTTCATTACTATCCACACTTTCTCTAGAGAAGGGAAGATGGAAAATATGATACTGTATAGCTTGAAACTTAATTACTCTCTTTCTTATACCACTATTGTGAAAACGAAATGCTAGTTCACTATCTTCTCTACCCCAGCCGATAAAATCTTCATTATATCCGTTTATCTTTATAAAATCTTCTTTCCAAAAAGACATATTACAGCCTTTTACATCTGTAGGATTAGTATTACTATCCCAAAAGAATCTTGAAATACAAGGCAAATAGATTCCATTTTGCGTATTCTGGAACCCTTTAGAAAATATATTTAATCTAACATTTCTATTTTTTAATACTCTTTCACTTTTTTCTTGGCTCATCATTACTCTACTACCTCTTAAAAAAATATTTTCATTTGCTGAACGAATATGATCTTCTATAAAATTTTTATGTAATATAACATCTCCATCTATTTGTATAATATAATTTCCCATGGCTTGTGATATAGCTTTGTTTACTATAATAGCTTTAGCATAACCAATATCTTCGTGCCATACATATTTGAATTCAATCTGATATTTATCTGAAAAATTCTCAATAAATTCTTTGGTATCGGCTGTAGAACCATCATCAGCTATGATAATTTCATCTGGCATTATTGTTTGATGTAATACACTCAAAAGTACTATCTCTAAGGCTTCTATCCAATTATAAGTAGTGATTACCAGTGAAACCGTAAGGTTTTTATTCATATTTTTATAAGTTTTCATACACCGACATTATAGATTTTGCTACATATTCATCATCAAAATTTCCTACATATTTCTTACCTTTTTCTATCATTTTTTGACGTATATTACTATCCTGTAGAATAGTACTTATAGATTCACTCATCGCTTCTACGTCATAAGGAGCATTATAATGACTATACTCCCCTCCTGCCTCTTGTAAACAGCTTCCTGTAGCAGCTACCACTGGAACCCCGCTATAAAGTGCTTCTATAATAGGAATTCCAAACCCCTCAAACACAGAAGGATATACAAATACTTTTGCAAATTTATAAATACAAGCTAATTCCTCTATAGTAGTGCATTCTAAAAATATAACTTTATCTTGCATTTTTTTCTTACTGATATAGGTATATACTCGTTTAAAATATCTCGTCTTTCTACCAACTACTACTAATGGAAAATCTATATTTTCCATTGCTTTTACAAGAGTTAATAAATTTTTTCGTTCCTCTATAGTGCCTACATTCAATACAAATTCTTTAGGTAAAGAAAATTTAGCTCTTACCATATCTCTATATGGTTTATCATATATTTTTTTAAATGCAATATTACAACCTTGATAACAAACTTTTATTTTATCAGGATGAATATCGAAAAAATCTATAATATCTCTTTTGGTTTGCTTACTTACAGCAATAATCATATTTGTTATTCTGCATGCTCTTTTAAATTTCCTAATAAAATTGTATCTATCAAAAATTGGATAAATATTAGAATGCCTAAGAAATATCAAATCGTGAATGGTTACTACAGTTTTAATATGAGTTTTTTCTATGCCTATAGGTAATTCATTAGTCAATCCATGGTAAATTTGGATATTGTTCTTTAAAAGCTGTTTTACTATTGATACCTCTCTCCAAAAAGACGGAAAAATAAGACCTAATATATCTGTAGGAAGTACCTCTTTCATATTCTGATTCAATACAAAATCTCTTACATTTCCACGCTCAGGATTATACAAAATATATTCATTTTCCTTATAATGTAGAGATAGAGACCTTATAATATCTCTGCTATAATTACCCAGCCCCGTAGTATTATGAAATGCCCTTTTTGCATCAAAACCTATTCTCATTACACAACCACGCTATATTCCCTAAGAGCATCGTTGAGTGATGTTTTCTTATCAGTAGATTGTTTTCTTTTACCTATAATCAAAGCACAAGGCACATCATAAGTACCTGCTGCAAATTCTTTGGGACAACTTCCTGGTATGACTACTGCACCAGAAGGAACAATACCTTTCGTTTCTACCGGAATATCTCCAGTTACATCTATAATCTTAGTAGAAGCCGTAAGTACTACATTTGCTCCTAAAACAGCGTCTTTTCGCACCCTTACTCCTTCTACTACTATACATCTAGAACCTACAAATACATTATCTTCTATAATTACAGGCGCAGCTTGCAAAGGTTCTAAAACACCCCCTATACCTACCCCTCCACTCAAGTGAACATTTTTACCTATTTGAGCGCAAGAACCCACTGTAGCCCAAGTATCTACCATAGTTCCTTCCTCCACATAAGCCCCTATATTTATATACGATGGCATCATAATTACACCCTTAGAGATATAAGCTCCATATCTGGCTACCGCATGAGGTACTACACGTACTCCTTTTTGTTTATACCCTTTTTTCAAAGGTATTTTATCATGAAACTCAAAAGGAGCAACCTCTATGGTTTCCATCTGTTGTATAGGAAAATAAAGTACTACTGCTTTTTTAACCCATTCATTCACTACCCAGTTATCCCCTTGTGGAAAAGCTACCCTTAACTCCCCCAAATCTAACAACTCCAATACCTCTCTAATGGACTTTTCAACACCTGAATCTGATAGTAATGTTCTATCTTTCCAAGCCTTTTCTATAATTTTTTTTAATTTATTCATTTAAAGTATATATCTTTGTAATGATCAAAATTTTAATAAGGGACAAAATTAATAAATTAAATTATGAATATATGGCTATTAAGAATATTATTTTCGATTTTGGAGGCGTAATTATCAACTTAGATATAAAGTCAACCTACAAATCTATCCTTGAATTAGGGATAGGAGAAGAATACACTTCATATCTTAATAGATCTTTAAAAGCACATGAATCAGGTGCAATTTCCGATGATATATTAAGACAAGAATTTAGAAAATGTAGTACTCAAACCATCACAGACCAACAAATAGACCGAGCATGGAATAAAATGTTATTGGATATCCCTCAAGATAGAATAGAATTTCTTAAACAATTAAAACAAAAATACAATCTATTTTTACTAAGTAACACTAATGCTATACATATCGATTTTTTAAAATATAGAGAGGCAGAGAGATTTAATGAATTTGAAAATATCTTTAACAATGTGTACTACTCCTATCAAATGAAAATGAGAAAACCTAATAACATTATATTTGAAACCTTGCTAAAAAACGAGAACCTAAAATCACACGAAACGCTTTTTATAGACGACACTTTAGAACACATCAATACTGCAAATAATTTAAATATCAATACTTATCATTTGAAAATAGATCAAGAGAGTATTTTAGACTTAAGCCTTTAATCTAAAGTTATACATTTGTAAAATTATACATATATTTTCAATATTCAAAATTATGAAAAGTAAACTACACTTGTTTAAACAAGAATATAAATTAAATAGAACCAAACGCCAAGAACAAAAAAGGCATAAATCTGCTTTAATTTGGTTTACAGGGCTATCAGGTTCTGGAAAATCTACTTTGGCTAATGCCCTAGAAAAAGAACTATTTAATAGTGATATACACACTTATGTACTTGATGGAGATAATATTAGAATGGGACTTAACAAAGATTTAGACTTTAGTAAAAAAGGTAGAGAAGAAAATATTCGTCGAATAGCTGAAGTCAGCAAACTATTCATAGATTCAGGAATAATAGTCCTTTCAGCCTTTGTATCGCCTTTTGAAAAAAATAGACAATTAGTAAAACAAATTGTGGGAGATGACAACTTCATACAAGTATTTGTAGATTGCCCTATAGAAGTATGTGAACAAAGAGATGTAAAAGGACTGTATAAAAAAGTACGCAAAGGGGAAATTAAAGATTTTACAGGTATCAACTCACCTTTTGAAATTCCAAAAGATGCGTATATTACTATAGATACCTCTAAGCAATCTATATCAATAAGTACTAAAATATTAAAAGAAAAAGTACTAGATTGGATTAAACTCTAAACATCTATTACAACACCTCCCTTAACCAGATACTTTTTATTTGTATCCAAATCCAGACAAATTGCTCTGGTACGTCTCTTTTTTAAGAGTTTAAATTTCCTTTGTTTAAGGCTAAATACTTGATTGGTTTGTAAACTAAATACCGTTATTTTATTGGTATAATTTATTCGATTGAGTATGTTATAAAGTTCTATATCAGTACAAGAACTCGCTTTAGGGTTTATCAAATATTTATTCAAATGTAATAGCATTTCCCTTGTGTATATCTTTTCAGATAGGAAAGGATGCATTAACTCTTTAAAGTTTCTCTGCCATTCTATACCATGAGGTTTTACACTTGATTGGTGCTTTTGATAGGTAACTAAATGTGCTATTTCGTGTACCAGAGTCAATAAAAACTGCTCTGGAGATAAATCGCAATTTACCGTAATTTGAAAATATCCTTTTGCTAATACCTTAAAATCACCCAGCTTGGTAGTTCTATGAGGGACTATTTTTAAGTTGAAATTATATTTATTCCACAATTTTTCTACTTTATAAAGTGCCTCTTTTGGAATATATTTGTTTAGTAGATTTATCATTTAAATAGTACTTGGTTTTATATCTTTAAGTATAAATTGTAATTTTTTGTTTCCTTGCCAATGATTTTCTTCTATGGTAAATACTGCATCAAATTTCTTTTGGTCGGTAGTCAATTTAAATAGATGCCCCATACTAAAACCTATCATATCAAAATAAGTATCAGTATCTTTACAATAGGTATTGAGTTTCAGATGTTTTCCCTTTAGTAATCTACCTGAACCTTCATCTTGCAAGCCTTTTATCATAAATACAGGGTTCATATTTTCTGGACCAAATGGACTAAATTGTTTTAAAATATTATAGAATTTATCCGTAATATCACTTAATTTAATTTCTGTCGATATATTTACTTTGGGTTCTAATAAATCTGGTGTAATCGTTTGGGAAACCACATGTTCAAATTCTTGATGAAATACCTCGAAATATTCTGCTTTTATAGTAATTCCTACAGCTTGCCTATGTCCTCCAAACTGCTCTATATACTTTGAACATTTATCTACTGCATCATAAATATCAAACCCTTTTATAGACCTACCTGATCCTGTAAATTTTCCATCTTTTTGAGTAAATACTAAGGTAGGTCTATAGTAAGTTTCTATAAGTCTAGCCGCTACTATACCTACTATACCCTTGCTCCAATTTTCACTATATACTACGCTAGTAACTCTATCTTGCTTACCTTTTAACATCTCAAGAGCTTCTAAGGTTGCTTCTCTATCTTTCTCCACTCTATGATTGTTAATCTTCACAACATCTTTAGCTAAACTTTTAACTTTATTTATATCATCTTCTATGAGTAATTCTACTGCAGATTTAGCATGTTTAATACGTCCGACTGCATTTATCTTAGGGGCTATACCAAATACTAAATCCGATATAGTACATTGCTGTTTACTTCTACTCGATAATAATATCTTAAAACTTTCTCGCTTATTTTCATTGAATCTTTTCAATCCATAATAGGCTAATATTCTATTCTCATCTGTAATAGGTACTATATCAGAAGCTATGCTAAGTACCAAGAAATCTAAATACTTATATATCTTTTCCTCAGATATATTTTTATGCTTACATATAGCCTGTATCAATTTGAAACCTACCCCACATCCACTTAGTTCTTTATAAGGATAATTACAATCCTTTTGTTTAGGATTAAGTATCACTAATGCATCAGGTAGTTCACTTGCTGGAGTATGGTGGTCACAAATTACAACGTCTATATGCTTACTTTTAGCATAAGCCACTTGTTTTATAGCCTTTATACCACAATCCAATGTAATAATCATATTACAACGATTCTCATAAGCATAATCTATACCTTGATAAGATATGCCATATCCCTCAGTATATCTATCAGGAATATAATAGTCTATATTTTCCGTAAATTGCTTTAAGAATAAATACATCATAGCTACTGAAGTAGTACCATCTACATCGTAATCTCCATAGATGAGAATTTTACAATTATCTGCTATACTTTCTGAAATACTATCTACTGCTCGCTTCATCCCTTTCATGTCAAAAGGATTATATAAATCTTCTAAAGAAGGACGAAAAAAATGTTTCGCTTGCTCAAAAGTCTCTATTTGTTTTTGAACTAATAAAGTAGCTAAAACATGACTTACATTTATAGATTTGGATAAAAATCGTACCTTTTGTATATCTGCCTGTTTAGGTAGTATCCATCTTTTGGGTTTCATTTACTGATTAATTTCTATAAATCTCTCTATATCCCTTACTGAACCAAAAACAAGCATTCTATCTGTCTTTCGTATTACCGTATCTCCACTAGGAACTCCTTCTATATGGTACTCTCCATTTTTTTCTCGTAAAAGCGTAACCAAATTCAATCGATACTTTTGCCTTAACCCCAAATCATCTAAAGTTCTATCTATCACATTTTTAGGAGATATAATTTCTGCTATTTCATAATTATCTGGTAAAGACATAGTAGTAATCACTTCTGGATTTATCAATCTATGAGCCACAGATATACCCACTTCATCTTCAGGAGATAAAATCTCTTTGATACCCATATTCTGTAATATTTTCTTTTGAGTTTCGTTTTGAGACCTTACAATAATCCTTTCTATCCCTAACTCCTGAATTACAAAAGTAGTAAGTAAAAGATTTTGAAAATTTTCTCCTATAGCAACTACTACAGCATCCATATCTTGAACATCTTGGGAGAGCAAAGCATTCTTATCAGTAGAGTCTAATACAACAGCATAAGTTACTTCATGTCTTATATCTTCAATAATATGATTATTCTTGTCTATGGCTATTACTTCAGCTCCTTCTTGTTTGAGCTTTTTTGCTATGGCAGACCCAAATAGACCTATCCCTATTACTGCAAATTTACCCTTTATCGCCATATAGCCTGTATATTCCTGATGATTACTTTAAAAAACCAATGCAAATATAAATATAATTTTTATTGACCTTTGAAAAACTGACAAAAATATACAAAAGGTGGGCATTTGAATGCTACAGAAATTCTAAAGCATAGTTAAGAGGTTAAAAAAATTGTTTTCAATTTATTTTTGATAATCTAACAATTATTAACCGTTTACAATATACCTCAACATAACAATATCAAACGCACGTTAATTTATAAGTAATATTTTATACTGTTTGCATACAAATCTATATAATGGTAATATCATTTAATAATATAAAAATAAATTATATAGTTAAAACCTGAATTTTATATATATTTGTAATCTTGAATTTAATCTTAAATTATTTTTTTATGAAAGTTAAAATATTGATTTTTAATATTGCTTTTTTTGTACTTACATCTGTAATATGTAGTGCACAAACTGGTAAGGTACAGCTTATAAATAATGATGATGCAGTAAAATATGCTCGTACCATTTTGGTAAAAGATTTAAAAAAACACCTTTACATATTTGCTTCTGATGAGATGGAGGGAAGAATGACGGGTGAAAGAGGACAAAAAAGGGCAGCGGAATATTTAAAGAATTTTTACATAGAACAAAATATTAGTTATGAACCTAGATTAGGCAAATATTATCAAAAATTTACAATAGATAGAAACAATAAAGAATTAAAAACGGAAAATGTAATTGCTTATATAGAGGGAACAGATAAAAAAAATGAGGTAATAGTGATTTCAGCTCATTATGACCATTTAGGTATGGAAGATGACAAAATATTTAATGGCGCAGATGATGATGGATCTGGAAATGTGGGAATGCTAGAGATAGCAGAGGCATTTCAAAAGGCAACACAAGAAGGTAAACGACCTCGTAGAAGTATTTTGTTTTTACACTGTACAGCAGAAGAAATAGGCCTATATGGTTCCAAATACTATACGGATAACCCTGTGGTACCTATAAAAAATACAGTAACCAATTTGAATATAGATATGGTAGGACGAATTAATAAAGAACACCAAGACAACCCCAATTATATCTATTTAATAGGAGCAGATAAATTAAGTCAAGATTTACACAATATATCTGAAATGATCAATCAAAAATATTCTAATTTAGAATTGGATTATACCTATAATAGAGAAGATGATCCCAATAGATTTTATTATCGATCAGACCATTACAACTTTGCAAAAAAGGGAGTTCCAGTAATCTTTTATTTTAATGGCGTACACGAAGATTATCACAGGCATACCGACACAGTAGAAAAAATAAATTACCCCTTGCTTGAAAAAAGAATTAGACTTATCTTTTACACTGCTTGGGAATTAGCTAATAGAGAGGATAGAATACGATTGAATAGTAAAAAAACTCAGTAAAATTTGAATATTATCAATTTCAATGAGCAACTCTTACAAAAAAGTAAGTATAGGTTATCCTTTGGTAATAGGGGATTAAAGTTTGGAGATTCAGTTTTTGAAACACTAAAGGTACTCAAAAATAGGATTCTCTTTGGCGAAGACCATTACTTTAGATTGATGTCTGCTATGCGAATATGCCGTATGGAAATACCAAGTATTTTTACGCCTGAATATTTGAGAAAGCAGATACTAAAAACCATTAAAGCAAATGCTATAGAGAGCATTTCTAGAGTGAGAATTACCATATTTAGGAAAAATGGGGGACTATATACTCCCAGCACAAATGATATAGATTTTATTATAGAAGTTGGATCTCTTACAGATTATTTTTATACCATAAATGATAAACCTTACAGAGTAGATTTATTTAAGGATCACTATAAAAATACAGGACTTTTGGACACCATAAAAACGAATAACTGTATGGTAAATGTCCTTGCCGGAATATATGCCAAGGAAAACGAACTAGATAATTGTTTGCTGTTGAACCATAACAAACACTTAGCAGAATCTATACACTCCAATGTGTTTTTAGTACAGGGAAACCAGATTAAAACCCCTTTATTAGAAGAGGGAGCCATAAAGGGAGTACTCAGAGATAATTTGATAAAGACGATAGAAAACTCACAAGAATATACATTAAAACAGGAGAAAATATCGCCTTTTGAACTTCAAAGAGCAGACGAGGTATTTTTGACTAATGTAATTATAGGAATACAACCTATTACACATTACAGAAAAAAAACTTATAAAACTGAAATTGCTAAAATACTCCTGAAAAAGTTAAATGCACAAATAGCATTATTTAAATAAAATGAGACAGTTACCCGAAAAATTGCGAGATGCTATAAAAGAGATTTCATTACTTCCTGGAATAGGAAGTAGGACAGCACTTAGGTTAGTATTACATTTGCTTAAACAACCCAAACAACAGATCAAAAGTTTAGCTGATGCTTTAAGTAATTTAAATCATATCAACTACTGTAAGGATTGTCATAATATATCAGATACGGAAGTTTGCAATATATGCTCAAATAGATTAAGAGATAGACAAACTATATGTGTGGTAGAAGATATCAGAGATATGATAGCCGTAGAAAATACAGGTTGTTTTAGAGGAATATATCATATTTTGGGAGGGAAAATATCCCCTATGGAAGGTATAGGCATACAACAGCTTCATATTGAATCTTTGATAAACAAAGTAGATGCTCAACCTATAAAAGAAGTAATATTAGCACTCAGTAGCACTACTGAAGGAGATACTACTAATTTTTATTTGCATAAGAATCTAAAAGAAAAGAATATAACGATATCTACTATTGCCCGAGGAATATCTATAGGGGATGAATTAGAATATACCGATGAAATTACCCTTGGTAATTCTATAAATAATAGAGTACCCTACCAAGAGTACGTGATGAAAATTTAATATATTTGTGCTAATTTTTTAATATAAAAACAAAACTATTATGTGGAAAAAATTACCTTTACATTCAAAAATTATTATCAGTTTAATACTGGGAATTGTTTGGTCTCTTATATCTAGTGCTTTAGGGTGGAATGAGTTTACTACTAAGTTTATCAATCCCTTTGGAGTAATCTTCATTAAATTACTTAAATTCATTGCCATTCCGTTGATATTATTTTCCATCACCAGTGGGATATCTAGTTTACCTGATATTTCAAAATTAGGTAGAATGGGATTCAAAACGCTAGGAATGTATTTGGTTACCACAGTATTATCTATATCGGTGGGGCTATTTTTAGTAAATACAGTAAAACCCGGTAGTTATTTAGATAAAAATAAGCTCATAGAAAATAGAATCAATTATGAGCTTTGGGCAAATGAGAACCATATACCCATACAAGATGGAAAAAACCTTTTAAAAAAACAAGGTTCATCCAATGTAACAGTGCAAAAAGTAGATGAGGCTACACAAAAAAAGATAGCTGCAAAAATTAAATTAGCTCAAAAGAGAGAAGATGCTGGACCACTTCAATTTTTAGTGGATATTGTCCCAGATAATTTAATGAAATCTTTAGGTAATAATGTGGCAATGTTGCAGGTGATATTTTTCGCTATATTTTTTGGTATTTGTCTATCTATGCTCAAGCAAAAAGCACAGCCTGTAGTAAAAATATTGAATAGTTTAAATGAAATATTTCTGAAGATGGTGGATATTATTATGAAAGCTGCACCATTTTTTGTATTTTGTTTATTAGCAGGTGTAATATCCAAGATGGCAAATACTCCTGCTGAAGTTTGGGAGATATTCAAAGGACTGGGCATATATAGTATTACCGTATTAGTAGGGTTAATAATTATGGTTTTTGTGGTGTATCCATTTATCGTCATATCTATCAATCGCAAAATGACTTACCATGAATTTTTTAGAAATGCCAGTCCAGCTCAGTTTTTGGCATTTTCTACCAGTTCTAGTGCTGCTACGCTACCTGTGACTATGGAATGTGTAGAAGATAATTTTAAAATAAATAATAGAATATCTAGTTTTGTATTGCCCATAGGTGCTACGGTAAATATGGATGGTACGAGTTTATATCAAGCAGTAGCTGTGATATTTTTAGCACAAATACACATGATAGATTTAAATTTTGTACAACAACTCACTATTATACTTACTGCTACTATGGCTTCTATAGGTTCTGCTGCGGTGCCAGGAGCGGGTTTGGTAATGCTTATTATTGTACTTCAAACTGTGGGACTTAACCCCGCTTGGATAGCAGTAATATTTCCCGTAGATAGAATACTCGATATGTGTAGAACATCCGTAAATGTGACTGGAGATATTACCGTGTGTTCTGCGATAAATAAAATGGAAAAAATAGATTGATATTAGTGAGAAAATTAGAATTTTTTTATTTTTAACCTAATTTTGTCAGTTTTTTGAACATTTTTGTATCAATTTCTATCATTTTGATGTAATTCTACAGTTTTTCATAGTATTGGCATACATTTTGAATTAAAATTCATATAGAGCAATTTAAAAATAATATAGCCATGGATTTTAATAAATTTACAATCAAAGCACAGCAGCTCATTCAAAGAGCACAACAAATAGCCTCTGATAGAGGACATCAAGCTATTGAAACGGGACATATCTTAAAAGGTATCATAGAAGTAGATAAAGATGTAATTCCATATCTTTTTAATCAAATGAGTATTGACCTGCAAGCTGTTCATCATCGTTTAGATAAGGTTTTAGAATCATATCCTAAAGTTTCGGGTAGTTCGGTGTATTTATCTCCTAAGGTATCTCAAGTATTGAATAAGGCTTTAAAATTAGCCCAATCACAAGGAGATGAGTATGTTTCTATGGAACATATTTTTGTGGAGTTATTTAAAGTATCAGATGAAATATCAACCTTATTGAAAGAGTTTGGAGTAAAGGAAAAAGAACTTAAAAAAGCCATACAGCGACTTAGAAAAGGACAAAAAGTAACGAGTATGAATGCAGAAGAAACATATAATGCGTTAAATAAATATGCGATTAATCTAAATGAAAAAGCAGAAAATGGTAAACTAGACCCCGTAATAGGAAGAGATGAAGAAATAAGAAGAGTAATTCAAATTTTAGCAAGAAGAACAAAGAACAACCCTATACTCATAGGGGAACCGGGAGTAGGTAAAACGGCTATAGCAGAGGGTATCGCCCATAGAATTGTGAACAAAGATGTACCAGATAATCTATTTAGTAAACAGATTTTTTCGTTGGATATGGGGGCTTTAGTGGCTGGGGCAAAGTATAAAGGAGAATTTGAAGAACGTTTAAAATCCGTAGTAAAAGAGGTTACTACATCCGATGGAAATATTATTTTATTTATAGATGAAATTCATACACTTGTAGGTGTAGGAGCAGGAGAGGGTGCTATGGATGCAGCAAATATTCTAAAACCAGCCTTAGCTAGGGGTGAACTTAGAGCTGTAGGTGCCACTACGCTTAATGAATATCAAAAGTATTTTGAAAAGGACAAAGCCCTTGAAAGACGTTTTCAGCAGGTGTTGGTAGATGAACCCAATACAGATGATACTATATCTATATTAAGGGGTATTAAAGATAAATATGAGGCACATCATAAAGTGAGAATTAAAGATGAAGCTATTATTACAGCAGTGGAATTATCCCAAAGGTATATTACTGACCGCTTTTTGCCTGATAAGGCTATCGATCTGATAGATGAAGCTTCTGCTAAAATGTGTATGGAGATTAACTCTATGCCTGAAGAATTAGATGAAATGGAACGAAAAATAAGGCAGTTAGAAATAGAGAGGGAAGCGATAAAAAGGGAAAAAGACGTAGAAAAATTAGCCACACTCAATAAAGAAATTGCCCATTTAACAGAGGATAGAGACCAGTTTAAAGCCAAATGGGAGAATGAGAAACAGATGGTGGATGAGCATCAGCATCAAAAGGATAAAATAGAAAGACTGAGACAAGAGGCTTTGCAAGCAGAACGGGAAGGAGACTTGGCTAAGGTAGCGGAAATAAGATATGGAAAACTCTTAGAAGTAGAGACACAACTAAAGCAAATAAACACTCGACTATCAGAGATGAAATCTACAGGGGAGGTACTTATAAAAGAAGAAGTAGAGGCAGAGGACATAGCAGAGGTAGTAGCTAAGTGGACAGGTGTTCCAGTGAGTAAGATGTTACAATCTGAACGTGAAAAACTATTGCATTTAGAAGAAGAATTACACAAAAGAGTAGTGGGACAACAAGAGGCTATAGAAGCAGTATCAGATGCAGTGCGAAGAAATAGAACAGGGCTATCAGATGCAAATCGTCCTATTGGTTCATTTTTATTTTTAGGAACTACTGGAGTAGGGAAAACTGAACTTGCTAAAGCGTTGGCAGGATATTTATTTGATAATGACCAAGCAGTTACTCGAATAGATATGAGCGAGTATCAAGAAAGGCATGCCGTATCCAGATTAGTGGGCGCACCTCCGGGGTATATAGGATACGATGAAGGAGGACAACTCACCGAAGCTGTACGTAGAAAACCCTATTCCGTAGTACTTTTAGATGAAATAGAAAAAGCACATCCCGATGTATTTAATATTCTATTGCAAGTATTAGATGATGGTAGGCTTACAGATAATAAAGGAAGAGTAGCAAACTTTAAGAATACGATTATCATTATGACTTCTAATTTAGGTTCAGAAGTGATTCGAGAAAAATTTGAGAATCTTCATAAAGATAATCGTATGCACATAATAGAACAAACCCGTTTTGAACTCATGGAAATTCTCAAACGAACGTTAAAGCCTGAATTTCTCAATAGGATAGATGAAAATATTATGTTCTTACCACTTTCTGAACAAGATATAAAGGCTATTGTCAAGTTGCATTTTTCAGCACTTGCAGATAAAATACGTAAGCAAAACATTACACTCACTGTTACTGAACATGCTTTTAAAAAGTTAGCACAGCTGGGCTATGACCCTCAATTTGGAGCACGACCTGTAAAGCGAATACTACAAAAAAATGTACTCAATAGACTCTCTAAAGAAATGCTTAGTAGCAAGGTAAAACCCGAAGACAAAATACTTTTAGATGAATTTGACGGGCAGTTTGTTTTTAGGCAACTTTAAAATATAAAACCTGCATTGTGTTAGGTGATCGAGCGGTTCTTTTTAACATGTAAGTTGTTTTTAACTTTTTTTATCAATAGCCCACTACTCTTGCATCATTACCAACTTCTAATGTATAAAAAACACCTAACTTAGCATTAGGTATTTTTATGGTAGTAAGCCTGCTACAACCTATAAATGGATCATTTCCAATATAGGTTACTGAATTAGGTATCGTCATACGGGTAAGTGAAGTACAATAACCAAATGCCCCATCTCCAATACTGGTTACGGAATTAGGAATCGTAATACTCCTAAGTGAACTACAACCACGAAATACCGAAACTCCAATAATGGTTACGAAATTAGGAATCCTAATACTGGTAAGTGAACTACAACCTCTAAATGCCTCACTTCCAATACTGGTTACGGAATTAGGAATCGTAATACTGGTAAGTGAAGTACAACCCTTAAATGCCATAGCTCCAATACTGGTTACGGAATTAGGAAGCGTAATACTGGTAAGTGAAGCACATTTAAAAAATGCCTTTCGTGCAATACTGGTTACGGAATTAGGAAGCGTAATATTGGTAAGTGAAGTACAATCCTGAAATGCCCGATTTCCAATACTTTTTACAGAATTAGGAATCGTAATACGGGTAAGTGAAGTACAACCCTTAAATGCCATAGCTCCAATACTGGTTACGGAATTAGGAATCATAATACTGGTAAGTGAAGTACAACCCCAAAATGCCCCACCTTCAATACTAGTTACGGAATTAGGAATCTTAATACGGGTAAGTGAAGTACAACCAGAAAATGCCGAAGCTCCAATACTGATTACGGAATTAGGAATCGCAATACCAATGAGTTCTACACATTTATAAAATGCCTGCAGTCCAATACTTTTTACCTTATTAGGAATCGTAATACTGTAAAGTGAACTACAACTATTAAATGCATGACTTCCAATACTGGTTACGGAATTAGGAAGCGTAATACTGGTAAGTAAAGTACAACCAGAAAATGTATAATTTCCAATATTGGTTACGGAATTAGGAATCGTAATACGGGTAAGTAAACTACAACCCTCAAATGCCCCATCTCCAATACTGGTTACAGAATTAGGAATCGTAATACGGGTAAGTGAACTACAATTATAAAATGCATAAGCTCCAATACTGGTTACGGAATTGGGAATCTCAATACTTTTAAAAAATCCAAGTGAAGTACAACCAGAAAATGCCGAAGCTCCAATACTGGTTACGGAATTGGGAATCTGAATACTTTTAAAAAATCCAAGTGAAGTACAACCAGAAAATGCCGCATTTCCAATACTGGTTAACGAATAAGGAAGCGTAATACGGGTAAGTGCAGTACAACCCTTAAATGCACCATCAATACTGGTTACGGAATTAGGTATCGTAATACTGATAAGTGAAGTACAGCCGCGAAATGCACCATCAATACTGGTTACGGAATTAGGTATCGTAATACTGATAAGTGAAGTACAGCCGCGAAATGCACCATCAATACTGGTTACGGAATTAGGTATCGTAATACTGGTAAGTGAAGTACAATCCCGAAATGCCCAAGTTCTAATACTTTTTACCGAATTAGGAATCTTAATACGGGTAAGTGAAGTACAACCCCAAAATGCCATCTTTCCAATACTGGTTACGGTAATACCATCAATCGTATGAGGAATGGTTACTGTTGTTAAACTCTTTTTGTCAACACCTTTTTTAAGTGTTACTTCTCCATCAAGACTTATCTCTAAATTATCATTACAATTTACCATTGAAGCACTACACAACATCAATAGTATGAACCTAAAAAATATTGTAATTTTTTTTGTAATTTTTGCTTTCATATACTTTTTTATTAATAACTCTCTACTATTGCATGATTACCATCGCTTATTGTATAACGCCACCAAGCATTTAACTGAGCATTAGGTATTTTTATGGTAGTGAGCTTGCTACAACCGTAAAATGCCCCCCATCCAATACTGGTTACGGTAGTACATCAATCGTATGAGGAATGGTTACTGTTGTTAAACTCTCTTTGTCAACACCTTTTTTAAGTGTTACTTCTCCAGCAGAACTTATCTCTAAATTATCATTTATAAATTCTTCTTTCATTTTTTTCGTTTATAAAATTATTACTGCGCAACAAATATAGCTAAAATATCTTTATGAGTAGTAATAAATTTGTATATTTCTTATTTAGATTTATGCTAAATATGCTATAATACACGCTTTTTAGCACTTTTTACTTTATGATACATTTCGTTTTTAAGGGGCATCAATATATCAGAATTGATATTTTTACACTTAAAATTTAAACCTTGATTACACCTTAGATCATATATTGATTCTTAAAAATTTAATATCATCCGCCCAATGGTAAAATAGATAAATAGTCCCAATATATCATTCATCGTTGTGATGAAAGGACCTGTTGCCAATGCAGGGTCTATTTTGTATTTGTTTAAGGTAAGCGGTACAAATGCACCAAAGAGTGCTGCAAATACAATGACTACAATTAAGGATATACTCACCGTAAAAGCGAGTATTATATCATATACAAAATAACACAATACAAATGCCAAGATAGAACAAATAATTCCATTTAGTAGGGCTACACCTAATTCTTTTATAAATATCACACTTATATTTTCTAATCTAATAGTATTCCCAGCTAACCCTTGAACGATGATTGCAGAAGATTGTATGCCTACATTTCCTCCCATAGCTGCTATAAGAGGAGTAAAAAAAGCCAATTCTATATGTGATTTTATATTGAAAACACCCATAACTTGAGCCCCTACAATTCCCCCAAGAAGCCCTATTAATAGCCATGGCAATCTCGCTTTGGTAAGCTCGTATATACCGTCTTTGGTTTCTACATCTTTAGATATACCTGATGCTAATTGATAATCTTTATCAGCCTCATCCCTTATAAAATCTACTACATCATCTATAGTAATTCTACCTAATAACACTCCTATTTCATCTACTACAGGAATAACGAACAAATCGTATTTCTGCATCATTTGGGCTACTTTTTCGGCTTTTTCGTTTACGTTTACAGAGTGGGTATTCTTATTATACACTTCCTTAATAGGAGTTTTCGTAGAGGTGGTCAATAAGGTTTTTAAAGAGAGTGTTCCAAGCAAAATACCATGGTCGTTTACTACATATACTGATAGTACTTTTGGTATTTCTTGCGCTTGCTTTCTCATTTCTTTTACGCAAGTGAGCATTCTCCAATTTTCATTCACCATGACTAGTTCTTTTTCCATCAAACTACCTGCTGTTCCCTCATCGTATCGGAGTAAATCTATAATATCTTTGGCGTGATCTACATCTTCTATTTGCGAGATAACTTCTTCCTTGATATTTTTGGATAATTCGTTGATAATATCTGCAGCATCATCAGTCTCTAATTCATCTACTTCTTTGGCAATTTCTCTTGGCGATTTCTTTTCTAATATCTTTTCTCTTACATCTTCATCTAACTCTACTAATACATCTGCAAACTTTTCTTTTTCTAAACTATCGAGTAAATTATCTACATAATTTGAGTTTATCTCATTGATGATCTCTGCTATGTCTGCGGGGTACATTTCAGTTATCATTTCTTTAGCCTTTTGAATATCATTTAATGATATCAGATGTTTGATATTTTTTATTAATTCATTTTTCTCTTTGCTCATAATTCTGTTGTCATTTTGGTAAGTTCTATAAATTCTTGTACCGATAGTTGTTCTGGTCTTTTTCCAAAAAAAGAATGCGTTTTCAAACTTTTACATATACCCAGAGTTTTTAGGCTATTCCATATCGTTTTTCTCCTTTTTCCAAAAGCCGTTTTTACTACTTTAAAAAACATTTTCTCATCACATTCTAATTGCTCATTCCTCAATGAGAGTTTTATGACTGCTGATTTTACTTTTGGAGACGGATAAAATACTTTTTCATTCACCGTAAACAAGTACTCTGTATCATAAAATGCTTGCAATAATACAGATAATATACCATATATTTTATTACCATGCAAAGATACTATCCGTTGGGCTACTTCCTTCTGAAACATTCCTACAACTTCTATAATTTGAGACCTGTTTTCTATAACTTTAAAAAGTATTTGTGATGAAATATTATAAGGAAAATTCCCAATTAATGATATTTTCTTATCCAAAAAAACACTCGAAATATCTAATTTCAAAAAATCTTTGCATATAATACTTGGAGCTAATGTAGGGTAGTGTTTTTTTAGATAAATTTCAGATTCTTTATCTATTTCTACCAAAAAAAGCTCTTTGGGCTTATCTATTAAGTATTTGGTAAGTACTCCCATACCCGGACCTACCTCTAAAATGATATGGGTGCAGTGTAGGCAAAGATTATTTACTATTTTCACAGCTATATTTTCATCGGTCAAAAAATGCTGTCCCAAATATTTTTTTGCAGTTACTTTACTCATCATCTCTTTTCTAATAGCGTTTCTAAAAAATACATATTTACGCTCATAATAAAAGTTGTAGTACTTTTCTTAAACTTGGAATGTTTACGCCTTTACAAAAATATCATTTTATTTTTGAAGTGAACTTTTAATTATTTTCTAAATATTATTGTATTAAAATAAAAATGGTTATATTTGCATAAAATTACTTTTTAGATAACTTTAAAAATTTATAATTTATGAAAACATTGGTGAAAAATATAAGGATACTTCTAATAGCTATGGTGTTATTTAGCGTAATGAAATGTAGCAGTAATAAGGGAGAAGATAGTGATGTGTCAAAAAATCATATAGATTTAACAGAGAAGTCAATGGTTTTACAAAAGCGTATAACTTCTGTAAATGAATATGTAGGAAAAGCTGGAAATAAGATGGGATTGTGTCCTGTTATAAATTATGATAACTCAAGTATTTTGTCTGGACTTTCCAAAATTACCCTTGATTTTGCAAGTTGTAAAAGTCAAACTGATAGCAATTTGCAAAAATTAAGTGGTAAAATAATAATGACTTCTACAACAAATTTCGCATTAAGGAAATTTACACTTGAAATCTCTTTTAAGGATTTCAAAAATACTGATATGGGTACTTTAGTGGGCGTATTAAATAGTTCTATGACGATAAATAGTTTATCTGATCTTACTAAAGATGATAAATATATGAAACAAAAGGGTGAATTAGATATTTCTACTGATGATGGTTCCAGTGCTAAGGTAACTATAGATTCTGAATTTATTTTAAGTAGTTTAGCAAGTAAGGTGAAAATGCACCAAACTGTTGCTTATAAAAATGGAAAAGTAATAAACATAAAACCTTATCAAAATGAGTGGCTTGTATTTAATTATAACGCCAAATACCCCAAGGGTAATGTAATGGTAACTATAGATGGTATCTCTTACAAAGGATATTATGATGATAGTGGTAAATTAGTGTTAAAAAGACTTTAAAAACAGCAAAAAGATACTTTTTAAGTATCTTTTTGTTTTTATGCATATATTATAATTTTAATTTACTTGTTTTTTGCAGAATAGAACATCTCTACATCTTGTACCATGTGCTTTACACCACAAAAAAAGGGTATTCTCTGGTGTAATTCTGTAGGTTTTATTTCCATAATTCTATTGAACCCATCAGAAGCTTTTCCACCGGCTTGTTCTGCCAAAAAAGCCATAGGGTTGCATTCGTATAAAAGTCTTAGTTTACCATTGGGTGATTTTGTTCCTGAGGGGTATAGATATAGTCCTCCTTTTATCATATTTCTGTGAAAATCAGACACTAAAGATCCTATGTATCTTGAAGTATAGGGTCTGTGATCTTTTTTCTCTTGACAATATTTGATGTAGTTTTTTACACCTTGAGGAAAATAAGCATAGTTCCCTTCATTTACAGAGTATATTTTTCCTCTTTCAGGGAATTTAATATCAGGATGAGATAGGTAAAATGTTCCTACAGCAGGGTCTAAAGTAAAACCATTTACGCCATTACCTGTAGTATAGACTAACATTGTAGAAGAACCATATACTACATATCCTGCTGCTACTTGATGTTTGCCTTCTTGTAAGAAGTCTTTCATTTGTACGGGTGTACCTTCTTTTGTAATTCTTCGGTAAATGGAAAATATAGTTCCTACTGATACATTTACATCTATATTAGAGGAACCGTCTAAAGGATCTATAAGTACAACATACTTATTATCTTTGTTTACGGGTATAAAATCCTCATTTTCTTCTGAAGCAATGCCACATACTACATCTCTATTTACAAGAGCATCAATGAACTTTTCGTCTGCCAATACATCTAATTTTTGCTGTTGCTCTCCTTGAATATTTACTTCTCCGACACCACCTACTATATTAGAGAGCCCAGCCTTATTTACTTTATTATTCACTACTTTAGCTGCTAACTTGATAGCACTCAAAAGGCTTGTAAGGCTTCCGGTAGAATACTTAAAATCTTTCTGTTTTTCTATGATAAATTCACCTAGAGTAGCAACGTTCTTATTTTTCAAAATAATATTATTTTTTATCGTAGATCATATCTATAAATAGTGCTATTTTATTCTTTAAGTTAGGTCTATCTACTATAAAATCCAAAAAACCGTGTTCTAATACAAATTCTGAGGTTTGAAATCCTTCAGGTAAATCTTTACCAATAGTTTCTTTCACTACTCTAGGACCGGCGAATCCTATAAGTGCTCCGGGTTCTGCAATATTAATATCACCAAGCATTGCAAAAGAAGCTGTAATTCCTCCTGTAGTCGGGTCAGTAAGTAGTGAGATATAAGGTACTTTAGCTTCTGATAGTAAAGCTAATTTTGCAGAAGTTTTAGCCATTTGCATCAGTGAAAAAGCAGATTCCATCATTCTTGCACCTCCAGATTTTGAAATCATCATAAAGGGTATTTTATTTTCTGTACAATAGTCTATTGCTCTCGAAATTTTCTCACCTACTACAGAACCCATAGAACCTCCTATAAAACTAAAATCCATACAAGCAATTACTAAATCTCTACCATTGGATTTTCCTACAGCTGTTCTTACGGCATCTTTAAGTTTAGTCTTTTCTTGTGTAGTTTTGAGCCTATCTGTATATTTTTTTGTGTCTTCAAACTTTAAAGGGTCTTTAGAAACCATATTTTTATCTAATTCTTTGTACTTTTCGTCGAACATAATTGAAAAATATTCTTCACTACCTATTCTCACATGATAGTTATCCTCTTTGCTTACATAAAAATTCTTTTTGAGTTCTTCTGTCTGTAGTATCTTTCCACTTGGAGTTTTGTACCATAGTCCTTTAGGAATATCCATTTTCTTTTCCGTTGGAGTACTTATACCTACCTCTTTTCTTTTAAACCAAGCCATGTCAATAAAATATAGTATTTAGTTTGAGCATGCAATATTAACAAATTTATTTCAAATATTCTTCGCTAATCTATATCAGTTTCATATTTGAATTATGCATAAAGATTCTGTGAAGAAACTATAAATACTCGAAGGTAGATATTGCAAAAAGTGCATTTCATCTTTAAAAATGTTCTTGTCGTCTTAAAAAAGTAAGTGTTATCGTATTAATTTAGTTATATCGCAGAACAAACGAATTATTAATCTATAAAAATTGTATTATCATGAAACCAAAAATGTTATTATTACTTAGCTTTATTACTTTTAACCTATTTGCTCAAAACGATTATATAGTAAAGGGTTTAATGTATGTGGGAGAAGGTTCAAAAGTATCCTTTAAGAAAGGTGTATATATGGAGGGAGATTTGTTTAATGATGGAAGTATATATGTACATGATAATTTCTCAGGAGATCCATCTTTTCTAAAATCAGGGAGTAATTCACTAGTTTCTTTAGAGAGTGATACTATAATGAATATTGCTCAAAAGTATATGTTTAATATACTACAAGTGAATGCAAATAAATTACTTGTAGAAAAGAATTTATCAATTAATGAACTAAGAGTAGAAATGGATAAGGAACTCATCGTAAACCGAGGTAATATATTGAGAATTTATAAAAAAATTGAAAATAAAGGAGATTTAATATTGAAAGCAGATGAGATGGGATATTCTGAAATGATTACAGGTAAGAATGGTAATGGACTTGAAGTGAATTCGGGTAATATTACTATAGAGAAATATATAGCAGGCAAGAAAAATGCAGATGGAGTTAATCAACAGTTTAGGTTTATGGGGTCTCCTGTAAAAGGTACTATATTTGGTCAATATACGAGAAATGGAACCTTTTTTGATAACAATATAGCAAGTGTGTTCGAATGGAAAGGAGCTAAAAGGAATATATTGCAAGCTTGGGAAATTAAAGGGACAGATGATATAGTTGAAACAGGACGGTCATATTTAATGAGGTTTGGTAACAACATATCTGATAAAGAGCGTTTTAGTTTAACTAGTTTATCTTCAGTAATTTCTCATCGAGGACTGGCTAATGATGGAGATATTAATGTAGAACTCTTAGATGTTGATGAAGTGGATGCAGTAGAAAGTAGAAAAGGATGGTATTTAATAAGTAACCCTTATCCGTTTTCTATAGATTGGAATAAATTATATGAACTCAATAAGGATGTAATGGAGCCAGTGGTATATACTTTAAATGATAACAAGATGGGATATAGAGTAATTGCAAAAAATTCAGAGGACGCTATACTATTTTTAAATGCTCCAGAAGGTCATATTATAAAGCCGTTTGAAGGTATTATCATAAGAAAAAAAGAAAGAGCCTCGTCTAATATTATTAAGTTTACAAATGATATGAATTATTACGATGTAAATGAAGATAAAGTTATGGTAAAAAGTGAAAACAAGAATGCTAACGGATTAAAAATAAGACTTTATAATGAAAAGACAACCCAATATTATGATACCTATATAAATTTTTCAAACTATGCTACAGATGAATTTGATAAAGGTATGGATGCTAAATATATGGGGTATAATAGTGTATTTGATGTGAGTGGTTTTGGAGTAGAAATAAACGATTTATATTCAAAAGATAAAAATGGTAATAAATATGCAATTAACCAGCTTTCACAATTGAATCCAGACGTGGATGAGCATATTATACCTTTAGGGATTCAATCTAGCGCAAAAGAAGAAATAGAATATTTTCTCGAGGTAGATTTAATGGAATTAAACATAGACAGCTCTTGGAATATATTTATAAGAGATAACGTATTGAATAAAGATTATGATGTAAAGAAAGGAGAGGTATTTAGTGTCGATAATCAGGAAATATATAATGAAGGGGACAAATATAGATTCAAATTTAAAAATGGAGATATGGAAAATAGATTTAGTATTGTATTTACTAAATATAATTTACAAACGGCAGAAAATGCTATAATGGATGATGAGGAAAGTGATCAAGTACTAGCGTTTGCAAATCAAGACGGAATACATGTAAGTATAAATGTAGAAACAGATGCTCAAAGTGAAATATCTATAGTTAATTCTTTAGGTCAAGTATTGCATAGAGGAATGGTAACAAGTAATGAAACGTTGAGCTATAAGCCTAATCAAGTAAAGAATCAAGTGTTTTTCGTACATATAAAGATGAATGGAAAATTAACAGTTAAAAAGGTTATGTATTAAGAAAGTTAGTTTTTGTAGTAATTTTTAATTCGGAATCAAATCACAAGAAAATTTTCTTGTGATTTGATTTTTTTTGTTAAAATCTATTTTTTTATATAAATTTGAAACGCTATTCAAAAATATTTGTTTAAATTTGTGAACATATAAAATTATGGTCATATTACATAAACATTAAAATATGATGAGAAACTTACAATATATTCTATTGTTGTTTATAATATTATCCGAAGCGAATGCTCAAACGAAGGATATTTGGCATTATATAGAAAATCAAAAAGTTATTAATGAACACAAAGAGCTTGCCCATGCTACATTTACTTCTTTTCTTTCAGAGAAAGAAATGAAAGAGGTCGTTACCAAGTATAAGAAAACACTCAATGGAATATGGAAGTTTAAATGGGTTCGTTCTCCAAAGGATAGACCCAAGGAGTTTATGAAAACTTATTTTGATGCAAGCAGTTGGGATGATATTAAGGTTCCTTCCAATTGGGAAATAGAGGGATATGGAGTGCCTATATATGTAAATCATCAATATGAGTTTGCAGATTATAAGGCTCCCATTTCAAAAGAGATGGAATTTATAGATAGAATTTATCCTAAGTATCCGGGTAAAGTTCCTCATAAATACAATCCAGTGGGTTCTTATCGCAAGAAGTTTAATATTCCTAAAGATTGGAAAAAAAAAGAAATTTTTTTACATATAGGTGCTATGAAGTCGGGAGGTTTTGTATGGATAAATGGCAAATATGTAGGGTATTCACAAGGGAGTAAATTACCTGCAGAGTTCAATATTACACCTTTTATCAAAACAGGTGAAAATATTATTGCTTTGCAGATATATCGTTGGACAGATGGTAGTTATTTAGAATGTCAAGATTTTTGGAGAATTAGTGGTATAGAGCGTAGCGTTTTTATATATGCTCAACCTAAAATCCGCTTGCAAGATTTTCAAGTGGTATCTACCTTAGATGCTGCATGTCAAAATGGGGAGTTAGAATTAGAGATAACGTTACAAAACCATAGCTATAGAAAACAAAAGATAAAAACCATTTATGAACTTAGAGAAATTAACGGTAAACTATTAGCCTCTTCGAGTAAAAGATTGAACATGGATGCTCAAAAAAAGAATACTCATATTTTTAGAACCACTGTAAAACATATTAAACCTTGGAGTGCAGAGCATCCAAATCTATATACTTTGAATATCAAAACCTTTGACAATAGAGGGAAATTTATAGAGGGAACTATTGCAAAAATAGGATTTAGAAGTATAGAGATAAAAAACGGTTTGTTATTAGTAAATAGACAGCGTATCACGCTAAAGGGAATCAATACTCAAGAGCATAACCCACAAACAGGACATATCGTATCTAAAGAACAAATTATTAAAGACATCAAACTTTGGAAAGAAAATAATATTAATGCTGTTAGGTTGAGTCATTATCCACAACCGGATATTTTTTATGAATTGTGTGATAAATATGGTATTTATGTAGTAAACGAAGCCAATATAGAGTCACATGGAATGTATTATGGTAAGCATTCTTTGGCTAAGAAGAAATCGTGGCAAAATGCACATATAGATAGAATGACTAGAATGGTGAAAAGAGATAAAAACCATCCAAGCGTTATCATTTGGTCTATGGGGAACGAAGGAGGAAATGGTATCAATTTTTATGCGGGATACAATGCTATAAAGGCTTTGGACAAAACCAAGAGACCAGTACAGTATGAGAGGACTTATAAATCTTATGATGGCAACTTATTTGATATGGATAAAAATACGGATATTATAGTACCACAATATCCATCTCCTAAAACTTTTGAGACTGTAGGAAAAAGTAAAACCGATAGACCTTTTATTCCTAGTGAGTATGCTCATGCAATGGGCAACAGCATAGGGAATTTTAAAGATTATTGGGAGATCATAGAACAATATGATAATCTGCAAGGAGGCTTTATATGGGATTGGGTAGATCAATCTATTTGGAAGACAGGCAAAAATGGAGAAAAATACTACGCTTATGGAGGAGATTATGGAGAAAATATGCCTAGCGATGATACTTTTTTGAACAATGGCATAGTGTTTCCTGATAGAACACCTCAACCTGAATTGTACGAAGTAAAGAAAGTATATGAATATATCAATTTTAAAAATAAAGGTATCAATAAAAATAATGAATTAAGGGTGCTTATAGAAAACTTATATGACTTTACGAATTTAAAAGATTTTAAATTTATAGCCAAAGTAAAAGCAGATGGTAAAGTAGTTAAAACAGTAAATATACCTGCCAAAGATATTGAACCTCATACAGGTAAATTAGTTCGAATACCCTTAAAAGATATAGAATATCAAGAAAACACAGAGTATTTTGTAGAGGTATCAGCTTTTACTCAAAAGCAATGGGGAATATTATCTGAAGGACACCTTTTGGCTCACGAACAAATACCATTAAAAAAATTTTACGAAACTAAGATTACAAAAAGAGATAAGCATCTAGAATTAGATGTAGAAGAAGACGAAACAATTACTGTAGATAATTCACTATTTCAAATTGTATTTGATAAAGTAAAAGGTATTTTAACTTCCTTTAAATACAAAGGAAAAGAGATCATTAGAAAAGGTAAGGGACCTCGTCCTAACTTTTGGCGTGCAGTTACAGATAATGATTTTGGTAACAAGATGCAAAGGAAAAATATAGAATGGAAAAAAGCTTCTTTGTTTTTTAAACCTAAGAATATCTTAGTAGAAAAAGTAGCCTCTGACAAAGTAAAATTAAATGTGAGTTATATACTTCCGGGGGTAAATACTCATTTTCATACCACTTATTTTATTTATGGTAATGGTGTGATAGAAATAGAAAATACTTTAGATACAACTTCGTACAAAGCAGATCTTCCTAGAATAGGAATGCGTATGCAGTTACCAAAAGAATATAGCAGATTAACTTACTTTGGTAGAGGTCCTTGGGAGAATTACAGAGATCGTAATAGTTCTACATTTGTAGGTTTGTATTCTTCTACTGTAAGCCAGCAGTATGTACCGTATATTCGCCCACAAGAAAATGGTTATAAAACAGATGTGAGGTGGCTGGCATTACAAAATCAAAATCAATCAGGGCTTTTGGTAGTTACGCGAAATATTGAAAAGCCTATAAGTTTTAGTGCATTGCATATGCCCAATGAGGATTTTGATGCTACTATAGGGTTGAACTATAAGGGTAATCAAGTAGAGGACAAATATAGAATAGATGGAGATGATAAGGTAAATTCCAATAAACATACTATAGATATTAAAGAGCAAGATTTGGTACAATTAAACATAGATTTAAACCAAAGAGGGCTGGGAGGAGATGATAGTTGGTGGGCTAAACCGCAAGAGGAATATCTCATCAAAGGAAACAAGATACATCATTATGGGTTTTATCTAATTCCTTTTGACAAAGGAACAAAAGAAGATTTTATAAAATGGTCTAAAAGATATGCTTATATTAGCAAATCTGAATAAGTAGTTTTTAGATATTTTGAAAAAAGTTTAGTCTAATGTTTTTAACAGTTTAAATATAAAAATACACAGTTTTTTAGAGAAAATCAAAGGAGGAAACATTGAACAACTGCCACACTTCTGAAACAAAGTAACTCCAACATTTTTGAGGGAATTGATTATTTCTTTTTCCCTTATATAAATATACAAATAAATTGAATATAATATATAATAAATAACATTATGAAAAAAATTACAAAATACACGTTAGCGATAGTCATCATCAGTGTAGGACAATTACAAATTTTTACCGGCTCAATTTTGAGCGGTATTTTCATAGTCTTATCAGGTTTCTTCATCTTACCTCCTATCGCAGATGATATAAGAAAAGAAATGAAAAAAATGAAAAAAGAGAGCGACAAAGACCTCAAAATCAAATTTCGGAATAAAGTAGAAAAAATAACAGGTAGAGTGTTTATAATAGGGTTACTTCTTGTTGGTATTTTTTTGAATAATCCGAGTGAGGATAATACTGAAAAAGACACCTTGAATAAAATAACTTTAGCAAGTGAAGAAGATAGGCAAGTTGTAGTACACAGATATTATAAAATTTCAAAAAAACAGCAGCCGTATCAAATTTCAGCTTATCAGTTGTATGCAGATTATCAAGAAAATGATATAGCTGCCGATTACAAGTATAAGGGAAAGAAATTAGCAGTTACAGGAGTTATAGAGGATATAGGTACCAATATATTGGACGATATTTACATCACCCTTGAGACTGGAAAAGCGTTTAGAAATATAAAATGCCATATCAATAAGAAAGTAGCTGCTCGTTTACGAAGAGGACAACAGGTTACCGTGATTGGTAGATGTGATGGATTATCTTTTAATGTGATATTGGAAAAGTGTGAATTATGGGAAGAATATCAAGAAGAATATCAATTATTGGGACATTGATGTTATTAATGTCAGCGTCTCCTATTTGTTTCGCACAAACACAAATCAAAGTAAAATCCATTACCTCGGTGTATGACGGAGATACTTTTACAGGGAATTTAGAATGTGATTGTGAAATGGATATTTTTTGTAAGAATATTAGCATAAGAGTTTCAGGGATAGACGCACCAGAGATTAGAGGCGATTGCGAAAAAGAAAAGAAACTCGCCATAAAAGCAAGGGATTTTGCTAAAAAGTTTCTAAGTCAAGGCAAAGTAACTTTAAAGAACATTGACAGAGATAAGTATTTTAGAATAGTAGCAGATGTATATGTTAATGATAAATCTCTTGCTAAAGAATTAATAAAAAGAGGATTAGCCTTAGCTTACGATGGAGGTGCTAAGTTGCAAAACTGGTGTGAGAATTGATAACAAGATTTTTCTAAAAAGTTATTCACAAAGCTGTATAATTAGTAATTTTTGAGTTACCTTTGTGGGTATTATATTATTGAACAATTAATCAAATTTTATGTACCCTACTCACTTAAAGCACAAACCCATCTTAGTAGCAGATAACTACGAAAATAAGGATGGGGAATATACTGACTGCAAAGCCTTGTCTATTGGAGAGGCACAATGGAATAATGAAGAAATATCGGCTAAAATATGGAGGCATACTGGTAAAAGGTGGAGTCGCCAATGTGAAGAAATACCTTTACATCGCTGTTTAGATTTGACCATTTTAATCTTATCTGCATTTTTAAAGGATAGTGAAACTGATTTAAGCAACACTTATTTAGGAGAAAAAGTTCACGATAAAACCAAGATATCAAAGATTAAAAAATATATCGAAGAGAACCCTGATTTGATGCAAAGAATAGGTGAAATCAAAAGGGTTTTAGGAAAATATGATAAAGTATGATTAGGGTTTCATAATGAAAATATCAAATGAAAATATATCTGTAATGTTGAGGAGACAAGGAAGAAGAAAGGACTATCCCAATCCGAATTAGCAGACAGAGTAAACAAAAAGCGAAGCTATATAGCAAGAATAGAGACAGATTACGCTCAAAAGATGAATATTCAGAATTTAAAGAGATATTGTAGAAAAAGGGTTTGGAGGTGAGGTTTAAAATTGAGATTAGAACATGAGTAATAAAGAACTACTAAAAGTAAGTAGATTAAAAAAAGAGTATTTTTCTTATGAAAATATTCTCTTATTTCATGGAGATGTTTTAAAGGATAGCTTGTTCAATGGTAATTTTATTGATTTAATTGTAACATCCCCTCCTTACAATGTTGGTATAGAATATAATTCTAACGATGATAAGTTGAGTTATGAACAATATTTAGATTTTTCATATAAATGGATGAAAAATTGCTTTAATTGGAGTAATGAACAAGCCCGATTTTGTTTAAATATTCCTCTTGATAAAAATAAAGGAGGACATAAGCCCGTTGGGGCAGATTTAACAAAAGAAGCACAAAGAGCAGGATGGAAGTATAAAACAACCATTATTTGGAATGAAGGTAATATTTCAAGGAGAACAGCATGGGGTTCATGGAAATCAGCATCAGCACCAGTAGTAATTGCACCAGTAGAATTAATTGTTGTATTCTTCAAGGAAGAATGGAAAAAAACAAACGGAAGTAAAATTAATGATGTAACAGGAGATGAGTTTAAAACTTGGACTCAAGGGGTTTGGACTTTTAATGGAGAAAGTAAAAAAAGAGTTGGTCATCCAGCCCCTTTCCCAAAAGAACTTCCTTATAGGTGTATAAAATTATTTAGTTATCAACACGACCTAATTTTTGATCCTTTTGTTGGAAGTGGGACAACATTATTTGTAGCTCAAAATTTAGGAAGAAAGGCAATCGGTGTTGAATTAGATGAAGATTATTGCAAGTTGGCAAAAAATAGAATTATAAAAGAGACTCCATTATTAAACTTTTCTTTTAAATGAAAAGGAAAATATCACAACTTGATTTATTAAAAGAATACTTTACTAACAACCCAAATAGAAATATTGCTCACCCAGAGATAGTTGATTGGGCGACTGAGGAATATTTAAAGAGAACAGGAGAAGTATTCAGGGACCCGGATAGAGGTATTCGTTCTTTAGCCCAAAGAGGTTTTTTAATAAAAATTGCAAAAGGAGTATACAAATATGATCCAAATTACGTTCATAATCGAGAACTTGAAGATTTTTCCCAGCGACAAAAAAATGAGATTTTTAAAAGAGATGGGTATAAGTGTGTAATCTGTGGAAAAGGAAAAAAGCAAGGAGTAGAACTACATGTTGACCACATAAAACCTAAAGATTTAGGAGGAAAGGCTAGTATAAGTAACGGTCAAACACTCTGTGCAACACATAACTTTAGGAAGAAAAATTATAAACAAACTGAAACAGGGAAAAAGATGTTTATAAGGCTTTATGAAGCGGCAAAAGAAATTAATGATAATGAGACAATGAAATTCTGTATTCAAATATTAAAAGTATTTGAGGATAACGACATTAATGGTCATATTGAATGGAAAAAATAAACCTTTTTTCCTTTACTACTCCTTTGTTTTCTAGGGGACAGGAGCAGTTGCTTTTAACATTTTACCCTCAGAGAGCAGTATTGTGTGATAACAACCCACACATAATAACTTTTTATAAAGCTAATAGAGTCAGGAAAGATAACTGGTTCTATTGTCCGAGACTTTCTAATATAGAGAAGGAAGTAAACTACTCCACTTACTCATTAGTCCCAATGCAAATAGAATGTTTCAAACACATGGTTTTTCCATGTTAGATGAAATGTAGATATTACTAAATATAATATTTTCAAAATACAAGCCTTGATGCAGCTAAGTGGATAGAAGAAAAAAACAAAGATTCTACACATGAAAGAATAGATGCTGATTTTGTAACTTTATGCTAAAATCCCCTCTTAGATTTAGATAATTTAAAGACCGTTAAAGGCATTTATTTTAACAAGAGTTGGTTTAAGAAGGAATTCATAAAGAAGAATCTAAAAAAATTAGAAAGGTAAGGATAACAAAAAAGAACTTTAATTAATTATCACTAAAATAAAATATACTTTTCGTTTCGAATTTTTGTACATTTCGTTCTATGGATTATTCTATATTTGTAACCTAAATATTACAACCTAATTTAAGTTAAAAGTGGTATGACAGATTGTTTACAACAGATAAAAGTAATTTCTCCAGGTAGAGTATGTCTATTTGGAGATCATCAGGATTATTTGGGATTGCCTGTGATAGCCTGTGCCATAGATAGATATATTCGATTAACTGCTACAAAGAATAATAAAGATATTTTTTGTCTTGATTTAGTAGATTTGAACCAAACTCGAGAGATAGATATTCAAGATAAGTTTGAGCAATTAACTACAGGAGATCATTATGCTTCTGGTTTGAGGGTTTTAAGAAGGAGGGGTTGTATTCCTACAGTGGGGTACGATATTCATATTACGGGTAATATTCCTATCAATTCGGGTACATCTAGTTCTTCGGCAGTGTTATTGGCGTGGATCCGCTTTTTGATAGAGGCTTATGGTATTTCAGAGCCCCTTACTCCTGAACTTATAGCTTATATAGCCTATGAGGCAGAAGTACTAGAACACAAGAGTCCTGGGGGAATGATGGATCAATATACTATAGGAGTGGGTAATGTGGTGTATATCACTACAGATGACCCTTTTTCATTTGAAATAATAGGTACAAAGGTTCCGGGATTGATTACAGGAGTTTCAGGTGAAAAGAAAGATACTTTAGGACTATTAGCTCACTTAAAAAAAAATACCTTTTTAGCTATAAAAAAAGTGAGTAAAAAGTTTTTAGAATTTGATTTACAAAAGACAGAAGCAACTCAAATACATAAGTATATAGGGTGTTTATTGGAAGAAGAAAAACCTTATTTTGAGGCGGCTATCATAAACCATCATTGTACTAGATTGGCATTGAGAGCACTACAATGTAAAGAGATTGACTGGAAACAGGTAGGGGCATTGATGAATAAACACCATAGAGTGTTAAAGGATATGCTTAAAATTACTATACCCAAGATAGATGCTATGATAGATGCAGCATTGCAAGCAGGAGCTTATGGTGCTAAAATAGTAGGCTCAGGTGGTGGTGGTAGCATTGTAGCAATTGCGCCAGAAGAGTTAGTAGATAAAATAAATAAAGCGATTATCAGTGTGGGTGCTGTGGATTCTTATGCAGTAAGTGTATCCGATGGAGTAAAAACAATATAGAAAGTAATTTTATAAAAAAATAAGTTTATGATATCATTAAGTACATTAGATTATACATTTATAACCCTGTTTTTTATTACGACTTTAATTATAGGAATTGTGGTATCTAAAAAATCGGGAGAAAGTTCATCAGAATATTTTTTGTCGGGTAGGAATATGCCTTGGTGGATCTTGGGCATATCTATGGTAGCTACTACATTTTCTACTGATACACCCAATTTAGTTACAGATATAGTTCGTAATAATGGCGTTGCTGGTAATTGGATTTGGTGGGCATTTTTGATTACAGGGCTTTTAACGGTTTTTGTATATGCTAAGTTATGGCGTAAATCGGGAGTAAATACTGATATGGAGTTCTACGAGTTGCGTTATGGAGGAAAACCTGCTAAGTTTTTAAGAAGTTTTCGCTCAATTTATTTGGGAGTGATATTTAACTTATTGGCAATGGCTGCAATATCTTTGGCAGCCATCAAGATAGGAGGAATAATGTTAGGTTTAGAAGGATGGCAGACGCTATTATTAGCAGGTTTAGTAACTGTTGTATTTTCTGCGATGGGAGGATTTAAGGGAGTGATCTATACAGATTTTTTGTTGTTTCTCGTGGCGATGGTAGGAGCTATTGGAGCGGCGTATTATTTGGTAAATATCCCCGAGGTAGGAGGATTAGATAAACTATTAAATAATGAGAATGTAGTCTCTAAACTCTCTATATTGCCAGATTTTAGCGATACGGAGATGTTTATTACTCTTTTGATTATCCCTATTGCTGTGCAATGGTGGAGTTCTTGGTATCCAGGAGCAGAGCCAGGAGGTGGAGGGTATATAGCACAACGAATGTTAGCGGCTAAAGATGAAAATCACGCTATAGGAGCTACTTTCTTTTTTAATATTATGCACTATGCACTGCGTCCTTGGCCATGGGTTTTGGTGGCTTTAGCTTCTCTGGTGGTATATCCTGATATAAGAAGTATTTCAGAGGCTTTTCCCAATGTAGCAGCAGATAAATTAGGACACGATTTGGCGTACTCTGCTATGCTTACCAAGTTGCCAAGTGGACTTTTAGGTATTGTATTGGCCTCACTTATGGCGGCCTATATGAGTACTATTTCTACTCACTTGAACTGGGGTGCATCTTATATAGTGAATGATTTTTATAAGCAATCTATAAACTCTAATGCTACAGAAAAGGAATTGGTAAATGTAGGTAGAACCTCTACAGTTATATTGATGATATTGAGTTCTTTGATAGCTTTGCAACTTAGTGATGCCTTGCAATTATTTGATTTGGTTTTAATGTTTGGAGCAGGAACGGGGTTAATTTTTATTTTGCGTTGGTTTTGGTGGCGCATCAATGCTTGGAGTGAGATTGCAGCTATGTTTACATCAGGTATTATTTCTATATCGTTTAAATTTACACCTTTAGGAGATTGTTTATTTGGTGCAGAAGGCTTATTGGCAGGGTATTTAAAGTTTCCAGTAGTGGTGGTACTTACAAGTATAGTGTGGTTACTAGCTACATTTTTGACTAAGCCAGAAGACGATAAGGTGCTTTATGATTTTTATAGGAAAATTCAGCCTGGAGGTGCCGGATGGAAAAAAGTATTAAAAAAGGCTGCTCAAAAGGGTGAGAATCTTCATACAGAAAAAGGAAATTGGAGTGTGCCTTCAGGTATATTGGCGACACTTCTGGGATTAGTAATGATTTATGCGGTAATGTTTGCCACGGGTAATTTTATTTATGGTAAGTATGGTTTAGGTTTGTTTTTGTCTATATTGGCAGTAGTTACAGGTTTTCTGCTGACTAAAGTTTGGAAGAAAATCAAGGCAAATATTTTATAAAATTTAATATTCTAAAAAAGATATGTTAAAAAGTAATATTGATAAAGCTACAGGGTTCGAAAAAAGACTTGAAAAAATAGATACAGTTATTTTTGAAAATCAAGATACGGCATCTAAGGTAATTGCTAAGGAGATAGGAGAGTTAATC
This sequence comes from Ichthyobacteriaceae bacterium, assembly GCA_965226285.1. Classification (GTDB taxonomy): domain Bacteria; phylum Bacteroidota; class Bacteroidia; order Flavobacteriales; family Ichthyobacteriaceae; genus CBDDCQ01. The sequence goes on from CBDDCQ010000005.1 coordinate 858,826, forward strand.
AAGCAGAAGCAAGAAAAAAATCAAATGTGCATATTAGGATTAGCTACGGGTGCTACACCTAAAAATTTATATGCTGAATTGGTGAGGTTACATAGGCAAGGCTTGAGTTTTAAGAATGTAATTTCATTTAATTTAGATGAATATTACCCTGTGAAACCTGATTCTAGCAAGAGTTATGTATATTTTATGAAGAAGCACCTATTTGACCATGTTGATATTTTGAAAAGTAATTACCATATACCAGATGGCACCTTGAATAAGGATAGAATATTAGATTATTGTGCAGAGTACGAGAAGAAAATAGAGGATGCGGGAGGAATTGATTTGCAAATATTGGGAATAGGAGGCAATGGACATATAGGCTTTAATGAATCGGGTTCTTTGCGTAATTCAGATACTAGATTGGTAGCACTGGATTACAGTACCAGAAGGGCTGCTTCTTCAGATTTTGGAGGGCTAAAGAATACGCCCAGAACGGCTATTACTATGGGTATAAAGCAAATTATGAAGGCAAAGAGAATTATACTTATGGCTTGGAGCCAAGGAAAATCTAGTATTATTTCTAAAGCAGTGGAGGGTAATTTAACGTCTCAAGTGCCAGCATCTTATTTGCAAGAACACAAGAATGCAACTATAATAGTTGATAAAGCAGCAGCGATTCAACTTACAAGAGTCAAGCAACCATGGCTTATAGAAAAAATTATCTGGACAGATAAGCTTATTAAAAAAGCTGTTGTAGAGTTAGCATTAAAGTTGAAAAAATCCGTTTTGGCTCTTACAGATGCAGATTATATAGAAAATGGTATGAGCGACCTTATCGTTTCAAAAGGACCTGCTTATGATACTAATATCAAAGTGTTTAATGCTTTGCAAAATACTATTACAGGATGGCCCGGAGGTAAACCTGGCATAGAGAATCCTAAACACCCTGAAAGGGGATTTCCCAAAAGAAAGAGAGTACTTATCTTTTCACCGCACCCCGATGATGATATTATTTCTATGGGAGGTACTTTTATAAGGTTACAGAATCAAAGACACGATGTACATGTAGCTTATCAAACTTCCGGAAATATTGCTGTAGCAGATGCTGAAGCCATAAGGTTTATGAGGTTTGTAGTGGATTATAATCAGCACTTTGGAGTAGATAATACAGAAGCAAGAAAAATATACGCTAATGCAGAGAACTTTTTGAATATTAAGGAGAATGGAGGAGTTGATTCCGAGGAATTAAGGGCTGTGAAAGGTATTATGCGTAAAGGTGAAGCCATAGCTACAGCTAATTATGTGGGTTTAGATGATAGGCATATCCATTTTATGAATTTGCCATTTTATGAGACGGGAACTATAGAAAAGAGACCTTTGGGACAGGAAGATATTCAGATTACAATGGATTTAATATCACAGATTCAACCTCATCAAATTTATGTGGCAGGTGATTTGGCAGACCCACACGGTACGCATAAGGTTTGTTTAAATATAGTATTTAAGGCATGTAAAGAGCTCAAGGAACAAAAGCAGAAGTTTATGGAGGATTGCTGGGTATGGATGTACAGGGGGGCTTGGCATGAGTGGGCTATAGACGAGATAGAGATGGCAATACCTATGAGTCCAGAGCAAGTACTTGAAAAGAGGTATGGAATATTTAAGCACCAGTCACAAAAAGATGGTGTATTATTTCAAGGTTCAGATACTAGAGAATTTTGGCAAAGGGCAGAAGATAGAAATGCTGAAACGGCAAATTTATACCGTAAATTAGGATTAGCCAGTTATGCTGCTATGGAAGCCTTTGTAAAGTGGGACTTCTAAGTTATATCAAATTCAAGCTAACTTTAGATTTGAGCATACAAGCCTCCTTGTTCCCCATTTTGAAGATTAAAAAAAATGAGGGTATCCTATAATTAAAAGAACAGTATAATGTATGCTTGCAAAAAATATAATTCTTTTTTACGCTGCTATGGGACAATATAAAAATGATAGTTTTTGATCCACCCTTTTTCAATAAATTGGAATTTCAAGAATACTTTTATTTATCAATGTGAATTTGCTGTAAACACCTATTTTTAAAAGGCATTTTAAATATTTGAAAAAAGTAAAAATTAATTATATTTGCACTTCTAAATTTTTATAAAAAATGCTTGGCTTTTTGTTAAACACTCTTAAAAATACTTTTAATAGTAATCACAAAATAGAAATTATCTAAATTACAATTAGTATATGAAAAAATTTACAACTTTAATTTCTGCAGGCATACCGTTACCTATAGAAAACATAGATACAGACCAAATTATACCTGCACGATTTTTAAAAGCTACTTCTCGAGAAGGTTTTGGAGATAATTTATTTAGAGATTGGAGGTTTGACAAAGATGGTAATATCAAAGAAGACTTTCCTTTAAATGAACCAAAATACAAAGGGAATAGTATATTAGTTGCAGGCAAAAACTTTGGTTGTGGTTCCTCTAGAGAACATGCTGCATGGGCAATTCACGACTATGGATTCAAGGTAGTAATCAGTAGTTTTTTTGCAGATATTTTCAAAAATAATGCTCTTAATAATGGCGTACTTCCCTTACAAGTATCTGATATATTTTTAAATGAAATATTTGAGCAAATCAAATCAAACCCAAATACAGAATTAAAAGTGAATTTAGAAAAACAAACCATTACTATTTTATCTATTCGTAAAAATGAAAAATTTGAAATTAATTCTTATAAAAAAAACTGTCTACAAAATGGCTATGATGACATAGATTTTCTATTGAACATCAAAGACAAAATAAAAGATTATCACTCAAAAAGACCTCATTATCTAAATTAAATAAACTATGGAATATAAAATTGTACTATTAGCCGGAGATGGGATAGGTCCTGAAATCATACATGAAGGAAAAAAGGTAATGCAAGCCATTGCTCATAAGTTTCAGCACATATTCCATTTTGAAAATGGACTGGTAGGTGCTATTGCTATTGACCAAACAGGAAATCCATATCCAGATGAAACACACAAACTTTGTATGAATGCCGATGCCATTTTATTTGGTGCTATTGGATCCCCTAAATACGATAATGATCCCAGGGCTAAAGTAAGACCTGAACAGGGATTATTGGCTATGAGAAAAAAATTAGGGCTATATGCCAATGTAAGACCTGTAACTACCTTTAAGTCTCTAATAGAGAAATCTCCGCTCAAAATACATTTGGTAGATGGAGCTGACTTTATAATAGTAAGAGAACTTACTGGTGGAATTTACTTTGGACAACCTAGAGGAAGAAGTGAGAATGGAGAAATAGCCTTTGATAGTTGTGTATATTCCAAAGAGGAAATTAAGCGAATATGTACACTTGCTTTTCAATATGCAGGTAACAGAAAAAAGAAACTCACCATAGTAGATAAAGCCAATGTATTGGCTACCTCCAGACTTTGGAGAGAAGTAGCGCAACAAATGGAGAAAGAGTATCCTGAAATTACTACAGAATATATGTTTGTAGATAATGCCTCTATGAAACTCATACAGAACCCAAAAGCCTTTGATGTAATAGTTACAGAGAATATGTTTGGAGATATTCTTACTGATGAAGCTAGTGTAATTACGGGTTCACTAGGTCTTTTACCTTCCGCTTCTGTAGGGGTACATACCTCGGTATTTGAACCCATACACGGGTCATACCCACAAGCCACAGGTAAAAACATAGCAAATCCTATTGCTACTATACTATCTACTGCTATGTTATTAGATGCCCTTAAACTCAATGTTGAAGCCAATGTAGTAAGAACTGCTGTAGAAGCATCTTTAGAGGCTAGTTTTGTAACAGAAGATTTAGATAAAATCAACCCAAAAACAACTAGCGAAGTAGGAGATTGGATCTATAATTATATACAAGACATTAAACTCTAAAACAATTTTCTTATTTTTTAAGCACTTTAGGAATCTTGATATAATCAGAATCTTTCACTGGTACATTTTTAAGAGCTTCCTCTTGAGATATGGTCTCTATCACCTTGTCGTCTCTTAATATATCCCTTTGTTGATTCATATATATTAAAGGTTCTATCCCTGTAGTATCTAATTCATTCAATTTATTTACAAACTCTATCATCTTGCCTAAATCATCTATTATCTTCAATTTTTCCTCATCATTAAATTCCAATTTAGCTAAATTGGATAATTTATCTATAGTTTTTTCTGTTATCTTCATAAATTTATAATTGATTTATTATCAATTTTTTATAATTTTATTCTTTATAAAATTATAGGTGTCTTGCTTTAGTTTTTTCTTATTCATAGATGAGTTAACATCTATGAGGTTATATATCTCTATTCTTGATATACCTGGTCTGCCTTTTAACCAGTTATAAGGATAATACTCTTTATTATCCATAAAAATAATAGGTAAAATAGGGGTATTTGTATCTACTGCAAGAGAGAAGACACCATCTTTAAACTTTTCTAATGTAATATGTTCATCAGGTACTGTACCCTCTGGAAATATACATAGTTTCCCTCCTAATAATATTAACTCTTTAGATTTTAAATATGCACTTTTCCTACTTTGATAAGAACTTCTATTTACCGTAATATTTGTGGCTTTATAAATTACCCCGAATATAGGTATTCTAGCTAATTCTTTCTTTCCTACAAAAGACAAATCCCCTGGAGTGATGGCGCACAAAAAGATAGCATCCAACTTAGATACATGATTGGCAATAATAACATATCTTTTATTTTCTTTGGGGAACTCTCCTATAACTTTATAAGGAATTCCTATGCCATATAAAATTAACTTTGCCCAAAGCTTTCTTATACTAAAAAATAATTTGTGATATTTAATAAAAATAGCTAAAAAAGCGAAAGGTACACAAATAAGCGTACTAATAATTGATACTACTACAAACCAAATTCGCCAAATGAACCTAAGAAATATAACTATAATATTAAATATTATCATCTAAATGTACTAAAATAAATAATAATCTATATAAAAACTCCTATCTAATATAAATTTCAATAGGAGTTAAAACAATGTTATGTTATGAAAAAATTTAAGCGATCTGATGAGACTCGAACTCGTGCCCCCCACGTATTCTTTCTAACCAACTGAACTACAGACCTCGATTTTATACAATGATTGCAAACTTACATGTTTTTTTATTAAAAAACTTAAAAATTATTTTCTTATTGACTCCATATTAAGTAAGAATTTTTTTCTCCATAATCCTGCTCCAAACCCGACTAATTTTCCATTATCTCCTATAATTCTATGGCATGGAATAATGATACTTATAGGGTTTTTACCATTGGCACCTCCCACAGCACGCATAGCTTTAGGATTATTTACAATTGCTGCTTGCTGCTTATAACTTATTGTTTTTCCATAAGGTACTTTTTGCATAGCATCCCAACACTTCTGCTGAAAAGGTGTTCCAAAAATATATTTTAACTTCAATTCAAAAATCCTACGCTTACCGTTAAAATATTCCTCAAGTTGATTTTTACATCCTAATACAACATCTGAAAATAGTTCTTTCTTATTCACCTCCTCTACAAAGTAAACTCCTGTGATGAAATCACCTTGTCCTATAATTTTAATATGACCTAGATAACTGTGATAAAGATAAACTAACCCTTTCATTTACTCTTTATGATAAAAAATTAGAGCTTCCTACTCCTTTCTTATGTGCCATAATTCAACCATTTATTTTATTTATCTTTTATTTCCTTATTAAGACACTACAATATTACTAATACTTAACTTAGTAAGGTGTTGTCTGTGTCCATTTTTCTTTTCGTAACTCTTTCTTCTCTTCTTTTTGAAAACAATTACTTTATCACCTTTGAGGTGATCCTCTATCTTAGCCTCTATTACAGCTCCTTTTATAACTGGCGTACCAACCTTTATTTTACCTCCGTTATCCAAAAGTAATACAGAATTAAAAGAAACCTTCTCTCCCTTTTCTCCACTCAAAGAGTGCACAAAAATATGTTGGTCTTTTTGTACTTTGTACTGTTGACCTGCTATCTCTACAATTGCGTACATATATTTAAAGTTTATAATTATTTACCTAACAATTCAGGAGTGCAAATTTACAATATATTCTAATAAATACAATAACACACCCTATTAAAAATTATGTTGGCAACGCACCACCAAACTTGCTTTTAGATGGTATCACATTTTGTGATACCAAATTATTAATCTCCTCATTGGTTAATTCAAACATAAAACCCATAGGGAAAAAACATTTTATATTTCTCCTTACGGCTTGTTTTATGGAGTTAATTCTTTTGTTTTAACAAATTTGAAATTTTTAAGCAGTTCCAAAACAAAAGAGGCTTTTTCGTCTTTTATATCTAATAATAGTTTCATATCATACTAATTTTTGTAACAGACTTTGATACTGCAAAGGTAAATATAAAATTACAATATAAAAAATATTCTCATTTATTGATTTTTTTATTAGCTTTTTATTGAATTTAGGGCATAAAAAAAGGGTGCATAAAACACCCCTTAGCGGTCTGGACGAGACGAACACCTTACTTTCTAATTATTTCATTTTCAGCAACTTAAAATAGATATAAAATTATATCGACAGGAATATTGGCAATTTTTTTCTAATTTTCTTCTTTTTCCTGTCTAAAGCTTATTGGTTTTCTGTTCTTTTGCTCAACCTCTTTTTTATCTTTTTCAAGAAGATATTTTAGAGCCTCATACACATCTGCAAATTTCTTGTCGTACTTGTTCTCTAACGCTCTCAATTTTTCCGTTAGGTCTTGATGAGAGAGGGCATACCTCCTCATAAACACAAAGGCTCTTACAATCTGTATATTTATTTCAATGGCTTTCTCACTTTTTAATACGCTTGCAAGCATTGCTACACCTTGTTCTGTAAATGCAAAAGGATTATACTTGCTATATTTCCCTCTACCTTCTTCTAAGGTCACAAATTGTGACCTTAGAGAATTATACTCATCTCTCGTAAGTTCAAACATAAAATCGGAGGGGAAACGGTTAATATTTCTCCTTACTGCCTGTTTCAATACCTTAGTTTCTACCTCATACAATTCCGCAAGGTCATAATCTAACATTACCTTTTGACCTCGTATTTCGTAAATTTTGCTCTGTATGAGTTGTAATTCCATTGCTCTGCAAAGTTACCATTATTTAGGGGTAATTTTTACCTGCTAAAGTTATTTTACTCCTCTAACTCCATAATTCACACCCTTTCAAACTTACGTTCCCAAATTCACATCGACCGATTACAGTAACTTTCTGTCCTTTTCTTTGTTGTTTATTGTTTTCATTTGTCAAAATTTGGAATTTGTTGAAGTAGTTGGCTTAAATATTTATCTTCAATAGTTTCTGTTTCAGATTTATCATAAATACTTAGCAGATAAACCGTTTCTTGAATAAATGCAATGTAACTGATTAGCCTTGCTCCTCCTGATTTCCCTTTGCCCTTAGACTTTATTGCTAACCGTATCTTGAAACAATCTTGCCCCAAATCAATACCTTTGGTTGGATCTTCTGATACTGAATGAATTAACTCCAAATATTCTTTCTTTAGAGAAGGATACTTTTTAGCCAACTTCTTTAACTGCCTTTCAAAATGAGGTATGGTTTTAACTTTATAACTCATTAACTAATTCTCCTGCATCTCTTGCTTTTAACTTTCCTTCTTTAATTAGCTTCATTTCCTCTACTGCCTCCTTAATACCCTCTAAAACCCCTGCTTTGTATGGAGTTAATTCTTTTGTTTTAACAAAGAGATGTTTTAGAGCCTCATACACATCTGCAAATTTCTTGTCGTACTTGCTCTCTAACGCTCTCAATTTTTCCGTTAGGTCTTGATGAGAGAGGGCATACCTCCTCATAAACACAAAGGCTCTTACAATCTGTATATTTATTTCAATGGCTTTCTCACTTTTTAATACGCTTGCAAGCATCGCTACACCTTGTTCTGTAAATGCAAAAGGCATATATCTTGTACCTCCTCTCTTTGAGGTCACAAATTGTGACCTCAAACTATCAAACTCATCTTTAGCTAATTCAAACATAAAATCGGAGGGGAAACGGTTAATATTCCTCCTTACTGCCTGTTTCAATACCTTAGTTTCTACCTCATACAATTCTGCAAGGTCATAATCTAACATTACCTTTTGACCTCGTATTTCGTAAATTTTGTTCTGTATGAGTTGTAATTCCATTGCTCTGTAAAGATACGATTATTTAGGGGTAATTTTTACCTGCTAAAGTTACTTTACTGCTCTACCTGCAAAACCTCACAAGTTTTTAAATCAACTTTAGCTTTTATCAATTTCACAATTTTAGCCCCGAAAAGATTAGATGCTCTATACGTCATTACAACATTAGCATGTTTTTTAAACACTTGATAGCGAGTTTCTATATGTTCAATACTTTCAGGGTCATTTAGATTCTTCTCTACCCACCATTCTGGTTTATAGTGTGAGCCATCCCAGGGATCCATACAATTTTCAACACTCTTAGCTCTTTTTTCAGCTTCTGCTTTTTTCTGAGCTACTAATTTTTCTGCTTCAATTTTAAGTTTTTGCTTTTTTACAACACTTTTATTAATAAAAGTTGAAAAGTCAGAGACTTTACTGTTGTCGTACTCTTTTGTACCTGCTTTTGAATAAGTTATTATTGTTTGATTAGAGATGATACTATCTTTATTATCAATCTCAAATTCTATGATATAATCTTTTAACCTGCCTTTCCTTCTATTATTTGTTAACTATCTTAATTTATTCAATCTTTCCCCCTGAATAGTTTAGGGTTAATTGTAATTATTGACACTTTCCTAATATTATCATACTTTTCCGTAATGTAACCATCGTGAGGGTGTACTATTGGATAATTATCATTATCAAACATTTTCCCAATTTTTCCAAGTTCTCGGATGTTTCTAAGGGACTTGTCTAAAGTATTTTTTTTAACATAGTCTATTATAATCTTTTTCTTATATCCTGTTTTGTTAAGAATAGATAATTCCAATGCCCTGCAATAAGTAAAACTATTTCCAATATTTTCCCCTGAAATGAGTCAAATTTCATGAAAAAAGGTAACAATCCACCAAAAATGAAAAAAGGTAACAATCCAAAAATGGATGGTGGATAAGAGTCAAAAATAATAATATCAGAGTTAACACCAATAATTACCAACCCTGCAATAAGTAAAAACAATGTTACTAATCTTCGCGAAAACTCAACTTTATTTTCCTCTGAAATGGGAAATATCACTCTTAAAACACCTAAACCAACAAATAACAATCCAGCAACAATGAATGAATCAGAATCAGATTCAGAATAAGATCTTACCACTAAAAAGAGAACAAAAATAACAATACCCCATGAGTTTAATATTTGTTTAAGTATAAGTATGGGGGCAGCTTTTTTATCCTTTTGCCTGTTATATAGCTTTTTGAATTCTTTATAACATCCTTTTGGATGTAGTGTATCTTCTTCTTTTTTAGGAGAGGTTGGAAAACCATTTTGCCTGATTTCTGTCTCTAATTCGTATTTTCTTCAATACCCTTATCCTTGATTGTTGTTTTAGCTTGCTCTTTACTGGATAACCACAAATCATTTAAAATTATAAATAACCTATTTATGAGTTTTTTATTTATGAACAAATAATGGCGTTCTATTCCTGATGAATTGATAACAATACTCTTGCAATTGATTCTGCCCAATTTTTTCTGTTAGTTGTTCTGCTCCAGTTTCTTTTAATACTTCAATACAGTTGTTTACCCAATCTCTGATTTGTGGATATGAGATAACTAAAAACTTGTTTTCTTTCTCCAGTTTCTCTCTCTCATCTTTACTTAAACTTTTATCTGTCGGGTTTGAGCCTTCTGCTGAAAGGTATATCACTAAATAATTACCCTCTCCGTACTCTCTTGCCATAAAATCACAATACCGCATAATTTGTCTTTCCCCATCATCAGCAAAAGGTTTGTTTTGGAATAGCAATAGCAAACTTGTTTTCAAATAGAATGAAAATATCTATTTGTCCGTCAAGAGATTTATTAGAGTATTCAAGGGAAATATCAACACTTTTAGCTTTCTTGAAAAATGCCTTTTTTCTTAAAAAAAAGCTGTCAATAAACTGGTCTAAAAATATTCTCTTTTGTAAATGTGTCCCTTTTGTGTTTAGTAACTCTCCTATAAATCTTGATAGTTGTATTTCTTGAGGGGATAAAATATGAAAAATGTTAAAATCTGGAGTGATTATTTTATTGTTCTCTTTCTCACTCTTTATTGTATGTATTTAATTTATCAAATAGCTTTTGAATATCCATTAATACTGTATTTTACTTGCCCCAGTCCCAAAGTAAAAATTCTATTTCTATACCACTCCTTAGCGGTCTGGACGAGACTCGAACTCGCGACCCCATGCGTGACAGGCATGTATTCTAACCAACTGAACTACCAGACCTAAATTTTAATAAATGATGGCAAATTTACATGTTTTTTATTAAAAACTTAAAATTTTTTTTGCTTTAAAAAATCATTTGACTACACAATCTCCTCATAAGAAGTCTTGGAAAATTGCTATTTCCACTAATCTTTTAGATAAAAAATACTATGTGTTAGGGAACCACAGATACAAAAGACTTACCACCTCTTTTCTTTTTGAACACAACCGTACCATCGATAAGTGCAAACAAAGTGTGGTCTTTACCCATACCTACATTACTTCCGGGATTGTGTCGAGTTCCTCTTTGCCTTACTATAATGTTACCAGCGATCGCATCCTGTCCACCAAATATTTTTACTCCAAGCCTTTTGCTCTCTGACTCTCTTCCGTTTTTAGAGCTTCCTACTCCTTTCTTATGTGCCATAATTCAACCATTTATTTTATTTATCTCTTATTTCCTTATTAAGACACTACAATATTACTAATACTTAACTTAGTAAGGTGTTGTCTGTGTCCATTTTTCTTTTCGTAACTCTTTCTTCTCTTCTTTTTGAAAACAATTACTTTATCACCTTTGAGGTGATCCTCTATCTTAGCCTCTATTACAGCTCCTTTTATAACCGGCGTACCAACCTTTATTTTACCTGCGTTATCCAAAAGTAATACAGAATTAAAAGAAACCTTCTCTCCCTTTTCTCCACTCAAAGAGTGCACAAAAATATGTTGGTCTTTTTGTACTTTGTACTGCTGACCTGCTATCTCTACAATTGCATACATATATTTAAAGTTTATAATTATTTACCTAATAATTCAGAGGCGCAAATTTACACTATATTCTATTAAATACAAAACACAACCTATTAAAAATTATGTTGGAGATTATATTTTTGATAGAAATCATCTATATGTTTTACAGCCTCTTCAGCAGTATCTACTACCTTAAAAATATCTAAATCTTCTTTATTAATATTATCTTCTTTGACTAACATTGTATTTTTTATCCAATCCATAAGACCTTTCCAATAGTCTTTCCCCACCATTATAATTGGAAATTTAGTTATCTTATGAGTTTGCATAAGGGTAATTGCTTCAAAAGTTTCGTCTAAAGTTCCCATACCACCAGGCATTACAATAAAACCTTGCGAATATTTCATAAACATTACCTTTCTTACAAAAAAGTAATCAAAATTAATACTCTTTCCCTTTGAAATATAAGGGTTACTATTTTGCTCAAACGGCAACTCTATATTCATTCCTACAGATGTACCTTCACCTCTATGAGCACCTTTATTTCCTGCTTCCATAATACCAGTACCCCCTCCAGTGATGATGCCATAGCCCTTTTCAGTAAGCTTGTAAGCAATATTTTCAGCCATTTGATAATATTTATTTTCTGGATTTGTACGAGCAGACCCAAATATAGAAACACAAGGACCTATCTTACTCATTTTTTCAAAACCATCTACAAATTCACCCATTATTTTAAATATAGTCCACGAGTCATTAGACTTAATTTGGCTCCACGTCTTAGGCTTAAATTTCTTTGAAGTTGTTTTGTTTTCTTTATCTAACATACTTTCTTATTTTGTTATAAATCATTACGGTTCATTTAATTACAATTTTTGAGCAAACATAAAACATTCTGATAAATCTAATGCGCTTGTAACCAGCTTCCTCCCATTCCTATATCCACAGTTAATGGAATAGATATATTATATACATTCTCCATTTGCTCTTTAATGATAGTTTTTGCTAATTTCAATTCTTCTTTGTATATATCAAATACTAGTTCATCGTGTACCTGTAACAGTATTTTAGATTTTAATTTTTTATGGTTAAATTCCCTGTGAATAGCAATCATTGCCAGTTTAATAATATCAGCTGCACTACCCTGTATAGGAGTATTAATGGCTATTCTCTCTGCGGCAGCTTTGAGCATACCATTTCTAGAATTAATATTCTTTAAAAAGCGTTTTCGTCCCTTGATGGTTTCTACATAACCTTTCGTTTCTGCTAAGGTTATTTGGTCATTCATGTATTTTTTGAGCATAGGGTAAGAAGCATTATAGGAATCTATCATTTCTTTAGCCTCTGTTTTAGATAAATTGGTTTGCCTGCTCAATCCAAACGCTGAAACACCATATATAATACCAAAATTTACTGCTTTAGCGTAATTCCTCTGTTCTTTTGATACTTGATTAGATTTGAGTTTGAATACCTTTGCTGCAGTAGATAAATGAATATCTTGCCCCTGTAAAAAAGCATTTATCATATTTTCTTCTTTGCTAATTTCTGCTACCAAACGTAGTTCTATTTGAGAATAATCTGCTGAAACCAACATATAATCTTTATTTTTAGGTACAAATGCTTCTCTTATTTTTCTACCTCGCTCTGTTCTAATGGGTATATTTTGCAAATTAGGATTGTTAGAACTAAGCCTACCTGTAGCTGTAATGCTCTGATTAAAAGAGGTATGTATTCTTTTTGTTTTACGATTCACTTCATGAGGCAAAGCATCTATATAAGTGGATTTTAACTTCTGAAGTGTTCTATATTCAAGTATATCTCTTACAATCGGATATTCATTTAAAGATAATAAAACTTCTTCTGAAGTAGCGTATTGCCCTGTTTTGGTCTTCTTGGGTTTATCCGATAATTTTAAGGTATCAAATAGTACCTCCCCGAGCTGCTTGGGGGAATCTAAATTGAATTCTGCCTCCGCCTGATGTTTAATTCTCTTCTGTAATACCTCTATCTCTTTAGTTATAGATTCAGATTGATCTTTCAAGTTTTGTATATCTATATTTATGCCCTGATATTCCATATCGGCAAGTACTCTTATCAACGGAATTTCTATTTCTTTGTATAATTTATATAAGTTTTCTTGTTTTAATTTTTCTGCTAATATATCTTTTATTTGGAGTGAAACATCAGCATATTGTATAAAATAATCCCTCTGCTTATTTATCTCTACTTGGTCAAATGGTATAAGTTGTTTTCCTTTACCTACTATATTTTCCACTGTTATCATTTCTCTTCCCAGAAGTGTTTGGCTCATAACTTCTATCTTTTGAGAAATTTCAGGATTTAATAAATAATGAGCTATTCCAACATCAAATAACTCTCCTTTGAGTTGAATACTATAATGTTGAAGTGTCTGTATTTTTCTCTTTAATCCATAGCCTATTTTTTGTATAGATTCACTCTCAAATATAGGTTTAAACTTTTGAAGCACCTTATCTGCGTCTTTGCCTAACGGCAAAAAATACCCAGTATTTTTTTCATAAGAAAAAGCAATTGCTAAGATTTCAGCCTCCATAAAATGACCTGATGAAACCTGTAAATCAAAACTAAATCCCTTTTGTTTACTTAACAAATCTATCAATAAATCTTGAGCTGTATTAGCGTTCACAATCTGATAAAATTCATCTATGGTACCTATATATTGATATACTTTATCTACTTGGGGCTCTACAGAAGTAGCAAATAAATCTAATTGTGTAGATTCAGTAGAAGAATTAAGTTGTTGTTCACTAATTTTTTCACCATAATCCCTTATGAGAATGTCTTTTTGCCTTCTAAATTCTAATTCATCAAATAACTCTATTAGCTTATGTACATTAGGAGGTTTGGTTTCAATATCCTTTACATCAAATCCGACTATAGGCACATTTATATCAATAGTAACAAGCTTTTTAGATAGTAATCCTAACTCCTTATTAGCTTCTACTTTTTCCTTCATTTTGCCCTTGAGTTGATAGGTATTTTCAAAAAGCTCTTTCCATACTTCCATAGGCTTGTATAAATTTTTTAGCTGTTTTATCTCCCACCCCGGGTAATCCAGGTATATTATCTACCGAATCCCCCATCATACCCAAGTAATCGATAACTTGATTTACATTTTGTACTCCAAATTTTTCACACACCTGTTGTACTCCTAAAATTTCTACGCTATTACCCATTCTAGCAGGACGATACATCAATACTTTTTCAGATACCAGTTGAGCATAATCTTTATCGGGGGTCATCATAAAGGTAATAAAGCTATCTTCCTTTTCAAGTTTTTTAGCAATAGTACCTATTACATCATCCGCCTCATACCCGACAATAGAATACTCTTTTATATGAAATGCCTTTAGGATATCTTTAATATAAGGAATAGCAATTTGTATAGCCTCTGGCATTTTTTCTCTATTAGCTTTATACTCTGGGAATTCAATATGCCTTTGGGTTGGCTGCGGAGTATCAAAGACTACTGCAATATGAGTAGGTTTTTCTTTTTTTAAAATTTCCATGAGAGAATTTAAAAATCCTAGTATTGCTGAAGTTTCTGTACCTTTGGAATTGATCCGGGGGTTCTTTGCAAATGCAAAATATCCTCTATAAATGAGCGCATAAGCATCCAAGAGAAAAACTTTATTTTCTGATGTCATTCTATAACAAAAAAGACTATTTTATTGTTTAATACTCCACAATTCTTGAGGATAAACATCTTTACGAATAAGGTCTTGTATAAATTTTACTACAATATCTTTATCCTCTTTATAGGTAATGCCAAACCATTTATCACTACTTTGAAGCACTCTAATATCTATCTTATTTTGTTTGAGCAAACTCGTTACAATTAATGGAATAAAGTACTCTGCTTTAGGATTATCTTTGTTCTCTATTACAAACTCTATAAACTCCCTTTCTAATTCATCAAATATAGAAGGGTGAAATCCCCAAAAATTCATAGAGACTAATGAGTTTACATCAATCGATTTTCTTACGCCACTATCATTAAATTCGGCTCTTTTTCCTACTTTATAGATTTCAGTATGTTCTACCACTCTCTCGAGTTTTCCATCTTTCATACCACATACTCCCCTAGATACATATCCATTATCTGAAAGTGTATTTTTAAGTACATACCCTACCATACTATAATGGTTTTCTGTTATATCATTATGCAAAAAATCATTCATTAACTTAAATGCTTCTTCTCCATAAAAATCATCTGCATTGATGACTGCAAAAGGTTCATTTATTTTATTTCGAGCTACAAGTATAGCATGTGCTGTACCCCAAGGTTTGTTTCGCTCTGGTACTTCTACACCTTCTATCTGCACCTCTGCTTCCTGATATACATACTCTATCTGTATAACTCCTCTGAACTTTGGCTCTATTAACTGCTTAAATTCTTGCGAAAAACTTTCACGAATTACAAATACTACCTTATTAAATCCTGCTTTTATAGCATCGTATACCGAATACTCTAATATGGGTTCCCCATTAGGTCCTACTCCATCTATTTGCTTGATACTACCGTATCGACTCCCCATACCTGCTGCCAATACCAAAAGAGTTGTGTTCTTACTTAGCATTTATAATCTTGCTTTTTTTAATATTGATTTTACAAAAGTAATAAATTTTTAATTTACTTTATAAAAATGTTTTTAAGGGTTTCGTCAGAGGCTTCAATATCTTTTAATAAGACTGCCTTTTCAAGTACCACTATACACTTACATACCTCTTAAAGGCACTTATCATCTTAGTTTGTAAGTGTTGCTTTTTTATTTTGTGTAGGTATATTTTTCTCAAAATGTAAAATTTAAGTAATTGCAATTGGGCAATTTTTAATTGATTTATTGATTATTAGGTAGTTTTGAAAATGTAAAGTGCTTATAATTAATGAGCTAAATTTTTTAACTTTTTCTTGTATTTTTGAAAAATGAAAACACAAACAAGTTTAGCCGATGCAATATGTGTTTTACGTTTACGTAAGATTTTTACAATAGTCTTAAATTATAATTAAGGATAATCAATTTATTTACAGCATGATAAAATGTTTTATCTTTAGTTATATCAAACTTGTGTTAAATATATTCTTTATTTCGTTGTAATCCAGATAATAAATAAATTTTACTGATAGTATATTTTTATTGCTTTGTTTGAATAGTTGTTCTAAATTTTCATAGAAGTTTAGATTAGAATCTTTGTTCTGATCAAACATATTATTTCTATAAAAAATAACCAATTGACTACCTGAGTTTATTTGCCAGATATAGTTTATATCTAAATTCCAACTGTTGTAATTGATATCTTCATTACTAGTATAGCTGTATGGATATAGAAAACCATCTGATCTAAGTTTGTAAAACTGGTCTTGATAATCTACAGTAGTCCAAATATGTCTAAATGATAGAGAAAGAGATGTATTTACTGTAAAACTATATTTACCCAAAAGTGCATTTTCAATATTATTTATATTTCTTTGACCAAAGATAATATCATCTGCTTGCGTAGTTACATATCCTCTGTCATCAAAAAGTTTAGAATAATTAAAAGTATAAATAAGTGTAAAACGGTTACTAAAACGATACCTTGGCGAAATTTCCATAATATATTCTCTCTTTTGCTCACCTTGAAAAAATACACCTTGTAATACATAATCTAATGCAAATTTATTCCTATAATCTGTAGATAAACCATGGTTAAACAAAAAAGCAGGATTTCTTCTAAAAAAAACTCGCTCTGAAACGGTCTTTCTAGCTTCAAAATAATCATATTGATACCCGAAATTAGAAATAAATTTCACATTAAAAAATAAACGCTCTTTTGTAAAAAAATCAGCTGATATGTTAATTCTATTACCTGTATATAAAGCTGGATTATACAAATAAGCTAACCTAAAAGATGAAGTGATTTTATAAAAGTTAAATATTCCTTGGGGTTGTAAAGTTTTATAAACTATTCTCCCAAATATAAACTGCTCATTATTTGAAAACATAAAACCCATATCATTAATATCATACTTATCGTCTTCCATGACGTATCCTATATCTCCATTCCAATTACCTGAGTCTTTACCTAATCTAACATACATATTATACCCAGATGTGTAAGTATTGTCTTCATTTATCAAACTAGTTCTAAAAGCACCTCTCATAAAATACTTATTGTTTGGAGTTCTTAAACTATATTCTAATGCCGAAACATTTGCATCTCTAAAGTGCCCTGCTCTTATTACACTAGTATTTACAATACTTACAGAGGAATTTTTATTAAATAATTGATCCAATACAATCATATTATAGTTAGTATAAGGCTCTGTCGTTATTTTATATGTCTTCTTATCTTTGGTTTCTATAGTGGCTTCTGTGGGTCTAGTAATAGCATTAAAAACACCTATTCCCAAACCATTTTTAGTTCTACCAGATACCTTAATTGCATTAAGCATATTCACTTTATCAGGGTTTTTTAATATTTTTTCATCAGGTTTAATTTTACTTTTTAGTGCTTCTGATCCTGTAGGTTTGCCTCCTATCCTTCTCGAATAAAACAAATTATAACCCTTACTAAATAATTCTGTTCCCTCTATAAAGAATTGTCGTTGCTCCGAAAAACGCTGCTCAAACGGACCCAAATTGAGCTCTACTTTATCAAAACTTGCTTGACTAAAATCAGGTATCAAAGTCAAATCCAAAGTGAAGTTTTTAGTAATACCATACTTCATATCCATACCTGCATTAAATTTCTTATCAAAGTCTCCTTGATATAGAACTCCATTAGTAGAGATATAGGGATAAAAACTCAAACGAATGGGAGAAGATATATCTTTAAGCCCTTTTAATAGACCATTGTACTGAGGGACAAATCCTTTAGTATTATCTACATAATTCCAATAGAACACTTTATTTTGAGCATTGATTCTTCTAGAAAAATTCACACCCCATAGTTGCTCTTTCTGATTTGGAAAACGCAAAGCAGAATACGGTATCTTTATTTCTGCTGCCCAGCCATTTTTGAGCATCTGTACATTACTAAACCATACAGCATTCCAATCTCCATTCCATTTCTTCTGGTTGAGCATCAGGTCTCCCTGTACACCTGTATTCATTACAGAAAATACTACATTATTTTGTCCATCATTATTAGTATTCAAATGCAATGAAAAATAATCTGTCTGTCCATACACATCTCTTTTGGTAAGTTCACCTTGTATTTCTTTGACATTCGGATCGTACATCATTGCACTGATGTATATGGCGTTATCATCATAAACTATCTTTACCTTAGTCTGGTATTCCTTAGATACCTCAGCACCATTATAAGGTGCATACTCTATAAAATCTGTTGCTATATTTGCATTTTTCCATGCCAAATCATTTAACTCACCATCTATTTTAGGGGCTTTACTTACCCTTTGAGCACTCAATACCTTTTTATCTTTTGTAGATTGGGCATATATTGAACTATTTATTAGAATCAAGAAAAATAATACTCTTTTCATTCTTATTTAAATTTAGTCATTATAAATAATTAAGACGATTTAATAGAGATTTTGTTACAAGATTTTTATATTTTAAAAAATAATTCTCTGTAATGTTACCCTCTTATGTAAAAAACGATATATTATCTGATGATTATTTCAGTTTTATCAATTTTGAAATAAATATATTAAAAACTAATATAATAATTTTGTATTTACAACATTTTTTAGGATATATCCTAAAAATATCATTTAGATATTACATAAAATAATCACCTATCCCTTCTATATACTTCATTTTATCGTTTTTAATTCATTGATTAATTTTGCCATATTTTGTTGTATTTCTAAGGCTTTTACTCTTGCCTGTTTTGCAAAATCCTCCGAACCATCAGCATATAGAATTTCTCTAGAAGAATTTACCAAAAGTCCAATATCCTCATTCATACCATATTTACATACTTGTTCCAGAATCCCTCCTTGAGTAACTATCCCTGGAACTAAGAGAAAACTATCGGGAACTATTTTTCGGATTTCTTGTAAATGGGATGTTTTAGTAGCTCCTACCACATACATAAGCCTATCACTATTTTTCCAGTGTATAGATGTTCTAATTACTTTTTTATAGAGTTCTTCCTTGGCTGTGAAAAACTGAAAATCGGATGCACTCTCATTAGAAGTCAAAGCTAATAATATTGTCCATTTGCCCTTGTATTCCAAAAAAGGACTTACAGAGTCTTTTCCCATATACGGAGCTACTGTAATGGAATCAAAATTTAATTTTCTAAGAAAGGATTCTGCATACATTTTCGATGTGTTTGCTATATCTCCTCGTTTAGCATCTGCTATGGTAAAAATTTCAGGATAATTTTTATTGATATAATCAATTGTTTTTTCTAATGACCTCCATCCCTTTACGCCATAAGCCTCATAAAAAGCAGTATTGGGTTTATAGGCGACTGCTATATAGTGCGTTTGATCTATAATTTGTTTATTAAATTCAAATATAGGGTCTTCTTTAGCAAGCAGATGTTTTGGTACTTTACGAATATCTGTATCTAACCCTATGCACAAAAATGATTTTTTCTGCATCATCTGATTTACCAACTGCTGCTTTTCCATATTTAAAAATTTATATTAATAATATTATTCTATAAATCTTCGCCCTGTTTTAATTTTTCAGTATTTTCAGCTATCTTGAGAGCTTCAGTAAATTTCCCTAAATCTCCATTAATCACATCCTGAAGATTATACAATGTCAATCCTATCCGATGGTCTGTTACCCTACCTTGTGGATAGTTATAAGTGCGTATTTTTGCCGACCTGTCTCCAGATGAGACCATAGATTTTCTATCTTTAGCATCAGCTTCCAATTTCTTTTGAAGTTCCATTTCATATATTCTAGAACGAAGTACTTTCAAAGCTTTGTCAAAATTCTTGATTTGAGATTTTTGATCTTGGCATTGAGCTACAATACCCGTAGGAATATGTGTAAGTCTTACGGCTGAATAAGTAGTATTCACAGATTGCCCACCTGGACCAGAAGAACAATACAAATCTTTTCTTATATCTTTCATATTTATTTCTACATCAAATTCTTCTGCTTCGGGGAATACTATTATAGTAGCAGCCGAAGTATGTACTCTACCTTGGGTTTCGGTTTGAGGAATCCTTTGTACTCTATGTACTCCTGCTTCAAACTTTAAAGTACCATACACATCTTCTCCTGTTATAGTCATTATAATTTCTTTAAACCCACCTTGTGTTCCATAACTAATATCCATTATTTCTACATTCCAATTTTTATTCTCACAATATTTAGAATACATTCGGTATAAATCTCCTGCAAATATCGATGCTTCATCTCCTCCTGTTCCAGCTCTTATCTCTACTATGGCATTCTTGCAATCTTCAGGATCTTTTGAAATGAGTAAAAACTTTATTTCCTCTTCTATTTGTGGTAATTTTTCTTCAGAATCTTCTAACTCTACTTTAGCCATTTCTAGCATTTCTTCATCTATTTCATTGGCTATGATTTCTTTCGCTTCTTTTATAGTTTCTAGTAAATATTTGTATTTTTTCCTTACTTCTACTAGTCTTTCTAAATCTTTATACTCTTTATTTAATTTAATGTATCTCTTTTGATCTACTATAATATTGGGTTGTATAATAAGATCTGCTATCTCATCAAACCTCAATTTTATAGCATCTAATTTATTTAACATCTTTCCAGTTACTACGTAATTTTTATAATACATTATAGCTTTTTGCGCACCTTCACTTCTTCGTATCCCTCTAAGGTATCTCCTATTTTTATATCATTGTACCTCGATACGTTTAATCCACACTCATAGCCTTTTTTCACTTCCTTTACATCATCTTGAAACCTTTTTAATGAACCTAGCTCACCTGTATGTACTACTACACCTTCCCTTATAACCCGTACTTTGGTATTTCTATTTACTATACCATTTAGCACAACACATCCGGCAATAGTACCTACTTTAGATACTTTAAATATTTCTCTCACTTCTATATTACAAGTTGTTTCTTCCTTAATTTCAGGGGATAGCATCCCTTCCATAGCTGATTTAACTTCTTCTATAGCATCGTATATAATACTATATGTTCTAATTTCTATACTTTCCTTCTCCGCTAATGCTTTTGCTTTAGCAGAAGGGCGCACTTGAAAGCCTACAATAATACCATCCGAAGCTGAAGCTAATAACACATCTGATTCTGTAATTTGCCCTATTCCTTTATGTATAATATTAACTTGTATTTCTTCTGTAGATAATTTTTGCAATGATTCTGATAATGCCTCTGAAGAACCATCCACATCTGATTTTACAATAATACTCAATTCTTTAAAATCTCCTAATGCTAATCTTCTTCCTATCTCATCTAAGGTAATATGCTTTTGTACTCTTGCAGATTGCTCTCTTTGTAATTGCGTTCTTCTCGAAACAATTTGTTTAGCTTCTTTTTCATCTTCAAATACATTAAACTTATCTCCTGCTTGTGGAGCTCCATCTAATCCTAATATAGTTACTGGAGTAGATGGTGAGGCTTCTTTCACATTTTGATTCCTTTCATTATGCATAGCTTTTACCTTACCACTATATCTACCTGCAAGTACATAGTCTCCTACTTTAAGCGTTCCATTTTGTACTAAAATTGTAGTCACATACCCTCTACCTTTATCCAGAGTTGCTTCTATCACTGAGCCTAATCCTAACCTATTAGGGTTAGCTTTAAGTTCTAATACTTCTGCTTCTAAAATTACTTTCTCTAATAACTCTTTTATTCCTGTACCTTTTTTAGCAGAAATATCATGAGATTGTATTTTACCTCCCCAGTCCTCTACTAGAAAATTCATACTTGCTAATTTTTCTTTTATTTTCTCAGGATTAGCATTGGGTTTATCTATTTTATTTATAGCAAATATAATAGGTACTCCTGCTGCTTGAGCATGGTTGATAGCCTCCCTAGTCTGAGGCATAATATCATCATCTGCAGCCACTACAATTATGACGATATCTGTAATCTGCGCTCCTCTAGAACGCATAGCTGTAAATGCTTCATGTCCGGGGGTATCTAAAAAGGTAATCTTTTGTCCATCTTCTAAACTTACATTATATGCCCCAATATGTTGGGTAATACCACCTGCCTCTCCTGCAATTACATTTTCTTGTCTTATGTAGTCCAATAAGGATGTTTTTCCATGGTCTACATGTCCCATTACTGTTACTATGGGACAACGAGGTTCTAATTCACCTTCTGAATCTTTTTCTTCGTCTATGATACTATTCTCATCTGCACTTATAAAATTTACACTAAAACCAAACTCGTCTGCTACTATAGATATTGTTTCAGCATCTAACCTTTGATTCATAGTTACCATCATTCCTAGCATCATACAAGTAGATATAACTTCATTGATGGGAACCTCCATCATAATAGATAACTCGTTTGCAGTAACGAACTCATTTATATCTATAATTTTTCCTTTCTCTTTATTTTTTTGTTGTTCAATTTCTTGCTGCTCTCTCTTGAGTTCTTTTTTATTTTTTCGATGTTTAGACCCTTTAGATTTACCTGCTTTACTAGTAAGCCTATCCAAAGTTTCTTTTATCTGTCTTTGTATTTCTTCCTCTGTAGGTTCTTCCTTTATTACAATTTTCTTCTTAGGTTTATTCTTTGTAGTTTCTTTGTTAGGAGTAGCAACATTTACTTTAGAGATTCTCTTTCTCTTCTTACTCTTTTGCCGAACAACAGGAGCAGAACTCTTAGTACTAGTTTTATTTTTTTCCTTAAACTGCTCTAAATTTATCTTTTCTCCGCTTATTTTAAGTCCGGACAATTTTTTATAATCTGTTTTTATTTTTTGTGTATCAGATTCAACCTCTTCTGTTACTCGATTAGATGGTTCAACCTCCTTCACATTAGGTGCTTTATCTTCTTGTTTAGAAATATCTTTTAATGTACCTATCATCTTAGGTCCTTTTAAGGTACTCTTTCTAGTAGGAATTTTCTCTATTTTATTTTCTTTTTTATGAGTTTTCTCTATACTTTCTTTTTCCTTTTTTTGAGTATTGCTAATCTCCTCTGACTCCAATTTCATATCTTTATCCAATTTGAACTCATCTTCAAGAATACTACGCTCAACTCCACTAATTTTAGAGTTTGGTTTAGCATCTATTTCTATTCCTTTAGAAGCCAAATACTCTACAGCAGTATCTATACCAATATTTAGTTCTGCTATTATCTTACTAAGCCTTATTTTTTCTGTTTCAGCCATCGTACGTTTTTTATAGTATTTTATTTCTAAACCTATCTACTTCAAAAGCATAATATAGATTTTACTTTTCAAATTCTGAATTTAATATTTGATATACCTCCTCTATCGTTTCTTCTTCTAAATCAGTTCGTTTAACTAACTCGTTCTTGCTCAGTTCCAATACACTTTTGGCAGTATCACACCCTATATTCCTAAATGCTTCTAAAATCCAACCTTCTACTTCATCAGAGAATTCAGACAACTCAATATCTTCTTCCAAATCATTTGAATCTCTATATACATCTATTTCATAGCCTGTAAGCATTCCTGCCAACTTAACATTATGACCAAACCTTCCAATAGCTTTCGATATCTCCTGTGAATCAAGTATTATTTTTACCGTTTTATTTTCATCGTCAATCTCCATAGATTTAATTTTAGCCGGATTTAATGCCCTAGAGATATAGAGTTGTGTATTTTCAGTATAATTTACTACATCTATATTTTCATTACCCAACTCTCTAACAATTCCATGTATTCTACTTCCTCTCATTCCCACACAAGCACCTACAGGATCTATTCTATCATCGTAAGTCTCTACAGCTATCTTAGCCTTTTCTCCGGGAATACGAACCGTATTCTTTATCGTAATAAGACCATCCGAAATCTCTGGTATTTCATTCTCAAATAACCTTTCTAAAAAGCGTTCATCTGTTCTAGAAAGAACAATTACAGATTTTCCATTTTTAAATTCTACTTGCTTTATTACTGCTCTTATAGTATCTCCCTTCCTAAAAAAATCTGATTGTATCTGTTCAGATTTAGGTAGAATCATTTCATTTTGGTTGTCATCAAATAAGATAGCAGCTTTTGCTCCACCTATAATATAGTGCACCTCTGCTGTTACTATAGTTCCCTCCCTATCTTTGAACTGTTTGTAAAGTTCTGTATTATGATACTCTTGTATTTTCCCAAGCAAAGATTGTTTAATGGAAAGAATTACCCTTCTCCCTAATTCCTCTAAGGTCACTTCTTCAGATACCTCTTCTCCTATTTCAAAATCATCTTCTATTTTTCTAGCTTCAGAAAGTTCTATTTCTTCATTTTCATCATATACTTCACCATCATCTACTATCCTTCTATTTCTCCAAATCTCTAAATCTCCTTTATCTGGATTTACAATAATATCAAAGTTTTTATCGGAACCATATTTTTTTACCAATACACCTCTAAAAACCTCCTCTAATATAGCGATCAAAGTGGCTCTATCTATATTTTTATCATTTTTAAAATTTGAAAACGATTCAATTAAAGCTAAATTATTCATTGTACTTAATCCTTTTAATTTTATTTCCTTTAAAAACTTACTTCTACATTTACTAACGCTCCTCTCATTTTAATACCATCTATTACAAAAGAACTTTCAAGATTTTACTTATTCTTATACTGCCTCTTCATCACTAAAGGTCTATCACCTGAAGAAGAATTCACCTCTATACTTTCCAACTCATCACTTATATAAGAACCTTCTAAAACTCTATTGATACGAATACATTCTTTTAAAGGAACCCCTGTATCACCATCCTATAACTACCGCAAGACCTTAATTCAAGGACAAACAGAAATCAATCAGAGATGGCTTATTATTTTCTGCTATAGCCTCCATCTAAGTAATTGTTTCAACTTAATTCTAACCCTTTCATAATAAAATAAAACGAGGGGCACTAACCCCCCTAAATTATCACAAATCCTATTAAATTTAATATTTTTTGCAAAATTAACTATTTTTCTAACAAAAACAGTATTTAATTTTAGTTTATTTTTCTAATAAATATCTCAACCTCAACTATCAAAGTAACTCATCAATCTTTT
>CBDDCQ010000006.1:0-1182500 GCA_965226285.1 Ichthyobacteriaceae bacterium
ACGAAAGCAGATAAAACGATAACGGGTGCAGTATTTGAAATTACGAAGATGGTTGCCCCAAGAGATTTAAGATGGATTAGACAAAGTAAGGCATATCGTGCGTCAGGAGAGATAAGCAACTTTGAATTATTAAGCGGTCTTGGCGGTGCCAAAGATGGCTATCGTATCAAATCCGTACAGATTACGAGGGATTCTTCAAGTAGTGGTGCGCGGGTTTCAGGTAATGGAACTGCAGCGAAGATAGGTAGTTATACTAAAATAACTGTATTGACGTTGAAACTTGTATTCGAGCACGATGCGAAAGCAGATAAAACGATAACGGATGCAGCATTTGAAATTATAAAGGGCTCTGCCCCCACTTTAAATTGGCGCAGACAAAGTGAGGTGTATAGCGTTAGAGGAGAGCTAACCAATGCAGAATTATTGGGCGGTGTGACAGGTACCAAAGATGGCTATCGTATCAGATCAGTACAGATTACCAATGATTCAGGGGGCAGTGGTGCGCGTGTTTCAGGGAGTGGTACTGCAGCAAAGATAGATAGTTATACCAAAGCTACTATCTTAACCTTGACGCTTGTATTAGAACACGATACCAAAGTGGATGTTACCCTTACAGGCAAGGTGTATGAGATTGCCAAGACAGGAGGAGAAACTTTAACCTTTAGCCGACGTGAAAAATCTTTGATTGGTGGCAGTTTTAGCACTTCGGAGATATTAGCAGGCGTAGGAGGTACTAAAACGGGCTATACCCTCAAAGAGATAAGAGGTCTAAATCCGGGAGGGGTGGTCACGGTGAACGGTACAAAACCCAACCTTAGTTTGGTGATGAATAGGGCAGGTATCTTTACGGCTACGCTTGTATTGGAACACGACATCAAAGCAGATGCCACCATAACGGGTGCAGCTTTTAAGATTAAAACTACTTGGTCTAAGCTATATGGGGGGAGTGGACGTGATATCGCCCTGTCCGTTGTGCAGACGTCTGACGGAGGCTTTGCCGTAGGGGGATATACAACGAGTAAAGGTTTAGGGTATAGTGATATGTGGCTACTCAAGTTAAACGCTTTGGGTAATCTGACTTGGGACAAGACCTTTGGGAGTAGTGGTGCTGATGCCATCTATTCCATGTTGCAAATGTCTGACGGGAGCTTTGCCTTAGGGGGATACACAGGACATCGAAATTATGGATCGCTACTCAAGGTAAGTACTTCGGGTAATAAGATTTGGGAGAAGCATTTTGGTGAGATTTATACATCGCTTACTAGGGCTCCCCTGGTGCAAACCTCTGACAGGGGCTTTGCCGTAGCGGGAGCTAAAATACATTCAGGTTCAGGTGGATCTAGAGATTTCTGGGTAGCCAAGTTAGATGCTTCGGGTAATAAGATTTGGGAAAAGACCTTTTACCCCAAACTTGCGATGCATGATGAAGCCACATCCATCGTGGAAACGTCTGACGGGGGCTTTGCCTTAGTGGGAAATACAGCAACTTCAAATGATGTATGGGTACTCAAGTTAAACGCTACGGGTGATATGATTTGGAACAAGACCGTTGGGACTAGTGGCAGTGATAAAGCCAAATCCATTGTGCAAACGTCTGATGGGGGCTTTGCTATAGCGGGTGTATCTGGTGAAAAGGGATTCGTACTCAAGTTAAACGCTACGGGTGATAAGATTTGGGACAAGACCCTTGGGAATGCCACTCTTGAGAGTAAGTTAATGTCCGTGGTGCAAACGTCTGACGGGCAGCTTACCGTAGCGGGAGATATACAATCAAGAACCTTCGCTTATCGCGATTACTGGATATTAAAGTTAGATATTTCGTCGGGTAATAAGATTTGGGAGAAGCGACATGGAATTGGTCCATCAGGTGCTGCTGATGAGGGTATACAGGAGGAATTGTTTTCCATGGTGCAAACGTCTGACGGGGGCTTTGTCTTATGCGGATTCAGAAGGATTACCTCTGGTAATCAAGACTGTTGGATACTCAAATTGGATGAGAATGGGGATCTTTAAACCATGGATCATGGTTCGTTTTAGATACGACTTGCAGAGTTTGAAATGACATAAAAAAGCCCGTACAGTAAGAGTTACGGGCTTTTTTTACAGTGATAAAATAAATGGTTTTTAGAGTACCTTTACACTTTATTGAAGCAAATTATTTTATTCTTATCTTAATCTATTTTTTTGTTTTTGCTCAGAAATATCAGAGGGTAAGCGAATCTGGAAGCCTAACTAATTTCCAACCACTGTCTCTTATAGCAACACTTATAGTAAAACGCCATTTTGATACCTGATGTGGAATATTTACAAAAAATTAGCGTTAGATGTCTATATTATAAAATGGGATTTGACAGAGTTTTAGGAAATTTATAAATAAAAAACTACTAATATGCTTGTGTAATCGATCATAATACAGAAGACCGTTGATTTTTTAAGATATGATGATTTAATGCTAAAAATTCAAATATTTTTACAATTGTAATATACAGTCTTTAAATGTTGGTTTCTGCTTGCTAGCCAATAATAACCATTTCAATCACTTTAAATGTAATAAAATAATTACTTTCGTTTTTTTTTTTAACTTTGCAAGAAAATTTTAGATATGTCATGCAAAAATCAAAAATCATTTTAGGTTTATTTATAGTTACTACTATATGTATATCTTGTTCTGATAGGGCATCTAAGAGTCCAAACAAAGTTAAGGGACCCAATTTTAAAACGGTAAAATTTTATACCTACGACCATTCTACAAGTGTATTTACTTGGACAGCTTACAAAACTTCAGAGAAAGTAGGAGTAAAGGGAACATTTAAGGATATTAAAGTCTCAGGTGTAGAAGAATCTAAAGAAATTTATAAAACATTAGAGGGATTGAAATTTGAAGTATTGATCCCCTCCTTATTTTCAAATGATGCTACAGGGGAGAGAGACCCTAAAATTATCAAATATTTTTTTGGGATAACGGAAAATCTCAATAAACTAAAGGCTCATATTAAATCGTTGAAGATAAATCAATATACCGGAACAGCCTTAATTTCTATTTATATGAATGGAATAGAACGGGATGTTGATTTAAAATATACACAACAGCAAAATACGATTACTTTGTTGGGAGAGATAGAACTCAATGATTGGAATATGCAAAAGGCAGTTTCAAATTTGAATAAAAAATGTGAACTTTTACATAAAGGTACTGATGGAAAAAGTAAATTGTGGAGTACCGTATCTATTGAATTAAAAACTATTGTGAAGGAGCTTTAAAATTACTTTTAATTTAAAATTTATTTACGTTTTGAAAAAGAATTTAACTCTTATATTGTTTTTTTGTTTTGGAATAGCCTTAGCTCAAAACCAAGCTAATATGTGGTATTTTGGAAATAACGCAGGGCTCGATTTTAACAATCTAAACCCTACTACGGGTTTGCCTACTCCTATCAGAGGACAGCTTTCTACTTTCGAAGGATGTGCCTCTATATGTGATGATAAAGGTAATCTGTTGTTCTATACTAATGGAGAAAAAGTATGGGATAAGAACCATAATATAATGGAAACAGGGCTGAATGGCGATTCTTCGGCTACTCATTCATCTATTATTGTTCCTATGCCCGAAACGACGGATAAGTACTATATATTCACAGTAGATGTTAGTGGTTACTATCATAAAAATAAGGGGTTTTGTTATTCTATAGTAGATATGTCTAAGAGAGGAGGGCTCGGAGAGGTTACGACAAAAAATGTAGAACTCTTTACCAAAAAGAATAAGACCGCTACAATGATACCTTATACAAATGCTGAAAAAGTAGCAGCTACGCAACATGCCAATGGAAAAGATTTTTGGGTAGTTTCACATAGGTATCGGGGTCAACAATATAATACAGGAGGCGGATGGATGGGTTATGGGGCTTATTCAAATGAATTCTATGTATATAAAATTTCTAAGGCTAAAGGTATAGAACTTTCAGGAGTGTACGCATTAGGCGAAAATCATACAGACCGCAGAGGGTCTCTGAAAATTTCTCATGATGGAAATTACATAGCTTCCGCATTAGTCAACGATTTAAGATTCGGAAAAACAGAATCTTATCTCGAGTTATTTAATTTTAATAATACAACAGGAGAAATTACAGCTAAGATAGGGGGGTTTATCAAAAAGATTGAGAACTTTTCAGTGTTAACCATTAGAGACCGATATGGAAGAAGCATCGGATATAATCCCGGGTATTATGGTATTGAATTTTCGCCAAATATGAAATATATGTATTATACAGTGAGACATGGTGGAATTTATCAAATAAATATCGATACGGGAAATATAATACCTATATCTACCACTTCTAATGCTAACAGTTTACAATTAGGTGCTGATGGGAGAATATATGTAGCTTTGTCTGATAATATACAAGCTGCAAATTGGTATAGTACAGATAATAAAGGAGGAGAATATATAGGGGTAATTAAAAATCCAGATGAAGAAGGGGTAAAATGTAACTATGTAAATAATGCTATTAAATTACTTTCAGGTACTTGTTCTTACGAGGGATTTCCTACAGTGATACAAAGTTTTTTGTCTGGTAAGATAAATACGAATGGTAAACTTTGCTTAGGAGATGTTTCTAATTTTTCAGTGATCACGAGAGGTTATACGGAATACGAATGGGATTTTGGCGATGGGAATAATTCGATAGACAAAACACCTATTCACACTTATGGTAAAGCGGGAACATATACTGTAAAATTGACCTTGAGTAATAAGTTAAAAACTAGAAAAAAAATACTTTCTAAAGATGTAATCGTCTATCCTAAAATAGTATTTAATATAGATGATAGCACAATCTGTTATGGTACAAATATAACGAAATCTGTACCCAATACATTCAATAGTTATCAATGGAGCAATGGAGGCAGCACTACACATGAGAATACATTCAAAAGAGGTGGAAATTATTGGGTAGAGGTAACGAATGTAAGAGGTTGTAAAAAACGAAAGGATTTTAAAATCACAGAGTTACCGGAGATAGGTCTATCGTCTCAAGTAACAGATAATAGTATTTATTTAGAGATCGATAAAGGTAACCCCCCATTTAATTTTTCAGGGATAAGCGCACTTGAAAATAAAGATTATAGAGATAGAATATTAAGCGTAGATAATATTGTTTCTGGAAAATATACATTGACCTTAGTGGATAAGACAGGTTGTACAAAGAGTATATCTATATTGGTAAAGAATTTATTGATATATAATTATTTTTCGCCTAATGGTGATGGAATAAACGATACATGGCAGATACCCAATATAGAAAAGTTGCATCCAGAGAGTATCATCACAATATTTGATAGACGAGGAAAGGTATTAAAGAGGTACAAGGGTAAGGATGGTAATTGGGATGGAATATACAATGGAAAGGTTTTGCCAGCAGATACTTACTGGTATCAGATAAAATTACCTAATGATCCTAAGATCATTAAGGGAATGGTATCTATAATTAAGTAAAAGTATATTGATAAGACAGTAATTCATATTGCTTCATAGTGAATATATACGTCTTTTTATATTTTTAATTTTTATACATTTGTCGAGTTGATTTTCAAAGAACTATTATGAAGCATAATTGGAGTAGAGAGCAGATACTAGAGATATATAATCAGCCTATGATGGATCTACTCTATCGAGCTGCGACTATACATAGAAAACACCATAACCCTAATGAAATTCAGATAAGTACATTACTTTCTATTAAAACGGGAGGTTGCCCAGAAGATTGTGCCTATTGTCCTCAATCGGCGCGTTATAGTACCGGAGTAGAAAGCGAGGATCTAATGACGGTAAGTCATGTAAAGGCTCAGGCTTTAAGAGCAAAAGAAAGTGGAGCTTCTAGACTATGTATGGGCGCAGCATGGAGAAATGTAAAAGATGGAGAGGAGTTTGACCGTGTATTAGAAATGGTAAGAACTGTAAATGGATTAGATATGGAAGTATGCTGTACCTTAGGAATGATTAATGAAAAGCAAGCGATGCAACTCTCTGATGCCGGATTATATGCCTATAATCATAATTTAGACTCTTCGGAAGAGTACTACAAAGAAATTATATCGTCTAGAGGGTATGAAGATAGACTCAATACCATAAAAAATGTACAAAAGACCAAGATAAGTGTATGTTCAGGAGGTATTATAGGAATGGGAGAAAAATTAGAAGATAGAATGGGAATGCTCGTTTCGCTCTCTACACTGAATCCCCACCCCAGTTCAGTTCCTATTAATGTATTGGTAGCTGTAGAGGGTACTCCTATGGAAAATAGTGAAAAAGTCCCTATATGGGATGTGATAAGAATGATAGCCACTACGAGAATAGTAATGCCAAAAACGCAAGTGAGACTATCTGCCGGTAGAACTCAAATGAGTCAAGAAGGACAAACTATGTGCTTTTTTGCAGGTGCAAACTCTATATTTGCAGGAGATAAACTATTGGTAACTCCAAACCCAGATGTAAAAGAAGATATGAATTTACTTTATCAATTAGGTATTCAGCCCTCTAAACCGTTTAAACACCATCAAAAGAGAAAGAGCATTACAAGACCAAATGAATATTATAAAAATTTTGATTCTAAACAAAAATGGACAAAACCAGCTCATAAAATAGAGCGAAATATAAATACAAGTAAAAAAAGAATTGCAAAATAAACTATATTAAAAGAAAGTTAAAAAATACATTAAACGCAAATTTTGTAATGATATATCATATAAATTCCTAATAAAATGAAGAACCCTTTATTAGAACCTTTTCACGCTCGTTTTAAGTCTGTTCCTTTTAGTCAGATAGAGCATAAACACTTTGAACCTGCTTTTATAAAAGCTATAGAAATAGCAAAAACAGAGGTAGAGAATATAGTACAGTGCAAAGATAAGCCGTCATTTAAAAATACTATAGAGGCACTTGAGAACTCAGGGGAATTATTAGGCAGAATATCTAATATACTCTTTAATTTGAACTCTGCCCAAACCAATACAGAATTACAACAAATTGCACAGAGAGTATCTCCTTTATTAGCACAATTTTCAAATGATGTAAAACTCAATGAAAAGTTATTTTTGAGAATTAAAACTGTTTACCACTCAAGAGAAGAATTGAAATTAACTACAGAGCAACAAACACTACTTGAAAAATCGTATAAAAGTTTTTCTAGAAATGGAGCAAATTTATCAGAAGAAAATAAAAAACTACTTCGAGAGATAGATATGAAGCTCTCTAAATTATCGCTACAATTTGGAGAGAATGTACTTACAGAGACGAACCTTTTTGAATTACATATTAGTGATAAAAAAGATTTACAAGGTTTGCCAGAAGGCATCATTAAAGCAGCTGAACAAACTGCCAAAGGAAAAAATAAAAAAGGCTGGATATTTACCTTGGATTACCCTAGTTATATTCCGTTTATTACTTATAGCGATCATAGAGCATTAAGAGAAAAAATGACTAAGGCTTTTGGTTCAATAGCCTTCAAGAAAAACAAGTATAATAATGAAGCTATTATTATAGAAATTACAAAGCTTAGAAAGCAAAGGGCAGAATTATTAAAGTATGCTTCTCATTGTGAATTTGTACTAGAGGAGCGGATGGCAAAAAACACAGAAAATGTAATTAAATTTTTGCAAGATTTGCTCCATAAGGCAAAACCTTATGCTCAAAAAGAAAACCAAAAATTAAAAAAATTTGCTAAAGAAGTAGGATTTGAGCAACAATTTCAAAAATGGGATACTGCTTATTATAGTGAAAAACTCAAGCAGAAGTTATTTGATATAGATGATGAGAAATTGAAACCTTACTTTGAATTAAAGAATGTAGTAAATGGAGTATTTTCAGTTGCAAATAAATTATATGGATTAAAATTTGAAGAGGTTAAAGATGTAGATAAATACCATAGTGATGTTGTTATTTATAAGGTAACGGATAAGCAAGGCAATTATTTAGCATTGTTTTATACTGATTTCTTCCCAAGAGAGGGAAAAAGAGCAGGAGCTTGGATGACTTCATATAAAGGGCAAAAGAAACAAAATGGAGTGAATGAGAGACCTCATATATCCATAGTGTGTAATTTTACTAAACCTACAGATGATACCCCTTCACTGCTTACATTCAATGAAGTGACTACACTTTTTCATGAGTTTGGTCATGCGCTACACGGTATATTAGCTGATGGAACTTATGAAAGTTTATCGGGAACTAATGTATATTGGGATTTTGTAGAGTTACCCTCTCAAATATTAGAGAATTGGTGTTACCAAAAGGAAACATTAGAACTCTTTGCAAAACATTATCAAACTGGAAAAACCATACCCATAGAGTACATCAATAAGATAAGAGAATCTAAAACTTTTATGGAAGCTTCTCAAACTTTAAGACAAATAGGCTTAGGAATGTTAGATCTCAAATGGCATTATTTTACAGATGAAATAACAAATGTAAAAATTTATGAAAAGGATGCTTTAAAGGGTACAGAACTCTACCCAGATATAAATACAAGTAGTGTGAGTTGTTCTTTCTCTCATATCTTTCAAGGAGGGTATTCTTCGGGTTATTATTCTTATAAATGGGCAGAAGTGTTAGATGCAGATGCTTTTGAAACTTTCTTAGAAAATGGAATATTTGATAAACAAACTGCCAAATTATTTCAAGAAAATATTTTAAGTAAAGGAGGAACTGAGCATCCTATGATCTTGTATAAGGCTTTTAAAGGGAGAGAACCTTCAAATAAAGCATTACTTAAAAGAGCAGGAATATTCATTAATGGGAATTAATACTATTTGCCCAATTAAAAGATTATAAAACACTTGTATAAATGGGCAAATTGTTTTATATTTGTTGCATAAATTAAAGAATTATAAGTAAAAGATTAGCGTATAGTCAGTTGATAAATTAACAGTAGGTAATGGCTAACGAAAGAAACACAGAAAATATAGTTAGAGATCTTTTGAGGGATAAGGGGTATTATGATGATAAAAATATCATTATAGAAGAGCAATCATCTGAAAACAAACGTATTGATAAACTGCTAAAAAATGCGTCAAAAAGTGGTACAGGCAAGGGTTATCCTGAGTTTATTATATCATTTAAAAACAAACCAGATGACCTAATTGTAATTGAATGTAAAGCAAAAATCACCCAACATGAGAGTAAAGATGGAAAGCAATATAAAGATTATGCTGTTGATGGTGTTTTATTATATGCAGAACATCTAAAAAATGATTTTAATGTAACGGCAATCGCTGTAAGTGGTGAAAACGATAGAGAGAAAAAAATATCTTCATTTATTTGGTTAAAAGAAAACTACATTTATAAAGAGATACCAGACAACAAAGTATTACTCAATCCCAGTGAAATTTCTAATATTGTCAATAAGGAATCAAACCCAATTACAGAAGATCAGTTAATAGAAAATGCGATTCAGTACAATTCTTTTTTAAATGAGTATTCTATTCCTGAGAGAGAAAGATGTACCCTTCTAAGTACTATTTTGATTGCTCTACAATACAAACCTTTTTTAAAGGGTTTTATAGAATACTCCAACAATAAAGAACTCATAGAGGCACTTATAAATGCGTGTAAAAATGTTTTAAAAGACAACGGTTTAGATGAAGAAAAAACGGATGTAATAATAAATGAGTATTCAAATTTTAAAACTAACGTGTCATTTAGTACAGAAAATTTTTATAATAAAAAAACAAAAAAGCAAGAAATTAATACTATACTTAGAGACTTTATTAGCTTAATTCAAAAAGACATACTACCCTATATCCATAAAAGTGAGTTTGATGTTTTAGGTAAATTTTATACTCAATTTATAAGATATGCAGGTAGTGATAAAAAGACTGGGTTGGTATTGACACCCACCCACATCACAGATTTCTTTTGTGATGTAGCAGATTTAAGTGTAGATGATGTTGTATTTGATGAATGTTGTGGCACTGCTGGATTTTTAGTTTCAGCAATGAATTATATGCTTAAAAAGGCTGATAATCAAACTGATATTAAAACGAAAATAAAATCTTCTCAGTTAATTGGTATTGAAAAAAGAAGTGATATGTTTTCTCATGCTTGCTCTAATATGATGATGCGTGGTGATGGCAAAAGTAATATATTGTATGGCGATTGTTTCAGAAAAGAACACAAAGATACCATCAAACAACAAAAGCCAACGAAAGCCTTTTTGAATCCTCCTTACCAAGATGGCAATGCTGATGAGCAGTTAGAATTTATAGAAAACGCTTTAGAATGCTTAGTAAAAGATGGTGTTTGCGTAGCTATATGTCAAATGACTACAACAGTATCTACAAAAAAAGATGTTATAGAAGTTAGAAAAAGGCTTTTAGAAAAACACACATTAAAGGCTACTTTTTCAATGCCTAAAGACTTATTCCATCCACTAAGTGTCAATACAAGTATTTTAATATTTAAAGCACATAGACCACATCCTGAAGGTAAAAAAACATTTTTTGGATATTTTAAAGATGACGGTTTTGTCAAAGCTAAAAATAAGGGACGTATTGATAAAGATGGGCAATGGAATAACATAAAAAATACATGGCTCACTGCGTATATGAATAACGAAAGTATTGCAGGGCTAAGTGTAACACAAGAAGTGAAACCTGAAGACGAGTGGTGTGCAGAGGCTTATATGGAAACTGATTATTCAGCTATAACTGAAAGCGACTTTAAGAGTGTTGTAAAAGATTATATTGCCTTTAAGATTAAATTTCTATAAAATATGGAATTAGTGAAAATATCAAGATTATTTCATATAACATATGGAAATCAATTAGATTTAAATAAACAAGATGTTGTGAGTACAGGAGAAGGTATCCCTTTTGTAAATAGGAGTGCTGAAAATTTAGGAGTATCCTGTAAAATTCAAAAAATAGAAAATTTACCTCCTTTTAAAAAAGGACTTATTACAGTATCTTTAGGAGGTAGTATATTAGAAGCGTTTGTACAGTTACAAGATTTTTATACGGGTCAGAATATTAAAGTTTTAGAACCAAAAGAAGATATGACATATAGACAAAAAATATTTTATTGTCTATGTATAAAGAGAAACGCTTACCGATACTCTGCATTTGGAAGAGAAGCTAATATAACATTTGATGATTTGTTAGTTCCCAATGATGTTCCTAACTGGCTTAACGAAATGGATTTACCAAATGAACCATCAAAAAACTCCTATCATAATATAACCTTAGATTTAAATAGCAAACAATGGAAGTATTTTACTATGAATGATATTTTCACTATGGATAGAGGTAAAGAAATTGTATCTAATTGTGCCTATGGAGAAACTTTTCTGATAAGTTCTACATCATTGAATAACGGTGTAAATAAACGAATAAGCAGCGGAGAGAAATTATTTAAAGGTAATAGTTTAACTATTGCTAATAACGGTTCTGTAGGAACTTGTTATTATCAAAAACAAAATTTTTATGCAACTACTGACGTCACAATTTTAAGATGTGAAAATTTGAATAATTATAACGCTTTATTTTTAGTTAATATCATTAAAAACGAAAAGTACCGATTTGCATATGGTAGGAAATGGGGTTTCAATAGGATGAAAAACTTTGAAATTAAACTTCCAATAACAAAAGAAGGATGTCCAAATTGGCAATTTATGGAAGATTATATCAAATCACTACCATATAGCAGTAATTTATAAATCAAAATATGATTTTTTACTTAGTAAATCACATTAAATTCTAAATATTTCAAAAGCATTTTTAGAAGTAATTTCTGCTAATTTTGAAATTGAAATACCATATATATCCGCTACTTTATTAGCAATATAGCATAGGTAAGTAGGCTCATTTCGCTTGCCTCTATAAGGTGAAGGGGCTAAATAAGGTGCATCTGTTTCCAGTACAATATGCTCGATATCTATTTGATTTAAAAACTTATCTAAACCTCCATTTTTAAAGGTTACTAAACCTCCAATACCCAGTTTAAAATTATAGTTTATTGCGGTATGTGCTTGTTCTAAATTTCCTGAAAAGCAATGAAATATTCCTCTTAAATCTTCTCCTTTTTCTCGTTCTAATATTTCAAAAATTTCATCGAACGAGTTTCTCCCATGTATGATGATGGGTATTTTTTTTTGTTTTGCCCATTGTATCTGTTTTTTAAAGGCATATTGCTGCTGCTTGAAAAAGGTTTTATCCCAATACAAATCAATACCAATCTCACCTATGGCTACAAATTTTTTTTTATCTATCCATTGTTTTACATGCTTTAACTCATCCTCTACTCCTTCATTTACAGAACAAGGGTGTAATCCCATCATAGTAAAACAATTTTTGGGATATAGCTCTTCCAAATATAACATTTTATGGGTATAAGAGCTATCTATAGCAGGTAGATAAAATCTTGTAATGCCCTTATCTATAGCCCTTTGTATAACTTCTTCTACATCGTTTTCAAATTGATCAGAATATAGATGTACATGTGAATCTATGAGCATCATACTTAGGGTCTTAAATATTACTTGATATACCCGGTAAGTATTCCTGATACTTGCCAATGACTAGAACAGTCAGCTTTATCTGCTCTTTGGTCTATAACTACTTCTACAGTATGTTTTCCTTTTTTGAGGTCGGATAGTGGAATGATGTAGGGAGGTGTAATCACCGCAGGACACCAATTAGAACGGCTCAAATCACTAGAGGATAGCCCATTTTCAAAGTTTCCTGATGCAGGATTAGAAAAGCGATACGAAGCACAGTCAGTTCTCCAAGGGATTATAGTAAATACACGTTTTCCATCAATAAAAACCTTGTTTACTCTAGAATTAAATTCATCCCCGCTTGAACACCCTCCATGACCCGTAGAAGTATATAGCATCTTTAAATTATCTATATCTTTAGTTATTTCAAAAGTTACTTTTAAAGTATCTGTTCCAAATAAATCACCATAATTTTGTCCACTCATTTCCAATACATTTACGGTGGAAAATAAAGGTTTAATATATTTTTGTTTAAGTTCTTCATCCGGTGATGGATGAAAGTCAAGCTCTAAACTTACCTTATGTCCGCCTGCATTATAACTCGAAATAAATACGCCTACCCATAGTTCATCCGTATCTCTTGGAAGTAAATCGGATATATCTTGTTTATATCGTACATCTTTCGCCCAAGGGTAATTATTAATTTCTATTTTTTTGTTAAAATAACCTGCTCCAAAAGAGGTATAGAATCGAATAATTTCTATAGGAGGCTCATAGCCTTTCTCAGCGATAATACCTTGGTAATGTTGTCCTTTATTACCTATGAATGCAGGAAGTTTATCTAGTCCATATTTGCATGCATCTAATAGAGACAATTTTTGGTTTGCAGGAATGATAAAAACAGAACCCGTTCTATCATAATCATCGCCATTTGACCTACAATTTAGTTTTGCAAATATATAAGGACTATTCTTTTGTTTTTCAGATAATTTAATCTTTTTCATAATTAACGACCCCTTAGCAAAACGATAAGTGTGATTCCTTTTAAGTGTTTTACGCTTAGGTACTTCTATTTTGGGGTCAAAGTTTATTATTTCATCATTAAATATTTGAACCTTTGTAAATCTTAAATTGATTTCTATTTCCGCTAATTCTGCTTCAGTTATTTCTATCACGTTTTTAGGTAAAGGTACAATTTTAGGTTGCTTTACTTTTTCAATAGATTTAGCAATGAGTTTTTGTTTATCATTAACTATCATTTTTAACACCAGTGCTTTTTTGTGTGGCATAAATGTATTTGCAGGAGATCCTTTAGCTGGGGCTTTGGTTGTGTACCATACTTCTACAGTATTCGAAGAATAAGCATATTTTACATACTTACACTTATACCCTAATATTTCGAGTGTTTTTTCGCCGCTCTCTATAGGTTGGGGTAGCTTGTCAAATGGTACCGTATGTTTAAATATTTTACCATTATACGCAACAGTAGTTATATTTTCTTCTTTTTTTGTATCTGTATATAACAGCATCTTTACATTGGGTTCAGATAGATAATATACCATATTATCTTTATAAATTAAGCTCGCGCTTCCAATATGTTTCCCATTATAAGACGCTCCGTAAGTTACTTTATAAATTTCATAAGACTGACACCAGCCATATATAGGTAATAGTATTAATATATATTTAAAAATTGTCTTCATAGTATTTTAATTATTTAAATTTTTTGAAACAAGATCTTTTGTTCTTAATAAAATTTCTCAAATTTAACAGTTTTAAATAACTTTGCAAAACAAAAAAAACACTTATGCAAGTTTTTTCTAAAAAAGTTTTAAATTATTTTAAGCACAAAAAAACCGCATGCCTTCTTAAAAAGCATATCCAACTCCTAACCCTATTAGTGTTGTTTTAAATCCAGCTCCTAACCCTATTAGTGTTGTTGTTGTAAAATTGTATTTTGCGGTTGCATAAAAATGACTCATTTTATAAAGCAATCCAGCAGTAAAACCTGCGCCTCCACCAATAGGAAGCCTACCCACTGAAACTAAAGCTCCAGAAAGGCCTGCTAAAGCATAAAACCCTTTATAAACGCCTTCACCGCCGCCCCAAACTTTATACCCCGCCATAAGATCTACAAGTTCAACTATAAGTCCAACCGTTACAGACCCTACTGGTATGACTACGGATGTGACTACGCAACTGGCACCTGCATAAAATTTATTAAAAAAGTAATCAAGCCCTAAACCGTAAAAGTTTCCCTCTACAATTGTTTGATTCTCAATACCAATTTGTGCGGATAATCCAAAATCAAAATTATCAACTTTCTTTGGTTCTTGCTCCTGCACTTCGGAATACATGGTATTTTGTGCAAAAATTTTTGTTGTAGCTATAAAAGCTATTATCAATAAAATATATTTCATATATTTTACAAAATTTAAGATTAAAATAACCGCGCAAAATAAAACAAAAAAAACACTTATGCAAGTTTTTTGCTAAAAAAGTTTTAAAATTATTTTAAGCACAAAAAAACCGCTCACAAATAAATGGCAGCGGTTTTCTGTATAAGAAAAACGGCACTTCTTTTTAATTTCAAAATATTTCAGGTTTGATATTTTGATTGCATGTTTTTTCTTTTAGTCAATCTATTTTTCTTCCCTAGATAAAAATACATTGCAAAGGTAATGACAGCATCAAGAGCCATACTTGTTCCAAACACAATTACAATCTTATCCAAAGTAGGAATAAAGAGACCTATTTTAAACAAAATAAAAATTACTCCATAGAATAAGACATTAATAATGATAGATTGGTAAAGCATCAATTCCGTTCTACCAAGTCCATAAAAAATACTATCTACAATATTGTTATAAGAAAATAAAACATAAAAGAAAATAGAAATTAAAACTACATGAAAAACTTTTTCATAATATTTAACATTCATTATTTTTTCAATAAAGAAGTTCCAAAAAGGAAGAGTTAACAGCCAAAAAAGTATAATAAAAGTTGTTATTAATGTATAAGATAAAAATTGTTTCATGGCATTTTTAGAATTTTCTCCTACATCTCTTTTAATTACTTCTCCTAATGCTAAAATGGGTAATAACAACCATCCCCAAATAAAATTATTTGCTACCCAAAAAGTTCCCTGCTCTTCTACCATGTTAATCATTTTGAGGACAATCAAAATAAAAACTCCATTTCGTATAAAAGATTCTAATCCAGATATGCCGCCAATTTTAAACCATTCTCTTTGCCATTTAAAAGATAATCTCGATTGACTAAAAACATCGATACCTTTTCTTTTTAAGGCAATGATACCCATGACAAATAATAATAAGTTTACAACAATATTTCCTATTGCAATACCATTAACTCCTATTTGCAAAGAAATATCTAAACTACTGACTAAAAATGTATCTAAAATAATAGTAGTAATCATCTGGATTGAAAGAATAAAAAATAATGCTTTGATATTTTTAGTAGCAATAAGAACAAGACTAATAAACTTGTAAAGAATAGAAAAAAATATGGCAATCGTTTCTATTCTAATATAAGTAGTTGACTTTTGTATCAACTCTTGTTTTTGATCCATAAAAACTAATATATCTTTTACAGAAAAAATTAAAATTATAGAAAATAAAAAATAAATTAGAAAAGAGGTAATCAACCCCGTTTTAACTTTATTTTCTAACTCTTCATCATTTTTTAGAGATTTTCCGATAAAATAAAATAGAGGTAAAATTAATCCTTCTTGAAGAACCTCCACCATCACATTGACCCATGCAATTTGTGAAGCAATATTAAATCCCCAATCACTTGGAAGACTACCTAGAAAGTAAATTCTAACTGTGGTATAAAGTGTTGGTAGTAATAAAATTAAAACTATTGTAAAAAATAGTTTGTGGTTGAAGGTTTTTAAAGGTTTAATTATTTTCTTCTATTTTTTTTATTGAGTACGTTCCTCCATCTTGATGATCAATAATTTCATAAATATTTTTAAAACATTCAAATAATTCTCTGTAACCTGAAGGGTTTCTACCCTCTCTACTAAAATTTTTAGGATTAAATGACGGATCTAATTTTTGACATGCTAATGCTAATTGAGACAATAATGCCGAACCATCATTAACTGTTTGTTGATATGCTTTTTCTAATAAAGATAAAATTTTTTCTTCTATTTCTTTACTCTTTTTTGTATCTTCGTTTCCTTGTTTATCATTTTGTAAGTCGTCAATAAATTCAAAACGGTCACAAGATTTTATCAATGCTTCTGATGTTCTGTTTTTTTCTCCAACACCAATAACCGTTAAATTACTTTCTCTAATTCTACTTATTAATCCCGTGAAGTCACTATCACTAGAAACTAAAACAAAGCAATCTATATTTTTAGAATATAAAATATCCATCGCATCAATAACCAGAGCTATGTCACTAGAATTTTTAGATTTTACATTTTTAAAATTTTGAATAGGACGAAAAGAAAACTTTAATAATTCTTCTTGCCAACTTTTCATCTGGGGATTTGTCCAGTCTCCGTAAATTCTCCTAATTGTTATTTTTCCATATTTATACATTTTTTCAATAACAGATTGTAAATGTTTATAACTAATATTTTCGGCATCTATTAGCATTGCTATTGTTTTGTCTTTTATTTCCATAGTTGTTTTTCCTTTAATAAAATATTATTTTAATAATTTTCTATTGTTGTGCTTAATTCTCTTTTGAGATTTTTTAGCAATATCAATTAATTTTAATTTATTTGGTGCTTTGAGTTTTAATTTTTCTTCAAACTCTTCTAAATTTCCTGCATCTTTCGCAGCCGCTGCCATAATAATATCAATCAAATCGTCAATCCGTTCTACCCCTATAATCATACCTCCCGTTATATTTGCAACCCATGAAAAAAAATCAGGATGTCCAAGACGAGATACCCTTTCTGAAAAATCTCCTACATCTACATCTTTTAATTTTTGTAATTGTTCATCTCCATAACGACCACCACAAAAAACACTATTGACGACAATTTTATCGTTAAACATTTTTTTTGTTAAATCAAAATAACTATATTGATTCGGGCATTTTTCTGGCTCATGCGGTTGAGCATCACCAAACAAAACAACTGAACGGTTACCAATCTCTCGCCAATTCAAGTTTACTATATCGTTAAAAGCATCCTCTACAGCTTCGTCTGCATCTCCTCCATATCCCGTAGGAGTAACCTCTATAAAATTTTGTAATTCTTGAATATCTTTTGTTAATTTACAAACTTTTGCAACATAAGGATCTCCGCTTCCATGATCTAAATAAAAAATAATTCCAATTTTTAAATTTTTAATCATGGGAAAAAGACCTTTACATAAATCTTTAAATTTATCTTTTAGTAATTGATGATATTCCGTCATGGAAGTTGTTAAATCTCCAACCAAAACCAAATCTAAGCCTTGATTTTTTTCATGGATTTCTTGTTGCGTAGATTTTGATTCTTTCATTGCTTTAGCTACGGCACTTTTTTTACTCAAATCCAGAGGTTGTATTTTCTTTTTTGGGGTTACTTTTGCAAGTCCTCTTGACTTTTTAATTGCTGGTAAATTTAATTTTTTCTTATCGCTCATAATTTTCCTTTTTACTTTTGTTTTCTTTTCTCATCGTAATTTCTTTTCTTGTTTTCATTTGACAAAATTTCGTATGATTTGTTAATTTGTATCATTTTTTCATTAAATTCTTTTTTCTCTTTTTCACCTTTTGCTTTATCGGGATGATACTTTTTTGCTAAATTTTTATATGCTTTTTTTATTTCTTCTTGAGTAGCATTTTCGTCAACTTCTAAAATTTCATAATAATTAACTTCGTAATCCTCTTCTGTTTCTTCTGTATTTTCTTCTTGTTCTTCTCCCCAGTTATTCAAAATTTCTAGTAATAATTCATAATTTTTACAAGTTGCTAAACCAAAAATAATATTTCTGTAAGCCGATGAAAATTCCCATGCTTTTTTAGATTTTTCTGCTTCCAAAAAATAGTCATCAATTTTATCAAGCCAATCTTTTACTGTGTCTGTCAATCTGCTATTTTCCGCATGCTCTTTTATTTGTTCCATTTGCACTTTTAATTCTTTAAAAGATTGATCAATTTCATTTAAAGGAGTTGCAAAACCTGAAAAAGTACCTTTACAATATTTTTCTTGCAGTTCGTCAAATTCTTTTGCTTTATCTTCTGCTAATTTTTTTGCCTGTCTAATCGCTTCTTGAACAACAATTTTTGCATCTTTTCCTTCTTCGCTTTTATCAAATTTTACTGCATCTGCTGTATTTTTTATTTCTTCTATGTCTGCTAATTTTCTATCGTATTCATCTATTTTTTCTTTTAATTTCTGTTCTATTTCTGCTCTTTTTTCTTCAAATTTTTTTTCTTTTTCTTTTATTTCTTCATCTATCTTTTCTGCTCTTTCAAAAGTTTTTTTAGACTTTCTTTCTTTTTGGTTAATGATTTTTTTTCTTTCTTTTAATTCTGCTTCTAAATCTTTTAACTCTTTTTCTTTAGATTGAATTTCTGTATTCTTTTTTTCAAATTTTTCTTTTGTTTTTTCTGCTTCCTGAACATCCTTTTTTGCTTTTCTCTCTCTTATTTTAATATCTTCTCTCTCCCTATTTAAACCTTTATCTTCTTGTCTTATTCTTGACTCTTCAATTTTAACTGTAGATTTTCTTGCTTCAATATTAATTTCTTGTTTTCTTATTTCTTTTGTTCTTTCTTCTAAAGAATTTTCTTTTTCTTTTAAATCGTCCTCTTTTTGTAAAAGAATATTTTCTTTTTTCTTATTTTCTAAAACTAAATTTTTTAATTCTTCATTTTGAGAAATAATTTTTTTATTTATTTCTGTGTTTTCTGCAGCAATTTTTAAATGACTACTTTGAAGTTGTGTAGTAGTGTCTATTTTTTCATCTAAAACTTGTTTTCTACTTTTACCACCAAAACCCAATTTATTCAGAAATGTCTTTTTTTCTTTTTTCATCTAATTTCATTAAGTTTTTTGATAATACTATGTTTCATATATTTACAAAAATTTAAAATTAAAATAACCTTGCAAAACAAAAAAAATATTTATGCAAGTTTTTTGCTAAAAATTTTTAAATTATTTTAAGCACAAAAAACCGCTCACAAAT
This sequence comes from Ichthyobacteriaceae bacterium, assembly GCA_965226285.1. Lineage (GTDB taxonomy): Bacteria > Bacteroidota > Bacteroidia > Flavobacteriales > Ichthyobacteriaceae > CBDDCQ01. The sequence goes on from CBDDCQ010000006.1 coordinate 19,646, forward strand.
AAATGACAGTTGCTTCACATTTTATCATATAAATCTAATCGTACACAGTTCAATAATATTTTTCAATTAATCTTAGAATCTAAATCATTTATAAGGGTATCTATATGCTTATAGGTAACTCCTGGCATACAGATAATATGACTATATTTTCCTTCACTTGCTAATTGCCATTTTTTGCAAAGATGATTAGGCAAGCGGTCAAAAACTACTGTTATAGCATTCTTATTTCTCCAAGGGTTATATCCGAATTTATTTAATTTGTCTTCACAGTAATGAGCTACTTTCAAACTTTCATCTATACGTTTTTTTAAACCTTCTATTCCTAATTGTGCTAATCTGTATCCTAAGAACAAAGGTGAATGACCATTTCGTGACCCTGTAATAGTAGTATCAAAACTGCCAATATACTCTATGGAGTGAGCAATGCGGTTTCTGTAATTCTTTTTCACAATTACAATTCCACAAGGGATAGGAGCACCTAAGAATTTATGCCCACTAATAGCAATACTATCTGCTCCATCTTTAAAATCAAAATAAGGTCTTTCATCTAAAAGATTGGCGTAGGCTCCTACCAGAGCACCATCTACATGTATATAACTGGAAAGAATAGGTATACTTTTAAGTACTATTCTTATTTTTTTTACATCGTCTTTTCCCTCGGTCATAGTTGTTCCTAAATTTGCTAAGATAATAGCTGGTTGAGTTCGGTATAATTTAAGCGTTTTTTCTAAATCGGAATAATCTATTTCTCCATTGGATTGTGCTTTGATAACTACACTTGTCATACCTAATAGATGTACATTCTTTTGTACACTATAATGAGTAGCTTCTGAATAATAAACCATTCCATTTGGGTACATTTCTCTAGCTACATAAAGCCCATATAGATTTCCTTCAGAGCCACCATTGGTGATATACCCCCAGTAGTTGTGTTCTGGTGCCCTAAGTAATTTTGCAAAGAATCGTATGATTTGTCTTTCAATATCTTTAGTATGTATCGAAGAAGTACTGTCTCCAAAGGGGTCTCCTATATTATTAAGATGATATTTCATAAAGTCAGATAGTTCGGTGTAGTCAAAATCCTTAGATATAGGATACCCTAAACAAGTATAACTTCCATTTTCTGTTCTATCAAGTAAATCTTTTAAATCTAATTCTATAGATGAATCTATGTTTATCATTAAAAAAGAAAAATAAAATTATTTTTGCAGTAAATTTATACTTTTTTAATTTTAATGAAATAGATACTGTACAATATTTTCTACTTTAGATACTAATATAATTTGGATATGATAATTAGATGGATTAATATCAGAGTATTTAGATACAAAAACCGTTTTAAAGCCTAATTTTTGAGCTTCAGATATACGTTGTTCTACTTTGTTTATATTGCGTATCTCCCCAGATAACCCTACTTCGGCAGCAAAACAATATTTATTAGAAATAGCTATATCACTATTAGAAGATAAAATAGCAGTAACGACAGCCAAGTCTATAGCAGGATCATCTACTTTTATACCTCCTGTAATATTTAAAAATACATCCTTTACGGCAAGTTTGAACCCTGCTCTTTTTTCCAATACTGCCAGTATCATATTTAGTCTTTTAAGATCATATCCTATACAAGACCTTTGAGGTGTTCCATATACAGCAGTACTTACAAGTGCTTGTACTTCAATCATAATGGGACGCATTCCTTCGAGCGTAGCAGCAATACTGCTTCCACTTAGGTTTTCGTCTTTCTTTGATATGAGCATTTTAGAAGGGTTCGTTACTTCCTTTAGTCCTATAGATTGCATTTGGTAAATTCCCAATTCATCAATAGAGCCAAACCGGTTTTTATGAGCCCTTAATATTCGGTAAATGTGATTTCTATCTCCCTCGAATTGAAGGACTACATCTACCATGTGTTCTAATACCTTGGGACCTGCCAAATGCCCATCTTTGGTAATGTGTCCGATAAGTAGAACAGGTATGCCCGTTTCTTTGGTATAACGCAAAAATTCTGCAGTACATTCTTTGATTTGTGAAATACTACCCGGAGAAGATTCTATATAAGCACTCTGCATAGTTTGGATAGAATCTATAATAAGGAGTTGAGGTTGGATATTTTTGATTTGTATAAAAATATTTTCGGTATGAGTTTCTGTAAGTATATAGCAGTGATTGGCATTTTTACAGATTCTGTCGGCTCTCATCTTAATTTGATTCATACTCTCTTCTCCTGATACATAAAGTATTTTTGTATTTTTCATAGAAAGAGCTAGCTGAAGGGTAAGCGTAGATTTTCCTATTCCGGGATCCCCTCCAAGTAATATGAGTGAACCAGAGACAATACCTCCTCCCAAAACTCTATTGAGCTCATTACTAGCAGATACGATTCTTTGCTCTTGCGTAGTTTGTATTTGAGATATAGGTATGGCAGTTATATTTTGTTTTTTATTTGGAGCATTTTTCCATTGTTTCTTTTCAATACTCTTTTGAATGATCTCTTCTACCAGTGTATTCCAACTGTGGCAAGCACTACATTTGCCTAGCCATTTAGTATGTTCAGCACCACAATTTCTACAAAAAAAAGCCGTTTTTATTTTTGCCATTGCTCATCGAGAAGATTTAACTACTTGCCTGATGCTCACTAACTTTTTGAGTAAGTCTTCTAGTTTATCTAATTTTAGCATACTGGCACCATCGGATTTAGCTTGTGCTGGATCAAAATGGGTTTCTATAAAAATACCATCTATTCCTGCAGCAATGCCAGCTTTAGATATAGTTTCTATCATTTGAGGTTGTCCTCCAGTTACACCACCAGACTGGTTAGGTTGCTGTAAGGAGTGAGTTACATCTAATATAGCAGGAGCAAATTCTTTAATGGTAGGAATACCTCTAAAATCTACTATCAAGTCTTGATATCCAAACATCGTTCCTCTGTCAGTTACTCCAAAATCAGAATTTCCACAATCTATAACTTTTTGTACTGCATGTTTCATAGCACTGGCACTCATAAATTGACCTTTTTTTAGATTTACGGCTTTACCTGTACGTGCAGCTGCCACTATTAAATCGGTTTGACGTACTAAAAAGGCAGGTATTTGTAATACATCAACATAGTGGGAGGTCATTTGCACGTCTTGCTTGGTATGTACATCTGTGATGGTAGGCAGGTCAAACGTTATAGAAACTTTTTTTAATATTTGAAGTGCCTTTTCATCTCCTATACCCGTAAAACTATCTATTCTAGAACGGTTCGCTTTTTTAAAAGAACCTTTAAATATATAAGGAATTTTCAAATCATCGGTTATGCGTACTACCTCTTCTGCAATTTGCAATGCCATAGTTTCATTTTCTATAACGCAAGGACCTGCCAATAAAAAGAAATTATCACTTTCTTTATATTTAATGTTTTTAATATTTTGAATCATAACCTTCTAACTTCGTTTAAATTCAGACAATATTACAGCACTTGCAATACCTACATTTAAACTTTCTATCACTCCATCTTTTCCAAAATTAGGTATGGATATTTTATGCTGTATAGATTTTTTTACTTCCGATCTAATACCATTTGCTTCATTTCCCATTACGATAATTCCTTTGTTGGGTAGAGATTTTTTATAGATATTTTCACCCTTCAAGAAAGTACCAAATATAGGTAAATTTTGTTTCGATAAAAATGTTTCTAAGTTTACATAATATACCCTTACTCTACTTATAGAACCCATAGTAGCTTGTACTACTTTAGGATTATATATTTCTACAGTATTTTCAGAACATATTATCTTTTGTATTCCAAACCAATCTGCTGTACGAATGATAGTTCCCAAATTACCAGGATCCCTTACCTCATCTAATGCAAGAATTAACTCATTTTTAATTTGTAAATCTTTATATAGTGGTATCTTAAATATAGCTAGTACTTCAGAAGGTTCTTTCAGAGTACTTATTTGTTTCATTTGTATTTTAGATGCATATATTATTTTATCTGAAAACTTTTTTAAAATATCTCGAGTAATGAAATGACTATTTTGCATGATTATCAGTCTGTATAATTCTATTTTGCTTTGCAGTAAATCATTTACAATCTTTTCACCTTCGGATAGAAATAAACTATGGGTTATTCTATTCTTTTTTAGGTGAAGCGATTTGATAAATTTCAAATCTTTTTGCATCATCATATTTTGTATTTTTGGCAAAGATAAAATATTCTTAACAAAGTGACTTGAAAGGATATAAAATACATATACCTATATTGATTAGTATTGTATATTTTCTACTACAATCGTGTGAAATATATAAAAGTATAGATAAAGGAAAATATTTAGTAACTCAAAATGAGGTATTTGTAAACAATGCACTTACACCTGATGAGGCACTGAGTAAATACGTTATTCAGAATCCTAATAAAAGAACATTTGACCTTCCTATACTCAGGAGACTTATTGGTTTTCCTTTGTATTTGGGAATTTATAATCTTATGGATAAAAACCATAAACAAAATTTTTTAAATTGGAAAAAAAATAATCCTAATTTTGTAAAGTTTTTAGAATTTTTATTTTCTGCCAAAGGAGTAGATAAAATAGGAACGTATTATTCTAATATTAATGAGTGGACTATTAATTCACTTGGTGAACCTCCCGTAATATACAACCGGTCTGCTACTGTCAATTCTGCTGGTCAACTTAAAAGGTATTTTAAAAATAGAGGATATTTTGATGCCGAAGTTTATACAGAGCATGATTTAAAATTTAGAGAAGCAAAAATAAAATATTATATAGAGACTAAAGAACCTTACTATATAGATAATATATATACCCATATTAAATCTCCTTATTTAAATTCGTTGTACCAAGAAGAATATAAAACCAAATCATTACTTAAAAAGGGAGATCAAGTAAATATTCCACTCATGGATACAGAATCTAAAACTCTAACTGATTTCTTTAGGAGTAAAGCTATTTACAATTTTCAAAAAGAACTCATCACTTTTCAAATAGATTCCAATCAAATAGAGAAAAAAGTTAATATTCACATGACTATAAATGATAGTTATCAAAAAGCTGGAAAAATTAACCTTGAACCATACACATTTGAAAAGGTATATATACACTTAAATAGTTCATTTGAGAGCAATGTAGTTTTAGATAGTGTGAAACAAAATAACTATTTGATTTATGATTATTCTAAAGAATTTGAATATGATACAGATTTTTTGACAAACTCGCTCTTTATAGAACCAAAAAAGCATTACAATTTAAACCTTACTAAAAATACTTATAACCGCCTTTCATCACTTGAAAATTTTAAAAATATAAATATTAGATATGAGAATCTCAATAATAATAGATTAAATACGCACATATACCTTTCATCAGTAAAAAAATATTTTATAGATTTTAATTTAGATGTTACTCTTTCAGATTATCTGGGTACCGGTATTTCAGGACAATTATCTTATGCAGATAAAAATTTGTTTGGTTCAGCTGAAATACTGGAACTTTCATTCAGATTGGCATTAGGTAATACAAAGAACACAACACGAGGTCCTTATGAGTTATTTAATGCCTCAGAATATGGAGGGAAAGTAAAGTTAAAATTACCCTATTTTCTAATACCATTTCTATCTCCTTATTCTTTTGCCAAATCAAATCAACCCAAATCAATATTTAATATCGAAATTAATAGACAATATAATATAGGGTTAGGCAGAATAAGTTTTAATTCTGGATTTGATTACCAATGGAATGAAAGCAATGAAAAAACGCATAGTATAGGATTGTTCAATATGCAATATATTAAAAACTTAGATTCAGACGATTATTATTCAAAATTCATATTCCAAAGGGAAAAAAAAGATAATATCATAAAATTATTTAAAAAAGAATATCCCCATTTTATTAATTTGTCTGAAAGTGAAGTTTTATCTAAAGTAGTTGTTAATAAAGCTTTTCAGAATAAATATACAGATGATTATAAAAAATATGCTACAATGCTTAAAAACAAAGAACGTATTACAAAAGATATATTTATTAGCTCCTCTAAATATTCCTTTAATTATATAGACAAAAAAAGTAATGAACAAGATAAATTTTTCTTTAGGTTTAGTTTAGAATTTGCAGGAAACACTTATTATCTATTAGATAAAATACTAAAGTTTACAGAGAGGAAAGAAAAAGGTAATAAAATATTTAATGTAGAGTATGCACAATACATTAAGTTTGATATAGAGGTTAAAAAGTATTGGAAATTATGGGATACTACATTGGTATTCCGAACTTTTATAGGAACGGCATTCACTTATGGAAATTCAGATTTATTGCCCTTTACAAAGAGTTACTTGGGAGGGGGAGCTAATGATATTAGAGCTTGGAATGCATACGAATTAGGTCCTGGTGCATTGCCAAGTAATAAAAAGACAATTAACGATTATCAGGTAGGGAATGTAAAACTCACCTCAAATTTAGAATATCGTTTTAGATTAATGGGAGACTTCAGAGCTGCTTTATTCTTAGATATAGGTAATATCTGGGCAAAAGATGAGAACAACCCTCAATCTAATTTTAAGTTTTCAGAATTTTATAAACAACTTGCCATAGGTACAGGCTTAGGAATACGATATGACACAGGGTTTTTAGTATTTAGAATAGATGGTGGAATCAAATTATATGACCCTGCATATCCAGTCAAAACCTTCCACATAAAAAATGCCATATTTCACTTTGGAATAGGGTACCCATTCTAAAAAGTATTTCAATATAGTGTATAGCTTGTTTATAAAACAGAGCTAATGTACTGTAATTTTTTAGACCTAACGAAGCAAGTTTTTGTGAAAGCTTTTACTCAAAAACGGAACTTTTACAAAAAATTGTATATTTAGAATAAAAGGAGTATTTTTGTAAATGTAAAAACAATACAAGGACAAAAAAACTCATGTAAATAATGAAAAAACCATTATTCCTATTTTTATTATATTTCCAAATATCTGTTTTCGCTCAAGCTATACACGAGGAAGAAAGATATGTTCCTGAAACGAACCCCCTTGTACTTAAAAAGTTAAAAGAGTGGCAAAATCTTAAATTTGGATTATTAATGCATTGGGGTGCTTATAGCCAATGGGGTATTGTAGAGTCGTGGTCTCTATGTCCAGAAGAATACAACTGGTGCAAGCGAGTAGCTGGATCTAATCCCAATGATTATTTTACCTATAAAAAAGAATATGAGAGTCTAAAAAACACCTTTAATCCTATAAAATTTAATCCTGAAAAATGGGCAGAAGCGGCTGTAAATGCTGGGATGCGATATGTGGTTTTTACTACTAAACATCACGATGGGTTTTGCATGTTTGATTCAAAATATACTGATTATAAAGTAACTTCTCCAGACTGTCCTTTTTCTACCCACCCGCGTAGTAATATTACTAAAGAAATATTCACTGCCTTCAGAAAAAAAGGGATGTGGACAGGGGCTTATTTTTCTAAACCCGATTGGAATTCTCCTTATTATTGGGATCCTAAATATCCACCTCGAGACAGAAATGTAAATTATGAACCTGAAGCTAACCCTAAAACTTGGCTTAAATATGTAAACTTTACACATCAGCAAATATTAGAATTACTCACAGATTATGGCAAAGTTGATATATTATGGTTGGATGGTGGTTGGGTAGCCAAAACACCTAAACACAAGATAACCAGTTGGTACGATAAACAATTGAAAAAGGTTAAAAATGGATATTTAAAACACAGGATTATCAATCAAGATATTCTTATGAATAAACTTGTAGCAAAAGCAAGGGAAAAGCAACCAGACCTGATTGTTGTTGACCGTGCGGTTCATGGAAAAAATCAAAATTACCTTACTCCCGAGAATCACGTTCCCGATAAAGAACTACCTTATCCTTGGGAAGCTTGTATTATTTCAGGTGGTGGATGGTCGCATACTAAAAATGCAAAATATATGAGTGATAGAAAAGGGATACAATTATTGGTAGATATTGTTGCCAAAGGAGGAAACTTATTACTGAATATAGCCCCTACACCTGATGGACAATGGCAGCAAGGAGCATATAATTTATTAGAGGCGTACAGCAAATGGATGAAGGTCAATAGTGAAGCTATATACAATACCAAAGTGCTTGCTCCTTATAAGAAAGGTAATATTTGTATGACACAAAACAATCATGGAGATGCTTATTTTTTTTATTTATGTGATGAAGGACAAACTAAGATGCCTTCAAAAATAACTGTTCCTGCTTATAAACCTAAAAAAGGAAGTAAAATAACTGTTTTAGGATACAACAAGCCTATTCAATGGAAAGAAACAAATGATGGATTTGTAGTTAGTATTCCAAAATCTCTACAAGTAAATCCTCCTTGTAATGATGTATGGACAATTAAAGTTTCAAGATAAATAATAGCCAGTATTTAAGATTTAATTTTTTGCAATTCTATATGTTTTCCGAATATAATTTCGGCAGTTTTATGAAAAGAGGTAGTGTAGTCCGACACATAAAATATATCTGCATTTGTATTTGATGTATCATTGAGTAGATGATTGTTTTTTAATTGTATAGAGAGTTCTTTGGCAAGAACCTCCGCAGAATTGATGAGTTTAACTTTCTGCCCAAAAAAATCATCAATTTGATTTTGGATTAATGGGTAATGGGTGCAAGCCAATATCAAACTTTCTATTCCCTGTAAAGATTCATCGGATAAATAATTATTGATGATGGCTTTACTGATATTATTGTCACAAAAACCTTCTTCTATCATAGGCGCCAGTAGTGGCGTTGCCAGTTGTTTGACTACAATATCATTGTTTATCTGTTTCATCTTATGGGGGTATATATTTAGATTTACAGTCGTTTTTGTAGCAATGATGCCTATATTTTTGAATGAGTGTACTGTTTGCTTTACCGCAGGAGTAATCACATCTAATACTAATACTTTATTTTGTAATTTTTCTCGTATATATTCATAGGCACTAGCCGAAGCAGAATTACAAGCAATTACGATAGTCTTGCATTGTTTTTCTAATAAAATTGTAACGATACGATCACAATATTCTCTAATGGTTTCAGGGGATTTATCTCCATAAGGAAGATGTTTGGTATCTCCAAAATAAATAATTTGTTCGTTTGGCAAACACTCTTTTATCGCTTTGGCAACGGTTAGCCCACCTACTCCTGAATCAAAAACACCTATGGGATTATTCATATTATTTTGTTATTTAGAATCGTGCTAATTCTTTATAGCTAATTGATTAAAAAATAGATTTAAGGAATATATTACCATCTGTTTTTGATTTAGAATAACATTTAGATTTTCTTTTAAATCTAAATAAAAAATGTCTTATCAAACTTTGTATTATAAAAACAAATAATTAAACCATGCTCTTAGGAATCGTAATATGGGTCTGATAAAAAAAATTAAAATTATGATAGAAATTAGTAAAACAAAGATTTTGATAGGATTATTTTGCACCTGTTTCCCCCAATATGGCATATTCCATATTCTTCCTGTACCATCATCAACAATATAATATTTATTATTTTCCCTCATATCTTCAGCTTTTCCAAGCAAACTTGCCCATAGTAAACTAAAAAACCCTTTATAAGAAGCCTCAAATATATCCCACCCAGTTTGTCTCTCCAAAATACGACGCCTCACATCTTTGAGAGGAGTATCATGAGTTATATATCCCTTTTCTATAAATCTATGATATATCTCAGGAAGAGGAGTAACGTCCCTTGTATTACTTCCCAAAGCAGCACTACGATTAACACTATCGACGAACTTATTGTGTCTCTCTACTAACTCTTTTTGTTTCTTTGTAAGTTTTGAGCGAGGCTTTAGTTTATAATCAAATTTTGATTTATTTTTTGGTTTATTTGTTGAGGTTTTTGATAATTTAGACCTTTTTTGGGTAGGCTCTTTTTTTTCTAATGTTTCTTCTAATACATTTTCGTTTGACTATCTTCTTTTATAAAGATTTCTGACTTTTTAAAAGCATAACCTTCTTTTCTGATGCTGATATTATATTTGCCTACAGGGTATTTTTGTATTAAGGGAGTGATTCCCAAATAATTATTATTGATATATACTTTTGCATCAAAAGGCACGGAAGTAATTTTTAAGATACCTTCTTTGGCGATAAGTTTCACATCGATTCTTTTTTCTTTTCCTTTTAGCACATCTACTTTGTAACTCTTAGTGAAGTAACCTTCTTTTTTAATTTCTACAAAACACATTCCCTCTAAAAGTTTTTTAGAAATGGTAGTTGTACCTACTTTCACTTTATCTATATAGATATCAGCATTGGTATTTACCTGTATTTGGAGTGTTCCAAAAAGAGGCTTGAGTTGGAAATTTAAACCTTCTTTCTTTTGTAAATCTATAGTCTTTTCTGAGAATTCATACAGAGTTTTCTCTACCTTTATGGTATGCCTACCTTTGAGTATATTAGGAAAAGTATGAGGTGTTATTTTACCTGTAGGCTTAGAGTCTATGATAATCTTAGCTCCTTGCGGAGCGGAATTTATGGCAAGTGAGGTAAACAGAGGAATAAGTTTGAGGTTTAATCTTTTAGTTTGTCCTTCTTGACTTATTTTTGTTTGAGTATGAACAGATTCGTATTGGTCTTTTTTTAGTGTAATTTGGTATTTTCCCATAGAAAGTGACTTTTGAAAAGGAGTTTTCATACTTGTGTTTTTACCGTCAATATACACCGTAGCATCTTGAGGAACGCTATTAATTACTACAAATCCAGGGAGTACTGTTTCTTGTCGTTTTACAATTTTGGTATCTACTTGTATCATCATTTCATAAGTGGTCAGTTCTTTGATAGAAATAGGTAAATGGTATTTTAATTTTATAAATCCTTTACCTATTATATCTAATCTCTGTTCAGCAGGAGAAACATATACCCAATATTCCCCGTTTTTATATTCCACTTCAGTAATACCATACGAGCTGTCAAAACGCAAATCTTGCAGGGCAGAATTTATTTTAATAATCGCACACTTTTCCCCGTTTATGTCTTTTTTAGGATGCAGTCGAGCTTCTATAGAGTTTGCCTCTTTGAACTCTGTTACGTACATTTTCTGTGCATTTGCCGTTGTTAAAAATAGTAAAAAAGATATAAGTAGTATTTTATTCATCATCTTCATTTATTTTTTTTTTAACAATTTTTACATCATCAACCATACTGCTACCACTACTGCCAAGACTCCTGAAAAATTCCCCTCGAGATTGCATAGCTACCATTCCACCAGCTGACAAGGGGATAAACATAATCCTAAAAATCTACTCTGGAACTTTTTTTAATACTAAATTAATGTAAGGCTGAAACCATGCTCTGTGTTTTAATTTTGACATACGTCTAATTAAATTAAAATATTTTTTGTCCAAAGAAAAGGGTAACATCGGTCGCTTTACATAACTTACGATATTGAGTTTTTCCGCAGGTATTCCATACGCACACTCTAATTCGTGAAAACTAAAGCCTCTTCCTTGTCTAAGAAAACGTAAGTAATCCGCCTCAGAAAATGGTTCATCTATATAAGACTCACTAAATGATTTTCTGTCTGTATACTTAGCGTATTTTATAGCAAGATCATCCGGTAACCATTGAAAGAAAGGCGTAAAAGAAGTATGTTCATCCATCCACCACAACCTATTTGGGGACTCAAATATGGCAAAAAAACCATCTTCAGCTACAAGATGCATGTAATTTCTAAGGCACTGTATTCGCTCTTGAAATGTCATGTGTTCAACACATGCTACGAATATGACTAAGTCATATTTCTTGTCACTAAACCTTTTATGCGCCTCTAAAGCATTATCAAGGACTAACTTAGCTGACAATCCATAGGCTTTTAATCTATCTTTTGCAACCTTTAAGGAAGAATCGTCTATATCGATTGAGGTTAAATTTGCGCCTTGTTCAGCCAATGCAACGGTAGATACCCCTGTACCACAACCTACTTCCAATATATTCTTACCTTTTATATTAATGGCTCTATCAATCGCAGGAAGGTAAATCAATCTGTTACATAATAATCTGTGTAATAAATGATTATCAAAATCTCTTTCATATTCATCGTTCTCATATACAAAACAATGCTTTTTTAAGGAATCAATTACTATATTCAACTTTTCTTTACTTAAATGAATATGATTTTGTTTTAAGTGTTTTGGTATAGTCAAAGACCTTAGTTTCAAGTAAATTTGTTTACCTAATTGTCTTGAGATCATCATGTTGATTTAGTTAATCTAAAATACGTCTATTTTTTTATTTTAAGTACTTTTTTTACATCTGCTGATACATCTTTAGAATTGCTAAAAGATACAATAGCACCAGATACCAAATCAAATATATAATCTAGTTTTTTTGATTTTCGAACTTTATCTAAAGCCTTTTTTAAACGTTTTTGTATAGGTTCCATTAGTTTCTTTTGCTTTTCTTGAATATCTAAAGCAGCATTTTTACGATATTCTTCTATTCTCTCTTGTAAATCTTTCACTTCTTTTACTCTCGAAGCATTTATGGCATCACCTTTATTAGGTGCTTCTGCGTTGTATTTAGTTAATTTGTTTTGTAGTTCTGCTGCTAAAGTTTTCAGCTCATCCTCATAAGTTTTGCCTAATTTCTCTAACTCCTTTTTAATTTTTTTAGTCTCTGGCATTAAACTCAATATTTCAGCACTATTTATATGTCCTATTTTTTGAGCGTTTGCCACAGGGGCAATACTTATTAATGCCAATATGAAAAAAGATTTAATACTATTCATATTATTTATTATATTTTTAATTTAATTTTTGATTTTTCCCTCACTAATAAAGAATTGGTGCAAATGTAGTTAATATTTTTCTATAAAAACAATAGCAAAAATAGTTTTTTAAACTATATATTTGCACCACTTATAAAAACATTGATTTTTATAGATTAAAAGAATATATATTGAAAAATTAACTACTTATTTAATTAATAATTTTTATGCAAAACAAAGGAGCTTTGAGGTTGTTCATCATTTTGTTTGTGTTCGTATGCCTGTATCAATTATCGTTTACATGGATGGCTAAGAATGTAGAACAAGATGCAAAAATATATGCAAATGGAGATTACGCTAAAGAAAAATATTATTTAGATTCTATTACTTATCAACCTGTATTTGATTTTTTAGGGATTAATTTCACTTACGACGATGTGAAAAAGAAGGAATTAAATCTTGGATTGGATTTAAAAGGAGGAATCAATGTCATCTTGCAAGTGTCCGTAAAGGATATTCTTATAGGACTTGCTAATGAATCTAAGAATCCTGTTTTCAGACAGGCATTAGCTAAAGCATCTGAATTGCAAAAAGAAAGTGGTAAAAGTTATTTAGACCTTTTCTTTTTGGAGTTTGATAAGCTAAGTAAAGATACAGATGCTTCATTGGCTTCGCCAGATATTTTTGGAAATAAGGACTTGAGAGATAAAATAGATTTTGATAGTTCAAATGAGAAAGTAAAGGAGGTTATCTCTGAGGAGGTAAATGGAGCTGTAGTTCGTGCTTTTACGGTGCTTCGTTCTCGTATAGATAAATTTGGAGTGGCACAACCCAATATTCAAAGGTTGGAAAACTCAGGTAGAATATTAGTAGAGCTTCCGGGTGTAAAAGATGCAGACCGTGTAAAGAAGTTATTACAAAGTACCGCTAAGCTAGAATTTTGGGAGACTTATGATGTGAGTACACTTTCAGGTTTTCTATTGCAAGTAAATGAAAAACTAAAAGAATTTACAGAAAAACCCAAAGAGAAAAAAGTTAAAAAAACTAAAGACAATGCTTCTAATGAAGTAGATGATATATTAGCAGGTATAGAAGAAGCGGATTCTTTAGAAGTAAATAATCCACTATTTGATTTACTTCAACCTGCTGGAGAACAAGGTGTTTTAATCGGTTTTGTAGCCATAAAGGACACTAGCAAAATGAACAAATATTTGGCTATGAAACCTATAAGGGATTTACTCCCTCAAAATATAAAATATATAAAGTTCCTTTGGGGGGCTAAGCCTGTATCAGGTAATTCTAAGGTAGTCGAATTATATGCTATAAAGTCAAATAGGCAAAATAAAGCACCATTGGGAGGTGATGTGATTACAGATGCGAGGGAGGACTTTGACCCTTATAGCAGACCTGTAGTATCTATGCAGATGAACACAGCAGGTGCGAGGATATGGAAAAAAATGACCACCATAAATAAGGGTAAGAGTATTGCAATAGTACTCGATAATTATGTATATTCTGCACCAAATGTAAATGAACCCATTCCTAATGGAAACTCTCAAATATCGGGTAGGTTTACTATTGAGGAAACAGAGGATTTGGCAAATGTATTAAAAGCAGGTAAACTGCCTGCGCCTGCTAGAATTATACAAGCAGAGGTAGTAGGTCCATCATTAGGGCACGAGGCTATAGATTCAGGTATTGTATCATTTATAATTGCATTGTTATTAGTACTTGCGTGGATGATATTTTACTACGCTAAGGGAGGAATATATTCTAATGTTGCCCTCATTGTAAATGTAGTGCTTATATTTGGTGTGTTAGCATCTTTTGGGGCAGTACTTACCTTGCCAGGTATAGCGGGTATCGTACTTACCATAGGTATGTCTGTAGATGCCAATGTACTTATCTATGAAAGAATAAAAGAGGAATTAAACTTAGGGAAAGGAATCAAATTAGCCATCAAAGATGGATATCATCAGGCATATTCGTCTATTTTAGATGCCAATATTACTACTTTACTTACAGGTATTATTCTCTATTCATTTGGCACAGGACCTATTAGAGGTTTTGCCACTACGCTTATTATAGGTATTTGTACATCTCTGTTCTGTGCAATAGTGATTACAAGGCTATTTATAGAAAAGGATTTGACCAAAAAGAGAAAAATATCCTTCTTTTCTGTGATAACCAAAAATTTCATGAAAAATATGAACCTTAATTTTTTAGGTAATAGAAAAAAAGCATATATCATATCTGGTATTATCATCTTGGTAGGGTTAGGGTCTTTAGTAACCAAGGGACTAAATAAAGGCGTGGACTTTGTAGGAGGTAGAACCTTTATTGTAAGATTGATCAATGAGGTAAATACTCAAAAGATGGCTGCTGACTTAGGAAAACACTTTATAGAAAATGGCAATAAAGTAGTACCTGAGGTCAAAATATTTGGTTCATCAAATCAGGTGAAAATTACTACAAAATACAAGATTGACTCTGAAGATATTAATGTAGATACTGAGGTAGAGCAATTGCTTTATAAGGGGTTGAAACCTTATTTGCCTGAAAATTGTTCTTTTGAGATGTTTGGGACAAGTTCTAAGGAAAAAGAAATAGGAATACTACAATCCATTAAAGTAGGTCCTACCATTGCAGATGATATTAAGCAATCGGCATTCCTATCTATTGTGTTTTCTTTAATTGTAATATTCTTGTATATACTGATAAGATTTAGAAAATGGCAATTTAGTACTGGTGCGGTAGTAGCGGTATTCCACGATGTGATGATTGTACTTTCTATATTCTCCTTAATGTACGGATTGCTTCCATTCTCTTTAGAAATAGACCAAGCATTTATAGCAGCTATACTTACCGTAATAGGATACTCACTTAATGATACAGTGGTAGTATTTGATAGAATAAGAGAGAATTTAAGAAACAGCAAAAAACCAATGATAAAGGAGGTAAATAAGTCACTCAATAGTACACTTAGTAGAACGGTCAATACCTCATTGACTACTTTCTTTGTGCTATTAGTAATTTTTGCATTTGGAGGAGAAACTATTAGAGGGTTTATGTTTGCACTTATGGTAGGGGTAGTAGTAGGTACTTATTCCTCTTTATTTATAGCAACACCAGTGATGGTAGATACTACCAAAAAAATTGAAAAATAAGGTCTCTATAAATGAACAATTAAAAAATGCACTCAAAGTTTGAGTGTATTTTTTATGTTCACAACTTATACTTAAAAATAATCTAAATGATTTCTCTTAGTTATATCAAACTCGCTTTAATGATAAGTTCAGGTATTATTCTCAGTTGATTTATTATAATAGGAGAGAACATCTAATCTTTTCCAAATATAAACCTTATATTTTTACTTTATCAAAGTTCATATCATTATAATTTGGGCAAATCGCTCATATAAAATATAATTTTCCCTCCGTTCTTAATATCACTATGGTTAAGTGTGTATGAATTAATAGGTTTATCATTTATGAGTATTTTGTCCACATATACATTTTCGTTAGATTGGTTGATTACTTTGATTTTTAGATTTTTGCCATTTTGTAATTTTATGATAGCACTTTTTACCATAGGACTACCTATGGCATATTCATCAGATCCGGGTAGTACAGGATAAAAGCCCAATGCACTAAATACATACCAAGCACTCATCTGTCCTGCATCGTCGTTACCACACAAGCCATCCTCCTTGTTACTATACATTATATCCATGATCATTCTTACTCTCTTTTGCGTTTTCCATGGGTGATTTGTCCAATTATAAAGGTAGGGTATATGGTGTCCAGGTTCATTACCGTGTACATAATTTCCTATAATTCCATCTCGGGTGATATCTTCATTTTTTAAGATGTATTTATCCTGTATGGGCGTATTGAATATTCTATCTAAGTGTTTAGAAAATTTATCTTTTCCCCCCATCATATCTATCATCTTCGTCACATTATGGGGTACGTATAAGCCATAATTCCAAGCATTTCCTTCTATAAAACCCTGTCCATGAGTATCCAATGGATCAAATTTCTTTTTCCATTTGCCATTGGAGAGCTTTGGACGCATATACCCACTCGCTTTGTGATACACATTTTTATAATTCTGTGAACGCTTTATAAAATCTCGATAGATTTTCTTGTTTTCTGCCTTTTTAGCTATTTGAGCAACACACCAATCGTCATAAGCAAATTCTAAGGTTTTGGATACCGATGATGAACTCTTATCTTCGGGAACGTAGCCTTTACTTATATAACTACCTATACCATCATAATAAGAGAGTGTAGCAGAGCTGATACACGCTTGTAAAGCTCTATTTATATTTACATCTGTGGTGCCTTTGGCTATGGCATCTGCTATTACTGACACAGAGTGATAACCTATCATACACCAATTTTCATTGGCGTAATGACTCCATACAGGCAATGCTTTATGTACACTTTGGTCGTGGTGGGCAAGCATAGATTTTATCATATCGTTATTTCTTTTAGGTTGTAAAATATTAAGTAATGGATGTAATGCCCGATAGGTATCCCAAAGGGAAAATATAGTATAATTGGTAAAGCCTTTAGATTTATAGATATTCTGATCTAGCCCTCTATACAAACCATCTACATCTTCGTATAAGATAGGACCTAACATAGTATGGTAAAGAGCTGAATAAAAAGTTTCTTTTTGTTTCTTTGTAAGGGTTTCTATTTGTATTTTTGAGAGTTCATTATTCCATTTTTGTTGCGTTTGTTGTTTTACCTTTTCAAAACTCCAATGAGGCACCTCTGCATTTAGATTTTTTAATGCACCATTTGTACTTACGGGAGAAAGTGCAAATTTAATTTTTATGATATCACCTTTTTTCACCTTAAAATCAAAATATGCTCTTATCTCTTTGCCTGCCATTTCAGGAAAGTTTTCTTCTTGGTTGAACCTCCTATAAAAACCGTTGTAAATGATTTTTTCATATCTCTTGTGTCCGTATTTGTGAAAGGGTTTTGAGAATTTCATAGCAAAAAATACTTTCCTCGTTCTCGCCCATCCATTGGTTTGTCTATAGCCCGTTACAGTGGAGTCGTTTTCAACCCTTACAAAAGTCCATACATTTTTATCTTTATGATGATATATATTTGAAATCAGGTCTAATATGATATGCGTATCTCCTGATTTATTGAAAGTATATTTATGAAACCCTACTCTATCTGTAGCCGTAAGTTCTGCGATAATGTTGTAATCTTTTAGTTTTACGCTGTAGTACCCTGGTTCTGCCTTTTCATCTCGATGAGAAAATGTAGCGTGATAACCGCTTTTAGGTTTATTTGCTTCGCCCGGTTCCAAGGTGAGTTCCTCCATAGTAGGCATTATCAAAAAATCTCCTAAATCAGAATGCCCTGTACCACTAAAATGAGTATGGCTAAATCCAAATATAGTATTGTCATCGTATTGGTATCCTGAGCAGTATTTATAGGTATTGGGGTTGTATTTTCCATTCTTTTGGAACATAGGTTGTTGGTTCGTTTCGGGGCTTAACTGCACCATGCCAAAGGGAGTGGTAGCACCAGGAAAAGTATGTCCCATATTTTTGGTACCTATCATAGGATTCACATACTGGATGAGGTTTTTCTTTTGAGCGTTTAACTTTAAAGCTAATACACAGATTATTAGCAAGTAATAAGTAAATTTATTCATTTAATAAAACAATAATTGATTGATAACTTAGCAAATATAACTATTATTAGGATATTTTCGCGTTCAGTTATCAACTTTTGGGCAAAAATATTGCCAAAAAAGACCCCTGTTTTTACAATTAATTTATTTTAATATACTTATAAAATTTTCTTACTTATTATCAGACTAAATGCCTTTTTAAATTGTATATTATAAATATTTGATGCTATATACTAATTTTCAATAAGTAGAAGGTTCACAATTTAAAAGAAAAAAGCCAATAACATATTTTCTTTTGATAATATATTTTGTATTAGGCTTCCGTTGCAACCTCTTTTGTTTCTTCGCTAGTGGTCGTATCATCTTTAGTTGTGGTACGAGAAGTTTTCACTGCTAATATCACCGTATTTTCAGGATGCATAATTTTGAATTTCTCTTGAGAAACCTGAGTAACATATAACTTGCTTCCAATGTCTAAATCAGAAATATCAGCATCTATAAAATCTGGAAGGTTTTCAGGAAGTGCTTTTACTTTGAGTTTTCTATTTGACACTCTCAATACGCCTCCTTTGATTACTCCTACGGAGTTTCCACTTATTTTTATGGGTACATTTATCGATACTTCTTTATCATCAGATAACCGATAGAAATCTATATGTAGTATTCTATCTGTAACAGGATGAAACTGTATATCTTGCATAATGGATTTAATATTTTCACCATTGTCTAATTTAACTTCAACAATGTGAGCGTCAGGTGTATATACAAGGTTTTTGAAACTCTTTTCAGGTGCATAAAAATGTACCACCGCTTCTCCACTGTAAATAACACAAGGTACTTGCTCAGCCTTACGCAAGGCTTTAGTTGAAGATTTGCCCACGCTTTCTCTTTTTTTCCCCTCAATGATTATTGATTTCATATTGATAAAATTGTTTTAGATTTACATTATAAAATTAGAACTTATAGAGTGATTCTCGTGTACTTGCTTCATGACTCCTGCAAATAAAGATGCACAAGAAAGAATTTTAATTTTATTACATGCTCGCTTAAGCGGTATAGAATCAGTAACAATAAGTTCTTTTAGATTAGATTGTTCAATTTTTTCGTAAGCATTTCTCGATAGTATAGAGTGAACAATCATAGCCCTAACACTACTCGCTCCTTTTTCTAACATCATATCAGCAGATTTTACTAGGGTTCCTCCTGTGTCCACCATATCATCTACTAGTACGATATTTTTATCTTTTACATCACCTATCACAGCCATCTTTTCTATTACATTGGCTTTAGCTCTTTGTTTGTAACATATTACTACATTGCTACCTATGTATTTTGCGTAGGAATGCGCTCTTTTTGCTCCTCCCATATCAGGGGAGGCTATGGCTAAATTTTCTATGTTTAATTTCCTTAAATATGGAATAAATATAGCAGAGGCAAATAGGTGATCTACAGGTTTCTCAAAAAAACCTTGAATTTGATCAGCGTGTAAATCCATAGTCATAATTCTAGTAACTCCTGCAGCACTTAGTAAGTTGGCTACTAACTTCGCTCCTATAGGAACTCGAGGCTTATCTTTTCTATCTTGCCTCGCCCATCCAAAGTAAGGTAACACAGCAGTAATTTTAGCAGCAGATGCCCTTTTAGCAGCGTCTATCATCAAAAGTAATTCCATTAAATTTTCAGTTCCAAGAGTAGAGCATACAATAAATACCCTTTTTCCTCTTACAGATTCTTCAAACGAAGGCTGAAATTCTCCATCACTGAATTGTAATATGGTAGAATTACCCAAGGATAAACCATACTCTTTAGCAATCTTTTCTGCTAATTCAATACTATTTCTGCAAGAAAATATCTTCGACTCCATCACACTATGCAATAAGATTTAACTATAGCTAAAAACAGTGCACAAAGTTAATAGTATTATTTGAAATGGATACCCAAATTGATTTTTTAAAATTTTTATATAATTTTGTCTAATTAATTCTTCTGGTGTTTTTTGTACCTGTTTTTTCTTATGAAACATTGAATTTTTTATTTTTCATTATTAAATCTGTTCATTTCATCTATTATGTCCTGTAAAGGAGCATCTACCCACTCACCATAAGATTTAAAATGCTTATGTATATGCCTCTCCATCTCTCTAAATTTATGAGTTAATACTTTATATTCCATTTTAAAGGCTCTTTGCGAATCCGTGGTTTGATAAGAATTTAAACGACTCTTCCAATCCTTCGCTATACCTACTTTTAAATATCTCTCTTTCGGATTAGAAACAATATACACATATTTCTTTTCTAAAAAGTCTCTTGGTCGGTCTGTTCTCACAGGTGGTATCGTCGTATAGGGCACTTCTTTAGTTTCAAACAAATCAGATTGGACTTCTTTTTTTAGTCGTTGCTTTACCAATTCAAACGCTTTTACAGATACATCTATCCCTATCCACTCTCTATTTAACCTCTCTGCTGCAATGCAAGTAGTAGCACAACCACAAAAGGGATCTAATACAATATCACCCTCATTACTACTCGCTTTTATGATTCTTTCTAATAGGGCTAATGGCTTTTGTGTGGGGTAGCCGATAGATTCTTTTCCTCGCAAAACAGGTATTTCCCAGACATCATCAGCATATTTTCCTTCTTTCATATAAATAATTTCTTGCTTTCCATCTCTCAAAGCAGATATTTTGTATCTTTTTCCTTCTTGATCTACATGGTTGTACCTCTTCAGTGTAGAATCGGAGTAAGGAACAAGAACCTCTTTTGGATAAAATTTAAAACTTTCGCTTTTGGAATACCAGAATACAGTATCATGCTTTCTTGGAAAGCAATATTTTGGTATAGAATTGCCAGTATAACGCCAAATAATTTCATTTCTAAAATGCTTTTCTCCAAATATAATATCAAGCAATATCTTTAAATAGTGACTCATCGTGCTATCACAATGTAAATAAATACTTCCCGTATCTTTTAAAATACGGTGCATTTCTATTAATCTAATCGCCATATAACAGAGGTAACAATAAGTATATTCAAAATCCTTATGTACCACCTTTTCACCTTTTTTACTTAAATTATCAATACCTTCCAAATAATTAGATAATTTATCATAATCTTCTTTTATATCTTTCTTCCATTCATCTTTGACATCTTTTTGTCTAAAAATATCACTAAATTCAGCCCCTTCGGCACTGCTCCCTATTGGAGCAGTAAATACTTTTTTCTTATTAAATGGAGGGTCTAAATATATCAAGTCTATACTACTTGAATTGATTCCTCTTAATATATCTAAATTATCCTTATTAAATATTGTTCTGTTATTTATTTGCATTTTTTCCATTATCTGTTCAATTACTCGTTTTCAAATCTGTTCATTTCATCTATTATGTCCTTTAAAGGAGCATCTACCCATTCATATATAGATTCAAAGTGCTTGTGAATGTGCTTCTCTAACGCTCTATATTTGTGCGTTAGTAGTTTGTATTCCATTTTGTAAGCTCTATCAGGATCGGATGTTTGATATGAGTTTAATCTGGATTTCCAATCTTTAGCAATACCTACTTTAAATAGTTTGTACTTTTTGTGAGATATAATATAAACATATTTTTTATTAATGAAGTCTTTAGGCTGATCGGTTCTTTCTGGGGGTATCGTAGTATATGGCACTTCTTTAGTTTCAAACAAATCAGATTTGACTTCTTTTTTTAGTCGTTGCTTTACCAATTCAAATGCTTTTACAGAGACATCTATCCCTATCCATTTTCTATCTAACCTCTCTGCTGCAATGCAAGTAGTAGCACAACCACAAAAAGGGTCTAATACAATATCACCTTCATTAGAACTTGCTTTTATGATTCTCTCTAATAATGCTAATGGTTTTTGTGTGGGGTAGCCTGTTCTCTCTTGTGCCATTGCATTAATACTTGCTATTTTAAAAACATCTGAAGGATGACGGTATTTGCCTTTAGATCTTGTAGCACTCTCATTTCCTGTAGCTATTCTCCTTAATACCTCATCACTTCTTTTTTCTAAAATATCTTTTGAGTTAAAAGTGTAATCAGAACTTTTAGAATATCTAAAAATAACATCATGCTTTCTGGCAAAGTCTTTTTTAGGTATTCCTCCTGTCTCGTAGTTCCAAATAATACTATTTAAAAAATTTTTCTCTCCAAAAATAATATCCATAAGAATTTTTAAATAATGTCCCATTGTATTATCACAGTGAAAATAAATACTTCCCGTATCTTTTAAAATACGTTGCATCTCTACCAAACGAATTGCCATATAACACAAGTAGCAGTAGTTATACAAGTAATAACTACCTCCAAAATCTTTTACACTTGTTAAGAAAATATTTAATTCTCTATAGTCTTCTTTTATTTCTTGCAACCATTCATCTTTAACATCTTCCTGTCTGAAAATATCACTAAATTCAGCACCTTCGGCACTGCTACCTATTGGAGCAGTAAATACTTTTTTCTTATTAAATGGAGGGTCTAAATAGATGAGGTCTATACTACTTGAATTGATTCCTCTTAATATATCTAAATTATCCTTATTAAATATTGTTCTATTCTTAATTTGCATTTTTTCCATTATCTGTTCAATTACTCGTTTTCAAATCTGTTCATTTCATCTATTATGTCCTTTAAAGGAGCATCTACCCATTCATATATAGATTCAAAGTGCTTGTGAATGTGATTCTCTAACGCTCTATATTTGTGCGTTAGCAGTTTGTATTCCATTTTGTAAGCTCTATCAGGATCGGATGTTTGATATGAGTTTAATCTGGATTTCCAATCTTTAGCAATACCTACTTTAAATAGTTTGTACTTTTTGTAAGATATAATATAAACATATTTTTTATTAATGAAGTCTTTAGGTTGATCGGTTCTTTCTGGGGGTATCGTAGTATATGGCACTTCTTTAGTTTCAAACAAATCAGATTTGACTTCTTTTTTTAGTCGTTGCTTTACCAATTCAAACGCTTTTACAGAGACATCTATCCCTATCCATTTTCTATCTAACCTCTCTGCTGCAATGCAAGTAGTAGCACAACCACAAAAAGGATCTAATACAATATCCCCCTCATTACTACTCGCTTTTATGATTCTTTCTAATAATGCTAATGGCTTTTGTGTGGGGTAGCCTGTGCGTTCCCTCCCTTTAGATTCTAAAATATCATCCCATAGACAATTACGAATACTCCCCAATTTAGGTCTTATTTTTCTGTATAATTGATTTTTATGAACAATTATTTCTCCATTTTTATCTAATTCTTCCATTTTACTTTTTTTGATTTTCCAACCAGATTTATGAGGAGGGTAAAAATTTTTATATTTATAGCAAAGATTGGGACGAGGGGATGCACTTAAACGATTGTAAACTGTATCTAAATAATACTTTCCTTTATCGTCTTCAAAATTAAATGAATTTAAGTAGTTTACATTATAAGGAACTAAAACCCTACCCATATTGAAAAAGAAATCATTAGTTTTGCTATAAAAATAAATAATATCTGTATTAGAATTATATTTTTTTGCCTCAAATTGAGAACCTTTGAATCCGCGATTTGTACGCTTCCATACAATCTCATTTCTAAAATTCTTTTCACCAAAAATAATATCCATAAGAATTTTTAAATAATGACTCATTGTAGGATCGCAGTGAAAATAAATACTTCCCGTATCTTTTAAAATACGTTGTATCTCTATCAAACGAATTGCCATATAACACAAGTAGCAGTAGTTATACAAGTAATAACTACCTCCAAAATCTTTTACACTTGTTAAGAAAATATTTAATTCTCTATAGTCTTCTTTTATCTCTTGCAACCATTCATCTTTAACATCTTCCTGTCTGAAAATATCACTAAATTCAGCACCTTCGGCACTGCTCCCTATTGGAGCAGTAAATACTTTTTTCTTATTAAATGGAGGGTCTAAATATATCAAGTCTATACTACTTGAATTGATTCCTCTTAATATATCTAAATTATCCTTATTAAATATTGTTCTATTCTTAATTTGCATTTTTTCCATTATCTGTTCAATTACTCGTTTTCAAATCTGTTCATTTCATCTATTATGTCCTTTAAAGGAGCATCTACCCATTCATATATAGATTCAAAGTGCTTGTGAATTTGATTCTCTAACGCTCTATATTTGTGCGTCAGCAGTTTGTATTCCATTTTGTAAGCTCTATCAGGATCGGATGTTTGATATGAGTTTAATCTGGATTTCCAATCTTTAGCAATACCTACTTTAAATAGTTTGTACTTTTTGTGAGATATAATATAAACATATTTTTTATTAATGAAGTCTTTAGGTTGATCGGTTCTTTCTGGGGGTATCGTAGTATATGGCACTTCTTTAGTTTCAAACAAATCAGATTGGACTTCTTTTTTTAGTCTTTGCTTTACCAATTCAAATGCTTTTACAGAGACATCTATCCCTATCCATTTTCTACCCAACCTCTCCGCTGCTATGCAAGTAGTAGCACAACCACAAAAGGGGTCTAATACAATATCCCCCTCATTACTACTCGCTTTTATGATTCTTTCTAATAATGCTAATGGTTTTTGTGTGGGGTAGCCTGTGCGTTCTTTTGATTGTGAAGCGGTCATAAATGATGGAATATCATCAAACCAATCTAAACACTTTGCCCCTAATGGATTTTTCTCGTGTATTCCATCTTTCCATTTTGCAAAGTCTTTACTACTATCTTTATAAGGTGTTCTTATGGCATCATAATTAAATATTGTTTTTTCTGTTTTTGCGTATAAGAAAATTATATCGTGTTTTTTAGGAAATCCCTTTTTCATTTCTGAAGCTCCTTTATAACACCACACAATCTCATTTCTGAAATTCTTTTCACCAAAAATAATATCCATAAGAATTTTTAAATAATGACTCATTGTAGGATCGCAGTGAAAATAAATACTTCCCGTATCTTTTAAAATACGTTGTATCTCTATCAAACGAATTGCCATATAACACAAGTAGCAGTAGTTATACAAGTAATAACTACCTCCAAAATCTTTTACACTTGTTAAGAAAATATTTAATTCTCTATAGTCTTCTTTTATCTCTTGCAACCATTCATCTTTAACATCTTCCTGTCTGAAA
Source organism: Ichthyobacteriaceae bacterium (assembly GCA_965226285.1). Taxonomy (GTDB): domain Bacteria; phylum Bacteroidota; class Bacteroidia; order Flavobacteriales; family Ichthyobacteriaceae; genus CBDDCQ01. The sequence goes on from CBDDCQ010000006.1 coordinate 45,199, forward strand.
ATATCACTAAATTCAGCACCTTCGGCACTGCTACCTATCGGAGCAGTAAATACTTTTTTCTTATTAAATGGAGGGTCTAAATAGATGAGGTCTATACTACTTGAATTGATTCCTCTTAATATATCTAAATTATCCTTATTAAATATTGTTCTATTCTTAATTTGCATAATATTCTTTTTTAAATATAATTTATTAAATCTTTAATTAAATAGATAAAAAATCTAATTAATAGGTATAAAGCTCCTATAATTAAAATTGCACAGGAAGTGTATTCTATCATTTTTTTTAAATTGATAATCATTTTAATTTAAAATACTTACCTGGTAAGGAAATTATCGTATTTTTTAACTCTAATTGCAATAAAAGTTGAGCTACTTTATATGTGGGTTGTTTAATTGCTATTGCTATTTCATCTATTTGCATTTTTTCATTCTTTTTTAAAATATTATAAACTAAATCTTCTTCCGTAGAGAGTTGTACAAATAGTTCTTGTTGAACAATATTTTTTTTAGGTTGATTCCAACTTAGTATCTCAGCAATATCCCCTGCAGAGGTAATCATAGAAGCTTTTAAGTTTTGGATAAGATTATTACATCCTTTGCTATAAATATCAGTACTTCTTCCAGGCAGTGCAAGCACCTCTCTATTGTAAGAATTGGCAATTTCTGCAGTAATCAAAGAACCTCCTTTCTCATTTGATTCTACTACTATAGTGGCGTGACTTAGTCCTGCAATAATTCTGTTGCGTTTAGGAAAATTGTATTTATCTGGAATAGTTTTTGAGGAATGTTCTGTAAATAATCCACCATTGTTCATCATTTCTATAGCTATATTTTTGTGTGCAGCAGGATATATTTTATCCAATCCATGAGCAAGTACACCTATATTCTGGATACCATTTTTTATGGACTGCTTATGAATTTCTATATCAACTCCAAAAGCTAAACCACTAATAATGACAGGAGAAAACGGTTTTAGTGTAGATACCAATTCTTTGCAGAATCCTCTCCCGTAATTAGTCATATTTCTCGTTCCCACAATGCTGATAATCCTTTCATTTACAAAATTGATATTTCCTTTTTGAAAAATTAAATTAGGTGCATCAGGGCAGCACTTTAAATTAACGGGATATTCTTGAGAATAGATAGGAAAAACTTTAATATTATTCTTTTCTATAAAATCTATTTCCTCTTGACATTTCCTGTAAATAACATCATCTATTTTTAATATTTCGTCTAATTTAGTTTTATTTGCATTTGGTAATTTATATAGTTTTTCCTTTTTCTGGGTAAAAATATCTTTTGCTGTTCTGCATACTGAAAGTAATTTTTTTGATTGGGAAGTGCTAATTTTATTAGAGAATTCCAAAACTAAAGAGTAAAATAAATCAGATTGCATTATAATAATAGATTATTTTTTACAATAATAAGAAAAAAGTATGTAAATTTGTGATTTGATAGTTAGGAATATTTTTTAACAGGATTTATGAGGGGGATAGAAATTTCTTTAGGTTCTTTAGAGGAGAAAGTAGATGGTTTGTTAGAGGAATTTGTACTTTTAAAAAACGAAAACGAGCATTTAAAAATATTGTTAAAAGACAAATGTAAAGATATAGAGGATATAACTCAAAAACTCGAAGAAATGAAAAGAGAGAATAGTTTACTTAAGATTTCAAGAGTTTTGGTAGGAGAATCAAGTACAGGTGAGCGTATCTTTAAAGCAAAAGTAAAAAAATTACTCTGTGAAGTGCAGTATTGTATTACAGAATTGAAAAAGAAATAGGTAAGTTTGGATACCATTAAAGTAAATAATATATCAATTTCAGGTAGAAATTATTCTATCACAGTAAGCAATACTAGAGATGAGCAAGCTGTTAGGCGAGCACAAAAAACCATAGAGGAACTTTTACGGGAGTTAGAGCAACACTATGAATGTAAAGATAATCAAGATGTATTATCTATGTGTTTGCTCAAATTTGCTTCAGAAGTAGAAAAGTATAAATTGCAAATGGAAGATGACGAGCAGATGGTAATGGAGCGTATAAAATCTATAAAAAGAAATATAGAAGAAAAAACAAAGTTGTAAAATATAGAAATTTACAAACCTATATCAACTCTAACTATTTAAGTAAATTAACAGATACTTCATTAAAAGAAGTGAGTACTGTTGAAAAAAAGGATCGCAATCAATGTAAATTGATTTACTTTACTGAGTAACAGCGAATTTTTGACCAACAGTTTAGCTTTTAAACTTGTGAATTAGAATTTATTTTAAACAAGGGTTGGTATAGGTTTTTTATTTTTAATAAAAAGATTAAAATAGATAATTAGATAAAATGGAAATATATATAGCAATAGGAATCATAGGTATCTTAGTAGGTATCGTTTTTGGTAAAGTGGTAAGTAATCATTTTTTAAATAAGACAAATAAGTTTAAGATAAATCAAGCCCATAAAAAAGCAAGTGATCTTATTAAAGATGCTGATAGAAAAGCAGAGAATATTAAGAAAAACAGAATTAGACAAGCTAAAGAAAAATTCAAACAACTTAAAATAGAACATGAAAAAGTTATTTTTGATCGTCAGAAAAAGATAGTTGAAATTGAAAAATCAGCTAAAGCAAAAGAACAAAAATTAAATCAGTCTATGGAACAATGTAGGTTAAAAGAAAAATCTATAAATTCTGAAATAGAAAAATATGAAACACTTAGAAAGATATTAAACAAAAAGCAAAAAGATTTACAAGTCTTGCATACAAAATACATTGAATCCTTAGAAAAAATATCCGAAATCTCTGTTGAGGAGGCAAAAAATCAATTAATAGAAGGATTAAAACAAGAGGCAAAAACAGAATCAATGGTCTTTATAAAAAACACCGTAGAAGAGGCTAAACTCACTGCAAATACAGAGGTAAAGAAATTACTCTTAGGAACATTACAAAGAATAGGAGTAGAGCAAACTATTGAAAATACAGTATCTACATTCAATATAAAATCTGATGATATCAAAGGAAGAATTATAGGGAAGGAAGGACGCAATATAAGGGCTTTAGAAGCAGTTACCGGTGCAGAAATAATAGTAGATGATACCCCTGAGACTATTATCATATCTTGCTTTGACCCTTTAAGAAGGGAAGTAGCTAGGCTATCGTTAGAAAAATTAGTTTCAGATGGCAGAATACACCCCGCTAGAATAGAAGATATCGTAAAGAAAGTAGAAAAAGATATAAAAGATGAAATTGTAGAAACAGGTAAGAAAACCGTTATAGAGTTAGGGATACATGGGTTACACCCTCAATTGATTAAGATGGTAGGGAGAATGAAATATCGTTCATCTTATGGGCAAAATTTACTGCAACACTCCAAGGAAGTGGCTAGGCTATCAAGTACTATGACAGCAGAGTTTGGATTAAATTCAAAATTAGCTAAAAGAGCTGGTTTACTTCATGATATTGGAAAGGTATCTGAAGAGGAAAATGAGATGCCACATGCTTTACTCGGAATGGAATTAGCAGAAAAATATGGAGAGACCCCAGAGGTATGCAATGCTATAGGAGCTCATCACGAGGAGATAGAAATGAACTATATGATATCACCTATTATTCAAGTGTGTGATGCCATATCCGGTGCCAGACCGGGTGCACGTCGTCAGGTTGCAGAGTCTTATATCAAAAGGCTCAAAGAATTAGAAGAATTGGCATTGAGCTATGATGGTGTAACTAAAACCTACGCCATACAAGCTGGCAGAGAACTTAGAGTGCTTGTAGAGAGTTCAAAAATATCCGATGTTCAGGCTTCTAACTTGTCTTTTGAAATTTCTCAAAAAATACAAAATGAAATGACTTATCCAGGGCAAGTAAAAGTTACGGTAATTAGAGAAACTAGAGCAGTAAATATTGCAAAGTAATTCCAATAATGGATTAAAGGATTAATTTTATTTTTAATACATCACATGATGCAACTCAATGTTAAAGATGAAACCTCAAAACTCAAGGCTGTACTATTAGGAATAGCTCAAAGTTTTGGTGGAACGCCCAAATTAAAGGATACTTACGACCCCAAATCTAAGGAACATATACTTAAAGGAATATTTCCCATAGAGACTGATTTAATTAAAGAGATGAATGCCTTTTATAAAGTGCTAAATAAGTATAATGTAAAGGTGTATAGACCGCAAAACATAGAAAATTACAATCAAATATTTTCTAGAGATATAGGTTTTGTAATAGATGATAAATTTTTTATATCTAATATTCTTCCTAATAGAGATAGAGAAATAAAAGCCATACAATATCTTATAAACGATATAGATGAGAATCACCTCATAAATCTTCCGGATGAAGTACATATAGAGGGAGGAGATATAATACCTTGGAAAAATCATGTTTTTATAGGAACCTATTACGGAGAAGACTACCCTAATTATATAACTGCAAGAACTAATAAAGCAGCAGTAGATTTCATTACAAACATGTTTCCTAATAAAACAATAAAAGCCTTTGAATTGAATAAATCTAATACCAAACCTAGAAATAACGCACTACACTTAGACTGTTGTTTTCAGCCAATAGGTAAGGATAAATCTATTATATACAAAGGAGGATTTAGAAACATAAAGGATTATAACTTTTTAATTGATTTTTTTGGAAAGGAAAATTGTTTTGAGATTACTAGAGATGAAATGTATAATATGAACTCTAATATTTTCTCCATCTCCCCCAAAGTAGTAGTTTCAGAGCAAAGCTTTAATAGATTAAATACTAAATTAAAAGAATGGGAATTTACTGTAGAGGCTATTCCCTACGCTGAAATTGCAAAAATGGGAGGATTGCTTAGGTGCTCTACAATGCCTTTAATCAGAGCATGAGATGAGAAATTTTATTTTATCTGTACTGTCGGGAGTTCTATTATACTTTAGTTGGCCATCTCAAGGATTTCCTTTATTGCTTTTTATAGCTTTTGTACCTATACTTTTAGTAGAGTATCATATCACAAATAGCCCTTGTAAACGTAAGCATATTAAAGTATTTGCTTGGTCATATCTGAGTTTTTTTATATGGAATTTTTTTGTCAGTTGGTGGTTGCATTACTCAAGTGTAGGAGGAGCTTTAATGGCAATATTTGCCAATACACTCCTAATGAGTTTAGTTTTCATAAGTTATAGATATATAAAGAATAAATTGGGCTATAAATTGGGGTTGATATTTTTAGTTTGCTTTTGGTTTACTTTTGAAAAATTACATTTAGAATGGGAAGTAGCTTGGCCATGGCTCAATTTAGGTAATGCTTTTGCACATTTTTCAAATTGGGTACAATGGTATGAATATACCGGTATATTTGGTGGTTCACTCTGGATTTGGATAGTGAATATTATGATATTTAAAAGTATCTTAAAATTTTATGATACTCGGCAAAAATCATTTATCTTTAGGGCTTTATTTAAATCTTTTCTGGTTGTAATCATCCCTATTATAGGGTCCTATACCCTATTGAATAATTATAAGGAAAAAGGAAAAGATGTAAATGTAGTAATCGCACAACCTAATTTAGACCCTTACACGGATAAGTATAAATATACTGACCATCAAATAGCCAATAGAATTATAAATTTGGTGGAGGATAAAATAGATAATAATACTCATTTTATCGTAACTCCTGAAACTACTTTTCACGGCAGTATAGATGTAAATACACTCGCCCAATATCCGGCTATCCAAAGGTTAAAATATCTTTTAAAACCCTACCCAAAATTGAATTTTTTAGTAGGTATTACAAGTATAAAAAAATACTACTCTATTTTAGAAGCAACTTATACCGCAAGAAAACATCAAAATTTTTGGTATGATGTATATAATTCTGTAATACAAATAAACCAAACGGATAATATTCCTATATATCATAAATCTAAATTAGTAACAGGAGTAGAAATTATGCCTTATAAAAGGATATTTGCACCACTATTGGGAGAAATCGCTTTAGATTTGGGAGGCTCTACAGGTACTTTAGGTAGTCAAAAAGAAAGGGAAGTTTTTACCAATCCCTACTATTTATTTAAAACGGCACCTATTGTTTGCTATGAATCAGTATTTGGACAGTATGTAACGGAGTATGTAAAAAGAGGAGCAGGATTACTTACCATTATAACTAATGATGGTTGGTGGAGTACTTCTGATGGACATAGGCAACATTTAGCGTACGCTAAACTAAGAGCCATAGAAACTAGAAGAAGCATAGTAAGGAGTGCCAATACAGGAGTTTCTGCCTTTATCAATCAAAAAGGAGAAATAACTAAATTCCTTGGATATGCTCAAAAGGGTGCTATTAAGGGAACTGTAAAATATCATACAACATCCACATTTTATACTCAATATGGAGATTATATTGCTAGGGTAGGACTATTTTTAGCAACAACATTATTTATATTTGCAATTTGCAGAAGCATATTATTAAAAGGTAATAGATTAAAAAAATGAGGAAAAAACTGGCTGTAATTAGTTTACTTATTGGTATTTATGGTTTTAGCCAAAAACAAGGAGGGATGTGGTTGCCTCATCTATTGGAGCAAATTAATGAACCTGAAATGAGGAGTTTAGGAATGCAAATGTCACTAAATGATATTTACAACATTAATAGTTCTAGTATCAAAGATGCTATTGTTCACTTTAATGGAGAATGCAGTGCTAGTATCATCTCTCCCTGAAGGCTTATTACTTACAAATCATCATTGTGGATATAGACAAATACAATTGCATTCTACGCTGGAAAATAATTACCTAAAAGATGGATTTTGGGCTAATTTAAGAAAAGAAGAATTGCCTAATCCACAACTCAAAATAACTTTTATAAGGAAGATAGTACAAGTTACCGATGAGGTATTAGATGGTATTAGCAGTAATGCTACCGAAGAAAAAAGACAACAAATAATAGAGAATAATATTGAATTGGTAAAATATAGTATAGATAAACAAAAACATCAAGATGTGATGATAAAAGCATTTTTTTCAGGTAACCAATATTATGCTTTTATTACAGAAACCTATAAAGATGTAAGATTAGTGGGTGTGCCACCTTCTTATATAGGTAAGTTTGGATCAGATACGGATAACTGGATGTTGCCAAGACATACAGGAGATTTTTCTATTTTTAGAATATATGCCAATAAAGATAATAAACCTGCAGAATATTCTAAAGACAACACACCCTATAGACCTAAGCATTTCTTACCTATTTCTATAGATGAAGTATCACAAGGGGATTTTACACTAATATATGGTTTTCCTGATATTACTAAGGAATATTTACCTACTGTAGCCATAGAACAAATCATAAATACACTTAACCCTCTTAAAATATCTATACGAGAAAAAGCTCTTAAAATAGTAAATAAAGCCATGCGTTCTGATGAGTTAATTAGGATTAAGTATGCCTCAAAATATGCCTCTATTGCTAATGATTATAAAAAGTGGATAGGAGAAAACAAAGATATTAAAAAAACGGGCGGTTTAGAAAAAAAGAAACAATATGAACAAGCGTTTTTATCTAAAGTAGAGGGGAACGTATTGTATGAAAATATTCTCCCTAAATTTGATAAATTGTATCGTCGTATAGAACCTTTTGCCAAGGCAAGAGATTTATTTACAGAAATTGGGTATAAGAATGTAGAAATTTTAAGGTTGTGTTATAAATTCAATAGTTTATTAGAATTATTTAAAAAACAAGATTTAAAAACCTTTGAGAAGCAGCGGGCATATTTACTAAAATATGCCAAAAGGCACTTTAAAAATTATGATGCAGATGTAGATGAAAAAGTATTTTATAGCCTCATACAAATGTATGTAAAACAAATGCCGGAACAAATGCTTTCAGAAGATTTAAAAGATTTTATAGAAGACTATGACAATGATTACAAAAAACTTACTAAGGAACTGTTTAATGAAACTATCTTTACAAATTATGATAAAATTGTAAAATTATTCCATGAAGAAGAAGATGCTGATGATTTAGTAGATGAACTTAAAGACGATAAAGTTTTTGAGCTCTCCATGTATTTGATAAATATTTACAAAAAGAAAGTAATGCCTTATTATCAAAAACTAAGTAATAGAATTAACCTATTACAACGCAGGTACATGCAGGCTCAAATAGAAACTTTTCCAAATAGAATTTTCTCTCCCGATGCCAATGGCAGTTTGAGGGTAGCTTACGGTAGAGTATTGGAGGATCAACCTAACAAAAAAACTACATATCCAGCTAAAGTCTATTTAAGCGAAGTTATTTCAAAGCATAAACCCAAAGATTATGATTTTGATTTGCCTAAAAAATTAATGAATCTATATGAGCAAAAAAATTACGGTTTATATGCTGAAAATGGTAAAATGCCCGTATATTTTATAGGGACTAATCGCACTACTGTAGGCAATTCTGGTAGTCCTGTTATAGACGCTTACGGAAACTTAATAGGATTGAATTTTGATAGCGTATGGGAGGATACTATGAGCGAACGAAACTATGACGGTTCTATATATAGAAATGTAATGGTAGATGTAAAGTATATCTTATTCATTATAGATAAATATGCAGGAGCTAAATATTTGATAGATGAAATGACCCTTGTACATCCTAAAGAGAGATATTAATATAAAGAGGGAACGTATGAAGAAAAAGGTAGCTATCGTAATGGGTGGGTATTCCACTGAAAAAGATATATCTATAAATAGTGGAAATGCGGTATATAAATATTTAGATAGAGAGAAATACGATACTTATAGAGTCTTTATATTAAAAGAACGGTGGTTTGCACTAATTGATGACACCCAGTATCACATAGATAAATCAGATTTTAGCATTGTGATAAATGGAGCGAACATACATTTTGATTGTATCTTTAACGCCATTCATGGTACACCGGGCGAAGATGGTAAGCTGCAAGCATATCTTGAACTTTTGAATATACCCTATACCTCTTGTGATAGTTTTTCATCGGCACTTACCTTTACTAAAAAAGAATGCTTGGCAGTCTTGGCTCCTTACGAGTTCAATATCGCTAAAAGTGCCTATATATTCAAAGATAGACCTTATAATATAGATAAAATATTAGATAAAGTAGGCTTGCCAGCTTTTGTAAAACCCAATAGAGGTGGATCGAGTTTTGGAATATCTAAGGTGTATCAAAAACAGGATTTTATACCTGCATTGGAAAAGGCTTTTACTGAAGATAACCAATTACTGATAGAGGAGTTTATAAAAGGTAGAGAAGTCTCAGTGGGCGTAGGTTTTGTACAGGGAACGTTAAAGGCTTTTCACATTACAGAAATTATTACACAAAATGATTTCTTTGACTATAACGCTAAGTATCATGGCGAATCTCAAGAGATCACCCCAGCTGATTTACCCGCTGAAACAACTCAAAGAATACAAACCGAAGCCATTAGATTATACGAGTGTTTAAACCTAAAGGGTTTTGTAAGAATAGATTTTATAATTAAAGATCAAATACTTTTTATATTGGAGGTAAATACTGTACCCGGATTATCCAAGCATAGCATAGTCCCTAAGCAACTCAAAAGTATGGGTATAAACCTAAAAGATTTTTTTACAGAAGCAGTGGATAAAGCATTGGAATGATTCTTACTTTTTGAACAAAAAAAAGAACTTTTTTGTTGCGAATAGTTTATTTTTTATAACCATTCACACCCTCTACAATTACCACTGTAGTAATACCATACGTACTGTCAAAACGCAAGTCTCTTAAAGCAGAATTTATTTTAATAATAGCACACCTTTCACCATTTATGTCTTTTTTAGGATGCAAACGAGCCTCTATAGAGTTTGATTCTTTAAAAGAGATTACTTTTAAAGTCTGTCCTTTTAAACTATATAAAGATAGTATAAATAATAAGATTAATGTTTTTGTCATTTTTAGTACCCAATTATAGTTGCATTATTACCATATTTTAGTTTAATACTCCAAGAAGCCACCTTAGCTTTAGGTACTCTTATGACAGCAAGTTTGCTACAATCATAAAATGCCGCCCATCCAATACTGGTTACGGAATTAGGAATCGTAATACTGGTAAGTGAACTACAACCAGAAAATGCCCCTGATCCAATACTGGTTACGGAATTAGGAATCGTAATACTGGTAAGTGAACTACAAGCCTCTAAATGCCTCACTTCCAATACTGGTTACGGAATTAGGAATCGTAATACTGGTAAGTTTGCGACAATCATAAAATGCCGATTTTCCAATACTGGTTACGGAATTAGGAATCGTAATACTGGTAAGTGAACTACAACCACTAAATGCCTCACTTCCAATACTGGTTACGGAATTAGGAATCGTAATACTGGTAAGGGAACTACAACCTCTAAATGACCTATTTCCAATACTGGTTACCGAATTAGGAATCGTAATACTGGTAAGGGAACTACAAGCCCTAAATGCCTCACTTCCAATACTGGTTACGGAATTAGGAATCGTAATACTGGTAAGTGAACTACAATCATAAAATGCCCCATTTCCAATACTCGTTACCGAATTACCCATTGTAATACTTTTAAGTGAAGTACATTTATAAAATGCCCAACTTCCAATACTGGTTACGGAATTAGGAATCGTAATACTGGTAAGTGCACTACAACCATTAAATACATAATTTCCAATACTGGTTACGGAATTAGGAATCGTAATACTGGTAAGGGAACTACAAGCCCTAAATGCCTCACTTCCAATACTGGTTACGGAATTAGGAATCGTAATACTGGTAAGTGAACTACAACCATAAAATGCCGCCCATCCAATACTGGTTACGGAATTAGGAATCGTAATACTGGTAAGTGAACTACATATAGAAAATGTCTGATTTCCAATACTTTTTACCGAATTAGGAATGGTGATACTGGTAAGTGAACGACAATACTGAAATGCCCCTACTCCAATACTGGTTACGGAATTAGGAATCGTAATAATGATAAGTGAACTACAACCACTAAATGCCCTATCTCCAATACTGGTTACGGAATTAGGAATCGTAATACTGGTAAGTGAACTACAATCATAAAATGCCTCACTTCCAATACTGGTTACGGAATTAGGAATCGTAATACTGGTAAGTGAACTACAACCTCTAAATGACCTATTTCCAATACTGGTTACGGTGATACCCCTAATCGTATTAGGAATAATTACTGTTATTAAACTATTTTTATCAACGCTTGCTTTAAGTGTTATTTCCCCACCACTAGTTATCGTAAAAATATCGCTATAAATGTGAAACTGTGCATTTGAAATAGTTACATCTTCTTTAGTATCGTGTTCTAAGACAAGGGTAGCCGTAAAACTACCTATCTTGGTCATTCTTAGTGACAACTTAGGCTTCGTGCCCGTTACACTTGCAACGCCTGACGGTACTAACGCTTTTATCTCTTTGAGGGTATAACCTGACTTCGTTCCTGTTACACCCGCTAATATCTCCGATGTGGTAAAACTGCCACCACTGAAAGCCTTAGACACCCTGTTAAAAGTCAAAGGTTCAGATGTTGTGCCATTCTTAATAGGGGTAGTATTCTTTGTAATGATGATTTTACACTTTTTAATTATAGCATCTTCAAAGTAATCCTTTTTTAAAATGAGATGGAAAACGATGTTTCCTGGTTTGGTAAAGGTTAAGCTAGTATCCGAAACCTTTGCTGAAGCCGTTGTACTTATCAACAAAATAGATTTAATTGTATAGTCTTCTTTTGAGCCTTGAACTCCTGCCAGTATCTTATCCATCTCTAATGTTTTAGTGACTCCCGTAATACTAGAAAAACGAATAATTTGCTCCTTATAAGTAAGAGCAGGAGCAGGGGTAATAAAAAGGGCTGGAGGGGGTTCTTTTTTACAATGAGTCATCGATGTACTACACCACATCAATACCAATAAATTAGTAAAATATCTTTTATATTTATTCACCATCTTAAATTTTAATTTACTTTTACAACTAAAGCATTATTTCCTATTATTAATTTAGGTCTCCATTCATCATATCTACTTTTCGGAACTGTAATTTTTTCTAATACCCTACAACCATTAAATAAATCATTTCCAATACTGGTTACGGAATTAGGTATCGTAACACTGGTAAGTAAACTACAATAATAAAATACATAATCTCCAATACTGGTTACGGAATTAGGTATCGTAATACTCCTAAGTGAACTACAACCTTGAAATGCCTTCTCTCCAATACTGGTTACGGAATTAGGTATCGTAATACTAGTAAGTGAAGCACAACCCCGAAATGTCTCACTTGCAATACTGGTTAAGGAATTAGGAATCGTAATACTGGTAAGTGAACCGCAACCATAAAATGCTGAATCTCCAATACTGTTTAAGGAATTAGGAATCGTAATACTGGTAAGTGAACCGCAACCATAAAATGCTGAATCTCCAATACTGTTTAAGGAATTAGGAATCTTAATACTGGTAAGTTTTTCACAATAAGAAAATGCTGCATTTGCAATACTAGTTACAAGAATATCATGGATCTTATCAGGGATAATTATTTCTTTTATATTATTTTTGATAATACCTCTTTTAAGTATTACACTCCCTTCTTGGTTTATATCTAATATGTTTTCCATATTTTTAAAATTTTATTTGTTATTAATAAGACTGTTCGGGATTTCCGAACAGTTGATTTTTATTTTAATATCCTATTACTTTTGCATTGTTTCCTTCTTCTAATATTTCTTTCACCGCTTTGATTTTATAATACAAATATATGTAAAATTTTTGACATGAGCAAGAAAAATTTACTTTTTTTACTTAATATCACTGCTTTTTACTTATCCCATCCAGATATTTATTAGTCTTTAGGTATGATAAGTCCAAATTCTCGAGCTAATTTTTTATGCAACAGTTGCAAAGGTAAACCCACTACATTAAAGTAGCAACCTTGTATTTTCACTACGCCTATAGCACCTATCCACTCCTGTATTCCATAAGCACCCGCTTTGTCAAACGGTTTATAATTTTCTATATAAAAATTAATTTCTTTATCGCTTAACTCCTTAAAAACTATTTGAGTATTCGCGTGAAAAATAACGGTTTTATCTCGAGATTTTAAGCATACTCCAGTAATCACCTGATGTGTATGTCCTGATAATGACTTTAACATTTGTTTGGCTTGTAATTTATCCTTAGGTTTACCCAATGTTTTATCTCGAATACAAACTACAGTATCACAAGCAATAATCATATCATTGGGTTGTATTTCTTTCTCTAAGGCGTTCGCTTTGAGTTGAGCTAAATATTCCGCTCTCTGCTCGCCTTTTAAATGTTTGAAAGATCCTTCATCTACCTCTGTGGTTTTTACTTCAAAAGGAATATTTAGTAATTTTAATAATTCTTTTCGTCTGGGAGATTTAGAAGCTAATACAATACGCCCATTTATTGAGTTGGTATTTTCCATTTTTCTTGTACCTTCATTACTTGTTCTAATACATCTCTTACACAACCTTTACCCCCTTTGTAAGGTGAAATATATTTTGATACCGATTTAATATCAGATACTGCATCATTTGGACAGGTAGGCATTCCCACCCGTTCCATGATAGGATAATCAGGCATATCATCCCCCATGTACAATATATGTTCTCTTGGCGTGTTGTATCTATCTAAATACTCCTGAAATGCCTTTATCTTTTGAGAAAAACCAAAGAACAAATCTGTAACGCCTAATTTCTTTAACCTCTCTTTTACTGCTTGATTATTTCCCCCTGAAATTATGCAAAGATTATACCCCATATCTATCGCATATTTTATAGCATAACCATCTTTCATATTCATAGTACGCACCCAACTTCCATCGGATAAAATATCAATATTACCATCAGTGATTACACCATCTACATCAAATATAAATGTAGTAACCTCATTAAATATTTCCTTATAGCTCCTTTCGATATGTTCCATATTCGTGTAATATTGATTTTGTAATTGCTTTATAAACTTCTTTATAATTTTCTTTTTTTATCAAATTCAGATGATCTTTTATGCTCTGATCGTCTCCTCTTTTAGCGGGTCCCGTTTGAATATCTTTTGCCTTATAAGCATTTATATTTTGCATGGTAGTTTCCATTATGGGCAGTAATATTTCAAAGGGTACCTGATGCTCATTACAAATTTCTTGTGAAATATGTACCAAATGATTGACAAAATTGTTTAAAAATACCCCTGATAAATGTATTTGCTTTCTCTTGTAAGTATCTATTTGATAAACATGATGAAAACCATTAACTAAATTTAACAATATCTCCATATCATCGGGGTTTTCAGTCTCTATACAGATAGGAACATCATTGTATTCGATATGCTCATTTTTTGAAAAAGTCTGAACGGGATACAATACTCCCTTTCTTACATTTTTATTTTGTATTTCACTTAGAGACTTTACTCCGGAAGTATGTACTATTAATTTGTCTTTAATCCTAAGTTTGGCGCAGCACTCTGCAATGGCATCGTCTTTGATACAAACTAAATATAAATCGGCATCTACCAAGGCTATTATATCATCAGTAAAAGTTCCTTCTATTTCTGTGGCTAATTTTTGGGCATTTTTTATGGAGCGACTAAATATTTGCAATATAGTATGTCCTTTTCTCGAGAACTCTTTACAAAAGTAATGCGCTACATTTCCAGAGCCGATACATACTATATTCATAGTTTTTTCTTTTTATCGATAAAAATCTCTGATAACTTCCATTACTCTATCTATCTCCTCTTTGGTATTGTATTTGCTAAATGAAAAACGAATGGACATGTATTCTTGGGGCATTTCATCTATAGCACTTAATACATGTGAGCTTGTACTAGCTCCCGAAGAGCAAGCACTACCTTGAGATACCGCAATGCCATTGATATCAAAAGCAAATTGTAACATTCCCATCTTTTCTATAGGAGGAAAAGCGACATTGAGAATAGTATATAAACTATTTTCGGCATCTTTACTACAACCATTAAATTTTACATTGGGAATATCTCTCAAAAGAAGATCTATAAAATACTGTTTAATTCCTTGAATATATTCAATATCTTTATCTAAATTTTCATAGGTTACCTCTAAAGCCTTACCCATCCCTACAATACCTATAAAATTCTCTGTTCCACCTCTTAGGCTTCTCTCTTGTCCGCCTCCTATAATGATAGATTTAAGCCGTGTATTTTTATTCACATACAAAAAGCCGACTCCCTTTGGTCCGTGAAACTTATGAGCCGAACAACTTACAGAATTTACCTTAGTATTGCCTAAATTATGATGTAGATGCCCTATAGTAGGCACAGAATCAGAGTGATACAAAGCATTGTATTTTTCACATAATTCCCCTACAGCGTTTACATCTGTAAGGTTTCCTACTTCGTTATTTGCTTGCATAAAGCAGCCTAATTTTTTATCTACACTACTCTTTAGTTTATTTTCTAAGTCTTGTAAATCTATTTGTCCTTTTTCTAATAATTTTACAAAATCTAACTTAACCCCATATTCCTCTTTCATTCTCTCAGTAGTAGTTTTTACAGCGTGATGTTCTAATGGAGAAGTAATAATATGTTTAATTCCCAAATCTCTTACACAAGAGCGTATCATAAGGTTATTTGCCTCTGTACCCCCAGAGGTAAAAATAATTTCAGAAGTAGATATATTAAATTGCTGTGCAATTTGCTTGCGTACCATTTCGATTTTTGCTTTTACTTGCCTACCATAAGAATGTGTAGAAGAAGGATTTCCAAAATAAGTTTTCATGGCTTTAACCATTTCATCTATTACTCTATTATCTATTTGAGTAGTGGCAGCATTGTCTAAATAAATTCTATTTTCTAAATGTCTCATTATTTATCAATTTTATTTAAGAATATCATTACATTTTATCGGGAACATTTATGCCTAATAACCCCATAGAAGATTTGATAATTTTACCCACTTGGTTAGATAGCTTCACTCTAAATGATTTAATATCATTGTCTTGTATAGACATAATAGGTATGTTTTGATAAAATGTATTGTATTTTTTCACCAAACTATAAGTATAATTAACAATAATTGAGGGGTTATATGTACTCGCTGACATTTGAATAGCTTCTGGGTATTCCTTTATTTGCTTTATGATGTCCTTTTCTCTTTCATCTAATTCAATAGGAGCTATTTCTCGCGTTGTCTTTCCTTTATCTCTCCTCAATATAGACTGTATTCTAGCATAAGTATATTGTATAAAAGGACCTGTATTTCCATTAAAATCTATAGATTCTTCAGGATTAAATAATATTCTTTTTTTAGGGTCCACTTTTAGAATATGATATTTGAGCGCACCCAAACCAATCATTTGGTATAGTTCTTTTTTCTTATCATTAGAGTATCCCTCTAATTTTCCTAATTTTTGAGAAATATTGTGTGCAGTACTTACCATATCTTCCATCAAGTCATCGGCATCTATTACGTTTCCTTCTCTGGATTTCATTTTACCCGAAGGCAAATCTACCATTCCATAAGATAAGTGATACAATTTATCTGCCCATTTGTATCCCAATTTTTTTAAGATTAAAAACAGTACCTTAAAGTAATGATCTTGCTCATTTCCTACCGTATATATCATTTCATCAGTATTGTGCTGTTTTGCCCTCTCTATAGCTGTACCGATGTCTTGTGTGATATATACTGCTGTACCATCTGAACGCAAAAGCAACTTTTCATCCAATCCCTCATCAGCTAAATCTACCCAAATAGAACCATCTTTTTTTTGATAAAATACGCCCTTTTTTACTCCTTTTAATACAAGCTCTTTACCCAAACTATAAGTATTGCTTTCGTAGTAATTAAAATCAAAATCTACACCCAATCGATGATACGTCTTGTCAAAACCATCATATACCCATCTATTCATCTTTTTCCATAGAGATATAACTTTTATATCTTTACTTTCCCATTTGACTAACATTTTTTGTGCTTCCTTCATAATAGGAGCTTGCTTTTTTGCTTGCTCTTCATTCAACCCTACTGAAACTAATTTCTCTACTTCTTTTTTATAGACCCTATCGAATTCCGTATAGTATTTACCTACGAGTTTATCGCCCTTTACTCCAGTGTTTTCAGGGGTTTCACCATTACCAAATTTTTGCCAAGCTACCATAGATTTACAAATGTGTATCCCTCTATCATTTATAATTTGGGTTTTAAGTACATTTTTACCACTTGCCTTGAGAATAGATGCTATGGAAGATCCGAGCAAATTATTTCTAATATGTCCCAGATGTAGAGGTTTATTGGTATTGGGAGAAGAATATTCTACCATAACGAATGGTGAATTACCTCGAGTAGGCATAAATCCGTAATTATCTTGAGTATAACAATAGTGAAAATATTTTATATACAAACTATCTGATAAACTCAAGTTCAAAAACCCTTTTACCACATTAAATTCAGATATGAACTCACAATTTAATTTTAGACATTCTCCTATTTTTTGTGCCATTTGTTCAGGTGATATTTTAGAATATTTTAGATATGGAAATACTACCAGTGTAACATCACCTTTAAAATCCTTTCTTGTGGTTTGTAAATCTATTGTTTTTATCTCTATGGAATAATCAGATTTTAGAACATTTTTAATTTCTTGTTCTAATACACCATAAATATCCATTTCTTCACCTAATTTTTTATAAATTTAAATATCTTTTTAGATCTGGTATTTTGCATTTCCAAAATATAAACTGAAGGAGGTAAAATAGATACCTTATTTTTAAGCCATTCATTCATAGCAATCAAAGTACCTGAATTATTAGATATTTTATTTCCTAATATGCCATAAAGAGAGCATACAAACTTATTAGATCTATCACTACTTACAATTTGTATATAATCTTTAGTAGGATTTGGATATATATAACAGTCTTTAATTTTAAAATCTTTAGTAAAACTTAACCTTCTATGAACTGTTTTAGTTTGTATCCCAAATGAGGTTTTGCCCTTATCTATAACTTTTTTGATTTTTAACTTATTACCTTCTATCTTAAAGTAATCTGAGCCACCTATTTGAGTGTAGTTTTGTCTCCCATTTGTAGAAAATGAAACAAAACATATAAAAAATAAAGTATATATTAGTTTTTTCATTAGTTTTAGTAAAAATTAACTTCTAAAGTAGAAATTTGATAAAATTGACAATTCCGCGAATATAATAAATTATTTTTTGACTTCTGTTTTAATTTCATTTCAATATCAAAAAAAAATGATTAAAATGTCTTTACTGCTCTAACCTCCTATCAGAGACTAATAATTTTTCAGCAAAAATTTTCCAATCTTCTCTTCTAAAAAACAGTATAACCAGCCCGAAAAGCAATAATGTCAATCCAAATCCTATAAAAGCCCTACCTAACTCTCCAAATGTTGTGCTTAACTTGTCAATATAATTTTGAGTATTATATAAACAATGTATGATGCAAACTATCCAGATATTTCGTGTAGCAATAAGTACCATACCGAGTATAAAACCTGCAAGAGTAGCACTTGCTACCTGAGCTAGTACTTGTAAAATACCTGCCCCCACCAATAAGTTAAAGATGTGGATAGAACCAAATAAAATAGATGATATTACTAAAGCTCCTTTGACATTCTTATTTTGCTTAAGCAATGCTATAGCTAAAAACACCAAAATGCCCATTCTACTAATCAATTCCTCATAAAGACCTACACTAAGCATACCTAATAATCTTATGGGATGTTTTACAATATAAAGTGGCTCTTGTACGAATTGTATCAAAAAGGGAAGAAGTGCTACAAATACCATAAATAATACTCTGATAGACAGCTTAATATTACTTACTTTTCTCAAATCAATTTGTTTGGAAAATATAATTATAAGTATGATCACATAAATAAATCTCAATACAATAGAAGTGTACAATAGGTTAAACCCTAATGTTTTAAGGGGAAAAATTACTATTATTCCTAAAATGCTAATTACACTAATTAAAATGCCTGTCAACCATTTGTTGACGGTATAGTATTTAACTAAGTTCATAATTATATATTTTTAATTTTAGAAGCAAATATAATAATTTAAAATTAAAATAGACCTGTAAATCCTATAACAATGCCATTTTTTCTTTGCCCACCAAAATAAGACAGCACATATCCTACATATAATAACTTCCATGTGCTAAAACCTATATTATTCAATCCTACAGAATATTCTGTATAAGGTAATTGTTTTGGAACAAAAAAGCCTTTTGCCTCGAGTACCAAATGTACACTTAATTTATTCAAAAGAGGTATTTTATTTACAACAAAGCCCTTAAAATTATATCGCGTATGCAGTTCTGTATATTTATCATTGGTACTCAACTTATAGTATTCCAAAAGCCTAAACTGACTCAAAGAATTACCTGAAAAAAATTTTATCTCATTGGCTTTAGGGTGAACATAATCTATAAAAGATATATTTCTTTGCTCTAAAAAAGATCCTAATTTAATCCTATAACTAAACACTCCTTTATCTTCTAAAGACATATTTTGAAATACTTCTGCATAAAATAAATCGGAATGTAACTTATTATATGTAGAACCAAAAGTTTTTCTATAGCCTAAAATCAATATGGGGTATTTTTTTGTTTGTAGGTTAATTCTAAATCCAGGATAAGACATATACTTATTACCAAAACGGATCATAGTACTTATATCTGTCGTCCAGATACGATGAGATTCGAATGACTTAGAAAAATCATCGGGGTTTCGAGGATTATTGGATGTATAATCATAATCTCTTTTTACAAAACTGTAATTTGTAGTATTAACTAATGGAATTCTATTTGCATATTCTAATGAAGTACGAATAAGTACACCATTGAATATATATCTATCGAAATACATTTTAGCAAATTGTTTTTCATAAATTTTCATATAGTTTTCTTTAAAAAAAAGACTAGTTATAGCATTCATAGTATTTGAAATAGGTTCATTTTCATCAAATTGAGAAATAGTAATGCCCGCAGAGAATTTAAAGTAAGAATAATTTATCCTATCCCATTGATAATTAAAGTTTATTTTAGGACGCAACTTACGTTCTGAAAAACTATAATTAAAATGAGATGAAATTGTAAAATTTGGCTTGGTGTATGATGACTTATGGAACTTAATATTAGGAGTAATATACCACCCTTGCACGGTATTAAATCCAAAAGGTATAAGAAGATTAGTATTGATATACCACTTGTTATAAGAATTTTGATAATTATATCTCATAAATAATAAATCTGTCCATTTAGGAACGTTATTTTTACGATCTAAAGAGTCCAAGTATTTTTTTGATTTTCTGACCGTCTTAATACTGTCTTTACGCTTATAGTCTATTTTTTCTTCTTTAGTCAATGATATAGGGCGTAATTTGTTCCAATACAAAGTATCTTTTTTATGTGCGTCGTTTTCAAATGATAAAATTTCATCACCAAAGGTATCAGCAGTAAAATCTGGAGAAAAATTATAATTAGAATACACCGCTGAAAATTTCCCTGTGGATTTAACTCCCATAAAGCTAAGTTTAAAATCAATAGTCTTAGAGATAACTACCCAAGCTTTTTTTTCTTTAGAATAATTATAGTTTTGCTTTAAACGCATCGTGTCTAAAATAGGATTATAAACTCGTTCACCCGTAATTAGGACATCTGCACCATATATGGACCAATCTCTTTCCACTATATAGATGAAACCACTGAAAACAGGCGTATTGTCTAATTTAGGAACGATCTCTATTTTATTGATAAGGTTTCCCTCTCTATCGTGGAAAGTACCTATCAATTTATAATTATAGTGTGAAAAAGCATTACTGGAAATAGGAGAAGTTACTTGCCGCCCAAAGAGACGAACAGTATTTTTATAGAAGCTAAGGTTAAAAGATAATGCATTGTTAAAAGATATTCCTCTATCAGAGCCACTTACTTTAGAAGCTGTAATATTTTCTTTAAATTCAAAAGGTTCTTTTTGGTATGCTATATTAGAAACCGTTTCTGAGAGGTATATCACTCCTGTTCTATTGGCATCCAGATGCCCTCCTAAGTCTCCTATGTCTTTTCCCATAAAAGTTTTGGGAACATCTTTTAATCTAATGATACCTTTAGAATAAAAATCAGCGGTATATTGCTCTATTTTAGATAAGTTCTTTTCTTTGTTTTTAATGGTTTTTCTAATGATTACATCTGCCAGATTCACATCTGATTTTATGACGACTTCATCTAATATTAATTCTTCTACCTCTAACTTTACATTCAAAGTATAGGGCAAAGAAGTAATATAAATTTTCTTTTTTACAGTTTTATACCCCAACGTCTTAAAAACGACGATATATTGCCTTCCGATTTCAGAAAAAGGGAGTTCATATTCCCCTTTTTGATTGGATATTGTACCCGTAATAAAGTCATCTAAATAAATATTTACATAGGCAAGAGGAATATTGTTACTGTCCACTACCTTGCCTCTGATTTGTGCTGAAACGGTAAAAGAAAACATTAGGCAATATAAAATAACTCTATTCATACGAGCAAATATAAAAATTAAAATTACAAAATAACTTAAATCCACACAAAATTGTAAAAAGGTAGATTCCACTTACAAGTGCAACATTTTATTTTGTTCTTTGATTACAAAATATATGAAATAATAGATATGGTTTTTGATAATTTAGATTTTTTTGGTCTTTCGTTAATTTTTCTTTGTGCTTCTTTAATTTTTGGTATAACTGCTTCATTTATAGGTTGTTTTTTTAGGAATATATTGTCTTATTAATTTATTCTTATTTTCAATTTGTCCCTTTTCCCAAGAGGCATAAGGATTAGTAAAATAGGTTTGTACTTTCATTTTATCTCTTATTACATAGTGTAAAGTTTAACAAATGCTGTTCCATTATCAAATGTGATACTAATGGAATCTGTAAAATATCTTGAAAGTAAGTTCTACTTGAGAAGTGTAATTTTATATAGTAAATTTATACAGATAATAATTTAAATCTTATATATTATCTCTACAATCTTATTTTTTATATTACTTTTGTGCTACATAATTGTACAAAGATAATTTTAAATCTAAGTTTATGTTAAAAGAAGCTAAAACCAAAGAGAAAAATATGTCATTTGAAAGTTTTCGTGTAGAAGTTTTGAAGGATTATAAATTAGCTTTTGAAAGCAGAGAATGCAGTCTATTGGGGAGAAGAGAAGTGCTTAATGGCAAGGCTAAATTTGGGATATTTGGAGATGGAAAAGAACTTCCTCAATTGGCAATGGCTAAAGTTTTTAGAAAAGGAGATTTGCGTTCAGGTTATTACAGGGATCAAACCTTTATGATGGCAATAGGTGAATACACTCCTCGTGAACTGTTCTCAGCTATGTATGCTCATACCAATGTAGAATTAGAACCCACTAGTGGTGGACGACAAATGACCGGGCATTTTGCCACTCGATTCTTGAATGAAGATGGCTCTTGGAAAGACCTTGTAAAACTCAAGAATTCTTCATCTGACATATCTCCTACTGGAGCACAAATGCCAAGGCTTTTGGGATTAGGACTAGCCTCTAAACTCTACCGAAGTGTAAAAGAATTGCAATCTAAAGAAAATTTCTCTAAAAACGGAAATGAAGTGGCTTTTGGCACTATTGGCAATGCTAGTACCTCCGAAGGACTATTTTGGGAGACCATTAATGCTATGGGTGTAATGCAAGTACCCATCATTATGTCTGTATGGGACGACGAGTACGGCATATCTGTAGGTAATGAATATCATACTACCAAAGAGAGCATCTCGGAAGTATTAAAAGGTTTCCAACGAGATGGTGAACACAAAGGAATAGAAATATTAAAGGTAAAAGCATGGGACTATACTGCTCTTATCAAGACCTACGAAAAAGCAGAAAAGATAGCTAGAGAGGAGCATATTCCAGTGCTCATACATGTTGAAGATGTTACACAACCTCAAGGGCATTCTACTTCTGGTTCTCACGAGAGATACAAGTCCAAATACAGGCTAGAGTGGGAAAAACAACACGACTGTATCCTAAAAATGAGACAGTGGATATTAGACTTTAACCTCACAGATGAAAATACAGGAGAAGAACTTCGATTAGTGAACAGTTTGGCTGAAATAGACCAAATAGAAAAGGATGCTAAAACATTTGTACGAGAAAGTAAAAATAGAGCTTGGGAACTCTATCAAAAAGAAATTAAAGCCGAACAAAATAGGGTAATACAAATTTTAGAAAATATAGAATGTGATAATAAAGTATTTGTTACAAAACTTAGCAAAGACTTAAAAAGAAAACATAATATCACTAAAAAGGATGTATTATCCACTGCTCGCAGAGCATTGAAATATTTAACTACTACAAATACTCCTCAAAAAGAAGAATTGATCTTGTGGATAAAACACTACAACCAAGAGCAAAACGAAAAATACAGTTCACAACTATATAGTGAATTTACCACTTCTCCTTTGAATGTAAAACAAAAGGATATTGTTTATCCCGAAACTCCGAATCTGGTAGATGCCCGGATAATTTTGCGAGATAATTTTGATTCTTTACTCGAAAAACATCCTGAAATATTTATCTTTGGTGAAGATGCTGGCTTTATAGGAGATGTAAACCAGGGATTAGAAGGATTACAAAAAAAATATGGTAAAGATAGAGTATTTGATACTAGTATTCGAGAAGCTACCATCATAGGGCAAGGTATAGGCATGGCTATGAGAGGGCTAAAACCCATAGCTGAAATACAATATTTAGATTATCTTATATATGCCATACAAACCCTAAGTGATGACTTAGCTACTTTGCTATATAGGACTAAAGGCGGACAGAAAGCTCCACTTATCATACGAACAAGAGGGCATAGGTTGGAAGGGATATGGCACGCTGGTTCTCCTATGGGTATGATTATCAATTCACTTAGAGGTATATATGTGCTCACCCCTAGAAATATGACCAAAGCAGCGGGCTTTTACAATGTTTTGATACAAGGAGATAATCCTGCCTTAGTAGTAGAGTGTCTCAACGGGTACCGCCTCAAAGAAAACAGACCTGAAAATATGTCGGAATTTACAACGGCTATAGGGGAAATTGAGGTATTAAAAGAAGGAATGGACATCACTATGGTAACCTATGGATCACTATGTAATATTGCTATGGAGGCAGTAGAAATATTAGAACAAATAAATATATCAGTGGAACTCATAGATGCCCAATCTCTAATTCCATTTGATATAGCTGAAAATATTGTAAAGAGTCTATCTAAAACCAATAAACTTATCGTAATAGATGAAGATGTAGAAGGAGGTGCATCTGCTTATATATTGAGAGAAATATTAGAAAAACAAAATGGCTATTATTACTTAGATAGTAAACCTACTACCCTTACAGCTAAGAGCCATAGACCCGCTTATGGCACGGATGGAGACTATTTTTCAAAACCATCAGTGGATGATATATTTGAAAAGGTATATGAAATCATGAATGAGTATAAACCCAAAAAACACCCTGCTTTGATGTAATGAAAAACATTTACACTGCTACTATTACTTGTTTTATTTTAGTTTCTTGTTCTGATGATAAAATATTACACTCCTATTATGGAATGGCTCTGGGTACTACATACCACATTAAGTATATGGCATTGTCAAACGAAAAATATAATCACTTATTCGATAGCATTTTTAACGGTGCAAACCATTCACTATCCAATTATCACAAAGACTCCGAATTATATAAAATCAACTCTGGAGATACTACCGTAGTAGTTGGAAAATGGCTTAAAAAAGTATTTTTAATGTCAAAAGAGGTTTATTCAAAAAGCAAAGGATACTTTGACCCTACCGTTGGGATTATGGTAAATGCTTGGGGATTTGGCAGCGGAAATCAGATTCCTTTGGACAGTGCCAAGATAAAAGAACTTATGAAATATGTAAGTTTTAATAAAGTACTTTTATTCAAAGATAAAATCATAAAAAAGCACCCACAAACTTTTATAGATTTTAATGCTATTGCTAAAGGGTACACCGTAGATGTAATAGGTGAGGTATTATCAAAAAAAGGTGTAGAAAACTATTTGATAGAGATAGGAGGAGAGATACTTACTTCTGGAAAGAATAGTAGAGGAAAAGACTGGGTAATTTCTATAGAAAAACCTATAGAAAATTTAGCCGTTCGAAAATCATCTCTGTATGTTAAATTATCTGGAGGTGCTATTGCTACTTCAGGAAATTACAGAAAATTCCGCATAGATAACCGCACGGGAGAAAAATATGTACACACCGTAAATCCCTTTACGGGTTTTACAGAAAAAAATGATATGATAAGTGCCTCTGTAATCGCTAAAAATTGTGCCTTAGCAGATGCCTATGCCACTACCTTTATGACAATGGGGTATGAAAAATCCATAGCATTTATAGAAGAGAATAAGGATTTAAAACTCAAAGTATTTTTCATATACTTCGATAAGAAAAGACAAATAAAAACATTTTTATCTGAAGGTATAAACACATTACCATGAAAAGAGCATCCTTTTTTTTGATGTTGTGTATTCTACATACAGGTTGCAAAGAACACTCACATGATAACAAAACAGTTTTTAGATACAATGAAAGTAATAATATTACTTCTCTAGATCCTGCTTTTGCAAAAAGTCAAGCCAATATATGGGGTGTAAATCAACTATTTTCAGGTTTAGTTCAATTAGATGAAAACTTAAATATAAAACCTGACATTGCTAAAAAATGGGATATTTCCAAAGATGGAAAACAATATACTTTTATACTTCGAAAAGATGTGTTTTTTCATAAACACAAGTACTTTGGAGCAAAGCAAACGCGAAAAGTTACCGCTTATGATTTTGTATATAGTTTGGATAGGCTCAAAGACAAGAATACGGCTTCTCCGGGCGTTTGGGTTTTACAAAACATAGATTCCTATAAAGCTTTAAATGATAGTATTTTTAAAATTTCCCTTAAAAATGCTTTTCCTCCTTTTTTAGGATTACTCACTATGAAATACTGTTCAGTAGTACCCAAAGAAATTATTGAACTCTACCGTGATGACTTTGGCAGAAATCCCATAGGAACAGGTGCATTTAAATTTAAATTATGGAAAGAAAATATCAAATTGGTATTGCTTAAAAACACTTTATATTATGAAAAAGAGCGCAATGCTAAACTCCCTTATTTAGATGCAGTAGCCATTAATTTTATACCTGATAAACAATCTGCTTTTATGGAGTTTATAAAAGGGAATATCGATTTTATATCGGGTATAGAACCCAGCTATAAAGATGAAATTCTCACACCTGATGGCAGACTCCAACAAAAATATTTAACCAAAATAAAAATGCAATCTCTACCCTATCTCAATACAGAATATTTGGGTTTTTTGATGGATAAACAGCCTATTGATATTAGGCTAAGAAAAGCTATCAACTATTGCTTTAATAGAAGTAAAATGATAACTTACCTGAGAAATGGTATTGGTTACCCTGCTGTAAATGGATTTATCCCAAAGGGGTTACCGGCTTTTTGCAATGGAACTTATGGTTATGATTACAATTTTGAAAAGGCACTTGCACTAGTAAATGATTATCAATCCGAAAAAGGAGAATTACCCATCATTACATTATCTACTAACTCTTCATATTTAGATTTATGTCAGTATATACAATACAATGCTAAAAAAGTAGGACTACAAATAAATATCAATACACAACCTCTATCTACTTTAAGGCAAGCCATAGCAACTTCCAAAACGCCTTTTTTTAGAGGAAGTTGGATAGCAGATTACCCAGATTCAGAAAATTATTTATCTCTTTTTTACAGTAAGAATTTCTGTCCCGATGGTCCTAATTACACCCACTTTAAAGATGATCTATTTGATTTGTTATATCAAAAATCATTTCAAGAAGTAGATATAAAAAAACGCCTCAAAATATACCAAAAAATGGATAGTATACTCATGAGTAAAGCTCCTATAGTGCCTTTATATTACGACCAAGTAGTAAGATTTTACAATAAAAATATTTCTGGTTTAAAAGCCAATGCCATCAATTTACTAAATTTAAAAACAGTAAGAAAATTAACGAATAATTGAGTGATTACAAAAATTGTATTTGTAAATGATGAATAGAACACGATTCATAGTCTAAAAAATACAACTCATTTACTAAAAATGTTCGTTTTGTTAAAGAATGAACATTTTTTATTTGTTTTTAAATTACTGAAAATCAATAAAATAAAATAAATAATAAAAAAGAATATATTAGCAAGGTGAAAAGTTCACGAGATTTTGTTAATAACAACAAAATCATTTATTAATTTAAATAAAATTAAAAAGAATGAATAAAGACGCAGACGCAGTGTTTTCAAAATGTAGAAAATATAGGTATGCTTTGTGGAGAATTTGGGATGATTCTAAGCCTATGATTATGTTTTTATGTTTAAATCCATTTAAAGCTGATGAAACCAAGAATGATAGAACTGTTAATAGATGTATAAATTATTCTAAGAATTTGGGATATGGTGGTATGTATATGATGAATATTTTCTCTTATATAAGCACTTATCCAGAAGATCTTAAAAAAACTTCTGATCCAATAGGAGATGAAAATAATGATTGGATAAAAAAGATATATAAAAAAGTTGATAAGTGTATTGCAGCATGGGGTGATTCAGGGCGTAAAAATGTTAGAGAATTATTTCAAAATAGAATAGAAGATATTTTTAAATTAATCCCTAAATTGTATTATTTAGAGATTAATAAATCAGGACAGCCTAAGCATCCTTTACGTCCACATTCAAACTTAGAACCTAAGCGGTATTATAAAAAAAAGTAATCTTTTGTAAATTGCTTTCAAAATTGTATCTTTGCAGAGTATTCGCAGCAAAAGCCAATGCCATCAATTTACTAAATTTAAGTTTAATAGATTGAAAAAAAGAGGTGAGACAAGAATTTGATTCACCTCTTTTTTTCCAATAATGATAATTATGAAAGAAATCATATAAATCATGTTCTTTTAATATTAAGGGGTGAAGAAGTTTATTATTATGCTTTAGGATTCTGGCTATTCCTACCCATGATATTGTTTGTATTTTTATTCAAGAATGTAAAATTTAATAGGTAACATGCAAATTATTCAAGTATTTATAAGGTAAGAAAAGTACTTTCAAACTTATTTAGAATGTTTTAATATATAAATATGTGACGAATATTCCTTTTTGAAAAATCCATATATATTTGAATAAAATCCTATCAAAAAAGCTCTTACATAATTTACTTTATTATTTTTATATTTCTCACTCAATATACTTACATAAAAAGAATCAAAGTACATAGGTTTTATTTTTTGTAATTCTAATCCATTTTTTTGAAATATTGTTTTTATAGCATTTTTACTAAAATGATGTATGTGTCTGGGTACATCATAAGCTGCCCAGTATTGTTTATAGTATTGAGCGTCAAAACTCTTATAATTCGGAACTGCTATAATAAGGTATCCCTCACTAGATAATATTCTTTTTAGATTTTCTATAGTACTTTGCAAATGAGGTATATGTTCTAAAACATGCCACATGGTTATTATCTCATAAGATTTTTTTACGCTTTCTAATTCTGAACTATTTTGAATATATTTTTTTATACTCATTTTTGCATTTTTAATGGCTACTTTAGAAGGTTCTATACCCCATACATCCCATCCTTTAATTTTACATGTATTTATAAAGTCTCCTGTAGCACAACCTATATCCAAAATAGATTTTCTTTTTTTTAACAAATGATATACTAATTTTTCCTTTTTATACAAATTATACATCTTTATAATTTGATAAACTTTATCTATTATTTTTTTTTTAGCGTTCGTATGTGATCTATAATTTTTGCTTTTGTAATATCTATCTAAATCCTTTGGTATCGGAAAAATTGTCAATAATTCATTTTCCTTATTTACTAATTCAAATTCTTTATTTGAAACTAAATAGTCCTTACATTTTATGTATATTTTTTTCATCTTTTATATATGTTTCACAAGAAACACTTATAATTTTATCTATATATCACCTGCCCATTATAGAGGCTTAAAATTTTAATGTTCTATGTTTTTTGTACACACCATATCACTTTCCAAGTATCAAAATCGGGTTGCTTTTCTGTCATCCAAGCTCTTTTTTCTAACACTTTTAAACCAACTAAATCACATATCATTTCCATTTCTTTATCTAAAAAATAACGCATTTTATGAGTATCATATATTACAAAACGTTCATTTTTGTTGGAGGTAATATTGAGTTTATAATTTAATTCCACTTGATTTTCTAAACAATTCATTACTGGTGTAAGAAGCGATTCTAATTTGTATTCTTCATTATATAAAATTGTTTTTTTCTCAGTAGGAAAACTACGTAAAACACCTGATGCATAATAAAAATCAAAAACAAAAATTCCACCTTTTTCTAAATTTTCATAAACCTGTTTAAATACATTCAATAAAATTGTATTATCTGTGAAATAAGACATCACATAAAACAAGGAAAGAATAACATTTTGTTTTTTTTCAGTTTTAAAATGTTGTGCATCATTACAAAAAAATGAAATTTCTGAATTTGTATTTTTTGCAATTTCAATAGCGGTACTGTCTATATCTATTCCCTGTATATCATAACTTTTTTTTTTAAAACATGTAGTATATCTACCCGTACCACAACCTATTTCTGTCCATTTTGAGGTTGTTTTGTTATCTATATGTATATGAGATAAAACAATCTCTTCTATATAATTTGCTTCTTCTCTGTAAGGTTTATCTTTAAAAAGCAGATCATAAAATTGATATATACTTTTATTATTTTTGTAATTCATATTTTATACTTTTTTTAAATTAACTTTTTCAAAATTTACATAACATTTTATATATTTTTCATCTTTTATACATGTTTCACAAGAAACACTTATAATTTTATCCATATATTACCTGCCCATATATACCAACAATACACTTACATCCGCAGGAGATACTCCACTTATTCTAGAGGCTTGAGATAATGTTTTAGGTTTTACTTCAGAGAGTTTTTCCCTAGCTTCCAAAGAAAGTGATGTTAACCTATTGTACTCAAAATTATTTGGTATTTTAATATTTTCCAGTCTGTTTAATTTGTCTGCATTTTCTTTCTCCCTATCTATATAACCTTTATACTTTACCTGTATTTCTACTTGTTTCATTATTTCAAAATCCACTTTATGCTGTTCTACATAATTTTTTACTGTTTCTAAACTCAATATATCTCTAATAGTAATATGCGGACGAGATAATATAGAGTATATTTTTACAGATTGTTTAATAGGTGTAGAATTTTTAATTTCTAATATCTTATTCACCTCTTTTTTATGTACACTTTGCTTTTGCAAAAATTTATAAAGTTTTTCTGTTTGTTCTATTTTATAATTTACTCTATCTAATCTCTCTTGTGATGCTAAACCTAAGTCATACGACTTTTGCGTAAGTCTTAAATCTGCATTATCTTGTCTTAAAAGTATTCTATATTCAGCACGAGAAGTAAACATTCTATAAGGTTCTTCTGTTCCCTTAGTTATCAAATCGTCTATCAATACTCCTATATAAGATTCATTTCTTTTTAATATAAAGGGTTCCTTTTTATTAATCTTTTGATGTGCATTTATTCCTGCTATCAATCCCTGTGCAGCTGCCTCTTCATATCCTGTAGTTCCATTAATCTGTCCTGCAAAAAATAACCCCTTTACTAATTTGGTCTCTAAAGTATTCATTAATTGCTTAGGTGGAAAATAATCATACTCTATAGCATATCCGGGTCTAAACATTTTTACATTTTGAAATCCCGGTATCTCTTTCATAGCCCTAACTTGTACATATTCAGGTAAAGACGTGGAAAAACCATTTACATATATTTCTATAGTATTCCAGCCTTCAGGTTCTACAAAAATCTGATGTCTATTTTTATCAGAAAATCTATGTATTTTGTCTTCTATTGATGGACAATATCGAGGTCCTTTACTCTTTATCCTACCCGTAAACATAGGTGATTTTGCAAACCCTTCTTTAAGTATTTGATGTACTTTAGAGTTTGTATAAGTAATGTGGCAACTTTTTTGTTTTTTTATTTTAGGTATATTCAAAAATGAAAAACCCACTATATCATCATCTCCCTTTTGCTCTTTCATTTTAAAAAAATCCAAAGAACGAGCATCTACTCTAGGAGGAGTACCCGTTTTCATCCTTCCAGATTCAAAACCTAACTCTATCAACTTTTCTGTAATACCTTTAGAAGCACTTTCCCCTACTCTACCTCCTCCAAATTGTTTTTCACCTATATGTATCAACCCATTTAAAAAAGTTCCATTAGTAAGTATTACGGCATTCGATTTTATTTTTATTCCTAAGTTAGTTACTACGCCTGCTATAATATTATCTTCTACTATAATATCTTTTACCATTTCTTGATAAAAATCTAAATTATCAATTTTTTCAAGTGTCCATCTCCATTCTTCAGAAAAACGCATTCTATCTGACTGTACTCTAGGACTCCACATAGCAGGTCCTTTAGAACTATTAAGCATTCTAAATTGAATCATTGTTTTATCAGATACTATACCAGAATAGCCTCCAAGAGCATCTACCTCTCTTAGAATTTGACCTTTAGCTACTCCTCCCATAGCAGGATTACAAGACATCTGAGCAATATTTTGCAAGTTCATTGTAACAAGTAAAGTTTTTGAACCTAAATTTGCTGCGGCTGCAGCTGCTTCAACTCCTGCATGTCCTGCTCCTACTACTATTACATCATATTTTTTATCGAACATCATTTATAAAATTGTTTCACATGAAACATTTAATAATTTATAATTTTTTCTAAACAATTCATGGTAATATATTTATCTTCTTTTGACCTCATCATTTTCATATCTTCTTCTTTTTTATCTTTGTATCCTAAAAAATGTAAAATACCATGAGAAATAACTCTAAATAACTCTAAATCAAATAATTGAAAATATTTTTTTGCATTTTCTCTCACTCTCTCTACGCTTATAAATATATCCCCTGATAATTGTTTTCCTACAGAATTATCAAAACTAATAATATCTGTGTAAGTATCGTGATTTAAATATTCTAAATTTATTTTATATAAATACTTATCATCAGAAAATATAAAATTAATTTCCTTTATACTACCTCCTTCACTATTTACTATTTGATTTATCCAATCAAATATAATCTGCTCATCTCTGAGTTTAAAATCCGTTTCATAAAAAAAATTAATCATTCCTGCTTTACACTTACTCCATTATACTCTATTTCCATGCCAAGCCTATATAATATCTCTATATTTTTTTTACCTTCAATATCATAATAAATCCATTTATCGTGTTTAAATCCATTTTTATATATCCCTTTTTCTTTTATTTTTCCATTAGAATAATAATGTATCCATTCTCCTTTAGGTTCTCCATAATCATAATATCCGATAAACATTAAATGATCGCTTTCTATATTGTACTGCTTCCACTCTCCATGTTTAACTCCCTCTTTATAATATCCTATTTCTTTGTAATGATTTAATTGATAAATCCATTCTCCCTCCTTTAAATCCTCATAATATTCCCCTTTTACTATCTCATTTCCATTAATATCGTATTCTATATATTCTCCATTTTTTTTACCTAGTGAATAATTATCTTTCTTGATTACTATACCGTCTGTATTATACAAAATCCATAAACCATCTTCCTCATCATCTATATAAGTTCCTTTTTGTTCTATATTTCCGTTAGAATAATAATATATCCATTCTCCTTGTTTCAATCCATCCCTATAATTTCCTGTCTTTCTTATTTTTCCATCAGAGTAGTAATACACCCATTTACCATCTTTTTTTCCAAGTGAATTAATAATTCCACCCTGTTCTAATATTTTTCCCGCTTTATATACGCTAGATAACATCACTTTCCCCTCCTCAGTATATTCCCTTTGAATTCCTTCTAATTTTCCACCCTTAAAACTCGAATATTTTTTAAGTTTCCTATTTTTATAATAAGTTTTTTCTATTTTTATATCTATATCTTCTTTGTTTTTTACTAACAATTTTCCATGTTCATATTTTTCAATATTTATAAGATTCTCATTTTCATCGTAGTATTTAAAATATCCATGTTTTAAATTATCTAAATAATAACCTTTTATTCGAATAGTTTTACTCTTATAAAACTCTATCCATATATTTTGCATTCTATTTTCAGTATCCATTCTATTAATTCTGAACTTATTCACTAATATATTGTTTCTATATTTCAATAGTGTTATAATTCTTCCATCTTTAGCATATTCATATCCCTTTTCATTTATATTTCCATGAGAATACACAATTTCTTTACTCACCTTACCATTAGGATAATACTCAAAATAAAAACCGTGTTTGATACCATTTTTATAATTTATATTACTATACAATTTACCTTGTTTATACGTAGATTCTGTACCATTTTTTTTACCTAAATAATAATTAATACTCTTATACAAGTTCTCATTCTTTTCATAAAATTTCCAAGTACCATTTAACTTAAAATCTACTCTGTTTCCCTCTGCTATCAAGTTTCCTTTTGTATCGTAATTTTTCCAATATCCATTAGGTTTTCCATATTCTAGTATTCCTACACTTGCTATTTTTCCATTTTTATGATAAAAAGTAGTTTTTTTATTTTGGGCATACGAAAATTTAAATGTGATAGTTATACACAGTATTATTAAATATATATTTGGTTTTATTAAAAAATATTTAAATACATTACTATTAATATGGTCTGTTGATAAAATCATATTTTGTTACTCAAGTAATTTAAAAATAAGTAATTATAAAATAGTACATCTGTGAATAATAGATATAATTTGTAGAAAAGATTGTGGATATTTTTAGCATAAAATATTTATAAAAAATTTTTAAATTCAAAAATAAAATTCATATAGATAAAAAATTAAATATTCATTAATCTGTTGTTATAAAAATATAAAGTATTTATTCACAATTGTATCGTTTTATAATCTAATGATGATGTGTATTATTAAAAGTTATTAACATTTAAAGTTTATAATTTTAGTTTTGTTTATTTTTCCAAATGTCATATATAAATGTGATGGAATCACAATTTTTTACCTTTATAGCATATTTTTTATATTCTATTTGATATGTTTTACAAGAATCTAATTTTGCATTACTTTTATTAAAGTTTACAGTACCTTTTTTTAACATTATATTAATGTAGGAAGTATCTATATTTAAAGTAATTATGTTTTTATAGATATATTTGTCATAAACTATTTTTTTTTTGCTAATATCATATAGTACTCTAGAATTTGGAAAATAAGAGCAAGATATATTTCTATTTCCAAAAAATATGAATGTAATGATCATACCTATACCTATACCTATAAAATATAAAAAAAATCTTCTAATAATACCCATTTGGTAATATAAAATTTACAATCAAGGCAAAGTCAAGGCAAAAGTAAATGAATTTATTTAAATATGTAAATTTGTATTTTTTATTGTAAATGAAATTTGATTTTTCTATTATTATACCTGTATATAATCGTCCTGAGGAGATAATTGAGCTACTAAAGAGTTTAGAGCAGCAGTGTTATAAGGATTTTGAAGTATTAGTTATAGAAGATGGCTCTACTTTAAAATGTGATAGAGGGGTAAAAAAATATAGTGGCAGTTTAAATTTAAAGTATTATCAAAAAGAGAACACAGGACCTGGAAACACCAGAAATTACGGTATAAAAAAGTCAATAGGTAATTATTATATATTTTTAGATTCAGATTGTATATTACCTACAGATTATTTAAAAAATGTAGCAACATACTTAAAAGATAATAAAGTGGATTGTTTTGGTGGTTCTGATAAGAATCACTATTCTTTTACGGACTTGCAGAAAGCTATTACCTATTCTATGACAGCATTTTGTACTACAGGTGGAATAAGGGGTGGCAAAAAAAAAATAGAAAAATTTTATCCCAGAAGTTTTAATATGGGATTTTCTAAGGAAGTTTTTCAAGCTACAGGAGGCTTTTCAAATATGCGTTTTGGAGAAGATATAGATATGAGTATTCGCATTATACAAAAAGGATTCTATACAGACTTTTTGCCAGATGCTTTTGTATATCACAAGAGAAGAACTACTCTCAAAAAATTTTTCAAACAGATTGTAAATTCAGGTAGTGCTAGGATACAATTATATAAAAAACATCCACAATCTTTGAAGTTGGTACATTTTTTACCACTATTTTTTACTATAGGAGCTTTATTATCAATATTTATAAGTTTGTGGTATCATCTATATATGATGATCCCTTTAATTTCATATACTTTAATAGTATTTATAGAATCTACTATAAAAAATAAAAATTTTAGGGTAGGAATTCTTGCTATATTGACAACTTATACTCAACTTGTGGCTTATACTTTAGGATTTTCTTATGCTTATATCAGAATAAATATATTAAAAAAAGAAAATACTAATTTATTTATAAACCATTTTTATAAGTAATTTAAGGATTTATTTTTTAAGAGTTCTAAAGACTTTATTTTGTCTTTTTTCAATTGATTTTTCAAGAGTTCTAAACTTTTAAACTTTTGTTCATCTCTTATAAAGCTAATAAATTTTAAATTGATATTTTCTTGGTATATATATTTACTAAAATTGAAGATATGTACTTCTATATTTTTTGTATTTTCAAAATTTTTTATTGTAGGATTTATACCTATATTTAACATTCCGTATTTTAATTGACCTCTTATATATGCATGTATAGCATAAGAACCATTTTTAGGTAATATTTTATGCTGATCGTCTATGTGTATATTAGCAGTGGGAAATCCTAATGTTCTTCCTATTTTATTTCCTTGTGTTACTTTTCCACATAAAGAAAAAGGATATCCTAAAAAGTGATTTGCTACTTCTATATCACCACTTTCCAAGGCTTTTCTTATTTTGGTAGAGCTTATAGAAATATTATCGAGGGTTTCCTTTGTTATTTTTTCTATTTGAAATTCATAAATATTTGAATATTCTATCAATTCTTTATGATTACCTTCTCTATTTCTACCAAAATGATGATTGTAACCTATTACTAATTTTTTTACATTTATAGAGTTTACTAGAATATCTCTTACAAAAGATAAAGAACTCATACGAGAAAAATCTTTATTGAAAGGATGAATAATAAGATGATTCAAACCATAAGATTCAAGTAATTCTATTTTTTCTTTTTGTGTATTGATAAGTTTAAGTTTACATTCTTTTTGTAAAATTAATCTAGGATGAGGAGAAAAGGTCAGTAGTACTGTTTCACCATTTTCTTCTTTAGCAATAGTAGTTAATTTATCTATAATTTTTTTGTGTCCTATATGGACACCATCAAATGTACCTACAGTAACTATGGAATTTTTTTTACTTTTAAATTCTTCTATAGAGTGGTAAACTTTCAAAGTTATTTGAAAACAGTATTAACAATTTAAAAAATAAATAGAGCACAAAGATATATAAAAAAAGCTACTTTTGCCAGTTATTATAATTTTACATCTTAATTAAAATTTTACAATCTATGATACCTTCTATTCATATAGATATACAGTGTACTTCAAACGATACTATTATAAAATTTGTAGTAGATAGAATTATATCTCCAGATAAAAATTATGAATTTAAAAATGTAGATGAAGCACTTATAAGTCCCTTGTGTAAAGAATTATTCTTTTTACCTTTTGTGAAAAGAATATTAGTATCCGTTAATTTTATAGCTATAGAACGCTATAATATTGTAAAATGGAAAGATGTTCAAGAAGAAGTAAAAGAAAAAATAAAAGAATACTTGCAAGAGGGTAAAAAAGTAATTGATCAAACTATAAATAAACAGAAGAATGTAGTATCAATATATGCAGAGAGTACTCCTAATTCAAATGTAATGAAATTTGTAGCTAATAAGTATTTAGTAGAAGGGACATTTGAGTATGAGAATAGCTTACAAGCTAATGATTCTAATTTGGCAAAGGAATTATTTAAATTTCCCTTTGTAGAAAAAGTTTTTATGACTGAAAATTATATAGCTATAACAAAGATAAAACATATAGAATGGATAGAAATTTCTCAAGAATTGAGAAACTTTATAAGAGAGTATATTGTTCAGGGACGAGAAATAGTAAATCAAATGCAGAGTGGAGTAAAAAAACAATGGAAAGAATTTAAAGAACAGGGTCTTGTAAATTTCACAGAGAAAGAAAAACAAATAGATAAAATATTAAAAGAATATGTAAGACCTGCTGTAATGCAAGATGGAGGAAATATAGTATTACAGTCTTTTGACAGTGAAAAAAAGATTGTAAATGTAATACTTCAAGGAGCTTGTAATGGATGTCCTTCTTCTTCAATAACACTTAAAAATGGTATAGAACAGTTACTTAAGGAGATGATGCCAGATGAAATATGTTCTATAGAGGCTATAAATAAATAGCCATAATATAAAAAAAATATGTAAATTGCGTCCCTATAATTTTGAAAAAATTAATTATAAAAAAGTAAAGAAATGTTGTACAGTAAAAATGTTTTAAGCAAAGTATTTTATTTTGGAATAGTTTTTATGATGCTTTCTTCCTGTTCATCTAATGTGTCTAGGAGTACAGGTTGGAAAATAAACAGTAAAGATTCAGGTGGGTTCTTTGCTAATTTAAACTTTGATGAACAAGATACGGGAAATGGTTTAATTTTTATAGAAGGAGGAAGTTTTCTTATGGGGAATTTATCTGACGATGTAATGAAAGATTATAACACAAGAAGAATAAAGCAGCATGTATCATCTTTTTATATGGATGAAACAGAAGTCACTAATATAATGTATAGAGAATACTTGCATTGGATTAAAAGAGTTTTTCCCAGTACAGAAGAGTTGTATAGAAATATATATACTTCTGTAGTTCCAGATTCTTTGGTATGGAGAGATAGACTTTCTTATAATGAGGTATATGTAGATAATTATTTTAGACACCCTGCTTATAATGATTATCCTGTAGTAGGAGTAAGTTGGGTACAGGCAAATAAGTTCTGTAAATGGAGAACGGATAGAGTAAACGAAAATATATTGATAAAAAAAGGAATTTTGAAAAATGTACATGGATCAGAAGATAAAATTATAGAAGGAGCAAACCATTTTGATACAGATGTATATTTGGCTAATCCTGACAATGTATTTGAAGACAAATCATCATCAGTGTATAACGAAGGATTACCAAGTTATTCTATAGAAACTGAAGATAAAGGAGAGTTTCAAGGAAGACATGTCAATAGAGAGGATGGTATATTATTACCTAATTATAGGTTACCATCAGAAATAGAGTGGGAATATGCGGCTATTGGATACAAAAAAACAAGAAATTTTAATAATTTAAGAAGTAGAAGAGTATTACCTTGGAAAGATGGAAAGATATTAGCTAATTATAAGAATAGAAAAGGAGATTACAGTGGTATTGCAGGATGGTCGAATGATGGGGCTGATATTACAGCCAAAGTAAAATCATATCCTCCTAATGATTTTGGTTTATATGATATGGCTGGTAATGTATCAGAGTGGGTTTCTGATATATATAGACCCGATATAGATTTTTCTTTTTCCGATTTTAGGTATTATAGAGGTAATGTATTTAAGAAAAATAAACTAGATGAGGAAGGATTACCTATGCTTGTAA
Source organism: Ichthyobacteriaceae bacterium (assembly GCA_965226285.1). Taxonomy (GTDB): domain Bacteria; phylum Bacteroidota; class Bacteroidia; order Flavobacteriales; family Ichthyobacteriaceae; genus CBDDCQ01. Next base: position 84,005 of record CBDDCQ010000006.1, read on the forward strand.
CAGAAGAGAATATAAGATATGATACATTATCTAATGGAAAGATTATACCTAAAGAATTGCCGGGAGAGTTGACATACCAAGATATAACTGCAGAAGATACTTATATGAGAAATAATTATAGTGCAGCTGATAATAGAGATTACGGTGATGGAGATAAAAAATCTAGTAAAAACTATAAGAATGTAAATAGCAAAAATAAAATGTATAATTCTCCAAAAAATAAAATAAAATTAGGTAAAGATGGTAAATTAAAAGGAGTTTATGATGCAAAATATAGGACTACACTTGTAAATAATAAATCTAGAGTGTATAAGGGAGGAAGTTGGAATGATAGAATATATTGGCTACAACCTGCTCAAAGAAGATTTTTAGATCAAGACCTATCTAGTGCTTTTATAGGATTTAGATGTGCTATGGATAGATTAGGAGATATTTCTAAAGAAGGTAAAAGAGTTATTGATTAATTTGGGTTTTGAATTATAAAAAAATAGTCCTTTAAAATTTTTAAAGGACTATTTTTTTTGAAAAAGTAAATTAAAATGAATTTAAAAGAACTTTATAATATATACAAGAATAATTATAAAGTAAGTATTGATACTAGAACAATATTGAAAGATAGTATATTCTTTGCAATAAGTGGAGATAATTTTAATGCTAATGAGTTTGCAATAGAAGCTTTAGATAAAGGAGCTATACTTTCAATAGTAGATGAAAAAAAATATGCAGATGGGAAGAGTATAATATATATAGAAAATCCTTTAAAAATGCTACAAAAATTAGCCGAATATCATAGAAGTCAACTTTCTGTAAATATTATAGGAATTACGGGAAGTAATGGTAAAACTACTACTAAAGAGCTATTAAAACAAGTACTATGCAAAAAATATAACACTATGGCTACTCAAGGAAATTTAAACAATCATATAGGGGTGCCTTTAACATTACTATCTATAAAGCCTAAATACCAAATAGCAATAGTGGAAATGGGTGCAAATCACTGTGGTGAAATAGCATTTTTGAGTCAGATGATAAATCCAGATTATGGATATATAACTAATTTTGGAAAAGCTCATTTAGAGGGATTTGGAGGGCTTAAAGGCGTTATAAAAGGCAAGAGCGAATTGTATAAATACCTCAAAGATAAAAATAAAAAAGCCTTTGTAAATCAAAATGATGATACACAAGTAAAACAAGCTAAAGCACATAAGTTAGAAACTATAAATTTTGGTGGAAATTCAGGCAATATTTTTATACAATTATTGGATTCATTTCCCTTTGTAAGGGTAAGATATAGAGAGGTAGAAATTTCTTCTAAACTCACGGGAAAATTTAATTTTCATAATATAGCTGCAGCTATAGCTATAGGAGAGTATTTTAGGGTAAGTCCAAATGAAATTAAAGATGCTATAGAACAATATAACTCTACAAACAATAGATGTCAAATTATATATAAAAATGAAAATAAAATTATATTAGATGCTTATAACGCTAATCCTACAAGTATGCGAAATGCTATTGAAAATTTTGCAAATTTTTCAGGAAGCAAATATTTGATATTAGGTGACATGTACGAACTGGGCAAAGCTACTTATAAGGAACATCAGGTTATTGTAGATATTGTACTAAAAATAAAGTTTGATAAGGTATTATTAGTGGGAGAGAATTTTAGTGCTATATCAGTAACAGATGAGAATGTATATCAATTTAAATCCTATGAGGATTTAAAAAGAAAATTTTCAATTCATAAAGTAAAAAATACAAATATCCTTATCAAAGGCTCTAGAGCAGTAGCTTTAGAGAGAATATTAGATTTATTCTGATATTTTATTTTAGAATGGTTTGATTTGACTTGAATAAATACGATTTTTTCTTGAAACTAAAGAGGAGATGATACAAGGTATAATGGTGTATATACCTATATACCAACCAAATAATTCCATTGCCATAATACTGCAAGCTAAAGGTGTTTTTGTGGCTCCTGCAAATACACCTACAAACCCTATGGCTGTAAGCAAGTAGAGGGGTAGGGGTATGAAAAAACAAAGAGCATTACCTAAGGTGGCTCCTATAAAAAATAATGGTGTCACCTCTCCTCCTTTGTATCCTGCACCTAGAGTAATAGCAGTAAATAATAATTTTAAAATGAAATCATAGGGTGGTAAAGCAGTATTAAATGCTTCGGAAATAGTAGGTAATCCAAGACCTAAATACTTAGTATTTTGGGTTAAAATTACCCATAAAACTATAATTACACCAGCGATAAAAGGATGCAAAAAAGTTTTATTTGTAATATAGTTTAATATCCTATTCCATATAGATATACTTCTAACAAATAGGATTACGACTAACCCCAAAATAATACCTGAAATGATAAGGAATACAAAGTCTAAAGGTACGAGATATTTAATGTAATTAAGTTGATAATCTCGATGTCCTACTCCCCATATATTAGAGGTTACAATATCAGATAGGAAAGCAGATATAAGAGCGGGAAAGATAGATTTATATTTGATTTTACCAGTAAAAATGAGTTCTATACCAAATAGAAATCCTGCTAAAGGAGTCCCAAAAACAGATCCAAAGCCTGCCGAAATACTAGAGATTAAAAGTATTTTTCTATCTTCTATATTCAATTTAAAAATAGGGCAAATGCTATCAGATAGTGAACTGCTCATTTGTATTGCAGTACCTTCTCTACCAGCAGAGCCACCGAATAAATGTGTAGCAATAGTCCCTAAAAAAACTAATGGAGCCATAAGAATTGGAATAGCTTTTTTGGAGGAATAAATTTCGTTGATAATCGTATTATTTCCCCCTTGTAAATCCTTTCCAAAATAATGATATACAAGTCCTATACTTATACCTGCTATGGGTAGAAAATAAATTATGGTTATGTTTTCTTCTCTATAGTCTGTAGCCCACTGTAAGACTATTAGAAATATAGCCGAAGCACTACCTGATAGAATAGCAATTATGCAAGATATAAATAACCATTTACATAGATATTTTATAAGTATATGTAATAAAATCAATTTATTTTATGATTTTTAATTTAGTAAATCGTAGCAAGAGTTTTTTTATACCGTGTTTAGGAAAATCTATCTTTGCTATTTTGTTATTTCCCCTACCTTGAAGTTCTATGATTTTACCTATTCCAAATAAATTATGTTCTACGATATTATCTATATCTAAGGAATTAAAAGAATCGGGATAAGTAGAAATATTATTATTAGGCTTTGTAATTCTCAGTTTTTTATTTTGAATAGGTTTATTTTTTGGAGGGGTGCCGTTTTGAGGTTTGTGTAGTCTTATTTTTACATTATTGCCAAACACTCTTCCTTCACCGCAGGATTTTAATTTAGGCATTTCTAATTCAAAATTTAAACAATTTAAATATTCTTGGTCAATTTCATTGAGAAATCTACTAGGGATTCTATCGACTAATTTACCCCATTTATACCTTGTATTAGCAAATGTAAGATAAATTTTTTTCTCAGCTCTAGTGAGTGCTACATAAAACAATCTTCTCTCTTCTTCAAGATCTTCTCTTGTTGTCATGCTCATTTTAGAAGGAAATAAATCTTCTTCCATACCAGCTATGTACACTATTGGATACTCTAAACCTTTTGACATATGTATGGTCATCAGAGATACTTCATCTTGTTGAGTGTTTTTATCTATGTCCGAAGCAAGTAAAGTATTTTCTAAATAGTTTGTAAGAGAGGGGTTAATATTTGTAAGTTGTATTTCTTTATCTTGAAAGTCTTTAATACTATTTAGGAGTTCTTGTAAGTTTTCATATTTACTGATACCTTTTGGCGTTTTATCTTGATGTAGTAAATGTATCAATCCTGAATTTTGAAATATGTATTTACAACTTTCAAATAAGGTGTTTTCTTTGACTATATTTTGAAAACCTTTAATCATATAGATAAAATCTGATAGTTTTTGGGCAGTGCCTGCATTTATACCTATGTTTAATTCGTAAATATTTTCTATAATTTCAAATATGGATTTGTTGTAGTGATTTGCAGCTAAGGTTAATTTATCTAGTGTAGTATCTCCAATGCCTCTTGTGGGATAGTTAATTATTCTTTTGAGAGCTTCTTCGTCTTGGGTGTTAATGGTAACTTTTAAATAAGCGAGAGCATCTTTTATTTCTTTTCTTTGATAGAAAGATAATCCTCCATATACTCGGTATGGAATATTTAATTTTCTCAAGGCATCTTCTATGGGTCTAGATTGTGCATTAGTTCTATACAGTACGGCAAAGTTATTATACTTTAATTTAGCATTTAGTTTGTTTTTGTAGATAGATTTAGAAATAAAAATACCTTCGTTATTGTCAGTAATAGATTGAAAAACTTGTATTTTATCACCACTTTTATTATCTGTAAAGATATCTTTTTCTAATTGTTGAAAATTGTTCTTAATTATACAGTTGGCGGCATTTACAATATTACTTGTAGAGCGATAATTTTGTTCTAATTTAAGTATTTTAGCTTGTGGATAATCTTTTTTAAAATTGAATATATTTTGAATATTCGCCCCTCTAAAGGAGTATATACTTTGAGCATCATCTCCTACTACACAAATATTCTTAAATTTTCTAGAAAGTGCTTTTACAATAAGGTATTGAGAGTGATTGGTATCTTGATACTCATCTACCATAATATATTTGAACTGTTGTTGATATTTTTCTAATACATCGGGAAACCGAGTAAATAATTCGTTGGTTTTTAAAAGTAAATCATCAAAGTCCATAGCATAGGATTTAAAGCAATGTTTTACATATCTATCATAAACTTCTCCCATTCTAATGCGTCTATTCATGGCATCTTGTTCTTGTAATTCAGGGTGATTGTAGTAGGATTTTACAGTAATTAAATTATTTTTAAATTTAGAGATTCTACTTTGTATTACTTTTGCATCATAGATATCTTTGTCGAGTGCCATCTCTTTTATAATATCTTTAATGGTTCTTATCGAATCTTGAGTGTCGTATATAGAATAGTGGTAAGGATAGCCTAATTTTTCCGATTCTATTCTAAGGATTCTTGAAAAAATAGAATGAAATGTACCCATCCATATATTTTTTGCATCTTTGCCTATCATATATTTAATCCTGTTTTTCATTTCTATAGCAGCTTTATTGGTAAAAGTAAGTGCTAGAATATTAAAAGCATCTACCTCTTTGTTTATCAGATGTACTATTCTGTAGGTTAATACCCTAGTCTTACCTGATCCTGCACCCGCTATAATCATCAGAGCTCCTTCTGTTTTTTCTACTGCTGCCCTTTGGGCAGTATTTAGTTCAGATAAATAATTACTCATTATTTTATGGCAATAATTTTTAAATAGCAAAGGTAGTCAATATGTAAATTCAATTAGTAAGTGCAACACTTAGTGAAAAAATAAACTAAATGAAAACGCACATGAAATATACGCATCTTACTTGTGAGCAAAGATACCAAATAGAGTCATATTTAAAAGCAAAGATGTCTAAAAAAATTATTTATAAGGAATTACAAATAAGTCGTAGTACTCTATACCGAGAACTTAAAAGGAATAAGACAAAACGCGGGCTTTACCGTGCTAATCACGCTAATATGTTGGCATAAGAGCGGAAAGAACGATATGTTAGAGGGCGTACCTTTACCTCTTATAAGCAAAAAATCGTAGATAACTATATTACTGCGAAGCAATGGTCTGTTGAACAAATCGTAGGCTACTGTAAAGTTAAAGTGATAGATATGGTATCAGTAGAACGCATCTATCAATATGTTAGAGAAGATAAGTGTAATGGTGGAACTTTATATAAACCTATGAGGCATCAATTAAAACATCGTAAAAGTCAAGTAAGCACTAACAAAATGCGAATAAAAGAACGAGTAAGTATAGATAAACGCCCAGAAAAGGTTAATAATAGAGAGGTATTTGGACATTGGGAGGCAGATTAAATAGTGGGTAAAGAGTATAAAGGATCTATATGAACACTAACAGAAAGAAAAACCAAGTATTTACTAATCAAACACTTACCTAAAGGAAAAAAAGCAGACAAGCTATTAACAATTTACTACTCCCTTTCAAACATCAAACCAAGTGTATAACAATGGATAATGGAAAGGAATGTGCCAAAATTATGTGGTTAGCGATAAATTGGAAGTAGATACCTACTTTACAAACCCTTATTGTTCTTGGGAAAAAGGGCAAATAGAAAATATGAATCAATTAATCAGACAGTACTTGCCTAAAAATCAACATTTAAACAATGTAAAAGATAAACTCATAAAAAACATTCAAATCAAGATAAACAACAGACCTATGAAAGGGAATAAATTATGTAAGACCTTTCCAATTATCTTATGAATTTGTGAAAAAAATCAAAATTAAATAATGTTGCACTTGTAAGTTGAACGGTTTGGGTATATGAAAAGTAGCAGAGTAGATTTACTATAATTTTCGGCTTTTTACTTAAATAGCAGAAAAGAACGAACTTTGAATTTTAGCTCTTGACTGCTATTTTTTATATACCGTGTTATGCCACGTTATTTTGTTCAAATTGCTTGTTTAATCTCATATATTACATATTATTCAACTATTCTCAATTAAAATCGATATTCTATCAATCAATAAATACAGTATTAGTATAGCTAATAAAACATAATATCTGATTTTAAATTTGTCGTTGTCTTTATGACACACAGATTTGAAAATATCAGAAATTATGATAATCAGACCGCTTGCAAATATTATTGCCATTATCCAGTTATAAATCATATTGTTATATTTTACTTTACCACATACAGGCAACAAAGTCACCAACGGCCCACGCTACACCTATATAGCCAAGCCCCAATCGTGCAGCTGCTTTTCCTACAGCTTTAATTTGTAAATTCAATTAGTAAGTGCAACATTTAGTGAAAAATATTCAAATCAAGATAAACAACAGACCTAGAAAGGGAATAAATTATGTAAGACCTTTCCAATTATTTTATAAATTTGTAGAAAAAAATCAAAATTAAATAATGTTGCACTTGTAAGTTGAACGGTTTGGCTATAAGCAGTAGCGTCCCGAAGGGTGCTATTGCTTATAGGTTTTGTTGGCAGTAGTTATTATTGTATCCCTCGGTCATTCGGAGGTAAGTTTATTTGCTTTTCAATTGTAATATCTTCTATCTCTGTTATTTGCTTTAGTTTTTGAATGTTTTCTTCTTCAGTAACTCCTGTAATAACTCCAAAATCAAAAACATTAGTAATCTTTACTTCTTTTAATTTTTGAGAAATATTTTTCATTTCATCAATATGCTCTGGAGAAATTGTTATTACAATATTTTCTTTCATAATCTAGGGTGCTACAGATAGTCCAACACCTACGTCCATACTTGATAATGGTAATCTTCGAGCTATATTTTTAAGCTCATTTGAAATCTGATAAGGAGAAGCATGAGGATATTTTTCCCATAACTGAGCAACTATACCTGCCACGTGAGGAGTTGCCATACTAGTACCAGATATTGTTCTATATCTTAAAGGAGATGGCCAAGATGAATAAATCATTACACCTGCGGAAGCAATATCTACTTGACCTGTCGGATTGATAGACCTATTGGAAAAATCTGCTATATTTAAATTTGAATCTAATGCACCAACGGCTAAAACTGATAGACAGTCAGCAGGACTTCCTACTGGACGAAATTGATTCCAACTTCTTCTACTTTCATTTCCAGCAGCAGCAACGACAACACATCCGTTTGACAGTGCATATTGTGCAGCTCTTTCATATGCTAAATCATATCCTTGTCCAGAGAAAGTAGCTGAACCAAATGACATAGAGATAACCTTACAGCCGTTTTTCACAGCCCAAGTCATAGCGTTTAATATCCATGATTGAGCTCCGCTACCCTGATTGCTAAGAACTTTTCCTGCATATATAATGGAATCTTTGGCTACACCATACCTCACATTATGCATATCAGTATCTCCACATGCAGTCCCAATACAATGTGTGCCATGTCCATGTAGGTCTTGAACACTTTCATTTGGAACAAAGGATGCTGAATGAATTTGTCTTCCATTGAAATCTGGGTGGTTTAAATCGAAGCCAGTATCTAAAACTGCAATTTTTACATTTTTACCAGTGTATTTTGAATTAATTGCATTAGTTGCTTGTAGCCCCCATGTAGAAGGAATGTTTAAAGTGGCAGGAGCATCATCAGGTACGTAAACAATCTTTTCCGGTTCTATTAAATAATCATTTGAAGAAGATTCAAGAATTTGAATTTGTTCTTCTTCTGCCCCTATTAATGCAACACCTAATTCTTCATAAATTAATGCATCTGCGTTTTCGAGATTTTCCTCTGATATTTCTTGATTTTTAAAATCTTTAGAGTTTGCTACTTTAAACCCTAAAGACGATTCAAACAATTTTTGTGTTTCATTAAAATTTTTATTCTCAGCCAACGAAACAAGATACCTTCCTGTATAAAGAGGTTTGTCATTTGATGGTTTGTCATAAACTTCTTTTATAAAAGATTCAAAAGATTTTATTCTTTCATTGTTATCTGTGAGGAATGTTTGTTTTCCTAAAATCGGTTTTTTCATCGTGTTATTTGTTTAATTATTAACTCCATTTGTTTGCTAATTACTGCCAAAGGTGAATAAGCGGTCGTTTTAATGCCGCTTATACATTGTTAGCAAATGTTAGTTCTTTGAATATCTTCTACCTGCATCCCGTGCACCGCTTCCAAAATCAGTATATGTCAAAAATGTAGTTACAGGATAAGTCAAGAAATTCTCTGGCAATGTGATGTCAAAAGTTCGATAGGATTCAAAACCAAAATGATAAAATCCATCCTCTCTTAAATGGTATTTTCCATTACGTTTTTCAATACTCCAAGTTACATTATAATAGCTGTTACCGTTTTCATCAACTCCATCTCTATTTGCTCCATCTGGTCCTGGTATTATATATCTACCATTTCCTCCTTCTAATAATTTAAGTTTATTAATACTTCCAGATTCTAAAGTTGTAACAGTCCAGCTTCCAATTACGGCAGATTGATAAATTGCTGTAGAGTCTACAACAGCCAAAACTTTAGCATTTATTAATTTGTTTCTTGTAAAACCTTCCTTGTTCACGGTAATATCAAAAGAGAAATTTTCTTCTTTTCCAGATAAAGATTTGAACTTAGCTTTTACTCCATTTTGACTGGCTAATTCCACATTAGAATTAGAAATATTTGAAATTGTGATGTCATTTGTTTCAAGTGTAACAGATTCTTCTGATGAAGTAAAGCTCGGAATTTTTCCCAAAACTTTTGAAAAATCATTCCATACAGAATTTAGTCTACCATATGCAGAAATAAAGAAGTTAGTTTCCGTCGAAACATCACCATCTGTTTCTTCTATGGTTCGGAACTTAGCATCTAAATTTAAGTCTGTTTCAGTATCGCTATTAAATTCGTCTGTAACTACGTCAAATGTAGCTTTAGTTAATATCCAATTTGCTTGTAAAAAAGGCGTTAAGTTAGATTTAAAATCTATCCAAGCAGGTCTAACTTCAGTAATCAAAATATACATAGCTGTTCCAATTGATAATGATGCGCCTACTGCTGTTAAACCCCAAACGGAAGGTCCTAAATACCAAGTTGCAGAAGCAAGTTTACCTATGGCCGCAGCATATGCTATTGGTTCAGCTATTTTTTTTATACTAACATCAAGCTCGTTTATGGAGTTTCCTAAATTATCTCCTGTACAACTGTAAAATGATTTAAAATCTGTTTTTGGACAATCTGATTGAACAGACCCTTTTAAGGTTGTTGAAGCATCGTAAGTTGTAGATAAGTCTTGTTTAAAAGCTTGTAAAATTTCTTTATTTGCTTCGTAAAACATCGCAACTTCCTTTTTCTGTTCCGTTGATAATGAATTGTAAAGCTCTGTCACTTCATTTTTGAATGTTTTAGCACCATCCAAATCTGATGAGTTTTCCATTGAATTAACCTCATTATCAAAAGTTGTAAAGACATTTGTTATTGTTTCCTCTGAATCAGTCACTATTGTTTTAGAAACGTTAAACTCAATATTTCCGAGCTGTGTTTTAAGTTCGTATGATCCTAATTCCACATTGGGAACCACAAAGACTAAAGTGCTATCATTTACTTTTGCCAATTGTAGTTCAGTATTTCCAAATGTGCCATTATATGTTTCTAGTAAATTTGAAACAGAACTTTTAACATTGATTATTTCAAAAGTTTTCACGTCAGTATTTTCAACCGAAATGTTTAATTCAGTTTGTGGTTCTTTATTAGGAGTTAACTCTTCGGCATCCTTTTTACAACCCAAAATAAAAATTAAGCTTAAAATTGCAAGTAAGGTTAAATTTCTTTTCATCGTTTTTCGTTTTAATATTTGCTAACGGTCTCGGCTATGAGTAGTTGCGTGGTTTAGCGATTAACTTTGCAAGTACACACCAAACTGAAAATCCTCTCGGATTTTCAGAAGTAAGGCAAGAACAAGCAATTACTTATAGCCAATGTTGTGTTTAGTTACTTTTTTGAAACTAGCAATTATATGCAGTTCCTCCATACTCAATTGATCCTCCATTTATCAAATCAAAATATTTAGGATCGTAATTACCACTAACCACATATCTACCATCACCACATGAAACATACCATCTCATAACAAATGTGTCCAGAATCGTTCCATCTTTCTTTAAATGAAATGTTAGATACATTTTCGATGTGTATCTTGGTCTTTTGTACTTAGTATACATTTTGGAACTATAGTTTGTTGTACTCTTAAAAGTTCCATCATCAAATATTATCATTTCAGATGGTTTAAGTGCAATAGTTCCTCCACCAGTGAATTTAATTGTAAAATTTCCCCAATAGAGATTTTTGTATTTAATTTTTTTACCAATTTTGCTGTCAAAAAATGTAGCTAAGTTTGAATCAACTGTTAGTTCACTTTCAACGACTTCTTTTACCTCAGAGTTTTGAAAACCAATTGAGTTTATCATTTGATTTTCGATGTCTTTTTCCATTTTTATTAATTTTAATAAGTTAAATTATATTCCTTATAGTTTGATGTTTTATTATTTGTTTTGTTTATTTTTTAGTTTGATTGTGCAAATATAATAAAAGTTACATTTAAAACAAGTTTTATTTTAAAAAACTTAAAGGACTAGGCGTTTTAGTAAATTATTAGTTTTATATTAATTCTAAAACAAACAAGATCAAGAAAATTACTGACCAAGAAAAAATAAACTTTTTTTGATTGATTATCAGCACTTTACGAAAAAAATATAATTTTTTATCCATTATTTTTTTATTTTAAGCGTCTTTTTTTGATTTTAAAAATCAAAATTAAATAATGTTGCACTTGTAAGTTGAACGGTCTCGTGTATGTGTCGTTGCCGTCCCGCAGGGCGGCTATGCACTATATACTTTGTTGCCAGTAGTTTTTAAACCTGCTCTGGTTGTCCAGAATAGCTTATTTCATAATATTTATAACCTTGAGGAAACTCCTTTCTCAATATAGGTTCACCTATTTGAACTTTGTATTTCCATTTTCGCTCTCGCCCACATTGATTTCCGATTTTATCTTCCCAAAACCAATGTTCTATTCCTTCCACTTTTTTTCTTTCAAAGTGATTTACTGATGTAGTTCTCATATTTAAAAAGTTTATTCCCAATCGCCTCTATGTGATTTTATGTCCAAAGTTACTGAAACTAACTTATCACCTAAGTTCGCTGTCAAACAAGCTTCAATAGCAACTTTTACTGCGGCAGCTGCGGCAGAACCTCCTGATACAATTCCTACTAAAATTCCAGCAACAGCTCCAGTTTTCAAACAATCTTCAACAATTTTCTTTCCCTCTGTTTCATCAATTAATGTTACTCTCAAATGTCCAATTCTGTATAACCATCTTTTTTTCAAAGTCCAGCCAACACAGATTTTAGCTCCGCCCCAAGGTTTAAACCATTTAGAACAAGTATTTTTAGTGTGTGGAAGTGATGTCAAATCTTTATACTTAAAGATTACTTTGTCAATTACTTGATGTCTTTCACCATTTGTTGTTTCTAAAAGGTCAATACCATTTGGGTTTTCCTCATCCAAGTTCGAGAAGCTCGAAAGTTCTGGTGATTCATTGTCTCCGATGAATAATTCTCCGTCAAATTGATTTTCCATACTTTTAAAATTTATTTATTAGATTATTAATTAATTGATTATTGAAATTTTTTAAATATTCTTTTATTGTGTCTTCAATAAGTTGACAAGATAAATTAAATGGTTTTGTTAATATTTTTATTGTTAAAAAATTAGGTCTCTCAACGAATGAGTATTCTAAATGATATTCTATTGGAGACTTACCATAGCATTCACCAATTTGATTATCTCCTTTATAAACCCCATTATTTTCAATGACTGCTTTTTTTAACTCTTGCACTAATTTTTCAGGTTCCCCTTGGAAGTTGAATTCTAAATTACATTTCATAGATTTGTTTATTTTTTAGTTTGATTGTGCAAATATAATAAAAGTTACATTTAAAACAAGCGTTACTTTAAAAAACTTAAAGGACTAGGCGTTTTAGTAAATTATTAGTTTTATATTAATTCTAAAACAAAAATAAGATCAAGAAAATTACTGACCAAGAAAAAATAAACTTTTTTTTGATTGATTATCAGCACTTTACGAAAAAAAATATAATTTTTTATCCATTATTTTTTTATTTTAAGCGTCTTTTTTTGATTTTAAAAATCAAAAATAAGATAATTTGTAAATTCAATTAGTAAGTGCAACATTTAGTAAAAAATATTCAAATCAAGATAAACAACAGACCTAATGAAAGGGAATAAATTATGTAAAACCTTTCCAATTATTTTATAAATTTGTAGAAAAAAATCAAAATTAAACAATGTTGCACTTGTAAGTTGAATCTACCATATAACAAAATGAAAATGTAAATTGCCAAATAATCAAAAAAATATTATCTTTGAATTTTAACAAATTAAGTAAAAAATGATGAGATGTAAATGGCCTAAAACCCTACAAGAAAAACAATATCATGATTTGGAATGGTGCGTTCCTATATATGAAGACGATAAGCTTTTTGAATGTTTAACATTAGAAGGAGCTCAGGCGGGACTTAGTTGGTCTAAAATACTTGCTAAGAGAGAAAATTATAGAAAAGCCTTTGATAACTTTCAAATAGAAAAAGTAGCCTCTTATACAGAGGATAAAATAATACAATTATTAGATAATAAGGGGATTATAAGAAATAAACTGAAAATACAGTCGGTAGTGAGTAATGCTATTTGCATGATAGAAATTCAGAAAGAATATGGTTCTTTCTCCAGTTTTATATGGTCTTTTGTAGAGGGTAAGACGATACATAATCAATGGAAATGCCAAATGCAGGTTCCATCTAGGACAGACCTTTCAGACAAAATAAGTAAAATCCTAAAGGGTAGAGGTTTTAAATTTGTAGGATCTATTATATGTTATTCTTTTATGCAAGCCATAGGAATAGTAAATGACCATACAATTGATTGCGTTAGATATAATAACTTAATGAGCTGTAAAAACAGTAAATTTTAAGTAATATTAGCTCGAGTTTAATTAAAGTTTCTGTTTGCTACTTAATTTAAAGTCTTATTATTCATATTTTATTAATGTATTTGTATTCATCCTGCTATGATACTGTTGAATAAAGCCTTTAAGTTTGGCTAACATTTTTTCCTTAATACTTAAAAAGTAAGGTATATTTTTTAGATTTTTAGCAAGTAGTTTATCCTTCTTAAAATTGTATAACCCTAATACTTTATCTTTTTCCAAATCGTATTGTAAGGTATATTTTTTATAGTTTACAATATAATGATCTCCGTTGGTATAAAATGTAAAGTGTTCATCTGGAGTTACGGTATTTAAATTATATCCAAATGCAGTATATGCTCCCTGATAGTTCAGATGAGAAAGTACTGTTGGTAGAATATCTATTTGTTGTGCATTCCTTATCGTATCAAATATAGGTTTTATGGATTTGTCTGGAGTAAAAAAAGCAATAGGAACTCTATGAATACCTATATAAGTAGCAAATTCATTATATTGATTTATAGACGAGTGATCTGCTGTAATTACAAATAGTGTATTTTGATACCATTTCTCCTCCTTTATTTTATTAAAGAAGTTTTTCAAACTCTCATCTGTGTATTGTATAACTTTGTTATTTTTATGTTCTCCCTTATTTTGGTATCTATTTTCAAATTCCTTTGGCAAAACAAAGGGATGGTGTGAATTTACTGAAAATAGACTTGCTACAAAAGGCTGTTTAGTTTTGTTTAAAATATCTGCAAAATAAAGCATAAATTTATGATCCCATATTCCCCAATATCCGTCGTAATCCTCATTTTTATCATATTCATCCATACCATAATACTCTTGGAAACCAAAAAGCGTAGCAATACTGTTGAATCCCATAGAACCCGTTGGGGCACCGTGTGCGAACACAGAGGTATAACCTTTTTTTGAAAGTATGCTAGCTATAGAATTTACATCGTTAGCTATGTATTTAGATAAGGAGAATGGAGTAACAACCCTAGGTAAACTAACCAACACAGAAGGCATGGCATCTATAGATTTTCTACCATTGGCAAAGGAATATAAAAAAGTGTTTGAATGCTGATATAAACTATCCAAAAAAGGAGTGTAGGAATCTTCTGGCTTAAGTCTTTTATTATAAAGAGCACTGTATTCTGATGCAAAACTCTCTAAGATAATAATTACTACATTCTTAGGGTTAAAATTTAAAGTATTCCTTGCCTTTTGTATGGGGGTATATATTGCATCTAATGTTGTTTTACTTTTATAAAAATTTACAGGCTGTAAAATCTTTTTTTGAGAAGTTCTGATGATAAAAAAGGGTGTATTGGTAACCAAATAAACTTGAATGGGTTTACTGGTATATTCTCCTGCATTAAATACTCCCATAGGACGAGTATTTAAAATAAACGAACCTCTCAATCCAAAAACAATAAGGGTGCTAAAAATTATAAACCCTATAGAATGTAATATAAAAAAACGAATGAGAAATATATTTTGCTTTTCTGATAATCTTACTGAAGTCCATCTTGAAAAAAGGATCAATACAATGACCATAACTACAAAAATCAATGATAAATACCAATAAGTATGAATAGCTTCCCAAAATATTCCTAATAAATTCGTTTCATTTTTGAACTCTGAAAAAACATCTAAGGTAAGCCTCCTATTTGAAAAAGGAAAGTAGATAATATCTATAAAATCGAAAAATATTGCTATCGTATTAAATAAAATATAAATACCTGTAGATAAATTTTGTATGAATTTAGAATACTTGAACTTTAGGGGGAGCAAAAACAAAAATATCCACAATAGATTTACGTACAAAATAGCACATAAATCAAAGCGCATTCCCCCTGTCATTATCGTGAGATACCTTTGGTAATCTACATCAAAAAAGTAATTTTTATTTTCTATATAAAAAAGCCATCGAGTAATTTGATATAAAAACAACAAAAATATCAACCTACAAAAAATGGAAGTGTAAATACTCTGCCTTTTAACAAATTTAAACATACCTTATAATAATTATGATTCTACTGTAATTTTTCCCATTTATTCATCAGTTCTTGCAATAATGCTTTGCTCTGATGATATTTTTCAAAAAATCCTTTCTGTCTTGTCAGTTCTGTATATCCCTTGTCTGTACTAAGGTTCGCATTTATATGCGCTAATTCTTTCTCTAGTTTTTCTATTTGCTCTTCAATCTTATTGATTTTATGGGCTTTTTGTTTGGCTTTCTTCTGCTGTTGATAATTTCCTTTAGTCGATATTTTTTTTGCTTTATCCGTTTTTTGGTGTTTCTCTTTTTGTAGTTCTAAAGCCCTAAAATTATCTATTTCTTTTTGTTCCAAGTAATAGTCAATATCGCCTATATATTCCTTTACTTTAGTATCTTTGAATTCATATACTCTATTGGTAAGTCCTTGCAAAAAATCTCTATCGTGAGATACGATAATAAGTGTGCCTGTATAATTTAAAAATGCCTGTTTGAGTCTTTCTTTAGAAGTTATATCCAAGTGGTTTGTAGGCTCGTCCATTATCAGTACATTTGAGGGCTGAAGTAATAGATTACACAATGCCAAACGACCTCTTTCTCCTCCGGATAATACTTTTATCTTTTTATATACTTGGTCTCCACTGAACATAAATGCCCCCAGATAGTCCCTTACTTTAGAAAATAATTTTTTATCAGCATTCCTTTCAACAAAAGATAAAATTGACTCATCTTTGGTAAAAGGTTTGTAATTTTGAGCACAATATCCTAACTGTACATTATGTCCTAAGTTTACTTTACCTTCATAAGAGATTTGCCCTAATATGATTTTAGCCAGTGTAGTTTTACCTTGGCCATTTTGTCCTACAAATGCAATTTTAGAACCTCTTTCCACCAGTAAATTTATATCGCTTAGAACTGTTTTATCTCCGTATGATTTACGCACATTTTCTATATTGAGTACTATTTTACCCGGTCTTATATGCTCATAAAAAGAGAGTCTCATTGTCGAATGATCCTCTTCATCTACTTCTATTCTTTCTATTTTGTCTAATTTTTTTATCAAACTTTGTGCAAATGCAGCTTTAGAGGCTTTATATCTAAATCTATCTATGAGTTCTTGGGTTTGCTTGATTTCCTTATCTTGATTTTTTTTAGAAGCCACTTGTAAAGCTTTTTGATCTTCTCGTTGTTTTAAATAGCGACTATAATTACATTTGTAATCATAAATTTTTGCAAGTACTATTTCTAAGGTTCTATTTGTAATATTATCTAAAAATTGTTTGTCGTGAGAGACCAATACCACTGCACCTTGATAATTCTTTAAAAAATCTTCTAACCATATAATAGAATCTATATCCAAGTGGTTTGTGGGTTCATCTAATAGTAAGATATCATGATCTGACAGTAATAATTTTGCCAATTCTACGCGCATTCTCCATCCACCTGAAAACTCATCAGTAAGTTTGTCAAACTGTTCTTTTTTAAAACCCAGTCCTTTCAATACATTTTCCATATTGGCAGTGTAAGTATATCCGCCCAGTATATCAAACTCTTGAGTCAGATCGTTAAGCATGTCTATCAATTCCAAATAATAATCACTTTCATAATCTGTTCGCTCTTGTAATTGGATATTGATATCTTCTATTTTTTCTTTGATTTGCTGAAGTTGTTCAAAACTCTCTTCTATTTCTTGCCTTACCGTTTTACCGTAAGAAAACGCCAAGTCTTGTTTTAAAAAACCAATCTTAATACGCTCCGATTTAGAAATGTTTCCTTTATCTATCTCTTGTTCTGCTGAAAGTATCTTGAGCAGAGTAGATTTTCCTGCTCCATTTTTGCCTACCAATCCTATTTTTTCACCTTTGGATATTTGAAAGGATATATCCCTAAAAAGGTATCTATCTGCAAACTGCAAGGTGATTTTATGTACACTTAGCATAATAATATCGAGGTGTTATAATTCATATACTATTTCAAGTGAATAATCTTTAAGCATTTCCTTAGTTTTAGCATAATCTATGGTAAAACCCAGTATAAAACCTCCTCCTCCAGAGCCACAGAGTTTTAGATAGTAGGCATTAGTTTCTAACCCTTGTCTCCACAATTTGTGAAACGCTGCTGGAATCATCACATTCATATGGTCTAATACCCATTCTGATAACTCTTTTATATTCTGAAAAAGATTTTTAGTATTTCCTTTTAAAAAAGATTTAATACAAGCGTTGTTATAGGAGATAAAAGTACTAAGTGCTTTCTTGAATCGCTCTTGTTTATATTTTTCCATAAATATATTTACCATAGGTCCTGTTTGTCCCATTTCACCAGAATTGATCAAAAATATAGCTCCTTTATTCTTTCTCTTGGGTAAATTTATGGTATCTATATGAGTTTTTGATTTGAACAACAAGGGTATTTTTAAATAACATATCAAGGGGTCAGTACCAGAACTATTGCCATGAAAATAATCTTCCATAACCGAAAAGATATTTTTCAATTTTATGATGTCTTCTTTATTAATGCGATCTGCTTGTATTTTATCAGTGGCGTATTTATCGTAGATGGCTGCCACTAAAGCACCTGAACTACCCACACCATAACCTTGCGGAATATTAGAATCAAAGTGCATATAGTCCTGTATATCTTTTTCAAAGGATTCTAAATCCAATTTCAATTCTTTCTCTTGTACAATGTCTTTTAAATATTGTAGATATTTCTGCAACACTAAATTTGATTTTTTTTCTTCTTCCGATTTAAAGGTTCGTTTGATAAATTCTGCCTTATAGGAATTATACGGGATACACAACCCCATTGCATTTTTAATGATTCCATATTCTCCAAAGAGCAATATTTTTGCGTAGAATAAAGGGTTCTTCATAATGTTGTCATTTCTTTTGGTCCTATACCTATCCTATCAAAAATAAGTTTCCCATCACAGTATTTTAAAAGTTCTGAATTTATAAAATGAACGATTTCTTTTTCTTCTAAACTAGGGTATAGCAAATGTACATTAGCTCCTGCATCTAAAGTAAAATATAGATGTTTACGGGTTCTTTTTCTAAAGTCCCATAACTTATGAATAACTTGTAAGGTACGGGGGTGCATCAGTATAAAACTGGGCATAGAGGTCATCATCATCGCATGTAAGGATAGGGCTTCATTTTCTACAATTTTTCCAAATTCTTTTAAATTTCCATGGGCTAATGTATTTTGGAGTTTGATTAGATTATGATTAGCCTGTGCAAATCTGGAAATTGCAAAAGGGTGCCCATTCATTAGAGAGTGTCCCATGGTGCTTGAAACTTTCTTTTGCTCCTCTTCTATCAGTAGTATGGTGTCTTTAAAATCTTTGAAAATAGGATGTACTTCTCCAAAATAAGGTATTGCAAATTCATTATCTCCCTGTTTTGTAGCTTCTTGATAACCCCACATTGCAAAACCTCCATACACTGATCTACTGGCACTACCAGAGCCCAACCTCGATAAAAAAGAGGCTTTCTGATAAAAATATTCCGTAGTCATAAGTGGATTGAACCTCTTCTCTAAAGACATCAAACATAAGGCTATGGCACTCATTCCCGATGCTGACGAAGCAATACCACTAGAATGTGGAAAAGTATTTTCTGTACGAATAATATAATTATAGGCTTTTAAGTAAGGAGCATACTTTAAGATCCTATTAAAAAATACCAATATCTTTTCCTTGAACTTATCGTTCTTTTTACCCTCAAAAAATAGTTCTAAACTTAACTCTTCAAAATAGTTAGGTTTTAGACAGTATTCCAAAAAGGTAATACTGGTAGATTTGTCTAAAGTAAAACTGAGCGATGGATTCGTAGGAATTTGATTTTCTAACTTGCCCCAATATTTTATCAGTGCAATATTAGAGGGGCTACTCCATTTTTCTATTCCTTTCGGAATTTTTGAGTAAGTATCAATATCAGGTATCAATTCAAAATTAAGAGTCATCTAAACCAATGCTTACCTTGTTTTAGGTTTTGTCGCTGCAAAGGTAATTTTTTATTTTTCATTATGAATGCCCAAAATACGCAAAATAAAATTATTTTTTAATTCCTATTGTATTAGGTAAAAAGAATTATCTTTACAAACGAAGATAGGCAAATTGTTTAAAATTTAAATTAAAAAATAATATGATAAAAAATAATTATAAAATTGCTTTATATCTACTTTTATTAATATTTGTAAGTTGTAAAACAGTAAAGTCTCAAGAAGTTATTAAGTTTGAATATGCTGCAAATGTATTTACGGCTTTTAATAAAAATGAAAGTATATCAATGGCAAAGTATGACGGAAAATTAGTAGAAATAGGAAACTTTGTAGTAAGGTTTAAAGAAAACGTGGGAAAATTTTTACTAGTAGCAAGAGATATTACAAAATACCAATTTTTAATAGCTAATGTATCTGCTAAAGATTATTATAAGATAAAGGAACATTATATAGAACATACGATTCTAAAGACTCTTCAAAACATATAAAAATAGAAGGAGCAAAAATTTTAGATGTATGGAAAATAAAATAATATCATTTTTTAAGTGAATAGGGATTTTTCAAGTTATGAGAGAAAACTTTTTAAAATAAATCAAAAGTAATGAAAAAAAGGATAAAAAATTTTTTCTATGTTAGAAGAGCGATAGATTTAATACTTAGATTTATACCTGATAAAGCTTTTACAAAGTTATCTTATAGATTAATTAGAGGAGAAACACTAAATTTAAAGAATCCAAAATTATTTTCAGAAAAAATAAACTGGTTAAAATTAAATGATAGAACATCATTACATACTATTTGTGCAGATAAATACAAGGTAAGAAGTATAATAAAAGAGAAAATAGGAGAACATTATCTTATTCCTTTGGTATTAGAGACAAAAAATGTAAATGATATAAAAAAAGAAAATTTACCGGATTATCCAGTGATTATAAAAACTAACCATGATAGTGGTACAGCAATTATAGTAAAAGATAAAGATAATGTAGATTATAAGATTATAAGAAAAAAATTAAAAATAAGTTTAAAATCTAATTTTTATTATAGAACTAAAGAATGGCAATATAAAAATATAGAACCTAGAATAATAGTAGAAAAATTATTGGTATGTAATAACGGAGATATACCTAATGATATAAAATTACATTGTATAAACGGTAGTGTAGAGGTAATTCAAATAGACATAGATAGATTTAATAATCATAAAAGAAATTTATATGATAAACAGTGGAAATTATTACCTTTTACATGGAGTGTATGGTTAAATAATCAGGTTTTATGGGATAACGGTAAAGATATAGAAAAACCTCAAAACTTAAAAGAAATGATAGATATATCAGAAAAATTATCTAAAAAATTTAAAATGTGCAGGATAGATTTATATGATGTTGATGGGAAAATATATTTTGGAGAAATAACATTTCATCATGGAAGTGGTTTTGAGATAATTTATCCTAAACAGTGGGATAAAAAATTAGGAGATATGTTGAAATTAAATTTAGATGAAAAGTAAAAAACAAATATTGTTTGTATTACCAGCCAAACGCGTAAACCATGCTGAAATGTCGAATCACCCTGAAATACGGAAAATATTAGAAAGTATTTTTGATGAACAAAACTCAAAAGTGAAGAGCTATTTGAAGAAATATAAGCATAAGAAAGAACTTTTTAAAATAAAGAGAAAGTAATGAAAAAAATAGGTTTGATATTATTGAGTATGTGTTATTTGGCTTGTTATGACAAGCTACATGAAAATGACCCCGCTCCTTTTGTATATACACCTATAAAAAAAGGGAAAGATTCTATTGTAAATGGAATAGTTTTGCACAAAAAACCATTGTGGTATAAAAGGCTGGGTGATAGATGGATAGAAGGAAGAGTAAGAAGTCGAATATTTTATAAAGACATGGTATTGACTGCTGCTATTGAAAATAATACATCTTATTTGGTAGCATTAGATATTAATGAAGATAGGGAATTGTACAGAAAAGAACAAAAACTATTTTATAATATAGATAGTGCTTGTCAAGATTTAAAATACTTATATGTATGGTATTCTCATAATGTTCAGTATGGCTTAGACATTAGTACAGGGGATACGATATGGAAAAGGGTAAATGACAATTTAGATATATCACCTCTTTTTGTAGAAAAATCGATAGAAGGAAAAGTATTTGTGTTTAGTGACTTTGAATCTAAATCGGGAAGTGCCATATACCAAACGGATATAAGGACGGGAGAGATGACAAAAATAGTAGAGTTAGTTTTACCCAAAGGTGCTCCTTATCCCCCCCCTAAAGATTGGAATATACAATATGAGAGTGTTGTCCCTTATAAAGATGATAAGGGAGAATTGATGTTACTCTGTAATGTAACGTATTATCCTTTAAAAGGTAATAAAATCCCAAAGGATAATTATTATCATCATAAACAAGGTTCTTATTGCTCTTTGTATCATGTTACACAAAAAAGATGGTTGTATCAAGTAGAAGTTAACGATGATGCTTTGCTGATGTCTATAGTTATCAAAGGGAATAAATTTTATGGTATAAAATCAAAAGGAGGTCTTACTGGGAATTCACTATGCGAGTATGATTTATATACGGGTAAGGAATTGTGGTGTTCTACTCCCTATAAAAAAGGTTGGTTTATAATACCGCGGTTTGTGGTAGATGATATTGTAGTTACCAGCACAGAAGATGATTTTTTGATAGGATATAGTACCCATACAGGAAAAGAAAAGTGGCGTATAGAGGGAATAGGCAATTCAGGAAGGAATTTTCAATATCTCAATGGTATATTGTACTATGCCCGCGTCGGTACCATAGAAGCAGTAGAGGTAGCTACTGGTAAGCACATGTGGCATCTCGATAGTCCGGATTTGGATTTTGATTCAGGTGGTTTTTTCACCGCTCAGTTGGTAGTAGTGCCAGGTAAATCTGGCAAAAAAGGTAAAATATTTGTTGCTTCGTATAGAAGTGCGATGTGTTTTGAGGCGATAAAGTAAAAATAATGAATAGGCGTAAACCATGCTGAAATGTCGAATCACCCTGAAATACGGGAAATATTAGAAAGTATTTTTGATGAACAAAACTCGGAAGAGAATAGGGATTTTTCACGTTATAAAAGACTTTTTAAAATAGAGAGAAAGGAATGAAAAAAATAGGTTTGATATTATTGAGTATGTGTTATTTGGCTTGTTATGACAAGCTACATGAAAATGACCCCACTCCTTTTGTATATACACCTATAAAAAAAGGGAAAGATTCTATTGTAAATGGAATAGTTTTGCACAAAAAACCATTGTGGTATAAAAGGCTGGGTGATAGATGGATAGAAGGAAGAGTAAGAAGTCGAATATTTTATAAAAACATGGTATTGACTGCTGCTATTGAAAATAATACATCTTATTTGGTAGCATTAGATATTAATGAAGGTAGGGAATTGTACAGAAAAGAACAAAAACTATTTTATAATATAGATAGTGCCTGTCAAGATTTAAAATACTTATATGTATGGTATTCTCATAATGCTCAGTATGGCTTAGACATTAGTACAGGGGATACGATATGGAAAAGGGTAAATGACAATTTAAAGATATCACCTCTTTTTGTAAAAAAATCAATAGAAGGAAAAGTATTTGTATTTAGTGACTTTGAATCTAAATCGGGAAGTGCCATATATCAGACGGATATAAGGACGGGAGAGATGACAAAAATAGTAGATGTAGTTTTACCCAAAGGTGCTCCTTATCCCCCCCTAAAGAGTGGAATATACAATATGAGAGTGTTGTCCCTTATAAAGATGATAAGGGAGAATTGGTGTTACTCTGTAATGTAACTTATTATCCTCCAAAAGGTAAAATCCCAAAGGATAATTATTATCATCATAAACGAGGTTCTTATTGCTCTTTGTATCATGTTACACAAAAAAGATGGTTGTATCAAGTAGAAGCTAACGATAATGCTTTGCTGATGTCTATAGTTATCAAAGGGAATAAATTTTATGGTATAAAATCAAAAGGAGGTCTTACTGGGAATTCACTATGCGAGTATGATTTATATACGGGTAAGGAATTGTGGTGTTCTACTCCCTATAAAAAAGGTTGGTTTATAATACCGCGGTTTGTGGTAGATGATATTGTAGTTACCAGCACAGAAGATGATTTTTTGATAGGATATAGTACCCATACAGGAAAAGAAAAGTGGCGTATAGAGGGAATAGGCAATTCAGGAAGGAATTTTCAATATCTCAATGGTATATTGTACTATGCCCGCGTCGGTACCATAGAAGCAGTAGAGGTAGCTACTGGTAAGCACATGTGGCATCTCGATAGTCCGGATTTGGATTTTGATTCAGGTGGTTTTTTCACCGCTCAGTTGGTAGTAGTGTCAGGTAAATCTGGCAAAAAAGGTAAAATATTTGTTGCTTCGTATAGAAGTGCGATGTGTTTTGAGGCGATAAAGTAAAAATAATGAATAGGCGTAAACCATGCTGAAATGTCGAATCACCCTGAAATACGGAAAATATTAGAAAGTATTTTTGATGAACAAAACTCAAAAGTGGATGAGAACTTTTCACGTTATGAGAAAAGACTTTTTACAATAAAGAGAAAGTAATGAAAAAAATAGGTTTGATATTATTGAGTATGTGTTATTTGGCTTGTTATGACAAGCTAAATGAAGATGACTTCCCCCCTTTTGTATATACACCTATAAAAAAAAAGATTCTATTGTAAATGGAATAGTTTTGCACAAAAAACCATTATGGTATATGGGTGATAGATGGATACCAGGAAGCGTAAGAAGTCGAATATTTTATAAAGACATGGTATTGACTGCTGCTATTGAAAAAGTACATCTTATTTGGTAGCATTAGATATTAATGAAGGTAGGGAATTGTACAGAAAAGAACAAAAACTACGTTATGATATATATAGATAATGCCTGTCAAAGTTTTAAATACTTATATGTATGGGATTCTCATAATGCTCAGTATGGCTTAGACATTAGTACAGGGGATACGATATGGAAAAGGGTAAATGACAATTTAGAGATATCACCTTTTTTTGTACAAAAATCGATAGAAGGAAAAGTATTTGTATTTAGTGAACTTGAATCTAAATCGGGAAGTGCCATATATCAAACGGATATAAGGACGGGAGAGATGACAAAAATAGTAGATGTAGTTTTACCCGAAGGTGTGCCTTATCCCCCCCCTAAAGATTGGAAAATACAATATAGGAGTGTTGTCCCTTATAAAGATGATGGAATTGATGTTACTCTGTAATGTAACTTATTATTAAAAGGTAATAAAATCCCAAAGGATAATTATTATCATAATATAACAAGGTTCTTATTGCTCTTTATATCATGTTACACAAAAAAGATGGTTGTATCAAGTAGAAGTTAACGATGATGCTTTACTACTATAGTTTATCAAAGGGAATAAATTTTATGGTACAAAATTAAGATCAAAAGGAGGTATTGCTGAGTATGTTCGTTCACTATGTAAGTAGATATAGCGGGTAAGGAATTGTGGTGTTCTACTCCCTATAAAAAAGGTAAGGGATATAGGACTGCGGTTTGTGGTAGATGAATTGTGTTACCAGCACAGAAGATGATTTTTTGATAGGATATAATACCCATACAAAAACGTATAGAGGGAATACGAATTTTCAATGATATAGATATAGATAATGCCTGTCAAAGTTTTAAATACTTATTTATGTATGGGATTCTCATAATGCTCAGTATGGCTTAGACATTAGTACAGGGGATACGATATGGAAAAGGGTAAATGACAATTTAGAGATATTGTAAATGGAATAGTTTTGCACACCTTTTTTTGTACAAAAATCGATAGAAGGAAAAGTATTTGTATTTAGTGAACTTGAATCTAAATCGGGAAGTGCCATATATCAAACGGATATAAGGACGGGAGAGATGACAAAAATAGTAGATGTAGTTTTACCCGAAGAATAGGAGTGTTTGTCCCTTATAAAATAGATAGATGTAGTGTGCCTTATCCCCCCCCTAAAGATTGGAATATACAATATGAGCGTGTTGTCCCTTATAAAGATGATAAGGGAGAATTGATGTTACTCTGTAATGTAACTTATTATCCTTTAAAAGGTAATGCCCGCGTCGGTACCATAGAAGCAGTGGAGGTAGCTACTGGTAAGCAATCCCAAAGGATAATTATTATCATAATAAACAAGGTTCTTATTGCTCTTTATATCATGTTACACAAAAAAGATGGTTGTATCAAGTAGAAGTTAACGATGATGCTTACAATATGTCTATGTTTATCAAAGGGAATAAATTTTATGGTACAAAATTAAGATCAAAAGGAGGTATTGCTGAGTATGTTCGTTCACTATGTAAGTATGATTTATATACGGGTAAGGAATTGTGGTGTTCTACTCCCTATAAAAAAGGTAAGGGTATAGGACTGCGGTTCCTTGTAAAGATGATAAGGGAGAATTGATGTAGATGATATTGTAGTTACCAGCACAGAAGATGATTTTTTGATAGGATATAGTACCCATACAGGAAAAGAAAAGTGGCGTATAGAGGGAATAGGCAATTCAGCAGAGAATTTTCAATATCTCAATGGTATATTGTACTATGCCGGCGGTGCTACCATAGAAGCAGTGGAGGTAGCTACGGGTAAGCACCTATGGCATCTCCATAGTCCGGATTTGGATTTGTATTCAGGTGGTTATTTCACCGATCAGTTGGTAGTAGTGCCAGGTAAATCTGGCAAAAAAGGTAAGATATTTGTTGCTTCGCATAGAGATGCGATGTGTTTTGAGGCGATAAAGTAAAAATAATGAAAAAAATAGTTTTAATTAGATGCACCTATAAATAAAGGGAAAGATTCTATTGTAAATGGAATAGTTTTGCACAAAAAACCATTATGGTATGATAAATTTATAATACAAATATACAAATTTTTGTAAATAGTACTTTTTTTACTCGCTTTTTCTACTAATCATATGTATTATATCATACTGTTTACAGTTTTTATGATTTGTGTTATCAACCTTATCGTTTTTTTTTAACATTCCAAAAACAGCTATTTTTCCGCTCAAATCACTCACTTTTTCTGTCTCAATATCGCGAAATTTATGCTCCGAAATTCTCGAACAGATAAAATACTTGTTTTTCATAGACTATATAAGAATTTACAATACTATTAAATTTCCTTGAATGAATTTAAAAATAAAAAAATCATGAAAAGAACAAAAAAATTTCCCAGTATTAAAATTAGTATTTTAATTTAACTGTGCCCTTTTCACCCACTCTAAGACCTCTTGAAAAAAGTACTATTTAATTGTATTTTAGATTATTTAATGATACTCACTACCAGACTCATTAGGGGAAAAAAGGCATCTTAATCTATTTTAAGGCACTTTTTGGCAAAAAAAAGTCGATTTTTTTGTTCATAAATAAATAAATTGTTATTAAATTTGTAGCCTGTTAAATTATTAACAAGAGAACATCGTTAGTGATGTATATTTTATAATATAATTTATTTTCAAAAAATGAATCTTAAAATCAAAAAATTTATGATACCTATCAAATATTTTGTTAGTATCCTATTATTGATAGTATTGATTACGTCAATGATTTATTGCAGTAAAGAAGAATCGAAACCCAATAATAAAAAATTTACCCCTGCCCCTGCTCCTTCTCTTACTTATGCGGAGCAAACCATTACTTTTTCCAGTATTACGGGAGTCACCAAAACCTTGGCGGTTGCTAAGATACTGGCAGGAGTTAGAGGCTCAAAAGAGGGCTATACGATAAAGTCTATTACTTTGGTGAGTAGTAATACAACGGCTTCAGCAAAGGTTTCGGGCACTCAATTAACCTTTACCAAAATAGGGAACATCGTTTTTAATCTTGTTTTAAAACATGCGAGCAAAGAAGATGCTACGATTAAAAATTGTAAAATCATCATTAGTAAGAACGCAGCCGCTACTTTGACTTTTAACAGGGTCTCTAAGGCTTTTGTCAGTGGGGGTAGTTTTACCACATCGGAGATATTAGCGGGTGTAACAGGAACGAAGTCGGGTTATACCCTCAAAGAGATAAAAGCGTTAGCTCCGTCGGGCGTTGCAAGCGTAACAGGCACCAAGCCTAAATTATCATTAACCATGACCAAGATAGGTAGTTTTACGGCTACCATTGTTTTAGAACATTCCACGAAAGGTGATGCTACTATTACAGGTGCGCAGTTTAAGATTAGTTCTTCTGCTGGAGAGCGTTTGACTTTTGGCAAACTTACGAAAGTTTATAGTATTGGCGGTCGCTTTACCACAGCAGAGATTTTAGGAAGGGTAGGAGGTACAAAGACGGGTTATACTCTGAGAGAGATGAGGTCTTTAACCCCAATAGGTGTTGCAGGCGTAGCAGGTACCAAACCCAATTTATCTTTAACCATGACTAAGGCGGGTAATTTTACGGCTACTTTGGTATTAGAGCATGCTACCAAAGGCGATTCAACGATAGATAACGCATCTTTTGAGATTACAAAGGCATCTGCCTCTGGTTTAACATGGACAAAACAAAGTAAGCCTTATGTTTCAGGGGGTGAGATAAGCAATGCAGAATTATTAGCGGGTTTGAATGGTACCAGTGCTGCCAAAACAGGCTATACCATTAAATCAGTAACCATCAGTAGTGCAAACGGCACAGGTGCAAGGGTTTCAGGTACGGGTACTTCAGCTAAGATCGTTGGTTATACCAAAGCGGGCATCTTGACCTTGACGCTTGTATTTCAGCACCCTGCTAAAGCGGATGTTACCCTTACGGGCAAGAAGTTTGAGATTACGAAGGCATCTGCCTCTGGTTTAACATGGACAAAACAAAGTAAGCCTTATGTTTCAGGTGGTGAGATAAGCAATGGAGAATTATTAGCGGGTCTTACGGGTAGTAGTGCTGCCAAAACAGGCTATACCATTAAATCAGTAACCATCAGTAGTGCAAACGGTACAGGCGCAAGGGTTTCAGGTACGGGTACTTCAGCTAAGATCGTTGGTTATACCCAGGCGGGCATCTTGACCTTGACGCTTGTATTTGAACACCCCGCCAAAGTGGATGTTACCCTCACAGGCAAGAAGTTTGAGATTACGAAGGGCAGAGCAGAAAGTTTAACTTGGCGCAAGCAAGCGAAGGCGTTTAGCAGTGATGGAGAAATTACCAATGCCGATTTATTAGCAGGTGTTACGGGCAGTGGTAAGAATGGATACACCATTAAAACCGTTACGATTAGTAATGATGGAGGTACAAGTGCAGTGGTTTCAGGGAGCGGCAGGGCTGCTAAAATTACGAGTTATAACAAGGTTGGTACGCTTACGCTTACCCTTGTGTTAGCACACGATACTAAAGAAGATGCTACTATTAGAAATGCGGAGTTTGAGATTACGCTTTTAAGTTGGACCAAGCAAACGAAGCCGTTTAGCAGTGGTGGCGAAATTACCAATACCGATCTATTAGCAGGCGTTACGGGCAGTGTTAAGAATGGATACACCATTAAAACCGTTACCATTACCAATACAAACGTTACAGGTGCAAGGGTTTCAGGGAGCGGTACTTCAGCTAAAATTACAAGTTATACCAAAGCAGGTACGCTTACCCTTACGATTGTTTTACAACACACTAGTAAACCAGATGTAACCCTTAGGAATGCACAGTTTGAAATTACGAAGGGTTCAGCACCAAGTTTAAATTGGACCAAGCAAAAGAAGATTTATACCAATGGCAGAGAAATTACCAATGCCGAGCTATTAGCAGGCGTTACAGGTAGTGGTAAGACAGGATACACCATTAAAACCGTTACCATTACGAATAAAAACGGTACAAGTGCGACTGTTTCAGGGAGCGGCAGGGCTGCTAAAATTACGAGTTATAACAAAGAAGGTACACTTACGCTTACCCTTGTGTTAGCACACGATACTAAAAAGGATGTGACCCTTACAGGTGCAAAGTTTGAGATTTATAAGATTTTGGATATAACAAGTAGCGGGGTAGTAACACTTAAATCAAGTGTTGATAGAAGTAGTTTAACAGCAGTAATTATTCCTAATACGATTGATGGTACCACCGTAACCAGTATTGGAGCTCAGGCATTTGTGTTTTGTAATTCACTTACCAGTGTTACGATTCCTAATTCCGTAACCAGTATTCGAGAAAACGCATTTGCTTATTGTCTATCACTTACCAGTATTACGATTCCTAATTCCGTAGCCAGTATTGCAAATGGGACATTTTCTGATTGTGAAAAACTTACCAATATTACGATTCCTAATTCCGTAACCAGTATTGGATCAGGGGCATTTTTAAATTGTAAATCATTTACCAGTATTACGATTCCTAATTCCGTAACCAGTATTGGAAATCGGGTATTTTTTCGATGTACTAGACTTAACAGTGTTACGATTGGTAATAAAGTAACAAGTATTGGAAAGGAGATATTTGCACGTTGTGTCTACCTTGCTACCATCAAACTGCCTATTTCCATAACCACTATTGGAGATAAGCCATTTGATGGTTGTGTCAGGCTCACTACCATACAGGTACCTAATGCAGAAGTGTCTGGTTGGCAGGCTAACCTAAAAGTAGGTAATAGTGCATCAGTGGTGGGGTATTAAGGTAAATTAAAGTCATGTTCATCATGGTATCAAAGGGGGTGTTCAGACCACCCCCAGCCCCTCCTTATCAGGAGGGGAGCTAATAGCGTATGTAATCCCCCTTTTTAAAGGGGGATACAAAGGGGAGGTCAGCACAAACACACAGAACAAGTTGCGTATTCAATCCCCCTTTTTAAAGGGACACAAAGAGGATTTTCCCCCTTTTTAAAGGGGGAAGCAAGGGGGTTAAAAGGGGGATGTTACCACCCGTTATTTTGGTAATGCAACAAGGTAGAGACAAATTGCAATTTGTCTCTACTACCATGCCCTTTTCACCTACTCTAAGACCTCTTGAAAAAAGTACTATTTTATTGTATTTTAGATTATTTAATGATACTCACTACCAGACTCATTAGGGAAAAAAGGCATCTTAATCTATTTTAAGGTGTCTTTTGCAATTTCAGAAACGACGAAAAGGCTACAAACAATCCTATACAAATTTAATCATGTATAAAATCATCGGAACTTGTCAAAACGCTGTATTATTCATTTTAGTATGCTCACTTTTGCATCAAATAGAAAATAGGTTATCTTAGCATTTGTTATCACATATTTTTTCACAATGTGGATATTTGGTAAGATCATCGAAAATTCAACTTACCTTAACAAATTAACTTTCAAAAAAAGATTCTACAAATAATTTTTTGTCAAATACTTGTAAATCGTCTATGGATTCTCCTACGCCTATATATTTTACAGGTATTTTAAATTCATCTGAAATACCTATGACCACTCCCCCTTTCGCTGTACCATCTAACTTAGTAATTGCCAGAGAAGTAATATCAGTGGACTTAGTAAATTCTTTAGCTTGTTCTAATGCATTTTGTCCTGTAGAACCATCTAATACTAATAAAACTTCGTGTGGTGCATTGGGTATAATCTTTTTCATTACATTTTTTATCTTAGTCAATTCGTTCATCAAATTCACTTTATTATGTAACCTACCTGCAGTATCTATAATTACTACATCTGCTTTTTGAGCCTTTGCAGATTCTAAGGTATCATACGTCACAGAGGCTGGATCTGCACCCATATTTTGCTTTACAATAGGTACATTTACCTTTTCACTCCATATGGTAAGTTGTTCTGCTGCTGCTGCCCTAAAGGTATCTGCTGCACCTAATACTACCTTTTTACCCATATTTTTGTATTGATAAGCTAACTTTCCTATAGTAGTAGTTTTTCCTACACCATTTACACCTACTATCATAATTACATAAGGGGTATCCAATTTAGGAATACAAAATTCTAAATTGTTTTCTGAGCCATTGGATTGAAGTAGTTTTTCTATCTCTTGCTTTAGAATAGAATTGAGTTCTTCTACTCCCAAATATTTTTCTTTGGATATTCTCTTTTCTATCTGTTCTATAATTTTTAAAGTAGTATTTACTCCTACATCTGACGTGATGAGTACTTCCTCCAAATTGTCTAATACATCATCATCTACCTTGTATTTTCCCACAATAGCTTTAGCAAGTTTAGTAAAAATAGACTTTTTAGTTTTATATAGCCCTTTATCTAAACTTTCTTTTTTCTCTTTTGAGAAAATATTTTTGAATACTCCCATATACCTTATGACGATAAATTAATGATTCCCTGCCTTTCCTTATAAATATCTACAAATAGTTTGCAAAATTACTAAAAATTTTCTTTAACGGTATTTGCGCTAAATAAAATTTCTTAACAAAAGCCTCTGCACATTTTTCTCCATCTATGGCAGCTGAGATGATATACCTCCTCTTGTAAAACTTGCCTCTCTTCACAGGGTATAAATTCTGGATGTTCTATAGTTTATTTATCTCTTGTATCATCTATAATATTTCTGTAAATTTTTGGGTCAAATTTTTCCGAGAATATTTTAGGTGATATTTTTCAGTAAATCTTATGTTTCTTCCTTTTTCCCAATGTCTTAGTTTCTCATTTAAAAAATAGAATATCTCATTTTGGGATTCCTTATAATCAAAAGTCTTTCCTGTATTGCACTGCTGTATGATTTGATTAACTAATCCTGTTTTCCCTCCTAAACATACAATGGGGTTTTTAGTAGCAATATATTCAAATAATTTACCCGGCAAGTGATTTGTGTATTCTTTGATATTTGGTATAATTAGGAACAATATATGAGCCTTCATCATCATACCTAAAGCCTCTTGATATGGAATATAGTCTGTATCATCTACCTCGATATTTTCTTTTTTACACAATTCTTTCACCTGTTGCCCTATAGCCCCTACAAATTTGAGTTTTATATCTATGTGATTATTTTCTTTAACTAACTTCCCACATGCCTCGATAAAACTGTATATAGGTTGTGTAGGAGAAAGTGATCCAAAATAGGCTATCTCAAAAGTGGAAGGAAAGATACTAGGTTTAATATTCACCTTAAATAATGATTCATCAAACCCATTAGGAATAAAATGTATTTTACTTTTGTTATTTATCTTTTGCTGCAATATATCCTTAGCACTTACTAATATTATTTTGTCAGCCGAATTTAAAACACTTTTTTCGTATTGTCTCTCTATCCAATGGGTTAGTTTAGTTTTGTACATCCCTTTGGTATAATAGGCACCTAACCATGGATCTCTAAAATCTGCTATGTATTTTATGGCTAATTTTTTTTTTAATTTCATTCCTACTAGTTGCGTAGAATGTGGAGGTGTAGATACTACAACGGTATCTATATTGTATTTTTTTATAAGTTGTTTTGCTTTTATATAACAATATTTATTCCACCCTTTTCTAGGGTCAGGTATAAAAAAGTTACCCCTTATAAAACGAGTAATTTTTTTTAATAAACTCGGGAGTGTCTTTTCTCCGCTAAAAGACGGATTCGGTAGTTTATTCTTATTTAACTTTTTATATAGCGATAGTACTTCTACTGATTTGGTTTTATAGACTTTGATGTCTTTTTGTACTTCATCTACAAGGCTTTGGTCTATAATGGGATAAGAGGCGTATTTTTCATCTACGGTAAGTACTATTGGCATCACATCAAATTGTGGCAAGTACTTTACAAACTGTAGTACTCGTTGTACCCCAGGACCTCCTGAAGGAGGCCAATAGTACGCTATAATAAGGATTTTTTTCATAAATTATACGCCTCTTACATTTGCTTTTACAAAGCTTATATTTTTAAGGAAAGCAAAAATACAAATTTGTTTCTTTAAGTAGAAATTAAATATATGGCTTCGTAAGAGTCAAAAAGAGTATATAGATTGAAGAACTCAAATTCGTTATATTTGCATTGTAAAATGTACTTTTGTCCATGATTAATCGTTCATCATATCCCCTAACCTATACAATAGCGAATAAAAGTGAAAAAGGAAAAGAATAGTTATATTTGAAAGGTATTAGGAAATTTTGACCATACAAAATGTGATCCGTTTCCAAACTTTTTACAAAATTCTTAATCAGTTTTGGTACTGTCTCAAAATATTTAATTTCATTGTCACATCTTTTTTATGTCAAAATTAGTTAAAGTATTTTAAAAATAAAAGTAATTAACGTAAGTTTGATATACGAAAAAAATAAAACTATTAGGAATAATCAATGGAAGAACATCTTTAGTATGATAATTTAAAAATGTTTTATTTTTTTTCGTATATCAAACTCATTTTAGTTTAGTTTTTTGAAAGGTATTTTGCTGTACCTTCATGGGTTGGCTTCATTCCTTCTTTTCCATGAGACCAGTTTGCAGGGCAAACTTCTCCATTGTTTTCAAAAAACTGAAGGGCATCTATTATTCTAAGTACCTCATCTACATCCCTACCCAAAGGTAAATTATTTACCAATTGATGCTGTACTATTCCCTTTTTATCTATTAGAAAAACACCTCTGTAGGCAATAAGATCTGGTGCTGTAGCTTCTAATTCATCGTTTTCGTTATAAATATATTCTCCTGTAAGTACATCATAATTATTGGAGATGGTTTTATTTGTATCTGCTACCAATGGGTAAGTTACACCCTTGATCCCTCCTTGATTTTTCTCCATTTGTAGCCACCCCCAGTGACATTGTTCTGTATCAGTAGATACGCCTATTACCTGTACGTCTCTCTTTTCAAACTCTGTTAATTTATCTTGAAAAGCGTGTAACTCTGTAGGACATACAGAAGTAAAGTCCTTTGGATAGAAAAACAATACTACATACTTTTTATCTTTGAACTGCTCTAAGGAGAAATTCTGTACATACTCACCTCCATTGATAACTGCTGAAGCGTTAAATTGAGGTGCTTTTTTTCCAACTAATACTGACATAATTAATTTTGTATTTAGATTTATAAATTTTAAATTGCAAATTTAATAATCTTTTTTCTTTCTTATGAAAAATTTATTGATGAACCGTTTATAATGTTGCCTAACTTAACAAAAATGTACCTCAAAATATATTTGTCCCAAAATGTTTTTACGCAATAATTCAAGGACTACTTCATTAATTATCGGAATAATTGTTCTCACTATAAACTTGTAATACCAAATTGAATACGTCGATTTTTTATATTTCTTAGATAATTTCAATTAAATCGCTCATATTTTAGGAAATATTTTTAATAATCGATATGTTTTAAGCATAATTCACACGCTCAATTCCTAATTAATATATATCTTTGTAGAATTATTAAAGCATTCTAAGATATTGTTTTAACACTATAGAGACAGTATGGATAAACGAGTATTTTTACAAAATTTACAAGGTGAGATAGAGGATTTGAAAACACAGGGATTGTACAAAGTTGAAAGAGTGATTACCACTCCTCAACGGGTAGATATATCAGCCTATGGCAAAGAAGTGATATGCTTGTGTGCAAATAATTACCTTGGTCTTGCCGATAATAAAGAAATTGCAAATGCTGCCATAGCCCATTTAGAAAAAGGGAACTACGGTATGGCATCAGTGCGTTTTATATGTGGTACGCAAAGCATACATAAAACTTTAGAAGAGAAAATATCTAATTTTTTGGGTATGGAAGATACTATTTTGTACTCTTCTTGCTTTGATGCCAACGGTGGACTCTTTGAAACGCTATTATCTAAGGAAGATGCTATTATCTCTGATGCACTTAACCATGCCTCTATCATAGATGGTATAAGGCTCTGTAAGGCTCGATGTTACCGTTACAACAACAACGATATGGCAGACTTAGAATTTAAACTGCAAGAAGCAGATGCCAACCGAGCAAGGTACAAACTCATTGCTACTGATGGAGTATTTTCTATGGATGGATATATTGCCAACCTACAGGCGATTTGCGATTTAGCAGATAAATATAACGCTATAGTAATGGTAGATGACAGCCACGCCGTAGGCTTTGTAGGAGAAAATGGTAAAGGTACGCACGAGTATTGTAATGTTATGGATAGAGTAGATATTATTACAGGTACTTTGGGTAAAGCCCTTGGGGGAGCGTCTGGGGGCTATACTTCGGGTAAAAAAGAAATTATAGAGTGGCTAAGGCAACGTTCTAGACCTTATTTGTTCTCTAATACTTTAACGCCTTCTTTGGCGGCGGCATCGCTTAAAGTATTAGATATTGTAGAACAAAAAGGGGATTTAAGAAAAAAACTCAAGGAAAATTCTCAATACTTTAGAGAGAATATGACGGCTTTAGGTTTTACATTACTACAGGGCGATCATCCCATTATACCTGTGATGATAGGCGATGCCGCCTTGGCAACTAAAATGGCAGATATGATGTTAGAAGAGGGCATATATGTAGTAGGTTTTTCATTCCCTGTAGTACCTATAGGACAGGCGAGAATACGCACCCAAATGAATGCAGCACTTACCCAAGCACAATTAGATAAAGCCATTAGTACCTTTGAAAAAGTAGGAAAAGTATTGAATATTATTTAAAGTTATGAAAGATTATCAATATTTTATCGATATAAGGAGTAAACCAATATGATGGTGGTAATGATGAAAAGGTGATTGAATACTTTAGCAAATCCATTCAAATCAATAATAAATATAAAGAGGTTTTTCTTATGCTGTTTTAATATTTTATCAAGCACTATAAGGTATGGCACAAAAAACAATGAAAGCCTTAGTAAAGACAAAAAGAGAAAAAGGACTCTGGATACAAGAAGTTCCTATACCCGAGTGTAGTACTAATGATGTACTGATTAAAATCAAAAAAAACGCCATCTGTGGCACGGATATACACATTTACAATTGGGACAAATGGTCTGAAAATACGATACCTGTACCTATGACAGTAGGACATGAATTTGTAGGAGAAATTGTAAAAGTAGGTAGTGGCGTACAAGGTTATTACGTAGGACAGAGAGTAAGTGGAGAAGGGCATATTACTTGTAATATTTGTAGAAATTGCCGTACCGGTAAGGCACACATTTGTCAGAAAATCAAAGGCATAGGAGTACACCTGCCGGGAGCTTTTGCAGAGTATTTGAGTCTGCCTGCTACCAATGTAGTAGTAATGCCCAATTCTATACCTAATAAAATTGCCTCTATCTTAGATCCTTTAGGAAATGCAGTACATACTACCCTATCATTTGAAATGGTAGGTGAAGATGTTTTGATTACTGGAGCAGGACCTATTGGTTGTATGGCGGTAGCAGTAGCCAAAAAAGCAGGGGCTCGTAGAGTTGTAATTACAGATATTAACCGCTACCGATTGGAATTAGCCCGAAAATTAGGAGCCGACTTTGCCATAGATGTAAGTGAAGAAAACTTAGAAGAAATTATGTTTACCAAAGTAGGATTAAATGAAGGCTTTGATGTAGGCTTGGAAATGTCAGGGGCACCTTCTGCATTTAACACCATGATAGATTGCCTTAGACCCGGTAGCCCTATATCTCTCTTAGGCATTCCTTCCAAAAATAGTTTTGAAATAGACTGGGGAAGTTTTATTTTTAAAGGATTGATACTAAAAGGCATCTACGGTAGAGAGATGTTTGACACTTGGTACAAAATGATGGCGATGATAGATGGAGGATTAGATGTATCAGGTGTAATTACACATACCTTTAAAATAGATGACTTTGAAAAAGGCTTTGATGTGATGAATAGTGGGCAAAGTGGTAAAGTAATACTGGAGTGGGATTGATTTTTCATATTTGCCGTACTTCGCATTGTTCCAATACTTTTACAATGTTTTCTAAGCAATTTTCTTGATAGGGTTGTTTTTCAAAGTGCATTTACTTTAGCTTAACAAAAAATTCATCTTGAAGACCGTATTCTTTTAAAACTTTTTGTAAACAATTTGCTATGTCTCTACTACTTTTAGTTCCTTCAACATATAGATTATTAGCTATCTCTAAAGGTTTTGGTAAATTTTCCTTATCATTTGAGAACCATGTGCTGGTATGGCTATAGTTTAGTAAAGGTTCATTATCCAAATCATATAGTTTTATCAGTACATATTGTAATAATTCCCCCCAATTATTATTTTTCAGATTCTGAATCTCTCCGATCAGTTTATAGGCTTCTATTTTGGTTCGGGTTGTATCAAAACTTTGTAAAGGAACCCATTCTGTATCATCGTACTGTTTATACTGTTCACGATCTTCAATATCGGGAAACACTTTATTAAATAAATGGGTCATATCCTCGGCTCTGTCTTGTATCGCTTTTTCATTCCATACCTCCACTTCATCAAAATATTTATTTAACGATATATTACTATATTCTTTCATAAGCCTTTTCTTCTCCGTAAATGGTTTGTTGCTATGTTTGGGATTGTATCCCGTTAATGTTAAGTTCCCAATCGTATGTAAATATTTTTCATGTACTTCTTTCCAATCATCTCCTAACTCTTTTTTCCACCATTCAGGTAAATTTTGAGGCATTATATGTTCAATAGTGATACCATCGTTTATATCAATTCTTTCTTTGCTGTTATGATTACATATTGAGCTTAATACAGTTTTACATAGTTGAGTTTTTGTACTACCATATACAGGATTATAAAATGGCATTTCTTTTATAATTTCTTTATTATCAGGATATCTGTCTCTGTGTGAAAAATTAGCAAAAACACGATAAAGAGATGATAAGTAATCCTCGTTTAAATTTTTATTGATACGATGATACAGATTAGGATATAAATTATTATAAATATTTGTTGGTAAACTAATAAAAGCTCTTCGAATGTAATAGTTTTTTATAAAATCTAATACTTTACAAACAGTTTTTAATGAAAGTTTTCCGGTTTTATATAAGTCCATAAGCCCCATAAAATAAGGATATGGGGTGGTTTGATTCAAAACTCGAAATAAGGAGAAATAGTGTTCCAATGGAGGTTCAGGACAAGAGAACGCAAACCAACGATAGTATTGGGTATATTCAACTAATTCCATTAAACATTGTTCAATATTTTCAAGGTCGTTATTTTGTTGAGATAAGTCATTAATATGTTTTTTAAAGTCTAAATAAACATATTTTTCTTCTAAAAAACGTTTATTTTTATGCATCAAATAATACCATATTGCTTTAGTGGTACGAGGAACTTGTTTTCCTTTTTCAATAAATAGGGTGTTTTTTTCAATTTTTTGCCAATAATCATCAAACCATCTATTTTGTAATTCCTGCGGTCTATCCATTAAAATATAATTACGAATCAAGTCAGCATCAGCTAATCGCTTCCCTGTAGAATTAATGGTTTCAAAAACCACCTGTGGCTTATCTCCATCAGCCGTTTTTAATTCAATTTGTACAATTTGTAACTTTGAGAATGCTTTCCATAAATCATCAATACTATATCTTTTACAGAAATACTTTACTTTCTGTTCAAATAATCGGTAGTTTTTATAGATGGCGGTTTGTTTGATACTATCACTTAAATTGGCGTCTTCTTTAAACAAACTTTCATAGGCAGTACTATCTTGATTGACTTGTTTTAATCTGATATATGATTCGAGATTTTTTGAACGTTTATTGATTAAATAATCTTCCCATATAGCTTCCGACAAAAATTCATCTTTGGATTTAATTTTTTTATTCTTGAGTAAATTACAAATGGCAAGCATCAATAAAGAAATACTCGTGAGACGTTGTTGTCCATCAATTAAAATGAGTTCATTGCTACGTTCAGATACGACAACAAATGCTCCTAAAAAATAAGTCTTTAAATTCTTGTGATGAACATCTGCTATATCGTCAAATAAGCGTTCACATTGTGACCTATCCCAAGCATAGTTCCGTTGATATTTAGGAATAATAAAATGGTTTTTATTCGCCATAAATTCTAATAATTTTTTGTGTACAGCTTCCATGCTTTTTTTATTTATTTAAACGGTGATTGTATGCTACAAATATAATCTTTTTAACGGTTCTGTTACCTTCTTTTTGAACTTGTAAGGTTACCATTTTAATGCCTCATAGAATAAAGGGGGCAAAGAATCACCCCCTTTAATTTTTTCAACATCATAAGCACAACAATAAAATATCAATTGTGTATGATCCTGTTTTCATGGTTTAGGGTTTAATGGTTATCATTTCTTTTTTGTATTGGTAATTCATAAGGCAAACATACAAATTTTTTCTTATTAATGTTACTTCCATTCAGATTTTTTTAGGAGGTAGTAAAATTTAACCTCCCCTTTAAATTCCCCTCCTTAAAAGGAGGGGTTAGGGGTGGTGTAAACCTACTTAATCTTACTTTACAAAGCCCCCCTGCCTTTCGGCAGGTATAAATACATCAAATACATTTTGCATTTACAGCCAAATCATTATCACCTAAAGTTCAGTGCTATATTATTGAATTGTAAGGTTAAAGTTTTAATACAAAAACTACACCAGATTTATTTCCGATTACTTTTACAAAACTATCTATAGGAGTCACTACCATTTTACTGGTATATAAATTGTCTTCGTTATATTTAATAAGATGTACATCAGATTTACTCGTTCTTAAAGTTATTTTTTTAGTGAAAAAAATCCTATTATTTTTGTAAACGTTTAATTCAAAAATACGATCTTTGTCTAAAACAGGGTGACTTATGAAAACGTTCCTACTATCTCTATGGTTTTTAGTATTACTCGAAAATAAGATTACTTGTTTAGAACCAATAGTCCTCACGTGTCCTTCTCCTCCTAAACCAATAGTTATAACCGGTTTAGGGATAATTTTATCAACACATTCTATTTCGAAACGAAAAGAATTTATAGGTGCTGTTTCAAAATTAATGACGAGCATTAATTTATAAGGACCCAGCGAACAACAAATTGCATCATCATCATTAAGACAAGAATAAAATGATAAAATAATAATTATGTATAATAGTTTTTTCATAATGGTTAGGGCTTAACAATGATCATTTTCTTTTTGTATTGGTAATTCATAAGGCGAATATACAAATTTTTTTCTTCTAATCATACTGTTATTCAGATTTTTTTAGGTGGTAGTAAATTTAACCTCCCCTTTAAATTCCCCTCCTTAAAAGGAGGGGTTAGGGGTGGTGTAAACCTACTTCATCTTACTTTACAAAGCCCCACTGTCTGCCGACAGGCAGGCTATTCCATTTATAAATACATTTTGCATTTACAAAAAAATCATCATCACCTAAAGTTCAGTGCTATATTATTGAATTGTAAGGTTACAGGTTTAATACAAAAGCTACACCATATATATTTCCGATTACTTTTACAAAACTATCTATAGGAGTTACTACCACTTTACTGGTAAATAACTTTTCAACGGTGTAATATTCATCATGTTTATGAGATTTACTCGTTCTTAAAGTTATTTTTTTAGTGAAAAGAATCCTATTATTTTTGTAAACGTTTAATTCAAAAATACGATCTTTGTCTAAAACAGGGTGACTTATGAAAACGTTCCTATAATCTCTATGGTTTTTAGTATTACTCGAAAATCTCGAAAATAAGATTACTTGTTTAGAACCAATAGTCCTCACGTGTCCTTCTCCTATATCAGTAGTTATAACGGGTTTAGGGACAATTTTATCAACACATTCTATTTCGAAACGAAAAGCATTTACAGGTGCTGTTTCAAAATTAATCATAAAGATTAATTTATAATGAACCGGCGCACAAGCACACAGGTCATCATCATTAAGACAAGAATAAAATGATAAAATAATAATTATGTATAATAGTTTTTTCATAATGGTTAGGGTTTAACCGTTATCATTTCTTTTTTGTATTGGTAATTATCAGAACCATCTCTCCAATAATCGTAGGTACACCAAGCTTTATAACCCCAGCCCCAATTCATATTGAGAAATTTATGAGTTGTTGATACGGTATAGGTATTGGTAGAAATAACCTTTCCTGTAGATGGATTCACTTTATCTTCTTGAATGACTTTAGTAGAAGTAACAATACGATAACCATCAGTTACCCAAGCATGTCCATTATCGTATCTGTATGGCTGCCCAAATATACTCCACAACCAACCTCGATAAGTTCTTTTTGCATAAGCTGCAAGATAAACGGGTCTTTTTTGTTTTATTTCCTTAAATATGGTACTATATTGGCAATTTATTAAATTTACGGTATAACCTGTTGATCTAAAATATTTCACCGCCTCATTATTATTTGTACCAGATCCTCCTTGACTATGCGTTCCATAATTCATATTTACCCCTTCTGCTACATCCCAGAAAAAGTTTGCTAAAGCAATATAATCGAGGTTATCTGATGCTAATATTTTTTTCCAATTGTAATATTTAAGGTTGTTTTTTTGGTGATATGCCATAATCTGTCCAACAGCAACCGCTACACAGCCTACCAAAAGACCTTTTTTTCCTTTTTTTGAGACAATGGTTGTGTTGAAAGGATGGTGCTGATACCAAAGAGTTTTTAAGAGCGGACCTAATTCCTCTTTTGTATTGCTTGTACTAAGTGTTTTTGTATTGATAATAAAACTAATCTTATTATCGGCGGGTCTTCCATCTAGAGCATCTTTTAATCTAACCGAGGTGGCAAGAAACTCTTTTAAATAGTTAATCAGTCCAATACTCGGTTTTTTTATATCAAATTTTTGTTTGCTATAAAAAAGCACCGGCGGATTCTTTACTTTTTTTATCACGCTGATCAAGGCATAAGCCTTTGGTTTAAAAACCACCAACTGTAAAAAAGGTTTGTTGTGTTCATCGGGCAAATCATAAATAGTATCTATGGTTGATTTACTAAAACTCACCTTAGGAGTAGCAGTACTCCCTGGTGCTGCATTTGTTAAATCATCAGATATAAATACATCGTTTATAAAATCAATCGCCTCTCCAACTTTATCAGTTTTTTGAGAGGGCACGTCTTTATCTGAAAGATATTCAGATTCTTTTGTACAAGCAGTGAAAAGTAAGCTTGTAATCATCGCTATATAAAAATTAGCAATAAAGTAGTAGTATTTTTTCATCATAGTAATGTTTAAATGTTTTTAATATTCAAGCCAAGTTAAGATATCTTTTTCTCAACCAATTAATTCATAAGGCAAATATATAAATTTTTTCCTTCTAATCATACTTTATATTCAGATTTTTTTAGATGGTAGTAAAATTTAACCTCCCCTTTAAATTCCCCTCCTTAAAAGGAGGGGTTAGGGGTGGTGTAAACCTACTTAATGAATGTATATGAGTGTATGAGTAATCTTTGAAACCCTTGTATTTACAGAGGTTTACTGTATTACGGTACTTTTAAAATCGTTCAAAATCACCTTTTATACTTTTTAGTACATTTAGTGCTGCGGGGCATAAATTTTGAAAGTGCTTGTAGCCGTTTCTATGGTTACTCTATATGTACCTTTAGGTAAATAATACTTGCCATTATCTGCTTTCTTTATTTTTTTATCGTTTGGTTTTTTGGCAAAAGAGAGGTCGTAAGAGGCATAATTAAACCCTTTATCTGCTTTTATTTTAAATGAATTTACAGTTTTGTTTTTAGATGAAATTTTAATCATTACTTCTTTTGCTTCTTTCACATAAAAAGGAATAGTGAGCTTTGGTAAATGATACTTTGCCCATACGGCTTTAGAATTGCCCCAGTTTTTCTTTTTCTTTATATTCTCAATTTTAAAAATATGTACGTCTTTGTTCTTTACCTTTTTAGTAAAAGACTGTAAAGGCTCTATATCTGCCCTATATAGACTTCTCCCATGTGTTCCTATCACTAAA
This sequence comes from Ichthyobacteriaceae bacterium, assembly GCA_965226285.1. Lineage (GTDB taxonomy): Bacteria > Bacteroidota > Bacteroidia > Flavobacteriales > Ichthyobacteriaceae > CBDDCQ01. The sequence goes on from CBDDCQ010000006.1 coordinate 127,408, forward strand.
TGTTTCGCTTTAGGTTGTACTACTAAATCGTGTATCGCTACATTGGGTAATCCTTTTTTAAAAGCGTTCCAAGATTTTCCTCTATTCAAAGATACATATAATCCGTTATCTGTACCTACATATAGTAAATTTTCATTTTCGGAATCTTCTTTGATAACATTTACCGGAGAGATAGGAATACTTTCACTAATGTTCTTCCAAGATTTGCCATAATTTTCTGATACAAAGATGTAGGTAGTAAAGTCATCCCATCGGTAACCGTTGAGTGTGACATATACACGTCCTTTTTTATATTTTGAGGCAATCACTCTACTTACCCATAAATCTTTGGGAAAAGCATTAGATATTTTCGTCCAACTACCTCCTGCATTTTTAGTCACATGTACTAATCCATCATCAGAACCTACATAAATAAGTCCAAATTGTAGAGGAGATTCTGAAATGGTAGTAAGCGTTCCATAAGCTACATTTCCTTTTTTTCCTCCTTTGGTCAAATCTCCAGATATAGTTTCCCAAGTATCTCCTTTGTTCATAGAACGATGTAATTTATTTCCCCCAAAATACAATATATCTCGATTGTGCTTAGACAAATGTATAGGAGTCTGCCAGTTAAATCTATAAGGCGATTCTCCCAAGGGATGTTTAGGTTGTATATACTTTTGAGTTCCTTTACTAATATCTAAGCGATAATAATTTCCAAATTGATATCCCGTATAGATAATATTGGGGTTTCTATCATCTACAGCTACTTGCATACCATCTCCACCCATTATGAATTTATAGGGGTTTTGTCCTGTTCCAAACCACCTTTTATTATTCACTGCATTGTGTACTGCCATCCATACACCATTGTCTTGCAGTCCTCCATATACTTTATAAGGCTCTTGATTATCTGCATATACAGAGTAAAATTGCCCTACAGCAGGTTGGTTTAGTTTTGTCCAATTTTCACCATCATCGTAAGACATATTTAACCCTCCATCATTACCATCTATTAAGTGTCCTTTTCTCTTGGGGTTTATCCATAGTGCTTGATGGTCAGCATGTACATTTTCTCTACTTATCGAAGTAAAAGTATTCCCTCCATTTTTAGATTTTAAAATAGGTACGCCCATAATATAAATAGCATTACTATCTTGAGGATCTACTCTTATTTCTCCAAAATAATAACCGTAAGAAAAATAAACATTATTTAAGTATTCTCGATGCGTTTTATGCCAAGATTTACCCCCATTAGTAGTTTTAAATACTTCTGCCCCCACTACAGGAGTATCAAATAATAATGAATTTGCATTTTCTAAGTAAGTGGCTAAATCAGATGGCTTTATAGCACCTGAACGCACCATTTGCTTGATATTGGCAGATCGATATTTCTTTTGGAATGCATTAGTTTTTAAGTATTTGTTGATTTTTTTATCTGGTAATTTTAAGAAATTCTCTACTGAAATAGTTTTAAAATCTTCTTTGGTCAAATCATCTGAGGATTTCTTTTTCTTTATTTCTTTTCTTCTGAATTGGTTGTCGTGAAAGGCATATACTATATTTTCATCATATACTGCAAGCCCTATTCTACCTACTCCTTTTCCAGTGGGAAAACCATTATTTGTGGTAGATATTTTTGTCCAAGTATTCCCTCCATTTATACTCTTGTATATTGCTGAATTTTTTCCGCTTCCTTCAAAGTGCCATGCTTTCCTATCTCTCTGCCAAGATGCGGCATACATAATATTAAAATTATTAGGTGCTGATGCAATGTCTATCACTCCTGTATGATCATTTATGTACAAAGTTTTATTCCATGATTTGCCTCCGTCAATAGTTTTAAAAATACCCCTCTGCTGATTAGGTGAATATAAATGACCTATTACAGCTACAATCACCTCATCGGAATTATTTGGATTGATAAGTATCCTACTGATATGGTGCGAATCAGTTAACCCCATATTTTTCCAAGTTTTCCCTTTGTTAGTGGATTTGAGAATGCCTATTCCAGCATAAGACGATCTGGAAGAGTTTTTTTCACCAGTACCTACCCAAATAGTACCTTTTTTCCAATCTATAGCAATATCTCCTATATTTTGAGTAGGAGAGTTATCCATTATAGGAGTAAAGGTGATGCCATTATTTTGAGTGTACCACAATCCCCCCGAGGCATAGGCTACGTAAAATTCTGTTGGGTCATCTGTATTTACATCTATATCTACTACTCTTCCACTCATTACAGAGGGACCTATATTTATGAAAGGTACATTCTTCACTATAGAATTTTTCTCTGAGGTTGCTTTTTGCTGTAATGCAGTTTGCATTACTTTTGGTTTTGTAGCAGGTTGCTGTGCCCATACATGCAAAGTACAAAAGCATAAAATGATAAATTTGTATAATAATGTTTTCATAATTTTTATTTGTTTAGTCATTTAATTTATTCTTCTCGTTTTAGTATTCTTGAATCTGCTTGTGCTGTAGGTAGCATAAGTACATCAGAAATATTTACATGTGGTGGTCGGGTAACTGCAAAGTAAATAACATCGGCTATATCTTCTGCTGTTAAAGGGCTAAATCCCTTGTAAACATCTTTGGCACGTTTTTTATCTCCTTTAAAGCGCACTTCACTAAATTCAGTTTCTACCAGCCCAGGGTGTACTGCTCCCACCCTTATATTATATGGGTTAAGTTCTATTCGCATAGCTTTACTCAATACGTCTACAGCATGCTTAGAAGCACAGTAAACATTTCCATTCGGATATACTTCTTTTCCGGCAAGAGACCCAATATTAATAATATGTCCGGAGTTTTTGTCAATCATCTTATTGATGATGAATTTACTTACATAGAGTAACCCTTTTACATTAATATCCATCATAGCATCCATATCATCTAAGTTTGCAGATTGAATAGGAGCTAAGCCATGTGCATTTCCTGCATTATTAATCAGAATATCAATATCCGAAAAAGAATTTGGAAGAGATAAAATAGCTTGCTCTACGGCAATTCTATTGCTTACATCAAAGCATAGAGTATATACCTCTGTAGTTTGAGAAAGTTCTTTTTGAAGTTCTTTTAATCTTTCTATTCTTCTACCACAAAGTACCAAACGAAAAGATGCTTTAGCAAACACTTCTGCAGTAGCTTTGCCTATTCCACTGGTTGCCCCGGTTATAAATGCTGTTTTGCACATATATATCTATTAGGTTTAATTAATTATAATTTAAATTTGCTCCAAAAATAAATATTTTAGTTAAAATTTGTATATTTGTATAAGTAATTTTTCATAGATTTAAAGGTTATGTTCAAAATTATCTTTATTATGTGCTTGGGAATTTATATTGGTTTACTCTTAGGTAATAGAAGTAAATGGATAAAGATAATGGATAAACTTATTTATGCTGTTATCTTGCTCTTATTATTTTCTCTTGGAGTGGATATAGGCAACAATAGTGAACTTATGCAGAATTTGAATATAATAGGTTTAAATGCTATATATATAACATTAGGTGCACTGTTGGGGTGTTTATTCCTTTCGTATTTATTATACCATTTTATATTCAAAAATAAAATCAAATGAAAGGAAGTATTATTATATTATTTATATTTTTATTAGGCGTATTCTTTTCATACTTTGAAGTGTTATCATTGGGAGAGCATGATTATAGTATCTATATACTGTATATACTTATGTTACTTGTAGGTATAAAAATAGGAATGAATAAAGAGGCTTTTAAAGTAATCAAATCTATGAACTATAGAGTTTTTTTAGTACCTTTATGTACTATAGTAGGCACTCTTGCAGGAAGTTTTTTAGTAGGTTTATTATTAAATGATTTATCCATATCAGAAGTGTTAGCAGTAGGTGCAGGTTTTGGATATTATAGCCTTTCTAGTATATTGATTACTCAAACTAAAGGAGAATTATTAGGAAGTATAGCTCTATTATCAAATATATTTAGAGAAATTATCACACTGATATTTACACCTTTGTGTGTAAAGTATTTTGGTAAATTGACACCTATATCTTTTGCAGGTGCTACCTCTATGGATACTTGTTTGCCTATTATATCTAAGTATTGTGGAGAAAAATATACTATAATATCTATTTTTCATGGTATAGTAGTTGATTTTACAGTAGTATTTTTAGTGAGTTTCTTTTTGCAATTTTAAAGAAGATGATCTTAATTGTCCTATCTTGAGAAGTAAACCCTTTTGCCTAATTTAAAATATCAAACGCATTTAAAGTCAATATAAGCCCGTTGCACTGTAAAAAAATCAAGAATTATGGGGGGTATAATTTTTATCTAAAAAGCACAAGTTATTGGTTTTTAATATGTTATGAGTTATTGCTAAAAATCCAAACTTTTTTATGATTCTAACATGTTGATTTTAAATGTATTATATTGAAATAATCTTAATATTTTATGATTACTCAATGTTTGTTTCTTCTTCCAATAGTTCAAGAACTACTAAATAAGCACAATGATCTGACGCAATAGGATCTTGAATAACCTTAGTTTTAAGTATTTTCCATCTATCTTTCGGATAAAACATCACATAATCAATCTTTTGAGTAGGGTTGTTTGAAGGATAGGTATATTCTATTTTATATTTGTTATAAGATGCCGTCCAGATTTTCTCGAGAATGTTAATGGGTGTACTTCCTGGAATGGCATTTAGGTCTCCAGCTAAAATGGAGGGATATTTATTCAAAGAAAAAACTTCGTTAATTTTTTTTACTTGGGCTACTCTGTCTTTTTCATCTTTCAGATGATCGAGATGGGTTGCTATAAATGCAATGGTATCTTTTGAGGTTATGGTAGTTACTATTTCTAAAGCAGCCCTAGGTTCATTTCCAAAAGTATATGGTAAAGCAATATTTCTAGTTCTTAAAAAAGTATATTTTGATAGTATTCCTTCACCATATTCTCCGCTGTCAAAATTCATAGCTTTTCCAAATAATGGAATTAACTTTGTTCTCCAACCTAATTCTGTCATTAGGTCGTATTGTTTGGCTCTGTTTGTTTTAAAGTCCACTTCCTGCAGGGCTACAAAATCAGGGCTTGCATCTTTTATGACTTTTGCAATTACATCTAAATCAAAGTCCCCTTTAGTAGTTGCTCCATGTAGAATATTAAATGATAAAACCCTTACAATTTTATTGCCATCAGTTTCGTTTTGAGACCATACTATATTACAAACGAGTGTGGTTATGAGAATGATTAATATGTTTGATTTCATTTTCTTTTTAATATTTATGAGGTAATGCTAAAGCGAAGAAATACTGCGTTTAGTGTAGCAAAGTTACCTAAAAATGAAAATATAATATAGGATGTAACAGACTAATGTTAAATACTTTGGGCAACACATAATGTCTTAAAAATGCCATAAGGCTTTATCATTGCCCAACTTGATATTTAATTTTTAATTCTTTATTTTCAGTTACTAATTTAGTTTTTTTAAAGGTTTTAACGTATTTTTCTCCAAGTTGAAATTTATCTATCTGCACACTACCGTAAAGAACTTTAAAATTAATATAATAATTTTGGTTACTCTTTTTTATATTACACATTCCCCATGATTTACCATTAGACCAAAAATATTCTCCAGATTTATCTATAAATCTTATCATTTTATCTACACCAGAATAGAGAAAATGACTTTTTGCAATTACTCCTGCCCACGATGCCATTGCCCGAGCATAATGATGACCGCATTCTGCTTCATCAAAAGGGTTTCTTTTTTTTCCATCATAGCGATTTCTTATATTTTTAATGACCTCTAAGCCATCCTGATCCATACCTTCATACAACATCCCTATTGCTGCTGTGTATTCAAAGCCTGTCATTACTTCAGACCAATACGGAAAAGGTACCTTTGGTCGTCCTCCTTTTGGCCAACTAGCCATTAGTAGAGCTTTTTCATTACCCATGGCATAAGAACGCATATTATTAAAATGGTCGAACATGCTTTCTCTTTTATTGTATTTAAGAATACTTTGCAAGGTAGTTTTTACATTTTCTTTTTTAACCAAATACCCTAGCCCCAATACATGTGCCATATATTGACCAACCAATTGATCTACCAAACAACCTGTAGCCAGTTGATAATCTGGATTATTAAAATCAGTACTTCCCATTCCACCAGTTAGCCCTTTTGCAATATCATTTTTACTTTTTGGAATATGAATTTTATGAATATAATACGCTCCATTAAAAAGATTTTCGTCTGTCCACTTAGAGCCTTGTTCATAGAGTCTTTCACATTGCTGGGCAAATTCTTTATCTTTCATAAAATACGCCATTTTAGCACCTGCTTTTAAAGCACCTAAATACCAGATTTGCATTTGAGGATTAGGTCCAAAATATTCTACATCCATTGTATTGTGTTGAACCCCTTCCATTACACCATCTATATCACTATCCCAACCGTTTTTTATCCATGCGAAAGATAACGCTGCTTTTACTTTTAGCCAGTGTTTTCGTAAAAAATCTGAATCTCCAGATAATTGCCAATCCCTATAGAATTTCATTATAGTTCCCATTTGTCCATCAGCAGCAGCAACACTAATATTTGATTTTGAACTCAATGGGAGCTTAGTTCTAAAGTTCATGTGTCCGTTGTCGCTTGTAGAATATCCAAACTCTACTTCTCGCATAGTTCTTGCCAAATCGTTAAATAAAAAAGCCGTTGCTTGCTCATAATTCCATACATGGGTACACGAACCAAAGCAAGACCCAAAACGATCCATTACGCCTTCCCAACCAAACATTTTGCCATCCTTAGTTCTAAAAACAGTCTGTGAGCGTAAAGTGCTAAGGTTAAACAATGCTGCCTCTTTTATAACTTCAGGGTAACTACTACTGACGAAAGCATTTATAAATTTTAGTGTATTTGTTGTTAGTTTGGGAATATAATCATATTCTTTTTCAATTACATTCCAAGCATCTCTATATTGATTAGTATAGTAATTTCCCACAACGGTTTGTGACCATCCAAAACGATTAGGGAAATGCCAGCTAATGTAAAAAGTGAAAGTCTTAGTTTCTCCTGCTTTAAGTACCTTGTATTGTGCTAAAGAAGCCATGGGATCGTCGTCTATTTGCTTCTGTTTTTCTGTTAATAAACCATCTTTGCTAAAGTCGTCCCAAAAATCTAAAAGAGCGTTACCCCATGAGTTTTTTGTAGAACTAGTTCTATAAGAGATTTTACTGTTCTTATCCTTTGGTACAGAAAGAGCTATCGTTCCCCAAGCAGGATGTTCTTTGTCAACGCCTTCTGAATACATGTAAATACCGGCTATTTTTCCTGATGATTTATATTTATTTCGATTATTTTTTGCTCCTATTGGTACAAAATCTCCTTTCCAGTCAAAGGTATGTTTTCTCCCATCTTTACCGATGAAGTTTCGAATATTTCCAGAAATAGATACTTCTATATCTTCTTTAGAAGTATTTTTTACTTCGTATTTTAAAATGGCTATTGGAATGCCAGATGCATCTGCATTACCGGGCACCAAAGGATTGTATCCAATCATTTTAACTTTAACAGGCATAGTGTCATCAGATAGATTTACAATACCAAAAGGATAAGTAGCATCAAATGAAGCCTTTCTAAATCTTGGCAAACCATGATGATTGACAGATCTACCTTCGTGATGTTGATAGTCAGCATAATGAATGGGACCTAAAAGAGCTTTTGTTTTAGGTGTCTCATTCTTTTTTTTTGTATAAATAGCAAAGAATGGGGCGTTATTTCCAGTGGTTACGGTACTGTATCCTTTTGCCGGAATATTCATAATCTCCCAGTCTCTTAGTTCCCCAGATCCGCCTAAAGAAACCGTTCCAGTTCCTATGCCACCTATTGGCATTGCTATCCTAAAAAGGTTGTCTGAATTGTATCTTTTTAAGATACTAATTCGCTCACTTAGTAATTTCTCTTGAGCGATTGTATTTACGGGTATTGTCAAAACAATTATTATTAAAAAAAAAGAATGATTTTTAATGACTCTGATTATATTTTCATTTGACATAATTAATAAATGTTATATTTATTTTAACTAATTTCTAAGAGTAATTATTCTTACTAATTTTTCCTTTTTTTTGAAGAAAAGTTTTAATTCTACTTATTATTTTTTAACATTAGTTTTATGATCTATTAATCCTATTCATTATTGGTGTTGCTATTGTACCTAAAATAGCAAGTATGGAGAATACTCCTAATGTCCTGAAATATTCATCTTCTTCAAATTCAAATATTGTTAATTTGATTAGCATAATTGCAACAATTGAAATGAAAATAATTGTCGCTATGAGCAAATACTTAATGTTATTCATTTTTGGTCTTATTTGGAATAATAATGAGATATGTGCCATGGTCACAGACAGTATTATGAAAATTATCATTGTTTTCCAGATGTCATCAATGTCAATAATTTCCCAAGTTGTGATGATGGTTATCAAACATGCAAAAATAGAAGTCATTATACCAATTATTGAGAATATCTTTAAATGATTACGAATATAAATCACAGAACAACTAAGACCTGTTAAACTATATCCACCTATTGCCAATGTCGTTAAAAGAAGTTTAACTTCTATTTCTCCAAAATCTCCAAAAATAAAAATGAATATCCCTATTACTGCACTAATTGAGAATGCAACAATCAATGTCCATAAAAAATATTTTTTTAAATTCAAGTTGTCCATTTTTCTATTATTTTAAAATTACAAAAATATCATTAATGAATTTACACTACTTAGACTTTCTTTTGTTATTTGCAAAGTTATATAAAAAGAATAAAAAAAACAAATATCTTTATTGTTGGCTTCTATGTTCACAAAAATAACTATTTTTGTGTCTTTGCATCGATAGTATTTTTAAAGTAACTCTCTTTTTTCTATATTTCTATTGTTAGCAATTTTATTTAGACTTCTAAAAAAAAGGGGGTTGCTTTTTTGTTTTTTTATCAAATAAAAACTAATTGTTTTCGGAGGTTCAAAGGTAAATTACCTTTAAAATACCACTTTTTGACTTCATCTAACTAAAAAGAGACGCTCAAACGCTTAAAATTTTGGCGAACAAGCAAGATAATTTTAGCAAATCAGCTATATTATTTCTTTGTAGCCCTTTATTTACAAGGGATACAAGGAGATTAACACAACAAAAAAATTTCTTTGTGAAAACCTTGATAGAGGGTATAAAAATGTATTATATTTGCGTTAGAGTATAAGGGAAGTACCCTTGTGCCGTTTAATTAAAAATTCATATTATGTTTAGAGATAAGCCGATTGAAAAAAAGAATCAGGGTAAATTTGATTTAGATATTAAAAATGCCAGTTGGGGGAACTATTATTTCCAGTACAAATGTATAATTGACCACATTGTAAAAGGTGTAGAAGGAAAGGAACTGCAAATTGGTGTGGTGTATTTACCATTAATGTTTTCGATTCGCCATTGCTTAGAATTGGGGTTAAAAGATAATATATTAGAATTGGAAAAGGTAAATCCCACTTTGGTATGGGGCAAGATAATGAATACCCATTCTCTTGTAGAACTCCACAATAAATTTAGTAAGCATCTCGAGGAAATATTGAAAAATCATAAAATAAGTCCAGAGATACGGGAGGGAATTGAAAGTTATCAAAAAGATTTAAAGCAAATAATAGATGCATTACACGTATTAGATAAAGGTTCGTATAATTTTAGATACCCTGTTAATAAAGAAGGAGAAGCGAATTTTAAGAGATTACCACTTAAAAAAATATTAAAAAAACACAGAGGGCTCATATACTCTGATCACATAAATATCAGTAACATTATCAATTGTTTTTATAAAATAGATAAGTTTTTAGATCATACAATAGATGTTTTGTGGGACCAAGGGGTTTTCTATCAAGCTGAATTTGAAGCTAAGATGAAAGCTAAATTTGAAGCTGAGATGAAAGCTTATTATATATGAAGGATATTTTAGCTAAAGATTTAATCTAATAGCTATAAAGCAACATCTTAATTTTAAATAAAAACCATTGTAATATTGGCATTTTTAGCACAAAATCAATAATTTATGTTTTGTGTAAAAACTACAAAAACCTGTAATTGATAGGTAGTTGTAGCTTCGTTATACAGTATTTGTATTGGTTTTTATTTATTAATTTGTTCGAATATTTTTAACTTATCTATGCCAAGTAATAGAAAATAGGCAAATAGTGTTAAAAAGAATAGCGTTAACATTAACATTAAATATATTTTAACAGTCCATTCTAATGCTACTTTTATTCTTTGCATTATGCCAATTTTAATTTCTTTTCCTTCAAATAGAGAAAACCGCACAGTACAAAATTCATTTTCATTATCGAAATCTCCAAGATTGACCCCAAGTTCTTGTAATTGTTGTTCAATTTCAAGAATTCGGTTTTCTAAACCCATATACTCGTCTATTTTTCCATTTTTTGATTTTAAGTTAATAAGGGAAGTTCTTGTTTTTTCTAAAGATTGTTTTCTAGCATTTAATTCTTTGTATTCATTGGTTTTATCCTTTTTAGTGATTTGTTTTGCTTCTACTTTGCCAATTTTAACTAATTCATTATAAAGAGGATTAAAGTTTTCTGGAAGCACTCCAATCACTAAGTTTAATTCTCGATAACCTTTGTTTCCACTTTTCTGCTCAAACTGAATTAAGCCATTAAGTTTGTCAATTTTTTTTCTAGATGATTTTTCTTCTGCTTCAAAGTTTGAAGACTTTGTTTTTATTTCGGCAACTTTTTCATATTTTTGTTCAACTCTGGTTGCTACAGTTTTACTTTCACGATTGCTTGAAAGAACTTCATATTTTTTTGTAGCATAATTTCTTTTTAAATTAGAAATATTCTCAAAAAAATGAATTTGATGAAAAGTATCATCAAATGGTTTTGTATATCCATAAAGTAGTCTAAAAATAAAAAGGATGACAAAAATAAGAATTAGCCAAAAAATTAGCCTTTTCAATCTTTTCTTAAATGGTTGTTTCATATTCCTAAAAATAATTACATTAGTAATTCGTGTTCGTGCAACAAAATTACATAAAAAATAGTAGATGAGAATATGATCAAATATATTTTTTAGAACTAGTTTTTTAAAAGATAATCAATTTTAATTTATAATGTGATGGTTCATGGAGTATTTATTTCATAAATATTGAGATTTGGCTTTATTTTTGCCTAAATTCCATGATATTAAGGATTCTTTGAAGTCAAAAAATAAAGTTTGTATATTTGCTTATAATAAAACGAACAAAAAAATCACCCTCCTTAATATCTATAATTTATGATAACAATAGATGAAAATGACATACCCATTCAAAAGGTTAATTTACCTTTGTTTGAGCAAAAAGAGGTAGAGGTGTTTGTAAAAAGAGAGGATTTAATACACCCTTATGTATCGGGTAATAAGTATAGAAAGTTAAAATATAATATATTGGAAGCTAAAAAGAAACACAGTAAATTACTTACTTTTGGAGGTGCATATTCTAATCATATTTTAGCAGTAGCTTATATAGGCAAAATAAGCAATATAAATACCATAGGAATCATACGAGGTGAAGAGTTATCAAGAAAATTTGAAAGTGAATTGAGAACCAATCCTATCTTATCAAAAGCAATGGATTATGGAATGAAATTAGAATTTATAAGTAGAACTGACTACAGAGAGAAAAACCAAGAGTGGTTTATACAAGAGTTGAGGCAAAAATTTGGAGGTTTTTATCTCATACCCGAAGGAGGTACAAATTATTTGGCAGTAAAGGGGTGTCAGGAAATATTGAATTGTAAGACGCATAATTACAACGTAATATGTTGTGCGGTGGGAACGGGAGGAACCATAGCAGGTATTATCAATAATTCTCAAAGTAATCAAAAAGTAATAGGTTTTGCAGCACTTAAACAAGTGAATTTTTTAATTTCTGAAATTGAAAAATATATCATCTCTACTAAAAATAACTGGAAAATTTATAAAGATGATTACTTTGGAGGGTATGCCAAGTATAATGATGAATTGATTAGATTTATAAATGATGTCAAAATCAAAACATCATTATCTTTGGATCCAATTTACACAGGTAAAATGTTTTATAAAATTTGTAAACTTATAGAGTGTGATACATTTGATAAAGGAATGCAAATATTAATGATACACACAGGAGGAATGCAATCGATACAGGGAATAAATCAATTACTAAAAAAGAAAAACAAACAACAAATAATGATACAGTCATGAAATCAAAAAAGAGTAAGAAATATTTTTATATAATAGTTATAATCTTAACTGTGGTTAAAATTTCTTTAGCCCAAAATAGCAAAAAGAGGTTAGCATATATAGAAAAGTATAAAAATATAGCCATCAGAGAAATGAAAATTTATAATATTCCTGCTAGTATTACTCTGGCTCAAGGTATACTTGAGTCGGCTGATGGTAAAAGCAAACTAGCAACTAAATCTAATAACCATTTTGGTATCAAATGTCACCAGAACTGGAAGGGAGAACGAGTATATCACGATGATGATCAAGAGGGAGAATGCTTTAGAAAGTATTCTGACCCTTTGATGTCGTATAGAGATCATTCTGAGTTTTTGCAAAGGCGTAAATATTATAAAGAACTCTTTGATTTGGATATAAAGGATTATAAAGGATGGGCTCACGGGCTTAAAAAGGCTGGGTATGCTACACTTCCTACTTATGCGGAGAAGTTAATTAATATTATAGAGGTATATAAACTTTATAAATACGATTCTATGACCCTTACAGAAGAACAGGATAAATTACTTGCTAAAAGAATGGATAAAGCTAAGAAGATAAAAGGGTCTAATATGGAGAGGATAAATACTTTAAGGTATATATTGGCAACTACATCGCTTGAAGAAATATCTAATAAGGTTAAAATTCCTGTTGCTTTTCTAATGGAGTACAACGATCTAGAATCATCAGCGGATTTACAACAGAATCAAATTGTATATTTGGAGCGAAAAAAGATAAGAGCAAATGAAGATGACCAAATTCATATTGTGAAATCTGGAGATACTCTTTATTCTATATCGCAAAAGTATGGGATAAGGCTTAAATGGCTTTGCAAGAGGAACGAAATTAAAAAGGATGTACACTTAAAACAGGGAACGAAAGTATATTTAAGAGATTTCAAGCCCATAGAAAGAATATAAAAAATATGTATAAAAGAAGTAGTCAGTTATTTAAAGAAGCAAATATTGTAATACCCGGAGGAGTAAATTCTCCAGTAAGAGCGTTTCATTCTGTAGGGGGTGAACCTGTATTTATCAAGAATGCCAAGGGAGCGTATTTATACGACGAAGACAATAATAAATATATAGACTACATCAACTCATGGGGTCCTATGATTCTAGGGCACGCTTTTCAATCTGTGGTAGAGGCTATCACAGATCAAACTAAAAAGGGAATTTCTTTTGGAACGCCTACTGAATTGGAAGTGGAAATGGCACGACTTATGGTAAATATGGTACCTTGGATAGATAAAGTAAGAATGGTAAATTCAGGTACAGAAGCTTGTATGAGTGTTATCCGATTAGCTAGAGGATATACAGGAAAAGACAAAATTATAAAGTTTATGGGTTGTTATCACGGTCACTCCGATGCTTTTTTAATTAAAGCTGGTAGTGGCGCACTTACTTTAGGAAGCCCTGATAGTGCAGGCGTTACCCGAGGTACAGCCAAAGACACGCTACTCGCTAATTTTAATGATATAGAAAATGTAAAACAAGTGATAGATAATAACAAAGGAGAAATAGCAGCTATCATACTTGAACCTGTGGCAGGTAATATGGGCTGTATTCCTCCTAAAGAAGGTTTTTTAAAAGCCTTAAGAGATTTATGTACTAATGAGGGCATTGTGCTTATTTTTGATGAAGTAATGACGGGATTTAGGTTAGCTAAAGGTGGAGCACAAGAGTTATTTGGTATTCAAGCAGATTTGGTAACTTATGGAAAAGTGATAGGAGGTGGAATGCCCGTGGGAGCTTTTGCAGGAAAAAGAGATATTATAGATTGTATAGCTCCAGAGGGTAAGGTATATCAAGCTGGAACGCTATCGGGTAACCCTATCGCAATGTCTGCTGGTTTTGCAATGCTTACAGAGCTTTACAACCATCCTGATATTTATAAAGAGTTGCAAGAGAAAACTCTGATGCTTGAAGAAGGTTTTGAAAGTATATTAAGTGAAAAAAGTATTCCATACCAAATTAATAATATTCAATCTATGATAAGTATATTTTTTTGTGAAAATGAGGTCGTAGATTTTGACACGGCTACAAAAGCAAATGGGGAAATATTCAAAAAATTTTTCTATGGAATGTTCCATAAAGGAGTATATATTCCTCCTTCAGTTTTTGAAACATGGTTTATCTGTAATGCACTTTCAAATAAGGATATTATCTATACATTAGAAACCGCAGAAGAAGTTTTATCTAAAATCTAAGAGAAGTAAAGTAGTATGGCACAAACTACAGATACGATACTAATGATAGAACCTGTAAAATTTGGGTATAATGAGCAAACGGCAGTAAATAATTACTATCAGATAAAGAGTGAGCAGACCCAAGAAATACAAGATAGAGCCCTGAAAGAATTTAGCGATCTTGTAAAAAAGTTAAGGAGTAAAGGGATAAATGTAATTGTAGTAAAGGATATGGATATTCCTCATACACCGGATTCTATTTTTCCTAATAATTGGGTGTCGTTTCACCAAAATGCAAATATAGGATTATACCCTATGTACGCTAAAAATAGAAGACAAGAGAGGAGAGAAGATATATTCTTACTGCTTCAGGAAAAAGGTTTTTATATAGAACAAATAATAGATTATTCTTCTGCTGAAAAGGAACATATATTTTTGGAGGGTACCGGAAGTATCATTTTAGACCGTGAGCATAGATATGCTTATCTAGCACTATCTGATCGTTCAGATAAGCAGTTGTTCATTAAATTTTGTGAGGACTTTAAGTATATGCCTGTGGTATTTACAGCTAACCAAACAATAGATGAGCAGCGTGTGGCTATATATCATACGAATGTGATGATGTGCATAGCAGATAGATATGCCGTAATTTGTTTGGATTGCATTGATGATAAAAATGAAAGAAAAAATGTAATAGAGAAGTTGCAAAAAACAGATAAAGAAATTATTACCATTACAGAAGATCAGGTCAATACCTTTGCAGGTAATATGTTACAAGTACAGAATATAAATGGTAATAAATTTATCGTAATGTCTAACACAGCTTATGAAAGTTTAACTCATGAGCAAGTCCAAACCCTTCAGAAGTATAATAGTATTATAAATAGCAATTTAAATACCATACAGACTAACGGTGGAGGAAGTGCTAGATGTATGATGGCAGAGGTGTTTTTGCCAAAATTGTAATCAATTTTTATAGGAATATCATTTTTCTAATAATTCCATCTTACTAAGTTGCATTTGGTAGAGTTTGTTACTTGCTCTATACTATATACTTTTTTTTGCATTGATATTTCGTATAGCCGATAGCAAGATATATAATACAATAACGAAAGGAATAGCTATGAATTGGAGTAATAAGATTAAGATTAAGGCTAAAATTAAAAATGAAATTTGATATTTATTTTCTTTCCATTTTAGGTTTTTAAACTTTAGTGAAAATAGAGGTAGTTCACAGATGAGTAGTATAGAGCTACCTATAGTCAAAATGATAAGAAACCAAATATTTAAGAGTATTTTGGTAAATAATTCTTCATCAGTATATAATAGAATAAGGGGAAGAGAGATAACTAATATAGTATTTCCAGGAGTAGGTAAACCTATGAACTCATCAGTTTGTCTATCATCTATATTGAATTTAGCAAGCCTGAGAACAGAAAATAAGGTAATTAAAAAACCCAGTATCGGCAAGTATCCAAAATGAAAATCGATACTGTGTACCGATGTAATATCTATGCCTTTTTCTCGAGCAAAACTCCATTCTATCATTTTCATCATAAATATTCCAGGAACTACTCCAAAGCTCACAGCATCTGCTAGGGAATCTAATTGTTTTCCTAATTTTCCAGATACTTTGAAAACTCTAGCTAACATTCCATCAAAAAAATCTAATACAGAAGCTATAAGAATAAATATACTCGCTGTAACGAATTCTCCATATAAAGCAAAAGGAATAGCTAAGCAACCGCAAAATAAATTCCCAAGCGTAAATGTATTGGGTAGATTAATTATTTTCATCGTCTTATTTGGTAAATAAGTGAAGCCAAAGAGCTCTTGAAATTCTAAATATGATGGGCGTAGTTACCAGTATAAATCCGGTATTAATATAAAAGAAATCTAGTAAAGTAATATTAAATGGTAGTTTTAAGACTATAAATAGAAATATACTGAGAGCCACAGTAATAGCATAACTAGCATACATAGCCCCATAAAAAAACCCAGTTTCTATAAAGTATTCGAATTTGCAATGAGGACATTTGTCAAACATTTTAAATATTTTATTTAGATGATACGGGTTTTTGTAAACGAACATATCGCCTTTGCAGCATTTCGGGCATTTACAAAATAAAATACTATGTAATTTTTTTCCTTTTTTTATCATTTTCTTATATAGGTGATAAATTCGTAATCGTATTTATTTCTTTCATCGGCTTGATATGTTTCTTTATTTTTTATGATCCATTCATCACTAATGGCAGGAAAAAAAGAGTCGCCTTCAAAATCTTTTAGAATTTTAGTAAGTTCTATTTTATTTGCCAAATATAGCGATTGTTTATAAATTTCTGCACCTCCAATAATAAATGGGTTATTGTCATTTTTTTTGCTGATTTCTATAGCTTCTTCAATAGAATAAACCACAATACAACCCTTTTGTATATAGTTTTTATCTCGGGTAATAATGACGTTAGTTCTACCTTGTAGAGGTTTGCCTATAGACTCAAAGGTTTTTCGTCCCATAATAATGTGATGCCCCATAGTAAGAGATTTGAATCTTTTCAAATCGGCAGGTAAATGCCAGATTAATTGGTTGTCTTTACCTATCACATAATTATTAGATGTTGCTACTATAATGGTTATCATGGGTTTATTTATATACATTATAGATCTCTCTCCCTTTTATTTCAAGTACTTTTTTGATAAATTTAGCTTTATCTAAATTCCCTTGAATATCATACAATAATAAATTTCTTTGAGTTCTATTTTTATGAGGCTTATTCACAATAGTTTTAATTAATTTGTTCCAGAATTCAATAGGTTTGTCTAGTTGTGGTAGTTTGACAGTTACTTTTCCAATGAGATTCTCTTTTGCCCATCCTCTAACTTCTATAGCGGTTCTTTTAGCTTATATCTTTTCAACTTCTCCCTGTAAAATCTTTTTATCAGCTTTGTTGGGTATATGCTTAGGCAGTGGTGTTGCTGTTTTGTCTGTTTGTCTTATGGAGCATTTACAGTTCCAACAATTGGGTGGTAGATACTTATCCTAAAAGGGGTCATTAATAGGTCTAATCACCCCAATAAAAAGGTTTATGTGCTTTTCTCTTCTAAAAATGGGTATCGATAATCTGTAGGAGGAACAAAAGTTTCCTTGATTAATCTAGGGGAAACCCATTTTAATAGGTTTTGAGCAGAACCGGCTTTATCATTGGTTCCGGACGCTCTTGAGCCTCCGAAGGGTTGTTGACCAACTACAGCTCCGGTTGGCTTATCATTGATATAGAAGTTTCCAGCACTATTTACTAAGGCTTTAGTAGCGTATTCTATGGCATATCTATCTTGTGATAAAATAGCACCTGTGAGCGCGTATACTGAGGTGGAATCTACAGTTTTTAAAATATCTTTCCAATCTTTATCGTCATATACATATATAGTAATTACAGGACCAAATAGCTCTTGTTGCATAGTGGCATACATAGGGTCTTTGGTTACAATGATAGTAGGCTGAATAAAATAACCTTTAGAGTCATCATACTCTCCTCCTGCTATAATTTGAGCATTTTTATCAGACTTTGCATTTTCAACATATTGTACCAATTTATCATAAGCTGTTCTGTCTATCACGGCATTTACAAAGTTTGTAGTATCATCAGGTGCTCCCATTTTCATAGATTTTATATCTGCTACAATTCTATCTTTTACTCTATTCCATATACTTTTGGGAATATAAGCTCTGGAGGCAGCAGAACATTTTTGCCCTTGATATTCAAAAGCTCCTCTGGATATAGCAGTAGATACGGCATCTATATCGGCACTAGGGTGAGCCCATATAAAGTCTTTTCCTCCTGTTTCTCCTACTATTTTGGGGTAAGACCTATATTTGTTAATATTATTTCCTATAGATTTCCAAATATTTTGGAATACAGCAGTAGAGCCTGTGAAGTGTACTCCTGCAAAATTAGGGTGACTAAATACCGTTTCGGCGGTTTCAGCACCATCGGTAAGTACCATGTTGATAACTCCCGGAGGTACTCCTGCCTCTTTGAATATATCCATAAGCACTTGAGCGGAGAATACTTGTTTTTCAGAGGGTTTCCATACTACTACATTACCCATAAGTGCCATACAAGCAGATAGATTTCCTGCTATAGAAGTAAAGTTGAAAGGAGTGATAGAATATACAAATCCCTCCAATGGTCTGTATTCCATTCTATTCCATATACCTTTAGAGGACTCAGGTTGTTGCTTGTATATATCCATCATATATTGTACATTGAATTTTAGGAAGTCAATATACTCACAAGCGGCATCTATTTCTGCTTGAAATACATTTTTAGACTGCCCTATCATAGTAGCAGCATTGATTTTTGCCCTATAGGGCCCTGCTACCAAATCAGCGGCTTTTAAGAATATAGCAGCTCTATGCTCCCAACTTAAATTTGCCCATCTTTCCCTTGCCTTTAGGGCTTCATCTATAGCTTTTTGTACATCTTTTTGGTTTCCTTTATGGTAATAGCCTATGACATGTGCATGTTCATGAGGCGGGGTAATTTTCACCTTTTTACCACTTCTTACTTCTTCATCTCCTATGTATTGAGCAATATCAATTTCTCCCTTGTAATACTGATCGTATTGTGCTAATACTTCTTCTCGTTCTTTACTGTCTGGTGCATAACTCTTTACGGGTTCATTTTTAGCTATGGGTACATTAAAAACTCCTTTTGGCATAATAATATTTAATTTTTTAATTATGTTTTTATAAATTTTTTAAAATGAAATTTGTCATTTTTGTTCTTAAATGATAAGAGGTATTTCCTCCGTGTATTCCATGGTTTTTGTCTGGATAAACAAATAAATCAAATTGTTTATTGGCTTGAACTAAAGAATTTACCATTTGTGCAGTATTTTGATAGTGTACATTGTCATCTGCAGAACCATGTATAAGCAGATATTTACCCTTTAGATTCTCAGTATAATTAATGGGAGAGTTATCATCATATCCACTGGCATTCTCTTGAGGGGTTTGCATATATCGCTCAGTATATATAGTATCATAAAATCTCCAATTGGTTACAGGTGCTACAGCTATTGCCATCTTAAATATACCATTGCCTTTGGTTAGCGCAAGCGATGCCATGTATCCTCCATAGCTCCAGCCAAAAAAGCCAATTCTATTCTTATTTACATAAGGTAATTCACCGAGGTATTTTGCAGCTTCTATTTGGTCTTCTATTTCGTATTTTCCCAGTTGCTTGTAAGTTACTTTTTTAAACTTACTTCCTTTAAATCCAGTACCTCTATTGTCTACAGATACGATGATGTATCCTTTTTGTGCAAGCAAATGTGAATAATAGTTTCCGCTCCAAGAGTTTTTTACAGTTTGTGAGCCTGGACCTCCATATATGTGCATAAACACAGGATACTTCTTTTGGGGATTAAAGTTATAAGGTTTTATCATATAAGCGTTTAATTCATGTCCTGTTTTTGTCTTTAGGATAAATATTTCTCTTTCTGAAATATTGTATTCTTGTAATTGTTTTTGTAATTTTTTGTTGTGTTTGAGTACTTTTATTTTTTTTCCATTGGATTGGTATAGTGAGTATTCTGGAGGGTTATTAGCATTAGAATACGTATTGATATAGTATTGGTAGTTCTTACTGAATTTAGCATTGTTAAAGCCAGTTTGTATGGATAGTTTTGTTTTGTTTTTTCCGTTGAGGTCAATGTAGTATAAATTCCTGTTGATACCTTTATTTCCTTTACCATCTTCGGTAGATTGATAGTATAATTTATTGCTCTTTTTGTCGTATCCATAAAACTTGGTAACTTCCCATTTTCCCTTGGTGATTTGCCTGTTTTGGTTACCACCTTTATCTATTAAATAAAGGTGATACCAACCGTCTTTTTCACTCATCCAAATAAAAGAATTGTCTCTTAAAAATATGGGATCTGTTTGTAGTTCTATATAGGCTTTATCAGTATCTGTATAGGCAATTCTCTTTGAGTTGTTTTTAGAGTTTACAAATAGAAAATCTAACTTGTTCTGATACCTGTTCATTACAAAAGCACATAACGTGTTATCATCTTTTGTCCAATAGATTCTAGGAATGTAAAAGTCATTGTATTCATCTAAATTTACTTTAGAATTCTTTTTTGTTTTTAGGTTGTAAAAGTGTAGGGTTACGATTGAATTTTCTTCTCCTGCTTTGGGGTATTTAAATACCATTTGCGTTGGGTATAGCGTTTCGTGAAACATATCTATAGATATTTCTTTCACCCTAGATTCGTCGAATTTTATATAAGCTATTTTATCGCTTTTTGGAGACCATTGAAACATTCTTACAATAGAAAATTCTTCTTCATATACCCAGTCAGAAAGCCCATTGATGATGTGATTTTTTTTTCCATCTGTAGTTACTTGAATTTCAGTGTTTGTATCCAAGTGTTTTATAAAGATATTATTGTTCCTTACAAATGCTACTTTTTTACCATTGGGTGAAAAATGTGGTATCATTTGTTTTCCTGTAGATAGAAGTGAAACTTTTCCAGTATTTACATTATATATATAATATTTAGCACGTGAAGAACGACGATAAATGGGTTCTACTTCAGTAGATAAGAGGATTGATTTTTCATAGGGACTAAAAGTATAATTACTGAAATACTTAAATTCTTTGATGTTTTTGGTATTGAGTATCGTTTTTATTTTTGAAGAGGTTTTATAACTGTATAAATCTATGCTCATAGATTCCTTTTCGTAGTTAATTACAGTGTATTCCTTTCCGTTTTTCATCGATCGAATACCTTGCAAGTATTCTGTTTTAAAGGTTCTCTTTTTCCAAATGTCTTCTAGTGTGATGTTTTTCTTTTGAGAAAAAACATTTAATGAACATATTGCTAAGATTAAAAATATTAATTTTTTCATATTTTTGGCTTTAAGAATTAAGATATCTATAGACTCTTTATTTTTTGGCAAGTTTAATACAAAATAATGATATTAATTAGTTTTTCATAAAAAAATTAATTACTTTTGCTTTTATGTTTTTTAAATTTAGGTTTTTATTGTTTTATTGGCTCTTTTTCAGTCAGTTATTATTGGCTCAAAGGGATACTTTTTTTATTGGAAATAAAAGTAAAGAAACTGGGTTGCCCATTTTTAATTTGAAAGAAGTTGGCGTAATGCCTGAACCTAAGTTCGATGATTATAAATCTTATAGAAAATATATGATTCTCAAACGAAAGGTAATAAAGGTATATCCTTATGCTTTAATGGTAACAGATAGAGTTACTAAAATGAGGGAAAGAGTATCTAAAATAAAATCTTCGAGGCTCAAGAGAAAGTATATTAAGCGGGTTCAATCTTATTTTGAAGATAAATTTACTGAGCACATAGAAAATATGACACAAACTGAAGGTCAAATTTTATGTAAGTTGATATATAGGGAGTTAGGGGCTACAATGTATGATGTGATTACTGAATTTAGGAGCAGTTGGACAGCTTTTTGGTGGAATACTACTGCTTGGTTCTTCAATGTATCTTTAAAGTCTGAATACCATCCTAATAAGTATGCCGAAGATAAGATGATAGAGGGTATATTGTTAAGAGCTATTATAAAGCAGTCTTTTAAGTTAGAGGAGGGTAAATGAGATTGTAGGAGTAGTAAATTGTAAAAAAAGTATTTTGTGTTATTTATTTTAGTAGTAAAAAAAGATAGAAAAGTACCAACTTGGTTCTGGAGGAGAGATAATCAATGCTGAATTATTAAGAGGTCTTGGAGGTACAAGGGAGGCTATCGAATTAAATCAGTACAGATTACGACGGTATCCAATGCTAAGTGCTGGTCATAGCCGTAAGTGGTTAGATAAAAACTTAGGTGCAAGTGAGGTCTGTACAGCTAATATCAAATGGGTCATAATCTTATATGATCACTAATCATTAGTAACCCATTTTCTGCTTTAATTTTTTATTCATTAAGTATTTTATTTGTTTAAAATTTATAATTGGCAAAACAAAACGTGCAAAAATTCAAAACGGAATGTATATTTTGTTTTGCCGATTGCAACACTAAACCAGTTAATTTTTCGAAAAGGTAAAAAAGTTAGTGTAAGATTTGTAAAAAATTAAATTTACTGCTGTAACTTTTTATCGATTTGTTTAAGTATTAACTAGTAATTTTAGGTTTGGGAATTAAAAGTATTTACTTGGAATCAAATAAAAATGTACTCTTTTAAAACAACTTTACTCTGACACTTGTTTTGAGACTCAAAAAAATTGATTTGTTAGGGTCATTTCAAATTTAGTTTTAAATTTGCAGAAAATTATAGAGTTTTTTATGAAAAATATAGATTTAAGAATGAATTTAAATACATTAATATATTATAATTATGAATAAAGATATAAAGATAAGCGTTGTGGTACCCGTTTATGATGTTTCTAAATATTTAAGAAAATGTTTAGATAGTATTATCAATCAAACTCTAAAAGAGATAGAAATTATTATTGTAAATGATGCTTCACCAAGTTCTTTAGATAACGAGATATGTAAGGAATATGAACAAAAGGATGATAGAATAAAATATATTATTCACAAAGAAAATAAAGGACTAAGCAGTGCCAGAAACACCGGTGTTGCTGAAGCAAAGGGAGAATACATTGGTTTTGTAGATAGTGATGATTATATTCACCCTGATATGTATAAAACTATGTATGAACAAACTACTAAAAATGATGTTGATATAGTACAATGCAATTTAGTTTTTTTAGGTAATAAATACCACTCACCATATGTAAAAAGCAATAAAATTTATTTATTTAAGAGTCCTTTTAAAAAATTCTTTGCAAATAAATATTTAAATAATGATGTCAAGAATAAAATTTACAAAAGAAATCTATATATAGAGGATGGTGTTACATTTTTACAAGGCATCTTACACGAAGATGAATTATATATTTTCAAAATGCTGTTTTATGCCAATAACATATTATTAATTCCATACGATCTTTATTTTTATGTTCAAAGAGAGAATTCTATAGGTAGTAGATATGATCCTGATCACATGTATAAAAGAGTACAAAGTCAATTAATTTATTTAGAAGAAATGCAAAAATTTCTCATTGAAAAAAGTATTTATGAGAAATATAAAGAAAAATTTATCAAATATTATTCGTCAACTGTCTCTAATATTTTTGTAACTGCAAGTAAGGGTAAAATCTTAAAAGTCTTTATGCGAGAGATTAAAAGCGATCCTATTTACAAAAGTAATTTAAGGCTTCGGGTTAAATTAAAGTTGTTTTTTATATTAGATTATATCAACCTATTAAATCCTCTAAGAAAACTTTATTGTAACCTACTTAAATATTTAAGATAAACCACTACATTTGTAAACACCTACAAAGATAATGTTATAAATGATTGTTAATTGATTTACAGCATAATCATCTAAAAAAGTTTTGGTGTTTCCATTGTTTCTTAACTTAACAATATCAAACTTAAATTAAATTTATACTACTGTATCCAATGCTTTCTTAATAACGTTAAAAATCCTATTTAATTCTTTTTGAGTAATACAAAATGGTGGTAAAATATATATCGTATTACCCATAGGTCTAATAATAATATGATTCTTATTTACAAAAAAATCATATAGCTTATCTCTGAATGCTCCATAATATCGGGTATCATCTGATTTAAGTATCATTACATATATGATACCTAACCTGCGAGTCATTAATATACTGGGATGCTGCCTAATCTCATTATCAAATGCTCTGTATCCCTCTAATATGCTACGAACTTGAACGGGATAATCAGATTTTTCAAATAGATCTAAACTCGCCAAAGCTGCAGTACAACTTATAGGATTGGCTGTAAAAGTATGTCCTTGTAATGAAATGTTATTTTCATAAAAAGAATTGAAAATATCTTGAGTGCAAGAAGTAACAGCAAGAGGTAAGATCCCCCCAGTAAGTGCTTTAGAGAGTACCATCATATCAGGCTTGTTTTGGAGTTGATTACAAGCAAACATAGTTCCCGTTTTACCAAATCCAGTCATTACTTCATCAGCTATAGAAAGTAAATTATATGTTTTACTTATTTGTATCATTTGGTCCAGAGTATTTTTATGATACATCACCATACCCGCAGCTGCTTGTATAAGAGGTTCAAATATAAAACAAGCTGCATTCCCTTTTTTTATAATATTTTCAAAGGTTTCAAGTATTTCGTTTCTATTCTCTAAGGTAGGTACAGGTATTCTATCTACTTGTATAAAATAGTCTGAAAATTCCTTAAAAAACAATGTGCCTGAAGCAGCCATAGCACCAAAGGTTTCGCCATGAAAACCATTTTCAAAGGCAATGATCTTATGTCTTTTTATCCCTTGATTATTAAAGTATTGCAAAGCTATTTTGATACCCATTTCTACCGCAGTAGAACCATTATCAGAATAGAATATCTTCTTTTGGTTAGTAGGCATCAAATTCAACAATCGCTCTGCCAAATCTATAGCAGGCTGATGAGTAAACCCTGTAAATAAAATATGATCTAAAGTTTGTAACTGCTGATGTACTTTATCTATAATATACTCATTACAGTGCCCATGAGGGTTAATCCACCAAGAGGCGATAGCATCTAAATATTCATTGCCTTTTTCATCCCAAATACAGGTGCCTTTTGCTTTTTTAATAAGTATAGGCAACGGTGCTGTTTGATATGCAGTATAAGGATGCCAAATATACCTACTATCTTTTTCTACTGGTGAATCCATTTAAAATATAATCATTATAAATCTATAGCAAATGTAAAATCTTTTTTTAGAAACTCAAAGATAAGAAAAGATTTAGAAATATTTATTAATAATTTTTTTAATAAGATCAAAACGGGCTTTAAAAGAGCATTTTATCATCTTTCGCTAACACTCAAGAATGAAAAATGCAAATATCAGAAGTAACAACTCCCGCACTCTGCTCTTACGAGATCGGTTGGGGGAGTTTTTAAGTGTCATCAACCACCCTTAAACGTCTCTTTATACTACGTTTGCATCTTATACTACGAGAGGTAAAGGCAAACGATAAGGTGAACCCTTATAGGCGGCTAAGCATGCCTATTGATTCTCTATACAACGAACATTAGCACCATAGTTAAATAATTCACTACTTATGCCTAAGAAGTTTAGTTTTGGAGAGATAAATAAAATGTTAGACTGATCAATACCACGAGTATTCGGAGTATTTGACCAGTAATAGCCTTCTACAGTTCTCTGGACTATATTCCCAGTTGATCCTTCCCGACGCCCTGCTACAGGGAGTTTTAATTTACCCGTTGATACTACTTTTTTCGTGCTATCATAAATTAAAATTCCTGCGTTTTTGACAGCTTTCCACTCATCTTTAGTTGGTACTCTAAAGCCAGGTGGACAGGGATTATTTAAACCACCACCTGAATGACCATTTGAATACGCATTACTCCAAAAGTTACCGTAGCTATCTGTCGCACTATCATAACCTCCTGATCTATCTTTATTAGTGCCATTATACCAAAAACCATCACCATGACCAATTTGGAATTTACCATTTGTTGGATCTGTTGGCGTTGAAATAATACCATTCGCATAAGTATCACTTGGCGTAGTAAGCGAATTACTATTTAAAGTACCCCAATTATTACCAAATTGATGACCATCGCGTGCTCTACCATATTGATAAAAATCCCCTAAACAATTTAGAGTGATATTACCTGTACAGACCTCACCTGCACCTAAGTTTCTATCTAACCACTTACGGCTATAACCACTCGCATTGGAGACTGTTATTATTTGATAGGTCTTGCCATCTCCGCCCTCACTCGTTTTCCACACACCACCTGTGAAAACAGATAAAATCTGAAACTCTGCGTTACTTATCGTTTTATCTGCTTTCATATCGTGTTCTAATACAAGTGTCAAAGTCAAGGTAGTGCCTTTGCTATAATTAATGATCTTAGCTGCAGTACCCAACCCTGAAACAGAGGCACCACTACTCTCTGAATCACTTGTAATTTGTACCGATTTAATACGATAGCCTACTTTGGTACCGTTAACACCTGCTAAGATTTCTGCATTGCTTATCTCACCTGATGAACTATAAAGTTTACTTTGTTTAACCCAACTTAAATCTACAGGAGCAGCCATCTTTGTAATTTCAAATTCTGCACCTGTAAAGGTTTTATCTGCTTTTGCATCGTGTTCAAATACAAGTGTCAACGTCAATACAGTCATTTTAGTATAACCAGTGATCTTAGCTGTAGTACCACTCCCTGAAACAGATGCACCACTGGTTGAGGTATCACTGGTAATCCGTACTGATCTAATACGATAGCCTGTTTTTGTACCGCTAAGACCGTTTAATAATGCTGCATTGCTGATCTCTCCTCCAGCACTATAAGCCTTACTTTGTTTACGCCAAGTTAAATCACTTGGGGCAGCCCCCTTTGTAATTTCAAATTGTGCACCCCCTATGGTTTTATCTGCTTTTGTATCATGCTCAAATACAAGTGTCAACGTCAATACAGTTATTTTAGTATAACCAGCGATCTTAGCTGCAGTACCATTCCCTGAAACAGACGCACCACTACTCCCTGAATCGCTTGTAATTTGTACTGATTTGATACGATAGCCTGTCTTTGTACCCCCAAGACCGTTTAATAGTTCTGCATTGCTGATCTCTCCTCTATCACTATAAGGCTTACTTTGTTTACCCCAACTTAAATTACTCGGGGCAGCCCCCTTTGTAATTTCAAATTTTGCATTATTTATGGTTTTATCTGCTTTGGTATCATGCTCAAATATAATAGATAAGGTCAAAGTACCCGCTTTGCGATAACCAACGATCTTAGCTGCAGTACCACTCCCTGAAACAGTCGCACTTGTACCGTTTTTATGGGTAATGGTTACCGATTTAATGGTATAGCCTGTTTTTGTACCTGTAAGACCGTTTAATAATTCAGCATTGCTGATCTCTCCTCTATCACTATAAGGCTTACTTTGTTTACGCCAAGTCAAATCAACTGGTACGGGCATCTTTGTAATTTCAAACTCCGCACCAGTGATGTTTTTATCCTCCTTGG
The DNA here is from genome assembly GCA_965226285.1 of Ichthyobacteriaceae bacterium. Taxonomy (GTDB): domain Bacteria; phylum Bacteroidota; class Bacteroidia; order Flavobacteriales; family Ichthyobacteriaceae; genus CBDDCQ01. The sequence continues at coordinate 154,948 of CBDDCQ010000006.1, forward strand.
TATCGTGTTCAAATACAATCGATAAAGTCAAAGTACCCGCCTTGGTATAACTGACGATCTTAGCTGAAGTGCCGTTCCCTGAAACCCTTGCACCTGTACCTGCTTTATTACTGATGGTTACTGTTTTGATTCGATAGCCTGTTTTTGTACCGCTAAGACCGTTTAATAATGCTGTATTGCTGATCTCTCCTCCAGCACTATAAACCTTATTTTGTTTACGCCAAGTTAAATCAGCCGGTACGGGCATCTTTCTAATTTCAAACACTGCATTACTGAGCGTTTTTTGTGCTTTGGTAGCGTGCTGAAGTACAAGCGTCAACGTCAAGGTAGTGGCTTTGCCATAATCAACGATCTTAGCTGCAGTACCAGTACCTGAAACCCTCGCACCACTGCCTCCTGAATCATTTGTAATCTGTACGGTTTTGATACGATAGCCGTCTTTTGTACCGCGCACACCGCCCAATAATTCAACGTTGCTTATCTCTCCTGAAACACTATAAACCTTGCTTTGTCTGCTCCAAGTTAAAGGTACAGATACAGCTCCACTGGTAAGTTCAAATTGTGCACCCGTTATGGTTTTATCTACTTTGGTATCGTGTTCAAATACAAGTGTCAACGTCAAGATAGTCGCTTTGCTATAATTAATGATCTTAGCTGCAGTACCACTCCCTGAAACCCTCGCACCACTACTTGAGGAGTCACTCGTAATTGCTACACTTTTAATCCGATACCCTACTTTTGAACCTTCGAGACCTGCTAATAATTCTGAATTGCTTATCTCCTGACCAGAACGATACCTCTTCAATTGTTTTACCCAAGTTAAATTGGTAGGTGCAGCCATCTTCGTAATTTCAAATTGTGCACCTGTTATGGTTTTTTCTGCTTTGGTAGCGTGTTCAAATACAAGCGTCAACGTCAAGGTAACTGCTTTGTTATAATTAATGATCTTAGCTGCAGTACCACTCCCTGAAACCCTTGCACCACTTGTTGATGAATCATTTGTAATCTGTACTGATTTAATACGATAGCCCTCTTTTGGTCCCTGCAGACCGCCTAATAGTTCAGCGTTGCTTATCTCTCCCCCCGAACGATAAACCTTGCTTTGTTTGCGCCAAGTTAAGCCCTCAGTAATTTCAAATTGTGCACCCGTTATGGTTTTATCTGCTTTGGTAGCGTGTTCAAATACAAGTGTTAAGGTCAAGTTACCCGCCCGAGTATAACCAACGATCTTGGCTGAAGTGCCACTCCCTGAAACCCTTGCGCCTGTGCCTCCTGCATTATTGATGTTTACTGTTTTAAGGGTATAGCCTGTTTTTGTTCCGTCAAGTCCTGCTAAGATTTCTGCATTGCTGATCTCTCCTGCGGCACTGTAAACCTTGCTTTGTCTGCTCCAGCTTAAATCCAAAGGAGCAACCTGCTTTGTAATTTCAAACGCTGCATTACTTATGGTTACATCCAAATCTGATGTAGCATTGTGTTTTAAACCCAACGAAGCCGTAAAAGCACCCACTCGATTAAATTCTAATCTTAGATTTGGCGCACTTCCATTGACTGTTACTATATCATTAGGATTCAGATTTGTGATCTCTTTTAAAGTATAGCTTGCCTTTGCACCTTTTACATGCTTTAGAATTTCTGTAGCATTCAAACGTCCACCTTTTGTATATTCTTTGGTCAGTTTTTCAAAGGTCAATACCGGAGGTAATATTTTTACCTCTACTGTATATTTCTTGCTATCTTTTCCATTTTCTGCGGTTACCGTAAAGGATACTGGCTTGCTCCAATCTTTCACTTTCGTTGGGTCGGGTTTGATAGTTGCCTTTTCGGATAACTTTACCTTTGCCGATAAAGAACTTATATTTGTTCCATAGGGTACCTCTATTAATAATGATAATGAGGTGCCGTTTAACTTTCCTTTATAAGTGCCTAATTCAAAGGAGATGATGGATGCCTCTTTGCTCTTTTCGTCAGGCTTATCGTCTTTAGTACATTGAGTCAGTTGGGTAATAGAAAATATGAGTGCTAATAAACCAAAAAAATATCTATTCTTTATTTTTGTAATTTTCATTGTAATTTTATTTTTTAAAATTAAATTCTCCTTATTATAAATATTAGTAATTATCAATGATAAATTATCATTGATTTAATAAGATGCAAAATTAATAAATAAAATAATAATTAATGAACAAAAAAATAATTTTTTTTTGAGTCTCAAAACAGGTACAAAAGAGAAATTGTTTTCATACGGGCATCTTTGGTAAAATCCCCCTTTGTCCCCCTTTTTAAAGGGGGATTAAATACGCAAAAAAGTAGGGACTTGCTCTGTGTGTTTGTGCTGACCCCCTCTTAGTCCCCCTTTTAAAGGGGGACACAAAGGGGGTTAAAAAGTATTCACCACCATTTAGGACAGCCACGGGGCTCTCCCTACTACATTAATACCCCACTACTGATGCAGTATTACCTTTTTTTAGTTTAGCTTCCCAACCAGACACTTTTGCATTAGGTACCCATATGGTAGTGAGTTTGCTACAACTAAGAAATACCGAATTTCCAATACTGATTACGGAATCAGGAATCGTAATACTGGTAAGTGAAATACAAACACCAAATGCGTAATTTTCAATACTGGTTACGGAATTAGGAATCGTAATACTGGTAAGTGAAGCACATCCATAAAATGTCCAATATTTAATACTGGTTACGGAATTAGAAATCGTAATACTGGTAAGAAGATTACAAAACTGAAATGCCTCATATCCAATACTGGTTACGGAATTGGGAATCGTAATACTGGTAAGTGAAATACAATTAGAAAATGCCCGACTTCCAATACTGGTTATGGAATCAGGAATCGTAATACGGGTAAGCTTGATACAACTATCAAATGCCTGATTTCCAATACTGGTTACGGAATTAGGAATCGCAATACTGGTAAGCTTGATACAACTATCAAATGCCTGATTTCCAATACTGGTTACGGTGGTATCATTAATCGTATAAGGAATGGTTACTGTTGTTAAACTATTTTTGTCAACGCTTGTTTTAAGTGTTAATTCCCCAGCACTACTTATCTTAAAAATATCTCTATAAATATGAAACTGTGCACCTGTAATGGTTACATCATCTTTAGTATCGTGTTGTAAAACAATCGTAAGGGTAAGCGTACCTACTTTGTTATAACTCGTAATTTTAGCTGAAGTACCGCTCCCTGAAACCCTCGCACTTGTACCGTTTGTATTGGTAATGGTAACGGTTTTAATGGTGTATCCATTCTTACCACTGCCCGTAACGCCTGCTAATAGCTCGGCATTGGTAATTTCGTCACCACTGCTAAACGGCTTCGTCTGATTCGTCCAACTTAAAGGCGGTGCTGACGCCTTCGTAATTTCAAACTGTGCATTTCTAAGGGTTACATCCCTTTTGGTATCGTGTGCTAATACAAGCGTGAGCGTAAGCGTACCCACTTTGGTATAACTCGTAATTTTAGCTGAAGTACTGCTCCCTGAAACCCTCGCACTTGTACCGTTTTTATTGGTAATGGTAACGGTTTTAATGGTGTAACCCGTCTTACCACTACCTGTAACGCCTGCTAATAAATGGGTATTGGTAATTTCGCCGCTACTGCTAAACGGCTTCGCTTGCTTCGTCCAAGTTACATCAGTAGGTGCATCCATCTTCGTAATTTCAAACGCCCCACCAGTAATGTTTTTATCCTCTTTGGTATCGTGTTCAAATACAATCGATAAAGTCAAAGTACCCGCCTTGGTATAACCGACGATCTTAGCTGAAGTGCCATTCCCTGAAACCCTTGCTCCTGTACCTCTTGCATCACTTATGGTTAATGTTTTCACTCGATAGCCTGTTTTACCAGTACCCGTAAGACCTGCTAACAAATCCCGATTGCTTATCTCTCGTGCGGAACTATAAACCTTATTTTGTTTACGCCAACTCAAATCAGCCGGTACGGGCATCTTTCTAATTTCAAACACTGCATTACTGAGCGTTTTTTCTGCTTTGGTATCGTGTTCAAGTGCAAGCGTCAACGTCAAGATAGTGGCTTTGCCATAACTGACGATCTTAGCTGCAGTACCACTCCCTGAAACACGCGCACCACTGCCCCCTGAATCACTGGTAATCTGTACTGATTTTATACGATACCCTGTTTTTGTACCTCTCACACCGCCCAATAATTCTGCATTGCCTATCTCTGCTGGGGAACTGTAAACCTTGCTTTGTCTGCTCCAACTTAAAGGTACAGATACAGCTCCACTGGTAAGTTCAAATTGTGCACCCGTTATGGTTTTATCTGCTTTGGTATCGTGTTCAAATACAAGTGTTAAGGTCAAGTTACCCGCCCGGGTATAACCAACGATCTTAGCTGAAGTGCCACTACCTGAAACCCTTGCACCTGTGCCTCCTGCATTACTGATGTTTACTGTTTTAATGGTATAGCCTGTTTTTGTTCCGTTAAGACCTGCTAAGATTTCTGCATTGCTGATCTCTTCTCCCAAACGATAAACCTTATTTTGTTTTATCCAGTTTAAATCCAAAGGAGCATCCCCCTTTGTAATTTCAAACGCTGCATTACTGAGCGTTACATCCAAATCGGATGTAGCATTCTGTTTTAAGTGCAACGAAGCCGTAAAAACGCCCACCTGATTAAATGCTAACCTTAAATTTGGTGCACTTCCATTGACCGTTACTATATGATTAGGATTCAGATTTGTGATCTCTTTTAAAGTATAGCCCGCCTTTTCACCTTTTACATGCTTTAGAATTTCTGTAGCATTCAAATGCCCACCTTTTGTATATTTTTTGGTCAGTTTTTCAAAGGTCAATACCGGAGGTAATATTTTTACCTCTACTGTATATTTCTTGCTATCTTTTCCATTTTCTGCGGCTACCGTAAACGATACTGGATTGCTCCAATCTTTCACTGTCTTTGGGTTGGGTTTTATCGTTGCCTTTTCGGATAACTTTACCTTTGCCGATAAAGAATTTATATCTGCCCCGTAGGGTACCTCTATAATGAAGGAGGTGCCGTTTAACTTGCCTTTATAAGTGCCCAACTCAAAGGAGATGATCGATGCCTCTTTGCTCTTTTCCAAAGACTTATCTTCCTTATTACATTGGGTGAGTTGGCTCGTAGAAAATATGAATGCTAATAAACCGAAAAAATATCTGTGTTTTATCTTTTTCATTTTAGTAATGATTAATGATAAATTATTAATAATTCAATTATGGTGCAAATTTAACAAAAAAATTATTTTCTTAAAACAAAAAAATAATTTTTTTTCAAAACAGGTACAAAAGAGAAATTGTTTTAATAGGCGCAGGCGTATCTTTATTTGATTTCAATACTTTTAAATTCCCAAACCTAAAATTACTACGTGGACACTTAGTTAAAACACTATAAAAAGTTATCGCAGTAAAATTAAAAAAAATTGCGAGCGAAAGCCCGCAATAACTCTTTAAAACAATAATAAAACAAATTACACTTAAAAATAGAGTTTATACTATTCTTTTCATTAAAAAAAGGTTATAAAGTGTATCCATAATTAAAAAATAATTATAAATTTGCATCCCTAATTTATGAAGAACAGATAAATATACATTTACACAATGAAAAAAGGAATACATCCAGAAAATTATAGGTTAGTAGCATTCAAAGATATGTCTAATAATGAAGTTTTTATCACTCGTTCTGTAGTTGATTCTAAAGAAACTATAGAGGTAAAAGGTGTTGAGTACCCTTTAGTAAAATTAGATATATCTAGTTCTTCTCACCCTTTTTACACTGGAAAAACAAAACTTATAGATACTACAGGTCGTATTGATAAATTTAAAAATAAGTATAAAAAAAGAACTTAAATTACAAATTTTTTTTTACAAGACTAAATAAGTATTTTATACCTGATGTTCCTTATAACACAATGTTTATAAGGAGCTTTTTCGTATCATAAATGATGAATTTCGTCCTATTTGATGGTAAGCTGTGGGTCAATTTACTACCCATTACTTATAGTAAGCCTATTGCAGATATAAGAGTAGGTATTCTCACTATTCGAGAAAAATGGGAAAAATACCTAAAAAGCAAACCTTCTACGCTTACACAAGAATATTTATCTAAAAAATTTCCTTTAGTAAAGTCTGACGAAAATATGATGATAAATTCATCATTTTGTCCTAATGAAGCTCTAGTTGAAAGCATTTTATCATTAAAACAAGGACAAATTTTAGTCAAAAAAAATGAAACTATTGCATTTTATACACAAAATATAGAATGCTCACAAATAGACAAATATGAAAGAATAGAATTTAAAAAACCAACCATACAAATTAAAAATTTAGCCGATATATTTTTATATAACCATGTATTACTCCTTAGCGATTTTAATTTGCTTACCAAAGATAAAACCTCTGCTACATTAAGTAATACCAATAATATTATTAATGAAAACGATATATTTTTAGAGGAAAATACCGAAGTAGAATACACTACACTCAATGCCAAAGATGCACCTATATATATTGGAAGAGACAGCAAAATAATGGAAGGGTGTACTATAAGAGGAGGACTTGCATTATGTAAAAATGCTGTACTAAAAATGGGCACAAAGATATATGGAGCTACTACCATAGGAATAAAATCAGTAGTGGCTGGAGAGATTAAAAACTCTATCATAGGTAACTATTCCAATAAAGGACACGATGGTTATTTAGGAAATTCTATTATAGGAGATTGGTGTAACTTAGGAGCAAACACTAATATTTCCAACTTAAAAAATACCTTATCTGATATTAAAATATGGAGTATTTCACAAAAAGGTTATTTAAATTCAAAGCAACAGTCTTTTGGGATAGCTATGGGTGATTACTGTAAAACAGGAGTGAATACCATGTTCAATTCAGGTAGTATCGTAGGCGTAAATTGTAATATCTTTGGGCATGGATTTCAAAACAAGTATATTCCTTCATTCTCTTGGACAGATGGTAAGCATACTGTTCGCTACAATACTAAAAAAGCATTAGAGGTAAGTGCAAAAACTATGGAAATGAAAGAAAAAATAATGACAAAAGAAGAACGAGAAATATTATACCATTTAACTGCATTAGTAGTATGAAATATCTATTAGGAAGTATCGTTTTAAAGTTAATAGGATGGAGAATAGATACATCTATAAACCTACATAAACATAGCAATCGTATTGTTGTAGCAGCACCTCATACTTCTAATATGGATGCTTTAATAGGTATTATGGCAAGTTGGAAATTAAAACTCAGAATAAATTTTTTGATTAAGGACTACTACACTAAGTTTACATTGGGCTTTGTGTTTAAATGGGCGGGTGCTATAGGAGTAAATCGTTCTCAAAAGAATAATTTGATATTAACGCTATCTAAAAGGTTAAAACTGGAAAAAGGATTGAATCTTATCATTACTCCAGAGGGCACTCGTTCTAGGACCAAAAGATGGAAAAAAGGTTTTTATCATATTGCCAAAGAGTTAAATATGCCATTGTATTTAGGTTATTTAGATTACAAAACCAAAACCATAGGCATTGGAAAGATAGTTCACCTCACAGGAGATACAGAAAAAGATTTTATAGAAATTGAAGATTTCTATAAAAATATCAATGCTAAATACCCAAAAGAATTTAATTATAAAATTTCTTAACCCAACCAACCCTCTCTGTCTAAACTTCGATACTGTATCGCTTCTGCTAAGTGCAAAGGCAATATATCAGGTAAATTATCTAAATCTGCTATGGTTCTAGATACTTTGAGTATTCTATCATAAGCCCTAGCTGAAAGTCCTAAATTATCCATAGCTTGTTTTAGTAAATCTTTACATTCTTGGTTGAGTACACAATACTTTCTAAGTTGTTTGCTACTCATTTGGGCATTATAGTGTATTTGCTCATTTTCAAATCGTTGTGCCTGTGTTTGCCTTGCTTTAATTACACGTTCTCTTATGTTTTTGCTGCTTTCAGATTTTCTATTGGCAGATAAATCTTTGAATGGTACAGGCGTTACCTCTATATGAATATCTATTCTATCGAGTAGGGGTCCTGATATTTTACTTAAATAACGTTGCATCTCTTGAGGTGAAGATACCAACATTTTGTCTGGGTCGTTAAAATAACCTGATGGACTTGGATTCATAGACGCTACTAACATAAAACTGCAAGGATAATCTACTGTAAATTTTGCCCTTGATATAGTTACCACTCTATCTTCCAAAGGTTGCCTCATCACTTCTAATACGCTCCTTTTAAATTCAGGCAATTCATCTAAAAACAGTACACCATTATGAGATAGTGATATTTCTCCGGGTTGCGGGTAAGTACCTCCTCCTACTAATGCCACATCAGATATGGTATGATGAGGTGAACGAAAAGGTCTCTCTGTCATCAGTGACATTCCCTCTTTCATTTTTCCGCATACACTGTGTATTTTAGTAGTCTCTAAAGCCTCTCTCAATGTTAAGGGGGGCAATATAGAGGGTAGTCTTTTAGCAAGCATCGTCTTTCCTGAACCCGGAGGACCTACTAAAATAATATTGTGTCCTCCTGCAGCAGCTACCTCAAAAGATCTCTTTACGTTCTCTTGTCCCTTTACATCTTGAAAGTCTAATTCACAGTCTTCTAAGTGTTTATAAAACAAAGTTCTCGCATCTATCTGACAGTTATTGAGTTGTAAATTATCATTGAAAAAATCTACTAACTGTGTGATATTGTCCACACCATATACTTCCAAATCGCTTACAATAGCAGCTTCTTGCTCATTTTGTTTCGGTAATATAATTCCCTTAAAACCCTCTTGTTTGGCTTGTATGGCTATAGGTAATACTCCTTTTATCGGTTTTAAGCTTCCATCTAAAGATAACTCTCCCATGATTACATAAGATTTGAGTAAGGTACTATTGACTTGCCCAGAGGCACAAAGTATGCCTACAGCTATAGTAAGGTCGTAAGCGGCGCCCTCTTTTCTCATATCCGCAGGAGCCATATTGATGGTGATCTTTTTACCAGGCCACTTATATCCATTGTTGTTTAACGCAGATTGTATCCGCTGACTACTTTCTTTTACAGCACTATCAGGTAAACCCACTAAGAAAAAACCTATTCCTTTGGCAATATCTACCTCTACCGTAATCGTAGTTGCCGATATCCCAAAAACTGCACTTCCATACGATTTTACTAACATCAATTATCAATGATTAATGATTAATTATCAATGATTGCGAATATATATCATTTTTCAATAAAACTCCTGCAGTCTTAATTTTTTATATCGCTTTCATGAAGGGGAATACCCCATTAATCATTAACCATTAACCATTGTTACGAATACTTTACAGTTTATAACCCTTCCCAACAATGCAAACGTACGTAAAAATTTTGACAGTTGCAAATAGCTTACATTTTAATGATTAATTATCAATGATTAATGATTAATGAACCATTGTTGAAAACCATCCACTATTTAAACATTAACCATTGATAATTAATAATTAATCATTGTTTAAAACCATCCACAATTTAATCATTAATAATTATTAATTATCAATGATTAATGATTCATTGTTGCAAATAGTTTACATTTTATAACCATCCACAATTTAATCATTATATATTAATCATTATACCGTTGTAATTTGCTTTCAAAATTTGTATCTTTGCGGAGTATTCGCAACATTAATCATTATTATGCGGAATTCTAAGGATTTTCATAAAATAGAACCATTAAGATGATAAAAGTAATAAAAATTAAATGTTTAAAAGGGTTTCAAATACATTGTTTTTTTAATAATGGAGAAGAGCGATTATTAAACTTATCTACTATTTTAAAAGATGCATATTCTAAAAAAATAATGAATGAACTTATATTTAAAAAAGCTAAAATAGGGGCATTAGGACAAATATACTGGGAAGGAGTTGCTAAAATAAAAGAATTGAACGGTAGCCTTAGTCCTTGTGCATATGATATGAGCGACGAATTTATATATCACAATGCTAAACCTTTGAATAATGGATAATTGACAATGGATAATTATTTATTTTGTTTGCTTGTTTTAACTATGCTTATTAACATTTTTAACAAATTTGTAAGTTCTTTATTCATTGAAATAATATGATCTTCCTTTAAGTATTTAGAATCCTTTAAAAGTTCTAACCAATATACTGTTTCGTTTGCTTCTTTAAGGGCAATACTCATCTTATTTATAAAATCAGCTTTTGATTGAGCATGTTCAGACTCTTTAACTAATGCTCCTATAGCAGTACCACTTTCTAAAATTTGTTTAGATAAAACAAACTCTTTTTGCTCATTTAACAAATACTTATACAATTTAACTATTCTTATAGCAAAAGAATACGATTTAATATGTATTGGGTTATTTTCCATTATCAATTCTTTTGCCATTTTTATAGTTCAATTCGCCCTTTCCATAAACCTTCCATAAACCTTCCTTTTCGCCATTTTTATAGTTTCCTTTTAATTTTAATGATGACCCCTTTCCCATTATTATTGGAATAAAAAGAATTCCGATATCATAAGATGGAAAATAATACTCCCATAAACCTTCCTTTTTGCCATTTTTATAGTTTCCTTTTGAGTACAATGTGTTTAAACGCTGGTATATATAAATAATTGTGTGTAAAAGGTACGTAGAATGATACTCCTTCCATAAACCTTCCTTTTTGCCATTTTTATAATTTCCTTCTGCCAACAATCGGTTATCACCAAATTGATAACTACTAATAAGAACTAGGATTACTAGAACTATAACTATATGAATAATACTCCTTCCATAAACCTTCCTTTTTGCCATTTTTATAATTTCCTTTTGCCAACAATTCGCCAGTTTTACAATATAACTCCCCTAAACCTTCCCCATTTTTATAGTTTACTTCTCCCATCAATTTGCCACTTTTATAATACGACCTCCATAAACCTTCCCTTTTGCCATTTTTACAGTTTCCTGTTTCCCACAATTCGCCACTTTCATAATAACACTTCAATAAACCTTCCGCTACGCTATTTTTATAGTTTACTATTGACAACAATTTGCCACTTTTATAATACCGTTTCCATAAACCTTCCCTTTTGCCATTTTTATAGTTTACTGTTGACAACAATTCGCCACTTTTATAATACGACTTCCCTAAACCTTCCCTTTTGCCATTTTTATAGTTTCGTGTTGACAACAATTTGCCACTTTTATAATACGACTTCCTTAAACCTTCCCTTTTGCCATTTTTATAGTTTCCTGTTTGCTCCAATTCGCCACTTTTATAATACCACTTCTCTAAACCTTCCCTTTTGCCATTTTTATAGTTTCGTGTTGACAACAATTTGCCACTTTCATCATACCACTTCCATAAACCTTCCCTATTTCCTTTATACATAAAGCCTAATTGTAGTCCCTTATCAACCACCCTTCCCGTAAAAAGCTCACCTGTTTCTTCTTTTTTTATGAGATCATCCATTTCAATTTCTGGTTTACTAATACTAATCGCTTTATAAAAAGATGGTTGTTCTTTGATATTTGGATTCATTTCAATAGCTTTATCAAAAGCTCCACTATAAAGAAAATAAAAAGATTTGTCTATGATAGCTTCATCGTATCTGCTTAATTTGATTTTAAGTTTTGACAATAGGTCATAAGCCTCTGCCATTGCTCTATTTATTTGCAAACTCATCTCTATATCAAGCACTGCTTGTGCATACCTCTTTAGTTCAAATTTTGATTTTCCCTTAAGAAAATAAGCACGGTATGGTTCTTCTATATTTAGTTCTATGGCTTTATCAGAGTCTTTGATAGCTTCTTTATATTTTTTCAAACCGTATTTAGCTTCAGCTCTATATAAAAACAAATCAGCAGATTCTTTTGTTAGTCTTATCGCTCTATTATAGTCCTTTATAGCTTCCGTGTATCTACCTAAAGCATATTTTGATAACCCCCTAAACTTAAAGCCTTCTGGTTTTGGGTTTAGCTTTATGAGTATATCTAATTCCTTTATGGCATCGCTGTATCTTTCTAAATAGTATTTTGATATTGCTGTATTTTTATAACAGTATATAAGAATATCTCGCTTAGGTTTCCAACTTATTAGTTTGTCATAATACTTGATAGCCTCCTTATAATTCTTTAGGTTAAAGTGAGCATCTGCCAAGTTTTTATGGGCGTATTCACTTTCTTCATCTATCAGGAGTATTTTTTGGTTATAGGCTATCTTGTCAGCATAAAGTTCTTTGGTATATTTATCATCATCTGGCATATCTTCCTCGTAGCTTTCATAGCTGTAATAAGATTTATCATTGCCATCTTTTTTGTTTTTTAGCTGATTGATTATTTTAGCAGATTGTCTTTTATTATTTTTGAGTTGCTCTTGGAGTTTAAGTATTTTTTGTTCTAACTCATTCATCTTTTGCTTGTCTGCTACCTTCTTTTTTGTTTCTTGTTTAAATAGATTAGCAGTTTGGCTCATAGCAGCAAGGATTTTATCTGCTTTGGCTTGGCTTTGTTTTTGCTGCTCCAGTAGATTAGATAAATTGTCTTTGTTCTCTCTTTGGAGTTTTTTGGACTCTATAAAAGAATCTATTCTCTTTCTTATAGTGCCCGCATCTACCTTTACTTTGGCTTTTATATAGTAGGTTTGTCCATCGTATTGCTCATCTAATATTTCTAACTTACTAAAGCTGGCACTTATCTGCTTTATCTCCTCCTGAAAACTCTGGTCAAAAGAAGCATTATTTTCGCCTGTTTTTAGATTGGTTTCACTACTTACAAAAGTTCCTACTTTGTTGCTTATAATGGATTTGACTTGGACTATGGCAGCTTTACGGGCAGAGTTTTTGCTATCATCATCGCTTACATTATAAGTATATTGCTCTATAAACTCTTTTTCTTGAGATAGACAAACAAAACAATTCAACAAAAGAATTGCTAAAATAAATTTTAATTTCATAATTATATTTTTTTTGCCAACACAACCAAAATAATTTAAATAAAATACTGAATACATCATATATTCAGTATTTTATTCATGGCTTGGATTTTCTTTTTATTGTTGACTTTGGCGTATATTTCGGTTGTTTTGATACTTCGGTGGCCGATCATTTTTGATACTGTAAAAAATTATTTATCGTTTAATTCAAAATAATTCCTTTTAGTAAGCTGCCTACCTTTAATTTTAGTTTCATGTTTACCTTTCAATACTTGCAATATATCTTCAACTACAAGTTCCCTGCCTATATATCCCGAATGATCAAAATTGCTTTCTTTCATGTGCTCTGCTGTTGATCCCCAATCAATTATCTCACCTGTATCACCAACATCAGTTGTATCAACAACAAAAGTTCCATTATCCAAAGATTCAGGGTTTTTTGGTCCTCTATAACCTAATCTACGTCCTTCATAACCTGATGGAAGTTTTGAATTAAGACTTTTAGATCCTTCAAGCACATCATCACTTTGGTTAATATATATGTGCGTTCGCACTCCCAATCTATCTAATTTTGTGAAAGAACCATCATCTTCAAAAATATCATCCCTAACATCAGAATTCAATAGAAGAATCTCACCAAAAATGCTGAATAATTTTTTATCATTTATGTGTTGAATCATATAATCTAATACTGTGTTTCCCATAGAGTGTGCAGCTAAATGAATTTTATTAGAACACCTTCCCATTCCTTCAATTTTAAAAAGTTCCCTAAAGAAATCTAATAACTTATTGAAAAGCCTTCCCAGTACCATGCCAGTTTCCTCAGCATCCTCTTGTTCATCCCGATAATCATCACGAATACTACCACTAATACTACGAAAAGGCAGCGAAATTAAATTAAAAGGAAAAGGCCCATAATCATCTGGTTTACTAGGCCAAGAAACATATATGAGATGATCTATCCCTGAATCTTTTGGTTTAATGTATAATCTATAAAGTTTTTTGATATGTTTTAAACTGTCTTTAAACGTACAATCATAACCATGTATAAAAAATAAACAGTTACTTTCTTTTTTAAATAACATTTGAATATATAGGTTCGCAAACATAGCAGCAGTTCCTGCATGTTCATTAACTTTTTTCATCAATTCTTGTCTTGATGAAGAATTATCCAATTTGCCATTTTCTTTGGCATCTTTGATCAATTCTGTTATTGATGAATAATCATCCAATTTGTTATCAGGTAAAATTTTATATGATAACTCTACGCTTTGGAAGTTTTCAGCTCTTTGAGAGTTTTCATCATCTTTCACGGTTACTTCTGCAACTCTAAAGTCGTGCTGAGCTTTCTCAATCCCATCATCATCATTATTAAATTCTTGCCCATTAATTTTTCTGTTGCTAATAATATAAATACTCATACATCTTATATTTTTAAAATTTTTATAATTGATATTTTTTTGAATTGACCGCAAATTTAGGAACTTAATTACTTTCTTTATAAAGCTGTTTTAAAGAATTTCTGTGAACTGTATAAAAAAGGGGTTGAATTGTATAAAAAATGGTATGAACTGTATAAAAAGAGCATGAACTATATAAAAAAAGGGTATGAACTGTATAAAACCTATTTTTCTTTTTCTTATCATACTGTTCTATTAGATTTATCTATACTCTTTTATTCCTAAATCTATACCACACCCTTTAGCCGTCTTCCTTTTAGGTTGATACTCTTGTTTAATAGATACATAAAAAGTTTGGTTTTTTATAAAGCCCTTCTCTTTTTTTAATTTAAATATTTCATTACCTTTGCGGGTTGTAAAACTGAATAATATATTTCAACAACGCAAATTAATTTAAACTATGAACAAAATTAAAATTGGAATTAATGGGTTTGGACGTATAGGTAGGCTTGTATTTAGAGCCGCTATTAAAAAAGATCATATCGCTATAGTAGGTATCAATGACCTTGTAGATGTAGAATATATGGCTTACATGCTAAAGTATGATTCTACGCACGGTAAATTTGATGGAGAAATAGCAACAAAAGATGGAAACTTGATCGTAAATGGGCAAATAATAAGGGTAACTGCAGAGAGAAATCCTGAAAATTTAAGATGGACAGAAGTAGATGCAACATACGTAGTAGAATCTACAGGTTTCTTTTTGACTAAAGAGTTAGCAAGAGCCCATATTAAAGCAGGCGCAAAAAAGGTAGTACTGTCTGCTCCATCTAAAGATGACACACCTATGTTTGTGATGGGCGTAAATCACAAAGAACTTACAAGAGATATGAATATTGTATCTAATGCTTCTTGTACTACGAACTGTTTGGCACCTTTAGCTAAAGTGATACACGATAATTTTGGCATAAAAGAGGGCTTAATGACCACAGTGCACGCTACTACATCTACGCAAAAAACAGTAGATGGACCTTCTTTAAAAGATTGGAGAGGAGGTAGAGGTGCCAGTCAAAACATTATACCCTCTTCTACGGGTGCAGCTAAAGCAGTAGGTAAAGTAATTCCTGCTTTGAGCGGGAAACTTACGGGCATGTCTTTTAGAGTACCTACTCCTACAGTGTCTGTGGTAGATTTGACTTGTACTTTAGAAAAAGAAACTACCTATGAAGAGATAAAGGGAGCTATCAAAAAAGCTTCTGAAAATGAAATGAAAGGGATACTGGGATATACTGAGGATGCAGTAGTATCTACAGATTTTCAAACAGACCCTCGAACTTCTATATTTGATGCAGATGCGGGCATACAACTCAATAGTACTTTTGTAAAGTTAGTTTCATGGTATGATAATGAATGGGGGTACGCTAATAAAGTGGTAGAACTTATAGAATATATGGAATCAGTATAGTTTCAAAAAATATAAGCCCCGCAGAACGAAATTAATGTATATTGACGTGTCCATAATCTTTAGTTTAATTTGCTCAAGCACAAAGTTTAATCTAAATTTTGTACCTTAATTTTTAAGGCTCCATAGCCGAGTGGCTATGCAGTGGTCTCCAAAAATATTTACGTCAGTTCGAATCTGCTCGGCAAATAGTGGAGTTGACTTAAAGATCGCTATTTAGGTAAACTTTATATCGAACTTGTGTTATTTAGTTTCCAACATGTTTCCATCTTTTATGAGACCAAAGCCAGTATTCAGGTTGTTTTTTGATACTTTCTTCTAGTAGCGCAAAATATTTTTTTGTAATTTCTAATTCTTTAGTTTCTTTAGGGCGTTCACAAATAGTTTTGAAAGTAAGCTCATATTTTCCTCGTTTAAATCTAGTAATTTCAGCATATATAACTATTTGGTCGTATAATTTAGATAATTTTTCAGGACCAATAAATACAGGAGTATCTTGATTTAGAAAGTGAATATAATGTTTGATACTATCTCTATGAGGACTTTGGTCTGCCAAAAATATAAACACATTTTGTATATGCTGCTTGGATTTCATATATCTAAATGTTTCTTTCATTTGAAAGGTCATAATGCCAAATCTTTCTCTTTTATTCTTGATAAATGCGTCTATAGCTTCATTTGTAAGAGGATTATACACTGCAGATATATCTACGTCCAAAATTTTTGGCATTGTCATGCCCACTTCCCAGTTGCCATAATGACCGAGTAATATCATTATGTTTTTATTCTGTCGCAGATGTTTGTGTACTTCTTCAGGATTTTTATACTGAACTATTTTATCTAATTGATGTTTATCTAATGTAAAAAATTTAAAGATCTCTACAAAAAATATATCTATAAAGTATTTGAAAAATTTCTTTTGAATGCGGATGATTTCTTTGTGATTTTTTTCAGGAAAAGAATTTTTAAGATTGTGATAAACCACCTTTTTTCTATACCCTATTAGGTAGTAAACTATCCAAAATAGTAAACTTGAAGTAAAATATAATACTTTAAGGGGGGTAACCTTATAAAAAGGGATTAAAAAAAATCTTACAAAAATATTCATTACAATTCTAAATATACTACCTTTTTAGTCTGAAAAAAATCTTCTTGAAAAAAGCAAGATAAATCATATTCTATAGCATTGGGAAATCTTTTGAGTTCTTCAGATAAATTGCCACCTTTTAAATAGAATAGACCATTCGCGTGCCTATGAGTATTTTGTTTAAGTGTTTTATTCTGCACCCACCTTACAAATTCAGGCATTTTGGCTACAGCTCTACTCACTATAAAATCATATTTATCTTTTAGGGTTTCAGCTCTACAATGATCACAAGTAACATTTTCTAATCTCAACTGTTGTTTTATCTCATTTACTACAGTTATTTTTTTTTCAATAGAGTCTACTAGATGAAAATTTGTATTGGGATACATTATCGCTAAGGGTATTCCAGGGAAACCACCTCCCGTACCTACATCTAATACTTTTGCACCTTTATCAAAAGGTTGTATCATGGCAATTCCTAAAGAATGTAAAATGTGCCTTAAATACAATTGTTCAATATCTTTTCTTGAAATTATATTTATTTTGGCATTTAAATCTGTATAAATGTGTTCCAATTTATCAAACTGAGTAATTTGTTTCTTTGATAGATTAGAAAAATATTTAAGTATAATATCTGTTTTATAAGTCATTCTATTGTTGAAATATTATTCTGTTTCTTTATCATTTTGTGGCGAAATTACGAAAATTATTAAGTGTGATTTAAATAACCATTGCATATTTAACGTTCGTTTGATATAACTTAAAGATAAAACGTTTTGAATTATATACAGTAAGTCCATGGATTATCTTTAATTTATGGATTGGATTCTTACGATATGTTTTAATTTTCATACAAATGTTAGTTTTGGTTTTGTCCGTCTGTATAGCGGAGTTTCAGCTGCAGCCATTTCCTTATTCAGAGAAACTTTATCATCGAACTTATGTTCATTAAGTTTAGAAGACATGATTTTAATAGTCTATTTTAGGTGGTTTAAATAAAGTATAGATTACATATGAAATACATACGAAAAAATCGTACCTTTGTCAAACTAAACTAACATTTGTATGAATATTAGAAATATTGCTATCATAGCACATGTAGATCATGAAAAGACTACTTTGGTAGACAAAATTCTATATTACTGTCAATCTGTTAGTAGTAAAGATATTACAGGAGATTTGATAGAAAAAGGGCAAATTAAATAACCGTATTATTACACTAAAATCAATAAATATTATGAAAATAGAGCAGATATATACAAATTGTTTAGCTGAAGCCACTTATTACATAGAGAGTAATGGCGAAGTTGCTATTGTGGACCCTTTGCGTGAAACACGACAGTATGTAGATAAAGCAAATGAGAATAATGCAACTATAAAATATGTATTTGAAACGCATTTTCATGCAGATTTTGTATCGGGACATATAGATTTGGCAAGAAAAACAGGAGCTAAAATTATATTTGGTCCTAATGCTAATGCAAGTTATGATTTTTATTCCGGAAAAGATAATGAGCTTTTTAAGCTGGGAAATATTCAAATAAAATTGTTGCATACCCCTGGTCATACTATGGAATCTAGTTGTTATCTTGTGATCGATGAGCAAGGGAAAGAAATAGCTGTATTTACCGGGGATACTTTGTTTATAGGCGATGTAGGACGACCAGATTTAGCAGTAAAATCAAACCTTACTATTTTTGATTTAGCATCTTATATGTATGATTCTTTGAGAAATAAAATTATACCTCTACCCGATGATGTGATTATATATCCAGCACATGGAGCAGGTTCTAGTTGTGGAAAAAATATGAGCAAAGAAACTTTTGACACTCTGGGTAACCAAAAGAAAAATAATTATGCTCTGGATAAAAATATGACTAAGGAAAAATTTATTAAAGAAGTAACCAAAGGTATCGCTCAGCCACCTCAATACTTTGGGGATAATATAAAATTGAATATGAGAGGGTACAATAATTTTGATAGGGTTTTATCCAATGCTAATAAACCTTTGACTGTAGAAGAATTTAAAATACTAATACGACAAGGTGCCTGTATTTTAGATGTAAGAAGTCAAAAAGATTTTTGCAAAGGATTTATACCAAATGCTATATTTATTGGCTTACAAGGTTCTTTTGCTCCTTGGGTAGGAGCTATTATAGAAGGCATCAACACACCTATTGTCTTAGTTGTAGATAAAGGGAAGGAACAAGAAACTATCACTCGTTTGGCTAGGGTGGGCTACGACAACTGTTTAGGTTTTCTTAAAGGAGGTTTTCAGAAATGGATACAAGCTGGAGAACCTATTGATACGATAGATAATATTTCAGTAGATCAAATAGAGAAAATATATGCTAAAGATTGTAACATAGTGGATGTAAGAAATTGTAATGAATATGCTGCTAAGCATATCAAAGGAGTAAAGCATTATAACTTAGCAGAAATGCCTTCTAATCTGAATGTATTAGATAATCGAAAGAAGTATTATGTACATTGTGCAGGTGGATATAGGTCTGTAATAGCTATCTCTTTGCTCAAGAAAAATAATTACACAAATCTTGTAAATATAGAAAAAGGATTTAGAGCACTTCAGAACTCTAATTTACCTATGGAATAAATAAAATAAAATAAAAAGAATATGAAAACACAGCAAATAATTATTCAGAAAGATCAAATAGAATTACCAAAGATAAATATAAAACCTCATTTGATATTCGTATTTTTATCTCCTGAATATGTAGATAATAAAGTAATTTCTAGATTGCGAAGTGATTATAAAGATGCCGTTATAACAGGTTGTACTACTTCGGGTGAAATTTCAGCATTGAGCATATCAGATACGATTACAGTTACTCTGGTAGAATTTGAAAATACAAAGGTTGTTTATAATCAAGTGATTGTAGGTGAAGAAGGTAGTTTGGCAGCTGGTCAGATACTAATGAAAAAAATTAACCATGATAATTTGAAACATGTTATGGTTTTTTCCCAGTCTAATTATGTAAATGGAAGCGAATTGGTAAAGGGATTGAATTCTATATTGTGTGATAGAGGAGTGAGTGTAACGGGTGGATTGGCTGGTGATGGATATGATTTTGAAACCAGTTATGTGGTAACTAATGATGGACAATTAAGAGAAGATGTAGTAGCTACTGTAGGTTTTTATAGTGATACTTTAAAGGTGGGATGTGGTTCTGTAGGAGGATGGTCACCTTTTGGGATCAATAGAATAGTAACCCATTCTAAAGGAAATGTATTATATGAAATAGATAGACAGCCAGCTCTTGATTTGTACAAAACATATTTGGGAGATAAGGTAGATCAACTTCCCTCTTCTGCATTGTTGTTTCCATTGAATATGATTAAAGAAGGAGAAAAGGAAGAGAGAGGCTTGGTAAGAACGATATTAGCGGTGAATGAGGAAGATAAATCACTTACTTTTTCCGGCGATATAGAACCCGGTAGTACTGTAAAGTTTATGAGAACCAACATTAACGGACTTATAGATGGAGCAGAATCTGCTCTACAAATAGCCAATAGTCAATTAGAAAATGCACAGTTAGCCATATTAATTAGTTGTGTAGGGCGTAGAATAGTAATGAAGCAAATGACAGGTGAAGAAGTAGATATTATAAAAGATAATTTAGGTAGTGAGTGTTGTATAGCAGGGTTTTACTCTTATGGAGAAATTGCACCGTTTAAAGAAAATGAGAGATGTGAGTTGCATAACCAAACGATGACAATAACATTATTCTCAGAATAAATGATAAAAACACACAAGTTATTTTTATTGATTTGTCTGGCTTTATTAATGAGTATTACGAATGCTCAAAACAAAAAATATATAGTAGTTATAGATCCTGGACATGGAGGTAAAGATAAAGGTGCATTGAGTTTATCTAAAAATAAACTGTATGAAAAAGATGTTGTTTTAGATGTATCCTTATTACTGGGAAAGTATCTTAGTACCATTGCTAATATAAAAGTAATTTATACTCGAAAAACAGATGTTTTTATAGAACTTAAAGAACGCTCAGAAATTGCCAATAGGAATAAGGCTGATTTATTTATCTCTATACATTGCAATGCAAACCCAGATCCAAAAGCTTATGGAAGTGAAACCTATGTGATAGGATTGAGTAAAAACCAAGAGAGTTTGGAAGTAGCTAAAAGAGAGAATGCAGTAATAGAACTCGAAGATAACTATCAGGAAAAATATAAGGGGTTTAACCCTAATTCTATAGAATCATTAGTAGGGCTTACATTGTTTCAAAATAAATATTTAGAAAATAGTTTATTATTTTCTAAGTGTGTACAAGAACAATTTCAATACAATGTAGGACGTAGAAATAGAGGTGTAAAACAAGGTCCATGGTGGGTTATCAGTCATAATACCATGCCTAGTGTATTAATAGAGTTAGGTTTTTTGACGAATAAAGAAGAAGAGGAATTTTTAAGATCACAAAAAGGTAAAAAATATATGGCAAAGGCTATATTTAAAGCTTTTCAGCAATATAAAAAGGCGATAGATGAAAAGAGAGATAAAATTCTATTAGAAACACAAAAAGATGAAATAGAGTATAAAATACAATTTTATTTATCTTTAAACAAAGTAGAAAAGGTAAAGTTTAAACCCTTAGAAAATATAGATTATTATAAACATAAGGAATCGTATAAATATACTTGTTGTAATAGTAAAGATTATAAAAAGATTGTTCAGAGAGTTAGAGAAGTTCGAAAGAAGTATAAGGGAGCATTTATAGTCGCATTTAAAAATGGTAAAAGAGTTTCTCTCAAATCAATAAAGAAAGAATGAATAAGCAGTTAAAATTAGGGATCATATTTGTTATAAGTGTTGTATTGCTTTTTTGGGGTATAAATTATTTGAAAGGTAAAAATATATTTGATAGCTCTAAAGAGTTCTATGTAATATATGAAAAAGTAGGAGGCTTGAGAAAATCTAATGCTGTGTTTATCAATGGATTTAAGATAGGAGTAGTTTCAGATATATATTTTCACCCTAATCATTCGGGAGATATTGTGGTTAAATTTACGGTTCAAAGTGACTTTCCGTTTAGCAAAAACAGTAAGATAATGTTAGAAAATCGTAATATAATGGGAGATAAATCATTAGTGATAAAAATAGAACCTGGAGAAAATTTAGCTTTAACAGGTGATACCCTAAGAGGTGAAATAGAATCTAGTATGACCGATGTACTACAAAATGAAATGATACCTCTAAAAGATAAAATATCACATTTGGTGGCTACCATAGACTTAACAATGAATGATATAAAAGAAATAATGAACCAAAAGAATAAAACTAATATAGGAATTATCTTAGAAAAGATGACTAAAACTTTTGGACAACTAAATAAAATTACAGCAGGATTTAATACTTTTTTTGATGGTAATAAAAATAAACTATCTCATATTATTAACAATTTAGATAGTATATCTACTAACTTAACCGGAATTACAGATTCACTAAACCACTCTAATCTAAAGCAAACCATAAAAGATTTAAATATTATATTGGCAGAAATATCCTCTGGTAAAGGATCATTGGGTAAAATGGTCAAAGATCCTAAAGTATATAATAACTTGAATAAGACCCTTAAAGAAATGTATGCGCTCATAAAAGATTTAAAATTGAACCCTAGTAGATATGTGAACTTTTCCTTATTTGGAGGTAGTGAGCGTTATGAGGACACTGAAAACAAAGAGGAATAAAATGATACAAGAAAATCTTAGTTTAAAATAAGAGATTTAATTTAAATAGGTAAATGGCAACTACAGGAAAGAAAGGAAAGGTTACCCCTTTAATGAAGCAATACAATGCTATTAAGACGAGACATCCTGATGCTATGTTACTTTTTAGAGTAGGTGATTTTTATGAAACATTTGGTAGAGATGCCATAGAATGTTCTAAAATATTAGGAATAGTACTTACCAAAAGAGCTAATGGCTCTGCTTTTGAACAGGAATTAGCTGGGTTTCCTCATCACTCACTCAATACCTATTTACCTAAATTAGTGAATGCAGGTAAAAGAGTAGCTATATGTGACCAATTAGAAGACCCTAAGAAAACCAAAACTATTGTAAAAAGAGGAGTTACAGAACTAGTTACACCTGGGGTGGCTCTAAATGATGAGGTGTTGCAAAGCAAAAAAAATAACTTTTTAGCATCTATTCATATAGAAAAAAAAAATATAGGAATTTCATTTTTAGATATTTCTACAGGAGAGTTTTTAGTGGCACAGGGCGATAGGGATTATATTGCTAAACTCTTAAAGAGTTTTGTTCCTAGTGAGATCTTATACGAAAAGCATAAAAAACAATGGTTTGAAGATAATTTTCAAGGTGATTTTTATACTTTTCCTATGGAAGATTGGGTATATAAATATCAATACTCTCAAGAAAAGTTACTAGAACACTTTGGAACAGTGTCTCTCAAGGGGTTTGGAATAGAGGATTTACAAGTGGGAATTACCTCTTCAGGAGCTATACTTCACTATCTATCGGAAACGCAGCACCATAAACTTACACATATCACTTCTATAAGTAAGATAACTAAAGATGATTTTGTAGGAATAAATGAGTTTACCATTCGGAATCTAGAATTAGTAAATTCTGTGAATATAAATGCTGTAACACTTTTAGATATTATAGATAAAACTGTATCACCTATGGGCTCAAGGCTTATGAAGAGGTGGATAGTGCTTCCATTGAAAATAAAAACTCGGATAGAGAAGAGACTTAAAGTTGTAACTTATTTAGTTAAAAACCTCAATATACTTCAAGATGTGAGATTTCAGATAAAACTTATAGGAGACCTTGAGCGTTTAATATCAAAAGTAGCTACAGGTAGAATATATCCTAGGGAAGTGGTACAACTTAAAAATTCATTACAGGCAATTGTTCCTATAAAAAAGATGATTTCAGCAAGTAGTGTTTTGAATATTATATCTAATAATTTGGAACGTACAGATACCTTAATAGAACAGATTAGCCATACCTTAAAGGAGGATGCTCCTGTAAATATTCTTAAAGGAGAAGTAATAGCAGAGGGAGTATCTAAAGAGTTAGATCGAACTCAAGGATATCTCCAGAACTGGCAAGGATTTTTTAGAAGTTATATGTAAAAGAGAGATAGAGCAAACAAAGATACCTTCTCTCAAAATTTCTTTCAATAATGTATTTGGATATTATATAGAGGTAAGAAATACACACAAAGATAAAGTACCTGAAGGTTGGATACGAAAGCAAACCCTTACTAATGCAGAGAGATATATTACTCAAGAACTCAAAGAATATGAGGAAAAAATATTGGGAGCACAAGAGAAAATACTCCATTTGGAAAAGCAAATCTTTGAAGAATTGGTTTTTTCTATGGAAAAGTATGTTGGGGTTATTCAAAAGAATGCTAGTTTGATAGCACAATTGGATTGTATGTGTTCCTTTGCTCATATATCTATAGAAAATAACTACAATTGCCCTACCATAAATGAATCTTACACAATTGATATTAAAGAGGGAAGACATCCTGTAATAGAGAAGCAAATACCGGCAGAATATGAGTATGTTACAAATAATATATTCTTAGATAGAGATAAACAACAAATTATAATGATTACAGGACCTAATATGTCGGGTAAATCAGCTATACTTAGGCAAACGGCACTTATTGTGCTTATGGCTCAAATGGGTTGCTACGTTCCTGCAGAGACTGCAAGTATAGGTATCGTAGATAAAATATTTACTCGAGTAGGTGCTTCGGATAATATTTCTCATGGGGAATCTACATTTATGGTAGAAATGAATGAAACTGCAAGTATTTTAAATAATGTATCTGAGAGAAGCCTTATTTTGTTAGATGAAATAGGTAGAGGTACTAGTACATACGATGGAGTTTCTATTGCTTGGGCTATATCGGAGTTTTTGCATCGGCATCCTACTAAATCAAGAACACTCTTTGCTACTCATTATCATGAATTAAATGAGATGACTCATACTTTTGAGCGTATAAAAAATTACAATATATCTGTAAAAGAACTCAAAGATAATGTAATATTTATGCGAAAGTTGATAGAAGGAGGAAGTAAACATAGTTTTGGGATACATGTAGCTAAAATGGCTGGGATGCCCCAAACTGTGATACAAAGAGCAAATACAATATTAAAACAGTTAGAACAATCTCACTCCTCAGAGGGATTTAAAGACAAAGTGAATGAGGTAACAAATGATAGGCAACTCAATATATTTGAAGTAGTACCTTCTGAATTAGAACAGGTAAAAAAAGAGATTTTAGCATTAGATATCGATACGCTTACGCCCGTAGAGGCACTTATGAAATTCATAGAACTTAAAGGATTGATAAATGCTAAATAGTTTTATAAATAGCAAGAAAATATCTATTGTATGTGTTATTGTCGTTTTTGCTTTGGGAATATTCCGAGTATCTGCACAAAAACGAACAAAAAATGTAAGAATTATAAATGCTGATAGAATAGTAGGAGGACGAAATCTATCTTACAAGAAACTCATAGGAAATGTAAAGCTTGCACACGAAGGCGTCTTAATGAAGTGCGATAGTGCCTATTTTGAAGAGAGGGAAAATACATTAAAAACCTTTTCTAAAGTGATCATCAACCAAGGAGATAGTTTATTTACCTATGGAGATTTTGCTTCCTACAATGGCAATACCAAACTTCTTAAATTAAAACACAATGTAAAGTTAAAAAACGATAGTTTTACGCTCACTACGGATTCACTTGAATTTAATAGAAATAAGCAATTAGCATACTATCTCAATAAGGGTAAATTAGTGGATAGCACTAGCGTTTTGACCAGTCAAAAAGGCTTGTATTACATCGAGAAGAGAAGAGTAGAATTTCTTCAGGATGTTTTACTAGTGAGTAATAATACTCGAGTAAATTCTGATACATTACATTACCATCTTGTAGATAAAAGAGCAGAACTATTTGGGAACTCTACTATAAAAGGTAAAAAAGAAACTATAAGATGTACTCGCGGGGTATATAAAACTGAAGAGAAAATTGCCTTTCTGAACCAGCGTCCTATGATTATATATGATAATAAAACCATACAAAGTGATAGTATATATTACGATAGAAAAATAGGGTTTGCGTCACTTAGTAAAAATATAGAGATTGTCGATACACTTAATAAATCTATTCTAAAGGCAAACTATGCTGAAATATTCCGAAAGAAAGATTCATGTATCGTTACTCAAAAACCTCTATATATCAATGTCTTAAAAAAAGACTCTCTCTTTTTGCACAGTGATACAATTACGGTAGTTGCTAAGAATCAAACGAAAATCTTAAAAGGATATCGCTCTGTAAAGTTTTTTAAATCCAATTTGCAAGGCAAATGTGATTCTATACATTATGAAGAAAAGACAAATATTTTTAAAATGATAAATGACCCTGTTATATGGGCAAATAAACATCAACTGACTTCTGATACTATCCTCTTTAATATAAATAAAAAAACAGAAAAAATAGACTCTATAAAGATGATAAATAATGCCTTTATGACGGTGAGAGATACCCTCTTAAATTTCAATCAAATTAAGGGTAGAAATATATATGGAAAGTTCAAAAATGGAGAACTTGTACAAGCTTTTGTAGATGGAAATGCTCAACTTATATACTATCTAAGGGATGAGGATAAAAATCTTATTGGCGTAAATAAAACGGCTTGTAGTTATATGAGGGCTATATTTGAAAATAAAAAGATAAAGTGGTTGTTCTATTTAGATAAACCTACCTCCAGAGTTTATCAATTCTCAAAACTTAAAGAAGAAGATCGAAAATTAAGAGGCTTTGCTTGGCACGAAGATGATATGATTTTAAAAAAAGAAGATGTATTTAGAAAAGGTAAGAGGTGGTACTTAGATGTGCCTCCTGAAAAACTCAAAACATATCCATTTATGAAACCCTCACCTCATTTAATTTATTTAATGTTATTTTATTAAGGTGCGTTCCATGGTTACAAAAATTCTAATCATCCATGATTTAAACAAAAAAACAAGTGCACTTAAAACACTTGTTTTTTTAATCAATTTAAAAAATAAAAACCACTATTTTTTTAAGTATGTAAGTTTTGTAGCGTTTTGTTTATTCAGCCATTTTTCAAAACCAGCTTGCCCTAATTCTTTTTTTATAGATTTTGTCCTAACAGCACTACCCTCCACTACATAACCTGAAACAAAAGGAAAAGATTTTAAATACACCACACCATCCACTAATAAATCATAGCCAGAACCGGCACTTTCTAAAGCCTCATCCATAGCCTCTTTTAAACTTGGAGGAAAAAGAAAAGTAAAATGACCACCCTTAACTCTTTTAGCATTATCATTAGCAACATAATTCATAATATTGTTATTTTTACTACTCATTGCTGTAAAATCTCCAAGTCTATAAGAACAACTGCTTAAAAAAATTAAGCAAACCAACCATGAAATAATATTATTTTTTTTCATTTTAATTATAATTTTAATTGTTATTTAATTTATAAATCTAATTCAAAAATACAAAATATTTAAAAAGAAAAAAGCTTTTTTGTTGTCGTTTTGAAAAAAACTTTTTTCTTTTTTACATTACTCCATCGAGAAGCACCATCATAAAATTTCAGGAAGAACTTAGACAAGCCAATATTTATCAGCTTCCAATTGAACAACCTTTTTTTTAAAAAAGCACAACGGGTAAAAAATATATAAAAGTGGGTTATAAAATCTTGTAAACCAAAAGCATTTTGAAAAGGATATATAAAAAGGGGAATTACTTCATATCTTCTTTATTATTAGGCGAATAAATTTCTTTTTGTTTGCGGATGATTTCCTCATAATCACAATCTCCGAAAGTGGCAAATAGCACTAATAGCTCCAACATTACCATAAACAAAAACAAAGCAACCCAAAATACCATAGCAACCCAAGATTCTGGCAAAATTTTTTCAAACATAACTTCTAATTCATTTAAAAAACCTTTCTTTTTTTTAATTTCTTTTTCTACTTCATTTTTTATATTCATTTTCTTCTCTCTCTCACTATAAATTTTATCAGTAAGATTTTTTAACTTATCTCTAGATGCTTTCAGTTCTTCTACTCTTGGGTTTAATATAGTCTTATATTCATATACACTTTTAACTGTATCTATATAATATATTCTTCCTAAACTGTCCCTTGCAGGCACTTGTATGTTTTTAGTTACAAGTTCGGGCATTCTGATCTTTGGATTTCTTTTAATTTCTCTTGATATGGATTTATATTCTTTTTCTTCTTTCTCTTTTTCTTTTTCTAAACTTTTAATATCTTTATTAATGTCTTCTAATTTTTTAAGTAATATTACTTCAGATTGTTTTTGGTCGGATTCCATTTTTGCTCTCTCAATATCATCTTTAAATATAACTTGGTCAAAAATAGTAGCACCAATGAATGCCATTAAAAATGCAAGAAATATTCTTGCTCCTTTTACCCATTTAATGTTAGTATAATTCAAAATAATTTGTCTTTCTATTTGAATAATCAAGAAAACACCTAATAATCCTGCTACAATACGCTTAATCAAATTAGGATCTGTTACTTCATTAAAACCTAAATAAAATTCTGAAAATTTATAAATTATTAAAAACCATATTATTGAGATAATCAATATACCACTGGTTACCCTTTTTAGTTTTTTAAAGCTATGTTCCGAGCAATTCTGTAAAATATCTTTATTCCAGCCCGTTAGAAAACACCCTAACCTAATCCACCAATTCATTTTTCGTTTATCATCCATACTATTCTATTTTTTATTATCTGTTTTTTTAGCTTTAAAACCTTTTGTATAATTACATTTAATCAATTTATAAATCCCTTTTTGTGTATTTAATTCTTGCTCATAAGATTTAATACTATTTAAAAGGTCGTTTATTCTGGTAAGTTCTAATTCTATTTCTTTGATTTTACTTATTTGAAAACGTAATTTATGCTCATTCTTTTTGAACTCATAAATTTTATTTTTTAGCTCCATTTTAAAAACGTTTAAATCATTTTTTACACTTTCTATAAAAGCTACAATAGCTTCAGTAAACCATTCTGTAGTGTTAGAGCTACAAGCATCGTTTTTTCCTGCTTTATAGGATTTTTCAGGTATAGCTTTTATGTAAGAAGTTACGACTTGATGATCCATTCTTGTTAAGGTTTTGTTTTGGGCGATTTGTTATATTTTATTATAAACCAAAAACGTGGGTGCTTATGTATTTATTAAATCCACCTTCGTAAGAATTTTTAATTAAATCATAAATATCTCCTTTTTCGTCCTTAAAATCCTTTTCTATGGCAGCTAATTCAGCTAATTCTTTTTTACGCAAATCTAACCTAGCTTGTTCCTGTTGTTCAACACTAATGAGCAAATTTTGTTTAGCGCGATTTATATATATTTCTATCAAAGAAATTTCACGCTCATAAACATTTTTTACAATAGATATTTCAATGTTTACTTGACTAAACAATGTAGCTAATCCTTTTTGTTTCTCTTCCAAATTACCAGCACCTTCTTCAGCGGTTTTATAACCACGATTAAAGTAATATTCCATTACTTCTTGAGAACCATATTTTTTTAAAAATTCATTTAAATTTTTTACCTCTTTTTCAAAATCTTCTTTTGCTGAGATAAAATCATCGCTATCTTCCATAAAATCTTCTTTTGTTGGCGTTGGTTGTTTTTCCTCTTCGTGTTTATTTTTTCTAAATATACTACTTATCCAAGACATAATATTACAATTTAAATATATTTTACAGGTACTTTTCCGTATGCTTTTTCTCCAGCTATGTGGCAATTCTCACAAAATGTGATTAACAGTTTAGGATGGTAATCCCATGGTTTTACAAAATCGTTTGTTTTTTTGTTAAAATGGTATTGCCTATGGTGTACTTGTAAGGTTTTATTTATTCCACAACAACGACATTGTTTGTGATCACGTTCAATGATTTTTGCTCTATAATTTATCCAACGACTATATTTGAGTAATTCGTTATATTTTTTAAAATCTTTCATACAATCTCTTTCTCTTTATATTATTTTTTTCATAATAATTTGTTTTTACTTTAAAAACTTAATACCCTATTATAGTTGCATTATTCCCGTATTTTAAAATATCACTCCAAGCAGACACCTTAGCTTTAGGTACCCTTATTTCAGTTAGGCGTCTGCAACCCAAAAATGCATACCTTCCAATACTGGTTACGGAATTAGGAATAGTAATACCAGTAAGTGAAATACAACTATTAAATGCCTCATATTCAATACTAGTTACGGAATTAGGAATAGTAATACTGCTAAGTGAAGTACAATTACCAAATGTGCTACTTTCAATACTGGTTACCGAATTAGGAATCACAATACTCGTAAGTGAATTACAAGATTGAAATGCATGAACTCCAATACTTTTTACAGAATTAGGAATCGTAATACTCCTAAGTGAAAAACAATCATCAAATGCCCATTGTCCAATACTGGTTACGGAATTAGGAATCGTAATACTCGTAAGTGAAGTACATTTCCAAAATGCCGCATTTTCAATACTGGTTACGGAATTAGGAATCGTAATACTCGTAAGTGAAGTACATTCATAAAATGCCTGATCTCCAACACTGGTTACAGAATTAGGAATCGTAACACTGGTAAGTGAAGTACAACGATAAAATGCATAATTTCCAATACTGGTTACAATGACCCCATCAATTTGTTGAGGTATTAGAGTTTTATATCCCCCCTCTGTAGCTTTTAATAATGTTAATGTTCCTTTACTATCAATTTTAAAAATATTGTTTACTATTTTTACAGGAATACTAAAAGTCTTGGCTGGAAGAGTACTCTTGCTTTTTAAATTAACTGTTAGCGTAAAATTACCTATTTTTGTTAGGCTTTTTATTTTAAAAGATTTCCTTACCCCTTCAATTTTATCTATGGAAATACCTATATTGTCATTGTCATGTAGTGTATAACTTTCTACATTATAATCATCTAAATCAGAACCTTCTAAAAAATTACGAGGAAAAATATTTCCTGCACCAGAGGATAAACTTATAACATTATCTTGTTTAGGATACACTTGAGGATCTACTAATTCAAATTTTTTATCTTTAAGTAAAACAGTCTCTCTATAACTATGCCTTAATAAAATATCTAAAGTTAAAGTACCTGTTTTTGTATAACCTTGAATTATAGTTGCATTCTCTACTTTCCCAATAGGAACACTTATTGCCCCAGTTCCTCCATCATCTTTAATAGTTATTTCTTTAATGTAGTAATACGAATGTTCTTTAAAATACATACATGCTATCCCTCCAGGTATTCCTCCAGATCTTCTTATATGTTTCATAATATCTGTAGTTCTTATCACACCTCCTTCTCTAAAAGTTTTTTTCGCTTTCTTTTCATCGTATATGTGATCATTAAATTCAGTCCCTTCATAAAATAAAGATTTTATATTAGTAATTTTTACTATATCTTTTGTTGATTTATGTTTTAACCATATCGTATATTCACATTCTGTGTAACCTCCACATGTATAAGTCTTATTGTCAGTAGCATGAATAAAATTAGTTAAAGTTTTGTTACTTATCTTTATATAATGAGCATCTGTTTCTGTACTATGGATATCCTCACTTCTTCCTATTATCTTATGTGTTACTTTATTTATATGAAGTTTATGTATTGTATAATTACCTTTAGTTTTTCCCGTTACTGCTTTTTCTAATAAAGTTTCGAAAGATACTTTACCATTAATAACTCCAATTTTAGTAGTACTCCAAGTTAAAAAATTAACAGATATTGTAGTTTTTCTTATAATTTTAGAATTTGTCTTTTTATTAATAAAAACTATTTCTAATAAAATATTTCCTCCTTCATTTATGTTTGTGATTTTAGGTACACCTTTAACATAAATAACCTTTGCATCTGTACCATCATCATCTTTTATAATCCATTCTTCCATTATATAATTTTTTACATCTTTTCCTTTAAGTTGTTCAGATATAAAATCATTATTTACACTACCTTTATCTCCACCACTAATAAAATCTTTACTTATATTTTCTGGTATAGATATGTCTGCACTTATCTTTTCATTACTTGTCTCTTCATTTTTATTATCCTTATTACACATAATTACTGTTGATACTATCATTGTTGTAATTATCAAAAATATTATTTTTTTCATGTTATTATTGTTTTATATAATTTTAATGTATTTGTTTCTTAAATTTTATTCAAAGATAAAAAAATATGTAAAAAAGAAAAAAAGTTTTTTGTTGTTTTTTTGACAAAAAACTTTTTTTATGAATGAACATGAATCGGCTTTACCTAAATTAAAGAATCATGAAGAGTGTAAATACTTAAAAGAACCAGATTCTAAAACTCTTATATAGGAAATGGTAAGAAAAAATAGGTTTTATACAGTTCATGTCCTTTTTTATACAATTCAACCCCTTTTTTATACAGTTCACATAATTTCTTTAAAATAGCTTTATAAAGAAAGTAATTAAGTTTTTAAATTTGCCGTACGAAAATAAAAGATATAGGATGATAAAGAAAAAGATTGGGAATGTTGCCGAAAAAACAATCTAAAAAACAGGAGTAGGCATTAGTTTTTTGTAAGAACTAAAATTATTAATTGATAATGATTAATGGTTAATTATCAATTATTAATGGTTAATGATTAAATTGTAGACGGTTATAAACTGTAAAGTATTTTCAACAATGGTTAATGGTTCATTATTAATTATCCATTTTTAAAAGGTTTAGCATTGTGATATACAAATTCGCCACTCATATCATATGCACAAGGACTAAGGCTACCGTTCAATTCTTTTATTTGAGCAACTCCTTCCCAGTATATTTGTCCTAATGCCCCTATTTTAGCTTTTTTAAATATAAGTTCATTCATTATTTTTTTAGAATATGCATCTTTTAAAATAGTAGATAAGTTTAATAATCGCTCTTCTCCATTATTAAAAAAACAATGTATTTGAAACCCTTTTAAACATTTAATTTTTATTACTTTTATCATCTTATTAATGGTTAATTATCAATGATTAATGGTTAATTATTAATGATTAAATTGTAGATGGTTATAAACTCCGAAGTATTTTCAACAATGCTTAATTAATCATTATACATTAATCATTAAATAGTGGATGGTTATAAACTGTAAACTATTCGTAACAATGGTTAATGATTAATCTTTTTGTTGTTTTTTTGACAAAAAAACTTTTTTCTTTTTTACATTACTCCATCGAGGAGCACCATCATAAAATTTCAGTAAGAACGTAGACAAGCCAATATTTTATGTTTTATCCATTAAATTAATTCTTATAAATGGCTAAACTAATTGGCTATTTTTTTCATTTATACTAAATATGAGTATAAGATTTAAAGCGTATTAACATTATTCAAATCTTCAAACGCTTTTTTAAGTCTTACTCTAAAAGAGTCTTCTCCTTTTCTTAGCCATACTCTCGGGTCATAGTATTTTTTATTGGGTTTATCATCTCCTTTGGGGTTACCTATCTGCCCTTTCAAATAGTCTTTATATTCATTCATATAATCCCTTACTCCTTTCATCAATGCATATTGCAAATCGGTATCAATATTCATCTTAATTACCCCATAAGATATAGCTTCTCGTATTTCTTCTACTGATGAACCAGAGCCACCATGAAAAACAAAATCCACTGGATTTACTCCAGTGCAGTATTTCTGTTGAATATATTGTTGTGAATTCTTTAAAATCTTTGGTGTAAGTACTACATTTCCCGGCTTATATACTCCATGTACATTTCCAAAAGCCGCTGCCACAGTAAATTTATCACTTACCTTTTTCAACTCTTCATAAGCATATGCTACCTCTTCTGGTTGAGTATATAATTTAGATGAATCTACATACGTATTATCTACGCCATCTTCTTCTCCTCCTGTAATTCCTAACTCTATCTCCAAAGTCATCCCCATTTTGCTCATCCTATCTAAATATTTCTTACATATCTCTATATTTTCCTCTATAGGCTCTTCAGATAAATCTATCATATGAGAACTATACAAAGGTTTTCCAGTTTTTGCATAAAATTTCTCCCCCTCATCTAATAAACCATCTATCCAAGGCAGTAACTTTTTAGCACAGTGATCAGTGTGTAAAATCACCGGTACTCCATATCTTTCTGCCATAATATGAACATGCTTAGCTCCCGCTAACCCTCCAGCAATAGCTGCTTGCTGATTTTCATTAGAAAGCCCTTTTCCTGCATTAAATACCGCTCCTCCATTAGAAAATTGTATAATCACAGGAGCATTGAGCTCCTTAGTAATTTCTAATACACTATTTATAGTATTGTTTCCCGTTACATTCACTGCCGGAAGAGCAAAATTTTTCTCTTTTGCCAATTTAAAAATTTTTTGTACTTGATCTCCCGTTGCCACTCCTGATTTTATCATATTCTAAAAAATTTATTTTTTGTATTATTGTCCCATAAATATTTTTATGAAACAACATACAAAGATACAAATTAATTCTTAAACCTGACATGGAATATATAAACTTACATCACATTTTATTCATAGATATAGAAACAGTACCTCTGTATGAGCATTTTAACCAAATGAATGAAAACATGCAAGTGCTTTGGACTGCTAAAACACAATATCAACGTAAAAATGAATACGCTCCAAGTGAATTTTTTAACCTAAAAGGGGGTATATTTTCTGAATTTGCTAAAATCGTATGCATCTCTGTAGGGTTTATCACGCAACAAAATAAAAAACGTTTTTTTAGAGTCAAATCATTTTTTGGTCATGATGAAAAAACTATTCTGGAAAAATTTAAAGAATTATTAGACAATCATTTTGATTCCATAAAACATCATTTATGTGCACACAATGGAAAAGAATTTGACTATCCCTTCATAGCCCGAAGAATGATTATCAATAACATAAAACTTCCTAAAGTATTAAATATAGCAGGTAAAAAACCTTGGGAAGTCAAACATTTAGATACTATGGAGATGTGGAAATTTGGAGACTATAAACATTATACCTCCATCAAATTGTTAGCTGAAATATTAAATATTCCAACACCAAAAGACGATATAGATGGAAGTCAAGTAGCACAGGTGTATTGGAAAGAAAATGATATAAAAAGAATTGTAAAATACTGTGAAAAAGATACCCTTACTGTGGCTCAAATCTATCTAAAGTTTAACCATTTAGAAATCATCTCTAAAGATAATATTATATACACCTAATAAATTTTAAAATTAACTTAATTTAAAATGCTATGTCATCATTTTTTTAAATAAAAAGGATGTTTTTTAGAAAATCAATATAAATTTGCACTTTATTTAAGTTATATTATTATGAGCACTTTAACTGTTATATTAGGAATGCCTGGACCTTGGCAAATTGTTTTAATAGTAGCCTTAGTACTTCTTTTGTTTGGAGGAAAAAAAATACCTGAACTCATGAGAGGTTTAGGTGGTGGAATTAAGGAATTTAAAAAAGCATCTAAAGACGAATCTGAAGATAGTCAAAAAGAGATTAAATAGTGAACTACACTTCTCTATCACAGATAAGAAATGAGATCAACAAGGGTAAAATCACTTGTGTAAAACTAGTAGAAAACTACCTAAATAATATACAAAATAAAAAGTATTTAAATGCTTTTTTAGAAGTATATACCCAAGAAGCTATAGAAAGAGCTTATCAGCTAGATGAAAAAATAAAAACAGGAACGCAAAGGCGTTTAGCTGGATTGATTATTGGAATTAAAGACAATATATGCTACAAAGGGCATATATCATCTGCTGCATCAAAAATGTTAGAAGGGTTTACCTCTCTATATAACGCTACAGTAGTAGAAAGATTACTAAATGAAGATGCCATTATCATAGGGAGACTGAATTGCGATGAATTTGCGATGGGATCCTCTAATGAAAACTCTGCTTACGGAAAGGTTCTCAATTTTCATAATTCTAAAAAGGTAGCAGGTGGCTCATCCGGAGGTTCAGCAGTAGCAGTAGCAGCTGATTTATGCCTTGCAGCATTGGGTACTGATACCGGAGGTTCCATAAGACAGCCTGCTTCTTTTTGTGGAGTAATAGGATACAAACCCTCTTATGGTAGAATTTCAAGACATGGTGTTATTGCCTTTTCTTCTTCTTTCGACCAAGTAGGTACTATAGCCAAATCAATAGAAGATATTGCCATCATATCAGAAGTGATTTCGGGTGCGGATGATTATGATACCACCTGTGTACAAAAAGAAGTTCCTAAATACTCCCAAAATTTAGACTCTAACGGAGGGAAAAAACTAGCTTATTTTAAGCAAACTTTGGAAATCGATGCCTTACAAGAAGAAGTAAAACAGAATTTTCTATT
Organism: Ichthyobacteriaceae bacterium; assembly: GCA_965226285.1. Lineage (GTDB taxonomy): Bacteria > Bacteroidota > Bacteroidia > Flavobacteriales > Ichthyobacteriaceae > CBDDCQ01. Next base: position 191,292 of record CBDDCQ010000006.1, read on the forward strand.
AAAACTCAAAAAACTCAAGGGACAAGGGCATACAGTAAAAATGATTGATTTTGAATATTTGGACTACCTAACACCTTGCTACTATGTACTCTCCACTGCAGAAGCATCTTCTAATTTGGCACGTTATAATGGCATACACTATGGACACAGGAATACAGAAGCTAAAGCATTAGATGATATTTATAAAAAATCCAGAACTGAAGGCTTTGGAAGAGAAGTAAAGAGACGTATTATGCTAGGAACATTTGTATTGAGTTCTGGCTATTATGATGCTTATTATTCTAAAGCACAAAAAGTAAGGAGAATGGTAAAAGAAAAGATGAATCAAATCCTTTCGCAGTACGACTTTGTAATTAGTCCTACTACACCCTCTACTGCTTTTGAGATTAATAGAAAAACTAAAGACCCTACAGAAATATACTTAGAAGATATACTTACTGTAAATGCAAATATTACGGGAATGCCTGCCATATCTGTACCTTCGGGCATAGATAAAAATAACTTACCCACGGGCATACAACTCGTTGCCAATAATTTTGAAGATCTTAAATTACTCTGTTTTGCCAAGGAATTAAATAATTTATAAAAGTAATTTTTGTTTATTTATTTACTGTAAATTTGCACAACTAATTTTGAGCGGGTGTGGTGGAATTTGGTAGACACGCTAGACTTAGGATCTAGTGCCTTACGGCTTGGGGGTTCGACTCCCTTCACCCGCACACTGTACAAAAAAACTCATATCATTTTAATTTAGTTTTATTCTTTCTTAATTTTTTTTCACTAAAATGAGAAAAAATAATTTATTTTACAAAGAGTTTCAAAAAGATAGTTTTAAATTTGCTAAGAAGTTCGCAAAAGAGCGGATATAAAATGCAAACTTCATCAGATTTTAATGATATATACTAGATAAAAAATATATTCTATGCAAGAGTGATTTATATCATTACCTTATTTTTTTATCCTACACTTAAATATTTAGCGAGTTTTGTTTTGATTAACTATAAAGTTTAAAAGTTCTAAGTTTTTTTAAATCATAGATTGCGATCGATAATACATACTAAAAAAAATAACAATTTCATAACATTAGATGTGGATAAAGTTTATTTCATTTGTACCAGTGAACTAAGTTTAAAATAATTAGCATAAGTTAATACTAAATAAAATTATGGATTTTATATTTCAAGGTTTAAAGATTATAGGTGCACTGGGTTTTTTCATCTATGGGATGAAAGTAATGAGTGACAGTATTCAAAAAGCAGCTGCTAATAAACTAAGGCAGGTACTAGGAGCAATGACTCACAATAGATATTTGGGTGTTCTCACAGGTTTCCTTATTACTGCTATACTACAATCTTCTAGTGCTACTACCGTAATGACGGTAAGTTTTGTAAACGCAGGTTTACTATCACTTATAGAGTCAGGAGGTATTATGATGGGTGCTAACATAGGAACGACTATTACAGGATGGCTCATTTCTCTTATAGGGTTTAAAGTAAAAATAGCTGCCATTGCACTTCCCATCATTGCTTTTGGAATGCCTATGATGTTTTCAAAAAGAGATAAAATCAAAAATTGGGGAGGCTTTTTAGTTGGTTTTGCATTGCTCTTTATGGGGCTAAGTGAACTCAAGCAAGCTGTACCCGATTTAAAAACTAACCCAGAGATACTTTCTTGGTTAAAAAACTTTTCAGACTCTGGCTTTTTTACCAGATGTTTCTTTGTGCTTATAGGGGCATTATTGACCATTGTGGTTCAGTCCTCTAGTGCAGCTATGTCATTGACTATTATTTTAGTATCACAAGGTTTGCCTATAGATATTGGAGCTGCCATGGTACTAGGAGAAAATATAGGTACTACCATTACTGCGGAGATTGCTTCTTCTGTAGGAAATGCACATGCTAGACGTTCTGCTAAAATACATTCTACATTTAATATTATAGGAGTATCTTGGATGGTCATTATATTACCTTATTTCTTAGATTTACTGGAATATATTGTACCCGCTCCAGCCAATGGAGATACCAATAAGTTTGCGTTAGCTACATTCCATACAGCATTTAACTTAATCAATGTAAGTATTCTTATTTGGTTTATGCCTCAGTTAGCTAGATTGGCAGTGAAATTAGTTCCCATGAAAGAAGATGAAAAAGATGATGAATTCTCTCTTGACTATATTGGAATGGCTCACATTGAAACTCCTGAACTCTCCATTATAGAAGCTAAAAAAGAAATTAATAAATTTGGAAAAATAGCTAAGAAGATTACAGAAAATATTACAAAACTCATTGAAGAGTCAGATGAAAATAAGTTCATCAAACTCAGAAAGAAAATTATTAGACAAGAAGATGTAACGGATAAAATGGAAGAAGGTATCGTGGATTATTTGGTTAATATATCTAAATACGAACTTAGCAAGGAAGCTACAGCAGAAGTACGAATGATGCTGAGCATTGCACACGACTTAGAAAATGTAGGTGATATATGTGAAGAAATGGCAAGTAATCTAAACAAAAGACGTAAACAAAATGTTTATTTTACTCCTGAACTCAAAGAAAACATAGATGAGATGCTCGAGAAAGTAAATAAAGGAATCTCTATAATGAGAGAAAATATCAATGCCAATAACGATACAAATATAGACTTATCAATAGCTGTAGAACTCGATGAAGAAGTTCAAAAATTATATAAAAAACTAACCAAAGATTATATAGAAGGTATTAAAGAAGAAAGATATAAAGTTGCTAATGCAATGTATTATAAAGAGGTACTAGATGGTTTAGTTCGAATTAGTCACCATACTTGTAAGGTAACTGAAGCCATAGCCGAAAAAAAATAATCCCCTTTTCTAACCTATGCAACATATATTTATAACAGGTATAGGTACAGAGATAGGCAAAACAGTAGTTTCTGCTGTAATAACTGAAAGCTTACAAGCAGACTACTGGAAACCTATACAGGCTGGAGAACTAGACTATTCTGATACAGATAAAATTAAAGATCTTATAAGTAATCGTAGAACTGTTTTTCATAAGAGTAGTTATAGTTTAAAAAAAGCTATGTCTCCTCACGCTGCAGCAAAGTATGAACGGGTTACCATTAATCTTAAAAATATTATAAGACCTCAAACCCAAAATAATTTAGTTATAGAAGGAGCAGGGGGGGTACTCGTTCCTCTAAATGATAAAGATACTATGCTTGATTTAGTTTCTAAAAATGATAAGATTATAGTAGTATCTAAAAATTATTTAGGAAGTATCAACCACTCTCTGCTTACTCTTGAAATACTCAAAAACAAGGGCTATAAAAATACAGGTATCATATTTAATGGTCATGAAAATAAAGAAACAGAAAAAATTATTCTAAATAAAACGAATGTTTTTTTAATAGGTAAAATAAGTGAAGAATCTATCGTAAATAAAAAAGTAATATCTAAATATGCTGTCACTTTAAAATCCAAATTAATGGAGTTTTTAAACACTTAATCTTATAGTTAATAATTGTTAAATATCAGATATAGAATAGGTCTTAGGGAATAATTACAAATAGAAAAACTGCGCAGATGCACAATTTACGATACAAAACATAAATCTTTGCCCTGATAAATTACTTAAAATTGTTCGTCCTAAAATTTTAACGATTAAGTTAATTTTTTTAACTTTGCGAAAAACATATTCAGATATTGAGTAAATATTATGTAACGTAATTTTTTGTTCAATAAATGATTTGGAAAACAAAAGATTAAAACTATGCAAATATGCAAACGGTAGATCAGCAACACACAACCAAGAAATTATATATAGAGAGTTATGGTTGTCAGATGAATTTTGCAGATAGTGAAATAGTAGCCTCTGTACTTTCCAAAGAGGGATTTGGTACTACACAAACTATAAACGATGCCGATTTGGTACTGCTTAACACTTGTTCTATAAGAGATAAGGCAGAGCAAACTATCCGTAAAAGGCTAAAGACTATTAATGCTATAAAAAAGAATAAACCCAATATGACTATTGGAATATTGGGTTGTATGGCACAGAGATTAAAAGAAAAATTTTTAGAAGAAGAGAAAATAGTAGATTTAGTTACTGGACCAGATTCGTATAGAGACTTGCCTAAACTTATAGAAGATGTAAAAGGAGGTAATAGTGCTGTAAATACTCTTTTATCTAAGGAAGAAACCTATGGGGATATAAGCCCTGTAAGATTAGGTACTAATGGTATTACAGCATTTGTATCTATTACTAGGGGATGCGATAATTTTTGTACTTTTTGTGTAGTACCTTTTACTAGAGGTAGAGAACGTAGTAGAGAGCCCCAAACTATAATTAAAGAAATACAAGAGTTAGCAAATAAAGGTTATAAGGAGGTTACGCTTTTAGGACAAAATGTAGATTCCTATCTCTGGTATGGAGGAGGTGCTAAAAAAGATTTTCCTAAAGCCTCTGATATTGCAAAAGCAACAGCTGTAAATTTTGCCCAACTCCTCGAAATGGTTGCGATGACTTTTCCTAATATACGTATTAGATTTTCTACTTCTAATCCACAAGATATGACAGATGATGTACTGTATAACATTGCAAAATACGATAATATTTGCAATCATATTCATCTACCAGTACAAACGGGAAGCAGTAGGCTACTCCAATTGATGCACAGAGGACACAATAGACCTTATTATGAAAAATTAATTGCTAAAATACGAAACATTATCCATGATTGTGCCATCACTCACGATATGATTATAGGATACCCTACAGAAACAGAAAAAGATCACAAAGAAACGCTATCTCTGATGGAATATGTAAAATATAGTTTTGGTTATATGTTTGCATATTCTGAACGCTCCGGAACAAAAGCAGCAAGAGTACATAAAGACGATGTGCCCAAAGAAGTAAAATCAAGAAGATTAACAGAAGTAATTGACTTACAGAGCAAGCATTCTATGATGAGAACTAAAGAAAGAGTAGGCAATATAGAGAAAATTTTGGTAGAAAGTGAGTCTAAAAAATCTGAAGATGATTTATATGGTAGAAATTCACAAAATATGCCTGTGGTGTTCCCAAGAGAAAATTACAAAGCAGGAGATTTTGTAAACGTAAAAATAATAGATTGTACTTCTGCTACCTTAAAAGGGCAGGCTTTAGAATTAGTAAATATGTAAATATTAAAATTGATGTTGTCTGATGTTCAAGAAATAAAACAAAAATTTTCCATTATAGGTAATGATGTAAATTTCAATAGAGGTATTGACAGAGCAATAAGGGTCGCCAGTGCAAATGTATCTGTACTTATAGTAGGTGAGAGTGGCACCGGAAAAGAAAATATCCCTAAAATTATACATCAACTCTCTAATAGAAAACATGCTCCATATATGGCTATTAACTGTGGGTCTATACCTGAAGGTACTATAGATAGTGAATTATTTGGGCATGAAAAAGGTGCTTTTACAGGTTCTACTACTACCCGAAGTGGATACTTTGAGGTAGCAAATACTGGTATTTTATTCTTAGATGAAGTAGGTGAGTTACCTTTAAACACACAAGTCCGTTTACTTAGAGTATTAGAAACGGGTGAGTTTATGAAAGTAGGCTCTTCTAAAATTCGGAAAACCGATGTGAGAATTATAGCTGCTACAAATGTAAAAATGCAAGAGGCTGTAAAGAATAAGAGATTTAGAGAAGACTTGTATTACAGATTAAATACAGTTGAAATAAACTTGCCTCCACTGAGAGAGAGAGGAGGTGATATACATTTATTATTTAGGAAATTTTCTAGAGACTTTGCAGAAAAAAATAGAATACCTGCCATTAAACTATCAGAAGATGCTATTAACTCCTTAAATCAATATCATTGGCCAGGAAATATAAGACAACTCAAAAATTTTGTAGAACAATTATCCATACTAGAAGTTAACAGAAATATCACAAAAGAAACCTTACAAAAATATCTACCTAAAATCAATACTAAAGAATTAATAATCTCCAAAAAAGACGAATCTAATTTTGCCAGTGAAAGAGAGATTTTGTATAAGATTTTGTTTGATATGAAATCTGATTTAAACGACCTTAAAAAATTAACCTTAGAATTACTTAAAAATAATAACACCTCTGACATCAATCATGACCAAAATACTCAAGAACTCATAACCAAAATATATGGTGAAAATCCTACTACTGATAATAAATTACTAGAAGCTCCTAATGTAGTGAATGAGCATTATAATAGTGACGAATTAGACTTATCACTTGAAACTAAAGAGAAAGAAATGATTCAAAAGGCAATTATAAAACATCGAGGTAAAAGAAAAGATGCAGCCAAGGAATTAGGCATTTCTGAAAGGACACTATACCGAAAGATAAAACAATATAATATATTATAAATACTAAATTAAAATGATTACAAAAATATTTACCAACAAAAAGAATAAAAATGATATAAGAAATTCCAAAGTTCTCATTCTGTTTATAATACTAGCCTATATTTTTAATGTATGGGTGAGAATTCATTATGCTAATTATACTGATAGGTTCATACATGACGGAGTTAGAATTATTGCATGCTTAGATGGTTATTACTACGGTACCCTTGCTAACGAAAACTTAAATGAAAAAGATGCTACAGAGTTCTTTCCAGAAAGAAATAAAGATAATTTTTCTGATTTCACGGCATTAATATCCCGAATTACTCCATTTTCCATAAACCAATTGATGGCATATTTACCCATTGTCATCTCTAGTTTGATGGTAGTACCTATATTGCTCATAGGTAGGATATTTCGCCATACTATCATAGGATTTTGTACCGCCATAATCGTTCCTATATGTCCTTTATTATATCAAAGGACATTACTAGGGTGGTATGATACTGATATGATAGCCTTTACTTTTCCTTTATTTATATTATATTTTTTGATAAGGTATCTTACCCATAGAAAATTATTAAATATCCTCTTAGCATCTGTATTTATTATTTTAAATATTGCATTGTATAATTCTGCTATATACTTATGCTCGGCTTTGGCTATTTTAACTGTTTTTGTATTATTTGCAATGGTTTTCCTTTCAAAAGAGTGGACTTACAAGGATATATATCCTGCTGTAATACTCCTTGTATTATCTGTATCAAAATCATATTACATAGGCTTACTAGGACTCCTATGTATTCTCCTTGTATTTTATATTATCATATCTTTTAAAGAAATTCAACCCAAGATACTTAAAGTATTGACGATAGTTACAGGTACATTTTTTGTAGGATTTGCTTCTATCCCACAATCTGTTATATCTAAAATAGTTGGTTTTACAAATAGAGGGTTTAGTACTATTGACGCGGGAGAAAAAAGTCTAAAGTTCTTAAATGTAAATACGACCATTATAGAAACTTCAAAAGTACCATACAAGGAATTTCTAATGGAATCTGTAGGAAGTCCTTGGATAGGCAACCTTGGAATTATTGGAATATTATTATTTGTATTTAACCATAGAAAATTTATCATATGTTTACCTTTATTGGGATTGGGAATATTCTCAATATATGGAGGTGTTCGTTTTGCTCCTTATGCGTCCTTTACGATCATCTTTGGGTTTATGTATTTGGTTTATGTATTTTCGTATTTCATAAAAAATAAATTTGTGCGATTTAGTACTATCTCAATAATAGCTATATACCCCTTTATAACAGCAATGGAAGAGGTAAAGAACTATAAACACTTAACACCTGCCTTTAATAAATACGAGATACAAGTATTAGAAAAACTAAAGGAAATATCTAATCCCAATGATTATGCCATTGCTTGGTGGGATTATGGTTATTTTATTCCATTTTATGCCAATGTGAAAACTATTATAGATGGAGGAAAACACGATAATGACAACTTTATAGTATCTAAAATATTGCAAACTGATTCACAGAGACTAGCTGCTAACTTTTCTCGTTTAGCTATAGAGGTATATGCAAACTTGAAACCTTATGTTATTACAGATAAAATGTTCATAGATAAGAAAAATAATAGAACTAGGGATCCAAATCATCTTTTAAAAAGTATGAAGTCTATCGATTTTAAACTTCCAAAAAAGACTAGAGATGTATATATATATTTACCGTATCATCTTCTTCATATATTTAATAATGTTAAAAAATTTGGTGAAATAGACTTAGTAACAGGTAAAAATATTTCGAGCAAGTATTTATCTGTGTTTAGACCTAATATTCAGGGAGATATTTTACATTTTTCAGATAAGATGTATATGAATAAAAAAGATATTTCTACAATTTATGTAGATAAAAAAGCCCTAAAATTAAATACATTTACACTTGTAAATTATAAAGATGGTAAATATAAGAAAGAGCAATACCCATTTGATAATAATTCTGATCGTCATGTAGTGTATTTAGAACACACTGGAGAATTTCTTGTAATGGACAACGATATGTATAGAAGCCTTTATATACAATTATTCTTCCTAAAAAATTATAATACAGAATTATTTGACTTGGTAATAGATACAGAATTAGTAAAAATTTATAGAGTAAAAGTATGATGAAAAATAATTATAAATCTGTTGTTGTTTCTAAGAAAATTTTAATACCCTTTATATTGGTTACTTCTTTGTTTGCTTTATGGGGGTTTGCTAATGCCGTAACGGATCCGATGGTGAACGCATTTAAAAAAGTATTAGAGTTATCAAATGCTCAGGCTGCTTGGGTTCAGGTATCTTTTTATGGAGGGTATTTTTGTATGGCTTTACCTGCTGCACTATTTATGAGAAAATATTCCTATAAAGTAGGTATTCTCATTGGGTTAGGATTATATTCTATAGGTGCTTTATTATTTTATCCAGCTGCTATTACAGAGCAGTTTTGGTTCTTTTGTTTAGCACTATATATACTTACCTTTGGGTTATCTTTCTTAGAAACCGCTGCAAATCCTTACGTATTGGCGATGGGTTCAAAAGAAACTTCTACTAGACGTTTAAATCTAGCACAATCTGTAAATCCTTTAGGGCTTATAGCAGGGTTATTAACTGCAAAGTATTTTGTATATGATCAATTACTTTCCGATGACTTTAAAGAAGAAGAATTTAAAGTTTTAGACGAATCTAAAAAAGCATGGATTAAAATAGCCGACTTGTATGTAATACGCGACCCCTATTTAGTTTTAGGTCTCGTGATGGCAAGTATATTTGTACTATTTCTCATTAGTAAGATGCCTCAATCTAGAGAGGAAAATCTTCCTAATATTAAGATAGCTTTTAATGAGTTAATTAAAAATAAAAAATACATTCTTGGTGTTTTAGCATTGGTATTATATGTAGGAGCACAAATTATGTCTTGGACTTATATCTATCAATATGCTGAAGGTATAGATTTATCAAATACCAATACAGGATATAAGAGAATAGACGTATTTTCTTATCAACTTGTGGCTTTTATTTTATTTACTATTGGAAGATTCGTCAGTACATGGATGCTGCGTTATATGAAGGCTCATAAATTATTATTGTTATTTGCTCTAATGGGTGCAATATTCACAATAGGGGTAGTATTTATCCCCAATTATATCGGAATGTATTGCTTAGTTGGCATTTCATTCTTTTTGTCTCTGATGTTCCCTACTATTTATGGAATAGCTTTGGAAGACTTAACCGAAGAACAAGCTAAAATAGGTTCTGCTGGTTTAGTGATGGCAATTGTAGGAGGTGCTTTATTACCTTTTTTACAAGGTTGGATTGTAGATATAGGAGGACATGGTGTAGCAGATACTCATATTATGGGAGTTTCTGAAGTGAATTTTTCTTTTATATTGACCTTGGTATGTTTTGTATATATCGTATGGTTTTCAAAAAATGTACCCAAATGGTCTAAAACATAGATGTTAATCTGATATGATGAAAACCTTTACTTTGGCATTTGCATCTGTTGTGGGAGGACTTTCAGTAGTAGCAGGTGCCTTTGGTGTTCACGCTCTAAAAAAGATACTTTCTCCAGATAAATTGGTCTCATTTGATACTGGAGTAAAGTACCAGATATACCATGCTTTGGCACTTATGATTATAGGCATATATCTGGATTTTGAAAAAAAAATAGACCATACTATTGTATGGCTTATGATGGGAGGTATAGTCTTGTTTTCGGGAAGTATTTATTTTCTGTCTTTATCTGATAACTTCAAGTTTTTAGGTCCTGTTACTCCAATAGGTGGAACATTTTTAATCATATCTTGGTTTTTGCTGGCATACCGTTTTATGATATCATAAAAACGCATCATACTATGCAAACTTTACTCGATGTAAAAAACTTAAATATATATTTTGGAAACAAACAGATCATCCATAATGTAAATTTTTCTCTAAAAAAGAACGAAGTGTTAGGTATTGTAGGCGAATCTGGATCGGGAAAATCTGTACTGTCATTAGCTATTCTCAAGTTACTTAGCCCTAAGGCTAACATAATAGGTAATATAAATTACTATACAGAAAGTGGGCAAACCGATTTATTAAAATTATCAGAAAAAAATATAAGAGCTTACTGTACTAAGGATATTTCAATGATATTCCAAGAGCCTATGAGTAGTTTGAACCCTTCCTTAAAATGTGGATTTCAAGTTATGGAAGCCCTTTTATATCATACTAAAATAAGTAAAAATAGTGCCAAGAAAAAAGTATTAGAGTTATTTGAAAAAGTAAAATTGCCTAGGGTAAATGATATTTATGACGCTTATCCTCATCAGCTATCAGGAGGGCAACTGCAAAGGATTATGATAGCTATGGCGATCAGTTGTAACCCCAAAATATTAATTGCAGATGAACCCACTACTGCGTTAGATATAACTATACAAAAGGATATTTTAATCTTGCTAAAAGAGATCCAAAGGAAAACACAGATGAGTGTAATATTTATCACTCATGATTTGGATGTAGTCTCTTACATTTCCGATAATATTCTAGTAATAAATAAAGGAAGAATAGTGGAACAGGATAAAACTTCTCAAATATTAAACCAACCAAAAGAAGATTATACAAAAGGACTTATAGGCTGTAGAATACCCTTAGATAAAAGATATAAAATACTACCGGTGGTAAATGATTTTTCAAATGGAAATACTCCTAACCTCAGTGTAGAATCAAACAGAAAACAAAGGCACTGCTCATTATATAAAAACGCCCCTATATTTGAAGTAAAAGAATTATGTATAGAGTATATAAAAAGAAAATTATTTGGTAAAAATATTACTACAAGAGCTGTAAACAGAGTAAATTTTGAGGTATATAAGGGTGAAATATTTGGACTAGTAGGAGAATCTGGTTGTGGAAAATCTTCTTTGAGCAAAGCTATAATGCAATTACAAAAACCTAATAAAGGAAGTATATTTTATAAAGGAGAAGATATTACGATACTAAAAGGTAAACGACTTTTTCAAGCTAGAAAAAAGATACAGTTGGTTTTTCAAGACCCTTATTCTTCACTTAGCCCCAAATATAAAATAGGAAATGCCATTATGGATATTATGACTATCCATAATATTTTAGAGGGCAAGTTAGAACGCAAAAAATACATTTTAGAATTACTTGAAAAAGTAGGGTTAGATAGCAATGCTTATTTCCGTTATCCTCACGAATTTTCAGGAGGACAACGCCAAAGAATATCCATTGCTAAGGCTCTGTGTTTACAGCCTGAATTCATTATCTTTGATGAAGCTGTAGCGGCTTTAGATGTATCTGTACAAGCACAAATCCTCAATCTACTAAAAAGCCTAAAATATGAGTTGAATCTCACTTATATATTTATATCCCATAATTTGGCTGTAATAAAATATTTATCAGATAGGATTATGGTAATGAATGAAGGTAAAATAGAAGAAATACAAGAAGCCGATAAACTATATCAGCAACCTAAAAAAGAATATACTCGTAAGCTTATCAATGCGATAAGTTTACCATATTGTTAAGTTAGGCAACATTGTAAACAATAAACCAGTTTTCAAAAGAGTAAAAAAATTAAATCTACTGTGATAACTTTTTATCAAGTGTACTAAGTGTTAAATAGTAATTTTAGATTATGGGAATTAAAAAAGTATTTATCTGGAATCAGAAAAAGGAGGTTTTTTAACCTCCTTTTTTAGTTTTGTTTTAAAGTTTATTAAACCTTTTCTTTTAATTTAAAGTGAAACGTTTAAAGAAAACTTAAAATTGATTCCATTTCCTTTTTCGTATTGGTGATTTCTACCTGCCCATTGAGAACGAACGGTATAGTAATCTTTATTAAAGAGGTTATCAATACCTAAAACTAATTTAGTATTGTCGGTAAGCTGATATGAACTAAATAAACTGGTAACCGTAAAACTATTTACAGGACCTGTTCCATAGCTATAAGTTCCCTTGCTATTGGCTTCAAACTTCTTTCTATCTCCACTAAAAACAGTATATAACTTTGCATTCCATTTTGGCGTAATTTGGTAACCGAGATAAAACCTTATAATCATTGGACTGATTCTTGTACCATTCATAAACTCATTAAAGTTCCCGTCATTATTGGTATCTATTTTTCCTTCTATAGTAGAAACAGATCCCCCGAAATTAACGTTCTCTATAATATTTGCATCTAATTGGACTTCTATTCCAGAAATTCTCTCAGGAGTTCTTGAAAGTTCTAAAAATTTGGTTTCAGTGTTTTCCTTATAAGAAGCTCCTAATTTTGAAGTACTATAAAAGTAAACGGCTTCCAATCGGAGTCCTTTAATAAGGTTACTCACAAAACCAGCTTCGTAATTGTTTGCAATGATTGCTTCTGTATTAATTTTTCCCTTAACTGCATCTGCACTTTTTGCACCTCTCAAAATTCTACCTAACTGCCCCACAGAAAAACTTTGTGAGAAACTCGCAAAGGGTTTGAATAAACGGTATTTGTTATACCTAAAACCTAAATTAAAAGTAAGTGCATTGTACGTTAACACATCTCCCTTTACCTCAATACCACCACTTGATGCCGCAGAAGCACTTGCTTTTCTAAATAAAGTAGTGTAGTCTGCTACTGCTACATTGATGTTTTCGAACCTAAGACCTCCTTTTGCTATCAAATCTTTATAAAGAGTTGTTTTTAATTGTGCATAAGGAGCATAGTTTTTCATATCCATGTTTGGTGTATAAACCCTTCCATCTACCAGTGTTTGTTCGGTTTTATCTCTCATATAATCTACCCCATACATAATATTTCCTTTAATATTATCAGAGAGTGTATAACGTGTATTTAGGTTTAACCTAATTCCTTCTTTATCAGAAGTGATTTGAGATTGCCCTCCATCGTGCCCTCTTGTTACATCAGCATACCAGGTACTATATCCATAAACGGTAGCAAATTTTTGTATATAGGCACTAGTGGTTAGATCTGTGTTTTTAAAGATGTTTTTGCTGGTAAAAGTTAATCTTACATTGTGATTAAACTTTGTTCCTTGACTTGCTTCATTGGCATTAGGTTCACCAAAAGCACCTGTGGTTGGCGTTTCACCATATATCCCATTTACTCTTTTTAATCTACTGTTTTGGTTACTACTAAAATAGTTGTACATCAGTTCTACTTTATTGTTTTCATTGAAATTATATCCCAATTTTGAGAAAACATTATATGCTTTTGTTTCGCCTAAACCATAAAAAGGGGAAGAAATTTCATTTCTGGCACTTCTCATAATACCCGTTTCTTGAAATGCACCACTTACTACATATTCAAACTTGTTTACTTTTCCTTTAAAAAGTTGATTAAGATTACTACCTATAGTGTGATCTGTATTTACTAAGGAACCAGCAGATCCAACACTTGTTTGACTCTCTATCTTCTTATTTGAAGTTGCTTTTTTTGTAATAAAGTTAATGATTCCCCCTTCAGAACCATTTCCGTAGATAGAAGTTGCACCTTTGATAATTTCAATTCTTTCTATTGCGGAAGGATGAATGGTGTTCAAATCTCTATTGGTTATAAACAAAGGAGTCGTTTGGGGTATCCCATCTATTAACACAAGCATATTTCTACCTCTTATATTTTGTCCTCTTGTGGTGGTTGTGTTGGTGGAAAGAGCGACACCCGTTACAGTAGCGACGACATCTGCCAACGTATTAGTGTATTGTGCTATCTCTTGTAACTTTTTCCCACTAATAATAGAAACTGACGAAGGAACTTCATCTATTGTTTCTTTTATTCTATTGGTTACAATAGTAACTTCATCTAAAGAAACATTGCGAGTGTTTTTAACATTCTTTTGCCCGTACATTGTTAAGAGTGAAAACAATCCTAACGATAAACTTAAAATAAAATTTTTCATCATATTATATAAAATTAGAATTAATAAAAATAAGGATGCAAACTTATATAATATTTCAATATCTTTGAAGTGTATTTTGATTAATCTTTGCATTGATTTTAATCTTAAGGGAACTTCTAAAATTTAATTTATTGATATTCAAATGATTAATGTGTTTTCATCATGGCTTTTCTTTTATATAGCAAAAACATTGTGCCGTAGTCCTCTTGTGGTGGTTGTGTTGGTGGAAAGAGCGATACCCGTTACAGTAGCGACGACATCTGCCAACTTAATTAGTGTATTGTGCTATCTCTTGTAGCTTTTTCCCAATAATAATAGAAACTGACGAAGGAACTTCATCTAAAGAAACATTGCGAGTGTTTTTAACATTCTTTTGTCCCTACATTGTTAAAAGTGAAAACAATCCTAACGACAAACTTAAAATAAATTTTTTATTATATTATATAAAATTAGAATTAATAAAAATAAGGATGCAAACTTATATAATATTCCAGCTGATTTCTGGATATTCAAGTTGGATGAGCATGGCGATCTTTAATCATGGTTAATGGCTCGTTTTTTAATAATGCAATATGGGTTAAGATACGTATTTTACAAATTCACCTACCCTAAGACATCTTGAAAAAGTACTATTTATGATGCTTTGAAGTCCAGTACTCCCATCAGTATGCTCACTATTATGCTTGGCAAGCTAACCTAAAAAAAGGTAATATGCATCAGTGGTGGGGTATTAAGGTAAATTAAAGTGATGTTCATCATGGTATCAAAGGCAAGTAGGGGTAGGTCCCTACTTTTTGCGTATAAAATCCCCCTTTTTTAAGGGGGAAACAAAGGGGGTTAAAAGGGTCACTAAGAGGGTGTTCAGACCACCCCCAGCCCCTCCTTATCAAGAGGGGAGCTAATAGCGTGTGTATTACCCCTTTTTAAATGGGGAAGCAAAGGGGGTTAAAAGGGGGATGTTACCACCCGTTATTTTGGTAATGCAACAAGGTAGAGACAAATTGCAATTTGTCTCTACTACCATGCCCTTTTCACCTACTCTAAGACCTCTTGAAAAAAGTACTATTTTATTGTATTTTAGATTATTTAATGATACTCACTACCAGACTCATTAGGGAAAAAAGGCGTCTTAATCTATTTTTTTGTTCATAAATAAATAAATTGTTATTAAATTTGTAGCCTGTTAAATTATTAACAAGAGAACAAGGGAATATCGTTAGTGATGTATATTTTATAATATAATTTATTTTCAAAAAATGAATCTTAAAATCAAAAAATTTATGATACCTATCAAATATTTTGTTAGTATCCTATTATTGATAGTATTGATTACGTCAATGATTTATTGCAGTAAAGAAGAATCGAAACCCAATAATAAAAACTTTACCCCTGCCCCTGCTCCTTCTCTTACTTATGCGGAGCAAACCATTACTTTTTCCAGTATTACGGGAGTCACCAAAACCTTGGCGGTTGCTAAGATACTGGCAGGAGTTAGAGGCTCAAAAGAGGGCTATACGATAAAGTCTATTACGTTGGTGAGTAGTAATACAACGGCTTCAGCAAAGGTTTCGGGCACTCAATTAACCTTTACCAAAATAGGGAACATCGTTTTTAATCTTGTTTTAAAACATGCGAGCAAAGAAGATGCTACGATTAAAAATTGTAAAATCATCATTAGTAAGAACGCAGCCGCTACTTTGACTTTTAACAGGGTCTCTAAGGCTTTTGTCAGTGGGGGTAGTTTTACCACATCGGAGATATTAGCGGGTGTAACAGGAACGAAGTCGGGTTATACCCTCAAAGAGATAAAAGCGTTAGCTCCGTCGGGCGTTGCAAGCGTAACAGGCACGAAGCCTAATTTATCATTAAGAATGACCAAGATAGGCAGTTTTACGGCTACCATCGTTTTAGAACATTCCACGAAAGGTGATGTTACCATTACAGCTGCGGAGTTTAAGATTAGTTCTTCTCCTGGGGAGCGTTTGACTTTTGGCAAACTTACTAAAGTTTATAGTAGTGGTGGTCGCTTTACCACAGCAGAGATTTTAGGAAGGGTAGGAGGTACAAAGGCTGGATATACTCTGAGAGAGATGAGGTCTTTAAACCCTACAGGTGTTGCAAGCGTAACAGGTACGAAACCCAATTTGTCTTTAAGCCATGCTAAGGCGGGTAATTTTACGGCTACTTTGGTATTAGAGCATGCTACCAAAGGAGATTCAACAATAGATAACGCATCCTTTGAGATTACAAAGGCATCTGCCCCTATTTTAACATGGACGAAACAAAGTAAGCCTTATGGTTTAGGTGGTGAGATAAGCAATGCAGAATTATTAGCGGGTCTTACGGGTAGTAGTGCTGCCAAAACAGGCTATACCATTAAATCAGTAACCATCAGTAGTGCAAACGGTACAGATGCAAGGGTTTCAGGTAGTGGTACTGCAGCTAAGATCGTTGGTTATACCCAGGCGGGTACTTTAACCTTGACGCTTGTATTTCAGCACCCCGCCAAAATGGATGTTACCCTTACGGGCAAGAAGTTTGAGATTACAAAGGCATCTGCCCCTATTTTAACATGGACGAAACAAAGTAAGCCTTATGGTTTAGGTGGTGAGATAAGCAATGCAGAATTATTAGCGGGTTTGAATGGTACCAGTGCTGCCAAGACAGGCTATACCATTAAATCGGTAATCATCAGTAGTGCAAACGGTACGGGCGCAAGGGTTTCAGGCAGGGGCACTTCAGCTAAGATCGTTGGTTATACCCAGGCAGGCATCTTGACCTTGACGCTTGTATTTCAGCACCCCGCCAAAATGGATGTTACCCTTACAGGCAAGAAGTTTGAGATTACGAAGGCATCTGCCTCTGGTTTAACATGGACGAAACAAAGTAAGCCTTATGGTTCAGGTGGTGAGATAAGCAATGCAGAATTATTAGCGGGTCTTACGGGTAGTAGTGCTGCCAAAACAGGCTATACCATTAAATCAGTAACCATCAGTAGTGCAAACGGTACAAGTGCAAGAGTTTCAGGTACGGGCACTTCAGCTAAGATCGTTGGTTATACCCAGGCGGGTACTTTGACCTTGACGCTTGTATTTCAGCACCCTGCCAAAGCGGATGTTACCCTTAGAGACAAGGTGTTTGAGATTACGAAGGCATCTGCCTCTGGTTTAACATGGACAAAACAAAGTAAGCCTTATGTTTCAGGTGGTGAGATAAGCAATGCAGAATTATTAGCGGGTCTTACGGGTAGTAGTGCTGCCAAAACAGGCTATACCATTAAATCAGTAACCATCAGTAGTGCAAACGGTACAGATGCAAGGGTTTCAGGTAGTGGTACTGCAGCTAAGATCGTTGGTTATACCCAGGCGGGTACTTTAACCTTGACGCTTGTATTTCAGCACCCCGCCAAAATGGATGTTACCCTTACGGGCAAGAAGTTTGAGATTACAAAGGCTTCTGCCTCTGGTTTAACATGGACAAAACAAAGTAAGCCTTACGGTTCAGGGGGTGAGATAAGCAATGGAGAATTATTAGCGGGTCTTACGGGTAGTAGTGCTGCCAAGACAGGCTATACCATTAAATCAGTAACCATAAGTAGTGCAAACGGTACAGGCGCAAGGATTTCAGGTACGGGTACTTCAGCTAAGATCGTTGGTTATACCAAGGCGGGCACTTTGACCTTGACGCTTGTATTTGAACACTCTGCCAAAGTGGATGTTACCCTTACAGGCAAAGAGTTTGAGATTAGGAAGGCAGGAGCAGAAAGTTTAACTTGGCGCAAGCAAACGAAGGTTTACAGTAGCGGAGAAATTACCCATGCGCAGCTGTTAGCAGGGGTACAGGGAAGTAAAACAGGTTACACCATTAAAACCGTTAACATTACTAATCATGGCGGCATGACCAGTGCGCGTGTTGTAGGGAGCGGCAGGGCTGCTAAAATTACGAGTTATAACAAGGTGGGTACGTTTACGCTTACGCTTGTTTTACAACATAATACTAAAGAAGATGTAACCCTTAGAAATGCGGCGTTTGAGATTACCAAAGCGAATGCAGAAAGTTTAACTTGGACGAAGCAAACGAAGCACTTTAACAGTGGTGGCGAAATTACCAATGCCGATCTATTAGTAGGCGTTACAGGTAGTGGTAAGAATGGATACACGATTAAAACCGTTACCATTACGAATAAAAACGGTACAGGTGCACGTGTTGCAGGGAGCGGCAGGGCTGCAAAAATTACGAGTTATAACAAGGTTGGTACGCTTACGCTTACCCTTGTCTTAGAACACGATGCCAAAAAGGATGTGACCCTTACAGGTGCAAAGTTTGAGATTTATAAGATTTTTGATATAACAAGTAGTGGGGTAGTAACACTTAAATCAAGTGTTGATAGAAATAGTTTAACAGTAGTAATTATTCCTAATACGATTGATGGTACCACTGTAACTAGTATTGGAAATTCTACATTTAAGTTTTGTAATTTTCTTATCAGTATTACGATGGGTAATTCCGTAACAAGTATTGGAAGTCAGGCATTTTATTCTTGTAGATCACTTACCAGTATTACGATGGGTAATTCCGTAACCAGTATTGGAGAGGAGGCATTTTATTCTTGTAGATCACTTACCAGTATTACGATTCCTAATATCGTAACCATTGGAGCTGCGGTATTTTCTGATTGCACTTCACTTACCAATATTACGATTCCTAGTATCGTAACCATTGGAGTTGCGGTATTTTCTGGTTGCACTTCACTTACCAATATTACGATGGGTAATTCCTTAACCAGTATTGGAATAATGGCATTTAATAATTGTAGATCACTTACCAGTATTACGATGGGTAATTCCGTAACCAGTATTGGAAAGTGGATATTTAAAAATTGTAGCTCCCTCACTACTATCAAACTACCTAATTCCATAACAACTATTGGAGATGAGCCATTTACAGGTTGTAGCAGTCTCACTACCATACATGTACCTACAGCTAAAGTGACTATTTGGGAAGATAACCTACAAAAAGGTAATAGTGCATCAGTGGTGGGGTATTAAGGTAAAATAATTATTTATGGTAGGGACAAGTCGCGACTTGTCCCTACTTTTTTGTGTATTTATTCCCCCTTTTTTAAAGGGGTTTAAGGGGATTTATATTTGGTTGTCGTACGGGTGTAGAGACAAAAGATTTTTTGTCTCTACAATGCCCTGTTTTTGCGTATTTATTCCCTTTTTTAAAGGGACACAAAGAGGATTTCCCCCTTTTTAAGGGGGAAACAAAGGGGGTTAAAAGGGTCACTAAGAGGGTGTTCAGACCACCCCCAGCCTCCTTATCAGGAGGGGAGCTAATAGCGTATGTAATCCCCCTTTTTTAAAGGGGGACAAAGGGGGATTTTACTACACGGATGTTGCACTTGTAAGTTGAATCTACCATGTCCTTTTCACCTACTCTAAGACGTCTTGAAAAAAAGTACTATTTATTGTATTTTAGATTATTTAATGATACTCACTACCAGACTCATTAGGGAAAAAAGGCGTCTTAATCTATTTTAAGGCACTTTTTGGCAAAAAAAAGTCGATTTTTTTGTTCATAAATAAATAAATTGTTATTAAATTTACACTGTTTAAAATTATGAACAAGGGAACATCGTTAGTGATGTATATTTTATAATATAATTTAGTTTCAAAAAATGAATCTTAAAATCAAAAAATTTATGATACCTATCAAATATTTTGTTAGTATCCTATTATTGATAGTATTGATTACGTCAATGATTTATTGCAGTAAAGAAGAATCGAAACCCAATAATAAAAAGTTTACCCCTGTCCCTGCTCCTTCTCTTACTTATGCGGAGCAAACTATTCGTTTTTCCAGTATTACAGGAGTCACCAAAACGTTGGCGGTTGCTAAGATACTGGCAGGAGTTCGAGGCTCAAAAGAGGGCTATACGATAAAGTCTATTACGTTGGTGAGTAATAGTACAACGGCTTCAGCAAAGGTTTCGGGTACTCAATTAACCTTTACCAAACCAGGGAACATTGTTTTTAACCTTGTTTTAAAACATGCGAGCAAAGAAGATGCTACGATTAAAAATTGTAAAATCATCATTAGTAAGGATGCTCCTGCTACTTTGACTTTTAACAGGGTCTCTAAGGCTTTTGTCAGCAGAGGTAATTTTACCACATCGGAGATATTAGCGGGTGTAGCAGGAACGAAGTCGGGTTATACCCTCAAAGAGATAAAAGCGTTAGCTCCGTCAGGCTTTGCAAGCGTAACAGGCAAGAAGCCTAATTTATCATTAACCATGACCAAGATAGGCAGTTTTACGGCTACCATTGTTTTAGAACATTCCACGAAAGATGATGCTACCATTACAGGTGCGGAGTTTAAGATTAGTTCTTCTGCTGGAGAGCGTTTGACTTTTGGCAAACTTACCAAAGTTTATAGTAGTGGTGGTCGCTTTACCACAGCAGAGATTTTAGGAAGCGTAGGAGGTACAAAGGCTGGTTATACTCTGAGAGAGATGAGGTCTTTAAACCCTACAGGTGTTGCAAGCGTAACAGGTACGAAACCAAATTTGTCTTTAAGCCATGCTAAGGCGGGTAATTTTACGGCTACTTTGGTGTTAGAGCATACTACCAAAGGTGATTCTACGATAGATAACGCATCCTTTGAGATTACAAAGGCATCTGCCCCTATTTTAACATGGACGAAACAAAGTAAGCCTTACGGTTCAGGGGGTGAGATAAGCAATGCAGAATTATTAGCGGGTTTGAATGGTACCAGTGCTGCCAAAACAGGCTATACCATTAAATCAGTAACCATCAGTAGTGCAAACGGTACAAGTGCAAGAGTTTCAGGTACGGGCACTTCAGCTAAGATCGTTGGTTATACCAGGGCGGGCACTTTGACGTTGACGCTTGTATTTCAGCACCCTGCCAAAGCGGATGTTACCCTTACGGGCAAGAAGTTTGAGATTACGAAGGCATCTGCCTCTGGTTTAACATGGACAAAACAAAGTAAGCCTTATGTTTCAGGTGGTGAGATAAGCAATGCAGAATTATTAGCGGGTCTTACGGGTAGTAGTGCTGCCAAAACAGGCTATACCATTAAATCAGTAACCATCAGTAGTGCAAACGGTACAGATGCAAGGGTTTCAGGTAGTGGTACTGCAGCTAAGATCGTTGGTTATACCCAGGCGGGTACTTTAACCTTGACGCTTGTATTTCAGCACCCCGCCAAAATGGATGTTACCCTTACGGGCAAGAAGTTTGAGATTACAAAGGCTTCTGCCTCTGGTTTAACATGGACAAAACAAAGTAAGCCTTACGGTTCAGGGGGTGAGATAAGCAATGGAGAATTATTAGCGGGTCTTACGGGTAGTAGTGCTGCCAAAACAGGCTATACCATTAAATCAGTAATCATCAGTAGTGCAAACGGCACAGGCGCAAGGGTTTCAGGTACGGGCACTGGAGCTAAGATCGTTGGTTATACCAAGGCGGGCACTTTGACCTTGACGCTTGTATTTGAACACTCTGCCAAAGTGGATGTTACCCTTACAGGCAAAGAGTTTGAGATTAGGAAGGCAGGAGCAGAAAGTTTAACTTGGCGCAAGCAAACGAAGGTTTACAGTAGCGGAGAAATTACCCATGCGCAGCTGTTAGCAGGGGTACAGGGAAGTAAAACAGGTTACACCATTAAAACCGTTAACATTACTAATCATGGCGGCATGACCAGTGCGCGTGTTGTAGGGAGCGGCAGGGCTGCTAAAATTACGAGTTATAACAAGGTGGGTACGTTTACGCTTACGCTTGTTTTACAACATAATACTAAAGAAGATGTAACCCTTAGAAATGCGGCGTTTGAGATTACCAAAGCGAATGCAGAAAGTTTAACTTGGACGAAGCAAACGAAGCACTTTAACAGTGGTGGCGAAATTACCAATGCCGATCTATTAGTAGGCGTTACAGGTAGTGGTAAGAATGGATACACGATTAAAACCGTTACCATTACGAATAAAAACGGTACAGGTGCACGTGTTGCAGGGAGCGGCAGGGCTGCAAAAATTACGAGTTATAACAAGGTTGGTACGCTTACGCTTACCCTTGTCTTAGAACACGATGCCAAAAAGGATGTGACCCTTACAGGTGCAAAGTTTGAGATTTATAAGATTTTTGATATAACAATTAGTGGGGTAGTAACACTTAAATCAAGTGTTGATAGAAATAGTTTAACAGTAGTAATTATTCCTAATACGATTGATGGTACCACTGTAACTAGTATTGGAAATTCTACATTTAAGTTTTGTAGTTTTCTTATCAGTATTACGATGGGTAATTCCGTAACAAGTATTGGAAGTCAGGCATTTTATCGTTGTACTTCACTTACCAGTATTACGATTCCTAATTCCGTAACCAGTATTGCAAGTTATGCATTTTATCGTTGTACTTCACTTACGAGTATTACGATTCCTAATTCCGTAACCAGTATTGGAAAAGGGGCATTTTCTAATTGTATTTCACTTATCAGTATTACGATTAGTAATTCCGTAACAACTATTGAAAATAGTACATTTTTTGATTGTAGTTCACTTACGAGTATTACGATTCCTAATTCCGTAACCAGTATTGGAAATTCGGTATTTAGTGGTTGTATTTCACTTACCAGTATTACGATTCCTAATAGGGTAACCAGTATTGGATGGGAGATATTTAGAGAGTGTACCTCCCTCATTACCATCAAGCTGCCTAATTCCATAACAACTATTGGAGAGAGTCCATTTAGAGGTTGTAGCAAGCTCGCTACTATACAGGTACCTAATGCAAAAGTGGATATTTGGAAATTTAACCTAAGAAGAGGTAATAATGCTAACGTAGTGGGGTATTAAGGTAAAATAATTATTTATGGTAGGGACAAGTCGCGACTTGTCCCTACTTTTTTGTGTATTTATTCCCCCTTTTTTAAAGGGGTTTAAGGGGATTTATATTTGGTTGTCGTACGGGTGTAGAGACAAAAAATCTTTTGTCTCTACAATGCCCTGTTTTTGCGTATTTATTCCCTTTTTTAAAGGGACACAAAGAGGATTTCCCCCTTTTTAAGGGGGAAACAAAGGGGGTTAAAAGGGTCACTAAGAGGGTGTTCAGACCACCCCCAGCCTCCTTATCAGGAGGGGAGCTAATAGCGTATGTAATCCCCCTTTTTTAAAGGGGGACAAAGGGGGATTTTACTACACGGATGTTGCACTTGTAAGTTGAATCTACCATGTCCTTTTCACCTACTCTAAGACGTCTTGAAAAAAAGTACTATTTATTGTATTTTAGATTATTTAATGATACTCACTACCAGACTCATTAGGGAAAAAAGGCGTCTTAATCTATTTTAAGGCACTTTTTGGCAAAAAAAAGTCGATTTTTTTGTTCATAAATAAATAAATTGTTATTAAATTTACACTGTTTAAAATTATGAACAAGGGAACATCGTTAGTGATGTATATTTTATAATATAATTTAGTTTCAAAAAATGAATCTTAAAATCAAAAAAATTATGATACCTATCAAATATTTTGTTAGTATCCTATTATTGATAGTATTGATTACGTCAATGATTTATTGCAGTAAAGAAGAATCGAAACCCAATAATAAAAAGTTTACCCCTGTCCCTGCTCCTTCTCTTACTTATGCGGAGCAAACTATTCGTTTTTCCAGTATTACAGGAGTCACCAAAACGTTGGCGGTTGCTAAGATACTGGCAGGAGTTCGAGGCTCAAAAGAGGGCTATACGATAAAGTCTATTACGTTGGTGAGTAATAGTACAACGGCTTCAGCAAAGGTTTCGGGTACTCAATTAACCTTTACCAAACCAGGGAACATTGTTTTTAACCTTGTTTTAAAACATGCGAGCAAAGAAGATGCTACGATTAAAAATTGTAAAATCATCATTAGTAAGGACGCAGCCGCTACTTTGACTTTTAACAGGGTATCTAAGGCTTTTGGTGGTGGTAGTTTTACCACATTGGAGATATTAGGGGGTGTAACAGGAACGAAGTCGGGTTATACCCTCAAAGAGATAAAAGCGTTAGCACCGTTCAGGCGTTGCAAGCGTAACGGGCACCAAGCCTAAGTTGTCACTAAGAATGACCAAGATAGGCAGTTTTACGGCTACCATTGTTTTAGAACATTCTACGAAAGGTGATGTTACCATTAAAGGTGCGGAATTTAAGATTAGTTCTTCTGCTGGGGAGCGTTTGACTTTTGGCAAACTTACTAAAGTTTATAGTAGTGGTGGTCGCTTTACCACAGCAGAGATTTTAGGAAGGGTAGGAGGTACAAAGGCTGGATATACTCTGAGAGAGATGAGGTCTTTAAACCCTACAGGTGTTGCAAGCGTAACAGGTACGAAACCCAATTTGTCTTTAAGCCATGCTAAGGCGGGTAATTTTACGGCTACTTTGGTATTAGAGCATGCTACCAAAGGCGATTCAACGATAGATAACGCATCCTTTGAGATTACAAAGGCATCTGCCCCTAAGTTAACATGGACAAAACAAAGTAAGCCTTATGGTTCAGGTGGTGAGATAAGCAATGCAGAATTGTTAGCGGGTCTGAATGGTACCAGTGCTGCCAAAACGGGCTACACCATTAAATCAGTAACCATCAGTAGTGCAAACGGCACAGGTGCAAGGGTTTCAGGTAGTGGTACTGCAGCTAAGATCGTTGGTTATACTCAGGCGGGCACTTTGACGTTGACGCTTGTATTTCAGCACCCCGCCAAAATGGATGTTACCCTTACAGGCAAGAAGTTTGAGATTACGAAGGCATCTGCCTCTGGTTTAACATGGACAAAACAAAGTAAGCCTTATGTTTCAGGTGGTGAGATAAGCAATGGAGAATTATTAGCGGGTCTTACGGGTAGTAGTGCTGCCAAAACGGGCTATACCATTAAATCAGTAACCATCATTAGTGCAAACGGTACAGGTGCAAGGGTTTCAGGCAGGGGCACTTCAGCTAAGATAGTTGGTTATACCAAGGTAGGCATCTTGACCTTAACGATTGTATTTGAACATACCGCCAAAGTGGATGTTACCCTTACAGGCAACCAGTTTGAGATTACGAAGGCAAGAGCAGAGCGTTTAACTTGGACAAAACAAACGAAGGCTTACAGCAGTGGTGGAGAAATTACCCATGCGCAGCTGTTAGCAGGGGTACAGGGAAGTAAAACAGGTTACACCATTAAAACTGTTACCATTAGTAATGATGGAGGTACAAGTGCGGTGGTTTCAGGGAGCGGCAGAGCGGCTAAAATTACGAGTTATAACAAAGTAGGTACGCTTACGCTCACCCTTGTATTAGCACACCCGATCAAAGAAGATGTTACCCTTACAGGCCTGGCGTTTGAGATTATAAAGGCAAGAGCAGAAACTTTAACTTTTAACAAGCGTGCCAAGTCTTTTAGCATGGGTAGTTTTAGTACTTTAGAGATACTAGCAGGGGTAGTAGGTACTAAAGATGGTTATACCCTCAAAGAGATAAAAAATCTAAGTCCCTCAGGCTTTGCTAGGGTTAACGGTACAAAACCCAACCTTAGTTTGGAGATGATCAAGGTAGGTAGCTTTACGGCTACGATTATATTGGAACACCCCACCAAAGCAGATGCCACGATAACTGGTACGACTTTTGAGATGAAAAATACTTGGGACAAGACCTTTGGGACGATAAAATATGAGGTATCCAAATCCATCGTAAAGACATCTGATGGGGGCTTTGCCGTAGCGGGATATAGAAGAACTGATTCAAATCTTAGTGATTTCTGGGTACTCAAGTTAGATGCTTTAGGTAATAAGACTTGGGAGAAGACCTTTGGGGGTAGTGAAAATGATTCAGCCAATTCCATCGTACAGACGTCTGACGGGGGCTTTGCCGTAGTGGGATATACAAGAAGCAAAGGTAAAGCGCAATCTGATGTTTGGGTACTCAAGCTAAGTGCTTCGGGTAGTACTGTTTGGGAGAAAACCTTTGGGGGTAATAAAAGTGATTCAGCCTATTCCATCGTGCAAACGTCTGACGGGGGCTTTGCCGTAACGGGATATACAACACAGACCAGTTCTATTGATTCGTGGGTATTCAAGTTAGACGCTTCAGGTAGTATGGTTTGGGAGAAGACCTTTGGGGGGAGCCTTGGTGATACATCCTATTCCATTGTACAAACGTCTGATTGGGGCTTTGCCTTAGCGGGATATACTTCAGATGAAGTTTCAAGGTATCAGGATTGCTGGGTGCTCAAGCTAAACGCTACGGGTAATACGACTTGGGAGAAGACCTTTGGAAAGGCAAATGTTCATGATAGATTCTATTCCATCGTGCAAACGTCTGACGGGGGCTTTGCCTTAGCAGGATATAAAAATGGTAGAGGTGCAGCGCATGAGGATTTCTGGGTACTCAAGTTAGACGCTTTGGGTAATAAGACTTGGGAGAAGACCTTTGGGGGGAGTAAAATAGATAAAGCCAATTCCATCATCCAGACTTCTGACGGGGGCTTTGCCGTAGTGGGATATACAGAAAGCAAAGGTTTAGGGGAAGATGATATGTGGTTACTCAAGTTAGATGCTTCAGGTGATAAGACTTGGGAGAAGACCTTTGGGGGAAGTGCCGATGATGCAGGTACTTCCATCGTGCAAATGTCTGACGGGAGCTTTGCCATAACGGGATATACAAGAAGCAAAGGTGCAGGGGAATATGATTTTTGGGTACTCAAGTTGGATGAGCATGGGGAGCTTTAATAATAAATAATGGTTCGTTTTAAATATGTATTTTACAAACCCTTACGCATCTTGAGAAAAGATAAATAGAAAACAAATAGATTTACAAGATTGAGAAGTGGTAAATTTGTACAAAAGAGTCAAAATTTACCAAAGAATGTAAATAAAAAGGTATATATCATAAACTTGTGAAACCTTTTAAACCCCAAACTAATGGACTTATTGAATGCTTAAATCAAACGATAAAAGATTACACACTATCTAATTGTATATTTAAATAGTCTTGATGAACTCAATAAGCAATTTGGTAATTTTCTTCATAATGAAAAAATAACTACATTTTGCCCAGATTTTTCCACAACACGATCCAACTGAACAGTAATTATATCTTGGATATAACAAAAAAGTATAAATTTACGAAAAAATTCTACTTATGATAAAGTTAAATAGATTCATATTTTTTGTTTATACAGTGGCTTGTTTATCAGTTGCTTCTTGCAATGATTGGGATAGGATAGAACCTAAATACACAGGAAATAATGTGATTGCAGCTCCATCTTGGGCACCTTCGTTTTACAAAAAATATATTGATGCAGCTGGAATACCTATTTTATCATCCTCTAAAGTAAGTGATGATAATCTAAAGTTAACTAGAAAATTAATACTCATACTATTAAAAAAAAGAACTGACATACATAGGGAATTAGTTTCAAACAATCTTATCATAGTGATAAGGAGTAAGTCTGAAAAAAACAGCGATCATCCTGATTTTTCTGGCTTAAAAGGTGGTGATCAAGATGAAGATTCAGGATTAGCAGGCGATTTATTTGCAAGCTCTACTACACTAATAGCAGAAGATGAAAATGGTAATGTTTATATAAACGTTATCGTTCACGAGATGGCTCATGTTGTTCATCATTTAGGGATAGCAACCTTAGAGGGGTCTCCAAAGTTAAATGAAATAAATAAACTACAAAAAGATGCCATAAATAGACGTTTATTTGTAAATTCTGATCATTTAAATGATCTTGATAAATCTATCCAAATAGATGAATTTTTTGCAATGGTAACAGAAGTTTTTTTTAATGCAACTTCTCACGAAGAATACATTTACAAAAACAGAGATGATATTAAAAAGAAACACCCCAATATGTATAAATTTCTAATTCAATATTTTCCTGCTATAAATATATTAGATTATTCAAAAAAATAAAAATGATCATGCGGCGATACATATTTTTTCTATTAATATTGATTATATCACAAAAAGTGTTATGCCAAAATAAAACTATAGATGATAAAAATAAGATAATATCAGAAAAAAAACCATCCCATAAATATAGAGAATTAACCTTTTCCTTGTCTCCGAGTTATAACATTAGTGATTCTGACAATAGAGGTAAAAATACTTTTGGTTATTCTATAGATTTTGGATTTAGAAGTTACTGGAAAGAAAGAAAATGGTTTTGGGGAGTATATGCTAAATACAAATATAGAATAAAAACTTTACAAATGGATAGATTAGATGATTTGGTTGATGATGACTATAATATAACTGAAAAGGTACCTCTCAAGGATAAAGTAACTCATACATTCAACTATTTAAATCTCAAAGGTAGTTTGGGGTATAGGGTTTTTTCAAATTCTAATGTAACCCTTTACATAGAAGGTGGCTTAGAGTTTCCTCTTAACATATACAACAGCAAATATTTAAATGGTAAAAAATATAGTTCCTTAGGGATTGCAGATATTTATTGGAATCCTATTTATATTATTCCAGATCCTTTTATGGGCGTTTGGAACGAGTTTTTGATTACAGAGAAAATAAATATGTATTCTGAAATATCATACACATTAGAAAACATCTTCCTTGGCAATATAAGACCTGCTTTTCATAGTTTTGCTATAACGATAGGTATTTCATACTCTATATGAAAATATAAAAAAATTGGAAGAGAACATTTATAGATTTAATCTCTGTAAATAGGGTCTATATTCTATTTTAGAGTTGTCAAATTTTAATTTTTCTAAGTATTCTATTAATTTTATGTTGTATTGGCATTGTCATCCACAATTTAAATTCTTTAAATAATCGATCGGTTTGTTGCTTTTTCCAAAGAATAAAAACCCTATTAAAGTAGTAGAAATACTTGCAATGATTAAAAATAATTTGGTTACTATAAGTGCCGGAGCCATTTACCCCCTAAAGCAAAAATATGATAACTAAGCAGACCCACCAGTAATAAGACGGGGAGCAAACAGATGAGTAAATTTTTAGTTCTCAAAATAATTAGGTAAAAACACAAATATAAGGAATTATTTTTTGGTATGGACAGAACAAGTTTTTTCAGATGTTTTTAATCTAAATGTTGCATTTACCAATTGAATTTATAAAAACCTGTTCTATTGAAAAAAAGTTAATTTTGTATCTCCTGTTTTTGATAAAAAATTAAACAAGTTAAATGAATACCAGTAAACGTTATGCACAACGAGGCGTTTGTGCCACCAAAGACAGAATAAACAGCGGTATTAAAACAGCAAAAAAATGAAGTTTATAGATCTTTTTGCAGGTATTGGCGGTATTAGGCTCGGTTTTGAGAGCGTTGGTGCAACTTGTGTTTTTTCCTCTGAATGGGATAGGCACGCACAAGATATGTATCAAGAGAATTTTGGACAGCGTCCCTTTGGTGACATCAATCATATCGCACCAAAAGACATACCTAACCACGATTTTTTATTAGCGGGTTTTCCTTGCCAGCCTTTTAGCATTGCGGGAAAACAACTCGGTTTTGCAGATACAAGAGGCACATTGTTTTTTAATATTGAAAAAATTATTGAAGCTAAAAAGCCCTATGGATTTTTACTTGAAAATGTAAAAAGACTAACTACCCACGATAAAGGAAGAACCTTTAAAATTATTTTAGAAAAACTGGAAAAATTGGGTTATACCGTTTATCATAAAGTGCTTAATTCTCTTGATTATGGCTTGCCACAAAAGAGAGAACGGATTTATATTGTGGGATTTAGCGAATCGATCCATTTTAAATTCCCTAAAAAAATAGGCTACTATAAACCATTGGCGACACTTCTTGAAAAAGATGAAACCGTTCATAAAAAATATTTTGTCAATGAACGCATCAAAGAAAAAAGATTTGCTAAAGTAAGAACCAATCCCCCATTCCCTAGTATTTGGCACGAAAATATTGGCGGGAATATTTCCGCTTTACCCTATTCCTGTGCCCTTAGAGCAGGGGGGAGTTACAACTATTTACTCGTAAACGGCATAAGAAGATTAACCAGTAGAGAAATGCTTCGTTTACAGGGATTCCCAGAAGATTTTAAAATCAATGTACCTTATACCCAACTTAGAAAAATGGCTGGCAATAGTGTAACAGTTCCCGTGGTTGAAATGATTGCTAAGGAAATTAAAAAAGCTATTGAAAATTCAAAGCCAAAACAAATCGTAAAACAACCCATATTTGAAATATTTGCAGATGGAACTTACAATAGCTAAAACTCATTTAGACAATATCATCAAAAAAGCAAGGGTGCATTTGTATAAACCTATACAAATTGCTGAAATTCTATATAGAGACAGAATCAGTGGAGATATTGACTTAACAAAACTTGAAACATATAGAACGAAATCTAAAAAATGGCGTGATATAATTTGTATTCGGTTTTTAGGTAGAACCAGTATCTCTTCGGCTAGATATCAAGATGATTTATTCAATGATAATGCAGTACCTCCTGTTGCTATTGCAACGTTAGGAAAAGAAAATAGACAAAAAAATGGTATTGTAGAAGTATATATTTACAATCGGTTTAAACAGCGTTATAGTCAGATGTCAAAGGCATTAAGCTACTCAACAATGGCTAACAAAGAAACTTTTAACCTTGAAGAATTTATCGCGCTTTTTTGGAGTGAGTCAGGACTGAAAAGAAGTTTAGATAAAATATATGAAATTATTGTTTACGCACTATTTAGCACGATTGTACAAACATTAACTATTGAAATAACCGTTAGTTTAGACCCTTTAAAAACCGTTAGTTTAGACCCTTTAAAAATCGATGTGTTAAAAGAATTTGAAACTTTTGCTAAAAAAGTTATTTGTATCAGTGCTGATAAGACAACTTTCAAAACCAAAGCAAGCATTCATCGTGTAGGTATTACCAATGCTGCTGACAGAGGATTGGATATATGGGCTAATTTTGGACCAGTTATTCAAATTAAGCATTTATCGTTAGATGAAAAACTAGCAAAAGAAATCGTATCAACCGTAACATCTGATAGGATTGTAATCGTTTGTAAAGATTCGGAAAAAAATACGATTAAATCCCTTTTAAATCAAATAGGTTGGAAATCAAAAATTCAAAGTATCATTACTGAATTAGAATTAATCATTTGGTATGAAAAAGCTTTAAGAGGTAATTTTTCAAATAAAATGGGCGATCGATTATTACAACTGATCACCGATGAAATTTTATTAGAATTTCCCTCTGCTGACCGTTCAGATTTTATGGAATTTTATAAAAGTAGAGGCTATCATAAGCTATCTGATACATTATGGCAATAAATAAAATAAACTATGAACAATAGTAAACTTTATACGCAAAGAAATGAATAAGAGCATATAAAGTCAATCTATCTTTGCCTAATAATCTGGTATTAAAAGGCATCACTGCTGGTTCTGGGTTATAGTTTTTAAACCTGTTTCTTAAACTGTTTTTGATAGTTTTTTCTATGGATTGTCTTTGCACTTTTGTTAGGTACATTATTTTATTTTTCAATTTCCCATATCAATTTTACAAGATTATGTAGTATTTTGCTTCTATACTCTAATGCTTCTTTATCAAATTTATGAATAGGCTTAAAAGCTACTTTTAAAGTATCATTCCAACTTGTAAAATCTAAATTTGATTTATAGCAATTTTCGGTCAAGGTTCTACAAAGCATCAAGCCATTACTATAACAATTTTAAACTTTTTGATCTTTTGGATTTATATTCATCATAAAAATTATAGATTAAGTGCTCTTTTCAAATCGTCTAAATCAATGAATTTATTAACTATGATATTACTTCTATCTAATAGTATAAAATGAGGTGTAGAGCGTATTCCATAATCTACATAGCTTTGAGAATCCCAACCTTTGAAATCACAATAGTTAATCCATTTAAAATCTTTTATAAACTTTTTATAGTCCTTTTTATTCTTTTCTGTGTCACCTGATACAGAAATTATTTCTACAGATTTTTGTTTGAGTTTTTTATATAATTTCTGCAATTGGGGCATATCTTTTTTACAATGCGAACACCAACTGGAATAAAAAACTATCAATTTAAAATCTGCTGGAATGTCATACAAAGTTTTATACTTAGATGCCAATTTGCCTTTGAATAGGATGTTTGGGGCTAAAGCTCCTACTTTTACCTTTTGATATTTCTTGAGTCTTTGCTCTATGCCTTTATTTAATTCACATTGTTCTTTTGTAAGTACAAAATCTGAGATGTCGGATACTGCATTTACAAACCCCATACTCTCTAGCCCCTCTAGAAAGAAATTAAGTGTGACATTGTATAAATATTCATTATCTTTAATTTTACTCAATATATATTGGGCATCTTTCGTCACTTCTTTTTCCATGTCTTCTTTGGATTTTACTATATCTACCTTATATTGATTAAACATAATATAGCGATATACCAAAATATTAAATATGCCTGAAGAGGCTAATATAGGAGAATTAAAATCTAATTTCTGAAATAATTTTCTCCCCATTATAGCATCTACCACCTTAATACTTTCATCCAAAACGGGCATACTTTCAAATATATCTCGTAGTGGAATAAAATGTTTGATATACATATTTTGTCCAACTTTTTTTATGGTTTTATGTAGATTTTTTCTTAACTTTTGTCTCTCTTCTTCCAAATTTTTATGAATCGTGCTTCCTTCTTTATGAAACGATTGTACGAGCAAATATGCATCTTCTTTGGGTTTAATTTTATTTTTCTCGTCTATAAATTCAAAAAACAATTTGTTTTCTTTAGATTTTTTGAACTTAATATCAAAGAACCTTCCAGAGGGGGGCATTGTAAAATCTACAACATTTTCATTCAGAATCAAGAATACTCTCTTACTATCACCGGCAGAGAGTATTCCAAAACCTTTATAATTATGGGTTAATTTAAAATTTCCCTTGGCATTTGTAGTAGTACTATCTATCTTGACTTCATCAAAACCTTTGTAACCCTTTAATAGAACTTTCTTATTCTTTTCTCCCTCAAAGGTTCCTTTCAGTATAAATTGAGCAAAACAAAACGTTCCTCCAAATAAAAATAACCCTATAAAAAATATTTTGTTCATCGTTGTTTGATAAGATTAAAATTTAGTTTTTTTAGAATTGACAAATATATAAATATTATTCTATGATCTTACTTTGTACATTTATAGATTCTTCGTGTACAGCTTTAAACATATATTCTACAAACTCTTTTTTTAGTCCAAACTCCTCTGAACTAGATATCATTTTATCTAGGATGCTTTGCCATCGGGAG
Organism: Ichthyobacteriaceae bacterium; assembly: GCA_965226285.1. GTDB lineage: Bacteria > Bacteroidota > Bacteroidia > Flavobacteriales > Ichthyobacteriaceae > CBDDCQ01. The sequence continues at coordinate 224,905 of CBDDCQ010000006.1, forward strand.
TTTTGTAGTACTGCTACATTATTCTCTGCTTTAAGTTTTCCTATCTTTTGCACTACTTTCATTCTATCGGATAATATCTCTAAGAACTGATTATCCAATTCATCTATCTCCTCTCTGTAATGATTGAGTTTACTTTGATATATAGTGTTTTTTTCATCGTGTTTTCTTATAGTGAGTTTTCTTATGATCTCTTTAAGCTGCTGGGGAGTAACCTGTTGTTTTGCATCGCTCCAAGCTTCATCGGGGTTGTGATGAGATTCTACCATAAGTCCATTGAGTTCGAGATTGAATGCCTTTTGAGAAACCTCATATATATTTTCTCTATTTCCACAAATATGAGAGGGATCGCATATAATAGGAATATTCGGTAATCTATTCTTGAAGGCAACTACTATTTGCCACTTAGGTTTATTTCGGTATTTCGTTTTTTTATAGGTAGAGAACCCTCTGTGTATAACACCCAATTTTTTAATCCCTGCTGCATAAAGTCTCTCCAGTGCTCCTATCCAAAGTTCTAAATCAGGATTGATAGGATTCTTGACTAATATAATTTTATCTGTCCTTTTTAATGTATCAGCTATCTCTTGTATAATAAAGGGGCTTACCGTACTTCGAGCACCTATCCACAAGATGTCTATATCGTATTGTAACGCAAGCCTTACATGCTCTGCATTAGCCACTTCAGTAGATACCAAAAGTCCTGTTTCTTCCCTTACTTTTTGTAACCACTTGAGCCCTATCTCACCTACCCCTTCAAAGGTTCCGGGCTTGGTTCTAGGTTTCCATACTCCTGCTCTAAATACATTTACTCTTGTTTTATCTAATTTATGAGCTATTTCTAATAATTGCTCTTCACTTTCAGCACTACAGGGTCCTGCTATCAATAGCGGTAACCCTTTAAATACATCTTCTTTTATCCAGTCTTGTATTTGTGTTTTTAATTCCATAATTCATTATTTTTTAATATAATTTATTGTTCTATTCCTTCTAATACTCTTCTAATTTCATTAGTTTGCTCCATATAATGATGTAACTTTGTGATATTTTTTTGTTCTATTTGATTTTTAAAATACTTTAAATTTTCTATATATACATCTAATGCTTTGATGATGTTAGATGAGTTTTGTTCAAATATAGGAGTCCACATATCTGGAGAACTCTTTGCTAATCTTACCGTAGAGGCAAAGCCACTACCGGCCATATCAAATATTGTTTTTTCATCTTTTTCAATTTGTAGAACGGTATGTCCCAAAGCAAAAGAACTGATATGAGATAAATGTGATACATAAGCAATATGCTTATCATGGTCTTCTGGGGTCATTTTTATTACCTTCATTTGAAGTTGCTGATAGAGATCGAGTACTTTTTCTATAGCATCTATATCACTTTTTTGTTCATCACAAATAATGGTCACGTTATCTTTAAATAATGTATCTAAAGCTGCTATAGGTCCTGATTTTTCTGTACCTGCTATAGGGTGAGAGGCTACAAACTGCCCTCTTTTTGGGTGTGTTTCTAATGCTTTACAAATGTTTTTTTTAGTAGATCCCATATCCACTATTACTGTATTTTCTGGAATGCTATCTAAAAGATAAGTTGCTATCTGTGTAGATACATTTACGGGTGTACACAATATAATTATATCTGAATCTGATATTTTATCTATGGAGCTTATCTGGTCTATCAGTTTCATCTGTAAAGCTTGCTCACAATGTTTAGTATTAGTATCTACTCCTACAAAAGTGTATTCTGGGTTTATTTTTTTTATAGTTTTGGCTATAGAGCCTCCTATGAGACCAATTCCTATAATTGCTATTTTCATTTTAAGCCGTTTATGTTTGATATTCTATTTTTAGCCTTTTGTAATACCTCTCTATTGCTGCACAAAGAGATCCTTATATATTTACTTCCATTGCTACCAAATATGAACCCTGGAGTAATAAAAACGCCGCACCTATCTAAAATTACCTCACTCCAATCCTCTCCCTTGACATCATTAGGCAATTTAGCCCAGACGAACATTCCCGTTTGGTTTTTATCATAACTGCATCCTATCACATCTAAAAGTTCATATACTATATCCCGTCTATCTTTATACTCTCGATTTATCATAGCAAACCAATCATCGGATAGTTCCAACGCTTTGATGGCTCCTTTTTGCAAAGGTAAAAACATACCTGAATCCATATTGCTTTTTACCTTCAATATATTTTGGATATACTCTTGGTCTCCTACTACCATTCCCACTCTCCAACCTGCCATATTGAACGATTTACTTAGAGAGTTCAACTCTAGCACTACTTCTTTACTCCTTTCTATGCTTAAAATACTCAAAGGATTATCGTTCAATATGAAACTATAAGGATTGTCATTTATAATAAGCATTTTATGCTTTTTACCAAAATCGACTAACTTTTGGAAGAGCTCTACAGTTGCATTTTTACCTGTGGGCATATTGGGATAGTTCACCCACATTATTTTTACTCTTGATAGATCCTCTTTTTCTATAGTTTTAAAATCAGGTTCCCAATGGTTTTCTTCTTTCAAATCGTATGAAAGTATTTGTGCTTGCAAAAGTTTTGAAACAGAGGAATAAGTAGGGTACCCGGGATTGGGAACTAATACTTTATCTCCTCGATTCAAGAAAGCCATAGAAATATGCATAATTCCCTCTTTAGAACCCATAAGCGGTAATACCTCTGAATTTATATCTAAGCGAACACCGTAACGGCTATCATACCAATTGCACATAGCCATTCGTAGTTGATCTGATCCCTTATAACTTTGATAACCATGGCTGAGGCAGTTCTGCGCTGCTTGGCTTAACTGCTCTATTACTGAAATATGAGGAGACATATCTGGATTACCTATACCTAAATTAATGACTTCTATACCTCTGACCTTTAACTCTTGTATCTGCTTAAGTTTTTTTGAAAAATAATACTCTTCTACTTTTTGTAATCTATTTGCCTGTGGAATAATCATTTTATTTCTTGGCTTTTTTGTACTGCCCTAAAATTATCAAATCATTTGTTTTTTTTTCTATTTTTTCTAATACTTCATCACACCCTTTTTTTTCATTAAATAGAAAGTCTAGTATAAAGGAGTATTCCCAAGGTTTTTCTATAACAGGAATAGATTGTATTTTAGTCATATTTATGTTCCTATCTCTTAAAATATTGAGAATATCGGCTAACATACCTGATTCGTGTTTGAGTGAAAATTTTATAGATATTTTATTTGGTTGGATTTCTAACTGATTTACACTACTATGCGATAGTATAAAAAACCTTGTAAAATTGTTTTTGACTGTTTGTATACCTTTACTTAAAATATTCAATCTAAATAACTTGGATGCCATCTGACTAGCTATAGCTGCCACCTTTTCTGTTTGGTTATCACTTATCCTCTTTGCAGCAGCAGCTGTATCGTCTGTTTCTATCAATTTTATGGTGGGATATTGTCTAAAAAACTCCTCGCATTGGAATATTGCCATAGGATGGGAATACACTTCTTTAATATCTTCTATATTTTGTGAGGGAAGTGTCATCAAGCAGTGTTCTATGGGTAGGTAATATTCTCCTATCACTTTTAAGCCATTACTTATCAAATAATTATAATTAGATAATATACTACCCGCTATAGAATTTTCTATAGCCATTACTCCGTATTTTTTTTCCCCATCTATTTTTTGAGATAGTTCTCTAAACGAATTACATTTTATAAGGTTTATATCTCTTCCAAAATAATCCTGTGCTACCTGATGGTGGAAAGAGCCCTCTATACCCTGTATAACTATATTTTCCATATTTATATCAAAAAAACAAAGCCTCAAGTTAAATTTTGAGGCTTTTAATGTTTAGTTTTCGTATAACTTTAATTTATGTAACACTTGCAACCTCCTTTATCTTTGATAAAAGAATAAAAACCAAAAAGATATGTTTTGATCACTGGATTGTACATTTTACTTACTTGTTTAAAATTTAGACCGCAATAATACACATTTTATTTGAATTAGCAATGATTATTTCACTGGTTTCACTAGTGTAAATTTCCCTTCTTCCTTCATTTCATATGTTATTTTAGACGTATTATTGGGGATCATAGCTCCTAATACATTTGTATCAGACCAATTGGTTTTAGGGTTTACTAAATTTCCAACAGATCCTAAAGACCCACTAGATGTGATAGAATACAATCCTCTATAGTATTCGTAAGCTTCACTAGTAATAGAATGAAGATATACGGTAATCCTATCTCCGCGCCTAATTCTCACATTGCTTATAGTAGCTTGAGTAACTGAAGAAAGAGATTCTACTCCTCCTCTAAAAATGGTTCCATCTTCTAGAGTCAAATAACCGTCGTTACGCTTTAATCTGTAATCTAACCTTATATATTGGTTATTTTTGAGTGGTTTGGTATTTAATAATATATCGTATTGTTTTCCTATAGTTGTAGTTGTACCTGTAGTTGTATTGCCTCCAATTTGTATGCTAACGTCTTCAGACTCTTTGAAAGTACAAGATTCAATTTCTATATGTTCTGGCATCTTCAACTTCGAGGTTATCGTTTTACCCTCTACTTGCACTTTTATATCATATTCTTCTCCTACTACAGGTTTGGTCATATTACCACCTTGCATATATACACCGGATTGTATCTTTTTTAAGGAATGTGCTTTACCTGTACTCTTGTTGGTAACAGTAATAGTAGCATCTTTTGTTTTAGGTGCCTTATTTTCATAAAACAAAGAGGTTTCACTTACCTTAAAAAAAACTTTAGAATTAAGATTCGCTTTATATTCTTCAGCTGAAATATTATGAGCTTCTGCTAAATTTTGATTCAACTCTGTAGTAAGTATCCCTTCTATTACTAATTGTTTTTTTACTGTTTTGAGTTCGTCTAATTCTACTTTGTTCCTACAGGAATACAATAAAACAATAATTAATCCTGTATATTTTATGATTTTTACTATATTTTCCATTTTTCTTAAAACGATTAAATTAATTCTTTTAAACCTTAAAATTTCACCTCCCAAGAAAAAGATGGAAGCAACCTAAAAAGAGATATAAAATAAGTTTCTGAACTGTATTTTTTATCATTTGATTTTTGTATATCCAATCTAAATGGATTTTTCCTTCCATAGGCATTATAGAGAGAAAGATTCCAATTAGATTCCAGTCCAAAGAATGTAGTGGTATATTTAGCCCCTAAGTCTAAACGGTGATAATCAGGAAATCGATGTTCATTCCTCTTTCCATATACAGGTGTAAGTACTCCATTAAAATAGTATTTACCCTTGGGATAAGTGGTAGGAGTTCCTGTAGTATATAGCCAAGCAGCTGTAAGTTGCCATTTTTTTGAAATATTATACATCAGTACTATATTTATATCATGAGTTTTATCTTGCATAGCGTAATATTCTTTTCCTTCGTTGATTAAATTCGATTGTTTTTTGGCTACTGACCAAGTATAGGATGCCCAGCCCGTTAATCTTCCTCTCTTCTTTTTTATATAGAGTTCTAATCCGTAAGCGTATCCTTCAGCTTTTACAAGTTGCGATTCTATGAGCTCTCTATTTCCGAATAAATCCGCTCCTTCCTTATAATCCGTTAAGTCCCACATTCTTTTGTAATACACCTCAGCAGAAGTTTCATACATATTTTGGTCGAAGTTTTTAAAGTATCCCAATGAAAATTGAGCGGCTCTTTGAGGTTCTATAAGGTGCGTTACAGGTAGATAAGTATCTAAAGGCGTACCCGAATCATTCAGCGTAAGTACATTTAGGTACTGAGTGTTTAAAGCAGCTCCTAATTTTACAGATTGCCAATCGTCTATCATATAATTAGCAACAAAACGGGGTTCTAAGTTGTAATAGGTTTTTATAATTCCGGGGTCTTGCATCTTTTCCGAAGTAATCTCTCCAAATTTATCAAAAGTGTATAATTTTATTTTATCGTAGTTGATTACTGAAAAGGACGAACCGCGCATTCCATAATTCAAGGTAATTTTATCGGTTATCTTCCACTCATGAGAAAGATACACGCTACTCTCCAAACCATATCGGATGAGTTGAGCACTTGAAGTTCCTGATCTAATACCTCCGGTATCTCCGGGTACATATTTATGATGTGTTACCTCAAAACCAAAATCAACTTTAGATTTATCGCTATAGTAATACTCCAAGTTTTGCTTGAGGGCAAAATCTTCTACTATCGAGTTAATCTCTTGTTTAATTATCTTAAAATCATAATGATAATTATTGTAAGTAAGTGTGGTACTTAAAAATATCTTGCTGGTCAAAATGTGGTTCCATGAGAGCGTAGCTGCAGTATTTCCCCATTCGAGTCCTGAGTTATTTCCACCTTGAGAAACACCCAAAACATCTTTTCCTTTATATAGAGAAAGATATATTCTATCATTGTCACTGATACGATGTGTATATTTAGCATTGATGTCGTAAAAATAAAGTTGGGTATCTTTAAGATTACTTACAAGAGGGAAGAACATATCAAAGTAGGTTCTTCTACCGGCTATCATTAAACTACTTTTTTCCTTAATTATGGGAATTTCTAAATTCAATTTACTAGCCAATAGTCCTAAAGTGGTTTTTCCTTTGAATTGTTTCATATTAGCATCTCGCGTCTTTACCAAAAGTACAGATGAAAGCCTACCACCATAATTGGCGGGTGCTTCTCCTTTATAAAGTTTTAAATCTTTGATTACATCGCTATTGAACACCGAAAATAGTCCCATAGCATGAGAAGGGTTATACAGTTGCGCCTCATCTATGAGCACTAAATTTTGATCTGCACTCCCTCCCCTTACAAAAAAGTTTGAAGTGACACCTGATGCTTGTTTTACGCCAGGTAAAAATATAATAGCTTTTAACGGATCTTTTTCACCCATAAACAGGGGCATTTTTTCTATTTCTGTAGCTTTCATACTATTTACTGCTGTTTCTAAAACTTTTATATTTTCATTTTTTTGCTCTGTAGAAACAATTACTTCTTCCAAAATTTGGGTGTCGGCTTGTAAGGCTATATCGAGTTTAGTATCTTTAGTCAGGTTAATTTCTAATACTTTAGTTTGGTATCCCATATAGTTTACCGATATACGGTGTTTTCCTTCAGGTAACTCCATAGAATAGAAACCATAACCATTAGATACCACGCCTTGTTTGGTTTTTAAACTAAGTACTGAAGCATATAATAAGGGATCAGCATTAGTGGCATCAGTAACGTATCCATTGATAACATACTTATTCTGTGCCAAGGTCGCCTCTGCTACCAACAGAAGTAGTATAATATAAAAGCAGTTTTTCATATAAATTTTTGTTTAAAATTTTTCGCGAGTGCAAATTTAAACTCTTTTTATACATAGATCAATGATAAATCTAATTAAATTGATGAGGTGTCTTTAACTTTCCTTTAATAAGAGTCTATGAAATTGTCAATGCCTCTTTGCTCTTTTCCAAAGTTTATGCTTATCTTCTTTTACTACAATAGATTATTTGGGTTATACATAATATCAATAATAACATACATATTTACATAACATCTCACGTTATTTATTATTTTTTTATTTTTTAAATTAATACTTAATCTATTATTCGCATACAAAAAAACATAGGGTATTAAAGTATTTTTATATAACTAACACAAGTACTCTGCTACATAGTTGATATATGATTTAAATAATTTAACAGGATATAAATATTAAAAACAAATTTTCAATAAGCCAAAAATTATTTTTTTTAACACTTAGCTTAGCACACTCTATAAAAAGTTATAGCAGTAGATTTAATTTTTTTGGTAACACCTTTATTTTACATCGAATTCACGTTAAATTAATGTATGTAGCTCCTCTTTAAGAATGTATTGCTCTTTTTCCTGTAGCATCTAATGCAGCCTCTTTTATGGCTTCTGTAAAAGTAGGGTGTGCGTGGCTTATTCTAGCAATATCTTCGGCAGATGCTCTAAATTCCATAGCTAATACTGCTTCTGCAATCATATCAGCAGCTCTAGCACCTATCATGTGTACGCCCAGTATCTCATCAGTTTGGGTATGGGTGAGTACTTTTACTACTCCTTCTGTATCCATAGAGGCTCTAGCCCTACCCAAAGCCTTCATAGGAAAAGAGCCTACTTTATAATCTATGCCTTGTTCTTTGAGTTGCTCTTCTGTTTTCCCTACTGCTGCTACTTCTGGCCAAGTATAAACTACTCCCGGGATAAGGTTATAATCTATATGAGGTCTCTCTCCAGCGATATACTCTGCTACCATTATCCCTTCTTCCTCAGCTTTGTGTGCCAGCATAGCACCTTTTACTACATCTCCTATGGCATAGATATTTTCCACTGAAGTTTGTAGATGAACATTAGTTTCTATGCTGCCTTTTTTATCTAATTTAATCCCTATATTTTCTAATCCGAGCCCATCTGTATAAGGGCTTCTTCCTACTGCTACCAAGCAATAATCTGCTGTGAATTTTACATCTTTATCTTTTTTATCTCTTGCTGTAATTACCACTTCATCTCCATGCACACTGCCTCCTGTTACCTTATAAGAGAGATTAAATTTAAACCCTATCTTTTTAAGGCTCTTTTGCAATTCCTTGCCAAGAGTTTTATCCATAGTAGGTATAATACTATCGCAATATTCTATTACGGTTACCTCTGTACCTATACGTGCATATACAGAACCTAACTCTAATCCAATTACCCCACCGCCTATTACTATCATTCTCTTTGGAATTTCATCTAACTTCAATGCTTCAGTAGAAGTGATCATTCTCTTTTTATCATTTTTCAAAAAAGGTAGTTCCGTAGGTTTAGACCCTGTAGCAATAATCGTTTTTTTAGCCTCTATAGTTTCTTCACTACCATTTTTCTTGGTGATTTTGATATGTGTAGCATTTACAAATGAACCTACACCTTTATATACCTCTATTTTGTTTTTGCCCATAAGGTAGTTAATTCCCTCATGAGTTTGAGCAATTACTTTGTCTTTGCGTGCCATCATTTGACGAAAGTCCACCTGAGTTTTTTCTATTTTGATACCGTGTTTTTCAAAATTCTTCACTGCATTGTGATAGTGCTCTGATGAATCTAATAAGGCTTTAGACGGAATACAGCCCACATTTAAACAAGTACCTCCAAGGGTATCATACTTTTCTATGATAGCCGTTTTCATACCCAATTGTGCACACCTGATAGCAGATACATACCCTCCCGGTCCGCTACCAATTACTACTATATCATAGTTATTCATAAAATTCTTTTTAATTGATAAAGTGTTCTCATAAATTTTAATTGAGCAAATGTACATAATAAAAACTATGTGTAACTTATTTAGCTATCATAATTTTTAAATTAAGATGTATATTTGTCAGCACTTTATTAAAGATAAATTAATTAAAAAAAGATGAAAATAGGTATTCCAAAGGAAATTAAAGACAATGAGAATAGAGTAGCCATTACTCCATCGGGTGTGATAGAATTGATAAAAAACGGACACGAGGTAAAGTTACAAAGTGGCGCAGGAGAAGGTAGTGGCATTATAGATGAAGAATATGTAGAAGCTGGTGCGAGTATATTGGCTACTATAGATGAGGTATATGACTATGCTGATATGATGATGAAAGTAAAAGAACCTATAGAGTCTGAATATAAATTGATAAAACAAGGGCAATTACTATTTACATATTTTCACTTTGCATCTTATGAGCCACTCACTAAGGCAATGATAGATAGTAAGTCAGTATGTTTGGCTTATGAAACAGTAGAAAAGGCAGATGGAAGTTTGCCATTACTTATTCCAATGTCTGAAGTAGCAGGTAGAATGGCTACCCAACAAGGTGCTAAATATTTGGAAAAACCACTAAAGGGCAGAGGGATATTACTCGGAGGAGTACCCGGTGTAAAACCTGCTAAAGTACTGGTATTGGGGGGGGGTATCGTAGGGATGCAGGCTACTAAAATGGCTGCCGGTCTTGGTGCAGATGTTACCATTATGGATATTAGTCTTCCGAGGTTAAGACAGTTAGATGATATTATGCCTACTAATGTAACCACCTTAGTATCTAATGAATATAATATTCGCCAAGAAATTAAACAAGCAGATTTAATCATAGGTGCTGTATTGATACCCGGAACGAAAGCACCTCAATTAATCACTCGAGAGATGCTTAAAGAGATGAAACCCGGCACTGTACTCATAGATGTAGCAGTAGATCAAGGAGGATGTATAGAAACTTGTAAACCTACCACTCATGCCAATCCTATTTTCATTATTGATGATGTAGTACACTACTGCGTTACTAATATGCCGGGTGCTGTACCTTATACTTCTACGGTAGCACTTACGAATGCTACCTTGCATTATGCGATGCAATTAGCAAACAAAGGTTGGGTACGAGCTTGCAGGGAAAACAAAGAATTAGAAAAGGGTTTGAATATCATCAATGGAGAGGTAGTATATAAAGCCGTTGCTGACTTATTCAATTTACCTTATGTAGATGTAAAAAAATATCTTTAAATAACAAGCCCTTACAATTACTTAACTTATGAACTTAGAAGAGATAGAAAATTTATTTAGCCAAGAATTAGTCCATATATACCCTTGTAAAGAGATAGAGAATTTATTCTTTTTGACGATAGAAGAAGTACTTGGTATCAATAGGCTTGCATTTTCTTTTGAAAGAAAAAAAAACTAAGTTTCACTCAAGTCCAAGAACTTAAAGAAGTTGTATTGCTTTTGAAAAAACAAAAGCCGCTCCAATATATTCTAAATAAAACTTATTTCTATGGATTGCCTTTTGAAGTAAATAAATATACAATTATTCCGCGCAACGAGACAGAAGAACTGGTGGAGTGGATATTGAGATCTATTCCCAAAGATGATTCCTTGAAAATATTAGATATAGGCACTGGTAGCGGTTGTATTGCTATTAGTTTAAAAAAACATTTACCTCGTTGCTATATTACTGCTTTAGATATTTCTCATCAAGCCCTAAAAGTCGCTGAAAGAAATGCTAAGCTCAATAGCGTAAAGATACATTTTCAGCAAATGGATATTTTAAGAGAAGTACCAAATGATACATTTGATATGATAGTGAGTAACCCTCCTTATGTAAGAAACATTGAAAAGAAATGGATGAAAAAGAATGTATTATTATACGAACCTCATATCGCCCTTTTTGTAGAAGATAGTAATCCACTATTATTTTATGAGCGGATATGTAGTATAGCCCCAATGCTTTTAAAAAGAAAAGGGTATATTTTTTTTGAAATCAATGAGTATTTATCAAAACAAATGCCAATATTAATCGAGCAAAAAGGTTTCAAAAACTTTATCCTCAAAAAAGACATTTATGGGAAGTATCGTATGATAAAAATTTGTTCTTGTCGATAAAAACTCCAAGAAAAAATATTTAATAAGTTATTTTAAATAGGGGAGATAACAAAAATTAGATGAAAAGAGATTGGCACCTTATGAAAATAGTTTGAAATGTTATTTGTGATATGAAAAACTCTTGGAGTAACCAATCTTTATAAGGGAGATAGAAAAAGTAATTAAGAAGGTAGTTCAATTTATTACAAAATTTAATGTTTCTATTGAAATTATCAAAGGTTTAGCAAAATTGACTAATTATGAGTTCGACCTTGTAAACACTAAACCAGTTTTCAAAGGGTAAAAAAATTAAATCTGCTGTTATAACTTTTTATAGATTTTTAACTAAGTGTTCACGTAGTAATTTTTGGGTTTGGGAATTAAAAATATTGAAATCGAATAAAGATGCCCGTATGAAAACAATTTCTCTCTGTATCTGTTTTGAGACTCAAAAAAAATTATTTTTTTGGTTCATTAATTTTAGCTAACTTGAGGGCATAAAAAATCCCGTAACCCTTACTGTACACGAGTTTACAGCGTTTTTTACACTTTACCTAAAATGTATATTCCGTTTTTCTATTTATATATTAGATATTTAAAACAAACTAAATATTCGTGATTTAAAAAAATTATTTTGTAGAACCCAAATAATTTTATTTAGTAAGATCAAAGCAGGCTTTAAAAGAGCATTTTATCATCTTTCGCTAACACTCAAGAATGAAAAATGCAAATATCAGAAGTAACAACTCCCGCACTCTGCTCTTACGAGATCGGTTGGGGGAGTTTTTAAGTGTCATCGCTTGCCTTTAAATATCCCGTCAATCTTTGACCGACACCTCTCTACGAGATACGAGAGGAGAGAGGCACCCGAGCACAGCGGGTGGTTTCAATTCTTTATGCAACGGACACTAGTTCCTTGGCTATTGAACATGTTCAAGTTAGGATAAACCCCATCACTATCAAATCCCATGTATAAACACTTACTTTTATTGTATCGCGTACTTGACCAGTAAAAGCCTAAATGACTTCTGTGAATGACTTGCGCAGTTGTTGAGTCGCGAGACCCCGCCATAGGGAGTTTTAATTTACCCGTTGATCTTACTTTTTTGCTGTTGTCATAACTACTTAAAACTCCTGCATTATTCGCAGCTACCCACTCATCTTTAGTAGGTACTCTAAAGCCAGGTGGACAGGGATTATTTAAACCACCACCTGAATGACCACTTGAATACGCATTACTCCAAAAGTTACCATAAGTATCTGTTGTACTATCATAACCTCCTGATTTATCTTTACTAGTGCCATTATACCAATAGGAACTACTACTAGAAATGAATTTACTATATCTTGGTGTTGACTTCAAAAGACCAGTATAACTACTAATTGGTGTAGCTTGAATAGTATTATTTAAAATACCCCAATTATTACCAAACTGATGACCATCGCGTGCTCTACCATATTGATAATAATCCCCTAAACAATTTAGAGTGATATTACCTGTACAGACCTCACCTGCACCTAAGTTTCTATCTAACCACTTACGGCTATAACCACTCGCATTGGAGACTGTTATTATTTGATAGGTCTTGCCATCTCCGCCCTCACTCGTTTTCCACACACCACCTGTGAAAACAGATAAAATCTGAAACTCTGCGTTACTTATCGTTTTATCTGCTTTCATATCGTGTTCTAATACAAGTGTCAAAGTCAAGGTAGTGCCTTTGCTATAATTAATGATCTTAGCTGCAGTACCCAACCCTGAAACAGAGGCACCACTACTCTCTGAATCACTTGTAATTTGTACCGATTTAATACGATAGCCTACTTTGGTACCGTTAACACCTGCTAAGATTTCTGCATTGCTTATCTCACCTGATGAACTATAAAGTTTACTTTGTTTAACCCAACTTAAATCTACAGGAGCAGCCATCTTTGTAATTTCAAATTCTGCACCTGTAAAGGTTTTATCTGCTTTTGCATCGTGTTCAAATACAAGTGTCAACGTCAATACAGTCATTTTAGTATAACCAGTGATCTTAGCTGTAGTACCACTCCCTGAAACAGATGCACCACTGGTTGAGGTATCACTGGTAATCCGTACTGATCTAATACGATAGCCTGTTTTTGTACCGCTAAGACCGTTTAATAATGCTGCATTGCTGATCTCTCCTCCAGCACTATAAGCCTTACTTTGTTTACGCCAAGTTAAATCACTTGGGGCAGCCCCCTTTGTAATTTCAAATTCTGCACCTGTAAAGGTTTTATCTGCTTTTGTATCATGCTCAAATACAAGCGTCAACGTCAAGATAGTCGCTTTGCTATAATTAACGATCTTAGCACCAATACCACTTCCTGAAACCCTTGCACCACTGCCCCCTGAATCATTGGTAATCTGTGCTGATTTTACACGATAGCCCTCTTTTGGACCCGATACACCGCCTAATAATTCAACGTTGCTTATCTCATCTCCAGAACGATAAACCTTGCTTTGTGTTCTCCAGCTTAAATCCGAAGGAGCATCCCCCTTTGTAATTTCAAACGCTGCATTACTGAGCGTTACATCCAAATCTGATGTAGCATTGTGTTTTAAGCGTAACGAAGCCGTAAAAACGCCCGCCCGATTAAATGCTAACCTTAAATTTGGTGCACTTCCATTGACCCTTACTATATCATTAGGATTCAGATTTGTGATCTCTTTTAAAGTATAGCCATCCTTTGCACCTTTTACATGATTTAGAATTTCTGTAGCATTCAGATGCCCACCTTTTGTATATTCTTTGGTCAGTTTTTCAAAGGTCAATACTGGAAGTAATATTTTTACCTCTACTGTATATTTTTTGCTCTCTCCATTTTCTGCGGTTACTGTAAACGATACTGGATTGCTCCAATCTTTCACTGTCGTTGGGTCGGGTTTGATCGTTGCCTTTGACGATAACTCTACCTTTGCCGATAAAGAATTTATATTTGTTCCATAGGGCACCTCTATCAATAATGAGGTGCCGTTTAACTTGCCTTTATAAGTGCCTAATTCAAAGGAGATGATCGATGCCTCTTTGCTCTTTTCCGAAGATTTATCGTCTTTAGTACATTGGGTCAGTTGGCTTATAGAAAATATGAATGCTAATAAACCAAAAAAATATCTGTTCTTTATCTTTTTCATTTTAGTAATAATTAATGATTTAACAAGGTGCAAATTTATCAAACAAAACAGTAAATAAATCAAAAAAAATAATTTTTTTTTGAGTCTCAAAACAGGTACAAAAGAGAAATTGTTTTAATAGGTGCAGGCGTATCTTTATTTTATTTCAATACTTTTTAATTCCCAAACCTAAAATTACTACTTGAACACTTTAGTTAAAAATCGATAAAAGTGATAACAGTAGATTTAATTTTTTTACCTTTTTGAAAACTGGTTTAGAATGTTTCTAATTGAACAATATTGAACTTATGCTAAATTTAATACTCTTTTACAGCTTCTATAAATGCTTTGGCATTTTTTACTGGGATATTAGGTAATATACCGTGTCCTAAATTTGCAATGTATTTATCTTTTCCAAAATTGTCAATCATTTGTTTAACCATTTTTTTAATTTCTGATATTGGAGAGAGCAGGCGACTCGGGTCGAAGTTACCTTGTAGTGTAACTTTATTTTGAGTAAGTTTTCTAGCAGTTTTAGGAGTAACCGTCCAATCTATGCCCAATGCTATGTTGCTTTTAGCCATCTCTTCTAAGGCAAACCAACAGCCTTTTCCAAAGGCAATTAAATAGGTTTTATCTTTTAAGGCACTTACAATTTGCTCGATATATTGCCAAGAAAAAGTTTGGTAATCCACAGGAGATAATACACCTCCCCAACTGTCAAATATTTGAATAGCATCACATCCTGCGTTTACTTTTGCAGTAAGGTAGGCTATGGTAGTATGAGTGATTTTCTGTAATAGTTTGTGTGCTAATTTAGGCTGTGTATAACAAAATTCCTTGGCTTTGTCAAAAGTTTTAGAACCACTACCCTGTACCATATAGCAAAGTATAGTCCATGGAGAACCTGCAAAACCAATTAGCGGAACACGGTTATTAAGTTCTTGCTTGGTAAGCCTGATGGCTTCTAATACATAGCTTAGAGTTCCTTCTATGTTTGGGATATGTATATTGTTTAAGTCTTTTCTTGTTTGGATGGGGTGTTCGAGCCAAGGTCCTATTCCCGATTTCATTTCAAATGGTGCACCCATAGCTTGTGGTACTACCAGTATATCAGAAAATAATATAGCAGCATCAGTACCCATTTGCTCAATAGGCATTACAGTAATTTCAGTAGCTAACTCTGGATTTTGACATCTTTCAAAAAAACTATATTTTTCTTTAAGTCTCATAAAATCAGGTAGATACCTTCCAGCTTGGCGCATCATCCATACTGGAGGGCGTTCTACAGCTTCTCCTTTCAAAGCTTTTAAAAATAAATCATTTTTTATCATATTATAATTTTATGCTCTACAGATAGTTTAAGTACGTTGTCTATAGAGGGGGTTTTAGAAGTTATAATAGGATTACAGGTGTATTTCTTTAATGTATTTTGGGTAGTAGTACCTATGCAAATACATTTTGTATCATTATCCAAATGGTTATATACAAAAAAACTATCTACTGCTGAAGGACTAAAGAACAGTACTTGCTTTACTTCTTTATAATTTAATTTGATAGGTGTAGCAGTAGTATGATATACCTTTATGAAGTGTACGGTAATATGATGTTGTGATAGTATATTAGGAAGTTCATCTCTGCTTTGGTTTCCACAAAAGAAATAAACTTCTTTACAAGAATGATTGTTAATTATATATCGAGCCAAATTTTCGCCATTATTTTCGTAGTGAACCACTTGAATTCCAATAGTTTTAAGTAAGTAATAAGATTGCTTACCTACACAGTATATATCATTATTTTTCCATTTTTGTTTTTGTGGCAAAATAGATTTTATAGCATTTTGACTAGTGAATATAATATGTTTATTTTGTAGGTATTCTACGTTAATGTCTAATATAGATATATTTATAAATGCCTTTTGAATTAATAAAATATTATTCTTACTCAAATAATCTCGTTGAGATTTAGATAACTTTTTTGTAGAAACCACAGTGTACATTGTTTATCTTAGTGTGAGTTGTTTCTCTCCTATAAATTTACCTTCAGCAAATAAACCTACCAAATACTTTCCTTTTACTAAATTTTGTTTGAGTGCCGATACATAAATGCAAACATCTAAATTTTCTCTTTCATAATATACATTAATTTTGGCACTATAAGGTCGTTTTTCTCCTGTATGGGTTGTAAAAAATCGCTCTCCTTTTATTTGTTTACCCAGTAATTTATTCTGAGGGGTATTTACTACGGCATATATGGTTTTAGTTCCTTCTTTTACAAGGTTGTTTTTACCCAGTACAAAGCATACTCTTAATTTATCTGCTCTACGAGCTCTATTGGTAATGTTTATCTCACCGTTATTCTCTATAATGATACCCTCTATATTAATATTTCTAGCTTCCATAGTAGAACCAAGTTCTATATCTTTAGATAGTTTTTTATTTTTCTCATCTAGATTTTTAGTGATATTAAGTTGTTTTTTAAGTTTTTCCTCGGCATCATCTCTTTGTGTAGTAAGTATTTGGTTAACCCTATCTAAGGAATCTGCTAGTAGGAATAGCTCTCTTTTTTCTCGTCTTAATGTTCTCACTTGTCTTTTATAGTATTTTAATGTAGATAGCGAGGCATTTAGAGTCTTTACGGAGTCTACTAAACTTTGTATTCTGGCTCTCTCTTGTATTAGGGATTCATTTAGGCTGTCTTTATCTGCTAGTACTATGTCATAGCTTTGTGTCATTTTTGTTAAGTCTTCTTCTACTTCTTTTTTCTGTTCTTCTAAAAAGGATTGTACTTGATAGTTTCTAATGATGTTAAAAATGGTAAAAGCTGTCATGATACATAATATAATATACAACCACTTGATTTTTTTTTGATATGAGGTAGATTCTGATTTTTCCATATACTAAGTTTAAATTTTTTTGTACATTTGTATAGGTTGCAAATTTAATACTAAAAAATAATAAATTCAATAGGCTGGTATATTAAAAATTGTTCATTGAAATGATAAGGTTTAAAAAATATTTGTTTAAGTAGTGAAAATTATTGTTTTCAATTAATGGGATGCTTTAGTGATTTAATAAGTTTATTTTATCCACAGCTTTGCTATGCGTGTTATAATTCACTTACTCAAAATGAAAGAGGAATATGTGTGTATTGTAGAGTTTGTTTACCTGTAACTAATTTTCATTTGGAAGATAATAATCATTTGAAGCAGAAGTTTTATGGTAGATTGCAATTAGAGGATGCGGTGGCTTTATTTTATTTTGTAAAGCATAGTTATGTACAAAATCTATTACATAATTTAAAGTATAGAAAACATAGAGAAATATCCAGTATATTAGGAAAATGGTTAATAGGTGAGTGTATAAAAGTAGGTAAATTTACAGATGTAGATTGTGTAATTCCAATACCGTTATATAAAACCAAGTATAAAAAAAGGGGATACAACCAAGTAGAAGGTTTTGCTATGGAAATAGCAAAGAAATTATCAATAAAGTTGGTATTGGAAAGTTTAGTAAAGCTATCTGCTACGCGTACTCAAACACGAAAGAGTCGTTTTTCTCGTTGGGAGAATGTACAGACTGTTTTTAAGTTGAAAGATGGAAAAGTATTCGAAAACAAACATGTTCTTTTAGTAGATGATATCATTACCACAGGTGCTACCATCGAGGCATGTTGTATCCAATTTCAAGATATAAAAGGAGTAAAAATAAGTATAGCTTGTATGGCAATGGCTCAATTTTAAAATGATAACGATATTAAAAAATAAGTGTAATTTTGCACAGTAGGTTTAAAAATTATTACACCATTGCATATATAGAAGAAAAGAATATTATGTTTAACTTTTGAATAGAGAAAAATGACACATTTAAAGATAGGAGATAAAGCTCCTAGTTTTTCAGGAGTGAGCCAAGATGGAGAAAATATATCATTATCGGATTTTAAAGGCAAAAAGTTAGTTTTGTTTTTTTATCCTAGGGCAAATACTCCTGGGTGTACTTCTCAGGCTTGTAATTTGAATGATAACTATGAAAAACTTAAACAGGAAGGTTATCAAGTCTTGGGGGTGAGTGCTGATACCCAACAGAAACAATCTAATTTTAAGGCAAAAAACCACTTAGAGTTTTCATTGATAGCAGATATAAATAAAGAAATAATAGAATCTTATGGCGTCTGGGGTCCAAAAAAATTTATGGGTAGAGAGTATAAGGGAATACATAGAATTACCTTTTTGATAGATGAAGAAGGAATCATAGAAAATATCATAGAAAAAGTGAAGACAAAAGAACATATTACTCAAATACTGGCATAAATAAATTAGGAATTATGAATTCAGAAAAAGATAATAAATTAAAGGCATTAAAATTAACATTGAGCAAACTGGATAAAACTTACGGAAAAGGTTCAGTAATGCTTATGGGAGATGTAAAAGTAGAGGATATAGACTTTATACCTACGGGTTCTGCGGGATTAAATTTGGCTTTGGGTATAGGGGGATATCCAAAAGGGAGAATAGTAGAAATATACGGACCAGAATCTTCGGGTAAAACTACACTTACATTACACGCAATAGCAGAAGCACAAAAGGCAGGAGGTATAGCAGCTTTTATAGATGCAGAACATGCTTTTGATAGGTTTTATGCTGAGAGGTTGGGTATTAATATAGATGATTTGATCGTTGCACAGCCCGATAATGGAGAGCAAGCCTTAGAGATAGCAGATAACCTCATCCGTTCAGGAGCTATAGATATTATAGTAATAGACTCTGTAGCAGCACTTACACCCAAGAGCGAAATAGAAGGAGAAATGGGCGATTCTAAGATGGGATTACAGGCAAGACTGATGTCTCAAGCACTTAGAAAACTTACTTCCTCTATCAGTAAGACCAAATGTACGGCTATATTTATCAATCAACTTAGAGAAAAAATAGGAGTGATGTTTGGAAATCCAGAGACTACTACAGGAGGAAATGCACTTAAATTTTATGCCTCGGTGAGATTGGATATAAGAAGGAGTACGGCTATAAAAAATGGTGATGCGGTAATAGGTAACAGAACGAGAGTAAAAGTTGTTAAAAATAAAGTAGCCCCGCCATTTAAAACTGTGGATTTTGATATTATGTACGGAGAGGGAATATCTAAAGTAGGAGAAATTATAGATATAGCAGTAGATTGTAATATAGTGCAAAAAAGCGGTTCTTGGTTCAGTTACGATAAAACTAAACTAGGACAGGGTAGAGATTCCGTAAAGCAAATGCTCAAAGATAACCCTGAATTGATACAAGAGATAGAGCAGAAAATAAAGGATACTATTAAAAAATAATAAGTGATTTTTTGATGAGTATAGAGCAAGAACCTAAAGGAATGAAAACCCTTATTCATTTGTTATTGGAAAAGAATAAACTCAAATCTAAATTAGATGATATTCATATTGTAGAGGTGTTCAAACAGAATATGGAAGGGGCTTCTAAGCAAATAAAGCATATCTATTCACAAAAAGGTATATTGTATGTCAAATTCTCATCAGCGGTACTTAGGCAAGAGTTATTATACAGAAAAAATGATTTGATAAAAAGTATTAATGATCACTTACAAGATCAATTAGTTAAAGATATAAAATTCTTGTGATGTAAGTGAGATAGTGAAAACATCTCGAGCAGATGCTATAAAAAAAATTGACAGTTCCAGTATTAGCGATGTATGTCTGGTTTGGCTCATGAAGTGATAAGCAATCTACAAAGGATCATTAAAATGAAAAATAGAATTTTCTAAATCTCGACACGGGCTCATGCAAATAGAACCTAAAAAAGCACATTCTGAAATGATTAAATTCATAGATGAAGTATTAAGTAAATCAAAATAATCTTTTGTTTTGGGGATTATCATAAGGCAAGCCTCTAAAAATGCGATATTTAATTATATAGGAATTGCTTTAGGATTTCTCAATGGTTTTGTACTGGTGCCTATTTTGTGGGAGATTCATTTAGATAAGTGGGGGCTTATAGGTATTATTACATCTTATGCTTTTATCTTGCACCCCTTTTTTTCATGGGGTATATCACAAACGGTAATTAAGTTTTATTCTAAATTTAACACTTCCAAACAAAGAGATGTTTTCTTGTCATTTGCGCTACTTTTTCCTATAATTTTATTTTGTGTTTGTTTTCCGTTATGTTTTGTATTCAAGGATCTATGGTTGGGTTTACTAGTAGATAATACCTCTCTTTTTAAAGAGTATTGGTGGGTGCCATTTCCATTGCTTTTTTGTATTATATATTTTGAGCTGCTCTGTAGTTACTCATCTATATTGCTCAAAACAGTATTTTTTGGTTTTCTAAAAAATATATATAACCGCTTAGTACTTACTACGCTTATTATTTGTTTTTATTATCGAGTTATCAATACTTCCCAAATGTTATATATTCTAATGCTTGCTTATGTATTACAAGTGATAGTACTAGCAATATATGTGTTGAACTTAAGAAAAATATCATTGCATTTTAATTTCAAGTATTTACCTCTAAAAAAGATATTTCACTATACTTTTTTTAATTTTTTGGGCTGTATTACTCCTTATATGATTACCAATGTAGATAAGGTAATGATAGGAAAGTATTTGGATTTACAGCAAGTAGCGGTATATGCTTCAGTATTTAATGTAGTAATAATACTACAAGTGGTTATCAACTCTATGGGGGGGCTGGTCAATTCCCTATCGGCTCAGTATTTGAATCAAAACAAATGGGATGAACTTAAAAAATTATATAGAAAAACTTCCCTTTCTGGGTTTGTAGTAGGTGGTGGATTGTTTACCGTGATAGCAGTGAATTTAGATAGTCTTTTTAGACTGTTGCCCGATCCTTATATGATCGGTTTTTGGGTAGTACCTGTTATTTGCTTGGCAAAACTCTTTGAGTTATCTTGCGGAGCTAATTTATATATCATTATCAACTCTACATTTTATAAGTATGAAATGCTTTTGGGGGTGTTTTTACTTATCGTAATGATAGTATCTAATGTCATTTTTATACCAATGTATGGAATTACTGGGGCAGCTGTAACTTCTTTAATATCTACTTCTTTATTTAATAGTTTAAGGTGCTTGGTGATATACCGAAAGCTAAACATACAGCCCTTTGTTCTAAAGCATCTTTATACGGTGTTTGTGATGACTGTTATTATAGTACTAATTTGTAATATTCCTAGTATAGGGTATATCGTTTTGGATGTAGTTATCAAAAGCGTATTGGCAGTAGTTTTATATGGTGGTTTTGTATTCAAGAGTCGTTATGTACCTGAAATTAATAAGTATGTAAAGATATGAATAAGCTGTTGCCTTTAGTTTCAGTAATGATGCCAGCGTATAATGTTCAGAATTATATAGGAGCAGCCATAGAGAGTATTTTAAATCAAACTTATAAAAATATAGAAATCATCATTATAAATGATGGTTCTACTGATGGTACAGTTGATGTGATAAGAGCATATAGCCAGAAAAATGAGCGCATAAAATTTATAGATAGAAAAGAAAATAAGGGAATTGCTTTTACGCGCAATGAATGTATAAGCCATTGCAAGGGCGATTATATTGCTTGTATGGATTCTGATGATATAGCTTTATCCACTAGATTAGAAGTTCAAATTTCTATAATGCTCAAAAATCCCAATATAGATATATGTGGTACGTGGATGAAGCTCTTTGGAACAGATACAGGTTTGTGGAAAAACCCAAAGGAAAATGAGCAAATTAAATACGGGAAAATACTATTTGGAAAAATAGGTGTAAATCACCCCACGGCTATTTTTAAATCTAAAATATTTAAAGATTATAAGTATAGGACAAATTTTGTGGGAGAAGATTATGATTTGTTTGCTATGATTTTACTCTGTAAGGATTTGAAGTTTTACAATGTACAAAAGATGCTTTACCGCTATAGAAGGTTTCCATATCAACATACAGCTGTAAGGGTAGAAGAACTGCACAAAAGTGTACTGAAATCTACAAGTATAGTAATGCGAGAAATATTTCCAGAGGTTTCTGCGGAATATATACGAATATACCAGACTATTATTACTAAGCAACCGATTTTTAGAACTAAAAAAGAGGTGAAGTTGGTCTATTACTTTTTGAAAAAGCTTAAATGTAAATTAGAAGAAATAGAGCAAAAAACATTACCTTATTTTTTATCTGATGCTTGGTTTGAGACCTGTTTATCTCAACAAAAGTATGGAATGAAGGTATTTTGGATATACCTTAGTTCTCCTTTGATAAGAGGAGGGGAAAGATTTTGGCAAAAAATTACTAAAATATTCATGAGGTGTATAAGGAATAGATTGAAAATATAGATAATAAAATATGTTAAATCTTACTAAGAAAATATTCAAAATTAAAAATGAAAAAGAATTTAACGATTACGCTTTAGAGGTGTTTAGGTTTCAATCTAAAAATTGTAAGGTTTACGGTGAGTATATTAAATTATTAGGGATAAATACTAAAGAGATAAAATATATAGAGCAAATACCATTTTTGCCTATTTCATTCTTTAAAACTCACTGTATAAATTGTATGGATATTTATGAAGAAGTATTTTATAGTAGTACTACTACTTCGGATTTAGCAAGTAAGCACTATATAGCAGATATCAACATATATCGACAGAATTTTGGTAGAATTTTTGAAGAATTTTATGGAGCGGTAGAAAATTATAATATATTGGCACTATTGCCTTCTTACCTTCAGAGGAAAGGTTCTTCATTAGTTTATATGGCAGATAAACTTATTCAAAAAGCAAAACCTCACAGTGGTTTTTATCTAGATGATTTTGAACACTTGAAAGACAGTATCATAGCATTAGAAGAGAAAAGAGAGCAAACGATACTCTTGGGAGTATCATTTGCTCTTTTAGATTTTGTAGAGCAATATCCTATGGAATTAAAAAATACCATTGTAATGGAAACAGGAGGTATGAAAGGAAAGCGTAAGGAGATGATAAGGGAAGAATTACATCAGATACTCAAGAAAGGTTTTGGAGTAGATACAATACATTCAGAGTATGGAATGACTGAGTTGTTATCTCAAGCCTATTCAAAGGGAGGAGGGATATTTTGTTGTTCTAATTGGATGAGGGTATTGATAAGAGACCCTTATGACCCATTTAAAATAAACAGTGAAAAGAGAGGGGGAATTAATATTATAGATCTAGCTAATATTTATTCATGTAGTTTTATAGCTACTGATGATATTGGGAAAATGATAAGTAGTAGTGCATTTAAGGTACTTGGTAGAATGGATAATTTGACAATGAGAGGGTGTAACCTAATGGTCATATAACAAAAACCACTTATATTTGTGAAATTCATTAGTACAGATTTAGAAAAGTATATAATTATGAATAAGAAAGGTAAAGCACTGTATAATAAATTAGGTAGAGAGGAACTTCAAAGACAGTTGGATAGTGAGTCATTTGACAGGATAACGGTTTCTATGTATAAATATGTATATATAGAGAGTCCCCATGAATTCAGAGATGATTTGTTTTTAAAATGGGATGAATTCAGTATCAAAGGGAGAATCTATATAGCTAAAGAGGGAATCAATGCACAGTTTTCGTGTCCGAAACCCAATTGGGAAAAATTTTTGCAATCCATAGAGGATAACCCTTTACTCAAAGGTATCCCACTTAAAATAGCGGTAGAAGACAATGGAAAATCCTTTTTGAAACTCACTATAAAAGTAAGGTATAAAATCTTAGCTGATGGAATAGACGACAATAGTTATGATGTAACGAATGTGGGTAAACACCTTACAGCCAAAGAGTGGAATGAATGTATGGATAACCCAGATACTGTATTGATAGATGTACGCAATCACTACGAAAATGAAATAGGGCATTTCAGGGGCGCACTTTGTGCAGATTCTGATACCTTTAGAGAAGATTTACCTAAAATAAAAGATATGCTAAAGAATAAAAAAGATAAGAAAATATTACTTTACTGTACTGGTGGAATAAGATGTGAAAAGACTAGTGCTTATCTTAAACACTATGGGTTTAAGGATGTGAATCAGTTGCATGGAGGCGTTATAGACTATGCTCGACAAATAAAGAGTCAAAATTTAGAGAATAAATTTATAGGTAAAAATTTTGTTTTTGATGATAGATTAGCTGAAACTATATCAGAGGATATTATAAGTTTTTGTCACCAGTGTGGAGAACTTTGTGCTAATCATACTAATTGTGCGTATGTGGATTGTCATCTACTCTTTATACAATGTGATAGTTGCAAAGAAAAATATAAAAATTGTTGTTCTGAGAATTGTGTAGATAAATATCATCTACCTGCAAGGGAACAAAAAAAACTCAGACAAAATAGAAATTATAAATTAAAAGACTACAAAAAAAGTATTCGTCCTAAACTTAATCACTTTGAGGTAAACTAAGGTTATTAGGTATGCCACCCCAATAGAGAAGTGTTGCTACTTAGGTATTTATCCATATAATTTTTAGTCTTTATACAAGCCTTATAAAGTGGAAAACCTTTTGATAAATAGACAATTAGAGCTGCTGAGAGTACACATCCGGAACCGTGTTTAGGACTGATATTTTTCACCTTGCTTCTAAAGGTTTTTTGCGCTCCATTTATATAGAGTTCATCTTTTCCTATTTGGTTTGTCCTGTGTCCTCCTTTCAAATATACAATGGTCTTTTTACTTAGTGCTAAGGCTGTATGTTCTATATTATCTGCTCCAAATAGAGATGTAAATTCGTTGTAGTTTGGAGTAATCATATAGCAGCTTTCAAAAATATTTTTGAACTGTTCTAATTGTTGGTTATGATGAAATTCAAAGCCAGAGCTAGAGGTTAAGATAGGATCTAATATTATTTTTATTCTTTTTGGGTGTAGAGTGTTTGTGATAGCCTTGAGCATTTGAATATCTTTTACAATTCCTATTTTACAGTATTTTATGGGGTAGTTGTCTAAAAGTAATTTAATTTGTTTAAGAATAAGTTCTAGGGGTAACCAGTTAGGTGTATAAAATTTAGTTTCTGATTGTATCGTATTTGCTGTAGGTACGGTTAATCCATATACTTTTAAATTTTCAAAGGTTTTAATGTCTGCATATATTCCTGCACCGCCAGTGGGGTCTAACCCTGCTATGGTCATTACAAAAGGTCTTGTTTTTGGCATTTTTTCATTATGCTTTTAAAGTTATTTATAGTTTGATTTTCATCTTGCCATATCGTTCCAAGCAGTGCAATATTACAAAATCCTTTTTCTATAACTTCTATTATGTTGCGCGCATTTATTCCACCTAAAGCAATTAATTTTTCTTTGGGGTAATTGGTATGGGAGATATTCCAATCTATTGACGGTAAATAGTTAGGTTTAGAGATGCTTTTAAATATGGGACTTACAAATATAGCATCAAAAGATATAGGTAATGTTTTGAGTTCTTGGGGAGTATGTACTGAAGTAGTGATAATTTGATTACGTTGTTTGATTTGATAGAGTAGTTTTTTATTTTCTAAAAGTATTCTATTTTTTTTGTTAAAATGAAATCCTTTTACATTTAAGTTTTCTACTCCACAGATGTATGAAATTAAAATTTTAGAATACCATTTGGCATTAATTTGAGAAATAAATAATTTAATTTCAGATAGGTTAGCATTCGGTTTTCGGATATGTAATATTTCCATACCTTGTTCAAATAGGGTCTGTATCGTGAGTACTTCGTTATTGTAAAAGTGGTCGGGGGTAATTACAATTACGTTCATTTAAGATATTTGATATTCTAATTTACCTTGAGTGGCTAATTCATCTATTTGCTGTACGAAAGATTTTTCTATGTTTACTTTTCGATCCACAGATATTAATGGGAGTACAATATTTTTTTCTTCGTCAGTATATTTAATTTTGTAGGCGATGGTACATTTACCTTCTGGGTGGGCAGTAATTTTATCTAAATTTGTGGTAAGTTCGTCATTTATTTTATGGGCATGTAATGTTAAAGTAATCTTTTGGGTATGATGTAATACATCTTGAAGTTGTTTAATTTCTTGTATTTTGAGTTCAGTACCTTCTCCATTCCAACGCATTTGAAAAGATGCTTTTAAAAATAAAAGTCCATTTTGAATGAAATATATTTTAAATTTGAGATAGTCTTCTCCAAACATTCGTATCTCATAAGTATCAGTGTAATCTTGAATAGTGATAATGCCCCATCCTTTACCGTTTTTAGTAGTTAGATGCTTACAATCATTTATTACACCCGCAAATTTAAATGGTTTTCCTATCTGATTTTTATCAGATTCTATGGTTTTAATTTCAGTTATATTTTTGGTACAAAAGTTTTTCATTTCCAATTTAAAAGGATCTAATGGATGGCCACTTACAAATATTCCTATAACTTCTTTTTCAAAGGATAATTCTTGCATAGTAGTCCATGATTCACAAGGGGGAAATACAGGTTCAGAAACTTGTTCTTCAAGGGTTTCACCAAATAGAGATATTTGGTTTGATTCTAGTTTTTGCTGGTACTGCTTTGCCAATTTACACAGTTTTTCTCCAAATGTAATTTCATTTTCTTTATGGAATAATTGTGCTCTATGATGTTCTCCTAATGAATCAAATGCTCCTGCATATACTAAACTCTCAAACGCCCTTTTGTTTACAGCAGTAGGATCTACTATAGTCATCATATTAAATATAGAAGTGTATTTTCCATCTGATCTGGAATTTATGATAGACTCTACAGCACCTTCGCCTACACCTTTGATACCTCCCATACCAAACCGGATAGCTCCTTTATAATTTACGGTAAATTTATATTCGCTTTCATTTACATCTGGATTAAGTACAGGTATTCCCATTCGTTTGCATTCTTCCATAAAGAAAGTTAGTTTTTCTAGGTTGTTCATATTATTGCTAAGTACAGATGCCATATATTCAGCAGGGTAGTTTGCTTTTAAATAAGCAGTTTGATATGCAATATAGGCATAGCAGGTAGAGTGCGATTTATTAAAGGCATATAAGGCAAATGCTTCCCAATCTTTCCAAATTTTTTCACAAATAGCTACATTGTGTCCCCTCTCTTTGCAACCATTTAAGAATTTAGGTTTGAGTTCCTCTAGCAAAGATAGTATTTTCTTTCCCATAGCTTTTCTAAGTACATCGGCTTCTCCTTTGGTAAATCCAGCTAACTTTTGAGACAAGAGCATCACTTGTTCTTGATATATGGTAATTCCGTAGGTCTCTTGGAGATATTCCTCCATATCAGGTAAGTCGTATTTGATTTCTTCTTGTCCATGTTTGCGTCTAATAAATGATGGAATGTACTCCATGGGACCGGGTCTATATAGGGCGTTCATAGCTATCAAATCAGCAAATACTGTAGGTTTTAAGTTTCTCATGTGTTTTTGCATACCAAGTGATTCGTATTGAAATATACCTACAGTATCTCCCTTTTGGAAAAGTTCGTAAGTTTTTGGATCATCTAATGCTATATCTTTATCAGGATCTATGATTTTGCCTGTTCGACTCTTAATGATTTCTATAGTATCTTTGATAAGGGTAAGAGTTTTAAGACCTAAAAAGTCCATTTTGAGCAATCCTGCGTTTTCTACCACACTATTGTCGAACTGTGTAATGATTTCTCCATCTTTAGATTTAGATACAGGTACATAGTTGGTGATATTTTTGGGAGTGATGATTACACCACAAGCGTGTACACCTGTATTTCGAATAGCACCCTCTAATGAAAGTGCTGAATTGACTACTTTTGCTTCGAGATTATTCCCCTCAGAAAGTCTTTTAAGTTTCAAAAAATCACTTGTTTTTTCCTTTAGTTTTTCTTTGATTTCTTTTTCTTCTAAGTTAAAATATTTATTCAGATTAAAACCAAGCGTATCTGGAACTAAACTAACAATATTATTTCTCTCCGAAAGAGGTAAATCTAATACTCTTGCTGTATCTCGTATAGATGATTTGGCAGCCATAGTACCGTATGTAATAATCTGTGCTACTTGCTCATATCCATATTTTTCTGCTACCCATTCTATGATTTTACTTCTACCTTCATCGTCAAAATCTATATCTATGTCTGGGAGTGAAACTCTTTCAGGATTTAAAAAACGCTCAAAAAGTAAATTGTATTGTATGGGGTCTATATTGGTAATTCCTGTACAATAGGCAACTGCTGAACCCGCTGCTGAACCTCTACCCGGACCTACTGATACATTCATTTTTCTAGCTTGTGAAGTCAAGTCTTGTACAATTAAAAAATACCCTGAATAACCTGTCGTCTCTATGGTTTTAAGTTCAAAGTCTAATCGTTCTTTTATTTCATCAGTAAGTGTTCTATATTTTTTTTCTGCTCCTTGATAAGTAAGGTACCGTAAATAAGCGTTTTCCCCTCTATTTCCATTGTCTTTTTTATCTTCGGGGTCTTCAAATTCTTTGGGTATATCAAACTTAGGGAGAAGTACCTCCTGTTTGAGTGTATATTTTTCGCATTTATCCACCACTTCTTGTATATTTGTGATGGCTTCAGGTAGATCTGCAAAAAGAGTTTTCATCTCTTCTTGTGATTTAAAATAAAAATCATCATTTGCAAATCCAAAACGAAAACTTCTACCTCTACCTATCGGAGTATTCTTTTTTTCTCCATCTCTTATACATAGAAGTATATCTTGATATTCATGGTGTTCTTTTTGCTCATAAAAAGTGTCATTGGTAGCAATTATTTTTATATTGTGTTTTTTGGCAAATTTAAGTAGTGTTTCATTTACTGCATCATTTTCGGGTAGATTGTGACGTATAAGTTCTATATAAAAATCATCTCCAAATTGCTTGTACCACCATATTAATTCATCTTCGGCTTGCTTTTCACCTACATTGAGTATCAAATAAGGTATGATTCCTCCTAATCCTCCTGTAAGGAATATTAAGTCCGTTTTATATTTGCATACTAATTCTTTATCTATACGTGGCACATAATAGAATCCATCTATATGAGATATAGAAGATAGTTTTACTAAATTATGATAACCTTTTTTGTTTTTTGCCAGTAGTATAATACTATTTCCGTTGTCTTTGATAGATTTATCAGTATGATTTTTACATACTCTAAATTCACAACCTAAAATACCTTTGATACCTTCCTTTTGGGCGCAGTCTAAAAATTGATAAGCACCATACATATTGCCTTTGTCGGTAAGAGCTATAGCAGGCATTTCAAATTCTTTAGCTTTGGATACGAGTCGCTGTACTTTTAGCGTAGATTGTAGTATAGAAAATTGTGAGTAACAGTGTAAGTGGCTATAAGGCACTTCAGATAAATCTATACTACTTTTGGTTTGAGTATCTTTTAGTTCTTCTTTCGTAGAAATTTTTTCTTCTTCTGATAGGAGGTTCTTAGGCTCTGTATCGAGTCCTATGAAGGCTATGGTATCGGGATTTTCTTTTTTAAACTGCGCTAATTTTATAGGAGTAGTTTGAAGTTGCTCACAATCAAAAAAATCAGTGCGAACTAATTCTAAAAAACAACGGCTGGTAGCCTCTACGTCAGCAGAGGCATTATGTGCTTTATTAAAACCATCTTGGAATAAAAAAGTGTAAAGTTCCGTAAGGTTTGGCAATTTGAATTTCCCACCTTTTCCTCCGGGTAATTTACATAGTTGAGCAGTGGCTTCTGTACAGGTATCTATTACTTTACGTTGCATAAAGGAACCTGTATTTTGTTTGAGGCGGTGTAGTTCTGCACCTATAATATTAATGTCAAATATAATATTATGCCCTACTGAAAAGGTAGATTTGTTAAGGGCTTTTTCGAATTCATTGAATACAAAAAATAGTTCTAATCCTTGTTTTTGTGCTCTTTCGGTAGAGATACCGTGTATTTGAGTAGCGTTAAAGGGTATAGTGTAATTATCGGGTTTGATAATAAAGTTTTTTACCTCTATGAGTTTGCCGTATTCATCGTGTAATTGCCAAGCCAATTGTACTATTCTAGGCCAATTTTCAGAATCTGTGATAGGTGCTTTGTAGTTCTGAGGTAAACCGGTAGTTTCAGTGTCAAAAATTAAATACATATTTAAATAGTAAAGCTAAGTTTGAGGGCAAAGTTAATATTAATCAATAAGAATTAAAAATATTTTAATTGTAAATTAGAGGGTATTATTGATTAAAAATTAGGTTACTTTTGCTGTGCCAAAAAGTCGGTTTCATATTTTCTAATGATAAGGAAAAATGTAGAACACACCTCCTTTTTGAGAAAATAAAGCGAAGTGAAGATACATATTTTTTTGATTAAAAAAACTATGGTTATATTTGTGCGAGCTAACTTTTTTAAACTAAGATTATATGCAAGAGATTACACACTACTCATTTAAAATAAGCGAAAAGGGCACATTAACGATCTTTGAGACTTACTAGTATTACGATTCCTAATTCCATAACAACTATTGGAGATGAGCCATTTTATTAATTGTAGCAAGCTCACTACCATACAGGTACCTAGTGCAAAAGTGGATATTGGCAAGCGAACCTAAAAAAAGGTAATCCTGCATCAGTGGTGAGGTATTAAGGTAAATTAAAGTGATGTTCATCATGGTATCAAAGGCAAGTAGGGACAGATCCCTACTTTTTTGCGTATTTAATCCCTCTTTTTAAAGGGGGACTAAGAGGGGGTGCCTATAATTTTTTTGAAATTTTACCAAAGATGCCCCCTACTAAAATAATTTCTCTTTTGTACCTGTTTTGAGACTCAAAAAAAATTATTTTTTTTGATTTATTTACTGTTTTGTTTGATAAATTTGCACCTTGTTAAATCATTAATTATTACTAAAATGAAAAAGATAAAGAACAGATATTTTTTTGGTTTATTAGCATTCATATTTTCTATAAGCCAACTGACCCAATGTACTAAAGACGATAAATCTTCGGAAAAGAGCAAAGAGGCATCGATCATCTCCTTTGAATTAGGCACTTATAAAGGCAAGTTAAACGGCACCTCATTATTGATAGAGGTGCCCTATGGAACAAATATAAATTCTTTATCGGCAAAGGTAGAGTTATCGTCAAAGGCAACGATCAAACCCGACCCAACGACAGTGAAAGATTGGAGCAATCCAGTATCGTTTACAGTAACCGCAGAAAATGGAGAGAGCAAAAAATATACAGTAGAGGTAAAAATATTACTTCCAGTATTGACCTTTGAAAAACTGACCAAAGAATATACAAAAGGTGGGCATCTGAATGCTACAGAAATTCTAAATCATGTAAAAGGTGCAAAGGATGGCTATACTTTAAAAGAGATCACAAATCTGAATCCTAATGATATAGTAAGGGTCAATGGAAGTGCACCAAATTTAAGGTTAGCATTTAATCGGGCGGGCGTTTTTACGGCTTCGTTACGCTTAAAACACAATGCTACATCAGATTTGGATGTAACGCTCAGTAATGCAGCGTTTGAAATTACAAAGGGGGATGCTCCTTCGGATTTAAGCTGGAGAACACAAAGCAAGGTTTATCGTTCTGGAGATGAGATAAGCAACGTTGAATTATTAGGCGGTGTATCGGGTCCAAAAGAGGGCTATCGTGTAAAATCAGCACAGATTACCAATGATTCAGGGGGCAGTGGTGCAAGGGTTTCAGGAAGTGGTATTGGTGCTAAGATCGTTAATTATAGCAAAGCGACTATCTTGACGTTGACGCTTGTATTTGAGCATGATACAAAAGCAGATAAAACCTTTACAGGTGCAGAATTTGAAATTACAAAGGGGGCTGCCCCAAGTGATTTAACTTGGCGTAAACAAAGTAAGGCTTATAGTGCTGGAGGAGAGATCAGCAATGCAGCATTATTAAACGGTCTTAGCGGTACAAAAACAGGCTATCGTATTAGATCAGTACGGATTACCAGTGATACCTCAACCAGTGGTGCATCTGTTTCAGGGAGTGGTACTACAGCTAAGATCACTGGTTATACTAAAATGACTGTATTGACGTTGACACTTGTATTTGAACACGATGCAAAAGCAGATAAAACCTTTACAGGTGCAGAATTTGAAATTACAAAGATGGCTGCTCCTGTAGATTTAAG
Source organism: Ichthyobacteriaceae bacterium (assembly GCA_965226285.1). GTDB lineage: Bacteria > Bacteroidota > Bacteroidia > Flavobacteriales > Ichthyobacteriaceae > CBDDCQ01. Next base: position 257,531 of record CBDDCQ010000006.1, read on the forward strand.
TTGGGTTAAACAAAGTAAACTTTATAGTTCATCAGGTGAGATAAGCAATGCAGAAATCTTAGCAGGTGTTAAAGGTACCAAAGTAGGCTATCGTATTAAATCGGTACAAATTACAAGTGATTCAGAGAGTAGTGGTGCCTCTGTTTCAGGGTTGGGTACTGCAGCTAAGATCATTAATTATAGCAAAGGCACTACCTTGACTTTGACACTTGTATTAGAACACGATATGAAAGCAGATAAAACGCTCAGTAATGCAGCGTTTGAAATTAGGAAGATGCCCGTACCGGCTGATTTGACTTGGCGTAAACAAAATAAGGTTTATAATGCTGGAGGAGAGATAAGCAACGCAGAATTATTAAACGGTCTTAGCGGTACAAAAACAGGCTATCGAATAAAAACAGTAACCATAAGTAATAAAGCAGGTACAGGAGCAAGGGTTTTAGGTAATGGCACTTCAGCTAAGATCGTGGGTTATACCAAGGCGGGTACTTTGACTTTATCGATTGTATTTGAACATGATACGAAAGAAGATAGAACCATAACGGGTGCAGAATTTGAAATTACGAAGGGTGCAACACCAAGTTTAAGTTGGACAAAGCAAACGAAGCCGTTTAGCAGTGGCATAGAAATTACGAATGTCGAACTATTAGCAGGCGTTACAGGTAGTGGCAAGACGGGTTACACCCTTAAAACCGTTACCATTATTAATACAAACGGTACAGGTGCGAGGGTTTCAGGGAGCGGTACTTCAGCTAAAATTACGAGTTATACCAAAGTGGGTACGCTTACGCTTACCCTTGTGTTAGTACACGATACTAAAGACGATGTAACCCTTAGCAATGCACAGTTTGAAATTACAAAGGCGTCAGCACCGCGTTTAACTTGGACGAAGCAAACGAAGCCGTTTAGCAGTGGTGGCGAAATTACCAATGCCAATCTATTAACAGGCGTTACGGGCAGTGGTAAGAATGGATACACCCTTAAAACCGTTAACATTACCCATACAAACGGTACAGGAGCAAGGGTTTCAGGGAGTGGTACAACGGCTAAAATTACGAGTTATAACAAAATTGGTACGCTTACGCTCACCCTTGCTTTAGCACACCACAGCAAAGAAGATGTAACCCTTACAGGTGCACAGTTTGAAATTACGAAGGCGTCAGCACCGCTTTTAAGTTGGACGAATCAGACGAAGCCGTTTAGCAGTGGTGACGAAATTACCAATGCCGAGCTATTAGCAGGCGTTACGGGTAGTGGTAAGAATGGATACACCATTAAAACTGTTACCATTACGAATAAAAACGGTACAAGTGCGACTGTTTCAGGGAGCGGTACTTCAGCTAAAATTACGAGTTATAATAAAGTAGGTACGCTTACGCCCACTCTTGTGTTAGCACACCCCAACAAAGCAGATGCTACTATTTCAAATGCACAGTTTCATATTTATAGAGATATTTTTACGATAAGTAGTGGTGGAGAAGTAACCATTAAAACAAGCGTTGACAGAAATAGTTTAATAACAGTAACCATTCCTTATATGATCAATAGTACCACCGTAACCAGTATTGGAGAGATGGCATTTTTTAGTTCTATGAAACTTACCAGTATTACGATTCCTAATTCCGTAACCAGTATTGGAAATTCGGTATTTAGTGGTTGTAAATTACTTACTAGTGTTACGATTCCTAATTCCGTAACCAGTATTGGAAATTCGGTATTTAGTGGTTGTAAATTACTTACTAGTGTTACGATTCCTAATTCCGTAACCAGTATTGGAAAGAATGCATTTGCTAGATGTACTTCACTTACCCGTATTACGATTCCTAATTCCGTAACCAGTATTGGAATTGCGATATTTTATGAATGTACTTCACTTACCAGTATTGTGATTCCTAATTCACTAACCAGTATTGGAGACACGACATTTTCTGGTTGTACTTCACTTACCAGTATTACGATTCCTAATTCCGTAACCAGTATTGGAGACACGGTATTTTATGATTGTACTTCACTTACCAGTATTACGATTCCTAATTCCGTAACCAGTATTGGAGATTCGGCATTTGAAGAATGTAGTTCACTTACCAGTATTACGATTCCTAATAAGGTAAACAGTATTGGAAACAGGATATTTAAAAATTGTAGCTCCCTCATTACTATCAAACTGCCTAATTCCATAACCACTATTGGAGATGAGCCATTTACAGGTTGTAGCAGTCTCACTACCATACATGTACCTAATGCAGAAGTGTCTGGTTGGCAAGCGAACCTAAAAATAGGTAATCGTGCATCAGTGGTGGGGTATTAAGGTAAATTAAAGTGATGTTCATCATTCTATAAAAAGCAAGTAGGGACAGGTCCCTACTTTTTTGCGTATTTATTCCCCTTTTTTAAAGGGGTCAGCACAAACACACAGAGCAAGTTGCGTATTTATTCCCCTTTTTTAAAGGGACACAAAGAGGATTTCCCCCTTTTTAAGGGGGAAACAAAGGGGGTTAAAAGGGGCACTAAGAGGGTGTTCAGACCACCCCCAGCCCCTCCTTATCAGGAGGGGAGCTAATAGCGTATGTATTCCCCCTTTTTAAAGGGGGATTTTACCAAAGATGCCCCCTACTAAAATAATTTCTCTTTTGTACCTGTTTTGAGACTCAAAAAAAAATTATTTTTTTGTTCATTAATTATTATTTTATTTATTAATTTTGCATCTTATTAAATCAATGATAATTTATCATTGATAATTACTAATATTTATAATAAGGAGAATTTAATTTTAAAAAATAAAATTACAAAAATAAAGAATAGATATTTTTTTGGTTTATTAGCACTCATATTTTCTATTACCCAACTGACTCAATGTACTAAAGACGATAAGCCTGACGAAAAGAGCAAAGAGGCATCCATCATCTCCTTTGAATTAGGCACTTATAAAGGAAAGTTAAACGGCACATCCTTATTGATAGAGGTTCCTTATGGAACGGATATAAATTCTTTATCGGCAAAGGTAGAGTTATCGGCAAAGGCAACGATCAAACCCGACCCAACGAAAGTGAAAGATTGGAGCAATCCAGTATCCTTTACGGTAACCGCAGAAAATGGAAAAGATAGCAAGAAATATACAGTAGAGGTAAAAATATTACCTCCAGTATTGACCTTTGAAAAACTGACCAAAGAATATACAAAAGGTGGACGTTTGAATGCTACAGAAATTCTAAAGCATGTAAAAGGTGCAAAGGCAAGCTATACTTTAAAAGAGATCACAAATCTGAATCCTAATGATATAGTAACGGTCAATGGAAGTGCGCCAAATCTAAGATTAGAATTTAATCGAGTGGGCGTTTTTACGGCTTCGTTGGGTTTAAAACACAATGCTACATCAGATTTGGATGTAACCATAAGTAATGCAGCGTTTGAAATTACAAAGGGGGTTGCTCCTTTGGATTTAAGCTGGAGCAAACAAAGCAAGGTTTACAGTCCCGCAGGAGAGATCAGCAATGCAGAATTATTAACAGGACTTGACGGAACAAAAACAGGCTATACCATTAAAACAGTAACCATCAGTGATGCAGGAGGCACAGGCGCAAGGGTTTCAGGGAGTGGCACTTCAGCTAAGATCGTTGGTTATACTCAGGCAGGTAACTTGACCTTAACACTTGTATTTGAGCACGCTACCAAAGCAGATAAAACCATAACGAGTGCACAATTTGAAATTACTGAGGGCTTAACTTGGCGCAAACAAAGCAAGGTTTATGGTTCGGGAGGAGAGATAAGCAACGTTGAACTATTAGGCGGTCTGCAGGGACCAAAAGAGGGCTATCGTATCAAATCAGTACAGATTACAAATGATTCATCAACAAGTGGTGCAAGGGTTTCAGGGAGTGGTACTGCAGCTAAGATCATTAATTATAGCAAAGCAGTTACCTTGACGTTGACGCTTGTATTTGAACACGCTACCAAAGCAGAAAAAACCATAACGGGTGCACAATTTGAAATTACGAAGATGGCTGCACCTACCAATTTAACTTGGGTAAAACAATTGAAGAGGTATCGTTCTGGTGAAGAGATAAGCAACGTTGAATTGTTGTCAGGTCTCGAAGGTTCAAAAGTAGGGTATCGGATTAAAAGTGTAGCGATTACAAGTGACTCCTCAAGTAGTGGTGCGAGGGTTTCAGGGAGTAGTACTGCAGCTAAGATCATTAATTATAGCAAAGCGACTATTTTGACGTTGACACTTGTATTTGAACACGATACCAAAGTAGATAAAACTATAACGGGTGCACAATTTGAACTTACCAGTGGAGCTGTATCTGTACCTTTAACTTGGAGCAGACAAAGCAAGGTTTATAGTGTTTCAGGAGAGATAAGCAACGTTGAATTATTGGGCGGTGTGAGAGGTACAAAAGACGGCTATCGTATCAAAACCGTACAGATTACGGGTGATTCCTCAACCAGTGGTGCGAGGGTTTCAGGGAGTGGTACTGCAGCTAAAATCATTGGTTACGGCAAAGCTACTATTTTGACGTTGACGCTTGTACTTCAGCACGCTACCAAAGCAGAAAAAACGCTCAGTAGTGCAGTGTTTGAAATTAGAAAGATGCCCGTACCGGCTGATTTGACTTGGCGTAAACAAAATAAGGTTTATAGTGATAGAGGAGAGATAAGCAACGCAGAATTATTAAACGGTCTTAGCGGTACAAAAACAGGCTATCGAATAAAAACAGTAGCCATAAGTAATAAAGCAGGTACAGGAGCAAGGGTTTTAGGTAATGGCACTTCAGCTAAGATCGTCAGTTATACCAAGGCGGGTACTTTGACTTTATCGATTGTATTTGAACACGATACCAAAGAGGATAAAAACATTACTGGTGCGGAGTTTGAAATTACGAAGGCGTCAGCATCGCGTTTAACTTGGACGAAGCAAAGGAAGGCGTTTAGCAGTGGTGGCGAAATTACCAATACGCATTTATTAGCAGGCGTTACAGGTAGTGGCAAGACGGGTTACACCCTTAAAACCGTTAACATTGCCAATACAAACGGTACAGGTGCGCGTGTTTCAGGGAGCGGTACTTCAGCTAAAATTACGAGTTATACCAAAGTGGGTACGCTTACGCTTACCCTTGTGTTAGTACACGATACTAAAGACGATGTAACCCTTAGAAATGCACAGTTTGAAATTACGAAGGCGTCAGCACCGCGTTTAACTTGGACGAAGCAAAGGAAGGCGTTTAGCAGTGGTGGCGAAATTACCAATGCCAATCTATTAGCAGGCGTTACGGGTAGTGGTAAGAATGGATACACCATTAAAACCGTTAATATTACTAATTATGGTGGCATGACCAGTGCGCGGGTTTTAGGAAGCGGCAGAGCAGCTAAAATTACGAGTTATCTCAAAATTGGTACGCTTACGCTCACCCTTGTGTTAGCACACGATACTAAAGACGATGTACCCCTTACAGGTGCACATTTTGAAATTACAAAGGGCGGTGCGGAAAGTTTAACTTGGACGAAGCAAACGAAGCCGTTTAGCAGTAGTGGCGAAATTACCAATGCCGATCTATTAGCAGGCGTTACAGGAAGCGGTAAGACAGGCTACACCATTAAAACCGTTAACATTACGAATAAAAACGGTACAAGTGCGACTGTTTCAGGGAGCGGTACTTCAGCTAAAATTACGAGTTATAATAAAGCAGGTACGCTTACGCTCACCCTTGTGTTAGCACACCCCAACAAAGCAGATGCTACTATTTCAAATGCACAGTTTCATATTTATAAAGATATTTTTACAATAAGTAGTAGTGGGGAAGTAACACTTAAAGCAAGCGTTGACAAAAATAGTTTAACAACAGTAACCATTCCTTATATGATTAGTGGTACCACCGTAACCAGTATTGGAGAGATAGCATTTTATGCTTGTGATAAACTTACCAGTATTATGATTCCTAATTCCGTAACCAGTATTGGAAGGCAGGCATTTTCTCGTTGTACTTCACTTACCAGTATTACGATGGGTAATTCCGTAACCAGTATTGGAAGGCAGGCATTTGATCGTTGTACTTCACTTACCAGTATCACGATTCCTAATAAGGTAACCAGTATTGGAAATTCGGCATTTTCTGAATGTACTTCACTTACCAGTATTATGATTGGTAATTCCGTAACCAGTATTGGAGTTTTGACATTTTCTGAATGTACTTCACTTACCAGTATTACGATGGGTAATTCCGTAACCAGTATTGGAACTTCGGCATTTTGGTCTTGTACTTCACTTACCAGTATTACGATTCCTAATTCCGTAACCAGTATTGGATATGGGGCATTTAGAGATTGTAGAAATCTTACCAATATTACGATGGGTAATTCCGTAACCAGTATTGGACAGTGGATATTTTATGGTTGTACCTCCCTCATTGTTATCAAACTGCCTAATTCCATAACAACTATTGGAAATGAGCCATTTTATAATTGTAGCAAGCTCACTACCATAGAGGTACCTACAGCTAATATAACTCTTTGGCAAGCGAACCTAAAAAAAGGTAATACTGCATCAGTGGTGGGGTATTAAGGTAAATTAAAGTGATGTTCATCATGGTATCAAAGGGGGTGTTCAGACCACCCCAGCCCCTCCTTATCAGGAGGGGAGCTAATAGCGTGTGTATTACCCCTTTTTAAAGGGGGACAAAGGGGTGTTATGGTTGTAGCAAACTTACCAGTATTACGATTCCTGATTCGGTAACCTATATAGAGGGGGTATTTGATGGAGGCAATAAACTTAAAATAAATAAAAAAGAGATAATTTTTTGTGTTGTTTTTAAGGTAAGGAGTTCTTTAATTCCTTACTTTTTTTGTTTCTTTTACTTTTTTTGTTCTAAATAGTTCTAAATAAAAGAGAGATAAAAAAAAGGCTACCCGTTTGGATATCCTTCTAGTTCTTTTCTTTGCTTAAAATAGTGGATAGCAAAAGAAACATGATGCACTAAGGGGTAAAGATAATAAAAAAAAGGATAATTGCAAAAAAAGATATTTTTTTATTAGATTCTCAGAAAGTTAAAAAAACATGTATTTTTGTGCGCGAAAAAAATCTATTAAAAAAATAATTAAAAAGATTTGGACTATTAAAAGTACAAGGAACACAGAGAGCATAAAGGAATAATAACTAATAACACCATAGCGGGTGATAACTATATGATGCAAGAATACACTTATAGCGATTATCTAAGCGATGATCAAGACTTCCAAAAAGTAATAAAAGACCATAAGGTTGCATATATAACTAAGCCGACTGGCACAGGTGCAACGAGCTATTTATTAGCGCAAAAAAACATACTACCAAAAAATACGCTCCTTCCATTTTACGAGGTGGACAAGTGCACTACCATAAGCACCTACACCCATTTAAAAAATTTCTTTTCTCCAATAAGTGAAAGTTTGCAAGATTCGCAAAAGGTTACTTTTGCTGTGCCAAAAATTCGGATTCATATTTTCAAAAGTATTAGGAATTAAGAATATATGAAATTATCACAATTTAATTTTACTTTGCCACCAAATTTGCTGGCAGATAGACCTTCTGAATACAGAGATGAGTGTAGGTTAATGGTACTCAATAGAAAAGACCAAACTATAGAACATAAATTGTTTAAAGATGTTGTAGATTATTTTCAAGATAGTGATGTAGTAGTGCTTAACAACACTAAGGTATTTCCTGCTCGGTTATATGCCATAAAGGAAAAAACGGGTGCTGAAATAGAGGTGTTTTTGTTAAGAGAATTAGTCTCGGAAGTTAACCTTTGGGATACTTTAGTAGATCCTGCTAGAAAAATAAGGATAGGAAATAAATTATATTTTGACGATAATAATGAGCTAGTAGCAGAAGTAGTAGATAATACTACTTCTAGGGGTAGGATAATTAGATTTTTATACGATGGTTCTTATGACGAGTTTAGAGAAAGACTAAATGAGATAGGAAATACACCTTTGCCTAAATATATCAAACGAATGCCAGATAAAATGGATAGGGAGCGATATCAAACGGTATATGCTAAAAAGGTAGGTTCTGTAGCTGCTCCTACGGCAGGGATGCATTTCTCTAAACATCTGCTCAAAAGGTTAGAAATTAAAGGAGTAAACCTTGTGGAACTTACCCTTCATGTAGGGTTGGGAACATTTAGTCCTGTAAGAGTAGAGGATTTATCTAAGCATAAGATGGACTCTGAGCAGGTATCTATAGGGCAAAACGTAGCTGATAGAGTTAATGTAGCTTTGGATACAGAGAAAAGAGTATGTGCTGTAGGCACTACTTCTGTAAGAGCTATGGAAAGTTCTATTTCTAATTTGGGTAGGCTCAAACCTTTTGAAGGTTGGACGCATAAGTATATTTATCCTCCTTACAATTTTTCTGTAGTGAATACGATGATTACAAATTTTCATATCCCTAAATCTACTTTACTAATGATGACTGCAGCTTTTGCTGGGCATGAATTTTTAATGCATGCTTATAATGAGGCTATTAAGGAAAAATATCATTTCTATAGTTATGGAGATGCTATGCTAATTTTGTAAAAATTGTTTTTTTAATAAAAAGTTTGGAAATATGTATATATGTGTATATTTGCACTCGCAAAAAATATATCTGGGTTTTCAGTATCTATGATGTATTTGGAGCGATTATAAAAAATAGTAATAAAATTATATTAACAATTTAATCAAATGCCTACGATACAGCAATTAGTTCGCAAAGGAAGAGTAAAAACGACCAAGAAGAGTAAATCGATGGCGTTAGATTCTTGTCCCCAAAGGAGAGGGGTGTGTACACGTGTATATACTACCACTCCTAAAAAACCTAACTCTGCTATGCGTAAAGTAGCAAGGGTAAGGCTTACCAATGGTAATGAGGTAAATGCTTATATACCTGGTGAAGGACATAATCTACAGGAACATTCGATAGTATTGGTGCGTGGGGGAAGAGTTAAAGATTTACCTGGGGTGAGGTATCATATTGTGCGTGGTGCTTTGGATACTTCTGGTGTAGAGGGAAGAACCCAAAGAAGATCTAAGTATGGAGCTAAAAGACCTAAAAAGTAATTATTCTGTAATATAGTATATAAATATGAGAAAGAAAAAAGTAAAGGTAAGGGCATTGATTCCTGATCCTAAATTTAACGATACTTTAGTTACTAAGTTTGTGAATAATTTAATGAAAGATGGAAAGAAGAATTTGGCATTTAATATATTTTATGATTCTTTAGATTTGGTAGCGGAAAAGAATAAAGATGTAGATCATACACCTTTGGATATTTGGAAGAAAGCACTTGATAATATAATGCCTTTAGTGGAAGTTAGAAGTAGAAGAGTGGGAGGAGCTACTCTTCAAGTGCCTATGCAAGTTCGTCCTGAGAGAAAAATTTCTTTAGGGATTAAATGGATGATATTATTTGCACGCAAAAGAAATGAAAAATCTATGAGTCAAAAGTTGGCTTCGGAGATTATAGCGGCTTTTAAAGAGGAGGGTGCTGCTTATAAAAAGAAGGTCGATACGCACAAGATGGCGGAAGCTAATAAGGCATTCTCTCATTTTAGATTTTAATTATGGTTGAAAAATATGGCTAAAAGAGATTTAAAATATACGCGTAATATTGGAATTATGGCTCATGTAGATGCAGGTAAAACTACAACTACAGAGAGAATACTTTATTACACAGGAATTAATCATAAAATAGGAGAGGTTCATGATGGAGCTGCTACTATGGACTGGATGGAGCAGGAGCAAGAAAGAGGAATTACGATTACTTCTGCGGCTACTACTGTAAGTTGGAATTATCCTACTAATAATGGAAAAGAAACAGCGGATACTAAGGAATATAAAATAAATATTATAGATACGCCTGGGCACGTTGATTTTACTGTGGAGGTAGAACGTTCACTTCGTGTGTTAGATGGTGCTATTGCTCTTTTTTGTGCTTCTTCGGGTGTCGAGCCTCAATCTGAAACAGTTTGGAGGCAGGCAGATAAGTACAAAGTACCTCGTATCGGTTTTGTAAATAAAATGGATAGAGCTGGTGCAGACTTTCTTAGAGTAGTAGGTGAAATTAAGGAGAGGTTAGGTAGTAATCCTGTGCCTTTGCAATTACCTATAGGTTCTGAGATAGATTTTAAGGGGGTTGTAGATTTGATAAATAACCGTGCTTTGGTTTGGAATGAATCAGATCAAGGAATGACTTATGAGGTGGTAGATATTCCCGAAGATATGAAAGATGATGTGAAAAAATGGAGAGCTAATTTGATAGAATCTGTGGCGGAGATTAATGAAGAATTGATGGAAAAGTTCTTTGAAGATCCTGATTCTATTACTGAAACTGAAATGTTAGAGGCTATTAGAATGGCTACTATAAATATGTCTATTACTCCTGTTATGTGTGGTTCAGCATTTAAAAATAAGGGAGTTCAAGCGGTGTTAGATGCTACTATGGCATTCTTGCCTTCTCCTTTTGATGTAGAGTCTATTCAGGGAGAGAACCCGAGTACTGGAGATAAAGAAGTGAGGAAATCTGAAAATTTAGAGCCTTTCTCTGCATTGGCATTTAAAATCGCCACAGACCCTTATGTGGGCAGACTTTGTTTCTTTAGGGTGTATTCAGGTAAATTAGATGCAGGTTCTTATGTACTCAATACTAGAACAAATAAAAAAGAGCGTATATCTCGTATATTCCAAATGCACTCAAATAAACAAAATTCTTTAACTCAAATTGAAGCAGGAGATATTGGAGCTGGTGTAGGGTTTAAGGATTTGCGTACAGGTGATACACTTTGTGATGAAAAACATCCTATTGTATTGGAGCCTATGACTTTTCCAGCTCCTGTAATTGGGGTAGCAGTGGAGCCAAAAACACAAGCTGATATGGAAAAAATGGGAGTAGCGTTGTCTAAATTGGCTGAAGAGGACCCTACCTTCCAAGTAAAAACTGATGAAGCTTCTGGACAAACGGTAATTTCTGGAATGGGAGAATTACACTTAGATATTATTGTAGATAGAATGAGGAGAGAGTTTAAGGTAGATATCAATCAAGGAGCTCCTCAAGTGGAATACAAGGAGGCTATTAGATCTAAAATAGAACATAGAGAAGTATATAAAAAACAAACAGGTGGTAGAGGTAAATTTGCGGATGTTATATTTACTATGGAGCCTGCTGATGAAGGAGAAGAAGGGTTGCAGTTTATCAATAAAATTAAAGGAGGGAATATTCCAAAGGAATTTATCCCTTCTTTAGAAAAAGGTTTTAAAGATGCTATGAAAAATGGACCTATGGCAGGTTATGAAATGGATAGCCTTAAAATTACTCTTGTAGATGGTTCTTTTCACCCGGTAGATTCGGATCAACTTTCATTTGAATTGGCAGCTAAATTAGGATATAAAGAAGCTGCTAAAAAGGCTTCTCCTGTGTTATTAGAGCCTTATATGAAATTGGAAGTGGTTACACCAGAAGAGAATATGGGTGATGTAGTAGGAGACCTCAATAAGAGAAGAGGACAGGTAAGTGGTATGGATAGCAAAAATAATGCACAAGTTATCAAAGCTAATGTTCCACTTTCAGAAATGTTTGGTTATGTAACTGTACTTAGAACCATTTCTTCGGGTAGAGCAACTTCCTCTATGGAGTTTTCTCATTATGATGAGACGCCTAAGAATATTTCGGATGAGATTGTAGCAAGTGTAAAAGGGACTTCTTAAAATTCTATAATAATTTGATAATAATGAGTCAAAAGGTAAGAATAAAATTAAAATCGTATGATTACAATTTAGTGGATAAATCTGCTGATAAAATTGTAAAAACAGTAAAATCTACAGGTGCAATGGTCAATGGACCTATTCCATTGCCTACACACAAAAGAATATTTACTGTATTGCGTTCGCCTCATGTAAATAAAAAATCAAGAGAGCAATTTCAATTATCATCTTACAAAAGGTTGTTAGATATATATAGTACTTCGTCTAAAACTATAGATGCATTGATGAAATTAGAATTACCTAGTGGTGTGGAGGTTGAAATTAAAGTTTGATAAAAGCTAGATTTTTATTATTTTAAAATAAAAAATGTCAGGATTAATAGGTAGAAAAATAGGGATGACTAGTATTTACAACGAAGATGGTAAAAATCTTCCTTGTACCGTGATAGAGTGCGGACCATGTGTAGTTACCCAGGTCAGAACTGAAGAAGTAGATGGATATAAAGCCATCCAATTAGGTTTCGATGACGCAAAAGAAAAGAATGTAAGTAAAGCTCTTAAAGGACATTTCCAAAAGGCTAAAACTGTTCCTAAACGAAAGGTTGTAGAGTTTTATATGGAGGGATATACTCAGGAGTTAAAGTTAGGAAATGTGCTTACTGTTGATCATTTTGTAGAAGGTGAGTTTGTAGATGTTTCAGGTACTTCCAAAGGTAAAGGTTTTCAGGGGGTTGTAAAGCGTCACGGTTTTGCTGGTGTAGGTGATCAGACGCATGGTCAACATAATAGATTGAGAGCTCCGGGCTCTATAGGAGCAGCTTCTTACCCTGCAAGAGTGTTCAAAGGGATGCGAATGGCAGGTAGAAAAGGTGGAGAGAAAGTTAAAATTCAGAATTTAAGGGTTCTAAAAGTAGATGTCGAGAAAAATCTTTTGGTGGTAAAAGGTGCTGTTCCTGGACATAAAAACTCTTATGTAATTATTGAAAAGTAATGAAAATAGCAGTTTTAGATAATAAGGGACAAGATACTGGGAGAAAAATAGATTTAGCAAAGTCTATTTATGAGATAAAGCCAAATAACCACGCTGTGTATTTAGATGTAAAACAATACTTAGCTAATCAAAGGCAAGGGACTCATAAGTCTAAGGAAAAAGGTGAAATTAAAGGAAGTACTAGAAAACTCAGAAAACAAAAAGGTTCAGGTGCTGCTCGCGTAGGTAGTATTAAATCTCCTGTATTTAGAGGAGGAGGCAGAATATTTGGTCCTACTCCCAGAGATTATTCTTTCAAATTGAATAAATCTCTTAAAAAATTAGCTAGAAAATCAGCTTTTAGTATGAAGGCAAAAAGTAAAGATATTGTAGTATTAGAAAACTTCGATATGGATATACCAAAAACAAAAGAATTTTTAAGTGTATTAAAAAGTTTGAAAATAGAAACTCAAAAATCTTTATTTGTGTTGGGAAGATTAAATAAAAATGTATATTTGTCCTCTAGAAATTTGAGCAATGTTGGGGTTGTAAATGCTTTAGAATTAAATACTTATAGCATTGTTAATGCTTCTAAAATAGTGTTGTTTGAAGACTCTTTAGAGCAAATTGAGAATATTTTAGGTAAATAAAAGAATAAAGGTATGAGAATTTTATTAAAACCGGTAATAACAGAAAAGGCATCTGAGCAAATGGAGTCAAGTGCCAAATACACTTTTTTAGTAGATAGAAATGCTAATAAAATACAAATTAAATCTGCTGTGGAACAAATGTATGATGTTTCAGTTGAAAAGGTAAGGACTATGAATTATGCCGGTAAAGCAAAATCCCGTCATACTAAATCAGGATTGATTTTGGGAAAAACTAAGGCTGTTAAAAAAGCTATAGTTGATCTTGTTCAAGGGGAAAGTATAGATTTTTATAGTAATATCTAATATAAAAAGGGGAGAATAATGGCAGTAAGAAAGTTAAAACCGGTTACTCCGGGTCAAAGATTTAGAGTAGTTAATATGTTTCAGGATATAACTACTTCTACTCCTCAAAAAAGTTTGTTAGCTCCTCGAAAGAGAACGGGAGGGCGTAACAATGCTGGTAAGATGACTATGAGATACATAGGAGGGGGACATAAGAAACGTTATAGAATAATTGATTTTAAGAGAGATAAGCATGGTATTCCTGCTGTGGTAAAATCCATAGAATATGATCCAAATAGAACGGCTTTTATAGCATTGCTTAGTTACGCTGATGGGGAAAAAAGATATATAATAGCTCAGAATGGAATGGCTGTTGGTCAGACAGTGATTTCTGGTAAAGGTGTTGATCCTGAGGTAGGTAATGCTTTGTTTTTAAGTGAAATACCTTTGGGAACAGTAATATCGTGTGTGGAATTGAATCCAGGTAGAGGTGCTACTATGGTTCGTAGTGCAGGTGCTTTTGCACAACTGGTAGCAAGAGAGGATAAATATGCGACTGTAAAATTGCCTTCTGGAGAAGTGAGAATGGTTTTAGTTACTTGTTTGGCTACTGTAGGTGTAGTATCTAATTCTGACCATCAGTTAGAAATTTCTGGTAAAGCAGGTAGGAAAAGGTGGTTGGGCAGAAGACCTAGGACTAGAGCTGTAGCTATGAACCCTGTAGATCATCCTATGGGTGGTGGTGAAGGTAGAGCTTCAGGAGGTCATCCTAGATCTAGAAAAGGATTACCTGCTAAAGGATTTAAAACTAGATCTAAGACCAAGGCTAGTAATAAGTATATTGTTGAACGTAGAAAAAAATAGTTTAAGTAAATGGCTCGTTCGTTAAAAAAGGGACCTTATATACATTATAAGTTAGAAAAAAAAGTATTGGCTAATGTAGAATTAGGAAATAAATCTGTGATTAAGACATGGTCTAGAGCTTCTATGATATCTCCAGATTTTGTAGGGCAAACCATAGCAGTTCATAATGGAAGACAATTTATACCTGTGTATATTACTGAAAATATGGTAGGGCATAAACTAGGGGAGTTTTCTCCTACTAGAACCTACAGAGGTCATGGTGCTGATAAAAAGAATAAAGGAAAAAGATAATTAGGTTATGGGATCTAGAAAAAGAAATAGTGCTGAAGAGATAAAGAAACAGAAAAAGCATGTTGCTTTTGCCAAGTTGAATAACTGTCCTATTTCTCCTAGAAAAATGAGATTAGTAGCTGATATGGTAAGAGGTCAGGAGGTAAATAAAGCACTTCACCTTTTAAAGTATAATCCAAAAGAGGCTTCTAATAGATTGGAAAAACTTTTGCGTTCAGCTTTGGCTAATTGGCAAGCTAAGAACCAAGAAGTTAAAATGGAAGATGCTGATTTAATCGTCAAAGAGATACAAGTTAATAGTGCTAAAATGTTAAAAAGATTAAGACCAGCTCCTCAAGGTAGAGCTCATAGAATAAGGAAACGTTCTAATCATGTAATTATAGTGGTTGCAGATAAAAATATTGATAGTAAATAATAAATGGGACAAAAAACAAATCCGATAGGTAATCGTTTGGGTATCATTAGAGGTTGGGAATCTAGTTGGTATGGAGGTAAAAACTATGGTGATAGACTGACTGAAGATAGTGAGATTAGAAAATATATAAGAGCTCGTTTGTTTAAAGCAGGTGTTTCTAGAATAGTGATAGAGCGTACTCTGAAAGTGGTAACTATAACTATAGCTACTGCAAGGCCCGGCTTTGTAATAGGAAAACAAGGTGAAGATGTAGATAAACTTAGAGAAGAATTAAAAAAGATAATCAATAAAGAAGTTCAGCTTAATATATTAGAGATAAGAAAACCTGAATTAGATGCTGTGCTTGTGTCTGAAAATATAGCTCGTCAAATACAGAATAGGATTTCGTATCGTAAGGCAATTAAAAATGCGATTGCTTCTACTATGAGAATGAATGCTGAAGGTATCAAGGTTCAAATATCTGGCAGGTTGAATGGAGCTGAAATGGCTAGAACAGAGAATTATAAAGATGGTAGAATTCCTTTATCTACTTTTAGAGCTGATGTAGATTATGCATTGTCAGAGGCACATACTACTTATGGTAGACTAGGTGTTAAAGTATGGATAATGAGAGGTGAGGTATATGGAAAAAGAGAACTTTCTCTTTTGGTAGGAATGGATAAAAAAGGAAAAAGAACACCTGCATTGGGTCGTAAATTTGCTAAAGGAAAGAAAAAATAATATTTTATACTAGAAATAATGTTACAACCAAAAAGAACGAAATTCCGAAAGATGCAAAAAAATAGAATGAAAGGTATGTCTCAAAGAGGTAACCAGATTTCTCAAGGAACTTTTGGAATTAAATCTTTACAAGCTTGTTGGATTACGTCAAGACAGATAGAGGCTGCACGTATTGCAGCAACTAGATACATGAAAAGAGAAGGACAGCTTTGGATAAAGATTTTTCCAGATAAGCCTATAACTAAAAAACCTGCTGAGGTAAGAATGGGTAAAGGTAAAGGTGCATTAGATTCTTATGTTTCTGTAGTTACCCCTGGTAGAATTTTATTTGAACTGGGTGGAGTTCCTATAGATGTAGCTAAGGAAGCATTGAGGTTAGCTGCTCAAAAATTACCTGTTAAAACGAAGTTTGTAGTGGCTAGAGATTATATAGAAGCTTAATTTATTTATTGAGATAGAGAGAATGAAACAATCAGAAATAAAAGAACTTCCTTTAAAAGATTTACAGGAGAAGTTAAACGAAAATAAGGGGTTATATTCAAAAATGAAGATGGAACATGCCACTACTCCTTTAGAGAATCCAATGCAATTAAGGGCTATTAGAAAAACCATAGCGAGGCTTACTACTGAAATTTATAATAAAAAAATAAGTGAGTTAAATTAATTATTGTAATGGAGAGGAATTTAAGAAAAGAAAAGATAGGTGTTGTTACCAGTAACAAAATGAATAAATCTATAGTAGTGTCTGAGGTGAGAAAAGTAAAACATCCTATGTATGGTAAGTTTGTATTGAAAACCAAAAAATATGCTGCACACGATGAAGAAAATACTTGTAATATCGGAGATACTGTAAGAATAATGGAGACTAAACCTATGAGTAAAAATAAGTGTTGGAGATTAGTTGAAATAATAGAAAGAGCTAAGTAATATGTTACAACAAGAATCGAGATTAAAAGTAGCTGATAATACGGGAGCTAAAGAGGTATTAGTTATTCGTGTGTTGGGAGGGACAAAAAAAAGATATGCCTCTGTAGGAGATAAAGTTGTAGTAACAGTAAAAGAATCTACTCCTTCTGGTGCAGTAAAAAAAGGACAAGTTTCTACAGCTGTGGTAGTTCGAACTAAGAAAGAGCTAAGAAGAAAAAATGGCTCTTACATAAGATTTGACGATAATGCTTGTATATTGTTGAACCCTACAGGGGAAATGAGAGGAACTCGTGTTTTTGGTCCTGTAGCTAGAGAGTTGAGAGATAAACAATTTATGAAAGTTGTATCACTAGCACCTGAGGTGTTATAATTTTTAAATTGTAATTTGGAGAAATGATAAAGTTAAGAATAAAAACAGGGGATACTGTAAAAGTTATAGCAGGAGCTTCTAAGGGAAAAGAAGGGAAAGTAACAAAGGTTATCAAAGATAATAGGAAAATAGTGGTGGAAGGTGTAAATGTGGTATCTAAACATATTAAACCCAGTGCTCAAAATACACAAGGTAAAATAGAAAAAGTAGAAGCACCTATCCATATATCCAATGTTTCTCTATTAGATCCTAAATCTGGAGAACCTACTAGAGTCGGTTATAAGATAGATGATCATGGAAGAAAGGTTAGATATTCAAAAAAATCAGGAGAAATAATATAATGGCTTATATACCTAGATTACAAGAGAAATACAAGAATGAGGTAACAAAGAACCTCAGAAAGAAGTTTAATTATAAAAATATAATGGAGCTTCCTAAATTGGAGAAGATAGTTATTAGCCAAGGTTTAGGAGCAGCAATAGCTGATAAAAAGCTCTTGGAGTATGCTGTTGATGAAATGACTAAGATTTCAGGCCAAAAGACTATTACTACAGTGTCTAAAAAGGATGTTGCTTCCTTTAAATTGCGTAAGGGAATGGCTATAGGAGCAAAAGTAACTTTGAGAAGAGTAAAAATGTATGAATTTTTAGATAGATTAATTACTGTGGCTATACCTAGAATTAGAGACTTTAGAGGGATTGACCCTAAAGGTTTTGACGGTAGAGGTAACTTTAATATGGGAATTTCTGAACAAATTATATTTCCTGAGATAGATATAGATAAAGTAAATAAAATAACAGGCATGGATATTACTTTTGTTACTACTTCTAAGACAAATGAAGAGGCAAAAGAACTGTTGGAATCCTTTGGATTTCCATTTAAAAAAGATAGTAAGTAATGGCAAAAGAATCAATGAAAGCTCGTGAAATAAAAAGAGCTAAATTAGTGGCTAAATATGCTACAAAGAGAAAAGAATTAAAAGAAAAGGGAGATTATGAAGCATTGCAAAAATTACCTAAAAATGCTTCTCCGGTGAGAAAGCACAATAGATGTAAACTTACGGGGAGACCAAAGGGTTATATGAGACAGTTTGGTATCTCTCGTGTGATGTTTAGAGAGATGGCTAATGCAGGTTTGATTCCTGGAGTAAAAAAAGCTAGTTGGTAGTTTAACTAAAAAAATAATAAAAGAAAAATGGTAATAGACCCCATTTCAGATTATCTTACAAGAGTTAGGAATGCTATTATGGCAGGGCATAGAGTAGTAGAGATACCTTTGTCTAATCTAAAGAAAGAAATTACGAAAATATTATTTGATCAAGGCTATATATTAGCATATAAATTGGAAAATGAAAATATACCCAGTAAAAAAACTATAAAAATAGCCTTAAAATATGATAAACTAACTAAAGAATCAGCCATAAGAGAATTGAAACGCGTAAGTAAACCAGGACTTAGAAAATATTCGGCTTCAGTTGATATACCTAGAGTTCTTAATGGAATGGGTATTGCTATATTATCTACATCTAGAGGTGTGATGACTGGTAAACAAGCAAAACAAGAGAATATAGGGGGTGAAGTATTGTGTTATATATATTAATTTAAAAAGACTTTACAAATATTAAAAAATGTCTAGAATTGGAAAAAATCCTATTGTTATCCCTGAAGGTGTTGAAGTAAATATAGATTCAAATACAGTAATAGTTAAGGGTAAATTGGGTACACTTACTCAAGAAGTAAAAGAAGTAAGTGTGAACATAGATGAAAATAAGGTGATATTAACTCGATCTTCGGATAATAAAAATCACAGAGCATTACATGGATTGTATCGTTCTTTGATAGCCAATATGGTAGAGGGAGTATCTAAAGGATTTACAAAAGAACTAGAATTAGTTGGAGTAGGTTATAGGGCTTCTCATCAAGGGCAAAATTTAGATATGTCTTTAGGGTTCTCCCATGGTATATTAATAGGTTTGCCAAGTGAGATTAAATTAGAGACAGTATCACAAAAAGGTAAAAATCCAATAGTGAAATTGACCTCTCACGATAAGCAATTATTAGGTATGGTAGCTGCTAAAATAAGGTTATTTAGGAAACCTGAACCATATAAAGGTAAGGGCATTAGGTTTGTAGGAGAACACATTAGAAGAAAAGCAGGCAAAAAGGCTTAATTTTATTATAATATTTTTATTATGGTATTGACAAAACAACATAGGAGACAGAGAATAAAGAAAAGAATTCGTAAGACAATTTCGGGTACTTTAGAAAAACCAAGACTTACGGTGTTTAGAAGTAATAAAGAAATTTATGTTCAATTAATAGATGATACATTAGGTAAAACAATCGTATCGACTTCATCTAAGGCTAAAGATATTCAAACGGATAAAATGAATAAAACAAAAGTTGCAAGTTTAGTAGGACAAAAACTAGCAGAAAAAGCACTAGAGAGTGGGATAACTAATTGTAGTTTTGATAGAAACGGGTATTTATATCATGGGAGAGTAAAATCTTTGGCGGAAGGAGCTAGAGAAAAAGGCTTAAAATTCTAAAGAATAATGTTAGGAGTAAATAATGTAAATAGAGTAAAACCAAAGGAGGGATTAGTAGATCGTTTGGTCGCTGTACAAAGAGTGACTAAAGTAACAAAAGGAGGTAGAACTTTTGGTTTTTCTGCCATGGTTGTAGTAGGAGATGAAAAGGGAGTAGTGGGATATGGTTTGGGTAAATCTAAGGAGGTATCGGAAGCTATAGCAAAAGGAATAGAAGAAGCTAAAAAGAATTTAGTGAAGGTGCCTTTAATTAAAGGTACTATACCACATGAACAGGAGGTGAAATATGGTGGTGCTAGGGTTTTTATTAGACCTGCGTCGAATGGTACAGGTGTGATAGCCGGAGGTGCTGTAAGAGCAGTACTTGAAACGGTAGGAGTAAAAGATATATTATCTAAGTGTAAAGGTTCATCTAATCCTCATAATGCTGTGAAAGCAACTGTTAAGGCATTATTGTCTTTGAGAACGGCAAATGAAGTAGCTAAGTATAGGGGGATCTCTTTAGATAAAGTATTTAAAAGTTAATTTTTATATAAAGGAGTTATGGCAAAGATAAGAGTTAAAAAGATTAAAAGTGCTATCAATCGTCCATTAGACCAAAAGAGAACATTGTTAGCATTGGGTTTGAAAAAGATTAATCAAATGAAAGAACACGAAGATACTCCTCAAATCTTAGGTATGATTAATAAAGTAAGTCATTTAGTTTCAGTAGAAAAATAAAATTCTTTATAATTATAAAAGATGGATTTAAGTACATTAAAACCTGCACAGGGTTCTGTAAAAAAGAGTAAAAGAATTGCAAGAGGACAAGGTTCTGGAAAAGGAGGAACTTCAACTAGAGGGCATAAAGGAGCTAAATCTCGATCTGGATATTCTAAAAAAATAGGTTTTGAAGGAGGACAAATGCCACTTCAAAGAAGAATACCTAAATATGGGTTTACCAATATCAATAGGAAAAAATACACAGGTATAAATCTGGATGTATTACAAAAGTTAGTGGATGATAAAAAAATTATTAAAGAAGTTACCTTAGATTTGTTAGTAGCAAATGGATTAGTTGGGAAAAATGATTTGGTTAAGATATTAGGTAGAGGGGAATTGAAATCAGCTTTAAAGGTTTCTGTGCATAAATTTACAGAAACAGCAGTTAAGACTATAGAGAAATCAGGAGGAGAAGTAATCGTTTTATCTTAGGTATGAAAAAATTTATAAATACGATAAGCAATATTTGGAAGATAGAGGAATTAAGAACAAGAATCTTATTCACTCTGGGTCTTCTTCTTGTATATAGGTTTGGATCTTATATACCTCTTCCGGGTATAGATCCTACACAGTTGAGTGCTTTAGAAAGTAAAACATCAGAAGGCTTATTAGGTTTACTTAATGCTTTTACAGGAGGTGCTTTTGCTAAAGCATCAGTTTTGGCTTTGGGTATTATGCCATATATTTCAGCTTCTATTGTGTTACAATTAGCAGGTATGGTAGTGCCTACTATACAAAAGATGCAAAAAGAAGGTGAAAGTGGAAGAAAGAAGATGAACCAATTGACTAGATGGTTGACCATAGTAATTACTTTACTTCAAGGTCCTGCATATATTACCTCTATTAGAATGATGTTACCTGAAAGTGCTATTCTTTTAGGAGATGGTATATTTTGGTTTTCATCTATAGTGATATTAGTTACAGGCACGATATTTACAATGTGGCTAGGTGAAAAGATTACAGATAAAGGTATAGGTAATGGAATCTCTCTTTTAATTACTGTAGGTATTATTGCAAGGTTTCCAGCGTCCTTTGTACAGGAGTTTGTTTCTAAAATGGGACAGGCTACGGGAGGACCTGTTATTGTATTATTGGAGGTTGTAATTTGGCTTATTGTAATACTATTATCTATATTATTAGTTCAAGGTGTGAGAAAAATACCTGTTCAATATGCTAAGCAAGTTAGCGCAGGTTCAATGTCTTCTTCGGTATCTAGACAATATATACCCCTTAAAGTAAATGCTTCGGGAGTAATGCCTATTATTTTTGCACAGGCTATTATGTTTTTACCAGTGCAATTATTGTCATTATCCGATGCAGATTCTATGCAAAGTATGGCTTCAATATTTTCTGATATTAATGGTTTTTGGTATAATTTTGTGTTTGCTTTATTGATAGTCTTATTTACATATTTTTATACTGCTATTAGTGTACCTACTAATCAAATGGCTGATGATATGAAAAGAAATGGAGGCTTTATTCCGGGAACTAGACCTGGTTCTGATACAGCCGAATTATTAGATAAAATAATGTCTAGAATTACATTTCCAGGTTCATTATTTTTAGCAATTATAGCTATACTTCCTGCAATAGTATCTCAAATGGGAGTAACTCAAGGTTTTGCGCTATTTTTTGGAGGAACATCGCTGTTAATTATGGTGGGAGTAGTTTTAGATACACTTCAGCAAATCAATTCGTATTTACTTGTTCGTAACTATGATGGTTTAATGAATGTAGGAAAATTAAAAGGAAGAATATAATGGCAAAACAATCTGCAATAGAGCAGGATGGAACCATTGTAGAAGCATTGTCTAATGCAATGTTTAAAGTGGAGTTGCAAAATGGTCATGTAGTAACGGCTCATATATCAGGTAAGATGAGAATGCACTATATTAGATTGCTTCCAGGAGATAAGGTGAAAATAGAAATGTCTCCTTATGATTTGACAAAAGGTAGAATAACTTATAGGTATTAAAAAATAGAAATAATGAAAGTAAGAGCATCAGTAAAAAAGAGAAGTGAGGATTGTGTAGTTGTAAAGAGAAAAGGTAGCGTTTATGTAATTAATAAAAAAAACCCAAGATTTAAACAAAGACAAGGTTAATTAAACAATAAAAATAAAATCTTATGGCAAGGATTGCAGGAGTAGATTTACCAAAGGGAAAAAGAGGAGTGATAGGACTTACCTATGTTTATGGTGTAGGTAGGAGTAGAGCTAGTAAAATTTTAGCATCTGCAGGAGTAGATGAAAATGTAAAAGTTAATGATTGGACAGATGATCAATTATCGTCTATCAGAGAGCAGGTATCATCTTATACTTTAGAAGGGGAATTGCGTTCTGAAGTTCAATTAAATATTAAAAGATTGATGGATATAGGATGTTATAGAGGTATTCGTCATAGAGTAGCCCTTCCTCTTAGAGGTCAAAGAACAAAAAATAATTCAAGAACTAGAAAAGGTAGAAGAAAGACTGTTGCAAATAAAAAGAAAGCTACTAAATAATATATATTAAAATCTTATGGCTAAAACTAATAATAAAAAAAGAAAGGTAAACGTAGAAGCAGTAGGTGAGGCGCATATTAAGGCATCTTTCAATAATATTATCATATCTTTAACTAATAGAGCAGGAGAAGTTATTTCTTGGTCTTCGGCAGGAAAAATGGGATTTAGAGGTGCAAAGAAGAATACTCCTTATGCGGCTCAAGTTGCTGCTAAAGATTGTTCAAAGTTGGCTTTAGAGACAGGCTTAAAGAAAGTAAGAGTATTTGTAAAAGGTCCTGGTAATGGTAGGGAGGCTGCTATAAGAGCAATTCATGAGACAGGAATAGAGGTAATGGCCATTATAGATGTAACACCTTTACCTCATAATGGATGTAGGCCACCAAAAAGAAGAAGAGTTTAAGTAATTTAGATAAAATAGAATTAAAAATGGCAAGATATACTGGTCCAAAAACTAAGATCGCACGTAAGTTTGGAGAACCTATATTTGGAGAAGATAAGTATTTTGATAGAAGAAAATATCCTCCAGGTCAGCATGGTCCTAATAGAAGGAGAGGAAAAAAATCAGATTATGCTGTTCAGTTACAAGAGAAACAAAAAGCTAAATATACTTATGGTATATTAGAAAAACAGTTTGCAAATTTGTTTAAAAAAGCTTCTAGAAGTAAGGGAATTACAGGTGAGATTCTATTACAACTTTGTGAGTCTAGATTGGATAATGTAGTTTATAGAATGGGGATAGCATCTACTAGAAGGGGGGCTCGTCAGTTAGTTTCACATTGTCATATTACAGTAGATGGTTCAGTGGTTAATATTCCTTCGTATACTTTGAAGGCAGGTCAAAAGGTAGGTGTTCGCGAAAAATCTAAATCACTGGAAGTGATAGAAGAATCGTTGGCTAAACATAAATCTCACTATGATTGGATTAATTGGAACTCAGATACCAAGATTGGAACTTTTGTATCTACACCTGAAAGGGTTCAGATACCAGAGAATATTAAAGAACAGTTAATAGTTGAGTTGTACTCTAAATAATAGATAGAAAAAAATAAATCAATGGTAATTTTAAATTTTCAGAAACCAAATAAAGTTTTAATGAATAGTTCTGATGATTTTTCAGCGCAGGTTGAATTTAAACCATTAGAACCAGGTTATGGGCTTACTATAGGTAATGCTATAAGAAGAGTACTGTTGTCTTCATTAGAAGGATACGCAATTACTTCAATAAATATAGAAGGTGTACATCATGAGTTTTCTACTATTAGTGGGTTAGTAGAAGATGTTACAGAAATTATTTTAAATTTGAAGCAAGTTCGCTTTAAACAAAAAGTAAAAGGAATAGATAATGAAACGGTATCTGTGGTAGTAGTAGATAAACAACAATTAACGGCTAGAGATATAGGTAGTTTTATGACTGGTTTTGAGGTGTTGAATCCGAATTTAGTAATTTGTAACATGAATTCATCAGTAAAACTTAAATTTAATATTACAATAAATAAAGGTAGAGGTTTTGTAAACTCAGAGGAAAATAGGCTTCCTATATCTGCTCCTAAAGGAACAATAGTTATGGATTCTATTTTTACGCCTATAAAAAATGTAAAATATAAGATAGAGAATTATAGGGTAGAGCAAAAAACAGATTATGAGAAATTAATCATAGATGTAGATACAGATGGTTCTATAAGTGTAAAAGATGCTCTAACTGAAGCAGCAAAGATATTGATACATCATTTTATGTTATTTTCAGATGAAAAGATTACTTTAGAATCGGAAGATGTATCAGCGATGGAAACATATAATGAGGAAGTACTTCATATGAGACAACTGTTACAATCTAAATTAACTGATTTAGATTTATCTGTAAGGGCATTAAATTGTTTAAAAATAGCAGAGATAGATACTTTAGGGGAGTTAATAGCTTATAATAAGGAAGATTTGATGAAGTTCCGTAATTTTGGTAGAAAATCCTTAATAGAATTGGAAAACTTAGTAGAAGAAAAGAAACTGAGTTTTGGAATGGATATAAGTAAATATGAATAGGGTAATAATCCCTGAAAATTATATATTTAAGAAATGAGACACGGTAAAAAGTTTAATCACTTAAGTAGAAACTCTGCACATAGAAAAGCAATGTTATCTAATATGGCTTGTTCTTTGATAGACCACAAGAGAATTACTACTACGTTAGCTAAAGCTAAGGCATTAAAAAAATATGTGGAACCTTTGATTACTAAGTCAAAGATTGATACAACTCACTCTAGAAGAGTAGTATTTAGTTATTTAAAGAATAAGTATACTGTTACTGAATTATTCAAAGAAGTATCAGTAAAAGTAGGAGATAGACCCGGAGGATATACTCGTATTATTAAGTTAGGAAACCGGTTAGGAGATAATGCACAAATTTGTATGATAGAGTTGGTGGACTATAATGACTTATATACTGCTAATAAGGGAGTTACCAAATCCGTTAAACCTGCTACTAGAAGAAGTAGAAAAAAGAAAACCACTACTGATAATATAAAAACAGCATCACCAGAAACGCGAGAGAAGTCATCTCGTGAGACTGAAGAAGGTAATACAGAAGATTAAAGTTTTGTTTTTTAGAATGGATAATATTTTATATTGTTAAGAAAGGTATGTATGAGAAGGATAAATCTATATGAGGTTTATCCTTTTTTTATAAATAATTGTAAAATAGTATGAGATATCAATTAAAAAAACCGGCACTATTACTCTTGAAGGATGGTACAATATTTAAAGGTAGTTCTATAGGAATAGAAGGAGAAGCTGTAGGAGAGATATGCTTTAATACAGGTATGACTGGATACCAAGAAATTTTTACAGATCCATCTTATTATGGACAACTTATGGTAACTACTAATGCTCATGTAGGTAATTATGGAGTAGTAGAAAATGAAGTGGAATCCAATACCATAAAAATAGCGGGACTTATATGTAAGAATTTTAGTCATCAATACTCTAGATATGGCAATACAAAATCTTTGTATGATGAGTTTGTACAGCAGAAAAGAATGGCTATTTGTGATATAGATACTAGGGCTTTAGTAAGACATATTACAAAGAATGGAGCAATGAATGCTATTATATCTACAGCAATAAATGATATATATAGGCTTAAATCAAAATTAAATGAAGCACCTGAAATGGAAGGTTTGGAATTGGTATCTAAAGTATCAACTAAAGAAGTTTATTATTGTGGGAATTCCAATAGTAAATATAAAGTCTCTGTAGTTGATTTAGGTATCAAAAAGAGTATATTAGATAATTTGTCTGATAGGGGGTGCTATTTGAAAGTATATCCTTATCATTCTACATTTGAACAGTTAAGTGATTGGAATCCTGATGGTTATTTTTTGTCAAATGGTCCAGGTGACCCAGAACCTCTTAAGCAAGTACAAAAATTGGCAAAAACGATTATAGATAAAAAGTTACCATTATTTGGTATTTGTTTGGGTCATCAAATTATAGCACTATCTCAAGGAATAAGTACTTATAAAATGCACAATGGACATAGAGGAGTGAATCATCCTATAAAGAATTTAAAGATAGGTAAAGGTGAGATTACTTCTCAAAATCATGGTTTTGTAGTCGATAAAGAAGAAATCAAAAATGGCGAGGAAATAGAAATTACACATATACATTTGAATGATCATACAGTTGCGGGAATTAGGCTAAAAAATAGTAATTGTTTTTCTGTGCAATATCATCCAGAGGCATCGCCTGGACCAAATGATTCTAAGTATTTATTTGATGAGTTTATAGAAATAATTAATAATTAAAAAATATTATAGATGAGTATTATAGTAAAAATTAAAGCCAGACAAATATTGGATTCTAGAGGTAACCCTACTGTAGAAGTAGATGTAATTACAGATACAGGTATGTTGGGCAGAGCTGCAGTTCCTTCAGGAGCTTCTACGGGAGAACATGAAGCAGTAGAACTTAGAGATGGGGGTAAAGCTTATTTAGGAAAAGGAGTGAAAAAAGCTGTAGAAAACGTAAATGAAATTATAGCAAAGAAATTAGTAGGTTTTTCAGTATTTGAACAAAATTTGTCAGATAAAATAATGATAGAATTAGACGGTACTGAAAATAAATCTAAGCTGGGAGCTAATGCTATATTGGGTGTTTCATTAGCTATGGCAAAGGCGGCAGCTAATGAGCTTAGGATACCATTGTATAGGTATATAGGTGGAGTAAGTGCCCATACGTTACCTGTACCTATGATGAATATTATCAATGGAGGTTCACATTCTGATGCACCAATTGCTTTTCAAGAATTTATGATAATGCCAGTGAAAACAGAAGATTTTCAAACGGCTATAAGGGTGGGTACAGAGATATTCCATAGTTTAAAGAAAGTGTTACACAGTAGAAATTTGAGTACAGCAGTAGGAGATGAAGGAGGTTTTGCTCCTGCTTTAAATGGAACAGAGGATGCACTCAATACTATTATGCAAGCTATAGAGGATGCGGGGTATAAAGCGGGAGAGGAAGTAATGATAGCCCTTGATGTAGCTTCATCAGAGTTTTACAAAGATGGCAAGTATGATTATACGATGTTTGAAGGCAGCAAAGGAGTAATTAGAACTTCTCAGGAACAAGCTAATTATTTAAGTGAATTGACTAGAAAATATCCTATTATATCTATAGAAGATGGAATGGATGAGAATGATTGGGAAGGATGGAAAGTACTTACTGATCAAATAGGAAGTAAGGTACAGTTAGTGGGAGATGATTTATTCGTTACTAGTGTAAAGAGATTAGATAAAGGTATTAAAGAAAATATAGCAAACTCTATTTTGATAAAGGTAAATCAGATAGGAACGCTTACAGAGACTATAGCAGCTGTAGAAATGGCTAAAAATGCTGGATATACTGCCGTAATGAGTCATCGTTCAGGTGAAACAGAAGATAGTACTGTTGCAGATTTGGCAGTGGCACTAAATACAGGTCAAATTAAAACAGGTTCTGCATCTCGTTCGGATAGAATGGCTAAATATAATCAATTGCTTAGGATAGAAGAGGAATTAGCAGAGGTGGCTTATTTTCCTAAACATAAGGCTTTTAAAGTAGAGCTTTAAGTCTTATAACAAAAGCAAAAATCGATTGATAAAGCCCTAAATGAAATATGTAGATTCTATTAGTAAATGCAATTTAAATAGGATAAAAAGGTTGTTTTTTGTCAAAAATAGTGTATTAATATTAAAGAAATTAATAACAAAAGACCGCTACAATATAATATATTTAAAATCAGTATGTTACAGTCGTAAAAATGTTTGTATTTTCAGCATGAAATCATAATATGTTAAAAATCAATAACTTGTATTCGATGTAGAAACTACAGAAACATAACACTTGATTTTTTGTCGTGTAACGGTCTTAAAATGTACATTCTATATCCCGTATATCACTATTATTGCTAATAGGTTATAGGCGAAAATCTCTATATTTATTGGGTTTTTCCTGTTTTATAGTTCAAAAAGCTACATTTTTAACTAAAATTTCATCTGATTGTCCATCCAACTCATTTTTGGATAGAAAATGATAAAAAAGATTGATACTAAAATATTAATTCGTATATTTGTGGCATTGTAAAAATGCTTGATATTTTATTGGTTGAAAATCAGGTAATAACTTAGTGAATTATAACTTAAAAAAATAATAATTATGAATCTTAAATTATTTAATAAAATACATTTGAATTTTTATTTTGTATTTTTAGTATCGATATTTTTAATAACCTTTTTGTCTTGTTCAAAAAAAATGAAATTATCTGTAGTAAATAGACCAGATATGTCTATGACTAACAATCATTATGTTGGTAATCAACCTCCTCTTGCTCCTTTAGCCTTTATTAAATTACCTGTAAGTAGTATAAAACCAAATGGATGGCTAAAAGAGTATTTGATTCGTCAAAAAAATGGACTTACAGGTAATCTTGGTAAAATATCTGCTTGGTTGCAAAAAGAAGATAATGCTTGGCTTTCTGATAAAGGTGAAGGTAAATGGGGATGGGAGGAGTTACCTTATTGGTTGAAAGGTTATGCAAATATTGGGTATATATTGCGAGATAAAGATATTATTAAAGAATCCAGTGAATGGCTTGAAGGCGTTATTAATAGTCAGCGTTCTGATGGGAATTTTGGACCAAACAGGTGGTTTGGAGGAGATGGTGAAAAACAAAATTTTTGGGGCAGTGCAGCTATAAAGAAATCACCTGTTGATTTTGGCCCAGTCAATAACACTAAAAAACAAGATTTTTGGGGTAATATGATAATGCTTTATTGTTTACAATCGTACTATGAATATACTAAAGATGAGAGAGTTCTTAATTTAATGACTAAATATTTTAAATATCAATTGAATGTTTCAGATAAATATTTTTTAAAATCATATTGGCAAGAGCGTAGAGCAGGGGATAATTTATATAGTGTGATATGGTTATATAATAGAACAAAACAACCTTTTTTATTAAAGTTAGCAGAAAAATTAAATCGTAATACGGCTGATTGGACGGCTAGAGATATTCCTTTAGAAAAGATAAAAAATTGGTATAGTGTTAGGGGAGATCAAAAAAAAGTGCCTGATTGGTATAGAAATCGGATAAAGAAAAATTGGGATAGTGTTAAGGATAATAAAAAAGTACCTGATTGGTATAGAAATGAGATAAAGAAAAATTGGGATGGTGTTAAGGATAATAGAAAAGTACCTGATTGGTATAGAGATCAGATAGATTGGCATAATGTAAATCATGCTCAATGTTTTAGACAACCAGCACAGTATTATCAAATAAGTAAAGATTCAACTCATTTAAAAGCTACCTATGAAAATTTTAATATAATTCGTGAACATTTTGGTCAAGTACCAGGAGGTATGTTTGGAGCTGATGAAAATGCTCGTCCCGGATACTTTGATCCTAGACAAGCAGTAGAAACTTGTGGAATGGTTGAACAAATGAATTCAGATCAGCATTTACTTCGTATTACTGGAGATCCATTTTGGGCTGACCATAATGAAAATGTTGCGTTTAATTCATATCCTGCTGCAGTAATGCCAGATTTTAAATCTTTACACTATCTTACTGCTCCTAATATGGTACTATTAGATTCTGAAAACCATCGTCCAGGTATTCAAAATCATGGACCTATGTTGGTTATGAATCCTCTTAGTCATAGATGTTGCCAGCATAATCATACTCAAGGCTGGCCTTATTTTGTTGAAAATTTATGGATGGCGACTAATGATAATGGTATTGCAGCCTTGGTTTATAGTGCATCTGAGGTAGATGTGAAGGTGGGAAAAAAAGGTCGAGAAATAAAGATAATACAATCGACAAATTACCCATTTGAAGATAAAGTTGTTTTTAAAGTAAATACTAGCAGTAGTGTTGAATTTCCATTCTATTTAAGGATCCCTTCTTGGTGTGATAATGCTTCAATACATATTAATGGAAAAGAATTAAAAGGTGATTTTGCTAGTAATAAGTATGTTAAAATTGAAAAATTGTGGAATAATAATGATGAAGTAGTTCTAAAACTCCCTATGAAGTTTAGAGTAAAAGTATGGAAGAAAAATTATAATAGTTTTAGTGTATCACATGGTCCATTGACATATTCTTTAAAAATTGATGAAAAATTAATAAAAAGAGATAGTGAGAAAACTGCTATTTGGGATGCAAAATGGCGAAAAGATGTTGATACGAAACAATGGTCATCTTGGGAAATACATCCTGCATCGGATTGGAATTATAGTTTAATTTACGATAAAAATAATATTCAAAAATCATTTGAAATACACAAGAGACCTTGGCCTAAAAATAATTTTCCATTTACTATAAAAGATTGCCCTATTGTTATAAAATCTAAGGCAAAAAAAATACCTGAATGGAAATTAGATAAATATAAACTTGTTGGAGAATTAAAAGATTTGCCTAATAAATCTGATTCACCTATTGAATATGTTGAACTTGTTCCTATGGGGGCAGCTCGTTTAAGAATTAGTTCTTTTCCTAATATTGAATGATAATATCCTTTTAGATATGATAATAGATTTCTATAAAAGGATGCATAAAATAATTTAAGGATTAAAAGGTATTATTTAAAAAGCTATTAGTTATCATAAAGATGTGATAAGAGAAATTGGATAATAAAGATATTTATCTGTAAAATGAGAATATTTAGTTAATATATCTTGTATTTTATATAGTTAGGTAAATTTGATTTTTTACCATAGTTTTTTGTATTATAGGTTTTCAATTCAATATGTATAATGTAAATGGCAGAAAGTATAGTATAAAGTTAAGGAATTGGATATTAGATAAATGTTTGCAAAACGTAAAATACGAGATATATTTTTAGAGATTATTCCGGTGACTTTTGGTGTGCTTATAGCACTTTGGGTAAATGGTACCAAACAAAATGATAAAGATAAAAGATTTAAAGACGATTTAGTATATTCAATATATAAAGAACTTATACATAATATAAAAGGGTTAGAAAAAAATACAATACATCATGATACGATACTAAAAAACTTTATAGATAGTAGAAAAAATAATAATGAAAAAGTGTTAGATGTTATTTCTAAAACAAAAGGATTTAGGTTTACAGAGATGATAACAATATCGTCTTATATTTTAGAAACGGAAAAAATGATGCTGTTTGATCATCCTACTATAATGAAGATATCAGAATTATATAAGGTATATAAAATTTTCAAAACAAGACAAATGAAAATATTATCACTTCTCTATAAAAAGTTACTTTCTAATTCAAGAGAAGTTAAAATGATGCTATACTATATAATTACCGATTTTGTGCATGAAGAAAAAAAATTATTACATATTTGTAAAGATACAGAATTATTCCTTAGAGAGAAATATACTTGGCAATTGAAATTGAGAAATATGATAGATGAAATTAAGAGTTTGTGAAATATATATTAAGAAATATAATATTTGATATTATTCCCGTAACTTTTGGAGTACTTATAGCACTTTGGATAAGTGATATAAAACAAAAAGAAAAAGATAAGAAATTCAGAGATGATTTAATATACTCTTTACATCAAGAATTGACATATAATATAAAAGAACTTGAAAGAAGCATAGTACTTCAAGATACTTTACTTAAAAACCTTATGTATGCTAAGGATGATAAAACTAAAAATCTATTAGGTGTGGTATTAAAGATGAAAGGTATTAAGTTTATTAATCTTAAGGAAATGTCATTTTATATTTTAAAAACAGAAAAAATAATGTTATTTGAGAATTCTATGATAATGAATATGGCAAAGTTAAATGGATTGCATCAATTTATAAAAAAGTCACAAGAAGAATTATTAAGTAACTTTTATACAAATTTATTTTCTTATTCACAAGATATTAAAACAATGCTTTACTATATGTTTCAAGGTTATTTAAATTCAGAAAAAGCATTGCTACATTATAGTAAGAAGATAAAAAAGATAATAGATGAAGGGCATAAATGGTATTTGGAAGAACAAAAAGCAATAGACTGATGAAGATAAAAAGAATTCTCTGAAAATTTTATAAAATGTACATAAAATAAAACATATTGTAAATAAAATCCAATTATAAATCAAGGATAGTCAATTGATTTACAGCATAATAATATGGAATTTACAATAAATTAAATTAACTCTTTAGAAATAGTTTTATTGAAAATAATAAGTAATCCAAAACCAATAGAAATAGCAGTATCTGCTAAGTTAAATATAGGTTGAAAAAATATAAAGTAATCTCCACCCCAAAATGGTAGCCAGTCAGGCAAAAAACCTTTCCAAAGAGGTAAGTATAGCATATCTACAACTTTCCCAAATAATATATTAGCATATCCACCGTTATCAGGTAAGAAAGATGCTATTTGACCGTCGCTATGGTTAAATAAAACTCCATAGAATACAGAATCTAAAATGTTTCCCAAAGCTCCAGAAAAAATAAGAGAAATAGCAATTATAAGTATAGAGTGTTTATTCTTAGTAATAACCTTTTTAAGCCATAGAAATATAAGTGTAATGGCAATTAGTCTAAAAAGTGTAAGGGCTAATTTACCATAGTCACCACCTAATTGCCATCCAAAAGCCATTCCGGGGTTCTCTGTAAAATGGATAATAAACCAATTGGTAATACGTATTTCATCACCTAAAGCCATATTCGTCTTTATCCATATTTTAGACCATTGATCTACTATTAAAGTAAATATGATTATGAATATAGCAATGTTTTTTTTTCGCATTGCTTAAAGTTGTTTCTTTTTAGCATCTATACTGGAGGTAGTATGAGGTACTATTTTCAATCTTTCGGGATTGATGAGTTTTCCTGTAACCTTACAAATACCATAGGTTTTATTCTCAATTCTGATAAGTGCATTTTTCAGATCTCTGATAAACTTTTCTTGTCTTGAAGCTAATATAGCATTACTCTCCTTAGAAGAAGTATTAGCACCTTCTTCCATAAATTTAAAAGAAGGACTAGTATCATTAGTTCCATTGTTTTTATCATTGCTTAAATTCTCTCCAATAAATTTTAAGTCATATTCTGCTATGGCTAATTTTTCTAGAATTATTTTTTTGAATTTTTCTAATTCTTTATCTGAATATCTTAGATTTTCCATTTTTCAAGTTGGATTTAGTTATGATTATTTTTGTTTTAATTTCGTCAAATTCTATATCGATGCCTTCATTCATATTGTCTAATGAAGTTAGACTGAGGGCAAGTGTTTCATTACAAATATAATCTTTATTTGAATGGATAGCTCTGTTTATAAGATTATTTTTCTGAATAAATAAATCTATTTTATCAGTGACGTCAAGCCCTTTATCTTTTCTTATATTTTGTATTCTGTTCACGAGTTCTCTCGCGATGCCTTCATATTTTAATGTATTGCTTATCTTAGCATCTAAAGCTACCGTTAGTCCACCAGAATTAGCTACTAACCAACCTTTTATATCTTCAGATGTAATTTCTACTTCGTCTAGGGAAATGGATATATTTTCCCTATTTACTACTACTTGGAGACTACCATTGCGTTCTATTTCTGTAATTTGTTGCTTTTCAAATTTATTTATGCAAGCTGCTATTTCTCCCATTTGTTTGCCGTATTTAGGGCCTAGTACTTTAAAATTAGGTTTGATATTTTTTATTAAAATTTCGGAAGTATCGCTGATAAACTCAATTTGTTTTACATTTACTTCTGATTTGATTAAATCAGAAACAGATTCGATTTCTTTTTTAGATTGTTTATCTAATATAGAAATCATAATTTTTTGTAAAGGTTGTCTTACTTTAATTTGTGCTTTCTTTCTCAAGGATAGTACCATAGAAGTAATAGCCTGTGCCTTGTTCATCTTATTTTGTAGTTCTATATCAATAGCATTGGTTTCTATTTTTGGAAAATCCGTTAAATGTACAGATTCAAAAGGTTCTTTTCCTGTAATATTATTCAAATCTCGATATAGTTTATCCATAAAGAATGGTGCAATAGGGGAACTTAATTTAGCGATGGTAATAAGACACTCATATAGCGTTTGATAAGCACAGATCTTATCTATCTGATACTGACTTTTCCAAAATCGTCTCCTGCTTAATCTTACAAACCAGTTACTTAAATTTTCTGTAATAAAGTATGTAATTTGTCTAGTAGCTTTAGTAGGTTCATATTCATTTAGGTTGTCATCCACATTTTTAATAAGCGTATTGAGTTCTGATATAATCCACCTATCTATTTTTGATCTTTCCTTTATGGGTATTCTATCCTTATTATATGTAAAATGGTCTATATTGGCATATAGGGCAAAAAAGGAATAAGTATTATATAGTGTACTAAAAAACTTCCTTGAAGTTTCAGTTAGTCCATCTAAGTCAAATCTTAAATTTTCCCAAGGCTGAGAGTTAGAGATCATATACCATCTAGTAGCATCAGCCCCGTAAGATTTCAAGGTTTTAAATGGATTGATAGTATTACCAAGCCTTTTAGACATTTTTTGTCCATTTTTGTCTAATATCAATCCATTTGAGATTACATTCTTGTATGCTGTGCAGTCAAAGTTTATGGCTGCAATGATATGTAGCGTGAAAAACCAACCTCTAGTTTGATCTACTCCTTCTGCTATAAAATCAGCAGGGAATAATTTGTTGTTTTCGATTTTGCTTTTGTTTTCAAATGGATAATGCCATTGAGCAAAGGGCATAGCTCCTGAGTCAAACCATACATCTATTAGGTCTGCTTCTCTTTGCATGGGTTTTCCTGTCTCCGAGACTAAAATTATATCATCTACATAGCTTTTATGCAAATCAAATTGATTGTAGTTTTCATCGCTCATATCCTCCGGATCAAAGCCTTGTAGCGGATTTTCTTTCATCATCCCTTTCTCAATGGATTTGGATATTTCGTTTTGCAATTCCTTTACAGATCCTATTATTTTTTCTTCCGATCCATCTTCATTTCTCCATATAGGTAGAGGAATTCCCCAGTATCTAGATCTAGATAGGTTCCAATCGTTTAAGTTTTCTAGCCAATTTCCAAATCTGCCTGTTCCTGTGTTTTCAGGTTTCCATTTGATAGTTTTATTGAGTGCTATGAGTTTATCCTTTACAGCAGTAGAGCGGATAAACCAAGAGTTTAAAGGATAGTATAATACAGGTTTATCAGTTCTCCAGCAGTGGGGATAACTGTGGACATATTTCTCTGCTTTAAAGGCTCTATTGTGAGTCTTTAGGTTGATAATAATTTCTACATCTACAGATTTTTTGGGTGCTTTATTTTTATCATAATATTCGTTTTTTACATATTTACCAGATAGTTCTCCCATTTGGTCGATGAACTTGCCTTGTAAATCAACCAGAGGAATAGGATTGTTATCTTTATCTAGGACTAACATTGCAGGTACACCAGCATCTTCAGCTACTTTAGCATCGTCTGCACCAAAGGTAGGTGCCGTATGTACAATACCTGTACCCTCATGGGTACTTACAAAATCTCCATGAATTACTACAAATGCTTTTTCGGGAGTTTCATAAGGTTGTACGTAAGGTAATAATTGCTCATACTTAATGCCCAAAATATCAGTACCTTTAAATTCTCTATCTATATAGTATGGAATGTGTTTATCATTTTTGGTATATGTATTTATTTGGGAATCGTCTTTTACATATTTGTATTTTCCAGTAAACTGTTTGTTTATTAGGTTTTTTGCTAGGATTACGCTAATAGGTTTAAAGGTATATTGGTTGTAGGTTTTGATAAGTACATAGTCTATTTTTGCCCCTACTGTAAGTGCTGTATTCGAGGGTAAAGTCCAAGGAGTAGTCGTCCAAGCTAAGAAATAAACATCGTCTTTTACATCTTTTAGAACTTTTGTAAACGTATCTTTGATAGCTTTGAATTGTGCTGTTACCGTGCTATCAGTTATATTTCTATAGCATCCCGGTTGATTAATTTCGTGAGAACTAAGTCCTGTACCTGCTTTGGGCGAATAGGGTTGTATCGTATATCCTTTGTATAGTAATCCTTTTTTATACATATTAGCGAGTAGCCACCATACAGACTCTATATATTTATTTTCGTAGGTAATATAAGGTTCGTCCATATTTACCCAGTATCCGATATCTTTAGTAAGTTGATTCCAAATATCCGTATATTTCATCACTGTTTTTTTACAGGATTCATTATATTGTTTTATGGATATTTTGGTTCCAATATCTTCTTTAGTAATTTTCAGTTCTTTTTCTACGTTTAGTTCTACAGGTAAGCCGTGAGTATCCCAACCCGCTTTACGTTCTACTTTGAATCCTTTTAACGTTTTATATCGGCAAAATAAATCTTTGATGGTTCTGCTCATTACGTGATGGATACCGGGCAATCCATTAGCAGAGGGAGGACCTTCAAAAAAAACAAAGGGTTTTGCACCATTTTTAGAAGAAACACTCTTTTCAAAAATGTTGTTTTGATCCCAAAAATCAGATATTTCTTTTTCTATATTTGGTAAGTCAAGTACTTTATATTCCTTGAATTTTTTACCCATAAAAATATTGTTTTAAATATGCTAGTTTTTTTAAGCCTGCAAATTTACAAAAATGTTTTTTATACCCATACTAGTTTTTATGTAAATAATTTACGATTATTATCTGGTCTATTGTTGAACTTGAGTTAGGGGACTTGAATAACCAATATTTATATATATTTGCGCTTGTTTCTTATGATAAGTCGATTGATATTATGAGCCGTATTGGGGAAGTATTTTTTTTATTTTTTAAGTTAGGATGTATTGCGTTTGGGGGACCTGCTGTTCATATTTCTATGATGGAAGATGAAGTAGTTACTAAGAGAAAATGGATGGTTCGGCAGCAATTTTTGGATATGGTAGGGGTTACAAATATAATTCCAGGTCCTAATTCTACCCAAATGACAATGCACTGTGGTTATGTTCGTGCAGGATGGTTGGGACTTTTTATAGGTGGATTGTCTTTTATCATACCGGCTGTTCTATGTACGTTGATATTGGCAATCATCTATCATAAATATGGAGAAGTACCTATGATTGCTCCATTTTTTTATGGTATTAAACCTGCCGTGATCGGAATCATTTTTAATGCCGTATTTAAGTTGGGTAAAAAGGCTTTTAAAACTTGGCAATTGATAGCTATTGGGATAGTAGTTTGTATATTGTCATTGATAGGAATAAATGAATTTATACTTATCATAGGTAGTGGTTTATTAGGTATGATATGGTTGCATTTGCAAAATATAAATGCTAAAATGATGGTATTTACTCCAGCAGTACTTATGGTAAAATCATTAGGTGTGACCATCGGAGGTACTTCAATTTTTTATACTTTTTTTAAGATTGCTTTAGTTTTATTTGGGAGCGGTTATGTATTGGTTGCTTATGTAGATGCAGAATTAGTTGAAAGATTGGGTTGGTTGACCAAACAGCAGCTTTTAGATGCCGTAGCTATGGGGCAGTTTACACCAGGGCCCGTATTGACGATGGCAACCTTTGTAGGGTATCAACTTCAAGGTATTTCAGGGGCATTATGGGCATCTTTAGGAATGTTTTTACCTTCTTTTTTTCTCGTTGGGTTCTTGATTAAGTTACTCCCATTATTGAGACGTTCTATTTTACTATCTAAATTTCTCGATGCTATTAATGCAGGTGCTGTAGGCATTATGATTGCCGTTTCGCTAAAATTATCTTATGGATTGATTTTTGATTGGAGGCAAATTGTGCTTATGGTATTTAGTATCTTTATTTCATTTAGGTTAAAGAACATAAGTGCTTTTTGGATTATTATTTTAGGAGGGCTATTCGGATATTTGTTGCAGCTGATAAAGTAGATTTATGCATGAAGAGCTCTTAAAAATTACAATTCTTAATGCATGTTGTATTTTAATTCTATTGCTGGGCTATCAATGGTGGCAAGGCACATTTAATATTTTATTATTTTTTTTAGGGATTATTTATACACTATTATTTCATGTTGTGATACGTTATGGAGTCAAAAAATATATTTATAGAAAAGTAGTAAGTGCTTATAGAAAAATGTATGATAATCAAACGGTAAAGGTAAATATTCCAAATGCATTTGATGTAGAAAATCTTTCGCAGCAGATGATGGAATATGCCAAGATTAAGAATAGAGAAATAGATGAACTTAAAGTAAGGGAAAATTATAGAAAGGAGTTTATAGGGAATGTATCACATGAGCTTAAAACACCCCTTTCTAGTATACAGGGATTTGTGCATACGCTTCTCGATGGAGCTATGAATAGTAAAGAGGTTTTAAAAGATTACTTGATTAGAACAGATAAGAATATAGATAGATTAATGACCATTGTAGAGGAATTGGATATGATTTCGAAATATGAACATGGAAAGATAAAACTAAAAAAAAGAAAGTTTGATATTGTATTTTTAATTAAGGAAGTTTTTGATTTACTATACAACAAAGCAAAAAAGAATGGAGTCAATTTGTATATGCATAAGAAGTATGAGGGTTGTATGGTATATGCCGATAGAGAGAAAATAGAACAAGTATTAATTAACTTGATAGATAATTCTATAAAATATGCCTGTAAGGATCAGGCAGAAACAGTAGTATTGTTAGAAATAAAATCAAATACAGTGGTCATTCATATTAAGGATAATGGGGAGGGAATTTTAAAGAGAGAACTATCTAAAATATTTGAAAGGTTTTATAGAGTAGATAAAAGCAGGTCTCGGCAAAAAGGAGGTTCAGGTTTAGGATTAGCTATTGTAAAACATATTATAGATGCCCACGGGCAAAATGTATTTGTAAAAAGTGAACTTCATAAAGGTTCGGTGTTTTCATTTTCTATTTGTAGAAAAGAAGAATAATTAACTTGTTAAGTTTGGCGACATTGTAAACACTAAACCAGTTTTCAAAGGAGTAAAAAAAATTCTCTCTATACCTGTTTTGGGACAAAAAAGAATTTATTTTTCTTGTTTTAATTTTTATTTACTTTTAAGTTTGCACTTTAATTTATTATTAATAGAGCTATACAATTATGGAATTAAAAGATATTAATCAATTAATAAAGGAAAAATACTTTATTCCCAGCTACCAAAGGGGATACCGTTGGACAGATCAAAATGTAAGCGATTTACTAAATGATATTTGGGAATTTATAGAAAAACCAAATAAAAGTAATGAAGAATTTTATTGTTTGCAACCAGTAGTGGTGAAGAAAAAAGAAGATCGAGATGTATGGGAAGTAATAGATGGACAACAACGTCTTACTACGATTTTTTTGATTTTGAAAAGATTGGAAAAATTTATTGAAAGTGATCAAAAAAGTTTTAGCATAGAATACGAAACAAGAAACGAAAGTAAAGGTTTTTTAGAAAATATTCACACTAAAAATGAAGACGAAGCAACGGAAAATATAGATTTTTTTCTTATTTATAAGGCTAAGAAAGAGATTGAAAAATGGTTTGATGAAAAAGCAAATGACGGTTATCGTTCTATTAGTGCTAAGTTTATAACACCGTTTTTAGAAAAAACAAAAGTAATCTGGCATGAAATACAAGATAATGAAATAGATGCTTTTACCCGTTTAAACAGCGGTAAAATACCCCTTACCAATGCCGAGTTGATTAAAGCCTTGTTTTTGAATAGTCACAATTTTGAAGACAACGAAAAAACAGTCAAACAAATAGAAATTGCTAAAGAGTGGGACGAAATAGAGTACACGTTACAAAACGATGAGTTTTGGTATTTTTTAACTACCAAACACCCTTACCCTACCAGAATAGATTTGGTTTTTGAGATACTTTACAAAATCGAAAATTCAAATGATTATGCAACTTATAGAGCATTTGCTGAAGAAATAGAAAAGGAGAAAGCAATAGAAAAGTGGACAGAAGTACAAAAAGTATTTTTAACCCTAAAACATTGGTTTGAAAATAGGGAACTATATCATTTAATTGGTTTTTTGGTTTCAGTGGGTACTCATATAAACGCTATTTACCATAACACAAAAGAGAAAACAAAAACTAATTTAAAAAATTGGTTATATGAAGAAATAAAGAAAAAAGTTAAGATAGATGACATAGAAAATCTTAACTATTATGGTAGTGATAAAAAACATATTACCAATACTTTATTGCTGTTTAACATTGCTACACTTTTAAAAGATAAAACTATCCATTTAAGATTTGCTTTTGATAAGTTTAGAAAACAAAATTGGAGTTTGGAACATATTATTCCCCAAAAAGACTCATTTACAGAAAAACAGTTTGAAAATAAAAATGATATTATTGACAACATATCAAAAATTATGGATGTAAAAACAGAAGAATTAGAAAATAAAACACAAGAAGGGTTAGAAAAATATTACAAAGAAGAAATATTTGAAAAAGACTATGGATTTGAAAATGATGATGTCCATTACATTCATAATTTAGCATTGCTCGATAAAAGAGACAATTCATCTTTAAGTAATCATTTTTTTCATATCAAGCGAAAGCAAATCATAGAAAAAGATCAAATGGGATCTTTTATTCCCATTTGTACCAAAAATGTATTTTTAAAATATTATAGCACAGATACAAAAGAGTTTATTAGTTGGAATAGCTATGATAGAAAAAATTATTTAGAAGCAATAGAAGATACAATTAAACAATTTTTAAATTAAAAACAGAAAATGAGCAATCATAACGAAACTACGACTACTTTTCAAGAAGTTATTGAAAAAAATAAAATTGAAATTCCTATAATACAACGGGATTATGTACAAGGGAGAACAGATAATAAAACTGAAAGAATACGAGACAAATTTTTAGATAGCATTTTTGAGGTATTAAGTGGTAAGAAAGAAAATTTACACTTGGATTTTGTATATGGAAGTACCCAAACATTAGACAAGCAAGAGAACGAAAACAAAAAATTTATTCCTTTAGACGGGCAACAACGTCTTACTACTTTGTTTTTGCTATATTGGTATTTTGGAAAAAAAGAACAAAAAACTGATGGAATAGAATTAGAAAAGTTCACTTATGAAACCAAAGCGAGCTCCAGAGAATTTTGCAGAAATTTGGTAAAAATGAATAGAATTGATTTTGAAGCAAAAGAGATAAGCGACCAAATCAAAGACTGTGCGGAGTTTTTATCTTTTTGGGAAAAAGACCCTACCGTGTGCGCTATGTTGGTAATGATAGATGCCATTCACGATAAAAAAATAGAAAATGGTTTTAAAAAATTACGGAACATAAAATTTGATTTTTTAGAACTTACAAATTTTGGCTTAACCGATGATTTATACATCAAAATGAACGCCAGAGGAAAAGCCCTTACCAATTTTGAAAACTTTAAAGCAGAATTTGAAAAACATATCGAGGAAAATGATCTTGAACCTAAATTAGAAACAATAAAAAACGAAGAGGAATTAAAAGAAACATTTTCTTACAAAATAGATGGAGCATGGTTGGATTTGTTTTGGAAGTTAAATTTGCAACCTAATCCAAATGGAACAGATGCAAAAATGGTTCGTTTTTTTACGAATATATCAGTAAACTTTTTTAATGAAAACAACAATGAAGAGAATATATATAAAACAAATGCAGATTTAATTTCTTTTTATGAAGAAGTTTATACAAAAGAGAACAGTCATTTTGAAGACCTTAAAAAAGTATTGAATAAATTATGCGAAATTTACGAGATAGAAGAAAACCCAACTGATGATACAGGAATCAAAGAAAAGGATATAAAACAAATAAAGGAATTATTTATAAATTTTATAGAAGAAAACCCAACTTATCATACAAGAATCAAATTCTATGTACTTTCTTTGTTTTTAATTAAAATAGACAATCCATTAGAAAACATAGAAAAATGGAAAAAATGGAAAAGAATAACGGATAATTTGATAAACAATACTTACATTCAAGGTGAAGATGAATTTGTAAATGCCATACAATCTTTAAAATCATTAAGTGAAAATATACAAGATATTTACGAATATGTTGCAAAAAGTTACGATCATATTAGGTTTTTCTTTGGATTCCAAAGATTAGAAGAATCTGACAAATGTGAATTAATTGCTGAAGACACAGTGTGGGAATCAGAATTAATACAAGCCGAAGAACATTGGTATTTGGGCGGACAAGTTGGTTTTTTGTTGAACTTTGCAGATGAGGATTTAGAAAAATTTAAAGAATATAGAGATAAATTTATCGCTTTATTTGGTTTTGCTCAAGATGATGATAAAGACAAGGAAAAGCGCAAGCAAAGATTTATTTACAGGGCTTTGCTTACGCAAATGAATTGTTTTGTTGAAAGAGACAGAGGAAACGAGGGGTTACCTTATTTTAATAATGATTTAAGAAGTAAAAA
The DNA here is from genome assembly GCA_965226285.1 of Ichthyobacteriaceae bacterium. GTDB lineage: Bacteria > Bacteroidota > Bacteroidia > Flavobacteriales > Ichthyobacteriaceae > CBDDCQ01. The sequence continues at coordinate 300,441 of CBDDCQ010000006.1, forward strand.
CTATAACTGGAGAAAAATATTTAATGATAAAAACAATCGTAAAACCTTTAAGGATTTTTTAGATAAAATCAACAAAGAAAATATAGAAGATGACTTAAATAAATTGATTGAAGATTTTAATGATAAAACAGATTGGCGTTATCATTTTATAAAACAAGATGAAATTATTGATTATATAAAAGATTTAAACATTCGTAAGGATTATTCTCTCAATCGTAGTGATGATATATTATTAAGTAAAAAACAGACAAATTACCGCTCTTCCTTCAAATTACTGTTCGAGAACTACTGGGATATATTATTGTTACGTAAAAAACAAACAAATGGCTACCATACGAAATACCAACTGTATGCTTTGTATTTGTATTTAGTAGAGATTCTAAAAAATAATACAAATCTTCTAGAACCACAAAAAGTAGAAATACCAAACGAAAACTATGATTTGTTTATTAAACTAAATAATGGTAAAAAAATTACATGTGGTAGAGAAAATTATTTTTGCGGAGAGAACGTCATATCTTACAAAGAATTTTGGCAGGGAGATTTTTACGAACAATTAGAAGAATTGATAAATTAGCGTCATAATTTTGGGATTTTTTAGGAGCTAAAGAAACTTACCATAATTTATGGGAATGTTTTGAAAGAGTAGGCATTGAGATGAGAGAAGAAATTGATATTTATTTTTCGAGGTTGTAAATTATGTTTATATATTTATTAACTTTGCAACTAAGTTAAAATTTTTGAATTATGGCAACTTATACGATACAAATAGACGAAAGAACCAAAGAGGGAAAGAAGTTAGCAAAAATGATTAGCGACTACGAAGATAAAATGGAAAAAGGTTGGTTGGTAAAAAAAACAAAAGAGGCTTTGAATAGTAAAGATTATAAGCATTTGAATTATACGATAAAAATAGACGAAAGAACCAGAGAGGGAAAGAAGTTAGCAAAAATGATTAGCGACTACGAAGATAAAATGGAAAATGATTGGTTGGTAAAAAAAACAAAAGAGGCTTTGAATAGTAAGGATTATAAAACATATAAAATGAAAAACTCTAAACAGTTTTTCAAATCATTAGGGTGGAATTAATATATAGCAGTAGATTCAAAAAAGATCTTAAAAAAATTAAGGATACCAAATTGAAAAATGGTATTAAATTGGTTATTTCTAATTTAGAACAAGCACAAGAAATAAAAAATATAATTGGCATACGCAAACTAGAAAGTATCCAAAATACCTATCGCATAAAACGAAAAGAATTACAAAACTATAGAATAACCTTAACACACGAAGACAACACCATTATATTAGAATTGATTAGAGTACTACACAGAAAAGACATTTATTAAAGGTGTTTAAAATCAAAATAATAGACCCCATCTATTTAAGTTCATATTATTACATTTTTTTAACTCAACTATACTACCAACTGTATGCTTTGTTTTTAAACATTCCCCTTTAGAACCCTTTTTAGTGTATTTCCTTCGTTTTGAGCATTTCTTAAATAGATTTAATTGTTCTATGAATGTACTTAGTTTTTTAAGGATAAGGGTTTTTATTTTTGTAAAATAATAATTTGTAACTTGCCAACTTTTAGTAAATTTGTAATATAGTAAAGGAAATAAAGATGAAAAAATGGGAAGAGATAAAAGAATATGAGGATATTGTATTTGAGTATTTCAATGGCGTAGCTAAGGTTACGATTAATAGACCTGAAGTTTATAATGCTTTTCGTCCAAAAACGAATATGGAGATGCTCGATGCTTTTGAGGTATGCAGGGAGCGACAGGACGTAGGAGTAGTAATATTGACGGGTATAGGAGATAAGGCTTTTTGTTCAGGAGGTGATCAAAATGTAAAAGGTGTAGGGGGCTATGTAGATGATACCGGTGTACCTCGTTTAAATGTATTGGATTTACACAAAAAAATACGCTCTTTGCCCAAGCCTGTAATTGCTATGGTCAATGGGTATGCTATAGGGGGAGGACATGTATTGCATGTGGTATGCGATTTGTCTATTGCTTCAGAAAATGCTATATTCGGACAGACGGGTCCTAAGGTGGGTAGTTTTGATGCTGGTTTTGGTTCATCTTATTTGGCAAGGCATGTAGGACAAAAGAAGGCTAGGGAAATATGGTTTTTGTGTCAGCAATATAGTGCTAAGGAGGCTTTAGCTATGGGCTTGGTCAATAAGGTTGTGCCTTTGGAAGAATTAGAACAAACTACTTTACAGTGGTGCGAAATTATATTGCAAAAAAGTCCTATGGCACTTAGAATGATAAAAAGAGGATTGAATGCTGAATTAGATGGACAAACTGGTTTAATGGAGTTTGCTGGAGACGCTACGATGATGTATTATTTAATGGAAGAGTCACAAGAAGGTAAAAATGCTTTTCTCGAAAAGAGAAAACCACAATTTCATAAATATCCAAAGTTTCCTTGATGAGCCTGAAAAGTATAAATGAAGAATGATTTTAGACGAAAAAATAGCGCGACAAGTAGCGAATGATTTACTAAAAATAAGAGCAGTGAGATTACAACCCCATGATCCTTTTACATGGACTTCGGGTATTGAATCCCCTATATATTGTGATAACCGCATTACACTATCTCATATTGAAATAAGAGATAAATTAGTAAATTATTTAGTGGAATTAGTAACTCAAAAGTATGAGAGAGTACAAGTAATAGCAGGAGTGGCTACAGGTGCAATTGCAATAGGGGTATTGGTGGCTCATAAGCTCAATTTACCTTTTGTGTATATAAGACCTGAATCCAAAAAACATGGTAGAAAAAATCGAATAGAAGGAGTACTTAACGCTACAGATAAGGTGGTGGTGGTAGAAGATTTGATAAGTACGGGAAAGAGCAGTTTACAAGCACTTCAAGCAGTAAGGGAAAATGGAAATACAGTTTTAGGTATGGCAGCTATATTTTCGTATGGTTTTGATATTGCTATTCAAAATTTTGAAAATTCAAATTGTAAATTATATACACTCAGTACTTATGATTATATGATTAAAGATGCGATAAGGTTAAATTACATATCGAGTAAAGAACTTGCTACTTTACAAAATTGGAGGAGGAATCCTAATAATTGGAAAAAGTAATTTCAAATGATTATAAACAGTGAAGTGATACGTTTAAATAAATCTGCTAAGCAGGTATATGATTTTTTAAAAGATGGTAATAATTATAAGATCTTAATGGCTGATCATTTGAGTTCTTTTCAAGCAGAGATGAACTATTTTAGTTTTGCACTTAAAGGAATGCCAGTGGTTACGCTTTGTTTGATGGAATGTATTCCAAATGAAAAAATATTATGGACAGCCCCTCGAGGTAAAATCCCATTTTCGCTTTGTTATCAAATTACAGAGGTACAAGGTAGAGCAAATGTTCAAATTTTTTTCAAAGGTCAATTCAATGCCATGTTAAGGGTAGTAGTACGTAAACCTTTGAATGATTTAATAGATGTGGTTAAGGAAAATTTAAAAAATATATAGATATGAAAAAAAGTATTTATATATTATATATTTTCTTATGGTTTATAATTTCAAACTGTGCTTCTGATAGAAATGTGTTTTTACCGATAGATGCGATTCCTTTTAGTAGTTCTATGATTATAGAAACTGAACGTATAGATAGAGTTTATAATGTTTTACACAAGAGTAAATTTAATAAGGTGTTGCGGCAAATATCTACGGCAAAACAAATACAAAAAAACTACGAGTCTATTCTTAAATTTTTAGATACTTATAAGATAAATCGCAATAGAAAATTTGTAATAGCTAGTATAGATGTAGGACCAGATGAATTTGATTTTTTATGGGTGACACCCACCCATAAACTTTCTCAGGTTCAATTGCTATCATTTCTGAAAAAAATAGCGAGTATATCTCACTCCAAATATGATGGTATTAGGATAACAAAAGTAGGTTTTAAGTCGAGAAGTGTTCCTAACCTGTATATTATTTTTTATAAGGAGGTAATTGTCTTTAGTACTCAAAAGATATTGGTAGAAGATGCCATAAGACATATTCACTCATCTATAAAATTGAGTGATAGTAAAGAGTTTAAACGGGCATATAAATTAAGAGATAAAGATGCTTTAGTCAATGTATTTATCAATTACAAATATGTGGGTAGTCTGTGTAAAAAACTATTGCCAAAGTTTAGAATAAATCATATAGATAGATTTGCCAATTGGACGATTATGGATATAGATATATCATCAGACACCTTTAAATTTTCAGGTGTTACCATTGCAAATGATTCTGTACCTCATTATTTGAACCTGTATAGAGATACTCCTGAAAAACAAATTGTGTTAGATAAGGTATTACCCTACAATATGGCTTCAGCTGTAGTGTTGAATATAGGGGAATTGTTCAAATATCAAAAAAAGCAAAAACAATATTTAGATGTATTGGGAAGGTATAATCCGTTCAAGAGAAATATACATAAGTATAGCTTTGATATGAATCAAATTTTTTTGCCATGGGTAGCAGATGAAATAGCAGTTTTTTATAATAGCCCTCAACCAAACCCCATAGATAATACTTTTGCAATAGTACTTGCCAAAGATGCTAAGATAGCTGATGAAAATTTACAAACGATACGTCAAGAAGAGTTATTATACGCTCATAGAGGTTATAATATTTATAGAGTGAAATATAAAAATATTTTATACCATGCATTTGGAAATATATTTAGGGGTTTAAAACAGCCTTATTATACTATTTTAGGAGATATAGTGATATTTTCTAATAATCTTGGACAGATGAAATCTTATATTAATGATTTTTTAGAAGATAGAACCCTATATACAAAGAATGATTATCTTCAGTTAAAAGATGAGTTAGTATCAGAAACGGGCTTGCTACTTATCGGAAAGAACCCATCTTTTGTAGATTGGTTGTATAGTGTGGTAGATAGGTCTAATTATAGAACCATTCGAAATATAAAAACAGAATTCTCTAATATAAAGTTTGGCTTGGTACAAATTGCAGTAGAAGATGATAATATATTTTTTACCAATGGGATAGTAATATATAACGAAAATAAAGATTTAGAAGTGAAACAACTTTGGTCATTACAGTTAAAACATCCGATTAAAAAAATAGTATCACTACCTATAAATCACTATACTAAGAAAAGAGAAGTGTTGGTACAAGATAAAAATAATATCATACACCTTATAAGTGATAAGGGAAAAGTACTTTGGAGTAAAGAGATAGAAGATACTATCATAGGTAAAGCACATCAAGTAGATTTATATAAAAATACGAAGTTACAAATGGTATTTAATACAGCTGAATATATTTATATTATAGATAGAAATGGAAAAACGCTAAGACGTATTAGACTGCCTAAATCTACTGACTTACCTATTTCAGTTTTTGATTATGATAATATAAAAAATTATAGGTTCTTGGCGACTGTAGGTAAATTGTTTTATATGTATGATAAAAGAGGAAAAATAGTAGAGGGGTTCAAGTTCAAAAGTGCTAGGAATAAAATAAAATACAGTCCTAAACACTATAAGATATACAATAGAGATTATATTGTTTTTCAGGACGTTAAGGGGTATATATATATTATAAATCGCAGGGGTAATCACAGGTTAAAGATAAATAAAAGATGGAATATATCACAGAATAAAATTTATTATAGTACTCCTCTAAAAAGTTGGGTAACTACTACTTCATCTGGGGAACTATTGCAAATAAATCTATCGGGTAAGAGCTTTAAAAGTGCATTTGAAAATCTTGAACGAGGTCATTATTTTGAATGTATAGATGGAGGTATGCTAACGGTAAATAAATCAGAACTTACTTTTAAAAATAAATATAGTAATTTTTCTTTTTCTTTTGATTTGCCTAAAGGCGTTCATCAAATTAAAACTATAAAACATAAGTTTCATAAATTTTATACCTTTGTAAATAAGCAAACAGAAAAAGTTTACATATTAGATGATCAGGGGGAGTTGGTAAATAATTTTCCTGTATATGGAAGTGTGATCCCTATGATAGAAGATATAGATAAAGATAGCAAATATAATGTACTCACTATTACCAAAGATGGAACAATTCTAAATTATGCAATGGAATGAGTTTAATAATTTACGGGTTTCCGTATATTTTTTCGTATAGAGATTTATATTTTTCTAGTATTTGTTTTCTTTTTATCTTTAGCGTAGGGGTGAGTAGTCCATTATCTATGCTCCAAATATCGGGTGTGAGTTCTATCTTTTTTACCTGTTCCCATTTTCCAAAATTTTGGTTGTAGTGGTCTATTTCTAGTTTCACAGCGTTGATTATTTCGGGGGCAGACGTTATCTCTTCTAGCGATTCTCCTATATTAATTTCTTTTTTATTTGCCCATTTTTTTACAAAATCAAAATCCAGTTGTATCAGTGCACTAGGCATTTTTTCTGCTTCTCCTATTACCATTATTTGTTCTATAAAAGGAGATTGTTTAATATCGTTTTCTAATGCTTGAGGAGAGATATATTTTCCTCCTGAAGTTTTGAATATTTCTTTTTTTCGCCCTGTGATTTTTAAAAATCCCTGTGAGTTAATTTCACCTATATCCCCTGTGTAAAGATAGCCCTGTTCATCTATCACTTCTTTGGTTTTTGTTTTCTCTTTGTAGTAACCTTGCATTACATTATCTCCTTTGATGGCAATTTCTCCATCGTTGCATATTTTTACTTTTATATTGCGTATAGGTTTTCCTACGGTACCTATCATAAAGTGCCCTTGTAATAATTTGGTGTTTACACTTACTACAGGAGAAGTTTCAGACAGACCATATCCTTCTAATATATCTATACCTGCTGCGTTAAACACTTTTGCTAATCTGGGTTGTAGGGGAGCACTACCCGATACTATGGTAGTAATTTCACCTCCTAAGGCTTCTTTCCATTTGTTAAAGATAAGTTTACGGGCAATAAATAGTTTATAATTATACCAACATTTATTTTTACCGTAGATATTATACTGGTTGCCTAGTGATATAGCCCAGAAGAATAACTTGCGTTTTATACCGGAAAGGGCTCTGCCTTTTGACACGATTTTATCGTAAATTTTTTCTAATAGTCTTGGTACGGCAGTTATAATATGGGGTTTTACTTGTTTGATATTATCTGCCACAGTATCTATGGATTCTACAAAGTATACGGAAATACCCAAGTATTGATAGAGGTACACTATAGCGCGTTCAAAACTGTGACATATAGGTAAAAAACTCAATGCTTTGTCTTCTGATTTTAAAGGTACTCGGTCTATAGCATTTATTATATTACTCAATATATTTTTATGAGATAACATTACGCCTTTTGGTGTTCCAGTAGTTCCAGAGGTATATAGAATGGTAGCCACATCGTTTGGAGTAGTATTACTTTTGAGTTCGTTTACTTGGTCTTGTAAGGTTTTATCTATGTCTTTGTTTAATATTTCTTTCCAGTATTTGCTTCCTTTTACTTTGTCAAAGGTGTAAATATGCTTTAATTTTGGTATTTTGGTTTGTATATTTTTTAATTTGTCTAATAATTCTTTATTCGATACAAAGCAGTGTTCAATTTCAGCATGATTGAATATGTAGATGTAGTCTTTGTCAGACATATTGGTATATACTGGTACGTTTACAGCACCTATTTGTAGCAGAGCCATGTCTAAGATGCACCACTCTGTACGGTTATTTGAGATGACACCTATATTGTCACCTTTTTTGATACCTATAGAGAGTAAACCTCTACTTAGTTGATTGATTTGATCGATGTATTGTTGTATAGATATGAACTCCCACTTCCCTTTTATTTTCATACCAAAAGCTCTTTTTTTAGGGTTTGTGTTTAACTGATGTGTGGGTATTTCAAATAATTTATTAATCATGGTTGCGTGATTGTAGTTAGAAAAAATTAAACGCTGCAAATATATATTATTTTATAAGAAGGTATGAATATGCTCGAATTTTATTAATGTGCATAGCATTAACATTTTATTAGTATTGTTAGTGGAGTATTTTTGTGGTAAAATTAATCGTTAAAATATATGGAAGTGTGATGCCTATGATAGAAGATATAGATAAAGATAGCAAATATAATGTACTCACTGTTAGCAAAGATGGAATAATTCTAAATTATGCAATGGAATGAGTTTAATAATTTACGGGTTTCCATATATTTTTTCGTATAGAGATTTATATTTTTCTAGTACTTGTTTTCTTTTTATCTTTAGTGTAGGGGTAAGTAGTCCATTATCTATGCTCCAAATATGGGGTGTGAGTTCTATCTTTTTTATCTGTTCCCATTTTCCAAAATTTTGATTGTAGTGGTCTATCTCTAGTTTCACAGCGTTAATTACTTCGGGAGCAGACGTTATCTCTTCTAGCGATTCTCCTATATTAATTTCTTCTTTATTTGCCCATTTTTTTACAAAATCAAAATCCAGTTGTATCAGTGCACTAGGCATTTTTTCTGCTTCTCCTATTACCATTATTTGTTCTATAAAAGGAGATTGTTTAATATCGTTTTCTAATGCTTGAGGAGAGATATATTTTCCTCCTGAAGTTTTGAATATTTCTTTTTTTCGCCCTGTGATTTTTAAAAATCCCTGTGAGTTAATTTCACCTATATCCCCTGTGTAAAGATAGCCCTGTTCATCTATCACTTCTTTGGTTTTTGTTTCCTCTTTGTAGTAACCTTGCATTACGTTATCTCCTTTGATGGCAATTTCTCCATCGTTGCATATTTTTACTTTTATATTGCGTATAGGTTTTCCTACGGTACCTATCATAAAGTGCCCTTGTAATGATTTGGTGTTTACACTTACTAAAGGAGAAGTTTCAGACAGACCATATCCTTCTAATATATCTATACCTGCTGCGTTAAATACTTTTGCTAATCTGAGTTGTAGGGGAGCACTACCTGATACTATAGTAGTAATTTCACCTCCTAAGGCTTCTTTCCATTTGTTAAAGATGAGTTTACGGGCAATAAATAGTTTATAATTATACCAACATTTATTTTTACCGTAGATATTATACTGGTTGCCTAGTGATATAGCCCAGAAGAATAACTTGCGTTTTATACCGGAAAGGGCTCTGCCTTTTGACATGATTTTATCGTAAATTTTTTCTAATAGTCTTGGTACGGCAGTTATAACATGAGGTTTTACTTGTTTGATATTGTCTGCCAAAGTATCTATGGATTCTGCAAAGTGTACGGAAATACCTAAGTATTGATAGAGGTACACTATAGCCCGTTCAACACTATGGCATATAGGTAAAAAACTCAATGCTTTGTCTCCTGATTTTAACGGTACTCGGTCTATGGCATTTAGTATATTACTCAATATATTTTTATGAGATAACATTACGCCTTTTGGTGTTCCAGTAGTTCCAGAGGTATATAGAATGGTAGCCACATCGTTTGGAGTAGTATTACTTTTGAGTTCGTTTACTTGGTCTTGTAAGGTTTTATCTATGTCTTTGTTTAATATTTCTTTCCAATATTTGCTTCCTTTTACTTTGTCAAAGGTGTAAATATGCTTTAATTTTGGTATTTCGGTTTGTATATTTTTTAATTTGTCTAATAATTCTTTATTCGATACAAAGCAGTGTTCAATTTCAGCATGATTGAATATGTAGATGTAGTCTTTGTCAGACATATTGGTATATACTGGTACGTTTATAGCACCTATTTGTAGCAGAGCCATGTCTAAGATGCACCACTCTGTACGGTTATTTGAGATGATACCTATATTGTCACCTTTTTTGATACCTATAGAGAGTAAACCTCTACTTAATTGATTGATTTGATCGATGTATTGTTGTATAGATATGAACTCCCACTTCCCTTTTATTTTCATACCAAAAGCTCTTTTTTTAGGGTTTGTGTTTAACTGATGTGTGGGTATTTCAAATAATTTATTAATCATGGTTGCGTGATTGTAGTTGGAAAAAATTAAACGCTGCAAATATATATTATTTTATAAGAAGGTATGAATATGCTCGAATTTTATTAATGTGCATGGCATTAACATTTCATTAACATTTTATGGTCCTCTAGCAGGGTATTTTTGCGACGAAGTTAATCGTTAAAAATATAAATATCATGAAAAAAATACAAAAAAAATCAGATTCACAATTAATAAAAGACTATTTGAGTGGAAAGCAAGAGGGATTTAATGTACTTATAAAAAGGTATGAAAAATCGATATATCAAAAGATATATCAGAAGGTACAATCTCATAGTTTAGCAGAAGATATTTTGCAAGAGGTACTTATCAAAACTATAGATAGTATAAAAAGTAAAAGGTATAATGAACAGGGTAAATTTTTACCTTGGGTGCTTAGAATTGCTAATAATATGGTTATAGATTATTTTAGAAGTCAAAGTAAATTATCTATATTGAAAAATACACAGGATTTTGATATATTTGATGTGATAGCTAGTACTGATAAAAATAAGGAGGCTAATATCATAGATGATGAAAAGAAGGAATCTTTAGAGAAATTGTTAAATAGGTTACCTGAAAATCAGAAACAGATTGTAAAAATGAGGTTTTATCAAGATATGGGTTTCAAGGAGATAGCTGAAAATTTGAAGATAAGCGTCAATACAGCTATTGGCAGGCTCATATATGCTATTGTCAATTTAAGAAAGATGATAAAACTATTTGATATAGTCTTTTATTAAAAGATATTATATAATGTTATATCGATATATAATATATAAAATACAAATAGTCATGTATATGATGGAGAAAGGGAATCCTATTTTAAAAAAGTCGTTAAACTTATATTGTCCAGGACCATATACCATTAAATTAGTTTGGTATCCTATAGGGCTTATGAATGCTGCTGATGCTGAAAAGGCGATAGCTACATAAAAAGCGGTGCTATCTACATTTATTTTTTGAGTGATAGAATATACAATTGGAAATGCAATAGAGACGGCTGCTACATTGGTGATAAATGAAGTTAGAATCATAGTTAGTATAAATACACCTATCAATAGCCCTATAGTCCCAAAGGGAGATAGTAGCATTGTAAAACTATGTGAGAGCGTCTCTGCTGCTCCTGTATCTATAAGTGCTTTTCCTATAGTTATGGCACCTGCCAGTATCATTAGTAGGTGCAAATTTATATCTTTTTTGATACTCTGAGAGTTTAATAACCTTAGAGTTATCAAACTCATGAATATCAGTAATAAGGCTATAAGGAATGGAATGATATTCAAAATACACAGTGTAGTAATTAGTAATGCAATAGGAATAAATAATTTTTTCCTTTTAGAGTATCGTTCTTTAGATAGATCAATTTCAGATACTGGATAAAGATCTTTGGTGAATTCTATTTTATGGTAAAATTCTTTTCCCGTAAGTAGTAGTAATAAATCCCCGTACATGAGTTTTAGGTTTCCTATTTTTCCTTGAATTTTTTCTCCGTTTCTATGTATGCCTATAATTGCAGAGTTATATTCATGCCTGAAACCTATTTCTTTAATGGTTTTATCTACCAGTCTAGAGTTGAAAGGTACAACAGCTTCAGATATTTTCCAGGGGTTATTTTCGTGTATTTTATCTTCGTTATAGATGAATGACAATCCTTTTATTTTTTTTACTAGTTTAAGGATACCCTTAGTATCTCCTGCAAAAAACAGTATGTCATTTCCTTGTAGTTCAAAATTTGGAGGGATAGGAGTAATCATATCGTTATCTCTGAGTATCTCTACCAAAAATACATCTTCTAAATTCCTGAGTTTAGCTTTTTGTACAGTTTTACCAATTAAAACAGAATTTTCCTTTATCCTTACTTCTATTAGGTAGTCTTTATTTTTTTGTTTGAGTTGTTTAGATATATCAGTATTGGAGGGAAGTACTTTATAGCCCCAAAATATATTGTATAATATACCTGTTATGGATAGGATAATGCCTAAGTAAAAGAAATCAGAAAATTCTAAAACTTTTTGCTGGTTAGCAGAAAGTAAACCATTAAGAACCAAATTAGTAGAGGTACCTATTAGGGTAATCATACCGCCCAGAATAGCTGAATAAGAAAGGGGGATGAGTAATTTAGAAGGGGCTATATTTCTCTTTTTTGACCATTTATATACATAAGGGATCATCGTAGCTACTATGGGGGTATTGTTCATAAAGGATGAAAAAAAGTACTGAAAGCCATCATTTTAAGCATAAATAACTTTACATTTTTAGTTCGGAATATTTTGTCAAAGAGTTTATAAATACCAAAATTATCTTTTATACATCCAGTGATAATAATCAGTAGGAATATAGCTACGATAGATGGGTTTGAAAAACTACTTAAAAAAGTATCTATCGTTACACAATTGAAAATTAGTAATACAATAGTTGCTAAAAAAAAAGTAATAGAGGGTTTTATCTTTTCTATGATAAGATTGATAATGACAATTAGAATAGTGGTAAGTACAATATACTTATTCATCACATATTTTAATATTTAGGTATAGTTAATTTTAGTGTAAAATATGAAAGGTCAAATATATAATTATTATTGTTTATTTTTACTTAAGTTAATTAATTTTGAATATAACCAAATATTATTTCTTTTACCTTTACTTTTTTGCCTTTTTTATATGTCCATAATTCATCTAAACTTAATTGTTGAAAGTTTTGATGATTCAATTTTTTTACTATTATAGTAATGATTCAGATACTCTTTTCCTATTTTTTTTAGATGTTGAAAAATAGTTTGATGAGAAAAACCTAATATGCTACCTATAGCTCTTATACTTGTTTCTTACAGTATATAGTTTTATATTCTTCAGTGATAAACTTATATTTTGAATTAAAGGGCTTCTACCATTTTTTGAAATTTTACTGCGATTACATTTAATACAATTCATAGATGGTTATAATATTTTTCCATTGAGTTATTACAGCCCCCAAAATTGAATTTACTGCGATAACTTTTTATCGAGTTTTAACGAAGTGTTCGTGTAGTATTTTTAAGGTTTGGGAATTAAAAGTATTGAAATCAAATAAAGATGCCTGTATGAAAACAATTTCTCTCTATATCTGTTTTGAAAAAAAATTATTTTCTTTGTTCATTATTTTAAAATTTGTTTATTAATTTTGCATTTCATTAAATTATTGATAATTTATCATCAATAATTAATTATTAATCATTACTAAAATGCAAAAGATTAGATATTTTTTTGGTTTATTAGCATTCATATTTTCTATGAGTCAACTGACCCAATGTAATAAAGACGATAAGTCTTTGAAAAAGAGCAAAGAGGCATCAATCATCTCCTTTGAATTGGGCACTTATAAAGCCAAGTTAAACGGCACCTCATTATCATTATTAATAGAGTTACCCTACGCAGCGGATATAAGTTCTTTATCGGCAAAGGTAGAGTTATCGGCAAAGGCAACGATCAAACCCGACCCAACGACAGTGAAAGATTGGAACAATCCAGTATCGTTTACAGTAACCGCAGAGAATGGAGAGAGCAAAAAATATACAGTAACGGTAAAAATATTACGTCCGGTATTGACCTTTGAAAAACTGACCAAAGAATATACAAAAGGTGGGCATTTGAATGCTACAGAAATTCTAAATCATGTAAAAGGTGCAAAGGCTGGCTATACTTTAAAAGAGATCACAAATCTGAATCCTAATGATATAGTAAGGGTCAATGGAACTGCACCAAATCTAAGATTAGCATTTAATCAGGTGGGCGTTTTTACGGCTTCGTTGCACTTAAAACACAATGCTACATCCGATTTGGATGTAACGCTCAGTAATGCAGCGTTTGAAATTACAAAGGGGGTTGCTCCATCGGATTTAAGCTGGGTAAAACAAATCAAGGTTTATGCTTCGGGTGGAGAGATAAGCAACGTTGAATTATTAGGCGGTCTATCGGGTCCAAAAGAGGGCTATCGTGTAAAATCAGCACAGATTACCAATGATTCAGGGGGCAGTGGTGCAAGGGTTTCAGGGAGCGGTACAGTGGCTAAAATTACCAGTTACGGCAAAGCCACTATCTTGACGTTGACACTTGTATTTGAACACGATACAAAAGCAGACAAAACCATAACGGGTGCACAATTTGAACTTACCAGTGGAGATGTACCTTTAAGTTGGAGCAGACAAAGCAAGGCTTATGGTTCCCCAGCAGAGATAAGCAATGCAGCGTTATTGGGTGGTGTGAGAGGTACAAAAACAGGTTATCGTATCAAATCAGTACAGATTACAGATGATTCGACAAGCAGTGGTGCGCGTGTTTCAGGAAGTGGTACTGCAGCTAAGATCGTCAGTTATGGCAAAGCCACTATCTTAACGTTGACGCTTGTACTTCAGCACGATACCAAAGCAGAAAAAACCATAACGGGTGCACAATTTGAAATTACAAAGAAGGTTGCACCTATCAATTTAAGATGGATAAAACAAACGAAGAGGTATCGTTCTGGTCAGGAGATAAGCAACGTTGAATTATTAGGCGGTCTATCGGGTCCAAAAGAGGGCTATCGTGTAAAATCAGCACAGATTACCAATGATTCCTCAGGCAGTGGAGCAAGGGTTTCAGGGATTGGCAGAGCGGCTAAAATTACCAGTTATGGCAAACCTACTATCTTAACGTTGACACTTGTATTTGAACACGATACAAAAGCAGACAAAACCATAACGGGTGCACAATTTGAACTTACCAGTGGAGATGTACCTTTAAGTTGGAGCAGACAAAGCAAGGTTTATGGTTCCCCAGCAGAGATAAGCAATGCAGCGTTATTGGGCGGTGTGAGAGGTACAAAAACAGGTTATCGTATCAAATCAGTACAGATTACAGATGATTCAACAAGCAGTGGTGCGCGTGTTTCAGGAAGTGGTACTGCAGCTAAGATCGTCAGTTATGGCAAAGCCACTATCTTGACGTTGACGCTTGTACTTCAGCACGATACCAAAGCAGAAAAAACCATAACGGGTGCACAATTTGAAATTACAAAGAAGGTTGCACCTATCAATTTAAGATGGATAAAACAAACGAAGAGGTATCGTTCTGGTCAGGAGATAAGCAACTTTGAATTGTTATCAGGTCTCGAAGGTTCAAAATTAGGGTATCGTATGAAAACCGTACAGATTACGGATGATTCCTCAAGTAGTGGTGCGCGTGTTTCAGGGAGTGGAACTGCAGCTAAAATCGTGGGTTATGACAAGCCTACTATCTTGACGTTGACACTTGTATTTGAACACGATACCAAAGCAGATAAAACCATAACGGGTGCACAATTTGAACTTACCAGTGGAGATGTACCTTTAAGTTGGAGCAGACAAAGCAAGGTTTATGGTTCCCCAGCAGAGATAAGCAATGCAGCGTTATTGGGCGGTGTGAGAGGTACAAAAACAGGTTATCGTATCAAATCAGTACAGATTACAGATGATTCAACAAGCAGTGGTGCGCGTGTTTCAGGAAGTGGT
Organism: Ichthyobacteriaceae bacterium; assembly: GCA_965226285.1. Taxonomy (GTDB): domain Bacteria; phylum Bacteroidota; class Bacteroidia; order Flavobacteriales; family Ichthyobacteriaceae; genus CBDDCQ01. The sequence goes on from CBDDCQ010000006.1 coordinate 315,906, forward strand.
ACTGCAGCTAAGATCGTCAGTTATGGCAAAGCCACTATCTTGACGTTGACGCTTGTACTTCAGCACGCTACCAAAGCAGAAAAAACGCTCAGTAATGCAGTGTTTGAAATTAGAAAGATGCCCGTACCGGTTGATTTGAGTTGGCGTAAACGAAGTAAGGTTTACAGCGTTAGAGGAGAGATCAGCAATGGAGAATTATTAAACGGTCTTAGTGGTACAAAAACAGGGTATCAAATAAAAACAGTAACCATAAGTGATGCAAGAGGTACAGGAGCAAGGGTTTTAGGTAACGGCACTTCAGCTAAGATCGTCAGTTATACCAAGGCAGGTACTTTGACCTTATCGATTGTATTTGAAAACGATACCAAGGAGGATAAAAACATCACTGGTGCGGAGTTTGAAATTACGAAGGGTTCAGCACCGCTTTTAACTTGGACGAAGCAAACGAAGCCGTTTAGCAGTGGTGGCGAAATTACCAACACCAATTTATTAGCAGGCGTTACGGGCAGTGGTAAGAATGGTTACACCATTAAAACCGTTACCATTACCAATAAAAACGGTACAAGTGCAAGGGTTTCAGGGAGCGGTACTTCAGCTAAAATTACGAGTTATAACAAAGCAGGTACGCTTACGCTTACGATTGTTTTACAACATGATACTAAAGAAGATGTAACCCTTAGAAATGCGGCGTTTGAGATTACCAAACCGAATACAGAAAGTTTAAGTTGGACCAAGCAAACGAAGGCGTTTAGCAGTAGTGGGGAGATAAGCAATGCAGAATTATTAGCAGGTGTTACGGGCAGTGGTAAGAATGGCTACACTATTAAAACCGTTACCATTACCAATAAAAACGGTACAAGTGCGAGGGTTTCAGGGAGCGGTACTTCAGCTAAAATTACGACTTATACCAAAGCGGGTACGCTTACGCTCACCATTGTGTTAGCACATGATACTAAAAAAGATGCTACTATTAGAAATGCGGAGTTTGAAATTACGAAGGATGCAGCACCGCGTTTAACTTGGACGAAGCAAACGAAGCCGTTTAGCAGTGGTGGCGAAATTACGAATCCCGAGCTATTAGCAGGCGTTACGGGCAGTGGTAAGAATGGCTACACCATTAAAACCGTTAACATTACGAATAAAAACGGTACAAGTGCGCGGGTTTCAGGGAGCGGCAGAGCAGCTAAAATTACGAGTTATAACAAAGCAGGTACGCTTACCCTTACGATTGTTTTACAACACGATGCTAAAGACGATGTAACCCTTAGAAACGCAGAGTTTCATATTTATCGTGATATTTTTACGATAAATAGTAGTGGGGAAGTAACACTTAAAACAGGCGTTGACAAAAATAGTTTAACAACAGTAACCATTCCTTATATGATTAATGGTACCACCGTAACCAGTATTGGATATAAGGCATTTGCATACTGTAGGAAACTTACCAGTATTACGATTCCTAATTCCGTAACCAGTATTGGATATGAGGCATTTTATGATTGTATGTTACTTACCAGTATTACGATTCCTAATTCGGTAACCAGTATTGGAAATTCGGTATTTTCTGCTTGTGGCAAACTTACCCGTATTACGATTCCTAATTCGGTAACCAGTATTGGAAATGGGGCATTTAATAATTGTAATTCACTTACCCGTATTACGATTGATAATTCCGTAACCAGTATTGGAAATGAGGCATTTAGAGATTGTAATTCACTTACCAGTATTACGATGGGTAATTCCGTAACCAGTATTGGAAAGTGGATATTTAGAGATTGTACCTCCCTCACTACTATCAAACTGCCTAATTCCATAACCACTATTGGAGATAGTCCATTTACAGCTTGTAGCAAGCTCACTACCATACAGGTACCTAATGCTAAGGTGACTGATTGGCAAGCGAACCTAAGAAAAGGTAATACTGCATCAGTGGTGGGGTATTAAGGTAAATTAAAGTGATGTTCATCATAGGATAAAAGGGAAGTAGGGACAGGTCCCTACTTTTTTGCGTATTTAATCCCCCTTTTTTAAAGGGGGACAAAGGGGGATTTTACCAAAGATGCCCGTATGAAAACAATTACTCTCTATACTTGTTTTGAGAAAAAAATAATTTTTTTGTTTCTTATTTAAGATTTTAGTTATAAATTTGCATCCGATATTAAATCAAATATTCAAAATAAAAAGTTAAAAAGTTATGAATAAAAAAATGAAAAGTTTTGTTAGTGTACTATCATTGATATTGCATTTTACACTAATGATTAATTGTAATAAGGAAGATAAGCCTTTGGAAAAGAGCAAAGACGCATCAATCATCTCATTTGAATTAGGCACTTATACTGGCAAGTTAAACGGCACCTCCTTATTGATAGAGGTACCTTATGGAACAAATATAAATTCTTTATCGGCAAAGGTAAAGCTATCTGCAAAGGCAACGATCAAACCCGACCCAAAGACAGTGAAAGATTGGAGTGCTCCAGTATTGTTTACGGTAACTGCAGAAAATGGAAATAGCAAAAAATATACAGTAAAGGTAAAGATATTACCTGCGGTATTGACTTTTGAAAAACTGACCAAAGAATATACAAAAGGTGGGCATTTGAATGCTACAGAAATTTTGAAGAATGTAAGAGGGCAAAAAGCAAGCTATACTTTAAAGGAGATCACAAATCTGAATCCTAATGATATAGTAAAGGTCAATGGAAGTGCACCAAATCTAAGGTTAGCATTTAATCGTGTAGGCGTTTTTACGGCTTCGTTGCGCTTAAAACACAATGCTACATCCGATTTGGATGTAACGATAAGTAATGCGGAGTTTGAAATTACCAGTGGAGCTGTATCAGGAGGTTTAAGATGGCGTAAACAAAGCAAGGTTTATGGTTCGGGTGGAGAGATAAGCAACGTTGAATTATTAGGGGGTCTATGGGGACCAAAAGAGGGGTATCGTGTAAAATCGGTACAGATTACGAATGATTCAGGGGGCAGTGGTGCGCGTGTTTCAGGAAGTGGTATTGGTGCTAAGATCATTAATTATAGCAAAGCCACTATCTTGACGTTGACACTTGTATTTGAACACGCTACCAAAGCAGAAAAAACCATAACGGGTGCACAATTTGAAATTACAAAGATGATTGCCCCTACCAATTTAACTTGGGTAAAACAAATGAAGAGGTATCGTTCTGGTCAGGAGATAAGCAACGTTGAATTGTTGTTAGGTCTGGAAGGTTCAAAAGTAGGTTATCGTATAAAATCAGTACAGATTACGGATGATTCCTCAAGTAGTGGTGCGCGTGTTTCAGGTAGTGGTACTGGAGCTAAGATCGTTAATTATAGCAAAGCTACTATTTTGACATTGACCCTTGTATTTGAACACGATACGAAAGCAGATAAAACCATAACGGGTGCACAATTTGAACTTACCAGTGTAGCTGTATCTGTACCTTTAAGTTGGAGCAGACAAAGCAAGGTTTACAGTCCTGCAAGAGAGATAAGCAATACAGAGTTATTGGGCGGTGTGCGAGGTACAAAAGACGGCTATCGTATCAAATCAGTACAGATTACCAATGATTCAGGGGGCAGTGGTGCACTTGTTTCAGGAAGTGGTACTGCAGCTAAAATCATTGGTTACGGCAAAGCCACTACCTTGACGTTGACGCTTTTACTTGAACACGCTACGAAAGCAGAAAAAACGCTCAGTAATGCAGTGTTTGAAATTAGAAAGATGTCGGTACCGGTTGATTTGAGTTGGCGTAAACAAAGTAAGGTTTATAGTGTTGGAGGAGAGATCAGCAATGTAGCATTATTAAGCGGTCTTAGCGGTACAAAAACAGGCTATCGAATCAAAGCAGTAAACATAAGTGATGCAGGAGGCACAGGCGCAAGGGTTTCAGGTAATGGTACTTCAGCTAAGATCGTCAGTTATACCAAGGCGGGTACTTTGACTTTATCGATTGTATTTGAACACGATACCAAGGAGGATAAAAACATCACTGGTGGGGCGTTTGAAATTACGAAGGCGTCAGCACCGCTTTTAACTTGGACAAAGCAAAGGAAGCCGTTTAGCAGTGGTGGCGAAATTACCAATGCCGATCTATTAGCAGGCGTTACAGGCAGTGGTAAGAATGGATACACCCTTAAAACCGTTACCATTACCAATAAAAACGGTACAAGTGCGACTGTTTCAGGGAGCGGCAAATCGGCTAAAATTACGAGTTATACCAAAATAGGTACGTTTACGCTTACCCTTGTGTTAGTACACGATACCAAAAGGGATGTAACCCTTAGCAATGCACAGTTTGAAATTACGAAGGCGTCAGCACCGCTTTTAACTTGGACGAAGCAAACGAAGCCGTTTAGCAGTAGTGGCGAAATTACCAATGCCGATCTATTAGCAGGCGTTACGGGCAGTGGTAAGAATGGATACACCATTAAAACCGTTACGATTAGTGATTATGGTGGCATGACCAGTGCGCGGGTTTCAGGGAGCGGCAGAGCAGCTAAAATTACGAGTTATACCAAAATTGGTACGCTTACGCTCACCCTTGTGTTAGCACACGATACTAAAAACGATGTAACCCTTAGAAATGCACAATTTGAAATTATAAAGGGCGATGCGGAAAGTTTAAGTTGGACGAAGCAAACGAAGCCGTTTAGCAGTAGTGGCGAAATTACCAATGCCAATCTATTAGCAGGCGTTACAGGAAGCGGTAAGACAGGCTACACCATTAAAACCGTTACCATTACGAATAAAAACGGTACAAGTGCGACTGTTTCAGGGAGCGGTACTTCAGCTAAAATTACGAGTTATAACAAAGCAGGTACGCTTACGCTCACCCTTGTGTTAGCACACCCCAGCAAATCAGATGCTACTATTTCAAATGCACAGTTTCATATTTATCGTGATATTTTTACAATAAGTAGTAGTGGGGAAGTAACACTTAAAACAAGCGTTAACACAAATAGTTTAACAACAGTAACCATTCCCTATATGATTAATGGTACCACCGTAACCAGTATTGTAGAGAGGGCATTTTTTAGTTGTAGAAAACTTACTAGTATTACGATTCCTAATTCCGTAACCAGTATTGGAAATGATGCATTTTCTTATTGTACTTCACTTACCAGTATTACGATTCCTAATTCCGTAACCAGTATTGGAAGTAATGCATTTTCTTATTGTACTTCACTTACCCGTATTACGATGGGTAATTCCGTAACCAGTATTGGAATTGGGATATTTTCTTATTGTACTTCACTTACCAGTATTACGATTCCTAATTCCCTAACCAGTATTCCAATACAGGCATTTAAATATTGTACTTCACTTACCCGTATTACGATTAGTAATTCCGTAACCAATATTGGAAACACGGCATTTTATGAATGTACTTCACTTACCAGTATCACGATTCCTAATTCCGTAACAACTATTGAAAATAATGCATTTTATTCTTGTACTTCACTTACCCGTATTACGATGGGTAATTCCGTAACCAGTATTGGAAAGTGGATATTTAGAAATTGTAGCTCCCTCACTACTATCAAACTGCCTCATTCCATAACAACTATTGGAGATGAGCCATTTAGAGAATGTAGCAAGCTCGCTACCATACAGGTACCTACAGCTAAAGTGTCTGGTTGGAAAGCTGGTTGGGAAGCGAACCTAAAAATAGGTAATAATGCTAACGTAGTGAGGTATTAAGGTAAAATAATTATTTATGGTAGGGACAAGTCGCGACTTGTCCCTACTTTTTTGCGTATTTATTTCCCCTTTTTAAAGGGGGAAGTAAAGGGGGTTTAAAAGGGGCACTAAGAGGGGGTAGTACTTTTTTTGAAACATTCACCTAAAATAAGTGAAATACGTCAATAGAAAATGGTATCGTGTCTAATTTTGGTACGCATCAAAAACTATTAGATAAAGAATTTTTACAGTGATTTTTGAAGTGAATTAAAAATGATATAACTACGCTAATATTTTCTTCATTGCTATAGCTTTGAGCATACATTCGTTATATTCTTGTTCTGGGTCGCTCAAATGGGTAATAGCACTTCCTACCATAAATGATAAGTATTTATTCTTTTGATGGTATGCGATACTTCTTATGACTACATTAAAATCAAAATCTCCATTGGGTGAAAAATACCCCACGGCACCAGAGTAGATACCTCTTTTGGTAGTTTCATATTTTTCTGCTATTTTCATTGCCATGATCTTGGGTGCCCCCGTCATAGAACCCATAGGAAAACAATTTTGAATTACCTCTACTGGTGAAATGTCCTCTCTTATATTTGCTACAACGGTAGAAATCATTTGATGTACTTGTTCAAAAGTATAAATCCCACATAACTCCTCTACTTTTACAGAGTTATTTATAGCTATTTTAGATAAATCATTTCTCATTAAATCTACTATCATGGTATTTTCTGCTTTTTCTTTGACAGAATTTTTAAGCAATTCTATATATTTTATATCCTCTTGCTTATTTCTACCCCTCTTATAAGTTCCTTTGATGGGTTGCGCTATAATTCTATTTCCTGTTTTCTGTAAAAACCGCTCTGGCGAAGCCGAGATTAAAAAATGGTCATTTAATCTATAAAAACACGATTGAGGTGTTTTAGATATTCGATTGAGTTTTTTATACAAGGCTATTGGTGATACTTCTGTATTTTCTACAAAAAACTCTTGACAAAAGTTTACCTCATATATGTCTCCTCTGCCAATATGCTCTATAATCTGATTACAACGATTTAAATACTCTGCTTTAGAGAATTTAGATTGTACAAAACATTTACCCACGTTAATTTTTAAAGGATTCGTGTTCAAAATATCCTTAAAATCTTGTAAAACTTCTCGTTGTAATATAGAATTTAAAAAATGGCATTCCAAAGCATTTTGTTTGATGAAAAATATCTTTTGAGGCTGAAATAAGTAAAGAATAGGAAAGAGAATACCATCCATATTTTTTGAGTACAACTGCTCTACCTCGTTCTTTAAGTCGTAAGTAAAGTGTCCAAATATCCAATCATTCATTCGCTTTTGAAAATCATCTGCCTTTTGAAAAGATCCTTTTTCATACCTACAAATGAGATCCTCTTCTACCCCCACAGCCAAAGCCCATTCAAACTTTCCAAAATTATCTTTAAACCCATTGGTATTGAGCATCAAAAACGTATCGTATTTACAATGAGCCCAATGTAATAACTTTTCTTTGTGACCTATGTTTAATAAAGCTCTTAATACTTGCCTTTTTTCTTTTTTCATTGAAAAAAATGAATACCTTTGCAAAGGAACGCATTATTTTAAAAATTAAAACATGTATTAATTTTTTTCACTTGTCTTATTATTATGAAAACGTCTATCCAGTACTATTATATCTATATTTTGTTTATTGCAAGTACAATTCTTTACGCTCAAAAAAGACCAACAATTATATTAAATGCCGTATTACATGTAGGTAATGGCAAAGTTATTCAGAAGTCGGGCGTATCATTTCAAGGTGGTAAAATCTTGGAAGTATTTGATTTAAACAATGATAAACACCCTGATTTGAACCAGTACGGTAAAGTAATAGATGCTGAAGGAAAACATCTTTATCCTGGGTTTATTGCTCCAAACTCCACTTTAGGAATTACGGAGATAGGTGCTGTAAGAGCAACTCGTGATTACGCTGAAGTAGGAAAATTTAAACCTCATATTCGTTCTATGATTGCCTTTAATGCAGAATCTAAGATTTCTGAAACTGTAAAGACCAATGGTGTACTTTTAGCTCAAGTAACCCCCAGATATGGACGGATTACAGGTACTTCATCCGTTATGGAATTGGATGGATGGAATTGGGAGGATACAACCTATAAAAAAGGTGATGGTATTCATGTCAACTGGCCCTCGATAAAGGATGCTGGAGAGAAAAGTAAAAAACAGTATCAAAAAGAGATGTCTGAGATGATACAATTTTTTAAAGATGCTTACGCTTATTCTAAAATAAACAACCCAAAGGAAAAAGATTTAAAATTAGAAGCTATGAAAAGCGTTTTTAATGGAGAAAAGAGAGTTTATATTAATGCTGATGATATCAGACAAATTATAGATGCTGTAGAAAATATGAAGGTATTGAAAGTGAAATATCCTGTAATCATGGGAGGAAGTGATATGATGCTTGCTGCTGATTTGCTAAAAAAACACAATATACCCGTGATGATAAGGCGTGTACACTCTCTACCTGAATCACAAGACCAAGATATAGATAACCCCTATAAATTAGCAGCACTTTTGCAAAAGAAGGGCATTTTATTCTGCTTGGAAAACTCAGGTGATATGGAGGCTATGAACACACGTAATTTGCCATTTTTAGCAGGTACTACAGTAGCCTACGGACTTACTAAAGAACAAGCTCTGACTGCCATAACCCTAAATACTGCTAAAATATTGGGAATAGATAAAACCATAGGTAGCATAGAATCGGGTAAACATGCTACCATGTTCATATCCAAAGGCGATGCCTTGGATATGATGGGCAATAGAGTAGAAAAAGCTTTTATCCGAGGAAGAAGCATTAATTTAGATAACCATCAAAAAAGACTGTTCAAAAAATATTCTAATAAGTATAAATAGAAATATTTAGAGGTTAGATTTGTGGAAAGGATATACTAAATTACATAGCGTAAATCTTGATGAACTTCCAAGATATTCTAAAAGAACGCATACTAGTACTCGATGGTGCTATGGGCACCATGATACAACAGTACGAACTCAAAGAAGAAGATTTTAAAGGAGAACAATTCAAATATTTTAGTACTTCTATAAAAGGAAATAATGATATTTTATCTGTTACACAACCTGAAATCATCCAAACCATACACGAGGAATATTTAGAAGCTGGAGCAGATATTATAGAGACCAATACTTTTTCGGGCACTACCATAGCACAGGCAGATTACCAGATGGAAGAATTTGTCTACGACATTAATTTTGAATCTGCTAAATTGGCTAAAAATGCTACTCAAAAGTACAATACTGTTGATAAACCTCGTTTTGTAGCAGGAGCTATAGGACCTACCAACCGTACGGCTAGTTTATCTCCTGATGTAAATAATCCCGGCTATAGAGCTGTTACCTTTGATGAATTGGTAGAGGCTTACCAGCAACAAGCCGAGGCACTCATAGACGCAGAGGCAGACATTTTATTAGTAGAAACCGTATTTGATACCCTAAATGCCAAAGCAGCCTTATATGCCTGCGAAGAAGCGATGCAAAACAAAAATGTAAAACTCCCTATAATGGTTTCAGGTACTATTACTGATGCCAGTGGTAGAACACTATCCGGACAAACTACAGAGGCTTTTTTAATTTCTGTTTCGCATGCACCTCTATTGAGTATCGGTTTAAACTGTGCCTTGGGGGCAGACCAACTTACCCCTTATTTGGAAATTCTATCGAACAAAGCTCCTTTCTTTACCAGTGCACATCCCAATGCAGGACTACCAAATGCCTTTGGAGAATACGATGAAACCCCCGAAATGATGGCTGAAAAAATCAAACTATTTTTAGATAAAAACCTCATCAACATCATAGGTGGATGTTGTGGAACTACTCCTTGCCATATTAAAGCCATAGCCGACTTGGTTAAAAACTACAAACCCCGAAAACAGCCTATATAAATTAAAAGATAGTCAAAGTAATTTTATACAGTATGGCAATTTAAAAAGTTTTTATCACACCTTTTATCCCTGTTCCTGAACTCGAGGCTTTTTAATATAAAAATTATAAACTATTTTTCTGAATTATTTGTACCTTCGCAACGTGTTTTTGATAAATAAAATATTTTCGTTACCATTGATATTTATCATAAGGTTATATCAAATTTTTATCTCTCCTATAAAAGGGGCAAGTTGTAGATTTGTGCCTACTTGCTCAGAGTACTTTATAGAAGCGATAAAAACTAAAGGTGTATTATATGGCACTTGGTTGGGGATAAAAAGGATTTCAAGGTGTTGGCCTGCTTACAAGGGAGGTCATGACCGATTGAAATAAAATTACAAAACTAAAAAAATATGATATTACAATACATTACTTGGGATCCTCCACTAGGTATTCCATTGGGTTCTTTTACTATTCGATTTTATAGTATTTGTTTCATCATCGCATTTTTAATGGGTTATAGATTTACTAAAAAGATATACGTATTCGAAAAATTAAATGTAGAACTACTCGATAAACTCTTTATGTACACAGTAATTGCAACCCTTTTGGGAGCTCGACTGGGGCATGTGTTTTTTTACGACTGGGCGTACTATAAAAATCACTTAGGAGAAATTCTACTACCCATTCAATTTTCACCTTTCAAATTTACAGGGTTTCAAGGATTGGCGAGTCACGGAGCAGCTATATCCATCATCCTTATGATGTGGTACTATAGCAAAAAGATACTCAAAAAGCCTGTATTATGGATACTAGATAGAATTGTAATTGCGATTACTTTTGGCGGTATTTTTGTGAGGTTAGGTAACCTGATGAATTCCGAAATTATAGGAAAAGTAACCGATCTGCCATGGGCTTTTATTTTTAAAAATGCCAGAGGCATCCCTAACCCTCTACTTCCAAGACATCCCTCACAATTATACGAAGCTCTGGGATATTTTATTGTATTTTTGATATTACACTATGTATATTGGAAAACAGAAAAGAGAAAGCAAACGGGATTTATATTTGGGTTATTCTTGGTTTTGCTTTGGGGAGGGGTTCGATTTATGATAGAGTTTGTAAAGGAAAATCAAAAATCTTTTGAAGAAGGTATGCTATTGAATATGGGACAAATTCTAAGTATTCCTTTTGTGCTAGCAGGTATTTACCTAATGATAAAATCTAAAAATAAAATTTCTAAATGAAAAGATACATCTTTAACACTCTAATTTTAATGCTCTTGTTTTCTTGTAAAGAACCTACTAGGACATCTCAATCTAAAAAGACAAACATACCCTTTACTAAGGAGGGAGAAGCCTTTATCACATTGTCCGACACAGTGATAAAGATAGACATAGAAATGGCTAAAACAGAATATGAAACCACTACAGGGCTTATGTATCGAAACAAGATGAAAGAGGATAGAGGGATGTTATTTTTTATGGAGAAAGAAAGAATTCTATCTTTTTGGAACAAAAATACACGCATTGCATTAGACTATATTTATATAGGAAAGGACAAAAAAGTAGTGAGTATAGCCAAAAATATCAAACCCTTTCAAACCGAAAATATTCCACCTTCTAAAGCACCAGCAATGTATGTACTCGAACTCAACGCAGGCTTGAGCGATAAATGGGGTATCAAAAAAGGAACGCAAATAGATTGGAAAGAAAATAGTAAATAAAAAATAATAACTTTATATTTAACAACAATTTTGGTTAAATTATTTTGTTGAAAACATAAGATTCGAAATCCTTTTTATGTTATAAAATTTCAAATAAAAGAATAGTGGAACAATATATAACAAGTAGAGATAATATCTTAGAAAGTATCAAGCCAACATTTAATAAAAAGGGTATTTATCTATATAATGGAGATTGCTTGGAAATTTTATCAAAAATTCCTGAAAATTTTGTAGATGTGATTTTTGCTGACCCTCCCTACATGCTTTCCAATAATGGTGTAACTTGTCATTCAGGAAAAATGGTAAGTGTAAATAAAGGTAAATGGGATAAAAGTAATGGATTTATAAACGATGTTTTATTTCACGAAAAATGGATTACGGAATGTAAAAGAATACTAACACCTAAAGGAACTATATGGATCAGCGGAACATTGCACAGCATTTATCAGTGTGGTTATTTATTGCAAAAGTTAGGTTTTCATATTTTAAATGATATATCTTGGTTCAAACCTAATGCTGCACCTAATTTAGCTTGTACAACTTTTGCTCATAGTCATGAAACGCTCCTTTGGGCAAAAAAACAAAGAAAATAAAACACATTTTTAATTATAACCAACTGAAAGAAGGTCAATTTAGCGAAGATAAAATAAAGCAACCTAACAGACAAATGAGGACAGTTTGGTCTATTCCTACTCCCAAAAAGGAAGAAAAAGAATTTGGAAAGCATCCTACCCAAAAACCACTTGCCTTAATAAATAGAATTGTGCTTTCATCTACTAATGAAGGAGATGTTATATTAGACCCCTTTAATGGTAGTGGAACAACAGGAGTTGCCGCCAAACTTGCTAATAGAAATTATATTGGAATTGACAATAACAAAGAATATATTGAATTGACTAAAAAAAGATTAATGAAAATAATAAATAACAATACTTTTTTTAAAAAATGTAAAAACACTGTTTTTTGAAAAAAGAAAAAATGATTATATGCTATGTTTAGAAGAAAAATAATTGTATCTTTGTTTCGTTTAAGGGTGTAAAAAAAAATTTAAATTTAACATTAAAATTATGAGTAAAAAAGATTTAGTAATAACAGATATTTTTAAATATTGTCAAGAAAGAGGAGTTTATATTTTTGATAATGATTTAGTAAAAAGTATATCTGAGAAACACGAATTTGGCAATCCTTTTGATGCTACTAAAATGGATGATAAATCAAAACTTCCAAAAATTCTTTCAGAAAACGATTATTTTCTTTTACATCTTGGAAAAGGAAAGCATCAATTTGTTAGAGGTATTTCAAATGGTTTTCATGAATTTGAAAAAATCACCAATATTCAAGATTGGGAATATAAAAAAAGTATTTTGAATGAGTTGGATACAAGTGAAAGTAATATTATTTCTGTAGGTATTAATCAAAAAATTATTCATAAATTTCTTTATGAAGATATTACTGCCAATCCCAAATCTTACGCTTCTAGAAGAACAAAATCTACCTTGGATTATTTCGTAAAAGAAGAACATATACAAACCAACGATCTACAAATGGAGATAGATTTAACAATGGAATTAGATGGAGTTGTTACAATATTTGAAGGCAAAAATAATTTCCCTAAAGATTTTGCTATTTATCAATTATTTACCCCATTCCTATATTACCAAAAATTAAAAGAAGAAAAACAATTAAATATAGACAAAGTAACTTGTTGTTATTTGTTGAGAAAAAAAGAAGAAAAAGGTTCAATAATAAGGATTTATAATTATACTTTTACAGATATAAAACAAATTACATCTATCCAATTATTGAAATCTAAACAATACAATTTAATTCAAAGATGATTAATAAAAATTATATTAGCTATACTGTTAAGGACGAGGAATTATTAATAGAGTATCTAAACATTCCTAAAAATATTAGAAGGAGAGGTTATGGGACTAAGTTAGTTGAAAGTGTTTTAAATGAAAATAAAAACAATATTAACCTTGTTACTATTCCTTGCAACGCATGTAAAATAGCATTACTTTTTTGGATTAAGTTGGGATTTAGTTATTATGATAATGATGAAGAAAAAAAGGCTAAAATAGTTCTTAATAGTAATTGTAGAGGCACTAAAATTTTTGATTTTTATGGAGAGAGTATTATTGTTCTAATAAAAAAATATGATTAATCAATATTTGAACAAAGTATTTAATAAAGATGTTTTAGAGGTTCTAAAAGATATACCTTCTAATTCATTAGATCTTGTTTATGGGGATCCAGATTACAATGTTGGAATAAATTACGCAGGAAATAATTACACTAAAAAATGGAATGATTATATTGATTGGTATGTAGAACTTAGCAAGGAGAGTATGAGAGTTTTGAAGCCAACAGGAAATTTATTTATGATGAACTACCCAAAGCAAAATGCTTATTTGAGATGTAAGTATTTAGATGATAATGCCTACGATGTTCAAGATTATGTTTGGGTATATAATACCAATGTAGGTCATAGTAAAACGAGATTTACAACTGCACATAGAAGTATTTTGCATGCTAAAAAGACAAAATACAATAACTTTTATAAAGATAATGTTGCAGTTGCTTATCAGAACCCTGAAGATAAGAGAATAAAAGCAAGAATAGCTGCTGGTCATAAGGGTAGAATGCCTTACAGTTGGTTTTATTTTGATTTGGTAAAAAATGTTAGCAAGGACAAAACATTTCATTCTTGCCAAATACCTTTATCCCTTGTTGAAATGTTGATTAAATCTTGCACAAATGAGGGAGATAATTGTTTTATTTTATTTGGTGGAAGCGGTAGTGAGTTGCTGTTATGTCAAAGGCTAAAGCGAAACTTTATAAGTTCTGAGATACACCCTAAATATTATAAAATGATACAAAAAAGACTAAGTCAAAATGGAAAAATTGATGATGAGTATCGTCTATCTTTTACCCAAAAGAAAAAACATAAAGAAATTAAAAATGATTATATGCTACGGTAATTATATTAACAATTACAACAGTATTAAACTAACAAAAAGTTGCAAATATGAAATTATTTAACTTATAAATCATACATCTGGTAAATTGTATTGTAGAGAATGTTCTAAAGAATTAAAACACTCTGAATATCAAAATAATTTCACAGATGATTTAGTTATATAGATGCTCCAAGACAGAAACGCAAAAAAAGTAGAAATATCGGAGTTAGGAGAATTTGGGCTCATAGAACACCTAACTCGAAATATAAAGATAAAAAATACTACCACTATAAAAGGCATTGGTGATGATGCGGCAGTATTAGATTATAAAGAAAAACAAATTGTAGTCTCTACTGATATGCTAATGGAAAATGTACATTTTAATTTGGCATATACTCCATTAAAGCACTTAGGTTATAAAGCTGTAATCGTAAATTTATCCGATATTTGTGCTATGAATGCTATTCCTAAACAAGTCACTATTTCTATGGCGGCTTCTAATAGGTTTCCCTTAGATGCTGTAGAAGAGTTATATCGAGGAATGAGGTTGGCTTGTCAAATTTATGAGGTAGATATTATAGGAGGAGACACTACTTCATCACAGACAGGGTTAGCTATAAGTATCACAGCTTTAGGTGAGGCAAATAAAGATGATATTATATATAGAAATGGGACAAAACCCAATGATTTAATTGTGCTAACTGGAGATATTGGAGGAGCATATTTAGGGCTTCAAATTTTGGAACGAGAACAAGAGGTATTCAAGGAAAACCCCAATATGCAACCTGATTTAGATAATTATCAATACATCTTAGAGCGACAACTCAAACCTGAAGCCAGAAAAGATATTGTAGAACTACTTGAAGAATTGAAAATAAAACCTACTTCTATGATAGATATTTCAGACGGACTTTCCTCTGAACTCATTCATATTTGTAAGCAATCTCAGGTAGGATGTAATCTATTTGAAGAAAAATTACCATTAGATCCTACCGTAATTTCTACTTGTGAGGAGCTGAATTTAGAGCGTACTACCATTGCTATAAATGGAGGAGAAGATTATGAACTTTTGTTCACAATAAGTTTAGATGATTACGATAAAATAAAAGAAAATCCTAACTTTACTATTATAGGTCATATCACAGAACAAAATCAGGGAATGAACTTAGTTACAAGAGGAGGTACACATGTGAAACTCACCGCGCAAGGGTGGAATGCACTTTTAAATAAAGAAGATTGAGATAACTTGCTTTAATTTGCAATAAAAGAGAGACTTTTAAATGGGTTTTAGAATGTAATACGGTTTTGAATTTATATTCGCGTGAAAAGCGTTTGTGACATTCCTTAACTATCGAAAAATTTATACCCTTTCACTCATTCACTCAACAAAAAAACCAAAGGTTTTAAAGCAAAAACATAAAAATACAATACTCACCCCTATTGCTATGCAATGATACTCCTTCTATTAACGAGGAATTTGTATATTCAGCTGCACTCCGTGGATGTAATAACGATATGATAAATTCAAAATGGTATGAGTTTAAAAACTTTACAGATTTAAATATCAAACAATACAACATAAAATTAAATTATGATAACTCTAAAAATATTTTTTATAAATTTGTCCAATAAAATAATTGCACTTATATAGTTAGAATTAATAAAAAAAAGCAAAAGAAGATGAAGATTTGTCTTTGTTATTACAATTAGAAACTGATGCACCAGACGAATTCTATTGTTATTATTGAACAAAGTATATATAATAGAGCACAGGCTCCTAACTCTTAACGATAAAATATGGAAAATAATTTCTCAGATAAACTAAAGAATATTATCATTTCAGGAACAAATGAGGCTATTCGTATGGGACACACTTGTGTGGGTACAGAACATCTTTTACTAGCGATGATAGCAGATGAGAATACAAGTGCCACTAAAGTATTAAAGGGTTTTGATATAAACTACCTAAAGCAGAAAATAGAAAACAGATACCTTTCTAAGGTAAATGAAAAAAGGGATATTTTAAATACTAGAAAAATACCATTAAATCCTCATGTAGAAATAGTACTCAACGGTACTATTACTCAGGCACAAATGTTTAAACACAGTCAAATAAGAACAGTACATCTATTATTAAGCATATTGTATAATGAACAAGATCCATTAGTGGATTTGCTAAATACTTGTGATGTAAATTATAATAACGTGAAAAGTCAAATGGAAATGCTCTTTTCGCAGAATCGAGATTTTTTCGCAACAAATCAAAAGGATGATGAGGATATGTTTGAAGATGAAGATATAGAACCTCAACATAAAGCGTCAGATAAGAATTTAAAAACCCCTATGTTAGATAGTTTTGGTAGAGACTTAACAAAGTTTGCTCAAGAGGGTAAATTAGATCCTGTAGTGGGAAGAGAGAAAGAGATAGAGAGAGTTTCTCAAATACTCAGTAGAAGAAAGAAAAATAACCCGTTGCTTATAGGTGAACCTGGTGTAGGTAAATCTGCTATTGCCGAAGGGTTAGCTCTTAGAATAGTAAGAAAGAAAGTATCTCGGGTTCTGTTTAATAAAAGAGTAGTAATGCTAGATGTAGCTAGTTTAGTAGCTGGTACTAAATATAGAGGACAGTTTGAAGAAAGAATGAAAGCACTCATGGCAGAACTCGAAAAACACACAGATGTAATATTATTTATAGATGAAATACATACTATGGTAGGCGCAGGAGGATCAGGAGGTGCCTTAGATGCATCTAATATGTTCAAACCTGCGTTAGCAAGGGGAGAACTTCAATGTATAGGAGCTACTACTCTAGATGAATGTAGGCAACATATCGAAAAAGATGGAGCATTGGTAAGACGATTTCAAAAGGTGATGATAGAGCCTACAAGTATAGAAGAAACTATTACCATATTAGAAAATATTAAAGAAAAATATGAAGTTCATCACAATGTAAGTTTTACTAAAGATGCTATAGAATCTTGTGTTAAACTTACTGATAGATATATTACAGATCGGTTTTTCCCGGATAAAGCTATAGATGTATTGGATGAATCAGGTTCTAGGGTGCATATTACCAATATAAAAGTTCCAAAGGAAATTCTAAATTTGGAAAAGGATTTGGAAAAGATAAAGCAAGATAAAGGACAAGTAGTAAAAGATCAACAATATGAAGAAGCTGCACGTTTAAGAGATTTAGAAAAAAACAAAGGGGAAGAACTTCTTATAGCTCAACAAAAATGGGAAGAGCAAGTAAAAGATAATAGGGAAACTGTATCGGGTCAAAATGTGGCAGAGGTGGTATCGATGATGACAGGAATACCTGTAAGTAAAGTAGCAGAAGGTGAAAGTAAAAAATTAGTGGCGATGCCTGCTGAACTTAAAAGCAAAGTGATAGGTCAAGATGAAGCCATTAGTAAGATAGTAAAAGCGATACAAAGAAATAGAGTAGGGCTAAAAGATCCCAATAAACCTATTGGTAGTTTTGTATTTCTAGGACCTACGGGAGTAGGCAAAACTCAGCTGGCTAAGATGTTGTCTAGTGTAATGTTCGATTCTAAAGATGCACTGATAAGAATGGATATGAGCGAGTATATGGAAAAGTTTTCAGTCTCTAGATTAATAGGGTCACCTCCAGGATATGTAGGTTATGAAGAGGGTGGGCAACTCACTGAAAAAGTAAGGTGCAAACCCTATTCTGTGGTATTATTAGATGAGATTGAAAAAGCACATCCCGATGTATTTAACTTGCTATTACAAATATTAGATGATGGATATATTACTGATAGTATGGGCAGGAGAATTAACTTTAGCAATACCATCATCATTATGACCTCAAATATAGGTATTCGTCAGTTAAATGATTTTGGAAATGGTGTAGGTTTTGGTACTTCTGCTAAAAATGAAAATGTAGATGACAATGCTAAGCAAGTAATCCAGTTAGCATTAAAAAAGTATTTTGCTCCTGAATTTTTAAATAGGTTAGATGATGTGATACTATTTAATTCATTGAAACAAAAAGATATACTCTCTATTATAGATATGGAATTAATCAAGTTAGCCAAAAGATTAGATGATCTGGGATATAAAATATCAGTAACTCAAAAGGCTAAAGAGTATATTGTAAAGCAGGGATACGATATACATTATGGAGCTAGACCTCTCAATAGAGCTATTCAAAAGCACATAGAGGATAAATTGGCAGAGGAATTGATTAGGGATAATATATCGGGAGGAGATATAAAAGTAGATATAAAAAATGATGAAATAAAAATTACTTTTTCTAAAAAGAAAACTAGTAAGAGTAAATAGATATGATTACTCATACATAAATGAAAGTTTTAAAGTTTGGAGGCACTTCATTAGGCAGTGCAGAAAGGATAAAGAATATTGTAAATTTAATTGATTTTTCACAGAGAGAAATGGTAGTGCTATCTGCTATGTCGGGCACTACTACTAATTTGGTAGAAATATGTAGTTTTTTGCAAAATCATAAGAGACAACAAGCTACGCAGGTCTTGTTAAAACTCAAAAAAAAATACAAGAAAGAAATTGATAATTTATGTAAAAATGATACTATTCATAAATTAGCTTCTGACTTTGTAAGTGAACAGTTTAGTATGATAGAAAACTATATAGATACTGATTTTTCGGTAGAGAAAGAAAAAACAATATTGAGCAAAGGGGAAATACTATCTACTTATTTGTTTAATTTTTATTTGCAGGAGATAGGTATGAACTCATTACTTATTCCTGCTTTAGAATTTATGAAAACCAATAGCAATGGCGATCCTGATTACCATTATATACAGCATAAATTAAATGGAGTATTAACTCAAAATAAAGAGATAAATACTTTTATTACCCAAGGGTATATTTGCAGAAATTGTGCTGATGAGGTAGATAATCTCAAAAGAGGAGGAAGTGACTATACAGCTTCCATCATTGGAGCAGCTATCAAAGCAAAGGAGGTACAAATATGGACAGATATAGATGGTTTTCACAATAATGACCCTCGATTTGTAGAAAATACCCAATCCATTGAAAAACTATCGTTCGATGAGGCTTCAGAGTTGGCATATTTTGGTGCAAAAATATTACATCCTATGAGCGTAATTCCCGTTAAGAGAGAAAATATTCCTTTAAAGCTCAAAAATACTTTAGCACCTCAAGCATTTGGTACGGTTATCTCAAAGAAAACACAAGGAGAAGGCGTAAAAGCTGTAGCAGCAAAAGAGGGCATTACTGCTATAAAAATAAAATCCGGACGAATGCTTTTGGCTTACGGTTTCTTAAAGAGAATATTTGAAGTATTTGAAAAATATAAAACTTCCATAGATATGATTACCACTTCAGAAGTAGCCGTGTCTCTAACTATAGATGACAATACTCATTTAGAGTTTATTACAGATGAGCTCCGAGAGTTTGGCACTATAGAAGTAGATAAAGAACAAACTATTGTGTGTATAGTTGGACAGAATATCTGTAGGGATTCTAAATCCTTGAAAATATTTAATAGTTTTCAAGATATTCCTGTAAGGATGATTTCTTACGGAGGTAGCAAACACAATATATCGGTACTAATAGATAAGGTAAACAAAGTAAAAGCCCTAAAACAGTTGAGTAAACAACTATTTTAAGGTGTATTTTTAACCTGAGTTAGGGGTAATTTTTTGTCTTGAAGAACTTCCTATTTATCAATCCAATAAATTGCGTTTATCTACCTTCGTTGAAAATGAAGGAATATTTATTCTTTAATTCCATTTTTAAAGTTTCTTTAAAGGATTATTATTTTGCAAATTGACGGAACTTTGCTTTAGTAGTTGCTTATACTCGACTAATAACTTTTTATTATTTTAAGATTGTTGTGATATAATATATTTAAAATCAGTATGTAAAAAATACAAAAACAAGATTTATATCTGTGTTGTTTAATTTAGTAGTTTTACGCAGAAGTTTAAAAGCTAATCAAAATACAATGAAAAACACATTTTTCATTATCTTATTATTCATAAGTGTGAGTACTTGTAGAAGTCCTCAATCTGCAAGTGAGGACAAACCAAATGTAATTATCATTTTTACAGATGATCAGGGGTATCAGGATGTTGGTTGCTTTGGTTCTCCAGATATTAAAACGCCTCATTTAGATAAAATGGCTAAGGAGGGTATAAAACTTACAGATTTTTATGCTGCACAAGCTGTTTGTTCAGCATCTCGTGCAGGGCTTCTTACGGGATGTTATCCAAATAGAATAGGAATACATCAAGCACTTAGACCCAAGAGCAAACATGGGCTTAATCATTCGGAGGTTACCATTGCAGAAATGTTAAAAAAAATAGGGTATAAAACAGGAATTTTTGGTAAATGGCACTTGGGAGACCATCCTAAGTTTATGCCTAATAATCATGGCTTTGATGAGTATTTTGGCATACCTTATTCCAATGATATGTGGCCTCATGATCCCAAACATGGAAATGTATCAAATTTTGATCCTTTGGTATTATATGAAAATGAAAAAATTATAGATACTTTAACAAATCAATCCTCATTAACTACAGATATTACCGAGAGAAGTGTAAGATTCATTACCCAGAATAAGGATAAACCCTTCTTCTTATACGTAGCTCATCCTCAACCTCATGTACCTTTATTTGTTTCAGATAAATTCAAAGGCAAGTCAAAAAGGGGACTATATGGAGATGTAATTATGGAAATAGATTGGTCAGTAGGTCAAATCTTGCAGACACTCAAAAAATATAATATAGATAAAAACACATTGGTTATCTTTACTTCAGACAATGGTCCTTGGCTCAATTACGGCAAACATGCTGGCTCTGCCCTTCCATTACGAGAGGGAAAAGGTACGGCTCTAGAAGGAGGACAAAGAGAACCTTGCATCATAAGATACCCCAAGAAAATAAAACCTGCAAGAGTTATAAATGTACCTATGATGGCGATAGATATTTTACCCACTATTGCTGAAATTACAGGAGCAAAACTACCTCAAAATAAGATTGACGGTAAAAGTGTGTGGAATATTTGGGCGGGATTTTCTCGTAAGAGTCCACAAGAGGCTTATTATTTTTATTACAATGTAAATGAATTACACGGTGTAAGGTACAAAAATTGGAAAATGTATTTTCCTCATAAGTATAGAACGCTAAATGGCAGACCCGGAGGAAAAGACGGAGATGCTGTAAGGTATGAATATAAGACCTTTGATAAAATAGAACTCTACGATTTATTTAAAGATATCAGTGAAACTAAGGATGTAGCTGCTGAAAATCCTAAGGTGGTAGAAAAAATAAAATTACTCGCAGATAAAATCAGACTTGAACTCGGTGATGCACTCCAAGGTAAAATGACGGGAAGAGGAAATAGACCCGCTGGGAGGGTTCAGAAATGAATATAAAATACCGCTTATTTGATCTTAATATATTCAAGGTAAAGTTATATCTAATGATGAAGACAGAGAATTAGTAGAAGCGGTGAGTATGATTGGTGGAATGATGCTTGATAAATATAATAGGAGCAGGCTTAGGACTTTCTTACAAAACCCTAATTTCAAAAAGATATTTGAGTATAATTTTCCCTCCTTTTAAAAAATTACAATTCATTTTTACAATTACACGGATAAACTTTATATATTTGCTTACTGTAAAATTTATAGAATGGGAAAATATTATAAAGCTATATTTTGTCTGAACATCATTATTGTGTTAGTAGGTATCTTGCTTAAAGTTAAGCAGCATTTACCTTGGCAATATGCTCATAGGTGTAGGTATCATCATGTTATGCTATATTTATATTGATTCCTTTTTTCTATTTTATAGATACGATAAAAAACAACAACTAAAAAACATAAAAGAATGAAAAGTTTTATCAAGAATATAATATCATCTATGTTGGGAACATTCATCGCAATATTTCTAATGTTTGTAATTCCTATCATATTTATGATTATGGCTGCTATAGATAAAAAGGATGTAGTCAAAGTGAAAAATAACACTATACTTGACCTTAAATTAGATAGAGAAATAAGAGATAAGGTATATGATGACCCTTTTGAGGATATTGACTTCTTTAATTTGTCAGATTTTAAGAGAAAATACATTAGCTTGCAAGAGATTTTGAACTGTATAGATTCAGCAAAATATGACCCTAAGATAAGGGGTATTAGTTTAGATGTAGAATTTGTTATGGGAGGCTGGGCTCAAATCAAAACGATACGAGATAAACTTTTAGAATTTAAAAAATCTGGAAAATTTATTACATCCTATGCCAATACCTATTCACAAAAGGCGTATTATTTGTGTTCTTTAGCAGATGAGATATATCTCAACCCCATAGGTAATATAGCATTTAAGGGATTATACACAGAGCTTTTGTTTTTCAAGAAGTTACAAGACAATACCGGTGTGCGTTTTGATGTCATTAGGCACGGAAAGTTTAAGAGTGCTGTAGAGCCTTTCTTGAATGATAAAATGAGTAAAGAAAACTTACGACAAACACAAAGATTGATAGATCAACTTTGGAATACCATGTTAGAAGATATATCTAAAAGTAGGAATATAACCCACAAAAAACTAAATAGAATAGCAAATGAACTTTTGGTAAAGTACTCCGATGGTGCTGAAAAATTAGGTTTTATCACAGGTACTATGTATCAACAAGAATACGAAGATCTTTTAAAACGAAAATCCGGTGTAGAAGAAACTAAAAGACTAAGAAGAATATCAATAGAACGATATAGTAATTCGCTTGGTAAAAAAAGTGATTATCACGATGATAAAATAGCTGTACTCTACGCTCAAGGAGAAATAGTAGAAGGCAAAGGAAATGCTTATGAGATAAGTCTGAAAAGTTTTGTAAAGGCTATTAGAAAAATTAAACGCAATGAAAATATTAAAGCCCTAGTGCTCAGGATAAATTCTCCCGGGGGAAGTGCTTTAGTATCTGAACTTATATGGCAAGAGTTAGAATTACTCAAAAAGGAAAAACCCTTGATTGTATCTTTTGGAAATGTAGCAGCTTCGGGAGGATATTATATTGCTTGCGGTGCTGATAAAATAGTGGCATCTCCTAATACCATTACAGGTTCTATAGGAGTTTTTGGTATGCTACTAAACGCAGAAAAATTGACTAAAAAATGGGGGATCAATTCAGAGGTAGTGGCTACCCATAAAAATGCAGTAAGCCCCAGTATATTCAAAGGTGCTAGCAAACATAAAGAAATGGAAATTCTAAAAGATGTAAAACAAATCTATCAAACTTTTATACAAAGGGTTGCCGTTGGTAGAAAAATGTCTCTTGAGCAAGTAGATGAAATAGGGCAGGGAAGAGTATGGATAGGCAGAGATGCCTTAAAGAAAGGATTAGTAGATGGCTTAGGGGATCTCGAAGATGCCATTTATATAGCTGCCAGACAGGCAGGTATAGAAAAGTATAATATTCTTTCTTATCCCCGACGTAAAAATAGATTTGAAAAAATTATAGAAGAATTTTCATTAGAAGTGTCATCTTATTTTACAAGTAATCAAATTGATAAAGAGTACTATAATATATATAAGCAATTAATGAAAAGCAACTGGCTACAAAATATTCAAGCTAAAATGCCTATTCCTTACCAAATTAGGTAATATATGAAACAATTTAGTAAAAGAGAGATTACAGGATGGATATTCTATGATTGGGCAAATTCAGTATATTCTCTGATGATTAGCACTGTTATATTTCCTATTATATTGTGCTTCTATAACATTGCATTAGAACCAAATTAGGTAATATATGAAACAATTTAGTAAAAGAGAGATTACAGGATGGATATTCTATGATTGGGCAAATTCAGTATATTCTCTGGTGATTAGCACTGCTATATTTCCCATATATTATGCTTCTATAACATCAGATATAGATAAGGTAAATATACTTGGGAGCTATTTTTCTCCCAATGAACTTTACAGTTATGCGCTTACGCTTTCTTTCTTGATAGTAGCCTTTATGGCGCCCATACTTTCAGGTATTGCAGATAATAAAGGACGAAAGAAATTCTTTATGCACCTATTCTGTTATCTGGGAGGATTATCTTGTATGATGCTCTATTTTTTTGATGTAGATCACTTATGGATAGGTATATTATTTAGTATCTTAGCCAACATTGGATTTTGGGGTAGTATGGTCTTTTACAATGGTTTTCTACCGGAAATATGCCCTATCAAATACCAAGACAAAGTAAGTGCCAAAGCCTATTCTTTAGGGTATATAGGTTCTTCGATATTGCTTATACTCAATTTGGTAATGATAAGTAACCATCAGTGGTTTGGATTGTATGATAAGGCAACTGCCTCTAGAGTTTCTTTCGTAATTGTAGGAATTTGGTGGATTATATTTGCCCAATTTACTTTCCATAGATTAAGAAAAGATAAAAGAGAGAAAACGGGTAAGAATAGCATTTTAAGCGGATATAGAGAACTTATTGATGTATATAAAAAGATTGCAGTAAACACGCCTTTAAAAAGGTATTTGTATTCTTTTTTCTTTTTCAATATTGGAGTTCAAACTATTATTTTGTTAGCCAGTCTATTTGGAAGTGACGAACTGCAATTATCATCTTCTACGCTTATCCTTACGATACTTATTATTCAGTTTGTAGGGGTGATTGGAGCCTATACTTTTTCAAGATTATCGGCTATGTTTGGCAATATCAAGGGACTTCAGATTGCTATTTTTATTTGGGTATTAATTTGTATAGGTGCCTATTTGATAAATAAAGATTCTCCTCATATAGAGTTACATTTTTTTGTGATGGCTATATTTGTAGGCTTAGTAATGGGAGGAATTCAAACGCTATCTAGATCTACCTATTCTAAGTTGATTCCACAAGATACAGAGGATTATGCCACTTATTTCAGTTTCTATGATGTTACGGAGAAAATATCTATTGTAATAGGGACATTTAGTTATGGTTTTGTATTGTCTATTACAGGTTCTATGAAACTATCAGCATTGGTATTGGCTGTATTTTTTATTATTGGTTTTATATTATCGCTTTATATTCCTAAACATAAAAATATCTAATGGATTTTTTATATGCGATTTTGAGTTTTATGATGCTTATTTTGGGGAGCGAATTTTTGTTAAACTCCACAATAAGTTTATCTATTAAATTGAAGCTATCTAGAATAGTCATAGGAATGACGATAGTATCTTTGGCTACTTCGGCACCTGAATTTATAGTGAGTTTAAAAGCAGCTTTAGAAGGCTTTTCTGATATAAGTTTTGGAAATGTAGTCGGGTCTAATATCACTAATATCGCATTGGTATTAGGTACTACTATAATTATTTCACCTATTGTAGCAGATAAAAGTTTTATCAAACGCGATTGGCTTATTCTAATGGTCATATCTGTATTGTTCTATATTTCAATATGTTTTGATTATAAGCTAAATCGTTATGAAGGAGCTTTATTTATTGTATTATTAGTAATGTTTTTATATTTTATGGTGAAAAATGGCAATCCTAAAGAGATAGAAGAGATAGATATCAGAGAGAAAGATAATCTCATTAAGGTTCTTTTACTACTACTGATAGGAAGCGTTCTATTGTGGAGCGGCAGTAAATTGTTAATACATAGCACTGTATCTATTGCAAATCATCTTGGTATAAGTGAGAGAATAATATCTATAAGTGTTATATCTATAGGTACGAGTATCCCAGAACTTGCTACCTCTGTTATGGCGGCGTTAAAAAAGGAAAAATCTATATCACTAGGCAATTTGGTAGGATCTAATATTTTTAATATACTTGGAGTATTGGGAGGGGTTGCCCTTATTCATCCCATCTATGTTCAAGATAAAAATACTATTACACAAGATGGTATATGGATGTTACTCATATCATTTCTTTTATTACCTATGGTATTGTTGCCTAAACGCAGGGTTTTAGGTAGATATAAAGGAGCTCTGTTATTAGGATTATACATAAGTTTTATGTATGTATTATTTTCATGAGATTCTGTGCTAAGTGATTTGTAGGTTTTGGTTATTAGCCTTGGTTGAATAGTAAGATGAACTAAACTATAACATTTTTGGTCTTTTAGCAGATATTTATCCTTAATATATTAGATGGAACGATTTTAACTCGATTTTTTTTTGATTTACTGATAAATTGATTATAAATTTGCATCCTTTAAAATTGGTAACAATGGAACGTATTTTACAAATTCACCTACCCTAAGACGTCTTGAAAAAAAGTACTATTTATGGTGTTTTAGATGATTTAATGATACTCAGTACTCCAGACTCATTAGGAAAAAAAGACACTTCAATCTATTTTAAGGTGCCTTTTGGCAACAATTAAGTCGATTTTTTTGTTTATATGTAAATAAATTGTTTATATATTTGCATTCTTTAAAATTATGAACAAGGAAACATCCTTAGTGATGTATATTTTATAATATAATTTAGTTTCTTTAAAAAATAAATACTAAAATGAGACAAGTTATGAAACCTATCAGATATTTTGTTAGTTTATTATTATTGACAGCATTTAGTACGTCGATGATTTATTGCAGTAAAGAAGAATCGAAACCTGATGATAAACCCACCCCTGCCCCTGCTCCTTCTCTTACTTATGCGGAGCAAACCATTACTTTTTCTAGTATTACAGGAGTCACCAAAACCTTGGCGGTTGCTAAGATACTGGCAGGAGTTCGAGGCTCAAAAGAGGGCTATACGATAAAGTCGATTACGTTGGTGAGTAATAGTACAACGGCTTCAGCAAAGGTTTCAGGTACTAGCTTAACCTTTACCAAACCAGGGAACATCGTTTTTAATCTTGTTTTAAAACATGCGAGCAAAGAAGATGCTACGATTAAAAATTGTAAAATCATCATTAGTAAGGACGCAGCCGCTACTTTGACTTTTAACAGGGTGTCTAAGGCTTTCAGTGGTGGTAGTTTTACCACATTGGAGATATTAGGGGGTGTAGCAGGAACGAAATCGGGTTATACCCTCAAAGAGATAAAAGCCTTAGCTCTGTCAGGTGTTGCAAGCGTAACAGGCACGAAGCCTAAGTTGTCACTAAGAATGACCAAGATAGGCAGTTTTACGGCTACGATCGTTTTAGAACATTCCACGAAAGGTGATGTTACCATTACAGGTGCGCAGTTTAAGATTAGTACTTCTGCTGGGGAGTCTTTGACTTTTGACAAACTTAGCGAAGTTTATAGTAGTGTTGGTCTCTTTACGACAGAAGAGATTTTAGGAAGGGTAGGAGGTAAAAAGGCTGGCTATACTTTGAGAGAGATTAGGTCTTTAAACCCAATAGGTATTGCAAGCGTAACAGGTACGAAACCAAATTTGTATTTAAGCTATGCTAAGGCGGGTAATTTTACGGCTACTTTGGTATTAGAGCATGCTACCAAAGGCGATTCAACGATAGATAACGCATCCTTTGAGGTTACGAAGGCACCTGCTCCTCGTTTAACATGGACGAAACAAAGTAAGCCTTATGTTTCAGGTGGTGAGATAAGCAATGCAGAATTATTAGCGGGTTTGAATGGTACCAGTGCTGCCAAAACAGGCTATACCATTAAATCAGTAACCATCAGTAGTGCAAACGGTACAAGTGCAAGGGTTTCAGGCAGGGGCACTTCAGCTAAGATCGTCGGTTATACTCAGGCGGGCATCTTGACCTTGACGCTTGTATTTCAGCACCCCGCCAAAATGGATGTTACCCTTGCGGGCAAGAAGTTTGAGATTACAAAGGCAGATGCCTCTACTTTAACATGGAAGAAACAAAGTAAGGCTTATGTTTCAGGTGGTGAGATAAGCAATGCAGAATTATTAGCGGGTCTTACGGGTAGTAGTGCTGCCAAAACGGGCTATACCATTAAATCAGTAACCATCATTAGTGCAAACGGTACAGGTGCAAGGGTTTCAGGTACGGGCACTTCAGCTAAGATAGTTGGTTATACCAAGGTGGGCATCTTGACCTTGACGCTTGTATTTCAGCACCCTGCCAAAGTGGATGTTACCCTTAGAGGCAAGGAGTTTGAGATTAGGAAGGCAGGAGCAGAGCGTTTAACTTGGACAAAACAAACGAAGGTTTACAGCAGTAGCGGAGAAATTACCCATGAGCAGCTGTTATTAGGGGTACAGGGAAGTAAAACAGGTTACACCATTAAAACCGTTACCATTGCCAGTGCAGGCGGTACGGGTGCCACTGTTTCAGGAAGCGGTACTTCATCTAAGATCGTTGGTTATACCAAGGCGGGTACTTTGACCTTAACGATTGTTTTAGAACACGCCACCAAAGCGGATGTTACCCTTAGAGGCAAGGCGTTTGAGATTACGAAGGCAAGAGCAGAAACTTTAACTTTTAACAAGCGTGCCAAATCTTTTAG
This sequence comes from Ichthyobacteriaceae bacterium, assembly GCA_965226285.1. GTDB lineage: Bacteria > Bacteroidota > Bacteroidia > Flavobacteriales > Ichthyobacteriaceae > CBDDCQ01. Next base: position 344,630 of record CBDDCQ010000006.1, read on the forward strand.
CATTGGGGGTAGTTTTAGCACTTCGGAGATATTAGCAGGGGTAGCCGGTACTAAAGACGGTTATACCCTCAAAGAGATAAAAAACGTAAGTCCCTCAGGCTTTGCTAGGGTTAACGGTACAAAACCCAATCTTAGTTTGGCGATGATCAAGGTAGGTACCTTTAGGGCTACGATTGTACTCGAACATCCCACCAAAGCAGATGCCACGATAACTGGTACGACTTTTGAGATGAAAAGTACTTGGGAGAAGACGTTTGGGAAGACAAACTTTGATGATATATCCGCTTCTGTGGTGCAAACGTCTGATGGGGGCTTTGTTGTAGTGGGAAATTCAGAAGCTCCAACAACAAATATTGATGGCTCGGTATTCAAGGTAAACAATTTGGGTACTATTGTTTGGGACAAGACCTTTGGTGGAGGGAGTGGTAGTGAATTTCTCGAATCCGTTGTGCAGACCTCTGACGGGGGCTTTGTCGTAGCAGGATATACAAACAGCAAAGGTTCAGGGGGTTATGATTTTTGGATATTCAAGTTAGACGCTTCAGGTAGTATGCTTTGGGAGAAGACCTTTGGGCAGAGTGGTAATGAACTTGTCAAATCCATTGTGCAGACCTCTGACGGGGGCTTTGCCGTAGCGGGATTTACAAACAGCAAAGGTTCAAGGGGTTATGATTTCTGGGTACTCAAGTTAGACGCTTCAGGTAGTAAGACTTGGGAGCAGACCTTTGGGGGAGCGGGTGATGATAAAATCGAATCTATCGTGCAAACCTCTGACGGGGGCTTTGCCGTAGCGGGACATACAAGAAGCAAAGATGCAGTGAATTATGATTTATCAGTAGTCAAGCTAAACGGTTCGGGTAATAAAACTTGGGAGCAGACCTTTGGGGGGAGTGCTAATGATACAGGCAAATCCATTATCCAAACATCTGACGGGGGCTTTGCCGTATTGGGAAAAACATCATCTAGCAAAAGTGCAGGCTTTGATGATTTATGGGTACTCAAACTAAACGGTTTGGGTAATAAGACTTGGGAGAAGCTCCTCGGGGGGGATAATCTCGATACGCCCGGATCCATCATCCAAACGCGTGACGGGGACTTTGTGGTAGCAGGACATACAGCTAGCAAAGGTGCAGGGAAGACTGATGTTTGGATACTCAAACTAAGTGCTTCGTCGGGTAATATTGTTTGGGAAAATACCTTTGGGACTAGTGTTACTGAGCTAGCCAGTAGCATCATACAAACGTCTGACGGGGGCTTTGCCGTAGCTGCATATAGAACCATAGGTTCGTCGATCACTCATGATTTCTGGATACTCAAGTTGGATGAGCATGGAGATCTTTAGGTCATGGATCATGGTTCGTTTTAGATACGTATTTTTACAAACCCTTACACATCTTGAGGAAGGACAATTAATATTTTATAAGAATTTATAAATAAAAACATCAATTATTTAAATATGAAAATAACTGTAGTAGGAGCAGGAGCAGTAGGTGCAAGTTGTGCTGAATATATTGCTATTAAAAATTTTGCATCTGAAGTGGTGCTATTAGATATTAAAGAAAATTTTGCAGAGGGAAAAGCTATGGATTTAATGCAAACAGCTTCACTCAATGGTTTTGATACCCAAATTATAGGTAGTACAAACGATTATACAAAAACAAAGGGAAGTGATATAGCTGTAATCACTAGTGGTATCCCTCGTAAACCTGGTATGACTAGAGAAGAGCTGATAGGAATCAATGCGGGAATTGTAGAAACTGTAGCCAAAAACTTATTAAAATATTCTCCTAATACCATTTTAATAGTAGTATCTAACCCTATGGATACAATGACTTATTTAACTCATAAGGTAACGACAATTCCTAAAGAAAGAATTATAGGTATGGGAGGAGCATTGGATAGTGCAAGGTTTAAATATAGACTAAGTAAAGCATTGAGATGCCCTATATCTGATGTAGATGGAATGGTTATAGGTGGGCATAGTGATACAGGAATGCTTCCTCTTACAAGATTAGCCACTAGGAATAGTGTACCAGTTGATAAATTTTTGTCTATAAACAAACTTCGAGAAATTGCTCGAGAAACTATGGTGGGCGGGGCAACCCTTACTAAAATGTTAGGTACGAGTGCTTGGTATGCACCTGGTGCTGCAGTATCAGCCTTAGTACATTCCATTGCTTGCGATCAAAAGAAAATGTTCCCATGTTCTGTTCTATTACAGGGAGAATACGGATTAAGTGATATTTGTATTGGAGTGCCTGTGGTATTAGGTAGAAATGGTATAAAACAAATTATGGAGATAGAATTAAGTGAAGAAGAAAAGAATAGACTAAATGCTAGTGCAGAAAGCGTAAGAAATACAAACCATCTATTAAAAGTTAATGTCTAATTATTTCCAGTGACAAAATCTTTGAGATAATAAGGTTCAAAGTAAGTTATATCCTCAAAGTCTTTTACCTTGTATTTTTCATAAGCTATCATGCTCATATGCAATGCAGATACCACCTCATGCTCTAAAAAATAAGCATTAGAATGTTTTATCTCATTCTTACACTTACTTGCTCCATTGCCAAAGAATAATACTTTATGATTAGTTAACACCTCTTTAAAAGAGTGAATATCTATTACTTTTGCACAAGTAGGCACTATACAATTTGATTGCCTATCATATATAGCAGTATAAACTTCCATCCTTCGGGCATCTATCATAGGCAAATACAAATCATAGTGATATTTTTTAATCACATATTTTGTCATAACTTCTAAAGTATCTATTGCTAGCAAAGGTATATCTAGAGCATAACAAAGCCCCTTAGCTGCAGATACTCCTATCCTAAGCCCTGTATAAGAGCCCGGACCTTTACTTACACATACTGCATCTAGTTCTTCTATGGACGTATTAGATTCCTCTAATACCTTTTCTATAAATAGGTGTAGCTTCTCAGAATGCGAATAATTTTCATCTTTTATTTCCTTAAGGGCTATAGTCTGGTCACCTTTTGAAATGCCTACAGAACAAACTTTAGTAGTTGTTTCTATATGTAATATATAGGGATTCAATATGAATTTAAATATTTAACTTACTTGAACAAGCAAAAATACAAATTTTATTTCTCTTCTAAATCTTATTTTACAGCAATGACATTTATTTATAAACCTTGCCAGCAGGTCTGGTTCCTTCTCCTACTTTTTTATCTTGGAGTGCATCGCCAAGTTCAAGTCTCATTTTATCTGCAAGTAATTTTATTTTTGCTACCACTTTAGGATTTTTAGAGGCTACATCTTGTGTCTCACTTATATCTTTGGATAAATCGTAGAGTTCTATTGTATCAATGGTATTGTGTTTATACTTTACAGGGATACCGCCTTTCCCTCCGGGTCTGCCATTTAATGTTCTATATTTATGTGGAAAATACATTTTCCAATTTTTGTACCTTATACCGTGAAGTTCATTGACATTGTAATAAAAATAATAAGCTTCTTGGGGGCTTTGGTGAGCAGCACCTGTCCAAATGTTCCATACACTTTTACCATCGATCTTATTGGTAGGTAGTTTTGATCCTGTGATTTCAGCAATGGTAGGTAAAATATCTATTGCCATCATAGGTATATTTATAACTCTTGCAGGTTTTATTTTTTTTGGGTATCTTATGATGCAAGGTTCTCTTTGTCCTCCTTCTAAGGCTGTTCCCTTACCTTCTCGGAGTGGATAAGCACATCCGGAGTGGTCTCCATAACTTAGCCAAGGCCCATTATCTGAGGTGAAAATAACCAATGTATTTTCATCTATATTGTATTTTTTGAGTGTCTGCAATATTTGACCTACAGACCAATCTATTTCCATAATCACATCACCATATAGCCCTCTCTTTGATTTTCCTTTGAATTTATCTGAAACAAATAAGGGTACATGAGGTTGGGGATGAGCAACATACAAAAAGAAGGGTTTATCCTTATTTTGGGTAATGAATTTTACACTTTTCTCCGTAATATCTGTAGTTAATGAGGATTGGTCTGTTAGGGTATCTATAATGGTTTCATTTTCATATAGCGGCAAAGGATCAAAATTGAATATGGGACCTTGTTGAGGGTGAAAGGGCCACATATCATTGGAATAGGGTATGCCAAAATACTCATCAAAGCCATGGTTATTAGGCATAAACTTGGGATGGTCACCCAAGTGCCATTTGCCAAATATTGCCGTATGGTACCCTTTTTCTTTTAACATTTCTGCGATGGTAACTTCTGAATAATTGAGTCCTTGTTTACTATTAGGCATAAATGCTTGATGTATTCCTATTCTATTTGGATAACAACCTGTGAGAAGTCCAGCTCTCGATGCTGAACAAACAGCTTGAGCGGCATAAAAATTTGTAAGTTTGATACCTTCCTTAGCCATTTTATCTAAATGAGGCGTTTTAATATCCGGAGAACCAAAACAACCAACATCTTGATAACCTTGGTCATCTGTAAAAATAATAATTACATTTGGTTTCTTATTATTTACAGATTTTGATTTATGAATTTGATATTTACAAGCACTCATACTTATGAGCAATAAAAGTATAATGATGAATCTATTTTTCATTGTATTTTTAACTATTTTAAACTTTTGCGTAAAGTTATTAAATTGAACTTCACCAAAGATACAAATTTTATTTCTCCTTTAATCTAAAAGCCTTTTGAAGTTAGAAGAAGGGATAAGATCAATTGAGGTACTATTTTAAGTAATGTTTAAGTAAGAGAGATTTAAAATTTTCAAGTAATATTAGAGGTAATATTACTTTTATATCTTTTATTTAAATAGTGCTGTTTATATTACGTGAAATTATAGTTATTGGGCTATTTTAGGGTTTTTGGTATAAAATTATACTAAATTTATACTTTTCACTAAAAAAATTATACCAAAATTATAGCAAATTATACTTTTTAATATATTTAGAGTGAAATTTAAAAAAGTTGTATAATTTCCGTACTTTAGTGTTTACAGGCATTACAGGCTTTTTTGCACTTTTCAAAAAATATACAGTTTGATTTGAAGATATATCTAGTTACCTTTTATACCATCCATTGCAGTTAATAATTGATCTAAATATTCTCTATTATTCGCAAGGCGAGGCACTTTATTTTGTCCTCCTAATTTGCCTTTTTCTTTTAGCCAATTATGAAATAAATTCTTAGGTGCTATATTTACAATAGGTTTTTTGAGTGTCATATTATTATATCTCTTAGCCTCATAATCCGAATTGAGTTCCTTTAACTTTCTATCTAAAAGATTAGTAAATTCTTTTATACTTTTGGGTTGTTTATAAAACTCTATAATCCACTGATGAGCTCCACTTTCATCTACATTCATATATACCGGACCAGCTGTATAGTCTTTTATCTGAGCAAAAGTTTTAGCACAAGCGTACTCTAAAGCTCTATCGGAATTATCTACAATTAATTCCTCTCCAAATACATTAATATAATGCTTAGTACGTCCCGTGATTTTAATTCTATAAGGATTTAATGAAGTAAACTTCACCGTATCTCCTACCACATATCTCCATAATCCTGAATTGGTGCTAATGACCATTACATAATTTTCCTCTAACGCTACATTCTCCAATGTGAAAGTTTTAGGGTTTTCTTTATAATATTCCGTCATAGGAATAAATTCATAAAAAATACCATAGTCAAGCATTAATAATAATTCATTTGAATTATTTCTATCCTGAATAGCAAAAAATCCTTCCGAAGCATTATATGATTCAAAATAATTGAAATCCGTTTTGGGAATTAACTTTTGATATTGTTCTTTGTAAGTTGTAAAACTTACTCCTCCATGAGAATATAACTCCAAATTTGGCCATACCTCTAATAAATTATTTTTCCCCATGTGCTTCAATATCTCTTTAATTAGTACTAACATCCAAGAAGGCACCCCCATGATAGAGGTAATATCTTGTTTTACTGTTTCTTTGATAATGGATTCTAATTTATTATTCCATTCGCTCATAAGAGCTACCTTACTACTAGGTGCTGTTACAAATTGCATCCATCTAGGTAGATTTTCTATAAGTATTGCTGATAAATCACCATAATAGGAATTATTCTCTCCATATATTTCATGGCTACCTCCCAGTTTTAGATTTTTACCTTTAAATATTTTAGTGTTGGGATTGTTATGACAATAAATAGATGTAAAATCCTTAAAGGCTTTATAATGACAGTATTGCAATGCCTCCATACTTAGAGGAATAAACTTACTTTTAGCATTAGTAGTACCCGAAGATTTAGCAAACCATTTGATCTTAGTAGGCCAAAATATATTCTGTTCTCCTTTTCTTACCCTTTCTATATAAGGTGCTATATCTTCATAAGTTACTATGGGTAATCTACTTGAAAACACTCTGTAATCTTTAATAGATTTAAAATCATACTTCTTGCCTATCTCTGTACTATTGGCTTTGTTTAAAAGTTTAAAAAGTAACTCATTCTGAACCTCTATAGGGTATTTTAAAAAGAGTTCTATCTGATAAAATCTTTTTTTCATCCTCCAAGAGAGAAATGAGCTTAATAACTGGTACGGCATAAATTAAAAAATATGTTTACTTGAATCCTCTTTTTTGGTAATGTTGTTCATAATACTTTTGATAATCTCCTGTAGTAACTTCATTGAGCCATTGCTCATTTTGTAAATACCAATCTATAGTAATTTCCATTCCTTTCTCAAAAGTTACTGAAGGCTCCCACTCCAATTCCTTATTTAGTTTGGTAGCATCTATGGCATACCTCTTATCGTGTCCCGGTCTATCTTTTACATAGGTAATTAACTTTTCACTAGTTCCTTCTTCTCTGCCTAATTTCTCATCCATCTTTTGGCAAAGTAATCTTACTAAATCAATATTTTTCCATTCATTAAATCCTCCTATATTATATGTTTCTCCTAACCTTCCTTTGTGAAAAATTAAATCTATAGCCCTTGCATGGTCAACCACATATAACCAATCACGAGTATAATTGCCATCTCCATATACGGGCAATGGTTTATTATTTTTTATATTATTAATAAATAATGGTAATAACTTTTCTGGAAATTGATATTGTCCATAGTTATTAGAACAATTAGTAATAATATAAGGCAATTTATAGGTCTTTCCATAAGCCCTTACAAAATGATCAGAACTCGCTTTAGATGCAGAATAAGGAGAATTAGGATCATAGGCTGTAGTTTCTATAAAAAGTCCGGTCTCTCCTAAAGTACCATATACCTCGTCAGTAGAAATATGATAAAATAATTTATCCTTAAAATCATCTTTCCAAAGTGATTTAAAAGCATTAAGCAAATTTACTGTACCTATTACATTAGTTTTTACAAAAGCTAACGGGTCAGTGATAGATCTATCTACATGACTTTCTGCTGCCAGATGTAATACTCCCCATGGTTGATATTTCTTGAATACCTCTTCTAGGGCAGGAATATCTGTAATATTGGCTTTTACAAATTCATAGTTTGGAGTACCTTCTATATCTTTTAAATTCTTTAAGTTACCAGCATAAGTCAAAGCATCTAGATTTAAAATATGATAATCCTTATATTTATTTACAAATAACCTTACTACATGTGAACCTATAAATCCTGCTCCCCCTGTAATTAATATTGTTTTTTTCATTTATCTTATTTTGTTCTAAAAATGTCCACTTTTGTGCAGTCTTTTTTAATAATTTCGAGTCTGCCTTTTATCACAACATATCAAAATAGTATTTTTCAACCCAATTTGGATTACCCACGCAATATACGGAAAACTCTTTTTTACTTTCTATATTTAAGCAAATGAAATTTTATTTTGTGATATTCTTTTGCCACTGCCAAGCTGTTTGCAAACTGTATTCTATATCTTTTTCTGCTTTCCAACCTAGTTCTTCATTAGCATAGGAGGTATCGGCATATACTGATATGACATCTCCTGCTCTACGAGGAGCGTACTTCCAATTGAGTTTTTGCCCTGTAGCCTTTTCAAAAGCAGTAATGACCTCTACTACAGAATTTCCTTTGCCCGTTCCTAAATTAAACACTTCACATTTAGAGTTATTTTTATTTAAAAATAGACGCTCTAAAGCCATTACATGAGCCTTTGCCAGATCTACTACATATATGTAATCTCTAATACAAGTTCCATCAGTTGTGGGGTAGTCATTGCCAAATACACTCAAACATTTCCTTTGCCCTATAGCTGTTTGCGTGATAAAAGGCACTAAATTTTGAGGTACTCCTAATGGTAGTTCTCCTATTTTGGCAGACCGATGAGCTCCTATCGGATTAAAATACCTTAATACAATGGCATTTAATGGTGCTATATGAGTAATATCTTTTATGATTTGCTCCCCTATTTGCTTGGTATTGCCATAAGGTGATTCAGCAGGTTTTACGGGAGCATCTTCAGTAATGGGTAATTTATCAGCTTGCCCATATACTGTACAGGATGAACTAAATATAAAATTATCTAACCCCCTTTGAGTCATTTCCTGTAATAGATATACTAGAGTATTTACATTATTATGATAATAAGAAAGTGGATGGGCTACACTCTCCCCTACAGCCTTATAGGCAGCAAAGTGTATGATCCCCTCTATATCGGTGTTATCATCAAAAAACATGGTTACTTGTTTCTTATCTTTAAGGTCTATCTGTTCAAACTGAGGTCTTTTACCTACAATACTTTCTATATTATCCAATACCTCTATATGAGTAGTAGATAGATTATCTATAATCACAGGTTCATAACCTGAATTATATAGTTCTACAACTGTATGAGAGCCTATAAAACCTAAACCTCCTGTTACCAATACTTTCTTATTTTTTAACATATCTTTCAAAACCTTTGTGTTCTTTTTTTAATAACTTTTCTTTAGGTAGGGATTTAAAATATTCATAAGTTATTTTTAACCCTTCTGCTCTACTTACTTTAGTCTCCCAATTCAATATCTCTTTAGCTTTACTTGTATTAGGCTGTCTTTGCATAGGGTCATCTTTAGGTAAATCTTTATATATCACCTTTTGCTGAGTACCTGTAAGTTTAATAACTTCTTCGGCAAATTGTCCTATAGTAATTTCATCTGAATTACCTATGTTCACAGGATAGACATAATCACTCATCAAAAGCCTATATATTCCTTCTATTTGATCATCTATATAACAAAAAGAACGTGTTTGATTCCCATCTCCAAATACAGTCAAATCCTCACCTCTCAATGCCTGACCAATAAAGGCTGGCAAAACCCTACCGTCATTAAGCCTCATACGAGGTCCATAAGTATTGAATATCCTTACTATTCTTGTTTCTACACCGTGATAAGTATAATATGCCATAGTGATAGCCTCTTGGAACCGTTTAGCTTCGTCATATACCCCTCTAGGCCCTATCGGGTTTACATTTCCATAATATTCTTCTACTTGAGGATGTATCAATGGATCTCCATATACTTCAGAGGTAGAAGCCACTAATATTCTAGCTTTTTTGGCTTTGGCTACTCCTAATAAATTATGCGTGCCTAGTGAACCCACTTTTAATGTTTGTATAGGTATCTTTAGGTAGTCTATAGGACTTGCAGGCGAAGCAAAATGTAAAATATAATCTAAATTACCGGATACATTTACAAAATTAGATACATCGTGATGATAAAATTCAAAATTTTCAAGAGGAAATAGATGCTCTATATTTTCTAAATCTCCTGTAATAAGATTATCCATACCTATTACATAAAAACCCTCTTTTATAAACCTATCACATAGGTGAGACCCTAAAAACCCTGCTGCTCCAGTAATTAATATTCTTTCTCCATTTTTCATACTTTCAAATAGTAATGGTTTTTCTACCTACACTCTCATAATAAAAACCCTTTTCTTTCATCTCATCAATGTCATAGAGATTTCTACCATCAAATATCACAGGCTGTTTTAATTCTGATTTTATTTTATCAAAATTTGGAACTCTAAATACAGACCATTCAGTAGCAATTACCAAAGCATCAGCATCTTTTACTACCTCGTCTCTATTTTTTGTAAATTCTATTCTATTACCATACAATTGTCTTACATTATCCATAGCTTCAGGGTCAAAGACTGCAATACTTGCTCCTAAGCTCAATAATTCATCTATAATATATAAAGCAGGTGCTTCTTTTATATCATCTGTATCAGGCTTAAAAGCCAATCCCCAAATTGCTATTTTTTTACCTTTCAAATTTTGGTTAAAATATTTTTTTATCTTATGAACGATAGAAATTTTTTGCTTTTCATTTACCTTCATTACCGAATCCAAAATTTCAAACTGATAATTGGTTTCTTTTCCAGATTTTGCTAATGCTTTTACATCTTTGGGAAAGCAACTACCGCCATATCCTATACCTGAAAATAAAAATCTCTTTCCTATTCTAGGATCTGTACCCATACCTATTCTTACCATATCTACATCTGCATCTACCTTTTCACAGAAATTAGCTATCTCGTTCATAAAAGTAACTTTAGTTGCCAAAAAAGAATTGGCAGCATATTTGGTGAGTTCCGCCGATTTTTCATCCATTTCTATAATAGGATTACCAGAACGAACGTAGGGTTTATATAATTTCCTCATTATCTCAAATGCCCTCTGAGAACTTGCTCCCAATACTATTCTATCGGGTTTTAGAAAATCTTCTACTGCAAAGCCCTCTCTTAGGAATTCAGGGTTAGAAACTACATCAAACTCCACATTGGTAAATTGTTTGATCCTTGTAGTTACTTTTTCTGCCGTACCCACAGGAACTGTACTTTTATCTACAATTACTTTGTAATCTTTAATTATTTTTCCTATATTCTCTGCAACACCTAATATATAAGATAAATCTGCTGAACCATCTTCACCAGGAGGAGTAGGTAGTGCCAAAAATATAATAGTAGCTTCTTTTACTGCTTCCTCTAAATTCGTTGTAAAGTCCAATCTACCTGCATTTATATTCCGATTGAATAGGACCTCTAAATTGGGCTCATATATAGGAACTTGTTTTTGTTTCATCTTTTCTACCTTACTTACATCTATATCTATACAAGTTACATTATTACCTGTTTCAGCCAAACACGTTCCAGTAACTAAACCTACATAACCCGTACCTACTACTGCTATATCCATAATTCTTTGAATGATTATTTTTTATTTATTACTTTTCTTTATATTTTGTCAAAATCACAAAATTAGTATTTTATACAATAATAAAATAAGTAAAAACTCTATTATTGTTGTTTTACAACCATCACTTATTGATAAAATCATAATTTTAACTATATTTATCATATATTTATCACAATGAAAGTGAGTTCGAATAATAAAGTTGTTATCTTAATTGTATAGCAAACAGAAATTTTAAGTCTTGAAAATCAGTTCTTATGCTAAAAAAATACTGTAATATCCACAGACAAAATTACTAAAATTTCCTTTTCTATAGATAAATTTTGAAAAGAATTTATTACCTCTTGGTAAAACGCTTGATTTCAATTTGGATATAGCACCTTATTTAGTTCTTTTTAAATGCCATAATTGAAATACAAAAATATCAATCCTCAAATGCTAATTTGAGCAACCCCTCCACCATAGCCACCGTTTGCACCGAAACATTGATAACACTTAATAGCAAGTTTAAAATATATTTTTTCTTTATATTTGTATTTTTATTCAATTTAATAGAAATAGAGGTTTTCCTTCCATCAAAAAAGCTCATAGTGATGGAGAAATTAAGGAGCTTAAAGTATTAACTAATAATATTGTCATTGATTTTGAAAATAAAAATAATGATGTAATTTTGAAAAAACAAAAATTTAATGGAACTTTGTACCGATTTTTGGTACAAAATAAATCATAAGACTATGGATAAAAATACAATAAAAATAAGAGATTTTACAGAATATCCTGGGTTAAGACATTGTACTATTAGCGATCATTCGGGAGAAGAATACTACCACGAAATACTAAACGAGGCATTTAAAGATGCTTTTGAAAATAAGCACAAACTATGTGTGGATTTAGATGATACAGCAGGTTATCCTCCGTCTTTTTTAGATGAGGCATTTGGTAATTTAGTTTTTGATTTTGGTTTAGAAAATGTTAGGAAACATATTAAAATTAGATCAACCCAAGAACCCAATTTAAAAGAAGAAATAAAAGATACTTTTACTAAGTGGCAAAAAAGAAAAGAGAAGAAAGATAAACCTAAAAAAACTGGTAATTATCAAAATGTTTTCAGACTCATAGATGGTCGTATAAAACTTGTTAAGGTTTAAATTATTATAAAACATTTTTATGTGGCGGTTGTCTGAAATAATTTCCATAATAGCCCTTGTATTTAATATCTGTATAGTATTTGTAGTTCGTTATTTAACCACTAAATCTGAAAATAAGCGGTTTTTAAAATCTTTTTTAATTCAAGAGATAAAATCTTTGAAAGAGGAGTATCATAATTTTATACAAGATTTTATAAATCAAAAAATAAAGCCAAAAGAAGTATTTCTTTTGTTGAAATTGAACAACATTAAAAGTACAGCAATTAAAAGTATCTTAGAAAATCAAAAATATAGGTTAGATACGTTTAAACACAATATGGATGATTACCATATAAATTTAAGACAAACGATTGGAGAAATACCTGAATTTTTAGAAAATTACAAAGAGAACGAGCCTTTTATATTAAATCCTGAATCAACGAATAAAATATTAACTTTTTTACAAAAACATAATCAAATATTTAATGACTATATTTTACTGGTCAATAAACATTAATCCTCCTCAAAAGCCAACGCTGGCAACCCTTCCACAATATCCACCGTTTGCACCGAAACATTGATAACACTTAATAGCAAGTTTAAAATATATTTTTCATTTTCTACTTCCTTGCACCAATCATTAGGGTTGTTGGTGATTCCTGATTTTTTATCGGTTTTGAGTTGGTAGCGGTCCATTACCCATTCTATAGCCGATTTACCATTGACTACATATTCGTATGCTTTTAACGGAATATCTTCCAATGTAATTTGATGGTTGTATATAATTTTACTTTTATCTACTACTTTTTTACCGTTTTCATCTTGTTTTTTACCAAACTGCATTTTTTGAACGGTGTAATTGATGGTATCCATTTTTTTACCATCTATAGATTTTTCTATTTCCGTTTGTGGAATTGTATCATACAATACCAGCACTTCTTTTGCAGAGGGTATTTTTTCATAATTCAAATGCAATGCTGCTAATTCTTGTCCCGCTTTGCTAAACGCCCAAAAATCTGCTGTTTTTGCTACTAATGGAATACGGGGCAACATTTTTTTAAGATCATTAGCAAAAGTTTCTCTGTATTGTGGACTGTGCAAAATACCATATACATAATAAAAAATGTCTTCTTTGCTTACGGTTTTGCCGTATTGTTCTTTGGCTCTTTTTAAAATAAAATCGGAAACGCCATCTTTACGGGTGTATTCAATTTTAGAATTTTCATATAAGCCCAAATCAAATGGTGTATTTTCTTTTTTTTCGTAATAATATAGTGGGAAGCATTGGGTGTCTCCTATAAAGTGCAAATCTGATAAGATATTAACCATAAAAGGCACATCACCCTGTCTTTTATTGATACAAATAACCAAATTATCTACATCTTTATTGGGGAAAAATTGGCTATTTAATCCTGGTCTCTCTATATACTTCTTATCATAGTACAAATTTTGTTTGCAATAAGGTCTATACAGACTTTGTATCATTTTATTTTTTATAAATTGATGAGAATTATTTTTAGTTAATTCTTTCTTTAAATTTACTGTCCATTTAATTTTGGTTAAATCAGTACTAATAAAATCCTCTACTTTTAAATGCTTGTTTTGTTGTTTGGCTTGTTGGTATTCTTTTGTTTGCTGGTTGTAAAAATCAATCATTTTTTGCATGTTGTTTTTCAATGCTTTTTCTGAAAAATTTAACACCCAATCGTCTCTATTTGTAGCAACACCAATGGCATAAACATTAAAAAAACTTTGCGTGTTTGTATCAAATTTCTTTTTGGGTTCTATGGGAATAAAATTTTCAAACGCTTTGTTTCGTTGGTTTATCCAATCGCCCTCTTGATTGGGGTGTAAAGTTTTCAAAGGTAGGTTATGAATGCTTTTAAAATTATTTATAATTTTTAGTTTTTCTTCTCTGTTTAGATAATCGCCAATATCATAATAATGAATTTTTGCATTGCCTTTATGGTTGGGTTGTTTTACTAATAAAGTGACCGCAACGCCTGTCATAATATTAAAAACATTTTGCCCTTCTTTTTTAGCTATTTGTCCTGACTTACCTCTAACCGCTCCTTTTAAATCAAATACATAAATACTACTAAATTCTTGTTCTAAATGTTTTCTAAATCCATCGGTGCTATTCCCATCTAACCATCCGCTATTCGTCACAAAAGCAATCACGCCTCCATTTTCATTAGTTAGCCTATCGCTGCTCCATCTAAACGCTTTTATATACGCATCGTATAAAGATTTATTGAGCCCCGCTTTACTATCTTTGGCATAAGTGTGTTCAATATGGGCATCCAATTTTTCATATTTTTGGTTTTGGGCGTTGTCATTGGCAGATTTTTGCCCAATGGAATAAGGCGGGTTTCCTATAATTACGCGTATAGGTGCATTTTTTTGTTTTTGTGCCCTTTCGCTATTTTGTGGGAACATGTCAGAAAATATTTTTTCGCTGTTGTCTGTTTCGCCCAATTGAAAAGTATCGGTAAGTACAATGCCTTCAAAAGGGGTGTAAACCTCCCCTCCTTCTTGTAAGGATTCCGTGTCAAGCACGGAATGATCACTATTAGCAGAATGACCACTGGTACTGGAATGAACATTTGTGCTAGTCATTGCGGGCAAAGACCCGCAATCTCTACCTGTCCCAAAGGATTCCGTGTCAAGCACGGAATGACCACTGTTATCGGAATGACCACTGGTACTGGAATGAACATTTGTGCTAGTCATTGCGGGCAAAGACCCGCAATCTCTACCTGTCCCAGCAGTACTTAGATCATAATACGCATTTTCAATATTCACCGCTGCAATATAATAGGCAAGCAATACTATTTCGTTGGCGTGTAGTTCTTTGGTAAATTTTCGCTTTAAATCTTTTGGGTGTATGAAACCACTTTGCAAAAGCCGTGTGATAAAAGTACCCGTTCCTGTAAAGGGGTCTAAAATATGTACATTTTCATCGCTTAATTGTCGGTTAAATTCGCTTTTTAATACATCATTTACAGAATGAATGATAAAATCCACCACTTCTACTGGCGTATATACAATACCCAATTGTTCCACCATTTTAGGAAAAGCAGTTTTAAAAAACTTGTCGTACAGTTCTATAATGATTCGTTGCTTGCCTTCGGCATTGTCTATGCCACTGGCACGCCCTTTTACACTTTCATAAAATTTTGCTAACCGCTCTGTGTCTTTTTGGGTTCGCGTACTGTCCAAAGTGTCCATCATCGTTTGCATTGCTTTGGATACGGGATTGTTTTGTACAAAAGAATAACCCTCAAACAACGCCTCAAAAACAGGTTTGGTAATCAGGTGTTGTGCCAACATCTCTATGGCTTGCGTTTTGCTAATACTTGGGTTAATATTTTTCTTTAAACCTTTTAAAAAGTTTTCAAAAGCGGTTTGGTGTTGGGGTTCTTCTTCTACCAATTTGGTAATACGGGCAATTTGGTTTTCGGCAATCTGTGCCACATCTTTTGCCCACTGTTCCCAATAGAGACGGTCGCCGACTTTTTGTACCATTTTGGCATACATCACTCCTTGTAATTCTGCAAATTGTAATTTTAATTGTTCTGCAATTTCTTTGTTATCAGGAATTGTATTTTCACCATCTCCGTAATCTTCACCATGCGATGCACCACCTATTAAAATTTGGTCGGGTTTCTTTTTGTTCAAGTCTATTTTATTGATGGTGGCATTGAATCTGTCATCGTGAGCCCTCAAAGCGTTTAACACACTCCAAACGACTTTAAATCGTTCGTTATTGCTCATTGCAATTTCAGGTTTTACATCGCTGGGAATAACCACAGGAATAATAATGTATCCGTATTGTTTCCCTTCAGATCTTCGCATGACACGCCCCACGCTTTGTACCACATCCACTTGACTGTTTCTCGCCGATAAAAACAAAACCGCATCCAAACTTGGTACATCTACCCCTTCGCTCAAACAACGAACATTGGTAAGTACTTTGCATTCGTTATTTTGTGTTTCAGATTTTAACCAACTTAATAAATTATCGCGTTGGGAGGCGTTCATACTGCCGTCAATATGTTTGGAAGACACAGATACCATTTTAGATTTATCTTGCATCTGCACTTTTTCAGAATCCAAATACTCCTTTGAAACCTCATTAAACGAATGTGTAATTTGTTTAGATATTTTAATATTTTGGCAAAACGCCACTGCTCTTTGCATTGGGCTTGGGGTTGCTTTGGTAATACCTTCATCGCCTAAAATTTGTTTAGACATTGCGTTCATACAACCAATTAATTTAGCAGCATCATCAGAAGTGATTTCGTTGTCCTCATCGGCAATCATATTTTGTATAGATGTGGGAATATCTTTCTCGCCCATCGTGAGAATAAGTACTTTATAATCGGTCAATAAGTTTTTTTCTACTGCCTCACCAAAACCAATTCGGTATATTTCCTGTCCGTATAAATTTTCATCGTCCATAGAACAAAGCTCGGCATTGTTTTGAGCGGCTTTGGATTTGGAATTGTCATCGTACAAACGCGGGGTGGCAGTCATATACAGCCGTTTTTTTGCTTTGATGATGTGGTTATCGTGTACTTTGGTAAAAGCTGATTCATCGGCTTTAGTAAGCGAAACTCCAGTAGTTCGGTGTGCTTCATCGCAAATAATCAAATCAAATTCAAAACCCGTTTGTTTTTGAGCGTTTGCCACCACTTCTATAGATTGATACGTGGAAAATACCACCATCATACCGCCTTTTTGGTCTTGTTCTTTTTTGTAATGGTTTATTTGTTGCTGAATGCTTGCTATATGGGTACAAGCAGGAAATGCCAAATCTACGATGCTTTCTATATCGTCATTGCCTGTTTTTCTCGTTTGTGAAACCCTTGCATCCGAACAAACCGCAATAGAAAAAATTACCTTTTCACTATCTGCTGTCCATTCCCGTAAAGTTTGCCCAAGTAGTGCAATAGAGGGCACTAAAAAAAGTACCAACCCTTTATTTTCGGTTTGTGTCTCTGCAATTTTTAAAGCGGTGTAAGTCTTACCCGTACCACACGCCATAATGAGTTTTCCTCTATCTTGTGTTTCAAAATATTTTATGGTGTTATCTAGTGCTGTTTTTTGATGGTCTCGTATTTGTTTTTTAGGAACTCTTGCTTCTTGACCCACCAAACCCTTATCTAATTTTTCCCAATGCACAGGCGCATTTTCTAAATGAGCTAAACCCAATCGCATCACAGACGGATGTTGGTTTTGAAAGGTTTTTTCTGCCGTCTCACCCCATTTAGTAGCAGTATCTATCCAAAGTCGTTGTGTAAATTTTTGCTCATCCTTGTTTTCATCTTTAAATATTTTACTGGAAGTCGCCAAAAAAGAATCTAAATCGCTTTTGCTAATGGTGGTATTTGCATCAAAACACTTGCATTGCACCGCCCAGTATTCATTTTTATTGGTTTTTGCCACTAAATCAATACCCGTATCTTGTCCGCCAAATTCTGCCTTAAATGGAAAATCATTCCAAAGCCAAATTGTCTTAAAATGGTATTCTGGAGTAGTTTTTAGATATGCTTCCATCAGTCGTTCAAACTGGTCGCCTGTGTGGCGTTTGGAAAAAGATTGGGTTCTGTACTTTTCGATGATAGTTCGTATTGGACTCATATAAGCAAAGTTTTATGCGAAAGTAATAAAATAATTTAAATCTACCTCTACTGACCATTAAAATTTTTGTGTGATGACAAATATTCCCGCGCTTAGAATGGTTATTTACTTTCCTTTTTTTGTGTTGGCTCCTTATATTTTGGGGTTTATTATAGGGCGTTATGTGGAGATCGTGTTTTCAATTTGGCAGGCGATTATTTTGTTAGTAGCTCTGTGTCTTTTTGGGTTCGCGTACTGTCCAAAGTGTCCATCATCGTTTGCATGGCTTTGGATACGGGATTGTTTTGTACAAAAGAATAACCCTCAAACAACGCCTCAAAAACAGGTTTGGTAATCAGGTGTTGTGCCAACATCTCTATGGCTTGCGTTTTGCTAATACTTGGGTTAATATTTTTCTGTAAACCTTTTAAAAAGTTTTCAAAAGCGGTTTGGTGTTGGGGTTCTTCTTCTACCAATTTGGTTTTTTGAAATGCTAATTATAGTCTGTTGTAGCTGTTGCATACTAAAAGTAGCTTTGCATACTTTAATTAGCAATGATTTCAAAGAAAGAAATATTAATAAAGTTTGGTGAAAGAGTCCGTGAAATCCGTAAGGAAAAAGATCTTTCACAAGAAAAGTTATCCTTTAAGGCTGACTTACACCGAACCTATATTGGTATGATTGAACGAGCAGAGAAAAATATCACTCTCGTAAACATTGAAAAAATTGCTAATGCTTTAGAAGTAAGTATTAACGATTTGTTCAATTTCAACAATGGGAAGTGACGCTAACAGATTAAGAAAAAAGTGGCAAGATTATAGTGGTAGAAATGCTGCAAAAGCAGAAAGAAGTTTTTTGGAAACCTTTCAGATTATTTTCGAAGGCACTGAGTTCGAAATCCGACCTCAACCAAAAGAGTTTAACAAGATTTATGTTGATTTTCCGTTAGATGCGAAAACATTGGAGGAGATTTATACACCACCTGAACCAATAACGAGACACGGCGTTATTCTAGATTATGCAATTGACAATAAAGAAAATAACAAAACGATTTACATTGAAGTAAAAAGACAGGACGGTTGGGTTGAAGGAGGTAAAAGGTCAGATGGAAGAGGAAATGCACACGAAAGGTCTTGTAAATTTTTTACACCGGGATTGCAGAAAATTTTGAGAAAAGAAGGCAATCTAGGAGATGATGTTCTTCCTTTCTGGACTGTATTCCAAGGCGATATTACAAGAGACCTTTGCAGGGTAAGAGAAATTACTTGCTGGTATGATGATTTAACAGCTCATTTGTTTTTCTGGCGCGATGATACTGACCCTGAGCCACTTATTACTCATTTTGAACAACACATTCAACCGTTGTTAATGTGATATTCAGCCGCATCTTCCCAAACCTCTTGTACATCCAATCCCCAAACATCCCAATTATCAGGTTTATGACGTGCAAATAATTCTATCTTGTCTTGAGTGGGAAACATTTTCTCTATTCCTTGAAGAACTTCAAGAGGTTTTTCACTATGCTTACCACGTGGCACACGAACTAATTGTTTAATATTTCTTGCACCTCTGAGTTTCGGAATACGGCCCCGTTTAAAAACTAAGCATAATTCACAATAAGACATTGTATATTGCCCTGGATTGTGTACCATTTTATCCCAAACAAAAGCAACCGTTCTATATTCAAAGCCCCACGCTTTTCCTAACTCGATCCCTTGTGCTAAATGAGGATTTGTTACCCACATAAACAATAAACAATCAGCAGCAGCAATTTCGCTAATGGGAATTTTCATCAAATCTTTTGTCTTTACAGTTGGGTACTTGAAATTAGCTGCACTTATGAAGATATTTTTTTTCCAATTGTTATTGTAATCCTTATTGCCACTTTTATCAAATTGCATTTTACCACCGTAATCCCATGGAGGGTCACAGTAAATAATTTGATATTTTTTATTGGGCAAGTCAGGATAAAAACTTGGTAAATCGTTTCTTACAGTTTTTCTCTTTTGTTCGGCATCGTATATTCTATAACCAGACAATACTTTGCCGTTCTTTTGTTCTACATCATTACCAAATAAATCTTTTTGACCCATTGAAAGATATTTTTTACGCTAATTATAATATGCAAATTTATGTACAATTTCTAAAACGGACGAATCTTAATGAATAAAATCCCTAACTTTGTTCAAGCACATTGCTATCCTCTTTGTTTTTTAGGAACTCTTGCTTCTTGACCCACCAAACCCTTATCTAATTTTTCCCAATGCACAGGTGCATTTTCTAAATGAGCTAAACCCGATCGCATCACAGGCGGATCTTGGTTTTGAAAGGTTTTTTCTACCGTCTTACCCCATTTAGTAGCAGTATCTATCCAAAGTCGTTGTGTAAATTTTTGCTCATCCTCGTTTTCATCTTTAAATATTTTACTGGAAGTCGCCAAAAAAGAATCTAAATCGCTTTTGCTAATGGTGGTATTTGCATCAAAACACTTGCATTGCACCGCCCAATATTCATTTTTATTGGTTTTTGCCACTAAATCAATACCCGTATCTTGTCCGCCAAATTCTGCCTTAAATGGAAAATCATTCCAAAGCCAAATTGTCTTAAAATGGTATTCTGGAGTAGTTTTTAGATATGCTTGCATCAGTCGTTCAAACTGGTCGCCTGTGTGGCGTTTGGAAAAAGATTGGGTTCTGTACTTTTCGATGATAGTTCGTATTGGACTCATATAAGCAAAGTTTTGTGCGAAAGTAATAAAATAAATTAAATCTACTTCTACTGACCATTAAAATTTTTGTGTGATGACAAATATTCCCGCGCTTAGAACGGTTATTTACTTTCCTTTTTTTGTGTTGGCTCCTTATATTTTGGGGTTTATTATAGGGCGTTATGTGGAGATCGTGTTTTCAATTTGGCAGGCGATTATTTTGTTAGTAGCTCTTACATTATATGGCTTTTGTTATGGTATTGTTTTTGGGCTTACCATAACGATATAAGACACATTTTACTGGATGTATTAGGTTTGTTTGTTTACTAATGGGTGTGCTATAAATGAATTATGGAAAACATTTAGCAGTAGATTTTTTCTTATAGTGCTATAATTTAAAATATATTATTCTTTTAAAGTGCTTATTTAAAAATTCAAACAAATTTCCGTCATTTTAAAATAAATTTATTTTATATTTGCTTTTTTTATTGAGAAGTTTATTAATTATTGCTATTACTTTGTTGGTATATATTGTTTGTGTATCTTACAATATTAATGCTGTGACGAACAAAGACTTATTTAACTTAGGTTTTGTGCTAATATTAGTTAGTGTGATAGCAATTGGGTACGTTTTTTATTATTATAGTAATCAGCGTTCAAATTTAAAATTATAGAAATATGTTAGAAAGAATTTTATTATTATCGATTTGGTTATGGTGTGGAAGTTCTTACGCTCAAATTACTCATCAAGTAAATGGAGTATATGATAAAAATCATAATTACTATACCTTTATAAATGCTGTGATTCATAAAGATTATAAGACTATAATTCCAAGTGCAACCCTTATTATAAAAGATGGAAAGATAATTAATTTGGGTAAAGATTTGAAAGTACCCAATGGCTCTGTAGTATATGATATGAAAGGAAAACACATTTATCCTTCTTTTATAGATATGTATTCAGACTATGGAGTAAATCAGAATAAGAATGCTATTCAAAGTACAAATAGTAGATATCCACAAAGAGATAGTAATAAAAATGGAGCTTATAATTGGAATCAGGCAATACACCCTGAAGTGGATGCAGTAGATAATTTTGTAGTAAATAATAAGCAAGCAAAAGAGTTACGAAAAATGGGCTTTGGTAGCGTACTTACCCATTATAAAGATGGTATTATGAGAGGCACATCTACTTTAGTTTCCCTAGCAGATAAAAATGAACACGATGTAATTGTAAAAGGAAAAGCTGCCAATCAATTGTCCTTTCAAAAGGGGAGTTCTAGGCAGAGATATCCTTCCTCGCTTATGGGAGCCATAGCACTTATCAGGCAAAATTATTTAGATGCCAAGTGGTATGAGCAGAACAAGGGTAAAGTGGAATACAATATCTCATTGGCTCATATCAATGAAAATAAAAGGTTACCAAATATATTTAAAGTAAATAACTATTTGGATGCCATTAGAGCCCATAAGATAGCTGAGGAATTCAAAATAGACTATATTATAAAGGCTAAGGAAGATCTATATAAAAGAGTAAAATATATTAAAGATACAAAGGCAAATTTTATTGTATCAGTGAACTATCCTAAAGCCTATGATGTAACTAACTTATATGATGAAAAAAATATCTCTTTAGAACAGCTTAAACATTGGGAAACGGCACCGTATAATTTAGTTATATTAGAAAAAAATAATATTCCTTTTGTGATTACGTCGGCGGATTTAAAAGATAAAAAAAGTTTTTTAAAAAATATAAGAAAATCTATACATAAAGGACTCTCTAAAGAAAAAGCCTTAGAAGCACTTACACATACTCCAGCAAAATTACTTAAAGTAGGTAATAAGCTCGGCAGCCTTCATCTTGGAAAAATAGCCAATTTCTTTATTTCATCTGATGATATATTCAGTGAAAAGGCTAAAATATATGAGAATTGGGTACAAGGAGAGCCTTACCAAATCAAACACAGTAAAACTATCGATATCAGAGGCAAATATACCTTAGGTTTTGACGATAAGGAATACACTTTAAATGTTTCTGGAGGTAGAGATATGCCTACCGCTAAGGTAATTGTCATCAATAATAAAGATACTGTAAAAACGGATGTAAAGCTCCATTTAGAGCATTTTAGAATGTCATTTCATTTTAATCCTAAAGATAATCATTATAAAAAAGTGCTTAGGTTTGCAGGTAGTGTAAATGATTTATCTGGTAAAGTAGTATTGCCAAACGGTGTTACAAAAAAGTGGAATATTACAAAAATAGAAGAATATGCCCATAAAGAAAAGGAAAAAAAGCAAAAGGAGTATAAGAAAGCAAAAGATATTCCTACAATATATTATCCTAATATGGCTTATGGAGTAGAAAGCAAATTATCTAAGCAAAATATGCTGATAAAGAATGTAACCGTATGGACTAATGAAAAAGAAGGCATATTGAAAAATGCAGATGTATTGATTAGAAATGGAAAAATAGTAGAAGTAGGTAAAGATATTTCTGAAAGTAGAAATGTCCAAATTGTAGATGGCACAGGAAAGCACTTGACTCCGGGTATTATAGATGAGCATTCTCATATTGCTATAAATAGGGGAGTAAATGAAAGTACGCAAGCTAGTAGTGCAGAGGTTCGTATAGGAGATGTGGTAAACTCCGATGATATAAATATATACAGACAGTTATCTGGGGGAGTGGTAGCCTCTCAACTGTTGCATGGTTCAGCAAACCCAATAGGGGGACAGTCTGCTATTATCAAGTTAAAATGGGGACAATCTCCTCAAGAGATGAAAATCAAAGGAGCTGATGGATTTATCAAATTTGCATTGGGAGAGAATGTAAAGCAATCCAACTGGGGAGATTATAATAGAATACGTTTTCCTCAAACGCGTATGGGAGTAGAGCAAGTATATTACGATGCCTTTATAAGAGCTAAAGAATATGATGATAAGATGAAAACATATCGAAAGATGAGCACCTCTCAAAAGAGAAAAGCAGTATCACCAAGAAGAGATTTAGACCTTGAATGTTTGGCAGAAGTTTTAAATAGTAAAAGATTTATTACGTGCCATTCTTATATACAGTCTGAAATTAATATGCTCATGCATGTAGCTGATTCTATGAGTTTTAAAGTGAATACCTTTACGCATATTTTAGAAGGATATAAAGTAGCTGATAAGATGAAAAAACACGGTGTGGGTGGTTCTACTTTTTCAGATTGGTGGGCATATAAGTATGAAGTAAATGATGCTATTCCTTATAATGCTGCTATTATGCACAACAACGGTGTAGTTACTGCTATCAATTCCGATGATGCTGAAATGGCAAGAAGGCTTAACCAAGAAGCAGCAAAAGCTGTAAAATATGGTGGCGTAAGCCAAGAAGATGCCCTTAAAATGGTAACTCTAAACCCAGCTAAACTCTTGCACTTAGACCATAGAATGGGAAGTATCAAAAAAGGTAAAGATGCAGATATAGTACTTTGGTCTGGAAATCCACTATCTATATATAGTAAAGCAGAAAAAACGATTATAGAAGGAGTTATCTATTTTGATATTGAGAGAGATAAGGAACTAAGAAATAGAAATAGAAATGAGAGAAATAGAATTATTTCTAAAATGCTAAATGCTAAAAACAGAGGAGAAAAAACACAGAAAGTGAAGAAAAAGAAGCAGATACTTTATCACTGTGATACCGAAATAGATGAGTATTAAATTATTTCTTGTTTTATTCAAGAAAAATATTATCTTTATTTATTAGTTTAAGTACTTTTAAATTTGCTTTTTACCCAATCACATAAAATATTGTTTACACCTTATATAAGATGCTTTATTAAGCGTGTTTAGAAATATTTTATGGTTTACAACTTCTCGAATAGCTGAAAAATACACTAAACGGATTAATTGAACGAAAATTTTATCTGTTTTTAAAATGTTTATTTAGAATAAACAAGAATTATAAAAAATCTATTTGTATTGAGTTATTATATATAATTTTGCTCGTGTTATTATATTTAACTTTAAACTAAAATTAGAATTATGTTATCAGATAAAATTGTAGATGTACTTAATGAGCAAATAAAGATAGAAGCTATGGCTTCTCAGATATATTTGGCAATGGCTATTTGGGCAGAAGATCAAGGCTATGAAGGAGTTTCTAAGTTTATGTATACTCATTCTGATGAAGAGAGAAAACATATGCTTAAGATTGTAAAATATGTAAATGAACGAGGGGGTAGAGCAATAGTTCCTTCACTAGAAGCACCTAAAAAAGATTATTCTTCTTTAGATGAGCTTTTTCATGTGTTGTATAATCATGAAGTGTCAGTATCTGATAAAATTAATGAATTGGTATTCATTACCCTTGGTGAAAAGGATTATGCTACACATAACTTTTTACAATGGTTCGTATCAGAGCAAATGGAAGAGGAAGCACTAGCTAAGATGATATTAGATAAAATTAAATTAATAGGTAATGATAAAGGAGGCCTTTATTTATTCGACCGAGATATTAGTAAAATAACTGTAGAGGATAGTTCATCAGTCCTTTAGCTTGTATGTTGGAAATAGAGATAAAAAAACCTCCAAATTTTGGAGGTTTTTTTATCTATTATTTGATATAACTATTTACTATTTTGTGAACTTTTGTTGCTCCGGTATTGGGGTCTAAACTAAAAAGTGATTGAAAAATTCTTTTGCCATCTACCTTACTTTTTAATTCAAGGTTTTTCTTTCTAGCAAAAACATTATCCCAAGCATTTCTAACATGTTTCCAAAGTTGCTTGTTTGCATTCCACCAATCTATAGCAGGCTTACACGGATTATCATCTATTTTTTTGTAGGTGTTGTATCCTTTTTCTTGAGCCAATACAAAATCTTTCTCTCCTTCTTTACGAACTATTTTATCATTGTATTGATCGTGTATCCAACCGAATCCTTTTATAATTTCATGATGATTCCGCCTCAAAGTTACATTGTAATCTTTTCTCTTTGTGTGTTCTCTTCTTGGCAAAGGAGCTTCAGTGGTATTTCTCCAATATGTTTTGCCATCTACATATACCCAAGTAGCAGAACCTTCATATCGAGGGCTATCATCTACTTGAAATACCTTTTGAGTCCATTGTCCTTTTACTTCATCTTCAGATTTTTTTACAAAGTTCCATTTTTTCTGTACATCATACATATAAAAATCCGTATTTTCATATAACCAATCTTGTCTCCAGTGCTTTTGAATATGCACTTTGGGAGATTCTCCTACAACTAGGATATGTTGTAGTATTATTTTTTTATCACTATCTTCTACTACTTCTACCCACTCTAGAGCATCAGCAATTTTTTTCTTAGAAGGTATATATCCAGTATCTTTGGAATAATTAAAAGTTTCACTGAAATTAAATTCTACTTTGTAACACCCACGCATGCTAAGTATGGCTTCTCTATCCTTTTCTTTTTTATCTTGAGCATTTAAGGTTAGAGTAGATATTGTTATCAATAGATAAGCAAATAATATACTGTCTTTTATTTTCATTATATTTATGAGTTTTGTTAATTTAGGTGCAAATGTAATTATTTATTATTAGTCTAAAATAACAAAATTAAAAAGGAGATTTAAAATCTTTGAAACTATCTCCTTTGGTATCTTTTTCAGAGATAATAGGGTTTTCTATTTTCCAGTCTATACCTAAGGTTTTATCATTCCATATAATACATCTTTCATGATCAGGAGCATAAGTTTTGGTACATTTATATGAAAAAATAGTATCATCTTGTAAAGTAGCAAAGCCATGGGCAAACCCTTCTGGAATCCATAGCATTTTTTTATTTGTTTCATTGAGTTCAATGGCATAGTGGTTCCTGTAAGTTGGTGAGTTCTTTCTCAAATCTACTACTATGTCTAATACGCTTCCTTTGATGACCCTTACTAATTTTCCTTGAGAAAATGGAGGCATTTGGAAATGTAGTCCTCGGAGTATACCTTTCTGTGAAAGAGATTGATTGTCTTGTACAAAATCTACATCTATTCCGAGTTTATGAAATTTTTCTTTGCTCCAACTCTCAAAAAAATGCCCTCTATTATCTTCGAATACTTTAGGAGTAATAACTAAAAGGTCTTTTATTGGAGGTTTGCTAATGATCATAATAAAACATTTTATTTGTGTAAAACAAAAAGAGATAGAATACAAAGACTATCTCTTTTCCTAGAGCCGATGGAGGGACTTGAACCCACGACCTGCTGATTACAAATCAGCTGCTCTAGCCAGCTGAGCTACACCGGCAAATGTATCTATCAATAAGAAATGGTTGCAAATTTACACATTATTATGACTGGTTTAAACAAAAAATAAAAATAATTTAGTTATCTTGTTGTTTGATTAGGTTTAGAGCAGAACCTGCTCTAAACCAGTCTATTTGGTTTTTATTGTAAGTGTGATTGCATATTATTTTATCTTCATTGCCGTCTTTGTGGCGTATTTTGATAGTAATAGGTTGATCTTGTTTGAAGTCTGTTAAATCCAAAATGTCAAAAACATCATCTTCTTGTATCAAATCATAATCTTTTTCATTTGAAAAAGTAAGCGCTAGCATTCCCTGTTTTTTTAAATTAGTTTCATGAATTCTAGCAAAAGATTTCACAATAACTACTTTCACTCCCAAATGTCTAGGTTCCATAGCAGCATGTTCTCTAGATGAACCTTCACCATAATTGTGATCTCCTATGACTATAGAAGGGATACCTTGTTTTTTATATTCCCTTTGAACAGTGGGCACTTTATCATATTCTCCCGTCAATTGATTTTTTACTTTGTTGGTTTTTTCATTGAAGTAATTAACAGCACCTATAAGGCAATTATTGGATATGTTATCTAAATGCCCTCTAAATCGTAGCCACGGTCCAGCCATAGAAATATGATCAGTGGTACATTTTCCCTTTACTTTGATAAGAAGTTTCATTCCTGTAATATTATTTCCATCCCAAGGCTCAAAGGGACTTAAAAGTTGTAACCTTTTAGAGTCTTCTTTTACGACAACTTCCACTTTTGAACCATCTTTTACGGGATTAATGTACCCATTATCTTCTACTTGAAAGCCATTCGGAGGAAGTTCAAGCCCTTTGGGTAAATCTAAAGTTACTTGTTCTCCATCTTGGTTTGTTAAGGTGTCAGTAATGGGGTTAAAGTCTAGTTTTCCTGATATGGCAATAGCTGCTACAATCTCTGGAGAAGCTACAAAAGCATGGGTATTGGGGTTGCCGTCTGCTCTTTTAGCAAAATTTCTATTAAAGGAGTGAATAATAGAATTTTTCTCTTCTTTGTCGGCTCCTGGTCTGTCCCATTGTCCTATACAAGGTCCGCAGGCATTAGCAAATACAGTAGCTCCAAGCTGGTCAAAAATATTGATATATCCATCTCTTTCTATGGTGTACTTCACTTGTTCAGATCCAGGGTTGATTCCAAAAACAGCTTTGGTTTTAAGTTTTTTATCTATGGCTTGTTGAGCTAACGAAGCTGCTCTTGAGATATCTTCGTAAGAAGAATTTGTACAGGAACCTATCAAACCGTACTCTATTTCTAGTGGCCATTCATTTTTTTTAGCTACTTTTTTCATTTGAGAGATGGGTGTAGCTCTATCAGGAGTGAAAGGTCCATTGATATGAGGTTCCAATTCACTTAGATTAATCTCTATCAATTGGTCAAAATATTTTTCAGGATTGTTATATACTTCTTTATCGCCCGTGAGATGTTCTGCTATTTCATCGGCTAATTTTACTACTTCTCTTCTACCTGTCGCATCTAAATACCTCCTCATAGAATCATCGTATCCAAATGTAGAAGTAGTAGCTCCTACCTCTGCCCCCATATTACAGATGGTTCCTTTTCCAGTGCAAGATAGAGACTCTGCTCCATCACCAAAGTATTCTATAATATAACCTGTACCACCTTTTACAGTAAGTAATCCAGATACTTTAAGGATGACGTCTTTGGCACTAGTCCATCCTTGTAATTTACCTGTAAGTTTTATCCCTATAAATTTAGGGAATTTGAGTTCCCAAGGCATACCTGCCATTACATCTACGGCATCGGCACCTCCTACTCCTATGGCTACCATTCCAAGTCCACCTGCATTTACTGTGTGAGAATCTGTTCCTATCATCATTCCTCCAGGAAAGGCATAGTTTTCTAATACTACTTGGTGTATGATTCCCGCACCAGGTTTCCAAAATCCGATACCATATTTGTTAGATACAGAAGCCAAAAAATCAAATACTTCTGAAGAAACTTCATTGGCGAACTGTAAGTCCTTTTTTGCACCTACTTTTGCTTGTATAAGGTGGTCACAATGTACCGTAGTGGGTACTGCTACTTTTTCTTTTCCGGCTTGCATAAATTGTAATAGTGCCATTTGTGCAGTGGCATCTTGACACGCAATTCTATCTGGAGCAAAGTTTACATAAGATTCTCCTCTAATATATTTTTGGTTATTTTGATTATCCCATAAATGAGCATATAGTATTTTTTCAGATAGAGTCAAAGGTTTGCCTAAAATTTCACGTGTAACTCCTATACGTTTAGGATATTTAGTATATAAATCCTTTATCATTTGTAAATCAAAAACCATATAATTACAATCGTTTAAAATATTAGCATATTTATCTGTGCAAAAATACCAAATAATTCAGGGACTAACAAATAGAATGATTCTAAATAAGGATACAGTTTGTAACTATATTTTAGTGCTAATACTTATTAGTTTTGTCTAATATAAGATAAGCTAGAATAGCAGAGCATACCCCTACAATTGAACCAGCTACAATATCTTGAAAGAAATGTTGAGACAAATAAACTCTAGAGAGAGCTACCAGTAAAGCTAATACTAAACAAAGGATCTGTTGTAGTCTGCCTTTCATGATATTTAGTACTAAAGAGGTGAAAAATGCGAAAGCTACTGAAGTATGCCCTGAAGGAAAAGAATATTTTCCGACTAATTCTACACCTTCTACAAAATGGAGATAGCTATCTTGTAATAATACAGAAGGACGTTTCATATCGTCAAATACAAATCTCTTTAACAACTGAGTAGAGATACCTGCAACAGCATAAGATAATAAAGCCATAATAGCTATTCTTTTATGGGATAGAATAAAAATCAGTATAATAGCAGGTATAATTATTTTTTCCTCACCAAGTGAGGTAATATACTTAAAGAAAAAATCAAAAAAATTAGAATGATAAATATTATAACGTAAATGTAACACTTTTTTATCTACGCTCGCACAAACACAAATACTTAGAAGTAGTAAAATAAAGTAAGGAATGAAAAAGTACTTATTATTTTGAATTGAGTTAATAAGTTTCATTAGCGGTATAATTTAGATTTATAAAGACCTATTCTCGCTATAAAGTGTTTGACGGATACTCCCAGTACGCCAATTCCATAGATGCTACTTCGTTTTAAGTTTATAGACGAAGCTTCCTCAAAATATTTAGTAGGACAGGTGATTTCACCTATTTCATACCCTTTGTATATAATTTGTGAGAGCATTTGATTATCGAATAAAAAATCATTTGAATTTTGTTCTAAATTAATGTTTTTAATCACCTCTTTGGTAAAAGCTCTGTATCCTGTGTGGTATTCTGATAATTTTTGTCCTGTCATTATATTTTGAAACAGTGTAAGTAAGCGGTTTGCGATATACTTATATAGAGGCATTCCTCCTTTTAAGGCACCATTACCCAAAATTCTAGAAGCTAATACTACCGGATAAAGATCATTTGCCATAATATAGGCTATAGAATGTATGAGTTTTGGAGTATATTGATAATCTGGGTGAAGCATAATCACAATATCTGCATTTAGTTCTAAAGCTTTTTTGTAACAAGATTTTTGATTTCCACCGTACCCTAAATTATGTTGGTGAGTGATAATATGTTTAATTCCCAAATTTTGGGCTAATTCAGAAGTTTTATCACTACTACTATCATCTACCAGAACTATATCATCTACAATTTCAAAAGGTATTTCACTATATGTCTTTTTGAGTGTTTGTTCTGCATTATATGCGGGCATTACGACTACTATTTTTTTATCTTTTATCACTTAAAATTCTGATTTTATAGTTTGTTCTAAGGCTTGTTTTAAGGTATAAGGGGCTTTATATCCTGTGCTTTTGACCTTATCGGCATTGAACATAGTAGTAGCACAAAATTTTTTTACTCTTACGGAACTTATAGATAGTTTTCTTTTCATTATAAAAGCTAGAAAATCAAAGCTATATCCTGCTAGTATTCCTATAAAATAAGGAATTTTAATATTTGAAATAGATTTATTTACGCTTTTGCTAACTACTGTTACCAATTCATTCATGGTTAAATCAGGCTTATCAATATAATTATAAGTATTTGCGCCTTGTTTATTATGCTCTATGCAGAATTTTATAAATGATATTAAATTATCTACATAGCACATAGACTTTTTATTGTTTCCGTTACCTACCATCATAAATTTTCCAGAGACTATTTGTGAAAGTAAATTATATACATTTCCTCTGTTTCCCTCTCCAAATACAACAGTAGGTCTGATAATATTTAACACTCTATGACTTGATTTTTTCTGCCAGTTGTATAGCAATTCTTCTGCTTGCCATTTAGATTTTCCATAATGGTTAAATGGATCTATAAAGTGATTTTCATCTGGATTATCTTTATTTAAACCATATACAGCCACAGAACTTGTAAAAAAGATATTCTTAATATCTAATTCATCCATTATTTCCAATACATTTTGGGTACCTTGAACATTTACATCATAATATAGAGACTTTGGAGATATATCATCTCTATGTTCAGCAGCTAATAAAATTATACAATTATAACCTTTTAAAAATGGTTTAAGTGATTCTTTGTCCCTAATATCTGCAATTCGAGTAATATTGCTATGTTTATCACAGGGTGCTTTATCAATATTAATGATTTGATGGTTATCTTTTAATAGTGATATAAGTTTAGTCCCTATAAATCCACTTCCTCCTATGATGGCTATCTTATTCATTTAATTGTTTCTTGTAATTTTCTATAAGGGTTTTTACCTCTCCTTCTTTGCCCTTTTTGCATAGCATAATGTAATTGTCGTTTTCTGCAAAAATACAATCTTCTATTCCTATTGCTACTATCAATTTTTTTGAAGTACTATTTATGGTACAGTTTTTAGTCTGCTTGAGTATTATAGTATCAGAAGTTATGGCATTGTTATTTTTATCTAAAGGAATATGTTCGTGCATACTATTCCATGTTCCTAAATCAGACCATCCAAAATCAGTTTTAAATACAGATATAGCATTTGTTTTTTCCATAATGGCATAGTCTATAGAAATAGACTCACATTTAGGGTATATCTCATTAATGAATGATTGTTCTTTATCAGTGTAATATACATCTTTACCTTGTATAAATAGTGAATTAATTTTTGGGAGATATTTTTCGAGGTTTATTTTAATGGTATTCCAAGAGAAGAAAAACATACCTGAATTCCAAAAGTAATCTCCTTGATTTAAAAATTCTTTAGCGATTTTGGCATTGGGTTTTTCTGTAAATTGAAGTACGGGTGCTATTTTTTTATTTTTATCTGAAGTTTGGATATAGCCATAGCCTGTTTCAGGTTTGTGAGGTTCTATGCCTAGTGTAAGAATTTGGTCGTTATGTTGGATAAAGTCAAATGATTCTTGGATTACAGTACTAAATTTCTCCGTTTCTGTAATCAACTGATCTGCGGGAGTGACTACCATTTGGGCATTGGGGTTTTTTTTAGTTATTTTATGGGTTACATATGCTATACATGGAGCTGTATTTCTGCGGATAGGCTCCAGTAGTATTTGGCTTTCATCTAATTGCGGTAACTGCTGTAATACTATATCTTTGTATTTTTGAGAAGTTACTACATAAAAGTTCTCTACAGGACATATTCCTTTGAATCTATCAAATGTTTGTTGTATCATGGTTCTTCCTGTACCTATTAAATCTATAAACTGTTTTGGATTCTCGTTAGTACTCAATGGCCAAAGTCGAGTTCCTCCGCCACCGGCCATAATGATACAATATCTGTTAGTCATTTTAGTTATTTAACAGTTTTAATATTCATATTATGAAGCATAAAACTCCATTTGTCTGCTTGTTCGTCTAATATTTTAGAGATAGGTTTTCCCGCACCGTGCCCTGCATTTACCTCTATTCGAATAAGTACAGGGTTTTCTCCAGAATGTTTTTCTTGTAATTCAGAGATAAATTTAAATGAATGGGCAGGCACTACTCTATCGTCGTGGTCAGCAGTAGTAACCATAGTGGCTGGATAATTTATTCCTTTTTTTACATTGTGTAGAGGAGAGTATTTATATAAGTAATCGAACATTTGTTTGCTCTGCTGAGCTGAACCATATTCAGGAATCCAACCCCAACCTACAGTGAATTTATGGTATCGGAGCATATCCAGAACTCCTACACCGGGAAAGGCTACTTTGAATAAATTGGGTTTTTGTGTCATACAAGCACCTACAAGCAAACCACCATTAGACCTTCCTTCTATGGCTAAAAATTCTTTAGAGGTAAAGCCCATTTCTATAAGTTTTTCTCCTGCACTTATAAAATCATCAAATACATTCTGTTTATTCATAAGCATTCCATCTTTGTGCCATTTTTCTCCAAATTCTCCACCTCCTCTTAGGGTTGCTTGAGCATATACACCGCCATTTTCCAAAAGTATAATATTAGAGGTACTAAAACGAGGTCTTAAGCTAATATTGAATCCTCCATATCCGTAAAGTAAAGTAGGGCGTTTGCCATCTTTTTTCAAGCCTTTTTTGTAAGTAATGAACATAGGTATTTTAGTGCTATCTTTACTATTGAACCAAATTTGTTTGGTTTCATAATCACTGGGATTGAATTTAAGTTTAGCACTATAATATACTTGAGATTTTTTTGTTTTTATATCATACTGAAAAATGGTAGGAGGGTAAGTGAATGATGAAAAACTGTAGAATAATTTTTCATCTTTGTCTTTTCCACTAAATCCGAATGCAGAACCTACTGTGGGTAGATTTATCTTTTTGATATGGGTTCCGTCTAAATCCATTTGGTAAATTTGAGTGGCAGCATTTTCAAGATAATTGGCAAATATTTTTCTCCCCCCAAAACTTACACTTGAGAGCAAAATATTTTTAGTAGGTATAATATCTTTCCAATTTTCTTTAGTGGGCTTTTTAGGATCTATGCTTACTAATCTATTGTTAGGAGCATCAATATTAGTCATTAAAAAGAATTTACCTTTTTTATGAGCTATAACATAGCTCTTGTTTCCAAATTTTGAGATGAGGGGTATCCATTTGGGTTTAATATTTTTATTTGCTTTAGCAAAGTATATTTTATTTCCTTCAGTACCATTATGAGTACGGAGTATAAAATATTTTTCATCTTTAGTTACACTAATGTAGTTATATAATAAAGGATTTTTAGGGCTTTTATATATTAATTTATCCTGAGATTGGGAAGTGCCTAACTTGTGGTAATATACCGAGTGATATTCATTTTTTACAGATAGTTTAGAACCTTTAACTTCAGGAAATCTGCTATAAAAGAAACCATCTTTATACCAAGAAGCACCTGAGAATTTTACTTTTTTTATGATATCGGGTAATATCTTATTTGTTTTGATTTTCTTTACTGTGAGTTCAGCCCAATCTGAACCTGCTACTTTAGTAGATATAACTACATATTTATTGTCTTTGGATGCACCTGAAAGACTAGCTGATATAGTTCCTTTATCAGAGAGTTTATTAGGGTTTAAAAATTCTACTTCTTTTCCGTTCTCACCCTTTTTATAATAGGTAACATATTGGTTTTGTAGTCCATTGTTTTTGGATATAAAATAGTAATCTCCTATCTTATAAGGAATTCCAGTTTTTGGGTAGTTAAATAATTCAGTTAACCTGTTTTTAATCTTTGCTCTTATGGGAATTTGGTGTAAATAGTCAAAAGTTACTTTATTTTGAATTTCTACCCATTTTTTTGTTTTTTCTGACTTGTCATCTTCTAGCCATCGGTATGGGTCTTTTACTTTTGTTCCAAAATAATCATCTATTTGATTTACCTTCTCTGTTTTTGGATATACTGTAGTATTTTTATGGCATGAATAGATTCCAATGACCAATAAAACTAATATAATTTTTTTCATAAAATTATGTGTTTTTTAATTGAACTATTAATTTAATGTGGCAAATATAATTGTAAATCCTTAATATTTGCAATGATTCTACCTATTTTTAATGGAGTATAAAAAAGGAGAATGAATAAATGCTAAAACTTTCCTCTTTATAAATTTTATCGTAGAAATACTTGCACTTAATTTTAATTAGAAATTATAAAATCAATTGAATTATGATAAAAAATGAACTATTAGTTAATTATTAGGGATATATTTTAAGTTCTTGTAAACAAGAATCTCAAGGCTTTATAATTTCAGGAGAATTAACATGTTTTCATGAGGATACGATGTAATAAAAAAGGGAATGTTTGCCATTCCTTTTTTTATTTACTTCCAAGTCATTTTGAATTTTGCATCTTCCATACGGTGAGCATTAGCCTCATCAGATACTGAAAAATTAAATCCAGAACGCAGACTATATCCTCCGTATCCTCCTTGTTTATTTACAGCAATAAAGCCTACTTGTAGGTAGCGCATATCTCTATGGTTTTTGTGTTTTTCATAGATACGTTCTACTATAATTTTACAAGCTTCTTGTGGCGTTTTACCTTGACGCATCAGTTCTACTACCATAGCACTTCCAGCAGTTCTTATTACGGCTTCACCAAGTCCTGTAGCTGCCGCAGCACCTATTTCTCCATCTACAAATAAACCGGCACCTATAATGGGAGAATCACCCACTCTCCCGTGTAATTTCCATGCAGCACCGCTAGTAGTACAAGCTCCTGAAATACTACCATCTTTATCTACCAATAGCATACTGATAGTATCGTGGTTTTCAATATTAATTACAGGTTCATATTTGGATTTTTTAAGCCATTCTCGCCATTTTTTTTCGGATTCAGGGGTTAATAGGTTTTCTTTTTTGAATCCCTTAGATAGGGCAAATTGTAGAGCCCCTTTGCCTGAAAGCATCACATGTGGGGTTTGTTCCATGACTTGCCTTGCTACTGAAATAGGATGTTTGATGTGCTGCAAAAAAGAAACAGCACCACAGTTACTATAGGTATCCATAATACAGGCATCTAAAGTTACATTGCCCTCTCTATCAGGCAAGCCTCCATAACCTACACTACTATTGTTGGGGTCAGCTTCGGTTATTTTCACCCCTACCTCTACAGCATCTATACCTGAACCTCCTTTTTGGAGTACTTCCCATGCTGCTTTATTGGCGGGCAAACCGTGGTTCCAAGTGGAAATAATTATAGGTTTTTGACCCTTTATGGAAGAATTACTTTCTTCATTTAAATCTTCTGCTTTTGCAATATTTGAAAAAGTACTTAGAATACTTGCACCCAATGTACCAAGTGTTGCTTTTTTGATAAATGATCTTCTATTCGACATAATACTTTTAAATTAACGATAAACTTTTGAACTTATTGCCATTGGTGCTGATGGTATTTGTAAGGGGGTTGTTCCCATTTTAAATACTAATCTTCCTCCTTGTAATAACTCTTGGTGAGTGATGTAATAACGTTCAAGTGGGTTGTCATTAAGCCACATCTTTTGGATATAAGGTCCCTCCTTTACGTTTTTTGCTTCTATAACAAAGGTTTTGTTATTTTTTAATTGTATAGATGCTTTAGTAAATAAAGGCGTACCTATGGCATACACTCCTTGTGCAGGGTTTACTGGATATAGCCCTAAACTACTCCATACATACCAAGATGACATTTGTCCGCAATCTTCGTTACCACAATGCCCGTCAGGGCGATTATGGTATTGAGAGGTAAGTAATTGGTGAACTATTTTTTGTGTTTTCCAAGGTTTATCTACATAATTATATAAATATCCTATATGATGGCTGGGCTCATTACCGTGTACATATTGTCCTATCATACCTGTGCTAAATATAGGTAACTTTTCATTGGGTAATACAGGTATCGTAAATAAACTATCTAATTTACTTTCAAAAGCAGATTTGCCACCCAAGGTGTCAATTACTCCTTCTATATCTTGTTGTACCGACCAGAAATACTGCCAAGCGTTGCTTTCACAGAAATAACGACTATAATCTTTTGGGTTGAAATCTTTTAAGAAACTGCCGTCAATTCTTTTGGGACGCATAAATTTACTTTCTTTATCATAAATGTTTTTCCAATTTTGGGCACGCTTTGAAAAATACTGATAATCTTTTTGTATTCCTAAACCTTTCGCAAATTGTGCAATACACCAGTCGTCGTAAGCATATTCTAGTGTTTTGGATACCGACCAATTTTCGTGATGTGTATCCATAGGTATATAGCCTTTTTCTCTATAAATATCCATTTCAGAATTTCGAAACATCGCACTTTTTTTACAAATTTGAAAAGCCTTTTGATAATCAAATGGAATTCCTTTAAAATAAGCATCTACAATCACAGGTACAGCATGGTATCCTATCATCATATCAGTTTCGTTACCTTGCAGAGACCATACGGGTAATCGTCCTGATTCCTCTGCATGTGCCAATAGCGATTGTATTATACCTACAGTTCTTTTCGTGTGTAATAACGTATAGAGTGGATGGGCTGCGCGGTAGGTATCCCATAGTGAAAAAGTATCGTAGCGTTCGAAATTTTTTGCAAAAGAGGTTTTCCCATGAGCTCCCTTATAAGCACCATTTACATCTGAAAATATAGTAGGGGCTAACATAGATTGGTAAAGCATAGTATAAAATAGTTGCTTTGTGTCTTTTTTGGGAGTTTCAATTTTAATTTTTTGTAACTCTTTGTTCCATAAAGCACTTGCCCTATAGCGATATTTTTCAAAATCAAAATCAGGAGCTTCTGTTTTTAAATTTTGTAATGCTCCTTCAATACTTACTGAAGATATTGCAACTTTTAGTACAATAGTTTCTATCTTTTGGGTATTGTAGTCCAATATTAAGCGACTATTTTTTCCGAAGGTAGATATGCTTACTTTTTTATTACCTTGAAAAAGTGTATAACTTTCAAATGCCTTAGAGGATTTGAGTACGAAGTAAATTCTTTGGTCTTTTGCCCAGCCGGTAGATTTTCGGTAACCTACTACAGTGTTCTTATTTACTATTTTAATATGAGTATCCGTAGTTTTGTCCCAATTGATAGCATAGCCTAAATCCAAATGTATTTGTGATTGTTCATTTTTTGGAAATGTATAACGATGAATTCCCGTTCTTGGTGTTGCTGTGAGTTCAGCTTTGATACCATAATCTAATAATTTTACACTGTAATAGCCAGCCATAGCAGTTTCTTTTTTGTGTGAAAACCTTGAAAAAGGACGAAAACCATTAGCTTTAATACGTTTTGAAAAACGATTATTAACGGGCATAATAGGAATATCATATAAATCTCCAGCACCTGTACCTGAAAGGTGAGTGTGTGAAAAACTACTAATGATAGTGTCTTGATAGTAATATCCTGCAATTCTATCCCAGCCACCTACGCCTATATCAGGACTGAGTTGTACCATTCCAAAAGGTACAGTTGCTCCTGGATAGGTATTGCCAGGTCCGTCAGTGCCAATAAACGGATTTACTAAAGCAGCATAATTTGTATGATT
Source organism: Ichthyobacteriaceae bacterium (assembly GCA_965226285.1). GTDB lineage: Bacteria > Bacteroidota > Bacteroidia > Flavobacteriales > Ichthyobacteriaceae > CBDDCQ01. The sequence goes on from CBDDCQ010000006.1 coordinate 382,999, forward strand.
TTTAGATACTGATGTGGTAGCGTGTTCTTTACAACTAATCAGTAAGTAAGTTATTCCTAAAGTAAGAAAACATTGTATTGTCAAATGACCAAAAACTTTCATTTACAAAATCATTAAAGAAATTACAAAATTAACGTTTAACATCTTGATCTTGTGCTTTAGCTGCTTTAATAACTTTTAATTTTTCATGGGTAAGTGCCCCACCATCGAAAAAAGATACTCCACGAGCACCACTGTTTTTTGCCATTTGTATAGCTTCTTTTAAATCTTGTGCTGACATAGTAGGCAGGTATAATCCTGTGTGTAGTTCAGTGTTTTTACCTTTCAAATCAGAAACACCTTGCTCTGTTGCATAGGCTATCCAATCGAGTTCTTCATTGTAAAAATTGTGATAAATCATGGGTAGTACTATATCTATATCCCATTTATCCCAACGTTGACGCACCATGTGATCCGCCATTTCAGGATATGGAAATACTGCTGCGGTAAGTATTTTATTATACTTATGTACAATTTTATAAGCGTCGTTTACTAGAGATCTAATTTCATTTAAACGGAAATTTTTCCATTCCATATCAATAGCAGGGTTCTTCATCGTTCTTGGATTTTTGTGATGAAGTTTTTTGAATTTTTCTACTGCTGCATTAGAGTAGTCAAAATCAAAATCAGGTAATTCTTCTTCTTGTTTAAGGTTGTACTTAGGGAGTAAACCAATAGGTAAATATACATCAGGATAACGTATGTAATCTAAATGTACACTACTTACTCCTTTAACTTTTGCAAGATTTTCTACTAAATTTAAAATGTGTTTTTTAGCTTCTGGATGACTTGGTGAAAGCCATTGATAATAGTTTACATAAGGGCGTTGGTCAAAGCAAGATTTACCACTTCTACTTACCATGTACCAGTCAGGATGTTGTAGGGCTATTTTATCGTCAGGACGATTAGTAGTAAACATCCACGCGTGTACCTCTAAACCCTCTGCTTTTGCCAAAGGTGTGAGCCTTGCTAACTCTTTGGCATCAGCTTCTGTATTGATAAGTATAGCGTCTAATCCATGTTGTTTATATTTTTTAAATTCTTTAATATAGGCCTTATCAGATTTATTTTTTTTAGCAGTAATCCATGTCCAATATTTAAATGATTTTGACTCTTTAGTGTGACAAGAAACCATTAGAATGATCATTAAAATAGAAAGTAATTTAGTGCGCATAGTTATTTAGTTTTAGCATTTATAATTGTTAATCTTCCATTTTCTTTTATCAGATATGTTTTACCTGAAAATGGACTTTTTGCCCAGATGTTAAATCCTTGACTGTGATTTTCCAAATTAAAGGTAACCTCTTTTCCTTTGATAGAATAACTGTTTTTATCTAGTTTTTTTAGTGAAATACTCCATTTGTTATATTTGTGGTTATGCTCTTTCTGTTTTCGGTATAATTCAAAAAGTTGCCATTTTATTTCTTCATCATTGGGAATAGTAAAGGTATCTTTTTCTCCTATGGGCTTAGATGAGAAGTATACATAACCCCATTTCTCTGGCTGATGCATATTGATAACTCCTTGAGCAGACCATACCCAATTGTATTCGTGTAACAGTTTACCTTTTTTATCTTTTTTTCTTTGATATTTACCATTTTCTAACTGGTAATCCCAATTGACCCTTGAGAAATTCACTCGCCAAAATTTATCTTTGGGAACGATTTTATGAAAATAAGATGTTTTAAAAGCCTCCCATGGAATAGCAAGTTCTACTGTCCAATATTTATCTATATCCTTGGGATTGTTTAGTGTTCCTTCTATATGCACTCCGGATTTTAACCCTAATATTTCCCAATTATTTTGTACTACATTATCTTTTACTCTATAGGGTTGCGTAAGGAATAAATCCCAAGTGGTACCTAGTGCATTAATTTCTAACTCATAGTAATTGTGAGCATCGCCTTCAGGGTCTATAAATACTTCAAAATCGTTGTTGTGAAAAATAATAGCATCATGCTTGGTTAAATCTGCCCATATATGTGGCTCTTCCATTTTAGCGAATACATAGAAATACTTGTCATCCCACAGCATTTTTACTTGAGTATGGTATTTAGGTTTTTTAATGCCTTCTATATCTATAAAGGATTTTGTCCAAAGGGCTTTTCCCCAAGCGGTTTCGGTAGGTTTGCCATCTATTTCTAAGGAATCATTACAGCGATAGGCAATATAACTTTCAGGGGGAGTAAATTCGTTAGATTGACTGTAAACATTTGTAGATAAACAAACTAAAAAGAAGATAAAACAGATATAATAACGTGTTTTCAAGTAGCTACTTTATAAAGATTAAAATATTTTCTAAACACCCCGCAAATATAGTAATAAAAAATTAATATCTTTAGTTTAAGTACTTAATTAAATTATAGATAATATTTAGTGTAATATTCTGATTGATAATAATATAAATTTATGTAGAAAGAATTATATTAACTTAAAGTTCAATATTGTTAAATTGATTAAGTGAAGCATTATAAGACAATATGAAGTGCAGCAAACTACTTTAGTAACATAATTGACTGCTCTTATTGTTTATAAAACAAAAACCTTCTTTAGAAAAGTAGATTCATCAATACTAAAAACTTTTACGGGTATAATTATATCCAAAGATCTGGTAAATATATTTATAGAAAAAATTTAGATATTTTTTATTAATATTTTTATAAAAAAAGTTAAATTTTTCTTGCATATATCAAAAATAATACATACACTTGCAGAAATATTTCATTTTTTTATTTAATATGTTTAAAATAATGCCTTTAAGTGTAAGGGTGTTATTTTAAATATATTAATATACACTTAGTAAAGAGTAAAAAGTCCTGCTGTTGCAGCGTAAGGAGATGATATATTTACATCTATAATTTAAACTTCAAATTTGTTACTTAATTAAATTATAAATTGTCCGTTGGACAAACAAAAACAAATGTTTTATAAGATGTTAGATAACAAACAAATGTATGTGAACGCAAGCGAGATGGAAGATAAGAAGTTTGGGATAAGTGCAGAGGATGTAGAGATGACAAAGGAGTTTTATAAATAAAGGAAATTAATTTTTAAAAATAAAATATGAAAAATAATCAATCTAAAAGTCCTGAGTTTGAGAAAGAAAGTTTCGAATGTCCTCATTGTGAGGCTTTTGCACAACAAAAATGGCGTAACGATGAAGTTTTTTTGAGAGAAATATTGATAAGTGAACCTCTAAAAGCATGGCTTAAAATTATAAAAAATAGTAACACTGCTAATGATATGAGATTAATGATAAGTGAGGATGGTTCTAAAATTCAAGATAAGATATTACAAGAGAAATGCGAAGAAGTTAAACAATCCGTAAACTTATTTCCAAATTATTGTCGAGCTCAATGTTTGAATTGTAAAAATATTTCTGTTTGGGTAGATAAAAAAATGGTATATCCTTTAGAATTAACTGCTCCTTCGGCAAATGAGCATATGCCGCCAGAAGTTAAAAAAATTTATGATGAAGCCAGAAGTATTTCAAACTTATCACCTAGAGCTGCAGCTGCACTTTTAAGGGTTGCTTTAGAAAAATTAACAGAATATTTAGGAGAAAAGAAGGGCAACCTTAATACAAGAATAAAAAATTTAAAGCAAAGAGACTTACCTGAAAAAGTTATAAAAAGTTTAGATATTTTACGAGTAAATGGTAATGAAGGGGCTCACGCAGGACAAATTGATTTAGAAAATAAAGATAATTCTAATATCGTTGCAGGGTTATTTCGTCTTGTAAATATTGTCGTACGAAACACAATAGAGGAGGATAAAGAAGTTGACACATTTTATAAAGCTCTACCAGAAGACAAAAAAGAAGGTATAAAAAATAGAGATAATAATTAAAAAATGAAAACTACCCCTCTACGAAAATCAAAATTTCTTTTATTTTAATCAGCAGGAAAAAAATTTTCAATCAATAATGAAACAAGTTCAAAAAGAGAATGATAGAGAAGTAAAAAAGAAAAAAGACAATAAAAACTATTTTTCTAATTTTAATTAAAATTCTTGGAATAATAGCATCTTTGGTTCAAATCTTTTTCTTATATCCGTTTTTCTTTCGAAGATTTACAAAAACTAAAACGAGAAATAATAGCCAAAAAATAATAAGATAGGCTTTTTATTTAACGTTCTCACACTTGTAAATTGGATTCAGCTGCTATAAAAATAATATTAGTTTAAATTTTAATATAAGACTTATATTTGCGCTTTTATTTTATAAAACTAATTTCAATTATAACCGATGCAAGAAATCATCATTAAAGCAAGTCAGTTTATTCTGTGTTTATCTATAATCATCACACTCCATGAATTAGGACATTTTGTAGCTGCAAGAGCATTTAAAGCCAAAGTGGACAAATTTTATTTATTCTTTGACCCATGGTTCTCTATATTTAAGAAGAAAATAGGTGATACAGTATATGGTATTGGCTGGTTGCCTTTGGGAGGTTATGTAAAAATTGCTGGGATGATAGATGAATCTATGGACAAAGAACAACTCAAGAATGATCCACAGCCTTGGGAATTCCGATCTAAACCTGCTTGGCAAAAGTTAATTATTATGGCTGCGGGTGTAATTGTGAATATAATCACTGCAGTTGTAATTTATGCTTGTATGGCTTATTCTTATGGAGAAGAATATCTTCCCTCAAAAAACCTTATATATGGTATAGAAGTAAATGAGAATGGTAAAGCTATGGGATTTCAAAACGGAGATAAAATTATATCTATAAATGGTAAATCCGTAACTACTTTTAAAAGCATTGTTAAGGATATCATTTTAGATGGTGGAGAAGTAAAAGTATTGAGAAATGGAAAAGAAGAAGTGATACATATCAGTGATAAAGATTTAAAGAACATTATCGAAGATCCTAATTTTTTAAGTCCTGCCATACCCTATAGTATTGCCAATATCATAAAAAATTCTCCTGCACAAGAGATAGGTTTACAAAAAGGAGATAAAATCGTTAGTATCGACGGAAAGCACCTATATTACTTTGGCGAGGTTCATCAATATTTACAGCAACACAAAAAAGAAAACATTAATTTGACTATTGATAGAAGTGGTGATACTTTATATTTTGATGTAATTAAAAAAGATAATAAAATAGGTATATTCCCTAAGCACTTTGCCCAAATATTAAATTTTGAAACTACAGAACACTCTATATTAGGCTCTATACCTGCGGGAATTAATAAAGCTTATACTACACTTACAAACTATATTAAACAATTTAAACTAGTTTTTAATACTGAGATCCAAGGATATAAATCTTTAGGGGGGTTCATTGCTATTGGTAAACAATTTTCACCTGCTTGGGATTGGTATTCATTTTGGAATTTTACTGCATTTTTTTCTTTGGCACTTGCTTTTATAAACATTTTACCTATTCCTGCATTAGATGGAGGACACATTATATTTACCCTATATGAAATAATTACAGGTAGAAAACCCAAGCAGAAAGTATTAGAATACGCTCAAGTGGTAGGATTTTTTATATTGCTGGCATTAATGATATTCGTGAATGCAAATGATGTTATAAAGCTATTCTAAGAATGAAGGTTCACTTCATTGCTATAGGAGGAAGTGCTATGCACAGTATGGCTGTAGCTTTGCATCGACAAGGACATACCGTCACAGGATCAGACGATGAAATATTTGACCCTGCTAAATCGAGATTAGAACAGTATCATATGATACCCAAACGAATAGGGTGGAATACAAAATCTATTACCTGCGATTTAGATGCTGTGATACTGGGAATGCATGCCAAAGAAGATAATATAGAGTTGCTAAAAGCTAAAGAATTAAATCTGAAAATATACTCCTACCCAGAGTATTTGTATGAATGCTCTAAGGATAAAACTAGAATAGTTATAGGGGGTTCACATGGAAAAACTACCATAATTTCAATGGTACTTCATGTAGCTCGTTTTTTAGACATTGACTTAGATTATATGATAGGGGATCAACTAGAAAATTTAGAGAACTCTGTACGTCTAACTTCTCATAATGAGTTTATAATATTAGAAGGTGATGAATACCTATCTTCCCCTATAGACAAAAGACCTAAATTTCATTTATACAGACCCAATATTGCACTGCTAAGTGGTATTGCTTGGGACCATATCAATATATTCCCTACTTTTGAAAACTACAAAGAACAATTCAAAATATTTGTAGATAGTATTGTACAAGGTGGAGCCATTATATACAATAGTCGAGATAAAAATGTTTGTGATATTGTAAATAACTCTGAAAATGCGATTAAAAAATTTTCCTATCAAACACCTAATTTTTCAGTAATAGATGGTATTACTTATATAGAAACCTACGATGGTGATATGCCTGTAGAGATATTTGGAGAACATAACTTATCTAACCTTAGCGGTGCTAAATGGATTTGCAACCAAATAGGTATTACAGATGACGATTTTTATCAAGCTATTGCATCTTTTAAAGGAGTAAGTAAAGGGTAGAATTAGTATCTCAGAATGATATAAAGAGAATATACAAAGACTTTGCTCATTCACTTTCACGGGGAACTTATATAATATCACTTGTATATATATTCATTCATTTTCATATCAAAATAATGTATTTGGTCTAAAGCTATCAATTTAATCACACTATTTTGGATAAGTTCTATTTGAGTGTATTTACCAAAAAATATTTTCTTTCCATTTACATTCATCAATCCCATTTTATTCCCTTTTTTTATCAATAGTTTTTTATTGGAAAACCATTCTAAGGAATCATATAAAAATGGTACGATAAGTTTCCCTTTTCTATCAATTACTCCGTATTTACCCCTGAAACACACAATAGCATACCCTGATCTAAAATCCTCTACACTCTGATATTTATACATTATTTTTAATTTCTTATTTATATCTATATATCCCCATTTATTTCTCCTCTTACACGGGATAAGTCTTTCATTTGAACTTTTAAGTTCTTGATAACGATTATGTAGTATTCTCTTACCTACTCTATCTATCAGCCCATATTTTCCTTTATAATTGGTTATTACATATCTCTTTATAAAATTTGCTTTTTGTTTATATCCCTCAAATATAGTATATTTAGCATCTATTATCTTTTTACCTTTACAGTTCAAATACCCATACTTTTTTCCTTTTGTAAAAAGCATTCTATTATTGAAACAGCCACCTATATAATCATAACCTACAAAGGTAATTAACGTTCCTTTAGAAGAATACATAAAATACTTATTTGCTCTTTGTGTAATGAAATTCCCATTTTTCAATCTCTCTATCATATTGTATCTAGGAGGTATCAACCATTTACCTTTGAGATTGACAACACCATATTTACCCGATTTTGCTACTATAGCTGTAGATTTTTCATAAGGTTGAGCATCTGAAAATTCACTTTTAAGATAAAGTTGTCCAGAATGATCATAGTATTTATATACTCCTTGTTTTTTACATAATATATGTTGGTTGGATACAATTATATCATCATACTCACAATTCAATACAAAATCTCCATGTATATTGATAACTCCCAATTTTTCATCTACATCCACTACAGCCAAACCATGTTTAAAATCTTCTCCTTCATCAAAACTAAAAGGTATTTCTAAATCTCCCATTTTATTGATATACCCTACCTTTTCTCTATTGGCTACTAATGCTAGTTCATGGTAAAACTCACCTACAAAATAATATGTACCAGGTATCATCTCTATTCCCAATTCATTGATAAAACCGTAATTTTTATTCTTTTGGAAAGGGTAAAACATCGTATTTTGGAGTATCTTTTTTTCTTTTACTTTATCTAAATTAGGATAATTAGGATAGTTTTTAATAAAGTTTTTAAACTCTTTATGAGTGTTTTGTTTTACTTCTCTTTTATATATTTCATTCCAAATTTGGTTAACCTTATTATGATTTGGAAAGGTATTTATAAATTTGATATAATCTTGTAATTTTCCACTTTTAGTAGCTATCTTATAAATCTTATTTTTTGCCTCACTTACATAATTACTTTTAGGGTATTGTATCATAAAATCTCTATAAGATAGAATATCTTCTTCTCGGGTCTTTTGATGATACAACAAGCTATCATAACTGTTTTTTGCTCGCCAAAAATGCTCAGATTTTGGAAATTGAATCATAAACTCTCTATAGGCAACAAATGTATTTATTTCTCTAGCTTTTTCTAAACTAAGTTGTTCTAGACGTTTAATTACTTCTTGCTTATAGATAGTTTTAGGAAATTTTAATAAAAATTTTTCATAATCTGCAATATATTTACTTTCTAATAGTTTCAAATAAAAAGATTGTTGAATATTTTCATACTGTTTTTGTATTTTCTTTATATTAATTCCTATATCTAGTAGTCGTATTTTATGTTCATTTGAAAGTAATTTATATTTATCTCTTGCATTCCTGATATGATAAAGAGCAGAATCTAAATGATAAAATGGATTATCATCTCTCCCATATATAATACTTAACCCATAACTTGTGCTTGCTCTATGATTGTTTTTTAAATTGTGAAACATTTTACGAGCTCCAAAATAGTCATATATCTCAAGAGTCTGAAATGCCGTTTTAAGTTTAGTCTGAGCTGAAACTAATTGCAATGAAAGTAATACAATACAAAAAAAACCTTTCTGTAACATTTTGAACTTCGAAAAAAAAAGAAAAAATAAAAATAAAATGTTCTTGTAGTAAAAGAATTTCTAATAGATAATACCTATGCTAACTTATCTATCTTTTTTATAATTTCATCTGTACTTTTTTGAAAATCTTCTTTTAGTTTCTTATAATGCGGTTTAGGATTCTTTATCTTTCTATCGTTTACCTTAGAAAGCACCTCATTATAAATATCTACCATTTCATCTACGAGTTTATCTGTTTCTTTTTTCTTTGTAGAATCCAAAAATTCAATCATATAACACTGATCTATCAAGTACGTCATAATGTTATTTATATCTTTCTTTAGTACTTTTTTACTAGCCATAGTCTTTTTAACTTAATTTCACAAATACAAAGGCAAATATAACACTAATTATTTAAAAAAGAAATCTCCTTTAAAGGAGATTTCTCACATAAATAAATAAAAAAATTAAAGTTTTATTGAAAATTATCTGATTCTATCTGCAGATCTTACGAGTTTATCATCCCTCTTTATAGCTTTGTTTGCTAAAACTATCAATACGATATTCAAAAGAGGTACTATTCTGCCAATACCCTTCTGTAAGAAATCATTCTCTTCGGATAAATTTAGCGAATAATATACAAATAATCCCAAAAATAAAAGATTTACCAAAATATTAAGTCTTCCTAATATAAATTGCATTTTCATATTTTTAAACATAAATATAGTAACTAAGGATAACATGAATATTATTACACACAATATTGCTTCTATAGCATAAGCAGAATCTAAAGCATCTTCTTCTTTAAAATCAAAAAAGGAGAAAACTGAAAGTATAATAACTCCCAGTAGGTATAATGACTGAACCCTTTGGATCACAACTATATTTATTTTCTGCAAATATAGTAAAAATTTTTTAATTTTAGCAGATAAATTAGAAAAAAATTGTTTTTTGTTGCCAAATTTAACATTTAATTAAATACCTTCAAAAAGTTATCGGATATATTGGAATAGGTTTTTTTGAATTTTAATGTAGTAAACTATTTTTCAAATTGTATTTTCCTGATATATTCTATCTTATTTGTGAAAATAGATTTTTTTTCAGGGTATTTCATAGAGAGTATTTGGTATGCTTTTATAGCTTTAGCATATTTCCTTTGTTCTATATATATTTGTGCTAGAGTATCTGTCATAAGGTCTTCATCTTGAGTTATATTTCCCATTGTGATATCTTTACACAAGTATTCGCTACCATCTCTCTTAGGTTTTAATTTTACATGGTTATCTATAAACTTATCAATAATTTCAAGTTTTCGATTTCCTGTTTTTTTAGGGTTATTTTTTTTTGTATTGGTTACGGTTTGAGTAGGCTTTGATAATTCCATCCAAGTAGAAAAAGGATATTTTTTATGTATGTCTAATATAATAGTTTCTTTTTTAGGGGTTGTTTTTTTGGTTCTATTTTTTTTCTCTTTTGGCTTGGTACTCTTTACTTTTAATTTTTCATGATTTTCTACTTTTGTCTTTTGGTTATCTTCTTTCTTATTAGGCTGTAGTTCTTTTGGAGCGTGAACAAAATCGAATAATATAGAACGGTTAGGTACATGTATAGAGGATTTTTTAAGCTCTAAATTGTATCGCAAACTTTTATTTTGTTTAAGTTCTCTCAAATACAAAAGTCTAGCTGTTGAAAAGTAAGGGTATTTTTTGATCACTCTTTTCAAATCGTAGACGAGAGATGATTCATTTGAAGTTTGTATTTTTTGTATGATTTTTTCTATCTCCTTTTGCATATTTATCTACCAATTTGCTACAGAGGCTACAAATATTTTATCCATTATTTTATCTAGTATTTGCTCTATAAGGTCATTTTCTACACTTGAGAAGTTTTGGCTAGCTGGAAACTTTTCATAGTCGCTAAATGATCTTTCAAAATTCTGCTTCTCATCTTTGGAATTATAGTATCTTACATTTATAGTAATGGTGAGCCTACTAAAAGCTGCTCTATTATTTGCCTCAGCATTGTCAGGTGTAATTTCATATCCTTTTACTTCCCCTTCAAATTGAAGGTCTCCATCATCTTTTACAATTTTTAGGTCTGTTTTATTTTGCATCATATCTTGTAATTTTAGCGTTACAATTTGGCTCAATCTGGGGTTTACAAGAAGTGCATAATTAGGAAAATAATCTACTTGTACTGTTTTGACATTTGGAGAGATAGAAGCTCCTGTAAAAGAATATATTCCACAGGAAGTTATAAGTAAAAATAAAATGCATATTAAGCCCCTTTTAAAAAAAAATGTCATAACTTAAAATAAGAATTTAACAGATTTGCAAATGTACTAAAATTTAGTTGATATAAGGTAACTCTAAATTTTAGTTTGTTTTAACCCAAGTTCAATTATAAAGTCTCCCTAAATAGTAAATAGGTGGCTATGACTCGACTACGATTGGCAGCCGGCGTTTCGGCTTTGTTTAGGTAACCGATTAGGGGGAACACTTGACTTATCCTCTCAGTCGTTGAGTAAATCCAAAGTTACCATTTGTATGCAACTTTAATATTTTAAAAGAAATTTCAGAAAATTTTATAAAATAAAACGTATTTAAGACCGTTGCAAAAGAGTTTATAAAAAATGTTATAAACCATTGTTAGTTAATTCTTTTGAAATAAAAATATAGTGATTTAAAAATGCCAAAACTTTGAATTTATCACTTTACCCTCCATAAAGTATATAGTGCTAATTGGCAACAGTATTTTACTTGCTCAATTCCATAAATAAAATTTCCATAGAAACCTTTAGAATATTCATTTTAGCCATTTCCTTTGTAGCTTTATTATAAATAAAATGATACCACCACATAAAAAATCCTTCAAAACTCATTTTTAGAATAAAAAGGAGTATTTTTGTAAACTTGAAAACAATACCTAGGACATATCGCTTTGAATTAAAATCAATACAAGGACAAAAAGTGTTATTGAATAAACCTTTTGGGTGTGTCCAGTATATTTACAATCACTTTTTGAATGATCGAAAAGAGCAATATGAAGCAGATAAGAAGTCCGATAACTACTATGCTCAAGCAAAGACCGTGATCGAATTAAAGAAGCAAGACGGAACTATTTGGTTTAAAGAAGTAAATAGTCAGACTTTACAATTCACATTACGTTCTTTAGATACTGCACACCTAAACTTCTTTAGAGGTAATGCTAAGTTTCCAAGCTTTAAGTCGAATAAAAATAAGAACAGCTTTACTGTAGCACAACACACAAAATTGATTGATGGTAAAGAAGTCAAGGACGGTATTAAGTGTATTGTTCACCGTGATGTAAAAGGTGAAGTAGGTAAAATGACGTTTTCCAAAACACCAACAGGTAGATACTTTGTATCAATATTAACAGAAGAACAGTATCAACCAAAAGAAAGGGCTGGTGCTGTTTGTGGTGTGTATTTAGGATTAAAGGATTTTGCTATTATTTCCAATGGGACAAAATTTAAGAATAACCAATATACAAAGAAATATGAAAAATTTAGTGAAGGCACAAAAACATCTTTCTCGTAAACAAAAAAGTAGTAATTCTTTTGAAAAACAAAAGCGAACAGTTGCTAAGATTCACGAGAAAATATCCAACACAAGACAAGACGTGTTACATAAAGTATCACATCAACTTGTTTCAGACTATGATGTAATTGCTTTGGAAGACCTTAGTGTAAAAGGTATGATGAGCAATAGAAAACTATCAAAACACCTTGCTGATACAAGTTGGGGTACATTTGTGAAGTTTTTGGAATACAAAGCTGAATGGAATGACAAACAAGTTGCTAAAATCAATCGCTTCTACCCCAGTTCAAAGACTTGGAATATTTGTGAATGTACAAATCGAGATTTAAACCTTTTAGTAAGAGAATGGACTTGTAAAGATGGACATCACTTGGCTAGAGACTTAAATGCAAGTATCAATATCTTAAAAGAAGGATTAAAAATAATATCTTCAGGAACTGGCGATTATACGGATGGAAACTCAAATAAGACTTGTGTAAAGAAGTACAGGTCTGTACCCCAAGCCCATTAGTCTTTAGCTAATGGATAGTTCACAATAAGTTGTAAAATATCGTGCTCTTCCCAAGATTCAAATTGGATTTCAGCTCAAGAAGCTGAAATAAAAAAACAAGTAATAAATAAAATAGGGGATGTATGTGTTGTATTAAGATCATAAAGCTGCTTAGTGAAAATAGTTTTTATATTCTCTTTAATGAAAAATTTACTAAAATGGAAATTAAAAGAAAATACAAACATTATACAATACAAAAAATGGTAACACGGTTTGGCAAATAGTACATGCGATACACGGGTAAGTAGAGAAATTTACAATAAATTTATAAAAATTGGATAATTGTAAAATAATCACAGTCAAGGTTAAATTTGATGAGTTTTTGCACGACACTGGTCGTGCAATACTCATAGATATACAAGGAAAAGAAGTATGGCTTGGATATCATATGTTTAAACATCTTGTTATCAATAAAAAAATGGCAGGACACCTTGAAATATCTGCAAAAACAGCACAGGAAAAAGATATTGAATACAAAGATAGTGATGCCGTAGTAATTAAGAAAACACACATACCTAAAAAAATTGATTTTTCTAAAAAATCAATTAACAAAGAACTACTGCGATGATTTTGCCTCAACAAAAAACTTGCTATAAAAAACTAAGTAAGTACAAAGTAGGTGCTTTGTTTATGGAGCCCGGAACAGGAAAAACATTATCAGCTATCGAATTAGTCAGAACCATTGACTATGATTTAATTGTTTGGTTCACACCTTTTCAGACGAAAAGTAATCTGAAAGAGGAAATGAATAAATGGAAATTTAACGCTAAAATTATAGGTATAGAGAGTATTCAAAATTCTGACAGGATTTACCTTGATATATATAATAAATTATCAAAGGCAAAAAACCCTGTTATAGTTGTGGATGAAAGTCTAAAAATCAAAAATTTTAATTCCAAAAGAACTAAGAGATTAATAGCATTAGGTTCTTTGTGTGAATATAAACTAATATTAAATGGAACTCCTTTAACCCGAAATTTACTTGATTTGTGGTCTCAAATGGAGTTTTTAGATAGAAGGATATTGCAATTGAGTTATACTCAATTTAAGAATATGTTCTGTGAGTATAGCAGTGTAACTGTACGCAGGAAATATAGACAAAGAACAAGAGAGTGGATAGTAAAGTATCACAACTTGGATTATCTGTATTCCTTGATAGAACCATATATTTTTGAATCTGATTTAAAGTTAGATTTAAATAAAAAATATATTAATATTGACTATTGCTTAGATAGTGATGAAAAAGAACGTCATGAAGAAATTATCAATAAGGTAATGAATGATCAATGGTTAATGGCTCGTCCTAATTTCTTTTTAGAATTAACACAATGGCTTCAGAATAACTATAGTAGGAGTAAAAGTAAATTTGAAATAGTATCGAATATCATTCAAAATAATGATATTAACAAAATACTTATATTTGCTAAGTATATTGATACTCAAAATCTTCTAAAAAAAACATTTCCTGACATTAAAGTATTGTCTTATCAAAAGCATTCTTTTGGTTTGAATTTACAAAAATACAGTAGGATTATATTTTTTGACAAAATATGGGATTACGCCTTAATTGAGCAAGCAGAGAGGCGTATATTTAGGACAGGACAACAAGAAGATTGTGTATTTTACAACCTAAACGCCAATGTTGGGTTAGACAAAATGATGGATGATAATGTGGCGCGTAAGGCAGATTTTTTAAAAGAATTTAAAAAGCTATCTTTGCGTCAAATTAAAGAAATAATAAAATGAGTATATTTGATTTGTAAAAAGTAAAAGCAAGAAATACGTGGAAACTAAAGAGGTAAAATGAATGTTTATGAATTGGTTAAACAGCGGTTAGCATATATATTTAAAGAATTTGATAATATTTATGTGTCCTTTTCAGGAGGAAAAGATAGTGGCGTATTGCTAAATCTTTGTATTCAATACATAAGAGAAAATAACCTACAAAAAAGGTTTGGTCTCGTTCATTTTAACTATGAAGCAGAATACCAAATGACTCGTCAATATGTCGATAGAACATTTCAACAAAATATCGACATTATAGATGTTTACAATGTTTGCATACCTTACAAAGTAAGCACTTGTACTAGTATGTTTCAGTCGTATTGGCGACCGTGGGACGACACAAAAAAAGATATATGGGTAAATGAGTTACCAATGAATGCTTACACCAAAAAAGATTTCAATTTTTATGAAGAAAAGATGTATGATTATGAATTTCAAGAAAAATTCAGCATTTGGTATCACAAAAAACACAAAGCCAAAAACACTTGTGTGCTAATTGGTTTGAGAACCCAGGAATCACTCAATAGATGGCGAACAATTCACAGTGATAGAAACTCACATAATTATCAAGGGTTAAATTGGATAAAAAAAATAGATACTAATGTTTACAAAGGTTACCCTATTTTTGATTGGAATTTAGAAGATATTTGGGTGGCAAATGGTAAGTTTAATTGGGATTACAACAAACTTTATGACATATATCATAAAGCAGGAGTACTGTTGCATCATCAAAGAGTAGCGAGTCCTTTTTTAAACGAAGCCAAGGCATCTCTTAAGTTGTTTAGAGTTATTGAACCTCATACTTGGGGAAAATTAGTAGGACGAGTAAATGGAGTAAACTTTACGGGTATCTATGGTGGTACAACTGCAATGGGTTGGGGCAGTATTACTAAACCTGATTCCTTTACATGGAAGGAGTATATGTTTTTTCTATTGCATACACTTCCAAAGAAAACTAAACAAAGGTATTTAGATAAACTAGATACTTCAATTAAATTCTGGAAAGAAAAAGGAGGTGTATTAAATGATGACGTAATTCAAGAACTAAAAGATGCTGGTGTTAAATTAGAAGTAGGTGAAAAGTCTAATTACAATACCGATAAAAAACCTTGCAAAATGGAGTATCAAGATGATGTGAACATTAGTGATTTTAAACTCATACCAACATATAAAAGAATGTGTGTTTGTATTATAAAAAATGATCATTTATGTAAGTATATGGGCTTCTCATTAACAAAAAATGAGATAAGAAAAAGAAAAAAAGTAATTGAAAAATATAAAAATATATTATGAAAAGTCCAGTCTATAAAGTTAAAGCAATACCATTAGAAAAGATACAAGCCAATGCGTATAACCCAAATAATGTAGCTCCACCTGAGATGAAGTTGCTCTATAAATCTATTAAAGAGGATGGATACACAATGCCTATTGTGTGCTACTACCTCAAAGATATTGATAAATACGAGATAGTAGATGGTTTCCATCGTTATACTGTGATGAAAAATCATAGAGATATTTACGATCGGGAAGATGGAAAATTACCTGTAGTAGTGATAGATAAAGATATAAGTAATCGTATAGCATCAACGATACGACACAACAGGGCAAGAGGTTCACACGTTATTAACTTGATGGTTGATATTGTAAACGAGCTTAGTAAATTGGGGATGTCAGATGCATGGATAATGAAAAATATAGGCATGGATACAGATGAAATACTAAGATTAAGACAAGTAGGAGGATTAGCAGAATTATTTAAAGATAAAGATTTTTCTAAATATGATTGACAATATAATACTGTTGTATGGGTTTCACAATAGTTTTAATATAATTAAGATTTTGTTAATTCTTCCATAAGTTCCATTTGATTATTTATATCTTTATATAAATGAATACCTTATATATATCCATGATCAAAAACAACTTAAAAATAAGATTCTAATCTCGCCTTTTGGTCATCAGATACAGGCAAAGGAATTATTTAAATTTTCCTTTGTGTTTTAATAAGGATAAAGGTCAAAATACCTGCAAGTACTCCTAAAGAGTCGAATAAAAAATCTAAAGAATCACCATTTCGAGATGGGATAAAAAGCTCTTGTAGTAATTCCATAAACAGCGCAAATAGCGTACAATAGATAAATGATTTAAAGGCGGAGTATTTAATATATTCTAGATGTAAGCTAGCGTTTAAGAGTACGGTGAACACTAAAAATATGCCAAAGTGTATCAATTTATCTGAAAACAGACGAGCTTCATTAGGGATGTGTTTAGCGGGTATGCAGTGCACCACCACTATACCCAAAAAGGCAAGTATAGTAAGAATGTGAATCTTTTTTGATAAACCTTTCAAACTAAACAATGGCTTTGTAATTTTCTGCTGATAATAGTTCGTTTAACTCTTGTGGGGCAGACATTTTTACTTTGATAATCCAACCTTCGCCATAGGGATCAGTATTTATCTTTTCAGGTTCATCCGATAGAATTTGGTTGAATTCTATTACTTCTCCGGATACGGGTATAAATAAATCGGATACTGTTTTTACGGCTTCTACAGAACCAAAAACCTCATCTTTATTTAATTCGTCTCCTTCAGTATCTACATCTACAAATACAATGTCTCCAAGCTCTCTTTGAGCAAATTCTGTGATGCCCACTATAGCAGTATCACCATCTATTTTTATCCATTCGTGCTCTTTAGTGTATTTTAACGTTTCTGGAAAATTCATAGTTTTTATATATTTTGTACAATTTAATTAGTTCAAACCGCAAATTTAATTTTATTTTGTAATTTGAGAAAATTAAAAATATATATTTGCTTTTTATAATTGCAAATTAGAATTGAAAAATGTTTTAATTATTTTACTTTTATTGGAATGCAGTGCTCTTTTGCATGCTCAAAATAAGGAGAGTTATTTTTATGGAAAAGTTATCTGTAAGGAAAGGGCATTTAGCATAGCGCATATTTCCAATTTATCGAATGGTAGAATTACTATTACTGATGTAGATTATAACTTTAAAATTAGTTCTTCTATATCGGATACTTTACTAGTGTCTTCTATGGGGTTTAAATCCCAAAAGGTAGTGGTATCAGCAAATCATTTCAATGGCAAAACCAATATTATTGTACTTACGCCTAAGGTATATGAACTCTCAGAGATGATTATAAATCCCTATGGGCTTACGGGAATATTGGAAGTAGATGTAAAGAGTTTAACTCCAAAAAAACGCAAGAAGACATTAAAGATACCTGGTTTTAAAACGGTAGAAGAGTTGGGTTTTCCTAAGCCCAAAGCTCCTAATGTGTTTCAGATAGTAGATTTTTTGTATGATATATTTAGTAGTAGGGGCAAGCAGATGCGTAAACTCAAAGAACTAAAGGCATCGTTGGAACTGGAGCGAAAATTGCAAAAACGCTTTGATAGGAAGCTGATTATGAGGGTGTTTAAAATATCTAAAAAAGAGTTGGACGAATTGCTGGGTTATTGTAGCTACACCACAGATTTTATTTTAAAAGCATCGGATATCGAGATTATAGATGCCTTATCGAAGTGTTATGATGATTTTTTGAGTACAAAAACACACTAATAATTTTCAAAAGGGATAAAAGCACTAATAGTATAGATAAATGAAAAACTTACACCGTCATTGTGTTCACCTATGCCAGGGATATATATAGCATCTATACCATTTACATATCTATTGGCTACAATGCTGCTTATTGCGACTTCCCAACCAAAAAATATAAAGGGTAGTATTTCAACATCTATACCTACGCACATACTTAGCCAATGTGGCGTGTATTGGGTTTTGGGGATATTTTGCTTGAGTTTGGTTTGAGTAATTTTATCTTGTATAGTATGTTTCATAGACTGTGAAAAGATGCTAAAGCCGTAGTGCCCGCCTATATAAAAAACATCGTTCTTGGTGGGATGGCGATTTAAAAAATTATAATGAATGCCCGTTTTAAAGAAAAAACCTTGTCCAGAAGTACTTATCTTATCATTTTTAAAATCCCTTTGCTCATATCCTATTTGGGTAGAGGAAAAAAAGTTGGTATAGATATTCCATTTAGCTATGAGTTCGTAAGCTAACTTTTGGTCATTAAAAAATTCCCGGATGGGTTTGTATAAATCTACACCTATTTTTATTCCTTTGGTAAAGGGAATATGAACTTCTGCCTTTTGCGTGTGATTGCCTTTCGGTGTAGCTTTATAGGTATTTTGCGATAGCGATACATTACAAAAGAACAATATAAAACTAATAGTAAATTCTAATATGTTGGTCTTTTTCAAATACAATATTTCTCGTTTTGAGTTTGGTTATTTTTTTATTTTTTTCTATTCTCACCCATTCTATTTTTTTGATTCCCACTTTTGTAGCATTAGCTTTGGAGTGGTTATAAATGTATTTGAACCCACACGCTTTAGATACAAATTTCCTTTCTTTATCGTAGGATATGGTGAGGTTATCTATCGTTTTCACCTTATTGATATAAGCATGTAGTGCTAACGTAGTGTGGTTATCTAAAAAGTTCAGACTTGCCAAGGCTTTATTTACTTTTTTGCCTTCAAATATAGTGTCTTTTTTGCCACTCCATAGTATGTAAAGGCTATCCATTATGATGGTTTTATTGTCTTTGTAAAATCCTATGTGCAGTCTAGGGGTTAGGGGGTCTATACACACGTCGTCTTTTTCGCAACAATACAGTAATAGTATAGAGAATATAAATATAGAAAGGTATTTCATTTAGGGTTTGCGTTTTTCCAGTAATACTATATTTTCTATATGGTGTGTATGTGGAAACATATCGATGGCTTGCACGCTTACTACTTTATAGGTAAGGTTCATAAGTGCTATGTCTCTAGCTTGCGTGGCAGAATTACAACTTACATACACTATTCTGTAGGGGGCTATCTGCAAAATTTGCTTTACTACTTTTTTGTGCATACCATCTCGTGGAGGATCAGTAATAATTACGTCTGGGGTCCCGTTTTCCAAAATAAATTGGTCGTTAAAAATAGCTTTCATATCACCCGTGTAGAATACTGTATTTTTAATTTGGTTTACCTTGGCATTTTCTTGGGCATCTTCTATGGCTTGTGCTACCGATTCTATACCCACTACTTTTTTAGCTTTTGTAGATACAAATTGAGCGATGGTACCCGTGCCCGTGTAGAGGTCGTAAACCACTTCTTTGCCCGTGAGTTGTGCAAGATCTCTGATGACTTTATAAAGGGTATAGGCTTGCTCGGAGTTAGTTTGATAGAACGATTGGGCACTGATTTTAAATTTGAACCCCTCCATCTCTTCCCATATATAGGAGTTGCCGCTAAAGGTTTTTACTTCTTGATCATAAATAGAATCGTTGTCTTTTTCATTGATTACATACAGTAGAGAGCTAATTTGTGGAAAGGTATTTTTCAAGTGATTCAGTAGGCTCTCTCTCTTTGGCGTATCTTCGTAATAAAACTGTAATAGCACCATCACTTGTGCGGTGGAGCTGATGCGAATCATCATGCTGCGTAGCAATCCTACTTTATTTATAGGATTAAAAAAGGAGATACGGTTTTGTAGGGCATATTTTTTAACCTCTAATCTTATGGTGTTAGAGGGCTCACTTTGTAGGTAGCATTTTTTAAGGTCTAATATCTTATCCCATTTGCCAGATATATGAAATCCTAAACCGTTTCTATGGCTAATTTCTCTATGGCTATTTATTTCCTCCTTAGTAAGCCATCGGTTATTAGTAAAGGAAAATTCTATTTTATTGCGGTAGTAGTATTGCTGTGGCGCCCCTATGATAGGTTGCATATTAGGAATATCTATATTGCCTAAACGAACGAGGTTGCGTTGTACTTCCTCTTGTTTATATGCTAATTGATGGTGGTATTGCATATTTTGCCATTTGCACCCTCCACAAGTTCCAAAATGCGTACATTTTGGGGTTGTTCTTTTTGGCGAATAGGTGTGAAAATGAGTAGGAGTACCTTCATAATAGGCTTTGCGTTTTTTTACAATCCTTATATCTGCTATATCGCCGGGTACCACACCACAGGCAAAAACCACTTTATTCTCTACCCTACCTATAGATTTGCCTTTGGATGCTACGCTGGTAAACAACACCTTCTCTAAGATCATCTCTTTTCTCTTTTTCATCATGCAGGCAAAGGTAAGGACTTTTTTTAGAGTTTCTTTATTCAAAATTATAACTGTTTAAATCATAGATTAAGATAACCTATTCAATGATATAACAAAGAGAAAGTATTTTAAATTGTATTAAAAATAAATTAATTGAGTGTATTCATTCGTTGTCATAATGTTTTATTTTAGTAAGATTTTTTTAGAAAATTCTTTTTAAGTAAAGTTTCATACCAATGAGAACCAGCTCTGCTTACGGTTTTATGGTGCGTTGCATAGAGAATCAATGGAGCATTTATCTAAAAGTAAAAAGAAATGAAATTTTATTAAAATTTGTAGAGATATTTTTTATAAATTGCACCAGATTAAAAACTGTAGTTACAGTTTAAATTCTGTGTGTATGTAATAACTGTTTAAAATAAATTAAAGAAAGTATTTTTGAATTTATTTTAACTAAAATTTAACAAATTTATGATGAATAAAGCTAATTTTTTTGTTTGTTTATTTTCTTGTTTCGCTATTTTTTCTTGTAAAGAAAAAGAAACTTATTTTAAAGGATCTTTTGGATATGATTTAGATTTTTTAAAAAAATATAAGGATGTTGTTGTTTTAAAAGATGATTTAGGAAAATCCCAAATTGCTATTGTGGGTGATTATCAAGCTCGGGTTATGACCAGTACATCCGATGGAGAAAAAGGATATAGTTATGGTTGGATAAATTATGATTTGATATCTTCTAAAAAACTTCAAAAACATATAAATGCTTTTGGAGGTGAAAATCGTTTTTGGATGGGTCCAGAAGGAGGACAATATTCTTTATTTTTTGAAAAAGGAAAAGACTTTACACTAAAAAATTGGCAGACTCCTTCACCCATAGATACAGAGAAATTTAATATGGTTCATCAATCGAATAATGAAGTTCATTTTACTAAAAATATGAGTTTAAAAAATTATTCAGATTATGTATTTGAAATTAAAGTAGATAGACATATTACATTGCTCGATAAAGAAAATATTCTAGATGATTTGCATTTGAATATAGATTCTAAAGTGTCGTATGTAGCGTATGCTACATTAGATAAAATAACGAATGTAGGAGATAAACAATGGAAAAAAGAAACGGGGTTGATCTCTATTTGGGTTTTGGGGATGTTTATTCCTTCGGATGAAACTATGGTAGTAATACCTTATAAAAATAAAGATAGTTTACAAATTAATACAAAATATTTTGGTGATATTGGTCCAGATAGGTTATCTGTGAGAGACAATGTTGTTTTATTCAAAGGAGATGGTAAATATCGTTCTAAAATAGGGTTGCCTCCTAAAAATATTATTCCTATAATAGCAAGTTATGATCACATGAATAATATATTGACTGTAGTAAGATATAGTTTTGATGACAAAAATGAAATTTATGTTAATTCTCTTTGGGAACATCATAAATATCCTTATCGTGGAGATGTTGTCAATAGTTATAATGATGGACCAACAGAAGATGGCAATATTATAGGACCCTTTTATGAATTAGAATCATCTTCTCCTGCTTTTGAGTTGAAACCTAATGAAAACTTTAAACATAAACATACTACTTACCATTTTAAAGGCGAAAGAGAAGAATTGAATAAAATTACTCAAAAATTATTGGGGGTCAATATAAAGGATATAAGGATACCTTAATAACCATGCTGTTTGCCGAATAATTCGTAAACGTCTTGACCTCTGAGATGCAAAGCTGCTTTTTTGTATGCACAATCATCTCAAAAAACAATCATAAATGCTTTACGAATATTAGGTGAACGTAAAGGTTCAAATGATAAGGTATTTAATAAATTAAATTACTCAACAAATCAAAATAATGAGATTAAGAGCAATAATAGACTATTTTAAAAATGGTGAAGACAAGTGGTATGATGAAAATGGAAAATTGGAGCAAATAGTAAACTATAAAAATGGCGAAAAGGAAGGTGAATACAAGCGGTATCATGAAAATGGAAAATTGAAGGAAATAGGAAACTATAAAAATGGCAAATTGGAAGGTGAATACAAGTGGTATCATGAAAATGGAAAATTGGAGGCAATAGGAAACTATAAAAATGGCAAATTGGAGGCAATAGGAAACTATAAAAATGGCAAATTGGAAGGTGAATACAAGTGGTATCATGAAAATGGAGAATTGGAGCAAATAGGAAACTATAAAAATGGCGAAAAGGAAGGTGAATCCAAGTGGTATCATGAAAATGGAGAATTGCAGAGAATAGGAAACTATAAAAATGGCAAATTGTGGCAAATAGGAAACTATAAAAATGGCGAAAGGGAAGGTGAATACAAGTTGTATTATGAAAATGGAGAATTGGAGCAAATAGGAAACTATAAAAATGGCGAAAGGGAAGGTGAATACAAGTTGTATTATGAAAATGGAAAATTGAAGGAAATAGGAAACTATAAAAATGGCGAAAGGGAAGGTGAATACAAGTTGTATTATGAAAATGGAAAATTGAAGGAAATAGGAAACTATAAAAATGGCGAAGAGGAAGGTGAATACAAGTTGTATTATGAAAATGGAAAATTGAAGGAAATAGGAAACTATAAAAATGGCGAATCGCGGAAAATAGGAAACTGTATATTTGGCAAAAGGGAAGGTGAATACAAGCGGTATCATGAAAATGGAGAATTGAAAGAAATAGGAAACTATAAAAATGGCAAAAGGGAAGGTGAATACAAGCGGTATCATGAAAATGGAGAATTGAAAGAAATAGGAAACTATAAAAATGGCGAAAGGGAAGGTGAATACAAGTGGTATCATGAAAATGGAGAATTGGAGGAAATAGGAAACTATAAAAATGGCGAAAAGGAAGGTTTATGGAATTTCCATTATAAAAATGGCGAATTGCGGAAAATAGGAAACTATAAAAATGGCAAATTGGAAGGTGAATCCAAGTGGTATCATGAAAATGGAAAATTGCGGAGAATAGAAAACTATAAAAATGGCGAAAAGGAAGGTGAATTCAAGTCTTATGATAATAATGGAAAATTGAAGAAAACAGTAATCTATAAAAACGGTTTAATTGCAGATCAGTATTAAATCAATCAAATGCCGCTGGCTGCTACCCCTTTAATATAGTGAAAACAACTGTATTTAAGGAACCACTGCACCCCAAGAAAGTGCCACAAATTACATGAGATAAAGCCGTTTATTTAAAAATTGTATCCGATTTTTTTATGACGCCCTAAGAACCCAAGACGTGTATTATTTTTAAGAAATTGAAAAAGTCCCAGAAATAGCCTTCCATATCTGCCGACAGGCAGGAAAACAAGTCTATTTAAAGAATAGAGGAAGGCAAAATACTATTTAGAAAAATATTAGAAAAAGTTTTTGTAAATAGTAAGTTATTATATTGACACTTCAAAATTGTTATAGGGTAACAGTCTTAATTTTTAACAAGGTTGAGAATTTTCATGTAAATTTATCTTACCTTTGCGGTCTTATTAAAATTACAAGTAATTAAGTAAAATGCTTACAGTTTCAAATTTATCATTACAGTATGGAAAGAGAGTTTTATTCGATGAGGTAAACATTAAATTTACTAAGGGAAATTGCTATGGGGTCATAGGGGCTAATGGAGCTGGAAAATCTACTTTTCTGAGGATATTATCAGGCGAAGAGACGCCCAATTCAGGTACTGTGCATTTAGAAAGAGGTAAGAGAATGTCTGTGCTCAAACAAGATCACTTTGCTTACAACGACTGTGAAATACTTCAAACAGTAGTGATGGGTAATCAAATGCTGTTTGGTGTTAAAAAAGAGATGGATGAAATTTATGCCAAGCCTGATTTTTCTGATGAGGATGGGATTAAGGCAGGAGAGCTTAGTTTACAGTACGAGGAGATGGGAGGTTGGACGGCAGAGAGCGACGCGAGCTACTTATTGTCTTCGCTGGGGGTATCCGAGCAATTACACTTTACTAAAATGAGTGGAGTAGATGGAAATACTCGGGTAAGGGTACTTTTAGCTCAAGCTATATTTGGAAACCCAGATGTACTCATACTCGACGAGCCCACTAACGATTTGGATATAGAAACAGTAGTGTGGCTTGAAAATTTTTTGGCAGATTTTGAAAATACAGTAATTGTAGTTTCTCATGATAGACACTTTTTAGATACCGTATGTACTACTATTGCCGATATTGATTTTGGTAAGATCAATCTCTTTACAGGAAATTATACTTTCTGGTATGAATCGAGTCAGTTGGCATTCAGGCAAAGAGAACAGGCGAATAAGAAAGCAGAAGAAAAACGAAAAGAATTGCAATCTTTTATCGATAGATTTAGTGCTAATGCTGCTAAATCTAAGCAAGCTACCAGTAGAAAGAAACTATTGGATAAACTCAATATAGAGGATATAAAACCTTCCAGTAGGAGGTATCCCGCTATTATATTTGAGCAGGAAAGAGAGGCAGGGGATCAAATTTTGTCTGTGGAGAATCTATCTAAATCTTTAGATGGAAAAATATTGTTCAAAGATGTAGAGTTTAAACTCAATAAGGGCGATAAAGTGGCGTTGATTTCAAAAAATAGTATGGCTACTACGGCACTGTATCAGATTATCAATGAGAATATGCAAGCTGATAGCGGTACTTTTAACTGGGGGATCACTACTACTCATGCTTATTTGCCTTTGGATAATTCTGAATTTTTTAAAAATGAATTGAACTTAGTAGATTGGCTTAGGCAATATGCTAAGGATAATGAGGTAGGTGAAATATTTATCCGAGGGTTTTTGGGTAAAATGTTATTCTCTGGGGATGAGGCACTCAAACAAAGCAATGTACTTTCGGGAGGGGAAAAGGTAAGGTGTATGCTCTCTAAAATGATGTTACTTAAAGCTAATGTACTTACTATAGATGAACCTACAAGTCATCTGGATTTGGAGTCTATTACAGCATTTAATAACTCCTTGAAAACTTATAAAGGAACCGTGTTATTTACTTCGCACGACCATGAGTTTCTGCAGACGGTAGCCGACAGAGTTATTGAAATTACACCTAATGGAGTCATAGATAAGCAAAGGACTTATGATGAATATATAAATGCACCTCAAATCAAAGAACTTAGAGATAAAATGTATATTTAGAGAGTATTCTTTTTTAGCACAATAATTTAAATGTAGGTTCTTAGTCTTTTTTTTAAAAATATATTTTCCAGATATAGACTTTAAGCCTCTTGATTTTTTAAGATGTTTTATGGCTAAGATATTCATAGATTAAAAATTAGTACATTTGCATTGTGATTTGAACTATAATGTGATTTGAACTATAAAATATTATGGAATGTTTACCAAAGATTTTATAAATAATGATATTACTTCTCTGAGCAAACAGAGTAAGATCGTCGATGCTTTAGAAGTATTTCATGAACATAGGATTTCACATATTCCTATTGTAGAAAGAGGCAAACTTATAGGAATGCTTCCTTATGAAGCCTTATTAAATAGAAATAGTACTAAAAAAATAGGAGAGCTTATAGATTGTTTAGCCACTTTTTATGGGGGCACCAATGAAATATATTTCATTACATTGAAACAAATGGAAGAAAATGATACCGATATATACCCTGTATTAGATGAAAATGGAAATTATTTAGGATGTGTCCAAATTACGGATATACTTAGTACAATTGTAAATTGTCCCTTTGTGAACGAAGTGGGTGTGCTTTTGATATTAGGTATATCTTTAAAAGATTATTCTATGGCACAGATAGCACAAATTGTAGAGGGCTATAATGCTAAAATATTGGGCAGCTTTATTGCTCATTTTTTTGAGAATAAAGTAGAAGTAGTTATTAAAATCAATACTATGGAAGTTTCTAGGATAATTAATAGTTTTAAGAGGTATGAATATCATATACTATTTTGCTCGGAGGATAATATGTATATTCAACAGTTAAATGAACGGTATAGTAATTTAATGAAGTATTTAAATTTGTAGTAGAATGAATATAGGAATATTTGGTATTTCAGAACATATAAATGTTATTAATTGTATAAAAGAAATAGGAGCGTTTTTAAGTAATAGAGGTGTTGAGGTTTTTGTGTGTAAAGATTTGTATAATTATACGAATTACAAAGAGATTCTTTTATATGAGGAATTAGATTTTCTCATAACAGTAGGTGGTGATGGTACTATTTTATCAGCCATTCGATATATGCAACAAAAAAAAGTACCTATTATGGGCATAAATTTAGGTAAATTAGGATTTTTGGCAAATGTGAATAAAGAAGAAACTCAACTAAGATTGAGTCAACTGTTAAAGAATGATTTTATTAAAGTAGAACGTTCTTTGCTGAGTGTATTTACCTGTAATAATATGGGGAAAGAATTTGGATGCGCATTAAATGAAGTAACGGTAAGTAGGAAAGATACCACCTCTATGATAACTGTAGAGACTCATTTAAATGGAAAGTACTTGAGTTCTTATTGGGCGGATGGTTTAATTATTTGTACTCCTACAGGTTCTACAGGATATTCTTTGAGTTGTGGAGGACCCATTGTTATGCCTCAGGCTAAGAATTTTATTATTACACCTATTGCTCCTCATAATTTAAATGTTCGTCCATTGGTAATTTTAGAGGACGATATAGTAGATTTAAAAGTATATAGTAGAGAGGGTTCGTTTTTATTGGCGTTGGATTCTAGAGTTTCTGTAACAGATTTATCTACTACTATTACAATAAAGAAGTCAAAAGCAAAAATAGAGACCATAGTGTTTTCTGATCATAACTTCTCAAAAACTTTAAGCGAAAAGTTATTCTGGGGAATAGATAAGAGAAATTGATACAAAATAGAATATAATTATATAAATGGTTCTAAAAAATGTAATATATTTGCACTCATTTTATATGAATTAAACTATAATTACTTGTTTATATGAGAAATTTGCTAGGCTTGGCAATATTGTTGATGTTATGTTCACTTTGTAAGTTAGGGTATTCTCAGAATGCACAGGTAGGGGTACTTTTGGCTGGTAGTGTTTATCATGGGGAAATAGGTCCTGAATTACCAGTTGTTCCGACTAATGTAGCATTTTCTATATTTTTCAATAAGGGCTTATCTTCGCGTATTATGCTTAAATCATCTTTAGAGTATTATTCTGTAAAAGCTTCGGATTCGGATGCTAAGGAGGATTCTAAGAGAAAAAAAAGAGGTCATAGTTTTTTTAATCCTGTAGGTGCTCTCTCAGGTGTTTTGGAATTACATCTATTTAAAATGAGAAGCAAAAAAAAAATTGTGCATTCACCTTATTTTTTATTTGGGCTGTCAGGAATTATATATAAGGAAAATTACCATAAGTATATATTTCATTCTAAAACCAATATTAAAAAAGAGCATGCTGCTGATTTAGCATTGAATTTTGCGGTGCCATTTGGGATAGGTTATAAAGTAATGATACAAAAAAAAAT
Organism: Ichthyobacteriaceae bacterium; assembly: GCA_965226285.1. GTDB lineage: Bacteria > Bacteroidota > Bacteroidia > Flavobacteriales > Ichthyobacteriaceae > CBDDCQ01. The sequence continues at coordinate 411,163 of CBDDCQ010000006.1, forward strand.
AACTATAGGAGTTCAATTACAAGCTAATTATACATTTACTAAAAATATAGATAATACAGCTATTTCTTTAGAAAGGTACAAAAGTAGAGCCATTTCTCCAAAAGGAGATGTGTCAAGCGAGTTTATCTCAGATCATCTGAAAAAAGAAATTGCAAAATCTGGGTATTTGAACAAACAAAATGATTGGATATTTAGTGTAGGGATTACGTTAGCTTATAGTTTAGGTAAATCTAAGTAGTTTAAATTTGTAAGAAATGTTATATTTGTAGTTAATGTGACTATATAAAAAATGAAAAAAATAATTACAATATTAGTATTTTTAATTCTTCATTGTTTTAAAGTAGATGCACAATATCTTTATGAATTAGGAGTTTATGCAGGACCAAATAAATTTTTTGGAGATGCTAAATCTTCGAATATATTTATACCAGAGGGATACTCAGTATCTATATTTGGCTCTAAGAAATTATCGTCTAGATATTCTGTAAAAGCATCACTGGATTATTCTAGAATTTCTACTAAAAGAAATAAAGAAGATTTAGTGACTCGAGATAATACAGTGGTACAGTTTCATAATAGTTTGATGGGAGTATCAGGATTTTTAGAATTTAATTTTTTTAATTGGTCTTTTCTTAGAGGTACTTCTCATACTCCTTATGTATTTTTAGGGCTTTCATTTCTTTTGTATAATCAGGTTTACACAAATTTAATTTTTGAATCTTCGTTACCGTCATCTCCTCCTAAAGAGGTTCCTGGACAATTACAAATAGCCTATGCAGCAGCTATTCCTTTTGGCGTGGGTTATAAGTTAATGTTAGACCAAAGATGGACTATTGGTATGCAAGTTAATTTTAATTATTCGCTTACGGATAATTTGGATAGTAATAACCTGCCGTATAGTACTTATGAGAATAATGTGATAAAGAGGGTTAAATCTGTATCATCTACAGTGGTAAAAAATGAAATAGAAAAACGTCGAAAGATAGATAATTATGGGGATACTAACAATAATGATTGGTTCGTAAGTTTAGGGTTTACAGTTTCCTATGCTATAATTGAAACCCCTTGTCCTTGTGGTCAAGAACCTAGATGATTTCAAAACAAGGCTTAAATATAGATAAGATTCCAGATCACTTAGCCATCATCATGGATGGAAATGGACGTTGGGCTAAAAAGAACCGTTTTAATAGAAGTATAGGACATAAAAAGGGGGCTTTTACAGTAAGAAAAATAACAAAAGAATGTGTTGCTTTAGGGATTAAATATCTTACACTATATGCTTTCTCTACAGAAAATTGGAACAGACCTAAGTTGGAAGTTACGTTTCTTATGAAGTTATTTAATGTTTGGATAAAACAGGAATTACCTTTATTTATAGAGAATAATGTAAGATTCAATGTCATAGGAGATATATTGGTTTTGTCTCAGAGTGTTCAAAATGAAATTAATACGGCAATAGAAAGAACTAAAAATAATAATAAAATGATTTTTACGCTCGCTATAAGTTATAGTTCCAGACTAGAAATCGTATCTGCAACTAAAGCTATTGCTAAAAAAGTAGTTCAAAATCGAATAGATATTGAAGCTATTAATGAGGAGGTTATTTCTGATCATCTTTTTACTAAAGGAATCCCAGAAGTAGATTTATTGATAAGAACCAGTGGAGAGCAACGTATTAGTAATTTTTTGCTTTGGCAACTCTCGTATGCAGAATTATATTTTTCTCCTAAGCTTTGGCCAGAGTTTCAAGTAGAAGATTTGCATATTGCTTTAAAAGAATATCAAAATAGAAACCGTAGATTTGGAAAGGTTTGATTGATTAGGAACAGATGGTTAGGCATTTTATAAAACCGTTAAAAATGTTTAAAATCTATGCTCAAATAGAGAAATTTAACTAAATGATAATAAATGAGTCAAAATAATACGATTAGATCTGCTTATACTTCTGTGGTAATTAGTGTTACTTTAGTTTTGGTAATACTTGGAATATTAGGTACGCTAATGGTTACATCTAAGTTTTTATCAAACCATGTAAAAGAAAACTTGAAAATATCCATATTCCTAAATGACAATGTAAAAGATATAGAACTCAAAAAACTCAAAAAACTTATTGTGAATAAGCCTTATGTAAAGCAAATAACCTATGTAACCAAGCAAGAAGCTGCTAAAGAGTTACAAGAACAACTCAGTGAAGATTTTCTAAATTTTTTAGGGTATAACCCTCTTAAAAATTCTATAGATGTTAGTTTGAAAGCAAATTATGTATCTACTAAATATATTCATAAGATAGAAGGTGAATTTATAAAATGGAAAGGAGTAGATGATGTAGTTTATAATAAATCTCTTATAAAAAAAGTAACAGATAATATAAAAAAAATAAGTTTCTGGCTATTGGGTATATGCGCTATATTTTTATTTGTATCTATTATGCTCATTAATAACTCTATTAGGCTGGCAATTTATTCTAAAAGATTTTTGGTAAAAACAATGCAACTTGTGGGTGCAAGTAAACCATTTATTATTAGACCTTTTATATTTAAGGGATTACAACTTTCTTGTGTAAGTGGTGTATTTGCTATAGTATTATTATCTGTAGGGTTTTATTATTTAGAACAGAGATTTCCGACTATCGTTATGCAGAATATTATACCACTATCTATGATGGCTGTATCTATTATACTTACGAGTATGTTAATTTCTCTAATTAGTGTGTTTTTTTCTATGCGTAGATATCTGAATACTCGATTAGAACAATTGTATTATTAATTAAAAAAGAGAATATGAATTTTATTTTTGGAAAGGATAACTATATATTTATGTTCATAGGTATAGTGTTATTGGCATTGGGTTTTTTGGTGTTGTCTGGTGGAACTTCAGATAACCCAATAGAATTTAGTCCTGATATATTTAATACACGGAGGCTGGTAGTGGCACCTATTATATTAGTACTTGGTTTTGCAGTGCAGGTATATGCTATATTGTTAAATCCTAAAAAGTAATAATGAGTTTTATAGAGGTTATTATATTAGGCATTGTGCAAGGGCTTACTGAATTCTTACCGGTGTCTTCTAGCGGACATTTAGAACTTATAAAGGCTTTCTTTGGAAACGAAAGTATTCCCAAAGAAAGCATGATGCTTACAGTAGTATTACACTTTGCTACGGCTTTGAGTACGATAGTAGTCTTTAGGAGTGAACTAATCGATATTTTCAAAGGCTTATTTCAATTTAAATGGAATGAACAAACTCAATTTTCGTTGAAAATTGTGATTTCTATGCTGCCTGCAGGAATTATAGGAATCTTGTTCAACGATCAGATAGAGCAATTATTTTCAGGTAGAGTACTATTAGTTGGCTTAATGCTATTGCTCACAGGATTATTATTATTTTTGTGTGAGAAATCTAAATTAACAGGTAAAAAAATAACATTTAAAAATGCTTTAATTATAGGTATTGCACAGGCTATAGCTATTTTACCTGGAATATCTAGGTCAGGTGCTACTATATCTACTTCTGTACTGTTGGGCAACGATAAATATAGAGCTTCTAGATTCTCATTTCTTATGGTAGTTCCTCTTATATTGGGTAAAATAGCAAAAGATATACTCGATGGTTCTTTTCATCTAGAACAAACACAGATGAATCATCTTTTGGTTGGTTTTATAGTGTCTTTTATTTTTGGAGTGTTAGCTTGTAAGTGGATGATAACACTGGTAAGAAAAAGCAAATTAAGATACTTTGCAATATATTGCTTTTTGGTGGGGCTTACAGCAATGGTGATACATTTTGTTTAGTATTTAAGTGAGTTTGGTATAACGATTATACTTTTGGTTTTTGTTATTTATAACACTCTCTCTATTGTGTTAATTTTCACTGTAAAAAATTAATCCTAAATTTACTAAAATCGCACTTTTTAGGCTTGAATCGCTGTATATTTGGTTTTGTGAATGATAAAATAATGTATTATTTATTTATCAATAGCAGTAGATAATGCGCCGCAGACCAACTAAAATTATGAGATTCTAAGCCTGCTCCAGTAAGAGGTTGATAATTTTCTCTAATGGAAATACCTTTGGTAAGAACGCCGTCTGCATTGTGAAAGAGTTTGCGGGTGGCTGCATAAGCCTCTTTATGATAGCCGTAATTATGCAGGGCTCTAACGCCAAAATAAGCTTGATCTAACCAATTAGGTCCTCTCCAATAGCCTCTATTGGGTTTAAATTTAGGATGACTGGCACTTAGCGTTTGAAAAGGAACTTTAGTATTGAAATACAATGGCTTAATCATATTATCTTTTACTGCTTTGGCTTGTACTTGCGTAGCCACACTTGCCCATAGTGGAAGCCATCCTTCACATCCCATTACTTTAATAAATTTTTTTCCATCTATCGAGGTATCATAAAACCACTTTGTATCTTTATCGTAAAATTGATTCTGAATCTTTATTTTTAGGGTTTTGGCTTGTGTTTCGAATAATAAAATGTCTTTTGTAGCGTTTATTACCTTAGCCATTTGTACCAAATATTTTTTTTCTGCATACAAGTAAGCATTCAAATCTACGCTCTCTTGGTTTAAGGAGAAAGCCGCTTTTTTACTTTGAACCATTCGACTGTTGTCAAATCGAACAGCATTATCCATTCCACTTTCCCATTTGGCTGCTACTAATGTACCATCGGTAGAACCATATTCACAAATACCATCTTTATCATAATCTCTATATTTGTACCACCAGTAGTGTTGTTTTACTATTTTAGGATAGAGTTCTTTGATAAATTTTGTATCGTTATCTTGTGAGTAAACTTTCCAAACTGCCCATGCAGAAAGAGGGGGTTTAGTATTTCTATAATTGTGCTTTTCAATGGTTGTATCTCTATATACACAGTCGGGAATAAAACCGTTTTTCATCTGAAAGTCATACATTGCTCTTATTTGGTCTTTAGCCAATTTAGGTTTATAATGTGCTACGGCTACAGCGTGCTTCCAACTATCCCATGCCCAAAAGCCCAAAAACCACTTGTAGTGATAACTCGGAAATATCCCTGAATATTTGAGTGCTCCCGCAGCAATTCGTGTATTATTCTGTAAAGTAAGTATGGTTTTGGTTACTAAGTCTTTGTAAATGCTGTCTTGCCAGAGGACATCTAATTTGTCATTTATCGCTTCGAGTTCTTTAGTTTTTATCTTTATAATTTCTTTAAGATAATTTTTAGGTTTTTGCGCTACTTCTTCTATATGTTTTGTTCTTTGACAATATCGTATTTGGGGAATATAAAAGTATGGCAAATATGAAGTTCCTTAGTTTCATGAGGCTTGATATTAATATCTTTTAATCTTATAGTATATAATGAATCTGTTGTTTTAATATGTAATATTTCATTATTTAATGATTGGACAATACCTTTGGCAGTACTCTTTTTGGTGGTTAAGAATATTTTATGTTCATCTTTTTTCATTTGCAGCCCCGTAGAAAAAATTTTTCCTTGCCAAGTAGGTCGAAGTTTTATGAGGTCGTTTGACAAATTTTTTATTTGGGTAGTTATCATTGCCGAGTGAGCAGAACTAAAGAAAAGAGTTTGTACAACCTCTAAATCTTTATTTTTTAATAATTGTTCTAAATGGCTATTATAACTATTCTGTGTAATTTTGAAATTTTCAAAACTAATAGTATCCTCCGTTTTTACGTCTATCAGATGCAGTTTACTAAGTATATCACTACACCACTCTCCATGCCCTTGCGTCATCAAAAAAGGTCCTGAAAAACCCAAAGATTTGTCAAATGATGGTAACAAACCATAAGCAAACCATGCTCCTTTATCAGAAAATGCCAAACCCCTTCTATCGCTTGGAGTACTCGGAATACCTTTATAATCTAATACATTCTCTGGAGTATGTACAAAATTTGATTTTTTTGGTGTAACGACTTCACAGTTTATTACCCATAAGGCAACAAAAAAAAATATACAATACCCCCAATTATATTTTTGAATCATTTAGTAAACAAGTTTAAATGATTAAGATTTATAAATAAACTGTAGCAAAGTTATAATAATTAAGGAGTACCTTCTCAATTTTAATATAAAATATTTTCGTATAAAAAAATAACTATATTTGTGCTTCGTTTGCAAGTTATAAAATAGGTGAAACTTTTTCGAAATTTAATTTGTGAAAGGAATGTATTAAACTAATTATTAAACAACAAATTTATGAAATTAGAGGATCAAAACAAAATGTTAGGACATCCTGTGGGGTTGTTTATATTGTTTTTTACAGAGATGTGGGAGCGGTTCAGTTACTACGGAATGCGTGCTTTATTAGTGTTATATCTCATTGGTGAAACGGGAAAAGGAAGTTTTTCAGGATTGGGGTGGTCATCTCAAGATGCTAGTAATCTTTATGGCAACTATACGATGTGGGTGTACTTTATGCCTATCATAGGGGGATGGCTTGCCGATAAATTCGTTGGTTACCAAAAAGCTATAATTGTAGGAGCGTTCTTGATGACTTTAGGGCATTTGTCTCTCGCGTTTGAACCTATGCCTACATTCTATATGGGATTAATTTTGTTGATAATAGGGAATGGTTTCTTCAAACCCAATATATCTTCTATGGTGGGGCAACTTTATCCTAAAGGGAGTACTAAAAAAGATGCTGGATATACCATATTTTATCAAGGGATCAATGTAGGAGCGTTTTTAGGTTCGTTGTTGTGTGGTTATTTGGGTGAAAAATTAGGATGGCATTATGGTTTTGGGTTAGCTGGTATATTTATGTTCATTGGCATGATCCAATTTTGGCTATCTAAAAAGATATTTGGGAATATAGGGTTAAATCCTAAAAGGGCTATTGAAAAACAAAAAGAGCCTAAGGCGCCTTTAACTAAAGCAGAATCCCAAAGATTAATTGTAGTATGCGTACTGTCATTTTTCTCTATTGTATTTTGGTTTGCATTTGAGCAAGCGGGCTCTAGTATGAACATATTTGCTAGTAAACATGCTGATAGAGAACTGGTAAATAGTACTTCCGTAGTTATTTTTAAAATTGTAGGAGCTGTTTTACAAGCATTACCCATTATTATTTTGGTTTATTTATTTATGGGGATATTTAAAAGAATAGGAAAAGAGTATTTTAAGGCGTTGTCTTTTATGGCATTGAGTATTCTTGCTTTATCGAGTATTGTAATATATATTATATACGATCAATTTACAGAGCCTAAAACAGAAGTGCCTGCTACTTGGTTTCAGGGTTTGAATGCATTATTTATATTTACACTGGCTCCGTTATTTTCTATAATATGGCAAAAATTAGCCAAAACTAAATACAACCCGAATGGTCCTCAAAAATTTTCGATAGGTTTATTATTATTAGGTTTAGGTTTTGTACCAATGGTATATGGTTCGGCAAGTATTGTAGCCGATTCTCCCGAAAAAGCAAGTATGATATTTTTAGTATTAGCATACTTACTTCACACTATGGGAGAACTTAGTTTATCTCCTGTAGGACTATCTTATGTAAATAAATTATCGCCTACCAAATTATTGGGATTGATGTTTGGGGTTTGGTTCTTAGCCTCAGGATTGGGAAATAAATTTGCTGGTATGTTTTCGGGTTATATGGAGTCCATCGCCCAAGAAACATCACTTGCTCAGTTTTTTAGCTATTTAGTAATGGGACCCATTGTTGCTGGAGTAATCCTATTCTTACTTAGTTTTCCATTGAAAAAACTTATGCATGGAGTAAAATAAACTTTGGGTAAAATCATTAGAATAGGCACACGAGATAGCCAACTAGCACTTTGGCAAGCCCGTTTTGTTCAAAAGAGATTGAATGATTTAGGGTACAATACAACTATTATACCCATCGAATCAAAAGGAGATATAATATTAGATAAACCTTTGCACCAATTGGGTATTACGGGTGTATTTACGAAGAATTTAGATGCTGCTATGCTCAATGAAGAAATAGATATTGCGGTGCATTCTATGAAAGATGTTCCTACTGTTCTACCTAAGGGTATGGTAAAAGCTGCTGTGCTTAAAAGAGCAGATTACAGCGATATACTAGTGCATAAAGGTAATTTAGACTTTTTGGAATACGATAACAATATGACTCATATTGCTACAGGAAGTTTACGAAGAGCTGCCTTTTGGAAAAATAAATTTAAAAATCATAAAATTTCCGACCTAAGAGGCAATGTAAATACACGGTTACAAAAATTAAAAGAAAATCTGTGGAATGGTGCTATATTTGCTAAAGCGGCTTTAGAAAGGGTAAATCTTTTAAACAGTTTAGATTACATAAATTTAGATTGGATGATACCTGCTCCAGCACAAGGGGCTATTATGGTATGCACTATGGAACAAGATATTTTCTCTAAGGATGTATGTGCAAACATAAATGATGAAGAAACCAAAATTTGTACACAGATAGAACGTGACTTTTTACAGACCTTAGAAGGTGGGTGTACGGCTCCTATAGGTGCCTTGGCTACTTTTGATAGGGGAAATATTAATTTTAGAGGTGCTATACTGAGTGTAGATGGAACCCTGCGGATAGATATATCTAAAGCTGTAGAATATACTCATGGAATAGGACGTAACTTCGCACAAGAAGTGCTAAATAAAGGTGCTGATAAGATTATAGAACAAATTAAAAACTTAAAAATCAGATGAAAAAATTAATATTAATCGTATGGATATTATCAATATATAGTTGTGGATACACCCATAAAAAAAGAATGGATAAACCCTATTATAAAAACATAATGATTACTTCCAGTGGAAAAGCGAGACTAGGACCTTGTGAACCCAGCATAGTCATAAACCCTAAAGATACTCAGAATGTAGTAGCTGGAACGGTATTAAACCAATATCATTATTCATTCGATGGAGGACTTACTTGGACTACAGAAACGCTAAAATCTACTTATGGAGTATATGGAGACCCTTGCATTGTAGCAGATTACATGGGAAATTTCTATTATATGCATTTATCTAATCCATCGGGTAATGGATGGAAAGATGATGATATTCTCGATAGAATGGTCGTGCAAAAATCTGTTGATGGGGGTAAAACTTGGAGCAATGGTAGTTTTTATGGATTAAATCCCCCAAAAGACCAAGATAAAGAGTGGGCTTGCGTAAACCCAAATAACAATGAAATATATGCCACTTGGACGCAATTTGATAAATACGGAAGTAAAAAACCTGAAGATAAGAGTAATATTATGTTTTCTAAATCTTCTGATGGTGGAATTACTTGGACTGAGGCACTAAGAATAAATGAATATTCGGGAAATTGTATAGACAGTGATAGAACTACAGAGGGAGCTGTACCTGCAATAGGACTAAATAACGAAATATATGTAGCATGGTCATACGACAGTAAAATATATTTTGATATAAGTGTTGACGCAGGAAAAACATGGCTAGATAAAGACATGATAATTACAGAACAAAAAGGAGGTTGGGATCTACATATACCCGGTATGGGTAGGTCTAATGGTATGCCTGTTACAGGCACAGATTTGAGTAATAGCAAATACAAAGGTACTATTTATGTAAACTGGGCAGACCAAAGATATGGAGAAAATAATACGGATATTTGGATTGCTAAATCTACAGATAGAGGCAATACTTGGAGTATCCCCATAAAAGTAAATCAAGATCAAACGCAAACGCACCAATTTTTTACTTGGATGTCTATAGACCCCAAGACAGGACATATATATATAGTATATTACGATAGAAGTAAATACAACGATATGAGAACCGATGTAGTACTTGCCACTTCTATTGATGGAGGAAATACTTGGACAAATGAAACCATATCTGAGAAACCTTTTGGTGCTGTACCCAAAGGAGTATTTTTTGGAGATTACAATAATATAAGTGCCTATGATGGGGTTATTCGTCCTATATGGACTAGAATTGATGGTGAAAAATTAAGTGTATATACTGCCATCATCAATAAGAAAAATTAATATTTTAATTGTAAACATATTCTGCCAATAGTTCAAATGATAGATGTTTTATAGATTAAATAACCTAATAGTTATATATTTCACGAAAAATTATCTCAAATATTTAAAAATAAAGTATTAATTTTGACACCTATTAAAAATGGTGGTTGTAGCTCAGCTGGTTAGAGTGCCGGATTGTGGTTCCGGAGGTCGCCGGTTCGAACCCGGTCTTCCACCCTTTATTATAAAATGAAGAAAGCCTTAGTTAATTTTAAGTAAGGCTTTTTTGGTATATCTCCACTTTTTGTAGTTAAACGATAGGTGACTTCGAGTATTGTTAAATTAAGTAATATTGTAAACACTAAACCAGTTTTCAAAGGGGTAAAAAAATTAAATCTACTGCTATCACTTTTTATCGATTTTTAACTAAGTGTTCACGTAGTAATTTTTAGGTTTGGGAATTAAAAGTATTGAAATAAAATAAAGATGCCCGTATGAAAACAATTTCTCTTTTGTACCTGTTTTAGAGCCTCAAAAAAACTTATTTTTTTGTTTATTATTTAAAAATTTATTTTTTAATTTTGCATTTCATTAAATTATTGATAATTTATCATCAATAATTAATAATTAATAATTAAATAATTACTAAAATGAAAAAGATTAGATATTTTTTTGGTTTATTAGCATTCATATTTTCTATAAGCCAACTGACCCAATGTAATAAGGAAGATAAGTCTTTGAAAAAGAGCAAAGAGGCATCGATCATCTCCTTTGAATTAGGCACTTATAAAGGCAAATTAAACGGCACCTCCTTATCATTATTAATAGAGTTACCCTACGCAGCGGATATAAGTTCTTTATCGGCAAAGGTAAAGTTATCGGCAAAGGCAACGATCAAACCCGACCCAAAGACAGTGAAAGATTGGAGCAATCCAGTATCGTTTACGGTAACGGCAGAAAATGGAAAAGATAGTAAGAAATATACAGTAGAGGTAAAAATATTACGTCCGGTATTGACCTTTGAAAAACTGACCAAAGAATATACAAAGGGTGGGCATTTGAATGCTACAGAAATTCTAAATCATGTAAAAGGTGCAAAGGCTGGCTATACTTTAAAAGAGATTACAAATCTGAATCCTAATGATATAGTAAGGGTCAATGGAACTGCACCAAATCTAAGATTAGAATTTAATCAGGTGGGTGCTTTTACGGCTTCGTTGCACTTAAAACACAATGCTACATCCGATTTGGATGTAACGCTCAGTAATGCAGCGTTTGAAATTACAAAGGGGGTTGCTCCATCGGATTTAAACTGGAGAAAACAAAGCAAGGTTTATGCTTCAGGTGGAGAGATAAGCAACACTGAATTATTAGGCGGTCTATTGCGGAACAAAAGACAGGCTATACCCTGTAAAATCAGTAACAGATTACCAATGATGCAGGAGGCACAGGTGCAAGGGTTTCAGGTATGTGGCACTGCAGCTAAGATCGTTGGTTATACTCGGCAAAGCGGGTAACTTGACCTTAACACTTGTATTTGAACACGCTACCAAAGCAGAAAAAACCATAACGGGTGCACAATTTGAACTTACAAAGATGGAGTTGTATCTGTACCAATTTAAGTTGGAGCAGACAATTGCAAGGTTTATCAGTCCCGCAGGAGGAGATAAGCAATGCAGAATTATTGGGCAGGTGTGCGAAGGTACAAAAACAGGGTATCGTATCAAATCAGTGTAGCAGATTACGACTGATTCAGGGGGCAGTGGTGCAAGGGTTTCAGGTAGTGGTACTGCAGCTAAGATCGTACCAGTTATCGCAAAGCCTACTATCTTAACGTTAACGCTTGTACTTGAACACGCTACCAAAGCAGAAAAAACGCTGAGTAATGCAACGTTTGAAATTAGGAAGATGCCCGTACTGATTTAACTTGGCGTAAACGAAATAAGGTTTATAGTGCTGGAGTGAGAGATAAGCAACGCAGAATTATTAAGAGGTCTGGAGCGGTACAAAAGCACGGCTATACCATTAAAACAGTAACCATCAATGATGCAGGAGGCACAGGTGCAAGGGTTTCAGGTATGGGTACTACAGCTAAGATCGTTGGTTATACTCGGGCGGGTAACTTGACCTTAACACTTGTATTTGAACACGCTACCAAAGCACAAAAAACGCTCAGTAATGCAACGTTTGAAATTAGGAAGATGTCCGTACCGGATGATTTAACTTGGCGTAAACAAAATAAGGTTTATAGTGCTGGAGGAGAGATAAGCAACGCAGAATTATTAAACGGTCTTAGCGGTACAAAAACAGGCTATCGAATAAAAACAGTAACCATCAATGATGCAGGAGGCTGCAGGTGCAAGGGTTTCAGGTAATGGGTACTACAGCTAAGATCGTTGGTTATACTCGGGCGGGTAACTTGACCTTAACACTTGTATTTGAACACGCTACCAAAGCACAAAAAACGCTCAGTAATGCAACGTTTGAAATTAGGAAGATGTCCGTACCGGATGATTTAACTTGGCGTAAACAAAATAAGGTTTATAGTGCTGGAGGAGAGATAAGCAACGCAGAATTATTAAACGGTCTTAGCGGTACAAAAACAGGCTATCGAATAAAAACAGTAACCATAAGTAATAAAGCAGGTACAGGAGCAAGGGTTTTAGGTAATGGCACTTCAGCTAAGATAGTCAGTTATACCAAGGCGGGTACTTTGACTTTATCGATTGTATTTGAACACGATACCAAAGAGGATAAAAACATTACTGGTGCGGAGTTTGAAATTACGAAGGGTTCAGCACCGCTTTTAACTTGGACGAAGCAAACGAAGGCGTTTAGCAGTGGCATAGAAATTACGAATGTCGAACTATTAGCAGGCGTTACAGGAAGCGGTAAGAATGGATACACCATTAAAACCGTTACCATTATTAATACAAACGGTACAGGTGCGAGGGTTTCAGGGAGCGGTACTTCAGCTAAAATTACGAGTTATAACAAAGTGGGTACGCTTACCCTTACGATTGTTTTACAACATGATACTAAAGATGATGTAACCATTACAGGTGCACAGTTTGAGATTTATAATATTGATATTTTTCATGTGACTTCTCATGGCAAAATATCCGTTAAAGAAGGCATTAACAGAAGTAGTTTAATAAGATTAACCATTCCTCGTATGATCGATGGTAAAACCGTAAAAGTTATTTCACATTCTGGATTTAAACATTGTACGAACCTTATCAGTATTACGATTTCTAATTCTGTAACCAGTATTGAAAGAGAGGCATTTTATAATTGTAGATCACTTACCCGTATGACGATTCCTAATTCCGTAACTAGTATTCCATATAGGGCATTTTATAATTGTAGATCACTTACCAGTGTTACGATGGGTAATTCCGTAACCAGTATTGAAAGAGAGGCATTTTATGATTGTAAATCACTTACCAGTATTACGATTCCTAATTCCGTAACCAGTATTGGAAGTTTGGTATTTTCTGGTTGTATCAAACTTACCAGTGTTACGATGGGTAATTCCGTAACCAGTATTGGAGGTTCGGCATTTTCTGGTTGTCAAAAACTTACCAGTGTTACGATTGGTAATTCCATAACCAGTATTGGAAGTTCGGTATTTTTTGGTTGTAGTTCACTTACGAGTATTACGATTCCTAATTCCGTAACCAGTATTGGAAGTTCGGCATTTTCTGGTTGTATTTCACTTACCAGTATTACAATTCCTAATAAGGTAACTAGTATTGGAAGTTGGGCATTTGCTGTTTGTAGCAACCTTACCAGTGTTACGATTCCTAATTCCGTAACCAGTATTGCAAGTTATACGTTTCAGGGTTGTAGATCACTTACCAGTATTACGATTCCTAATTCCGTAACCAGTATTAGAGATAGGGCATTTTTTTCTTGTACTTCACTTACTAGTATTAGGATTCCTAATAAGGTAACTAGTATTGGAACTCAGATATTTTATAGTTGTAGCAAGCTCACTTCCATAGAGGTACCTACAGCTAAGGTGACTGCTTGGCGATCGAACCTAAAAAATGGTAATACTGCATCAGTGGTGGGGTATTAAGGTAAATTAAAGTGATGTTCATCATGGTATAAAAGGCAAGTAGGGACAGGTCCCTACTTTTTTGCGTATTTAATCCCCCTTTTTAAAGGGGGACTAAGAGGGGGTTGCCCGCAATTTTTTTTGAAATTTTACCAAAGATGCTCCTATTAAAACAATTTCTCTTTTGTACCTGTTTTCGAGACTCAAAAAAAATTATTTTTTTTGATTTATTTGGCAATCTATTTATAAATTTGCATCGTATTAAATTATTGATAATGTATCATCAATAGTATAGTATATTTATTAAAATACCTTAAACCCTATGGTTTTGTATATGAAGAATTTAGTTTAAAAATAAATATTAAAAAATGAAAAATTTTCTCAGTTTATTATTAATGATATTGTATGTTAATACAATGACTAACTGTAGTAAAGAAGATAAGCAGGAGATACAAAAGATCAAAAATGCATTGATAACCTCCTTTGAGTTAGGCAATTATAAAGGGAAGATAAACGGCACCTCATTATTAATAGAGTTACCCTACGGGGCAGATATAAGTTCTTTATCAGCGAAGGTAAAGTTATCGTTAAAGGCAACGATCAGCCCTGACCCAACGAAAGTGAAAGATTGGAGTGATCCAGTGTGGTTTACGGTAACCGCAGAAAATGGAGATAGAAAGAGATATAAAGTAGAGTTAAAAATATTACCTGCGGTGTTGACCTTTGAAAAACTGACAAAAAAATATACAAAAGGTGGGCATTTGAATGCTACAGAAATTCTAAAGCATGTAAAAGGTGAAAAGGCGAGCTATACTTTAAAAGAGATAAGAGATGTGTTTCCTGATGATATAGTAAAGGTTCAGGGAAGTGCGCCAAATTTAAGGTTAGCATTTAATCGAGTGGGCGTTTTTAGGGTTTTGTTGCGCTTAAAACACAATGCTACATCAGATTTGGATGTAACGATAAGTAATGCGGAGTTTGAAATTACAAAGGGGGTTGCTCCTTTGGATTTAAACTGGATAAAACAAAGCAAGGGTTATCTTTTGGCAGCAGAGATAAGCAATGAAGAATTATTAGCAGGTCTTAACGGAACAAAAACAGGTTATCGAGTGAAAACAGTAACCATAAGTAATGCAAGAGGTACAGGAGTAAGGGTTTCAGGGATGGGTACTTCAGCTAAGATCGTCGGTTGTACCAAGGCGGGTACCTTGACATTGTCGATTGTATTTGAACACCCTACCAAGGAGGATAAAAGCATCACTGGTGCGGAGTTTGAAATTACGAAGGGTGCAGCAATGCCTTTAAGCTGGACCAAGCAAACGAAGGCATTTAGCAGTGGCGGACAAATTACCAATGCCAATCTATTAGCAGGTGTTACAGGCAGTGGCAAGGGAGGTTACACCATTAAAACAGTTAGGATTACTGACAATGGAGGCATTACCAGTGCGCGTGTTTCAGGGAGTGGCAGGGCTGCTAAAATTACTAGTTATCACAAAGCAGGTACGCTAACGTTCACACTTGTTTTAGAACACCCCAGCAAAGCAGATGTTATCATTACAGGTGCGCAGTTTGAGCTAACTAAGCGCAGTGCAGAAAGTTTGACTTGGCTTAGACAAAGTAAGCCTTATCGTTTAGGTGGTGAGATAAGCAATGCTGAACTATTAGCAGGCGTTACAGGCAGAGGTAAGGGAGGTTATACCATTAAAACAGTTAGGATTACTGACAATGGAGGCATTATCAGTGCGCGTGTTTCAGGGAGTGATACGGCTGCTAAAATTACCAGTTATCACAGAATTGGTACGCTTACGCTCACCCTTGTTTTAAAACACGATGCTAAAGACGATGTAACCATTAGAAACGCACAGTTTGAAATTACAAAAGCTACACCACCGCGTTTAAGTTGGACGAGGCAAACGAAAGCGTTTAACAGTGCTGACGAAATTACCAATGATGATCTATTAGCAGGCGTTACAGGCAGTGGCAAGGGAGGTTACACCATTAAAACAGTTAGGATTACTGACAATGGAGGCATTACCAGTGCGCGTGTTTCAGGGAGTGGCAGGGCTGCTAAAGTTACCAGTTATCACAAAGCAGGTACGCTAACGCTCACACTTGTTTTAGAACATCCCAGCAAAGCAGATGTTATCATTACAGGTGCGCAGTTTGAGCTAACTAAGGGCGGTGGAGAAAGGTTGAATTGGCTTAGACAAAGTAAGCCTTATCGTTCAGGTGGTGAGATAAGCAATGCTGATCTATTAGCAGGCGTTACAGGCAGAGGTAAGGGAGGTTATACCATTAAAACAGTTAGGATTACTGACAATGGAGGCATTACCAGTGCGCGTGTTTCAGGGAGTGGCAGGGCTGCTAAAATTACCAGTTATCACAGAACTGGTACGCTTACGCTCACCCTTGTGTTAGCACACGATACTAAAGATGATGTAACCATTAGAAACGCACAGTTTGAAATTACAAAGGCTACACCACCGCGTTTAAGTTGGACTAGGCAAACGAAGGCGTTTAGCACTGCTGGCGAAATTACCAATGCTGATCTATTAGCGGGCGTTACAGGCAGTGGCAAGGAAGGTTACACCATTAAAACAGTGACCATTACTGATTATGGAGACGTTAGTGTGCGGGTTTTAGGGAGCGGTACAGCGTTTAGAATTACGGGTTATACCAAACTTGGTACGCTTACGCTCACCCTTGTTTTAGAACACGATGCTAAAGACGATGTAACCCTTACAGGTGCACAGTTTGAAATTGTTAGGGGTTTAGCACCGCGTTTAAGTTGGACGAGGCAAACGAAGGTATTTAGCAGTGCTGGCGAAATTACCAATGCCGATCTATTAGCAGGCATTACAGGCAGAGGTAAGGGAGGTTACACCATTAAAACAGTTAGCATTACTAACAATGGAGGCATCACAAGTGCACGTGTTTCAGGGAGCGGCAGGGCTGCTAAAATCACCAGTTATCACAAAATAGGTACGCTAACGCTCACACTTGTTTTAGAACACCCCGGCAAAGCAGATGTTACCATTACAGGTGCGCAGTTTGAGCTAACTAAGAGCAGTGTAGAAAGTTTGACTTGGCTTAGACAAAGTAAGCCTTATCGTTCAGGTGGTGAGATAAGCAATACTGAACTATTAGCGGGCGTTACAGGCAGAGGTAAGGCAGGTTACACCATTAAAACAGTTAGGATTACGAACAATGGAGGCATCACAAGTGCACGTGTTTCAGGGAGCGGCAGGGCTGCTAAAATTACCAGTTATCACAAAATAGGTATGCTAACGTTCACACTTGTTTTAGAACACCCTACCAAAGCAGATGCTACCATTACAGGTGCGCAGTTTGAGATAATTAAGGGCAGTGGAGAAATTTTGAATTGGCTTAGACAAAGTAAGCCTTATAGTTTAGGTGGCGAGATAAGCAATGTCGATCTATTAGCGGGCGTTACAGGCAGAGGTAAGGGAGGCTACACCATTAGAACAGTTAGGATTACTAACAATGGAGGCATTACAAGTGTGCGTGTTTCATGGAGTGGTACGACTGCTAAAATTACCCACTATAACAAAATAGGTACGCTAACGCTCACACTTGTTTTAGAACACCCTACCAAAGCAGATGCTACCATTACAGGTGCGCAGTTTGAGCTAACTAAGGGCAGTGCAGAAAGGTTGACTTGGCTTAGACAAAGTAAGCCTTATCGTTTAGGTGGCGAGATAAGCAATGCTGATCTATTAGCAGGCGTTACAGGCAGAGGTAAGGGAGGTTACACCATTAAAACAGTTAGGATTACTAACAATGGAGGCATTACAAGTGCACGTGTTTCAGGGAGTGGCAGGGCTGCTAAAATTACTAGTTATCACAAAATAGGTACGCTAACGCTCACACTTGTTTTAGAACACCCCAACAAAGCAGATGCTACTATTACAGGTGCACAGTTTGAGCTAACTAAGGGCAGTCGAGAAAGTTTGGCTTGGCTTAGACAAAGTAAGCCTTATCGTTCAGGTGGCGAGATAAGCAATGCTGATCTATTAGCAGGCGTTACAGGCAGAGGTAAGGGAGGTTACACCATTAAAACAGTTAGGATTACTAACAATGGAGGCATTACAAGTGTGCGTGTTTCAGGAAATGGTACGGCTGCTAAAATTACCCACTATAACAAAATAGGTACGCTAACGTTCACACTTGTTTTAAAACACCCCAGCAAAGCAGATGTTACCATTACAGGTGCACAGTTTGAGCTAACTAAGGGCAGTCGAGAAAGTTTGACTTGGGTTAGACAAAGTAAGCCTTATCGTTCAGGTGGCGAGATAAGCAATTCTGAACTATTAGCAGGCGTTACAGGCAGTGGTAAGGGAGGTTACACCATTAAAACAGTTAGGATTATTAACAATGGAGGCATTACAAGTGTGCGTGTTTCAGGAAGTGGCACGGCTGCTAAAATTACCAGTTATCACAAAATAGGTACGCTAACGCTCACACTTGTTTTAGAACACCCTACCAAAGCAGATTCTACCATTACAGGTGCACAGTTTGAGCTAACTAAGGGCAGTGCAGAAAGGTTGACTTGGGTTAGACAAAATAAACCTTATAGTTTAGGTGGCGAGATAAGCAATTCTGAACTATTAGCAGGCGTTACAGGCAGTGGTAAGGGAGGTTACACCATTAAAACAGTTACGATTACTGACAGAGGCATTACAAATGCACATGTTTTAGGGAGTGGCAGAGCGGCTAAAATTATCAGTTATAACAAAGCAGGTACGTTCATGCTCACGCTTGTTTTAGAACACCCTACCAAAGCAGATGCTACCATTACAAGTGCGCAGTTTGAGCTAACTAAGAACAGTGCAGAAAGTTTGGTTTGGTATAGACAAAATAAGACTTATAGTTTAGGTGGTGAGATAAGCAATGCTGATCTATTAGCAGGCGTTACAGGCAGTGGCAAGGGAGGTTATACCATTAAGACCGTAACGATTACTAACAATGGAGGCATTACAAGTGTGCGTGTTTCAGGGAGTGGCAGAGCGGCTAAAATTACCAGTTATCACAAAGCGGGTTTGCTAACGCTCACACTTGTTTTAGAACACGATACCAAAAAGGATGTTACACTAACAGGTGCGCAGTTTGAGATAACTAAGCGTAGTGCAGAAAGGTTGACTTGGGTTAGACAAAGTAAGCCTTATCGTTCGGGTAGTGAGATAAGCAATGCCAATCTATTAGCAGGCGTTACAGGCAGTGGTAAGGGAGGTTACACCATTAAAACAGTTAGGATTACGAACAATGGAGGCATTACAAGTGCGCGTGTTTCAGGGAGTGGCAGAGCGGCTAAAATTACCAGTTATCACAAAGCGGGTTTGCTAACGCTCACACTTGTTTTAGAACACGATACCAAAAAGGATGTTACACTAACAGGTGCGCAGTTTGAGATAACTAAGCGTAGTGCAGAAAGGTTGACTTGGACGAAGCAAACGAAGGCTTATGGCAGTGGTGGCGAAATTACCAATGCCAATTTATTAGCAGGCGTTACAGGGAGTGGTAAGGGAGGTTACACCATTAAAACAGTTAGGATTACTGACAATGGAGGCATTACAAGTGTGCGTGTTTCAGGGAGCGGTAAAGTGGCTAAAATTATCAATTATAACAAAGTAGGTACGCTTACCCTAACTATTGTCTTAGAACACGATACTAAAAACGATGTAACTATTACAGGTGCAACCTTTCAAATTTATCTTGATATTTTTACGATAACTAGTGCTGGGGAACTAGGACTTAAATTAAACGTTGACAAAAATAATTTAACAACAGTAGCCATTCCTTATATCATCAATGGTATCACCGTAAAAAGTATTGGAAGTTCGGCATTTTATAATTGTAACAAACTTACCCGTGTTACGATTCCTAATTCTGTAACCAGTATTGGAAGTTCGGCATTTAAGTTTTGTACTATACTTACCAGTATTACGCTGTCTAGTTCCCTGACCAGTATTGGAAGTTTGGCTTTTTCTCATTGTACTTCACTTACCAATATTACGATTCCTGATTACGTAAAAAGTATTGGAACCCAGGCATTTAGTATTTGTACTTCACTTACCACTCTTAGGATTCCTAATTCCGTAACCAGTATTGGAGATTCGGCATTTTATTATTGTACTTCACTTGCCAGTATTACGCTGTCTAGTTCCCTGACCAGTATTGGAGATTCGGTATTTTCTCGTTGTACTTCACTTACCACTGTTAGGATTCCTAATCTCGTAACCAGTATTGGAGATTCGGCATTTTATTATTGTACTTCACTTACCAGTGTTACGGTTGGTCAATCCGTAACCAGTATTGGAGATTCGGTATTTTCTCATTGTACTTCACTTATCAATGTTAGGATTCCTGATTCCGTAACCAGTATTGGAGATTCGCTACTTTCTCATTGTACTTCACTTACCACTGTTAGGATTCCTGATTCCGTAACCAGTATTGGAGATATGACATTTGATGGTTGTACTTCACTTACCAACATTACGCTGTCTAATTCTGTAACCACTATTGGAAAGTGGATGTATAGAAATTGTAGTTCCCTCGTTACCGCTACCCTGCTTAAACCCATAACAACTGTTAAAGATGAGCCATTTACAGGCTGTAGCAAGCTCACTACCATAGCGGTACCTATAGCTAAAGTGTCTGGTTGGGAAGCGAACCTAAGAAAAGGTAATAGTGCATCAGTGGTGGGGTATTAAGGTAAATTAAAGTGATGTTCATCATAGTATAAAAGGCAAGTAGGGACAGGTCCCTACTTTTTTGCGTATTTATTCCCCCTTTTTTAAAGGGAGACAAAGCGGGATTTTACCACATGGACAATAGCAACACACGGAGCAAGTCCCTACTTTTTTGCGTATTTATTCCCCCTTTTTTAAAGGGGGACAAAGAGGGGATTACCACTTTTAAAGGCTTTCTCCTGCAATTTTTTTTGAAATTTTACCAAAGATGCCCCTACTAAAATAATTTCTCTTTTGTACCTGTTTTTGAGACTCAAAAAAAATTATTTTCTTTGTTTATTATTTAAAAATTTATTTGTTAATTTTGCATTTCATTAAATTATTGATAATTTATCATCAATAATTAATTATTAATAACTAATCATTACTAAAATGAAAAAGAATAGATATTTTTTTGGTTTATTAGCATTCATATTTTCTATAAGCCAACTGACCCAATGTAATAAGGAAGATAAGTCTTTGAAAAAGAGCAAAGAGGCATCGATCATCTCCTTTGAATTAGGCACTTATAAAGGCAAGTTAAACGGCACCTCATTATTAATAGAGTTACCCTACGCAGCGGATATAAGTTCTTTATCGGCAAAGGTAAAGTTATCGGCAAAGGCAACGATCAAACCCGACCCAAAGACAGTGAAAGATTGGAGCAATCCAGTATCGTTTACGGTAACGGCAGAAAATGGAAAAGATAGTAAGAAATATACAGTAGAGGTAAAAATATTACGTCCGGTATTGACCTTTGAAAAACTGACCAAAGAATATACAAAAGGTGGGCATTTGAATGCTACAGAAATTCTAAATCATGTAAAAGGTACAAAGGCTGGCTATACTTTAAAAGAGATTACAAATCTGAATCCTAATGATATAGTAAGGGTCAATGGAAGTGCACCAAATCTAAGGTTAGGATTTAATCGTGTGGGCGTTTTTACGGCTTCTTTGCACTTAAAACACAATGCTACCTCAGATTTGGATGTAACGCTCAGTAATGCAGCGTTTGAAATTACAAAGGGGGATGCTCCATCGGATTTAAACTGGAGAAAACAAAGCAAGGTTTATCGTTTGGGAGAAGAGATCAGCAATTCAGAATTATTAAACGGTCTTAGCGGAACAAAAACAGGCTATACCCTTAAAACAGTAACCATCAATGATGCAGGAGGCACAGGTGCAAGGGTTTCAGGTATGGGTACTGCAGCTAAGATCGTTGGTTATACTCGGGCGGGTAACTTGACCTTAACACTTGTATTTGAACACGCTACCAAAGCAGACAAAACCATAATGGGTGCACAATTTGAACTTACTAGTGGAGTTGTATCTGTACCTTTAAGTTGGAGCAGACAAAGCAAGGTTTACAGTCCCGCAGGAGAGATAAGCAATGCAGAATTATTGGGCGGTGTGCGAGGTACAAAAACAGGGTATCGTATCAAATCAGTACAGATTACGACTGATTCAGGGGGCAGTGGTGCAAGGGTTTCAGGTAGTGGTACTGCAGCTAAGATCGTGGGTTATCGCAAAGCCACTATCTTGACGTTGACACTTGTACTTGAACACGATACCAAAGCAGAAAAAACGCTCAGTAATGCAACGTTTGAAATTAGGAAGATGCCCGTACCGGCTGATTTAACTTGGCGTAAACAAAATAAGGTTTATAGTGCTGGAGGAGAGATCAGCAACGCAGAATTATTAAGAGGTCTTAGCGGTACAAAAGACGGCTATACCATTAAAACAGTAACCATCAATGATGCAGGAGGCACAGGTGCAAGGGTTTCAGGTATGGGTACTACAGCTAAGATCGTTGGTTATACTCGGGCGGGTAACTTGACCTTAACACTTGTATTTGAACACGCTACCAAAGCAGAAAAAACCATAACGGGTGCAGCATTTGAAATTACCAGTGGAGTTGTATCTGTACCTTTAAGTTGGAGCAGACAAAGCAAGGTTTACAGTTCCGCAGGAGAGATAAGCAATGCAGAATTATTGGGCGGTGTGCGAGGTACAAAAACAGGGTATCGTATCAAATCAGTACAGATTACGACTGATTCAGGGGGCAGTGGAGCAAGGGTTTCAGGAAGTGGTACTGCAGCTAAGATCGTGGGTTATCGCAAAGCCACTATCTTGACGTTAACGCTTGTACTTGAACACGATGCCAAACCAGAAAAAACGCTGAGTAATGCAACGTTTGAAATTAGGAAGATGCCCGTACCGGCTGATTTAACTTGGCGTAAACAAAATAAGGTTTATAGTGCTGGAGGAGAGATAAGCAATGCAGAATTATTGGGCGGTGTGCGAGGTACAAAAACAGGGTATCGTATCAAATCAGTACAGATTACGACTGATTCAGGGGGCAGTGGAGCAAGGGTTTCAGGAAGTGGTACTGCAGCTAAGATCGTGGGTTATCGCAAAGCCACTATCTTGACGTTAACGCTTGTACTTGAACACGATACCAAAGCACAAAAAACGCTCAGTAATGCAACGTTTGAAATTAGGAAGATGCCCGTACCGGCTGATTTAACTTGGCGTAAACAAAATAAGGTTTATAGTGCTGGAGGAGAGATAAGCAACGCAGAATTATTAGACGGTCTTAGCGGTGCAAAAACAGGCTATCGAATAAAAACAGTAACCATAAGTAATAAAGCAGGTACAGGAGCAAGGGTTTTAGGTAATGGCACTTCAGCTAAGATCGTCAGTTATACCAAGGCGGGTACTTTGACTTTATCGATTGTATTTGAACACGATACCAAAGAGGATAAAAACATTACTGGTGCGGAGTTTGAAATTACGAAGGCGTCAGCACCGCGTTTAACTTGGACGAAGCAAACGAAGCCGTTTAGCAGTGGTGACGAAATTACCAATGCCGAGCTATTAGCAGGTGTTACAGGTAGCGGTAAGACAGGCTACACGATTAAAACTGTTACGATTAGTGATTATGGCGGCATTACCAGTGCACGTGTTTCAGGGACTGGCAGATCTGCTAAAATTACGGGTTATAACAAAGTGGGTACGCTTACGCTAACACTTGTATTAGAACACGATATCAAAAACGATGTGACCCTTACAGGTGCACAGTTTGAGATTTATAATATTTTTGATATAACAAGTAGTGGGGTAGTAACACTTAAAACAGGCGTTGACAAAAACAGTTTAACAACAGTAACCATTCCTAATACGATTGATGGTACTACCGTAACCAGTATTGGAATACAGGCATTTTATGGTTGTTTTTCACTTACCCGTGTTACGATTCCTAATTCCGTAACCAGTATTGGAATGCAGGCATTTTATAATTGTAGTCAGTATTGGAATGCAGGCATTTTATAATTGTAGTTTTACCAGTATTACGCTTCCTAATAAGATAACCAGTATTGGAATTCAGTTATTTATGAATTGCACTTCACTTACCCGTATTACCATTCCTAATTCCGTAACCAGTATTGGAGCTATGGCATTTTCGGATTGTATCTCCCTTATGACCATCACCCTGCCTAATTCGATAACAACTATTGGAAATTATCTATTTAGAGGTTGTCAGAAGCTCACTACCATACAGGTACCTACAGCTAAGGTGAATGATTGGCAAGCGATCCTAAAAAAAGGTAATACTGCATTAGTGGTGAGGTATTAAGGTAAATTAAAGTGATGTTCATCATGGTATCAAAGGCAAGTAGGGACAGGTCCCTACTTTTTTGCGTATTTAATCCCCCTTTAAAAAGGGGAAAAAAGGGGTGCCCGCAATTTTTTTTGAAATTTTACCAAAGATGCCCCTACTAAAATAATTTTCTTTCTATACTTGTTTTGAGACTTAAAAAAATTATTTTCTTTATTTATACTATGTTTTTTTGTAAATTTGCCCCCCATTAAATCATTGATAATTACTAATATTTATAATAAGTAGAATTTAATTTTAAAAAACATAAAACTACAATGAAAATTATGGAAATAAAAAATAGATATTTTTTTAGTTTATTAGCATTCATATTTTCTATAAGCCAACTGACCCAATGTACTAAAGACGATAAGCCTTCTGAAAAGAGCAAACACGCATTGATAATCTCCTTTGAGTTAGGCAATTATAAAGGGAAGATAAACGGCACCTCATTATTAATAGAGTTACCCTACGCAGCAGATATAAGTTCTTTATCGGCAAAGGTAAAGTTATCGTCAAAGGCAACGATCAAACCCGACCCAACGACAGTGAAAGATTGGAGTGCTCCAGTATGGTTTACGGTAACGGCAGAAAATGGAAAAAATAGCAAGAAATATAAGGTAGAGGTAAAAATATTACCTGCAGTATTGACCTTTGAAAAACTGACCAAAGAATATACAGAAGGTGGGCATTTGAATGCTACAGAAATTCTAAAGCATGTAAAAGGTAAAAAGGCAAGCTATACTTTAAAAGAGATCACAAATCTGAATCCTAATGATATAGTAAAGGTCAATGGAAGTGCCCCAAATCTAAGGTTAGAATTTAATCGTGTGGGTGTTTTTACGGTTTCGTTGCACTTAAAACACAATGCTACATCCGATTTGGATGTAACGCTCAGTAATGCAGCGTTTGAAATTACAAAGGGGGGTTGCTCCATCGGATTTAAACTGGGTAAAACAAAGCAAGGTTTATCGTTTGGGAGAAGAGATCAGCAATGCAGAAATCTTAGCAGGTCTTAACGGAACAAAAACAGGCTATACCATTAAAACAGTAAGCATCAGTAATGCAGGAGGTACAGGCGCAAGGGTTTCAGGTAGTGGCACTGCAGCTAAGATAGGTAGTTATACTGGGGCGGGTAACTTGACGTTATCACTTGTATTTGAACACGCTACTAAAGCAGACAAAACCATAACGGGTGCACAATTTGAAATTACCAGTGGAGTTGTATCTGTACCTTTAAGTTGGAGCAGACAAAACAAGGTTTACAGTCCCGCAGGAGAGATAAGCAATGCAGAATTATTGGGCGGTGTGCGAGGTACAAAAACAGGGTATCGTATCAAATCAGTACAGATTACGAGTGATTCCTCAAGCAGTGGTGCAACGGTTTCAGGTAGTGGTGCTGGAGCTAAGATCGTGGGTTATCGCAAAGCCACTATCTTGACGTTGACACTTGTACTCGAACACGGTACCAAACCACAAAAAACGCTCAGTAATGCAATGTTTGAAATTAGGAAGATGCCCGTACCGGCTGATTTAACTTGGCGTAAACAAAGCAAGGTTTATAGTGTTGGAGGAGAGATAAGCAATGCGGAATTATTAAACGGTCTTAGCGGTACAAAAATAGGCTATCGAGTGAAAACATTAACCATAAGTGATGCAAGAGGTACAAGTGCAAGAGTTTCAGGTACTGGCACTTCAGCTAAGATCGTTGGTTATACCAAGGTGGGTATCTTGACGTTATCGATTGTATTTGAACACGATACCAAGGAGGATAAAAACATCACTGGTGGGGCGTTTGAAATTACGAAGGGTTCAGCACCCAGTTTAAGTTGGACCAAGCAAAAGAAGATTTATACCAATGGCAGAGAAATTACGAATGCCGATTTATTAGCAGGCGTTACAGGAAGTGGTAAGACAGGATACACGATTAAAACCGTTAGGATTACGAATACAAACGGTACAGGTGCAAGGGTTTCAGGGAGCGGCAGAGCAGCTAAAATTATAAGTTATAACAAAGTAGGTACGCTTACGCTAACACTTGTGTTAGAACACCCCAGCAAAGAAGATGCTACTATTTCAAATGCGCAGTTTGAGATTTATAAGATTTTTGATATAACTGGTAGTGGGGTATTAGCACTTAAAACAGGTGTTGACAAAAATAGTTTAACAACAGTAATTATTCCTAATACGATTGATGGTACTACTGTAACCAGTATTGGAAGTGAGGCATTTCGAGGTTGTACTTCACTTACCCGTATTACGATTCCTAATTCCGTAACCAGTATTGGAAATTGGACATTTTCTACTTGTAGATCACTTACCAATATTACGATTCCTAATTCCGTAACCAGTATTGGAAATGCGACATTTCATAATTGTATCTCGCTTACCAGCATCACCATTCCTAATTCCGTAACCAGTATTGGAGATTGGGCATTTAATGATTGTAGATCACTTACCAGTATTACGATTCCTAATTCGGTAAAAAGTATTGGAAGTGATGCATTTTCTGGTTGTAGATTACTTACCAGTATTACGATTCCTAATTCCGTAACCAGTATTGGAGATTGGGCATTTTATAATTGTAGATCACTTACCCGTATTACGATTCCTAATTCCGTAACCAGTATTGGAGATCAGCCATTTAAAGATTGTAGCAAGCTCACTACCATACATGTACCTAACGCAAAAGTGTCTGGTTGGGAAGCTAACCTAAAAAAAGGTAATGGTGCATCAGTGGTGGGGTATTAAGGTAAATTAAAGTGATGTTCATCATGGTATAAAAGGGAAGTAGAGATAGCTCCCTACTTTTTTGCGTATTTAATCCACCTTTTTAAAAGGGTAAAATCCCCCTTTAAAAAGGGGAAAAAAGGGGGGGGGTCTGCAATTTTTTTTTGAAATTTTACCAAAGATGCCCCTACTAAAACAATTTCTCTTTTGTACCTGTTTTGAGACTCAAAAGAAATTATTTTTTTAGTTTATTAAAATTTTTTTTATAAATTTACATCTCATTAAATTATTAGATCCATGTATCATCAATACTTAGTAATATTTATATATAATGTACCTTACTCTAATGCTTTTTTGTATCTGAATAAGTAAAATTTAATTTTAAAAATATAAAAATAACATGAATAAAAAGAATAGATATTTTTTTGGTTTATTAGCATTCATATTTTCTATCACCCAACTAACCCAATGTGCTAAAGAAGATAATAAGCCTTTGAAAAAGAGCAAAGAATCATTCATAATCTCCTTTGAATTAGGCACTTATAAAGGGAAGTTAAACGGAACCTCCTTATTAATAGAGGTACCCTACGCAGC
The DNA here is from genome assembly GCA_965226285.1 of Ichthyobacteriaceae bacterium. Lineage (GTDB taxonomy): Bacteria > Bacteroidota > Bacteroidia > Flavobacteriales > Ichthyobacteriaceae > CBDDCQ01. The sequence continues at coordinate 438,914 of CBDDCQ010000006.1, forward strand.
AGATATAAGTTCTTTATTGGCAAAGGTAAAGTTATCCGAAAAGGCAACGATCAAACCCGACCCAACGAAAGTGAAAGATTGGAGCAATCCAGTATCGTTTACAGTAACCGCAGAAAATGGAAAAGATAGCAAGAAATATACAGTAGAGGTAAAAATATTACCTGCGGTATTGACCTTTGAAAAACTGACAAAAAAATATACAAAAGGTGGGCGTTTGAATGCTACAGAAATTTTAAAGCATGTAAAAGGTGAAAAGGCGAGCTATACTTTAAAAGAGATCACAAGTCTGAATCCTAATGATATAGTAAAAGTCAATGGAACTGCACCAAATCTAAGGTTAGAATTTAATCGAGTGGGCGTTTTTACGGCTTTGTTGCGCTTAAAACACAATGCTACATCAGATTTGGATGTAACGATAAGCAATGCGGAATTTGAAATTACAAAGGGGGATGCTCCTTTGGATTTAAACTGGATAAAACAAAGCAAGGTTTATCGTTTGGGACAAGAGATAAGCAATGCAGAAATCTTAGCAGGTATTAGCGGAACAAAAACAGGCTATACCATTAAAACAGTAACCATCAGTGATGCAGGAGGTACAGGAGCAAGCGTTTCAGGTATGGGTACTTCAGCTAAGATCGGTAGTTATACCCGTGTGGGTAACTTGACATTGACGCTTGTATTAGAACACGCTACGAAAGCAGATAAGACCATAAGGGGTGCAGTATTTGAGATTACTGAGGGCTTAACTTGGCGTAAACAAAGCAAGGTTTATGGTTCGGGGGGAGAGATAAGCAACGTTGAATTATTAGGCGGTCTATGGGGACCAAAAGAGGGCTATCGTATAAAATCAGTAGCCATTACGAGTGATTCATCAGGAAGTGGTGCGCGGGTTTCAGTAAGTGGTAGTGGTGCTAAGATCGTTGGTTATAGCAAAGCCACCATCTTGACGTTGACGCTTGTATTAGAACACGCTACCAAAGCAGATAAAACCATAAGGGGTGCAGCATTTGAAATTACGAAGAAGGTTGCACCTATCAATTTAACTTGGGTAAAACAATTGAAGACTTATCGTTCTGGAGATGAGATAAGCAACGTTGAATTGTTGTCAGGTATTGAAGGTTCAAAAGTGGGTTATCGGATTAAAACCGTAGAGATTACGAATGATTCCTCAATTAGTGGTGCGCGGGTTTCAGGAATGGGTACTGCAGCTAAGATCGTTGGTTATAGCAAAGCCACTATTTTTACGTTGACGCTTGTACTTGAACACGATACGAAAGCAGATAAAACGCTCAGTAATGCAGTGTTTGAAATTAGGAAGATGCCCGTACCGGTTGATTTGAGTTGGCGTAAACAAAGTAAGTCTTATAGTTCTGGAGGAGAGATAAGCAATGCAGAATTATTAAGCGGTCTTATCGGTACAAAAACAGGGTATCGAATGAAAACATTAACCATAAGTAGTGCAGGAGGCACAGGAGCAAGAGTTTCAGGGATGGGTACTTCAGCTAAGATCGTTGGTTATACCAAAGTGGGTGTCTTGACGTTATCGATTGTATTTGAACACGATACCAAGGAGGATAAACATATCACTAGTGGGGAGTTTGAAATTACAAAGGGTTCTGCCCCGAGTGATTTAACTTGGCGTAAACAAAGTAAGGCTTATAGTTCAGGTGGGCACATCAGCAATGCTGATCTATTAGCAGGTCTTACGGGTACTGATAAAACAGGCTATACCATTAAATTGGTAATCATTACTGATACAAACGGTACAGGGGCAAGGGTTTCAGGTAGTGGCACTTCAGCTAAGATCGATAATTATACCAAGTTGGGTATCTTGACGTTATCGATTGTATTTGAACACGCTACCAAAGAGGATAAAAACATTACTGGTGGGGAATTTGAAATTACGAAGGCGTCAGCACCGCGTTTAACTTGGACCAAACAACAGAAGGCATTTAGCAGTGGCGGAGAAATTACCAATACCAATCTATTAGCAGGCGTTACAGGAAGCGGTAAGACAGGATATACGATTAAAACCGTTACCATTACTAATTATGGAGGCATTACCAATGCGCGGGTTTCAGGGAGCGGCAGAGCGGCTAAAATTACGAGTTATACCAAAGCGGGCACGCTCACGCTCACCCTTGTGTTAGCACACGAAACTAAAGACGATGCTACCATTAGAAACGCGCAGTTTGAGATTACCAAAATAAGCGCACCGACTTTAACTTGGACCAAACAACAAAAGGTTTATACCAATGGCAGAGAAATTACGAATGCCGATTTATTAGCAGGCGTTACAGGAAGTGGTAAGACAGGATACACGATTAAAACCGTTACGATTAGTAATGATGGTGGCATGACCAGTGCGCGGGTTTCAGTCAACGGTACTTCAGCTAAAATTACGAGTTACCGTAAAGCAGGTACGCTCACGCTAACACTTGTCTTAGAACATTCTTATAAAGCAGATGTTACTATTTCAAATGCACAGTTTGAAATTACTAAGGGCAGTGCGGGAATTTTAAGTTGGACCAAGCAAAAGAAGATTTATACCAATGGCAGAGAAATTACCAATGCCAATCTATTAGCAGGCGTTACGACGGGCAGTGGTAAGACAAGCTATACCATTAAATCGGTAACCATTAGTGATGCAGGAGGTACAGGCGCAAGGGTTTCAGGGAGTGGCAGGGCTGCTAAAATTACGAGTTATCACAAAGTAGGTACGCTCACGCTCACCCTTGTATTAGAACATGATACCAAAAAGGATGTTACACTAACAGGTGCGCAGTTTGAGATTTATAAGATTTTTGATATAACAAGTAGTGGGGTAGTAACACTTAAAACAGGTGTTGATAAAAATAGTTTAACAACAGTAATTATTCCTAATACGATTGATGGTACTACCGTAACCATTATTGGAAATGAGACATTTTATAATTGTAGATCACTTACCAGTGTTACGATTCGTAATTCCGTAACCAGTATTGGAAGTTCGGCATTTTATGGTTGTAGTTCACTTACCAGTATTACGATTCCTAATTCCGTAACCAGTATTGGAAGTTCGGTATTTTCTAATTGTAGCAAACTTACGAGTATTACGATTCCTAATTCCGTAACCAGTATTGGAAGTTCGGTATTTTCTAATTGTAGCAAACTTACGAGTATTACGATTGGTAATTCTGTAACCAGTATTGGAAGTTGGGCATTTTCTCATTGCACTTCACTTACCCGTATTACGATTCCTAATTCCGTAACCAGTATTGGAACTTTGGCATTTTCTCATTGTACTTCACTTACCCGTATTACGATTGGTAATTCTGTAGCCAGTATTGGACGTTTGGCATTTTCTTATTGTACTTCACTTACCAGTATTACGATTCCTAATTCCGTAACCAGTATTGGAGGTGAGCCATTTAAAGATTGTAGCAAGCTCACTACCATAGAGATACCTAATGCAAAAGTGTCTGATTGGGAAGCGAACCTAAGAAAAGGTAATACTGCATCAGTGGTGGGGTATTAAGGTAAATTAAAGTGATGTTCATCATAGTATGAAAGGCAAGTAGGGACAGGTCCCTACTTTTTTGCGTATTTATTCCCCCTTTTTAAAGGGGGAATAAGAGGGGGTGCCCGCAATTTTTTTGAAATTTTACCAAAGATGCCCCTACTAAAATAATTTCTCTTTTGTACCTGTTTTAGAGCCTCAAAAAAACTTATTTTTTTGTTTATTATTTAAAAATTTATTTATTAATTTTGCATTTTATTAAATTATTGATAATTTATCATCAATAATTAATTATTAATTGTTAATTATTACTAAAATGAAAAAGATTAGATATTTTTTTGGTTTATTAGCATTCATATTTTCTATAAGCCAACTGACCCAATGTAATAAGGAAGATAAGTCTTTGAAAAAGAGCAAAGAGGCATCGATCATCTCCTTTGAATTAGGCACTTATAAAGGCAAGTTAAACGGCACCTCCTTATTGATAGAGTTACCCTACGCAGCGGATATAAGTTCTTTATCGGCAAAGGTAAAGTTATCGGCAAAGGCAACGATCAAACCCGACCCAAAGACAGTGAAAGATTGGAGCAATCCAGTATCGTTTACGGTAACGGCAGAAAGTGGAAACACCAATAAATATACAGTAACGGTAAAAATATTACCTCCAGTATTGACCTTTGAAAAACTGACCAAAGAATATACAAAAGGTGGGCATTTGAATGCTACAGAAATTCTAAATCATGTAAAAGGTGCAAAGGCTGGCTATACTTTAAAAGAGATTACAAATCTGAATCCCAATGATATAGTAAGGGTCAATGGAACTGCACCAAATCTAAGGTTAGGATTTAATCGTGTGGGTGTTTTTACGGCTTCGTTGCACTTAAAACACAATGCTACCTCAGATTTGGATGTAACGCTCAGTAATGCAGCGTTTGAAATTACAAAGGGGGTTGCTCCATCGGATTTAAACTGGGTAAAACAAAGCAAGGTTTATCGTTTGGGAGAAGAGATCAGCAATGCAGAATTATTAAACGGTCTTAGCGGAACAAAAACAGGCTATACCATTAAAACAGTAACCATCAATGATGCAGGAGGCACAGGTGCAAGAGTTTCAGGTATGGGTACTGCAGCTAAGATCGTTGGTTATACTCGGGCGGGTAACTTGACCTTAATACTTGTATTTGAACACGATACCAAAGCAGATAAAACCATAACGGATGCAAAATTTGAAATTACCAGTGGAATTGTATCTGTACCTTTAAGTTGGCGTAAACAAAGCAAGGTTTACAGTTCCGCAGGAGAGATAAGCAATGCAGAGTTATTGGGCGGTGTGCGAGGTACAAAAGACGGCTATCGTATCAAATCAGTACAGATTACCAGTGATTCAGGGGGCAGTGGTGCGCTTGTTTCAGGAAGTGGTACTGCAGCTAAGATCGTCAGTTATGGCAAAGCCACTATCTTGACGTTGACACTTGTACTTGAACACGCTACCAAAGCAGAAAAAACCATAACAGGTGCACAATTTGAAATTACAAAGAAGGTTGCACCTATCAATTTAAGATGGATAAAACAAACGAAGAGGTATCGTTCTGGTCAGGAGATAAGCAATTTTGAATTGTTATCAGGTCTCGAAGGTTCAAAATTAGGGTATCGTATAAAAACTGTACAGATTACAGATGATTCAGGGGGTAGTGGAGCAAGGGTTTCAGGGAGTGGTACTGCAGCTAAGATCGTTGGTTATGGCAAGCCTACTATCTTGACGTTAACGCTTGTATTTGAACACGATACCAAAGCAGATAAAACCATAACGGGTGCACAATTTGAACTTACCAGTGGAATTGTATCTGTACCTTTAAGTTGGCGTAAACAAAGCAAGGTTTACAGTTCCGCAGGAGAGATAAGCAATGCAGAGTTATTGGGCGGTGTGCGAGGTACAAAAACAGGCTATCGTGTGAAAACAGTACAGATTACCAATGATTCAGGGGGCAGTGGTGCGCGTGTTTCAGGGATGGGTACTGCAGCTAAGATCGTCAGTTATGGCAAAGCCACTATCTTGACGTTGACGCTTGTACTTCAGCACGATACGAAAGCAGAAAAAACGCTCAGTAATGCAACGTTTGAAATTGGAAAGATGCCCGTACCAGCTGATTTAAGTTGGCGTAAACAAAGTAAGGTTTATAGCGATAGAGGAGAGATAAGCAATGCAGCATTATTAAGCGGTCTTAGCGGTACAAAAACAGGTTATCGAGTGAAAACATTAGCTATCAGTGATGCAAGAGGTACAGGCGCAAGGGTTTTAGGTAATGGCACTTCAGCTAAGATCGTCAATTATACTAAGGCGGGTACTTTGACTTTATCTATTGTATTTGAAAACGATACCAAGGAGGATAAAAACATTACTGGTGCGGAGTTTGAAATTACGAAGGGTTCAGCACCGCTTTTAACTTGGACGAAGCAAACGAAGGCGTTTAGCATTGGTGGCGAAATTACCAACGTCAATCTATTAGCAGGCGTTACAGGAAGCGGTAAGAATGGATACACCATTAAAACCGTTACCATTATTAATACAAATGGTACAGGTGCGAGGGTTTCAGGGAGCGGCAGGTCTGCTAAAATTACGAGTTATAACAAAGTGGGTACGCTTACGCTCACCCTTGTGTTAGTACACGATACTAAAGACGATGTAACCCTTAGAAATGCACAGTTTGAAATTACGAAGGCGTCAGCATCGCGTTTAACTTGGACGAAGCAAACGAAGCCGTTTAGCAGTGGCATAGAAATTACGAATGTCGAACTATTAGCAGGCGTTACAGGAAGCGGTAAGAATGGATACACCATTAAAACCGTTACCATTATTAATACAAACGGTACAGGTGCGAGGGTTTCAGGGAGCGGTACTTCAGCTAAAATTACGAGTTATAACAAAGTGGGTACGCTTACCCTTACGATTGTTTTACAACATGATACTAAAGATGATGTAACCATTACAGGTGTACAGTTTGAGATTTATAATATTGATATTTTTCATGTGACTTCTCATGGCAAAATATCCGTTAAAGAAGGCATTAACAAAAGGAGTTTAATAAGATTAACCATTCCTCGTATGATCGATGGTAAAACCGTAAAAGTTATTTCACATTCTGGATTTAAAGATTGTACGAACCTTATCAGTATTACGATTCCTAATTCTGTAATCAGTATTGAAAGAGAGGCATTTTATAATTGTAGATCACTTACCAATATTACGATTCCTAATTCCGTAACTAGTATTCGAGATCAGGCATTTTATATTTGTATTTCACTTACCAGTGTTACGATTGGTAATTCTGTAACCAGTATTGGAAGTTCGGCATTTCTAGGTTGTATTTCACTTACCAGTATTACGATTCCTAATTCCGTAACCAGTATTGGAAGTTCGGTATTTTCTAATTGTAGCAAACTTACCAGTGTTACGATTGGTAATTCCGTAACCAGTATTGGAAGTTCGGTATTTTCTGCTTGTAGCAAACTTACCAGTGTTACGATTGGTAATTCCGTAACCAGTATTGGAAGTTCGGCATTTTCTGGATGTACTTTACTTACCAGTGTTACGATTGGTAATTCCGTAACCAGTATTGGAAGTTTGGCATTTAAAGATTGTGCTTCACTTACTAGTATTACGATTGGTAATTCCGTAACCAGTATTGGAAGTTCGGCATTTCGAGATTGTACTTCACTTACTAGTATTACGATTGGTAATTCCGTAACCAGTATTGGAAGTTCGGCATTTCAAAATTGTATTTCATTTACTAGTATTACGATTCCTAATTCCGTAACCAGTATTGCAAGTTATACATTTACGAATTGTAGATCACTTACCAGTATTACGATTCCTAATTCCGTAACCAGTATTAGAGATAGGGCATTTTTTTCTTGTACTTCACTTACTAGTATTAGGATTCCTAATAAGGTAACTAGTATTGGAACTGAGATATTTTATAGTTGTAGCAAGCTCACTTCCATAGAGGTACCTACAGCTAAGGTGACTGCTTGGCGATCGAACCTAAAAAATGGTAATACTGCATCAGTGGTGGGGTATTAAGGTAAATTAAAGTGATGTTCATCATGGTATCAAAGGCAAGTAGGGACAGGTCCCTACTTTTTTGCGTATTTAATCCCCCTTTTTAAAGGGGTAAAATCCCCTTTGTCCCCCTTTAAAAAGGGAGAAAAAAGGGGGTGCCTGCAATTTTTTTTGAAATTTTACCAAGATGCCCCCCTACTAAAACAACTTCTCTCTATACTTGTTTTGAGAAAAAAATTATTTTTTTAGTGTCTTATTAATGTTTTATTTATTAAATTTGTATTGTACCTTTAAATTATCAATGGAGCATCATGTAGTTAGTAATCATTTAATATCATATAAAATACTTAAAACCAATGGTTTTTGTATCTAAATATTTAGAATGAAAAATTTTATTAGTTTATTATTAATCATATTGTCTCTTACCATAATGACTAATTGTAGTAAAGTAGTTAAGGTGGATGTGAAGAGCAAAGAGGCATCAATCATCTCCTTTGAATTAGGCACTTATAAAGGGAAGATAAACGGCACCTCCTTATTAATAGAGTTACCCTACGGAGCGGATATAAGTTCTTTATCGGCAAAGGTAAAGTTATCGGAAAAGGCAACGATCAAACCCGATCCAAAGACAGTGAGAGATTGGAGCACTCCAGTATGGTTTACAGTAACCGCAGAAAATGGAAAAGATAGCAAGAAATATAAGGTAGAGGTAAAGATATTACCTCCGGTATTGACCTTTAAAAAACTGACAAAAAAATATACAAAAGGCGGACATTTGGATGCTACAGAAATTCTAAATCATGTAAAAGGTGAAAAGGCAAGCTATACTTTAAAAGAGATCACAAATCTGAATCCTAATGATATAGTAAAGGTCAGTGGAAGTGCACCAAATCTAAGGTTAGAATTTAATCGTGTGGGCATTTTTACGGCTTTGTTGCGCTTAAAACATAATACTATATCATATTTGGATGTAACGATAAATAATGCAAATTTTGAAATTACAAAGGGGGATGCTCCTTTGGATTTAAACTGGATAAAACAAAGCAAGGTTTATGCTTTGGGGGGAGAGATAAGCAACGTTGAATTATTAGGCGGTGTATCGGGTACAAAGGAGGGCTATCGTGTAAAATCGGTACAGATTACGAGTGATTCAGGGGGCAGTGGTGCAAGGGTTTCAGGAAGTGGTAGTGGTGCTGAGATCGTTGGTTATAGCAAAGCCACTATCTTGACGTTGACACTTGTACTTGAGCACAATACCAAAGCAGAAAAAACGCTCAGTAATGCACAATTTGAAATTAGGAAGATGCCCGCACCAGTTGATTTGATTTGGCGTAAACAAAGTAAGGTTTATAGTGCTGGAGGAGAGATAAGCAATGGGGAGTTATTAGCAGGTCTTAGCGGTACAAAAACAGGCTATCGAGTGAAAACATTAACCATCAGTGATGCAAGAGCTACAGGAGCAAGGGTTTCAAGTAGTGGCACTTCAGCTAAGATCGTTGGTTATACCAAGGTGGGTATCTTGACGTTATCGATTGTATTTGAACACGATACCAAGGAGGATAAACACATCACTGGTGGGGCGTTTGAAATTACGAAGGCGTCAGCACCGCGTTTAAGTTGGACGAAGCAAACGAAGACGTTTAGCAGTGGTGGCGAAATTACGAATGCCCATCTATTAGCAGGCGTTACGGGCAGTGGTAAGACAGGCTATACCATTAAAACCGTTACGATTAGTAATTATGGAGGCATGACCAGTGCGCGGGTTTTAGGGAGCGGCAGAGCAGCTAAGATTACGAGTTATCTCAAAATTGGTACGCTTACGCTCACCCTTGTGTTAGCACACGATACTAAAGACGATGTAACGCTTACAGGTGCACAGTTTGAAATTACAAAGGGCGGTGCGGAAAGTTTAACTTGGACCAAGCAAACGAAGGCTTACATTAGAGGCGGAGAAATTACCAATGCCGATCTATTAGCAGGCGTTACAGGAATCGGTAAGACAGGTTACACCCTTAAAACCGTTAACATTACGAATACAGACGGTACAAGTGCGACTGTTTCAGGGAGCGGCAGGGCAGCTAAAATTACGAGTTATAACAAGGTTGGTACGCTTACGCTCACCCTTATTTTAGAACACGATACTAAAAAAGATGTGACCCTTACAGGTGCAAAGTTTGAGATTTATAAGATTTTTGATATAACAAGTAGTGGCGTAGTAACACTTAAATCAAGTATTGATAGAAGTAGTTTAACAACAGTAATTATTCCTAATACTAATACGATTGATGGTATCACCGTAACCAGTATTGGAAGGTATGCATTTAATAATTGTATTTCACTTACCCGTATTACGATTCCTAATTCCGTAACAACTATTGGAAATGAGCCATTTAAAGGTTGTAGTAAGCTCACTACCATACGGGTACCTAATGCAAAAGTGACTATTTGGCAAGCTAACCTAGAAAAAGGTAATGATGCATCAGTAGTGGGTTATTAAGATCGTTTTTGCATAAAACAGAAAAAATGTTCATAAGTATAGCAATTTATATGTAGGTTTTTATGTTTTATTTTATATAGAACATACGTTATTGATTTTACAATATATGAGATGGCAACGATCTTAAGTTGATTTTTTTGGTTTATTGAAAATAATTTTTTTAAATTTGCACTGTGTAATTATTAACAATGGATCAACCATTGAAGAGCAAATTATCATAGCACTTGGATTAGTATATTTTTATGATTAAAAAATGACTTAAACCGTAGGTTTTTTGCATCTGAATAAGTAGAATTTAATATTTCTAATTCTTATTCATAATTTTTTATTTTTAAACTAAATTCTACTTATTCAGATACAAAAAAATTATCATAAAAAATGATGAATAAAAATATGAGATACGCAACAGAGATAAGTTCTTTATCGGCAAATGTAAAGCTGTCGTTAGAGGCAACGATCAGCCTTTACCTCAAAGACAGTGAAAGATTGGCGTGCTTTAGGATTGTTTATGGTAACAACAGAAAATGGAAATAGCAATACATAATTAGCGTAGAGGTAAAAATATTACCTGCGGTATTGACCTTTGAAAAACTGACGAAAAATATACAAAAGGTGGACGTTTGAATGCTACAGAAATTCTATAAGCATGTAAAAGGACAAAAGACAAGCTATTTTCAGATTGTGTGTGAATTTAATAGTTTAATTGGAATTTGATGTAATTAATAGGTTTGTTTTCTTGCAAAAATATTTTTTCGTAATGTGTTTGTATGGTAGTTATCTCTTTGGGCATATATCTTGCACTGTTATATACATCGTGCTGAGATAATATGATTTTATGATTCTGTCCGTGAAGTAAACCCAAAGTATATCCGTGCATAAACTCACTATCACTTTTTAGGTGTACGATGCCTTCTGGGTGAAGTATGCTATGGTATTTTTTGAGAAAACTCTCAGAAGTGAGTCGATGTTTGGTTCTTCGGTATTTAATTTGAGGGTCAGGAAAAGTAATCCATATTTCAGATATTTCGCCTTTAGTAAAGCAACGATCTATAAGTTCTATTTGAGTACGCAAAAAGATGACATTTTTAATTCCTTTATCATTACATATTTTAGCACCGCGCCATATTCTAGCTCCTTTTATATCTATCCCAATATAGTTTTTATTGGGAGATTCCTTTGCTAAGTTTATAATATACTCTCCTGCTCCACAACCTAATTCTAAAGTTATAGGATTATTATTCCCAAAATAACTACTCCACTTACCCTGTATATCAAACCCTTCTATGATCTCTGTTCTATTGGGTTCTATCACATTTTGAAATTTGGCGTTTTGTTTAAATCTTTTTAACTTGTCTTTACCCATATTAGATATATAAAAATGAATATAACAAAAGTAATAAATTATTATAGATAGGTTTTTTACAAAATCATGTTATTTTATTTGTGGAATATTTGTAATTTTGTACAATTAGAATTTAATAATTTAAAATATATCCTTATGAAAAGTTTAATTTTACTTATGGTAATGTGTTGTTCTTTAACCTATGGTCAATTTGGGGATTTACTTAATAAAGCTAAGAAGAATCTTAAGAGCCTTACTGAAGATAAGAATCTCTCACAAGATGAGATTATAAAAGGGCTAAAGGAGGCACTGAGTATTGGGGTCAAAAAGGGTGTGCAACTTTGTGGAGTGCAGAATGGTTTTTATGGCAATCACAAAATAAAAATACCTTTTCCTCCAGAGGCAAAGAAAGTAGAGCGTAAAGTAAGATCTCTAGGTATGGATAAGCAAGTGGATGAGTTTATCGTTACGTTAAACAGGGGAGCTGAGAAAGCAGTAAATAAAGCGACGAGTATCTTTATAAATGCCATTAAAAATATGAATATACAAGATGCTAAAAAAATATTAGAAGGACGGGATAATGCTGCAACTATATTTTTGAAAAAAACTACGAGTAATCATTTAAAAAAAGAATTCAAACCTATCATTGATAAAGTACTAAAACAAGTAGAGGTAACCAAATATTGGACACCTATAATGACTACTTACAACAGTATTCCGTTTGTATCTAAGGTAGAGGTAGATTTAGTAAAATATGCCAATGAAAGAGCCATAGAGGGATTATTTGTACTTATAGCGGAGCAAGAGAAAAAAATAAGACGTAATCCTGCTGAAAGGATTACAGAAATCTTAAAAAAAGTGTTTGGTAAATAAATGCTTAGTAATATAGGTAAGAGATTTTACTTACTGTGGGGAAGTTTATCTTTGGTTTTTCCTTTGATGATTTTAGGGCTATGGTTATACGTTACGTTCAATACTACTTATACTGATGAGATACAAAAGAGATTTATAGCCCTATTTCCATTCTTGTTCAAATACTACGCTTTTATAGGATACGTTTGTTTGTTTTTAACTACTATCGCATTTTTCTTTTTTATTAGGTTAACACGATGTGCAAAAATGAAGTTTCCATTGTTTTTAGTTGTATTTTTTGTATTTCTTTTGATGGTATTTTATATATTAGTCTTTTAAAAATAAAAATGTTATCTTAGCAGCCAGTTAAAAATTTAAAATGTTATTTGATGTATGGGAGTGTCGGTGCCAGATAAAAAGTATGATTTATCTCAATTGGAGACTATGTCTAATGGCGATCTTGGATTTGTTAAAAATATAGCGACTGTATTTATTTCGGATGCTAAGGAACAGTTAAAACTTTTAAAAGAAGCTTTAGCGAAAGAGGATTATGAACAATTATATCAAGTTGCTCATAAAATTAAACCTTCATTAATTTTATTTGGAATAGGTACTGTTACCAAAGAGATACAGGAGGCTGAAAAGTTAGCTCAGCAAAAAGTGAATATAAATATTTTAAATGAATTACTAAGTCACGTAATTAGAGAGGTAAAAGAAGTTGTAGAACAATTGGAATTTGAGTTTAAATAGAGTAATATGCAAAAACAAACTATATTGATAGTAGATGTCAAGTGGTTATGTTAGAGTTACTAAAACATATTTTAGACAAAACATAATAGAATATATTTGATGGTATATTTATTGCTCTTCATTATTTATATTTTAACACAATGAAAAATCACATATTTAATTTATTATCATCTTTAATAGCTTTTTATATACCATTTCAAATAGCTCTATTAACAGATTTAGTTTTAGTTAAAAATTTAGTTTTATTAATCTTTTGCATTCAGTGGATAAGTTTTATTCCTGCATTTATTTTTCAAACCGAAAAGTTTTATGATTTAACAGGAAGTATAACATATTTGACAACTGTATTTTATACTTTACATGTTACTGGTTCAAATAAATTATCTGACTTAATAGTAGTTGCCTGTGTTGCAGTTTGGGCGATTAGATTAGGTTCATTTTTATTTATGAGAATACACAAAGCTGGAGAGGATCGCAGATTTAGGACTATCAAATCAAATTTTACAAGATTTTTAATGACTTGGACACTTCAGGGTATGTGGGTTTCTATGTGCATATTATGCGTTTTAACAGCCTTATCATCATTCACAGGTGTAGTAATGAATAATATTTTCTTTGTTGGTTTGCTAATATTTGTTTTAGGGTTTGCTATTGAGGTAATAGCTGATTATCAAAAAACCGTTTTCAGAAGAGATGTTGAAAATAAAGATAAATTTATTTCAACGGGCTTATGGTCCTTATCAAGACACCCTAATTATCTTGGTGAAATTTTATTATGGACGGGTATTGCAGTTATGTCAATTTCATCTTTACAAGGATATCAATACATAACACTAATATCCCCAATATTTGTATATGTTTTACTTGTTTACATTTCAGGAATTAGAATTCTTGAAGATCAAGGAGAAAAAAAATGGGGGCATCTTGAGTCTTACAAAGAATACGTAAAAAATACTCCAACCCTTTTTTTTAAAATTTTTGGTTAATTTAGGTGTTATTAAATTAACCAATATGAAAAAATTCTTTTCCTTTTCAGGTACTATAAACGGAAAAATTTTCTTTTTAAGAACACTGTTTACTGTGGTTTTAACTTTACCCATATTAGAGATATAAAAATGAATATAACAAAAGTAATAAATTATTATTTTTGATGGTATTTTATATATTAGTCTTTTAAAAATAAAAATGTTATCTTAACAGCCAGTTAAAAATTTAAAATGTTATTTGATGTATGGGAGTGTTGGTGCCAGATAAAAAGTATGATTTATCTCAATTGGAGACTATGTCTAATGGCGATCTTGGATTTGTTAAAAATATAGCGACTGTATTTATTTCGGATGCTAAGGAACAGTTAAAACTTTTAAAAGAAGCTTTAGCAAAAGAGGATTATGAACAATTATACCAAGTTGCTCATAAAATTAAACCTTCATTAATTTTATTTGGAATAGGTACTGTTACCAAAGAGATACAGGAGGTTGAAAAGTTAGCTCAGCAAAAAGTGAATATAAATATTTTAAATGAATTACTAAGTCACGTAATTAGGGAGGTAAAAGAAGTTGTAGAACAATTGGAATTTGAGTTTAAATAGAGTAATATGCAAAAACAAACTATATTGATAGTAGATGATCAAGTGGTTATGCTAGAGTTACTAAAACATATTTTAGATAAAACATATAATGTCAAAACCATTTCAGAAGGGAAAAAAGCCTTATCTTATCTTCATTTGGGAGAACTACCTGATTTGATACTTGCAGATTTAAATATGCCTGGGCTTTCTGGATTTGAATTTATAGAAAAGGTTAGGATAAGTGATTACTTTAGCGATATTCCTATTATTATATTATCTGGGCAAGAAGGTAGTACAGAAAAGATAAGGTGTCTTAAATTAGGTGCTAATGACTATGTAATTAAACCTTTTAACCCTGAAGAATTGTCTCTTAGAATAAAGAATTTGTTGAATTTGATGACTTCTAAAAAGTAAATTCTACTATATGCAAAAAATATACTATATAGGTCACTCTCAAGAGGTATTACAAGAACTCGAGAAAGCAACAGTAGATTTAAAAGTATTCTCTAATGCTAAGGAGTTTGATAGTTTTATGTCGACTAATCCCATTGCTTTGACAAGTGTATTCTGCGACCAAAGATTGACGGATAATATAGGTTTTTCAGTATATCTAAAATATAAAAAATATTTTAATAATAACTCCATTGCATTTTGCTTGCTTAGTTCGGAATTAAAAAAAACACAGCGAAAATTATATTACGATAATGGTGTAAGTGATATTTATAAACTTCCTTTAGAAATGTCAAAAATATTAGATAAACAACCCTTTTTAATAGAGAACGTTAAAAATAAAGAAGCATACGAGGAAAATGTAAAAACCTATAAAACTCCTTTACCCAAACGTTTATTTGATATTGTTTTTGCCAGTATAGCACTTATCTTGGTACTTCCTATTTTGATAGTTACCGGTATGGCTATATATATAGAATCAAGAGGAAAAATCTATTATATATCTAAGAGGGTAGGAGCAGGTTGTAGGGTTTTTAATTTTTATAAGTTAAGATCTATGTATATTGATGCGGATCAAAGATTAAAAGATATTCAA
The DNA here is from genome assembly GCA_965226285.1 of Ichthyobacteriaceae bacterium. Lineage (GTDB taxonomy): Bacteria > Bacteroidota > Bacteroidia > Flavobacteriales > Ichthyobacteriaceae > CBDDCQ01. The sequence goes on from CBDDCQ010000006.1 coordinate 454,526, forward strand.
CACTTAAATCAGTATGCTTTAGATAAGAAAGAAACAAAAGAAGATAAAAACTATATCAAAAATACCAATAGCGTACTATTGTACGATAAGGAAGCAAATCTTATAGAGGAGTTGGAATATATTCACAATAAGAAAGAAGAAGGGAGCACTTTTGTAAAAGTAAAGGATGATCCAAGGATAACAAAGATAGGTAAAATTATACGAAATACCAGTATTGATGAACTTCCACAGATATTTAATGTGCTTAAAGGCGATATGTCTATAGTAGGAAATAGACCTTTGCCAGTATATGAAGCAGAGCAGATTACTTCTGATGCTTGGGTAAAAAGATTTTTGGCACCTGCGGGTATTACAGGTTTGTGGCAGGTGTCTAAAAGAGGTAGAGGAGAAATGTCTGAAGAGGAACGGAAAGCATTAGACAACGAATATGCTAATGATGTATCACTTTGGAATGATATTAAGTTAATTATGAGAACTATTCCTGCTTTATTTCAAAAGGAGAATGTATAGAATAAAATTACTAACTCTATTGGGATGTAGTATATGCTCTATGGCACAAGTTCAAGATAGTGGTGATAAAATAGAAAAAATAACCCTTAATAAATTAGAGAAAACGATTCTTCCTTTAGAGATAGAAGAGCAATTACCTCCTTTACAAGATTTAATAGATGCTGCTATAAGATATTCACCTGAAATAAAATTTCATCTTCACAATATGAAAGAATGGGAGTATTCTAAGCAAGAATCTCTTTATAATTGGCTCAAAGGAATATACTTAGGAACAGAATGGAAAATGGGAAAATATACGAATTCTCCGCTAGATGAGATGAGTACAGGGTATTCTTTTGGACCATTTATTAAAATATCACTGTTTGATATAGTATCTGTATTTACGCAGAGGAATCAAAAACAAGAGAAAATAAATCAATATAGATCCCAACAAGAAATCATTAAAGTAGCTGTGGCCAGAGCTGTTACCAATTCTTATTACAATACACTAGTAAACCAGAAGTTACTTAAGGTGGTATTGAGTTCTAAACAGGTTACAGAAATGGAAGTTAAAATGGCACAAAAGAAATTTTTAGATGGTGAAATGCCTATGGACAAATATGCTAAAACCAATCGGGTATATAATGATATGAGAGAGAAGTATGAAAATATTAGAATGGAATTTTATAGACATTATAATATATTGAGAATATTGGTAGGAGGTGATTTTGAGAAGGTGAGGCACTATAAAATAGAACAACAAAAATAAATTAATAATAGATAATTATAGATGGATCTTATATCTTTTATAAGGCTTTTGCTCAGGAATAGGTATGGGATTATTCTGTTTTCTACAGTAATGTCCTTTACTGTATTTATGATGCTAAAAGATAAACCTAAAAAATATGAAGTAAGTGCATCTCTATATACAGGAGTTACAGGGGGTACTACTATACCGGGATTAGAAGAGCTCTCCTATAATCAAACTAAGAGTGCCTATGACAATATCATACAAATGCTCAAATCTAGAAACACTTTAGTTGATGTAGGTATATATCTTTTAGCAGAGAGGATTCAAAGTCAAATGAATTCACATCCCATTAGTAAAAGATATAAACCTTTGCCCAAGGATATAGTTTCTTTTTTTAAAAAGGATCAAAATATAGATGCTATATATGCCCACTTAAAGAAAATTATCCAAACTACAGAATGGCAAATATTTAGAAAAATACTCAATGAAAAAAATGCTCCTTATAAGGCTAAAACAATTGCTGAAAACATCAAAGTAAAACGAATGGGAAATAGTGATATTATTAAGGTGTCATATACTTATACTGACCCATTTATATGTAAATCTACAGTAGATTTTTTACTTAAAGTATTTACGATTAACTTTAAAAAGATGAAATCAGAAGAGGTTAGTAGCATTGCAGAGTTTTTTAAAGGGGAAATAGCAAAAACCTTAGATTCACTCACTATAGCAGAAAATAAGTTGTCTTATTTTAGAAAAAAGCATCACATCATCAATTACAAGGAAGAAACTAAATTTTTATCTGCTCAAAGAGAAAAATTAGAAGAATTCCATTTGAAAAATAAACTGTCTTACGTTTCTACCAAAAAACAATTGGAACATATAGAAGAAGAGTTAGCACTCAAAAAGGTGATTATAAAGGAAACTTCTAAAATAGTTGATTCTAAGGAAGTTCTTACAAATCTATACTCTAGCATTATAAAAGCAGAGGTACTTGGAGAGTCTAAGGAAAAGATAGAACAGATGAAACAAGAGGTAAACAACCGTATAGAACAAGTGAATAATACCCTTATGAAGTTCTATCAGATGCAATCTGGAAAAATGGGGATATCTTCCTTGCAAATGATACAAGTATATTTTAAGCAAAAACTACAACTCAAAGAATATGAAAGCAATATAAAAGGAATAGATGAAATAAGAACCTACTATGATAAAAAATATCAAATATATGGGAAGCTCATTGGAGAATTGGAACGGATGAAAAGAAATATATATATTTTAGAACAGAGATATTATAGCTTATTACAAGGATTGAATACAGGACAAACGCAAGTAGCAAGTGCCAATATGGATACTACTTTTAAGATAGTAGATATTCCCGAATATCCCAAAGAGCCACAGAAATCAAAATTACTTGTTATATCTATTGTATCCTGGATTGCAGGTTTTGTATTATCTGTTGTGATTATTGTATTGATAGAGTTTTTAGACTCTTCTATGAAGACTATAGAGGTGGCTGAAAAATCTATAGGTATGTCTGTGGTGGGAGCATTTGTATATAGAAAGAATGGAAGTAATAAAATAGATTACAATAAACTTTATAATGCTACTGTAGGGGTACTCATACAGAATTTAAGATTGAATGAATTTAAATCCAATTCTCAGAAAAGAATTTCTAAATACATATTGCTTACAAGTGTAAAAGATAACGAAGGAAAGTCGTATATCCTTAATATTCTGTCTAATGGATTAACTGATTTAAGAGAAAAAGTATTAGTACTTACTCCTTATTCTTATCAAAAAATGGCTGTAAAAGATGATGTTCGCGTGATAAGATATGAATATACGAAAACACTATCCAACGCTCATAAAATATCTGATTTTTTAGATACAAATATATCTGAGGATGAATATAATTATATTATAATAGAATATCCGAGTATTATACATCATTCTGTTCCTATTCATTTTTTAAGTACGGTTTGCCATACATTGTTAGTCGTAAACTCTAACAGGAGTTGGGATGCATCTGATAGATTTGTACTAGAAGAGTTAAATAAAATAAACAATAATTCTACTAAAATTGTACTTAATGGAATGCAAATACATAATTTAGAAGCCTTTATAGGAGATATTCCAAGACAGAGATCAATATTTCGAAAAACTGTAAAAAGATTATTATCTTTTCAATTTAACAAGAGGTTCAACGCTTAATCTGGATTCGATATAAAAATTAAAATAAAATGTTTTAAAATATTTATATACAATAATAATTGGGAATCGTTCAGATTTTTTTTTTTGAAAAGAATCAATTCTTGTAAGTTTTATGGGCTATATTACTTCCTATCATAGAACTCTTTTTCATTCTACTATTATCTCATCTACAAATAACCATACACCTCTGTTGGGTTCAGGATTTTTGGGTAGAATATGGGCTTTAACTTTGACGTAAGTGGTTTCTATGGGGAGGTTAAAATTTAACGCAAAATCTTTCAATTCAGCATTAGGATTGGCTTTATAAGGTATATTTAGGGTATTTCTACGGATAAAATTCACTCCGTCATTTGAGGTAGAAACTTCAATACTAGTAGGAAAATATATATCAGGACCTTGGTTTTCTAATGCACTAAGAGTTACACAGTTAATTTGGGTTTTTTCTCCCAAATCTATAACTACCTCAAAATCTTGGTCTAACCAACCTTGCCATCTTCCATCAAAGAAATTTTGGCTACCTCTGAGACCATCTACTAAATTCACTTCTGCTGCACCAGTGTATTTTTTATGATGCTTTTTAAGATAGGTTACTTTTTTACCCATTGCTTTATGAAACTTGATGGTTTTTGTAAATAGCCTTCCAATAGCTTCATTATCCTTGAAAAGCGAAGCTGTAATCGTAGTAGTTTTGTCTAATATAATGGGTTGGGTATATACTTTAGGGTTGTTAGATATGTCCTTACTATTTATTACGTATCTAATATCAGAGTTTTCAAACTCATTTTGTAGGATCAAACTTATCTTTTTATTTTCAATATCTACGGTAGTTTTATCAGAAATTAAAAAAGCACTCTTTGAATAGTTGATACCTTGAATGCGATACCGCTGTAACATTTTCATAAGTCTGGCAGAAAAATCAGACCAACTTTTATTACTTTTCTGAGTCCATAGTGATTCTGACATAGCAGCAAGCCTTGGAAAAATCATATATTCAGAGTGCGAAGTAGTACTTACGTATTCTGCCCATAAATTGGCTTGTCCTCCCAGAATGTGTTTAACTTTTTCAGGGTTTATATCTTTGTGAACGGGGTCGAACTGATAAACTTTATTTAAAGGCACGTAACCGCCTTGAGCAATGGGTTCAAGTTCATAGGGACCTTGGTAATGATTGATATAGCAATATCCTTCAGGAGTCATCACTACATCGTGTCCCTTATTAGCTGCTTCAATTCCCCCTTTAAAGCCTCTCCAGCTCATTACTGTAGCATCTGGAGCTAGCCCTCCTTCTAAAATTTCATCCCAACCCACGAGCTTTTTTCCTTTGGAATTGATAAATTTTTCTATGCGTTTTATAAAATAACTCTGAAGTGCTTCTACATCTTTTAATTTTTCTGTTTGCATACGTCTTTTGCAATCTACACAGGTTGTCCAGTTGGTTTTAGTAGCTTCATCACCGCCTATATGAATATATTTACTAGGGAATAGATCTATTACTTCTGTAAGTATATCTTCTAAGAATTTAAAAGTTTTATCTTTTCCGGGACAATAAATATCTGTGATGGGCCAAACTCCTCCCGATGGTACTTCAACAGGAACTTGTTTACACGAAAATTCGGGATACGAAGCAATGGCACAGGTAACATGAGCAGGCATTTCAATTTCGGGGATCACTTGTATGCCCATAGATTCGGCATGTGCAACAATGTCTTTAATATCTTGTTTAGTATAGAACCCTCCATATTGGATAGTATCTCTGTCTCTTTTCACATTTCTTGCATTCCAATGAAGGTCTTCTCTATCGATACGCCAAGCACCTATATCAGTTAGTTTAGGATATTTATCTATTTTGAGTCTCCAGCCTTGATCATCAATCAAATGCAAATGCATTACATTTAGTTTATGAGCAGCCATTCGATCGATAGTTTTAAGGATATAATCTTTTTCAAAGAAATGACGCGATACATCTAACATTAAACCTCTCCATGCAAAACGTGGTTTATCATTGATTTCTAATTGTGGAACGATCCATTTTACATCCTGTGGGCTATGGGATTCTATTTCTTTTGGGAGCAGTTGAAAAAGGGAAATTACACCATATAAAAAACCAGCATGATTACTGGCAGTAATTTTAACACCTTTGTTATCAATAACCAATCGATAAGCCTCTTTGTCAAAACTATTATCCCTATGAAACACTATCGCATTTCTAATATCGTGATCATCTTCAACGAACTTTAGTTTTATTCTGGTGGAAGATGCAAATCTTTTTTGAAAATAACGGGCTATAGGAAGTTGATCGTTGTGATGTATCAATAATTTTGTTTCTTTATTAAAGGTAAAACTACCTTTAGTTAAGGTCATCTCATTGGGCTTGGGTATAATGCTAATATCTTTATATGAAAACTGTTTGTCAGGTAAGCTACACGAAAAAAAAAGCAATAAAAGGATTACTACTAAAGTAAGATATTTTGAATAGTGAAACATGGATAAAATAAATTATTAATACTGATATAATTGGCAAAGATAAATAATATTTTATAAGTATTTATGATAATTTCGGGTTGGATAATAAGGTCTGATACCTCATCATAGTGTTGTTGTACGATTTTTAATTTGTTAAGCATATTGATTGTTTTTTAAAATGTATATTTGGTTATGTGATAAATTCACAACGCAATAGTTCATCTATTTTTTTTATAAAAGATAAGTTATGATGTATTTTAAAATTGTTGTATAATTTTAGTATTTCATTGGTTTTATTAGGTTTTAAAATAGATAAGTCAAGCATTTTAGATTTATTTAGATCGTTAGGTTCAAATTTTTTTAATCCGTTCCCATATTCTCTTTGGTTATCGTTAAATATTTCTTTGGCAACATCTGTAAGTAAATAAGCAAACAACAAATCTATTGATATATTTGAAAGCAAATTTGAATCGTTAGGATAGACACAATGAAAGGTAGTAAGATTAGCAATATTGGCTTCATTACGAATAAATTTAATGCCAGTCCTATTAAAAACGGAAACCCAAATGGGTGCGGGTGCTCTATTTTCCAAAGCGTACCAAGGCTTTCTGTTTTTAGTTAAATATTTCTCGTTTATTTTTTTCTTTTCTCCTAAACGAATGTAATGTACTACTTTTTCATTATTAGTTTTTTGACCATTAAATAAAAAAGCAAGTGCATCTTTTTCTATAAGTTTTTTATAGTCGGCACTTGTAAAAAAAAAACCTTTTATATCTTTTGCTTTACAAATACAGGGCAATAAGTTTGCTATAGGGATCGCGTATTTTTGTGCTTTTGATTTTTTAAAAGTAAAATAATCGTTTGCACCTGTTGCAATACCTCTCATCACTTTAGCATATGAGGAGAAAGGAACAAGATTTTTATATTTTTTTGAATTTTGGACTTGGTAATATTTTCGCCATTTAACCTCTGGGTCTAATTCTTTATGTTTAAAAGTGAAATCGTTCGTAGTATTAGGGTATAAACCAATGTATTTTTTTATGAGTTGTAAATCAGCTTTTGAATGAATAGTTGTTATATTTACTTTATCATTATGGTGGTCATTCGCTAAAAAAATAATAGATGCCGTAGTCATCGCACCATCAAATATATTTTCTTTAAAGTCAAAAATAAAAATTTGCCTTAGTGTTTTTGTGTTTAAAAGGTATTGCTTTACTAATTTTCCATAATCTGAATTTAAAAATTCAGATGGTATTAAATAAGCTATTCTTCCATTTTTTTTTAATTGAAAAATAGATTTGAGTAAAAATAGCGTGTAAAGGTTTGTAAAACCGTTAAATTTAAAGTTTAATTTTTCTTCTACTTTTTTTAATATTGGTTTATTGTCATAGTCATGGAATTTTAAATAAGGTGGGTTACAAATAATACCGTCATATTTATTATGCCAATCGTTATACATATAATCTTTAATGTGTAAGTTGACGTTTTTAAATGATTTAAAATGATTAGTTGCCTTATCAAAAATTGTTTCATCAATATCAAACCCTTTGATTTTTAGGTGTTTGTTTTTTTGTAAAAGTTTTCTTGAAAAAACACCTAACCCAAAGGCTGGTTCTAACACGGTTTTTAAAGACTTGCTACCAAGTAGCCAATCAGCCATAAGGGCTGCAATGGGGGGAGGGGTGAAAAATTGAGCATATTTTTTTCGGTGTTTAATCGCCGTATTTTCAGTATATATTTTTTCTAACAACATATTAAAATTCTTCTATGTTTAATAAGTACTTTAAATTATCAATGTCTAAATAGGCGATACCTTTATTGAAAGTTACATAAAATAGCAATCGGCCTCTTCCCATTTCACGCCTAATACTTTTATGTTTAGGTTCTGTAATTTTATAAGCTACTTGATGCGTATGCCTTGTATTGATTTTGATGGTTGTTTTATTTTGGTTTTTTATATCTTTACTTATTTCATAGCATTCTCCTTCTTTATCTGCATTAGTCAAAAGAGATAAAATACTACCAAAAGAAATGCCAAAAGATTTATCAAAAAAAACTTGAAAATAATAATGAGGCACATTAAATATTTCTATCCATTTATAAACGACTTTTATATCTTCCACTTTGGGAGTTATGCTTAAGTAGTCTCTTTTTTGAACTATCTTAATATGATCCTTTAATTCTTTGAATAACAATGTTAATTTTTGAAGTCTTTCTGTAGCATTCCAGCTAGGTCTTCGGAAAGCTATCGCATTGATTGTTTCTTTTGTGATATTTTCTAGAATTGTTAAATAAGGTTTCTTGTTAGGATGTTTAAATTCTTCAGCGAAATCATTTATCAAAATATTTTTGATTTTTAGGGCTTCTTCCAAATGATAATGAGTTCGTTCTTGCATTTCGTTTTCATATTTATCAATCAGAAAAGCACTTGAACGAATTTCAAGACCTGCAACTGCTTTTTTTACGTATGCTGTTATTTTTGTATCTGCTATATTGCTTATATTAAAACCAAAATTTTTATCAAAATCTCTTTTTTTGAAAACTAACAAATCAGGACGTTTCCCAATCGTATCTAACTCATCTTGAAATTCATTATAGAATTTATCAAAACCTTTATCACCTGCAATTAAGTCATCTGATTTACCATAGCGTACTGCAACATAATATTTTGAAGTTTCATTAATCGCTCTAAAAATCAAATCTTCTGCCCAATCTCCTTGTTCTTTATTAGTTATAAAATTTGAAGAGGCTTGTGTTGGTGGCGATGTCCTGTCTCTGGGCATCGTAAAATCAACTATGGATGCAGGTATATTTTTTGTAATTTGTCTTATTTGTTCAAAATAGTTCATATAGTAAAGTTTATGAATATAATTTTTAAATTATCTAATAGGTACACCAAAATAAAATTCTAAAACTTTTAGTTTAAATATGTAGTTATATTTATATTTAATCATTTCTATTTGAGAATTTTCATATTTATTTTTGGCTTGATTAAACTCAAAAGAGTTCATCATGCCTATATTGAATTTATTCTGAGAGTATATAAAGGCTTGTTTTCTTGCAATGAATGTTTTATTTGCAGCTTCGTACGATTTTAAATTATTTTGGACTTCAATAAAAATTTGATATACCTTATCTTTTAGATTTATCTTTGTTTCTTCTAAATCTAATTTGGCTTGTTGTACTTCTTGTTGGTTTTTTTTAACATTTGAGCTTACTTGGAATTGATTGAATATAGGAATAGATAGGTTTAAGCTAAATGAATGACCTATATTGTTACTGAGTTGGTCTATAAAAATAGTTTCAAGAGAATTAGAATAATTAGTATTAAAACTGTAGGAAGCAGATATTGTTGGTAGGTGACCTGCTTTTGCTATTTTAAGGTTATTTTCTGCTATTTGTATCGCTATTTCAGAAGTTTTAATATCATTTTGGTTATAGAGTGCTTTTTGGTAAATTTTTTCTGCAGTATAGTCTTTTATTTGAGGGATACTGATACTGGTATGGTAATCTAAGTCATCGATGTCAAATGTATTATAATCTTCTATCAATAGAAGATTAGCAAGTGCTATTTTTGATATGATAAGTTTATTTTCATTTTGTACTATTTCTTGTTCTTTGCTGACTGTATTTGCTTCCATTTCTAATAGGTCTCCTTTGGGTTTAGAGCCATGTTCGATTAATTCTTTAGTTCTATTTAATTCTTCTATATTTAGGTTATATTGGTTTCTAACTGTTTTTAAAGTTTCTTTGTCAAATAGTACCTGTAAAAAAGCATTTATTATTCGTAAAGTAATATTGTTTTTCATATTTTCTAATTGATATTGACTAGAAAGTATGGATAAGTTGGCGTTGTGTAATTGGTATAGATCTCTGAGTCCATTGAAAAGTACAATATTGGAATTAATTCCCATGCTCGAAGTTTGTAAAGTTTGGAGTTTTTTAATATTCGTTATAGGGTCTGTATTTAAACCAATATTCCAAGAGTGTCCAATAGATGAACTTAGACTAGGAATAAATTTTCCTATGGCAGTCTCTTTTTCAGTGTGAGCGACCTTAAATCTTAAATCTGCTTTTCGTATATTTATATTGTTTTCTAAAGCGTGTTCAATACAATCTTGCAATGTCCATTTTATTACTTGTGCGTAAGTAGAAAATGAGGTACAAACGAGTAATATAAGAAATTTATTTTTTAGATTGATCGCGTTTAATATTTTATTTATTTCCATAATATTTTAATTTATTTTCATGGATGCTGTAATTCTTCTTTAGAGGGATTTGTTCCAAACTTTTATAGCGTCTTTTTCTTGAATACCTGAAATTACTTCTACATCTATACCATTTGAAATCCCTAATACAATATTTTTTCGTTTAAATATTTGAGGCTTTATTTGTACCTCTACAAAAGGTTTTTGCCCATCGTATTGCACCAAGGACTCTTTTATGGCTAATATATTTGATTTTGTTTTTAATATTACTTCTGCATTCGCACTATAGCCTGCTCTTATATGGTCATTTTTCTTTAATTTCATAGATGCCTTTATCTTAAACATTACTACACCATGAGCATCTGTTGCTTTAGGAGCAATAAAGTCTAAAGTAGCTTTAAATTTTTTAGATTCAATGGCTCCTATAGTTATATCTAATTCAGCTTTTTCTTTGAGTTTATCTACATCTGCTTCATCTATCTTGCCTTGAAAAATCATTTTGTTTAGATTTGCAATAATGGCTATGGTTGTACCTTCATTAAAGTTATTACTCTCTATTACTTGATGTCCTTTTTTTATAGGTATTTCTAAAATGGTGCCAGATACTGTTGCCCTTACATTGGTATTGGCAAAGGATGAATTTTTAGCAGAACCTACTTTTATAATTCTAAGGTTATCCATTGCATTTTCAAGGTCATTTTTAGCTTTATTGTAATTGAGTTTAGCGTCATTAAATTCTTTAGCGGCAATGATTTCCTTATCAAATAACTTTTTTACTCGTTCGTATTCCCATTTTGCATTTTTGAATTGGATTTTTGCATTTTTGAGTTGTCCTTTTGAAGTATTGAGAGATTGTTCACTAGGAACGACTTTTATTTTAGCAATTAAATCACCTGCTTTTACATAACTACCCTCTTTTACTAATATCCTTTCTATAATTCCTGATACTTGAGGTTTAATAGCAATTTCATCTTGTGGAATAACTTTTCCAGTGGCTACTATTTTTTGAGATATGGTAGTCTTAAAGGGGAGACTGACTTTAAATTCAGTAGGAGGAGTCTCATTTTTTTGTATAAAAAATAATAATACCCATACAAATAGGATAATAACTACTCCAATAATCAAAAATTTTATTTTTTTTCTCATGATATTAAAATTAATATTATAAATTTATTCTTCATTAAGTGCTACTATAGGGTTAATTTTGTTGGCTCTATTAGCAGGTATGAACCCAATAAGTATTCCTAATACAGTAAGGAATATAAGAGCAATGAGTACTATGCTAATAGGTACTGATGCATTTAGTAATGCGGAATCATAGCCTTTACCATATATACTATCTATCACCATCAATGTGATTCCACCACCTATAATACCTAATATTCCAGCAAATAAAGACAGTGTGACAGCTTCTAGTATAATTTGTTGTCTTATCATTTGAGTAGTAGCACCTAAAGCTCTTTTGATACCAATTTCTTTGGTACGTTCTTTCACTGTAATAAGTAGAATATTACCAATGGCAAATATACCTGCAATAAGTGTAGCAATACCTACAAACCATGTTAAAAATTGCATCCCTTTTAGAAATCCAATCTGTTTGTCATACCATTCATTTGCAGTAAAACTTGCAAAGGCAAATGTATCTTTGGGATGTACATTATGTAAATTCTTTAATAGCGATTTTATATTTTTTTCAATTCGTACAATATTGTATCCTCGATTTACAGGAATTATCATGTCCTCTACTTTATTTCCAGTATTAAAGACAAGTTGAAAAGTAGAAAGAGGAATGTGTATAGCTACATTTCCCAGGGTTATTTCTTTTGATCTTTTAAATATTCCAATTACTTTGAATCCTATTCCATTAATAAATATATTTTTACCTATCGAAATATGATCTTTTTCAAAGAGTTGTTTGTGTATTTGTTCACTAATTACTGCTACTTTTTTCTTTTTGGTTATATCAGATTGATTGATAAATCTGCCATAGAGTAAATCTCTTTTGTGTATTTTATCAAATACAGGGTACTCTCCGGATATTTTGTTTTTTATAGATTTTAAATTCGTATGTATGTCAACAGATATGATACTTCGAGGGGCTACATATTTAATGCCATTAATTTCATTTTTTATATGTTCTATGTCTTCTAAAGTAAGTGAGATTGTTCTTCCTTTTTGAAAACCTTTGAAAGCCATGTTCGTAGATTGTCCCCATACGAAAATGCTATTGTTATCAAAATTTTCAAAAAGTTGCTTGAATCTATTTTCTGCGCCTTTGGCACTTCCGAGTAAGGTAACTAATAGGAATATTCCCCAAGTTACTCCTGTAATGGTCACAAATGTTCGCAATTTATTCTTACGAATGCTCTCGTATATCTCTTGCCAAGTATCTTTTTCAAAAATAAATTTCATATATCTACAAGTTTAAATCAATCTGCATTAAGTGCTATAATAGGTTTTATATGAGCAGCCCTTTTTGCTGGAAGATAGCCAGCGATACAGCCTGATATAATTAGCACGATTACAGCACCTAATACAGTAGAAATTTCTATTTGGGGAGATGTAATAAAGTATTTCTCTAAACTATCTCCTATTAGGCTCAGGGTACCTGAACCGATTAGCATACCTATATACCCAGATAAGGAGGTTACCAAAATAGTTTCTAATAGTATTAGAGAAGTAATATATTTGGGTTTGGCACCTAATACCTTTCTTATTCCTAATTCTTTTGTACGTTCTTTTACAGAGTAAACCATAATATTGCTAATGCCTATGATACTTGCTATAAGGGTTCCCAAGCCAATAAATAATATGATAAGACCTAGTACAGCGTTCATTGTATGAATCTTTTTTAAGGTTCCTATAGCATTCCAAGTATCTATAGCTCCGTTGTCTTTAGGAGATACATAGAAAATATCTTTCAGGTCTTTTTCTATTGAGTTTCTAAGAGCAAGAACTTGATTGTGATTCATGTCAGGGCTGTGTGCAATATACATCATATCGATGTAATCATTATTTTGATAAATATCTTGAGCTGTAGTATAAGGAATGTATATCTTTCTGTTTTCACGGTCGTTATTTTTTTTATGATGCACTCCAATAACTTTAAAAGAAATACCTTGTATGTTGAGTTGTTTTCCTATGGGGTTTTTCTTTCCAAAAATATCTTCTTGTAATAATGTTCCAATTACAGCAACTTTTAACTTTTTATAGGTATCTGAATAGCTGAAAAAACGTCCAGAAGTAATCTCAAATTTTTTAATAAATTGAAAATTATCTTTTGTACCATAGATCATATAGTTATTATTTTTGTTAAAGTAAGATACGTTCATATTCATATTTTTATAAATTCCACCGCTTGAGTGTTCTATTTTGCTATCATACTTTTGGTTTAAAAACTTAATGTGCTGATTTTTAAATTGTATTTTTCTGCCTGCTTTTCTACCTTTGTAGGGTTTAGAGGTTATACCAGAATAAACAAAGATAGTATTTATATTTGTCTCTCTAAATTCTTTGTTGAAGGTATTTTTTAGTCCCGTAGCGATCCCAAATAAAATTGTAAAAACAAATACTCCAAAGACAACAGTAAATCCAGATAAAGTACTTCTTAACATATTTTTGCGGATACTTTGAAATATTTCTGTCCAGATGTTAATTTTCATATTTCTCCTTAATTGTTTAGTCTATGATCATGGGTAATGATGCCATCTTTTATGCTAACAATTCTATGAGTTTGTTTCGCAATATCTTGTTCGTGAGTGATTACTACTACTGTTATTTTTTCCGTTTCATGAATATTATGGAGTAATTTCATAATGGAGTTAGAAGTTTTTGAATCAAGAGCTCCAGTAGGTTCATCAGCTAAAATTATTCGTGGGTTGTTAACGAGTGCTCTGGCAATAGCTACCCTTTGTTTTTGTCCTCCAGATAGTTCGTTAGGTAAGTGTGATGCCCAATTTTTTAATCCTACTTTGTCTAAATACTCTAGGGCTATCTTTTTGCGTTTTTTATGTTTGATACCATTGTAATATAGCGGTAAACATACATTTTCTAAAGCCGTTTTATAGGGAATCAAGTTAAATGATTGAAATACAAACCCTATAAATTTGTTCCTGAGTGTGGTAGCTTTATTTTCATTTAATTTCTCTATGGGTAAGCCATTTAAAAAATATTCTCCTTTGTCATGGGTATCAAGTAGTCCCAATATGTTTAGCAAGGTAGATTTACCTGAACCTGAAGCACCCATAATAGATATAAAATCTCCTTTGGGAATATTTAAATTTAGCCCTTTGAGTACATGTAATACGTTACTATCGATAGAGTAGGATTTATGAAGATTTTTAATCTCAATCATATTTATTTATGTTTTATAATTTAGTTATATACTATTAAGACGATTTAATAGAGATTTTGTCACAAGATTTTTAATATTTTAAACAATAATTCTCAAATTTAGTGTTTTTTTGAGCTGATATTAAAATTAATATTATAAGTTTATTCTTCATTAAGTGCTACTATAGGGTTAATTTTGGTGGCTCTATTAGCAGGTATGAGCCCAATAAGTATTCCTAATACAGTAAGGAATATAAGAGCAATGAGTACTACGCTAATAGGTACTGATGCATTTAGTAATGCGGAATCATAGTCTTTACTATATATACTATCTATCACCATCAATGTGATTCCACCACCTATAATACCTAATATTCCAGCAAATAAAGACAGTGTGACAGCTTCTAGTATAATTTGTTGCTTTATCATTTTAGCAGTAGCACCTAAAGCTCTTCTGATACCAATTTCTTTGGTACGTTCTTTCACTGTAATAAGCAGAATGTTACCAATGGCAAATACACCTGCAATGAGTGTAGCAATACCTACAAACCATGTTAAAAATTGCATCCCTTTTAGAAACCCAGTGAGTTTGTCAAACTCTTTACCTAGATTAAAACTTCCAATGGCAAATGTATCTTTGGGATGTACATTATGTAAATTCTTTAGTAGTGATTTTATATTTTTTTCAATTCGTACAATATTGTATCCTCGATTTGCAGTAATCATCATCCACTGTACTTTATTTCCAGTATTAAAGACAAATTGAAAAGTAGAAAAAGGAATGTGTATAGCTACATTTCCCGCGCTTATTTTTTTTGGTCTTTTAAATATTCCAATTACTTTGAATCCTATTCCATTAATAAATATAGTTTTACCTATCGGAATATGATCTTTTTCAAAGAGTTGTTTGTATATTTTTTCACTAATTACTGCTACTTTTTTCTTTTTGGTTATATCAGATTGATTGATAAATCTGCCATAGAGTAAATTTTTTTTTTGTACTTTATCAAGTACAGGGTAATCTCCATATATTTGGTCTGTTGTAGATTTTAAATTCGTATGTATGTCAGCGGATATTTGACTTCGAGGGGCTATATATTTAATGCCATTATTTTCATTTTTTATATGTTCTATGTCTTCTATAGTAAGTGAGATTGTTCTTCCTTTTTGAAAACCTTTGAAAGCCATGTTCGTAGATTGTCCCCACACGAAAATGCTATTGGTAGCAAAATTTCCAAAAAGTTGATTGAATCTATTTTCTACGCCTTTGGCACTTCCGAGTAAGGTAACTAATAGGAATATTCCCCAAGTTACTCCTGTAATGGTCACAAATGTTCGCAATTTGTTCTTACGAATGCTCTCGTATATCTCTTGCCAAGTATCTTTTTCAAAAATAAATTTCATATATCTACAAGTTAAATCAATCTTTATTAAGTGCTATAATAGGTTTTATATGAGCAGCCCTTTTTGCTGGAAGATAGCCAGCGATACAGCCTGATATAATTAGCACAATTACAGCACCTAATACAGTAGAAATTTCTATTTGGGGAGATGTAATAAAGTATTTCTCTAAACTATCTCCTATTAGGCTCAGGGTACCTGAACCGATTAGCATACCTATATATCCAGATAGGGAGGTTACCAAAATAGTTTCTAATAGTATTAAAGAAATAATATGTTTGGGTTTGGCACCTAATACCTTTCTTATTCCTAATTCTTTTGTACGTTCTTTTACAGAGTAAACCATAATATTGCTAATGCCTATGATACCTGCTATAAGGGTTCCCAAACCAATAAATAATATGATAAGACCTAGTACAAACGTCATTGTATTAATATTTTTTAAGGATTCTGTATCACTAAAGGTATATATAGCTCCGTCGTCTTTAGGAGATACATAGAAAATATCTTTCAGGTCTTTTTCTATTGAGTTTTTAAGAGCAAGAGCTTGATTGTGATTCATGTCAGGGCTGTGTGAAATATACATCTCATCGATGTAATCATTATTTTGATAAATATCTTGAGCTGTAGTATAAGGAATGTATATCTTTCTGTTTTCACGGTCGTCATTTTTTTTATGATGCACTCCAATAACTTTAAAAGAAATACCTTGTATGTTGAGTTGTTTTCCTATGGGGTTTTTCTTTCCAAAAATATCTTCTTGTACTAATTTTCCAATTACAACAACTTTTAACTTTTTATGGGTATCTGAATAGTTGAAAAAACGCCCAGAAGTAATCTCCAATTTTTCAATAAATTGAAAATTATCTTTTGTAGCTATGATGCTATAGTGATTATTTTTGTTAAAGTGAGATACGTTCATATTTTTATAAATGATGCCACTTGAGTATTCTATTTTGCTATCATACTTTTGGTTTAAAAACTTAATTTGCTGATTTTTAAATTGTATTTTTCTGCCTCCTTTTCTACCTTTGTAGGGTTTAGAGGTTATACCAGAAGAAACAGAGATAATATTTGTATTTTTATCTGTAAATTTTTTGTTGAATGTGTTTTTTAGTCCCGTAGCGATCCCAAATAAAATTGTAAAGACAAATACTGCAAAGGCAACAGTAAATCCAGATAGAGTACTTCTTAACATATTTTTGCTGATACTTTGAAATATTTCTGTCCAGATGTTAATTTTCATATTGCTTCTTAACCGTTTAGTCTATTATCATGGGTAATGATGCCATCTTTTATGCTAAAAATTCTTATATTTTGTTTATAAATATATTGTTCGTGAGTGATTACTACTACTGTTATTTTTTCCGTTTCATGAATATTATGGAGTAATTTCATATAGGAATATTTAAATTTAGCCCTTTGAGTACATGTAATAGTTATTATCGATAGAGTAGGATTTATGAAGATTTTTAAATCTCAATCATATTTATTTACGTTTGCTCTAACCTTTTAGCTTTTACTATAGAAATTTTTTCACCTTTGTATCTAGCAGTTAAAAAGCAATCTATACCCATAATATGTAATTTACGCATAAAGGACTCAGCCTCTTTATATTTGCTGAACAATCCTAGTGAATATTTTATCATTCCATCATCTTCATACTCAAGCATGTTTAAAAAAGAATCAGAAATGAATTGTAATTTGAATTTTGTATATCCACCAATTTGCAGGGTATAAATTAAATTAGTTGTTTTCCAATTCGTAGAATAGTTATTATTTTCATTTTTATCGTTCTCTTTTTCTGTTATAATTTGTTGCAATTCTTTGTTTGAATTCACTAACTTATCATTCTCTTTTTTTAATTGTTTAATATCTTGTTTAGCTTTTACTAATTCAGTTTCTTGTTTAAGGTTATTTCCTGCAAAGAAATAATAACAAGCAAAACCTACAAGGGTTAATATAAATAATACTAAAAAAAAGGCACTTTTTCCTTGAGCCTTCGATGCATTTGCTTTAGACTTCTTTAGAGTGTCATATAAATGTAAGTTCTCTTGTTCTAATTTTTCGAACTTCTTTTTTTCTAGTTCTGATATAACTGGCATAACTTTAAAAATTTAATTAACAGCACAAATGTAATAAAAAAATTAAAACTTTTGAATATAAAAATGACAATAAGGTTTTTCTCCTTTTTTTTCGTAGTAATTTTGGTGATAATTTTCAGCTCTCCAAAAGGTTTTTGCTTTGTTTAGAGCAGTTACCACATCATATCCTTTTTGTTTTAAAATACTAATTAATTTTTCTGCAATTTGCTTTTGCTTTCTATTTGTATAAAATATTTCTGATCTATATTGCGTTCCAATATCTGGTCCTTGTCTGTTTAATTGGGTAGGATCATGTGTTTCAAAAAACAATTTGCACAGTTCCTCATAGGAGGTTTTGGTATTGTCAAAAATTACTTCTACGGCTTCAGCGTGTCCTGTACTTCCCGAACATACTTGTTTATAATTAGGAGTATTGATATGTCCTCCAGTGTAGCCCACCCTAGTACTAATGACGCCTTTGGCTTTGCTAAAATAATGTTGTACTCCCCAAAAGCAACCCGATGCAAAGATAGCTATCTCTAAAGTTACTTTTTCTTGTGGAATAAATTTAAGAGAGAGAGAGTTTACACAATGTCTGGTATCTTTTGCAGTGAGTTGTTCTCCTAAAAATACATGTCCGAGATGCCCTTTGCATTTACTGCAAATAATCTCTGTTCTCCTTCCGTCAGCATCGGGTAAGCGTTTGACATTACCTTCTATTTCATCTTCAAATGAAGGCCAGCCACAACCCGAATCAAATTTATCTTTTGAAAAATATAAAGGGTTCTCACATTGTCGACATACAAAGAGCCCATCGACATTAAAATCGTTGTATTCTCCAGTAAAAGGTCTTTCAGTACCTTTGTGTAATATAATTTGTTTTTCTTCTTCTGTAAGTTCGTTGTATTGAGCTTGTGTAGTCATATAAGTTGTCATGTAAAAAGTGAAAATAATACAAGAAATAAAGTTAAACTTTATTCTAATAAATCGGGTCTTATTTTTTGAGTTCTCTCTATAGCTTTTTGATGTTTCCATTGTTCTATTTTTTTATTGTTTCCACTAAGTAGTATTTCAGGTACTTTCCAACCTTTGTACTCCGAAGGTCTAGTATACAAAGGAGGTGATAGTAAGTTATTTTGAAATGAATCTGTAAGAGCAGAGGTTTCGTTTCCAAGTACTTTAGGTATGAGTCTTATGATGCTATCGGCTAATACTGCTGCAGCTAATTCTCCACCAGAAAGAACATAGTCACCTATGGATATTTCTCTTGTGATGAGATGGTCTCTTATCCTTTGGTCAATACCTTTATAATGTCCGCATAGTATGATGATATTTTCTTTGAGTGATAATTCATTGGCAATGGATTGATTGAGTATTGGACTATCGGGAGTCATATAGATAATTTCATCGTAATTCCTTTCAGATTTTAGTTTTAAAATACATTTGTCTATAGGTTCTATCATCATTACCATACCTGAACCTCCTCCAAACTGGTAATCATCTATTTGTTTATAACGGTTTTTGGTATACTCTCTTAGATTGTGTACATGTATTGCTACAATTCCTTTATCTATGGCTCTTTTGAGTATGGAGGCATTAAAGGGACTTTTTAGTAAATCTGGTACTACAGTTATGATGTCTAATCTCATGGGGGCTAATTTACCAAATTATTTATAGATAAGATATTTTTTTCTTATCTTTTTGAATTTTTCAATGCCTTTTTGCCAAGTCTTTTTTATTTGTCTGGCAGATAGCCCATTTTCTATTTGCTTTTGTAGAGTTGTACTTCCTGCGTGTATGGTAAAGGTCTTTCCAAAGAATTTGTGTTTATCAGGGAATTTTTGGTAAGCATCTATAAGCCATTCTAAATTAATTTGATTTAATTTAGGTTGCTTAGTTAGGTCTACACCATAGCACAGTTTATTTTTTTCTTTGGGATATTTGGCACCTTTTTTAGGTACGGGAGTATATGAAAAATTAGATTTTGGGAATAGGTGATGTCCATATATTTGAAATTGTAAATTGGTACCTCTACCTGCATTTATGGGGGTACCTTCAAAAAGACCTAAACTAGGATAAAGATTAATGGCTCTACCATTAGGCAAGTTAGGAGAGGGTTTTACGGGTAGCGTGTAATTTTTTTTATGGTGATAGTTTTGACAAGCAATTACAGTTAGTTTGCATTCGATTTTATTTTTGAGCCATTTTTCACCGTTTATCATTTGAGCATATTCTCCAATAGTCATTCCATATACGATGGGTACAGGGTGCATTCCCACAAATGAACGATGATTCATATTTAATATATTTCCATCTATATAATGTGCATTGGGGTTTGGTCTATCTAGTACGATCACTTCAATATTATTCTCTGCGCAAGTTTCCATTACATAGTGCAAAGTAGATATATAGGTGTAAAATCTCACTCCTACATCTTGAATGTCAAATATCATTATATCGATACCCTTAACTTGCTTAACACTTGGTTTTTTACTTTTTCCATAGAGTGATATAATAGGTAGATTAGTTTTAGCGTCTATGCCATTATGAACGGTTTGGGCAGCATCTATATCTCCTCTAAACCCGTGTTCAGGAGAGTATATTTTTACAATATTTATACCTCTATTTATGAGTGAATCCACAATGTGTACATCCCCTATTCTCCCAGATAGATTGGTAATAATGCCCACTTTTTTATTTGTGAGCAAAGCAATATAAGCGTGAGTATCTTCTGCACCTACTTTTATAGATTGGGCATTTGTTGCAATAAATATGAATATAAAGAAGTATAAAGTTATATATTTGTTCAGAAAATTTTTTAAAGTCATATAACGTTGAATTACGAATTTTTTATAGCCAAAAGATTATCTCAAAAGATAGGGCACAAAGGTAGTGTTTCTAATTTAACTGTAAAAATAGCTTCTCTTTCTGTGGCATTAAGCATATTGATTATGCTCGTTGCTATTTCTGTGGGGGTAGGTATACAGAAAGAAATCAGACAAAAAGTAAGTGGTATATTTGGACATCTTCAAATCAAGGCTTATGAGGTTGAAAAATCTCATATGGTTACTCCTGTAGATAAAAGGCAAAAATTCTATCCCAATATTGATGGATTTGAAATTAAGGACTTAAAGCATATCCAAGTATATGCTAATAAAGCAGGGGTTATCAAAACCAAAGATAGCTTTGAGGGAGTAATTTTAAAAGGGGTGGGAGAGGATTATCATTGGCAGTATTTTAAAGAATATATGATAGAGGGTAAAATACCCAAATACAATAGTGGGCGTTATAATGATAGTGTGATGGTATCCAAAAAATTAACGAACAGTCTAAAACTTAAGTTATCGGATAAGTTCAATATGTATTTTTTTAGGAAAAACAAGCCCCCTAAAATACGATCTTTTGTCATATCGGGTATTTTTGATACTGCTTTTGAAGACTTTGATAAAAATTTCATTATAGGAGATTTAAAGCATGTACAAAGACTCAACAAATGGAAAGATTATCAAGTGGGCGGCTTTGAGGTATTCATAGATGACTTTGATGCTTTAGATCCTATAGCTGGAGAAATATATAGGAATATAGACTCAGAGTTAGATGTAGTAACGATGAAAGACACACACGGTTTCTTGATGAGTTGGATAGGGCTATTTGATATGAATATTATGATTATCATTACGATTATGGTGCTCGTGTCAGGGGTAAATATGATTACGGTACTTATAGTACTTATACTAGAGCGAACTGAAATGATAGGAATATTTAAAGCCTTGGGAATGTACAACCGTAATATCAGAAAGATATTTTTATACAATTCCTTACAAATTATGCTCAGAGGTCTATTTTGGGGTAATATAATAGGACTCTCTTTACTGTCTATGCAAAAATATTTTAAATGGATACAACTACCTCCTAAAACTTATTATGTATCTACTCTGCCCATAGCCATCGATTTGGTTCATATTCTTATGATTAATATAGGAGTAGTGGTATTTTGTTTAGTGATGATGTTACTCCCCTCTTATATCATAAGTAAAATAAAACCTATTAAAGCTATCAAATTCAATTAGTAAGTGCAACACTTAGTGAAAAAATAAACTAAATGAAAACGCACATGAAATATACGCATATTACTTGTGAGCAAAGATACCAAATAGAGGCATATTTAAAAGCAAAGATGTTTAAAAAATTTATTTATAAGGAATTACAAATAAGTCGTAGTACTCTATACCGAGCACTTAAAAGGAATAAGACAAAACGCGGGCTTTACCGTGCTAATCACGCTAATATGTTGGCAGAATAGCGGAAAGAACGATATGGTAGAGGGCGTACCTTTACCTCTTATAAGCAAAAAATCATAGATAACTATATTACTGCGGAGCAATGGTCTGCTGAACAAATCGTAGGCTACTGTAAAGTTAAAGGGATAGATATGTTATCAGTAGAACGCATCTATCAATATGTTAGAGAAGATAAGTGTACTGGTGGAACTTTATATAAACATATGAGGCATCAATTAAAACATCGTAAAAGGGAAGTAAGCACTAACAAAATGCGGATAAAAGAACGATTAAGTATAGATAAACGCCCAGAAAAGGTTAATAATAGAGAGGTATCTGGACATTGGGAGGCAGATTTAATAGTGGGTAAAGAGTATAAAGGAGCTATATGAACACTAACAGAAAGAAAAACCAAGTATTTAGTAATCAAACACTTACCGAAAGGAAAAAAAGCAGATGGAGTAGCCCAAGCTATTAACAATTTACTACTCCCTTTCAAACATCAAACCAAGTGTATAACAATGGATAATGGAAAGGAATTTGCCAAACATTATGTGGTTAGAGATAAATTGGAAGTAGATATCTACTTTACAAACCCTTATTGTTCTTGGGAAAAAGGGCAAATAGAAAATATGAATAAATTAATCAGACAGTACTTGCCTAAAAATCAACATTTAAACAATGTAAAAGATAAACTCATAAAAAACATTCAAATCAAGATAAACAACAGACCTAGAAAGGGAATAAATTATCAAAAACCATATCTAATATTTCATAAATTTGTAGAAAAAGAACAAAATAAAAAGTTACACTTGTAAGTAGAATCTACCAATTGTTTCATAAGTATTGTTTTTGATTGTAAATTATCTCAAATGTTTTAAACGTTTATTTAATTTCTTATTGCATACAACGGTAAGTAATAAACGGTCGTTTTAATGACGTTTATACTTTGTTAGCAATAGTATTTATTTAATTTCAATTTCTTTCTCTGCACCAATCATTTTCTCGCCAATTGTAAATACAGTGTGATCATCTCCATTAATGGTTACTGATATGTTGTTTTTTCCTTTTTTTAAGTCACCTAAAAAATACCAATTCGAATACATTCTACCATGTTTTTTTCCATTTATGTACACATGAATATGACCCTGATTTTCTTTATACGGATTACCTGTATTTTTTGGGGTAAACTTCCAGTTGTCTAATTCAACATGTAGATTATAACCCATTTCATGTTTTTCTTCTATAACTTCAATTAAAGTAATTTTTGGAATGGCACTTGAATTTGAAATATCTACCATTTTTGATGAGTGTCTAGATTTATTGGAGTTGCTTTTAGCATCTTCTAAAGCAATGTTGTACTGAACATCTGCTATTACTGGATACATAAACAATGCTAAAAGAGTGATAAAAATATAAGAGACATTACCTACGATAATTTTTTTCCAAGTTTTCCCAAGACGTTCAACAGGTGTTTTATAAAACTTACCGGTGCCATTCAAAATGAAGACAATGAGCATAGCATGTAAAGAGGTGTGTCCTATAACTTCAACTTTCCCAAATACAATGGCAGTGAGTATGAAAACAAGCGTAATAACGGCGGCGAGTATTCTACCTAAAGCTCCAAATAAAAGCATAAAACCAAGACCTATTTCTATAAATGCTGCAGCTTGTACAAAAAAATCATTGGCTAATCCAAAAGTAAGAACAGGGTTTTGTTCAAGTATGGTTTTAGACCATGTGGGAAAATATAATTTTTCAAAACCTAACCATATCAATCCCAGCCCTAACGTTATATAAAGGGCGGGGATTCCAATATTTGCTATTTTTTTATTTTTAGATCCTGTTACAATCAAAAATATAGCTATACCTATGAAATGATAATAGTCAATCATGTAGAAGAATCCGTAGTTAAATCCGCAGAATAAGTACAGGCAAATAATTAAAACGCCTGAAAATGGGTCAGCTATTTTGACCAACAGCAGTAGTGCAACAAAAAATTGCGCCCAAGAAATCCAATCATTGACAGCCACTAGCTCAGGCGTCAACACTGTATTATTCACCCAAGACACGAATAATACAGTAAACATTGCTATTCTGATTACATCCGTACTATACTTTTGTTTGCTATTCAACCAATTTTTAAATTTTTCAGAAATGGAGTAGCTATTAATTTTATTATTCAATACAATTAACAGTGAAATGACTACCAAACTCAAAACACTCAGAATCAAATATGTAGGCGTTATTACGTCTTCTAGAGGTTTGGATTTCTCAAGGAAATCAAAACCCGAAAACCACTTTACATGCGCAAAGGCAATATTTGTTGTAAATAATGTTAGTAATATCAGCACATATTTTTTTGGTATTATTCCTTTTAAAAAATTCATCGTTATGGACTTATGTTTGAGTTACTATTTAATTATTGCTAACGGTCTCGGCTATGAATAGTTGCGTGGTATAGCAAGAAACTTTACAAGTACACACCAAACTGAAAATCCGCGAGGATTTTCAGAAGTAGGCGAGAACAAGCAATTATTTATAGCCATTGTTACCTGCTGGCTTTTTTTACATTAATTCCTGTATTTTTTCCATTAAAACAGGAACTTGGATTTCAATTCCTTTTTCAATTGCTTTACTGGTCATTTTACCAGCCCAATTCATTAATCTTTTTCCTAAATTTACTTTGTCCGTTTCTTTCTCAACGATTTCTTTAACTTCTTCGACATCTTCTTTTGGTACACCAATATCTTGTAGGTCAGACAAAACCTGCTCTACTTTTTTCGAGTAATTACTCTTAATACTTTGAGTAAAATTTTCTCCAACTCCGATATTTGAGTTGGCGTTATCTCCGTAAATATGGTTATTAATTATCGTCGCAGCTTTTTCTTTATTCTCTGTTGTGTTCTGATAATTGTCTTGCAAATCTGGAAATGCAGAGTACAGTTCTAACAACGTATCTATTAGCTTTTGTTTTGTCAAATTTACTATATGAGCAGCTTGACTAATTCCAATTCTCCTTCTTACAGCTACAATGAATTTGTTATTATACATTTCTCGAACCAATTGTACGATTTTAATTGGCAAATCCTCAAATCCGTATGCTTTACTGCTGTCCTTAAGATCTTCCAAATTTGATATACTCTGTTGGGCTTTCATATTATATAGTTGACCGTTTAAATTCTTGTCTATTTCGGTCAAATCCAAACGCGTAGTTTTACGGTTTCCATAAGCCTCTAAAACTGCAAAAATGTCGCAAGGTATTATTCTGTAATCAGGAAGTTTATCGTCTTTTGAATATCCGTTTAGTTCCTTGTTTATCCAGTTTTTAAAATCCTCGTTGTTTATTTCGTATGCGATTAGTTTGGCTCTTGTCAGAGCTTGGTTTAAACTAATTTCATCGTGGGTCAGATTTTTTATTAATTCCTTTATCATAATTTTTGGTCAGCTTGCAGGTAACTACTGTATAAACAGACAAAGTTCCGTTTATATTCCTTATAGTTTGATGTTTTATTATTTGTTTTGTTTATTTTTTAATTTTGTGCAAATATAATAAAAGTTACATTTAAAACAAGTGTTATTTTAAAAAACTTAAAGGACTAGGCGTTTTAGTAAATTATTAGTTTTATATTAATTCTAAAACAAAAATAAGATCAAGAAAATTACTGACCAAGAAAAAATAAACTTTTTTTTGATTGATTATCAGCACTTTACGAAAAAAATATAATTTTTTATCCATTATTTTTTTATTTTAAGCGTCTTTTTTTGATTTTTAAAATCAAAAATAAGATAATTTGTAAATTCAATTAGTAAGTGCAACATTTAGTGAAAAATATTCAAATAAAGATAAAGTATTATTTTTGTGGCATACAATGAATTGTATAATTAAGTGTTAAGTTAGGTAACATTGTAAACACTAAACCAGATTTTAAAAAAGGTAGAATTAAAGTTAATTTATAAAAATTAAATTCTACTGCTATAACTTTAATAAGGATGTTATAGCTAAATGAAAAGGAGAATCATTTAAAGATATTTTTTATATGCTCATTTTCACTTCTTTATGCAACGACTACACTTTTATTTTAAACTATGGCATAAAATCTATTCCATAAATATATATTCCTATTACGATTATAGCATTATTTATAAAATGGATAATAATATTTACCCAAATAGATTGAGTATAATGATAGATATACCCGAGAACACACCCCATAAAGAATATAGGAATAATCGTATAAAAATTAAAATGAACCAGACTAAATATCAAACTACTTAAAATAATACCTAAATGAAGTTTCTTTAACCATTTTGTAAATAAATTCATGAGAAACCCTCTAAATAATATTTCTTCTGTGACGGCAGGAACTAAAGCAATAAAAAAGATATTAGCCAATAATTCCATAATGCTATTGGAATATGCCATGTCCTTAATAAGTTGTTCATCCATTGTAAATGTTTCAAAAAATGACGGCATGGGTATTGCCCTGTTTATCTTCTCTAAACCCAATGAAACAATATTAGTTAATAAATATACTCCTATAGAAATAAATAGGTACTTGTATTTGAATTTACGAAACTTGAAAAAATTTCTTCCAAATTTTACAAGGTATAAAAAGATATATGGTACCCCTATAAATATTCCTATAGAAAGTATTACATTAGCTATTTTTAAATTAAGAAAATGATTTGATGGTAACACTTTAGCAATGAGTAAAACTATTAGGTTAAAAACAGTATTAAATACAATAAGCAATAAACAAAGTAAAATGATTTGTTTAAAGATTGAAAAATGATGAAAATTCATTCTCATTGCTTCTTTGATTTCTTAGTTTTTCTTAATAGTATTTGGTATTTCATTTTTTTAATAAAGTACCAGATGATTTAAATATTCTCTTGTTTTTTTAGATTCTTTACTTTGGGCTTTATTTCTAACTTTTAATTGATATATTCTTGCTGTAAATTTCCTTTAAACATAATTTCTTCAAGGTATTTTCTATAAGTTTTTCCCTTTAAATATTTTTCTATCATTAGTGTAGATATAGGTGCTGCCCATTTAGACCCCCAATATCCGTTTTCGACTACTACTGCTATAGCTATTTTGGGATCATCTTTAGGTGCAAAAGCTATAAATATAGAATGATCTTGACCATGTGGGTTCTGTGAAGTTCCTGTTTTACCACAAATCTTAATGTCTTTTACTCTAGACCCTATAGCTGTACCTTTCTCCATTACATCATACATCCCATTTATAATAGTTTCAAAATGTTGAGGTTTTATAGTAGTTTTCTTTTTAATATTAAACCTTTTTTTATCGGATCTTGTTATATGAGGGATATAATAATATCCTCTGTTTGCAATAATACTAGCTAAATTAGCTAATTGAATAGGGGTACTCAATATTTCTCCTTGTCCTATTGCATTTGATATATTATATACCGCTTTCCATCTATTATTTCCATGCGTCTTATTATAATAATCTGCAGATGGAATAAGCCCTTTTCTACCAATAGGTAAATCATTATTTAAAAGCTTTCCAAAATTAAAGCTATTTACATGCTTTTTCCAAACGATATACCCTTGTTCTGCAGTAGGATATTTTTCAATAGATTTTTTATATACATTTAAAAAGTAATTGTTACAAGATTTATAGATTGCCTTGCGAAGTTTTATTCTCTTATTATATACACCACAATGACAATCTATTTTAAGTCTTCTGTAATAAAAACCGTGTAAACACTTAAATGCGGTTTTATCATCAATTACTTTTTCTTGTAACCCTATTAACCCTGTAACTATTTTAAAAGGCGAACCAGGAGGATATTCTGCCAATATAGATTTATCAAATAGAGGTAGGCCTATGCTATCATTTTTCAATTTACTATAATTCTTATTCCTTTGCTTACCGACTAATAAATTGGGATTATAACTAGGGGAAGATACCAATGTCAAAATTTCCCCTGTTTTAGGTTCAATAGCAACAATACTACCTTTTTTATTCACCATTAACTCTTCTCCATATTCTTGTAACTTAATATCTATGGTAGAAGTAATATCTTTTCCTGGCTGAGAAGGTAAATCCGAAATAGATTCCTTTTGTACATTAAACTTATTTACTTGTACATACTTTATACCTTTCTTACCTCTTAGTTCTTTTTCATAAGATTTCTCAATACCACTTATCCCTACCAAATCACCTTTTTTATAATACCCCTCTCCATTTCTTTTAAGAAAAGATTTGGTTACCTCTCCTATGAAACCAAATACATTACTCCCTGTATTAAAAGGATATTGCCTTATATATTTTTTTTGTACAAACAACCCTTTAAATTTAAACAGAAATTCTTTTATTCTTCCGTATTCTAATTTATTGATCTTGTCTACGAGTAAAGAGGGTTTGTAATATGAGTACTTAGATGCCTGTTTTAATTTTGATATGAGTGTTTTCTTATCTATTTTCAAAAGATTACAAAGCAATATAGAGTCTATGCCTTTCATATCCTTTGGTACTACCATAAGATTATACTCTACTTGGTTTGCAACTACTATATTTTGATTTCTATCATAGATATATCCTCTCTTTGGGTATTTTACAATTTGCTTACCCGATATTTTTTGAGCCTTTGCTTTATAATCTTTATTTATAATCTGTAAGTAAAATAACTTAGAAATAAATACTATACCTACTGCAAAAAAGATAAAAATAATTACATAAGATGACCTTTTCATGCTTTCTTTAATGATTTAATTACAGACAAATACAATAGTATAAAAATAAAAGTTATAACCGTGTTTAAAATAACTTTTTGTAATATATATACAACGTCTTTAATCTGTAAAGAATCTAGATAAAACAATAAAAAATAATGTATAAAAATAGGAATTAAACAGGTTATGGTATCGTTTCTATATTTAACGTTAGAAAAGTTAGTAGAAATCTTTAACTGTCTATGAATTCTGTAATTCTGAGCAGCTCCACTTAATACACAACAAAAAGCATGTATCCCTCCTGTATCTTCGAATAAGTCTATAATATATCCCATCAAAAAGCAAATCCATATAAGCATAGTCCTAGATATTTTTATAGGTAGAAAAAACAGTGTCAGATATACACAAGGGAATATATATATTCCAAAATCAAATTGATTTAGGATTAAAACTTGTAATGCAATAAAACAAGTGTACCTTATTATTATCTTTAAAGTAGTCATTCTTTCAAAAGATTATCAAATTCCTTTTTAAGATTATTCTTTATAATATACACATATCTTATATTCGTAAAATCACTAGATAATGCAACCTTTATCTTATATGTATCTATATCCTTAGAGTAATCTGATATTGTACCTATGCCGATATTTTCAGGGAATATAAGTGAATTCCCCCCTGTGACTATGGTATCACCTATGTTTAAATTTGCATGTATAGGAATATCTTCTAACCAAACATTTTTAAAATCATTAGTGATTCTCAATATCGTTCCAGAAAAATGATTTTTTTTTAATTTTGCATCAATCTTAGAATAGGTATTTAAAATTGATAACACAGAACAAAAATTATCTGAAACATCTTTTACAATGCCTAGAACCCCTTTATTTGAAATCACACCCATACAAGGCTCCACACCATGCCTCCTTCCTTTATCTATAATAATATAATTATTATTTTTGTTATATGAATTCTTGATAACACTAGAACTTATGTACTTTAAATTTAAATTTTCTTGTAAAGGTTTCATAGATTTTTTTTCAAAAATGGCTAATTTGGACTTTAGCACTGAATTCTCTGCCAAAATAGTTTGATTAATCTCATACAAATTACGCAAATTAAATAATACATTTATTCCATTTTGGATATTTTTTACATATAAAGATAGAATACTGTTTATGCTAAACTGTTTATAACTATGTTTCCTTAGAATTAATCGAAATGACACGAAAAGTAAGATAATTATTAATAAGTAATAACCATTTCTTAGTATATAATTCATAATACTTTTCATATCTTACCCATTACCTTATCAAGAAGTTATATTTTTCAATATCTTTCAATGCCATACCTGTACCTCTAACAACTGTTCTCAAAGGATCCTCCGCTATATGAACTGGTAAGTCTGTTTTCCGAGAAATTCTTTTATCTAAACCTCTTAATAATGCTCCTCCACCAGCTAAATGTATTCCAAACTTGTAAATATCTCCTGATAATTCAGGAGGAGTATTACTTAAAATATCCATAATTGCATCTTCTATTCTAAGCAACGATTTATCTAATGCCTTTACAATCTCCTTATAAGAAATAACAATTTCTTTAGGTTTACCACTTACCAAATCACGCCCCTGTATAGACATGTCTTCAGGAGGGTTATCAATGTCATCAATAGCTGCACCTAATTTTATTTTTACTTCTTCTGCTCTTTTCTCACCTATATATAAGTTATATACTGTCCTCAGATAGTACACTATATCATTATTCAAAATATCTCCTGCTATCTTTACAGATTTATCACATACAATGCCCCCTAGTGCCAATACTGCTATCTCTGTAGTTCCCCCTCCAATATCGATGATCATATTTCCTACAGGTTTTGTAATATTTATACCTGCTCCAATAGCAGCTGCCATAGGTTCATATATCATATAAACTTCCGTAGCATTCACATGCTGAGCAGAATCTTTTACAGCCCTCCTTTCTACCTCTGTAATACCAGAAGGAATACAGATCACTAATCTCAACGAAGGAGTAAACCACCTTTTTTTAATA
Organism: Ichthyobacteriaceae bacterium; assembly: GCA_965226285.1. Classification (GTDB taxonomy): domain Bacteria; phylum Bacteroidota; class Bacteroidia; order Flavobacteriales; family Ichthyobacteriaceae; genus CBDDCQ01. The sequence goes on from CBDDCQ010000006.1 coordinate 485,508, forward strand.
CTTGGAATACTCTTTATAAAGTATCTAATCATGTGTTCAGACGCGTTGAAATCTGCAATCACACCATCTTTAAGCGGTCTTATGGTTTTTACTCTTTCATGTGTTTTACCTTGCATATAACTAGCCTCTTTACCTACCGCTATTATTGCCCCTGTATCTACATCCACTGCTACTACAGATGGAGAATCTATTACTACTTTATCATTGTGTATAATAAGAGTATTTGCTGTACCTAAATCTATAGCAATATCTTCTGTAAAAAAATTAAATAATCCCATTTTTAGTTATTCTAATTTAATGTTTAAAGTGTCTGGTTCCTGTAAATACCATTGAAATGTCATTGTGATTACAATAATCTATTGAAAGATTATCTTTAATTGAACCTCCGGGTTGGATGATACTATTTATTCCCTCTTTATGTGCAATCTCTACACAATCAGGAAAGGGGAAAAAAGCATCTGAAGCCATGGAAACACCTTGCAAATCAAACCCAAATGATTTTGCTTTTGTAATAGCTTGTCTCAGGGCATCAACTCTCGAGGTTTGACCTGTTCCAGAAGCTACCAATTGTTTATCCTTAGCTAAAACAATACTATTTGACTTAGTATGTTTACATATTTTAGAAGCAAATATCATATCTTCTTTTTCTTTACTGTTAGGTTCTCTTTTGGTTAATACCTCCAAATTATCTGCACTATCAGTTTTCAAATCCTTATCTTGTACTAATACTCCATTAAGAGCTGTTCGAAATTGATTTTCAGGAAGTTCTACATTGCGCAAAACTAAAATAATTCTATTCTTTTTCGACCTTAATACTTCTAACGCACTTTCATCAAAACTTGGAGCTATGATAACCTCATAAAAGAGTTTATTTATTTCATCCGCTGTTTCTTTATCAATACTTGAATTTGATATCAATACTCCTCCAAAAGCTGATGTAGTATCCGCTGACAAAGCTTTCTTATATGCCTCTAATATAGTGTTTTGAGAAGCCACCCCACAAGCGTTATTATGTTTTAAAATAGCAAAAGTAGGTTCTTTTTTGAATTCAGATATGATGTTCACTGCAGCATCTACATCCAATAAATTATTATACGATAATTCCTTTCCATTTAACTTATCAAATATATCTTCTAAATTGCCATAAAACCTACCTTTTTGATGAGGGTTTTCTCCATACCTTAGAGATTTAGATTGATGTATGCTTTGTTTGAAACTATCTATTGTACTATCTCGATTAAAATAATTGAATATAGCTGTATCATAATGAGAAGAAATTTGGAATGCCCTAGTAGCAAAATATTTTCTATCTTCTATATAAGTGCTTCCTTCGTTTTGTTTTATTACAGCGAGAAACTCATCATAATAATCCACAGATGGAATGACAATTACATCTCTAAAATTCTTAGCTGCTGCTCTTATGAGAGATATTCCACCTATATCTATTTTTTCTATAATATCTGATTGGGTTGCACCGGATTTTAATGTTTGTTCAAAAGGATACAAATCCACTATCACTAAATCAATAGGAGGAATCTGATGTTCATTTAATTGGATAAGATCACTTTCAAATTCTCTTTTATGAAGAATTCCTCCAAATATTTTAGGGTGCAAAGTCTTTACCCTACCTCCTAATATAGAAGGATATGAAGTGATATATTCTACAGGTATTACATCGATGTTAAAACTCTTTATAAAAGTTTCTGTACCTCCCGTAGAATAAATAGAAATTGCTAACCTATCTAATTCCTTTATAATTGGCTCTAAACCATCCTTATGAAATACTGAGATAAGAGCTTTTTTAATTCTTATCTTTTCTACATTTAACATTCGGCAAAATTAATAGTTTTTTAACAACATATACAATATTTTAATTTCTAAATCCAATCTGATAAATCTCTCTTTATCAACTTTTCCAAGTTCAAAATTTCAGATATATATACCTCTTGAGTAAACCTATTTTTTAATTCAATTGATAGAGGTTCTTTGGACAAATTTTTCTTTCTCATCTGATTGAGAATTCTTTTTGCCATATGACTATTCTTCAATCTTAGAATTACATTTGGTGCTATCTTCTGAACCATAGACTTTAATATGCTATTTTGACCTATAATTTTATCTACATATTTATTTTTTATTTTACCGGATACATTATGCTCTATAGAACGATTGGGTTTAAAAGTTTCCGAAGCACCTATAAACTGAAATATCTCCTTGATGGTTTTTTCAGGACTATGTTTCAAATCATCATATAAAAAGACTTTAATTTGATGATTTGGAAAGGAATCATAAAATTTTTTTAAATGTGTATAGTAGTATCCCTCTTTTATCAAGTCGTTTCTGCGCCACCACAAAGTACTCCTATCTAAAGCTTCTTCAAAAGTTTTAGTAGGAGTTCTATTTTCTCTGGCAAGATGCATGTACCTAGAATATAATCTATCCACAGGCTGCCTCAAAATAGCTATAAGTTTAATATTAGGGACATATTTTTTCATTCTTTCAATTACTCCATCGGCATACATATACATAGGAGAAGTCTCTCCAAGTATACTTTCCTTAGCATCCACGAATAATTTTTTATATTTATCAAAAGAAGTAATAGACCAAGGATAATGATGCATCTGATATGGATCATCTTTCCCAGAACTGATGCGTGTTTGTCCTTCTAAAGCGAAAAAATTGGTCTCTTTTATATCGGACATGAAAACCTCTGGATGTTGATGAAGGTAATGATGTACTGCTGTAGTGCCCGACTTACCTGCTCCTATAATGGCAAAGGTGGGCAATTTATTTTTTCCATTCATTTAACTATTCAAATTCTTTATCATTAACCTCTTGATTTATATCTACTTTTACAGTTCTAAGCTCCATAACTTGAGATTCAGCAATTATTTTCATCTGATAAGGCAATTTTATATTTCCCACTTCCTTATAATCACTGTAAATGATTGTTTGCGTTATAGTTTTATCCTGAACTTTTGCAGTTTTCTCAATCTTTACAAGTAACCCACTTTGTACATCGTAATACTCAAACCATTTACTATCTTTTGCAGTTTCTATTTCTATCTTGTATATCTCCTTTTGGTTCATATATTCAATATGTATCATTTTCAATTTATCGCGCATGATACGTGTATATTTAGATTGTCTAAACATTCCCAATGAGTACAATTTTCTCTCGTTTTCTGGTAAATCCTTTTTACCTTGGGGGGTTATTGTATATCCTCTCTCTCCATCAAATACCATTTTGTTTACTACCATACCATTGTATTTTATCTCCCTTTTTATTTTATTGGGTTGGGATTGAACAGTAAGCACTTCCATGTTTACCTGCATTTCTTTCATAGACATTTCTTCTTTCTTACGAATGGTCTCAATGTTCTTTAGGGCTTTTTCACCTCCTATTTTTTGTATATATTTATCTATAATCTTCCCTGCTGTAATTCCCTTTGGCACTTTTTTAGTGAATTTAGGTTTTTCAGTAGGATTACCGTATTTGTCCAGATAATTTATCTTATATCCCCATTCCTCCAATTTTGGAATGATTACAGAGCCTTTGCCTACAATCAAAACTCTAACATTGTTGGGTTTTATATACTTACCTATATTTTTTCTTATATCCTTTACTGTTACCTTATTTATATTTTTAAGATAATTTTTATAGAATCCCTTAGGTAATTTATACTTTATTTCGTTAAATTTAAATCCTGCTATAGTAGATGTTTTTTCTAAACTCATAATCATATTACCAAAGGCTTCTGTTTTGACCATATTTAATTCTTCTTTGGTTATGTTGCTGGAAGTTATTTTTTTGAGTTCTGAAAGTATTTCTACTGCTGCACTATCTGCTACCTCATTTCTAGTTTGAGTTGTGGCAGAAAACTTTCCTATGAGTATATCAGCTGTAGATAATGATGAGTATGCTCCATAAGTCCACGATTTATCTTCTCTTAAGTTTAAATATAATCTTCCTGTAGCACCACCTCCTAAAATCTTGTTAGCTAATCTTGCCATAAATAAATCCTGATCTATAATTTTAAGATGATGCAGATTAAATACTCCTATATGAGCTTGAGCAGCGGATTCCAAGTTCACAAATGAAATCTCTATTTTATTAGCATTTATAGGAGTTTTGAACTTTTCTTTAGACATCTTACCTTTCTTCCATTTTCCAAAATATTTATTCAATGCTCTTTTGACTTCTCTTTGGGTAATATCTCCTATTACTATCATATAAGAGTGATTAGGCTTAAAATAATCTTTATGAAATGCTTTAAAATCTTCTATAGTTATATTATTAAGTGTTTTTTCCGTTATATATTCAGAATAAGGATGATTTTTTCCATATAACATTACATTAGACACTCTATTAAATATAGTTCCAGGATTGTTTTCATTAGCTTTTAGTGCAGTGAGCATTCTCTTACGATCCTTATCTAACTCTTCTTGTTTGAATTTAGGATGAAGCAACACTTCACTCATCAATTCTAATCCTTTTTTATAGTGCTTCTTCATAGCAAACATACTCACTCCTGAATAGCTTGATGATAAGTCTATACCTAAGTATTCAGATTCTTCCATTAGCTGTTCTTTAGTATATTTTTTAGTATTTTTCATAAGACTTCCCATCATATCCAAATAACCTACCTTATTATTTTCCATAAGGGGAGGAATATCTATATTTAAAGAAAAATATACTGTTGGCAATTTGCGATTCTCTAATAATATTACCGTTAAACCATTTTTAAGTTTGAACGTTTTGGCTTTTGGAAATTTTATTTCAGGTGTTGCACCTCCTTTTGGAGCTTTGCTCCTATCTATCTGTGCATAATTAATAGTTGATATTAATAATGCTACTAAAATAACAATAAACTTAATTTTCATAATGATTTATATTTTATTTCTTTTTTGGTAAATAATATAGTGTAACCTTTTTATTCTTAGTCAGATACTTTTTAGCTACTCTCATAATATCTTCACGAGTGATCTTTCTGTATTTTTGTAGTTCTGTATTGATTAATTGGGTGTTGCCTTTGAATAAATAATTATCTGATAATTGTTCTGCTATACCTGCCATACTTCTAGCTCTATTTACAAATGTTACCTCCATATTATTTAATAACTTCTGATGTTCTCGTTTTGAAATTTTTTGAGTTTGTATTTTTTCTACTAACTTATCCATCTCATCGGAAAGTTTACGTGGAGATATTTTTTGATTGACAATGCCATAATAAATAAACGTTCCATAATCTTCTCCAGGGTATGAGAAGCTGGAAGCTTGCACTGCAAGTTGTTTTTTCTCTACCAATTCCTTATTAAATATGGAACTCTCTCCCATAGATAGTACTTGTGAAATCATATTCATCACATAGGCATCATCATCAGTTTGTTTAGGGGTAAGGTAAGCTGTAAATATTCCGGGAACCGTTACCAAAGGATCGTATATAGTATCTACAATTGCCTTTTTTCTTTCGGGTTCCTTTACATTGGGACGATAAATTGTATGCTTTCCTTTAGGTATCGTCCCAAAGTAATCTTTCACTAACTTCTTCGTTTTTTTTATATCAATATCTCCTGCAATAGTAAGCACCGCATTATTGGGGACATAAAAGTGCTTATAAAACTTCATAAATTCATCTAAAGTGGCAGCATCAATATGTTCCATAGAACCGATAGGTATCCATCTGTAAGGATGCTTTGTATATAATCTCTTTGACATTTCAGCAAAAAAGGAAGCATAGGGCTGATTATCTACTCTCATCCGTTTTTCCTCTTTTACCACTTCTCTTTGAGTATCTACCCCTTTTTGATCTATCTTTGCGTGCATCATCCTTTCGGATTCTAACCAAAGTGCTAACGCTAACTGATGAGAAGGCATTATTTCATAATAATAGGTTCTGTCTAGACCCGTATTGGCATTATTTTGCCCTCCATTGGATTTGACATACTTCATAAACTCCCCTCTTTTTATATTATTAGAACCCTCAAATAAAAGGTGTTCAAAAAAGTGTGCAAACCCTGTTCTATTCGGATCTTCGTTCTTAGATCCCACTTTATAAGATACCGAAACTGCCACTAGTGGATTAGAATTATCTTTGTGAAGTATCACATGTAGTCCATTATCTAAATCATATTCTGTAAATTTTATCTTTTGCGCAAAACAAACATTGATAAAAAGAACAGATATAAACAAAATACTTTTTTTCATAGTTTCCTAAAAATATTTTAAACTTAAATCTATTGTTTAACTAAACTTAAATGTTGTCATTGACAACACCATAATTTATTTTGCAAATTTAATTATACTTTAGGATAAAAACAAATGAACCCTAAAAAAGATATTTCTCCTTTTAATTTATTTTAATCAAACTAACTATTCTCTAAATTTGAAATAAATAGTGTTTTTATTAGACTGCTAAACAGTATATCGAGAAACCGACTAAAGAATTAAAAAAAAACACTTAAAAATTAACACTGCTCATAATAAAAAAAATAATACCTTTGCCACCGATAAAATGAAAACTACATATATAATTATTTAACGCAATTTTCATGTACTTAACTGAAGAAAAAAAGAAAGAAATATTCAAAAAACATAGGAAAACAGAGAGAGATACAGGGGCTCCAGAATCTCAAATTGCTTTGTTTACTTACAGAATATCTCACCTTACAGAACATTTAAAAAGAAATAAAAAGGATTATAATACGCAAAGATCGCTACTTAATTTGGTAGGAAAAAGAAAATCTTTACTAAGATACCTTAAATCTAAAGATATAGAAAGGTATCGTAGTATTGTGAAAGAATTAGGACTTAGAAGATAGATATTCCAGTAAAATACAGACTGATAAATTAATAATAAAAACGGGTGACTATCGCTTCTTTTTATTTGTAAAATATCTATCTATTTAGTTATAAGTAAATACTTTAAAATAAGACGCATAAAAAATTTACATTAAAATATTCAAGATGAAACCAGCAGTAATAAATCAAGTAATAAACTTGGGAAATGGCAGACAAATCACCATAGAAACTGGAAAATTAGCCAAACAAGCAGATGGCTCTGTGGTAGTGAGAATGGGGGATACTATGTTGCTTGCCACAGTAGTAGCTAATAAAGAAGCCAACGAAGGCATTGATTTTTTACCTCTTACAATAGATTATAGAGAAAAATTTGCAGCAGCAGGAAGAATTCCAGGCGGCTTTATGAAGAGAGAAACAAGACCCTCAGATAACGAAATACTTACTATGCGACTAGTGGATAGAGTTCTTAGACCTCTATTTCCAAAAGATTATCATGCCGAAGTACAAATTATGATACAATTGATGTCTTACGAAAAAGGGGTATTGCCTGAGGCTTTAGCAGGATTAGCTGCCTCAGCAGCTATCAGTATCTCAGATATACCTTTTGAGGGTCCTATATCAGAGGTAAGGATAGCAAGAGTGAAAGGAAAATATATTATAAACCCTACTGCCAAACAATTGGAAAATACCGATATCGATATGATTATAGGTGCCTCTATGGACTCAGTAGTAATGGTAGAAGGAGAAATGGATGAAATCTCTGAAATGGATATGTTAGAAGCTATTAAAATAGCTCACAAAGCTATTAAAATTCAAATCCAAGCACAGTTAGACTTAGCTGCTAAAATAGAAAAATCCCATGTAAAAAGAGAATATTGCCATGTACAACACAATGAAGAATTAGCAAAACAAATAAAAGAACATGCTTATGATAAAATCTATAACATTGTAAAAAGTGGAACTGCAAAGCAAGAACGCTCTGAAAAATTCACCCAAATATGTGATGAATTCTGTGAGGGATTAGACACCAATGCAGAAGATTATGATTTACAATTGAACCTTGCTAAAACGTATTTTGAAGAGGTAAAAAAAGAAGCTGTTCGGCATATGATACTAAATGAAAGCATAAGATTAGATGGGCGAAAACCTCATGATATCAGACCTATATGGTGTGAGATAGATTACTTACCAAAAGCTCATGGTTCTGCTATATTCACTAGAGGTGAGACCCAATCTTTAACGACAGTAACACTATGCAGCTCACTCGATGCCAATAGAATAGATAGCGTAACTTACCAAGGAGAAGAAAACTTCTATTTACACTATAACTTCCCTCCTTTTTCTACAGGAGAAGCTAAACCCATCAGAGGTGTATCTCGTAGAGAAATAGGACACGGAAATCTAGCTCAACGAGCACTAAAGGGTATGATATCAGATCGTGACCCTTATACAGTAAGAGTAGTATCCGAAATATTAGAGTCTAATGGTTCTTCTTCTATGGCTACAGTATGTGCTGCAACTATGGCTCTTATGGATGCGGGTGTAAAACTTAAAAAACCTGTGTCGGGAATTGCTATGGGACTAGTTACAGACAAAGATAATGGAAAAACAGCAATACTCTCTGATATACTTGGAGATGAAGACCATTTAGGAGACATGGATTTTAAAGTAGCTGGTACTAAAGACGGTATTACTGCTTGTCAAATGGATATCAAAATACAAGGGCTATCTTATGAAATACTAGAACAATCTCTATTACAAGCAAAGGATGGCAGGTTACATATCTTAGAAAAACTTACAGATACTATATCTGAACCTAGAGCACTTAAACCACATACTCCTAAAATAGTTAAAATGGAAATTACAAAAGATTTTATAGGTACTGTTATAGGTCCTGGAGGTAAGGTAATTCAAGAGATGCAAGCTGATACAAGCACTACCATCACTATAGAAGAGAAAGGAGAAAAAGGCATTGTAGAAATCTTAGGCACAGATCAAATGGGTATAGACAAAGCTATAGCTGAAATTAAAGCGATTACTTTTGTCCCTGAAATAGGTAAAACTTATAAAGGAATCGTAAAGTCTATAGTCAATTTTGGTGCCTTTATTGAAATTGCCAAAGGATACCAAGCTTTGCTACATATATCTGAAATAGACTGGAAACGAATAAATAACATAAACGATGTAATGAGCGAAGGTGAACAGATAGAAGTAAAACTAATTGGTAGAGATCCTAAAACAGGAAAATATAGACTATCTAAAAAAGCACTTACACCTAAACCAATGAGATCATAAATAAGAGATTTTAGTTAAAACTTTTTCTTTCTATCCAATGATGTTTTATAGATTAAATAATCTAATTAGTTGTATATTTCACGAAAAATTATCTCGAATATTTAAAATATAAGGTATTAATTTTTGACAGCTACAAAAATGGTGGTCGTAATTATAAAATGAAAAAAGCCTTAGTTAATTTTAACTAAGGCTTTTTTGGTGTATCTCCACTTTTTGTAGTTAAACGTAGGTTTGGGAATTAAAAGTATTGAAATCAAATAAAGATACCTGTATGAAAACAATTTCTCTCTATATCTGTTTTGAAAAAAAATTATTTTCTTTGTTCATTATTTTAAAATTTATTTATTAATTTTGCATTTCATTAAATTATTGATAATTTATCATCAATAATTAATTATTAATTATTAATAATTAATCATTACTAAAATGCAAAAGATTAGATATTTTTTTGGTTTATTAGCATTCATATTTTCTATGAGTCAACTGACCCAATGTAATAAAGACGATAAGTCTTTGAAAAAGAGCAAAGAGGCATCAATCATCTCCTTTGAATTGGGCACTTATAAAGCCAAGTTAAACGGCACCTCATTATCATTATTAATAGAGTTACCCTACGCAGCGGATATAAGTTCTTTATCAGCAAAGGTAGAGTTATCGGCAAAGGCAACGATCAAACCCGACCCAACGACAGTGAAAGATTGGAACAATCCAGTATCGTTTACAGTAACCGCAGAGAATGGAGAGAGCAAAAAATATACAGTAACGGTAAAAATATTACGTCCGGTATTGACCTTTGAAAAACTGACCAAAGAATATACAAAAGGTGGGCATTTGAATGCTACAGAAATTCTAAATCATGTAAAAGGTGCAAAGGCTGGCTATACTTTAAAAGAGATCACAAATCTGAATCCTAATGATATAGTAAGGGTCAATGGAACTGCACCAAATCTAAGATTAGCATTTAATCAGGTGGGCGTTTTTACGGCTTCGTTGCACTTAAAACACAATGCTACATCCGATTTGGATGTAACGCTCAGTAATGCAGCGTTTGAAATTACAAAGGGGGTTGCTCCATCGGATTTAAGCTGGGTAAAACAAATCAAGGTTTATCGTTTGGGAGAAGAGATCAGTAATTCAGAATTATTAAACGGTCTTAGCGGAACAAAAACAGGCTATACCCTTAAAACAGTAACCATCAATGATGCAGGAGGCACAGGTGCAAGGGTTTCAGGTATGGGTACTGCAGCTAAGATCGTTGGTTATACTCGGGCGGGTAACTTGACCTTAACACTTGTATTTGAACACGCTACCAAAGCAGACAAAACCATAACGGGTGCACAATTTGAACTTACCATTGGAGATGTACCTTTAAGTTGGAGCAGACAAAGCAAGGTTTATGGTTCCCCAGCAGAGATAAGCAATGCAGCGTTATTGGGCGGTGTGAGAGGTACAAAAACAGGTTATCGTATCAAATCAGTACAGATTACAGATGATTCAACAAGCAGTGGTGCGCGTGTTTCAGGAAGTGGTACTGCAGCTAAGATCGTCAGTTATAGCAAAGCCACTATCTTGACGTTGACGCTTGTACTTCAGCACGCTACCAAAGCAGAAAAAACCATAAGGGGTGCACAATTTGAAATTACAAAGATGATTTCTCCTACCAATTTAATTTGGGTAAAACAATTGAAGACTTATCGTTCTGGTGAGGAGATAAGCAACGTTGAATTGTTGTCAGGTCTTGAAGGTTCAAAAGTAGGTTATCGGATTAAAAGTGTAGAGATTACGACTGATTCAGGGGATAGTGGAGCAAGGGTTTCAGGGATTGGCAGAGCGGCTAAAATTACCAGTTATGGCAAACCTACTATCTTAACGTTGACACTTGTATTTGAACACGATACAAAAGCAGACAAAACCATAACGGGTGCACAATTTGAACTTACCAGTGGAGATGTACCTTTAAGTTGGAGCAGACAAAGCAAGGTTTATGGTTCCCCAGCAGAGATAAGCAATGCAGCGTTATTGGGCGGTGTGAGAGGTACAAAAACAGGTTATCGTATCAAATCAGTACAGATTACAGATGATTCAACAAGCAGTGGTGCGCGTGTTTCAGGTAGTGGTACTGCAGCTAAGATCGTCAGTTATGGCAAAGCTACTATCTTGACCTTGACACTTGTACTTCAGCACGATACCAAAGCAGAAAAAACGCTCAGTAATGCAGTGTTTGAAATTAGAAAGATGCCCGTACCGGTTGATTTGAGTTGGCGTAAACGAAGTAAGGTTTACAGCGTTAGAGGAGAGATCAGCAATGGAGAATTATTAAGAGGTCTTAGTGGTACAAAAACAGGGTATCAAATAAAAACAGTAACCATAAGTGATGCAAGAGGTACAGGAGCAAGGGTTTTAGGTAACGGCACTTCAGCTAAGATCGTCAGTTATACCAAGGCAGGTACTTTGACCTTATCGATTGTATTTGAAAACGATACCAAGGAGGATAAAAACATCACTGGTGCGGAGTTTGAAATTACGAAGGGTTCAGCACCGCTTTTAACTTGGACGAAGCAAACGAAGCCGTTTAGCAGTGGTGGCGAAATTACCAATACCAATCTATTAGCAGGCGTTACAGGAAGCAGTAAGACAGGCTACACCATTAAAACCGTTAACATTACCAATACAAACGGTACAGGTGCAAGGGTTTCAGGGAACGGTACAACAGCTAAAATTATGAGTTATAACAAAATTGGTACGCTTACGCTTACGATTGTTTTACAACACAATACTAAAGAAGATGTAACCCTTAGAAATGCAAAGTTTGAAATTACGAAGGGTTCAGCACCGCTTTTAACTTGGACGAAGCAAACGAAGCCGTTTAGCAGTGGTGGCGAAATTACGAATCCCGAGCTATTAGCAGGCGTTACGGGCAGTGGTAAGAATGGCTACACCATTAAAACCGTTACCATTACCAATAAAAACGGTACAAGTGCGAGGGTTTCAGGGAGCGGTACTTCAGCTAAAATTACGAGTTATAACAAAGCAGGTACGCTTACGCTTACGATTGTTTTACAACATGATACTAAAGAAGATGTAATCCTTAGAAATGCGGCGTTTGAGATTACCAAAATGAATACAGAAAGTTTAAGTTGGACCAAGCAAACGAAGCCGTTTAGCAGTAGTGGCGAAATTACGAATCCCGAGCTATTAGCAGGCGTTACGGGCAGTGGTAAGAATGGCTACACCATTAAAACCGTTACCATTACCAATAAAAACGGTACAAGTGCGAGGGTTTCAGGGAGCGGTACTTCAGCTAAAATTACGAGTTATAACAAAGTAGGTACGCTTACCCTTACGATTGTTTTACAACACGATGCTAAAGACGATGTAACCCTTAGAAACGCAGAGTTTCATATTTATCGTGATATTTTTAAGATAAGTAGTAGTGGGGAAATAACACTTAAAACAAGCGTTAACAAAAATAGTTTAACAACAGTAACCATTCCCTATATGATTAATGGTACCACCGTAACCAGTATTGGAACTGAGGCATTTCAGTATTGTGCATTCCTTACCAGTGTTACGATTCCTAATTCCGTAACTGATATTGGAATGTCCTCATTTAATGCTTGTACCTCGCTCACCAGCATCAACATTCCTAATTCCGTAACCAGTATTGGATATATGGCATTTAGTAATTGTAGCTCCCTCACTACTATCAAACTGCCTCATTCCATAACCACTATTGGAAATGAGCCATTTACAGGTTGTAGCAAGCTCGCTACCATACAGGTACCTACAGCTATGTCTCGTTGGAAAGCTAACCTAAAAAAAGGTAATAGTGCATCAGTGGTGGGGTATTAAGGTAAAACAATTACAAATTGTACAAGTCTTAAATTTGTAAAAGTAACTAAAGAAAAAGTAAAAATATTAGAAAAACAATTCAAAGAAGATAACAGTTATGTATAAGTAATTGGTTATTAACAAAATAGTGCTATTGGTCACGCATGCTCTTTTTTTCATAAATTATTTGAAGCATGTGTTCCCCTATTTATGGGGAGGGTAGGGACAAGTTTTAAAACTTGTCCCTACTTTTTGCGTATTTAATCCCCCTTTTTAAAGGGCTAAAATCCCCCTTTAAAAAGGGGGACTAAGAGGGGGTAACCGCAATTTTTTTTGAAATTTTACCAACGATGCCCCTAATAAAATAATTTCTCTTTTGTACCTGTTTTGAGACTCAAAAAAAATTATTTTTTTGGCTCTTATTAATATTTTATCTATAAATTTACATCGTACTTTTTGAAAATAAATATGAACATAAAAGAATGAAATATTTTCTTAGTTTATTATTAATGATATGGTCTCTTACCATAATGACTAACTGTAGTAAAGTAGTTAAGGTTAAGCTGGATGTCGAGAGCAAAGAGGCATCAATCATCTCCTTTCAATTAGGCACTTATAAAGGGAAGTTAAACGGCACCTCATTATTAATAGAGTTACCCTACGTAGCAAATATAAGTTCTTTATTGGCAAAGGTGAAGTTATCGGAAAAGGCGACGATCAAACCCGATCCAAAGACAGTGAGAGATTGGAGCACTCCAGTATTCTTTACGGTAACCGCAGAAAATGGAAAAGATAGCAAGAAATATAAGGTAGAGGTAAAGATCTTACCTGCGGTATTGACCTTTCAAAAACTGACAAAAAAATATACAAAAGGCGGACATTTGGATGCTACAGAAATTCTAAATCATGTAAAAGGTGAAAAGGCAAGCTATACTTTAAAAGAGATCACAAATCTGAATCCTAATGATATAGTAAAAGTCAATGGAGTTGCACCAAATCTAAGGTTAGAATTTAATCGTCTTGGGGTTTTTACGGCTTTGTTGCGCTTAAAACATAATGTTACATCGGATTTGGATGTAACGATAAGTAATGCAGCGTTTGAAATTACGAAGGCGTCAGCACCAAGTTTAAGTTGGACCAAGCAAACGAAGGCGTTTAGCAGTGGTGGCGAAATTACCAATGCCCGATCTATTAGCAGGCGTTACGGGCAGTGGTAAGACATGGATACACCATTAAAACCGTTACCATTACCAGTGCAGGCGTTACGGGTGCCACCGTTTCAGGAAGCGGTACTTCAGCTAAAATTACGAGTTATACCAAAGTGGGTACGCTTACGCTTACCCTTGTGTTAGAGCATAATACTAAAGATGATGTAACCATTACAGGTGCACAGTTTCATATTTATAGAGATATTTTTACGATAAGTAGTAGTGGAGAAATAACACTTAAAACAGGCGTTGACAAAAAAAGTTTAACAACAGTAACCATTCCTTATACGATTAGTGGTACCACCGTAACCAGTATTGGAGTAGCCACATTTAAAGATTGTACTTCACTTACCAGTGTTACGATTCCTAGTTCCGTAACCAGTATTGGATATGAGGCATTTTATAATTGTAATAAACTCACCCGTATTACGATTCCTAATTCTGTAAAAAGTATTGGAAATCGGGCATTTCTTTTATGTATTTCACTTACCAGTATTACGATTCCTAATTCCGTAACCAGTATTGGAATAGGGGCATTTTATTATTGTAGTTCACTTACCAGTATTACGATTGGTAATTCCGTAACCAGTATTGGATTAAGGACATTTCAGTTTTGTACTTCACTTACCAGTGTTACGATTCCTAATTCCGTAACCAGTATTGGAAGGTATGCATTTAATAATTGTATTTCACTTACCCGTATTACGATTCCTAATTCCGTAACCAGTATTGGACGTTTGGCATTTTATAATTGTATTTCACTTACCCGTATTACGATTCCTAATTCCGTAACCAGTATTGGATATGAGGTATTTGCTAGTTGCACTTCACTTAACAGTATTACGATTGGTAATTCCGTAACCAGTATTCGATATAAGGCATTTTATAATTGTACTTCACTTACCAGTATTACGATGGGTAATTCCGTAACCAGTATTGGAATACGGGCATTTTATAAATGTAGCAAACTTACCAGTATTACGATTCCTAATTCCGTAACAATGATTGGAGATGAGGCATTTTATGAATGTACTTCACTTGCCAGTATTACGATGGGTAATTCTGTAACCAGTATTGGAATGTAGATGTTTGTAAATTGTAGCTCCCTCATTACCATCAAACTGCCTAATTCCATAACAACTATTGGAGATAGTCCATTTACAGGTTGTAGCAAGCTCACTACCATACAGGTACCTACAGCTAAAGTGTCTGGTTGGGAAGCGAACCTAAAAAAAGGTAATACTGCATCAGTGGTGGGGTATTAAGGTAAAACAATTACAAATTGTATAAGTCTTAAATTTGTAAAAGTAACTAAAGAAAAAGTAAAAATATTAGAAAAACAATTCAAAGAAGATAACAGTTATGTATAAGTAATTGGTTATTAACAAAATAGTGCTATTGGTCACACATGCTCTTTTTTTCATAAATTATTTGAAGCATGTGCTCCCCTATTTATGGGGAGGGTAGGGACAAGTTTTAAAACTTGTCCCTACTTTTTTGCGTATTTAATCCCCCTTTAAAGAGGGGGGTGCCCGCAATTTTTTTTGAAATTTTACCAACGATGCCCCTAATAAAATAATTTCTCTCTATACCTGTTTTGAGACTCAAAAAAAAATTTTTTTGATATATTATATAATTTTTTATATAAATTTGAGCCGACTAATTAATCATTAATAATTTATCATTAATCATTACTAAAATATAAAATGAAAATTATAAAAATAAAGAATAGATATTTTCTTAGTTTATTATTAATGATATTGTCTCTTACCATAATGACTAACTGTAGTAAAATAGTTAAGCTGGATGTGAAGAGCAAAGAGGCATCAATCATCTCCTTTGAATTAGGCACTTATAAAGGGAAGATAAACGGCACCTCCTTCATTATAGAGTTACCCTACGGACTGGATATAAGTTCTTTATCGGCAAAGGTAAAGTTATCGGAAAAGGCAACGATCAAACCCAACCCAAAGACAGTGAAAGATTGGAGCACTCCAGTATGGTTTACAGTAACCGCAGAAAATGGAAAAGATAGCAAGAAATATAAGGTAGAGGTAAAGATCTTACCTGCGGTATTGACCTTTCAAAAACTGACAAAAAAATATACAAAAGGCGGACATTTGGATGCTACAGAAATTCTAAATCATGTAAAAGGTGAAAAGTCAAGCTATACTTTAAAAGAGATCACAAATCTGAATCCTAATGATATAGTAAAGGTCAATGGAATTGCACCAAATCTAAGGTTAGAATTTAATCGTCTCGGGGTTTTTACGGCTTTGTTGCGCTTAAAACATAATGTTACATCGGATTTGGATGTAACGATAAGTAATGCAGCGTTTGAAATTACTAGGGGTTCAGCACCAAGTTTAAGTTGGACCAAGCAAACGAAGGCGTTTAGCAGTGGTGGCGAAATTACCAATGCCCATCTATTAGCAGGCGTTACGGGCAGTGGTAAGAATGGATACACCATTAAAGCCGTTACCATTACCAGTGCAGACGGTACAGGTGCCACCGTTTCAGGAAGCGGTACTTCAGCTAAAATTACGAGTTATACCAAAATTGGTACGCTTACCCTTACGATTGTTTTACAACACGATACTAAAGATGATGTAACCATTACAGGCGCAACCTTTGAAATTTATCTTGATATTTTTACGATAAGTAGTGGTGGGGAAGTAACACTTAAAATAGGCGTTGACAAAAATAGTTTAACAACAGTAACCATTCCTTATATGATTGATGGTAGTACCGTAACCAGTATTGCACGTAATGCATTTTCTAGTTGTAGTTCACTTACCAGTGTTACGATTCCTAATTCCGTAACCAGTATTGGATATGGGGCATTTAATGATTGTATTTCACTTACCCGTATTACGATTCCTAATTCCGTAACCAGTATTGGACATGGGGCATTTTATCATTGTGCTTCACTTACCAGTATTACGATTGGTAATTCCGTAACCAGTATTGGAGGTTCTGCATTTACTCGTTGTACTTCACTTACCAGTATTACGATTCCTAATTCCGTAACCAGTATTGGACGTTACGTATTTTCTAGTTGTCGTTCACTTACCAGTATTATGATTGGTAATTCCGTAACCAGTATTGGACGTTTGGCATTTTATCATTGTAGTTCACTTACCCGTATTACGATTCCTAATTCCGTAAAGAGTATTGGAAATCAGGCATTTTTTGATTGTCATTCACTTACCAGTATTACGATGGGTAATTCCGTAACCAGTATTGGATATGGGGCATTTTCTTATTGTATTTCACTTACCAGTATTACGATGGGTAATTCCGTAACCAGTATTGGATTAAGGGCATTTTCTTATTGTAGTTCACTTACCAGTATTACGATGGGTAATTCCGTAACCAGTATTGGAGATTTGGCATTTTATAAATGTAGCAAACTTACCAGTATTACGATTGGTAATTCTGTAACCAGTGTTGGAAATCAGGCATTTTATGAATGTACTTCACTTATCAGTATTACGATTCCTAATTCCGTAACAACCATTGGAACTGAGCCATTTAAAGGTTGTATCAAGCTCACTACCATACGGGTACCTAGTGCAAAAGTGGCTACTTGGCAAGCTAACCTAAAAAAAGGTAATACTGCTAACGTAGTGGGGTATTAAGGTAAATTAAAGTGATGTTCATCATGGTATCAAAGGCAAGTAGGGACCTGTCCCTACTTTTTAACCCCCTTTTTAAAGGGGGGTGCCCGCAATTTTTTTTGAAATTTTCCCAAAAATGTCTCTACTAAAACAATTTCTCTCTATACCTGTTTTTGACAAAAAATAATTTTTTTGATTATTATTAAATATTTTACTTATAATTTCGTTAAGAGTATTGATAATGTATTCAGTAAATAAGTATAATTTAATTTAAAAAACATGAAAAACATGAAAAACATGAAGGTCATAAAGGTAAAAAGTATCTATTTTTTTAATTTATTAGCATTAGTATTTTTGATTAGTCAACTGATCCAATGTAGTAAAGATCAAGAAGATAATACGGTTTTGAAAAAGAGCAAAGAGGCATCCATAATCTCCTTTGAATTAGGCACTTATAAAGGGAAGTTAAACGGCACCTCTTTATCGATAGAGGTACCCTACGCAGCAGATATAAGTTCTTTATCGGCAAAGGTAAAGTTATCGGCAAAGGCAACGATCAAACCCGACCCAAAGACAGTGAAAGATTGGAGTGCTCCAGTATCGTTTACGGTAACGGCAGAAAATGGAAATAGCAATAAATATAAGGTAGAGGTAAAAGTATTACCTGCGGTATTGACTTTTGAAAAACTGACAAAAGAATATACAAAAGATGGGCATTTGAATGCTACAGAAATTCTAAAGCATGTAAAAGGTGAAAAGGATGGCTATACTTTAAAAGAGATCACAAGTCTGAGTCCTAATGATGTAGTAAAAGTTAATGGAAGTGCACCAAATCTAAGGTTAGAATTTAATCGTGTGGGGGTTTTTACGGCTTTGTTGCGCTTAAAACATAATTCCACATCAGATTTGGATGTGACGATAAGTAATGCGGAGTTTGAAATTACAAAGGGTGTTGCTCTATCGGATTTAAGCTGGAGAAAACAAAGCAAGGTTTATCGTTTGGGAGAAGAGATCAGCAATGGGGAGTTATTAGCAGGTCTTAGCAGAACAAAAACAGGCTATACCATTAAAACAGTAAGCATCAGTAATGCAGGAGGCACAGGTGCAAGGGTTTCAGGTAGTGGCACTGCAGCTAAGATCGTTGGTTATACCCGGCCGGGTAAATTGACGTTATCACTTGTATTTGAACACGCTACCAAAGCAGATAAAACCATAAGGGGTGCAGCATTTGAACTTACCAATAGAGCTGTATCAGAAGATTTAAGATTGCGTAAACAAAGCAAGGTTTATGGTTCGGGCTCGGAGATAAGCAACGTTGAATTATTAGGTCTATTGGTTTCAAAAAAGGGCTATCGTATCAAATCAGTACAGATTACCAGTGATTCAGGGGGCAGTGGTGCAAGGGTTTCAGGAAGTGGTATTGGTGCTAAGATCGTTGGTTACGGCAAAGCCACTATCTTAACGTTGACGCTTGTATTTGAACACGATACGAAAGCAGATAAAACCATAAGGGGTGCACAATTTGAAATTACAAAGATGATGGCACCTACCAATTTAACTTGGGTAAAACAATTGAAGACTTATCGTTCTGGTCAGGAGATAAGCAACGTTGAATTATTGTCAGGTCTTGAAGGTTCAAAAGTAGGTTATCGTATGAAAACCGTACAGATTACGAGTGATTCCTCAGGTAGTGGTGCAAGGGTTTCAGGTAGTGGTACTGCAGCTAAGATCGTCAGTTATGGCAAACCTACTATCTTGACGTTGACACTTGTATTTGAACATGATACAAAAGCAGACAAAACGTTCAGTAATGCAAAATTTGAACTTACCAGTGGAGTTGTATCTGTACCTTTAAGTTGGAGCAGACAAAGCAAGGTTTATGGTTCCCCAGCAGAGATAAGCAATGCAGCGTTATTGGGCGGTGTGCGAGGTACAAAAACAGGTTATCGTATCAAATCAGTACAGATTACCAGTGATTCAAGGGGCAGTGGTGCGCGTGTTTCAGGTAGTGGTACTGCAGCTAAGATCGTCGGTTATGGCAAAGCCACTATCTTGACGTTGACGCTTGTACTTCAGCACGATACCAAAGCAGAAAAAACGCTCAGTAATGTAGCGTTTGAAATTAGGAAGATGCCTGTACCGGTTGATTTGAGTTGGCGTAAACAAAGTAAGGTTTATCGTTCTTCAGGAGAGATAAGCAATGCAGAATTATTAAGGGGTCTTAGCGGTACAAAAACAGGCTATCGAGTGAAAACATTAACCATCAGTGATTCAAGAGGTACAGGAGCAAGGGTTTTAGGTAATGGCATTTCAGCTAAGATCGTTGGTTATACCAAGGCGGGTACCTTGACTTTATCGATTGTATTTGAACACGATACCAAGGAGGATAAAAACATCACTGGTGCGGCGTTTGAAATTACGAAGGCATCAGCACCGCGTTTAAGTTGGACCAAGCAAAGTAAAGCGTTTAACAGCGGTGGCGAAATTACCAATACCCATCTATTAGCAGGCGTTACAGGAAGCGGTAAGAATGGATACACCATTAAAGCCGTTAACATTACCAATACAAACGGTACAGGTGCAAGGGTTTCACGCAGCGGCAGGACTACTAAAATTACGAGTTATACCAAAGCGGGTACGTTTACGCTCACCCTTGTGTTAGCACACGATACTAAAGACGATGTGACCCTTAGAAACGCACAGTTTGAAATTACGAAGGCGTCAGCACCGCGTTTAAGTTGGACCAAGCAAACGAAGGCGTTTAGCAGTGGTGGCGAAATTACCAATACCAATCTATTAGCAGGCGTTACGGGCAGTGGTAAGAATGGATACACGATTAAAACCGTTACCATTACCAATACAAACGGTACAAGTGCAAGGGTTTCAGGGAGCGGCAGGGCTGCTAAAATTACGAGTTATCACAAAGTAGGTACGCTTACGCTCACCCTTGTGTTAGTACACGATGCTAAACACGATGTAACCCTTAGAAATGCAAAGTTTGAAATTGCGAAGGTGTCAGCACCGCGTTTAAGTTGGACCAAGCAAACGAAGGCGTTTAGCAGTGGTGGCGAAATTACCAATGCCGATCTATTGACAGGCGTTACAGGAACAAGCAGTGATAAGGCAGGATACACGATTAAAACCGTTACCATTACCAATAAGAACGGTACAAGTGCGATTGTTTCAGGGAGCGGTACTTCAGCTAAAATTACGAGTTATACCAAAGCGGGTACGCTTATCTTTACGATTGTTTTACAACACGATACTAAAGATGATGTAACCATTAGAAACGCACAGCTTCATATTTATCGTGATATTTTTACGATAAGTAGTGGTGGGCAAGTAACACTTAAAGCAAGCGTTGACAAAAAGAGTTTAACAACAGTAACCATTCCCTATATGATTAGTGGTACCATCGTAACCAGTATTGGAAATCGGGCATTTATAGAATGTAGCGAACTTACCAGTGTTACGATTCCTAATTCCGTGAACAGTATTGGAAATTCGGTATTTTCTTCTTGTAGCAAACTTACCCGTATTACAATTCCTAATTCCGTGAACAGTATTGGAACTTCGGCGTTTTATGGATGTGCTTCACTTACCAATATTACGATTCCTAATTCTGTAACCAGTATTGCAAATTCATTATTTTGGGAATGCACTTCACTTACCAATATTACGATTGGTAATTCCGTAACCAGTATTGGAAATGCGGCATTTTATAATTGTCGCAAACTTACCAGTATTACGATTGGTAATTCCGTAACCAGTATTGGAATGTCGGCATTTTATAATTGTAGTTCACTTACCAGTATTACGCTTCCTAATTCCATAACAACTATTGGAGATGAGCCATTTAGCAGTTGTAGCAAGCTCACTAACATACGCGTACCTAACGCTAAGGTGACTGCTTGGAGGGCTAACCTAAGAAAAGGTAATAATGCATCAGTGGTGGGGTATTAAGGTAAATTAAAGTGATGTTCATCATGGTATAAAAGTCAAGTAGGGGACAGGTTTTAAAACCTGTCCCCTACTTTTTTGCGTATTTAATCCCCCTTTTTAATTGAAACCACTAAAAATAATTGTGATCCCCAAAGGAGGTTTTCAACAGTATATGAAATCTATTGGCAAACTGGGAGGATAAATTGAGGATAGTATAGAAACACTCTTTTAACTCTTAAAAATGAATACTTTATAATTAGAAAAGACAGTTTTTATCACTTTTAAATTTAATAAACAAAATTACATTAGCTTCATTTTTAAAATTTTTCATAACTTAAATATAACCTTAATTTATTAGTCTTTTTGCAAATAAATAAGCTTATATGACACCTCAATTATAATTTAAAAATATTTCATTTTATTTTTTGATTCATTGATGATTTTTTTATAAATTTGCACCGCAATTAAATTATTGGCGATAGAGCATTAGTATTTATAATATTTAATTATAATATTAAAATTTAAACCATAGATTTTTTGTATGTGAACAAGTAAAATTTAATTTTAAAAATATAAAAATACCATGAATAGATATTTTTTTAGTTTATTAGCATTAATCCTTTTCATTACTCCAATGACTCAATGTAGTAAAGATACAGAAAGTAATACAGTTTTGAAAAAGAGCAAAGAGGCATCCATCATCTCCTTTGAATTAGGTACTTATAAAGGGAAGTTAAACGGCACCTCATTATCAATAGAGTTACCTTACGGAACAGATATAAGTTCTTTATCGGCAAAAGTAAAGTTATCCGAAAGTGCAACGATCAAACCCGACCCAAAGACAGTGAAAGATTGGAGCACTCCAGTATCGTTTACGGTAACCGCAGAAAATGGAGAGAGCAAAAAATATACAGTAACGGTAAAAATATTACGCCCAGTATTGACCTTTGAAAAACTGACCAAAGAATATACAAAAGGTGGGCGTTTGAATGCTACAGAAATTCTAAAGCATGTAAAAGGTGAAAAGGCAAGCTATACTTTAAAAGAGATCACAAATCTGAATCCTAATGATATAGTAAGGGTCAATGGAACTGCACCAAATCTAAGGTTAGAATTTAATCGTGTGGGCGTTTTTACGGCTTTGTTGCGCTTAAAACATAATGCTACATCAGATTTGGATGTAACGATAAGTAATGCCGAATTTGAAATTACAAAGCGTGCAGCACCATCTTTAACTTGGACAAAGCAAACGAAGCCGTTTAGCAGTGGTGGCGAAATTACCAATGTCGAACTATTAGCAGGCGTTACGGGTAGTGGTAAGACAGGCTATACCATTAAAACAGTAAGCATCAGTAATGCAGGAGGCACAGGTGCAAGGGTTTCAGGTAGTGGTACTGCAGCTAAGATCGTTGGTTATACTCGGGCGGGTAAATTGACGTTATCACTTGTATTTGAACACGATACAAAAGCAGATAAAACGATAACGGGTGCAGCATTTGAAATTACCAATGGAGATGTACCTCTAAGTTGGAGCAGACAAAGCAAGGTTTATGGTTACTCAGCAGAGATAAGCAATGCAGCGTTATTGGGCGGTATGCGAGGTACAAAAACAGGTTATCGTATCAAATCAGTACAGATTACCAATGATTCAGGGGGCAGTGGTGCGCGTGTTTCAGGAAGTGGTACTGCAGCTAAGATCGTTGGTTACGGCAAAGCCACTATCTTAACGTTGACGCTTGTACTTCAGCACGCTACCAAAGCAGAAAAAACCATAAGGGGTGCACAATTTGAAATTACAAAGATGATTGCCCCTATCAATTTAAATTGGGTAAAACAATTGAAGACTTATCGTTCTGGTGAGGAAATAAGCAACTTTGAATTGTTGTCAGGTCTCGAAGGTTCAAAAGTAGGGTATCGGATTAAAAGTGTAGCGATTACAAGTGACTCCTCAAGTAGTGGTGCGAGGGTTTCAGGTAGTGGTACTGTAGCTAAGATCGTTAATTATAGCAAAGCGACTATCTTGACGTTGACACTTGTATTTGAACATGATACGAAAGCAGATAAAACGATAACGGGTGCACAATTTGAAATTACCAGTGGAGATGTACCTTTAAGTTGGAGCAGACAAAGCAAGGTTTATAGTGTTTCAGGAGAGATAAGCAACGCTGAATTATTGGGCGGTGTGAGAGGTACAAAAGACGGCTATCGTATCAAAACCGTACAGATTACGGGTGATTCCTCAAGCAGTGGTGCAAGGGTTTCAGGTAGTGGTACTACAGCTAAGATCGTCGGTTATGGCAAAGCCACTATCTTGACGTTGACGCTTGTACTTCAGCACGCTACCAAAGCAGAAAAAACGCTCAGTAATGTAGCGTTTGAAATTAGGAAGATGCCTGTACCGGTTGATTTGAGTTGGCGTAAACAAAGTAAGGTTTATCGTTCTTCAGGAGAGATAAGCAATGCA
This sequence comes from Ichthyobacteriaceae bacterium, assembly GCA_965226285.1. Lineage (GTDB taxonomy): Bacteria > Bacteroidota > Bacteroidia > Flavobacteriales > Ichthyobacteriaceae > CBDDCQ01. Next base: position 509,670 of record CBDDCQ010000006.1, read on the forward strand.
GAATTATTAAGGGGTCTTAGCGGTACAAAAACAGGCTATCGAGTGAAAACATTAACCATCAGTGATTCAAGAGGTACAGGAGCAAGGGTTTTAGGTAATGGCATTTCAGCTAAGATCGTTGGTTATACCAAGGTGGGTACCTTGACTTTATCGATTGTATTTGAACACGACACCAAGGAGGATAAAAACATTACTGGTGCGGAGTTTGAAATTACGAAGGCGTCAGCACCGCGTTTAACTTGGACGAAGCAAACGAAGCCGTTTAGCAGTGGTGGCGAAATTACCAATACCAATCTATTAGCAGGCGTTACAGGAAGCGGTAAGACAGGATACACCATTAAAACCGTTAACATTACCAATACAAACGGTACAGGTGCAAGGGTTTCAGGGAGTGGCAGGGCTGCTAAAATTACGAGTTATACCAAAGTGGGTACGCTTACGCTCACCCTTGTGTTAGCACACGATACTAAAGACGATGTGACCCTTAGAAATGCACAGTTTGAAATTACGAAGGCGTCAGCACCGCGTTTAAGTTGGACGAAGCAAACGAAGCCGTTTAGCAGTAGTGGAGAAATTACCAATACCGATCTATTAGCAGGCGTTACGGGCAGTGGTAAGAATGGATACACGATTAAAACCGTTACCATTACCAGTACAAACGGTACAGGTGCAAGTGTTTCAGGGGTTGGCAGGGCTGCTAAAATTACGAGTTATACCAAAATTGGTACGCTTATGCTCACCCTTGTGTTAGCACACGATACTAAGAACGATGTAACCCTTAGAAATGCACAGTTTGAAATTGCGAAGGCGTCAGCACCGCGTTTAAGTTGGACGAAGCAAACGAAGGCGTTTAGCAGTGGTGGCGAAATTACCAATGCCGATCTATTGACAGGCGTTACAGGAACAAGCAGTGATAAGGCAGGATACACGATTAAAACCGTTACCATTACCAATAAGAACGGTACAAGTGCAACTGTTTCAGGGAGCGGTACTTCAGCTAAAATTAGGAGTTATACCAAAGCGGGTACGCTTATCTTTACGATTGTTTTACAACACGATACTAAAGATGATGTAACCATTAGAAACGCACAGCTTCATATTTATCGTGATATTTTTACGATAAGTAGTGGTGGGCAAGTAACACTTAAAGCAAGCGTTGACAAAAAGAGCTTAACAACAGTAACCATTCCCTATATGATTAGTGGTACCATCGTAACCAGTATTGGAAATCGGGCATTTATGGAATGTAGCGAACTTACCAGTGTTACGATTCCTAATTCCGTGAACAGTATTGGAAATTCAGTATTTTCTTCTTGTAGCAAACTTACCCGTATTACAATTCCTAATTCCGTGAACAGTATTGGAACTTCGGCGTTTTATAGATGTTCTTCACTTACCAATATTACGATTCCTAATTCTGTAACCAGTATTGCAGATTCATTATTTTGGGATTGTACTTCACTTACCAATATTACGATTGGTAATTCCGTAACCAGTATTGGAGATGCGGCATTTCATAATTGTCGCAGACTTACCAGTATTACGATTGGTAATTCCGTAACCAGTATTGGAATGTCGGCATTTTATAATTGTATTTCACTTACCAGTATTACGCTTCCTAATTCCATAACAACTATTGGAGCTGAGCCATTTGATGGTTGTTTCAGGCTCACTACCATACGGGTACCTAACGCTAAGGTGACTCCTTCTTGGAGTGATAACCTAAAAAAAGGTAATAAAGCATCAGTGGTGGGGTATTAAGATCGTTTTGAGCGTTTAGTGGTAGCAATCCCCAGAGAAACGTTTCTTTTGAAGAATTATTGCGGGCAAAAGCCCGCAATTTTTTTAACGGTTACTGAGCGAATCTGAAATATTTAACGAAGAACTATATAAGTATAACAGAAATTTAGGTTTTGATTTGAAGATCATATAAATATATTTTAAAAATATCATAATAATTTTTATATTCGCACTGTTATTTTTATAACGTTAGCTCAGGTGGCGGAATTGGTAGACGCGCTGGTCTCAAAAACCAGTGGGGCAACCCGTGCCGGTTCGACTCCGGCCCTGAGTACAAAAACACCTCAAACAACAAATGTTCGAGGTGTTTTTCTAATTTTTAGTACATATTTGTTTTCCCTTGGCTTGCAAAAGTTCTACATGATAAGATATAAGGAGTATCCTTCATTTGAGGCACTAATCTATAAGATACAAAGCTCCCTATATCTATGGTATGAAACCCTACCCGTAATTAAAAATTGAATATATTTTAATTTCTTTTGAGCAGGTAAAGGATATACTATATTTTGTATCACTTCCTGCCTACACTCTATTATTTTATTGTGGGCTACTGTTCAAACTGAATTTGATATAATTTTCTGTAATATCCACTGGGAATCTCAAGCAGTTGTTTATGTGTTCCTATCTCTACTATTTTACCCTGTTTCATTACGATGATTTTATCTGCCTTTTGTACTGTAGCTAACCTATGTGCAATGATAATAGAAGTTCTATTTTGGGTAAGTGTATCCATAGCTTTTTGGATGAGTATTTCTGAATGCGTATCTACTGAAGAGGTCGCCTCATCTAATATAAATATAGTTGGATTTTGCATATATGCCCTCAAAAATGAAATCAATTGTCTTTGCCCTACTGATAGCATTCCTCCTCTTTCTTTAATATTATAATTATATCCTTCTGGTAATGACTCTATAAATTTATGTATTCCTATCCGCTTTGCTGCGTCTATTACTTTAGATTTCTCAATGCGCTTATTACCCAATATAATATTATTGTAAATAGTATCTGAAAACAAAAACACTTCTTGTAATATCACAGCAATATGTTGTCTAAGGCTACCTGCTTCAATATTTTTTAAATTTATTCCATCAATGGTAATTTGTCCAGCGTTTATGGGATAAAATCTATTGAGTAAACTAATAATAGTAGATTTACCCGCACCGGTAGCTCCTACTATAGCCACTGTTTCATTGTGCTTAATCTCAAATGATATATCATTGATGACAGGTTCATTTGGAACATACGAAAAAGAAACATTTTTAAAAGATACCTCTCCTTTAATATCCTTTAATTTAAGCTCACCCATTTGCTCTAAATCTACTTGAGAATCCAGTATTTTAAATACTCTTTCTCCAGCTACAATTCCCATTTGCAAAGTATTAAATTTATCTGCCATTTGCCTAAGAGGTCTAAAAAGCATATTGATAAGAAATATAAATGCTACGATATCTCCCAGTGTCATATCTTGAAAAAATGCAACCCTAATACCTCCAAACCAAACCACTAATCCCAATGCCAATGAAGATAAAACCTCTACCACTGGAAAAAATATAGAATAATACAATACGCTTTGGATATTTGCCTTTTCATGACGTTTATTAATTTCTTTAAACTTATTATGTTCTTCCTTTTCTCTATTGAACAGTTGAACTATCTTCATTCCTGTAATATGCTCCTGTACAAAGGAATTAAGGGTAGAAACCTCATTACGCACCTGTTGAAACGATTTTTTAATTGCCTTTTGAAAAATCCTAGTGGCATATATCATAATAGGAAATATCAAAAACACCATAAGGGATAATTTCCAGTTTACGATTAACATAATTACCATAATAGCAAGTATCTTGATGGTATCTCCAAATAAAACTAAAAGCCCTTGTTCAAATACATTAGTAATCACTCCTATATCAGATACTACCCTAGTTACTATAGTACCTATTTTCACTTTATCAAAATAACTCCACCTTAAATATAAGATATGCTTAAATAGTCTATCTCTCATATCCTTAATAATATTCTGAGCCAACCATCCCCCTGCATAAATAAAAAAGAACTGTATAATAGCCTCTACAAATAACAAACCTACCATAAGCATTATAAAATAAGCAAAGCCATTCATTTGGTTAGGTGTAATGTAATCATCTATGGCTAATTTAGTAAGTAGAGGGCGTAGCGTAGCCAGTATAGAAAGTATAACGCCCATTACAGTAGCAATGATAAACTTAACTCTATAAGTTTCTATAAAATTAAGTAACCTCAAAAAGACTTTTACATTAAACCTCATCTTTTGTATCATATATACTTTTCGGGTAGGTTATCTCCGTGAGATATAAAGCTCGAGCAGGTACAGATGTTCCTGCGTTATTTCTATCTTTGTGTTCTATTATTTTTCTAAAATCCTCTATATTTATTTTACTTTCGCCTACCTCTAACATAGTACCCACTATAGCCCTTACCATATTACGCAAAAACCTATTGGCTTGTATTCTAAATATCAACTTGTTCTTCTGCTTTACCCAACAAGCTTCTTGTATATCACAATTATTGGTGTAAACTTGCGTTTTTGATTTGGAAAAACATTTATAATCTTTGTATTCATACAGTATTTTACACGCCTGATTCATTTTATCCATATCATATCTATTGTGATATATTTGGTACGAAAAATCTATCTCAAATGGATCTTTGCTAAGTGATATATGATATTCATACACTCTACTTATGGCATCAAATCGGCAATGCACATCAGAATCGACTTTAAATATTTGATATATACATATATCTTTGGGTAAAAAACTATTCATTCTATCTTTTAGATGTTTCGCTTTTAAGTTTGTATCTATATCAAAATGAGCGTACATCTGTTTGGCATGCACCCCTGCATCTGTACGACCTGCCCCCACAATACTTATTGGTTCGTTTAATATAGTGGAAAGACAATACTCTATAGTCTCTTGAACACTAGGAATATTTGGCTGTATTTGCCATCCAAAATAATTTTTACCATTATATGCCAACTCCATAAAATACCTCATCTTATTTTACAAAATAGCTTGTTTAAATATCTCCTCTAGGGTGTTATTTTTTATCTGTAAACTCATTATTTTAAGTTGATTTTGGTATGCAAAATCAGAAATATTACTTCGTGTATTTTCTATATGATGACTATATATTTTATATGTATTAGCGGATATATGATCTACCCTTAATACCTCTGATACTTGCATAAGTAATCTTTTCTTTACTGGTTGATTAAATTCTGCTACCAGTACATTACTTTCATTGGAGTGTTCTTTCAAGTTTATATCCTTTAGTAACTTTCCTTTGTGAATAATAAGCACCCTATCGCATACAGAATCTACCTCTTGCATAATATGAGTAGAGAGCAATACTGTTTTATCTTTTCTAAAACTCTTTATCAAATCTCTAAACACTTCTAACTGATGAGGGTCTAAACCCGTAGTAGGTTCATCTAATATGAGTACTTTAGGGTTGTGTATTAAAGCGTTAGCCAGTCCTACTCTTTGCCTATATCCCTTGGAAAGCTGTCCTACTTTTTTATGAGCTTGGTCGGATATTTTAATAAGTTCTATAAGTTCAGTGACTCTATGTAGGGAAATATTTCGAATTTTGGCACTGTAGGTAAGATGCTCCTTTACATACATATCCAAATATAGGGGATTATGTTCAGGTAAATACCCTATGTTCTTACGTACTTGATAAGGTTGTATTTGCGTATCGAATCCCGCTACTTGAACGCTTCCTGAGCAAGGTGGAATACAGCTTGATACTATTTTCATAGTAGTAGATTTCCCTGCTCCATTCACACCCAAAAAACCTACTATTTCTCCCTCTTGAATATGAAAAGATACCCTATCTAAAACCTTTTGTTTTTTATAAAACTTTGATATTTGATTTACTTTTATAGACATTAATTCATCTCATTTTTTTGTATGTATTTATCAAACCATTAGTAGAAGAATCGTGGATCTCTGCTTGCTGATCACGCTCTAATTCAGGTAAAATCTTATGAGCTAGTTGTTTTCCTAATTCAACTCCCCATTGGTCAAAACTAAAAATATTCCAAATGATTCCCTGTACAAATATTTTATGTTCATACATAGCTATTAGGCTTCCCAAATTATTAGGAGTTAATCTTTTAAAAAGAATAGAGTTTGTAGGTCGGTTACCTTCAAACACCTTAAAAGGTCTCAACTGTTTTATTTCCTGTATTCTTTTACCCTCTATTTTTAATTCCTCTGATACCTTTTGTATATCTTTACCCATCATAAGTGCCTTGGTTTGTGCAAAGAAGTTTGCCAATAATTTATGATGATGATCTGCTGTAGGGTTTAGCGTTTGAGCAAAGGCTATAAAATCTGCAGGTATGAGTTTAGTTCCTTGATAGAGCAATTGATGAAAAGCATGTTGCCCATTAGTTCCTACATTTCCCCATACTATAGAGCCTGTTTGATAATCTACTCTTTTACCTAACCTATCTATATATTTTCCATTACTCTCCATATTTGCTTGTTGTAAATAATCTACAAAACGATGCAGATACTGACTATATGGCAATACGGCTTCAGTTTCTAGCTCAAAAAAATTGTTGTACCATATTCCTATGAGTGCCATGATGATGGGAATATTTTTTTCCTTAGGGGTAGTTTTAAAATGCTCGTCCATTTCGTAAGCACCCATTAGTAACTGCTTAAAATTATCATATCCCACTGCCAAAGCAATAGGCAATCCTATGGCACTCCAAAGGGAATAACGACCTCCTACCCAATCCCAGAACTCAAATGTATTCTTAACATCTATCCCAAAATCTGTTACCGCCTCCATATTGGTAGATAAAGCTGCAAAGTGCTGGGCTATTTGCTTTTCATTTTTGGCAAAATTTAAAAACCAGTCTCTAGCCGTATAGGCATTGGTCATGGTTTCTTGCGTAGTGAATGTTTTAGATGCTACGATAAAAAGTGTCGTCTCGGGATTTAATTTTTTTAATGTTTCCAAAATATGTGCAGCATCTACATTAGATACAAAATGAACATTTAGATGTGTTTTGTAATGTTGCAAGGCTTCTGTAACCATAAGAGGACCTAAATCAGAACCTCCTATACCTATATTTACTACATCAGTAATGCTTTTTTCTGTGTAACCTTTCCACTTGCCCGAGAGTACTCTCTCTGTGAAATTTTTCATTTGAATCAATACTTGCCTTACTTTGAGCATTACATTTTCTCCTTTTACATATATGGGTCTATCTGAAAGATTTCTCAAAGCTGTGTGTAGTACTGCTCTATTTTCGGTTCCATTGATATATTCCCCTGAAAACATTTTATCTATAGCATCTGTCAAATCTACTTCCTCACAAAGTGAAAATAAATATTTTAATGTCGTTTGGTTTATTCTATTTTTGGAATAATCAAAAAGCATATCATTCCAATGAATAGAAAACTCATTAAATCTATGGGGGTTCTGTTCAAATAAATCTTTAAGATGTATATACTTAATCTGTTCAAAATGGATTTTTAAATTCTCCCAAGATTTAAGCTGCGTAGGGTTTATATTTTTTAAAGGCATAAGGATATTTAACTTTATAGATATTCATTTTAAAAATAGGCTTAGCAAAAATATAGAATTTTTAGAATACATCATAAAAGAAAAAAACATCTACAAACTACCTTTTAGATGATTGTCTTTGTGTTTCTAATCAAATTAGCATAATTCCTAAAATATTTTTTGTCAATTTGGTAATAACTGCGATAGAAACGACCAATAATTAAGAATGTCAAAATTCTTATACATAGCTTCAATCTTATCAATTCACTTCGAGGATACATTTTTTATTAAATGAATTGGCTTAACAATGAGCTTATGTTAGATATAGATTGCAAAAATTATTTTTAAATTGTGATTTGTAGATTTTGACCTTTCAATATTTTCTCTCTTTCTAAGGGCAAGGATTACAAATTTAGCAGTAATTAAAATAGTCTATAATGTAAAAGTTGGAAAAAGAATAAGGTATCGATATGTTTACTTATATTTGCATTTTAAATCAACTAAATGTTGTATGATGATAGAAAAATTTAAAGGAAAAAGTATTCTACATTTTGATTAGAGAAATTCAAATATGTTATTTTTGAGCACCTTCATTCATAAAATACACAATAATAACAAATTAGTTATTTAATGAATTAGAACAAAAAAGTAAATTTATACCTCAATATTCATACATTGGATGACAAAACTAAGCGTAAATGTAAACAAAATAGCAACCCTGAGAAATTCTAGAGGAGGCAATGTGCCTAACTTATTGCAGCTAGTGGAAAGTTGTGAATCCTTTGGTGCGGAGGGAATTACAGTTCATCCCAGACCAGATGAGCGGCATATAAGATACCGAGATGTTTATGATATAAACAAAATATATTGTACCGAGTTTAATATAGAGGGAAACCCCATTCCTAAGTTTATGGATATGGTACTACAAATAAAACCTACACAAGTGACCTTAGTACCTGATGGAGAAGATGCTATCACCTCTAATGAAGGGTGGAATACGCTTAAAAATGAGCATTTTCTCGCTGAGATTATTACGGAACTCAAACGAAATGGAATAAGAACATCTATATTTATAGAAACAAACGCAATATATATAGAAGGAGCTGCTAAAGTAGGTGCCGATAGAATAGAACTCTATACTGAACAGTATGCTATAAACTATGCCAAAGGAAATAAAGACAGTGTACTTTCTTATATCAAATCTGCCGAACTTGCAAATAGTATAGGATTAGGCGTAAATGCAGGGCACGATTTGAGTTTAGAAAACATTAGCTATTTTGTCCAGAATATACCTAAATTATTAGAGGTATCTATAGGACATGCCCTTATATCAGAAGCGTTGTATTTAGGTTTAGAAAACACGATACAAATGTATTTATCGAAATTAAAAATATGAATATTTTATATTCTAAAATATACGGAGAAAATAATAATGAATCCTTAGTAATACTGCATGGTTTACTGGGAATGTCAGACAATTGGATTACATTGGGCAAAAAATTTGCAGAAAATTATTCAGTACATTTATTAGACCTGAGAAATCATGGACGAAGTTTTTGGGATGAAGAAATGAACTACAGTATAATGGCAGAAGATTTAAAGAAGTATATGGATCATTACAATATCGAGAAAATAAATTTATTAGGGCATTCTATGGGAGGTAAAGTAGCCATGTTTTTTGCGTGTAAGTACGTTGAAAATATTCATCGACTTATGATTGCAGATATATCTCCCAGACTTTATCCCCCTCATCATCGAGATATATTTGAAGCAATAAACAGTATCGAACTTACAGAGATTACTTCTAGAAAAGAAGCAGGAGAAATATTAGATACTAAGATAGCAGATTTTGGCACTAAACAATTTATTCTGAAAAACCTATACAGGCAAAAAGACAATTCTTTTGCTTGGAGGTTTCATCTAAAGGCAATAAAAAGGCAAATAGAAAATATAGGAGAGGCTCTAGGAAATGATTGTATCTTCTATGGTAAAACACTATTCTTAAAAGGGGCTAAATCTGTATATATACAAGTGGCAGATGAAATGCTGATACAGAAGCATTTCACAAGTGCTTCTATTGTAGAGATTAAAAACGCAGGGCATTGGTTACATGCAGAAAACCCATTGGACTTTTATGAAAAAGTGATTGAATTTTTGAACTCTTAAATTAAAATGCAAGGTAAACTATATTTAATACCTACTCCTATTGGTAATTTGCAAGATATAACGCTACGGGCTATAGAAACCCTTAAAACTGTAGATTTGATACTTGCCGAAGACACTAGGGTGTCGGGTAGATTACTCAAGCATTTTGGTATTGATACTCTGATGCAAGCCCACCATGTGCATAATGAACACAAGACGGTAGATAGATTTATACAGCAGATAAAACAGGGGATAAATATAGGTTTAATTACAGATGCTGGTACACCTGCTATATCAGATCCTGGTTTTTTAATGGTCAGTACTTCTATAGCACACCAAATAGAAGTAGAATGTTTACCCGGTGCCACTGCATTTGTACCTGCCTTAGTAAATTCAGGATTACCTTGTAATAATTTCTTGTTTGAAGGTTTTTTACCTATAAAAAAGGGCAGGAAAACTAAACTTAAATCATTGAAAGAGCAACAAAGAACTATGGTATTTTATGAATCTCCTCACAAGTTGTTAAAAACGCTAGAAGATTTTAAAAATTATTTTGGACAAAATAGAATAATGAGTATATCTAGAGAGCTTACTAAAATGTACGAACAAACTATAAGGGGAACAGTCGATGAACTCATATATCATTTTGAACAGAAACCACCCAAAGGTGAATTTGTACTAATCGTTACAGGTAAAAAATGAATTTTAGAAGCAATGGAAAATTACTAATAACAGGAGAGTATTTAGTTCTAAATGGTGCTTTAGCCTTAGCTTTGCCTACTAAATTAGGACAAGGTTTACATATAGAGTATATCCAAAGTCAACATATATATTGGAATAGTTACGATGCAAATGGAAAATTATGGTTTTGGGCAAAATACTGTTTAAAGAACTTGAACATTATAGAATCCTCTAGCAAAAAAGAAGCCTATTTATTAGCTAATTTTATACAGTGCTGTAAGGATTTAAATTCTTTTTTTCTTAGAGATATACAAGGCATTAAGATAACTACACAATTAGAATTTAATAGAGAGTGGGGGTTGGGAAGTAGCTCTACACTCATCAATAATATAGCACAATGGGCAAGTGTAGATGCTTTTGAAATTTTAAAAAGATGCTTTAAAGGCAGCGGTTATGATATTGCTTGTGCCAAATGCAATACGCCTATTTTTTACCAACTCAAGCAAGATAAACCTATTTATGAGAAAACACAAATCAATGAAATCTTAAAACCTTACTTATATTTTGTATATTTGAATAAGAAACGAGATAGTAGAGAAGCTATATCTAATTATCTACATAAAAATACTAATCTCTCTAGTAAAATATCTGAAATATCACAAATTACCAAAGATATACCTACTTCGAAATCTTTATCTAAATTTGAACAACTTCTGATCAAACATGAATATATTTTATCGAGAGTGTTAGATATACGTTCAGTACAAGAGAATTTATTTAAGGATTATAGACTGGGCGTAATAAAGTCGTTAGGAGCTTGGGGCGGAGACTTTATTATGGCTACTTCTAAAATAAATCCTTCTGAATATTTTAAATATAAAGGCTATGATATTATATTTAAGTATTCTGAATTGATAAAGGATTAAAAGGATAGTAAAATTCAAGCAATATTATCCTTTCACCTACCCTAAGACGTCTTGAAAAAAGTACTATTTATGGTGTTTTAGATGATTTAATGATACTCAGTACTCCAGACTCATTAGGAAAAAAAGACACTTCAATCTATTTTAAGGTGCCTTTTGGCAACAATTAAGTCGATTTTTTTGTTTATATGTAAATAAATTGTTTATATATTTGCATTCTTTAAAATTATGAACAAGGAAACATCCTTAGTGATGTATATTTTATCTATAATTTAGAAATAACTTTAAACGCTATGGTTAATATATTAGATATTGAAAATTTAACTTTAAAAAATAAATACTAAAATGAGACAAGTTATGAAACCTATCAGATATTTTGTTAGTTTATTATTATTGACAGCATTTAGTACGTCGATGATTTATTGCAGTAAAGAAGAATCGAAACCCGATGATAAACCCACCCCTGTCCCTGCTCCTGCTCTTACTTATGCGGAGCAAACCATTACGTTTTTCTAGTATTACAGGAGTCACCAAAACGTTGGCGGTTGCTAAGATACTGGCAGGCGTTAAAGGCTCAAAAGAGGGCTATACGATAAAGTCTATTACGTTGGTGAGTAGTAATACAACGGCTTAAGCAAAGGTTTCGGGCACTACCTTAACCTTTACCAAACCAGGGAACATCGTTTTTAATCTTGTTTTAAAACACGCGAGCAAGCAAGATGCTACCATTAAAAATTGTAAAATCATCATTAGTAAGGACGCAGCCGCTACTTTGACTTTTAACAGGGTGTCTAAGGCTTTTGTCAGCGGTGGTAGTTTTACCACATTGGAGATATTAGCGGGTGTAGCAGGAACGAAGTCGGGTTATACCCTCAAAGAGATAAAAGCGTTAGCTCCGTCAGGCGTTGCAAGCGTAACAGGCACGAAGCCTAAGTTGTCACTAAGAATGACCAAGATAGGCAGTTTTACGGCTACCATCGTTTTAGAACATTCCACGAAAGGTGATGTTACCATTACAGGTGCGCAGTTTAAGATTAGTACTTCTGCTGGGGAGTCTTTGACTTTTGACAAACTTAGCGAAGTTTATAGTAGTGTTGGTCTCTTTACGACAGAAGATATTTTAGGAAGGGTAGGAGGTAAAAAGGCTGGATATACTCTGAGAGAGATTAGGTCTTTAAACCCAATAGGTATTGCAAGCGTAACAGGTACGAAACCAAATTTGTATTTAAGCCATGTTAAGGCGGGTAATTTTACGGCTACTTTGGTATTAGAGCATGCTACCAAAGGCGATTCAACGATAGATAACGCATCCTTTGAGGTTACGAAGGCACCTGCTCCTCGTTTAACATGGACGAAACAAAGTAAGCCTTATGTTTCAGGTGGTGAGATAAGCAATGCAGAATTATTAGCGGGTTTGAATGGCACTACTGCTGCCAAAACAGGCTATACCATTAAATCGGTAATCATCAGTAGTGCAAATGGTACGGGTGCAAGGGTTTCAGGTACGGGCACTTCAGCTAAGATCGTCGGTTATACCCAGGCGGGCATCTTGACCTTGACGCTTGTATTTCAGCACCCCGCCAAAGCGGATGTTACCCTTGCGGGCAAGAAGTTTGAGATTACAAAGGCAGATGCCTCTACTTTAACATGGAAGAAACAAAGTAAGGCTTATGTTTCAGGTGGTGAGATAAGCAATGCAGAATTATTAGCGGGTCTTACGGGTAGTAGTGCTGCCAAAACAGGCTATACCATTAAATCTGTAATCATTACGAAGACAAACGGTACAGGTGCAAGGGTTTCAGGTACGGGCACTTCGGCTAAGATCGTTGGTTATACCAAGGCGGGTACTTTGACGTTGACGCTTGTATTTCAGCACCCCGCCAAAGTGGATGTTACCCTTAGAGACAAGGTGTTTGAGATTACGAAGGCATCTGCCCCTAAGTTAATATGGACAAAACAAAGTAAGCCTTATGTTTCAGGTGGTGAGATAAGCAATGCAGAATTATTAGCGGGTTTGAATGGTACTACTGCTGACAAAACAGGCTATACCATTAAATCAGTAATCATTACGAAGACAAACGGTACAGGTGCAAGGGTTTCAGGTACGGGCACTTCGGCTAAGATCGTTGGTTATACCAAGGCGGGTACTTTGACGTTGACGCTTGTATTTCAGCACCCCGCCAAAATGGATGTTACCCTTGCAGGCAAGAAGTTTGAGATTACCAAGGGCAATGCGGAACGTCTTACCTTTAATAAAGTTAGTAAAGCGTTTAGCAGTGGCGGTAGTTTTAGCACTGCTGAAATATTAGCAAGTGTACAGGGCACTAAAACAGGTTATACCTTAAAAAGTATTGGTTCTTTAAGTCCCACAGGCATTGCCTCCGTTGCAGCAGGTAACAAAAGTTTAACAATGACTAAAGTAGGTCTGTTTACGGCTACTATAGTATTGGAACACGATACCAAAGCCGATGCCACCATTAGCAACGCACAGTTTGAGATTACGGTTCCTAAGGGTCCTGCGGAAAGTTTGAGTTGGACGAAGCAAACAAAGGCTTATAACATAGAAATCACAAACTCCGAACTATTAGCAGGTGTTACAGGAAGTGGTAAAACAGGCTACACCATTAAAACCGTTACCATTACTGATAACGGTGGACTTACGAGTGCGACTGTTTCAGGAAGTGGTACTTCAGCTAAAATTACGGGTTATAGCAAGTTAGGTACACTTACGCTCACCCTTGTGTTAGTACACGATGCCAAAAAGGATGTTACCATTACAGGCGCACAGTTTGAGCTTGAAAACCCATTTACCTATACGGGTAGTGAAATTACAGGACTTAAAAATGCTTATAAAAGTAAGACTGACTTAGCATTAGCCGTACCAAGTAGCTTGGATGGTAACAGTATAACCGTCATACGTAATAGGGCTTTTGAAGATGTTACAAATATAAAAAGCATTACCCTTCCAAATACATTAACGTCTATTAGATATAGAGCATTTAGAAATTGTACTTCACTTACCAGTATCAATATTCCAAGTAAAGTAACTTCTATTGAATATTCAACATTTTATAATTGTGCTTCACTTACTAGTATCACTATTCCAAGTTCAGTAACTTCTATTGGATACGAGGCATTTAGAAATTGTACTTCACTTACCAGTATTACGATTCCTAATTCCGTAACCAGTATTGGAGTTTCGGCATTTTATAATTGTAGTTCACTTACCAGTATTACGATTCCTAATTCCGTAACCATTATTGACCATTTGGCATTTTTTGATTGTAACGCTTTAGAGGTAACCATACAAAGGACCACGCCTGCATCGCTTGGTGTATCCGTTTTTAGAAATGTTAAAAAAATAAAGGTGCCTACAGGAACAGGTGCTACTTATAGAGCTGCTGCTGGGTGGAGTACTTATAGTAGTATTATAGAGGAATTATAAAGAATGATGATTAGTGATTAATGGAGATACTATGCAGAGGTAGCAGTTACTAAAGACGGTTGTACGCTCAAAGAGATAAAAAACCTAAGACCCTCAGGCTTTGCTACGCTTAACGATACAAAACCCAACCTTTTAGTTTGGGGATGATCGAGGTAGGTAGCTTTACGGCTACGATTTGTTTGGAACACCCCACCCACAAACAGCACATAGAACCTGCTGAGGTGGCAGCTATTTTTCGTAGATTATCTGCTACAATCCATATATTTAGAGTGTTCTTTTGAGAGAAATATAGTCTTTTCCTTCTGTATATATAGCCGTAGGGTATTTATTATTTTATATATCATTTTAAAAGTATCCTCCATTTAATTTTAGTAGTTTTACAGAATGAAAAAAATACTACTCTTGTCAGATACCCATAGTTATATAGATGATCAGATTATAAAGTTTGTAAAGCAAGCAGATGAGGTATGGCATGCTGGCGATATAGGAGCTATCACAGTAACAGATACTATATTAAAATACAAACCACTTAAAGCAGTGTATGGTAATATAGATAATCAAAAAATAAGAGCTCAATTTTGTGAAAATCAGGTATTTAAATGTGAAAATGTAAAAGTTTGGATGACACATATAGGAGGATACCCTCCTAAATATACATCTCAAATAAAACCTCAACTTGTTGAAAAACGACCAAATATATTTATATGTGGACATTCTCATATACTCAAAGTAATACCAGATAAAAAATTAGGACTGATTCATATCAATCCTGGAGCTGTAGGCAAAAGTGGATTTCATAAAGTTCGAACCATGATAAGATTTGTAATAGACCGTAGTAATATTAAGGATATGGAAATCATAGAATTAGGTAAAAATAGATATTGAAAATATGTCTAAAGATATTTCACAGCAAATAATTTATTGGTATCAAAAAAACAAGAGAGATTTACCGTGGAGAAATACGAAAAACCCATATAAAATATGGCTTTCTGAGATTATATTGCAGCAAACCAGGGTGGTTCAAGGAATGGATTATTATTCGAAGTTTGTAGAAAATTATCCTACAGTAAATCATTTAGCTAAAGCCAAAGAGATAGATATACTCAATCTATGGCAGGGACTTGGGTATTATTCTAGAGCAAGAAATTTACATTTTACAGCCAAATATGTTCATCGAGAGTTAAAAGGTATATTTCCCAATAATTATAAAGAGTTAAAAAAATTAAAAGGCATAGGAGATTATACAGCTTCTGCTATTGCTTCTTTTGCTTTTGATGAGGCTGTAGCTACTTTAGATGGCAATGTTTATAGGGTTTTGGCTCGGTATTTTGGTATAGATACCCCTATTAATGCTCCAAAGGGGAATAAATTATTTAAAGAATTAGCATATCAGATTCTCAATAAAGAAAAACCTTATTTACACAATCAAGCTCTTATGGAGTTTGGAGCGTTACAATGCAAACCCCAAAATCCCGATTGTAATACATGTCCATTAAACTGTAGTTGCTTAGCATTAGCCTATGGAAAAGTAAAAGAATTACCCGTAAAATTAAAAAAACTAAAGGTAAAAGACAGACACCTAAATTTTTTCTTAATAATTGATAAAAAAGATTTTATTTTTATAAATGAGCGAAAAACGGAAGGTATCTGGAGAGGTTTATACGATTTTCCTGTACTAGAAAGCATTGTAGAGATCGAGGAAAACAAGACATTACAAAATAAAATTTTGAAACAAGTAGAAAAACAGACTCATTTTACAATACAAAAATTTAATGCTACACCTTGGTTACATAGACTCACTCATCTTAATATTTATGCTACTTTTTGGATTGTCCGAACAGAAAAAGAAGTGGAATTAGAGCTATATAAAAAGATAGGATTAAATGATATACAAGATTATCCATTACCTAGATTGATAGATAATTTTATAAGGGAATTTTCAGGTTCTACAAAAAGGTAGTACATTTGCTCTTTAGAGTTATTCAATGTAATTAGGCAAATGAAATATTATATTATTGCAGGAGAAACTTCAGGAGATTTACACGCTTCTAACCTTATAAAGCATATTAAACAAAACGACATAAATGCAGAATTTAGAGGTTGGGGAGGTGAAATGATGCAAGCTCAAGGAGCTACCCTAGTCAAGCACTACAAAGAATTAGCCATTATGGGTTTTATAGAAGTAGTGCTAAAAATACGAGTAGTTTTAAATAACATCAAATTTTGCAAAAAAGATATTAAAAAGTATCGACCTGATTGCGTTATATTTATAGATTATCCAGGGTTCAACCTAAGAATAGCTCCTTTTGTAAAATCATTGGGCATTAAAACTTTTTATTACATATCTCCTAAAATATGGGCATGGAAGCAGTCTAGAGTGAAAATTATACGGAAAAACATCGATAAAATGTTTGTCATTTTACCTTTCGAGAAAGATTTTTACAAGCAATTTGATGTAGCAGTAGATTTTGTAGGAAATCCCCTTTTAGATGCTATAAATGAAACAAAAACCATTTCAAAGAAAAATTTTATAGACAAAAACCACTTAAAAGATAAGCCTATTATAGCTCTTTTGCCCGGTAGTAGAAAAGGTGAAATATCAGCGATACTTCCACAAATGCTATCGCAAGTAAAATACTATGCAGATTATCAGTTTGTTATTGCAAGGACTCTATCGCAAAAGATAGAATTTTACAAATCGTTTATTCCAAATGACGTAGAGGTAAAAATAGTTACTGACCAAACTTATGACTTACTCAAACACAGTGATGCAGGACTCGTTACTTCAGGTACAGCAACCTTAGAAACAGCACTTTTTAGAGTTCCTCAAGTAGTGTGTTACAAAACAAGTAGAATTTCTTATGAAATAGCCAAGAGACTTGCAAAAGTCAAATATATTTCACTTGTAAATCTGATATTAAATAAACCTGTAGTTACAGAACTAATTCAGAATGACCTTAATGAAAAGAACTTAAAAAAAGAGTTACAAAGTGTTTTGGCAGAACCAAAACGACAAAATATGTTCAAATCGTATGATAAACTTATAGAGATGTTAGGAACTCAAGGGGCTTCTAAAAAAACAGCAGATTTAATAAAAAAATATGTTTAGTTGTAATTAAAAATTGTATTTTTATAATCAATGAGAGGCTACGCAGTACGGTCTATTCATATATAAGAAATCATCTGAGGATTATTTTTTAGTTCAGAATAATAAATCAGAATAATAAAAAAGTATGAGTACGGTTTTTAAGTTTATGGTGTTCTTTATAAGATTTTTCTCAAAAGCACCATCATTTAAAAATTTTTAAACAAATGAAATTTACAAAAAAATGGGAAGAAGAAAAATTAAAGATAATAAAAATAGGTAATTTAGAGCTAAAAGACTTTCCATTGCTTTTGGCACCTATGGAAGATGTAAGTGACCCTCCTTTTAGAGCACTGTGCAAAAAGTTTGGTGCAGACCTTATGTTTACTGAATTTATCTCATCTGAAGGATTGATAAGAGATTCCAAAAAAAGTGTAGAAAAATTAGATATTTACGATAATGAAAGACCTATAGGTATTCAGATATTTGGTGCAGAAATAGACTCGATGCGTAGATGTGCAGAAATAGTAGAACGAGCTAATCCCGATATTTTAGACATCAATTATGGCTGCCCAGTAAAAAAAGTAGTTTGTAAAGGGGCTGGAGCTGGAATACTTAAAGATATTCCCAAAATGATAAAACTCACCAAAGAGATTGTAAAAAGGACTAAATTACCTGTTACGGTAAAAACTAGGCTGGGATGGGACTCCGATAGCATAAAAATAGTCGAAATAGCCGAGAGATTGCAAGATGTAGGTATTAAGGCAATATCTATACATGGTAGAACGAGAACTCAAATGTACAAAGGTGCTGCAGATTGGCATAAAATAGCAGAAGTGAAGAACAATCCAAGAATGCATATACCCGTATTTGCAAATGGAGATATAAATACCCCTGAAAAAGCAAAACAAATTAGAGATGATTTTGGTTTTGATGGAGCTATGATAGGTAGGGCAAGTATAGGCTATCCTTGGTTCTTTAGAGAGGTAAAACACGTCTTAAAAACAGGGGAATCCCTCGACCCTCCCACCATAAAAGAAAAGGTAGAAGTGTGCAAGAAGCACCTTGAAATGTCAATAGACTGGAAAGGAGAAACTCTGGGTATAAAAGAAACGCGAAGACATTATGCAAATTACTTTAGAGGAATTCCTCACTTTAAAGAATATAGACTTAAATTAGTTTCTACGGATGAACCTAAAATTCTTTTTGAAACCTTAGATGAAATATCGAGAAGATTTGTATAGTTTTTATACATTTGCAAACGTTGAATATTATATATAAACCTCAAATGAGAGAAGAGCAAGAATACAATATAGAGGAAATAGGAGATAACCATATCGCTAAGTCTTATGAAACACCTATGTTAAAAACCGCTTTTGATAAGAGTGATGAGGAAAAGATTGAACTTATAGAAAAGAACTTCGCTCATATTATGAATATATTGGGGCTTGATTTATCAGATGATAGTCTTAAAGGAACACCAAAAAGAGTAGCTAAAATGTTTGTAAAAGAACTTTTTGCAGGGTTAAAACCTTGTAAAAAAACGCATTCTACTTTTGAGAATAAATACAATTATGATGAAATGTTAGTAGAGAAAAATATTGCGATATATTCTACTTGTGAGCATCATTTTTTGCCTATTATTGGTCGGGCTCATGTGGCTTATATATCTAAAGGAAGAGTAATAGGTTTATCAAAGATAAACAGAATTGTAGATTATTATGCCAAAAGACCCCAAGTGCAAGAACGCCTTACGATACAAATTGTAAGAAAGTTACAACAAGTTTTGGATACACAAGATGTAGCTTGTGTGATAGATGCGAAGCATTTGTGTGTAAATTCCAGAGGAATAAAAGATGTAGAAAGCAGTACCTTAACTACAGAATTTGGAGGAAAATTCAACGAAAAGAATACGAGGAAGGAACTACTAGATTATATAAAATTAAAAACCACTTTTGAGTAAATATTTTAAAGAATACAAAAATTTGAGAATATACAATTCACTCTCTGGAGAGAAGGATATTTTTATACCTCATATTCAAAATCAAGTGAGAATGTATGTTTGTGGACCTACTGTATATAGTGATGTTCATTTAGGGAATTGTAGAACATTCATATTTTTTGATGTAGTTTACAGGTATTTCAAACACTTGGGATTCAAAGTAAATTATATTCGCAATATTACAGATGTGGGACACTTAGAAGATGATGCAGACGAAGGAGAAGATAAGATTTCTAAAAGAGCAAAACAGGAGAAAATAGATCCTTACAAAATCGCTCAAAGATATACGGATGGATTCCATCAGATATTAAAAAAATTCAATAATTTAAAACCTAATGAAGAGCCTAAGGCTACCTTGCATATTCAAGAGCAAATTGAAATGATAGAACAGATCATTAAAAGGGGATTAGCCTATATAGTAGATGGTTCAGTCTATTTTGATGTATTTGAGTACAATAAAAAAGTAAAATATGGAGAATTGAGTGGAAGAGATATAGAGCAACTCATACACAATACAAGAGGTACAGAAGGGCAAAGAGATAAAAAAAATCCTCAAGATTTTGCACTTTGGAAAAAAGCATCGGATACTCATATTATGAAATGGGACGCTCCTTGGAGTCAGGGATTTCCCGGATGGCATATAGAGTGCTCTGCCATGAGTAAAAAGTATTTGGGAGGTCAGTTTGAAATTCACGGTGGAGGAATGGATTTAAAATTCCCCCACCATGAATGTGAAATTGCACAATCTAAAGCTGCCGAAGATACTGCTCCTGCAAAGTATTGGATGCATACGAATATGCTTACATTCAATGGAAAAAAGATGAGTAAATCTACAGGAAATACACTTTTGCCTAATGAGATATTCCAGGGAGAAAGTGATATTTTATCTAAAAAATTTAGTCCAGCTGTGGTTAGGTTTTTTATGATGCAAGCACATTATAGAAGTATATTAGACTTTTCAAACGATGCCCTTTTGGCAGCAGAAAAGGGCTATGCTAAGCTATTCAATGCCTTAGAGGATTTAAAACAGATAGAACCTCATTCAAAATCTTCTGCACATTTAAGTATAGATAGGTGGAGATCGAGTTGCTACAAAGCTATCAATAATGATTTTAATACATCTATTCTTATAGCCCAATTATTTGAAGGAGTGCGGATGATTCATAAAATCAAAACAGATAAATTCCATATTTCCAAAGGTGATTTACAAATACTTAGTGATACTATGGAATCATTTGTATATGAAGTTTTGGGGCTTAAAGATCAAAGAGAAAACAATATACAAAACATTACTCAAGAAGAAATTCTAAATTTAATTCAGCAAAGAGAATCTGCTAGAATAGATAAAAATTGGGCATTATCCGATAAAATAAGAAATGACTTAAAAACCAAAGGAATCACGCTAAAAGATAGTGAAAACGGCACTACCTTTACTGTAGATTGATAAAAATTTCACGGTAGAAATATGGCTTAGGCAGCTGATACTTGAATTTACCACAAATATCAAAGAGTTACTTTTTAAACAGAATACACATTTTTTTTATTAAATTTGCACACAATAGTATAATTGGGATTTAAATAAGATATAAATATGAAATATTTACCCATAGACAAATCATTATTTGTAGAAAATAGAAAGAGATTAGCAGACCGTATGTTGCCTAAATCTTTAGCAGTATTCAACTCTAATGATATAATCACTACGGGGGCTGATAGCATCATGCCTTTTTATCAGCATAGGGATATATTTTATATGTCTGGAGTAGATCAAGAAGAGAGTATTTTAATATTGTTTCCCGATTGTACAGAGCAATCACATAGAGAAATTTTATTTTTAAGGGAAACTAATGATCATATAGCTGTATGGGAAGGAGAAAAGTTAGATAAAAAAGCTGCCTTTGAGATGAGTGGTATCGCTGCAGTGTACTGGTTACGAGATTTTGACAAAATATTTGTAACCCTTATGGCAGAGGCTGAAAATGTATATTTAAATACAAATGAGCACCTTAGAGCTAATACTATAGGAGAAACTAGAGACGATAGATTCAGAAAAAAATGTATGGAAGAGTATCCATTACACAATTATAAAAGATTATCTCCTATGATGCATTATCTGCGTTCTATTAAAAATCCTATAGAGCTAAGTTTGATGCAAAAAGCTTGTGATATTACAGAAAAAGGCTTTAGAAGGCTTTTAAAATTTGTAAAACCAGACGTAATGGAATATGAAATAGAGGCAGAATTACTACATGAGTTTGTAAAAAATCGATCTAAAGGATTTGCTTATACGCCTATTATAGGTTCAGGAAAAAATACCTGTGTATTACATTATATAGAAAATAATCAGAAGTGTAAAGAGGGAGATTTACTTCTTTTAGACACTGCTGCTGAGTACGCCAATTACGCTTCTGACCTTACGCGTACGATACCCGTAAATGGTAAGTTTACCGATAGGCAAAAAGCTGTATATAATGCTGTACTTTATGTAAAAAAAGAGGCTCAAAAGTTATTAGTACCTGGAACTATGATGAAGGAGTATCATGTAGAAGTAGGAAAATTAATGGAGATAGAATTATTAAAACTCAAACTGATAGATAGAACAGATATTAAAAACCAAGATACTCAATGGCCTGCATATAAAAAATATTTTATGCATGGTACTTCACACTATATAGGATTAGATACTCATGATGTAGGACTATGGAATATACCTATAGAAGCCAATATGGTATTTACTGTAGAGCCAGGCATTTATATACCTAGTGAAGGTTTAGGTATAAGATTAGAGGACAATGTGGTAATACAGGAAAAAGGCGAACCATTCAATTTAATGAGGAGAATACCCATTTTAATAGAAGAAATAGAACAAATAATGAATGAATAAAATATTCATATTATATTTGCGAACTGTAAAACTTTAAAAATCTAAACTGTTATGTATAATTTTTTGAAATCTTACTTAGTAATCTCATTAGTTGTAGCCTTGTTTTTAACCTTAATATTAATAGGTTGTGGCAGTAGTAAGGTGCCTGTTACAAGTGCTCCTAGTGGAGAAATAGAGATTAGCATTCCCTGTTCTGGACAGGAATATTTCACTACAAAGAAATATTTTAGGGCTAATGCTAATGGAGAGAGTTTAGACCAAATGACTGCTAAGAAAAAAGCACTTGCTAATGCAAGAGCTCAATTGGCAAGTGATATTAACTCTCTTATGAAGGTCGTTACTGATAACTATGTAAAGTCGGCAGAGTTCAATAATAGAGAAGAGGCTTTAGAAAGATTTGAACAAAATGCTAGAACTGTAGTAAGAGAAAATTTGAGAGGAGTAAGGCAAATTTGTGAAAAAGCGGTGAGGGTAAAAGCTACTGGAAAATATAAATACTATGTAGCTATTGAACTTTCTGCAGATGATTTGGTATCTGCTTATAACGAAAGACTATCAAAAGACCAAAGTCTAAAAATAGATTATAGCTATGAAAAGTTTAAGGAAACTTTTAATAGTGAAATGGATAAATTGGATGAGCAACAAGGTAGATAAAACTAGTTTATTCTTTACGTTCAACTGCAAAAAAAGCCTTTGGAATTTCCAAAGGCTTTTTTAACTATTATAATATATGCAGAATATAACTATAAAAATATTGATTCAAGGCTATGCTAATAAAGCAAACATATGTATTTTTATCTCATTCGCATATAGACCATATATTACTTACAGGAGTTTTTGATAAAGCGGAGTTTATCTTATATAGAAGAAATAATGAACGAATAAAATATTTATATTATATTTGCAAAATATAAAACTTAAAAAACGTAAATTTAATTATGTATAATTTTATGAAATCTTATTTGCTAATCCCATTAGTTGTAGCATTGTTTTTAACCTTAATAGGTTGTGGTAGTAGTAAAGTACCTGTTACAAATGCTCCTAGTGGAGAAATAGAGATTAGCATTCCTTGTTCTGGACAGGAATATTTCACTACAAAAAAGTATTTTAGGGCTAATGCTAATGGAGAGAGTTTAGACCAAATGATTGCTAAGAAAAAAGCACTTGCTAATGCAAGAGCTCAATTAGCGAGTGATATTAACTCTCTTGTGAAGGCAGTTACTGATAACTATGTAAAGTCGGCAGAGTTCAATAATAGAGAAGAAGCTTTAGAACGATTTGAACAAAATTCTAGAACTGTAGTAAGAGAAAATTTGAGAGGAGTAAGGCAAATTTGTGAAAAAGCGGTGAGGGTAAAAGCTACTGGAAAATATAAATACTATGTAGCTATTGAACTTTCTGCAGATGATTTGGTATCTGCTTATAACGAAAGATTATCAAAAGACCAAAGTCTAAAAATAGATTATAACTATGAAAAGTTTAAGGAAACTTTTAATAGTGAAATGGATAAATTGGATCAGCAACAAGGTAGATAAAACTAGTTTATTCTTTATGTTCAACTGCAAAAAAAGCCTTTGGAATCTCCAAAGGCTTTTTAACTAAATATAATATATGCAAAATATAACTATAAAAATATTGATTCAAGGCTATGCTCATAAAACAAACAATGGTTTTATAGCTAGTTCTACATGTTGCCTTGTAGAAACGCCCAAGGCTAAAATTATTACAGACCCAGGGTGTAATAGAAAAGCTTTATATAACGCCTTACAGCAATACAATTTAAAAACATCAGATATTGATTATGTATTTTTATCTCATTCGCATATAGACCATATATTACTTGCGGGAGTTTTTGATAAAGCGGAGTTTATTACCTATGATTATAATTTAAGATATAAAGACGATAGGATGCAGGTATTTGATAAATTTATGTTTGGAAGTGGATTAGAAATTATAGAAACACCTGGGCATACGTTTGAAGATTTATCGTTATTAGTCCATACGGAGCAGGGAATATATGTCATTGCAGGTGATGTTTTTTGGTGGTACAATGACGAGATTCAAGTAGTAGATGTCTATAAAAAAGATGAAGGAGAAATCAATGACAATTTGATAAATAGCAGAAAATTACTCTTGGGTAAAGCAGACTATATTATACCTGGTCATGGTAGAGTTTTTCAAGTAAATAAAACAGCAAGAGACAGTGATATTATTTAGACAAGTTTTGCAGGGCTTGTAGTTTTTTAACCAAATCAACTATTCTTTGCAATATGTTTTATTTTAGGTATATTTATAAGTTTTTTTTAAATTCTCTTTTTAAATGTTGAAGTTTTATAATGGAGCCGAACATCTTTAGAAGCACTAAAAAAGTGTACTTTTTCCACTATTAACCGTTTCCAATCTCATTTAACACAACAATATGGATTATATAATTTGATAGTGATTTAATGAATTCATTTTTACTTTTTTGTTTTCTATTAATTTTCGCAATACTTCTAAGATTTGTTGCTCTTCTATATGATATAATTCTGCGAGTATGCCTCTAATATCTATAGATTGTTTCTTTAATAAACCCAGTATCTTTTGTTCTACATTCCAATATGATTTTTCACAAGTAAGCCTTTTACTTTTCTTTAAACATACATCACACCCTGTGCATTCTTTATATTGTCTCTCTCCAAAGTACTGTAGTAATTGTATGTTTCTACACTTATGTATATTCACGACATAGTCCAACATTGCAAGTATTCTATCTGTGTCACGTTGATTGCGAATTTCTATATTTTTCTTAGTATTATGAGGTAAGTTTTTATCTCTATTTTGTAACATGGTAATATAACTTTTACTTTCTGCAGGAATATACTCAATTACACCATGTTGGCGAAGTATATTTAAATTGTTCTTGGTTTGATAAATATTATTTTCTACTCTTTTGGCGAGTTTATTTTCATCGATTCGTACTGGTTTTACAGTAATTTCAGTATAACTTCTAAGTATTGTTTTACAAAATTCTTCTATATTTGGATTTTGATTGTAATAGTGAAAAAGAGATTCTCTCTCCATAAGAAATTGCACTTTGCTGGGTATATATTCTTTTTCAGAAAATAACAATATACCTTCATTTTCTAATATTTTTAATACTTTGAAAACTTTAGTGATCATAAAGTTATATTGAGTACAAAAATTATTTATAGTAAAAGGGTATTTCTGGTCTATGCCTCCCGATAAAGGAATACGTAAATACTGCATCAGTTTATCATATACCTGTGATGCAAATTTAATAGTAGGCAAATTTTTATAGTGAAGTTTTTTTACATTTTTTATTTCACTTTCCATAGCCAAGAGTACGGCATAAGCCGTGTTTCCATCTCGTCCTGCTCTACCGGCTTCTTGAAAATAAGCCTCTATACTGGAAGGAATATTCATATGTACTACGAATCTCACATTGGATTTATCTATACCCATACCAAAGGCATTGGTAGCCACTATAATGCTGATTTTTTCATTTTGCCAATCTTTTTGCTTTTGTTGTTTTTCTCTTGCAGGAAGTCCTGCGTGATAAAAATCTGCCTGAATTTGGTTTTTATTCAAAAAATCCGATACTTCTTTAGATCTGCGCCTACTACCTACATATACCACTCCTGAACCCTTTATTTTATTGATGATAGATAGTAATCTGTAGTTCTTATCTTGGGGATATAATACCATATAAAATAAATTTTTTCGTTCAAAGGATTTTTGAAGTATATTTTCTTTTTTAAAATGCAATTTTTTCTGTATATCCTTAACTACATTTGGAGTAGCAGAGGCAGTAACAGCTAGAGTGGGCACAGGTTTGGCAAAATACTCTTTAATTTGAGCTATCTGAAGATAGTCTGGTCTAAAGTCATATCCCCATTGCGAGATACAATGCGATTCATCTACAGCTAACAAATTTATATTCATGTATTTTAGCCTACTTTTGAAATCTTCTGACTTTAAACGCTCTGGGGATATATATAAAAATTTATATTCTCCATTTACGCAACTCTCTAAAGTATTCTCAATTTCCGACTTAGATAATTCACCTGTAACAGCTACGGCAGCAATACCTCTTTTAGTGAGATTTTCTACTTGGTCTTGCATCAATGCTATCAAAGGAGAAACCACAATACAAATTCCCTTTTTGACTAATGCTGGTACCTGAAAACAAATAGATTTACCACCTCCTGTGGGGAGTAGTGCCAAAGTATCCTTTCCATCTAATACAGATTGTATTATTTCATTTTGCAAAAGCCTAAAATCACTATATCCCCAATACTTTTTTAAAACTTCTAATTGAAGAGAAGACATTAAGAAAAAGTATTTTTAATCTAACAAACTCTGGATAAACTCCTCATTTTTTTTTACAAAATCCGGATAACTATCAGTTGCTGGACCTGAAAAACCAGTGTGTATCTTCTTTATTTTACCATCTCTACCTATATATATAGCTGTAGGATAAGACATTATTTTATTGAGTTGAGGTAGCACAGAACTAGGGTCTTTGCTCCTATCAGTTACCGCAATGGCAAAATCATATTTAGCATTATGGTATTTAATACTCTTGAGTACAAATTCTTTAGCTTTTTTTAGAACTCCTTTAGCATAAAATTCAAAACAAAGCCCTATGATTTCCAAACCTCTATCATGATATTTATCATATATCTCCGAAAGATATTTAGTTTCATCCATACAGTTGGGGCACCAAGTACCCATAATCTGCAGTATCACTACTTTATTTTTATACTTTTTATCTTTAAGCGATATTTTTTTAGAGCTCTTTACATCAGGTAGTGAAAAATCAATACCATCATATCCCTTTTTGAGATAAGTAAGTTTTTCTGCATCTTGTAAGAAGCCCTCTTTTACTCCTTTAGTTGCTTTAAATTCTTGCTTATACGATACACTTGCATACATGGATCCTTTCATTTGTGTTGCGTTGATTCGCGCTTCAAATACCCATACATGTAGCCCATCAAAACCAGATATTTTTAAAGAATCTCCATCTACAACACCTTGCAAGTACCGGTAATCCCCTGTTTCTGTAACAAAAGAACCCTTTACTATTTTTTTCTTATTTTGCTTCTCCTCTGTGAATTCTCCTATAGCATTGGTATTTTTTCCAAATACTGTAGTCCATTTACCTTGTACTGAAAATTTAGAATTTCTATATACTTTATACCTTGGGCGGTCGCCATATTTTGCATAAAATGGAAGTGCATAATCCTTTTTATCATATCTGTAAAAAGTACCTATTAATTCATCTCTCTTTATCTTTGCTTTAATTTCCGTATTGAAAATAGGCGATGGAATAAAAATAGAATCGCTCTTTATAATTACCGAATTTTTCCATTCTAACCGCTCATCCGCATTGTGAATTACAAGGTGTTTGTTATCTATAATTTCAAAGGTGAATGGAACTTTTTTTTGTCCTTTATATACTATAATTTCTGCATACCATCTACCATTTTTTAATTTGACTTGCTTTTGATTACAAGAAATAAGTAATATTACTGCTATTAAAATAATTTTTTTCATACTGCTATTCAGACTTTATATATTATAATGCACAAATGTAACAAAAAATTACTATTCCAAATAGTAGTAAAGTATTGTTTAGTTTTTGGTAGATTCCACTTACAAGTGCACTCAACGCCTATACCATTTTTTATATCTGTTTTTATAGGTGTTATGTGTTTTTGTTTTTCATAAATTTAGACATGTCTATTTTTCCTTTAATTTTTAACCCTCTTAGTTTAGTCCTTTGTCTAACATTTGGACTGTTTTTAATGTTATTTTTTTGTTTAAATTCAAGTAAAGTAATATGTTTAATCCCCAGAGCTTTTGCTTTTAAAGCAAATCCTCTGTCTGTTGTAATGAGCACTCCTTTTTTATCTTTGTATTGATAAGCAATAGACAAAATTCTATTATCAGGAGAATCTCTTCTAAAATCTGGTGGTAAAACAACTAAATTAGACGGTTTAAATTTAATATCTCTTTTTGAATTTTCTATATTGGAAATTGCCCAACGAACATTACTTACTTTTATTTCTGTTTTTAATTTTCTTTTATTTCCTTTTAAACGATCCAATTCATCTACTACTGTAAAGGGTAGTATAATATCATGGTTTTCGTCTATAT
This sequence comes from Ichthyobacteriaceae bacterium, assembly GCA_965226285.1. Classification (GTDB taxonomy): domain Bacteria; phylum Bacteroidota; class Bacteroidia; order Flavobacteriales; family Ichthyobacteriaceae; genus CBDDCQ01. The sequence goes on from CBDDCQ010000006.1 coordinate 538,362, forward strand.
GATCCAATATTTTTGGTTCATCTATAAATACATTGGTGTCAATGATATAAGGAGACTCTCTTATATTATCTATTTGTTTTGTATCATCTACTTCATCATAATTTGTTGTAGTTTCTACTTCTTTTATTGCTTCTTTAGTTTCTTTTTTGTCAATATTAGGTTGTTCTACAACTTCTGTATGGAATGATTCTATCTCTTCTTTTTTATTTTCTTCTAATCCTTTTTCTACCTTTTCACAATATTTCTTCTTAAATTGTTTTAAGTAAATACTATCCTTAAATTGCTTTTGATGGTGCTTATCTACTTCTGAATGGCATTTAATACAAAGACACTTTAAATTATCAGGCGAATTGTTGGTTTTATCTAAATTTATATGATGCGTGTGCCAATATTCATTATCATACCATGTTTTCGGTTTTTTACCACATTCTTCACAAGTGTAGTTTTTACTTTCTCTGTATTCTTTGCTAATCCTTGGAAAATCAAAGGTATATCCGTTTATATCTACTTTGATTTCATTTTTTTGAATATCTTTTTTGTCTAATGTTCCAAAAAAATCTTTAGAAGTTTCAACGCCATTATTTAATTCTTTTTTACATTTACTACATACATTAAGAACTTGATATGGATATTCTTCTTTTGTATCTCTATCTGTAATATCGTTTGTTTTATTATTTGAAAAAACATAATAAGCACCAAACATACCGTTATCCATAAAATCTTGTATAACAGAACATTTAACCAAATGAATTCTTGAAAATGAATCATATTTTTTTACTCTATATGTTGGCATATACATATACCCTTTTCTTTCAATTTTCTCGTCATCGTAATAAATACCATCATCTGTAAACTTTATTTTTCCATCTTGGTACGCTTTTGTAAAATCTTCTTTTATAATTTTAAATGGCTCTTGCTTTACCTTTGGAAACCCCCTTTCATCCAAAAACTTATGTAATTCCCCAAAACTATACAACTCTTTCATTATTTATTTATTTGTTCAATAGCTTCTTTTACCACTTTTTTACTATTTGTTACAATCCTAAATTCTACCCGTCTTGAATATTTTTTATTTTCTTTTTTACCTGTTTCATAAGTCAATTTTTTATCCTCATCCAAAGTTCGTCCATAAGAAAGACCATTAGCCGTTACCAAGTACGACAGTTCTTTTTCATTATTTTTATAATACTGAGGAAATGACTTTTTAAAAAAACGTAAAACAGCAACTGCTCTACGTTGAGACAATATCATATTACTTAAATACGAATCTTTATCAAAATTATAAGAAGATTTGGTATCTGTATGCCCCTCTATTCTAATTTCACTAATCCGCCCCTTATATTCATCTTTTAAAATCATCTTAAAATATCTTGGTAAAAAGTCTTTTAAAATTTCTTTGAACTTATCGCTTAAACGATGATCTCCAGTAGCAAAAAGAATATCAGGGTTCACAAATTTTATGGACAAATCTTTATCCAAAACAACATTCCATTTTTTTAAATCATCTTTAAATTCTTTTTCTAATTCAGAATACAATTCCTCTTCCGTTGCCTTAAATTCTTCAAATATCAAGTCTCGTTGGGCTTTCTTTTTATTTACATCTATCATAAAAGCGATCGCTACAAACATAAAAATCACCATTAACCCTGTCATCATATCGCTTACAGACATCCAATTGCTTTCTTCATTGTTTTTTTTGCTAAAAGCCATTAGTTCCTATTTTGTTTGTTATCGTATTTTTCTACCATTCGTTGTAATGCGTTATCAAAATTTTGAAAAGTGTTATCTAACCTCTCATAAAATTTTTCGTTGATATTTTCTAAATCATTGGATAAAGATTTACTGGATTGCTTAATAAGTCCAACACCTTCATTGAGTTGTTTTTCTGTGTTTTTCCAAAATACTTCGTTGATGTCTTTTATGTTTTTAACTTCTTTTAATTTATTTAAAAGCACTGCAACACTATCGCTAAAATTCATTTGTTCTTTTACCCAATTATTAAGTTTATTGGTGGTATTGTCAAATGCTTCAGTATTATTTTTTAACGTTTCAATAGAACTGGTCAATTTATGCACAATATCTTGGTATTTGGTATCATCTACCATTACCGCTTGCAACTGCTCTATCAATTTTTTAAGGTGGCTGTTATCGTTGGTAAGTTTTTCTGTATTTTCGGCTATTTCTTTAATGGAAGTAGAAGAAGTTTCAAAATCATTTACCACAGCTTTAAATTGGTCTATAAGCGTTTCTATACCTTCTTTGTTTTCTGTTTGCCAAGTAATCATATTTTGAACACTTTGGTTTAATGCTTCAAAATTTTCTTTTACCAATTTATCCACAATTTCTTTCATTTGCTCATTAAATTGCTTTGTGGATTCTTTCATCGCTTCCACCAAGGCTTCGGTATTGCTTTCTTGCAACAATTTAGAAAATTCATCAAATTTTTTAGCTAAAAGCTCTTTAATATCACTTGCATTATCGCGTTGTTCGTTTCTCAATTTTTGAATTTGTGTCAATAAACTACTATCGCCATCGCCTCCTAATGCCTTTTTTATTTCTTTTAATGTTTCTGTATTTTCATATAACAATTCCAATTCATTCAAAGAACCTGTTGAATTTTTATTGTCTCTTTTTTCTACCCCATCCAAAACAAGCAACGATATTTTTTTTGATAAAACGGATAAAAAAATTCCAATAATAGAAGTTAAAAAAGCAGTTTTTAAACCTTCTAATAAACTGGGAATGCTATCTTCTATATTAGAAGTATCAAAATCTTGCAACCCAAAATAAATACCAACGAATGTTCCTAAAACGCCTAATGTTGTAAACGAAGATGGGAAATTTTCATACCAATACATATTGGTTTCTTTTGTTCCTTTTTTATCTAAGTAAATGATTAAACCTATTTGACAAATAATGAAAATAAAAAATAAGGTGTAAAAAAAAGGTATCATTGTTTATAAAATTTTCCAGTTTAAGGAGGGTTCTAAATTCATTATTTCCAAAATTAAAATTGTGAAAATTTAAAGCAGTCGCCAGAACCCACATATAATTATATACGACTACTAAAAATCAGTACAATATTAGTTATTTATTTTAAGCAAATATTAAAAATTTTATTTTGTTATTTGATTACAAAATTATAAAAATAGGTCTATCATTCATGTTTTAGTTTATTTTTAATATATTTGCAATTATGAAGTTATATTTTAGATATGCAGTTTTATTAACTTTTATAAGTTGTGTTATGAGCCAAAATAAATTATCTATCGTAGAGGCTTTAGCTTATGACTGGTTAGGAGGACATGAAGGGGTAAGCGGTACGAATTATAGGGTGAAATTATCTTATATTCCGTTGGGTTTTGAACCTCTTTATTTTTGGATAGGAGGGGTAAAACTCAAAGCAGAACAAAAGGAAAATCCTAATTTTGTATATGCTTATCATCAAAATACAAATAGACATATATTTATAAAAGAATCTCAAGGAGATGCTATAATGCAAGAGACACAAGCCAAGCAGGAGGATATATCTGAAAAATATAGAGGCAAAAATGTACTCGTGTTTCAAACTAAAAACTCTGGCATTCAATATATAGAAATACTAAAATTCAAAAAAACTGATACAAGGTTTTATCAATAAGAAAGGATAACACTTATAATAACTGAGTAAGCTCATAAAAATCATCCGCCTTTAATGCAGCTCCTCCTATGAGTCCCCCATCTACATCAGGTTTGGAAAATATTTCTTTGGCATTGTTAGGTTTACAACTTCCACCATACAATATAGAGGTACTTTCTGCTGTCTCTTTGCCATATTTAGAGGCTAATACCCCTCTAATATATGCGTGTGCCTCCTGTGCTTGTTCTGGGCTAGCAGTCTCTCCTGTGCCTATTGCCCACACAGGTTCATAAGCCAATACAATATTTTTAAATTTTTCACTACTCAAATGAAATAAACCTTTTGATATTTGGCTTTCCATTACCTCAAAGTGTTTTCCTTCTTTTCTTTCGTTTAATAATTCTCCTACACAAAAGATAATTCTGAGGTTATAGCTAAGTGCTTGAGATACTTTTTCCGATAGAAGTTCATTCGTTTCTTTAAAATAAGTTCTTCTTTCGGAATGTCCTAGTATTACTGTATTTACTCCTAATGACTGTATCATATTGGCAGAAACTTCGCCCGTATAGGCTCCGCGCTCACTTTGGTGAATATTCTGAGCCGCTATCTTTATGGGGCTTTTTTTAAGTGCCTGTACTACCGGATATAAATTTGTAAATGCAGGGGCTACTATGATTTCTGCTTTATTGTTTTGAGGGATTAAACCATTTAATTTTTCTACTAATTCTAAGGATTGCTTAAGATCGTTATTCATCTTCCAATTTCCTGCTATTATTTGTTTTCTCATGTTTCTTTAAATTTTACTTATTTTAGGGTCTAAGATCATATACAGCATATCTACCACAATATTAATGATAATAAATATAAATGATATAAGCGTAACAATGCCCATCACTACCGGCATATCTAAACTGTTGAGTGCTTCTACTATTTCTTTTCCTATGCCGTTCCATCCAAAAATATACTCTACGAATATAGCTCCTGCAAGCATAGAGGCAAACCAACCTGAAGCGGCTGTAATTACAGGATTCATTGAATTCTTTAACGCATGAAAAAGTAGTATTCTTCTAAAACTAAGTCCCTTTGCTTTAGCTGTTCGAATATAATCTTGGCTTAAAGTATTGAGTAGAGAATTTCTAATGAGTTGTATCACTACCGTTAAAGGTCGTATTCCAAGTGTAAAAGCAGGTAGAATTAAGTTTTTAATCGATAGGTATTCTCCAGAGCCAAAATCATCTACAGTATAGAGATTGCCTGTCATATTCAAATGGGTATATTTATGGAGTACAAACCCAAAAAACCACGCAATAAGAATAGCACTGAAAAAGGAAGGGAGGCTCATTCCTAAAGCACCTATGATAGAGATAATTTTATCGAGTATGCTCCCTTTGTAAATAGCAGATACAATACCTAATATCAAACCTGAAATCATCGATATTACAATGGCACTCACTGCCAAAATAAAAGTATTTGGAAAAGTTTCTGCTATAATGTCTGTTACCTTTTTTCCTGTTTTTCGGAATGACTTTTTTAGATAAGGGAATTTTATCATCAGCACTTTATTACTTATAAAAAATAATTTAACTCCATCGTATTTTTGGGAAAATGTATAATGCTCTTTGTTTTTTGTCTCGTGCAGAGAAATAGGAGATAAGTCATTCAAATAGTAAAAATATTGTGTAAGAAGAGGTTTATCAAAACCGTATTTCTTTTTAATATTTTGCAGTTGAACACTATTTTCTCTTTGGTCTAACATCATTCTGGCCGGGTCTCCTGGTAACACATTAAATAGAAAAAATACTACAGTAATCACTCCCCATAAGATTAGAGTGGAATGCAAAAATTTATTTAAGATATAGTATCCCAATTTTACTGTAAGATTTTATCCATTTCTCTACTGCTGGGTATTTGTCTCCAGCTCCACTTACCTACGATCGTTCCCTTTTTAAGTAAAACTACTCCTGGATTTGAACGAATAATAGTTTTTAACGTAGTTTCATCACAAAAATAAAAATTTATAGGAATTTTAGGAGTTTCTATAGATGCAGATAAACCTATACATTCTATGCCTTTACTAATCAAATCCTTTTTCAGTTGTAGAACTTCCTGCATACCTTCCTCCTCTGATTTAGAGAGATTATAAGCGATGACCAATAGTAGTTTATCTTTGTCTAAAAATATATCTGTAAAATCACTATCTCCTTTTTTTATGATAAAATCTTGTATAGGGGGGGTATATCCTTTTTTGATAAGTTTGGTTTTACGGTCTATAAATTTAGCACCCTCTATATTCCAAGGTTCATCTTCATCTGAAAATTCCTTCTTCTGTCCATCTACCTCGTATATCCATATAATTTCAAATTCATCTACAGGAGCATCTTCAGGAGTTTTCATATTTTCAGGGATATTTGTATTTACTTTATAGGGTCTAAAATCTATAGTAGGTAAATAGTGAATAGATTTATAACAAGTTATAAAACATACTACTAGAAATAAAAGTAATATATAATTAGCTATCTTCTTAGTAAATAGGGGTTTGAGGTATTTTTGATTGAAAAATATAACCAATATCAATACGAGGAATAAAATATCTTTCCAAAACGATTGCCAAGGTGTGAGTTTAATGGCATCTCCAAAGCATCCACAATCTGTTACTTTATTGAAATATGCGGAGTAAAAAGTGAGAAAACCAAAAAATACGGTAATCCCTATCAAGTGTTTTAAGGCGATTCTAACCTTATAGCCTAATAGTAAAAGTAACCCAACGATAAGTTCATACATTGCTACAAATATGGCAATAGGCAGGGCTAAATTCTTTAAGAAAGCAATGTCAAATACTCGAGGACTAAAGTATTCTTCTAGTTTAAAGGCAAAGCCTATAGGGTCGTTTAGTTTAATAGCTCCTGAAAAGATAAATAATACTCCTATAAAAATTCTGCAAAAATTTATGAAATATTTCATTTTGATTCTGATTTAAGTTTTATCATGCAAAATACAGCGTAATTGATTATATCGTAATAGTTAGCATCTATACCTTCAGATACAATGGTTTTGCCTTGATTGTCTTCTATCTGCTTAATTCTAAGTATCTTTTGAAGTATCAGGTCTGTAAGTGAACTGATACGTATCTCTCTCCAAGCCTCTCCATAGTCGTGGTTTTTATCCTTCATGAGTCTTTTGGCATTTAGAGCATATCTTTCATAGAGGGGTAATGATTGCTCTAAGTCCAAATCGGGTTGTGATGCTACTCCTTTTTCTATATTTATCAACGCCATAATGGAATAATTAACAATCCCTATAAATTCAGAATATTCCCCTTCAACTATCTTTTGTGTTTCCTGTGTTTCCATACTCTGAATGCTCCTTATGCGTAGGGCTTTGATAAATATTTGGTCGGTAAGTGAAGGTAAACGTAAGATGCGCCAAGCACTTCCGTAGTCTTTCATTTTATCGTTATACAACTTTTTACAGGTTTCTATAGCACTGTCGTACTGTTTTGATGTTTTGCTCATATACTTCTATTTAAGTAAAAATTTTAAATAGATTTCATAGTTAATTAAAACTTAAAAGACGCAAACTTAAATAAAATATTTTAAACTTAGTTGAGGTATAGTAAAAGTCGTTTAGTAATTGATAGTTTAGGTAAACTTTATATTAAGTTCATGTTTAAGACTATGAAAAAATTATAACTTTGTTGTTAAAATATTTAAAGAAAATGAAATTAACAAATTAAAACCTTGAAAAGTCTTACAATTTGGTTTTTCGGATCTACTTTTTGAGATTTCAAATATTTACCATAATCATTGAAAATTTTTCATCTGAGAAAATGTCTTTAAAGTATAAAGAACTATACAAAAATAGTTCTCGATTAATTAATTTTTTATAAATTTACACCAATTATTAATATATAGTTTTTTGAGTTTGAAATTTTCAGTTTTAATGTCTATATATGCTAAAGAAAACCCTCTTTTTTTTAATAGGGCGATGCTTAGCATATGGGATGGTCAAGAGTTAAAACCAGATGAAATTTTAATTGTTCAGGAAGGTAATGTTACAGAGGAATTAAGAAGTTTAATCATTAATTGGAAAAATAAATTAGGAGATATTATAAAGGTTTTTTTTGTAGAAGAAAGATTAGGTCTGGCTAAATCATTGGCTGTTGGAGTAGAAATTGCATCCTATGAATTAGTAGCTAGAATGGATGCAGATGACATCTCATTACCAAGTAGATTTAAAAGACAAATTGCCTTCTTAAAGCACAATCCTAATGTTGATGTATGTGGAACTTGGATTTGTGAATTTTGTAAAGACGAAGATAAAATAATTTCATATAAAAAAATGCCTACTTCTTTTAAAAGATTGAAAAATTATTCTAAATATAGAACTCCATTGAATCACCCTTCTGTCATGTTCAAAAAGCAGGCTGTATTAAGTGTAGGTAATTATAAGGATGACTTCTTATGTGAAGATTGGTTTCTATGGAATAGAATGTTACTTGCAGGTTTTACTATGGCAAATATTCCAGAATATCTCGTTAAAATGTGTAATCTGAATATGATTGAAAGAAGGTTGAAACTTAATTCTTCTTATTCTGGAATTATAAGGTTTAATTTTTATTTCTTTAAGCGAGGTTATTATTCCTTGGTTATATTCTTAATATCTACTTTTGTTCAATGTTTAGTGTGGTCTATTCCAAAATTTATCTTAAAATTATTATATAAACATATCCTAAGAAATACTAAATTATGAATATACTTATTACAGGAGGAGCTGGATTTATAGGTAGTCATCTATGTGATGCATTAGTTATAGAAAATAATTTAACTGTTTTAGACAATCTTTCATTAGGGACTATAGAAAATATAGATCATCTTAAAGAGAAAGAAAATTTTAACTTTATAGAGGGGGATATACTTAACAAATTGTTACTCAATAAGGTTTTTTCTGATGGGAATTTTGATATTGTATTTCATATGGCAGCAAATTCTGATATTGCTCAAAGTTATGAAAATCCTTCTATAGATAAAGATAGTACCTTTATGACTACTTATATGGTATTACATGCAATGAAAGAACAAAGTGTCAAGAAGATTGTATTTGCTTCCACTTCTGCAGTGTATGGAGATACACCTGATGAGCTTACAGAAAGTTATGGACCACTATTGCCAGTTTCTCACTATGGAGCAAGTAAATTAGCTTCCGAAGCTTTTATCAGTTCTTTCTCTGAGAATTATGGAATACAAGCATGGATAGTTCGTTTTCCTAATGTAGTTGGAGAACGTGCTACACATGGTGCTATCTTTGATTTTATCAATAAATTAAATAAAAATCCTAAAGAATTAGAAGTTTTAGGAGATGGTTCGCAAAATAAACCATATCTCTATGTTAAAGATTTAGTAGAAGCTATTTTATATGTCTGGAAGAATTCTAATACGCAAATAAATTTGTATAATATTGGTGTAACAACTCGGACAACAGTAGCAGATATAGCTACTATGGTTATAGCTGAGATGGGCTTAGATGCTACTATCAAATATACTGGAGGTAATAGAGGCTGGATTGGTGATGTGCCAGAGTTTAACTATAATCTAGATAAAATTCATAAATTAGGGTGGAAAGCTCAAAAAACATCTGATGAGTCCATCAGATTAGCCATCCAATCTATTTTGAAAACATGAGTTCACCCTTAGTTATTATAGCAGGGGGTAAAGGCACGCGTTTGGGGTTAAAAGATATCCCTAAACCGATGATTAAAGTTGCTGGAAAGCCTATATTAGAACATCAAATCTTGATGGCAAGAAAGTTTGGAATTAAAAAAATTTTCATTCTTATTGGATATTTGGGAGAAAAAATTCAAGCGTATATAGGTGATGGTAGTAGATATGATGTAGTTATTAGTTACATAAAAGAATCTATGCCTTTAGGAACAGCAGGTGCCGTAGCACAATTAAAGGAATATATGAGTACTGACTTTATAGTATTTTATGGAGATACTATAATGGATATTAATATAGATTCTTTTATAAGATTTCATCATTCCAAAGGAAAACCAGTAGCGTCTATTCTAGTTCATCCCAATGACCATCCATACGATAGTGATTTGTTAGAAATAGATTATGTTACCAAAAAAGTAAAATATTTTTATCCGAAGCCTCATCCAGAAAATTTCACTTATTTTAATTTGGTTAATGCAGCTTTGTATATATTTTCTCCTGAAATATTTGATTACATAAACCCAGATGAAAATAAAGATTTTGGAAAAGATATATTTCCAAATTTATTAAAAGCAGGGATACCAATATATGGTTATAAAACTTCTGAGTATATTAAAGATATGGGTACACCTGAGAGACTTAAGAAAGTATCTAGCCATTTGTTACAAGGTAAAGTAAGTCGTTTGTCAAAAAATCAAAAACAAAAAGCCATATTTTTAGATAGAGATGGTGTTATCAACCAAGATAAAGAAGGGTGTATTACCTCAGTAGATGAGTTTGTTTTATTAGATGGAGTTGTTCAAGCCATCAAAAAAATAAACCAAAGTAACTATCTCTCTATTGTAATTACTAATCAACCTGCTATTGCAAAAGGGTTTATGACTATAGAGACTCTGAATAATATTCATAAAAAGATGGAAACTATTTTAGGAAAAAATGGCACATACATAAATAATTTGTATTTTTGCCCTCATCATCCTGAAAAGGGTTTTGATGGAGAAATAAAAGAACTAAAAGTAGAATGTAATTGTCGTAAACCTAATATAGGTCTTTTTTTAGAAGCTGTAAATGATTATAATATTGATGTGAAAAAATCTTATATGATAGGTGATAGAGATACAGATATAGAAGCTGGTGAAAAAATGGGATTAAGAACAATAAAGATAACTAATCAACAAGATGCTGTTAAGTCATATCCAAAACCAGATTTTTTAATAGGTACTTTATTAGAAGCAATAGAAATGATAGAGAAAAATGATTGTAACTAGAACTCCTTTTAGAATAAGTTTTGCAGGTGGGGGGAGTGATTTGAGAGCATACTATTTAAAGTATGGAGGGGCTGTATTAAGTACCTCAATAGATAAATATATATATTTATCTATGCATAAGTATTTTGAAAAAAAACAATTCTTCTTAAAATACTCAATAAACGAATTCGTAAGAAAAGTATCTGATATTAAGCATGATATTATTAGGACAGTTTTTAAAGATTATAATATTAACGGAGTAGATTTTAATTCTAGTTCAGATGTTCCAGCAGGTACTGGGTTGGGTTCATCATCATCATTTACAGTCGGAATCGCTCATCTGTGCTCTCTTTATACTGGAGGTACTACTCATATTCAGAAATCAGACTTAGCAAAATATGCTTGTGAGGTAGAGATAGAAAAGTTAGGTAGTCCTATAGGTAAACAAGATCAATATGCTGCTGCTTTAGGAGGAATGAATTTTATAGAGTTTCACAAAGATGATACAGTGACTTTTGAGAGCATAAAACTTACTGGTGAGTTGTCCAAACAACTGGATAATAATTTGATGATGTTTTATTTAGGTACTACTCGATCTGCTAATGCCATTTTGGAAAGTCAGAAAAAGAATATTATTTCTCGAGATGATAAAATACAAAATTTACATAAGATGGTAGGTTTAGCTAAAGATTTAAAATATGAACTTAATAGAGGTAACATTGAATCCCTTGGCTCTATTCTACATCAAGGGTGGTTGTATAAAAAAGAATTAACATCATTAATTAGTAATCCTCAAATTGATAAGTATTACAGTATAGCTTTAGAAGCTGGTGCCAAAGGTGGAAAATTACTTGGAGCAGGAAATGGAGGTTTTTTATTATTTTATGTTCCAAAGAAAAATCAAGAAGATTTAAAAATTGCTCTTTCACCTCTAAATTTATTTGAGTTTAGTTTTGAAAATACAGGAACAGAATATTTTAAAATATAATTAGTGAATTTATGTATATAGAACAGATAAAAAATTATTTAGATAAGCTTATCAATACGATTCAAAGAATAGATAAAGAAGAAATTGATAACTGTGCCAAATTAATTTTACAAGCATACGAACGAGAGAAACATATTTTTTTGATAGGTAATGGAGGAAGTGCCTCTACTGCTTCTCATTTTGCTTGTGATATAAATAAGGGGGTAAGTTATGGATTAGAAAAAAGGTTTAAGGTCATACCCTTAGTAGATAATTTGGCAACTATTACAGCATATACCAATGATGTTTCTTATGATGATGTTTTTATAGAGCAAATGAAAAATTTTTTCCAAAAGGATGATTTAGTTATCGGCATTTCTGGTAGTGGTAATTCCAGAAATGTTCTTAGAGCCATTGAATATGCTAATCAAAATGAAGGTATTACGCTTGGGTTTACAGGATTCAATGGAGGTAAACTCAAAGAAATAGCGTATCACAGCGTAAATGCTATGGTAGATGATATGCAAATCTCCGAAGATATACATATGATCTTAGTCCATCTAATGATGAAAATAACAAGAAAATCTCTTGTTGGAACGGAAGAGTATAAATAATTAAAATTATTTACACACAAGAAAATTTTATCGAGTTTCTAAAGAACTATACCACTAAAAAAGATAATATCTTGATATAGGGATGTAAAATTAGTACGGAATGAAATCATTTTAGATAAATTAAAGCAAAAAATAGATGTTTTTTCTGAAATGCAGGATATATAACCCCCAAAATGGATTGTACATAAAATAAAAAGTTAAAAAAACACTGAAAACGCCCGTAAAATAAGGCTTACGGACGTTTTTTTGTTTGAAGTGGTTCTAAAACGGATCGTACATTTTTTATAATTTTTTAAGTAGAAATTATAACATAGCTATAATTATTTTACCCTGAAAGCCCTAAAATACCCAAATAACTATAATACCTGTAAAATATAGACATGTAAGCTAATAGCTACTATAAGAAGGGTAAAAAAATACCTGTAAAACAGTAACCCAAAACACAAACCATAAAAACATAAAAAAACGCATAAAAATACATAGGAGTACAAAATGGAGTACAATTTTTGGCGTTTTTTTTGGGGGCAGAGGCGATATTTTGCACAAATTGTACAAAGAATTAAGAAAATAAATACATAAAAAAGCTACCCAAAGCCTTATGGAATAAGGGAAAAAACCATTGAATTATCAGCGATTAATCCGATAAAGCCCCAAAAATGTACAATCCGATTTAAATAAAATGCACAAAAAAAATACCAAAAAATAGATAGGTTTAACTATTAATCCAGTGCATTATAATAAAATAATTAGAAAGGAATATTGAGAATACAGTGGTTCTAATATTCCTATTAAAAAACAAAGGGGTTTTCTCGAATCATGTAGTAAAGATGAAATCTATACTAATAACTGAAAAATGAATATTTATAATTTAGTTAGAATAATTAATAGAATATTTTCTAAGTTCAAGATAATTTAAGGTAAATCATTGTATTTGTAAATCTAATCTTCCTCTATACCTGTTTTTGAGACTCAAAAGAAATTATTTTCTTTAGTTATATTGATATTTATTTTTAAATTTACACTCCATTAAATCATTGATAGTTTATCATCAATAATTATTAATATTTATACTATGAAAAATAAAAAAGTTCCTATTGTTTTTAGTTTTAATGACACTTGGTACATTCCCGCAGGAGTTTGTATCACTTCACTTTTAGAAAATGCCACAGAAGGTACTTTTTATGATATATTCGTACTTTTTGTATCGGATGGACTTTCTTTAGATATTCAGAATAACATTATGAGATTAAAGGAAAGATATAATAATTTTGATATATCATTTATAAATCTCGATACATATTTTAAAGATGAAAACCCTTATGAAGTAAGAAATATTACTAAAGAGGCATATTTCAGGCTTTTAGTTCCTATTTTAATAAAAGGATATGATAAAGTAATTTATTCAGATGTGGATGTTATTTTTACTGGAGATTATAGTCATTTACTCAATACAAATATGAAAGGCAAAGCTTTAGGAGCTGTAAAGAAGGTTAATTTTAATATAAGAAATAGATATTACATTCAAAATATATTAAAATTGGATGTAAAGGACTATTTTTCTTCAGGTTTTTTAATCTTTAATATGCAAAAAGAAGTCAATGTGAAGAAGGTACAATCTTTTATAAAGAAGAAATATCTATTTCAGGATCAAGATATAGTGAGTATCATATACAAAGGAGATATTTTATCATTACCTGATAAATATGTGACTGTCCCATATAATATCTTACAAAAGGTAAGTAAGCTATCAGATTCCATGATATATCATTATTCAGGACCAAAGCCGTGGGTTAAAAATATTCCATTTGGAGATATTTGGTGGAAGTATTATAGAATATCTATTTTCTATGAATCTGAAAAGGATATAGAATATCAACAAAAGATAAATATGAGTATTAACCCACTTTCAGGTCTATTAGGTAAATTATACAACTCTTTATTTTTCCTTCGACTTAGGGCTCTAAGAGGCTTGTTATTAATCGTATTAAAATATAAATTTAGAAAACTGTAAACTAAAAAAAGAGTTTAAACTTTTAATTAGTATTCTTTAACGATTAATCATAAAAACATAGGTATTAAAAATATATTTTAATTTGAATATATAAAGAATACAGTGATTCTAATATTCCTATTAAAAAAACAAAGGGGTTTTCTCAAATCATCTGTAAAGATGAAATCTATATTAATAACTGAAAAATGAATATTTATAATTTGATTATATCAACATTTATTCATAAATTTGTATCCCATTAAATCATTGATAATTTATCATCAATAATTACTGATATTTATACTATGAAAAATAAAAAAGTTCCTATTGTTTTTAGTTTTAATGACACTTGGTACATTCCCGCAGGAGTTTGTATCACTTCACTTTTAGAAAATGCCACAGAAGGTACTTTTTATGATATATTTGTACTTTTTGTATCAGATAGACTTTCTTTAGATATTCAGAATAACATTATGAGATTAAAGGAAAGATATAATAATTTTGATATATCATTTATAAATCTCGATACATATTTTAAAGATGAAAACCCTTATGAAGTAAGAAATATTACTAAAGAGGCATATTTCAGGCTTTTAATTCCTATTTTAATAAAAGGATATGATAAAGTAATTTATTCAGATGTGGATGTTATTTTTACTGGAGATTATAGTCATTTACTCAATACAAATATGAAAGGCAAAGCTTTAGGAGCTGTAAAGATGGTTAATTCTAATATAGGAAATAGATATTACATCCAAAATATATTAAAATTGGATGTAAAGGACTATTTTTCTTCAAGTTTTTTAATCTTTAATATGCAAAAAGAAGTCAATGTGAAGAAGGTACAATCTTTTATAAAGAAGAAATATCTATTTCAGGATCAAGATATAGTGAATATCATATACAAAGGAGATATTTTATCATTATCTGATGAATATGCAGGTGTCCTATATAATATCTTACAAAAGGTAAGTAAGCTATCAGATTCCATGAGATATCATTATTCAGGACCAAAGCCGTGGGTTAAAAATATTCCATTTGGAGATATTTGGTGGAAGTATTATAGAATATCTATTTTCTATGAATCTGAAAAGGATATAGAATATCAACAAAAGATAAATATGAGTATTAACCCACTTTCAGGTCTATTAGGTAAATTATACAACTCTTTATTTTTCCTTCGACTTAGGGCTCTAAGAGGCTTGTTATTAATCGTATTAAAATATAAATTTAGAAAACTGTAAACTAAAAAAAAGAGTTTAAAATGTT
Source organism: Ichthyobacteriaceae bacterium (assembly GCA_965226285.1). Lineage (GTDB taxonomy): Bacteria > Bacteroidota > Bacteroidia > Flavobacteriales > Ichthyobacteriaceae > CBDDCQ01. The sequence continues at coordinate 553,782 of CBDDCQ010000006.1, forward strand.
AATTAGTACTCTGTAACGATTCATTATAAAAACTAGGTGTTAAAAATATATTTTAATTTGAATATATAAATGATTTTCAATACAATTATCATATTTTATACAGGGCTTCTGTTATCTAGTTTCTTCTTTCTTGGAAAGAAATCTTTCTCATTTCAAAAGATATTGTTAATTTATAGTTTTATTGCATTGGTTTTATTTTGTGGACTAAGAGGAAATAAAGGTACAGATACAATAAGTTATATAGATGGTTTTAAAAGAACAATATCATTATTTGATTCGGGAGAAACAATTCTTCGTTTTGGAAGCCCTTATGAGGTAGGGTATAAATATATATCTATACTAATAAAAACGTTCACGAATAATGTAGATATATTTTTCATTGTTATATCGTTTTTAGCTTTATTCTTCATATATAAATCTTTACAAAAATACTCTGAATTTATCATATTAGGGCTAATGGTATATTTTGTAAGGTTCTATTTTCTAAGAGATTGGAATCAAATAAGAGCGGGAGTATCACTTGCAATGATATTGTATTCTATTGAATATGTAGCTAAGAAAGATTTTAGAAGGTTTCTGATAATTTGGCTCTTGGCAGTTTCTTTTCATATTTCAGCACTTATATTCTTACCGTTTTATTTTATTGGCAGAAAAAAAATCACTATCTCAATAATGATTTCTTGTTGTTTATGTGTTTTCATATTGCATCAGTATGTTGATAAAGCTACAATGGCGTCTTTCCTGATAGATAATATGCAGATGGACTCTACCTATACCAAAGGAGAGTATGCAAAATTAAAAAGTTTATCAGATGGAATTTTTATATATAGATCTTTCATCTTGTTCATCCTATATGCTTATGGAAACCTCCTTAGGAATAAAGTGAAGTACTTTGATGTATTTAGAAATTGTTACCTTATGGGGTTAATAGTAAGTATAATCTTTTTTGATTTTAACGTAATATCAGGTAGATTGAGTAGTGTATTTGATACAGTGGAAGTTATTTTAGTTCCTGCAATCATATATCTATTTAAACCTAAAATTTTTGGATATATTATGATACTAGCATTTATATCTATATTATATTATATGAATGTAATTGTGCGTTTAGCAAATGAAGACTTTTTTTTAATTTGAGATGATGATAAAGATACTATATATCGTTTCTAGGTTGTCAAGAGTGGGTCCTATAAATCAATTGTATTATATTGTAAGTAATCTAGATATAGATAAAATAAAGCCTTGTATATTAACACTAAAGCCCGAAAATAATAATTCTATGTATCGAGATTTCAAAGATATAGGTATAGAAGTTCACACTATAGAATGTTCCTTTGTAAAAAGTATTCTTTTTGAAAATCTTAAACTCAAAAATAAAGTACGACAGATAGCTCCAAATATGATACATTCTTTTGGGTTAAATGCAGATTTTCAAGCTAGTAGAGTGAATATCAATCAAATTTCTACTATTCACAACTATCCTTATGATGACTATCCAGATAAGTATAGTTATATAAAAGGTGTTATCATAGCATTTTTACATCTGCAAATAACCAGAAAAATAAAAAATACCGTTGCTTGTTCTCATATTATATATCAAATGTATAAAGAAAGAGCAAATATAAAACTTTTAACATATATTCAAAATGGTGTAGACACAACAAAATTTCATCCTGTAGATAGTGATACTAAAATACAATTACGGTACAAACTCAATCTTCATAAAGATAAAAAAATATTTATAAGTGTAGGAAATTTAATAGGCAGGAAAGATCCAAAAACTATTATCAAAGCATTTATAGAAAGAGATAAAAGAGATGAGTTAATAATTTTTTTAGGAAAAGGAGAATTACAAAAAAAATGTGAAGCAATGTCTAAAGAATTTGATAATATTGTATTTTTAAGAGAAAAAAACAATGTTAAAGAATATTTACAAGCATCTGACTACTTTATATCTGCATCCCATGCTGAAGGTTTGCCCAATTCTGTTTTAGAAGCTATGAGTTGTGGACTACCTTGTATATTATCTGATATAGGACCTCATAAAGAGATATTAGGACACAATAAAAATATTGATTTTTCTTTTCCAACAAAGAATATTGATATGCTTAATCAGAAAATAGATGCGATACTAAAAAGCAATTATAATGAGATGTCAAATACTTGTGCAAAATTAATCATTGAAAATTTTTCATCTGAGAAAATGTCTTTAAGGTATAGAGAATTATACGAAAAAATAGTTGTTGATTAAGAATTAATTTTTGATACATTTGTATATTATTTAAATGATATAATAATTATGTAGAGCACGGCACTTGAGTTAGTATAATTATCTTGAGTCCAAATAATTAATATAAATAAATTGAAATGTACAAATTAGAAAATTTTGTTCGGTTTCTGAAGAACTATATCATTAAAAAAGATAATATTCTTGATATAGGTTGTGGAAAAGGAGAGATTGTAAAAAAACTATATGATGAGGGATATATAGTAACTGGTATTGATTTCGAGTTTTATGAATCACCATACTATTTGGAAGGTCCCATAAAGAGTAATATCATTAGAAAAATTGGTACGGAAATCAGGAATCAAATAACAGGTAATCTTAAATGGCCAATAAATGGAATTTCTATATATAAATCTTTCATCTTGTTCATCCTATTAGTTTCCTGCAATCATATATCTATTTAAACCTAAAATTTTTGGATATATTATAATACTAGCATTTATATCTATATTATATGAATGTAATTGTGCGTTTAGCAAATGAAGACTTTTTTTTAATTTGAGATGATGATAAAGATACTATATATCGTTTCTAGGTTGTCAAGAGTGGGTCCTACAAATCAATTGTATTATATTGTAAGTAATCTAGATATAGATAAAATAAAGCCTTGTATATTAACACTAAAGCCCGAAAATAATAATTCTATGTATCGAGATTTCAAAGATATAGGTATAGAAGTTCACACTATAGAATGTTCCTTTGTAAAAAGTATTCTTTTTGAAAATCTTAAACTCAAAAATAAAGTACGACAGATAGCTCCAAATATGATACATTCTTTTGGGTTAAATGCAGATTTTCAAGCTAGTAGAGTGAATATCAATCAAATTTCTACTGTTCGTAACTATCCTTATGATGACTATCCAGATAACTATGGTTATATAAAAGGTGCTATCATAGCATTTTTACATCTGCAAATAACCAGAAAAATAAAAAATACCGTTGCTTGTTCTCATATTATATATCAAATGTATAAAGAAAGAGCAAATATAAAACTTTTAACATATATTCAAAATGGTATAGATACAACAAAATTTCATCCTGTAGATAGTGATACTAAAATACAATTACGGTACAAACTCAATCTTCATAAAGATAAAAAAATATTTATAAGTGTAGGAAATTTAATAGGCAGGAAAGATCCAAAAACTATTATCAAAGCATTTATAGAAAGAGATAAAAGAGATGAGTTAATAATTTTTTTAGGAAAAGGAGAATTACAAAAAGAATGTGAAGCAATGTCTAAAGAATTTGATAATATTGTATTTTTAAGAGAAAAAAACAATGTTAAAGAATATTTACAAGCATCTGACTACTTTATATCTGCATCCCATGCTGAAGGTTTGCCCAATTCTGTTTTAGAAGCTATGAGTTGTGGACTACCTTGTATATTATCTGATATAGGACCTCATAAAGAGATATTAGGACACAATAAAAATATTGATTTTTCTTTTCCAACAAAGAATATTGATATGCTTAATCAGAAAATAGATGCGATACTAAAAAGCAATTATAATGAGATGTCAAATACTTGTGCAAAATTAATCATTGAAAATTTTTCATCTGAGAAAATGTCTTTAAGGTATAGAGAATTATACGAAAAAATAGTTGTTGATTGAGAATTAATTTTTGGTATATTTGTAAATTACCAAAATGAAAAGCAAATGATTTTTCATTTTCAAGAACCGTGGTAGAACATGTTTCTAACTTGGAGAATCTTATAAAGGAACTGTCTCGTGTAACAAAGAATTGTAAACCTGAAGCTACATCTCCTTTTAGATCATACATCACTCCATATACTTTGTCTTTTTTGTTTTCAAAGGATTGCTCTACAATCCCATCGGCTTTTATGGTATGGCTATAGGTGAGTTTATATACCTCTTTTAGTAATGTATCTATATTGTTTTTTATAGGTTTATAAGTCATATGAATGGTAGCTTTCATATTCAGGTAATGTATATCCATTTTTTAATACAGTGTTTAGTACAGAAGTATAATCAGATTGAATATCTATATATCACATCTGTACGGGTTTTCATCACTTGTTTAATTTCAGTACTTCCAAAGGATATGATGCCTTCTAGTATCTTCTGTTCATTTCTTGAGTTTTCATCGAGAGAGGTTATTTCCAAGGCCCTAAAAACTTCATCTACAGATATTTTAGTATTCTTCTTAGTCAATTTATTCTCTAAAACTTTAGCAGTAAAAAGCAATAATTTTATAAAATGATGAAATATCTTTTGTAGATATCTTAGGGGTACAGACATCATAAGAATTAATGAGATTTTATTTTTATTGGCATATATTTTGGGTATTACTTCTCCAAAAAGTAATATAAGAAAAGTTATACCAACGCAAAATTAATCATTGAAAATTTTTCATCTGAGAAAATGTCTTTAAAGTATAGAGAATTATACGAAAAAATAGTTTTTGATTAAGAATTAATTTTTCATACATTTGTATATTATTTAAATGATATAATAATTATGTAGAGCACGGCACTTGAGTTAGTATAATTATCTTGAGTCCAAATAATTAATATAAATAAATTGAAATGTACACATTAGAAAATTTTGTTCGGTTTCTGAAGAACTATATCACTAAAAAAGATAATATTCTTGATATAGGTTGTGGAAAAGGAGAGATTGTAAAAAAACTATATGATGAGGGATATATAGTAACTGGTATTGATGTCAAGTTTTATGAATCACCATACTATTTGGAAGATATGATAAAGAGTAATACCATTAGAAAAATTCCTACGAAAACCCCGAGGGGGCGGGATCAAACAACAGGTAATCTTAAATGGCCAATAAGAGATAAATCTATTGATTTTTCATTTTCAAGAACCGTGGTAGAACATGTTTCTAACTTGGAGAATTTTATAAAGGAACTGTCTCGTGTAACAAAGAGTAACTCTATCTCAATACATTATTTCCCAAGTAAATATTCACTAATAGAATGCCATGTTGGAGTTCCTTTTGGAGGTTGTTTTATTAATTTAAGCTACTTTAAAATATGTCACAAATTAGGCTTAATGAATAAACGTCCAGAGGATGCATTTGATTATATGAATAAGTACACCTTTTATCGTCCATATTCAGAAATTGAGAATCTGTTTATTGCAAATGGTTTTGTTGTAAAAGATATAACCCGTCAGTTTTTATCAAATCATGATAACTGGAAAGGTAGATTTATATCAAAATCCAAAATACTAACAAAATTATTTACTATTTTTAGGTCAAAGGTATATTATTGCAAGAAACTTTAGTCAACTTCTTTACCTCTTCCACCTAAAAGTTTCCATAAGATGCTGAATATCTTTTTTGATGTAGTTTAGAGCAGGCTGTAAGGAGTCGGAGTTAGGTTGGGTGTAGAAGTAAAGGGAACCACAAAATAGATGCTTTATGCTATCTGTAACAAAGAATTGTAAACCTGAAGCTACATCTCCTTTTAGATCATACATCACTCCATATACTTTGTCTTTTTTGTTTTCAAAGGATTGCTCTACAATCCCATCGGCTTTTATGGTATGGCTATAGGTGAGTTTATATACCTCTTTTAGTAGTGTATCTATATTGTTTTTTATAGGTTTATAAGTCATATGAATGGTGGCTTTCATATTCAGGTAATGTATATCCATCCAATGATTATTTTTGACATTAATTTTAGATAGATTAGAATATTCAAATGAGAAAGGTGCTTTTCCTTTTTGAAGTTGATAGGTGGGATTGGGGTATTCTAATCTTGGCCAACCCTTTGGTTTAGGGTTGTAAATATCACTACAGCATGTAAAAAACAATATTAAAAGTACATTAACTATTTTCTTCATGACTTATGTGTATTTTTATTCTTTTAATTCGTTTTTTGTCTAGGGTTTCCACCTTAAATGTATATTTATGAAATTTTATCTCTTGCTCAACGTTAGGAAAATCCCCTGTAAGCTCTAGTATAAAACCTGCTAGAGTATCCGATTCTGATTTATGTTCTTCAAATAACTCTTCATCTGTAGAATTTAAGTTTAATACTCTATAAAAATCTATAAGCAAGGTTTTGCCATCGAATACATAGTTGCATTCATCCAATCTAGAATAATTTATATCATCATCATCAAATTCATTGTTTATCTCCCCTACTACTTCTTCTATAATATCTTCTAAAGTAACGATACCTGAAGTACCTCCATATTCATCTACCACTATAGCAAGATGTATTCTTTTCTCTTTAAAATCTTTAAGTAAGTTATCTGTTTTTTTATTTTCATGAACAAAGAATGCTTCTCTTAATAGTTTTTGCCACTTAAAACTAACGTCTTCTGATAAATATGGTAATAAATCCTTAATGTATAATATTCCTTCTACATTATCCATATTGTCCCTACATACGGGTATTCTAGAATATCCGTTTTTTAATACAGTGTTTAGTACAGAAGTATAATCAGATTGAATATCTATATATATCACATCTGTACGGGTTTTCATCACTTGTTTAATTTCAATACTTCCAAAGGATATGATGCCTTCTAATATCTTTTGTTCATTTCTTGAATTTTCATCGAGAGAGGTTATTTCCAAGGCCCTAAAAACTTCATCTACAGATATTTTAGTATTCTTCTTAGTCAATTTATTCTCTAAAACTTTAGCAGTAAAAAGCAATAATTTTATAAAATGATGAAATATCTTTTGTAGATATCTTAGGGGTACAGACATCATAAGAATTAATGAGATTTTATTTTTATTGGCATATATTTTGGGTATTACTTCTCCAAAAAGTAATATAAGAAAAGTTATACCAACTACTTCTATCGAAAATAAAAGTAATTTACTATTTATATTTGTAAATATATTCTGACATAAAAAAGTAGAGAGCATTACAATTCCTACATTTACAAAATTATTTGCCAGTAGTATAGTTGCCAATAACTTATCAGGTCTTGCCAGTAAGGCTAATGCTGTTTTTTGAGACTTCCCTTTATTATTTTCAAGTTCTCGTAACTGACCTGCAGAGGCAGAGAAAAAAGCTACTTCAGAACCCGAAATTAATGCAGAAAAAAACAATAAGAATACTAGGACTATAGCAATTAAAATGATGGTCATATTTCTATGTGAAATATCCTAATAGTCTTATTTATCTTTTTTAGGAAAGGACCAAAATTCTATCTTGTCGCATATCACTTCTGTTGTATATCTCATTACTCCATCATTCTCCCAACTCCTAGTTTTAAGTTTTCCCTCCACATGCACCTTAGAGCCTTTAGACAAGTATTTTTCACAATATTCTGCAGTTTTATTTTTTACTACTACAGTATGCCAATCGGTATGGATTTTCTTTTCTCCTGTCTCCTTATTGGTATAAGATTCACTAGTGGCTATAGAAAATCTGGCTATAGAATTATCATTGTCAAAACGATGAAACTTGATTTCACCACCTATATTGCCTACTAATATCACTCGATTTATGGTATTGCCCATCCTTTTAATTTTTATGGTTTTATCGGTGCTAATGTAACTATTTTTTTAATATTATAAAAATAAAATATTTACTTTAGAGTTGGGAAGCTAATCTGAACTTAAAATTTCTACCCGGAGCACTTAATCCAGAGGCAAACTCTATGTAGTGATAATCTAAAATATTTTCTATTAGAAAATTAAGTGTAATATTTTTAAAAGGTTTCCACTGAACATCTATATTTAGCGTGTACCAAGCTGGAGTGCCCACATATTCTCCACTAGGCAATTTATAAGTAACATCATGATTATCCACTCCACCTATTATATCAAAATCATTTATATTCTTTTTAGCATTATATACACAACTTAATCCTAATCTATAATTGAGTTGAGTATATTCTACCATTGCTTTTCCAAATAGAGGTGGAATAGATGGAAGGGGTCTATCTTTTACCGTTCTACCATAAGTGTAAGTCATTTCATTTTTAAATAAAAAGTTATTCCAGTAGTAAGATATATTTGAATCTATACCATATATGTAAGCATTGTTACCGTTTACATTGGCTACTACATTTTTTGCGTCGTAGTCATTATCTATTAAAAACTTTTTATTTGCAGGTATCTCTGTCCATTTCTGAAAATGTTCTCTTATTATATAATCTACAATATAATTATAGTACAAATGGATAGACATATGCAAATTATCTATGATACTTCCCTGTATACCCAGTTCAAAATTGTAGGTATATTCAGGTTTCAAATCTTGATTAGGCACATATAGCCTTTCTCTCTTTTCTCTTACTTTGGCTACATCATCTATATTAGGAGCCCTAAAACCGCTTGATAATAAAGCCGTAACTGTAATATTATCGGATACATTATAGGCATAATTGATATTGCCTATAATCGCATAATCTAACTTTGATATTTCTTTTTTAGGAAGTTTAATTACAGAACTATTCCCCCATTTGCTATTGAGGTATGTTCCTGTAAGCCTAGTGCCAAAATTAAGAGAATGTATAGAATTAAAAACTTTATAATAATTAGCATAAGTTGAGAAAGTAACATAATAGCTTCCAGCATCGGGATAACGAGTTTGCACTGCAAAAGTGTTACCTTTGTTTAATACTACATCTTTACCATTTTCGATAAGTAATTCTCTACCTTCGGAGCTGGATTTCACATAATTATGAGTAACCTCTGCCCCATAGTAGAGTTTATCTAATTCATTAGGTTTTGTTTTTATATCAGTATTTAGGCTTAGTATATTTACATTCTCTCGTCTGTACTGCCTTTTTAATGAACCAAATTGTCGTTGTATTCGACTTTCTTTTACATTCTGATATGCCAAAATAGTATTTACATTTTTAAGCCATTTGTTTTGTGTACTTATATTATGAGTGATAGAAGTCAAAAATCTGTTTTGAGGTCCATACCACCATTCTGCCCATTTAAGCGTTCCATTTTTTTTATCCATTAAGGCATCTGTACGAGGTACATTTGTGGAGGTAGAATATTGTATATTGGCTTTTAAGTAATTTTCAGTATTTATTTTATATGAAAACTTTTGTAATACATCTATTTGACCATACCCTGTATTTTTAAGTATATTTTCATCATTATTTTTTATAGGTTCTTTGCTATAAGTTTTTTCTGTATTAGCAGAGTAATACTTCATTTTGCCCCAATCATTATATCCATGAACTCTGTTTTTTCCCATGGCCATATCACCAAATTTACTTGTAGTGATAGCTGTAAGAGAACCCCAGTTTTCAGAAGAATAGATGTAATTCACGTGCGCTGATATTCCATTATTTACTGAATTAAATGTTAAATCGGTATTTAACTTTTGTACTTTAATTCCTAAAAGAGGATTTTTAGTATAAAAATGTATCACACCTCCTAGTGCACCTGAACCATATATTACAGAGGAAGGACCATAAATAACTTCCATTTTTTTGAGTAATGATGGGTGTAGCGTTACTGAATTTTGCAAATGACCACTGCGATAAATGGCATTGTTCATACGTACTCCATCCACCATCAGTAGAATCCTATTGGCTTCAAAACCTCTTATCACTGGGCTACCACCTCCCATTTGACTATTTTGAACTCTTACTCCAGAAGTGTTTTTAAGTAAATCCGTAGATGATGTTGGAGTAATTTTTTTTATTTCTTGAGCATTTAAGGTATTTACTTGTACAGCTTCTCTTTTCTTTTGATGAGTGTGAGTATCTACTACTATTTCATCTAGATTGATTCGTTGAGCTTTAGTGTGTATGAAAGTTATTGTACAAAATATACTCAATAAGTATATTGCTTTTTTACCAAAGTACATCTTGTAATATTCTGGTAGATTTTGGTTTTACAAAATTATCTATATGTAATTGATAATACTGTATCATTATTTTAGTAAGATACCTTTGTTCTTGAATAGTGAATATGTCTATATCATTTATATTTTGATTTAAAAAACGAGCTAGCAAAATTAAAAAATTATTCATTAAATAAAATTTATGGAAAGGTTTTTTTTGTACGCAATGTCCAGCTTGCATATCAAAATACACAAGCTCTGTATATCTTTCTATATTAGGATAAAACCCAAAAAATTTCGTGAGTTCAGCTATAAAAACCAAATGAAATATCTCAAATTTTTCTTGATGAGTAATGGAATCTAACAAATGTATTTTTTTAGATATAAAATTGTATAGGGATTGGTTTTGTTCCTTTTCTTGTAAGCACGTATTCAGTATTTCTGATAGGAATGTTACGATGGTTTGCTTGCGAATATCCCTATATATATGATGATATATTTGCTTTGGTTCTACTTGTTTAATTTGAGATAGGGTATTTTTATTCTTTTGGATGCATTCTATTTCTATTTGCATCAAAGGCTGAAACAAAGAGCGATTTAACCCCTGTGTTTTTAGGTATACTACAAAAGATTGTATTCCATATTCTCGAGAATAGCATTTGACTATATGTTTATTTCCGCTACATTGGATCGTTCTTATTACAATAACGTTACATACAATGTTTATCATCTAATTGATAATTACAATTTTTGTCATAGCAGTATTTCCATTTTCACTTGTAGCAAATACTAAATACACTCCTGAACTTACGCGTTGATAGTCTTGAGTATTGCCATCCCAAGCTACCTGACCTCCCTCACTAATGGTTTGATAGACCAGATTACCCAATACATCTGTGATTTTAACATCAGAATTTTCTGCTAGTCCCTTAATGTAAATAGCTCCTTTATAGTTAGGGAGTACTGGATTAGGATAGACATATACTTTTTTAAATTCTTTATTGGCATTTGTAATTCTATTCTGATAGGATACCATACCTGCTTTGGTACAAAAATAAATTTCACCTGTACTTCCATCTATAGATATATCTGATATTTCATTCGAAGGCAACGGAGAATTTCCTTTGTGAAAATGATATAGCATCTTTTTGCCATCACTAGAGAGATAATATACTCCATAATGTGCCGTGGCAATCCATTTTCTATTAGCTCCATCTACTAGTATTTTAACCACTTTTTGATTAGAGAGTAAATTATGACCCATACCATCTCCGTTATCTACTGTGATATGCTTTGCTTTATATTCACTTCCGAATACGTTGTTTAGGCTATGTGAAGTAAATACCACTAACCCTTTTATTGTTCCTATCCATACTTTACCATCTTTATCCACTGCTAAAGTATTGACGATATTAGAAGGTAGTCCACCTTTAGAATTATGAGTAGATAAGTAGGCAATATTATCATCTCTATTACTTTCTATACTATTACTGTGATGATAAACTACTATGCCATTTCCCTGAGTAGCAATCCATTTATTGTTATCTTTGTCTATTACAATATCAGAAAGCCTTTGTTTTATGCTTCCAGAATTGATATTAAAACGATACCATTTATCATCATTTGTTTTCAATACGAGTTCATGATCTACAAAGTTATTCAATGTCCAATAATTCTCATCTCTATCAAATATACCTTTACCTATGTCTATACGACTTGCATTTTGCTTTGAAAATTCAAATACATCTTTATAATATTTTTTGATGGCTTTACCATCTTTGAATTTTACTATTCCTCTACTACTCGAACTAAAATAAGCATCTTTAACCTGATTGGGATAGATAGTTATATGATGAATGTTTTCCACTCCCATCATATCAGATAAACTATAATATTTCCAAGACCCTCTTTGGAATAAACATATCTGGTTAATAGCATTTTGTATGGTAGGTAATAGCCATAATGTTCCATTTTTTGCTAAAACACTCTTAACTATATTGTATATAAGTGCATTAGGTTTAATGAAATTTACTTTATCTTTTTCTCTATATAACACGCCATAATTTTGAGTAGCTATATATATATTACTTTGGTGGGATATAGCTTTGTTAAAATATACTTTACTATATTCTATTTTGTCCAAAAAATTAAATGAATGGTCATATAACTTTATTTTATCTATAAATGTAATCAGTATTTTATCATTATAAATTTTCAAATGTCTTATTCCTTCTATTTTCTTTAAAAGAATCCAGTTCAAGCCATTGTATTTGTATATGCCTTTGTCGTTGTAAGCAAAAATATCATTTCCTATACTTTGTATTTGTTTTGGGATTTTACTTTCTAATTTCGGTAATGTATTCCAATTATTGTAATTCAAATTTTTTTGAGTTATATCAATTCTCTTAATACCCTGCGAGGTTGTAATATATATTTTTTTATTGTTTATCAACATATCATATATAGGTATTTGGGTTGCTGTGTCACCTATAAAAAAGGTATTCCCAAAAGTTCCTGTATTGGGTAAATATTCAATGATTCCAAACTCCGTACACAAATATACTTTGTCGTTATAGGGCAATATTTTATATATTCTTTTATGGGTGATAGCACTTTGTGCTATGTCTTTATATGCAGTACTTCCGGTAATAGTAATTACATCCAATAAACCGCTATAGTACCCTACATATAATGTTTCTCTATTTTCATCATAACAAATAGTAGAGATGCCAATATCTGAAAGTCCATTAGTTTTTGTAATTTTTTTGATCTCTCTACTGTTTATATTGTAAGAGAATATAGCATTAGAAGTAGCACAGTATATTTTATGTTTAGCAGGTACTATATCTATAACATTTCGGTACGAAAAAAAAGTCTTCCAGTTTTGACTTACACCTCTCAGAGACAAAAAGATAAATAGAATTGCAATTTTTTTCAATGATGTATTGGTTATTTTTTAGATATTTTTCAATTTTAAAAACATTTTATTGGTCAAATTTGAAGTGATTTTTTAATCTTATTTATTTGAAATTATCAAATGTAGTTTTTATAATATCAATACTCTTCATAAGTTGTGGTTTGGTTATTACAAGAGGAGGAGCAAATCTGATGATATTACCATGAGTAGGTTTTGCTAGTAGTCCATTTTCTTTGAGTTTTACACATATATCCCATGCTAATGTTCCCTCATTACTGTCATCTACTACTATGGCATTGAGCATTCCTTTTCCTCTTACCTTTTTTATTATAGGATTTGCAGGAATATATCTATTTAGTTCTTTTCTAAGTACTTCGCCTAATTCAAACGCTTTTTCTGCTAGTTTCTCCTGTTGTACTACTTCTAGGGCAGCCATGGCTACTTTACAAGATAACGGGTTGCCTCCAAAGGTAGAACCATGAGAACCTGGAGTGATAACTTCCATAATATTATTATTGGCTAATACAGCTGATACAGGTACTACTCCACCAGATAGAGCTTTCCCTAATACCAATATATCTGGTTTAATACCACTGTAGTCTACTGCTAACATTTTACCTGTCCGTGCAATACCCGTTTGTACTTCATCTGCTACAAAGAGTACATTGTATTTTTTGCATAAATCGTACGCTTTTTTAATATAATCTTCATTAGGTACATATATCCCTGCCTCTCCCTGTATAGGTTCTACTAGAAACCCTGCTATATTTTCTCCCTCTTTTCTTAGTAAAAGTTCCAAATCATTTAAGTTATTATACTCTATAGAAACTATACCAGGGGTATAAGGTCCATAATCTTGGGTAGCTATGGGATCATTAGATGCAGATATAATAGTCGTAGTTCTTCCGTGAAAATTATTTTTACATACTATGATTCTGGCTTGGTTTGCAGTGATACTCTTTTTTTGATAACCCCAACGTCTAACGATTTTTATAGCAGTTTCTATTGCTTCTGCTCCAGTATTCATAGGTAATACTTTATCAAAGCCAAATAACTCTGTAATGTATTTAGAATATTCACCCAGTTTATCGTTATAAAAAGCCCTAGAGGTAAGTGTTAAAGTTTCTGCTTGTGTTTTGAGAGCATCTATAATTTTAGGGTGGCAATGCCCTTGATTTACAGCGGAATAGGCAGATAAAAAATCAAAATATTTCTTTCCTTCTACATCCCATACAAATACCCCTTTTCCTTTTGAGAGTACTACAGGTAATGGCTGATAATTATGAGCTCCATATTTATTTTCTAATTTTATTGCATTTTTTAGAGTCATCATTATGATAAATTATGTGAAAAAATTAATATGGGCTAAAGTACAAAAAATGGTTAAATATAAATTTAATAAATATTTATATTTCAACAACCTGAGTTCAATATAATAAAATGCTTTAAGATTGGTTTGTCATCTTTGATATATAATCGTATATTCTTTGCAACATATTTTATAAGGTTTTTTTAAACTCTCTTTTAAAGTGTTAAAGTATTGGTTCGAGATAATCTAAGATATTATATTTGTAAACCTTTATCTACGAAAAATAAGTATATTATCCGTTCCCAAATTTCTGAGGCAAAATTTAGGTCTATTTTAAAGTTATTTTGTTTGGATATTGAAGCTAAAAAAGCAAGTGAATTGAGAGGATTCAATCGTATTACTATAAATAAAATCTTTGATAAATTAAGAGTTTTAATTACATTAAAATGTGAAGAAGAAAACCCTTTTAAAATAGGAGAGATTGTATTAGATGAAATATATTTTGGAGCCAGTCGAGTTAGAGGCAAAAGAGATCAATCACATTAAGTAGAATAGAAAACTTTTGCTTGCCTGTCGGCAGACAGGGGGGCTTTGTAAAACAAGAATTAAGCCAATTTAGGGAGCAAATATATATATACTTTTACATATGTGTTTAGAGATAAATTGGAAGTAGATACCTACTTTACAAACCCTTATTGTTCTTGGGAAAAAGGGCAAATAGAAAATATGAATAAATTAATCAGACAGTACTTGCCTAAAAATCAACATTTAAACAATGTAAAAGATAAACTCATAAAAAACATTCAAATCAAGATAAACAACAGACCTAGAAAGGGAATAAATTATGTAAGACCTTTCCAATTATTTTGTAAATTTGTAGAAAAAAATCAAAATTAAATAATGTTGCACTTGTAAGTTGAATCTACCTATTAAAGTTTATAGCGATTTATTTTTTAAAATCAAAAAAAATATATATATTTGCCACATTCAGTTAGTTTAAATAGTTAAATGTAAGAAAATTATTTTGTCATGAATTTAAGATATATTATTTATAGTATATTGTGTTGTGTTTTTTTGGTAACTTGTATTATACCTTTCGGTAATGGTGGTGGTGGTGATGATGAGTTTTATACCTATGAACCTATAATAGTCAGTAGAAGTGAGTTTGAAAAATCTGTGAAAGTAGAAAAAGCCAGAAGTATTGTAAACTCGGGTAAGATATATATAAAAGATGATATTCTATTTATTGGAGAAAAAAACGAAGGTTTTCATATTATTGACAACTCTAACCCTTCAAATCCTGTAAATTTAGCATTTATGAAAGTACCGGGTACTTCAGATTTAGCTATAAAAAAAGATGCGCTTTATATAAATAGTGCTGTAGATTTATTAGCTGTAAAGTTAAGTATTGCTATGAAAACACTACAGGTTACTAAGCGTATAAGGAATGCTTTTCCGCAGATGCAAGATCCAGAGGGTTTTAGCCATAGAATGAAAGAAAATGAAGTAATTATTAATTGGAAAAAGAAGAAGAAATAATTATGAAGAGGATATTAGTATTTATAGTCTTTGTATTGTTTATTTTGGGATGTGGTAAAGAGATTTCTCAAAGTGGTACAGGAAAAGGAGGTTCTTTAGCAAGATTTGCTATATTGGGGGATTATTTATATACTGTAGATGATAGGGGGTTAAATGTTTTTAATATTGGTACTTACACAAATCCTGTAAAGGTAAATGATGTACCAGTAGGGTTTAGGATAGAAACCTTATTTGCCTATAAAAATTACCTTTATATTGGTTCACAAGATGGAATGTTTATTTATGATGCCTCTAATGCTGAATACCCTAAAAGGTTAGCATCAGTACGACATTTTACGGCATGCGACCCTGTAGTAGCAGATGATAAATATGCTTATGTAACCCTGCATTCGGGTTCAAATTGTAGAGGTACTACTAACTTATTGGAAGTATATGATATAAAGGATGTTACAAACCCTGTACTCGTTTCAAGAAGAAACTTAGTAAAACCCATAGGTTTAGCATTATATGGTAATTATTTATTTGTATGTGATGATGAGGTGAAAATATTTGATGTTACAGAACCTAAAAATGCAAAACTGGTTCACTCTATTAATAAAAGTACTTTTGATATTATCCTTTACAATAGTGTAATTATTTTAGTAGGGAAAAATGGTGTATATCAATATAGTTTAGATTCATCTAATATAAAAAACACCAAATTATTGAGTACCATTTCTATTTAATCTAATTTTTTCCTCTGATAAAATAATTCATCCTTTTGGTTTCGCCTAAATCAAAGTTTAAACCACGGATATAAGCATCTTTTACTTGAGTACCATTATAGTAATAAAATTCAATTTCTGTTCTATGACGATAATTTTCCGGAATATTACCGCCTAAAAAGCGATATTTCATATGTGTCATATATTCTGCTTGTTTATAATCTTCTTCTGTTATCTCATATTTTGCTTTATGACTACTTAATTTTGTGTAATACTTATCTTGAAGAGGGTTCTTTACATTTTCTACTGCATTATTATTCAAAAATATTTCGTTTTTATTCTTTTTATAAACTAATAATTTACCATCTTGAAAAATAATCTGAAATACTCCCGATCTATATTGCCGAAATGGAGATATAAAATCAGTCCCATACATAGGGGATATTACATTTTCCTTACTTTCTTCTGGTCCTATAGTAACTCCTTTATAATTATTTTCAAATTTTCTCAATCTCCAATGATCTAATTTTATCGTCTGATTAGTTTTATTATGAAAATAATGATAACTATCTCTAATCCTTTCATATATACAACTACACACAGAAACTACGCTAACAGCCAATATTATAATATTAAATATTCTCATCATCTGTAAGGTCTAAATAATGCATCTATATTATTTCTTGTAGTATTGTTAATCATTCTGATATGACGGTTGAAATCCCAAAAGTGAAGTGACTCTAATACCGCATTTTCTAATTGCCTTACACTATATCCGTTTACATCATCATCTGCACCTGCTTGATTATGAACATCCATAAAATCTACTATATAAGGAGTATATACTGGATTACCTTCTTCTTGTCTCCCTAACTCTGTTAATTCACTCCTACCATTACTATTAACATCATCATTATCATCCACCCAATTATACCTCTCTGGTAAACCGCCAAACTACTGCGTCTCCCCAACTTTTTTTTAAATCTAACATAAACTCTTGAATTACTAAATATACAAATTTAAAAAAAACTACAAATCCTCTGCTGCCTCAAAATCCTCTCTGGTTATTGTGTAATAGTACTCTGTATCACTTTGCTTTGTCCAGTATTTTTTATGCAAAGGGCTATGCCGTGTAGCATTATCATACCTACCGCTGTATTTTAGTATCTTTTTATCTGAACCATTACTAAAAGTAATGGTACAACTATCTGTATAAACTGGTGGTACTACAAAATTATTTTTGCCTTTAGCAAAATAATCATAATTACTATTCTTAATTTCTGTACCATTATAGTGGTAAAATCTAATTTTTCTAAACCAATATTTCGGAATATTATATTTAATGCTAAATTTCATATGTGTTAAATATTCTGATTTTTTATAATCTTCTTCTGTAATTTCATATTGAAATTTATTGCGATCTAATACTTTCCAAGATTTTTCATTTATTAACATTTTAAAATCTGTATCTTTTGGAAAAACTCTGTTATTAAATAATAATAAGTTATAATTCCAAAGTCTTTTACAGGCTAATATCTTACCATCTGAAAAAATTATTTTAAATACACCAGACCATTTCTTAACGGGTGGAACCGCTTCTACAATAGTGCTTCCTGTTTTAATTTCAATTTTTTCATTAGATTTTAACTGATTTTTATCATTTTTTAATTTATAATGGTAAATCGTTATAGTTTGGTTAGTTTTATTATAAATATAATTATAATGCTCCTCAAATTCTTCATTACAATCTGAACAAAAAATACTACAATTACACAAAGAAATTATGCTAATAAACAATATTACAATATTAAATACCCTCATTTTAATTGTTGTAAGGTCTAAATAATCTATTTATATTGCCTTCTGTAGGGTTATCAACATTTCTTATATAACGATTAAAATCCCAAAAATGAAGTGATTCTAATACCGCATTTTCTAACTGCTCTATACTATACCCTCTTACTCTATCATCTACACCTTCTTGATTATGAACATCCATAAAATCTACTATATAAGGAGTATATACTGGATCACCTTCTTCTTGTCTCCCTACCTCTGTTAAATTCTTATTATTATCTGACCAATTATACCTCTCTCTGGTAAACCGCCAAACTACTGCGTCTCCCCAACTTTTTTTTAAATCTAACATAAACTCTTGAATTACTAAATATACAAATTTAAAAAAAACTACAAATCCTCTGCTGCCTCAAAATCCTCTCTGGTTATTGTGTAATAGTACTCTGTATCACTTTGCTTTGTCCAGTATTTTTTATGCAAAGGGCTATGCCGTGTAGCGTTATCATACCTTCCACTGTATTTTAGTATCTTTTTAGGAGTGTCATTGCCAAACTTATCTTTTACATTAAAAATAATGGTACAACTATCTGTATAAACTGGTGGTACTACAAAGTTATTTTTGCCTTTGGCAAAATAATCAAAGTTATCGTCATATTCAGGAGTATTATAATTATATCCATAATAATAACCTTGAGGGGTTACTGTTCCATATTCTACTTTTGTACCATTATCATAATAAACTACATTTACATTTCGTGTTATTTCTTTTTTTCTATAATCTTCAGGTATAGTTTTATCTAATAAAAAACCATACCTCATATAAGTTAAATACTCTGCTTGCTTGTAATCCTCCTCGGTAATTTCATACAAATATTTATTATGTCCTATGTATTTCCATGATTTATAAGAGGTAATCGCCCTTTTCATTAGATGCACATTTTTTCCATTTAATAATACCCACTTATATGCTAATATTTTATCATCTTCAAAAGTAATTGTAAATACCTCTGTGCGATTATAAATAAAACCTCTAATATTCGGTATTATAATTTCTATTTTTTCATTAGGCTTTATTACCTTACCTTTAGTGTTCTTAAAATACTTTCTTATATAAACATTATTTAACCTTATGTTTTGATTTGTTTGATTATGAATATAATTATACATATCTTCATCATGACGACCACAACTTACAAAAAGCATGATACAAAAAAATAATATCAATATATTTACTCTCATCTTAATAAAATTATCTGTAAGAATTTACCAAGTCATCAAAACCGGGTCTATTAAACCAGCGCAAATCTTCTAAAACTCCAAAAAGTGTACTACTTTTAAACAATACATCTTCTATATTTACTATAGAATAACCACTTACATTATCTATGGCTACATCAGTGTCTATACTGCTTGTACCTCCTTTGTTATGCTGTGAATATCTATCCATCAAATCTACCAAACAACTTGTATAGTTATATTCTATTGCATTTTTATCATGTATATCTATAGACTCATGTTGTCTTCCTATATGTCTTAAATTCGAATTATTATCTGACCAATTATACCTCTCTGGTAAACCGCCAAACTACTGCGTCTCCCCAACTTTTTTTAAATCTAACATAAACTCTTGAATTACTAAATATACAAATTTAAAAAAAAACTACAAATCCTCTGCTGCCTCAAAATCCTCTCTGGTTATTGTGTAATAGTACTCTGTATCACTTTGCTTTGTCCAGTATTTTTTATGCAAAGGGCTATGCCGTGTAGCGTTATCATACCTTCCACTGTATTTTAGTATCTTTTTAGGAGTGTCATTGCCAAACTTATCTTTTACATTAAAAATAATGGTACAACTATCTGTATAAACTGGTGGTACTACAAAGTTATTTTTGCCTTTGGCAAAATAATCAAAGTTATCGTCATATTCAGGAGTATTATAATTATACCCATAATAATAACCTTGAGGGGTTACTGTTCCATGTTCTACTTTTGTACCATTATTGTAATAAATTACATTTCGTGTTATTCCTTTTTTTCTATAATCTTCAGGTATAGTTTTATCTAATAAAAAACCATACCTCATATAAGTTAAATACTCTGCTTGCTTGTAATCTTCAGCTGTTACTTCGTACAAATATTTATTATGTCCTATGTATTTCCATGATTTATAAGAGGTAATCGCCCTTTTCATTAGATCCACATTTTTTCCATTTAATAATGCCCACTTATATGCTAATATTTTATCATCTTCAAAAGTAATTGTAAATACCTCTGTGTGATCATAAATAAAACCTCTAATATCCGGTATTATAATTTCTATTTTTTCATTAGGCTTTATTACCTTACCTTTAGTGTTCTTAAAATACTTTCTTATATAAACATTATTTAACCTTATGTTTTGATTTGTTTGATTATGAATATAATTATACCTATCTTCTCCATCAGGCCTACCACAACTTACAAAAAGCATGATACAAAAAAATAATATCAATATATTTACTCTCATCTTAATAAAATTATCTGTAAGAATTTACCAAGTCATCAAAACCGGGTCTATTAAACCAGCGCAAATCTTCTAAAACTCCAAAAAGTGTACTACTTTTAAACAATACATCTTCTATATTTACTATAGAATAACCACTTACATTATCTGTGGCTACTACACTGCGGTTTGAGTTGTCAATATAATTATGCTGTGAGTATCTATCCATCAAATCTACCAAACAACTTGTATAGTTATATTCTATTGCATTTTTATTATGTATATCTATAGGCTGATGTTGTCTTCCTATATGTCTTAAATTCGAATTATTATCTGACCAATTATACCTCTCTTTGGTAAACTGCCAACCTACGGCTACTGCCCAACTTTTTTTTAAATCTAACATAAACTCTTGAATTACTAAATATACAAATTTAAAAAAAACTACAAATCCTCTGCTGCCTCAAAATCCTCTCTGGTTATTGTGTAATAGTACTCTGTATCACTTTGCTTTGTCCAGTATTTTTTATGCAAAGGGCTATGCCGTGTAGCGTTATCATACCTTCCACTGTATTTTAGTATCTTTTTAGGAGTGTCATTGCCAAACTTATCTTTTACATTAAAAATAATGGTACAACTATCTGTATAAGCAGGTACTATAAAATTATTTTTTCCTCTGATAAAATAATTCATCCTTTTGGTTTCGCCTAAATCAAAGTTTAAACCACGGATATAAGCATCTTTTACTTGAGTACCATTATAGTAATAAAATTGAATTTTTGTTCTACGACGATAATTTTCCGGAATATTACCGCCTAAAAAGCGATATTTCATATGTGTCATATATTCTGCTTGTTTATAATCTTCTTCTGTTATCTCATATTTTGCTTTATGACTACTTAATTTTGTGTAATACTTATCTTGAAGAGGGTTCTTTACATTTTCTACTGCATTATTATTCAAAAATATTTCGTTTTTATTCTTTTTATAAACTAATAATTTACCATCTTGAAAAATAATCTGAAATACTCCCCCCCATCCATATTCACGAGATGGAAATTTAAAATCAATCATCCCATCGATAGCATATACTCTGTTTTCCTTATTTTCTCCTGGTCCTATAGTAACTCCTTTATAATTATTTTTAAATTTTCTCAATCTCGGATGATCTAATTTTATCGCTTGATTCGTTTTATTATGAAAATAATGATAACTATCTATAGCCCTTTCATATATACAACTACACACAGAAACTACGCTAACAGCCAATATTATAATATTAAATATTCTCATCATCTGTAAGGTCTAAATAATGCATCTATATTATTTCTTGTAGTATTGTTAATCATTCTGATATGACGGTTGAAATCCCAAAAGTGAAGTGACTCTAATACCGCATTTTCTAATTGCCTTACACTATATCCGTTTACATCATCATCTGCACTTGCTTGATTATGAACATCCATAAAATCTACTATATAAGGAGTATATACTGGATTACCTTCTTCTTGTCTCCCTAACTCTGTTAATTCACTCCTACCATTACTATTAACATCATCATTATCATCCACCCAATTATACCTCTCTGGTAAACCGCCAAACTACTGCGTCTCCCCAACTTTTTTTTAAATCTAACATAAACTCTTGAATTACTAAATATACAAATTTAAAAAAAACTACAAATCCTCTGCTGCCTCAAAATCCTCTCTGGTTATTGTGTAATAGTACTCTGTATCACTTTGCTTTGTCCAGTATTTTTTATGCAAAGGGCTATGCCGTGTAGCATTATCATACCTACCGCTGTATTTTAGTATCTTTTTAGGAGTGTCATTGCCAAACTTATCTTTTACATTAAAAATAATGGTACAACTATCTGTATAAACTGGTGGTACTACAAAGTTATTTTTGCCTTTGGCAAAATAATCAAAGTTATCGTCATATTCAGGAGTATTATAATTATATCCATAATAATAACCTTGAGGGGTTACTGTTCCATATTCTACTTTTGTACCATTATTGTAATAAATTACATTTCGTGTTATTCCTTTTTTTCTATAATCTTCAGGTATAGTTTTATCTAATAAAAAACCATATCGCATATAGGTTAAATACTCTGCTTGCTTGTAATCCTCCTCGGTAATTTCATACAAATATTTATCAGTCCCTATGTTTTTCCATGATTTATAAGAGGTAATCGCCCTTTTCATTAGATGCACATTTTTTCCATTTAATAATGCCCACTTATATGCTAATATTTTATCATCTTCAAAAGTAATTGTAAATACCTCTGTGTTATCATAAATAAAACCTCTAATATCCGTATCCGTTATTATAATTTCTATTTTTTCATTAGGCTTTATTACCTTACCTTTAGTGTTCTTAAAATACTTTCTTATATAAACATTATTTAACCTTATGTTTTGATTTGTTTGATTATGAATATAATTATACATATATTCATCATCACCACGACCACAACTTACAAAAAGCATGATACAAAAAAATAATATCAATATATTTACTCTCATCTTAATAAAATTATCTGTAAGAATTTACCAAGTCATCAAAACCGGGTCTATTAAACCAGCGCAAATCTTCTAAAACTCCAAAAAGTGTACTACTTTTAAACAATACATCTTCTATATTTACTATAGAATAACCACTTACATTATCTGTGGCTACTACACCCGGTTTGAGTTGTCAATATCATTATGCTGTGAGTATCTATCCATCAAATCTACCAAACAACTTGTATATTTATAATTGATTGAATTTTTATTATGTATATCTATAGACTGATGTTGTCTTCCTATATGTCTTAAATTCGAATTATTATCTGACCAATTATACCTCTCTTTGGTAAACCACCAACCTACGGCTACTGCCCAACTTTCTTTTAAATCTAACATAAACTCTTGAATTACTAAATATACAAATTTAAAAAAAACTACAAATCCTCTGCTGCCTCAAAATCCTCTCTGGTTATTGTGTAATAGTACTCTGTATCACTTTGCTTTGTCCAGTATTTTTTATGCAAAGGGCTATGCCGTGTAGCGTTATCATACCTTCCACTGTATTTTAGTATCTTTTTAGGAGTGTCATTGCCAAACTTATCTTTTACATTAAAAATAATGGTACAACTATCTGTATAAACTGGTGGTACTACAAAGTTATTTTTGCCTTTGGCAAAATAATCAAAGTTATCGTCATATTCAGGAGTATTATAATTATATCCATAATAATAACCTTGAGGGGTTACTGTTCCATATTCTACTTTTGTACCATTATCATAATAAACTACATTTACATTTCGTGTTATTTCTTTTTTTCTATAATCTTCAGGTATAGTTTTATCTAATAAAAAACCATACCGCATATAAGTTAAATACTCTGCTTGCTTGTAATCCTCCTCGGTAATTTCATACAAATATTTATTATGTCCTATGTATTTCCATGATTTATAAGAGGTAATCGCCCTTTTCATTAGATGCACATTTTTTCCATTTAATAATACCCACTTATATGCTAATATTTTATCATCTTCAAAAGTAATTGTAAATACCTCTGTGCGATTATAAATAAAAGTTCTAATATCCGTATCCGTTATTATAATTTCTATTTTTTCATTAGGCTTTATTACCTTACCTTTAGTGTTCTTAAAATACTTTCTTATATAAACATTATTTAACCTTATGTTTTGATTTGTTTGATTATGAATATAATTATACCTATCTTCATAATCAGGACGACCACAACTTACAAAAAGCATGATACAAAAAAATAATATCAATATATTTACTCTCATCTTAATAAAATTATCTGTAAGAATTTACCAAGTCATCAAAACCGGGTCTATTAAACCAGCGCAAATCTTCTAAAACTCCAAAAAGTGTACTACTTTTAAACAATACATCTTCTATATTTACTATAGAATAACCACTTACATTATCTGTGGCTACTACACCGCGGTTTGAGTTGTCAATATAATTATGCTGTGAGTATCTATCCATCAAATCTACCAAACAACTTGTATAGTTATATTCTATTGCATTTTTATTATGTATATCTATAAATTCATGTTGTCTTCCTATATGTCTTAAATTCGAATTATTATCTGACCAATTATACCTCTTTGGTAAACCGCCAACCTACGGCTACTGCCCAACTTTTTTTAAATCTAACATAAACTCTTGAATTACTAAATATACAAATTTAAAAAAAACTACAAATCCTCTGCTGCCTCAAAATCCTCTCTGGTTATTGTGTAATAGTACTCTGTATCACTTTGCTTTGTCCAGTATTTTTTATGCAAAGGGCTATGCCGTGTAGCGTTATCATACCTTCCACTGTATTTTAGTATCTTTTTATCTGAACCATTACTAAAAGTAATGGTACAACTATCTGTATAAGCCGGTACTACAAAATTATTTTTACCTTTGGCAAAGTAATTTATAACAGGTGCACTCCTAAAAGGTAAAGTAACTTTACTCAAATGAATATATATCCCTTCTGTTATATCATTAACTAGCTTAATTTGAGTACCATTATGATGATAGAACCTAATTTTTGTGTTACTTCTATAATCTTTTGGAATATTATCATACCCTACAAAATCAAATCTCATATGTGTTAAATATTCTGATTTTTTATAATCTTCTTCTGTAATTTCATACAATGCCTTATGGCTTGCTAGTTTTTTCCATGATTTATCATTAATTGGCATTTTAAAATCTATATCTTTTGGAAAAACTCTGCTATTGAATAATAAAAAATTATAATTCCAAAGACTTTTATAGGCTAATAGCTTACCATCTGCAAAAATTATTTTAAAGACCCCCGTAGAGAACCACCTTGAAGGTCTTGCTAAAACTGTCATCTCTTGATATAGTTTTACCTCTTTATTTTCATTAGGTTTTATAGTTATCCCATTTTCATGCTTCCAACCTCTTAATCTAAAATGATTTAATCTTATGGTCTGCTTCGTTTTATTATGAAAATAATAGGAACCATCTATAACATTACTATGAGTACAATTATACAAAAAACCTATGCCAATAGCCAATATTATAATATTAAATACTCTCATCATCTGTAAGGTCTAAACAATCTATTTATATTGCCTTCTGTAGGGTTATCAACATTTCTTATATAACGATTAAAATCCCAAAAATGAAGTGATTCTAACACCGCATTTTCTAACTGCTCTATACTATACCCTCTTACTCTATCATCTACACCTGCTTGATTATGAACATCCATAAAATCTACTATATAAGGAGTATATACTGGATTACCTTCTTCTTGTCTCCCTACCTCTGTTAAATTCTTATTATTATCTGCCCAATTATACCTCTCTCTGGTAAACTGCCAACCTACGGCTACTGCCCAACTTTCTTTTAAACGTGATTCAATATCAAATATAAAGGTATAAGAACTGCTGTGTTCAAAATGTGACAAATGGGCTATTTCATGTATAGTAGTGGCATAAATTTGATAACTAGCTGGATTTATATTTCCATTAATATTATAAATATCTATTTGACTCGCTCCTAGAAGCCACCAATAATATCCGCAAGACCCTCTATAACTTTCAGTACGAGTATTCACACATATAGTCGGGCGAACATTCCACCACCAATGATCTTTGGGTAATCTCAATCCAAACCTATTG
Source organism: Ichthyobacteriaceae bacterium (assembly GCA_965226285.1). Lineage (GTDB taxonomy): Bacteria > Bacteroidota > Bacteroidia > Flavobacteriales > Ichthyobacteriaceae > CBDDCQ01. Next base: position 580,249 of record CBDDCQ010000006.1, read on the forward strand.
CCATACCAGTAATCATAAGCCGCTGAATACGCCACTGCAAAAGCATTATCTAATAATGACCAATTTTTACTTATTACAGGGTTCCAAGGTCCTTTATATCTATAATGAGTTCCTGTATCAGCAGTAAACCAACCATTATTTCTAATCTCAAATTGATAACGCTCCCATATAATTCTATACTTCAAGCGTAAGTGTTCATAACTATGGTTAAATTCCCCTTTATCATCTGTATATACAATATCATCTTGCCACCACCACCAGCCCCAATCTACCATCACAGGCACACCTCTTATGGGGCGTATATTATCCGACTCATCTCTATGCTGTATCTTACCACTTGGTTGCCAGTATGTAGGTTGCCAACACCACCAACAACTATTATCATCATCATCATCAAGATTATCACCTTCATCAATTTTGTAGGCTTTATCTTCATTAGGTACTTTACTTGTTTCTTTTAATTCCTTTAGTAAAGTAATATTTTTGGTCTGCAACATTGATAATCGCTCAAGTTTAGTTAAAAATACAACTTTTGGGTTATCTCCCGGATACTGCCCTTGCTCTAACTTATAATGTTTACTATGCTTAGGAATAAACAATTCTTCTAATACCTCATACTCCATAGGTGTTTTTTGATCTTTCTTGATGATAGCATAACGAGGAGTAAACTCATCTAACGGCACTTTAGGGTCATGATAATAGCCACTACCTTTTTGTACTATCTCATAGCCCATTGGATAATGCGTAGTGTACATTGTAGTATCACTATCTATACGGTCAGCCTCTAAACTATCCTTTGGACTAAATTTCACTAAATAATCTGTAGCCTCAATTTCTAAATTCATCTCCTTGAAAGCATCTACATCAGAACCCGAAATCTTATTCTCTTGAATTCCCAACTTTATGCTGTCTAAAGCAATTTTCATATTCTTTACTGAATAAGGATTTTCCTTTTTCTCTCCCAATAATAAATGCTCTGATTTTGGTGGTACCTTATTCTCTCGAATACTCTTTGGATTTGGACTTGACTCTTCTGTTTCTACAGTTTCTACTAAGTCATTGTTACAATTTTGTAACTGCAAAATTGTAACAAACATCAAAATAAATGTTAATTTTGCTTTCATAGTTCTAATGTTTTAAAATTCTAATATGACAGCAAATTTAAAAAAAATATTTGGATATATCCAAATATTTTTTTTAAGAAATACATACTATTTTTCATACCGTTACGAGTTTTATATTGCAGGCAACGGTCTCGTATAAGAATAGTAGCAGATTTTGAAATAATAATTTTTCGGTTATACACAGACCTTTTTTATATTTCATTACTTTCATTTTAGCGATTACACCACTATTATTTTTATACATTGTTAGCCACTGGCTTTATTTTCTATTTTATCTATAATCTCTTGGATTCGGTCAGGATATTTATCCTCGAAATATTCAAATACTAATGGATTTCCTGTGCAAAAATGACTTGTATATGTTATCCAAGTATCCACACTCACATTTTCGTTCATTTTAAACAACTTGTATGTTTTAGCTTTTAAATGAGTTGCGATTTTTTCATTAAAATTTAAGTCGGAAACTCTTCTCTGGTAATATTCATCTTTATCGTAGAAATGAATTGCTCCGTCAAAATGTCTAAAGTTTTTTTCTTTGATATCGTATTCAGCGTGAATATATCTAACTGGATAGTATTCTGTTGCATCTATATTAATAGTCACCTTATCAGTTTTAAACTCCTCGGCTTGAAAAGTTTTTATTCCATTTTTCTCAGTCCATTTTATGTCAAATGAATATGCCTCGTTAAATAAGAAAGAAATATAGGTTTCGTCTAACTGAGCTGGTGGGCGAATTTTTACAACACCATTTGGAATTAAATCAATTTGTTCTTTGAAAGATGCTCCATACCAAGTGTCAAGCTCCAAATATGCTGAATCGTCCACATTAATTCTTACTCGGTTTGCATCCAAAGCAATATATGTTTTGACTTTATCATCTTTAAATTTCCAAAAAAGGTCGATAAATCTGGGTGCGAAATTTGCAAATTCACTCATTCCTCTTCTAAAGTAGGGATGAGCCATAGCAATGAACTTATCTGAATATAGCATTCCGCCATTGAAACCTTTTTTCTCAAAGTATTTTTCTAATGATTTGCACTCAATTAAATCTTCATCCACTTTTTCTAATTCAGGTTTTAGATGAAAGAGTAAATCAGGATAGTTTGCAACGATTCCGATGGTTTGTATGTAACTGAAATTGTCTTCAGTCAACTTCATTCCAAATTGGGAACATAGTTTAATGAAATCTTCAATAGTTTCTGAATGGTTTTCAAGTTGCCTTTTTCGCTCTTCAATTTGGGCTTTTAAATACCTTTCTTTTATTTCTGACATTGATTCCATTCGGCTACGTGGTGTTTTTTGCTTGTGGCTAACTACTGTATAAACAGACAAAGTTCCGTTTATATTCCTTATAGTTTGATGTTTTATTATTTGTTTTGTTTATTTTTTAGTTTGATTGTGCAAATATAATAAAAGTTACATTTAAAACAATTATTAGTTTTATATTAATTCTAAAATAAAAATAAGATCAAGAAAATTACTGACCAAGAAAAAATAAACTTTTTTTGATTGATTATCAGTACTTTACGAAAAAAATATAATTTTTTATCCATTATTTTTTTATTTTAAGCGTCTTTTTTTGATTTTTAAACTCAAAAATAAGATAATTTGCAAACTCAATTAGTAAGTGCAATATTTAGTAGAAAATATTCAAATCAAGATAAACAACAGACCTAATGAAAGGGAATAAATTATGTAAAACCTTTCCAATTATTTTATAAATTTGTAGAAAAAATCAAAATTAAACAATGTTGCACTTGTAAGTTGAATCTACCGTATAAAATTTATACGGTTAATTTTTTTATTAGCCTAAAGTTTTTATACTTTTGTAACCTTAGTTTAAAGTTATCATTAGGTATGTTATGGATAAAAAGTTAAGACGAGTAGCATTAGATTATCATTCTAAGGGTAGAAAAGGAAAAATAGAAGTAATTCCTACCAAGAGTCACAACACTCAAAGAGATTTGTCATTGGCTTATTCTCCAGGCGTAGCAGACCCTTGCATAGCTATAGAAAAAAACATTGATGATGTGTATCAATACACAGCCAAAGGTAATTTGGTTGCTGTAATATCAAATGGCACAGCTGTACTGGGGTTAGGCAACATAGGGCCTGAAGCCTCTAAACCCGTAATGGAAGGTAAAGGGTTACTGTTTAAAATATTTGCAGATATAGATGTATTTGATATAGAGATAGATGCTACACATGTAGATAAATTTGTAGAAACAGTAAAAGCTATCTCTCCTACATTTGGAGGTATTAACTTAGAGGATATTAAAGCCCCAGAAGCCTTTGAGATAGAGAGAAGGCTAAAAGAGGAGTTAAATATACCTGTAATGCACGATGATCAACACGGTACAGCCATTATATCAGCAGCAGCCTTAAAAAATGCTTTGGAACTGGCAAATAAAGATATAACAAAGATTTCTATAGTAGTCAATGGTGCAGGAGCCGCTGCTATATCTTGTACTAAACTCTATACTCTTTTGGGTGCTTGTCCAGAAAATATTATAATGTGCGATAGTAAAGGAGTGATAAGAGCAGATAGAGAGGATTTGACTCTAGAAAAAACAGAGTTTATAACAAAGAAAAATGTATCTACTTTAGAAGAGGCTATAAAAGAAGCAGATGTATTTATAGGATTATCAAAAGGGAATGTTCTCACTAAGGAAATGTTACTTTCTATGGCAGAAACTCCTATTGTATTTGCTATGGCAAACCCTACTCCGGAGATTGATTACCACTTAGCAACTCGCACTAGAAAAGATGTAATTATGGCAACAGGGCGTTCTGATACTCCTAATCAAGTGAACAATGTATTGGGCTTTCCATTTATCTTTAGAGGAGCATTAGATGTGAGAGCTACTACCATTAATGAAGAGATGAAAATGGCAGCAGTAAACGCTTTGGCAGACTTAGCTAAAGAAACTGTTCCAGAGGAAGTAGAAATTGCTTACGGAACTAAAAACATATCTTTTGGTAAAGATTATATCATTCCCAAACCCTTTGATAACAGATTAATTACCAAGGTATCTATGGCTGTAGCCAAGGCTGCTATGAATTCAGGAATCGCTAGAAACCCTATTGCTGATTGGGATGAATATTCTAGAGAACTTTTGCAAAGGATAGGTAAAGAAGATAAATTTACTCGAATGCTTAATGACAAAGCCAAACAAAAGCCTAAAACTATCGTATTTGCTGAAGCAGAAGAGTTACCTATACTTAAAGCAGCACAAATCATATCCGAAGAGGGCATAGCACAACCTATATTACTAGGGAGAAAAAATGTAATTAAACAGTTATTGGAGGAGAATGGATTAGAAGATAGTGAATTCAATATAATTAATCCGAAGGATGAAGGTAATGATGAGGTTGCCAATAAATATGCTCATGTTTTTTGGAAGAAAAGACAACGAAAAGGACTAACTCTTATAGAAGCTCAAAGAAAAATGAGGCAACGAAATTACTTTGGTGCTATGATGGTGGAAATAGGAGATGCAGATGGCATTGTTACGGGTTTTAAAAGAAGTTATAGAGATGAATTTAAAGTAATGGTGAATGTACTTGGAATATCTAAAGATATAGAAAAAGCTTCTTCTATGATGATGGTACGTACTAAGAAAGGACCTATCTTTATGGCAGATACCGCTCTGGTAATAAAACCTACTATAGAGGAACTTGTTAGCATTACTTTAAATACTTATGATAAAGTGAAATCTATGGGCGTAAAACCTCATATTGCTATTGTATCTTATTCTAATTTTGGTTCCGCCGAAGGAGAATCTGCTTTACGAGCATCCGAAACTGTAAAATATCTTCACGAAAACCATCCGGAAATAAATGTAGATGGAGAACTTCAAGTAGATTTTGCGTTGAATAAAGAATTGTTAAAAGAACGATATCCTTTTTCTAGGTTGGTTCATTCAGGAGCTAATGTACTCATATTTGCCAATATGGAATCTGGAAACATAGCGTATAAAATACTTAAAGAAACTTCTGAGAATACTATACTTGGACCTCTACTTATGGGAATGAATAAGTCAGCTCAAATTCTTCAAGTGGGAGCCTCTGTAGATGAAATTGTAAATATGACAAGTATTGCTGTAGTGGATGCTCAAAAAAAGAAAATAATCAAGAAATGATAGATTTTTTAAGAGGTAAATTAGTCGAAAGAAATCCTACCCACCTAATCATAGAATGTAATGGGATAGGATATTATGTACATATTTCTCTAAATACTTACTCCCACATAAAGAATGAAGAATATATTAAGATAAATACTTATTTATCTGTAAAAGAAGATTCTCATACACTATACGGGTTTCATAATGCTACTGAAAGAGAAGTATTTTCTATGCTTATATCTGTATCAGGTGTAGGGGTAAATACTGCATTGATTATTCTATCTTCGCTAACCATAGATGATATAAGAGGAGCAATTGTACAAGAAGATGTAAATGTACTAAAAAGTGTAAAGGGAATTGGTGCCAAATCTGCTCAGAGGATTATATTAGAACTCAAGGATAAAATGGTTAAAAAATTCCAAGTTGGAGTACTCAATACTACATTTTCTAAAAATCGTATAAAAGAAGAAATCTTAACAGCTTTAGAGGTACTGGGTTTCTCTAAAAAATCATGTGAAAATGTAGTAGATAATCTTATTTGTGAACTTCCGAATGCTCCAATAGAACAGATTATTAAAAATGCATTAAAAAAATTGTAATTGAACTATGGTAGCGTAAATAAATGTATTAATCTATTACTCATATTTATACTATGGGTACACGGGTTATATGCTTATAGTATTGATATAGAGAACGATTTTCAACAGCAAAAATCTCCTCTTGTCAAAACAGATACTTTGGATTTGCCATATCCTTTTCAAACTCAAACAGGCAGGTTATATTTAGAAAACCCTAATAATATAAAGGATAGTATCAAGTACGATTCTAAAACAGGTAATGTAATTATAAGCAAAACTATCCATAATTATTTACTATCTTATCCTACATACAAGACTTCTAAAGAATATAGTGATGAAGTATTACGGCAAAAGATAAAACAATATTTTAGAGAAAAAAATGATGCTATAATTCCGAAGAAAAGATCTGCAAAGAGAAAACGAACACCTCTATTACCTCCATTTCAAATAAAGAATAAGTTATTTGAAAGTATCTTTGGAGGCAATACTATTGAACTTGTTCCTAAAGGAAGTCTATCAGCCTCTCTAGGAGCAATGTATCAATATATTGAAAATCCACAGATATCTGAAGAAAACAGAGGGAATTGGTCATTAGATTTTCAACAGAGAATACAGGTAAGTATGTCTGGAAAAATAGGAACGAGATTGCCCTTAAATTTTTCATACGATACGCAATCGCTATTTGATTTTGAAAATATCTTTAAAATCAATTATCAAGGCAAAGAGGATGATATTATCAAAGATATTAAACTTGGAAATGTAGCTATGCAAGTCAATAATTCTTTGATTACAGGTTCTCAAAGTTTATTTGGTGCTAAATTAGATCTTCAATTTGGGAGATTGACAATATCTACAGTATTTTCGCAACAGAAATCACAAACACAAAGTGTCTCTACCGAAGGAGGAGGTACTATGAACGAATTTGAGTTTAAAGCCACAGAGTACGAATTGTTGAAACACTTTTTCTTAGCCCAATATTTTTTCAAAAACTATGATGAAGCATTAGAAAAATACCCTTTTATAAATTCTGAAATCAATATTACAAAGATAGAAGTATGGGTTACCAATAGAGCATCGGGAGTTGAAAATGCGAGAAATATCATAGCTCTATCCGATCTGGGAGAAAACCACGTCGATAAAAATCCTCCTCCAAATAACGATAGTAATACTAAATTAGATATTGACAAAATGGGTAATTTACTTAGAGATAGAACCCAAGCTACTCAAGAATTAGACAAATTGGGATTTAAAAATGCAAATGATTATATCCAATTAGAAAACGCCCGTAAGTTAGATGATAGAGAATTCACATTTCATGAAAAATTAGGATATATTTCCCTAAACCGGAATTTATCTGATAATGATATTTTAGCTGTGGCATTTCAATACTCTTACAGAGGAAAAATATATCAAGTAGGTGAATTTTCAACTGATGGGGTAGAGGCTTCGGATAATTTAATCGTGAAACTTTTAAAAGGTAATGTCATAGATACCAAGCATCATACATGGGATTTGATGATGAAAAATATATATTCACTCAATACTTACGACTTACAAAAAGAAGATTTTATATTAAATATCCTCTACGAAGATGCTAAAATAGGAATGCCTATCAATTATTTTACAGAAGGGCGTTTAAAGGATAAAGCACTATTACAGGTTTTTAATTTTGATAGATTATCTAAAAATGGAGAGGCTAATTCAGACGGTTATTTCGATTTTGAACCTAATATCACAATATCAGCTCAAAATGGAAAAATTATATTTACATCTGTACACCCATTCGGAAAATACTTAGAAGATAAGTTTAGGGATAAGGATATTGCACAGAGATATGTATTTAAAGAGTTGTATTCTCTTACGAAAAGTCAAGCTGAACAAAAATCAAAGTTGAATAAATTTATCATAAAGGGTAAATACAAATCTTCTTCTAGTTCAGGAATATCTGTAGGAGCTATGAATGTACCAAGAGGTTCTGTGAAAGTCACTTCTATGGGGCGTACCTTAGTAGAGGGATCAGATTATATAGTGGACTATCAAATGGGAATTGTTAAAATTATAAATGAAAGTATCATAGCATCTAAAGCACCTGTGGATGTGTCATTGGAAAATAATTCTGCATTTGGTATCCAAAATAAAAGTTTTATGGGTGTGAATTTAGCGTATAAATTTTCAGACGATTTGCTTTTAGAGGGTACTATAATGAATTTGAGTGAACGACCATTAACACAAAAAATGTCATATGGTCAGGAGTATATTAACAATACCATTGTGGGCTTGAACGGAAAATATTCATCGGAATTACCTATTCTCACAGATATAGCAAATATGTTTACTTTCAATGAATTAAAAGCTTCTTCTAAACTTTTTGTCAATGGTGAATGGGCTTATTTTATACCCGGTACTAATGGAGCAATAGATGAGCGAATACATATAGATGATTTTGAAGGATCTCAGTCCTCTTTGAATATGAAATCTTATAGAATGTGGTATTTGGCAAGTACTCCCGGCGGAACAGGACAAACAGATTTTCCTCAAGCTAATGTACAAGGAGTAGCGAGTAATTATAATAGAGCTAAATTAGCATGGTACACTATTGATCCTCTATTTTATAGAAATTCATATAGTACTCCCAAGCATATTGTAAATGATAAATCTTCCATCTCACATAATGATGTAAGGCCAGTATATCATAGAGAAATTTCACCAAAGAAAGATTTACTACCCGGACAAATGACTACACTACCTACCTTAGATTTAGCATTTTATCCCAATGAAAGAGGTCCCTATAATGTAGATGCTTCATCTATAGATGATAATGGTAAGTTGAAAAATCCTGAAAATAAATGGGGAGGTATTATGAGGAGTCTTTCTACGACTAATTTTGAACGATCAAATATAGAATACATACAATTTTGGCTGTTAGATCCCTTTGATGGAAATAACAGTCATAAAGGAGGAGATTTATATTTTCACTTAGGTAATTTATCTGAAGATGTACTCAAAGACAGCAGAAAGAGTTTTGAGAACGGGTTGCCAAAAGATGGAAGTAATACTAAAAGTATATTTACCGATATAGCTAAGATACCCAAAGAGCAATCTTTGATATATTCTTTTACTAATCTTAATAGTGATAGAAAAAACCAAGATGTAGGATTAGATGGACTTAGTGATGCTTCAGAGAAGTCATTTGAAATTTATAATAATTTCTTAAATAATATACCTGTTAAAGCACGAGATATCATGAGTAAAGATCCTGCGGGAGATAACTTTAAATTTTTTAGAAGTTCTATTTTTGATAATCAAAAGGCTTCTATTTTAGAGCGGTATAAAGATTTTAATGGATTAGAAGGCAACTCTCCTACACTTACAATGTCCAAAGAATCTTATGCTACCTCATCCACTACTATACCCAATACAGAAGATATAGACAGAGATAAAGCTTTAAATATGGTCGAAAACTATTTTCAGTACAAAATGAGTTTAAAACCCAATATGAAAATTGGTGTACAAAAATATTTAAGAGATATAAGAATTTCAGATGTAACTCTACCCAATGGAAGCAAAAAAAAGGTGAAATGGTATCAGTTTAAAATCCCACTGAAGTCTTATGAAAAAAGGATAGGAAGTGCAAGTGGTTTCACGAATGTAAGGTTTTTTAGGGTGGTTCTTAAAAAATTCTATACCCCTACTGTACTTAGATTCGGAAAGTTGGAGTTTGTACGCTCCACCTGGAGACGTTTTGACAAAGATTTGCAAGATGAAAATACAGACAAACCTATAGACCTTAATTCTAAAACTGAATTTGATATTAATGAGGTAAACTTAGAAGAAAACGAAAATAGAGAACCCATACCTTATAAGTTACCTCCGAGTGTGCAGAGAAGTGAAGTATATAATAACAATACCCTACAAAAACAAAATGAAAAATCCTTAGCTATGAGAATCCATAAACTCAAAGAAGGTGATTCTAGAGCAATATACAAAACGACTTCTTTAGATTTACGAAGATATAAAAAGATGAATATGTACATACATACTGAAGCATTTGACAAAAGTGAAGCATTAAACGATGATGAACTTTACTTTTTTATTCGTGTGGGGAGTGACCAAACGCTAAATTATTACGAATATAAAATACCTCTTAAAATAACTCCTTTTGGTACAAAATCTGCTTATGAGATATGGCCTAAAGAAAATGAACTCGATATACATTTTGATGTCTTTGAAAAAGTAAAACTCTATAGGAATAAGGCACTACGAAATAAAACGCATAAGATATTCAATAGATTTACCATCAAAGAGGGCAATAGAGAAATTACTATCAAAGGAAACCCTACAAATTCTAAGGTAGAAATGATAATGATGGGCATACAAAATCCAAAAGGATCTTTAAATGGGGATAAATCTGTAGAAGTATGGGTAAATGAATTATATCTACACGATATTAATCGAGAGGGAGGATGGGCAAGCAATCTGAGTTTAAAGACCAATTTATCTGAGCTGGCAGATATTTCATTTGATGGGAGCATAAGTACTGTAGGGTTTGCTGCTCTAAACAAAAAAATAAGTGAACAAAGTATCGAAGATGTAAAGAGATATAACTTTACTACTACTGTAAATATAGGAAAAATATTTCCAAAAAAATGGGGGATAAAAGCACCTATGTACTATAGTATATCAGAGCAGTTTAAAACGCCTGAATATAACCCTATGGTAAAGGATTTGCAAACAACGAAATCATTAGAAAATATTGAAAACACGAATGATAGAGACTCTATAATGAATCTTATTCAAGACTATACTAAAAGGATGAGCATTAATTTTGTAAATATAAGAAAACAGAGAAGTAATAAAAGTAAAGCTTACCTCTGGGATATAGAAAATCTATCTTTTTCTTACTCTTATAATGAAATATTCAAAAGGAATATAGATACAGAATTTAATGTGAAAACCACAACTAAGGGAAACATCAACTATAATTATAGTTTTGGTAAATCTTCTATAAAGCCATTTGATTTTGACTTTCTCAAGTATAGTAAATACTTTGATATTATCCGAAATACAAAGTTTAATTTTCTGCCTAATAATATTTCATTGCGAACAGATTTTATGAGAGACTATGATACAGAAAAATTTAGGAGTTTAGAGAACCCTTTACTTAAATTTCCATCCTATTCAAATAAGGACTTCAAAATCAATTGGAATATAAATCTAGCGTATAATCTAACTGATAGAATAAAATTAACTTATACTTCTAGAAGTAATCGTATAGTAGATGAGTACGGTGATAATGAAATCAATCCTAAAACGGGGCAGTTATATACTGATAGAGAAAAGAACGATTATATGTGGTCTAATATCTTATCATTAGGCAGGTCTAAAAAATTTCACCATAAAATAACAGCTTCTTATAACCTTCCCATAGAACAAATTCCTATATTGGATTGGGTAAGGATAAATTATGTGTACAATGTCGATTATGATTGGAAAACGCCATCTTTAGAACTGAGAGAGAAAATAGGAAATACTATACAAAATAATAATAATCACAATATTACAGGTAAGTTTAACTTAAAAAGGTTCTATGATAAATCTAAAATTATAAAAGATAGCAACAAAAGATTGAAATCATACTTTACTCCTTCTAAAAAGAATTTAAAAAGAAGGAAAAAGAAACAAAATGAAGAAGAATCTATATTTAGGGATATACTGGTGGGAGCATTTGATTATTTAGTAGGAACGATTACAGCTATCAAAAATGTAAATATTTCTTATAATGAAAGCAATGGAATGGTATTACATGGGTTTATTCCAAATGTAGAAAATACAATGGGTTATTCTATATATAATGGAAATATGGCTCCTTCTTGGAGATTTTTATTGGGTATTCAAGATGATATACGTCCCCTTGCTGTAAAAAATAATTGGCTCATAAAAGATCCTGAGTTTAATTTCCCTTTTCAAAGAACACATTTAGAAAAGCTCTCTGTGCGTATTATGGTAGAGCCTATACCCCGGTTGAAAATCAACTTTACAGGAAATAGGTTGCTTACCAATAATCAAAGTGAACTATTTAAAAATATTGCTACTGTGGAAAATCCTATATTTGCTAATGAAAGCCGCAGTCAAACAGGTAATTTTAATATTTCATACTTATCTATAGGTACTCTGTTTAGAAGTTCAGATCAGTTGTTCAAAAATATGAGAAAAAGCAGGCTCACTATAGCCAACAGATTAGCAGAGGAACATTACAAAACTTCTAATTTTACCCGAGAACCAAATGGGTTTCCAAAGGGATTTGGACCCGAACATCAAAAAGTGTTATTCTTGTCTGCTCTTAGTGCTTATGCAGGAGAAAATGCCAATGCAAGTGTGTTAGATTATTTCCGAAAAATACCCATACCCGGATGGGATGTAAGGTATAGTGGATTATCTAGGTTACCCTTTATAAGAGATTATCTAAGTAGTTTTAATATTTCCCATAAGTATTCTTCTCGTTATTCTATAGGTTCTTTTAGTGCTAATTTGAACTATGATAGTGCCACCGATAAACAAGATAAACTTGGAAATTTTTTAGAACCCAAAATATTTGGTTCTTTGACTATTCATGAAAATCTATCGCCCCTGATAGGAGTAGATATAGCATTTAAACGGAATAATTTCTCTTTGAGATTTGAATGGAGAAAGAGTAGAGAATTTTCTTTGAATTTTGAAAGTAACAAACTCAATGAATTAAAGAATAATGAAATAATCTTAGGGGTAGGATATAAAATAAGAAATTTATCATTTAGAATAAAAACCAAAACCCGATGGAAACTTTTTAAGAGTGATTTAAATATGAAATTTAATCTTTCTATTAAAGACAATGAGATTCTCATAAGAGATATAGAAACTGAAACCTCTGAATACACTGGAGGCAAAAACATTATAAGTGTAAATGCTTCAGCAGATTACCAACTTTTAGACAGACTAAATGTAGAATTTTATTATAGACAAAATATATCAGATTATATCATTTCTACGCTATACCCTACTAGTGATTTGAAAATAGGAATAAAAGCTACATTTTCTTTAGATAATTAGAATAGGTATTTATAAAAATAAAAAGAGGTTCCGAGCGGATTCGAACCGCTGTAAATGGTTTTGCAGACCACCGCCTAGCCACTCGGCCACGGAACCTTAAAAATATTAAAGGTGCAAATTTAGATTAAATTTTGTGCTTGAACAAATTAAACTAAAGATTTTTACCACGCAGTAGAGAATAAAATAAAAGGAAATACTTATAAAATGTAACCTTACCTAAGTTGAAGCTAATTTAAATCAAGTATTCTCTTAAAATATAATAAATAACGTAAGTTCAATATAAAAATCTTGCAAAAAATATTCAATTATAAATTAAGCATAATCATCGGATTTTATTAGTGTGATAATCTAAACATTTTATCTTTAGTTATGTTGTGGGACACTGTAAAAGGTTAATAAAAATGAACAAAAAAATATTTTTTTGAGTCTCAAGAGAGAAATTATTTTAGTAGGCGCATCTTTGGTAAAACTTCAAAAAAATTGCTGGCAACCCCCTTTATCCCCCTTTAAAAAGGGGGATTACATACGCTATTAGCTCCCCTCTGATAAGGAGGGGCTGGGGGTGGTCTGAATACGCTATTAGCTCCCCTTTAAAAAGGGTAACCCCCTTTGTGTCCCCCTTTAAAAGGGGGACACAAAGGGGGTTAAAAAGTAAGGACAGGTTTTAAAACCTGTCCTTACTGCCTTTGATACCAAGATGAACATCACTTTAATTTACCTTAATACCCCACTACTGATGCAGCATTACCGCTCGTTAGGTTCTTTTGCCAATAAGGCACCTTAGCTTTAGGTACCGATATGGTAGTGAGCTTGGTACAATGTTTAAAGGGCTCACTTCCAATAGTAGTTATGGAATTAGGCAGTTTGATGGTAACGAGGGAAATACAATGTTTAAATATCAAATTGCCAATACTGGTTACGGAAGTAGGAATCGTAACACTGGTAAGTTTGCTACAATGCTCAAATGCACTAGCTCCAATACTGGTTACGTAATCGGGAATCGCAATATTGGTAAGTGCACTACATTTATAAAATGCCCCATCTTTAATACTGGTTATGTAATCGGGAAACGTAATACTGGTAAGTGAAGTACATTCATAAAATACCTCATTTTCAATACTGGTTACGTAATCGGGAATCGCAATACGGGTAAGTGCACTACAACCCCTAAATGCCTCACGTTTAATACTGGTTACAGAAGTAGGAATTGTAATGCTGGTAAGTGCACTACAACCATGAAATGTACCTTGTTCAATACTTTTTACCTTATCAGGAATCGTAATACTGATAAGTGCACTACAACCCCTAAATGTTGCCCCTATTGAACCGCCAGAACTCAATTCTCCAATACTGGCTACTGAATTAGGAATCGTAATACTGGTTAGTGCACTACAATCCCTAAATGCAGAACCTCCAATACTGGTTACTGAATTGGGAATCGTAATACGGGTAAGTGCACTACAACCAGAAAATGTGGCGCTTTCAATACTTTTTACTGAATTAGGAATCGTAATACTAGTAAGTGAACGACAATCAGAAAATGCACCAGATCCAATACTGGTTACGGAAGTAGGAATCGTAATACGGGTAAGTGCACTACAACCCCCAAATGCAGAACCTCCAATACTGGTTAACGAATTAGAAAGCGTAATACTGGTTAGTGAAGTACATTTATAAAATGTACCCCATCCAATACTGGTTACCGTATTAGGAATTATAATACGGGTAAGTGCACTACAACCAGAAAATGTAGAACCTTCAATACTGGTTAACGAATTAGAAAGCGTAATACTGGTTAGTGAACGACAACGAGCAAATGTGCTAGATCCAATACTGGTTACGGAATTAGGAATCGTAATACTGGTAAGTGAACGACAATCAAGAAATGCATAATCTCCAATACTGGTTACGGAATTAGGAATCGTAATACGGGTAAATGCACGACAACCAAGAAATGCATAATCTCCAATACTGGTTACGGAATTAGGAATCGTCATACTGGTAAGTTTGGCACAACCATAAAATGCCCTATATCCAATACTGGTTACGGAATTACCCATCGTAATACTGGTAAATGAACTATAACCTGAATCTCCATCAACCCTATATGAACGACTAGCAAATGCATACTGTCCAATACTGGTTAACGAATTAGGAAGCGTAATACGGGTAAGTGAACGACAATCTTCAAATGCATACTGTCCAATACTGGTTAACGAATTAGAAAGCGTAATACGGGTAAGTGCACTGCAATACCTAAATACATGACTTCCAATACTGGTTACGGAATTAGGAATCGTAATACGGGTAGCAGTACAACTAGAAAATGCACCAGATCCAATACTGGTTACGGAATTAGGAATCGTAATACTGGTAAGTGCAATACAACCAGAAAATGTGCCGCTTTCAATACTTTTTACCTTATCAGGAATCGTAATACTGGTAAGTGAACGACAATCTTCAAATGCATACTGTCCAATACTGGTTACTGAATTAGAAAGCGTAATACTGGTAAGTGCAATACAACGATAAAATGCCAAATTTCCAATACTGGTTACGGAATTACCCATCGTAATACGGGTAAGTGCACTACAAAGATAAAATGCCTCCTCTCCAATACTGGTTAACGAATTAGAAAGCGTAATACGGAGAAGTTTTCTACAGTCTTTAAATGCTTGCCGTCCAATACTGGTTACGATGGTACCACCAATCGAATTAGGAATGGTTACTACGATTAAAGTATTTTTGTCAACATAAGATTTAAGTTTTACTTCCCCACTACTACTTATCGTAAAAATATCTCTATAAATATCAAACTGTGCATTTGAAATAGTAGCGTCTGCTTTGGCGGGGTGTGCTAACACAAGGGTGAGTGTAAGCGTACCCGTTCTGCGATAACTCGTAATTTTAGCCGTTCTACCGCTGCCTGAAACCCTTGCACCTGTACCGCCATCATTACTCATGGTAACGGTTTTAATCGTGTATCCCGTCTTACCACTGCCCGTAACCCCTGCGAGTAGCTCGTCATTCGTAATTTCGCCACCACGGCTAAACGGCTTGCTTTGCTTGGTCCAAGTTAAACGCGCTGCTCTACCCCTCGTAATTTCAAACTGTGCACCTGTTATGGTAACATCCTTTTTGGTGTCGTGTACTAACACAAGGGTGAGCGTAAACGTACCCACTCTGGTATAACCCGTAATTTTCGCTGAAGTACCATTCCCTGAAACACGCGCACTGGTCATGCCACCATTATTCGTAATGTTAACGGTTTTAATCGTGTATCCTGTTTTACTTCCCTGTACCCCTACTAATAGCTCAGCATGGGTAATTTCGCCAATGTTAAACGGCTTACTTTGCTTCCTCCAAGTTAAACGCGCTGCACTTGTTTTCGTAATCTCAAACTGTGCACCGCTAAGGGTTACATCGGCTTTAGTATCGTGTACTAACAAAAGGGTAAGCGTAAACGTACCCGCTTTGGTATAACCCGTAATTTTAGCTGAAGTACCGTTCCATGAAACCCGCGCACTGGTCATGCCTCCATGGTTAGTAATCCTAACGGTTTTAATCGTGTATCCATTCTTATCACTGCTTGTTCCTGTAACGCCTGCGAATAGATCGGCATGGGTAATTTCGCCAATGCTGCTAAACGGCTTACTTTGCTTCCTCCAAGTTAAACGCGCTGCTGACGCCTTCGCAATTTCAAACTGTGCATTGCTAAGGGTTACATCCTCTTTGATGTTGTGTACTAACACAAGGGTAAGCGTAAGCGTACCCGCTTTGGTATAACCCGTAATTTTAGCAGCCCTGCCACTCCCTAAAACACTTGCGCCTGTACCGTTTTTACTGGTAATGATAACGGTTTTAAGGGTGTAACCCGTCTTGTCACTACCTCTAACACCTGCGAATAGATCGGCACTGGTAATTTCGCCAGCACTGCTAAACCGCTTCGTTTGCTTACTCCAAGTTAAACTAGCTGCTGACGCCTTCGTAATTTCAAACTTTGCACCTGTTATGGTAACATCCTTTTTGGTATCGTGTGCTAACACAAGCGTAAGCGTGAGTGTACCCGTTTTGGTATAACCCGTAATTTTAGCAGCCCTGCCGCTCCCTAAAACACTTGCACCTGTACCGTTTTTATTCGTAATGGTAATGGTTTTAATGGTGTATCCATTCTTACCACTGCCCGTAACGCCTGCTAATAGATTGGCACTGGTAATTTCGCCACCACTGCTAAACGGTTTCGTTTGCTTAATCCAAGTTAAACGCGGTGCTGAAGCCTTCGTAATTTCAAACTGTGCATTGCTAAGGGTTACATCGTCTTTAGTATCGTGTACTAACACAAGGGTAAGCGTAAGCGTACCCGCTTTGGTATAACCCGTAATTTTAGCTGCTCTGCCGATCCCTGAAACCCTCGCACCTGTACCGTTTTTATTCGTAATGGTAACGGTTTTAATCGTGTAACCCGTCTTGTCACTACCTCTAACACCTGCGAGTAGATCGGCACTGGTAATTTCGCCACTGCTGCTAAACGGCTTTGCTTGCTTCGTCCAAGTCAAATGCGGTGCTGACGCCTTCGCAATTTCAAACTCCGCACCAGTAATGTTTTTATCCTCTTTGGTATCGTTTTCGAATACAATAGATAAAGTCAAAGTACCCGCCTTGGTATAACCCACGATCTTCGCTGAAGTGCCATTACCTGAAACCCTTGCGCCTGTGCCGCCTGAATCACTGATGCTTACTGTTTTCACTCGATAACCCGTTTTTGTACCGCTAAGACCCCTTAATAATTCTCCATTGCTGATCTCTCCTCCAGCACTATACACCTTGCTTTGTTTACGCCAACTCAAATCAACCGGTACGGGCATCTTCCTAATTTCAAACACTGCATTACTGAGCGTTTTTTCTGCTTTGGTATCGTGTTCCAATACAAGTGTCAACGTCAAGATAGTAGCTTTGCCATAACTGACGATCTTAGCTGCAGTACCACTACCTGAAACCCTCGCACCACTGCTTGAGGAATCACCCGTAATCTGTACGGTTTTGATACGATAGCCATCTTTTGTACCGCGCACACCGCCCAATAATGCTGAATTGCTGATCTCTCCTGCCAAGCTGTAAACCTTGCTTTGTCTGCTCCAACTTAAAGGTACAGATACCACGCCAATGGTAAGTTCAAATTGTGCACCCGTTATGGTTTTATCTGCTTTCGTATCGTGCGCAAATACAAGCGTCAACGTCAGGATAGTAGGCTTGCCATAACTGACGATCTTAGCCGCAGTACCCATCCCTGAAACACGCGCTCCACTATCCCCTGAATCATCCGTAATCGCTACACTTTTAATCCGATAACCTACTTTTGAACCTTCGAGACCTCTTAATAATTCAGCATTGCTTATCTCCTGACCAGAACGATACCTCTTCAATTGCTTTATCCATCTTAAATCAGTAGGTGCCACCATCTTGGTAATTTCAAATACTGCATTACTGAGCGTTTTATCCTCTTCGGTATCGTGTTCAAGTACAAGCGTCAACGTCAAGATAGTAGCTTTGCCATAACCCACGATCTTAGCTGCAGTACCACTACCTGAAACACGCGCTCCACTGATTGAGGAATCACCGGTAATCTGTAATGATTTGATACGATAGCCCTCTTTTGGTCCCCTTAGACCCCCTAATAATTCGCCATTGCTTATCTCTCCTCCCGAACGATAAACCTTGATTTGTTTACGCCAACTTAGAGGTACAGAGGAACCTACACTGGTAAGTTCAAATTGTGCACCACTTATCGTTTTATCTGCTCTGGTAGCGTGTGCAAATACAAGGGTCAACGTCAAAGTACCCGCCCCAGTATAACCAACGATCTTCGCTGAAGTGCCACTTCCTGAAACCTTTGCACCTGTTCCGCCTGCATCACTGATGGTTACTGATTTAACCGTATAGCCTGTTTTTGTACCGCTAAGACCCCTTAATAATTCTGCATTGCTTATATGCTCCCCTGAACGATAAGGCTTACTTTGTTTACGCCAAGTCAAATCAACCGGGGCAGACATTTTCCTAATTTCAAATTGTGCACCCGTTATGGTTTTTTCTCCTTTCGTAGCGTGTTCAAGTACAAGCACCAACGTCAAGATAGTAGGCTTGCCATAACCAACGATCTTAGCTGAAGTACCACTTCCTGAAACACGCGCTCCACTGATTGAGGAATCATCCGTAATCGCTACCAATTTGATACGATAGCCCTCTTTTGGTCCCCTTAGACCACCTAATAATTCGGCATTGCTTATCTCTCCCCCAAAACGATAAACCTTGCTTTGTTTCAGCCAAGTTAAGCCCTCAGTAATTTCAAATTGTGCACCCGTTATGGTTTTATCTGCTTTCGTAGCGTGTGCAAATACAAGGTTCAACGTCAAAGTACCCGCCTGGGTATAACCCACGATCTTAACTGCAGTACCACTACCTGAAACCCTTGCGCCTGTGCCTCCTGCATTGCTGATGGTTACTGATTTAAGGGTATAGCCTGTTTTTGTTCCGTTAAGACCTGCTAATAACTCCCCATTGCTGATCTCTCCTCCCAAACCATAAACCTTGCTTTGTTTGCTCCAGCTTAAATCCGATGGAGCATCCCCCTTTGTAATTTCAAACGCCGCATTACTGAGCGTTACATCCAAATCGGATGTAGCATTGTGTTTTAAGTGCAACGAAGCCGTAAAAACACCCACTTGATTAAATGCTAACCTCAGATTTGGTGCACTTCCATTGACCTTTACTATATCATTAGGATTCAGATTGGTGATCCCTTTTAAAGTATAACCAGCCTTTTCACCGTTTACATGATTTAGAATTTCTGTAGCATTCAAATGCCCACCTTTTGTATATTCTTTGGTCAGTTTTTCAAAGGTCAATACCGGAGGTAATATTTTTACCTTTACAGTATATTTATTGCTATTTCCATTTTCTGCCGTTACCGTAAACGATACTGGATTGCGCCAATCTTTCACTGTCTTTGGGTCGGGTTTTATCGTTGCCTTTGCCGATAACTCTACCTTTGCCCATAAAGAACTTATATCCGTTCCGTAGGGTACCTCTATTAATAAGGAAGTGCCGTTTAACTTCCCTTTATAAGTGCCTAACTCAAAGGAGGTTATCAATGCATCTTTGCTCTTTTTCGCAAGCTCATTATCTTCTTTAGTACAATTGGTTACTACAGTAAGATAAAACATCAATAATAATAGACTAATCAAATATTTTTTACTCATAATTAAACTTTTTATTTTAATAATTAAACTTAACTTTTCATTCTATATATTCGGATACAAAAAAACCACATGGTTTAAGGTATACTATATAGATATACGAACCATTGATCATGTATGATCAATAATTTAGCACGGCAAATTTAAAAATAAATTGAGAAATATGTCAAAAAAAATTATTTTTTTTTAGTCTCAAAAATTGTTTAAGTCTTTTCTTTTTTGGATGGGGTGTTCAAACTAAAGTCCTATTCCCGATTTCATTTCAAATGGGGCATCCATAGCTTGTGGTTACTACCCGTATATCAGAAAATAATATAGCAGCATCAGTACCCATTTGTTCGATAGGCATTACAGTAATTATGGTTATGTGCGTTGTTTCTCTCCTATAAATTTACCTTCAGTAAATAAACCTACCAAATACTTTCCTTTTACTAAATTTTGTTTGAGTGCCGATATTTACGACCAATATTATGCCTGAAGTATTATGAGAATTCTTGTTTTCTAAAAATACTCAAAACAGGTGTCAGAGGGAAGTTGTTTGGGACATATTTATTTGATTTCAATATTATAATATCATTCTTTTAATTTGATCTTTCCTTTACTCTTTTTAAGTTCATATACAGAAAAGTCTTCACTGGCTTCAAATCCATTTTTACCTATAAGGGTATTGTATGGTGTTTGTATCCGTACTAATTTGTGAGAGTATATTTTCTTTATATTTCTATCCCATTTGATATATTCAGTGTTTATGGTATCACCCTTTCCATTAATCATTATGACGTTACCTTTGGCTTCTGCTGTATTTTTGGAGTTGTAAAATATGCCATAGTTAGCTTTCATATAGTTATCTGGTGTTTTGCTAGTATGGGTTGAATACACTAAAAATTCTACACCTTTTGGGAATTCTCTATAGTTGTCATTTTTCTTATTAAAAGCAAATAATTCAGGGGCTTTTATGATAAATTTAGCTTTTCCAGAGTCAGTATATACCATATGTATATCTTTTACAAACACATCGTATTTTGGTTTTTTATCTAAAAATTTAGATACGTTTTCTATGTTGTTTTCACACGAGAAAAGTATCACTAATAGAGGTATTAGAATACTTTTTTTGTATAGTTTTTTACGATGTGTATTCAAGCTTATATTATTTTGAAGGTATAGCCACGGTTCTATTTATCCAACATTTAATTTTATAAAATTTCTTTTTGGTATAACCAAATTGAAATATCAGGGTTTTGCTTGGAGTAAGTGGAGCGTAACTCTTTATGAGTTTAAGAGCCTTTTTAGTAAATTTTTCATCGCTTATAGCTTTTTTAAATTCATCTATGGCTAACCAATATACGGCTTTCTTTTGAAAAGCGTTTTTACCACAAGCATTTGCACTGTTAGCATATAGGTTGCCAATGAATATATGGGGTTCGCCCCATTTGGGTTTCAGATCTATGGCTTCTAAGGCATATTTTCTAGCTTGGTTTTTTTTTCTTTCAGCTAGTTTTATCCTAGCTATCATGAGTTTATCACTGCCTTTCTTATGGGGATCCTCTTCGGTTTCTATAGATTTTTCATAGTATTCTAAAGCCTCTTTAAAGTTTTTACTTTTAAATTCTTTAGCCGCAATTGCCCTAGCTATAGCGGGTTTGGGATCTATCTTATAAGTAGCTTTAGCTATTTGTAAATAGATGTCCTCTTCAGTACATTTTTTGGTAATTAGCATTCTCATAGCTCCTTTGAGCCATATTATATTAGTTTTATTAGTTTCAAAGTTTTTGGTATATATAGGTACAAGTTTATCACATTTAGCAATAGGTGCAATTACTTTATTAATGCTTTTACGAATATTTACGTCTGTTCTTTTAAGTTTCTTTTTTATAGATTTTAATAATTTCTTTTCTTTGGGAGATAGTTTATTTTTTAGTTCTAACTCGGATATTTGAATATTGAAATTGTTTACTTTGGTATCCAAACTTTCCATTACATCATTGTAAATATCGAATACTTGTTCTATTTTAAAAGTTTTTTCTGTAAAGAGTTTTACACTCGACATAAAGTAAGAATACATACCTGGAGCAGATAGTTTATCTTTGTCTAACTCAAATGCTTTTTTAAGAATCTCGTAAGCCTCTAGTGGTGTTCCTATACCCATTTTTAGCATTTCACTTCCTTTATGGGTCAACACATAACCTTCTCTTCCCGGAAAATATTTAAGTCTTTTGTCATATACAGAAATTAATAGTTGTTTGTACCTATTTTTTTCCTCTTCTGTTTTAGCTTTTTTAAGTTTGTACTTTATCAGTTTAGGACCATGTATATATAAGTTTTTAGTTGATTTAGGGCAAGAATCTATACAGTATTTCCAATTTTTGTATGCCGAATCAAAATCTTTCAACTTATAATCTTCCATATAAAGTGATCTATTTCTTTTACATTTTTCTTCATTTTTTCCATATTTATCAATGACATCTTGAGCTATTAAGCTATGCTCAAGTAATATTAATAAAATTAGATATATGTTTTTGTTCATGATATTATATTTATTTAAATTGAGATTAATGGTATTTTTTCTCTATAAACCAAGTATCGTTAAATGATATTTGTAGGTTAAGTTTTATGTATTTTTCGTTTACAAGGTTACTTTTACTAGTAGCAAAAGAACCCATATTTACGCCTAGTATAATGTTAGATATTGCCTGTTTTCCTATGGGTAGAGATACTCCCATCTTTACTCCGTAGTCATATAATTGTTGATTTTGAATGTTTAAAAAACTCTTTGTATAATGTAGCCCTCCAAAATAACGGACTCTTTTCCAATAGCTATCTAAAGACATCATATTGGGAATATAATCTCCAGCTATACTGAATTTATGGTTGTTTTGATAGTTTTGGTTTTCAAAGGCATTCATTTGTTCTAACTGATATTCTAAGGCTAAGTACCAATTTAATCTCTTACCCATACCTAAGCCAATCGTTAAGGAACCAGGAAGTGTCATACTTTTATCTTTTGTAGTGTTATTATCTACCAGAAGTTTATTTATTTTTTTGCCAGAACTATTGTAATTAAAGGTGTACATTTCGTACTGATGAGTTCCAGATAATGAACTTTTAAGTTTATAAGTCATTCCCATATTTATATGGTAGTTATTTTGCATATTATAGGTATAGTGTACACCTAATTTTATACCTAATCCTTGTAATAGGAAGTCTTCCTTTTTTCTAGTGTTAAATGTAGCATTATCTTTTCCATATATGAGTTCTTTTTGGTATTCTCCAAATAAATAAGAGGCATTAATACCAAAACTAAATCCTTCTTTTAAGTAAGAAAACCCTATGAATAGGTCATTTAGCCCTCCATTTCCACGATACAAAAAAATATGGTCTTTGCCTTCAATCGTTTTTGTTTCTTGTATGCTATATCCCTTAGAAGCTAGAGGTAAAAAACCTATACTCATTCCAAAATTACCTATAGGAAAACCAATAGAGACATGTGAGAGGCTAGTATTAGAAGTAGATGCAGACTCTTTATTAGTGCTTAAAAATAAATTGTCGTTTTTTATTCCTATCGAGTAGTTTACAAATTGTAAATGGGAATAGGTAGCGGGGTTATAAAAATTAATATCCTTAAAACTCACATAGGAAGTAGAGCCCCCCATTAGATTAGGTAATATGGCTACCTCATTCACTTTTCCATATCCGTGTATAGAATATGGAGAGATCTCATTTTTTTGAGCCTTACAAATAAAGGCAAAAAATGTTAAAGAAAATAAGATTTTTTTTATCATTTACCTAAATTATATTTTAGTATACAGTTCAAGCCGTATAACAGAAAATTACAATCGGCAAATATAGGTTTTTTTATATATTTAGTAAATAATTTTGAATTCCCTCCTGTAAGTATAGTTTTTAGGTCTTTAAATTGTGTTTCATAGTTTTGAATAAAACCTTCTAATTCTTTTTGAATACCTGTAATAATCCCTATTTGCATACATTTTTCAGTAGTTTGTCCTATGATAGAATTTAATTTTTTAGGTAGCTTTATAAGGGGTAATTTTTGAGTAAATTTTTCAAATGAATTGATTCTCATCTGCACACCGGGTGATATAATGCCTCCTAAATACTGCTTTTTGTTATTGATAAGGTCATAGGTAATACACGTGCCCATATCTATGACTAGGATGTTTTCATTTGGATATTTTTCTATGGCAGCAGCTGCTAAAGCAATTCTGTCGTTTCCTAAAGTGTTACTCTTATAAAGGTTTTTAAAGGGTAAATTTATATCAGTGGATACTAATAGCGTGTGAAAATGATTTTGAATAAGGTTGGAGATTTCGTTTTGTTCATTAATTACAGTACATATAATGGCATTTTTCAAAAGAGGGTATTCTTGTTTCCATTTTGAAATGTGAGGGAGTATTTCGGTATAGGAACCTCTTTTTATATTTACTATTTTAGAGCCAGAAAACACAGCAGTTTTTGCCATAGTGTTTCCTATATCTGCTACTAAATTGTACATGTTTAGAGCTGAAAAATTTCTTCTATAACTTTGATATTATTCTGTGCATTACTTTTATTATTGACTAGTTGGTTCATTACTTGTGAGGTAATTTTATGCATCATTCTCGAGGTTACAATTTTGGTTTGCTTTACATCTAGTTGATCATTTTTCTTCTTTTGATAGTTAATTTCAGTATCCTGTATAGCACTTAGTTTTTCTTTTAAGGCAATAATTATTGGAGTAAAAGATCTATTATCTAACCATTCATATAATTCTGCTTTACACTCTTTTAGGATTTGTTGAGCTTTAGGGATTTCTAATTTTCTCTTTTCCATAGTTTGAGTTACTAAATCAGATAATTTATCTACATCTAAGTAGGTTATATTTTCCATTCGTTGTACCTCTTTACTTACATTTTGAGGCATAGATAAATCTATAATCAGTTTGTGTTTATCTATTTGAATATGCCTTTTGGTTATGGTCGGTTCAAGTGCTCCAGTGGCTACTATAAGTATGTCAGAACGGTTGATTTCTTTGGTTAAATCTTCGTATTTCTTTATCGTTAGATTGTATTTATAAGCAATATCTTTTGCTTTTTCTATAGTTCTATTTATGAGGCGAATATCCTTATTTTTAATGTGCTTTACTAAGTTTTCACAGGTATTTCTACCTATTTTACCTGCTCCATATAGCAGTATATTTTGCTTGGTTGTATCTTTTACATTTGATAGGATGTAATTAGCAGCTGCAAAGGATACAGAGGCAGCACCAATACTTAATTCTGTTTGGTTTTTTATTTTTTTACTTGTTTGTATCGCACTACTTATAAGCCTGTCCATAAAACTGTTGAGCATTTCGTATGTTTTAGATAGCATTACAGAGGATTTAATTTGGCTTATAATTTCAAAATCTCCTATAATTTGGCTATCAAGTCCTCCTGCTACTCTGTAAAAATGGTCAATTACGTCTGTTGAATTTAGAATGTAACCATTTTTATTGAATTTATTTCTTGTCCCTTTAGAGTATTTGCATAGCAATTCTATAAGGATATTTTCATCTTTTACAATACCGTATAATTCTGTTCTATTGCAGGTGGATATAGCTAATAAAGCCTCTATTTTTAAGATTTTGGCTTCTTGTAATAATTTAATTTTTTGTTCTTTATTTATAGCGAAATTACCTCTCGTTGTAGTATTGGATTTCTTATGACTCAATCCTATACAAAATAGAAATTTGATATTTTCGTTATTTTGTTCAATCATTATTTATTTTTGCGTCATAATTTTAAATAAGTGGTGCAAAAGTACATCTGAATACCATATAAAAATACCTCCAATTAAAATAAAAATACCCGTATCCTTTAAAATGAGAAATTTATATTCATTCTAAATAAAAAACATTTACCTTTGTACCTTGAATAGTTTAGTAAAATAGGGTGTTTTTGTGTGTAGGTTTTACGAGAGTTAAACGAATTTAAACGTTTATGTTTTTAGAGTTTGAAGAAAAAAATACCTCAAAAAAGTGTATAGATAATTTCTTAGTAGAAAATGAATTTTCACTATTTAGGATAAACGCTACTGAAGATTCCACTACTTTGTGTAAAAGAGTGGATAAAAAAGTAATACAGTTTTATTTTTGTATAGAGGGGGGAGCTGTCTTTTGTTTTAGTAATGGTAATTATAAGTTAGAACTCGAGCAAAATAAATCATTTATTATTTATAATCCTGAGACGGATTTGCCTATAAATTTAAGAGTAAAGAGAAAGTCTAAGGTGGTGGCTGTATATTTATCTATCAAAAAACTACATGAACTCTTTATAGAGGATTATAGTCAGATTACTTTTTTAAAAGGGGATAATATAGATAAGAAATTTTATAGTGATAGGGATTTATCTCTTGCTTTGAGCGTAGTGGTAGGGCAGATATTACAATATAAAAATAAATCACTTAACAATTTGTATTTTGGTGGAAAGATAAGGGAGTTATTTGCTATTTATTTTGGAGAGCAGGAAAATGAAGATGAGAGATGTCCATTTCTTTCTAACGAAGAGAATGTAAGGAAAGTAAAGCAAGCCAAAAATATTATTATTGAGAATATGATGAGTCCGCCTTGTACAAGTGAACTTGCCCGTATGGTAGGGTTGAGTGTTCATAAACTCACAACAGGATTTAAGAATGTATATGGAGATACTATATATAGTTTTTTACAGAATTATAAGATAGAGTATGCTAGAAAAATATTGCAAGATTCTGATACAAAAATAAACGATGTTGCCTATACCATAGGTTATTCCAATCCAAGTCACTTTATAGATGCATTCAAAAAGAAATATGGAATTACTCCCAAAAAGTTTAAAATGAGTTTAAGGTAATGAAAAAAGGTGTTCTATTAGTTAATTTAGGTTCTCCTGATAGTACAAGTGTAAAAAATGTAAGAAAGTATCTGCGTGAGTTCCTTATGGATAAAAGGGTATTAGATGTTTCGTATCTTTTGCGTGTATTTCTTCTGGAAGCTATTATACTACCTCGCAGACCTAAAAAAACGGCAGAGGCATATAAATCTATATGGTGGGAGCAAGGTTCGCCACTTATAGTCATCTCAAAGAGAATACAAGAAAAATTACAATATAAAATGGATGTTCCAGTTGCTTTGGCTATGAGGTATGGGAAGCCGTCTATAAGATATGCGATACAAAAACTTAAAAAACAAGGAGTAGATAAATTTTTACTTATTCCTATGTATCCTCAATATGCTATGGCAACTTATGAAACGGTTGTAGTAAAGGCTAAAGAGGAACTCAAAAAAATAGATGAGCGGGTGCAAATGGATGTATTGCCTCCTTTTTATAATCATTCAGATTATATAGATGTTTTGGCAGATAGTATCGAGCCCTATCTCTCGCCGGATAAATATGTGTTGTTTTCTTATCACGGTGTTCCTGAAAGACATATATATAAAGGAGACCCTACTACGGTGTATTGTAAAATAGATGATAGCTGTTGTAAGGAAGCTTCTCCATCTCATGCGTTTTGTTATCGTCATCAATGTTATAAATCTACTGATCTTGTAGCACGCAGGTTATCGTTAAAACCAGATAATTATACTACTACTTTTCAGTCTCGTTTTGGAAAAGATCCTTGGTTACAGCCTTTTACAGATGAAGTTTTACAAGAATTACCCAAGAGAGGAATCAAGCATTTAGTAGTAGTATGTTCAGCTTTTACGGCAGATTGTTTAGAGACTTTGGAGGAAATAGGTATGGAGGGTAAACGCCAATTTTTAGAAGCTTGTGGAGAGAGTTATACACTAGTTCCTTGCTTGAATGATAGCGATAATTGGATAAATGTGCTTCAAAAATGGATATATCAATGGATGAACAAATAAATGTACATACAGTGGTGATAGGCGCGGGTATTTCTGGGCTTACCGCAGCGTATTCTTTGTATAAGAAAAATGTACCTTTTGTAGTTTTAGAATGTAGCGATAGAGTGGGAGGAGTAATTGATTCTCCAAAACTAAAAGAGTTTAATATAGAGAGGGCAGCAGCTTCTATAAGATTGAATAAAGAGGTAGAGCAGTTGATAGAGCAGTTAGGTATTAAGGATAAAGTAATCCGTTCTAATCAAAGATCTAAACGATATATTTTAAAAGATGATAGACTTCATGAGGTGACTACTCATCCTAAAATGATTTTTTCTACACCTTTGCTTTCTCTTGCGGGTAAGCTGAGGGTTTTTTTAGAACTGTTCATTGCTAAGGGCAAGGTTGATGACGAGAGTGTTCATCAGTTTTTTTGTAGGAGATTTGGAAAGCAAGTTCTAGATAATTTTATAACTCCTATGGTATCAGGTATATATGCTGGAGACCCTCAAAAGATGAGTATGAAATCTTCTTTTCCGCAAATTTATCAAATGGAACAAGAGTATGGCTCTATAATTAAGGCATTTATGAATAACAAGAATAAATCGAGGAGTAAAGCCCAGTTTATTACTTTTAAGAAGGGCATATCTTTTTTGGCTGATAGCATTGCTAAGTTATTTTCAGATAAGATATACTTAAAGTATCGCATATCCAATATTGAAAAACATTTAAAAGGATATAAAATAGAGGGGGACTATTTGGGAGGGTATTTTTCGATAATCACTGAAAATATAATTTGTACGATTCCCGCTTACGCTTTTAAGGGATTATTTGATAATATAGATTCTCAGATACAGCGATTGATGGATAAAATCAATTATCCTTCTTTGGCTTTATTGCATTTAGGATATAGAGAGGACCAAAGTTTTAAAGATGCAGGAGCTTTTGGATTCCTTGTCGCTCAAAAGGAGAATAAATCTTTTTTGGGGGCAGTGTTTAACGCTAATATGTTTAGGGAAAATATAAATTATCCTAAAAGATTATATACTTTATTTATAGGGGGAGATAAAGAGCAATTTAAAAATCTTGAACATTTAATACTTGAAGCTGAGCGAGAGTTTGAGAAAGTTATGCGAATTCAGCAGCCACCTATTTTTAAAGAGGTTACTTTTTATCAGAATGCTATTCCCCAGTTTTATTTGGGTTATCAACAGGTAAAACAGCAAATAGAAAATATACAGAATCAAAATAAAGGGCTTTTCTTCTCAGGTAGTTATATGAGTGGCATTTCTTTGGGGGATTGTATAGTGAATAATTTAAAGTTTTAAGTAGTTTTACTAAAAACCTTATACAATTCAGTAAATTTTTTGCAATTTTACTTGATCATTTCAAAATGATCTATATATTTGCTCCTATGAATCGTAAAATTCATCTAAGGTCATATCATATAACGAATGCTACGCATATTTTAATCTTACTATAAAAAGTGAATCGGTTATGGTAATTTTTAGTGAGCTGGTGGGTGTTATATAAAGTGTAATTTAAAATATAATTGTATAAGATAAACTATTATGAATGTTACATATTATTTGTCAATACTGTTAGTATTGATGGTGCGATTTTCATTTGCACAGGTAAGTGTTTCTGGAGTGGTTACCTCACAAGATGACGGGCAGCCTCTTCCGGGAGTAAGTATTTTAATTGTGGGTACTCAAGAGGGTACTACTACTGATTTTGATGGAAAATATTCCATTGAAGTTAAATCAGGCGATGTATTGGTTTTCTCTTTTGTAGGGATGGCTGATCAAAAGGTTACAATAGCTAGTTCTACAACGGGCAAAGTAGTAATGGATATAGTAATGCAACCAAGTAATGAGATGCTTGAGGATATTGTGGTAGTGGGGTATGGTAAGCAAAGTAGGGAAAACCTTGCCACAACCACTACAACGGTAAAATCTGAGACTATAGAGAGCCGAGGGGTAGTATCTCTTGGAGAAGCTCTTACAGGGTTGGCACCTAATTTAAATATTATGCCTAGTGCAGGAGGAGGTGAACCGGGTTCAGGTGTAAATATTAACATCAGAGGGTATGCTAGTATCAATTCAAACGGGGTTCCATTAATTCTGGTGGACGGTATGGAGCAAGATATTAATACTTTAGACCCGAATGATATTGCGTCTGTAACAGTATTAGAAGATATTTCTTCGTATGCTGTTTATGGTGCTAGAGCTGCCTTTGGGGTAATTCTCATAGAAACTAAACGAGGTTCTTCAGGCGAACCGGTGGTTAGGTATAGTACAAGCGTTATAGCTTCCCAATTTAGAAATACCCCTAGAAAACCCAGTGCTTATGATTTTGCAGTTGCCATGAATTTGGCTAATAAGAATGGTGGGGCTACTGATATTATTTTCAGTGATGTGAAGCTTAAAAAATTGAAAGATAATCCTGATAAATCTATTGCCACTAAAGCTGATGATTTAAATGGTGATGGAAGGGTTGAAGGAGATGAAGATTATTTTAGTCATGATGCTTTAAAAGCTGTATTTAAAGATATTTCTTTTCGGATGAATTATAATTTATCAGTAGCGGGAACTTTAAAGTATGGTGATCCAGATCCTCTTACGGGTAAAAAAGATAAGTATATTGCTTACAACTTGTCAGGGGCTTTATTTCAACAAAATGGACAGTACAAAGTTACTGAAGATGGATATGATAGGAAAATATTGGGTGTAAAGATTAATTCAAGACCTGTAAAATGGTTGCAAATGGGGATTGATACTCGTTTTACCCGAAGAAATATAAGAGGTCCTGTTTATGCACAATATGGTGCTGGTTGGGGA
The DNA here is from genome assembly GCA_965226285.1 of Ichthyobacteriaceae bacterium. GTDB lineage: Bacteria > Bacteroidota > Bacteroidia > Flavobacteriales > Ichthyobacteriaceae > CBDDCQ01. The sequence continues at coordinate 611,106 of CBDDCQ010000006.1, forward strand.
GCAGGTCTGGGTATTATTTATCATAATTTGCTAAGATCATGGCCTACACAGCGTCTAAAAAATGAAAACGGCTATATAGATAATACTTATGGTTATTTAAGTCAAGCAAAGACTTTTGAAATTGTTCGTGACAATATAGCTTTGCAAGCTAAGTTTGAACTCGAACCTATAGAAAATTGGAAAACTTTCTTGAATTACCGTATGAGAACTAGACAATCTAACGAGGAAAAATATTTGGCTCTTGTCAATAAAACAGAAATTGGTGGAACTGAAGTGCCCTTAAATCCTTCTGTAGCAGGCAGATATACTAAATACGCTACTGAGAGTTTGTATGTATCTCCTCAAATATATACCCAGTATGAGTTGAGGTTATCGGAAATATATTTAAAGACAATGTTAGGATTTGAACAAGAATCGTATAATAGTAGTTCATTTTGGGGAAGACGTTATAAAGTAGCTTCAGATCAGGTGCCGTCTATTAGTACAGGTGTTGGAGATACAGAAGTAGATGATTCTAAAGATCACTGGAGTACTCGTTCTGTCTTTGCGGCTATGGATTTTACTTATGATAAAAAATATGTGTTAAATACCTCTTTCAGACGTGATGGCTCTTCTAGGTTTGACGATGGAAACAGGTGGGGTAATTTCTATTCCTATGGTATTGCTTATAATTTACATAATGAGGGTTTCTTCAATATAAATAACTTTTTAGCAAGCAGCAGCATAAATAAGTTCAAATTAAAGTTTTCAAGAGGTCAAGTGGGCAATCAAGATATAGGGCTGTATGAATATGTAGAAAAAATTCCTCTTCGATCAAGGCTTCGTTGGATTCAAGATGGGGAAAGACCTTCGTATGCACGAGCACCTGATTTGGTAGATGAGAATAATACTTGGGAAACGGTATCTGATATGAATTTTGGTTTGGAACTTACGGCTCTTGGGGATAGGTTATCTACCTCATTTACTTATTTTATGAGAGATGTAGTAGATATGTTAGGGCCGGTTGCGCCGCTACCTAGTACGTTAGGGGGATCTGTTCCTAAAGCTAATAATGCGGAATTGCGTTCCGAGGGGTTTTCCTTTTCATTGACTTGGAAAGATAAAATAGGCGAAGATTTTATGTATAGTACTACATTTTTACTCTCCGATTCTCAAACTGAGATTACCAAATATTATAATCCTACAGGAGTCTTAAGCGATTGGTATGTTGGTAAAAAAGTTGGAGAAATATGGGGATATGAAACTGTGGATATTATGGATAGAGAAACAGCTGAAAAAGTAAATACTAATAGTGCGTCGGCTTCTACTGAAGGCACCTCAGAATTCCCTAATCAAAATCATTTTAGAGCAGATTGGAAAGCGGGTGATATTCGATACAAAGATTTAAATGGAGATGGCAAAGTTGATGATGGAGAGAGTACATTAGACAATCCGGGTGATAGAAAAGTGATAGGAAATTCGCTTGCCCGTTATAGGTATGGTATAGATACACAATTTACGTATAAGCAATTTACGCTTAGGCTATTTTTTCAAGGAGTGGGCAGTCGTCAGGTCAATTTAGGAACTTATCAACATGGTTTTGCTAGTAAGTGGCAAACAACACTTTTGAAAGAGCATATGGATTACTGGACAGAGGACAACAAAGATGCTTTTTATCCCAGACCTTATCTCAATACAGGAAAAAATCGCCAAACCCAAACCAAATATCTTGCAGATGCTTCTTATTTTAGGTTAAAAACACTTAGTTTGAGTTATAGGTTTGATGTAGATTTATTAAAAAGTGTAGGAATCAGAACTGCTAGTGTCACATTTTCGACTGATAATTTATTTACCATTACTAATATGGTAGATTATTTAGATCCAGAACTGACAGGTGGTTTTTGGGGTGGAGCAGCTAAATCATATCCACTTTATAGAACCTATGTTTTGGGAGTTAATTTGTCATTTTGAATTATTTAAAATATAAGAGTTATGAAATCAATAGCAATAAATTTAAAGGTTGTATATATGGTAATGTTTTTGCTAATAGGTACTTCCTGTAACGATGATTTTTTAAGCAGAGGTCCTCTGGATGAAATATCTCCAAGTAGTTACTTTCAAAAAGCTAACGACTTGAAAACTTATGTAAATCAATTTTACAGTAATTTGCCAAATCATACAGGTTGGAATCCTGGATTGTTTAATTCGGATAGTGGGAGTGATAATACCCTTTGGGGAGGACATAATTCAAGGCTTGCTGGACAGTTTAGAGTACCTGCGTCAGGAGGTGATTACTCTTGGGGAAATATTCGTAGTGTAAACTATTTCTTCTCTAAGATAAAATCATTTGAGACTTCTACAGATACTGATATCAAACAATACATTGGAGAGGCGCATTTCTTTAGAGCTTGGTTTTATTTTGATTTGCTCAAGAAATTCGGTGATTTACCTTGGATTGATAAGCCTTTAAAGGCAGATATCAAAGAATTGGCTTTGGAACGCATATCTAGATCAAAAATAGTAGATAAAATAGTAGCAGACTTAGACAAAGCCATAGCAAACATGAAGGATGGAGAAGCAGGAGAGTCAAATAGGTTAAACAAACACATTGCATTAGCTTTTAAGGCGAGAGTTTGCCTTTATGAAGGTACTTGGGAAAAATATCATAAAAATACTGCTTTTGGAGTAGAGGGTTCTGATGGGACAAAATTTATAACGTTAGCTAAAAATGCTGCTGATGAAGTTATTAAAAGTGGCATATATGAATTATATAAAGGAAGTACAGGAGAAGAGTATATTTCTCTGTTCAATAAGATAGATTATTCTGGTAATAAGGAAGTGCTATTCTGGGCAAAGAATGATTTGGATAAAGGACTAACTCATAATATGAATCGTTATACTCGTTATGGAGGAGGAGCTCAAATGACTAAATCATTAGTATATAGTTTCTTAATGAAAAATGGAAAGGCAATTACAGAATCAGGTTCAGGTTATCATGGAGATACAGGGCTTTATCAACCTGATCCAACCAATAAACCTTATCTAAAAGTGCATAAATTAATGAGAGATAGAGACCCGAGGCTAATTCAGATGACTATCCATATAGGACAACTGCATTCAAAATTTCCTGATAGGCCTGATGAGATTGTAAGCACTTTAGGATTAGATCAAAATAATAGAACAGGATTTCCGTTAGGAAAGGGCGGCAATGTAGAACATGATCAACATTACACAGGTGATGTGGGAACTGTAGGTGCTATTATCTTTAGATATGCAGAAGTACTACTGATATATGCAGAAGCACAGGCAGAACTTGGAGACGATACAAAAGCTAAGGAAAAAATAGATATGCTAAGAGATAGAGTTGGAATGGCTAGATTATCTGCTGTGATGCCGGCTGGGAGTAATGTTTTGGAGGAAGTCAGAAGAGAAAGACGCATTGAACTTGCCGGTGAAGGATTTAGATTCGATGATATTTACAGATGGAGGGCTGTTAAGAAATATGTTATTGATAAAAAACGATTTAAAGGAGTGAAGTATCAAGGAAACAGTGATTTAATAGCGCGTTATGCAAAAGGATTCAAAGCAGTGATAAATGTAGATGGAAAACTAGCAGATACAGGGCGAGAAGCAACTTTGATAATAGGAACAGATATTCATGTAGATGCAAATGGTTTTGTAGATCCATATCAAAGTGCTTTACCAAAGGGTTTTGAATTTAAAGAGAATAGAGATTACCTCTTGCCAATCAACAAAAGGGATATAACACTTTCTGAAGGTAAATTAAAACAAAATCCTGGATGGGATGAGTAAGTAACTAAATTTAAAAGACAACCTTAAAAAGCGAGGAAATACACCTCGCTTTTTTATATTTTAAATCATAGATATTTGCAAAAGGATGAAATGATTATTCTTTAGAAAGCTGATGATTTCTCGTTTTGCTTTAAGGGAGAGTAATAAAATTTTTTATATTTGCCCAAGTTAAGATCGCTATAGGCGGGTTCAATGGGGTAAGATTTATCCGTTTGGTAAAGTTAATTTACTTGAATTTTTTTGATGATAGTTAAAATGATTACAATTACAGATATTTTGGTAAAGGATATTCGATTTCCTACTAGTGTTTCGTTACATGGTTCTGATGCCATGAATCCAGACCCCGATTATTCGGCTGCGTATGTGATTTTAAAAACCGATCATCCAGAGGGTATTCAGGGGCATGGACTTACTTTTACCATTGGTCGTGGTAACGAAATTTGTGTAGCTGCTATTGAGGCTTTATCTTATTTAGTAGTGGGTAAAAAGTTGAGCGATTTTACCACAGATATGGGGGCTTTTTGGCAAATGATTACGGGGGATAGTCAATTTAGATGGTTGGGACCTGAAAAAGGAGTGATTCATTTGGCTACAGGAGCTCTGGTCAATGCAGTTTGGGATTTGTATGCTAAGGTAGAGCGTAAACCACTTTGGAAACTCTTAGCAGATATGTCAGCAGAGGAATTGGTAAAGTGCATAGACTTTACTTATATTACAGATGTAATAACCTCTGAAGAGGCACTTCAGAGGTTGCGCAAATTAGAGGTAAATAAGGCAGAACGCATGGCAAAACTTATGGAGGACGGTTATAAAGCATATACTACTTCTGCGGGTTGGTTAGGATATTCTGATGAAAAAATTCGTGCGCTTTGTAGAGAGGCAAAACAAGTAGGGTTTACTCATATAAAGATGAAAGTAGGAGCGGATTTACAAGATGATATGCGCCGTGCAGCCATTATTAGAGAAGAGATAGGAGATCATCTTACCCTAATGATGGATGCCAATCAAAAATGGGATGTGCAACAGGCAATAGCCAATATGGAATATTTAAAGCAATATAATCCTTTTTGGATAGAAGAGCCCACCAGTCCTGACGATGTTTTAGGACACGCTACTATAGCTAAAGCCATTGCACCAATTAAGGTAGCTACGGGAGAGCATTGTCAAAATCGAGTTGTTTTCAAACAATTGATGCAAGCGAGGGCTATAGATATTTGTCAGATAGATAGTTGCCGAGTAGGTGGCGTAAATGAAGTATTGGCTATATTACTTATGGCAGCTAAATTTAATATGCCCGTTTGTCCTCATGCCGGTGGGGTAGGACTTTGTGAGTACGTCCAGCACCTTTCTATGATTGACTATATTGCGATTAGTGGTAGTATGCAGGGGCGTATGATTGAATATGTAGATCACTTACACGAACATTTTTTAAACCCTGTAATCATTCAAAATGGAGCGTATATGCCACCAAAGGCACCTGGTTATAGCATTCAAATGAAAACTGATACTCTAGAGGATTATGAATTTCCTATAGGAAAAGTATGGCGTGATATTTAAATATGATGATAGTAAATAAATGGGTATGGAATTATTTAGTTTAGTTGGAAAGGTAGCCGTTGTAACAGGAGGTGGTAGTGGTATTGGAAGGGCTATTACAGAGAGGTTTTTAATGCAAGGAGCAAAGGTACATGTTTTAGAGTTGCATCCTAAAGATACTGGTTTGCAAGAAGGTCGAAATCTTGTAATACATACTTGTGATGTGAGTAATATCCAAGAAGTTACTACTGTTATAGATAAGATCGTTGTGCAAGCACCTATTAATATTTTAGTCAATAGTGCGGGAATTGCTCACGTGGGCAATATAGAACAAACTACAGAATCCGATATGGATAGGCTTTATCAGGTAAATATTAAAGGCGTTTATAACTGTATGCATGCTGTTGTGTCAAAGATGAAAGTAGCGGGTGAAGGCGTGATTTTAAATATAGCTTCTATTGCTTCATCTGTAGGGATTAATAATCGCTTCGCTTATTCTATGACTAAAGGAGCTGTACTTACCATGACTTATTCTGTAGCAAAAGACTATTTGTCGGAAGGTATCCGTTGTAATAGTATTTCTCCAGCGAGAATTCACACTCCTTTTGTAGATGGTTTTATTGCTAGGAATTATCCTGAAAAGAAAGAGGAAATGTTTGAAGCATTTTCTAAAACGCAACCTATTGGTCGTATGGGTAAGCCCGAGGAGGTTGCTAATATGGCTTTATATCTTTGTAGTGATGAAGCATCTTTTGTTACAGGTACAGACTTTCCAATAGACGGTGGTTTTATAAAATTAAATGGAAATTAATATTTAAGAAAGTGATAAAATGAATGAAATTTCAAAGTGTTAGACCTTTTAGATCTCGTATTATAAACGGAGATGTTATAGAGGTTTTAGAAGGATTAGAAAGAACTCATAAATTTGATATTATTATAGCAGACCCCCCATATAATATAGGAAAGGATTTTGGCAATAATAAAACTAAGTCAGCATTAGAGACTTATTTATTGTGGTGTAAAAAATGGCTTAGTTTATGTTTTGAGTTATTGGCAGATAGTGGTTTGATCTATGTTTACGGTTTTCCGGAGATACTCGCGAGAGTAGCGGTTAATTATCCTATTGATAGACAAAGAATATTAGCATGGCATTATACCAATAAAACGACACCTTCTTCTACATTTTGGCAACGTTCGTATGAATCTATATTGTGTTTATGGGAAAGTGATCGTCCAAAATTGGAGATAGAACAAATACGAGAGCCATATACCGATCAATTTAAAAAACTCAATGGAAAAAAAAGAAAAGGTACGAATGGTCGATTTGGCGGAGGAATAGATACCTTATACAAAGTTAATGAAAGAGGAGCTTTGCCGAGAGATGTTATAAAAATTCCAGCTTTAGCAGGAGGTGCAGGCAATATGGAGCGTTGGTTTATGTGTAAAACTTGTAAATCTCAGTTATGCCCACCCTCGGAGTTAGAAAATCATCGTGGACACAATATTTTAAAACACCCGACACAAAAGCCTATCAGACTAACTAAAAGACTGATGCAGTCAATCATAGGTGGGAGTAATGGTAGAGTTTTAATCCCGTTTGCAGGTTCGGGTTCAGAATGTACAGTGGCAAAAAAATTAGATATAGAATATTTGGGAATTGAACTAAATCCTGAATATGTAGATTTTGCAAATAAATGGCTAAATTATGTATAAATTAACAGAGAATTTAATTCAAAGTATGGGCAGAGAAATAAGAATAAATTAAAAAAGTGATTAAAAAGTGAAATTAATAAGATTTGGAAATATAGATAATGAAAAGCCAGGGGTACAACTTATCGATGGTACGCGTTTAGATGTAAGTGGTTTTGAGTCGGATTATGATGAGGCGTTCTTTGGAGGTGATGGAATAAAACAATTGCAGCAGTGGTTGCAGAAAAAACAGCGGGATTGTCCCGTAGTAGATGAACGAGTTCGATGGGCTGCACCACTTACCAGACCTTCAAAAATAGTATGTGTAGGACTTAATTATGCAAAACATGCGGCAGAGAGTGGTATGGAAATACCCAAAGAACCTGTTTTGTTTTTTAAATCCACTTCGGCAATGGTGGGACCTTATGATGACCTTATGATCCCCAAGGGGAGTCAAAAAACAGATTGGGAAGTAGAATTGGCTATTGTAATAGGTAAAAAGGCTTCTTATGTAACTAAAGAAGATGCACAAAAGCATATTGCAGGCTATGTGTTGCACAACGATTATAGCGAAAGAGAATTTCAAGTGGAGCGTTCAGGGCAATGGTGTAAGGGAAAAGGTTGTGATACATTTGCACCCGTTGGACCTTTTATTGCCACTACTGATGAAATACCAAATCCCAATAATCTAAATCTTTGGCTCAAGCTCAACGGAGAGATCATGCAAAACAGCAATACTTCTGATTTTATCTTTGATATAGATACCGTAGTGAGTTATATCAGTCAGTTTATGACACTTTTATCCGGAGATATTATTTCTACGGGCACACCTTTTGGAGTAGGATTAGGATTAGAACCTCCTACATATTTAAAAAAAGGAGATGTAGTAGAATTAGGGATTGATGGGTTGGGCGTTTCCAAGCAAAAAGTGAAGGCTTACTCATAAAATAATGTGTCATGTATATCGATAGTCATCAGCATTTTTGGAAATATGACCCCGTTAGAGATTCATGGATTACTGATGATATGGAAGCTCTCAAAAGAGATTTTATGCCTGCTGATTTGGCTAATTTGCTCCATGAAAACAATGTAGAAGGGTGTATATTGGTACAGGCATCACAATCTTACGAAGAAAACGATTTTTTATTGGATATTGCTACTAATTATCCTTTTGTAAAAGGAGTAGTAGGATGGGTAGATTTAACGGATGTACAACTTGAATTGTATTTAGAAAAGTTAGCATCTTTCGATAAATTTTGTGGGGTAAGACATATTCTGCAGGCAGAACCCAATGGTTTTTTAAAACAAAAACCTTTTCTTAAAGGTATCGATATACTCAAAAAATATAAACTTACTTATGATATATTGGTGTATCATCATCAGCTTTCACAGGTCGTTCCTTTTGTTGCAGAATTTCCAAATCAACCTTTTGTATTAGACCATTTTGGAAAACCGCCAATTGCAGTGCAACAGATCTCCATTTGGCGCAAGTGTATGGAGCAACTGGCGATGTATCCCAATGTATATTGTAAGCTCTCTGGGTTATTTACTGAAGCAGGTAAAAATTGGACATTTAAATCAGTTTTCCCTTATGTAAAGGTTGTATTTGATGCTTTTGGGGTGGATAGGGTGATGTATGGTTCAGATTGGCCTGTTTGTTTATTAGCGATGGATTATAAGCAACAAATAAATACGGTTTTGAGTTTTATGGAAAATTTTTCGGAATTGGAAAAAATAAAAGTGATGAAAAATAATGCGATGGCATTTTATGCTATTGAATAAAAATAGTTGATGGATTTAGGATTGAAAGATAAAGTTATCATTGTAACAGGAGGGGCAAGAGGTATTGGTTATGGTATTTCTCAGGTGCTTGCTTCCGAAGGGGCTATCGTTGCTATAGTTAGTAGAACTAAAGAGTATATAGATAGTGCTATTGATAAGATAACCACCAAAGGAGGTAAGGCTTTTGGCTTTGTAGCAGAACTTACAGAGCCTAAGCAGTGTGAGCATGCAGTCAAAGATCTTGTGACACAATTGGGACGTATTGATGGATTAGTAAACAATGCAGGAGTAAATGATGGCGTAGGACTTGAAGGGGGAAATTATGAAGATTTTATACGTTCTATTCATCGAAATTTGACACATTATTATTTAATGGTACACCATGCACTTGATGAATTAAAGAAAAATAAGGGCGTTATTGTAAACATTGGTTCAAAAACTTCGATAACAGGTCAGGGGGGTACTTCGGCTTATGCTGCGGCTAATGGTGGACGCAATGCACTCACGCGGGAATGGGCAGTGGAGCTATTACCTTATAGTATCCGAGTGAATGCAGTCATTGTTGCCGAGTGTTATACACCTCTTTATCAACGGTGGATTCAAACTTTTAAAGAGCCACAAGCAAAGTTAAAGAGTATTACTCAAAATATTCCTTTACAGCAGCGAATGACTACAGTAGAGGAAATTGCCAATACGGTTGCGTTTTTACTATCTGAAAGGTCTTCTCATACTACGGGACAAATTATCTTTGTAGATGGAGGTTATACCCATTTAGATAGAGCATTTTCTAATTAATTTAATCGTTATGATCTTTGCTTGCAAGTTGTAATGTAAAATAAAAGTATTTGTAAAAAAAGGGTATTTTTTATAAAAAATACCCTTTTTTTACAAATGAACTTGAGTTGGACTTGTCGGTTATTGCCTCACAACTTAACACTATGGGAGCGAAAAGACAGGTTATAGGGGGCTATGTACCCCTATTTATTCTCTGTGCAACGTATGGAAGAACCTAAGCGCTTGTAGTGTTGATTGCCTCCAAAGCCGTAAGATTTCTGATTATTTGCAGGCGTACTTGACCAGTAATGGGCGTTTATACTTCTTCTGTTCACGAGGCCATTGTCTTCTAACGCTCCCGCTGCAGGCAACTTTAATTTATTTGCTGACATTAATTTTTTCGTGCTATCATAACTACTAATAAGTCCTACAGCATCTATCAAAGTTTTCCATTCATCTTTAGTCGGTACTCTAAAGCCAGGTGGACAGGGATTATTTAAACCACCACCTGAATGACCACTTGAATACGCATTACTCCAAAAGTTACCGTAGCTATCTGTCGCACTATCATAACCTCCTGATTTGTCTTTACTAGTGCCATTATACCAAATACCACCAAAACCACTAAGGAATTTACCATTTGGATCTCTTGGTGTTGAAATCCGATCATTCGAAACCATATCTCTTGGTATATAAAGATGTAGAGTAAGACTACCCCAATTATTACCAAATTGATGACCATCGCGTGCTCTACCATATTGATAATAATCCCCTAAACAATTTAGAGTTATATTATCTGTACAGACCTCACCTGCACCTAAGTTTCTATCTAACCACTTACGGCTATAACCACTCGCATTGGATACTGTTATTACTTGATAGGTCTTGCCATCTCCGCCATTACTCGTTCTCCACACACCACCTGTGAAAACAGATAAAATCCGAAACTCTGCGTTACTTATCGTTTTATCTGCTTTCATATCGTGTTCAAATACGAGTGTCAACGTCAATACAGTCCCTCTGTTATAGTTAACGATCTTAGTAGTATTACCACTACCTGAAACAGAGGCACCACTACTCTCTGAATCAGTTGTAATTTGTACCGATTTAATTCGATAGCCTAATTTGGTACCGTCAAGACCTGCTAAGATTTCTGCATTGCTTATCTCACCTGATGAACTATAAAGTTTACTTTGTTTAACCCAACTTAAATCTACAGGAGCAGCCATCTTTGTAATTTCAAATTCTGCACCTGTAAAGGTTTTATCTGCTTTTGCATCGTGCTGAAATACAAGTGTCAACGTCAATACAGTCATTTTAGTATAACCAGTGATCTTAGCTGTAGTACCACTCCCTGAAACAGAGGCACCACTAGTTGAGGAATCACTGGTAATCTGTACTGATCTAATACGATAGCCTAATTTGGTACCGCCAAGACCGTTTAATAATTCTGCATTGCTGATCTCTCCTCCAGCACTATAAGCCTTACTTTGTTTACGCCAAGTTAAATCACTTGGGGCAGCCCCCTTTGTAATTTCAAATTCTGCACCTGTAAGGGTTTTATCTGCTTTTGTATCATGCTCAAATACAAGTGTCAACGTCAATACAGTTATTTTAGTATAACCAGCGATCTTAGCTGCAGTACCATTCCCTGAAACAGACGCACCACTACTTGACGAATCCCTCGTAATTTGTACTGATTTGATACGATAGCCTGTCTTTGTACCCCCAAGACCGTTTAATAGTTCTGCATTGCTGATCTCTCCTCTATCACTATAAGGCTTACTTTGTTTACCCCAACTTAAATTACTCGGGGCAGCCCCCTTTGTAATTTCAAATTGTGCACCTGTAAGGGTTACATCTTTTTTAGTATCGTGTTGTAAAACAATCGTAAGGGTAAGTGTACCTGCTTTGTTATAACTCGTAATTTTGGCAGTCGTACCACTCCCTGAAACCCTCGCACTTGTACCGTTTTTATGGGTAATGGTAACGGTTTTAATGGTGTAACCCGTCTTGCCACTGCCTGTAACGCCTGCTAATAAATTGGTATTGGTAATTTCGCCACTACTGCTAAACGGCTTCGCTTGCTTCGTCCAAGTTACATCAGTAGGTGCATCCATCTTTGTAATTTCAAACTCCGCACCAGTGATGTTTTTATCCTCCTTGGTATCGTGTTCAAATACAATCGATAAAGTCAAAGTACCCGCCTTGGTATAACTGACGATCTTAGCTGCAGTGCCATTCCCTGAAACCCTTGCACCTGTACTTGCTTTATTACTTATGGTTACTGTTTTGATTCGATAGCCTGTTTTTGTACCGCTAAGACCGTTTAATAATGCTGCATTGCTGATCTCTCCTCCAGCACTATAAACCTTATTTTGTTTACGCCAAGTCAAATCAGCTGGTACGGGCATCTTTCTAATTTCAAACACTGCACTACTGAGCGTTTTTTCTGCTTTGGTATCGTGCTGAAGTACAAGCGTCAAAGTCAAAATAGTAGCTTTGCCATAATCAACGATCTTAGCTGCAGTACCACTTCCTGAAACCCTCGCACCACTGCCCCCTGAATCATTGGTAATCTGTACGGTTTTGATACGATAGCCGTCTTTTGTACCGCGCACACCGCCCAATAATTCAACGTTGCTTATCTCTCCTGAAACACTATAAACCTTGCTTTGTCTGCTCCAAGTTAAAGGTACAGATACAGCTCCACTGGTAAGTTCAAATTGTGCACCCGTTATGGTTTTATCTACTTTGGTATCGTGTTCAAATACAAGTGTCAACGTCAAGATAGTCGCTTTGCTATAATTAATGATCTTAGCTGCAGTACCACTACCTGAAACCCTCGCACCACTACTTGAGGAGTCACTTGTAATCGCTACACTTTTAATCCGATACCCTACTTTTGAACCTTCGAGACCTTCTAATAATTCAGCATTGCTTATCTCCTGACCAGAACGATAAGTCTTCAATTGTTTTACCCAAGTTAAATTGGTAGGTGCAGCCATCTTCGTAATTTCAAATTGTGCACCCGTTATGGTTTTATCTGCTTTGGTAGCGTGTTCAAATACAAGCGTCAACGTCAAGGTAACTGCTTTGCTATAATTAATGATCTTAGCAATACTACCACTCCCTGAAACCCTTGCACCACTTGTTGATGAATCATTTGTAATCTGTACTGATTTGATACGATAGCCCTCTTTTGGTCCTGCAGACCGCCTAATAGTTCAGCGTTGCTTATCTCTCCCCCCCGAACGATAAACCTTGCTTTGTTTGCGCCAAGTTAAGCCCTCAGTAATTTCAAATTGTGCACCCGTTATGGTTTTATCTGCTTTGGTAGCGTGTTCAAATACAAGTGTTAAGGTCAAGTTACCCGCCCGAGTATAACCAACGATCTTAGCTGCAGTGCCACTCCCTGAAACCCTTGCGCCTGTGCCTCCTGCATCACTGATGGTTACTGTTTTAATGGTATAGCCTGTTTTTGTACCGCTAAGACCGTTTAATAATTCTGCATTGCTGATCTCTCCTGCGGGACTGTAAACCTTGCTTTGTCTGCTCCAGCTTAAATCCAAAGGAGCAACCTGCTTTGTAATTTCAAACGCTGCATTACTTATGGTTACATCCAAACCTGATGTAGCATTGTGTTTTAAGCGCAACGAAGCCGTAAAAACGCCCGCCCGATTAAATGCTAACCTTAAATTTGGCGCACTTCCATTGACTGTTACTATATCATTAGGATTCAGATTTGTGATCTCTTTTAAAGTATAGCCAGCCTTTTGCCCTTTTACATGCTTTAGAATTTCTGTAGCATTCAAACGTCCACCTTTTGTATATTCTTTGGTCAGTTTTTCAAAGGTCAATACTGGAGGTAATATTTTTACTGTTACTGTATATTTCTTGCTATCTTTTCCATTTTCTGCGGTTACCGTAAAGGATACTGGCTTGCTCCAATCTTTCACTTTCGTTGGGTCGGGTTTGATCGTTGCCTTTGCTGATAACTCTACCTTTGCCGATAAAGAATTTATATCCGTTCCGTAAGGTACCTCTATAATGAAGGAGGTGCTGTTTAACTTTCCTTTATAAGTGCCCAATTCAAAGGAGATAATAGATGCCTCTTTGCTCTTTTCGTCAGGCTTATCGTCTTTATTACATTGAGTCAGTTGCGTAATAGAAAATATGAGTGCTAATACACCAAAAAAATATCTATTCATTTTCTTCAAGTTCTTCATGTTATTATTATATTTTTAAAATTAAATTTTACTTAATTTAGATGCAAAAAAGCATTATCAATTATCTAATTGAGGTGCAAAATTAACAAACAAAATTGATAATAAGCCAAGAAATAAAATTTAATATCTTTAAATGTAATTGAGGTGTCAATATAATAACTTATTTACTTGCAAAAAGGGTAATAAATTAAACTTATATTTAAATTATGGAAAATTTTAGATAAAGACTGTCTTTTCTAATTATAAAGTATTCATTATGTTTTTAATTGTAATAAGATGTGGTCAATAAAAAGTGTACCATAAGAAAATTGAACTACGCCCGAGATTGCAATTTAAACAGGTGTTTTATATAGTATTGTCATTTATATAAAAGTTGTAGGCACTATTGTATAATATAAGTTTAAAAACTACTTTATTAATTAGTTGTAATTAAAAAAAATGTATTTTGTCTTTTAAATAGTTTTTTTATCGATTGTAAAACAATAGTTTAGCGTTTAATTTTGTTCTTTTGTGGTACAAGCAAGGCAAAAAACCTTAGTAAGAGTTAAAAATAAAATATGCTTAGTAGGGTAAGAAAGATATTTTATTCCATGAATTATTCAATATTTTAAGTATATTTGCCATAAGTTTTGATATATTTAAATTTCTGAATTAAAAGTACATGATGGGTTGTATTACAATAATGCTACTACGTAAGGTAATAAAATTTTAAGGCGGTGCGGTTTTTACAATGTTTTAAGAGAAGCCTTGATTACTGTTTTTCATACAGTATATTAGCGTGGTTGTTTGTAAAAATCAGTAATGTAGCAAAATCCTAATGAACCATTTTGATATGAAGAGATATTGTTTTGCCTTAGATTTAAAAGACGACCCTGAGCTGATAGCCGCTTATAAAGAACATCACAAAAAAGTGTGGTCATCGATTACTAAAAGCATAAGAGCTGCAGGAATTTTAGAATTGGAAATTTATTGTATAGCCAATCGGCTTTTTATGATGATGGAGGTAGATGATACCTTTTCTTTGGAGCGAAAACAGCAGATGGATGCTCAAAATATCGAAGTACAAAAGTGGGAAACTTTGATGTGGCAATATCAGCAAGCCTTGCCTACAGCCAAACCAAAAGAAAAATGGCTTTTGATGCAGCAGATTTATAAACTATAATTACAAAATGAATGATGTATTTTAATGTTAACTATCCTTCGGTAGAGTATTTGAGAAAAAAAGCGTATAGAAGCATACCAAAGTTTGCTTTTGAGTATTTAGATGGCGGTTGTAATGAAGATGTCAATTTAGATAAAAATACCGCTGAAATACGCGAGGTAGAACTTATTCCAGAATATCTTGTAGGGCGAGGAAAAAGTTCTATGAAAACGACACTTTTTGGGCATACTTATGATGCTCCTTTTGGCATTTCACCCGTAGGCTTACAGGGTTTAATTCGCCCCAATGCGCCGGAGATATTGGCAAAGGCAGCTTATCGGCACAATATTCCCTTTGTTTTGAGTACTGTAAGTACCAGTAGTATTGAGCGCATTTCAGAAATAACACAAGGAAAGGCTTGGTATCAACTGTATCATCCGGCAGATGAAAAAATCCGAGATGATATAATGAATAGGGTTGAGGTTGCAGGTTGTTCTGTTTTGGTACTCCTCTGCGATGTACCTACTTTTGGATTCCGACCAAGAGATATTAGAAATGGACTTTCTATGCCTCCGAGCATGTCGTTTAAAAATATATTGCAAATATTGAGCAAACCCAAATGGGCATTGGAAACTTTAAAGTATGGTCAGCCTAATTTTGGAATGTTAAAGCCTTATATGTCTAAAAACTTAGATTTAAAACAGTTAGGTGGGTTTATGGATAAAACTTTTTCAGGGTATTTAAATGAAGAGCGAATGAAGCCCATCCGAGATAAATGGAAGGGTAAATTAGTTTTAAAGGGAGTAGTGAATGAATTAGATGCCCAGCGTGCTATCGATTTAGGGTTTGATGGTATTATTGTATCCAATCACGGTGGACGGCAATTGGATGCGGGAGAATCTACCATTAAACCTCTGAGCAGAATCGTTAAAAAATATAAGGGGCAAATCACCATAATGATGGACAGTGGAGTGCGCTCAGGACCAGATATTGCGTGTACCCTCGCTACGGGTGCTCAATTTGTCTTTATGGGACGTTCATTTATGTATGGTGTTGCTGCATTGGGTAAACGCGGAGGAGAACACACAATTACGATGTTTAAAAAGCAGTTACAACAAGTAATGGAGCAAGTTTGTTGTGAGCGTATTGAAGATTTTCCAAAATTTTTGAAAAATAAGATTTTGGGGTAATTTTTAAATACTATCTTATGGAACTGATAGTCTGCTTTTTGTCTTGAAGTTAAAGTTGAAAAAGTTACAATTCAAATATTTTTTATAATATTTTTAGGGTATTCTTAAAAATAAGTTCTATATTTGCTCTTGATTTAAAACATTACTAATTTAAAAATGATACTGGGCAACGCAACGCAACGCAACGCAACGCAACGCAACGCAACGCAACGCAACGCAACGCAACGCAACGCAACGCAACGCAACGCAACGCAACGCAACGCAACGCAACGCAACGCAACGCAACGCAACGCAACGCAACGCATAACTTTTAGGTTATATATTTCTAATAAAAAAGAGTACTTATTTATGGAGAGTTTTCGTATCCATAAATAAGTACTCTTTTTTTGTGTTCAATAGGAAGTTGAGATGGAAGTACGTTCGGTTGAATAATTAAATATATTATTAATTTATTATAAAGGTTAAATTATTATGAGTAAATATTATTTGTCAATATTATTATTGATAGTGCAATTTTCATTTGCACAGATAAATGTTTCCGGTTTGGTTACCTCAAAAGATGATGGTCAGCCTCTTCCGGGCGTAAGTGTCGTCATTGAGGGGACTCAAAAAGGAACGACCACAGATTTTGATGGGAAATACTCTATTGAAGCTAAATCTGAAGACGTTTTGGTTTTTTCTTTTATAGGAATGATTACAAAAAAGGTTACTGTAACGGGCTCTACAACGGGTAATATAGTAATAAACATAGTAATGGAATCAGACACCCAAGTATTAGAGGATGTGGTAGTCACAGCGTTGGGGATTACCAAAAAACAGAAAGCTTTAGGTTATGCAGTACAGAAAGTAGAAGGAGAGGATATCTCGAGTGCTGGTAAAGCTAACTTTATGGATGCTTTAAACGGTCAAGTTTCTGGAGTTCAAATTACCAGTGCTGGCGGTCAAGCGGGTGGAGGTACGGGCGTAATTATTAGAGGGATGACTTCGATTAATTACAACAATCAACCTCTTTATGTAGTAGATGGCATGCCTATTAATAATGATAAAGTAAACATGGATGGATGGTCTGCTAATGTAGGAACGAATCGTGCTGCTGATTTGAATCCTGATGAAATAGCTTCTATAACTGTATTGAAAGGGGGGGCTGCTACAGCTTTATATGGATCTAGAGCGGCTAATGGTGCCATTATCATTACTACCAAAAGAGGTAGAAAAGGGCAAGGACAAGGGATCAATGTAAGTTATTCTACTTCGTATTCTGTAGATATGGTGAATAAAATGCATGAATTTACCGATAAATATGCGAGAGGTAGAAACGGAAATTATAGTAATGTTACACACTGGAGTTGGGGACCTGCTTATGCTGCTAAACCTAAATTCCCAAGCGGAACTAGAATTAATGAACTAGATGACAAAGGAGTAATTTTTAGAAAAGATATGTCGGGTAAAGAAATACCTTATTATGATAACAATTATGGTAAATTCTGGAGAGATGGACAAACATTCAAACATAGTATATCAGCTTCTGGAGGAGGAAAAAATAGTAGCTTCTATTTTTCTGCCGGTACTTTGAATCAAGATGGTATTACCCCTAATCAAAATTATTTTAGAAACTCTATCCTGTTAAATGTTTCTCAAGATATTACAGATTATTTTAAATTAACAGGAAAAGCAAATTATATCAATACTGGAGGGAAGAGTTTTAGGATGCAAACAGGTATCTTAGAAGGATTAGGTTATTTTCATCACATGTTTGATTCTAAAGGACATTATAAGGATGTTAATGGAGAAAAAACATGGTTTAGTGGTACGGTACCTCATCCAAATTGGATTGTAAATGAAGAAGGGACAGATAGAGATTTAAAAAGGTTTATCAGTAATGTACAAGCTTCTTTTGAAGTAAATGATTACTTAGGGTTTGATATGAATGTAGGACTCGATACTTATCATGAAAAGAGAATAGAGGTAAGACCTCGTGGTTCTGCGAATACTTCAAGTAGAGAAGGGGATATGACTGATTTTAGAATAAGAGCTTCTGATTTGAATGTAGATTTAGTACTGAGAGGTAAGGCTGAGCTCATGCAAAGTTTAAACCTTTCTTATTTATTGGGCGGAAATATCCTTAATACGAGGTATGATAGAGCTACTCAAGAAGGTAGAAAATTTGTACTTAAAAATTTTTACAATATCAATAATACCGTTACCAAAGAGAATTCCCAATGGAGTGACGAGAAAACTTTGATGGGCGTTTATTCTGATTTGACTTTTGATTACAATGATTATTTATTCTTAGGGGTTACTGTGAGACAGGATTGGTCTTCTACATTACCTTTAGACAATAATACTTTTTTGTATCCTTCAGTAAATTTAGGTTTTGTGGTTTCTGAACTTTTTGATGTAGCACAAATTTCGTTTTTAAAACTTAGGGCTTCTTATGCTGAAACTGGAAATGATGCTCCCATCTATAGTTTAAGCGATACCTTTTCCAGCCAAACTCCTAACATTGCTGGTAAGCCGAGGTTTACACTGTCTAATTCAAAAGAAAACTCTGAATTGAAACCTGAAAGAACTAAAGAGTTTGAAGTAGGATTGGATTCTAGATTTATGGATAATATGATTTCATTTGATTTTGGATATTATACAAAAAAGAGTATAGATCAGATTATTAGCCAGCCCGTGTCTCATATTACCGGATATAGTAGCAAATCAGTAAATTTAGGAGAAGTTCAAAATCAAGGTTTTGAATTGTCTTTAGGTATCAATAATCCCATAAAAGTAGAGGGTTTACAATGGACTACTATATTCAATTTTACTCGGAATCGTTCTGAAGTAGTGAGAATAGGGGAGTCTACAACGGATGATTTGAAACAAATTACAACACATACTGGATGGTGGAATGATGCGCAACTTGTTGCTAGGGAAGGAGAGAGATTTGGTTCTATCAATCAGTATACTTATAAGAGAATGGATGTTTCTACTAAAGAAGAGCCAGACACAGATAGTTATGAAGAATATAAAAAACATCCACTTTGGTTAGATGCTGATGGGTTGCCTCAAAGGAGTGGTAAACGAAGAATTACAGGTAATGTAAATCCTGATTGGACATTATCTATGACTTCTTCAATAAAATGGAAGGGAGTGAATTTTGGATTTACTTTTGAAAGAAAGCAAGGAGGTATGGTGATAAATGGGTTTAAAGCAAATCTCGTGTATAGTGGTCTTGCAAAGGTTACTGAGAACAGGTATTATTCAGCGGATAATAAACATGCCAATTATACTAAAGTTTGGGAAGGGGTAGATGATACTGGAAAAGAGATCTATAAAGCGGCTCCTATGACCAATGATTTTTATCACAATGTATATATCAGTACACATGAGGGAACCGTAGAGGATGCTTCTTGGTGGAGATTGAGAACGGTTTTTTTAGGTTATGATTTACCAAAGGATTGGTTAGCTCCACTCAAGTATATCAAGGGCTTGAATATTACCTTAACCGGTAAAAATCTTCTATTGTGGACACCTTATACCGGCAATGATCCTGAAATAAGTGCTCACGGAGCTGGTAATGCAATGGGTTTTGATGAATTAATGGTTCCTAACACCAAGTCGTTTGAAATTTCAGCGAAAATAAACTTTTAAAAAAAAATTGAGAGATGAAGAATATAATAAGTAGAACATTTTCAAAATTAATATTAGTCGTTTGGGCACTTTCATTTGTACAGTGCGACGATTATTTTAAGGACTTACAAAAAAATCCTAATTCTCCTGAAAAGGCAAATGTAAGTTCGGTATTAACGGCTGCTTTGTATCATCAGTTGAATGATGAGGGAGGCTATCGTACAGGCATGATAGGAGTATTTACGCAGCACTATGCCGGTAACCATGCAAGTGGTGTGAACTGGGATCAATATAATTTGCAGAATAGTTCTTTTGCTACGTATATGACGTATGCATATACTAGGCATCTAAGAGACTACAAATACATTATTGAAGAAGCTACTAAATCTAAGAGTTATCACTATGTGGGAGTAGCTAAGATCATGACGGGTTTCTCATTGGCTAAGAGGGCAGAAATTTATGGAGATATTCCTTGGTCAGAAGCGTTGGATCCGAAGAATGATACGCCAAAATATGATACTGAAACGAGCATTTATCAAGCTGCCCAAAAGTTAATTGCCGAGGGGATTAGTGATTTGGGAAAATCTTCTGTAACGTCTCTTGGAGATGGAGATGTTATGTATGCAGGAGATGTGGATAAATGGAAAGCAGTAGCTTACGCCATGTCTGCGAGATATTATAATGTATTAGGGGACGACGATAAAGCGTTAGACGCAGTAAAAGAATCTAAAGATGCTGGTTTTTCTTCGGCAAATACGTTTAAATTACCTTACGATGGCACAGATACTAAAAGTAGATGGTATTGGATGTGGGAAAATAATGCTGTGATAGCTTCTAAGCTTTTTATGGATTATCTCATCAAGGAGCAAGACCCTCGAAAAGAAGCATTCTTTACTTCGAAAGCTGAAGGAAATGACAATGTTGGATACAAAGGTAAGCCAAATGGTTATGGAGCGTCTAATGTATCATATTCTCCTACAGGTCCTTATTTTGCTAAGGCAAATTCTTATGGAATTATATTTCCTTATTATGAGTTATTGTTTATAGAAGCGGAGGTTAAGTTCAGAAAAGGTGATAAAGCAGGTGCAGCTAAGGCTTTGAATGAAGCGGTAAAGGCGAGTGTAAATGAAGTCACTACTCATGATGATGGTATCGCCAGAAAAGATGCTTATTTTAAGACTTATGCTAGTTTTGATGCGAGTACAGTTACAGAGGCACATATTATGACCGAAAAATGGAAAGCGATGCACTGTTTAGAACCTGAAACTTGGACAGATATGAGACGACATGGTTTTAAATATCCAATATTTAAGGATGGTAGTAAACCTGAATTGCATGTGAAAAGCAATGGAAAGAAGGTATCTGATAAGTTTATCCAAAGGTTGTTGTATCCTCAAAGTGAATTGGATAGAAATCCTCAACCACAGCATAAAAAGGGTATCTATGATAAAATGATTTTTTCTAAATAATAAATAAAAATAAAGAATATGAAAAAGATAGTTTTAATAATAGCAATTGCCTTCTTTATGGCATCTTGTGATAAAGAAATGGAAGAACTGGGTTATCGAGGAGAAACTATATCCTTGAATAAATCATCGATTACACTGTATGATACCAATTATGATTTTGTTTTTACAAATTATACCGAAAGAACTAAGTTTTCTGCTGCTATTTACAAGGGGAGTACTAAGGTAGGTTCAGATGTAGATTTGACATTTTCTAGTACTAGTAATAAAGTCAATTTGAATTCTAGTAAATTGGGAACGATAAAAGCAGGTGACAAATTCAAGATAACTATTTCTACAAAAGAGGGAAAAAAATCGACTACAGATTTTGAAATCTCTGTAGGAAAAGCGATAGATTTGAAAAAGAAATTATCAGCAGAAGATGTAATGATAAATTCTACTCAGATTCATACGTTAGCTTATGAAGTATCTACAGCTTCTGGAGTAGGGGTAGATGAAGTAAATTTCTATTACAAGCATGTTCCTAAAGGTGGTGATGCTACTACAATAGCTTATCAGAAGAATAATACTTTATTAGGAGCGGCAACATTGCCTAAGGATAAACTTGAAAAGAAATTATCAGCAGCTGCTTTAACTACTGCACTTAGTGCTGGAGTGGGTGATACTGTTATGTACATTCTGTCGGCTAAAAAGGGAAGTGTTGTAGATAATGCAACAGACAAGTTTGTATTCAAAGATCAGTCTCTGGAGGCTGCTAAGACGGTAGTATTTAGTGATAAAGATTCTAAAGTAAATAATGTTACCTCTAAGCGTGAGATGTTTTACAATCTTACTAGTGAAAAACTTGGCAATGCTACGGGGCACTTGAAAGTATCTAATGATCTGTCGAGAGTAATGTCTGGAGATATTGCCATTAGGACAAAGAATTTTAAATGGGGGGATAATAAAACAAAATCCTTAACCTTTGCAGCTGAACCTGTTTCGTTTGTTAAGTTGACAGGTAATGCAACTGTTAATGAGACGATATATAAAACTGG
This sequence comes from Ichthyobacteriaceae bacterium, assembly GCA_965226285.1. GTDB lineage: Bacteria > Bacteroidota > Bacteroidia > Flavobacteriales > Ichthyobacteriaceae > CBDDCQ01. The sequence goes on from CBDDCQ010000006.1 coordinate 633,360, forward strand.
AAGTTTAATTGTTTCGGCTGCTCGATTTGAGGCTTCAAGAACAAAACTAAGTGATTTTCCTGCAACCAAAGGTGATTATTATTATTATAAGGTAACGAGACATTATAATAAAGAGACAGATTCTAAAAAAGAACCGTCTTTAGGAACTAAGGATTATTATGGTATTATTAAAGTAGGTTCAACTGTTTCGAATACAACAGATGGAAAGACTGTTAAATCTTTATCCATATCTATAAAAGAAGGCACTAGTAAATAATTTAAGGTTCTTTTAAAAAGCCTCTACAATACGTAATTAATTCATATTGTTCCATTGTGTTATTACATATATATATGTTTGTAGAGGCTTTTTTGATTAACTCTTTGCGATCCAGCTCATAAAGCACAAGGGAGTACTATGGGAATGTTATGGTGTTTGAGTATGTTTGGATCATACTAAAAAATTCAGGGAAAGAAATCGTATCAAATATACGGCATTCACAAGATCAAAAAAAAATTGGTTGGACAATGACCAAATTTTTTTTCATGGTCAAATAAGTTTGTGTATTTGCCTCAGAAATTGTGCGTTTGTACAGTTTTGCTATTAGTAGTTCCCATCATACATAATTTAATAGTTGTTAATCATTGCACAAATCCCCTTCCTTTGTTGGTTGGGGCTTTTCTTTTGTATGAAACTTTCCTTACCAATTTGCATAGCAAAATATAGGCTTAGTCATAGAATATTAAGTCTTGTTTCACAATTTAAATATTTTTTTAGACAATTTAACAAGTATATTGAAAAAACATATTATATTTGCCAACGGAACAGATTACTACTATAAAATTTTAACTATGATGCAACAAAAACGACCGTGTTATGATGATAATTAGGATAAAAAAGCCTTTTAATCAATCACTTTCGAGATTGATTAAAAGGCTTTTTTTGATATATAGTATAGTTTATCTAAAATATGTATAATTAAAATCACTAAAATATAAGTTAAATAATTATGAATTTTAAGTATGGTTTGTCAATATTTTTATTGACTATTATAGTGCAATTTTCATTTGCACAGATGAATGTTTACGGTTTGGTTACCTCAAAAGATGATGGTCAGCCTTTACCGGGAGTAAGTGTCCTCATTGAAGGGACTCAAAAAGGAACTACCACTGATTTCGATGGAAGATACTCTATTGAAGCTAAATCTGGAGATGTTTTAGTTTTTTCTTTTATGGGAATGGCTGAAAAAAAGGTTACTGTAGCTGGCTCTACAACGGGTAGTGTAGTAATAGATGTAGTAATGGAATCAGACACCCAAGTTCTAGATGATGTGATAGTAACGGCATTGGGGATTAGTAGAAACCAAAAGGCATTGGGTTATTCTGTACAGAATGTGAAATCTGATAAATTGACAGTTGCCGGGACTACTAATTTAAATACTGCTTTAGCAGGTAAAGCTGCGGGGATTCAGATTTTAGGAACTGCTGGTTCAAATTTAGGAAGGGGTCCGCGGATTAGAATAAGAGGGATAAATGCTTTAAATGGAGGGCAACCTCTTTATGTAGTAGATGGGAATCCTGTACTGGATGCAGATGCTATTAATATGGATGATGTAGCAGAAATTTCTGTATTAAAAGGGGCAAGTGCATCTGCTCTTTATGGTTCTCGTGCATTGAATGGCGTAGTCTTGATAAAGACCAAATCAGGACAATCTAAAGATGGAAAAACAACCGTAGAGTTTACGAATAATTTTACAATTGAAGAGGTGCCAAGTTATATATATGACGATAAGTTTCAATATAAGTATGGAGGAGGCTATAAGCAGACTTTTGATAAGTTTGTATATAATGATGGTACACATCCATCAAGTTGGCAGAAGTACAATGGGCAGTCTCTCGTAAACTACGCTGCAGATGAATCTTGGGGACCTATGTTGAATGGACAGATGGTAAGACACTGGGATTCTTGGTATCCAGGTTCTGAATTTGGTAAGTTGAGAGCTTGGAAGGATTCTGGTTCTAGACCTTCGGACTATTTTAATGATGAGTTGGGGCTAAGTAACAGAATGGCGGTAGCTGTAGGAAAATCAGGGGAAGGCTATCAAACTCGACTTTCTTATACAAATATTAGTAATAAAGGAGTGATTCCCAATACTTACAGGTTTCAAAATTTCTTTGCCTTAAAAGGTAAAGTAGATTTAAGATCGGGTTTTGAGGCAGAAGCTGTATTGAATTATAGGAATTCTAAACTTACTGGAGAGATGCGAGAAGGGTATGGCAATCCTACTTCAGGGATGTTTAATCAATGGTACCAAATGCAAATAGATTTGAAAAGGTTGAAACAATATAAACAGAAAGATGAAAATGGTAAGTGGATATACAGAACTTGGAATATTACGTCACCTCATGATATAAAACCTCTATATTGGGACTCTCCTTGGAGAGACGTCAATGAAAGTAAAGGAGAAGGTAAAATGCATGATATTAATGGGTTTGTATCGTTAGGTTATAAACTCAATGACCAAATTGATTTTAAAGGTATCGTTAGGAAAACGATAAGATATGTGAGTATTTCCACAAGTAGAGCTCCTACCAGAAGAAATAGATTTGTAGATAGTTATTATTCTAGACAGTACCACAATTTGGAGTCTAACTATGAGTTTGTGGGGAATTATAGAGATAAATTCTTTGAAGATAATTTTGAGGTAAGTGGATTTTTAGGAGGAAACTTAAGATTAGATGAGTATAAGAGCGTACGAGGAAGTACTTCAGGAGGTCTTTCTATTCCTGAGTTGTATAACTTGTCAGCGTCTAAGGAAAATCCCACTACATCAAATTGGATTATAGAAAGCGAGGTAAGAAGTATATATGGGTCTTTGAGTTTGGGATATGATGAGATGTTATATACAGAAGGTACATTCCGATCTGATTGGTCTTCTACGTTGCCTAAAAATAATAATAATTTTATTTATCCTTCTGTTTCTTCGAGTTTTATATTCACTAAATTGTTAAAAGACTATGTAGGTTTAGATATTAGTAATATTTTATCTTTTGGTAAAATAAGAGCAAGTTGGGCACAAGTAGGAGGCGATACAAATCCTTATAGAATAGATGCTAATTATTCTTTGAGAAGTAATAATTTTAGTACTTATACACTCCAAGATATTCCTAATGAAATGCCTAACGAAAACTTAAAAGCACAATTGACGACTTCTACTGAAGGGGGTGTTGAGATGAAATTCTTCAATAATAGAGTTGGGTTTGATTTTACCATGTATGAAAATGTAAATACTAATCAAATTATCTCTGTACCTGTTTCTCGGAGTTCAGGTTATGGTTCTATGTTGATTAATGCAGGAAAGATTACTACTACAGGTTGGGAGTTGAGTTTGAATGTAAAACCTATAGAAACAGATAATTTAGAATGGGAATTAGATTTCAACATTTCAAAAAATACTCCTTTTGTAAATGAATTATCTAAAGAATATGATATTAAAAAAATATATTTAGGTTTTAGGGCTTATGCTTTGGAGAATGAAGAATGGGGTACCTTTAGAGGAAGAGTTCCGGAGGAAAAAAATGGAAAGCATATTTTGACGGAAGAAGGACTATATAAACAGAAAAACGATCAAGTCATAAAAGGGAAAAAAGCTTTGCCTGATTACACAGGGGGTATATTATCTACTACTCATTATACATTGCCTAATAACTTAGGTGCATTGTCATTGTCATTACAATTTGATTATCAAATAGGAGGGAATATAGATGATATTGAATCAGAGTATAGAAATTATAGTGGAATGTCAAAAGAAACCGCAGGTACTAATGATTTGGGGAATCCTGTAAGAAATAAAATAGTAAAAAAAGATGGTACTACTAGAGGAGTTGGGGGTAGTTATAAATATGTGAAAGTAGGAGATCACTCTCCAAAAACCGGTGGTGTAAGAGTTGATGGGGTAGATAAAGATGGAAAGCCCGTAAGTTATTATGTAGAACCCTCAACATATTATAAGAGAAGGAATCGTTTATATCCTTATTTTGGCTTGCGTGATGCCACTTATTTTAAACTTAGAGAAGTTAATCTATCTTATAGTTTACCAAAGTCACTCTTAGAGGGTATGGGTATATCGTCAGCATCTATTGGGTTTGTAATGAGAAATGCTTGGTTGATTTATAAAGATCCAACTCTTTCGGGAGATCCTTCTGAGACAGCGGGGGCTTCAGGATATGATTATAAATATTCTTGGGGTATCTATTCACAGCTTCCGAATACTAGATCTTATGGATTTAATATTAATGTTAAATTTTAATTATAATGATAAATTATTTATATAAAAAAATTAGTTCGGCTACACTCTTATGGAGTATCCTATACTCTTTGGTAGCTTGTGATATTTCAGACTTTGAGGATATGAATAAAAGCCCCAATGCTTCCACAAAGATTGTCCCATCGTATGTGTTGAGTAGTGTGCTGTTGGAAATAAGAGACATATTGGGTGATACAAGAACAAATTTGTATATGCAATATATGTCACAGACTCAATATACAAACACAAGTTTATATAATTCAAGTAAATTTGGTTATTACGATTTGTACATAGACGCATTGTTTCCTTTGAAAAAAATTAAAGAAGCAAATACAGATGAAAGTACGAAATCGGAGGCTGCTAAGTATGGACTGAATGCTAATCAAATAGCAGTTACTGAGATTTTAAGTTGCTATTTCTTTCATCACATGACTGACCGTTGGGGACCTGTTCCTTATTTAGAATCTTTACAAGGCACAAAAAATCTCAAGCCTAGAATCGATACGCAACAAACTGTTTATGAGGATATATTTAAAAGGTTGGATGCAGCTATTGCTATGATAAAGTCAGGTGAAATACAAGGGGATTTTATATTTAGAGGTGATATGGCTAAATGGAAAAGATTTGCTAATGTGTTGAGAGCTACTATGGCATTGAGATTGTCAGATATAGCTCCAGCGATGGCAAAAGCAGAATTTGTAAAGGCAAATAAGGCAGGACTTTTGACTTCTAATGCTGATAATATAGCATTTCCCTATAGAAAAGAAAGTGCTTGGGAGAATCCTTGGTATACTCGTTTTCGTTCGAGAACGGATTATGCACTTAGTAAACCATTTGTAGATTTCTTGAAAGAGACAAAAGATAAGCGTTTATTCTCCTTTGGAGAAAAAGCATCAAACGTAAAAAATAAATCTGGTTTTGATGCGTATGCAGGATTAAAGTATGGATTGTCAGTTGCCAATGTAGGTAAAATAGATAAGTTATCTTATTGTTTTCCAAGTAAAACACATGTAAGGGTACAAGATCAACCTTTGTATGTATATACTTATGCACAAGTTTTATTTATGCAAGCAGAGGCAAGGCATAAAGGATGGATTACGGATAGTGATCCGAAAACTTTGTATGAAAAGGCTATTAAAGCTTCTATTGATCAGTGGAAAGCCTTTACAGATAGTTCAGGAAAGGCTATAGAGAGTGATATTCAAGCATTCTTGGATGGTCCAAAAGTTAAATGGGATAGTAGTAAGGCTATTCAATTGATAGGAGAGCAAAAATGGGTGGCTTTATTTTTACAAGGTTATGAATCTTGGGCAGAGTGGAGAAGGTTAGATTTCCCTAAATTAAAGCCTGCTCCTGATGCAAAAAATGAATCTAAGACTATTCCCGTGAGAGATCCGTATCATGATGATGTATCTACCTATAATGAAGCGAATTATAAATATGCAGTATCCACATATTTAGGAGGAAAAGATAAGTTGAATACGAAAGTTTGGTGGGACAAAAAATAAATTAAAAATAGATTTAAGTAATATGAAAAAGATAATTTTTTTAATGTTATTCGTCAGTTTATCTTTAGTGTCTTGTAAGAAAGATGAAGATAAATTAGAAGCAAATATAACTACGGAGACTACATGGGATTTAACCAGTAATAGAAAGGGTAAACTCACAGTATTTGATGGAGATAAAACAATTACTTTTACAAATACCGAAAAGTTAGCAGCCGCAGCCAAAGGTAATGCAATTGTATATTTAGAAGATAAAGAAATTAAGAATATCAACTTGACTTTTTCCGATGGAAAAGCTACGGTAAAAGCAAAAGATATTATAGGAACTTTAAAAGCAGGTCAGAAAGTAGACGTTCAAATTCACGCTGATATAAATGGTGTGAAAACAGGGAGTGATTTTGAGGTGACTATCATTAATGCTATATCTTTAAACAAGAAATTAGAAGGGATTGTAAATGCTACTGCAAATACTACGCTTAGTTATAAAGTATCTACTATTTCTAAAGTGAAAGTAGATGAAGTAATCTTTAAATATAAAAAAGTTTCTAAAGGTGCCAATGCTACAAATATAAAATATACTGAAGGTTTACCAGGAACATTAGCTGCTATTACACTACCTGTAGATGGATATGAAGTAAAAGTATCAGGTGCTAGACTGACTTCCGAATTTAGTGCGGTTGAGGGGGATACTATAAAGTATCTATTAGAGGCTAAAAAGGGAAGTATCGTAGATAATGTAACAGATTCTTTTGTATTTAAAGGTCAGTATTTGGAAGCTGCTAAACGGGTAGTATTTACCGATAAAGATTCTAAAGTAAATAATGTTACGTCTAAACGCGAGATGTTTTATAATTTTTCTACTGCAAAACTTGGAAATGCTACGGGGCATTTAAAAATGTCTGCCGATGGAACAAAAATTGAATCTGGAGATGTTGGAGCCAGAAGAGTTAAATTCGAGTGGGGAGATAATAAGACGAAAGGAGAGGAGTTAGACTTTGCTGCGGAGCCTGTTCAATTTGTTAAATTGACAGGTGATGCTACTGCTAATGAGAAAATATATAAAGAGAAGGATTATTTTAGTATATCTTCAAAATTTACGTCAGGTTCAAAACTAAATAGTTTTACTGCATCTAAGGGGGATTACTACTATTATAAGGTAACGAGACATTATAATAAGACAACAGATTCTAAAGAAAGACCAACAGTAGGAACTAAAGATTATTATGGTGTTATCAAAGTAGTTTCTGTGGCTTCAAATACAGTTGATGGAGTTACGGTTAAGTCAGTATCTATATCGTTTAAAGAGGGCACTAAAAAATAATTTTTGTTCTTTTATATCAAAAAAAAGCCCCTACATTTTGTGGGGGTTTTTTTATACATACAATATTTGTAGTGTTAAATAGATGAGATTTTAATGGAGCTATTTATAAATTTAGGCAAGGAGCTCGAGGTTTCTTTACCAATTGCATAGCAAAAATATAGGCTTAGTTATAGAGTATATAGTTCTTGTTTTACAATTTAAATATTTTTTTTAATAATTTACAAGTGTATTGAAAAAATATACTATATTTGCCAGCGGAACAGATTACCACTATAAATTAAGTTACTATTGATATGACGCAATGCGTAGTATTATAAATAATTAGTATAAAAAATATTTTATATTCATTATCGTGATGAATTAAATTTTTTTCATGTATAGTATAGTTTATCTAAAATTATGTATAATTAAAAATCACTAAAATATAAGTTAAATAATTATGAGTTTTAAGTATAATTTGTCAATATTTTTATTATTGGCTATAGTGCAATTTTCATTTGCACAGGTGAATGTTTCTGGTTTGGTTACCTCAAAAGATGATGGTCAACCTTTACCAGGGGTAAGTGTCCTCATTGAAGGGACTCAAAAAGGAACGACTACAGATTTTGATGGGAAATACTCTATTGAAGCTAAATCTGGAGATGTTTTAGTTTTTTCTTTTATAGGAATGACTGATAAAAAAATAACGGTGACTACCTCTACAACGGGTAGTGTAGTGATAAATGCGGTGATGGAATCCGATACTCAAGTACTCGATGATGTGGTAGTTACAGCCTTGGGTATCAAGAAATCTCAAAAATCTTTGGGCTATGCTCAAGTAGAGATAAAAGGAGAAGATCTAAGTGTTGCCAAAGAGAGAGATATTGCAACTTCTATTGCGGGTAAGGTAGCAGGTGTTCAGGTTTTAGGTGGAGCAGGCTCTACTTTTTCTGATGCAAAGATAAGAGTAAGAGGTGTGAACTCTCTTACAGGAGGAAATGCTATATTTGTAGTGGATGGCACTGTGGTAGAGTCTAGAGATGTGAATATGGATGATGTGGAAACACTTTCTGTACTCAAAGGTCCTGCTGCTACAGCACTTTATGGATCTAGAGGTTCCAATGGTGTGATTATGATTACGACTAAAAAAGGAAAAAAATCAAAAGATGGAGGATGGGGTGTTTCTGTAAATCAGAATACGAGTATTGGCAATTTTGTAGATATGCTTGAATATCAGGATAAATATGCTGGAGGATATGCTGGTAAATTTTTTGAAGTGGATAGTAAAGGTAAAGATTGGGATGAGAATTCTACTGGAAAAAAGTATAAAGTTTTACAAATGGAGGCTGATGAATCTTGGGGACCAAAGATAGATGGAAAGACGCTTTACAGACCTTGGTATACTTGGTTCAAGGATAGTCCAGAGTATGGAAAAGAAGTGCCACTTACTGCACAACCAGATAATGTGAGGGATTTCTATGAAATGGGTGTAACGTCTAATACAAATATTGCATTGTCGAAAGCTGGAAATAATTATTCTGCAAGAGTTTCTTATACTAATATTTATTCAAAGGGTATTGCTCCTAATAGTAAAATGGTAAGAAATTATGTAAAATCGAAACTTATTTATGATTTAACGGATCAGTTGAAAGCTGAAGTGAGTGCAAATTATAATGTAAATCAAGCTGTATCTAGACCTTTTAGTAGTTGGAGCGATGGACTTTCGGTTAATAATATGAAGATGTATAACCAGTGGTGGCAGAGACAATTAAATATGAAAAAATTAAAGGAGTATTATAAAGGAGAAGAAGGGTTTAGATCTTGGAACATGAAATCTCCTGAAAATCCATACGAGACAGCTTATTGGGACAGTCCGTATTTTAACGTTTATGAGAGTGTTCCTGTAGAAGATTTTTCTACTCTGTACGGTCACGCGAGCTTGACCTATAAATTTAATGACAAGTTAAAGGTGGTTGGTATAGTGAGAACCAGAGAAGGAAGTTATTTGCATAAGAGAAATCGAGCGGATGGAGGTCATGAAATATCTGCTGTATCAAAATCTTCTGTTACAGCATTAGAAAATAATTACGAGTTTTTAGCCACTTATGAAGATAAGTTTATGAATGATGAAATTAGTTTGGTAGCGAGTTTTGGAGGTAACATTAGAATGTATGAATATAAATGGACTTCTTTTAAATCTAATGGAGGATTGACTATTCCAGGGTTATATAATATTAAAGCATCTAAAGAAAAACCAAACCTTGATGATTCCATTCATGAGAAGCAGGTTAATAGTTTCTACGGAACTATGAATTTAGGGTATAAGGATTTCTTATTTGTCGATTTATCACTCAGAAATGATTGGTCATCTACTTTGCCAAAAGATAACAATTCTTATCTGTATCCTTCTGTAAATGCTAGTTTTATATTTAGCGATTTGTTAGCTGATGATTTAAAGAGTATCATTTCTTTTGGTAAGCTAAGATCTGGTTGGGGGCAAGTAGGTTCTGATACAGATCCTTATGAAACATCTTTGAATTACCCACTAGCTGATAGTTATGGAAGTACGTCGATGATGAATGTGCCTACGACCTTGCCAAATACTGATTTAAAACCAGCGTTATCATCTTCTTGGGAAGTAGGTTTTGATTTGAAGTTTTTAGATAATAGATTGGGATTAGATGTTACTTATTACAGAAATAGTAATAAGGACCAGATTATCGACTTATCAGTCTCATCTACTTCAGGATATAGTAAAACAAAGATTAATGCCGGAAGTATAACCACTCAAGGTATAGAAGTTGCTCTTTATGCTACTCCTATCAAAACAGATGATTTGATTTGGGATATGAGTTTGACTTTTGCTAAAACATCAGTATTTGTAGATGAATTGGCTGATGGATTAGAAGATATTAGACTAACAAGAGGTACATGGGCAGCAGCAGTATATGCAAAAGCTGGAAAGAACTGGGGTATTATAAAGTCTCAAAAGGCAAAGAAAGATGATAAAGGTAGGTTTATTTTAGAAGAAGGTAATTTTGATGTTGCATACACAGAAGAGAAGGACAAACAAGTATTACCAGACTTTACTGGAGGTATGGTAAATACCCTTACTTATAAAGGCTTTACGCTTTCTGCTTCCTTGGACTATCAAATTGGAGGAACTTTTCTATCTTTAACAAAGCGTTATTCTTCATGGACAGGGATAGCCAAATATACTGCTGAAAACGATATAAGAGAACATGGTGTTGTCATAGATGGAGTTGATAAAGATGGTAATCCAAATACGACTAGACTCGATGCTAAAACTTATTTTAATTATTTAAGAAACTGGAAAGGTGCTTTTTTGTATGATGCTACTTTTGTGAAATTAAGAGAGATTAGTCTTTCCTATAGAGTACCTAAGGAGATTTGTGATATGATTTACGTGAAAAAACTTAGTATAGGGTTTAATATTAGCAATGTGGCACTTATTTATTCGGCTACTGATATTGATTCTAGTGAATTAGAAACACAGACTGGTAGTACTAATGATCCTTTTCCTTTCTTGGAGGCAGGTCAGAATCCTAGTGTGAGATCCTATGGTTTAAATTTGAAGTTTAACTTTTAAAAAAAGATATGACAATGAGAAATATTTTTAAGTTAGTTTATTGGGGGGCTATTTTTGTTTTTGTAGTTTCTTGTGGAGACTTTGCAGACATGAATGTAGATCCAAATAATTCTAATAAGCCTTATACCAAGGGATTAATTCCTAAAAGTATATATAACATGGCTGATTATGTTGGGAGAATTCAAGGTTCGTTGAATACTCAACAGTTGTCACAAGTTCAGTATACTACAGAGTCTAGATATACTACAAAAAGATGGGATTTTGGTTGGAAATATAGGCAAATGAATTCTTATCAAACCATTATAAATTTGAATACTGATGCTAAGACGAGGACAGAATCAGGTGTAAAATCTGGAGGTACTACTGATAATCAAATTGCGATAGCTAGAATCATGAGAGCATTTGAACTGATGAGATTGACAGATGCTTATGGGCCTATCCCTGTATCTGAAGCACTTCAAGGAGCTAAAAATTGGAAACCTAAGTATGACGATCAAGAACAGGTATATACTTTCATATTTTCGGAACTCAATTCCGCAGTTGCACAAATAAAAGAGGATGGAGATTTGTTTGGAGATATTCTATTTGAAGGGGATATGAAAAAATGGAAACAGTTTGCTAACTCTATTGCAGTGGTGGCTTCTTTAAGATTGGCTGATGTAAAAGGAACTGTTGCAAAAGCTATTTTTGTGAAAGCTATAGCAGGCGCAGCCGATTTTGATATTAAAGTTAAATATTTGAAAGATCCCAATTATCAAAATCCTTGGTATAAAACATTCACTATTGACAAGCGTTTTGACGATGCGGTAAGTGTACCTATGATTAAGCAGTTGAAAGATACAGAAGATGCTAGATTAGCTATATATGCAGATAAATCTGAAAGTAAAAAAGATTATATAGGTATGCCTTATGGTGTAAAGACACCCGTTATAAGATCTGTAGAGATTTCTCTTTTGGGCAGTGCTGTAAGAAAGCAAGATACACCTTCTTATTTGATTACGAAGTCTCAAATTTTATTCTCTAAAGCTGAGGCAGCACAAAGAGGCTGGATAACAGGTGGTTCTGCCAAAGCTCAAGAGTATTACGAGGCAGCGATTAAGGCTTCTTATGACCAATGGGGATTATCAGAAGATAAATACAAAGCATTTATTAAAAATGTAAAGTATGATGCTACTAATTGGAAGAAGAGTATTGGTACTCAAAAATGGGTGGCTTTGTTTTTACAAGGTGGCGAAGCTTGGGCTGAATGGAGAAGATTAGACTACCCTAAACTGATACCTCCAGCTGAACACTTGAATAAAGGAGGGGGAATCCCTTTGAGGTTTGGTTACCCTACTATAGAGCAGAGCTTGAATGGGGACAATTATAAACTTGCTGTCAAATCTATTGGAGGTAAAGATGATTTGAATACTAAAGTTTGGTGGGATAAAAATTAAAAAAATAATACGAAGTATAATGAAAAAGTTAATTTTATTAACATTAGTGTTAGGTTTATCTTTAATTTCTTGTAAGAAAGATGAGGATAAAATATATGGAAAGATAACTACAAATACTATATGGGATTTAAATTCCAGAACAAGAACAGATTCTCTTACAGTATTTGATGAGAGTAAAGTTATTACCTTTACAAATTCAAGAAAAACTGTAACTAAAGGTGAGATTGTAATCAACATCAAGAAAAAAGGTGAGAAGAAGTACAAGGAGGATAACAAGAAAACGGTAACTTTTTCTGATGGAAAAACGAGCCTTAGCGGTAGTGATTTGAAACTATCTACGCTTACGCCAGATGATGCTGTTAAGATAGAGGTGTTTAGTGATGTAGAGGGTGTAAAATCTAGAGTTGATTTTACTGTCAATGTAAAGAGTGCGGTATCTTTAGAAAAGAAGTTTGAAAATGTAATAGTAGGTGCTACTGCAAATGCTACGATGGGCTATAAAGTATCTACCAATACAGGAGTAAAGGTAGATGAGGTCAACTTCTACTATAAACGTGTTCCTAAAGGCGGGAATGCTTCAAAGATAGTTTATACAAAAGGTTTGCCTAGCGTTACATTACCTGCGGATAAATATACATTAACTAAAACAGGTGCTGAATTGACGAGTATATTCTCTGCTTCGGTAGGTGATACGTTAATGTATGCTTTAGAGGCTAAAAAGGGAAGTATCATAGATAATGTAACGAAAGATTCTTTTGTATTTAAAGGTCAAAGCTTAGAAGCTGCTAAAACGGTAGTATTTACCGATAAAGATTCTGAAGTAGATAAAGTTACCTCTAAGCGTGAGATGTTTTATAATCTTACTACTGAAAAACTTGGAAATGCTACGGGACACTTGAAAGTATCTAATGATATTACTAGAGTAATGTCTGGAGATATTGCCATTAGGACAAAGAATTTTAAATGGGGGGATAATAAAACAAAATCCTTAACCTTTGCAGCTGAACCTGTTCAGTTTGTTAAGTTGACAGGTAGTGCAGCTAATAATGAGGCAATATATGAAACTGGAAGTTTAATTGTTTCGGTTGCTCAATTTAACGCTTCAAGTTCAAAAGTAAGAGAGTTTACTGCAGCTAAAGGGGATTATTATTATTATAAGGTAACGAGACATTATAATAAGACGACAGATTCTAAAAAAGAACCCTCTGTAGGAACTAAAGATTATTATGGTATTATTAAGGTAAATTCTGTCTCTTCGACTACAGCAGATGGAAAGACCGTTAAATCTTTATCCATATCTATAAAAGAAGGGACTAGTAAATAATTTACGGTTCTTTTATATCAAAAAAAGTCTCTACATTTGTAGAGACTTTTTTTGATTGACTTTTATTGTATAAATGAGACAAATTGTATTAATTACAGGAGCTAATGGAATGCTTGCTCAATACCTATCAAATATATTGAAAGGCGAGTATCAAATAAGGTTTTTGACTAGAAATAAAACGGATAAAAACCATTATATTTGGTCAGTAGAAGAGGGGTATATAGATGTAGAGGCATTTACAGGTGTAAACCATATTATTCATTTGGCAGGTGCGCCCATAGTAGGTAGGTGGAGTAAATCCAAAAAGCGGCGAATATTTTCTAGCAGGGTAGATACCTCCAAGTTAATTTTGGATACGCTTATTAAAAATAGTATAAGGATAAAATCATTTATTTCGGCATCGGCTATAGGTTTTTATGGTACTTATACTACAGAGAAAGTATTTAAAGAAATAGATGAAACAGGGAATGATTTTTTAAGCGATATTTGCCAAAAGTGGGAAAAAATGGCGGATGAATTTATGGTTAAAGAGGTAGTTGAAAGGGTAATAAAACTAAGAATAGGTGTTGTATTGGCTCCAAATCAAAAAACCTTAGATAAAATGGTAAAACTCATTAGGTGGTATTTGGGAGCACCGTTAGGAACAGGTAAGCAATATATGCCTTGGATACATATTTATGATTTATGTAGTATGATAAAGTATATTTTGAAAAATGAAGATATATCGGGAGTTTATAATGCGGTATCACCTGAACATATTACTAATAAACATTTTATGAAAGCTCTTGCTAGCAAATTGAAAAAACCTCTTTGGCTACCAAATGTACCCAGTTTTATATTAAAGCTACTCTTTGGAGAAGCTTCTTGTATCTTATTAAGGGGCAGTAGGGTTTGTTGTCAAAAAATTATAAATAAAGGATTTACCTTTAGATATACAAATCTGAAAAAGGCACTTGAAAACCTTTTATAGCTCCCATTATACAGATATAATTTTAGCTACCCTTAAAAGTTCTTTATCTATTTCATTGTCTAATTTGATAGCTTTGGACAGGGCTACAGTAATGATTTTTTGATTCTGTATACCAATCATAATATTGCTGTTGCTTTTTAATAATTCTTCTACAGCAGTTACGCCCATTCTACTAGCCAAAACCCTGTCAAAACAAGAAGGAGTACCTCCTCTTTGGATATGTCCTAATACGGTTACTCTTATCTCATAATTGTTTAAACTTTTTTTAGTCTGTTTAGCCAAATCGTATATTCTTCCGGGTTCTTTACCTTCAGTAACGATAACGATACCTGATGTTTTACCTGAATTAGCACCTGTTTTTAAGGTTTCTATAAGTTGTTCTATACCTATATTTTTCTCTGGAATAAGAACTTCTTCAGCTCCACCTGCCATTCCAGCATTTAAAGCAATAAAGCCTGCATCTCTACCCATTACTTCAATAAAGAATAATCTATTATGAGAAGAAGCTGTATCCCTAATATTATCTATAGCTTGTAATACGGTATTGAGTGCTGTATCATATCCTATGGTACAATCTGTACCAAAAATATCATTATCTATAGTTCCAGGAATACCAATTACAGGTATTCCAAATTCCTTTTGAAATATCATACCACCAGTAAAAGAGCCATCTCCTCCAATCACAATTAATCCTTCTAAGTTTTGTTTTTTTAGATTCTCATAAGCTTTTCTTCTGCCAGCTTCTGTCCTAAATTCTTTGGAACGTGCAGATTTTAATATGGTGCCACCTCTATTGATAATATTGGATACAGATCGAGCACCTAACGGTATAAAAACATTTTCAATTAATCCTTGGTAACCTTTTTTAATACCGATACACTCTATATTATAATAGTTACAAGTTCTAGATACGGATCTTATAGCAGCATTCATACCGGGAGAGTCTCCTCCCGATGTCAGTACTCCTATTTTCTTTATATTTTGTTCCATATTTCATCTTTAGTTTAGGATTTTCTTTATCGTCATAGAAATACTTTTCCCATCAGCTTTTCCCATTAATTCTTTAGAGGCTATATTCATTATTTTTCCCATATCCTTTAGTGTAGATGCTCCTACTTTTGAAATTATATTTTTGATAATATCTTCTAATTCTTCTTGGCTAATGGGCTGGGGTAGGAAATTTGCAATGATTTCTGCTTGAGCTATTTCATTTTTTGCTAAATCATCTCTACTTTGTTCTCTGTATATATCAGCGGCATCTTTTCTCTGTTTATAGAGCTTTTGTAGTAACTTAATCTCTTGTTCTTGGCTTAATTCTTCTTTGGCTCCTGATTTGGTTTGTTCGAGTAATATAGAGGATTTGATAGCCCTTAATGTTTCTAAAACTATGGTGTTTCTAGTTTTCATAGCTTCTTTCATCTGCTGCATTACTTTTTTAGTTAAATTCATAATTTATGGATATTATTTATAGTTGTGTTATATTATTATCTGTATCATCATCTAAATACAAAGTTTTAATATCTTTTTTATCCTTTGCTATTTTAGTGTTGTTTATATTCCATCCTAATCTCTTAAAAGCGGGTTCTTTCTCCATTCTTTCCCTTTCAGTTTCAGATATTTTATGGCATTTATTATTGAAAGATTTAATATTATGTATTCTGTTTAAGGGTTTATTTTTCATTTCAGATATTTTATTTACCATAGGGTCTAATAGTGTTTCTACATCAAATAATGTAGGTTGATTTATATTTTGTCTGGTTTTATAAGTTTTACGTTTTGTAGGTATTTGAATTTCATCCATTTCTTGAGTGATAGGTTGTTCATCCTCTAGAGGGATTATCTTTTTGCTATCTTCCTCCTGATTTTCTGTAAATCCAGTAGCAATAATAGTAACTTTAATTTCATCTTCCTTAAGAGTTTCATCTTCTCCCATACCTTCTATAATATCAGTTTCATATCCAGATTCATTTTGGATATACTCATTGATTATGGATATTTCGTCTATGGTAAGTTCATTATTTGTAGTATAAAATATCTGGAGAAGTACATTTGTTGCTCCTTTGATGTTATTATTATTCAAAAGGGGTGAAGCAAGAGCTTTTTCAATAGCCGTTTTTGCTCTGTTTTCTCCTTTAGCAGTAGCTGATCCCATAATAGCATTTCCGCTATTAGATAATACTGTTTTAGCGTCTTTTAAATCTATATTGATTAGAAAATGTTTAGTGATGAGTTCTGCTATACTTTTAGTAGCAGTACACAATATTTCATTTACTATCGCAAAGGCTTTCTTACATTGGAAATCACCATATATGTCTCTAAGTTTATCATTATTGATTAGGATAATAGAGTCTACATATTGTTTTAATTTTTTAATTCCTTCTTTAGCTGATTCTTTTCTTTTGGGTCCTTCAAATTGAAAAGGTGTAGTTACAACAGCTACGGTAAGTATATTAAGCTCTTTACAAACTTTAGCAATCACAGGGGCAGCCCCTGTACCAGTACCTCCTCCCATTCCTGCTGTAATAAATACCATTTTAGTATTGAATTCTAATATTTCTTTGATATTGTTTATACTCTCTTTAGCGTATGCTTCACCTACCTTAGGATCGCCACCTGCACCTAGTCCATCTTTGCCTAATTTTACTTTATTTGTAATGGGGCTGTTTTCCAGAGCTTGTGTATCGGTATTACATATTACAAAATCAACTCCTTGAATACCTCTTTCGCACATATAATTTATAGCATTTCCACCACCACCACCAATGCCTATTACTTTAATCACCGAAGATTTATTCTTGGGCATCTTAAAATCCATATTTATGCTTAATAAATTATTCATTTATTATCTACGGTAACTAACATATTTTTAAATTTATCTACCCATCTGTCCATAAAGGAGGGCTTTTTTGTGTGTGTTTTTTCCTTCTTATTAGAGGTATCTACTTTATCTTCTATATTCTTGTGTTTTAGGTTATATAAGCCCCTTATAGTAAGTCCCACTGCTGTAGCGTAGGAAGGTGCTTTAAGATCTTCTTTAGAAGAATTTTTTACAACATGTTCATTGGGGTATCCTATTCTAGTGTTTATGCCTGTGAGGTGTTCTACTAGCTGTCTTAGATGTTTAAGTTCTGCACCTCCACCTGTAAGTACTATACCTGCTATAAGTTGTTTTTTAGGGTCATTATGCCAGTTTATGATGTGTATATTTATTTGGTCAAATATTTCTTTTATTCGGGCATATATAATTTCAGATACTTGCCTTAGAGATACTTCAGTAGCTTTTCTTCCTCTAATTCCAGGTACTGCTATGAGTGAATTGGGACTATTTTCAGCGGGCCATGCAGAACCGTATTTTATTTTTAGGACTTCTGCTTGGTTACCCATAATGCTACAGCCTTCATGAATGTCTCTGGTAATGGCGTTTCCTCCAAAGGGTACAATAGCTGTATGTTTAATAATTCCATTCTTGAAAATAGCTAAGTCTGTAGTTCCTCCTCCTATATCTATAAGTGCTACTCCTGCTTCTTTTTCTTCTTGGCTGAGTACGGCATCTGCTGATGCTAAAGGTTCTAAAGTAATATCGGAGAAATTAAGCCCTGCATTTTTTACACAAGTATTTATGTTTTTTATGGATGCAGTTTCTCCTATCACAATATGGAAGTTTGCATCTAATCGTTCACCACACATTCCAATAGGTTCATTTGATTCGTAATTATTAATTTTAAAGTTCTGAGGAATTACTTCTATAATTTCTTGTCCAGGTAGCATAGGTAGTTTATTTACTTGTTGTTCTGTGAGTGTATTGATGTCTTTTTTGGTAATGGTTTCTTCAGGATTTTTTCGTATGATATAATCCGAGTTTTGCATACTTCGGATATGTTCTCCTGCGATACCTGTTATTACTTCTGTAATTTCTATATTCGATTTATTTTCGGCTTGTATTATTGCCTCTTTTATAGTATTAGTAGTATTTAAAATATTAGTTACTATACCTCTAGCAGATAATCCTGAACTTTTAGTTTTTCCTAATCCCAGAATTTCCAACTCTCCATTTTTATTTTCTATACCTACCATAGCTATAATTTTAGTAGTACCTATATCTAATCCTACGGCTATATTTGTCTGTTTCATAATTCTTTATCTTTTAGTACAAACTATTTGGTTATCAAATTCTATATTTAAATTTTTATAAATACCTTTTTCTATAGTATTATAATTTGCCAAATAAAAATATTTTAATTTAGCAAACTTTTTCTTAATATTTTCTAACTTACCAAGTTCTATTGTGTAACTTTTGTCTATAGGATAAATGGTACACCTATTATAGTCATATATTTTTAGACCAATAACATATTTCCATAACCATTTACTTTTGGAAATGTATTGTAAAAGATTAACAATTAGTTTTTTATTTTCGTTATTTAGATTTCCATATATAATAGGCACTCTTACAGAGAATATATTTGAAGTAGGAAAGGCGTTTCCTGAAGAGTTCATATAATAACTACTATTTTTTTCAATCACTCTGGCTATAGGTTTTTTTTGATTTACTTTTATATTCAAATCTTTACTTATTCCAATATAAACATTTATACTGCTAATAAATGGAATTTTTAAGAGTTCATTTTCAATTTCATTTATTTGAATAAGATTAACTTTTTTATCTAATAAATTACCAAATCGCATTTTAATTTTTGCATATAACATTTTTTTGTTTACAAATCTTAAATTAGTACTATCTGTAATGATAATATTAATTTGTCTTACTAATCCAGTATGGAATTGGGAGGACGCAAATATAATGATGAATATTGAAAAAGACACCAAAAAAGTAATCAATATATTTGTTTTTTTATAGTTCAAATCAAATTTCTTTTTATAGTGGGTACAAGTTCTCCAATGTCTCCTGCACCCAGGGTTAGTAGTATGTCAAAATGTGCATTTTTAATATGCTTATTGATGTCTTTTTTAGGGATAACTTTTTTGTGTTTGAGAGGGATTTTTTTAAGCAACCAGTTAGAATTTACTCCCGAGATAGGTGTTTCTCTGGCAGGGTATATTTCCAGTAAAAAGAGTTCGTTTAAGAGTGCTAAACTTTGAGCAAACTCATCGGCAAACTCATGGGTTCTGCTAAACAAATGCGGTTGAAATATTCCCAATATCCTCTTATGGGGGTGCATTTCCTTTATGGCTAATATCGTAGATTTTATTTCTTTAGGGTGGTGTGCATAATCGTCTATGTAAATACAATTTTTGGTTTTAATATGATAATCAAACCTCCTTTTTACTCCTTGAAAAGAGTTAAGAGCTTTACGAATGATTTCTAGAGAAATATTTTTTTTGTATGCTAAGGCTACTGCTGCAATGGTATTTTCTAAATTATGTTTTCCTGCTGAGTTCATTTTTATATTTTGAATATGCTTATCTAAGGTATGTATATCAAATGTATAAGAGCCATTTTTTGCAAGTATGTTGTCTATATAAAAATCAGCTTTTTCTTCTACGGCATAAGTTTGACCTTTTATGGGCAACCCTTTTCTTATGATAATATTTTTACGTTTTTTTATTTTATTGGAAAAAAGGTAAAATGCTCTTTTGAGTTCGTCGTGATTGTGATAAATGTCCAGATGATCAGCATCCATAGAGGTAATACAACATATATCGGGGTGTAACTGTAAAAATGAACGGTCAAACTCATCGGCTTCTACTACCATAGTATCTTTTCCTCCTAGTATCAAATTAGAATTGTAATTTTGAGAAATACCCCCTAAAAAAGAAGTTGCAGGATAATTGGCAACTTTCATAATATGTGCAAGGATAGCTGTAGTAGTAGTTTTACCATGCGTTCCGGCTATAGCTATGCAAAATGTTTCTTTACTTATCATACCCAATATTTCTGCTCTTTTTTTGAGTATGAACTTATTTTGTGAGAAATAGAGGAATATGTTATTCTCTTTTGAAATGGCAGGAGTATATATAATGAGTGTATGTTCTTTGTGAGTATAGTCTTTCGGAATGAAGTTGATATCATCTTCAAAAAATATTTCAATACCTATATCTGATAACATATTAGTATTTTCACTTTTCACCCTGTCGTATCCACCTACACTTTTTCCTATAGCTTGAAAATATTGTGCTAGAGAGCTCATACCTGCACCTCCTATACCTATGAAAAATACTTGTGTAATATGGGCTAGTGTACTCATATTACATTTAGGGATTAATTTCATCATTTCATCTACAATATGACTAGTAGCATTAGGTAGTGCCATAGATTTTAAATTTTGTTCCATTTGTTTTTTTGTAGGATCATGGAATAAGTATTTTTCTATCATAGGTAGAAGTTTTTGTATATCGTTTTGTTTTAATATCAGTGCTGCATTTTTATTTACTAGAGCCATTGCATTTTTGGTTTGGTGATCTTCAGCTAGATTAGGTGATGGAATAAATATAGGAAGTTTTCCTATGATAGAAAGTTCTGAAATGGTACTTGCTCCACTACGGCTTACGATTATGTCTGCTATGGCGTAGGCGTAGTTCATATCTGTAATAAAATCGTATATTTTAATAAGGTTATTTTCGAGTTTTTCTACTGATTTTTTGCATTTTTCAAAGTAGAATTTTCCACATTGCCATAGTAGTTGTACATCTTTTTGAATAAACCAATTTAAATTTTCTTCAATGATTTGGTTGATAGCTTGAGCCCCTAAACTTCCACCTAATATTAAAATAGTTTTCTTTGTATTATCTAATCCAAAATGTTCGTGTGGATTTTTTAAAGTATAATTATGAAAAGATGCGATTTGCGCTCTTATAGGATTACCTGTTTTTACCATTTTGTTCTTATCAAAGAAATGATTTAGGTTATCATAAGCAACGCATATTTTTTTTGCTCTTTTGGCTAATAGTTGATTAGTGATTCCCGGATATGAATTTTGTTCTTGTATAAGTGTAGGAATTTTCATTAATGACGAAGCAAATAATATAGGTCCACTGGCAAAACCTCCAGTCCCTATAACTATATGTGGCTTAAATTTTAGTATAATCAACCAAGATTTGAAAAGACTAAAGATTAATTTGATAGGAAATAGTATATTTTTGAATGTAATTTTTCGTTGTATTCCTGATATCCACAATCCTATAATTTTATACCCAGCTTGAGGTACTCTTTGCATTTCCATCTTATCACTAGCCCCTACAAACAAGAGTTGAGCATTAGAGTTTCTCTTTTTTATTTCATCGGCAATGGCAATAGCTGGGTATATGTGCCCTCCTGTTCCTCCTCCACTTATTAGTATTCTCATATTCTTTTCATTTTTTCTCTATAGGATCTACTTACATTTAATATAATTCCTACAGCTAGGCAATTCATCCATATAGATGTTCCGCCACTACTTATAAAAGGAAGAGGTTGTCCTGTAACAGGTAATAAATTCACAGCTACAGCTATATTGATAAAAGCCTGATATACAATAGGCATTCCCATAGCAAAAACTAATAATTTTCCAAAGTTATCTTCCGTTTTTGTAATAACTATGGTTATTCTAAATAGAAAATATAAATAACAAATAATTATCATAATACCTCCTACTATACCATATTCTTCTACAATAATAGCGAAGATAAAATCAGATGAAGATTGAGGTAGAAAGTTCTTTTGAATACTTTTACCGGGGCCTTTGCCTAATATACCTCCAATAGCTATAGCAGTTTTTGATTTTTCTACTTGATAATTTTCTCGATTGTCAGAAGACCAAAATATTGAAATTCTATTCTCCCAAGTAGTTACACGATTAGGCATAATATTGGGAGCTAATTTGATTAGGCAGTAGAAACTTATACCTAATAATATGGTAAAACCAGCGACAAAAAAGAGGTATTTCATGGGGTATTTCCCTATGAACATGAGTGTGGTGCACATAGTGAGTAATATAAACCCAGTAGATAAGTTAGAGGGTAAGATTAAGATAATAACTAATGCTATGGGGAATAATAGTGGTAATGCACTTTCTTTGATACCATTATAATATCCATTCTGTTTAGAAAGATAAGCTGCTATGTACATCATAAGTGATATGCTAGCTATGGTAGAAGGTTGAAAAGATAAACCTACAAAGGGGAGTTTTATCCACCTACTGGCATTGGCACCATTTATGGTTGTAGATTGTAATAATGTTATAGTAAGTAATATAACGGATATAATTAGTAGTATGGCAGATAGTTTTTTTAAATATTTAAAATTAATACAATGTATTACATAAGTAATCAACAGCCCCATAAATAAATGTATGATATGTTTTAATAAAAACCCAATGGTATATCCTCCTGCATGGTGATATGCTAAATTACTACTAGAACTATATATGGGTAAAAATGAGCTTATACAGAGTATCGTAGTAATCATCCAAACTCCTCTATCACCTTTTATATTATTGACCAAAAGTCTCATATTAAATTTGGTTGATATACATTTTAAATTGATTGCCTCTATCTTCATAACTATCAAATAAATCAAAACTGGCACAAGCAGGAGAGAGCAATACAGTATCGCCCTTTTGAGCTAATTGATGGGCATAATATACGGCTTTTTCCATTTGGGTTGTTTCTATAATTTGTAGTATTTCGGTTTCAAAAGCCGATTTGAGTTTTATATTATTTTTTCCCAAACATATTAATCCCTTTACTTTATTGCGTACTAAGGGGAATAAATCTGTATAATTATTGCCTTTGTCTATTCCACCTGCAATCCATATAATAGGAGTTTTTATACTTTCAATAGCATAAAATGTAGCATTGATATTAGTAGCTTTGGAGTCATTGATATAATGAACATGATTTATAGTACATACTTTTTCCATTCTATGTTCTATACTGTTAAAACTTCTGAGTGTTTCTCTTAGAGTTTTATCCTTTACATTTAGTAATACAGAAGATATTCCTGCAGCCATACTATTTTTTACATTATGATTGCCTTGTAATCCTAAATCACTGATGAGTATATCAAAAGTTTTTTTAGACTTTAAGGTTAATTTATTATTTTCTATGAATCCTCCTTTGGATAGCGTTTTTGAAGTAGAAAAACATAATTTTTTTGGGCTAATAGCATTTTTATGGATATATTCAGTAATATTGAGATCATCATTGTTATATACTAAATAATCTTCTTTTGTTTGATTTTTACAAATTCTGAATTTTGATTTAATGTAATTTGTAATGTCATTTCCATATCTGTCTAAATGATCAGCTGTGATATTAAGTAGTATGGCAATATTAGGTTTAAATTTTTTTATTCCATCTAGTTGAAAACTGCTTAGTTCTAATACATAAATATCATATTCTTTTTTGGCTACTTGGTAGGCGAAACTCTCTCCAATATTACCAGCAATGGCTACATTCAATCCTTCGTTTTTTAGAATCTGATAAATTAGTTGGGTAGTAGTAGTTTTGCCATTACTTCCTGTGATTGCTACTATTTTAGCATTGGTATATCTGCATGCAAATTCTATTTCTGATATAATAGGAATGTTTTGTTGCACAATTTTTTGTATAATATTTATATTATCAGAAATGCCGGGGCTTTTGATTATTTCATCTGCACGTAGTATTTCATCTATAGAATGCTTTTTTTCTTCATATCTGATATGATGTTTTTCTAAAATATTTTTATATTTTTTAGGTATCATGCCATTGTCAGATACGAGTACTTCTATACCTTTTAAAGTGGCTAGTACTGCTGCACCAACACCACTTTCTCTACCTCCTAATATTACTATTTTTTTCATTGTATTATCTTATTTTTAGTGTGATGATACTAAGAACAGCCAATATGATGCCAATGATCCAAAATCTTATGACAATTTTATTTTCATGAAAATCTAATTTTTGGAAATGATGATGTAGAGGAGCCATTTTGAAAATACGTTTTCCAATTCCATACTTTCTTTTAGTATATTTAAAATAAAATATTTGTAATATTACAGATAAATTTTCAATTAAGAAGATACCACATAATAGAGGTATCAAGAGTTCTTTTCGTATAGCTATAGAAATGACGGCAATTATTCCTCCTATCATAAGACTTCCGGTATCTCCCATAAAAACTTGAGCAGGGAAGGTATTGTACCATAAAAAACCTATAAGTGCTCCGATAAAAGCAGCTGTGAAAATTACGATTTCTCCTGATAGAGGGATATACATAATATTGAGATAGTCAGAATAAATGATATTTCCAGATACCCATGCAAATATCATGAGTGCAACGCCTATAATAGCTGAACTACCTGCTGCTAAACCGTCTATTCCATCAGTAAGATTTGCACCATTGGTTACTGCGGTAATAATAAAGATGACAACTAACGTAAATATGACCCAGGTATAACTTTCTAAACTTGGGTTAATACTTTTTAATATAGAGGAGTAATCTAATTCATTGTTTTTAAAAAAAGGAACTGTAGTGACATACATTTTTTTAGGGGTAATTTCTTCTATATAATTTACATCTTCTATATCTAGATTTTCTTTGATAGTAACATCAGGATGAGCGTATAATGATAAGCCTACAATAGTTCCTAAAACTATTTGTCCTATGATTTTAAACTTTCCAGCAAGTCCGTTTTTATCTTTTTTAAATATCTTAATATAGTCATCCAAAATTCCAATCCCTCCCATCCAAAGAGTAGTAAGTAGCAGTAGTAAAATATAAATATTGGTTAAATCTGTGAATAAAAGTGTAGGAACTATTACAGATATGATGATGATAATACCTCCCATAGTGGGGGTACCTTTTTTCTGAGTTTGACCCCGTAAACCTAATTCTCTCACAGTCTCCCCTATTTGTTTTTTTCTTAGGTAATTAATGATTTTTTTTCCAAATATAGTAGAGATTAACAATGAAAAAATGATACTTAAACCGGCTCTGAATGAGATATATTGAAATAATCCTGCACCGGGAAAATCAAAGTTTTCGTGTATAAATTTAAATAGTAAATAAATCATTTATTAAAATATTTTAAAGTTTCTCTTAATACTTTTACATCGTCAAAATCGTCTCGTATGCCTTCTATTTCTTGGTAAGTTTCATGACCTTTTCCTGCTACCATAATAATATCCTTTACATGGGCAGTTTTACAAGCTAACTTAATGGCTTCTTTTCTATTGGTAATGGATATAGTTTTCATTAAGTCATCTTTATCTAATCCATTTTCCATATCTTGTATGATATTTTCAGGTTTTTCAAATCTAGGATTATCTGAGGTGAGAATAACGCTATTGCTATATTTACATGCAATCTGTGCCATTTTAGGCCTTTTTTCTTTATCTCTATTTCCTCCGCAACCTACTATAGTAATGAGTTGTTGGTTCTGACTTTTAATATCATCGATGGTCTTCAATACATTTTCAAGTGCATCAGGGGTATGAGCATAATCTATTATGGCAGTTATTTTTGTACTGGATTCAAAATGTTCAAATCTACCTGATATAGATTTAAGTAAACTAAGTTGTAATAGTATTTGCAAAGAATCGATATTTAAAATTTTGCATGTGCCATATATGGCTATCAAGTTATAGGCATTAAACTTACCTATTAACCTTGAATAGAGTTCACTTCCTGCTATATCAAGTGTAAGACCGTTAAGGCTATTCTCTATAATTCTAGTTTTAAAGTCTGCGTTCTTTTTTAGTGCGTATCTATATGTTTTAGCTTTAGTATTTTGAAGCATTACTTCTCCATTTTTGTCATCTATGTTACTTAGAGCAAATGCTTCTTTGGGTAAGTTATCAAAGAATGATTTTTTTACATTTAAGTATTCTTTGAAAGTTTTATGATAATCTAAATGGTCGTGGGTAATATTAGTAAATACTCCTCCTGTAAAATTAATTCCAGAAATTCTATATTGTGAAATACCGTGAGAACTTACTTCCATAAAGCAATATTTACAACCTTCTTTTACCATCTGGAACATTGTTCTTTGTATAGATATAGCATCGGGGGTAGTATGTGTAGTAGAGTATATATTGTTATTGATTTTGATTTGTATGGTAGATAATAATCCGCAGGTATATCCCATATTTATAAACATTTGGTGGAGTAGAGAGGTAATAGTAGTTTTTCCATTGGTTCCAGTAATGCCTATTACATTTAATTTTTCAGAGGGATGGTCATAAAAGTTAGATGCCAATATGCCAAGTATTTTAGAGGTGTTTTCTATTTGTATATAGGTTATATTTTCTTTTATATCGTTAGGCAACTTAGAGCATACTACAGCATGGCATCTTTTTTCTATTACTTGATTTATAAAAGAATGTCCATCTACTTGTTCTCCTTTTATAGCTACGAATAAGGTATGTTCTTGTATATCTCTGCTATCAAATGAGAGATGTTTAATATTTGCATCCAGTGAACCTATTACTTTTTTTAAGGAGATACGTTGTAGAATGTTTGATATGGATTTTTTCATATCTTTTTAAGAGTTAAGGTTATGCTTTTGTTATTCTTTATATTTGTTTTTGGTGCTAGTGATTGATAGGTTACTATTCCGATGCCTTTGGTTTTTACTCTTAGTCCCATTTTTTCTAGTATTACTATGGCATCTATAGCTTGCATTCCTTTTAAATTAGGAACCTTTTTTTTGTAATTTTTGTTAATTAATCGTATGGATTTTTTATATTTATTATGAATCTTTTTAACGAGGTTAATTTTATTTTTATGTTGTTCTTTAGGTATTTTTACATAGAGTTTATGAGCTATTTCTGAAAATACAGGAGCTGCTATTTTAGAACCATAGTAACCGATATCTTTATTGGGATTATTCACTACTACTATACAGGAATATTTGGGGTCGTTTGCGGGAAAATATCCTGCAAATGACGAGATATATCCCACGTTTTTTTTACTTTCTTTTTCAAAGTAGTTGGTTTGAGTGGTTCCACTCTTGCCAGCCATAGAGAATTTAGAAGTATATATGTTTTTAGCAGTGCCTCTTTTTATTACTCCTTCGAGCATTCTTTGTGCTTGTTTTACGGTATTATCTGAGCATATTTTGTAATTTGTAATCTCGGAATTAAATACTTCTTGAACTTTTCCATTTTTTTTGATTTTTTTTATAAATATAGGTTTCATGGTTTTTCCGTTGTTAGCGATACTGTTATAAAAGGTAAGAATTTGTAGAGGAGTAAGCATGATACCATAACCATAAGCCATCCAAGGGAGTGATATACCTGACCATTCAGGACTTCTTGGAGTTGGAATTTTAGGAATTCCTTCACCTTGTATAGGGATATTTAATTTAGACCTAAGTCCCATTTTATACAGTCGGTTTACAAATGACTCTGGAGTTCTTACATAGTGATTGTATATCAAACGCGTTACAGCTACATTAGAAGATACTTCAAAAGCTCTTAATACATTTATTTTTCCATAGCCTTTGCCATTAGAATCTCTTACCCATTTATCATAAAATTTGTATTTCCCATTTTGAGTGTCAATGGTAGTTTTCAGGTTTATTTTTCCATCTTCCATAGCAGCTATAAACGACATTAGTTTAAACGTAGAACCTGGTTCGATGGTTTCTTGTATCGCATAGTTTATCTTTTCATAGTATTTGTTTTTTTTGTTCTTGGTTAGATTTACAATAGCTCTTATTTCACCTGTTTTTACATCCATTACTACAGCACAACCATGGTGAGCTTGAAATTTTTTAAGAGTTTTTAATAAAGCTTGATGCATTATATCTTGTATTTCTATATCTATAGTGGTGTATATATCAGAACCATCTATAGGTTCTAATTCGTTAGTGTCATTTAGGGGTTTCCAAATGTTTTTTCCTATTTTTTGTTTTAGTCTTTTTCCATCTTCTCCCTTAAGTAAGGTACTAAAAGCACCTTCCATACCTACTCTACCTCTGTAATCATCGTATCCTATACTTCTTTCGGCTATTTTACCCAATGGACGTTTTCTAGTAATTTTTTGTTCTATTATAAGTCCTCCTTTGTAAGGACCTTTTTTTAA
The DNA here is from genome assembly GCA_965226285.1 of Ichthyobacteriaceae bacterium. Classification (GTDB taxonomy): domain Bacteria; phylum Bacteroidota; class Bacteroidia; order Flavobacteriales; family Ichthyobacteriaceae; genus CBDDCQ01. Next base: position 661,796 of record CBDDCQ010000006.1, read on the forward strand.
GACGGGAAATTTTTTAAAACGTTCAAGCGTAGTAAAATCAACATTTTTACTCAGTAGTAAATACCTATTTCTTTTTTTTCTCTCTTTTTTGATTTTTTTGATAAAGTAATCTTTTGATTTAAAAGGGAATATTTTAGAGAGGGAATCGGCTAAGCTTTTGTAACCATTATTAAAAATAGATTCAGGTATAGTTACTAAATCTATTCTTATATCATATCGAATAATAGAGGTAGCTAGCAAATGTCCGTTTGCAGAATAAATATTTCCTCTGATAGCTGGTGTTTTTATACTCTTTATAACCGTTTTTTGAGCTAAACGGTTATATTTATCACTTTCTAATAATTGTATGTAAGACAATTTGAATATAATGCACAAGGCAAAAATTAGAAGTATAATACTAATGAGATATACTCTTTTTAATATGTTTATTTTTTTGTTAGTCATCAATAATAGTTATCTTTTTTGGTGGATATGTAGGTATGATAAGTCCTATAGATTTCACTTTTTTTTCTACGTTAGATTGTTTCTTCACGTTCATCAATTGTGAGTGTATTTCTATATATTTACCTTTGAGTTCTTTTACTTGTTTATTTAGTTCACTTATTTGGTATGCTTTTTTGTCTATACTATGAGAACTGTATATAATGATAAATCCTAATATAGTAATAAAGAGTACCCAAATCCAAGTATCTCTGCTAAGTTGTCCTTTTAATATGGATAATAGAGTATGTCTCATATTCTTTCAGCTATTCTTAATTTGGCACTTCGGGCTCTATTATTGTTTTCAATTTCTTTTTGGGTAGGTCTGATGATATTTTTATTTATACTCTTAAAGGGTACAGACACATTGCCATATAGATCTTTTTCAGGTAATGCGTTAAACATTCCATTTTTTATAAATCTTTTTACAGTTCTATCTTCTAGTGAATGATATGAAATAAGTGATAATCTTCCTCCTTTACGCAGTACTTTTGTACTTTGTTCTAGAAGTGATTGAAGTACTTTTAATTCTTGGTTTACCTCTATTCGTATGGCTTGAAATACTTGTGCAAAAAATTTGTTCTCTTTGTGTTTTGGAGTGAACTTTTGTAGTATTTCTTTGAGTTGCCCAGTAGTTTCTATTTTTTCTTTTTCTCTTTTATTTATGATATGTTTGGCAATATTTCTCGAGTTTTTGAGTTCCCCATAGTAAAAGAGTATATAAGCTAGTTTTTCTTGCTCATATTCATTGACGATAGTTCTAGCACTTTTGGTATTTTTTGTATCCATTCTCATATCTAGATAAGAGTCAAAACGTACAGAAAAACCTCTATTTGCATTGTCAAATTGATGAGAAGATACGCCTAAATCACCTAATATGCCATCTACTTGGGATACACCATAAAATCTTAAAAAGCGTTGTAAGTGTTCAAAGTTTTCGCCTATAAAGGTAAATCTCGAATCATATATAGTATTTTGTGAGGCATCTTTATCTTGGTCAAATCCGTAGAGTTTACCCTTTTTATCTAGTTGCTTGAGTATTTCTTTTGAGTGACCTCCACTTCCAAAGGTAATATCTACGTAAGTGCCCTTTGGTTTGATGTTTAAACCCTCTATAGCTTGCTGTAAGAGTACAGGATGATGATATGAGGCATTATTCATTTGCGTTTCCCATAATTTGTTCTGCCAATTCCGAAAAATTGTTTACAGAATGGTTAATAGTATTTTCATAGTTGTTTTTGTCCCATATCTCTATCATATTAATAGATGAGGATATTACTACATCTTTTTGAATATGGGCATATTTACTTAAATCTTTAGCAATGAGGATTCTCCCAGTTTTGTCTATTTCTAAAGGTTTTACTCCTGCTACAAAACGACGAATAAAATCGTTGTTACGTTTTATGAATCTATTTAAATTGTTTATCTTGTCCATCATTTCATTCCACTGATTCATAGGGTATAACTCTAAGCAGGGTTGGAATATAGAACGCTTTAATACAAACCTTTCGTGTAGTATATATTCCAATTGTTTTTTTAGTTCACAAGGTAATAATAATCGATGTTTGGCATCTACTTTACACTCATATACTCCTATAAAGTTCATTGTAATTATTTTGTAGTTAGTGTGCAAATATACGATAAAAATTCCATTAATTCCCACTAATTCCCACTTTTTTTAAGAGTTGTTGTAGAATTTTAAAAATTAGTTATTTTTGTTGTGGAATCTATATGTTTGTTCGGTTAAGATAAACGTGAGTTAAATATAAAGTTTCTAAAGATAGAGATGTTGACAAATAGAAAAAATGATAAAAGATAAAGATTTGAAAGAGCTATAATTAATGGCTAAAAGAGCGTTTAGTTATAAACCTTCTGAAAAATAAAGTTTGAAAGCGCAGTTAGGTAGGGTATTTATTTATATATAGTTTTTCAATTGGGTGATGTTGTTTTATTTGTCATTTCTTTTGCATTAGTTAAGTGTTAAGTTAGGTATAATTAGTAATGATTTAGATGCCAATTCTTTAAGATGTGAAAAAGAAGTTCATTTTATTGTGTTTATTTTGTTCTTTTAGCATAAATGCTCAAAAAAACAATAAAAAAAATCTATTGTCGTATGGAATATCTTTTAATTTTCATCGTTTGATAGATAATGCTATATCCCCTATTAACTATAAAGGTCTTTCTGGCGGTTTAACACTAGGCTACCATTATAGATCTAATGCTACTTTGGTAAATGCAGAAGTGTATGCCAGTGGGGGATTTTATAATTATAATGATTTTCCTAGTTTTAAGTATAGAGAAGTGAACCTTTATTATAGTGGGTTCAAAAGCAATTATGTAAAGTATGTATATCGTTGGAAAGGGATAAAGTGGTTCTTGGGAGGCGGAATAAATGCATTTGCTCACTTGAATGAAAAAATAGGATATTCCAATAGTAAATACAATTATTCTGTAGTAGTTAATTTATCTGTAGATAATGTATTCTTACATGATTTAAAGTGGTTTGATATTCCTTTTCAGGTAGCTTTCAAACTCAAGATCCCTTTAATGGGCTTTGTAGTGCGTCCCTTTTACAGTACTAATTTTATGGGAGATGGCATATTGGGCAATAAGGAGTTTACAATGATAGGAGATTATTTTCATTGGGCTACTAATTTAGGATGGTATTATACACTATCTAATGGAAATAGCTTAGGTGTTGATTATCAATGGTCCTATTGGAGTTATAGTCGTCAAAATGTGATACAGCAAGCAAAGCACAGTTTGTTTTTTAAATTGTATTATCATTTATGAGATGGTGTAGTATAGCAAGCAAAAATTTAGTGATAATCGTACTGCTTTTGCTTTGTGTAGTATCAGATATATTGGTGTATTCAGAGGTTTGGATGAATTGGTACACTTCGTACATTTTTTTTGGTTTATCTACTGTATTAGCTTTTGTATTTGGAATATTTCCTTTTTCCGTAGGAGATTTGATTTATACATTCATTTTATGTTTTTTGGTATTTATGATACTCCGGTGCTTGGTGTATATATTTAAGAAAAGATGGCAGAAATTATGGAGGCATCTTTATAAATTATTTTGTGTGGGGGCTTTATTTTATTTGGGCTTAAATGTACTTTGGAATTATAATTATTATAGAACTTCAGTAGCTACTCAAATGAATTTCAAACTAGATAGATACAATACAAAAGAGCTGATATTACTTGGGGAGTATTTGATAAAACATATAAATTTGTATAGAAGTAAGATAAATCAAGATGAGCAAAGAATAGCGCATAGTGGATTAGAGATACAAGAGATAATAAATATGGCTTATGTACAAATAAAAAAATTTAGTGAAAAGTACGGTATCACACAATTAAGTAATAGTGTGAATGTAAAAGCAACGCTTTACCCTATATTTTTTAATTACTTACAAATTTCAGGGTATTATATCCCTTTTACTTCGGAGGCTAATATCAATACACAAATTCCTCAAACTTCTATTCCATTTACCGTTTTACATGAATTGGCTCATCGGTGTGGGGTAGCTTCTGAGGGAGAGGCTAACTTTATAGCTTTTTTGTGTGGCAGCAGTCATAATCATTCTTTTATTAGATATAGTGCATATTTTAATGCCGCTCGATATGTTTTGTCTCAACTTAGAAAGGTGGTACCAGATGAGTATAAGCAGTTGTATATGAGTTTGAATGAAGGAGTAAAGAGAGATTTAAGGTATTTACAAGCGTATTATCAAAAATATGCGAATCCGTTAGATAAAATATTTGATAATATATATGATACTTATTTAAAATCTCAGAATCAGGTTAAAGGTATAAGAAGTTATAATGCAATGGTAGCACTTATGATAGCTGCACGGGTGTATGAAAATCCTGTAGAGTTATGAAAGTAATATTAACTTTAAATATAATAGCTTGGGTGTATTATATTGTTATGGTATTGAGTTTTTGTGCGCCTATACCTCAGGCTTACTACAATTTATATTTAGATTTTTTTGGGATTACTGTATTTCCAATGGTTTTATTTTCTGTGTTCAGTTTTATTTTTGCTTTGGTAAGTATAGTAATAAAGGTAAGGGTAAAGCATGCTAAAGGTATTTTACTTTATGCTTTGTTGTCACTATTATTACTTGTATCATGTTCACTGATATATTTTTCTATTTTATGAGTGTTTTTTTAAATTATAAAAGTTGTATATTTGTAATTGGGTATTTTATGATGATACAAAAAAAATTATTTAAGGCTTTGAGTTTAGTTTTATGTTATTCAGTGACATTGTAGGATATCAAGAGGTAAAAGACTATTTGATGAATTCCGTTTATCACAATAGAATAAGTCATGCTCAACTTTTTGTATCTAAGCAAGGAGCAGGTGGTTTGGCCCTGGCGATAGCTTATGCAAGGTTTATACTTTGTGGTGTTAATGAGCGTAGTGCTTGTAAAGCTAAATTTAATTCACTGATACATCCTGATCTGCATTTTTCATATCCCGTATCTCCTGTAGGTGCTCATACTAAACCTACATCTAATTTTTTTTTGAGCAAGTGGAGAGATTTTGTAATAGAGCAGCCTTATGGGACATTATTAGATTGGTGCAGTTACATAGGAACAGAGAAAAAAAGTATATTGATATATGTACAGGAGATAAAAGAAATAGTACAAGCATTGAGTCTTAAGCCTGTAGAAGGTAAGTATAAGATACTTATCATGTGGCTTCCAGAAAAGTTGCACATAGCAGCAGCTAATAAACTATTAAAGATATTGGAAGAACCTCCCGATGATGTTATCTTTTTTATGGTAACTCAAGATGAAGAAAGTATATTACCTACTATACGTTCTAGGCTTCAGGCTATTTATTTGAAACCACTTACTGAGAAGCAGATCAAGCGAGAGCTTATATATGGAGAACATTTGAATGAAATCGATGCTGCAAATATTGCTCATCAAGCTCAAGGGTCTTGGGGAAAAGCTCTTGAACTTTTAGGTAATAATCAAAAGATTAAAGAATTTCAAACATTGTTTGTACGGTTAGTAAGAAGTGCATTTAAAGCGGATTTGCCTGCACTGATTAAGTGGGCACAAGAGGTGTCGGATAAAAACAGAAATGAACTAAATAGTCTCTTGGTATATTTTGTACAAGTTTTTAGGCAGAGTATGCTAAATAATTATAAAGTGCATGATTTGGTATATATGCAGTTAGAAGTCAATTCATTTCATTTTGACAATTTTTCAAAGTATATACATGGTAGGAATATACCTTTAATATTGGAAGAATTAGAAAAAGCTATTTATCATATAGAAAAAAGTGTAAATGTAAAAATAGTATTGATGGATATGTTGATACATATTACACGTTGTTTACATATGAAAGCTAGTTTAAATCATGATGTAAGTTAGCTATGAATAGTAGATTAGTAAGGAAGATTAAAAATATAAGAGAGTATATTAATATCAAGATTTACGATACCAAGAATAAAGTAATGCGTATTGCTGAATCTATAGGTTTTGGTGTTTCAGTATTGGGAATATTGATATTGTTATATTTTTGGGGTTTTCATGTAAATGCTTATGAGAGTATAATATATATTAATATACTCAAAGCCATTATGGCAATTTTTATACTCAAGTATATTTTAGGATATGTTTATTCGTTTACTCCTATTGACTATCTTAAAGAAACTAAATTTGAGGGCATATTAATATGCCTTGCTATGGTGGGAATATTCTTATACCATGCTTTAGGTATAGATATTATGAAGATGTTTGCAAATATGGTATATTACTCTTCTATAGAAGAATTTAAATATTTTTTCATTAAGGCGTATGTGATGTTAATTCTGTTTATAGAATTAGGTAAAGTAGGCTCGCGTTTACCGACTCTTAAGTTGTCTCCCGAGATGATTTTAGTGTTGTCCTTTCTAATTTTGATAGTAATAGGTACAGCTGTATTTATGTTGCCTCAAGTCACAAAGAGTCGAACTTCTATGTCATTTTTTGAGGCTTTATTTACCTCTATTAGTGCCAGTTGCGTTACAGGACTTACCGTAGTAGATACAGCTACATATTTTTCTTTCAAAGGACATGTTCTATTGTTGTTTTTAATACAGCTTGGAGGATTGAATATCATCTCTTTTGCTACTATATTTGCCTTATTTGCTCGAAATAATATAGGCATTAAACACAGGACGATATTACAAGGTAATTTATCTACTTTATCTATCAGAGATAGCCGTTTATTATTAAAAAAGATATTTATTTTTACCTTTGTTATAGAAGTGATAGGCACATTGTTTATATTTTTTACATGGAGTGAAGATGTAGTATTTGACAATGTACTTCAACGTTTATTTTATTCTTTATTTCATTCTGTATCAGCTTTTAATAATGCGGGATTTAGTTTGTTTACTGATGGGCTCTCTTCGGAAGTAACGAATGGTTTATATGCGATGCATATCGTATTATTTATACTTATATTTTTAGGAGGTATAGGCTTTACCTCCTTACAAGAAATGCTCAATTGGGGTAAGTTAAAAAAGGTATTTTTAAAAAAGACACATAAATTTACGATGAATACTAAAATATCGTTATATACTTCTATCTCATTGATTTTATTTGGAGCACTATTGTTCTTTGTAATAGAGTATGACAATGTTTTAAAAGCACAGCCGTGGTATGGAAAAATAGTATCTTCTTTTTTTCAATCTGTTACTACTCGAACGGCAGGGTTTAACACTATAGATATAGCAGATATAAGTAAACCTACTATCATCTTGATGTTGTTTTTAATGTTTGTAGGAGCATCTCCCGGCTCTACGGGAGGGGGTATCAAAACTAATGCGTTTGCTCTATTGATCATATTTATATATAGTAATATAAGGGGCAAAGAGAGAATAGAGACTGCACATCATTATATATCTTATAAACAGTTCAATAGGGCGGTGATTATGCTTATATTTGCTATCGGATTTATATTTATTTCATTATTTTTACTCACTCTTACCAATAGAGATATACCCATTATGGAATTGGTATTTGAGCAAGTATCTGCATTTTCTACTGTAGGGCTTTCTACAGGGGTTACTTCGGATTTATCTTTTATGGGAAAAATAGTCATTATGGTATCTATGTTTGTAGGTAGAATAGGCACGATTACATTAGGGTTGGCATTAAGTAGGCGCATGCTCACTACTCAATATAAGTATCCTAAAGCTATTATACAGTTGTAGTATATCAGATACTTTATTTGGTTCATAAAAGTTTTTTAATTTAGGAGCGTTTTTGCAATGCTTTTTATTTTCACTAATTTTGCAAACACATGATTAAGATTAAAAGATATTATAGGATTAATATGGAAAATTAAATATAAGTTTTATGAGTAAAAATGTAATAAATAAATCGTCGTTGAAATTTTTAGAACGCTATTTGAATACCGCTTCGCCTTGTGGATTCGAAAGTGCTGGTCAAGAGGTATGGTTGGATTATATTCAGCCCTATGTAGATAAGATATATACAGATACTTATGGTACTGCTGTAGCGGTGGTAAATCCTCGAGCAAATTATAAGGTAGTTATAGAGGCACATGCCGATGAAATATCTTGGTTTATAAATTATATTACACCTGCGGGGCTTATCTATGTGGTGCGCAATGGGGGTTCTGATCACCAAATAGCTCCTTCTAAAAGGGTACATATTCACACTGATAAAGGGATAGTGCAAGGAGTATTTGGTTGGCCCGCCATACATACTCGGTTACACAATAAAGGTAAAGAAACGACTCCTGAATTAGACAATATTTTTATAGATGTAGGGGCTAGTTCCAAAGAAGAAGTCTTAAAAATGGGTATTCACGTAGGTAGTGTGGTTACCTATCCTGATGAGTTTATGATACTGAATAAGAATAAGTTTGTATGTAGGGCTTTGGACAATCGTATAGGGGGATTTATGATAGCGGAGGTAGCCAGATTGCTCAAACAAAATAAAGTCGAGTTACCTTTTGGACTGTATGTGGTAAATGCTGTACAAGAAGAAGTAGGGTTAAGAGGGGCTGAAATGATTACACAAAGTATTAAACCCGATGTAGCTATTGTAACTGATGTAACGCATGATACCCAAACTCCGATGCTTAACAAAAAGAAAGAGGGGGATATTCATTCGGGTAAAGGTCCGGTGATATTTTATGCACCTGCTATTCAAAATACACTTAGGCAACTTATTATCCATACTGCGCAGGATAAAAAAATAAATTTTCAAAGAGCAACTTGTTCTAAATTTACGGGTACTGATACGGATGCTTTTGCCTATTCTAATGGTGGGGTAGCTTCGGCACTTATATCTTTACCGCTTAGGTATATGCATACTACGGTAGAAATGGTACATCGAGAGGATGTACAAGGAGTTATCAAATTGATATTTGAAACTTTAAAGAATATCCAAAGCCATCATAACTTTAAGTATATAATAAGATGAGTTTAATGCCGTTAGATGCCATATCACCCATAGATGGAAGATATGAAAACAAAACTAAAGTACTCCAAAAATATTTTTCAGAAAAAGCGTTCATTAGATATAGGGTATGGGTAGAGATAGAATATTTTGTAGCACTTTGTGAACTACCTTTACCTGCTTTGAAATATTTTCCACAGGATAAAATAGAAAATGTCAGAAATATAGTATCGAGATTTTCTGACAATGATGCTTTAATGATCAAACAGATAGAGAGGGTTACTAATCATGATGTAAAAGCTGTAGAGTATTTTATAAAAGAAAAACTCGATAAATTAGGGCTGCACAAATATAGGGAGTTTATACATTTTGGACTTACTTCACAAGATATTAATAATACGGCGATACCTATCAGTTTAAAACATGCCGTAGAGCAAGTATATCTCCCGTTATTAAATGAGTTATTGGCTAAAATTGAACAACTTCAAGAAGAATGGAAAGATGTACCTATGTTAGCTCGTACTCATGGACAAGTAGCTTCTCCTACTAGATTAGGTAAGGAGTTGCAAGTATTTTATGAGCGTATTTTGCAACAAATTAAATTGCTTAAAAAAGTTCCTTTTAGTGCTAAATTTGGAGGAGCTACGGGTAATATGAATGCACATTATGTAGCTTATCCAGATGGTAATTGGCATGCTTTTGCCGATAAATTTGTAAACCAACAGTTAGGATTACAAAGATCTTTTCCCACTACTCAAATAGAACACTACGATCATTTAGCTGCTTTGTTTGATGCACTCAAAAGGATTAATAATATTATCATGGATATCAATAGGGATTTTTGGTCTTATATTTCTATGGATTATTTTAAGCAAAAGATAAATGGAAATGAAGTGGGATCTTCAGCGATGCCACATAAAATAAACCCTATTGACTTCGAAAATTCCGAAGGGAATATAGGAATAGCTAATGCTATATTTGAACATCTATCTGCAAAGTTACCTATATCTAGATTGCAAAGAGACCTTACAGACTCTACGGTGCTTAGAAATATAGGAGTACCCATCGCACATACTGTGATTAGTATTCAAGCTACTGTGAAAGGACTAAATAAATTGGTGTTAAATTCAGATAAATTAAATCGAGATTTACAGGAAAATTGGGCAGTAGTAGCCGAAGCGATACAAACGATACTTCGCCGAGAAGGTTATCCAAGTCCTTATGAAACTTTAAAAGGACTTACTAGAACACATCGGCATATTCATAAAGATAGTATAGCAGCATTTATAGATACTTTGCAGGTGTCTGATGAGATAAAAGATGAACTCAAACAAATTACCCCAACTAACTACATAGGGTTATAAAAGTATTCGTAAAAAAAGGGTATTTTTTATAAAAAATACCCTTTTTTTACGAATGAACCTGAGTTGGACTTATCAGTTATTGCCTCACAACTTAACACTATGGGAGCGAAAAGACAGGTTATAGGGGACTATGTACCCCCTATTGATTCTCTATGCAACGTATGGAATAACCTATGTAATTGAATTTTTTCAAGCCTGCGAAGTAGTAAGATTCCCGGTTAGTTGCAGGCGTACTTGACCAGTAACCGCCACTTGTACCTCTATCGTCCACGTAGCCATTTCCTTTTAAAAGCCCCGCGGCAGGCAACTTTAATTTATTTGCTGACATTAATTTTTTCGTGCTATCATAATTACTAATAAGTCCTGTAGCATCTACCAAAGCTTTCCATTCATCTTTAGTCGGTACTCTAAAGCCAGGTGGACAGGGATTATTTAAACCACCACCTGAATGACCACTTGAATACGCATTACTCCAAAAGTTACCGTAGCTATCTGTCGCACTATCATAACCTCCTGATTTGTCTTTACTAGTGCCATTATACCAATTACCACCAATACCACCACGGAATTTACCATTTGGCTCTCTTGGCGTTGAAATAGTACCACTTCTCAAATAATTATCAAGTGGCATCTGCTGACTTAGAGCAATAAGAGTACCCCAATTATTACCAAACTGATGACCATCGCGTGCTCTACCATATTGATAATAATCCCCTAAACAATTTAGAGTCATATTATCTGTACAAGCCTCACCTGCGCCTAAGTTTCTATCTAACCATTTACGGCTGTAACCACTCGCATTGGATACTGTTATTACTTGATAGGTCTTGCCATCTCCGCCATCACTCGTTCTCCACACACCACCTGTGAAAAGAGATAAAATCTCAAATTTTGCATTACTTATGGTTTTATCTGCTTTCATATCGTGTTCAAATACGAGTGTCAACGTCAATACAGTCCCTCTGTTATAGTTAACGATCTTAGTAGTATTACCACTACCTGAAACAGAGGCACCACTACTCTCTGAATCAGTTGTAATTTGTACTGATTTAATTCGATAGCCTACTTTGGTACCGTCAAGACCTGCTAAGATTTCTGCATTGCTTATCTCACCTGATGAACTATAAAGTTTACTTTGTTTAACCCAACTTAAATCTACAGGAGCAGCCATCTTTGTAATTTCAAATTCTGCACCTGTAAGGGTTTTATCTGCTTTCGCATCGTGCTGAAATACAAGTGTCAACGTCAATACAGTCATTTTAGTATAACCAGTGATCTTAGCTGTAGTACCACTCCCTGAAACAGACGCACCACTGGTTGAGTTATCACCTGTAATCTGTACTGATCTAATACGATAGCCTAATTTGGTACCGCCAAGACCGTTTAATAATTCTGCATTGCTGATCTCTCCTCCAGCACTATAAGCCTTACTTTGTTTACGCCAAGTTAAATCACTCGGGGCAGCCCCCTTTGTAATTTCAAATTGTGCATTACTTATGGTTTTATCTGCTTTTGTATCATGCTCAAATACAAGTGTCAACGTCAATACAGTTATTTTAGTATAACCAGCGATCTTAGCTGCAGTACCATTCCCTGAAACAGACGCACCACTACTCCCTGAATCGCTTGTAATTTGTACTGATTTGATACGATAGCCTGTCTTTGTACCCCCAAGACCGTTTAATAGTTCTGCATTGCTGATCTCTCCTCTATCACTATAAGGCTTACTTTGTTTACCCCAACTTAAATTACTCGGGGCAGCCCCCTTTGTAATTTCAAATTGTGCACCTGCTATGGTTTTATCTGCTTTGGTATCATGCTCAAATATAATAGATAAGGTCAAAGTACCCGCTTTGCGATAACCAACGATCTTAGCTGCAGTACCACTCCCTGAAACAGTCGCACTTGTACCGTTTTTATGGGTAATGGTTACCGATTTAATGGTATAGCCTGTTTTTGTACCGCTAAGACCGTTTAATAATTCAGCATTGCTGATCTCTCCTCTATCACTATAAGGCTTACTTTGTTTACGCCAAGTCAAATCAACTGGTACGGGCATCTTTGTAATTTCAAACTCCGCACCAGTGATGTTTTTATCCTCCTTGGTATCGTGTTCAAATACAATCGATAAAGTCAAAGTACCCGCCTTGGTATAACTGACGATCTTAGCTGAAGTGCCATTCCCTGAAACCCTTGCACCTGTACTTGCTTTATTACTTATGGTTACTGTTTTTATTCTATAGCCTGTTTTTGTACCGCTAAGACCGTTTAATAATGCTGCATTGCCGATCTCTCCTCCAGCACTATAAACCTTATTTTGTTTACGCCAAGTTAAATCAGCCGGTACGGGCATCTTTCTAATTTCAAACACTGCACTACTGAGCGTTTTTTCTGCTTTGGTAGCGTGCTGAAGTACAAGCGTCAACGTCAAAATAGTAGCTTTGCCGTAACCAATGATTTTAGCTGCAGTACCACTGCCTGAAACCCTCGCACCACTGCTTGAGGAATCACCCGTAATCTGTACGGTTTTGATACGATAGCCGTCTTTTGTACCTCTCACACCGCCCAATAATTCAACGTTGCTTATCTCTCCTGAAACACTATAAACCTTGCTTTGTCTGCTCCAAGTTAAAGGTACAGATACAGCTCCACTGGTAAGTTCAAATTGTGCACCCGTTATGGTTTTATCTGCTTTGGTATCGTGTTCAAATACAAGTGTCAACGTCAAGATAGTCGCTTTGCTATAATTAATGATCTTAGCTGCAGTACCACTCCCTGAAACCCTCGCACCACTACTTGAGGAGTCACTTGTAATCGCTACACTTTTAATCCGATACCCTACTTTTGAACCTTCGAGACCTGCTAATAATTCTGAATTGCTTATCTCCTGACCAGAACGATAAGTCTTCAATTGTTTTACCCAAGTTAAATTGGTAGGTGCAGCCATCTTCGTAATTTCAAATTGTGCACCTGTTATGGTTTTTTCTGCTTTGGTAGCGTGTTCAAATACAAGCGTCAACGTCAAGGTAACTGCTTTGTTATAATTAATGATCTTAGCTGCAGTACCACTCCCTGAAACCCTTGCACCACTTGTTGATGAATCATTTGTAATCTGTACTGATTTGATACGATAGCCCTCTTTTGGTCCCTGCAGACCGCCTAATAGTTCAGCGTTGCTTATCTCTCCCCCCGAACGATAAACCTTGCTTTGTTTGCGCCAAGTTAAGCCCTCAGTAATTTCAAATTGTGCACCCGTTATGGTTTTATCTGCTTTGGTAGCGTGTTCAAATACAAGTGTTAAGGTCAAGTTACCCGCCTGAGTATAACCAACGATCTTAGCTGAAGTGCCACTCCCTGAAACCCTTGCGCCTGTACCTCCTGCATCACTGATGGTTACTGTTTTAAGGGTATAGCCTGTTTTTGTACCGCTAAGACCGTTTAATAATTCTGCATTGCTGATCTCTCCTGCGGGACTGTAAACCTTGCTTTGTCTGCTCCAGCTTAAATCCAAAGGAGCAACCTGCTTTGTAATTTCAAACGCTGCATTACTTATGGTTACATCCAAATCTGAGGTAGCATTGTGTTTTAAGCGCAACGAAGCCGTAAAAACGCCCGCCCGATTAAATGCTAACCTTAAATTTGGCGCACTTCCATTGACCGTTACTATATCATTAGGATTCAGATTTGTGATCTCTTTTAAAGTATAGCCAGCCTTTTGCCCTTTTACATGCTTTAGAATTTCTGTAGCATTCAAACGTCCACCTTTTGTATATTCTTTGGTCAGTTTTTCAAAGGTCAATACTGGAGGTAATATTTTTACCTCTACTGTATATTTCTTGCTATCTTTTCCATTTTCTGCGGTTACCGTAAAGGATAATGGCTTGCTCCAATCTTTCACTGTCTTTGGGTCGGGTTTGATAGTTGCCTTTGCTGATAACTTTACCTTTGCCGATAAAGAATTTATATCTGTTCCGTAAGGTACCTCTATAATGAAGGAAGTGCCGTTTAACTTTCCTTTATAGGTGCCTAATTCAAAAGAGATGATGGATGCCTCTTTGCTCTTTTCGTCAGGCTTATCGTCTTTATTACATTGAGTCAGTTGCGTAATAGAAAATATGAGTGCTAATAAGCCAAAAAAATATCTATTCATTTTCTTCAAGTTCTTCATGTTATTATTGTTCTTCATGTTATTATTATGTTTTTAAAATTAAATTTTACTTAATTTAGATGCAAAAAAGCATTATCAATTATCTAATTGAGGTGCAAAATTAACAAATAAAATTAACAATAAGCCAAGAAATAAAATTTAATATCTTTAAATGTAATTGAGGTGTCAATATAATAACTTATTTACTTGCAAAAAGGGTAATAAATTAAACTTATATTTAAATTATGGAAAATTTTAAAAGTGAAAGTATTATAGATTTTTTGATAAATTTAAAAGTGATAAAGACTGTCTTTTCTAATTATTAAAGTATTCATTATGTTTTTAATTGTAATAAGATGTGGTCAATAAAAAGTGTACCATAAGAAAATTGAACTACGCCCGAGATTGCAATTTAAACAGGTGTTTTATCTTAGTATTGTCATTGATATATGATCATACCGTGTTCTTGTTTATAGATGAATCGTCTTGAAATACTTACAATTTCATTTATATAAAAGTTGTAGGCACTTATAATAATAGGTTTAAAAATTACTTTATTAACTAATTGTAATTTAAAAAAAAAGTGTACTTTGTCTTTTAAATAAGTTTTTTATCGATTGTAAAACATTAGTTAGCATTTAATTTTGTTCTTTTGTGGTACAATCAAGGCAAAAAACCTTGTAAGAATTAAAATTAAAACAATTATTAACTTTAAAAATATATAATATTATGAAAACAAGATTTTATTTATCAGTGAGTTTATTATTCTTTGTGATAGTAGGTTTTGCACAAGTAGGTATAGGAACTCAGAATCCACATAAAACGGCAGAATTGGAAATCAAATCTACAAGCAAGGGACTTTTAATTCCAAGAATGACTGAAGCAGAAAGAAAAGCTATAGTAGATCCTGCTCATGGTTTATTGGTTTATCAATTAGATGGAATAGAGGGTTTTTACTTTTTTGAGAGTTATAGATGGGCGAGGATTACAGATGAACACAATCATGTGGATATGACTAAAATCCGAGATGGTTCTCTTAGTGAGGCTAAATTGGATACAATATTAATGGCAAAATTAAATGATAGAACATATAGATGATAATGTGGTAACTACTAGTAAATTAGCAGATGGTGTGATAACTGAGGTGAAGTTAGGTTTAGCATTAGCAGCAAAATTAAATGATAGAACTATAGATGACAATGTAGTAACTACCAATAAAATAGCGGATGGTGTGATAACTGAGGCAAAGTTAGATTCAGTATTGGTAACCAAATTAGCAGCAAGAGGAAATTATAGAGCTATAGATGACAATGTAGTAACTACCGATAAAATAGCGGATGGTGTGATAACTGAGGCAAAGTTAGATTCAGCATTAGAAGCAAAAGTGAATGATAGAACTATAGATGACAATGTAGTAACTACCAATAAAATAGCAGATGGTATGATAACTGAGGCGAAGTTAGATTCAGCATTAGAAGCAAAAGTGAATGATAGAACTATAGATGACAATGTAGTAACTACCAATAAAATAGCGGATGGTATGATAACTGAGGCAAAGTTAGATTCAGCATTGGTAACTAAGCTAAACGATAAGAGTATTGCAAATGGTAAAGTAACTGAGGTGAAGTTAGATTCAGCATTAGCAGCAAAAGTGAATGATAGAACTATAGATGACAATGTAGTAACTACCAATAAAATAGCTAATGGTGTGGTAACTGAGGCAAAGTTAAATTCAGCATTAGCAGCAAAAGTGAATGATAGAACTATAGATGACAATGTAGTAACTACCAATAAAATAGCTAATGGAGCTGTGGTAGCGGATAAATTAGAATATCAATCTGTTACAGTAAATAAAATGAATATTACTAAAAATATTGGTGGTACTAACAAAAGATATGTAAGGGTTACTAATGTAAATAATGTTTGGGATGGTGGTATGATAGTGTTTGATGTATATGGAATTAATGATGTAGCTGCAATATGGGAAAGAGGTGTAGGACATTGGAAAGTTATTGTGCGCAAACATGCTGAATATGTTAATACATTTGAAGTAAAAGTTATTGAACTTTCAGAAGCAAGAGGTGGACATAGCCCTAAAAGAGCGTTTGTAGTTGTTAGTGGTAATTCTTATAGCTTTTATCTTGAGCTTTATAATCCTGCTGATAATAATGCAAGCGTGTATGATTATTATACTACAGTAGCATTAAAAACACAAGGATTAGACGTGAATATAGTTATGGAAGGTTTAGATAGTTATCCTGAAGGTATGGAAATGTCTGTAAATTTTTAAAATGTGAATTTTACGCAATAGTGTAGTGAGTAGTGTATCATAGTAAAACTAAAGTAAGAACCCACAATGTAATTGATCTTTGTGGGTTCTTTTTTTATGTTGTTTTTTATATTTATAAATTTTATACCTTCGCAACATAATATGATAGGGAATAAAATAAAACTTATGATAAGTAAATTAAAGGAAAAATGGAGAATCAAATCCACATTTGATTTTATAGTAATATTTATAGTATTTGGCATTACAGGGGCTTCATCAGTGTATGTAAGAAAGTATGTTTTTGAGTTTTTGGGTATAGAAGATAATATGAACTTTTTTCTCAAGGTCTTATTATATATTATTGTTATGTTTCCTGCATACCAAATCTTGTTAGTGATTTATGGATTTATGTTTGGAAAGTTTACATTCTTTTGGACAATGGAAAAAAAAATACTCAAAAGGATAGGATTTAAATATTTTTTTAAAAAATCTTTATAGTAATAAAAAAATATTTAAGTTTGCGGTATATTTTTTATGAATATTTACAGTTATTAATGGTCTATGGTGTAACTGGCAACACGTCTGATTTTGGTTCAGAAGAGTCTAGGTTCGAGCCCTAGTAGACCAACAAGAGAGCAAGTAGAAAACATTTAAATTGCTTTTTTGTGATACTTATTTGAAGTATATAAAATGACTTGAGTTTGATTGTACCTCGGTTCTGCTGAAGTTACTATTTAATGTGAAACTTTAGTATTTTAAAAGGGACTTCCTGAAAAATTTTAAAATACACATAGGTAAAACATATCGCATACACGATTACAGATAAAGTATAGATAATTGACTTACAAAATAATAAATAAAACACCTTTTATTTAATTTGAGCAAAGGTGGTTCAGATGAGAAGTAACTAAGATGTATATCTATAATTCTAAGGCTTTTCTTTTGTTGTTATTCATGAGTAATTCTACAGGGTTTTCTATAGCTTCTTTTACTGCTACCAAAAAGCCTACAGATTCTCTACCATCGATGATTCTATGGTCATAGGAGAGTGCTATATACATAATGGGTCTTACCTCTATATTGCTATCTACTACTACAGGTCTTTGTATAATATTGTGCATGCCCAGTATGGCACTCTGTGGTGGGTTAATGATGGGCGTAGAGAGCATAGAACCAAATACTCCGCCATTAGTAATGGTAAAAGTGCCTCCAGTCATTTCATCAGGGGTGATTTTTCCATCTCTTGCTTTTATAGCTAATCTACTGATTTCTGCTTCTACACCTCTAAAAGAGAGTAGTTCAGCATTTCGTACCACAGGTACCATGAGGCCTTTAGGACCTGACACAGCAATACTTACATCGCAATAATCAAATTTAATTTGTTCTTTTCCATCTATCATAGAGTTTACATCAGAATACATTTCTAAAGCTCGTGTTACGGCTTTAGTAAAAAAAGACATAAAGCCTAACTTTACATTGTGTTTTTTGTAAAACTCATCTTTATATTGGCTTCTCACTTCCATTACACAACTCATATCTACTTCATTAAAAGTAGTGAGCATAGCGGTCTCATTTTTTACTGAAACTAATCTTTCTGCTACTTTTCTGCGTAATACAGACATTTTTTTGGATTCAATGCTTCTGGTTCCACCAGTAGGAGTACCCATAGAAGCTACTGCTTTAATGGCATCTTCTTTAGTAATTCTACCGTCTTTTCCTGTTCCTTTAGTAGTTACTATGTTATGTTCTGCCATTATTTTTTTTGCAGCAGGTGATGCTGTTCCCCTCGCGTAAGACTCTTTTTGAGAGGGTATGGGTGTATCTTTAGGGGTAGTTTCCTCTTTGTTTTTTGTTTCAACTATTATTCCTTCAGGTTTTGTAGCAGTTGTATCTATTAAACATATTACAGCACCTACCATTACAGTATCTCCTTCTTCTGCTTTCAAAGTGATGATGCCATTCTCTTCTGCTGGTAGTTCAAGAGTTGCTTTGTCTGAATCTACTTCAGCTATAGCTTGATCTTTTTCTACATAATCTCCATCTTGTACTAACCAAGATGCTATTTCTACCTCCGAGATAGATTCACCTGGACTGGGGACTTTCATTTCTAACATAATAAAATATTCTTAATTATTTTAGAATTTTTTTAATTTTTTGATAGTAACTTTTATATAATAAAATTTTCGCAAATGTATAAATTTTTATTTCTATTCAATCCTTATTAAATAAAATAATGTTAAATTTGCACTTCTAATTTAAAAACATATTAAAATATCTAAGTTATGATAAGTTCTAGAAAGAAATGGTTAGGAGTTTTAGGTTTAAGTATCTTAGGGAGTTTTTTCTCTTTGTGGTGTTATATAACTTTTTTTCAAGTTAAATCGGATGTATTTATACAGTCCGCTCCTCATTCGGATATTGTTAAAACATCTTATTTAGGCTCAAAGCCTAGTAGTTTTACTACTGCTGCCAAAAAAACATTAGATGCAGTAGTACATATACATTGTATGAGTAGTAGAAATGAGAGGATAAGTGTTTACGACTATTTTTTTGGATATCAGAAAGATCGGAAGAGGTATTTGTCAGGTATAGGTTCAGGAGTGATTATTACAGCAGATGGATATATTGTAACGAATAATCATGTAGTCAATGAGGCAGATCACATTCAGGTAACGTTGAACAATAAAAAAATATATAATGCGGAAATTGTAGGTACAGATCCTAGAACAGATATTGCCTTACTCAAGATAAAAGCAAAAAGGTTGAAGCATATTACGTTTTCAGATTCAGATAATATAAAAGTAGGCGAATGGGTGTTAGCGGTAGGCAACCCTTTTAACTTAACTTCTACAGTTACTGCAGGCATTATTAGTGCAAAGGCTAGAAATGTTCCCGTTATAGAAGGTGAACAGGCTATTAATTCTTTTATACAAACAGATGCAGTAGTAAATCCTGGAAATAGTGGAGGAGCTCTTGTAAATACAAAAGGAGATCTGGTGGGTATCAATACTGCTATTTCATCTCATACGGGAAGTTATGAAGGATATTCTTTTGCAGTACCTTCTAATATAGCAAAAAAAGTAGTAGAAGAAATTTTAGAATATGGTAGCGTTAGACGCGCTTATTTAGGGGTTCAACTTGAGGATATTACCTCAGATGTTATTAAGAAATACCGTTTGAAAGTAGATGAAGAGCAACGTGGAGTGTGTGCCATACATATAATGCCAGGTAGTGCTGCTCAAGAGGCAGGATTAAAAGATAAAGATATAATTTTGGAAATAGATGGTAAAAAAATGAATACTGCATCAGAGTTGATAGGTTATATAGCTAGTAAAAAGACTAATGACAGGGTAATGTTGAAAATTAGTAGGCAGGGTGATATAAAGTTATTGGAAGTAAAACTAAAATCATCTTTTGCTGAATTGAGTGACTTAGAAAAAAATATAGGAGTTAGTTTAGAAAGATTAACTAAAGCAGAGAAAAGCAAGTTAGGGATTAATAAAGGTGTAAGAGTCAAGAGTGTGGTTAGGGGTATAAAAAAAAAATCTAGGGATTAAAAAAGGAGAAATTATTCTGGCGGTACAAGATCAACCTGTTAATTCTATAGAGGATATAGAGCGTCAGATAGAACAATCGTATAGTAATATGATTATATTTGAATTGATGGATAAGTCTGGTAGAATTTATCATGTGGGATTCCGAAGGAATTAATAAAAATAAATGGTAGTAAAAACAAATGAGCAAATACTGCTTATAAGAGAGAGTGCTCAGATAGTTTCCAGAACTTTGGGAATGCTATCTAAAGAGATTAAACCAGGAGTTACTACCCTTTATTTAGATAAACTAGCAGAGGATTTTATTCGTTCGCAAGATGCTTTGCCTGGCTTTTTGGGATTGTATGATTTTCCCAATACTATTTGTGTTTCACCAAACGATCAAGTGGTGCATGGCATACCTAATGATACCCCTCTTGAGGAGGGGGATATACTTTCAGTAGATTGTGGAGTGTTGAAAAATGGTTTTTATGGAGACCATGCTTATACTTTTCAGGTGGGCGAAGTAGTTTCTGATACTAAGGAATTACTTGTAACAACTAAAGCATCTCTCTATGAAGGTATAAGACAAATAAAAGCAGGAAATAGAGTGGGAGATGTGGGTTATGTTATTCAGAATTACTGTGAAACAAGAGGCTATGCAGTAGTGAGAGAATTAGTGGGGCACGGGTTGGGAACGCAGATGCACGAAGAACCTCAATTACCCAATTATGGAAAAAGAGGAAAAGGAAAGAAATTAAAAGATGGAATGGTACTAGCGATAGAGCCTATGATAAATATGGGAACATGTAAAGTGAAACAACTCAAAGACGGTTGGACAATACTTACTCGAGATGGCAAGCCTTCTGCGCATTTTGAACACAATGTAGCTATTGTAAGCGGGCAACCTAAATTGCTATCTACTTTTAAATATATATATGAGGCTTTGGGTATATCTTCCAATGAAGAAGACGAATTTTTATAATTTTCTAAGCTAATAAAAAACAATTTTTTACCGGTAGAGGTATCTTTAGTAAAATTTCAAAAAAAATTGCGGGCACTCCCTCTTAGTCCCCCTTTAAAAAGGGGGAAGCAAAGGGGGTTAAAAATAAATAATTATTTTACCTTAATACCCCACCACTGATGCACTATTACCTTTTCTTAGGTTCGCTTGCCAATCATTCACCTTAGCTGTAGGTACCTGTATGGTAGTGAGCTTGCTACAACCTGTAAATGGCTCATCTCCAATAGTGGTTATGGAACTAGGCAGTTTGATAGTAGTGAGGGAGGTACAATTGTTAAATATCCACTTTCCAATACTGGTTACGGAATTACCCATCGTAACACTGGTAAGTGAACTACATTCACTAAATGCCTGAGGTCCAATACTGGTTACGGAATTACCCATCGTAACACTGGTAAGTGAAATACAAACATAAAATGCCCCTATTCCAATATTGGTTACGGAATTGGGAATCGTAACACTGGTAAGTGAACTACATTCACTAAATGCCTGAGGTCCAATACTGGTTACGGAATTACCCATCGTAATACTGGTAAGTGAAGTACAATAATAAAATGCCTGATTTCCAATACTGGTTACGGAATTGGGAATCGTAATACTGGTAAGTGATCTACAATGAGAAAATGCCTGATTTCCAATACTTTTTACCGAATTAGGAATGGTGATACTGGTAAGTGAACGACAATGATAAAATGTAAAATTTACAATACTGGTTACGGAATTAGGAATGGTGATACTGGTAAGTGAACGACAATACTGAAATGCCCCTACTCCAATACTGGTTACGGAATTAGGAATCGTAATACTGGTAAGTGATTCACAACTTCTAAATGTATCACTTCCAATACTGGTTACGGAATTGGGAATCGTAATACTGGTAAGTGAACTAAAATAAGAAAATGCCTGATTTCCAATACTGGTTACGGTGGTACCATTAATCATATAAGGAATGGTTACTGTTGTTAAACTATTTTTGTCAACGGTTGTTTTAAGTGTTACTTCCCCACTACTACTTATCGTAAAAATATCACGATAAATATGAAACTCTGCTTTTCTAAGGGTTACATCGTCTTTAGCATCGTGTTGTAAAACAATCGTAAGGGTAAGCGTACCTACTTTGGTATAACTCGTAATTTTAGCTGAAGTACCGCTCCCTGAAACCCTCGCACTTGTACCGTTTGTATGGGTAATGGTAACGGTTTTAATGGTGTATCCATTCTTACCACTACCCGTAACGCCTGCTAATAGCTCGGCATTGGTAATTTCGTCACCACTGCTAAACGGCTTCGTCTGATTCGTCCAACTTAAAGGCGGTGCTGACGCCTTCGTAATTTCAAACTGTGCACCTGTAAGGGTTACATCGTCTTTGCTGTGGTGTGCTAAAACAAGGGTGAGCGTAAGCGTACCCATTTTGGTATAACTGGTAATTTTTGCAGCCCTGCCGCTCCCTGCAACACGTGCACTGGTAATGCCTCCATAATTACTAATGGTAACCGTTTTAATGGTGTAACCCGTCTTACCACTGCCCGTAACGCCTGCTAATAGCTCGGGATTCGTAATTTCGCCACCACTGCTAAACGGTTTCGTTTGCTTCCTCCAACTTAAACTTTCCGCACTGCCCCTCGTAATTTCAAACTGTGCATTGATAAGGGTTACATCTGGTTTAGCAGTGTGTTGTAAAACAAGGGTGAGCGTAAGCGTACCCATTTTGGTATAACTCGTAATTTTGGCTGAAGTACCGCTCCCTGAAACAATCGCACCTGTACCGTTTTTATTCGTAATGTTAATGGTTTTAAGGGTGTAGCCCGTCTTACCACTGCCCGTAACGCCTGCTAATAAATCGGCATGGGTAATTTCGCCACCACTGCTAAACGGCTTCGTTTGCTTCGTCCAAGTTAAAAGCGGTGCTGAACCCTTCGTAATTTCAAATTCTGCACCCGTTATGGTTCTATCTTCTTTCGTATCATGTTCAAATACAATCGATAAAGTCAAAGTACCCGCCTTGGTATAACCCACGATCTTAGCTGAAGTGCTACTACCTGAAACCCTTGCACCTGTACCTCCTGCATCACTTATGCTTACTGTTTTTATTCGATACCCTGTTTTTGTACCGCTAAGACCTCTTAATAATTCTGCATTGCTGATCTCTCCTCCAAAACTATAAACCTTACTTTGTTTACGCCAAGTTAAATCAGCTGGTACGGGCATCTTCCTAATTTCAAATTGTGCATTACTGAGCGTTTTTTGTGGTTTGGTAGTGTGTTCAATTACAAGTGTCAACGTCAAGATAGTGGCTTTGCGATAACCCACGATCTTAGCTGCAGTACCACTCCCTGAAACCCTTGCACCACTGCCCCCTGAATCAGTTGTAATCTGTACTGATTTGATACGATAGCCGTCTTTTGTACCGCGCACACCGCCCAATAATTCTGCATTGCTTATCTCTCCTGCGGGACTGTAAACCTTGCTTTGTCTGCTCCAACTTAAAGGTACAGATACAGCTCCACTGGTAAGTTCAAATTGTGCACCCGTTATGGTTTTGTCTGCTTTGGTAGCGTGTTCAAATGCAAGTGTCAACGTCAAGATAGTAGGCTTGCCATAACCCACGATTTTAGCTGCAGTACCACTACCTGAAACACGCGCACCACTACCCCCTGAATCAGTGGTAATCTCTACGGTTTTAATCCGATACCCTACTTTTGAACCTTCGAGACCTTCTAATAATTCAGCATTGCTTATCTCCTCTCCAGAACGATACCTCTTCAATTGTTTTACCCAAGTTAAATTGGTAGGTGCAGCCATCTTTGTAATTTCAAATACTGCATTACTTATGGTTTTATCTGCTTTGGTAGCGTGTTCAAATACAAGTGTTAAGGTCAAGTTACCCGCTCGCGTATAACTACCAATCTTAGCTGCAGTGCCACTCCCTGAAACCCTTGCGCCTGTGCCTCCTGCATCACTGATGGTTACTGTTTTAAGGGTATAGCCTGTTTTTGTACCGTTAAGACCTGCTAAGATTTCCCCATTGCTGATCTCTCCCCCCGAAGCATAAACCTTGCTTGGTGTTCTCCAGCTTAAATCCGAAGGAGCAAGCCCCTTTGTAATTTCAAACGCTGCATTACTGAGCGTTACATCCAAATCTGAGGTAGCATTGTGTTTTAAGCGCAACGAAGCCGTAAAAACGCCCGCCCGATTAAATGCTAACCTTAAATTTGGCGCACTTCCATTGACCGTTACTATATCATTGGGATTCAGATTTGTGATCTCTTTTAAAGTATAGCCCGCCTTTTCACCTTTTACATGCTTTAGAATTTCTGTAGCATTCAAATGCCCACCTTTTGTATATTCTTTGGTCAGTTTTTCAAAGGTCAATACTGGAGGTAATATTTTTACCTCTACTGTATATTTTTTGCTATCTCCACTCTCTGCAGTTACCGTAAACGATACTGGATTGTTCCAATCTTTCACTGTCGTTGGGTCGGGTTTTATCGTTGCCTTTGCCGATAACTCTACCTTTGCCGATAAAGAATTTATATCCGTTCCATAAGGAACCTCTATCAATAAGGAGGTGCCGTTTAACTTGCCTTTATAAGTACCCAATTCAAAGGAGATGATGGATGCCTCTTTGCTCTTTTCCGAAGATTTATCGTCTTTAGTACATTGGGTCAGTTGGCTTATAGAAAATATAAATGCTAATAAACTAACAAAATATCTATTCTTTATTTTTTTCATTTTAATAATAATTAATAATTAATGATAAATTAAGATGCAAAATTAACAAAAAAATTATTTAATAAAGCAAGAAATAAAATTTAATATCTTTAAACTATAATTGAGGTGTCAATATAGTAACTTATTATTCGCAAAAAGAGGGTACAAGCAAGGCAAAAAACTTTCGAAGTAAAAGTTATTGAACTTTCAGAAGCAAGAGCTGCACATACCCCTAAAGGAGCAATTAAACTATGGTCTCTTTCTCCTTTTCTTGTAACATTTACACCTGAAACAATTAGAGGTACATGAATCCCTCCTCGATGAACAGTCCCTCTGCTTCGATTAGACTGATAAGGAGTTTGAATTACATTACCTTGGGTTCCATTATCCCCTATAAATATGATAATTGTATTACTGTATTTGGCTCAATAATAAAGAAGAGATACGGATATGTATATTTACGTGTATTGACTGAAAAGATTGTCAAGATGTTATTTGAGATGTTGTAAATGTGTAACCTTCTGAGTGATTATATATATACTTTAGGTTTAAATATTTGAATAATAGCCTTTTATAAATATCAAAAAAAATAAAATAAATTCTTTTAAATAATAAAAAAGGTATTATTTTTGCGTTCTGTGTTTAGAGGGAATATGTTTGAAGGAGGGATGAATTGAGTTCATTGAAATTATTTTGTATAGGCAAATTATTAAAAGGCAGAAGATTTAAGGAATAGTCTTATTTGATAATGATTGAAGATAAGACAAAAGGAGTTTGATATTGAATTAATAACAACAACGAAGAGTTTGATCCTGGCTCAGGATGAACGCTAGCGGCAGGCCTAACACATGCAAGTCGTACGGTAACATTCTCTGCTTGCAGAGAGATGACGAGTGGCGCACGGGTGCGTAACGCGTATGCAACCTACCTGTTACATAGGGATAGCCCTGAGAAATCGGGATTAATACCTAATAGTATATACGAGAGGCATCTTTTGTATATTAAAGAATTATCGGTAACAGATGGGCATGCGTCCTATTAGTTAGTTGGTGAGGTAATGGCTTACCAAGGCATCGATAGGTAGGGGATCTGAGAGGATACTCCCCCACACTGGTACTGAGACACGGACCAGACTCCTACGGGAGGCAGCAGTGAGGAATATTGGGCAATGGAGGGAACTCTGACCCAGCCATGTCGCGTGTAGGAATACGGCCTTATGGGTTTTAAACTACTTTTCTACTTGGGGAAAAAGTATCATTTATTGGTATATTGACATGAAGGTAGGAATAAGCATCGGCTAACTCCGTGCCAGCAGCCGCGGTAATACGGAGGATGCAAGCGTTATTCGGATTTATTGGGTTTAAAGGGTCCGTAGGCGGTATATCAAGTCAGTGGTGAAATGCTTTAGCTCAACTGAAGGAGTGCCATTGAAACTGATAAACTGGAGAGTATTGGGCGTTGGCGGAATGTGTAGTGTAGCGGTGAAATGCATAGATATTACACAGAACACCAAAAGCGAAGGCAGCTAACGATGATACAGCTGACGCTGATGGACGAAAGCGTGGGTAGCGAACAGGATTAGATACCCTGGTAGTCCACGCCGTAAACGATGATTACTAGATGTTTAGGTCATAGATTTAAGTGTCTAAGCGAAAGTGATAAGTAATCCACCTGGGGAGTACGTTCGCAAGGATGAAACTCAAAGGAATTGACGGGGGCCCGCACAAGCGGTGGAGCATGTGGTTTAATTCGATGATACGCGAGGAACCTTACCTAGTCTTAAATGAGCATTGAATAATTTAGAGATAGATTAGTCTTCGGACAATGTTCAAGGTGCTGCATGGTTGTCGTCAGCTCGTGCCGTGAGGTGTCAGGTTAAGTCCTATAACGAGCGCAACCCCTACCCATAGTTGCTAGCAGTTAGAGCTGAGGACTCTATGGGGACAGCCTGCGTAAGCGGAGAGGAAGGCGGGGATGACGTCAAATCATCACGGCCCTTACGACTAGGGCTACACACGTGCTACAATGGACGATACAGTGGGTAGCTATACAGCGATGTAATGCAAATCTCTAAATTCGTTCTCAGTTCGGATCGCAGTCTGCAACTCGACTGCGTGAAGCTGGAATCGCTAGTAATCGCAGATCAGCCATGCTGCGGTGAATACGTTCCCGGGCCTTGTACACACCGCCCGTCAAGCCATGGAAGTTGGAGGTATCTAAAGTCGGTAACCGAGAGGAGCCGCCTAGGGTAAAATCAGTAACTAGGGCTAAGTCGTAACAAGGTAGCCGTACCGGAAGGTGTGGCTGGAATATCTCAATTATGGAGTACATAGTAAAAGTACGAATAAAAAGATTAAACTTGTTTGTGTGATAGGTCAATTTTATGAATAGATGACTATTTCTTAAAATTCTGTTTTTATTGAAAAGAGCTAAAATTTGTGTGCTATTATGATAATGATAAAGGAATATTTTGAGGTATCGCAAAAGTACAAAATAAGATGGAGTCTCATAGCTCAGCTGGTTAGAGTGCTACACTGATAATGTAGAGGTCGGCAGTTCGAGTCTGCCTGAGACTACGATGTTTATGTATAGTTAGCTATTAAAAGTTAGCATATACATTGGTTGTAAAGTTATGGGGGATTAGCTCAGCTGGCTAGAGCGCCTGCTTTGCACGCAGGAGGTCATCGGTTCGACTCCGATATTCTCCACGGTTTAAAGTATGAGCATATTTATTCTGTTATGTATGCTTTAAAGAAGAGATCATTGACATATTGACAATATCAAATAGTAAGTATATCATTATATTTTATGAAAATAGGGTATAAAGATATGAGTAGTATGAACGAAAGTAGTTAAATTAAATAAAGTAAATAAGGGCAAACGGTGGATGCCTAGGCTCTCAGAGGCGAAGAAGGACGTGATAAGCTGCGAAAAGTTTCGGTAAGCGGCACATACGCGCAATACCCGGAAATATCCGAATGGGGCAACCCGTCATGTTGAAGACATGACATTCTTATTTTATATAAGGAGGCGAACGTGGGGAACTGAAACATCTAAGTACCCATAGGAGAAGAAAACAAGAGTGATTCCGAGAGTAGTGGCGAGCGAAATCGGACGAGCCCAAACCATTATTGTTCAGGCAATAATGGGGTTATAGGACACCAAGATACTTATTTAATACCTAAGAGGAATCAACTGGAAAGTTGTATCATAGAGGGTGAAAATCCCGTACTTGTAAGGTGTTAAAATGGTTAGGTGTATCCTGAGTAGTGCGGGACACGAGTAATCCTGTATGAATTAAGCGGGCCCACCCGCTAAGGCTAAATACTCCTGAGAGACCGATAGCGAACAAGTACCGTGAGGGAAAGGTGAAAAGTACCCTGAATAAGGGAGTGAAATAGAACCTGAAACCGTTTGCTTACAAGCGGTCGGAGCCTTGAAAGGTAACGGCGTGCCTTTTGCATAATGAACCTACGAGTTAATGTATATAGCAAGGCTAAGGACTTTAGGTCTGTACCCGTAGCGAAAGCGAGTCTTAACAGGGCGTATAGTTATATGTATTAGACGCGAAACTGAGTGATCTACCCATGGGCAGGTTGAAGTATTGGTAATACAATATGGAGGACCGAACCATTAGACGTTGAAAAGTCTTTGGATGACCTGTGGGTAGGGGTGAAAGGCCAATCAAACTCAGAGATAGCTCGTACTCTCCGAAATGCATTTAGGTGCAGCGATAATTTGATTTTTATAGAGGTAGAGCTACTGATTGGATGAGGGGGCTTCACCGCCTACCAATTCCTGACAAACTCCGAATGCTATAAAAAGTTGGTTATCAGTGAGGGCATGGGTGCTAAGGTCCATGTCCGAGAGGGCAAGAACCCAGACCATCGGCTAAGGTCCCTAAATATATGCTAAGTTGCACAAACGCGGTTGGATTGCTTAAACATCCAGGATGTTGGCTTGGAAGCAGCCATTCATTTAAAGAGTGCGTAACAGCTCACTGGTCGAGCGATTGAGCATGGATAATAATCGGGCATTAAGCATATTACCGAAGCTGTGGTATCATAATGTATTTATGATAGGTAGGAGAGCATTCTATTTGTGTAGAAGAATTACCGTGAGGTATTTTGGAATGAATAGAAAAGAAAATGTAGGTATAAGTAACGAAAAAGCGGGCGAGAACCCCGCTCACCGAAAGACTAAGGTTTCCTCAGCAATGCTAGTCATCTGAGGGTTAGTCGGGTCCTAAGGAGTATCCGAGTGGAGTATTCGATGGACAAAGGGTTAATATTCCCTTACTAATATATACTGCGATGTGGCGACGAATTACTGACACCACTGCGCACAGACGGATTAGTGCGTTGAATAGTTTAGGTATTAGGATCACAGGTAAATCCGTGGTTTTAGCTGAGGCTAGATAGTACCATGAAACTTCGGTGGATTGGATAATGTGGGTAAGGGATTCCAAGAAAACCCGCTAAGCATAGGTATATATTACCCGTACCGTAAACCGACACAGGTAGTCGGGGAGAGTATCCTAAGGTGTACGAAAGATTCATGGCTAAGGAACTAGGCAAAATAGACCTGTAACTTCGGGAGAAAGGTCGCCCCGAGCAATTGGGGTCTCAGTAATCAGGTCCAGGCGACTGTTTATCAAAAACATAGGACTATGCGAATTTTTGAGAAGAAGTATATGGTCTGACACCTGCCCGGTGCCGGAAGGTTAAGTGGAGATGTTATCTTATGAGACGCATTGAAATGAAGCCCCGGTAAACGGCGGCCGTAACTATAACGGTCCTAAGGTAGCGAAATTCCTTGTCGGGTAAGTTCCGACCTGCACGAATGGTGCAACGATCTGGGCACTGTCTCAGCCATGATTTCGGTGAAATTGTAGTATCGGTGAAGATGCCGATTACCCGCTACGGGACGAAAAGACCCCGTGAACCTTCACTACAGCTTAGAATTGTCTTTGCATATTTAATGTGTAGGATAGGTGGGAGACTTTGATTATGCTTCGCAAGGAGTATATGAGTCGCTGTTGAAATACCACCCTTTAGATATTCGGAGTCTAACCGGCTTATAAGTTGGGACATTTCTTGGTGGGTAGTTTGACTGGGGTGGTCGCCTCCAAAAGCGTAACGGAGGCTTCTAAAGGTACCCTCAACACGCTTGGTAACCGTGTGTAGAGTGCAATGGCATAAGGGTGCTTGACTGAGAGACTTACAAGTCGATCAGGTAGGAAACTAGAGCATAGTGATCCGGTGGTTCCGCGTGGAAGGGCCATCGCTCAAAGGATAAAAGGTACTCCGGGGATAACAGGCTGATCTCCCCCAAGAGCTCACATCGACGGGGAGGTTTGGCACCTCGATGTCGGCTCGTCACATCCTGGGGCTGGAGAAGGTCCCAAGGGTTGGGCTGTTCGCCCATTAAAGTGGCACGCGAGCTGGGTTCAGAACGTCGCGAGACAGTTCGGTCTCTATCTGTAGTGGGCGTTAGAAATTTGAGTGGATCTGGCATTAGTACGAGAGGACCGTGTTGGACAAACCTCTGGTGTATGAGTTGTGGCGCCAGCCGCATAGCTCAGTAGCTAAGTTTGGAAAAGATAAGTACTGAAAGCATATAAGTACGAAACTGATCACAAGATGATATTTCTATATAGGGGGGTTGTAGACTACGACGTAGATAGGTTGCAGGTGTAAAGACAGTAATGTCAAAGCCGAGCAATACTAATTACCCGAAAACTTTATTTAGGATATACTTATTATTTGTTTATTGTTGATATTAAAATGAAAGTAAAAAGATTAAATGGTGACTATAGCATTGGGGTACACCTCTAACCATACCGAACAGAGCAGTTAAGCCCAATAGCGCAGATGGTACTATCGCGAGATGGGAGCGTATGTCGTTGCCTTTTTTAAAGCCCCCATAATTATGTTAAAGTAGTTATGGGGGCTTTTTTTTGTTAATTTTAAGTTAAATATAATATAAGAATTATATTTTACAGTCAAAATTAAAAAAAAAATACAGTTGAGCTGCTAAAATGTTCGTTTTTTTAGAAAATGATTTACATTTGTGAGGTGAAAAAGTTCACAAGTTTTATGTAATGAAACATAAAATTATTTTAATTTTAAATTCTATTATAATGAAAAATTTATTTAAAGTAGGGGTAGATTCAACTTAATTTGACCCAAGCAGAGTGGCTCAAGTACAACTAAAACTATGCCCAACAATGTATATAGCGCATTAAAACGCGCCATATACTAACCGTTGCCTGCAATATAAAACTCGTAACGGTATGAAAAATAGTAGAAATAAGAGTCCTTCTTAGCAGCGT
This sequence comes from Ichthyobacteriaceae bacterium, assembly GCA_965226285.1. Taxonomy (GTDB): domain Bacteria; phylum Bacteroidota; class Bacteroidia; order Flavobacteriales; family Ichthyobacteriaceae; genus CBDDCQ01. The sequence goes on from CBDDCQ010000006.1 coordinate 693,102, forward strand.
AATAAAACGCAAGTATTCTGATTTAATGAACACAAATCAATTTTTTTTAATCTTTAAATTTTATCAAAATGTATAAACATATAAATAAAACAAAAAAAGGAGTATTGATTTTGGTAGCTGTAATGCTATTAACAATACCAAACATATCAGTTTATTCGGCAGTAGGTAGTTATTCTATGAACTCACCGAATTTAGTTGCTAATTCTAACGAACAATTTACAGGAATTGACACAGAAAAAGCAGCATGTCCGATTGTTATTCAAATATGGAATTATAACCATTTTGGTAGTTCATTTTGGGATTTTGTTTTTACATCAATTGAATGAAAATCCTATACAACATCAATACAAATATAAATTACACAATTATGTAGATCCTTTTTTCAGTCAAGCGTGGACACTGTTTGCACCTAACCCAATTAATACGAATATGTCTCTACTTATGAGGTTTAACTATCAGATGGAAGATGGGATAAGTCGTACAACAGAATGGATAGATATAACAGAACCTTTAATTTTAGACAGAAAGGAGAACTTTTGGTCGCCATCTCAAAGAATTAGCAAATTTACGCAGTCCTGTATGTCAAATGTGAACGACAACTACAGACTTATCCTTGAACAAATTACCAAAGTAGATAGCCTTGCAAGGGATACCATAAAAGCAAAATTATTTTTCAAAAATGCTATAAAGACTACTTTTGGTCATAGTTCAATACTTCAGTATTCAAAATACATAGTAAGAAATTACTTTTCCAAACATAATCTTAGACCTAATAAGGTAGAAGTTAAGTATAGAATATTGAACGCAAAATTTCCTAGGTTCTCAAAAAGGGATGAAGACTATTACAATCTAGACAATTATGAGTTTAATGAAGTAACCTCTGATTATTATCTAATTAAAAACATATTCTACAATTATGGCAAATAAATACAGCATAGGTTTAGCCATTACAAGAATACTTATCTGCTTTATAATAATAAAGAATATGTGTTTTTATTTACCATTGGCAGAAGATTATTTTGGATTAAACGCCATTTTCCCCTACGAAATTTACATTGAGCAAATGAATTTCTATGGATTGAAGTTTCTAACATATCCGTTTCATATACCGCACTTTCCTTTAATTTTTATTTTGACTGTAATTATACTTGCTACTTTATATATGCTTGCAATTGGTGGTCGCTTTGTTGGAGTAGTACTCTATTTAGCAATAATTATTCTAAAAATACGAAACGGATTTATACTTGATGGTTCGGATAATGTTATACAGGTTGTTTTACCTTTTTTAGTACTTGCGGACAATTTAGACCATTTTCGATATTTTAAAAAGAAAAAGAGTATATTGTCAAATTTTATAAGTAGGTACTCAGTAATATTTACTTATGCAATTATGATTCAGGTCTGTTTTGTTTACCTATTCACAGGATTAGCAAAACACGAAGGAGAACTTTGGAGAAATGGCACTGCGGTGTATTATACAATGCGTGTTAGGGATTTTATGGCTACTGATTGGAATATCCCTCTAACTAGAAATCATTATTTCGTTGTAATTTTAACTTACTTTACTATGTTTTGGGAACTTGCCTTTCCCTTTTTGGTTTGGTTCAAAAAAACAAAATTTTGGATTTTTATAGGAGGGGTTTTTCTACATGTTGGGATTTGGGTCTTTATGAGAATTGATAATTTTTCATGGGTAATGCTATCAACTTATTTTGTTTTTATTACAAATGACGAGTTTCTTAGTTTTCAAAGTAAAAAACTAAAAGTATTTATAGATAGTTGGTGTCCAGTTTGTAGAAAATTTGGAAACAAAATAAAAAAGGTCGATTTTTTAAATCTAATTATCCTTGAAGATATAAGGAATTCAAAAGTTCCAAATATAGAATTTAGAAACAAGGGGTTGTTGTCAATGGCATCTATTGATGATAAGGACAAATCATCATTTGGATTTGATTCGATTTTAAAAATTGCTATTAGAATTCCAGTTCTTTGGCTAGTTTTCCCCATTCTTTTTATACTCAAACTAACTAAAATTGGAAACTATATTTATAATGAATTGGCGATTAAAAGAACTATTATACCAATCCATTGTGATAAAAATTGTAAAATTAAAACTTTTAAATTATGAATTATATTGTTGTCTTATTCGTGTTTTTAATTAATTATCTAGTTTGGAAATATTTATTGAACAAGTTGATGCAAAGAGTATCAAAAAGAGCATCAAAAGTCTACTTCTCGTTAGCATCAAAAGTATATTTTCCATTAGATATATTCTTTGCTTCATGCATTTTTTTGTTCATACCGTACGGTATTAGTTTAATGATATTAAATTATTTTGACCTGTCTAATAATCTCCATGTGCTGACATTTATTTTACTGTCTTTATTTTCTTTTAGAATTTATAAAAACCTAAAAAGTGAACAAGCACAAAGACATAATTGTAAAATTAAAACTAAATGAATTATATTATCGTTATACTCGTGTTTTTAATCAATTATCTCATTTGGAAATATCTACTAAACAGTGTTATTCGAAGAATATTTGAATATAAGGCACTATTTAGAAATTTTCTTATTATTACTATATCCTTGTTATTACCTTATACTTTATCTTTGTTTATAGTTGTTGACTTCTTTAAATTTTCCATATCAATATATGGGACACCTATAATTTTGTCTATTTCAATATTATCAATAATAATGTTTAAAAATTTAAAAAATGAATAAATATAAGGAGATTTATGAATCAATATTTACGGCAGGAATAATATGTGGATTTGCAACTTTTGTTTTAAATTTCATAACAATTTCATATTGGCAAAGAGATGGTTTTGATTTTTTAGAAATTGCCCTAATGACTATAATGGCAGGTTTATTTTTATTTATTTCAATTCTACCATCAAATACATACTTTTTGAATAAAGGTATTAGAAACGCTATAAAAGCGGATTCATTCGTGATTAAAAGAATTTACCAAGTGCTATTGTCTTTAATCATTGCAATGATAGTATTTCTAATATTAGATGCAATATTTTTCATTATTGATGATTCAATATCTCAAGATTATGCCAATATGCTTAAAGAGATGGCCGAACGGAATGGCGATACACTTCCTGGCTTTGATGATTTTGCGAGTTTACCTTTCGGTATACAAAACGCAATATTGACTTTTATCATAGGGTTACTTGGCTCATTAGTTTCTTTAGCTTTTGTGAAAAAGGACGGAGAACTCTTTAAAAATGAAAACAGTTGGAATTGACAATACTGCAGGCAACATTGTATAAGCGATAATGCGGGTTAAAGTGCTAAATTTAAACGTATTGAACATTAACAAATATAGTGGTAAGCCGAAAGTGAAGTGCATTTAATCCCGCACTACGCTTATACTTGACCGTTGGGCATAATTAATCGATACTAACCTAAAAATAGATATATCACAATGAAAACACTTATTACATTAATTGCAGGGGTTCTATTCTCATTTAATTCTTTTAGCCAGACTATCACAATAAAGAGAAATACAACGACTACATGGACTGAAACAAACGTACCTAAAGCACTTGATACACTAATCTTAGAAACAAATTCAACTCTTATTTTGAAAACAAATGTGAATCTTGTTGTTGGAGTGCTTAAGATGAGAAAAAGATTCAAATAAATATTCAGGCTAAAGCATTAAAAAAATATAATTGAAAAATGATTGAACCAAATTTATATTTTAATTCACCGCATCTTGTAAAGGAATAGGTTTAAAGTTAAAGACCATGAATATATATTAAATACTATTTTTAGGAGAGTGCTGAAATATTACGACTAATATTTTTATCTGAAATATTAATTATTTTCCGAATTTTCGAAGTTTTATATGGGTTAGTATTTTTTTGGTATATAGTGGAAAATCAGCATTTTGAATCCATCCAAAATATCCTGAATCTTTCTCTAAAACTTTTTCAACTTCTTGTCCTTTATATTTTCCAAAAGAAAATATTTCTTTTTCTTGTTCATTGTAATGTATGAACCCAGCTAAATCGGCATGTTTAAATCTTTTAGAGAATTTGCTCAAATGTTTTACATTATTTTCAAGTTCATCATATCTTTCTATTTGAGATTTTAGTATTTCATAAGTAGCCGTAGTATCAGCCTTAGCAGAGTGCGCATTTTCCAAATCTTTGCCGCAGTAGAATTGGTAGGCAGCTGATAAGGTGCGTTGTTCCATTTTATGGAATATATTTTGTACATCTATGGCGACTCTATTTTTCATATTAAAATCTATACCTACTCTCAAAAATTCTTCGGCAAGTAAAGGAATATCAAATTTATTAGAGTTATATCCTGCTAAATCAGAATCTTTTATCATTTGATGTATTTCATTTGCAAGCTCTTTAAATGTAGGTTCATGTGCTATTTTTTCATCTGTGATGCCATGTATATCAGCGACTTCTTTTGGTATGGGTATGGTAGGATTTACTAACCATGTTTTACTTTCTCTATTTGCATTAGGGAATATTTTGAGGATAGATATTTCTACTATTCTATCTGAAGTAATAGAGATACCCGTAGTTTCTAAGTCAAAAAAACAAAGGGGTTTATTGAGTTTTATTTCCATATTAGTATATATTTATCGTTGCCTTGTTCCTTAAAATATTATAGGCGTTTTCTGCTAAAGTTTTCATTTCATCTTCACCCGGATAGATTTTTATAGGTGCTAAAAAATGGACATTTGAAGTGATAAAATCTGTAAGAAATTTACTATATGCCATTCCTCCTGTAAGGATGATGGCATCTATATTTCCCTTTAATACTACTGCCATAGCTCCTATTTCTTTGGCAATTTGGTAACCCATAGCTTTATATACTTCTTTGGTTTTTTTATCTCCTCTTTTTATACTCTTTTCAATTTTTTTAGCATCGTTCGTACCTAAGTAAGAATACAATCCTCCTTTGCCCACTATCATTTTTAACATTTCTTCTCGAGTATATTTTCTACTAAAAGCCATTCGAATTACTTCACCCATAGGCAGTGTACCACTTCTTTCAGGAGAAAAAGGTCCGTCTCCATCTAATGCTTGATTAGTATCTATAGCTTTGCCTTTTTTATGAGCAGTTACTGATATACCTCCCCCCATATGTACAATTATTAAATTTAGCTGATTGTAGGATTTATTTTGACTCTTGGCATAGGTATGTGCTACAGATTTTTGGTTTAAGGCATGGAATATAGATTTTCGTTTGAATAGTGCGTGTCCTGAAAATCTTGCAATGTCTTCTAATTCATCTACTACTACCGGATTAGCTATATAAGATTTAATATCGTTTTGTGTAGCTAACTCATAGGCGATCATAGCTCCTAGATTAGAGGCATGAAAAGTAGCTTTTTCTAGATCTTTAAGCATAGAAGGATTGATTTCATATACTCCAGAAGAAATAGGCTTTACCAGTCCTCCCCTACTCATAATGATTGCTAAGTCACTTATCCGAAAACCATTTTTTTCGAGTTCTTGTAATATGATGTACTTACGAAACGCTTGGTGCTGTTCTATATTTTTGAGTCTGTTTAACTCTTCTACAGAATGAGATAAATTGAGTTTAAGCATTTCTGTACGTCTTCTGTAAACAGATATTTTAGTAGAAGTAGAACCGGGATTAATAATTAATATATTATCTGTCATTATTTTAAAACAACGTATTTTCTATTTATTTTTTTCCAGTACTTCCAAATCCTCTTGCTCCTCTGTCCGTTTTGCTAAGGGTTTCTACTGGTTGCCACTCTACTTGTTCATATTTAGCAACGACCATCTGGGCTATTCTCTCTCCATCTTTTATAGTAAACTTATCATTGGATAAATTTACCATAATTACACCTATTTCACCTCTGTAATCTGCATCTATAGTACCCGGAGAATTTATTAGTGAAATGCCATATTTAGCAGCTAGTCCACTACGAGGTCTTATTTGCGCTTCACTGCCAGCGGGAAGTTCTATAAATAAGCCTGTTTTTACAATAGTTCTCTCGAGAGGTTCAAGTACTATAGGGTGCTCTATATTGGCTTTCAAATCCATACCAGACGAATGAATAGTTTCATATTTTGGCAAAGGATGTTTAGATTTATTAATGACTCTTATTTTCATCAGAATATTTATTTTAGGTCAAATTCATATTTTATTTTATCTACTATAGTTCGAGCCATTTTAATATTAGATTCTTTTGTCAATCCTGCAACATGAGGACTTAAAATTACTTTATCTGATTTTATCAAATATTCCATTTCGTTAGACAAATTATCTAAATATAATTGTTCAAAAGACGTTTTTTCATATTCCAGTACATCTAAGCAAGCACCAAGTATTTTACATTGTTTTAAACCCTTTACTAGTGCTTTGGTATCTACAATTTTTCCTCTAGCAGTGTTGATAAGATAAAAAGGGTTTTTAAATTTACAAATAAATTTGTAATTAAACATTTTTAAGGTTTTATTTGTAAGTGGTGTGTGAATACTTAAAATTTGAGTTTTTTTAAAGATAGTTTCTAAATCTACTTGTTTGGCAAATTCATCTGAAAGGATAGGTTTAATATCATAAGCTAAAACCTCTACACTAAAACCTGAAATTTTACGGGCAAAAGATTTTCCGGTATTACCATAGCCTATAATACCCACCGTTTTTCCTGTGAGTTCTATACCTCTATTCTCTTCTCTCATCCATTTTCCCAATTTTATTTCTGCATTGGCTTTGCCTAAATGATTAAATAGAGATAATAACATGCCCAAACTATGTTCACCTACGGCATCTCTATTTCCTTCGGGAGCATTCATGCATGTGATACCTTTTTGGTTCGCATAATCTACATCTATATTTTCTAAGCCTGCACCCACTCGTGCTATGAACTTAATAGTAGTACATCGATCTAAAAAATCTTTGTCTATGGAGAATCTGCTTCTGATGATAAGACCATCATATAAGTTTAATTTGCGTTGTATTTTATCCTTATTTGAAGTGTCATCAATAGAACAGGTACATCCTAAGTATTCTAGCTCCCTTTGTAATATAATATGCGCAGTATCTAAAAATAGAATGTTCAACTTTAAAAAACTTTTATTGCAGTATCACCAAATAAATTGACAAAGATATAATTATTAAGTTATTTAAAAAATAATTTATTTTTATGGTTATAAAAGGTAGATTCAACTTACAAGTGCAACATTGTTTAATTTTGATTTTTTTCTACAAATTTATAAAATAATTGGAAAGGTTTTACATAATTTATTCCCTTTCATTAGGTCTGTTGTTTATCTTGATTTGAATATTTTTCACTAAATGTTGCACTTAATAATTGAATTTACATTTTAACAGTATAAGTCATTAAACAAGGTTAGATTTGTATAAAGTCATTTATCTATGAATGTATTACAGACTATTGAAAAGCACATGTTACAGCGAAATTACGCTGAAAGTACTATAAAAACTTATTTAAATTTTTTAAAACAATATGCTAAGTTTTGTAATCGCAATAATTTGAACCCTAAAACAGATGTTAAGGAGTTTATCCAGTATTTAATTCATCCGAGTTATTCTATAAGTGCCCAAAATCAAGCAATTAATTCGATAAAATATTATTGGGAAAATATTTTACATAAGCATAAGGAATTTATACAAATTGATCGACCAATGAAGCAGAAGAAACTTACGAAGGTGTTAAGTTTAAAAGAAATTCAACTCATTTTTAATACTTGTAAAAACTTAAAGCATTTATTAATTTTAAAAGTTATTTATGCTTGTGGATTAAGAATAAGTGAGGTTTTAAATTTGGAATTAAAGTATATTGATACTAGTAGAAAAAATATAAAAATAGTACAGTCCAAAGAAAGAAAAGACCGGTTTGTACCTACTTGCTGAAGAATTATTAGATGAAATTAGTATTTATTGTAAGACATATAATCCTTTAAAATATTTATTTGAAGGGCAAAAATCTACTATAACCCAACCAATAAAGTATTCGAGTACTAGTGTTCAAAAAGTGTTGAAGCGTTTAATAGACGAGGTGGGTATTAAAAGACATATAACTCCGCATACACTAAGACATAGTTATGCTACTCATTTATATGAGCGTGGTGTTAATTTGAGAAGTATTCAATTTTTATTAGGTCATGGAAGCAGTAAAACTACTGAGATATATACTCATGTAAGTAATCAGCACATTACTAAAACGCCTAGTCCTTTAAGTTTTTTAAAATAACACTTGTTTTAAATGTAACTTTTATTATATTTGAACAATCAGACTAAAAAATAAACAAAACAAATAATAAAAACATCAAACTATAAGGAATATAAACGGAACTTTGTCTGTTTATACAGTAGTTGGCAACAAGTCTTGAAAAACAACAACGGTCAAAAAAGGGCTGACCACCCAAGCGTGACAGACAAAAAGGGAAAGAAATTGTTAGTGCCATTCACGATTTCTGAACCTCATCTTTAACTTTGAATGGCATAAACTTAAAATTAATTTATTATGAAAACTTTAGATTTAAATCAAATGGAAAATTATGAAGGTGGTGGATGTGGTAAAGCAGGTGCAGTAATGGGAATTGCTTCAGGAATATTAGCTATTGTAGCTTTATCCAACCCTATTACTGGACTGATTGGAGGTCTTGCTGCTGCTTATGGAGCCTCGTTTGGGATAGCAGGAATTGGATGTGGTATTGCAGAATTTTGGGATAGAAGGAAAATGCAATAATTATGACCAATAAATTTGCGATTTTAGTTAACCTATATGTAGTACCGCTATTAGCGGTTCTACTTGGTTTAAATAGTATTAGAGTTGGTACAGGAATTATAATTTTGGATATAATTATTTATCATATAAATCTTTTTCTATCTTATTGTTTAGTTTATTTTTTTTCTAATTTTTACAATAAAAAAGGAGAAAGATATTTTTCAATCATCATCTATATCTTATTAATAACTTTGTATACATACAAAATAAACGTTATACTACTAATACCTTTAGTAATAATTTTTACTCATCTACTACTTAAAACACCACAAAGTAATGAGGAAATAGATTTAGATAAATCAATTTTATCGTTTATATTTAAAAGTTTACCAAATAAAAATCGTGTTGTTTTAGTATTCTACTTTTTTATTGCAACATTAATAATATTATTGTTTTAATGAGAAATTTTGTGCTTTTAACAATCTTGTTAATATTGTTTGAATGGTTATCAAGATACATTTTAAAAACAGACTTGTTATTTGTCGATTCTTTATCAAGCGAATTAACCAAAAAACAAATATTAGAATTTTTAGATTTCAAAGAGAAATGGATTTGGTTAGGTTACGTTATCAAACCATTAATATTCATATTAAAAATCTCAATCATATCAGCAATATTGGATGCAGGTTGTTTCTTTTTTGGAAAAGAAATCAAATATAAAAAACTCTTTAACATCGTAGTTAAAGCAGAGTTTATCTTTTTGTTAGTGATTGTATTTAAAACCGCTTGGTTTTACCTATTTCAAACCAACTATAATTTAGAAGATTTACAATACTTCTATCCATTATCAGCTTTGAATATTATAGGTTATGAGGGTTTACAACCGTGGTTTATATATCCGTTTCAAGTTCTTAACTTATTTGAGTTGGCTTATTGGGTTATTCTAGCCTATTTGATAGGTAAAGAAATTAATGATACAGAATCAACAAAAGGTTTACAAATAGTGGCAAGCAGTTATGGAGTTAGCCTTTTAATTTGGGTAGTTGGTGTTATGTTCTTTACCTTAAATATGAGTTAATTATGAAGAAAAAAACAATTTTAATTATAGTTGTAATTGCTGTTTTTGGTTTACTATCTTATTTAGGTTACAATGTTATTTCAAAAACCAAAGAAAAAAATCAAATTGCAAAGCAATTAGAGATAATTCCAGAGTTTGAATTTTTAACTTTAAATCAAAAACCATTTACCAAAGCAAACCTAAAACCAAACTTAAATACCATTTTCATCTACTTTAATAGTGAGTGCGATTTCTGCCAACACGAAGCCCAAAGTATTAGCGAAAATTTAGACAGCTTTAAAAATGTGCAATTCATTTTCGTATCTACAGAACCTATCAAAATTATCAAAAAATTTTTAGAACAATACAACTTAAACAACAAACAAAACATTACATTTTTATATGATAACCTTTATACTTTTTCTAGTCGATTTGATGCTACATCAATTCCTTATGTCCTAATCTACGACCAAAATCAAAAACTCATCAAAAAACACAAAGGGCAACTCAACGCCAAAGGCATTTTAAGAGTATTACAACAAAATGACTAAAACAATCAACTTATCACAAAAAAACTTACAGCAAACATTTACACAACAACACGACCAGTCCGATTGTGGTGTTGCTTGCTTATTATCGCTAATTCAATTTTATGGTGGCTCAGACAGTTTAGAAAAGCTACGTGAGTTAAGCGGAACAACCAAACAAGGCACTACCCTTTTGGGTTTATATCAAGCAGCCAATAAATTAGGCTTTACTGCACAAGGCAACGAAGCAGATATGCAAGCCCTTATTGACCATAAAGAGCCTTTAATATTACACGTAGTTATTGAGGAGCGTTTACAGCATTATGTAGTTTGTTATGGTTATGATAGTGGAAAATTCCTAATTGGCGACCCTGCAAAAGACATAAAAAGTTACACCAAAGAAGAATTAGAAACCATTTGGAAATCTAAAACCTGCTTAACGCTTTCGCCAAATGAAAACTTTGTAAAAATCGAGACCCAAAACAAAAACAAGAAACAATGGTTTTTAAAACTGCTTAAAGAAGATTATCGTTTAATTTCATTTAGTGTATTGTTAGGTTTAGGCATTGCCATTCTAGGTATGGCAATGGCAATCTTTTCACAAAAATTAATTGATGATATTTTACCCTCAAAAGATTTTACTAAACTTATTACAGGTATTGCATTAGTAGCCTTTTTACTTTTGGTTAGGGTATTATTCACAGCATTACGTGATTATTTTCTTATTCGTCAAACCAAAGATTTTAATAATCGTATTGTAGATAGTTTTTATACATCTTTACTTAATTTACCAAAGTCATTTTTCGATACTCGTAAAATTGGCGAACTCGTCGCAAGATTAAACGATACCCAACGTGTACAACGTGTCATAAAACAAATAGTAGGTAATGTTGTTATCAATGCTCTTGTAACAATAGTATCTTTAGGCTTTTTGTTTTATTATTCTTGGCAAACAGGACTAATTGCTTTTATAAGTTTGCCATTTTACTTTGTGCTTATTTACGGTTTTAACAAACGTATTATTAATGCACAAAAAGAAGTGATGCAAGGTTATGCTTTTAGTGAGAGCAATTACATAACATCAATGCAAGGTATTGCCACAATCAAAAATAATAACAGGCAAAACATATTTCAAAAAATCAATCAACTTATATATGGCAATTATCAAGAAAAAGCCTTTAATCTTGGAAAAATAAATGTCCGATTGTCTGTTTTTTCAGCTGTATTTAGTGTGTTGTTTTTAATGGGCATTTTGGTTTATACCTCAATTCAAGTCTATAACGAAACAATGCAATTAGGCGAACTTATGGCAATACTCGGAATTGCAGGAAGTTTATTACCATCCGTTGCTAGTTTAGCATTAATAACAATTCCAATCAATGAAGCCAAAGTGGCTTTCAACCGTATGTACGAGTTTGCATCAATGTATAAAGAACAAAACGGAACAACGGAAATTTCAGATTTCACTTCACTTGAAATTAAAAACCTTTCTTTTCGCTTTGCAGGTAGAAGTCAACTACTAAAAGACATAAATATTGAAGCAAACAAAAACGAATGCATTGCTATAGTTGGCGAAAATGGAAGCGGAAAAAGTACTTTAGGACAAATACTTCAAAAATTCTATCCTTTTGAAAATGGGACGATAATCCTCAATAATCAAACTAATCTTCCAAAAATTGAAACTAAAAGTTGGCGTAATATTTTGGGCGTTGTGCCACAAGAGGTTACCATTTTTGGTGGAAATGTTATAACCAACATCCTTCTAGGACTAGAAGATACACCTGAAAATATTGTAAAGTTTTGTCAAGATTACGGTTTTGAAACGCTTATAAATACTTTACCACAAAGTTATGCCACTATTTTGGGAGAAGAAGGCATCAACCTATCAGGCGGTCAAAAACAAGTAATTGCCTTAATGAGAGCTTTGTACAAAAAACCAAAAATCTTATTATTAGACGAGTTCACATCTGCAATGGACAGAAAAACGGAACACTTTGTTTTGGAGTTATTGAATAAATTAAAATCAGAATTGACAATTATTTTTATTTCTCACAGATTACATTCCTTACCAAAAATTGCTGACCGAATTTATGTTTTGGAAAATGGAATTATAGCTGACTTTGGGAATCACGAAAAATTATTGGAATCAAAGAATTTTTATAGCGAATTTTGGACTGAACTGAAATTGGAATCACGAACTGAATAACGCCCAGTTGCCAACAATGTATAAAAATAATAGCGGTTAAAGTGCTAAAACGAAACACTAAACATTTAAGCTAAGGTCAGTACCTAACCGAAAAGTTAGTACGTAAAAACCCGCTACTATTCTTTACTAACCGTTCAACTTACAAGTGCAACATTGTTTAATTTTGATTTTTTTCTACAAATTTATAAAATAATTGGAAAGGTCTTACATAATTTATTCCCTTTCTAGGTCTGTTGTTTATCTTGATTTGAATATTTTTCACTAAATGTTGCACTTACTAATTGAATTTACATTTTTTAACAGTATAAGTTATTAAATAAGGTTAGATTTGTATAAAGTCATTTATCTATGAATGTATTACAGACTATTGAAAAGCACATGTTACAGCGAAATTACGCTGAAAGTACTATAAAAACTTATTTAAATTTTTTAAAACAATATGCTAAGTTTTGTAATCGCAATAATTTGAACCCTAAAACAGATGTTAAGGAGTTTATCCAGTATTTAATTCATCGGACTTATTCTATAAGTGCGCAAAATCAAGCAATTAATTCGATAAAATATTATTGGGAAAATATTTTACATAAGCATAAGGAATTTATACAAATTGATCGACCAATGAAGCAGAAGAAACTTCCGGAGGTGTTAAGTTTAAAAGAAATTCAACTCATTTTTAATAATTGTAAAAACTTAAAGCATTTATTAATTTTAAAAGTTATTTATGCTTGTGGATTAAGAATAAGTGAGGTTTTAAATTTGGAATTAAAGTATATTGATACTAGTAGAAAAAATATAAAAATAGTACAGTCCAAAGAAAGAAAAGACCGGTTTGTACCTACTTGCTGAAGAATTATTAGATGAAATTAGTATTTATTGTAAGACATATAATCCTTTAAAATATTTATTTGAAGGGCAAAAATCTACTATAACCCAACCAATAAAGTATTCGAGTACTAGTGTTCAAAAAGTGTTGAAGCGTTTAATAGACGAGGTGGGTATTAAAAGACATATAACTCCGCATACACTAAGACATAGTTATGCTACTCATTTATATGAGCATGGTGTTAATTTGAGAAGTATTCAATTTTTATTAGGTCATGGAAGCAGTAAAACTACTGAGATATATACTCATGTAAGTAATCAGCACATTACTAGAACGCCTAGTCCTTTAAGTTTTTTAAAATAACACTTGTTTTAAATGTAACTTTTATTTTATTATATTTGCACAATCAAACTAAAAAATAAAGAAAACAAATGATAAAACATCAAACTATAAGGAATATAAACGGAACTTTGTCTGTTTATACAGTAGTTACCTGCCATTTGAAAAAACGAGAAGTCTATGAATAAAGAATTTTACTATCTAGACGGAAAGGAACAAAAAGGACCTTATTCGATTGACCAATTAAAAGAACTTAATCTCAAGTCTGACACCTTGATTTGGGAAGAAAGTTTTGACAATTGGAAACCCCTGAGAGATGTTGAAGAATTAAAAGTTCTATTAAGGAAACCCCCTCCACCGCCTCCAATAATCGACACCAATGTTTCCTCGAAAAAAGAACCAACCACAGACAACGAGAAAGTTATACTTGGTGACAACAATGTAAAATTGTGGACAACATTAAAAGTCTTCTTTTATAGCATAGTTGCAATTGGATTGGCTGCTTTGGTTGGGTATAACTTGCATAAATCAAAAAAGACAGAACTTAAAAACCAGATTTACTCTAAAATTGACAGAATATTTGATGGTAAAACTGTAATCCTCGATGGTAAAAATTGGTTGACTGTTGGAGAACTTAAAGAAACAGGATACGACCCAAAAGGAACTAAGAAAAAAACGGAATGGTGGGAAAGAGAAAAGCTCTACACAATATTCGAAGCGTCAAGTGGTGGATTCACCATAATGAAGTTGACCAGACAAAATGAAGACGGTTTCGATATTGAAACAATTTACTCTGAAGATATGGGTTACAAAAAGCCGACTAGAACCTATGATAAAATATATGACTATTGGCGAGATAATTACAGGTTGTTAGTTCGAACGTGTTACAGAGAAGCATACAACTACTTCACAGAAGAAGATAGACACTCCCCAGGCGCCTACACTCCAGGCAAGTATGTTGATATTACCAATTTTCCTGACATAAGAAATGAATATTTCTATATGAGTAACACTCAATCTAAAAGTAGTGGAGACCATGGGTCGAACATTAATTCAGAAGATTGGGCTGTGTATTATAAAAAGTACGGAAAGCATTATGAACTCACTGAGAATGAAAGCACCATTCAGAAGGATTTATTGACCAAATTAGGTATTTCTATAGGCTCCGTGCTGTTATTAATTTTCATTCTATTGCTATCCAAACCAAAATTCTTTAGAAACCTAGCTCTATTTGATAAGCGTTGGGAAAATCAATCTTATAACGACCAAATCCTGTATTTCGACCACTCATTTTTTGGAAAGAATAAATTCATTGAAATAATCAACGACAATGTATCTAGGGGACAATTAAAAATTACTGATAGTGGTTCAACCTTAAATCTTTCCTATCCAAATAAAGAGTTATTCTATAAAATAGAAAGCATTGAAAAAAACCGCTTGACACTTGTATCACAAAAAGACAACAATCAGATTGAATTTTTGAGAGTTGGCTCAAATGAAAAAGATTCTAGTAGTCCAATGGATGCCGTTAAAACAGATAATAAACCCACAAGCGAATCTACCGAATAAATGGAACTAGAAAACCTTAAAAACGCAATAGCAAAACTTGAAAGTATTGATTCAAGTTCTGAATATGCATATGAAAAAGCTTTACTAGCTTTTATATCCATAAAGCAGTTGCCTGTTTTGATTTATACTATACCAGCAAGAACATTTTTATTCAGGACAAGAACACACAACGATGAAGATTTCTTTTGTTCAATAGATGAGATAAACTTACCTCCCAGTCAATTCATTAAATATTTCGCTCGGTGTAACAGACCGTTTCAATCGGTTTTTTATGCTTCTGAAAACAGACCGACTTCATTCATGGAATTAGCGGAGTATTGGGCGGAAACAAAGAATTTTGGCGAAACGCTTGATGTAACAATTGGAAGATGGGAGTTACTTAATCCGTTGGACTTAATATTAGTAACAAGCCCAAATCCTGAGAATAGAATCTCTAAATTTGATAAGCGTCACGGTACAGCTTTAGACGGATTTTTGGAAGAACAACAGGGCGAAGCAAGAGAAGCTGCAACAAGGTTTTTTGAATATATGTTCTCAAAATATCGCAAGCCAGCTAAGAATGACTTACTCACTTATATCATTACAACAGCTTACTCCAATCTAGCTATTCTTCGTGGGAACGGTAATGTTCATGGGATTTATTATCCAAGTGTTCCATTTGGTCAACAGGGAGTGAATATTGCCATAAATCAAGAATTCTCAAGAGATGATAATCTTCGACTTACACATGTTATGAAAAACACATTTCGAATTGATGAAAATGAACTTGGAAAACATTCATTCACAGAAACAAATGGAATAATGGCAGAGAATATTGATTGGGAAAACAAAGTAATTAATTGGGAACAAAAAAGAAAAACGGCAGGTAACAATGTATATAAAAAATAGGCGGAACAATACTAAAATCAAGGTTTTTGGCTCATGTCAAACGTTGTGCTTAACCGAAAGTTCAGTGCTTCGAAATCGCCTACTTTTCATATACTAACCGTTGGTGGTAATTAAAACGAACTAAATGAAAATTCTCAGAATCATATTTATTGCCTTGATTTTCTTGAGTGTACTTTTTTTAGCATCAATTCAAGAAGATTTAGAATACAAAGATGTGAGTATATATAAATCTACAATTAACAAGATTGGGCTGATTTCATCTATAACTTTAATTATATCTTTCTTAGGACTCATTTATTGTAATTATCGTCTTTATTATTAAAATTAAAAATGAGCAAAGAAATGAGTATTTCAATCGCAATCAACAGACTTAAAAATTCTAATGAAAAACCAATAAAACTGTTGATGGAACTAGAAGATATTTACAAAGAAGCGAAAGAAAGACAAAGCCAAATTTGCTCAAAATGTGAGGAATGGTTAAAAATGGATTTGCCAACGGATTGTCTTTGTAAACCAGATTATTGTGTAAGAAATGAAAACGACTCGATTTTGACAATTTGGTATGAAAGTTTACAAGAAGAATTTGATTTAGAAAAATTGTAACTTTGTATTATGCAAACAAGAAAACAAATATTAGCTAAACTAAAATCTAATAAAGAAAAAATTTTAAGTTTTGGTGTTACAAATATTGGTTTGTTTGGTTCGTATGTAAGAGATGAACAAACAGCTAAAAGCGATATTGATATTTTGATTGACTTTAATCCAAAAAAAGAAACTTATGATAATTTCATATCAGTTTACGACCTTCTCGAAAGTATTTTTAAAGAAAACAAAGTGGAAGTAGTTACTAAAAATGGATTAAGCCCTTACATTGGTCCGAACATATTAAATGAAGTAGTTTATGCCTAAAAACCCCATTGAATATTTAAGACATATCCAAGATGAATGCGAATATGTAATTTCCGTAATTCAAAACAAACAGATTACCAAAAGCCAGTTTTTAGAAAATGAAACACTAAAAAGAGCCGTTGTGAGAAGTCTTGAAATTATTGGAGAAGCAACTAAAAAAATACCCGCTGATGAGAAACTAAAATTTCCAACTATTCAATGGAAAAATATGGCAGGAATGAGGGATAAGCTAATTCACGATTATATGGGCGTAAACTATTCAATCGTTTGGGACGTAGTCATTAACAAAATTCCTGAAGTTCTAAAGCAAATAAAGAAAGTAACCAAAAAAGAATAACTACCACCAACACGGTATAAACGCAATAGCGGGAAAATCGGAAAAACGAAGTAAGTGCAATCAAATAAAAATCGTAAATTAGCCGAAAGTTCGGGAAAGTTTAACCGCTACTGCGTTTATACGAAACCATTAGCCACTATATAGACAAACTCCAAGAATGAATAGACAAGAAGCAGAACAAAAACTTAAGCAACTTTTTGGATTCGGTAGGTTCTATGACAAGCAATGGGAAACTATTGACCTCTTGTTCCAAGGCAACCGAGTGCTTCTGATTGAAAAAACAGGATTTGGAAAATCGTTATGCTTTCAATTTCCGGCTACTCAACTTTACGGAATTACAATAATATTCTCACCATTAATTGCTTTAATGAGAGACCAAGTGAAGAACCTAAATGCAAAGGGTATCTCAGCAAAGTATATAAACTCTGAACAATCAAGAGAAGAGAACACCCAAACAATCCAAGATTCGGTAGATGGCAAAATAAAAATTCTCTATATAGCACCTGAACGACAAGAAAATCAAGAATGGATTGAAGCTACAAGAAGGATGAATTTGTCAATGATTGTAATTGATGAAGCGCACACTATTTCGGTGTGGGGACACGACTTTAGACCAGCGTTTAGAAGAATAATCAACTTGGTAAAATTGCTTCCACAGAAATTGCCTGTATTAGCAACAACAGCAACCGCTACTGCAAGAGTTCAACAAGATATTGAAAAGCAAATTTCACGAAATATTCAAACCTTAAGGGGAAATTTGATTAGAGAAAACTTCAATTTATTTGTAATAAAAGTCCAATCAGAAGATGAGAAACTACTTTGGTTAGCAGAGAATCTAAATCAGCTTGAAGGTACAGGAGTAATATATACAGGAACAAGGGTAAACACCGAAATATATTCAAGATGGTTAGAATACTTGGGTATTAACACAACAGAATATAATGCAGGTCTTGATTCAGAATCACGAAAAGAAATAGAGACAAGTTTAATGAATAATAAATGGAAAGCAGTAATATCCACGAATGCCTTGGGAATGGGAATAGACAAGCCCGACATTCGCTTTATTATTCATACTCAAATTCCCGCCTCACCAATTCACTATTACCAAGAAATTGGGCGTGCAGGAAGGGATGGAGAACCAACAAAGTTGATTTTGTTTTACAACAACAAGTTGGATGATAAAGGAATAGAAGAAGATAAAAAACTTCCTAAAGCATTTATAGATGGTGGTCGTCCAAGCGTCAAAAATTATCAAAAAGTAATTGACGTTTTAAAAAGCGAACAATTAGGTGAACGGCAAATAATGAAGGCAACTAACATTAAACAGGCTCAAGTGCGAGTAATAAAAGCAGACTTAATCGAACAAGGAATTATTAAAGAAGTTGTTTATGGGCGTTCAAAGAAATATGAGTATCAATTTGATGCTCCTGAATTAAACACCTCTGCGTTCGATGAATTAAGAAAATTGAAATTGAGAGAATTAGAATCAATGGTTGATTATGTCAACCTCGTCAGTTCAAGAATGGAATTTCTTTGTGATTACCTTGGCGACCACACCGAAATTGCTTACCAGAATTGTGATAATACTAATTTACCTAAGTACATTTCAGACCCAGTAGAAAGTACAAAAGAGAAATTAACTGCATTTCGAGAAAACTATTTCCCAGAGTTAATTGTTCATTCGAAGGCTTCAAACATTGTTAATGGTGCAGCTGCAAGTTACTATGGTGTTTCAAGTGTAGGTGCAGCTCTACATAGATGTAAGTACAAAGACGGTGGTGATTTTCCCGACTTTCTTTTAAGATTAGCACTAAAAGCCTATCGTAAAAAATTCGGTCAAGAGCCATTTGACTACATAGTTTATGTACCACCAACCGAATCAGGAGATTTAGTTAAAAACTTTGCAGAAAAGCTATCTAAAGTCCTTAAAATTCCAATTTCCCATAAACTAATCAAAACAAGTGAAACTCAACCTCAAAAGGTGTTCAAAAATGGGTACTTAAAGAAAGAAAATGTATTAGAAAAATTTAGTTACTCTGAACCCAATGAAATAATTGGAAAATCTATTATATTATTTGATGATATTTTTGACAGCGGAGCAACAATAAAAGAAATAGGCAAAACAC
This sequence comes from Ichthyobacteriaceae bacterium, assembly GCA_965226285.1. GTDB lineage: Bacteria > Bacteroidota > Bacteroidia > Flavobacteriales > Ichthyobacteriaceae > CBDDCQ01. Next base: position 712,592 of record CBDDCQ010000006.1, read on the forward strand.
TAACAAGGCTTGGAGTAACTAAAATTGCACCATTGGTTATCGCAAGAACAGTTGGTGGTGATATTTAAAAGATTTAAACATGAAAAATGAATTAGCATATTGGTTGGCATTAGCTCATACGTCAAAACTAAAGACCAAGAAAAAAAATGAGATTATCGTACGCCAATTTGAAGACGGGGAAAATATAATTGATTTTTTCCACTCAGATACTTCACTTTGGAGTAACAAGTATGGTTTGACAGGTAACGAAGTCGAATTACTCGAAAATTCATTTAATGAATTGTCTAATTATGCTTTTTTAGTTGAAGACCTGTTAGAGCAAGGTTACAACATTTTGCCAATTACCTCAAAAGATTATTCACCAATTCTTAAAAAAAATCTTGGTCGTTCTTATGCCCCGCCTATTATTTACACTAAGGGAAATATGCAAATAATGAAAGAACAATCAGTAGCGATTGTAGGGTCTCGAAAGGCAAATCAAAATTCATTAGATTTCACAGACAAAGTTGCCGAATTAGCCTCAAAGGAATACAAAGTAGTTGTTAGCGGGTTTGCCAAGGGCGTTGATAAGCAAGCCCTTGATTCCGCACTAAAATATAAAGGACAAAGTATTATCATTCTTCCTCAAGGAATTGCTACATTTAAATCGGGCTTCAAAAAATATTATCGACAAATAATTGATGGTGATGTACTGGTATTGAGTACGTTTTATCCAAAAGCACCTTGGAGTGTTCAATTAGCAATGGCTCGAAATTCAATTATTTATGGATTAGCTTCTGAAATCTATGTTGCCGAATCAAGTAGCAAAGGTGGTACTTGGTCAGGTGTTATGGACGGACTACGAAAGGGAAGAACGATTTATGTTAGGACTCCTAAGCCAAGAGAAAAAAATGCGAACGGAATTTTAATATCAAAAGGTGGAATACCAGTAAACCAAGAAGGTAAACCTTCAACTCACGAAATTTCGAGTGACATTAATTCTATCGTTTCTGAACCTGAAATTAACGGAACTGAAGAAAAGATAATGGAATTACTAAAGGAAGGTACTTTTGATTCAAAGACAATAGTAAATAAATTACAATTAGATTGGTCAGCAAGAAAAGTTACTTCTTACTTAAAAAAGGTCCCTGAGATTGAAATTTTGAGTAAAAAACCAATGAAATTTTCATATAGGAAAAGAAAATTGGAAACACAAAAAACACTTTTTGATCAATGATATACAGTGACTAACATTATGTATATGCCATAACCGCCCTGCGGGACGGAAACGGCACATACACGAGACCGTTCAACTTACAAGTGCAACATTATTTAATTTTGATTTTTTTTCTACAAATTTATAAAATAATTGGAAAGGTCTTACATAATTTATTCCCTTTCTAGGTCTGTTGTTTATCTTGATTTGAATGTTTTTTATGAGTTTATCTTTTACATTGTTTAAATGTTGATTTTTAGGCAAGTACTGTCTGATTAATTTATTCATATTTTCTATTTGTCCTTTTTCCCAAGAACAATAAGGGTTTGTAAAGTAGGTATCTACTTCCAATTTATCTCTAACCACATAATTTTGGCAAATTCCTTTCCATTATCCATGGTTATAGACTTGGTTTGATGTTTGAAAGGGAATAGTAAATTGTTAATAGCTTGGGCTACTCCATCTGCTTTTTTTCCTTTCGGTAAGTGTTTGATTAGTAAATACTTGGTTTTTCTTTCTGTTAGTGTTCATATAGCTCCTTTATACTCTTTACCCACTATTAAATCTGCCTCCCAATGTCCAAATACCTCTCTATTATTAACCTTTTCTGGGCGTTTATCTATACTTACTCGTTCTTTTATCCGTATTTTGTTAGTGCTTACTTGCCTTTTACGATGTTTTAATTGATGCCTCATATGTTTATATAAAGTTCCACCAGTACACTTATCTTCTCTAACATGCAGACCATTGCTCCGCAGTAATACAGTTATCTATGATTTTTTGCTTATAAGAGGTAAAGGTACGCCCTCTACCATATCGTTCTTTCCGCTCTTCTGCCAACATATTAGCGTGATTAGCACGGTAAAGCCCGCGTTTTGTCTTATTCCTTTTAAGTTCTCGGTATAGAGTACTACGACTTATTTGTAATTCCTTAAAAATAAGTTTTTTATACATCTTTCCTTTTAAATATGCCTCTATTTGGTATCTTTGCTCACAAGTAAGATGCGTATATTTCATGTGCGTTTTCATTTAGTTTATTTTTTCACTAAGTGTTGCACTTACTAATTGAATTTACAAAATTTACAGAATGAAAGAATAATATTACTTTTGTACATTAATTAAATTAGTTAAATGTTATTAAAAAGTAGTATAGGCATACTGGAATTGCAAAAGTATAGATTGATTTTGTCGATGTCAAAGGGCAGATCAAAAACCCAAAAAGTTTTGGAATACACGAAAGAAATAAGACCCCCACCCCCGAAAAAATCCGTTTTTCTTTCGACCCACCTCTGTATTAGTGCCCGTGAAACCTAAACTGTCTAACTAAATAGCTAAAAAATGGGTTTAACAAGGGTATGTGACTTAAAAATGTTAAAGACACTTGTTGTGTTTCAGGTATTTTATTAGGGTTAATAATTTAGGGTTAAGTTATTGATTGTTTTGGGTTTTGGTTTGAGAGGGGGTTATAAGATTTCTTTGTTTAAAATTATATATGTATATATGATTTTTTTAATAGATGTTTAATAAATTTTAAAATAATTAAGATATGCGTTTTAAAGTGATTAGATTAAAGTATTTTTCATTGTTATGTATGATATTTTTTTCAATATGTTGTAATTCTCAAAATTGTTTAGATTTAGATGAGAATTTTAAGAGTTATGAGGAGGCTAAGTATGTTATAAAGTCTACGGATTTTAATTTTTCTGATAGTTGTGATACGAGTAAGAGTTCTTGGGTTAGAGGTGCTGAGTATTATTCTTGTGATGGGGATTATGGATATTTATTAATACAGTTAAAGGAGAGGGTTTATATTCATAAAGATTTACCTAGAGAGTTGTGGGATGATTTTAAGAGGGCAAGTTCATTTGGTAGGTTTTACAACTATAATATTAAAGGAAAATATCGATTAAGGATTTAGAAAAAGGGTTACATAGGATTGTTTTAATGTATAAGGGTTATTATAAATTAAAATATAATTTAATATATATTTTTTGGTATCATTTTATTAAACTTAAATATAAAATGCTATATTTCAATTTATGGTTCAAAAGTACAATAAGAGATTCTATATTCTTAAAAAAAACAATTTATTTAAATAAAGATATGAGGTTATTTGTAGGTTTAATATGTATCTTATTGGTTTCTTGTACAGAAACTAAAAAAGAAAATAGAGATAAAAAAAATAAACCCAAAGAAGTAGAGGGACAAGTATATCAAAATACAAATTTCCACAATGTAATAGCCGTAAAACCTGTAATTGGAAAAAAAGTAAAAAATATTGTATTTATGATAGGGGATGGAATGGGATTAAGTCAAATATTTTCAGGTATTACAGCTAACAAAGGACATTTGAATTTGGAATATACAACTCATATAGGCTTCTCTAAAACTTCTAGCTCTGATAATTACACTACAGATTCTGCGGCAAGTGCTACAGCTCTGGCTACAGGTGTAAAAACTTATAATGGAGCTATAGGGGTAGATAATGATAAAAAACCTTTGAAAACGATTTTAGAGATAGCAGAGGAAAAAGGTTTAGCTACTGGGTTAGTAGCAACTTCTAAAATTACACATGCCACGCCAGCTTCTTTTATTGCACATCAACCTAGTAGAAAAATGGATGAAGAAATTGCAGCAGATTTTTTAAAAACAGATATCGATGTGTTTATAGGTGGAGGTAAAAAATTCTTTGATAAAAGAGAAGATGGACAAAATTTATTAAAGCAGTTACAAAAAAAAGGATACCAAGTAGTAAATAATCAGGAGGATATGACTAAAGTAACTTCAGGTAAACTCGCAGCGTTACTCTATGAAGGACATATGCCTCGCTATACAAAAAGAGGAGAAATATTATTACTCACCACCTTAAAAGCATTGGAAATTTTAAGCCAAAATGAGAAAGGTTTTTTTTTAATGGTAGAGGGTTCTCAAATTGATTGGGGCGGACATGCTAACGACATAAGTTATATCGTGGAGGAGATGCTAGACTTTGACCGAACTATAGGTAAGGTAATGGAATTTGCCGAAAAAGATGGAGAGACTTTAGTTATTATCACTGCTGACCATGAAACGGGAGGTTTTGCTGTAAAAACCGGTAATCATCAAGGAAAATTAGAAGGTAGGTTTCTTACAGGTGGTCATACTGCTGTAATGGTTCCGGTATTTTCTTACGGACCTCAATCTGAAAGGTTTAAAGGGTTCTATGAAAACAATCAAATATTCTTTAAAATGATGAGGGCTTATAGGTTTATAAAGTAATGATTACCTGAATAACTTGTAGCCTATTACCCGATAGTGATTGCTGAGTTCGGGAGAGTTCAAATAGACTAAAATATGATAATCATTTTTAGTTTCAAAAAAAGAACCATCTATTTGGTTTAAGTTTAGCGAGTTTTTCTTTTTTGTAATGTATTTATAGTTATAAAAGCCCTGCTTTAAAGATAGAGAAATATAATAGGTAGAACTATCATAATCGTAGTGCATTTTATTTTCTGGCGTGAGTTGCCAGTCATTAAACCCACCATAAATATATACGTCTTGGTTTAGTAATTCATTTGATTTTAGTTCAAAATGTACATAAGTGTATTCAGCTTCTGTATTAAAATCTTCTACGTTTATGGCATTGATCTTAAAATTACCATTGATATCCTCGGAGTTATAATAAGTTTCATTCTTTAGAGGATAATCTGCCATAATAAAAAAATTGTACACCCCATCTTCTCTTTCTATAGCATCTACTCTAACGGATATACCTCTTGTAGAACTGCTATTAAAAAATCTATATTCATTTCCTCCATCGAACGAATTAACATCAGAATTATATACTAATTTACTACCAAAGATGGTATTAGGTTGTCTATTTATTCTAAAATCTCTCCAATCATAATTTTTAAATATCGAAGTTCTAATATTAGAATAATTAAATGTTTCTATACCATTTAAAGCTATTTCGAGTTCTATTTTTTGTTTAGAATGATAATGATTCAGATGATCTGTTCGTACTCTCTTTGCAGAAATTAAGGCTTTATTCTCATATACTATAAATCTGCGTACAAGTACCACTTCTTTAGTATCTTCTCTATATACTTTTAGTACATAATTTCCCGATAGTATAATATTTACATCATCATTTGGAATGGAGAGACTATAATGAGTATATCTTTTTGGAGTATTAAAAGACGTTTCAATATTTGTAATATAGTTATCTTCTATGTTAGATAAATATTCTGTTTTGGAAATGTCAGAATCTACCCAATTATAGCTACATAGTGTAATGCTATACATATAATCTACTTCGTAGTTGTTCATATCGTCAAATTGTAATTGTAGAAATTCCCTATTTAATAGTATCATAGGAGACCATCTCAGCTTACTGGATTGTTTTAAGGTTACGGATTTTATATTTGATTTGGTATAATTTTTAATTGTATCCGTAGTATTGGCAAATACATTGGTGTTTAAAGTAATGGTTATAATATATAGAAAAGGAATGTGTAGTTTTTTCATCATCGATAATAGGTTTTTTATATGTCTTATTTAAAACGAGTCCAAATTATTATTTTATGATACATTAATAGGCAAATTGCATTAATTTTGCCCCGTATGAAATTAAAAGCAGTCACTTAAATATTATATTCAAATTTAATAAATATGTCAAAAGACATTAGAATTAGTAAAGGTGCAAATATAAGATTAATTGGTAAGTCGAGAAATCTTTATATGAATGTGAATAGAGCAAGTACTTTTTCAGTAAAACTTTCCGATTTTCATGGAATTATACCTAAACTTTGTGTAAAAGTAGGTGATATAGTAAAAGCAGGTGATACATTATTTTATTCTAAAGAAGATAATAGGTTACTTTTTTCATCTCCTGCAAGTGGAACGATATCTGATATTATAAGAGGGGATAAAAGGAAAGTGCTAGAAATAGTTATTAAGGCAAACCAAGAGTTTATATACAAAAATGAAATACCCGTAGATGATAGTTCATTATCTGTTGAAGAACTAAGGGAAGAATTGCTAAATAATGGTTTGTGGACATTTATAAAGCAACGTCCTTTTGATGTAATAGCAAACCCTGATACCTTACCTAAGGAGATTTTTATTTCAGCTTTGGATACAGCTCCATTAGCTCCCGATTATGAGTTTATTTTAAGAAATAAAACCGAACAAATACAAAAAGGAATAGATGTATTGAAAAAAATATCAAAGGCTAAAATATACGTATGTAAGGATGGAAGTAGTAATATTTCTGTGTTTGATGATGTAAGAGGTATTGAATTAATCGATGTGTTTGGACCTCATCCAGCAGGAAACGTAGGAGTTCAAATTAATAAAATTTCACCTATCAATAAAGGAGATATAGTTTGGACAATTAATTGTCAAGATTTGGTAATTGTAGGAAACTATTTTATTACAGGTAAGTACGATGTGTCAAAGGTAATAGCTTTAACGGGTAGTGGAGTAATAGAACCTAAATATTTTAGAACTATTTCAGGTTCAAATATAGAAATCATTTCAGAAAATATCAAAGATGGAAATTATAGGATTATAGGAGGGAATGCACTTACGGGAACTAAATTATCTAAGGATGGTTTTATAGGGCATTACGACAATCAAATTACAGTACTTCCAGAAGGGAATAAGCATAGCTTTTTTGGTTGGATATTACCTTCTTTAAAAAAGTTTAGCGTTTACAGAGCAAACTATTTTTCTTGGATTTTTCCAAAAAAAGAATATGAATTGGATACTAATTTAAATGGTGAAGAAAGAGCACTTGTAGTAACGGGAGAATATGAAAAAGTATTCCCTATGGATATATATCCTATGCAGCTTATCAAGGCTATTATGGTAAAAGATATAGAACTAATGGAGAACTTGGGTATTTATGAAGTGGCTCCTGAAGATTTTGCATTAGTAGAATTTATTTGCCCATCTAAGACTGAAATTCAATCTATTGTGAGAGAAGGATTAGATTTGATGATAAAAGAATTAAGATAGAAAATATAATTACATTTTAAATACTTTTTAGGTAATATAAATAAAAATGAAGTTTTTAAGAAAAAGATTAGATAATTTAAAACCCCATTTTGATCATGGAGGTAAATTTCAAAAATTGGCACCAGTTTATAACGCCTTTGATACGTTTTTGTATGTTCCAAATACGACTACTCATAAAGGTAGCCATATTAGAGATGGTATAGATTTAAAAAGGGTAATGGTAACGGTGATAATCTCTTTGCTTCCAGTTTTGTTATTTGGAATATATAATGTAGGCCTACAACATTTTTCTCAAATCAATGGCAATTTGAATGTAGATGTTCTTCAAGCAATTTATTTAGGGTTTACTAAAGTATTGCCCATGATCATAGTGTCTTATGGCGTAGGACTTACTATAGAATTTATATTTGCCGTATATAGAGGACATGAAGTAAACGAGGGTTATTTGGTATCAGGGATGCTTATACCACTTATTATGCCTGTAGATTTACCTTTGTGGATGCTAGGTTTATCTGTGGCATTTGCAGTAATTATAGGTAAAGAGTTCTTTGGAGGTACAGGAATGAATATATTAAATCCAGCACTTACTGCCAGAGCTTTTTCATTTTTTGCATATCCTACATATATGTCTGGAGATAAAGTATGGGTAACTGATGCAATAAATACAGATGCTTTATCAGGAGAAACTATATTAGGGCAATTGGCTCAAGGTAATTTACATAGTTCTTTAATTAGTGGAAAACCTTATTCTGTATCAGATATGTTCTTTGGGACTATACCTGGCTCTATAGGTGAAACTTCTACCTTTATAATTATATTAAGTGCATTTTTTTTATTATACACGGGAGTCGCCAGTTGGAGAATCATTTTACCTTCTATTTTAGGAGCTTCTTTTATAGGGTATATTTTCAATCTTGTAGGGGCTAATTCTTTAATGTCCTTTCCGTGGTGGCAACATTTAATGGTAGGTGGTTTTGCTTTTGGTATGGTATTTATGGCTACGGATCCGGTAAGTGCATCTCAAACTAATAAAGGAAAACTCATATATGGCTTTTTAGTAGGTGTACTAAGTATTGTTATTAGGGTATTTAATCCTGCTTATCCTGAGGGAGTAATGTTGGCTATATTACTTATGAATGTATTTGCACCAGCGATCGATCACTATGTATTGCAATCTAACATAAATAGGAGAAATAAGAGAATTAAAAATGCTATAGTAAAATAATGAAAATAAATACAAATAAAAATAGTTATATATTTATTTTTGCTATAATTTTGGTAGTGGTGGTAGCAGTATTATTGTCCTCTACTGCTATATCTCTAAAAGATAAGCAAAAGCAAAATATAAGTCAAGAAAAAAAGCAAAATATATTATCTAGTATAAGAATTTCTGTAGATAGAAAACACGCTTCAAAAATGTTTAAAAAATATATAAAATTTGAGTATTCACTTGATATGTATGGAGAGGAAAAAGAATCTATTAAAGCCTTTGATATAGATTTATCTAAGGAGATAAAGAAAGAAGTAAAACATCAAACTTTTCCTCTTTATATAGCAGAAAAAGAAGATAATAAGTATTATATCATCCCCCTTAGAGGTAATGGACTTTGGGACGCTATATGGGGGTATATAGCTATTGAAGATGATTTGAATACCATTTATGGCGTAACTTTTGACCACAAAGCAGAAACTCCAGGACTAGGTGCAGAAATTAACAAATTGTGGTTTCAAGAGCCCTTTAAAGGAAAAAAACTGTTTGATAAAAAAGGTAAGTATATATCTGTAAAAACTGTAAAAGGAGGAGTTAAATCTTTGCCTGAGCCACAGCAAATACATGTAGTAGATGGTATATCAGGAGGTACTATTACTTCTGATGCAGTATCTGCAATGATAAAGGAAAGAATAGCAAATTATTTACCTTATTTTAAAAGATTAAAGAAAAAATATATCAAGTAATTTTGTGATGAATGGTAAAGTAGAAAAAAAAGAAAATTTGTTTTCTAAAAAGAATAGAAAACTAATAAGCAACCCGTTAAATAGTGACAATCCTATAACGGTACAGGTATTGGGGATATGTTCTGCGTTGGCTATTACAGTAAAGTTAAAACCAGCTATTGTAATGTCTTTGTCAGTATTAGTTGTGCTGTCTGTAGGTAATGTGATTATTTCTCTACTTAGAAATTTAATACCTTCTAGAATTAGGATTATAGTACAATTAGTAGTAGTTGCATCATTGGTAATTTTGGTAGATCAAGTGCTTAAAGCCTTTGTATATGATGTGAGTAAAGAATTATCTGTGTTTGTAGGGCTGATTATTACCAATTGTATTATTATGGGGCGTTTTGAGGCTTTTGCACTTGGAAATAAACCTTGGGAATCTTTTTTAGATGGAATTGGTAATTCTTTTGGTTATAGTTGGATATTAGTTATTGTAGCACTGTTTAGAGAACTATTAGGTTCAGGTCAACTTTTTGAATATCAGATAATACCAGAGAGTTGGTATATTTCCAATGGAGGATGGTATAAGAACAATGGTATGATGCTTTTGCCTCCTATGGCACTCATCACAGTAGGGATTATTATAGGCATACAGAGATTTAAGAATAGAAAATTAATTGAAAATAATTAAGAAAAATGGATTTAGTAAATATATTTGTAAAGGCTATATTCATAGATAATATGATATTTGCATATTTTCTTGGAATGTGCTCTTATTTAGCTGTATCTAAAACTGTAAAAACAGCTGTAGGTTTAGGAGCAGCGGTTATATTTGTATTGGGTATCACCGTTCCAGTAAATTATCTTTTAGAAAATTATGTGCTTAAGGAGGGTGCATTGCAATGGTTAGGATCGGAGTTTAAAGACATAGATTTAAGTTTTTTGAGTTTTATTATGTTCATTGCTGTAATAGCTTCTATGGTTCAATTAGTAGAAATGGTAATAGAGAGATACTCACCGTCTTTGTATAGTGCACTAGGTATATTTTTACCCCTTATTGCGGTAAATTGTGCTATATTAGGGGGATCTTTATTTATGCAGCAAAAGAATTTCGCTGGAATAGACGAAGCCATATCTTATGGATTGGGTTCCGGTATAGGTTGGTTTTTGGCTATAGTTGCAGTTGCTGCTATCAGAGAAAAGATAAAATACTCTCATGTTCCTGCACCTCTCAGAGGGTTAGGAATTACCTTTATTATTACAGGGCTTATGGGTATCGCTTTTATGAGTTTTATGGGAATCAAATTATAATACGAAAACCAACAAATTCAGAATGACAATTATTTTAAGCGTTATCGTTTTTTTAATAGTAGTTTTATTATTGGTATCTATTTTATTAGGTGCTAAAGCTAAATTAACTCCTTCAGGTCTTGTAAAACTAATTGTGAATGGAAAAACAGAAATAGAAGTAGATTCAGGAACTACTCTATTGCAAACATTGAGTAACAATAAAATATTCTTACCTTCAGCTTGTGGAGGAGGAGGTACTTGTGCTATGTGTAAGTGTCAAGTTACAAAGGGTGGAGGAGATATTTTACCTACTGAAAAACCTTATTTTACAAGAAATGAAATACAAAATAATTGGAGATTAGGTTGCCAAGTGAAGGTGAAAAATAATATGGATATAAGAATTCCTGAAGAAATTTTTGGAATTAAGAAATGGGAATGTGAAGTGATAGAAAATTATAGTGTATCTTCTTTTATCAAAGCATTTGTAGTAAAATTACCAGAAGGAGAAAACCTTGATTTTGAAGCAGGGGGATATATTCAAATAGATGTGCCAGAATGTGAAGTAGATTATAAAGATATAGATATTAGACCTCATATAGGTGATCCTTATGGAGAAGATAAATTCAAAGGAGAGTGGGATAAGTTTGGTATGTGGAGTTTGAAAATGAAAAATGAATCATCCTGCTTTAGAGCTTATTCTATGGCAAATCACCCAGCTGAAGGTAACATTATTATGCTCACTATCCGTATTGCTACACCACCTTGGGATAGAAATAAAAATGCTTGGAGTAATATTAATCCAGGTATATGTTCATCATATATATTTTCAAGAAAACCGGGTGATAAAGTAACTATATCTGGACCTTATGGAGAGTTCTTTATTAAAGATACAAAAGAAGAAATGGTTTATATTGGTGGAGGAGCAGGGATGGCACCTATGCGTTCACATTTATTCCATTTATTCCATACACTCAAAACAGACAGAAAAGTTACCTTCTATTATGGAGGACGCTCTAGAAGAGAATTGTTTTTTATAGATGATTTTAAGCAGATAGAAAAGAAGTTTCCTAATTTTAGATTCCATTTAGTACTTTCTGAACCATTAGAAGAAGATAATTGGAAAGAAAAAAAACATCTAGATGATAGAGGAGATGGTTTTGTAGGATTTGTACATAATATCGTAATTGAACATCATTTGAAAAGTCACGATGCCCCCGAGGATATAGAGTTCTATTTCTGTGGTCCACCTCTAATGAACCAAGCAGTACTGAAAATGTGCGATGACTGGGGAGTTCCTCCTGAAAATGTATCGTTTGATGACTTTGGAGGGTAAATAAAAAAATACATTTTTCATAAAAAGAGATCTGTTGTAATATAAAAGATCATACATTCTGCTTTTTGCTTTTGAATTTATCTTTGAAGTTGCTTTTTCTTTTACTAGTAGAAAACTTTTTTTGTAAACCTTTAAACTTCATATTGTTTTTCGTATTTCGTCTGTTTCCACTTTTTTTATTAGTAGAAATTTCTACGCTTATCTTTCTTCCTTCAAAGTCGAGTTTATTAAGCTGTTCTAATGCTCTTTTGGATACTGATGATTCAATGTTGAAAAAGGAGAACTTGTTCATCACATCTACACCACTTATTTCTTCTTGGTTCAACCCTATCTTATCTTTTATAAAATCTTTCATAGATGTCCATTCAAATCCATCTAAGCTGCCTAAATTGATAAATAGTCTTTGTGTCTTAGAACCATCATTTTCTTTTTGGTTTAAGTCAGAAGATTTTTTATAATAGTTTAAGATTTGTTTAAACTCCATAGATACAAATTTTCGTATCAAATCTTCTTTATTAAATTCTTGTAATTGTCCCATAATTTGAGGCATAAATTTTTCTACCTCTATATTTTCTACCTCTGTATTTTTAACTTTTTGAACTAAATGGAGTAATTGATTCCTACATATTTCATTGCCATTTGGTATTTCTTTTTGTTCAAATTTAGTTCTTACAAGTTTTTCTATATTTCTAATTTTTCCTTTATCTTTTTGGGTAATGATTGAGATAGAGATTCCAAATTTACCTGCTCTAGCAGTTCTCCCAGATCGGTGGGTATAGGTTTCAATTTCATCGGGAAATTGATAGTGTATTACATGTGTAATATCATCTACATCTATACCTCTAGCTGCTACGTCGGTAGCTATGAGCATTTGTACTTGTTTACTTCTAAAAGATTTCATTACAGCATTTCTTTGGGTCTGAGATAAGTCTCCGTGTAGAGAAGCTGCATTATAGCCATCTTCAATAAGATTTTCTGCTATTCTTTGAGTTTCTGCTTTTGTTCTACAAAATATTAACCCAAATATGTCAGGATAAAAATCGACTACCCTTTTAAGTACTAAATATCTGTTTCTAGGGCTTGTAATACAGTAGTGGTGCGAAATATTTTCAGCTGATTGATTCTTAGTTCCTACAGTTATTTCTTTAGGTTTGTGCATATATTTAGAAGCTATTCTTGCAACTTCTTTTGGCATAGTGGCGGAAAATAACCAAGTATTTTTATCATTTGGGGTATTAGATAGAATTTGGTCTATATCTTCTTTAAAACCCATATTGAGCATTTCATCCGCTTCATCTAATATACTGTATTTGATATTGGATAAATCTACAAAATTTCGTCTTATCATATCTAGCATACGCCCCGGAGTAGCCACTATAATTTGAGTTCCTTTTTTTATTTGTTTAGCTTGTTCTATAATGTTTGCACCTCCATATACGGCAGCAGCCTTTAGTCCCAAAGTGTATTTAGAATATTTTTTAATTTCCTCGGTGATTTGCAGGCATAATTCTCTTGTAGGAGAGAGTATAAGTGCTTGAGTAGTTTTGTCAGAAGTATTTATCTTTTCTATCAAAGGTAGGCCAAAAGCCGCTGTTTTTCCCGTTCCTGTTTGAGCCAAAGCAACTATATCTGTATCTTCAGATAATAATAAAGGAATTGCTTTTTGTTGTACTTCTGATGGCGTTTTAAAACCTAATTCGTCAACTGACTTTAAAACATCTTTACTCAACTTTAGAGAGTTAAAGTTTTCTATTTGCATTCTAAAATTATATAGTTTATTTAATATGATATTCTTTATTTTATCTTCGAGGTTAAGTTTATATAACCTAAATTTTATAAAGTTTGAATACTTTAAGTTAAAATAATTTTTTGCAAATGTACGATTTTAGTTTGAGGGAGTGCGTGTAAAATTGTACATTTGCATTTTTTATTGAAAATAATTTGAAAAATCAAACTAAAAATATGAAGCGAATCATAAATACAGATAAGGCACCTGCTCCTATAGGTCCTTATAATCAAGCGATAGCAGCTAAAGGTTTTCTTTTTATATCGGGACAAATTCCCATTGATGTTTGGACGGGAAATCTCATCACTTCTGATATTGTTTCCCAAACACATCAGGTAATGAAGAATATCAAAGCCATTTTAGAACAAGAGAACATGAAAATGCAAGATGTGGTAAAGACGAGTATTTTTTTAAAAGATATGAATCAATTTTCAGAAGTAAATGAAGTATATGGAAGTTATTTTTCGGGAGATTATCCCGCTAGAGAAACGGTTCAAGTAACTAAACTTCCTAAAGATACAGATATAGAAATTTCAGCAATAGCATATAATTATAATTATTTTCAACACAAAATGTAAATATCTAAATTCTAACAAATTAGATAAGAAAGTTGAAAAAATTATTTTTTAAATGGATGAAGAAGATATTTTTTCTGAATTATAAATCTATACTATGAATGTCAAGTCATTTGATAAAAAAGTATAATATACCGGGCCCCAGATATACTAGTTATCCTACTGTACCTTACTGGGATGAGGGGGGTATATCAAAAGCAGATTGGGTAGAAACTTTTCAAAAATCTTTTAATGAAAGCAATGATACAGAAGGGATAAGCCTATATATACATATTCCTTTTTGTGAAAGGATATGTACTTTTTGTGGTTGCCATAAAAGATTAGGACAAAAAGGTGGAGATATAGAACTTCCCTATGTAAATGCTGTGATTAAGGAATGGAGTTTATATTGTAATTTACTCCCTGAGAAACCTATGGTAAAAGAGATACATATAGGGGGAGGAACACCTACCTTTTGTACTGCTAAAACCTTGACTAAACTCATACAAGGCATACTCGATTTATCTGAAAAGGCAGAATCAGTTGAATTTGGCTTTGAAGGACATCCTAATAGTACAGAAGAAAGTCATTTAAAAGCCTTGTATGATTTAGGTTTTAGAAGAGTGAGTTTTGGTGTACAAGATTACAATGAAAAAGTACAGAAAACCATCAATAGGATACAGCCTTTTGGGACGGTAGAAAAAGTAACTCAAACTGCTAGAAGAGTAGGATATACCTCTATTAATCATGATTTAATATATGGATTACCTTTTCAAACGTTAGATAGCGTAGTAGATTCTATAGAAAAAACAAAGTTACTCATTCCCGATAGAATAGCTTTCTATAGTTATGCGCATGTGCCCTGGATAAGAGGTAATGCCCAAAGAGGGTTTGATGAAAGTAATCTTCCAAAGAACGAAGATAAGAGAAAACTTTATGAAGAAGGTAAAAGGATGTTTTTAGAAGCAGGGTATATAGAGATAGGTATGGATCATTTTTCTTTACCTAGTGATAAGTTATATCAATCTGTTCAAGATAAAACTATTCATAGGAATTTTATGGGATATACTTCTTCTAAAACACAGCTTATGATAGGTTTAGGAGTATCTTCTATAAGTGATAGCTGGTATTCTTTTGCGCAGAATGAAAAGAGTATGAGGGCATATTATGACTTCATAAAAGATGGAGAGCTTCCTATAGTAAAGGGGCATTTACTTACTACCGAAGATTTAATAGTACGAAAGCATATACTCAATATGATGTGTGAGTTTACTACTTCGTGGAAAGATAATACAATGAAATTTGAAAAGCTCGATCAATCATTGATTAGATTGCAAGAAATGGTCAAAGATGGACTGATTAATATTAATGAAGATGGACTAAAAATAAGAGAAATGGGTAAACCTTTTATACGAAATATATGCATGGCTTTTGACATTAAATTGATGAGAAAAGAACCTACAACCCGTATTTTTTCAATGACTATATGAATCAAAGATATATAGTTATAAGTTTATTCTTATTTGTCTTCTTTAGAGCTGGAATCTCGCAAAATAAATTAGAGTTAAATGTAAAATTAGATACATTACACCACATTTTAGAATGCAACCAAAAAATCGTTTATACGAATGTTAGCAGTATCAATTTAAAACAGTTACAGTTATACGCTTGGTCTAACTCTTTTAGACAAGCAAATACACCTTTAGATACAGTGATGCTAGAGAATTACAATGATAGTTTTCATTTTGCTTGGCAAAAAGATAGAGGAAATATATTTGAATTGAGTATTTATGATAGTAATGCCCAAGTTAAAAGTTTTAATTATAAAGAGGGTTCTCCTGATATACTCATAGTAAAATTAAATCAACCTCTCTACCCTGATCAAAAGATAGAACTCCATCTTAGATATAAAGTAAAAATACCATCAAGTAAATTTACTGGATATGGAAAGTTAGATAATGGTTACCACCTAAAATACACCTATATCTTACCTGGAGTATATCACAAAGATAAATGGATTTGTTATTCTAATAAAGGGTATGACGATTTGCTTACAACACCTTTTGATGTACAGGTAAAATATACGGTGCCACAGCAATATTTTTTAAATAGTAATTTAAATCAAGAATCTGTAGAAATTCAAGCAAAGAAAAAAATATATCAACTTTCAGGTAGCAAAGTCAAACAAATAGAAATACTTATTTCAACTCAAAATAACTTTTATACTATAAAGTTAAACAAAAATCTGGATTTAGTTTTAGATTTTATTCCTGAAATTAGTTTGGGTAAAGTGATACAATCTGTAAAAAGAAGCCTATCTTTTTTGAGTAGTAAGTCTTTGAATTTTAAATGCAAAAAATTATTTATAACCGACTTACACCTTCGAAGGAATATAATATTAGGGCTTCAAGAATTGCCTATTATCAAGATATTTTCTGATGACTTTAAATGGGATTTGAAGTTTTTTAAGACCTTAGCAAGTTATTTACTTAATGAAAAATACAATTTTAATAAGAGAAAAGAACTGTGGATGTATAAAGGTTTGTTATCATATTTAGAGTATGATTATATAGATACATATTATCCAGATAAAAACTTATTTGGTACGTTTTCAGATTGGCCTATTGTGAACTTATTTGATTTGTCACGACTCAAAGTAAATGACAAAAATAGATTATTGTACTTGTATATGGAGCGTAAAGGATACGGACAGCCCATTAGTACACCTACAGATTCTTTAATCAATGCCAATAGAATCTTTACAGCTGAAATCAAATCAATGTTGGGATTTAAATACTTACAAAACTACACAGGAAAAGAAGTTTTTATAAAATCTTTAGATAAATTGGCGGATGATTCAGGAGTAATTACTGAATCAAATGACTTTCGTAAATTGCTAAATAAGTATAATAATAACAGTGTGGATTGGTATTTTGATAAACTTATCAAGAGTACAGAGAACTTTGATTTTAGATTAACTTCTAAAATAGTGAAGGATACAATTCATTTAAGTATTGACAATGAAAATAATAATATTCCTTTTAAATTGACAACTCTTTATAATAATAACTCCAAACTAACTAGATGGTACGATCCTAATACTAAAAATATTTCATTACATACTAAAAATATAAATAAGTTTCAGGTGAATGATAATTTATTAGAATACGATTTTAAAGATAATACAGCTTATACTAAACATAAAATTTCCAGACATTGGAGATTAATGCCTCTTATTGATATAGAAAACCCTAATTATCATCAAACCTATTTTTCACCGTATCTAGACTTTAAGAATAAATATGACAATTTAATGTTAGGTTTTAATTTTTACAGTAAACCATTATTTTTATCACAAAATTTAAACTATACATTATCTCCTGTCTATAGTATAGGACAAAAGACAATAGTGGGTAAAGTATCTTTTTCATATTCTTCGATATATAATAACCCTTCTAACCCTTTGCAAAGGGTTACCTTAGGGTTTATTTCAAAGTATTTACATTATGATTATAATAAAAGTTATTTAAAATACGAAACTTATCTGTCTATAAAATTTAAACCCAAATATCCTAAAGATATACAAATAAGGAATTTAAAACTAGTATTACAAAACGTAAATAATCAGAAATTAGTAGCAGGTTTGAGATATTTATATCAAAGTACAGAGAAAATAAACCAAAATTTATTAAAGTTAGATGCACAGGTAAATATGGATTTTATTCGTCTATTTGTAGAATATAAGTATAGGTATAAATTTGCCAGATACCATTTTTACTCGTTTAGGGTATTTGGTGGGAGTTTCCTTTACAAAAGGCAAAATATAGGTAATGAGTTTGACTTTAATATATCTAATGCAAATGACTATTTATTTGAGCATGAATACTTGGCTCGTTCGGATACACAAGGTTTTTTAAGTAAACAAACGGTAATAGCTGACGGAGGATTTAAGATAGATACTAATGATAGAGCAATGAATATATTGAGTATAGGAGGCACAATTTCTATTTGGGATTTTATAGAAGTGTATGCAGATTATGCTATTACTAGACAAGTTAAAAATACTTATAATACCAAACATTATTATGCAACAGGAATTAGATTAAACTTAGTTGAAGATTTTTTAGAATTTTATTTTCCAATATATTCCTCATTAGAAACTGAAATTACACAGTCGGATTATCTATCTAAAATATATTTTGTGTTTACTTGGAATCCATATCTTATCATAAAGAGATTACGAAGGGGTTTCTTTTAATTTTTATAAAATTTTTGAGTAGTTAATTAATGTAAATTTAGTATGCCCCTAAATAAAATGTATCACATCTGCTATACTTTCAAAACATCTTTCTCATTTTGAAAAGTGTCTTGTAGTTTGTCCAAAATTTTGTTTTGTTCATTCAATGATATTTTTTATAGTGTTCTTATACCATGACGCTCTAAACTATCTATAAGAAAACCATCAAACCTATGACACGTGATTCAAGAAATTCATATATAAATCCAATAGAACTTGGCTTTAACAACTTCTGCAAGTTCATATATCTATACCTCTTGCCAATCGTATTTAAACACTTCACCTGTTTCCTCTTGAGACACTGGTAAGGCTACGGTATTGGAGTATGAGTATTTTTTATACTATATTAACTACTGAGTTTCTTATTGGGGTAAACGGCTTATTTATGTATCCTAAGTATAGCAATGAAAATATTATTGCCTGTAAGAAGTTACCTTTAGAGAATATATTTTTTCAAAAAGCAAATAAAGATAGACACGTTTGCTTCAGTGACAATGCTAATTACTAACTATTTTGACCTATCTATCAGCAAAATATACTCTATTGCTATAGTTGTCATCGGCTTAGAATAATTTTTTTGGTTTGTATCTAACTAAAAATAACTATACTTTTGATTTTGTTATTTATACACAGTCTTTATTATGTTAATATTCACGGTGAAAAATTTATACTAAATTTAACCATAATCATACTTTTTAGGCTTTAATCACGGTATATTTGGTTTTATCACTTAATAGTAATGAGATTGAAAATGGCAATTACTAAATATACTAATATGATAAACTCATTAATTTTTATCAAATTTATAAAAAATAAAAAAAAATATATACTTTTGCCAACTGTAAGTTAAATTAAAAATTATTAAACAATAACTATTTAAAATAAATTAATTATGTCAGAAATTGCGTCAAAAGTAAAAACTATCATCGTTGATAAGTTAGGCGTTGATGAGAATGAAATAACTATGGAGGCTAGTTTCAATAATGATTTGGGAGCAGACTCCTTAGATATAGTAGAACTTATCATGGAATTTGAGAAAGAATTTGATATACAAATTCCCGATGATGAGGCTGAAAAAATATCTACAGTAAAAGATGCTATAGACTATGTAGAAAAGGTAAGAGCATAGGTATTCTTAATTTATATCACGGTTCTTTATTATCGAGTTTACAATGGAATTAAAAAGAGTTGTAGTGACAGGTTTAGGTTCATTGACTCCCATTGGGAATACTGTGGACGAGTTTTGGCATGGATTGATTAGTGGTACTAGTGGTGCTGTTCCTATTACTTACTTTGATATTTCAAAATTTAAGACCAAGTTTGCATGTGAGTTGAAAAACTTTAATGTAACTGATCATATGGAGAGGAAAGAAGCTAGGAAATTGGATAAATTTGCCCAATACGCTATGGTTTCTACCCATGAAGCTATACTTGACTCTAAAATTGATTTAAATACTATAAATAAAGATAGAGTAGGAGTAATTTGGGGATCTGGAATAGGAGGAATTGAAACATTTGAAGAGAATTGTTATAGTTTTTTCTCTGGGGATGGAACTCCTAGATTCAATCCTTTTTTTATACCTAAAATGATTGTAGATATTGCAGCAGGATGTATTTCTATGAAATATGGTTTTGCAGGCCCTAATTATGCTACGGTATCTGCTTGTGCATCATCTACTCACGCTATTATAGATTCTCTTAATACTATTAGATTAGGAAAAGCTGATATGATAGTTACAGGAGGTTCGGAAGCTCCTATTACAAAAGCAGGGATAGGAGGGTTTAATGCTTTGCATGCTCTCTCTGTAAGGAATCAAGAGCCTACTAAAGCCTCTAGACCTTTTGATAAGGATAGAGATGGCTTTGTAATGGGAGAGGGTTCTGGAACCATTATATTGGAAGAATATCATCATGCTGTAAAAAGAGGTGCTACTATATATGCTGAATTTAAAGGGGGTGGAATGTCTGGAGATGCTTATCACCTTACAGCTCCTCATCCAGAGGGAAAAGGTGCTATTAATGTGATGAAAAACTGTTTAGATGATGCAAATATATTACCCGAGAATATAGATACTATTAATCTACATGGTACATCTACTCCTTTAGGCGATATTGCAGAACTCAAAGCAGTAAAAGAGGTATTCAAAGACCATACTTATAATATGAATATAAATTCTACTAAATCTATGACTGGGCACTTGCTTGGTGCTACAGGAGTTATAGAGGCTATATCTTGTATTTTAAGTATTAATAAGGGAATTATTCCACCTACTATTAATCTTGATCAGTTAGATGAACAAATAGATGGTAAACTCAATCTTACACCAAACCATGCACAACAAAGAAAAGTGAATATTGCCATGAGTAATACTTTTGGATTTGGAGGGCACAATGCATGTGTAGTGTTCAAAAAGGTTTAAAATATTATTATGTCTTTTTTTAGAAGAATACTAATTCCATTATCTTTATCAAGATAGGGGATTTTACCTTTATATAAATGAATTAGTAGGGTTTGGGCTGTGTAATATCGTCTTATTTAATAGCAAGTGCCTCTGAAAAATAAGAAGACTGTTTGAGTATGATGCGTTCTAAAATTATTATATAGAATACAGCTGAATGAGATAGGGATAAAGGTTATAACTTTGCAAATACATTTATCTATTCATAAATATACCTTGCATAAATTTTAGCCAAATTAGAGGAGAGTATTATAATTTATAAGAGTGTTCTAATTAGGAATGTAAAAAGAGAAAAGAAAGATTAAATCTGTAACAAATGAAGTCTGTAATGGTAAAAAAATAAATACAAAATTATTTTATTGTAAACTCGAAGACGATAAGTTTATAGTAGAAGCACTGAGAGTTCAAAAAAAGACAGAAAAAATAGTCTCTAAAAATACAATAGAAAAATTAAAATATAGCAAGCAAAGTGATTTCTCAAAGAACTATAGCCGAAGTATTAGATGCATGCCATATAGAGGATGTAATTGGTGAATTTGTAGTACTTAAGAAATCCGGGCAAAATTACAAGGGATTAAGTCCCTTTTCCAATGGAAAAATACCTTTATTTGTAGTTTCTCCTGCTAAACAAATATTCAAAGATTTTAGTACAGGCAAAGGAGGGAATGTGTTTTCTTTTTTAAAAGATTAAATCTGTAACAAATGAAGTCTGTAATGGTAAAAAAATAAATACAAAATTACTTTATTGTAAACTTGAAGACGATAGATAAGTTTATAGTAAAAGCAACTGAGAGTTCAAAAAAAAGACAGAAGAAATAGCCTCTAAAAATGCAATAGAAAAATAAAATATAGCAAGCAAAGTGATTTCTCAAAGAACTATAGCCGAAGTATTAGATGCATGCCATATAGAGGATGTAATTGGTGAGTTTGTAGTAATTAAGAAATCCGGGCAAAATTACAAGGGACTAAGTCCCTTTTCCAATGAAAAAACACCTTCATTTGTAGTTTCTCCTGCTAAACAAATATTCAAAGATTTTAGTACAGGCAAAGGAGGGAATGTGTTTTCTTTTTTAATGGAACATGAGCATTTTAGTTACCCTGAAGCTATACGATATGTAGCAAAGAGATATAATATTACTATAGAAGAAGATAAACAAACTCCAGAACAAATTGCTCAAAGAGACGAAAAGGAGAGTTTATTTATTGTAAACCAATTTGCACAAAAGTTCTTTTCGGACATTTTAATTAATACAACGGAGGGAAAAAATATAGGTTTATCATACTTTAAGGAAAGGAGATTTTCTATGGAGGTTATAGAGAAATTTCAGTTGGGATATTCTCCTAATAAATGGTCAGCTTTTACAGATGTGGCTTTAGAAAAAGGTTATCAATTATCATATTTAGAAAAGACAGGACTTACCATCGTAAAAGGGGATAAAAAGTTCGACAGATTTAAAGGCAGAGTAATCTTTCCTATACATAGCTTAGCTGGTAGGATATTGGGCTTTGGAGGTAGAATATTGATTGAAGATAAAAAAGTTGCTAAATACCTTAATTCTCCAGAAAGTGAAATCTATCATAAAAGTAATATCCTGTATGGTATAAAACAAGCTAAACAGAGTATTGTAAAAGAAGATAATTGTTATTTGGTAGAAGGATATACAGATGTAATTTCACTATATATGTCTGGAGTACAAAATGTAGTAGCTTCTTCAGGTACAGCACTCAGCTCTGAGCAGATAAGACTCATTAAAAGACTTACCCCAAATATCACCATACTATATGATGGTGATAGAGCTGGAATTAGTGCTTCTTTTAGAGGTATTGATATGATTTTAGAGCAAGGAATGAATGTAAAAGTAGTGCTTTTTCCAGATGGTGAAGATCCGGACTCCTATGCTTGTAAATGTACTAACGATGAATTGTTAAATTACCTTGAAAATAATTCTACAGATTTTATTAGGTTTAAGATAAGTATACTCAATCAAAAGACTCAAAATGATCCAATCAAAAGAGCTGAACTGATAAAAGAGATCATAGGCAGTATATCAAAGATACCCGACCATATTAAACAAAATACTTATATAAAAGAAAGTTCTGTATTATTAGATGTAAAAGAGGAAATACTATCTAAAGAAATTGCTATCTTAGAGGTAAAAAAAGAAAAAGAAGAAGTAAAAAGAGCTTATAAACAACCTTTAAAGATATCAGAAAAACAAACTAAGGAAGTTGTAAAAGATGATGCCATTGAGTTAAATTTAATTAAACTATTAGTAAGTTTTCCCAATAAAGAGATAGAAGTTTTTGATTTGAGAAAAGAAACTAATGAATTGGGAGAAACTATATTAGTAGAAGATATCTACTTATCTACTGTTGCCCATGAAATTTGTGATAGAATCCGAGAGGATAAACTTACATTTTCTAATCCAATATTTCAGAAAATATTTGAATTAGCTATTGAAAAATTAAATGTAACAAAAGAACCTATAGAGAGTTGTTACTTTTCTCAGAATCAAGATATTGAAATTTCAAAAAAAGTATCTGAAATAGTCTTTGAAAAACATTATCTACACAACTGGAAGAGTAAAAATATATTTGTGTTAGACATATTTGAAAATCTTTCTACAGAAGTATCTGAAAATATTTTGAGATTTAAGGTGCAAAAAATAGATATGAAAATAGAAAAAAAGAAAAGTGAAATTAAAAATATGACTGATACAAATAAGAAAAATGAAAATATGGCATATCTAAATACATTGATAGAACTTAAAAGAGTGATAAATAATAAACTAAGACGCGTTGTATAGAATAGTAATTTTATTGATATTATCCTCTTATTTTACACATGCTCAAATAGTATTTTACAATGTAGAAAATCTATTTGATACTAAAAATGATAGTCTTACCTTAGATGGAGAGTTTACAGCTACTGGTAGAAAAAATTGGACAAATTATAAACTTTCAAAAAAGATAAAGAATATAGCAAAAACCCTTAAAGCTATTGGTAAATTTAATGCCCCTAAAATCATTGGTCTATGTGAAATAGAAAATAGAAAGATACTTGAACGTCTTATTAAGAATCCTGCACTTAAAAAATATAATTATCAAATTATACATAAAGATTCTCCAGATAGAAGAGGTATAGATGTAGCTTTGCTCTATCAAAAGAAAGAGTTAAAAACATTATATAAACAATGGATACCTATATATTTTAAGGATAAAAGAATCAAAACTAGAGATATTTTGTATGTCAAGGGTCTTTTATATCAAAAAGATACTGTTCATTTTTTTGTAAATCATTTTCCATCTAGATGGGGAGGTAAGAAAAAAAGTGAACATAAAAGGATAAAAGTAGCTTCAGTACTTAGATACAAAGTCGATTCTATCGTTAAAAGAGTACCCAATGCTAATATTTTAATTATGGGAGATTTAAATGATGAACCTAATGATAAGAGTATTTTAGAAGTATTAAAAGCTCATCCTTTGGATAAATACAATAGATCTTTTTTGGTAAATATGAGTTCTACAATGAAATGGAAAGGAACTTATAAATATAGAAACTATTGGAGTAAAATAGACCATATTATAGTATCTACAACATTTCTAAAGTTTATAAAAGGCAAAAGAGCATGGATATTTAATCCTAATTTTTTACTTGAAAAAGATAACAAGTATTTAGGTAAGAAACCCAAACGGACTTTTATAGGTCCAAAATACAATGGTGGATTCAGCGACCATTTACCTATATATATCCAACTAAAGTTACATTCCCAGAATAAATAATAGTAGAAAAAGGGGTAGATTCAACTTACAAGTGCAACATTGTTTAATTTTGATTTTTTTCTACAAATTTATAAAATAATTGGAAAGGTTTTACATAATTTATTCCCTTTCATTAGGTCTGTTGTTTATCTTGATTTGAATATTTTTCACTAAATGTTGCACTTACTAATTGAATTTACATTTTTTAACAGTATAAGTCATTAAATAAGGTTAGATTTGTATAAAGTCATTTATCTATGAATGTATTACAGACTATTGAAAAGCACATGTTAGAGCGAAATTACGCTGAAAGTACTATAAAAACTTATTTAAATTTTTTAAAACAATATGCTAAGTTTTGTAATCGCAATAATTTGAACCCTAAAACAGATGTTAAGGAGTTTATCCAGTATTTAATTCATCGGAGTTATTCTATAAGTGCGCAAAATCAAGCAATTAATTCGATAAAATATTATTGGGAAAATATTTTACATAAGGATAAGGAATTTATACAAATTGATTGTAAGTAATCAGCACATTACTAAAACGCCTAGTCCTTTAAGTTTTTTAAAATAACACTTGTTTTAAATGTAACTTTTATTATATTTGCACAATCAAACTAAAAAATAAACAAAACAAATAATAAAACATCAAACTATAAGGAATATAAACGGAACTTTGTCTGTTTATACAGTAGTTGTACCCCATTTGAAAAAAAGACCGTGAATAGAAAATGAACGAGATAAAAAATATTAATTTAATGACTTTAACAAGCATTTGAATAGATGGCTCACGATACATTAAAAAATGCCAATAAGGCGAAAAAAGATGAGTTCTATACTCAATTGACAGATATTGAAAAAGAACTAAGACATTACAAAAACCAGTTTAAGAACAAAGTTGTTTACTGCAATGCTGACGACCCATTCGAAAGCAATTTCTTCAAATATTTTGCTTCAAACTTTAACCTACTTAGAATTAAGAAACTCATAGCAACGAGTTATTCAGGTTCGCCAATTTTGGGTACTCAAATTTCATTATTTGACATACAAGGCGTTAAATCAGAAAAAGAGAAAGAACCAATCAAAGTTGTAATTAATGAAGTAAAAGATTACAACAAAGACGGAGCGATTGACATTGCAGATGTTGAGTACTTATTGAAACACGATAAAAACACCGCAAAAAAGTTAAAAGGTAGCGGTGATTTTAGAAGCAATGAATGTATTGAAATTTTGAAAGAAGCTGATATAGTCGTTAGCAACCCACCATTTTCGTTATTTAGAGAATATGTTTTGCAATTAGAAGAACACGACAAGAAGTTTTTAATTATTGGAAATACAAACGCAATTACTTACAAAGAATCATTTGCATTAATCAAGGACAACAAAATGAGAACAGGCTACACAAATTTCAATGTAGGGATGTTCTTTATAGTTCCTGATGATTGGGAAAAATATCACCACATTGATGAAAGTGGAAAAAAAATTGCAAGGGTTTCAACTTCTTGTTGGTTTACTAATCTTCAAGTAAAGAAACATACAGAAGATATAATTCTACACAAAACTTATAAAGGAAAGGAAGACCAATATCCTAAATACGAAAACTACGATGCAATCGAAATTTCAAAAGTTGCTGACATTCCAATGGATTATGCAGGATTTATGGGCGTTCCAATAACTTTTATCGACAAACATAATCCAGAGCAATTTGAAATTATTGGACAGGGTCAAGGCAACCTATACAGGGAATTAACACCAAAAGGACTTAGCCAAGTTTTTGTTGATAAATATTATAAAACAGGAGGTACTGGCTCGATAAAAGAAGACCACCCAGTATTAGGGTACTATAATAATGAAGGTAAAGCTGTAATTCCTTATATGAGAATCATTATAAAGAATAAAAGAATATGAACATAGAATTAAAAGAAATCAAGGTTCGTGATTTAACCAAAGGTTACGAAGACAACCAAGAAGATGGTGTAATTGGATATAATGGCAAATTGGACATTCGACCACCGTACCAACGTGAGTTTATTTATAAGGACAAACAACGTGATGCCGTTATTGATACAGTTACAAAAAAATTCCCGTTAAATGTGATGTATTGGGCTGTAAGGAAAGACGGTGAATTTGAAATAATTGACGGACAACAAAGAACAATATCTATTTGCCAATATGTAAACAACGACTACTCAATAAATGGTTTAGCATTTCATAATCTACCCAAAGATAAACAAGAAGAAATTTTGGATTATGAACTTATGGTTTACTTCTGTGAAGGTACAGACAGTGAAAAATTAGAGTGGTTCAAGACAATCAACATTGCAGGCGAAAAACTAACAGACCAAGAATTAAGAAATGCAGTTTACTCAGGTTCTTGGGTAACAGATGCAAAAAGATATTTTTCAAAAAATAGCAGACCTAAAATCGGAGATGAATATTTAGGCGGTTCAGCTAATCGACAAGAATATTTAGAAACGGCAATAAAATGGATTTCTGAGAGTCAGATTGAAGATTATATGTCAAAGAACCAACACGAACCGAATGCAAATGAATTGTGGCTTTATTTTCAAAGTGTGATTAATTGGGTTAAAGCTGTATTCCCGAAATACCGTAGGGAAATGAAAGGGATTGATTGGGGTTTTCTTTATAACGAGTTTAAAGACCAAAAATATGACTCAGCAAAACTTGAAACGGAAGTCGCTAAATTAATGGAAGATGAAGATGTTGGGAATAAAAAGGGTATTTATACTTACGTCCTGACAAGAAAAGAGAAATATTTAAACATACGTGCTTTCAGTCCAAATCAAAGACGAGAAGCCTATGAACGACAAAAAGGAATTTGTCCAGTAAAGAAAAAGCATTACGCAATTGAAGAAATGGAAGCTGACCATATTACACCTTGGCATTTAGGTGGCAAAACAACCGCAGAAAACTGTCAAATGTTGAGTAAAGAAGCGAACAGGGAAAAAGGCGGAAAATAAAAACGGGGTACAACAATGTATATAAAAAATAGGCGAAATAGTAGTAAAAAAAAGCGTTTTAGCTCATGTCAAACTTTGTGCTTAACCGAAAGTTTTGTGCTTCGAAATCGCCTACTTTTCATATACTAACCGTTAGCACCAATCAATACAAAATCAAATAACAATGAAAGTTACAGCCGAAAAAAATGAAAAGGTCGCCAATATGATATTTGCATCCATTTATCCACTTTACCTGAATAGATTGGAGAAAAATGGTAGAACAAAAGAAGAGCTCAACCAAGTAATTAAATGGTTTACTGGGTTTGATCAAGATGCTTTACAAACACTTATTGATGAAAAAGCAACTTTTAGAACATTTTTTCAAAAAGCAAAAATTCATCCAAACGCACACTTGATTAAAGGAGTTGTTTGTGGTTATCGCATTGAAGAAATAGAGGATGAATTTGAATTGTATAAACAATGCAGGCGTATGGAAAAGCTGATTGATGAATTGGCAAGAGGTCGTAAAATGGAGAAAATTCTGCGTGAAGAAAAAAAGTAGAAACTGGTGCTAACAAAACCTAAACTGCATTAAAACGCAGTTTAGCCAAACCGTTACCTACCATTAGATGAAAACGCAAATCCAATAAATAAAAAACTATTTGACATTTATCTGCTCTTTACAAGAGAGCCATTTGTTAGATATTTTTCTGAGGAATTAGAATTTTATGCGAACGGGAATGGCGGATTACTAGGGCTTATTACATTAGATTTAACTGACAACGACTACTCTGTTTGCATTTTATCGAGAGACAAATCCAAACAATATAGAGCAGAGTTAATAGAAGTTAACATTCCAACTATCGAAAAGGCAAGAGAGTGGATTGATGAAAAAATGGGTAGTAATTCAATTGTATTTCACGACAACAAACACGAATATTTTGACCTATTTCAGGACCTAGACAATAAAGAAAAACAACATCCATTTTATAAATTATTGAAGTCTAATATTTCTCAATCAATGGCTAAAGAAACAATACAAGAGGTTTCTTACCACTATAAAGACATCGATGGGAATTTTATAGACCAATTTCAATCAATAAACGGATTTGATTCTAGAGTTTGGGAACTTTTTTTGTTTTGCTTCTTTAGAGAACAGTTCTTTTCTTTTAAAAGAAATTATAACGCACCTGATTATATGATTGAGAAATTCAATCAGGAGATTGCTGTTGAAGCAGTTATTGTAAGTAGAAAAACTGATTTTGAAAGCGAACCGAAAGAATCTAAAGAAATTCAAGAAAAGCTTGAAAATGACGTCCCATTACTTTTCGGGAGTGCATTGTTTGATAAAATGAAAAAGGAGTATTGGAAAAAAGAACACGTTAAGGATAAGCCTTTTTTAATTGCGATTGCAGATTTTCACGATACAATGTCAATGACTTGGACATTTAACGCTCTATCAGATTATTTGTATGGTTATAAATATGAACATTCCTTTGATAAAGACGGAAATCTAATTGTAAAACCAGTCAAAATTGGAAATTATACAAAACCAAATGGTTCTGAAATTCCAAGTGGTTTTTTCTTTCAACCAAATTCTGAAAATGTAAGTGCAATAATTTTTTCATCTTGTGGTACTATTTCTAAATTTAATAGAATGGGGAAACAAGCAGGATTAGGTAGCGACATTCCCATTTTGCAAAGGATGGCTACTTTTTATAATCACGACCCAAATGCTGACAAACCACACTTTGTAACTTACACAGTTAGCGAAAAGAGCAATGAAACTTGGTCAGAAGGAGTTGTTGTATTTCATAATCCGAATGCTAAAATCCCATTGAATCCAGCATATTTTGATGATAGAGTAGCACAATGTTTTTTTGAAGATGAATTTATATATAGTAAAATGCCAAAATATTTTCCTTACAATTCATTTACTCATAACTTAATTCCTAAAGATGAAAAAAGAGGAAGAATAACGGTAGGTAACAATGTGTATAAGTAATAGCGGTTTTAGTGCTAAACCCAAAGTAAGTATCTGTAAAAAAGGTCTGTGTATAACCGAAAAATTATTATTTCAAAATCTGCTACTATTCTTATACTAACCGTTCAACTTACAAGTGCAACATTATTTAATTTTGATTTTTTTCTACAAATTTATAAAATAATTGGAAAGGTCTTACATAATTTATTCCCTTTCTAGGTCTGTTGTTTATCTTGATTTGAATGTTTTTTATGAGTTTATCTTTTACATTGTTTAAATGTTGATTTTTAGGCAAGTACTCTCTGATTAATTTATTCATATTTTCTATTTGCCCTTTTTCCCAAGAACAATAAGGGTTGGTAAAGTAGGTATCTACTTCCAATTTATCTCTAACCACATAATGTTTGGCAAATTCCTTTCCATTATCCATGGTTATAGACTTGGTTTGATGTTTGAAAGGGAGTAGTAAATTGTTAATAGCTTGGGCTACTCCATCTGCTTTTTTTCCTTTCGGTAAGTGTTTCATTAGTAAATACTTGGTTTTTCTTTCTGTTAGTGTTCATATAGCTCCTTTATACTCTTTACCCACTATTAAATCTGCCTCCCAATGTCCAAATACCTCTCTATTATTAACCTTTTCTGGGCGTTTATCTATACTTACTCGTTCTTTTATCCGCATTTTGTTAGTGCTTACTTGCCTTTTACGATGTTTTAATTGATGCCTCATATGTTTATATAAAGTTCCACCATTACACTTATCTTCTCTAACATATTGATAAATGCGTTCTACTGATACCATATCTATCCCTTTAACTTTACAGTAGCCTACGATTTGTTCAGCAGACCATTGCTCCGCAGTAATATAGTTATCTATGATTTTTTGCTTATAAGAGGTAAAGGTACGCCCTCTACCATATCGTTCTTTCCGCTCTTCTGCCGACATATTAGCGTGATTAGCACGGTAAAGCCCGCGTTTTGTCTTATTCCTTTTAAGTTCTCGATATAGAGTACTACGACTTATTTGTAATTCCTTACAAATAAATTTTTTATACATCTTTGCTTTTAAATATGCCTCTATTTGGTATCTTTGCTCACAAGTAAGATGCGTATATTTCATGTGCGTTTTCATTTAGTTTATTTTTTCACTAAGTGTTGCACTTACTAATTGAATTTACAAGGTTTACAGAACATTTACTCTATTAGCATCTAATTTAATCATTATAAAAAATAAGATAGTAAACCCCAATAAAGATGAACCTCCATAACTAAAAAATGGGAGTGGAATACCTATTACTGGCATTAACTCAATAGTCATAGCTATATTAATAGCAAAGTGAAAGAACAATATTACAGCAGTAGAATATGCAAATGTTCTGCTAAATGTATTTTTTTGTCTTTCGGCAATGAATATAATTCTTATTAGTAGCAAGATATAAAGAATAATAATTGTGCTAGTTCCTATAAAGCCCCATTCTTCTCCTATCACGCAGAATATAAAATCTGTAGTTTGTTCAGGTATAAAATTACCTTTAATATGGGTACCTTGTAAAAAACCTTTTCCCTTTAGTCCGCCAGAAGAAATGGCCAATTTAGATTGATAGGAATTGTAACCAACGCCTTTTATGTCATCTTTTATTCCCAGTACTACATTTATTCTATTTCTATGTCGCTCTGCAAAAATATTATTAAATATGTAGTTTACAGATCCTAAGAATATATTAGTAAGAATAAATGCAATAAAAATATATTTTCTTTCAGTTTTGAATAATATAAATAAGAGTATGAATAATATAGAGATTATAGCTATAAGGATATACATACTAATCACTACAGATGCTAAAAATAGAATAATTAAGGAGAAACCTAAACCAAGAATATATCCAGACATTCCTTCTCTATATAATACTAAGATAAGTGATAGAAAAACTAAAGCAGAACCTGCATCAGGTTGTATCATGATAATTCCTGCAGGTAATAATATAATTAATAGTGCACTAAATAAATAAGACGCTTTCTTTATATTCACAGTAGAAGAGCTCAAATATTTTGAGAGAGCCAGGGCTGTAATAAATTTGCAAAATTCAGAAGGTTGCATATTAAAGCTACCTATAGAATACCAAGAAGTGGCTCCTGCTACTTTTTTTCCGAAGATAAATAATCCCAATAGTAGAAAAATACTTATAATATAGAGTAATCCGGAAATATTTTCATACCATCGGGCACTTATAAATAGTGTAATAATGCCAAAAAATAGACTAATCATTGCCCACAAAAATTGCTTGCCATATTTTTTAGAGAAATCAAAAAAATTAGTTAGTTCTTCTTGGTAAGAGGCACTGTATATGACTACTATTCCTAAAGAAACTAGAATTAAATATAAGAACACTAGATTCCAGTCTATTGAAAAAAATATTTGCCTGTTCCTTTGCATCATTAAATAATTGAGATAAAATAAAAGAGCGGAGAGAGAGGGATTCGAACCCTCGATACCCTTGCGGGTATAACACCTTAGCAGGGTGCCGCTTTCAGCCACTCAGCCACCTCTCCTCCTTATTTTTGAGTGAACAAATATATAAATTATTTTGGATATTCAATTCTAAGGTGATAAATATTTACCAATTTATTCTTGAATACTTTTTTTAGATGTTCTATTTCTTTAAAAGTGATATTTGAATTTATAAATTGATTGTCATTTATTTGATTGTCTATTATACTATCTACTAAAATAGTTATATCATTATAAGTAGGTTTTTCAAGACTTTTAGATGCTGCTTCTATGGAGTCACTCATCATTACAATAGCAGTTTCTTTAGAAAAGGGTTTTAAGCCGTTAGTATATCTAAAATATTCTTCCTCAATATTTTCGTCTTCTTGTTTAGCTTTAGTATAAAAGTACTTTATTACGGAATTTCCATGATGAGATCTTATAAAATCTATAATACTATCTGGGAGTTTATACTTTTTTGCAATTTCTATACCATTAGTAATATGATCTACAATGATTTTAACACTCTCTATAGGTGCTAGTTCATTGTGAGGATTAGCAAATGTATGTTGATTTTCAGTGAAATATATAGGATTTTCCATTTTTCCTATATCGTGATATAGAGCACCTGTTCTTGTGAGCACAGGGTTAGCTCCTATTTCCAATGCGGCATTTTCAGCTATATTAGCTACTTGTAAAGAATGTTGAAATGTACCAGGAGCTTTATTCGCTAATCTTTTTAGTAATTTAGAGTTAGTATCAGATAACTCTATAAAGGAAATGTCAGAAATAAAGCCAAAAACTTTTTCGTATATGTAAATAATAGGATGCACAAAAAGTGTAAACATACCTGCCAATAAGAACAATATGAAATTAAAAGTCTTAATATCTGAGATACCACCTTCTTGTGTAAATACTATACCTATATATGAAATATAAAAAGTAATGACTATTAAGCCTACAGATATAAAAAAGTTAATTCTCTTGAGTAGTCCTAATTTGGTCAAACAAGCCATTGTTCCTACCAAAGATTGTATAAATATAAATTCAAAACTATTAGGTACTATAAACCCTACGATAAGTATTAATAACATATATACAAAAAAACCTAACTCTACATCAAAAAATATTTTAAATACAATAGGCAACATACAAAATGGAATAGCATATATATAATCGATATTATATTTAGACACAAATATTGTGATAATGAACATCAATAATATGTTAAATAACAGGAATTTAACTTTATTATTATTTTCAAATATTTCGGGACGAAATAGGTGTAAGAATAAATAGAGTAATAAAATAATACAAGAGATTAATATTACATATCCCAGTGTAATCCAAAAAGTATCTAGGGTACCTATAGCTCTATTTTCATATTCATCTTTTAAGGATTTTAGTTTTAAAAATACTTCTCCTGTGACTATTTCGCCCTTAGAAATTACCTTAGTACCTTTAGCTATAAATCCATAAGTGTGAATGATATTTTTTAAGCTTTCGTCAAGCATATTTTTAGTAACACTCTTATTGTAAAATACATTATGTCGAAGGATATCGTAGAGTACATCTGATACTGTAGTTTTATATTGACCATAATTGACTGCCTTCATTTTAGATGCAATAAATTTAATAGCTTCTTGTACTGTGTATAATTCATTGTGTTTAATTTCTTTCTCTACTATATTGTTATTTATTATAAATACAATCTGCTCAGGATTATGAGTGATATAGTTATGGTTTTTAAATAGTATTCCTGTTTTATATATTTCCTTTACTTGATATTTAAAGAATTTTATTACTTTTTTATCTCTAATGGGTTTTCTATTTGAAAAAATGGAATCTATATCTTTTAAAACCTTATCTCTTATAGTATAATCTACATCAAAGTATAGTTTTACATTTTGTTTTATTTTTTTCTCTTCTTGACGAATATCTTTTTCGGATTTCTGTATAGCATAATCAAAAGGTGCAAATAAATCTTTATGTAACCATGGTTTTCCTTTTTGGAATTCGTATTTAAAGTGTTCTACTTTAGGAAATAGATAAACGATTATAGATACCGTAGAGATAAACATGAAAGATTTGTATATATTGGCTTGATGTTTATATATATTTGATATTAATTTTTTCATGTTTTTAATTAAATTTATTTTAGAGTTCTAATTTATATAAATATCTTCCAATGCAGATAATTTATCAAATTCAGATTTATCTAAATTAGGAAAATATTTGCTTATGTAGTAAATTAGATAGTATATTTGATTTTTATTTATTTAAAAACTTATCAATTTCTTTTATTATATCTTTTAGCTCTGCATCTACCCATTCCCCTGGTTTGTTTCCTTTGGGTTTAAATTTATTAATCAAATGCTTCTCTAACTTCCTATACTCTATTGTATGCACCTTATACTCCATCTTGTAAGCTCTATTAGGGTCTGCAGTTTGGTAGGAGTTTAATCTGGATTTCCAATCCTTAGCTATCCCTATCTTGTAATATCTGTATTGTTTATTACTTATTATATAAACAAACTTCTTATTAAAGTTTTCATCAGGAGTATCTGTTCTCAATGGTGGATCTGTCTTATAATTTATACCATCAGTATTAAAATCAAATAAGTTAGTCTGTGACTTTATTCTTTTCTTTACCAACTCAAATGCTTTTACAGATACATCTATCCCTATCCACTCTCTATTTAACCTTTCCGCTGCAATGCAAGTAGTAGCACAACCACAAAAGGGGTCTAATACTATGTCTCCCTCATTACTACTTGCTTTGATAATTCTTTCCAGCAGCTTTAAAGGTTTTTGAGTAGGGTAGCCAACATATTCTCTTCCCATAGCTCTTGGAATATCAATCCAATTATTATCAATAGGGTATCCTTCATAATCTTCCAAATACATCCTTCTTTCTAAAGTTTTATTTTTAGTAATAACTACATTTCCTTTTTTATATTCTTCCTCTAATCTTTCTTTACTCAATCTCCAACCTGAAGGATAAGGGTTTTTAAAGCCTTTCCATTCATAACATAAATTAGGTCTATCGCCCATACTTTTAGAACAAAAAATTGGAATTCCTGTATAATATCTGTTTTGTTCTTTATCTACTTTATTAAATTTTTTTGTTATATCTCCTTCTTTTATATCTTCTGTATTTCTAAAATTAAAATTATCACTTTTGGTGTAAAAGAATATTATATCTGTATTATTCCCAAATTTTTTTCCCTTAAACTGACTACCTTTACCCCTTTTATCATTTCTTTGCCATGTTATTTCATTCCTAAAATTCTTTTCTCCAAATATTATATCCAATAATATTTTTAAATAATGACTCATAGTAGGGTCACAGTGCAAATAGATACTCCCTATATCTTTCAAAACTCTATGCATTTCTATCAATCTAATAGCCATATAGCATAAGTAACAATAATTGTATAAATAATGTTTATTTTTAGTTATATCTGAAATATTTCTAATACTGTCTAAAAAAAGATATAAATCTATATAATCCTCTTCTATATCTTTTAACCAATCATCTTTTACATCTTCTTGCCTAAATATATCGCTAAATTCAGCACCTTCTGCACTGCTACCTATAGGTGCGGTAAACAGTTTTTTCTTATTAAAAGGAGGATCTAAATAGATAAGGTCTATACTTTTTGTATTTATCCCCCTCAATACATCTAAATTGTCCTTGTTAAATATAGTTCTATTTTCTACCTGTCTCATTTTCTTTATTTTTCAATATTTATATATTCCATTTATTTACTATTTAATTATAAACTTAGATATATTTTTTTGTAAAATACAAGTTTTTTCATATAAAAATCTATTTATCATTTTCACCAATCATTAAAAAAATACTACTGTCTCAACTGTGCATTTAAATGCTTCTCTATAGTTTGTTGAATTTTGCCCATTACTCTATCTATACACTTATCTGTAAGGGTTTTGGTTTCATCTTGCAATACAAAACTCACTGCATACGATTTTTTACCCTTTGGCAATTTATCGCCCTGATATACATCAAATAAATTTACCTTTTTAAGTATATTTTTTTCAGTTTGGTGTGCCAAAGTATAAATTTGGTCAAACTTTACATTCTCATCCAATAGCAATGCCAAATCTCGCCTTACCTCAGGGTATTTGGGCAATTCTGTATATTGTACTCTGTTATCTTTTATCCTTTCTAATACCACATCCCAGTTCAAATCTGCGTATAATACCGTCTGTTTGATGCCCATCTTATTAAGTATAGTATTTTTTACCAAGCCCACCTCTACCAAAGTTTGTTTACCTGATTTTATAGCAATTCCTTCTAAAAACACATCTGATTTGCAAGGTGCAAACTTAGTATCTTTAATGCCTAATCTACTCAATATACACTCTACTACAGATTTTATATCATAAAAGTCAGAGGGTTTTTGAGCTTTGCTCCAGTTGGCAGGAGTTCGGTTTCCTGTGATAAAGATACTCAAATGCTTACTTTCTTGGTAAGTTCCTGCGTGTTTGTGATAAATTTTGCCAAGTTCAAATAATTTTAAATCTGTATTCTTTCTATTGATATTATGGGCTATGGCTTCTAATCCGCTAAAAAGCATAGATTGCCTCATCACTGCCAAATCACTACTGAGAGGGTTCATCATAGATACCATATTATTGGGGTTCAATTTATCCAATAAATCTGTATAAGAAGCCTTAGTAAGGGAATTCGCCATCATCTCGCTAAAGCCATTAGCCGATAGATAATCCGATACCAATACTGCCATCTTTTCGGAGTTATATTTATCTGCATAAGACACTGAAATATTTAGCTTTTCTGAAAACTCTACATTGTTGTACCCATATACCCTTAGTATTTCCTCTATTACATCTGCCTCCCTGCGTACATCTACCCTATAAGCCGGCACATTAAGCGTAAGCAAAGTATCGTTTTGAGCCACTACTGAAATATCTAAGGACTCCAAAATGCTCTTCATCTGCTGTAACGGAATCTCTTTTCCTATAAGCCTTTGGGATCTGGCATAGCAAAATTCCACCTGAAAATCTGCAATAGGATTGGGATAGTGGTCATATATATCTGATGACAATTTTCCACCTGTAACTTCAACAATCAAGCTCACTGCCCTTTGCAGAGCCACCAAAGTAATATTGGGGTCTATTCCCCTCTCGAATCGGAAAGAAGCATCAGTATTTAAACCATATCTTTTAGATGTCTTCCGTATAGATATAGCATCAAAATAAGCACTCTCCAAAAATATACTCGTGGTGTTATCCGTTACCCCGGAATATATACCTCCAAACACGCCTGCTATACACATAATATCCCTTTGATCGGCTATCACTAAATCTTCGCAATGTAATTGTCTTTCTACATCGTCTAAAGTAGTAAACTTCTCTTTTGGATGGGCTCTTCTCACTATTACAGTATTTCCTTTGATCTTACCTAAATCAAAGGCATGTAAGGGTTGACCCAGTTCGTGTAATACAAAATTAGTAACATCTACCACATTATTAATAGGGGTAAGACCTATAGATTTCAATCTATTCTGTAACCACTTTGGAGATGAAACCACCTGAATATCTGAAATCACTACTCCTGCATATCTAGGGCATAAGTCAGTATCTTCTACTTTTACATTTAAAGGAAAATTCTCTTTATTTATTTGTATAGGCTTATATTTAGGCAAACTATAAGGATAGGTTTTACCTTTCATTTTAAACCCTGCATATAGGTCTCGGGCTACGCCAATATAACTCATAGCATCTGATCTATTGGGAGTAAGTCCTATCTCAAATACGCTATCACTTTGAATATCAAATACCTCCGTCAAAGATGTACCCACTTGCAGGTGAGTATCCAATACCATTATTCCATCGTGAGAAGTACCCAGTCCCAGTTCATCTTCGGCACAAATCATACCCATAGATACTTCACCTCTTATCTTATTCTTTTTAATTTTAAATTTCTTATCTCCATCGTACAGCAGAGTACCTACCGTGGCTACAGGCACCTTTTGATCAGCAGCCACATTAGGGGCTCCACATACAATTTGCAAGGGCTCCTCTGCTCCCACGTCTACCGTAGTTACTTTGAGTTTATCAGCATTGGGGTGGGCTACACAAGTCATCACCTGCCCTACTACTACACCTTTTAATCCTCCTTTTACAGTTTCAAATTCTTCTACCGCTTCTACTTCTAATCCCAAATTGGTAAGCAATTCCGATACCTCTTCTACCTTTTCATCTATGAGCAAATACTCCTTGAGCCAATGATATGATATCTTCATTTAAATATAATAATTAGTATTTCTCAAAAAAACGTATGATTTAATTTACTTTTACGCTCCAGCCATAAGGATCTTCAGCTTGCCTCATCTGTATATCTAGCATACACTTACGCAACATCTGGGCATAAGAATTTTCTAATTTTGGTAACTCATAATCTAGTCCCTTGTGTGAGAGCAAACATATAGGACTAATGATAGCTGCTGTACCCGATCCAAAGGCTTCCAGTAACGTACCTTGGCTATGTACTGCTACCAATTCATCTATGGCAATGGGTCTTACCTCCACTTCTATACCTTTATCTTTTGCCAACTGAATAAGACTTTTACGTGTAACACCATCTAATATACGTTCACTGGTAGGAGGCGTAATGAGTTTATCGCCTATTCTAAAAAATAAATTCATAGTACCCGCTTCCTCTACATAAGTATGCGATTGGTCTGTCCATATAATTTGGTCGTAGCCTTGGTCTACCGTTTGAGCCATAGGATAAAATGATGCCGAATAGTTACCCGCTGCCTTAGCAAATCCTACTCCTCCATCAGCTGCACGGCTATACTTCTCTGCAATCTTTACCCGTACAGGTTTAGGATAATAGGCACCTACTGGACTACACAAAATCATAAATTTATATGCATTAGACCAATTTGCCATAATGGTATCTTCGGTAGCTATCATAAACGGGCGAATATAAAGCGAACAACCTTGCTGGGTAGGTACCCAATCTCTATCTAATTTGACTAATTCGGTAAGCCCCTGCATAAACATATAAGCCGGAAATTCTGGCATTTTAAGTCTGACCGCCGAGACATTGATACGCTTTTGATTTTCATCAGGGCGAAAGAGAAATACATCTCCTACTTCATTTTTATAGGCTTTCATTCCCTCAAATACAGCTTGCCCATAGTGAAAAACTTTAGCCGCAGGCGATAGCGTGATAGGTGCATAAGGCTGTATATTACCCTCTGACCAACTACCATTGGTATAATCACACACATACATGTGGTCTGTAAAAAAGTTTCCAAAACCTAAATTATTAAAATCTATTTGACCTACTCTACTCTGCTGTACTTTCGTTATTTTCATAGTTTTATTATATATTAAGAAATATTGTTTTAAAATCTTGTATTAATTTTGGTTCAAAATAATTTAAAGGGATTTTTTCTAACACAATTTAAGAGGCAAATATACGATTTTTTCTGTCGATAATGATAGCTCCATTCATACTCTTTGTAAGTGATCATAAAACTTGTGTTTATGAATACCCCTAAATAGCTTTAAAATAGACCTTAATTTCAATCTCTAGAAATTCAGAAACGGATAATATGCTTGTTTTTATAGATCATACAGGTTTACAAATGTAATGATTTACATTTAAATTATCTCAAAGCTAATTCTTATAAACGCTTCTCTATAATTTCATCTACCACATCAGGGTTAAGCAAAGTAGAAGTATCTCCCAAATTAGAAGTATCTCCACAAGCTATTTTTCTAAGAATACGACGCATTATTTTTCCGGATCTAGTTTTGGGTAAACCGCTTACAAACTGTATCTTATCTAGTTTAGCAATAGCTCCAATAGTATTGGCAACTAAGTGATTTACTTCTACTCTCAATTGCTCTTCTGCTCTCTCTACATCATCATATTTAG
The DNA here is from genome assembly GCA_965226285.1 of Ichthyobacteriaceae bacterium. GTDB lineage: Bacteria > Bacteroidota > Bacteroidia > Flavobacteriales > Ichthyobacteriaceae > CBDDCQ01. The sequence continues at coordinate 752,579 of CBDDCQ010000006.1, forward strand.
TTACATAAGCGTACAATGCATTGCCTTTTACATCGTGAGGAAAACCTACTATGGCACATTCTACAATATCTTTATGCTCAGTAATTATATTTTCTATAGGTGCAGTTCCCAAATTATGCCCAGATACTACTATCACATCGTCTACCCTACCAGTAATTCTATAATTACCCATTGCATCCCTATAGGCAGCATCTCCGGTAAAATATTTATTTGAATAGGTTGAAAAATAAGTTTCTCTATAGCGTTTATGGTCACCGTAAATGGTACGTGCCATAGAGGGCCAAGGTGCTTTTATAGTCAACTTTCCCTCCGCTGGTACCCCTGTAATCTCTTGCCCATTTTCATCTACCAATGCAGGTTGTATACCGGGCAACGGCAAAGTGGCAAAAGTAGGACGAAGTGGTGTAATCCCAGCCAACGCAGAAATCATTATGGATCCTGTTTCTGTTTGCCACCAAGTATCCACTATAGGGCAAGTTCCCTTTCCTATATTGTCATTGTACCAATGCCAAGCCTCTTCATTGATAGGCTCTCCCACAGAACCCAAGACCTTTAAACTCGATAAATCGTGTTTTTCTACCAAATCCAAAGGATGCTTAGCCAAAGCCCTAATAGCTGTAGGAGCTGTATAAAAATGAGTAACTTTAAGTTTACTTACAACCTCCCAAAAGCGACCAAAATTGGGATAAGAAGGTACCCCCTCAAACATCACTGTAGTAGCACCCGATAATAAGGGTCCATAAGTAATATAAGAATGCCCTGTAATCCACCCTATGTCAGCAGTACACCAATATATATCATACTCTGCCATTTGAAATACATTTTGAAAAGTGTAAGCAGCTCCCACCATATATCCCCCTATAGTATGCACCATACCTTTAGGTTTGCCTGTAGAACCTGAAGTATAAAGAATAAACAACATATCGTCTGAATCCATTTCTTCTGCCCTACAATTGATATTTTTTACTTTTTGCAACTCATTAAACCAAAATTTATCCCTCCCCTCTTGCATAGCCGTAGGTTCTAAAGTTCTCCTATATACTATTACATTCTCTACACAAGGAGTTTGCTTTAAAGCCTCATCACATACAGCTTTTAGATTAATCCGTTTACTCCCTCTATATACCTCATTAGCCGTAATAAGCATTTTACATTGTGAATCATTTATTCTACCAGCTAAAGCTACAGAAGAAAAACCTGCAAATACTATAGAGTGAACCGCCCCTATCCTAGCACACGCCAACATCGCTATAGTAAGTTCAGGTATCATAGGCATATACAAACATATTCTATCGCCTTTTTTAATACCGTTGTTTTTAAGAACATTAGCAAAATGGCATACCTTTACATATAGTTGCCTGTAAGTAATATACCTAGACTCTTCATCTGGGTTATTAGGCTCCCAAATGATAGCCGTTTTATTACCTCTCTCCTCCAAATGCCTATCCAAACAGTTCTCTACAATATTCAATTTTCCTCCTATAAACCACTTTACATCAGGTTTTGATAAATCGCAATCCATTACTTTATTCCATTTCTTTTTCCATTGAAAATTCTCTGCAATATCTGCCCAAAAATCTTCGGGATTTTGAATACTCCTTTCGTAATCTTCCTTATACTTTTTAAATGAATGTATTCTTTGTATCATTTTGCTTACTATTTTAATAATTATACATTATATCAAAAAACAGATCGCCAAGATAGTAAAAAAATATTTAAACTTACCAAGTGTATTCTACTCTCTAAACACTATAATTTTTCGAGAATTATATCATATTTTGTCATCAATAGTCTTATTTATGGTCCTTTTTCGGTATTTTTTCTATTTGATTTGATAATTGAACGAATATACTGGGGGGATCATATAAACATATAAATTGTAACAAATGGCTTCCAATATATTTTTGCATATCCATCTTGGCTAAACCTCTATAGCAGGTGCTATACTACCATTAAACCATCTTTTAATCTTCCTAAATGTCCTCTTTAGCTTAATATCTATGTTTGACTTACCCATTTATTCACTTATAAAATGTAATTTTGCAATTTACAAAATTAGTTGTATATGATCACACGAGACAATTTTAAAAACTTTCTAAAACACTTTTGGAATTTTTTAAAAAAAATTTTTTTTCTTAGTAGAAAACAAAAATCTATTTTATGGGAAAGTACCAATGTTGATCTTTCACTTTACAATGAACCCCATAATTGCGGATTAATTGCTTTACATGAACTGATTCCAAATCTATCCATAAACAATCTAAAAAAAGCATTTTTGTTTTGTTGTGAAAAATGGCCTTACGATGGGGTTAAAAAAAGAGATATGAACATAGTACTTAGATACCTAAAATTATACGATTTAATGAGCTATAAAGATGTTTCTGAAGATAATTTTTTACTGAATGAACTTATAAAAAACACTAAAAAAAGTTATATGGTATTAGTGCCAAATCATTATTTTGTGGTAAAAAATGGAATAGTAATTGACCACGATGGAGAATACTATTACAGACAACGAAACAAAATTCTTGTCCATTGTTATTGGGAATTGATCAGTTAGTTTATAGCTTCATCATCAACTTTGATTAAAGTTGGTAAAAAGTTTTTATACTCTTTTTGATACTTTCTAAAATGCTTAGAATTACCATTTTTTAAATGGTGTAGTAACATCAAAAAGCCAACTGATGTTGCTTCTACCACAATAGCTGCAAAAGAACCGTTATCAGTGCCGTAGCCTTCTATTTGCTTTCTCGAATCTGGTGTTTCAGGTTTCCAAATACATTGATAACTTAGCCTTTCTCTTTCCACTTCAACACCAATAGAAAACCACTTGTTATTTGCTTTTTTGCATATATTTTCAATTTGTATTCTTACCTCGTTTTTATCAACAGCAATTAAAATAAAGTCATATTCTCTTATTACTGATATGGCTTCCTCGTTTTGTTTTTTATCTTTTTCTTCTATGCAACGGTTACTATATCTCAAATTCCATTCATAACAATTAACTTTAATACGACTATTTATTGCCTGTAATTTTTCTTTTAATACTTTTACTTTGGGATTATTGACATTATTTTGAGAAAAGGAAAATACCCTGTTTAAGTTTTTTGCTTCAACTATATCACCATCTATTAGCGATATTCTTGTTGCTCCTGTGCGGACAAGCATTTCAGCAAAATTTGCGCCAACACCCCCACAACCCACTATACAGAAAAAGGAATTTTTTATCTTGGTTACTAAATCTTCACCTAATGCCGGAATTGATCTCGAAAGTAAGCTGTTTTCTAACACAATTTCAAAAATCTATATATTGGTATAATTCTTTACATAGCCTCTTAATACAGTCCGCGCTAACAGGATATTTATCGACATCCGAAATAAGCACTGAAAAAGGATAGAATTTTTTAGTATTATACTCAAATTCTCTATAATCTGGATGAGGTGATATCTCACGCACTTTTTCTTGGGTTATCCAACATTTACGATTAAATGATAAATTAGTGTTATTGATACTGAAAGCTATGGAAACGGGGGTTGAATTATCATCTGGGCTGTAGGTGCTAACGATTATAAGTACATCTTCAAAGTTCCGAATACTTTTTAAAGAAGAAGAAATACCTAATTCTTTTAAGTTTTTTTGTATCTCTTTTAGTTTTGCAATATAATCATTTTCCATAACTTAACTACCTGCTGGTCCCGTATTAGGTGTCGTGTCATTCGTTTCTGATTGGTGAGAAGGGCTATCTTCTGGGTTTTTCCAAGTGATTTTAGCCTCTTTAATTTCTAATTTGATATTTTCACCGTCTTTTTCCGTAACATCAATACAAACAGCGATTGCCTTGTCATCTAAAACCAAATGAAAACGTTCTTCAATCTGCTCAAATTTTAATTTTTCAGCACCAAAAAATTTGAGTTCTTTTAAAAAAGCTAAAATATCAGCTTTCCCATCAAAAACTGCATGATCTTTTGGTTCTATTTGAAATTTATCAGATTCAAAAGCCCAAGTCCATTTCTCATCGTAGCTTTTAATAACATATTTTCCCATTGTAAAAAGACTTCAAATTTATTTAAATATTAGTAAAGTAAGAGGCAAAATTAATAAAAAATTTAATAGATATTACTGTTTAGGTAAATATTTTTTGAATTTTTTACTTTGTACGGATTTGTCATGTATTTATAAGTACATTTGTACCCCCTTGTGAACCTGTGAATAATTAACAATTTGTGTATCACTTTTAAATAAAAAGTAAAGAAATTTTAGGTATAGAAAAAAATATTCAAAAAAAGACCAACTTAACCTTAAAGAAGTGAATTATTTCGCATTTTAAAGATTTACCATTAACAAAAGTATATTGTTTGAAATATGGGCGTGTATGTATGCTTCATTAACGGATTAAAAAGTATTACAATCGTCAGGCTAAATTTAACACCATGTGGTAACCCCCCCTTTAAAAACGGGGATTAAATACGCAAAAAAGTAGGGACCTGTCCCCTATTTCTCTTTTATACCATGATGAACATAACTTTAATTTACCTTAATACCCCACCACTGATGCACGATTACCATGTTTTAGGTTATCTTCCCAACGAGACACTTTTGCACTAGGTACATATATGTTAGTGAGCTTGCTACAATTATAAAATGGATTATTTCCAATACTGGTTACGGAATTAGGAATCGTAATACTGGTAAGTGAAGTACAAGACCAAAATGCACTACCTCCAATACTGGTTACAAAATTACCAATCGTAATACTGGTAAGTTTCTTACAGTTATAAAATGCCGAATTTCCAATACTGGTTACGGAATTAGGAATCGTAATACTGGTAAGTTTGGTACAATGATTAAATGCTTGATCTCCAATACTGATTACGGAATTAGGAATCGTAATACTGGTAAGTGAAATACAACTAGTAAATGTATTATTTTCAATACTGGTTACAGAATTAGGAATCGTAATACTGGTAAGTTTGTCACAACCATAAAATGCCGAATTTCCAATACTGGTTACGGAATTAGGAATCGTAATACTGGTAAGTTCGTCACAATCATAAAATGTCGAATTTCCAATACTGGTTACGGAATTAGGAATCGTAATACGAGTAAGTGAAATACAACTATGAAATGCCTCATTTCCAATACTGGTTACAGAATTGGGAATCGTAATACGAGTAAGGTTGATACAATCCTTAAATGCCGTTAATCCAATACTGGTTACGGTGATACCATTAATCATATAAGGAATGGTTACTGTTGTTAAACTATTTCTGTTAACGCCTGTTTTAAGTGTTACTTCCCCACCACTACTTATCTTAAAAACATCTCTATAAATATGAAACTGTGCATTTGAAATAGTAGCATCTGATTTGCCGGGGTGTTCTAAGACAATAGTTAGGGTAAGCGTACCAATTTTGTTATAACTCGTAATTTTAGCCGCTCTGCCGCTCCCTGAAACAGTCGCATTTGTACCGTTTTTATTCGTAATGTTAACGGTTTTAATGGTGTATCCATTCTTACCACTGCCCGTAACCCCTGCTAATAGCTGGGCATTGGTAATTTCGCCACTACTGCTAAACGCCTTCGTTTGCTTCGTCCAAGTTAAACTTTCCGCACCGCCCTTTATAATTTCAAACTGTGCACCTGTAAGGGTTACATCGTTTTTAGTATCGTGTGCTAACACAAGGGTGAGCGTAAGCGTACCAATTTTGAGATAACTCGTAATTTTAGCTGCTCTGCCGCTCCCTGAAACCCTTGCACCTGTACCGTTTGTACTGGTAATGGTAACGGTTTTGATGGTGTAACCCGTCTTGCCACTGCCCGTAATGCCTGCTAATAAATTGCCATTGGTAATTTCGCCACCACTGCTAAACGCCTTCGTTTGCTTGGTCCAACTTAAACTTTCCGCAGTACCCTTCGTTATTTCAAACTGTGCACCTGTAAGGGTTACATCGTTTTTAGTATCATGTTGTAAAATAATCGTAAGGGTAAGCGTACCTATTTTGTTATAATTCGTAATTTTAGCTGCTCTGCCGCTCCCTGAAACCCTCGCACCTGTACCGTTTGTATTCGTAATCCTAACGGTTTTAATGGTGTATCCATTCTTACCGCTTCCTGTAACACCTGCTAATAAATTGCCATTGGTAATTTCGCCACTACTGCTAAACGGTTTCGTTTGCTTCCTCCAACTTAAAGGTGGTGCTGACGCCTTCGTAATTTCAAACTCCGCACCAGTGATGTTTTTATCCTGCTTGGTATCGTTTTCAAATACAATAGATAAAGTCAAAGTACCCGCCTTGGTATAACTGACGATCTTAGCTGAATTGCCATTCCCTGAAACCCTTGCGCCTGTACCTCCTGCATCACTTATGTTTACTGTTTTGATTCTATAGCCTGTTTTTGTTCCGTTAAGACCTGCTAACAAATCCCGATTGCTTATCTCTCCTCTATCACTATAAACCTTAATTTGTTTACGCCAACTCAAATCAGCCGGTACGGGCATCTTCCTAATTTCAAATTGTGCATTACTGAGCGTTTTTTCTCCTTTGGTAGCGTGCTGAAGTACAAGCGTCAACGTCAAGATAGTGGCTTTGCCATAACCAATGATTTTAGCTGCAGTACCACTCCCTGAAACCCTTGCACCACTGCTTGAGGAATCATTCGCAATCTGTACGGTTTTTATACGATAACCTGTTTTTGTACCGCGCACACCGTTCAATAACGCTGCATTGCTTATCTCTCCTGCGGGACTGTAAACCTTGCTTTGTCTGTTCCAACTTAAAGGTACAGATACAGCTCCACTGGTAAGTTCAAATTGTGCACCCGTTATGGTTTTATCTGCTTTGGTATCGTGTTCAAATACAAGTGTCAACGTCAGGATAGTAGGTTTGCTATAACTGACGATCTTAGCTGCAGTACCACTTCCTGAAACAGACGCACCACTACTTGACGAATCCCTCGTAATCTGTACTGATTTGATACGATAGCCTGTCTTTGTACCCCCAAGACCGTTTAATAGTTCAGCATTGCTGATCTCTCCTCTATCACTATAAGGCTTACTTTGTTTACCCCAACTTAAATTACTCGGGGCAGCCCCCTTTGTAATTTCAAATTGTGCACCTGCTATGGTTTTATCTGCTTTGGTATCATGCTCAAATATAATAGATAAGGTCAAAGTACCCGCTTTGCGATAACCAACGATCTTAGCTGCAGTACCACTCCCTGAAACAGTCGCACTTGTACCGTTTTTATGGGTAATGCTTACCGATTTAATGGTATAGCCTGTTTTTGTACCGCTAAGACCCCTTAATAACTCTGCATTGCTTATCTCTCCTCTATCACTATAAGGCTTACTTTGTTTACGCCAAGTCAAATCATCTGGTACGGGCATCTTTGTAATTTCAAACTCCGCACCAGTGATGTTTTTATCCTCCTTGGTATCGTGTTCAAATACAATCGATAGAGTCAAAGTACCCGCCTTGGTATAACTGACGATCTTAGCTGAAGTGCCGTTCCCTGAAACTCTTGCACCTGTACCTGCTTTATTACTTATGGTTACTGTTTTGATTCTATAGCCTGTTTTTGTACCGCTAAGACCGTTTAATAATGCTGCATTGCTGATCTCTCCTCCAGCACTATAAACCTTATTTTGTTTACGCCAAGTCAAATCAGCTGGTACGGGCATCTTTCTAATTTCAAACACTGCACTACTGAGCGTTTTATCTGCTTTGGTATCGTGCTGAAGTACAAGCGTCAAAGTCAAAATAGTAGCTTTGCCATAATCAACGATCTTAGCTGCAGTACCACTTCCTGAAACCCTCGCACCACTGCCCCCTGAATCATTTGTAATCTGTACTGATTTGATACGATAGCCGTCTTTTGTACCGCGCACACCGTCCAATAATTCAACGTTGCTTATCTCTCCTGAAACACTATAAACCTTGCTTTGTCTGCTCCAAGTTAAAGGTACAGATACAGCTCCACTGGTAAGTTCAAATTGTGCACCCGTTATGGTTTTATCTACTTTGGTATCGTGTTCAAATACAAGTGTCAACGTCAAGATAGTCGCTTTGCTATAATTAATGATCTTAGCTGCAGTACCACTACCTGAAACCCTCGCACCACTACTTGAGGAGTCACTTGTAATCGCTACACTTTTAATCCGATACCCTACTTTTGAACCTTCGAGACCTTCTAATAATTCAGCATTGCTTATCTCCTGACCAGAACGATAAGTCTTCAATTGTTTTACCCAAGTTAAATTGGTAGGTGCAGCCATCTTCGTAATTTCAAATTGTGCACCCGTTATGGTTTTTTCTGCTTTGGTAGCGTGTTCAAATACAAGCGTCAACGTCAAGGTAACTGCTTTGTTATAATTAATGATCTTAGCTGCAGTACCACTCCCTGAAACCCTTGCACCACTTGTTGATGAATCATTTGTAATCTGTACTGATTTGATACGATAGCCCTCTTTTGGTCCCTGCAGACCGCCTAATAGTTCAGCGTTGCTTATCTCTCCCCCCGAACGATAAACCTTGCTTTGTTTGCGCCAAGTTAAGCCCTCAGTAATTTCAAATTGTGCACCCGTTATGGTTTTGTCTGCTTTGGTATCGTGTTCAAATACAAGTGTCAACGTCAGGATAGTAGGTTTGCTATAACTGACGATCTTAGCTGCAGTACCACTTCCTGAAACACGTGCACCACTACTTGAGGAATCATCCGTAATCTGTACTGATTTGATACGATAGCCCTCTTTTGGACCCGATACACCGCCTAATAATTCAACATTGCTTATCTCTCCACCCAAAGCATAAACCTTGCTTTGTTTTCTCCAGTTTAAATCCGAAGGAGCATCCCCCTTTGTAATTTCAAATTGTGCATTACTGAGCGTTACATCCAAATCTGATGTAACATTGTGTTTTAAGCGCAACGAAGCCGTAAAAACGCCCACCCGATTAAATGCTAACCTTAGATTTGGCGCACTTCCATTGACCGTTACTATATCATTAGGATTCAGATTTGTAATCTCTTTTAAAGTATAGCCATCCTTTGCACCTTTTACATGATTTAGAATTTCTGTAGCATTCAAATGCCCACCTTTTGTATATTCTTTGGTCAGTTTTTCAAAGGTCAATACTGGACGTAATATTTTTACCGTTACTGTATATTTTTTGCTCTCTCCATTCTCTGCGGTTACTGTAAACGATACTGGATTGCTCCAATCTTTCACTTTCGTTGGGTCGGGTTTGATCGTTGCCTTTTCCGATAACTTTACCTTTGCCGATAAAGAACTTATATCCGCTGCGTAGGGTACCTCTATCAATAAGGAGGTGCCGTTTAATTTGCCTTTATAAGTGCCTAATTCAAAGGAGATGATCGATGCCTCTTTGCTCTTTTTCAAAGGCTTATCTTCTTTAGTACATTGACTCATTACAGTAACATACAATATCAATGATAGTATATTAATAAAATCTTTCATTTTTTTATTCATAACTTGACTTTTTAAAAACATAGGGTTTAAAGTATTTTATTATTATAATATTTAAATTATACTAACTATTGATGTTCTATCGCCAATAATTTAGTGCGGGGCAAATTTATAAAAAAATTGACAATAAATCAAAAGAAAAAATAATTTTTTTCTCAAAACAGGTATATAGAGTAATTGTTTTCATACGGGCATCTTTGGTAAAATCCCCCTTTGTCCCCCTTTAAAAAGGGGGACTAAATACTCAACTTGCTCTGTGTGTTTGTGCTATTGTCCATGTGGTAAAATCCCCCTTTTTAAAGGGGAAAGTAAAGGGGGTTAAAAATAAATAATTATTTTACCTTAATACCCCACTACGTTAGCAGGATTATCTATTTTTAGGTTCGCTTGCCAATCAGTCACCTTAGCTTTAGGTACCTGTATGGTAGTGAGCTTGCTACAATGTTTAAATGGCTCATTTCCAATAGTTGTTACAGAATTAGGAATCTTAACACTAGTAAGTGAACTACATTCCTGAAATGCCCCATGTCCAATACTGGTTAAGGAATTACCCATCGTGATACTGGTAAGTGAAGTACATTTAAAAAATGCCCCATGTCCAATACTGGTTACGGAATTAGGAAGCGTAATACTGGTAAGTGAAGCACATTTAAAAAATGCCTGTCGTGCAATACTGGTTACGGAATTAGGAAGCGTAATACTGGTAAGTGAACGACAATTAGAAAATGTCGATTCTCCAATACTGGTTAACTTATTAGGAAGCGTAATACTGGTAAGGCTTTCACAATCTTGAAATACCGAAGTACCAATACTGGTTACGGAATTAGGAAGCGTAATACTGGTAAGTAACATACAACCATTAAATGCCGAAGTACCAATACTGGTTACAGAATTAGGAAGCGTAATACTGGTAAGTGAAATACAACCATAAAATGCCGAAGTACCAATACTGGTTACAGAATTAGGAAGCGTAATACTGGTAAGTGAAGTACAATAAGAAAATGCATTACTTGCAATACTGGTTACGGAATTAGGAATCGTAACACTGGTAAGTGAAGTACAATCCTTAAATATAGCATTCCCAATACTGGTTACAGTGGTACCGTTAATCATATAAGGAATGGTTACTGTTGTTAAACTATTTCTGTCAACGCTTGTTTTAAGTGTTACTACCCCACTACTACTTATCGTAAAAATATCTCTATAAATATGAAACTGTGCGTTTCTAAGGGTTACATCGTCTTTAGTATCGTGTTGTAAAACAATCGTAAGGGAAAGCGTACCTACTTTGGTATAACTCGTAATTTTAACTGAAGTACCGCTCCCTGAAACCCTCGCACTTGTACCGTTTGTATGGGTAATGTTAACGGTTTTAAGGGTGTATCCATTCTTACCACTACCTGTAACGCCTGCTAATAGATTGGTATTGGTAATTTCGCCACCACTGCTAAACGGCTTCGTTTGCTTCGTCCAAGTTAAACTTTCCGCACCGCCCTTCGTAATTTCAAATTGTGCATTGCTAAGGGTTACATCGTTTTTAGTATCGTGTGCTAACACAAGGGTGAGCGTAAGCGTACCAATTTTGTTATAACTCGTAATTTTAACTGAAGTACCGCTCCCTGAAACCCTTGCACCTGTACCGTTTTTACTGGTAATGGTAACGGTTTTAAGGGTGTATCCATTCTTACCACTACCCGTAACGCCTGCTAATAGATTGGTATTGGTAATTTCGCCACCACTGCTAAACGGCTTCGTTTGCTTGGTCCAACTTAAAAGCGTAATCTCAAACTCCGCATTTCTAATAGTAGCATCTTCTTTAGTATCGTGTACTAATACAAGGGTGAGCGTAAGCGTACCCGCTTTGGTATAACTCGTAATTTTAGCAGCCCTGCCGCTCCCTGAAACCACTGCACTTGTACCTCCATCATTACTAATCCTAACAGTTTTAATGGTGTATCCATTCTTACCACTGCCCGTAACGCCTGCTAATAAATCGGCATTGGTAATTTCTCCATCACTGCTAAACGCCTTCGCTTGCTTCCTCCAACTTAAACTTTCCGCACTGCCCTTCGTTATTTCAAACGCTCCAGCAGTGATGTTTTTATCCTCCTTGGTATCGTGTTCAAATACAATCGATAACGTCAAGATACCCACCTTGGTATAACTGACGATCTTAGCTGAAGTGCCATTACCTAAAACCCTTGCTCCTGTACCTCTTGCGTCACTGATGGTTAATGTTTTCACTCGATAGCCTGTTTTTGTACCGCTAAGACCTGCTAACAACTCCCCATTGCTTATCTCTCCTCCCAAACTATAAACCTTAATTTGTTTACGCCAACTCAAATCAACCGGTACGGGCATCTTCCTAATTTCAAATTGTGCATTACTGAGCGTTTTTTCTGCTTTGGTAGCGTGCTGAAGTACAAGCGTCAACGTCAAGATAGTGGCTTTGCCATAACCGACGATCTTAGCTGCAGTACCACTCCCTGAAACACGCGCACCACTGCCCCCTGAATCATTGGTAATCTGTACTGATTTGATACGATAGCCGTCTTTTGTACCTCGCACACCACCCAATAATTCTGCATTGCTTATCTCTGCTGGGGAACCATAAACCTTGCTTTGTCTGCTCCAACTTAAAGGTACAGATACAATTCCACTGGTAAGTTCAAATTTTGCATTACTTATGGTTTTATCTGCTTTCGTATCGTGTTCAAATACAAGTGTCAATGTCAAGATAGTAGGTTTGCCATAATTAACGATCTTAGCTGCAGTACCATTCCCTGAAACACGCGCACCACTACTTGAGGAGTCAGTCGTAATCGCTACACTTTTAATCCGATAACCTACTTTTGAACCTTCCAGACCTGACAACAATTCAACGTTGCTTATCTCTTCACCAGAACGATACCTCTTCAATTGTTTTACCCAAGTTAAATCAGCAGGTGCTATCATCTTTCTAATTTCAAATTGTGCACCCGTTATGGTTTTTTCTGCTTTGGTAGCGTGCTGAAGTACAAGTGTCAACGTTAAGATAGTAGCTTTGCCGTAACTGACGATCTTAGCACCACTACCACTTCCTGAAACCCTTGCACCACTTCCTGATGAATCATTTGTAATCTGTACTGATTTGATACGATAGCCCTCTTTTGGTCCCTGTAAACCGCCTAATAATTCAACGTTGCTTATCTCTCCACCTGAAGCATAAACCTTGCTTTGTTTACGCCATCTTAAATATCCTGATACAGCTCCACTGGTAATTTCAAATTGTGCACCGCTTATGGTTTTATCTGCTTTGGTAGCGTGTTCAAATACAAGTGATAACGTCAAGTTACCCGCCCGGGTATAACCGACGATCTTAGCTGCAGTGCCACTCCCTGAAACCCTTGCGCCTGTACCTCCTGCATCACTTATGGTTACTGTTTTAATGGTATAGCCTGTTTTTGTACCGTTAAGACCTGCTAAGATTTCTGCATTGCTGATCTCTCCTCCCAAACCGTAAACCTTGCTTTGTTTGCTCCAGCTTAAATCCAAAGGAGCAACCCCCTTTGTAATTTCAAATTCTGCATTACTGAGCGTTACATCCAAATCTGATGTAGCATTGTGTTTTAAGCGCAACGAAGCCGTAAAAACACCCGCCCGATTAAATTCTAACCTTAGATTTGGTGCACTTCCATTGACCTTTACTATATCATTAGGATTCAGATTTGTGATCTCTTTTAAAGTATAGCTTGCCTTTGCACCTTTTACATGCTTTAGAATTTCTGTAGCATTCAAACGCCCACCTTTTGTATATTCTTTGGTCAGTTTTTCAAAGGTCAATAATGGACGTAATATTTTTACCGTTACTGTATATTTTTTGCTCTCTCCATTCTCTGCGGTTACTGTAAACGATACTGGATTGCTCCAATCTTTCACTTTCGTTGGGTCGGGTTTGATCGTTGCCTTTGCCGATAACTTTACCTTTGCCGATAAAGAACTTATATCCGCTGCGTAGGGTACCTCTATTAATAAAGAGGTGCCATTTAACTTGCCTTTATAAGTGCCCAATTCAAAGGAGATGATGGATGCCTTTTTGCTCTTTTCCAAAGGCTTATCTTCCTTATTACATTGGATCAGTTGTGTAATAGAAAATATGAATGCTAATAAACCAAAAAAATATCTAATCTTTTTCATTTTAGTAATTATTATTAATTATTAATTATTAATTATTGATGATAAATTATCAATAATTCAATTATGGTACAAAATTAATAAATAAATTTAATAATAAATCAAAAAAATATCTATTTTTTATTTTTACAATTTTCATTTTGAATTTATGTTTTTAAAATGAGGTGTAGATTTATAAATAAACTAAAAAATATATCAAAAAAGAAATAAATTTTTTTTGAGTCTCAAAAAGATAAAAAGTTATTAAAAGTAGATTTAATTTTTTTACACCTTTGAAAACTGGTTTAGTGTTTACAATGTTAGCTGGTGTAATGAGATTTTATAGTGTAAATTCAATTAGTAAGTGCAACACTTAGTGAAAAAATAAACTAAATGAAAACGCACATGAAATATACGCATCTTACTTGTGAGCAAAGATACCAAATAGAGGCATATTTAAAAGCAAAGATGTTTAAAAAATTTATTTGTAAGGAATTACAAATAAGTCGTAGTACTCTATACCGAGCATTTAAAAGGAATAAGACAAAACGCGGGCTTTACCGTGCTAATCACGCTAATATGTTGGCAGAAGAGCGGAAAGAACGATATGGTAGAGGGCGTACCTTTACCTCTTATAAGCAAAAAATCATAGATAACTATATTACTGCGGAGCAATGGTCTGCTGAACAAATCGTAGGCTACTGTAAAGTTAAATGGATAGATATGGTATCAGTAGAACGCATCTATCAATATGTTAGAGAAGATAGGTGTAATGGTGGAACTTTATATAAACATATGAGGCATCAATTAAAACATCGTAAAAGTCAAGTAATCACTAACAAAATGCGGATAAAAGAACGAGTAAGTATAGATAAACGCCCAGAAAAGGTTAATAATAGAGAGGTATTTGGACATTGGGAGGCAGATTTAATAGTGGGTAAAGAGTATAAAGGAGCTATATGAACACTAACAGAAAGAAAAACCAAGTATTTAATAATCAAACACTTACCAAAAGGAAAAAAAGCAGATGGAGTAGCCCAAGCTATTAACAATTTACTACTCCCTTTCAAACATCAAACCAAGTCTATAACCATGGATAATGGAAAGGAATTTGCCAAACATTATGTGGTTAGAGATAAATTGGAAATAGATACCTACTTTACAAACCCTTATTGTTCTTGGGAAAAAGGGCAAATAGAAAATATGAATAAATTAATCAGACAGTACTTGCCTAAAAATCAACATTTAAACAATGTAAAAGATAAACTCATAAAAAACATTCAAATCAAGATAAACAACAGACCTAGAAAGGGAATAAATTATGTAAGACCTTTCCAATTATTTTATAAATTTGTAGAAAAAAATCAAAATTAAATAATGTTGCACTTGTAAGTTGAACGGTTTGGCTATGCGCAGTGTCCCCGAAGGGCATTGCATATAGGTTTTGTTGTAAAACGTTTTTTATTCAAATTTCATTTCAAAAACGAGGTAATGTTTTATTCCAAATTCTTTACCCCAATTTTCAATATCTTTTCCGCTATTTTCTACCGCACAATAATATTTATATCCGTCTTTTTCGTAAGGTAAAATATAAGCTAATAGATAAAACTTTTCACCATACTTTATTTCAGATTTGCTTGTTTCAGCAACGTTTCTCAAACTATATTCATTGGTTTCTATGGCATTAAATTCTCTTGTTGTTGAAAAACGAGGAAATCTGAAAGTCATTTTCAATTTATTGTCATCAGTTAACTTTGAAATAATTTTTAGCTTAAAAATAGAGTCATTTATTTTTCTGAAATTGTGGAATGGGTTTTTGGCACTATTCATAATTGTGCTATCGGATTTTACTTTTCCATCCCAAATTTCTTTTACAGTCAAATGATAGCTTTTATTTGCTAAATCTTTTCCTGTGAAACTCAACTTTAAATATTCAATTCCCTCAAATTGTAAAATGTCTCTTATTTCAGGATTATCAGATGAATAATCAGACTTCATTTTAACATCACTTTGCGCCAATAAAATATTTGAAATTAAAATGAATCCGAGTATTAGAATTTTTTTCATGATTTTTGTCTTAAATGTTTTACAACGGTTTGGATATGAGTAGTAGGCGAGGCACGAGCCTATTACTCATATCTTTTGTTATGGGCTTTTCTTTTTTCCTTAATCTCTTTTAAGAATTTCAACATATATTTTTTCTGTTGTTCCAAGTTCATTTCTTGAATATCCGAACTAAATTGGTTACGAATGTCTCGCATAAGCTGAACCATATTAGGCTTACTTTCTATTGTTGTCATAATCAAATATTTCTTTTGGTGTTCTAATTTCTAAAGTTTTATATCCTTCCCTTAGATTGATTGAGTTATATCCTCTAATACGTTCTAAATTTACGATATGCTTAAAATTCCAACTCGCTAATACATCTACATTTGCAACTGTTGCAAGCGCAATATGTTGACAGTCAGCTAAATTTGTTCTGCCTACAACTTTTTCGGTAATGTATTTTTCTGCTAAACCTCTTTCGACATCAGATAATTCAATCTTGTCTATATTTTTTAAGGATTCAAAAAAGTCAATGATAAAAGAAGGTGCTTTGTAAATTTCTGTTTCAAGTACATCAGAAATGACAATTCGAATGTTTTCTGTAGCAATCTTATCAAAAAATATTTTAGTATCAAAGTCAAATTCTTTATCAAAATATCCTCCGAAAACTGATGTATCAATATAAATTTTCCTTACCATCTTCTTGCATTAAAATCCCTTCATTAATTCCTTATTATCCTCATTCAAATCATAAATAAAAACCATTGGTTGCCAACCTGCTCCTCCTTGAAAAGGTGGATAATAATATACATATAATCCGACTCGTTCTCCTTTCCAGCCTTCAAATGGAATTTGTTTTTTCTCATCTACACCTTTGAAACCTTTACCAAATAATTTACCAAAAGACGTTCCAACTTCTCCAAGTATTAAACCGGATTCAAGAGTAATCATGATAGCAACTAACTTGTTTTAATTATTAAATGCCAGATGCACAAATTTTACATCGTAATCGAAAAGTTTAGTCTCTTTATTATTAGTTACTGAATATAAGCCATTGCTATCTTTAACCTCCTCTAAAATTAACCCTTTCTGTATGAAACTTTGTCTTAAAGTTTCAAGTTTATATGACTTAAACCCATTTTTCTCATCAAGCAGTTCGGTTGATTGAGAGAAAACAGATATTGAACATGTAATTGATAAAACTAAAATCAGTATTCTTTTCATATGTTTTGTTTAAATTGCCCATAACTACTGTATAAACAGACAAAGTTCCGTTTATATTCCTTATAGTTTGATGTTTTATTATTTGTTTTGTTTATTTTTTAGTTTGATTGTGCAAATATAATAAAAGTTACATTTAAAACAAGTGTTATTTTAAAAAACTTAAAGGACTAGGCGTTTTAGTAATGTGCTGATTACTTACATGAGTATATATCTCAGTAGTTTTACTGCTTCCATGACCTAATAAAAATTGAATACTTCTCAAATTAACACCATTCTCATATAAATGAGTAGCATAACTATGTCTTAGTGTATGCGGAGTTATATGTCTTTTAATACCAACCTCTGGACTGTACTATTTTTATAGTTTTTCTACTAGTATCAATATACTTTAATTCCAAATTTAAAACCTCACTTATTCTTAATCCACAAGCATAAATAATTTTTAAAATTAATAAATGCTTTAAGTTTTTACAAGTATTAAAAATGAGTTGAATTTCTTTTAAACTTAACACCCCCGGAAGTTTCTTCTCCGTCATTGGTCGATCAATTTGTATAAATTCCTTATCCTTATGTAAAATATTTTCCCAATAATATTTTATCGAATTAATTGCTTGATTTTGCGCACTTATAGAATAACTCCGATGAATTAAATACTGGATAAACTCCTTAACATCTGTTTTAGGGTTCAAACTATTGCGATTACAAAACTTAGCATATTGTTTTAAAAAATTTAAATAAGTTTTTATAGTACTTTCAGCGTAATTTCGCTGTAACATGTGCTTTTCAATAGTCTGTAATACATTCATAGATAAATGACTTTATACAAATCTAACCTTGTTTAATGACTTATACTGTTAAAAAATGTAAATTCAATTAGTAAGTGCAACATTTAGTGAAAAATATTCAAATCAATATAAACAACAGACCTAATGAAAGGGAATAAATTATGTAAAACCTTTCCAATTATTTTATAAATTTGTAGAAAAAAATCAAAATTAAACAATGTTGCACTTGTAAGTTGAATCTACCCAGTATAGATTTGTGTTTAGGTTTTACTTTCCAAAATTACATCTTATTTAACAAATCCTGATACAATTCCTCTAGATATTCTTTTTTATCTCGATATAACTGCTCATTGTAAACCGATGCTAAAGTAAGCAATCTTTTATAATAAGCCAAAGCTATCTTAATCTCTTGAAATAATATAGGCATTTTTCGTTTATCAAACTTAGAATAATAAAACAATCTTTGGTCTAAATCTTTTATAAACTGTTTTAATAACTCATCTGCTTTTTTGTTATCTCCTATTTGGTAATAAGATTTAATCATACTAAGCATAAAACTATTATTCTCATAAATTTGATAAGGTATTTTCTCCATACATAAGTCTAATACTTTTTTCGCCTTTTGCTGCTTGCCTTCTTCTATAAGAGATTGAGCTAAAAGTCCAATACTCGACCTATAGGTAAAAGCTAATCTTCTATTAGTTTCATCTAAATACACACTAGGTTTTTCCATATTCCCCCAATGAAATTTACTCATTATTTTATGATACATATCCTCAGTAGATACAGCTGCTAATTCCCCTTCTTTTCTTTTGATTTTGGCAGGAATCAATTTATACGTCAATCCTGTGCACTGAAGGTATTTATCTAAATATAGAAAATCTTTAGGCTTATACCCTGATGTAATCGTGAAATATATAGGTCGCTTCCATTTGTTATTTCTAAGAATATCTATAATCATCATATCTTTTTTCTCTATAGCATTATCACTTTTAGGAATTTCTAAAATAATTTCAGAAACAATGCTATCTTTTTGATACTCCGGCACAATTTTATTTTGAAGTAAAATATCTTTATCTACTTGAAATCTAATCTTATTTACAGGAGTAAATACCTCTTTTGTATTTTCTGTAAATTGTATTTTAGTTTTGTCATGGTCGCTAGTGACCCATTTGATAAAGTTATCTGCACTCCATATTACCGAATCCATCATCCCATATCTATCTATCAGATAAATGGCGTTTCTCTTATCCTTAACATATATAGAGTGCGGAATAGCTGATGGTATTCCCTTAGCTTCATAAGAATCCTTTTTTACTTGGTCTATATACCAATCTGTATTTAATAATGATAGATTTACGCATTTCACATCAGTACGATATTTTTCTACCTCCTGCATATACCAAAGCGGGAAAGTATCATTATCTCCTAAAGTAAACAGTATTGCATTCTCATCACAAGAATCTAGATAGGCTTTAGCTATATCTCTGGCGGTATATCTATCCGAACGGTCATGGTCGTCCCAATTTTCTTTTGCCATAATACCTGGAACCAAAATCAAACAAGCCAAAACTACCAAGCCTATAATTAATTTATTTTGAGGAAGTTTACTTTTAAGGATATGCAATAATTGCAATACGCCAAAACCAACCCAAATAGCAAAAACATAAAACGACCCTACCAAAGCATAATCTCTTTCTCTAGGTTCAAAGGGTTTATTATTGGTGTACATCAATATGCCCAAACCTAAAAAGGCAAATAACAAGAATGCAGCGTAAAATAACTTTTTATCTTTTCTGATATGATATACGAGTCCCAATATACCTAATATTAGAGGTAAAAAGTAGTAAGTATTTCTAGCTTTGTTATTTTTTAAATCCTTAGGCAAATCGGTTTGAGGTCCTAATCTTAACTCATCTATAAAATCTATACCACTTATCCAGTTCCCTTTAGTAAGTTCAAATCGCCCTTGATAATCATTCTGCCTTCCTACAAAATTCCACATAAAATAT
The DNA here is from genome assembly GCA_965226285.1 of Ichthyobacteriaceae bacterium. Taxonomy (GTDB): domain Bacteria; phylum Bacteroidota; class Bacteroidia; order Flavobacteriales; family Ichthyobacteriaceae; genus CBDDCQ01. The sequence continues at coordinate 772,283 of CBDDCQ010000006.1, forward strand.
CTAATGTACATATGCCCTAACTGATAGTGCAAAAAGAACTGTAAATTTTGTAAAAAAGTGGGCTTTTTGCCCTTATTTTCCTTCAAACTTGGTACAATCTCCTTATAATTAGCAATACTATTTCGTTGCCACATTCTAGGAAAAAAGCCTATATGTTGACTACTAATATTAGGTTCGGCTTCTTTACCATGATCTACTATGATATATTGTTTAGTTTGTTCATCTCTTTCGTAAGTAGGAGGTATATCTGTATAAGGTTGATTTTTATCTAATTTAATACCTCCATCGTACGCAGAAAACATAGGTCCATACAATACTGGCCAATCTCCATATTGTTCTCTATTATAATAAGCAAGTAATGCCACAGCATCCTTAGGTGCATCTTCATTGATAGGCGTTTGAGCATTTGCCCTAATAGGTAACATTATCCAAGAAGAAAAACCTATAAGCATAAAAATTAAGCAAAGTACAATAGTGTTGAGCTGTGGCATTTGCTTCTTTCTGGTATATTGAATAAGAAAAGTAAACAGTGCCACCAATAGTATTCCTATAATAACGGTACCAGAGTTAAAAGGTAAGCCAATAGTATTGGTAAAAAATATCTCTGCCCAACCAAATAAGCCCATCACTACAGGAAATACCCCTTTGAATATAATAGTCAATAGCCCAATCAATGCGATATTTACAATGACAAACTGCTTCATATTAGTACCTATATTTTTATATTTTTTAGCACAATATACAAATCCCACCGCAGGAACCGCAAGCAATACCATAATATGTACTCCCGTAGCTAATCCCAATATATAAGATATGAGAATGAACCATTTATCAGCTCTTTCACTTTGGTCTGCATCCCACTTGAGTGCCAACCAAAATATGAGTGCTATAAGCGTAGTAGCCATAGCATATACCTCCCCCTCGACTGCCGAAAACCAAAACGTATCTGTAAAAGTAAAACACAAAGCTCCTACTATACCTGCTCCCATAATAGATAATATGGTATTCGCATTTAATTCTGAGGTTTTTACATATATTTTTTTTGCCAATGCCGTAATGCTCCAAAATAAAAACAACACCGTAAAAGCACTACTTATAGCAGACATAGAATTGACCATGAGTGCTACTTTACTAGTATCGCCAAAAGTAAAAATAGAGAAAAAAGCTCCCAAAATTTGAAAGAAAGACGCCCCAGGAGGATGTCCTACTTGAAGTGTAGATGCTGTAGCGATGTATTCTCCACAATCCCAAAAACTAACAGTAGGTTCTACTGTAAGTAAATAAACTGTAGAAGCAATGAAAAATACTACCCACCCTGTAATATTGTTTATTTTATGATAATTGGTCAACATTCAATATATTACTTAATAGAAAATAAAAGGTTATAACTATGTAACTTTATCTCGACAAATATTCTATAATATTTTACTTGAAAATTGAAATAAAATACTTTATATAAAAGTATTTATTGCAAGTTTTAGAACAATATAATTTTTTCTGTTTTAAGTAAAACTTTATTGTTGTCATATAGTCGCAATATATAAGTACCTATAGGTAAGTATGAAACATCTAATTCTTCATAGTTACTTATTTCTTTATTTAAAACTTTTTTACCTATAAAATTAAATATAGATATATAATAATTTTCTTGCCTTGTGAGATTTATTTTAGATATAGAAATATTTAACTTCTCGCCTGTACTTATTTTCAAAGGATTCGGAAATATCTTGACATCTGCCTTTGATTTGAGTTTTTCAAGTCTATCTAAAGGTACAGGTTTATCATAATCCCTAATATTTAAATCTGGTAAAATAATTTTATCTGTTAGTGAGGTATTTTCTTTTTTAAACGCCTTAAAATCACTACCCCTACCTGATACTGACGCTTTAAAATCTATACTTTGACCATATACCTGATTGGTACAAGGATCAGAACTATCACAATAAAAACAACCTTTCATTCGTACTTTATAATCACCATAAGGTATTCTATCAGGCAAATCGAAAGAAGTATCGTGATAATTCCAAGACCAATCTGTTTTAAAATTCTTAACGATCAGTTCATTTTCTTCAAATACATCATTTTTATTTTTATCTATCCACATGGAAGTTGTAACAGGATTATAATATGCCGCAATACTCAATGAATTACTATTCCTTGTTAAACTTACTGTTGTATTCATATTATCCCAAGGTTTAAATGTAGTTCTCCAACGGTTATAAAAATGATTATCATTGAGTTTAACTTGAACGTAACCTACATAATATAGAGGTCTTGTAAAATGAGGCTTGCAAGATACCTTAACATAAAAATCAGTTACCTGACCCAAATACTTAATAGGTTTATCAGCTTTTTTTGAACTCGAAGAATCAGCAATAATATCCAAATTAGAAACGGTTTTTAGTCTCACTTTATAAGCACCCGGATTTACATTATCAGGAATTTTAATATTGATTTGTAATTTGGCTGCATAATCACTTCTACCCGTATAAGTAAAATCGTTAAAACTAATTTTCCCATAGACATAATTATAAAAATTATACCCTCCATAACTAGTATTTCCCACTTTATAATCACCATCAAAGTACCCTACTATAGAACTTCCATCAAATACCTGTTCAGAATCTTCAAATTTACCGTTATTATTAAAATCTATCCATACAGAACTTGAAAATACATTATCATCTCTATACAATTCTAATTTATTATTCCCCTTATATAAAATAGGTGTTACATAACCCAAATCCTCCTGTTTAAGATATTTATTTGATTTTTTGATATACTCTTGGTTAAGTTTTATATTATAAAAACCTTGAATACCCTTAGGGTTGGTAACCCTTAAAGGTAAACCAAAAGTTTTAATAATGTTTAATACATTGGGAGGAGTATAAATATTATTGGAAAGGGATTGTCTTAAACTAGAGTTGATAATAATAGTTTTTCTTATTCTTTGTACCTGTCCATAAGTAAAGGTTTGATGCTTAAGATCATAGTAAGACATTATATTAGTTTTATCAGGTTTGTAAACATCATTATTTGCATCTTTATCCCTTTCACCATTAGAATCTGCAGGAGTATCACAAATAAAATCTCCTTCAGTGGCACAATTACTACCATCTACCAATTCGGAACCATCATTATTAAAAGTATGGAATAATCCTAAACAATGCCCCAACTCATGAGCTACTGTATTCGCTGTTTGTTCTACTGTGGAATTATTTATACAAACCATCGCATATTTAGATGGAATAGCCAAAGCCAGCCCATAAAGCTTCTTATAGTATTTAGTAAAGAATAGATTGATAGAATTAGGATTGGAATATTTCTGGCTGAAATTAGCTAGATTGTAATATGCAATAAAAGTTATGCCAAAAAAAAAGGCACCCCTTAAAACCGTGTTCTGGGAAGTGGAATTAATATAATTTATCTGCTTATTAATATTAAAATCTATATTATGAGCACGAAAGATCTTCCTAACACGCTTCATTACAGAATTTAAAGATGCATTGTCTATAGCCTTATTACTACCATCATCATCTGAAAGTACATTTATTTTTAAATTAATAGTAATAGGGTCATTGCTAACTTCTATAGCTTTTTTTTGGGCATTTTTGGTATTTACATTTAAAAAATCATCTTTTGGAACCTTAGTCCCACAAAAATGTCTTTGAGCAAATGAAAATTGACAAATAAAAATTAAAAAAATAGTGTAATAAATTTTCATGATATTTAAGTAAAGTTAAAATTTAGGCGGCAAATATACATAATTTTTTGGTTTGAGATAATTTAAATTTACAGTGAATTTTTCTAACCCAATTTAATAAACTCGTGTTTACTGAGTAATACCCTAAATCAACTTAATTTTACCTTATAAAGCCCCCCTGTCTGCCTACAGGCAGGCAAAAGTTTTCTATTCCACTTAAAATATTATGATTGATCTTTTTTGTAAACTAAATCAAATAGAAAAAATGCCCCAAAAGGGCAATTTCTATGAAAACCTCATACCCATTCTCTATCTATATAAAAATTTCTTTTTTTTCGATACTTATCTATTAAGTAAAATAAATAAAACTACTCAATAATAGTTTTAATAGGTTTACCTATTTTATCTCCATTGAAGGGCACTTGCATTATTTTAGCAATAGTAGCAGCTATCTGATTTGTATATACCTGCCCTTGTTTAAGTTCTCCAAGGGGTTTTACTTTAGGTCCTATTAACGCCATCCATACTTGATCGACATTCTCGATATTTTTGCCATGCCACATCCAAGATTTCAAAGGCTCAACACCCCTACCATGGTCAGTAGTAATAATAAGCGTAGTATTATTTTTATAAAAAGACATACCTTGTAAAGTATTCCAAACTTCCTCTATCAAATTGTCAGCATTCTTGGCAGCATCAAGATATTTATCATAATCTCCACTGTGACCAAATTCATCCGTTTCATCTAAACCTATAAAAATAAGTTTAGGTTTATTTTTTTTTATATGCTCCAGAGCTTGATACACTGTAAAGGCATTGTATCTTGCACTACCATTCCAATCTATAGGTACTTTATCTTGTAATTTATTAAGTAACTTTTGGTTTTCAGACAAATTACTACCCTTAACATGTTCAAGAGCAGAATTCACCAAAATACCACTACGCTGCTCATTGATGATATATGGAAATACATCCCAAGTAGTAAAAGCACATACCCTTCCCTTATACCCTTTTGTATCATTGATATGTTCAAGTACTGTTTTATTAGGGTTATTTTTCTTAGCATTGCTATTTACTCTTTTATCATCGGCAAATCCACATAATATTTCGCTATAGCCGGGAGCTGAAATATAGTATTTATTAGTTAAATTCATTTTGCTTCCCAGTTTTCTATTGCCATACACCTGCCCTTGAGTAGCTATCGTCTTCCATATAAAAGGAAATAGTGCTTCTCTCCTTTGTTCAGGAGTTTCTTTCCAGTATTTAGATATAGTTCTGAGTGTATCCTTTACATAACTTTTATTAGCTATAAGTTTTGGGTCTGCTCCAGTAAAGAATTCTTGCAAACGTACTCCATCCATAGTAATAAGTACTACATTGGGTTTTTTATCTACCAAATTTTGTGCTTGGGCAACTACCATATTCAAAGACAATACCCATAAAAAGATTTTCGTAATAGTTTTCATATTTATTTAATTTTTAATATTGTTTCTTAATTATCTTTATTTAAATCCATTATAAATCTTTTGGAAAAACTCACAAATAAAAAATACAAATACATTCAATCCATGATAGAAAATTTTTAAATTTCCTATCGTTGCCTTTTATTGTATTTTACTTTATCTTCAAAATATCTATATTTTAAGTAAAAAAACCTTATTTTTTCATATAATCTTGTGTTATCATCTCAATAGTATCATCTAAAGGTATAAAATTATAATTTAATTCTTTCCTTATTTTTTCATTGGAATAATAAGATTTATTGAACCCAAAATTCAAAATCGATTTAGTAATCATAGGTTTCCCCTTAAATATTTTACTCCACAAAAAAGCAAACCCACAGAGAACATTCCCTATAAAAGGCGTAAGTTTGTACTTAGGTACTCTACGCCCCATTTGCTCGGCTATTTTTACAAATAAATATTTAAATGACACATTGTCTGCCGCTAGTATATACCTCTTATGAAATATTTCTCTATCCATAAGTAATACCATTACCTGTACTACATCTCTCACATCTACAAAGGCATTAACTCCTTCAGTATAAAAAAGCATTCCTTTATCTATACGCTGCAAAATACTATCAGATATAGAGCCCCCACCCAATATTATCGCAGGGTTTACAATCACTACATCAAGTCCCTCTTGTGCTGCCCTCCACACCTCCATTTCAGATAAATATTTACTTACAGAATACGCAGAATCATCCTTATTTGTAATCCAATAATTCTCTTCGGTAGTATATTTTCCATTGGGTTTTCCCAAAGCAGCAATAGAACTCACAAAGCACATTTTACTTACCTTATAATGCAAACACAAATTTACAATATTAGCCGTACCCTCTATGTTTACTTTATATATTTTTTCCCTATCACTAGAATTAAACGAAACCACAGCTGCACAGTGATATACTTGTTTCACCCCATCAAAGATTTTCTCCAATAAAGGTATATCGTTTACCTCTGCCTCTACCCACTCTATTTTATCAAAATCTTCTTGTAATAAACCTGAATTATAAAACAACCTCTGGACACTTTCTATATTACTGGTTTGTCTTTTGATGGCTCGTACTACCCTCCCCTCTTTCACTAACTTGAGCAAAAGATACCTACCAACCAACCCCGTTCCACCTGTAATTAAAATCATAATTAAAATTTTACATTCAGGCAAAATTAATAAAATATTTTATTTTTTTTAATTTATTTTGCACTGACTTTGTTTATAAAATTTAAACGATAATTTACTATGAAAATAAATTGTACTATTAAGCTGATTATACTACTTCTAACATTAGTAATGCATACGAATTTATCTGCTCAATATCTCGTAAAAGTAAAACCAGAAAAAGTAGGAATGTCCTCCAAAAGATTAGAACTATTAACTCATACACTCCAAGAATATGTAAAACGTAATAAATTGTCAGGAGGATTAGGATCCATAATAAACTTAGGGCTTTAGTATATCAAGCATTAATAGAATAATCGAAAATATATTTTAAAATGCTAACTTTGGCAATTCTTGGTTAGAACTTCAATAAATTTTCAGTTAAAATGTCGTTTAAAATAGGAGATTTTGTAAGCGTAATAGATGAAGATATCAAAGGGTATATTACAAAAATTACTCTCATTAAGATTACTTTAAAAACAAATGATGGCTTTGAAAGAGATTATGACTCCTTAGAACTTACAAAAATTAAAGATTTTGCCCACCAAATTAATACTGATCATCGTATAAGTAAGGAAAAAACCAAACAAAATATAACATCTAATCATACACTTATAGTAGATTTACACTTAGACAAAATACCCAATGCTGATAGAATTGAACCGGGAAAAGAATTAAGTGCACAATTAGCGTATGCAAAAGATAAAATAGAAGAAGCTATCACAAAAAATATAAAAGAAATTATCTTTATACACGGTATAGGAAAATCCATTTTGGGAAATGAAATTTACGCACTAGTGAGAAGAAATTACAATGCCAAATGTAGTGATGCCCCTTATAAAAAATATGGAAAAGGAGCTACTAAAGTAACTCTTTTATAGTAATCTTATTTCTCCCGTATAAATAAGAAACAATAAAAATCATAAATGGTTCATCTACTATCTGAATTTAAGAATAATATCAAAATAGCCTATCCCATAATGTTAGCGCAATTAGCTCATGTACTTATGAGTGTAGTAGATAATCTTATGGTAGGAAAATTAGGAGTAAATAATCTGGCAGCTGTTTCTCTAGGTAATGCAATTTTCTTCATGATATTTGTCTTTGGGTTAGGTATTTCTACAGCTATTACTCCACTGGTAGCCACTGCAGAAGGCAAAAGCAATAAAAAGCAAAGTACCATAATATTTGAACATGGCTTTATCTTAAATATTGCTATGGGAGCTCTTATGACTATTGTCACTATAGTTTGTTCACCTTTAATGGATTTCTTGAATCAACCTAAAGAAGTAACTGTACTAGCAATACCATACTTAAATACACTTAGTATTTCTTTTATTCCACTGATGCTATTTCAAGCATTAAGGCAATTTAGTGAAGGACTATCGCTAACCAAACCACCAATGTATGCAAGTTACATAGCCAATGTTATCAATGTTATACTAAACTATATACTCATTTTTGGATATCTGGGTTTTGAAAAAATGGGTATAAAAGGTGCAGCATACAGTACCCTTATATCTAGAATATGTATGTTTATTTTCCTTTTGATAATTATACTAAAAAGTCCAAAACTTAAAATCTATATCTCTTTTTTAGTATTTAAAAAATTTAAGAAAAAAATATTTTTAAAAATATTTAATTTAGGGATACCTAATAGCTTACAAATGATGTTCGAAGTGGGTGCTTTTGCTGCAAGTTCATTTATCTCAGGGACCATTAGTGCCAATGCCTTAGCCGCGCATCAAATAGCTGTTAATCTATCATCCATCAGTTTTTTAATTATTGTAGGAATAGGCACTACTGCTACCATAAGGGTAGCCAATCAAAAAGGATTTAGAAACCTAAAAATGGTAAAAACAGTAGGTTTTTCATGTTTGTTAATGGTATTTATCATTATGATAGGATTTGGCATTGTATTTTTAACGATGCGGGATATACTCCCACAAATATATATCCAAGATCAAAATGTGATTAAGCTGACTTCTTCCCTACTATTTATAGTGGCATTATTCCAAATATCCGATGGCATACAGATCGTATCTCTGGGAATATTAAGGGGACTGCAAGACATAAAAATCCCTACTATAGTAAGTTTTATAGCATACTGGGTCATATCTTTGCCTGTAGCATATATTTTAGCCATACCATTAGAATATGGCGTAATAGGAGTATGGGCAGGCCTAGGCATAGGACTTAGCATATCTGCTATATTACTTACTATAAGGTTTTATAAACTCAAGACAATCTAATTATTCCTTTTTTTAATTTATAACCTATTTAGATGTAAATAAATTAATTATATTTGCAGTATGAACTTAATAATGAGAATAGGCATAGCATTGCTATTCATTTCAAATGTAGGAAATGCACAGTCTCGTTATCATATTATTTATGAATCTAACATGGGAATGAAGTTTGGTTCTGAAAATATTTCTACTATTCATTATTTATGGCAATCATTTGACAATAGGTTTATACCTACAAATATTTTTAAATCAAAGGCAAAAATTTTAGATATAGGTTATAGATTAACAAAGTTGTTTTTTACAGATTATCCTATTGGTTTTTTACTTATGGTTTGGCAGCACGAAAGATTTGGCCATGGTGCTAGGGCTTATGAGTTTGGAGTTAAAAATACCAAAACATACGTTGATGTTCCACCTCCTTTTAGTTTTAAACTATCTGTAGGCTTTTCTAAAACAATATCCTCTAAATGGACACCTCAGCAGAGAATTACTTATTTGATAGGAGGGTCAGAGGCAAGTATTTTATTGAGTAATACCATCAGAAAAAATATCTTATTGGATAATAAAATTAACCATCAAAGTGCATTTTTTTATTTATATTCTAATAATGATTTGAGCGGATATACTGCTTTTATAAATTCTCTGTCAAATAAGGGTGCTATAATGGATCCTATAGCGTATGTTGAAAATATAAATGATTTTTATGGAAAAAATAAATTATCATTAGAAAAATTAAGACTCTACGGTATATTTAGTTTAATACTTGATCCTATGAATTATTATGCGTTTAATAGTATTTTTAATGGCTATATTTATAATGGTAGAGCATCGAGTGATATTTATTTAATACCTTTAAGTGAAAACTTTAAATACTTACCCAAAGCCGGTTTTAATTTAGCACCTTATGGAGTTGAGATTAGTTTACAGAATTATTTTAAGTATAATGCTCAACTTTATTCTTTTGATATTTCACATACTGACGGTACCCTTGAAAGTGCTTGGAGATTATCTGCAAATGGTTGGAATATTTTGAAATTTGATAAATTTAGTTTTAATTTTGAAGGGCAAATGTGGTATCAACCTCGCATAGAATTTTATAAGAAAGATATTTTGAAATATTCCGAAGGGATGGGAGCAATGCTTTTAACTACAATATATTATGATTTTATTGATACAGGAAAAAGATTTGGTGTTGTATTTCAAACTGGTTATAAGAGTAGAGGATTTGTAAAAGGAGAGATATTAGATAAGGGTTTGATTCTAAGAGGAGGTCTTTCTTTTAATTTTGAGTAAAGTTTATATGTAATATACTTCAGTTTGTATGATTAGCCCTTGGATGGTATTTTTCTAAGGTTCTTCTAAGCGAAGATTTATCCAAATGCATATATATTTCTGTAGTAATGATGCTTTCATGTCCTAACATTTTTTGTATATCGCTAAGATCGGCACCTCCACTAAGTAAATCTGTAGCGAAGGAATGTCTAAAGGTATGCGGACTAATCGTTTTATGGATTTGAGCTTTCTTCGCCAAATCTCGTATAATGATAAAAATCATTACTCTAGTAAGTTGTTTGCCCCTTCTATTCAGAAATAGTATATCTTCGTAATTTTTTTGTGTATTTATCTGTGAGCGAATTTCTTCAATATAAAATTTAATACACTTCATATTGTATAGATTGATAGGGACAAATCTCTGTTTGTTTCCCTTTCCAGTTACTTTTATAAAGCCTTCGTCAAAAAATAAATCTGATAATTTGAGGTTAATAAGTTCTGATACTCTAAGTCCACAGCCGTATAGCGTTTCTAAAATCACTCTATTTCGTTCGCCTTCTAGTGTGCTTCGGTCTATATGTGTTATCATAAGGTCTATTTCTTCTACGCTCAAGGTATTTGGAATTTTCCGTCCTATTTTGGGAGTTTCTAATAGTTCAGCAGGGGATGAGCTTATGAGGTCTGTATATATTAAAAAGTTAAAAAAACTTTTGATTCCAGATATAATTCTGGCTTGGCTACGTACTTCTAACCCCACGTTAGCTAACTGCATAATAAAATCTCTTAAATCTTCAAATTTAATATCTATAGGGGAACGGGTACTATGAATATCGCGTAAATGATGAACATCGTTTAAGTAAGCACTAATAGAGTGTTCTGAGAGCCCTCTTTCTAATTTAAGGTAAATTTCAAAATCTTTTAGTGCTTCACTCCATTTCATTTTTATTCCAAAATAAAACTATATTTTTGCCAAAGGTATAAGTTTTATATAGTTAATCTAATAAATATATCGATGAAGTATATTATTATCAATGGACCGAATCTAAACTTACTAGGCAAAAGAGAACCCTCTATTTATGGAACTCAGAGTTTTGGGGAGTATTTTGAGTTATTACAAAAAGAGCATAATGGCTTAGAGTATTTTCAATCAAATAGTGAATCAGATATTATAGATAAATTACATTTAGTAGGATTCTCTTATGATGGAATTATATTAAATGCGGGAGCTTATACTCATACTTCTGTAGCTATATCAGATGCTATCAAAGCCATTGATACACCAGTGGTAGAAGTGCATATCTCTAATATACATTCTAGAGAGGACTTTAGAAGACATTCATATCTTGCACCTTATTGCAAAGGGAGTATATCAGGCTTTGGATTACATTCATATAGATTAGCATTGTTGAGTTTTATTTGATTATTTTTAGCACTTTGGCGTTTTAATTAAAATTTATTATCTTTGAGCTATGAACTTGTTTATAGCAAAGAATATACAAATTACTTTAGATAGCATTAAGGAAGGCATAAGTGAAAATGAGATATTGGGACATTATATTACAAAAAATTGATTAAATTTGTCTATTCAATTTCTCTAAGTTAAGTTTTTTTAAGAATATGCCCATAATTTCAAAAAAGTATTCACAAAGGGGAGTGTCAGCATCTAAAGAAGATGTACACAATGCAATTGAAAATATAGATAAGGGATTGTTTGCCAAAACATTTTGTAAAATTGTACCTGATTATCTTACGGGTAGTAAAGAGCATTGCATAGTGATGCATGCCGATGGGGCAGGTACAAAGTCATCATTGGCTTATATGTATTGGAAAGAAACGGGAGATTTATCTGTATGGAAAGGGATAGCTCAAGATGCTTTGATTATGAACATAGATGATTTGCTTTGCGTAGGCGTTACGGATAACATTATGCTTTCTTCTACTATAGGTAGAAATAAAAATTTAATTCCCTTGGAGGTGATTTCGGCTATTATTAATGGCACAGAAGAACTCATAGAAGAACTTAGGGATACGGGAGTAAATATTTATTCCACGGGAGGCGAAACGGCAGATGTAGGGGATTTGGTGCGCACCATTATAGTAGATTCTACAGTAATGGCTATAATCAAAAGAGCTGATGTAATAGATAATGCCCATATACAAGATGGAGATGTAATTGTAGGGCTGGCTTCTTATGGCAGAGCCTCTTATGAAAAGCAGTATAATAGTGGAATGGGAAGTAATGGATTGACTTCTGCTCGGCACGATGTATTTGCCAAATATTTGGCAGAAAAATACCCAGAGAGCTTCGATGCTTCTATCCCAAAAGAATTAGTGTATTCAGGAGATATTAAACTCACAGATAGTGTTGAGGGTACTCCTATAGATGCAGGTAAATTAGTACTCTCTCCTACTAGAACTTATGCGCCTATTATTAAAAAAATATTAGATACTCACCGTAAGGATATACACGGAATGATACATTGCAGTGGAGGAGCACAGACTAAAGTACTTCATTTTGTAGAGGGTTTGCATATTATCAAGGACGATATGTTTGACCTTCCACCTCTTTTTAAATTGATACAAAGTCAGTCCCAAACTGACTGGAAAGAGATGTATCAGGTATTTAATATGGGGCATAGAATGGAGATATATGTAAAACCTGAGTTGGCACAGGATATTATAGGTATATCACACAAGTTTGGCGTAGAGGCTAAAGTAATAGGAAGGTGTCATAAGTATAAGGAGAATCGGTTGACGATTCAAAGCCCCTATGGGGAGTTTGTATATTAAGCAAAATTTATTCTTCGTTATCTTGTAAAAAAATACTCATAATAAGTTCTGTGAAGGAGTTAAAATCTTTTTTTATAGATATTCCGACTCCTTGGGTATATCCTTCTGGAGAAGTAATATCAATAGATTTGTTGTGTTTATAAAACATTTTTCCACTTATATTACCATTTTCACTTATTTTTATTTTGGCATCTACTTCTCCTATAGGTGTAGATTGGGATGAATCCAAGGGTACGCCCACTTTTCCATTTAGGGTTATTCTATCATCAAATAAATTTTTAGAGATTGCTAATTGTACTTCGCTTTCTTGTTTGAGCCTCAAGGGATCGTTAGTTTGGCTATAGTTTACTGTAAGGTCATAATCTTTTGTGATAGAAGACAGAAAATTAGAGAACTGATTAGATAACATTTCGTAAGTGGTGGCTAAGCCATTGTCAATTGAAAATAGAGACTCATCGTTGAGTTTAGAAAAAGAATTGAGTGTGAGTAAAGTGATAAATTGTTTGTTTTTTTCGTCTATATTGTTCGTCAGCTTATCAGTTAATTTATATTTTAGTATTTCATCTGCTTCGGGCAAATCGATATCAAATGAAATATTGGGATTAAACATGGATTTTGTAAGATGTATAGAGAGTTTTACATTGGTTTTGATAGGAGTGTTTTCTTCTAGATAATTAGATATATTAGCTCTAGTCATATAAAAGGCATTCATGTCTATAACGGCATCTTCTAGATTACCATTCCATTTGACGCTACTGCCTTCTTCTATAGAGAACTTTTTATTTATGAGTCCCCCAAGATTAAATACATATTCACCGCTACTGAATTTATAGTCTCCAAATATGTTGAACTTTCCAAATGAACTTACCTGTATTCTCAAATCTCCATTTCCACGAGCTGAAAGTATATTACCTGTTGTTTCATCTAATATAATTTTAGCAAAAGTATTATCTTTTATTTTTAAATTCATGTTGAGTGCAAGTCCTTTTTGTGTATTGGTATTTTCTATTCCTTTACTTATGGTAGAATTTTTTGTTTTTTTCTTGAATGAAATGAGTTTGTATTCATTAGCTTTTTTTGCATAATTCACAGGGATACAGAATATAGAATTATCTGCTATAGAGGCATCTATATATATAGTCGGATTCATTAAATCTCCTGATATATTTATTTTTCCGCTACTAAATATTTGACCATAATATTTGGAATTATTTTCTTTTCGGGTATTTAAGGATAGTGTTTTATCTGTTTCAATATCTAAATTTAGACTCCATTTTTTGTATTTGTCGTGGTTTATTTCGCCTTTTATTTGGGCATTAGTATTGTATTTTATATCAGATATTTTAGTAGAGGGTATGATGATCTGACTGTCTTGAATAAGAACGGTAGTGGTATTATCCAAATTAAAATCTACATTTATAAAGGGTATTTTTACTTTACCTTCATTTAGAGTTATTTTACCTTGTATATTGGGGTTGTTATAATCTCCGTTAATGTTTAGCTTTCCGCTGGCGTAAGATTTTATATTTTCTAAAATATCTTTGGAAGGAGCTAAAAAACTAATGTCTATATGGTTCAAGTAGGTTTGTAAATTCAATTGGGGAATTTTTTCATCAAAAATTAATTCTCCAAGGCATTCAAAAGTTCTTTTTTTATATTTGTCAATGTATAATTCAATATCAAATCCATTGATAAGTTTATTCCATTTACTCGATAGATTAAGGTTCCCAAATTTTATGTTATTGTATATTAATTTATTAATATTAAGATTGATGTAAGGCTCTATTTTATCATTTATTTGTATAATATTTGCAAAGCCATTGATATTTCCATATACCATATTTTTTCGCGTATTAAGAAGAATTTTGTGCAGAGAAAAATCTTTTAATGCAATTAAAATCTTATTAGTTTGGTTATCTTTATTAACTCTTATATTTATTTTAGATTTTTTATGGCTCAGTTGTATGGGTGATATTTTATAATTTTTTAAAGATTTATCAAATGTAAAACGACAACTTCTATTAGGGTTTAAAATCCATCTATTGCCATTGAGAAGCAACTTGGACGAAACAATATCTAATATTAAATTAGTATGGTTATCTACCATTTGTCGCATAGATAGGTCAATGGTATCACTCTTTAGTTTACCTCCAATAAAATTTGTGTGTAAGTGAATTGTATCATTCTTATTTATAGCAGAGGTTTTAAAATGGTTAATTTGGTATATCTTATTATCAAATTCTGCTATTTTAAGAGAGGATTTCAATTTTTTTTCTTTGGTATTTAAAGCAAAATTAACCTTTGAAAAGTAGTTGTTATCAATATTAAATTTAGGACTTTTAAATGTTATTTCTGCAAGATTTTTATGTTGTATTACTCTTCCGTATAGTTGAGTACTTTTACTAAAACTCATACGAGGAATAATATTGTTTAAAACATCGCTATGTAAAATAAATTTAAAATAGAAGTTTTGATTTTTTCTAATGATTTCCTCTTTTGAGTATTTATCTGAAATATTGGCGATACAATTTAATATAATGGGTATCATATCACTGTAATTAAATGCTCCTGTAATATTTCCATCTAATATATCTTTTAAATGAATTGAAGTTTCTTTGATATTATTTTTATATTTTGATGTAATCTTTAAAAGGTCAAAATGATAATCGTTTATATAGTTTTTATAGCTAATATCATCAATCAAAATATCTCCTTGAAGATTTTCCATATCACTTCCTTTCAAGTTTGCGGTAATATTAGCTTTTAGGCTTGCTCTCTTATCTTGTATAAGCCCCATAGATAAGAGATTGGCGCGGATAAGTTCTCCTTTGATATGATATTTTTCTCTTTCATTTTCGAGGTTGAAGTCTGAAGTAAGCTCGAGTTTAAAGTTTTCGTCAGTAGATTTAATGTAGGCATGACCTTTTTCATTTTCAAAGTTTACAGAGGTATAAATGTTCTGATAAGGATAGTTTAGATATTCTAATTGATGGAATTTTATAGTACTTTCTAATTTTAAACTTTCTCGTTTGATTCCATATCCCTTTAGCGTTCCATTTATGGATGCTCTTGCCAAATCTGTCCTTCCTATTAGGGTACCTATATTTAAGTTTTTACTACTAAAGTTACCAGAGTAACGCAGTGTATTGATGTGTTTTAAATTAGATATAGATGCTGTATGTATTGTGGCATTACCCAAATTGGTTTGAATTTTTAAATTCCCAAAAATATCATTACTTGAAAAATCTATTTTACCCTTTGCTTTGATTTGAATTAGTTTAGATATTTTAAAGTAATCGTTTTTTATATTTGGAAAATGGTGTAAAATTTCATCCTTGTTAGTATCTAAATTTGCAATATCAAATTTAAATCTGTATCGGTTGTTTTTTAGAGATATTTTAAAATTTAAGTTGGAATGGGTATTTTTTTCCGATGATATTTTTACATTTTTTAAAGATAAATTATAGAAGGTGTGATTTGAATTAAGGGATACACTTATTTTTTGTTTAGATGTAATTTGTGGAACAAATTTAGAGAGTTCTTCTAGGGATATGAAAGATTTGTTTAGCGTGGCATTTATCTTTACTTTATTTGGAAAATCTGCCCAATCGTATATGGATTGATGATGAAATACTACACTTCCTTTTACGATTGATTTTTTACTTTTTAGATATACGTTTTTAAAACTCATATATCGTTTTGATAGGTGATAATCTAAGCTCATTTCTTTGGCTTCTAAATTCCTATTTTCTATGAAGGTAAGTTTTTTTATTTTGGCTTTCAGTCCAGTACTATCTACACTAAATTTTTCAATTATACTGTTGAGTTTTTTAGCTTTAATGATGTCAGGATAGTTTAGTTCTTCGTCTATATAGTGATAGTATCCATTTTTAATGGATATATTTGATATTTTGAGTTGTTCAAAGTTTGATTTAGTTTGGTTATCGGGTGTGATAAATTGATCAAAAAATAAAGTTAAGTTATCCCATTCATCACCTTTATACCATTTCATCTTTACAATAGGGCGGTCGAGTTCTACCGAAAATATTTTATAATTTCCCGATATAAAGTTACATTTGCTTATGATGGCTCTTAATTTGGAGATGTATATTAAAGTATCTTTTTTATGATCTTTTATCAACACGTCGTGTAGTATTATATCTCCAAATAAAGATATTTTTACTTTTTTGATTGCTACTTTACCGTTTAGGGTTTTGTTCATATTGGTTATAACTCTTTTGGCTATTCTCGTTTGGGTATAGGATATAGATAAAAGTGCCAGTATCAAAATAACGATAAAAGCTAAAGTAATAAGTATCTTTTTTTTTGTTTTGATAATGCTTGAGTATTATTTAATTTTGCAAACTCGTATGTCAACATTAGATAAAGCTATAATATTAGGAATAGAATCGTCTTGTGATGATACTAGCGCAGCGGTAATATGTAATGGAAAAGTACTTTCCAATGTAATCGCTAATCAGTTAGTACATCACAGTTATGGTGGCGTTGTACCTGAATTAGCTTCGCGTGCTCATCAAAAAAATATTCTGCCCGTGATACATAGAGCCTTATCTGAGGCAAAGGTAACAAAAAAAGACATAAGTGCAATAGCTTTTACAAGTGGACCAGGTTTGTTGGGGTCTTTGCTAGTTGGGGCTTCTTTGGCTAAATCTTTGGCTTTGGCTTTACATATTCCTTTGATAGAGGTCAACCATATACAAGCACATATATTGGCTCATTTTATAGAGCATTCGAATATGAAAAAGCCTAAGTTTCCTTTTTTGTGTTTGACTGTATCAGGCGGGCATACTCAAATAGTAGAGGTAAAAGATTATTTTAATATGCAGGTAATTGGTCAAACCATAGACGATGCGGCGGGAGAAGCATTTGATAAAGCTGCAAAAATATTAGGACTGCCTTATCCGGGAGGTCCATGGATAGATAAATATGCTCAATTGGGAGAGGCGGGTAAATTTGAGTTTAATAGACCTAGCGTAAAGGATTTAGATTTTAGCTTTAGTGGACTTAAAACTAATATTTTGTATTTTGTACAAAACCGTTTACAAAAAAATTCCAATTTTATAAAGGAAAATTTAAATGATATATGTGCATCTCTGCAATATACCATAGTAGATATATTGATGAAAAAATTAGAAAAAGCCTGTAAACAGACTCAAATACACACTGTAGCTATAGCAGGAGGAGTAGCGGCTAATTCAGGCATCAGGAGTGCACTGGCTTACAGGGCGAAAAAATACGATTGGGATATTCATATTCCCGAGTTTGAATATTGTACTGACAATGCTGCCATGATAGCCATTGTAGGGTATTATAAATATTTGATAAGAGATTTTATCGATATGAGTGTTACTTCCAATGCAAGAATGAAACTATAATATTAAACTTTGGAATTAATGGAAAAATATTTATCAGTATTCTTATTAGCTTGTATCAAGTTTATGTTTTCTCCTATTTTAGGATGGCAGTTGAATTTATCGTATATGGAAATTGTAATACTTTGTGGTGTAGGAGCTGTGGTAAGTTTTTCATTTTTTTATTTTTTATCAGCTTATTTTATTAAGTTATCTATTGTAAACAATGCAAAAAAACAAGAACGATTACAAAAACAAGGTAAACCCATTAAAAAAAAGAAGAATTTTACTAGAGTAAATAAGAGTCTGGTGGGTGTAAAGAAAAAAAGGGAGGGCTTTTTTGTGATATGTTCTCTAGCACCTCTTTTGCTTTCGATACCTTTGGGAAGTATAGTGGTATCTAAGTTTTACAGACATAGATCCATCACTTTTTTTTTTAGTACTTTTTGCATTATATTTTGGGCTTTTATACTTACATTTATATGGAAGATAGCGGGGTAATATGAAGAAAATATTAAGATATATAGGTGCTCATATAAGTAGTGATTTTAATTGGAGCGTATATATTTACACTACTTTATTTTTATTGGTTTGTATCCATTTGAACTATAAGTGGGATTTTGAAGATTCTGTATTGGATAGTTATTTGGATAGGCCCGTATTGTGCGTATTGTATTATTTCTTGTTTTATGCTTTGGGTTATTATGGTATTATCATTCCCAAATTGATTTTCACTGGGCAAGCACATAAGTTAACCAGTAGGGAATTTTGGATAAAAACACTGTTTTTTTTAGGAGTATTGTCTTTTTCTGCGGGTTATAATTTTGCTAATCTTTTATCTATAAAAGGATATTATGAAAACCGTTTTATCCAAAGGATGTTTTTAAATTCAGAAAATCTACTTATATATATTATTTGTTTTACATTTTTTATTAAGTTTTTTGAAAAAAGAGCTTCTTATGGGTTGTATGGCTTACATTTGAAAAATATTAATATAAAGCCTTATTTCATATTGCTTTTGATGATGTTTCCCATTATTTTGTGGGCTTCTTTTCAGAGTGAATTTATCAGTTATTATCCTATATTTAAGGTCGATACATTTCCACAAGTATTTGGATTCTCTAAAAAGTGGATGTTTGTCATTCAAGAGTTTTTTTATAGTTTAGATTTTATTGCTACAGAACTGATTTTTAGAGGAGCATTTGTAATAGGTTTATCTTATTTACTGGATAAACACAGTGTATTGCCTATGGCTTCGTTGTATGCTTTTTTGCATTTTGGCAAACCTATGCCCGAGACTATAGGTTCTATTTTTGGAGGTTATATATTAGGGGTATTGGCATTGCGAACTCAGAATATATGGGGAGGTTGCTTTGTGCATGTAGGCATCGCTATGATGATGGATGTACTAGCACTTTTGCAAAAAGGGTATTTAAAATAAAATACGAATTAAAAAGCGAAAAACCCCGTAAACAAAGGCGTTTCATAAATATAGACTATAAAGATATATACGAAAAGGTATATCCAATATCATATATACGCTATCCTACTTTGTTTACGTAACCTACTCCAAGCGAATTAAACCTACAATTAAAGTTCCTCCAAAGGTACTTTGTAAAGAAGTAAAGTCCCTACCTCCCTTTTATACCATGATGAACATCACTTTAATTTACCTTAATACCCCACTACATTAGCACCATTACCTTTTTTTAGGTTCGCTTTCAAAATATCCACTTTTGCATTAGGTACATGTATGGTAAGGAGCTTGATACAACCTGCAAATGAGTTATTTCCAATAGTTGTTATGGAATTAGGCAGTCTGATGGTCACGAGGGAAGTACAATTTCCAAATGTGTAATCTCCAATACTGGTTACGGAATTACCAATCGTAACACTGGTAAGTGAATTACAATCATAAAATGCCCTATTTCCAATACTGGTTACGGAATTAGGAATCGTAACACTGGTAAGTGAACTACAATCATAAAATGCCCTATTTCCAATACTGGTTACGGAATTACCAATCGTAACACTGGTAAGTGAACTACAATTTTCAAATGTATAATTTCCAATACTGGTTACGGAATTACCAATCGTAACACTGGTAAGTGAACTACAATTTTCAAATGTATAATCTCCAATACTGGTTACGGAATTACCCATCGTAATACTGGTAAGTGAACTACAATAACGAAATGCCGCTAATCCAATACTGGTTACGGAATTACCAATCGTAATACTGGTAAGTGAAATACATCGAAAAAATGCACTATCTCCAATACTGGTTACGGAATTACCCATCGTAATACTGGTAAGTGAACTACAATAAGAAAATGTACTTTCTCCAATACTGGTTACGGAATTAGGAATCGTAATATTGGTAAGTGAAGTACATTGAGAAAATACCTTAGCTCCAATACTAGTTACGGAATTAGGAATCGTAATATTGGTAAGTGAAGTACATTGAGAAAATGCCCACTCTCCAATACTGGTTACGGAATTAGGAATCGTAATACGGGTAAGTGAACTACAATCATAAAATGCCGAATCTCCAATACTGGTTACGGAATTAGGAATCGTAATACTGGTAAGTTTTCTACAATTACGAAATACCGCTAATCCAATACTGGTTACGGAATTACCCATCGTAATACTGGTAAGTGAACTACAATCATAAAATGCCCCAGCTCCAATACTAGTTACGGAATTAGGAATCGTAATACTGGTAAGTGAAATACATCGAAAAAATGCACTATCTCCAATACTGGTTACGGAATTGGGAATCGTAATACTGGTAAGTTTTCTACAATCATAAAATACCTTAGTTCCAATACTGGTTACGGTGGTACCACTAATCATATAAGGAATGGTTACTGTTGTTAAACTGTTTTTGTCAACGCCTGTTTTAAGGGTTACTTCCCCACCACTACTTATCTTAAAAATATCACGATAAATATGAAACTCTGCGTTTCTAAGGGTTACATCGTCTTTAGCATCTTGTTGTAAAACAATCGTAAGGGTAAGCGTACCTACTTTGTTATAACTCGTAATTTTAGCTGAAGTACCACTCCCTGAAACCCGCGCACTTGTACCGTTTTTATTGGTAATGGTAACGGTTTTAATGGTGTAGCCTGTCTTACCACTACCCGTAACGCCTGCTAAGATTTCTGCATTGCTTATCTCCCCACTAATGCTAAACGCCTTTGTTTGCTTGGTCCAACTTAAAGGCATAATCTCAAACTGTGCGTTGCTAAGGGTTACATCTGGTTTAGAAGTGTGTTGTAAAACAAGGGTGAGCTTAAGCGTACCCGCTTTGATATAACTCGTAATTTTAGCTGAAGTACCACTCCCTGAAACCCTTGCACCTGTACCGTTTGTACTGGTAATGTTAACGGTTTTAATGGTGTAGCCTGTCTTACCACTGCCCGTAACACCTGCTAATAAATCGGCATTCGTAATTTCGCCACCACTGCTAAACGGCTTTCTTTGCTTAGTCCAACTTAAAAGCGTAATCTCAAACTCCGCATTTCTAATAGTAGCATCTTCTTTAGTATCGTGTGCTAACACAAGGGTAAGCGTAAGCGTACCCGCTTTATTATAACTCGTAATTTTAGCAGCCCTGCCGCTCCCTGAAACCACTGCACTTGTACCTCCATCATTACTAATCGTAACGGTTTTAATGGTGTATCCATTCTTACCACTGCCCGTAACACCTGCTAATAAATCGGCATTGGTAATTTCGCCACCACTGCTAAACGCTTTCGTTTGCTTCGTCCAACTTAAACTTTCCGCACTGCCCTTCGTTATTTCAAACTCCGCACCAGTGATGTTTTTATCCTCCTTGGTATCGTGTTCAAATACAATCGATAACGTCAAGGTACCCACTTTGGTATAACTGACGATCTTAGCTGAAGTGCCATTACCTGAAACCCTTGCTCCTGTACCTCTTGCATCACTGATGGTTAATGTTTTCACTCTATAGCCTGTTTTTGTACCGCTAAGACCCCTTAATAATTCTGCGTTGCTTATCTCTCCTCTATCACTATAAACCTTATTTTGTTTACGCCAAGTCAAATCAGCCGGTACGGGCATCTTCCTAATTTCAAATTGTGCATTACTGAGCGTTTTTTCTGGTTTGGTACCGTGTTCAAGTACAAGCGTCAACGTCAAGATAGTGGCTTTGCCATAACTGACGATCTTAGCTGCAGTACCACTACCTGAAACCCTTGCACCACTGCCCCCTGAATCATTGGTAATCTGTACTGATTTGATACGATAGCCGTCTTTTGTACCGCGCACACCGCCCAATAATTCTGCATTGCTTATCCCTGCTGGGGAACTGTAAACCTTGCTTTGTCTGCTCCAACTTAAAGGTACAGATACAGCTCCACTGGTAAGTTCAAATTGTGCACCCGTTATGGTTTTATCTGCTTTGGTATCGTGTTCAAATACAAGTGTCAATGTCAAGATAGTAGGTTTGCCATAATTAACGATCTTAGCTGCAGTACCATTCCCTGAAACACGCGCACCACTACTTGAGGAGTCAGTCGTAATCGCTACACTTTTAATCCGATAACCTACTTTTGAACCTTCCAGACCTGACAACAATTCAACGTTGCTTATCTCTTCACCAGAACGATACCTCTTCAATTGTTTTACCCAAGTTAAATCAGCAGGTGCTATCATCTTTCTAATTTCAAATTGTGCACCCGTTATGGTTTTTTCTGCTTTGGTAGCGTGCTGAAGTACAAGTGTCAACGTTAAGATAGTAGCTTTGCCGTAACTGACGATCTTAGCACCACTACCACTTCCTGAAACCCTTGCACCACTTCCTGATGAATCATTTGTAATCTGTACTGATTTGATACGATAGCCCTCTTTTGGTCCCTGTAAACCGCCTAATAATTCAACGTTGCTTATCTCTCCCCCCGAAGCATAAACCTTACTTTGTTTTCTCCAGTTTAAATCCGATGGAGCAACCCCCTTTGTAATTTCAAACGCTGCATTATTTATCGTTACATCCAAATCGGATGTAGCATTGTGTTTTAAGTGCAACGAAGCCGTAAAAACGCCTACCTGATTAAATGCTAATCTTAGATTTGGTGCAGTTCCATTAATGATCACTATATCATTGGGATTTAGATTTGTAATCTCTTTTAAAGTATAGCCAGCCTTTGCACCTTTTACATGATTTAGAATTTCTGTAGCATTCAAATGCCCACCTTTTGTATATGCTTTAGTCAGTTTTTCAAAGGTCAATACTGGACGTAATATTTTTACCGTTACTGTATATTTTTTGCTATCTTTTCCATTCTCTGCAGTTACTGTAAACGATACTGGATTGTTCCAATCTTTCACTGTCGTTGGGTCGGGTTTGATCGTTGCCTTTGCCGATAACTCTACCTTTGCTGATAAAGAACTTATATCCGTTCCGTATGGTAACTCTATTAATAATGATAATGAGGTGCCGTTTAACTTGCCTTTATAAGTACCTAATTCAAAGGAGATGATCGATGTCTTTGCTCTTTTCCGAAGGCTTATCTTCTTTATTACATTGGGTCAGTTGACTTATAGAAAATATGAATGCTAATAAACCAAAAAAATATCTGTTCTTTTTCATTTTAGTAATGATTAATGATTAATGATTTAACAAGGTACAAAATTAACAAATAAATTATTAAATATATCAATAAAATATCTATGCTTTATTTTTGTAATTTTCATTGTAGTTTTATGTTTTTTAAAATTAAATTATACTTATTTAGATGCAAAAAAGCATTAGTAATTATCAATTATTTAATTGAGATGCAAAATTAATAAAAAAATTAACAATTAATGAACAAAAAAAATAATTTTTTTTGAGGCTCTAAAACAGATACAAAAGAGAAATTGTTTTAGTAGGGGCATCTTTGGGAAAATTTCAATACTTTTAAATTCCCAAACCTTAAAAATTACTAATAGGTTATTCAACACCAATTCATTATGGGAGCAACAGCCTTTTGCCCATGGTTTTTTTGGTTCGTAAGAAGTAAATGAATTATTGCAAAGTATTTATAACGAGATTTGATATATCTTATAAACTACTATAAAAAATGTTCGTTCTGTTTTTCAGTTTTTGAGTGAAAAAACTGCCATAAAAGACAGTATTTTTTCATAATAAATTGATTTTAAATATTTTAAGTGAAAATGAAAAAAAATTATTTTGTAACATATGTTACACTACTATTCAAAAAAAATGTATTTTATTTGCAACGAATTAGAGTTAGTTATTAATTAAAAATAAATAAATTTTATGTTAAAAAATATTAGAATATGTGTTGCAGCATTAGCAATACTATTTATGGGCATTATATCCTGTAATAAACATGGAGAAATCCAAGTGGTTGTAGAGGATAATGAGGTGGAACCTGTAAAAAATGACACTTTGGTCATTGAGACGGACAATCTGGAAAAGATTGTAGAACAGCAAGTAGCATTAGAGAAGAAGTTACTTTTTGCACTTATCAAAGACAGCGTTAGGGCGTTTTGATACCAAAGCAAAAAGGGCTAAAAACCAATTTTTAAAGGAATATGATGAGTTAGAAATTGAGTTTATAGGTAATAAGACTATTAATTTTTTCAAGTTGAATAAGAGGCATAAATCTTCTCTTATGGATGTACTTGTAAAAAGTAGATTAGAAAGATTTAAACCCAAAGTAAAGTATGAGCCTATTTTGAAAAAAGAATTGGTAATGGAAAATAAGGTAATGAATAAAGTACTTTATACGGTTTTGCAAGATAATCATATTAGTGATGAGGAATTTCAAGATCTTAGAAAACAGATGGATACTGCTGTGAACCAACTTCGAAAAGATGAATGGGAAAAGGAAAAAGCATTAATAGAAAAATACTTGGCGAGTAGAAAAGATGTAGCATATAAAAAAGACATGCATGCGACTACTTGGGGGTATCAATTGTTAAAAAACTTCCTAAAAAGAAACAATATAAAAGGTAGGTTTATGTTGAGAAGACCCTCTCATTATAATACGATTGGTGGGACAATTTTTCATAGTGTAGGACACACTGCTATATTATCTAAATCTAACTGGGAGTTAAATAGTGTTTTTAATAAAATAGAAAAGGATGGCTATAATGGCTATATGGGGCTAATGAAAAATCTTACAAAACGAAATGACAAGAACTATTCTTTTACTGTAGGTTCTTATAAGGCTTATGATCATTTAGGTACAGAAAATGGCGTACAATATGAACCAGCAAGTGTATGGTCAGTACAGTATCATTTTTGGGAAAACCCAGGGTATAATGCGAGGAGAATGTATCTGCTTGGAGCAGAAAAATGTAGATTGGTATTTGTAGGTTCTTGGTGGTGGCCTAAATGGGCATACCGCTACAAAGAAATTAATCAAAGCCAAAGAAACAGAGCTGTTCAAATAGCAAAAAGTTACCTAAAGAGACCTTATGGCATTGATAATAAATGGGATACTTATGAGTTTAGTTGTGCTTCTTTAATATTTAGGGCTTATTATAATGCTGCAGGAGTAAACTTATCTACTTGGTACGAATGGACAGTATCGCCAGCTTCTATCTTTAGAGATGATGATAGTGTAATGATAGATTCGGAGTTCTTTTGGTGGAGGTGGTAATGAAAACACTAGTTTTTTATATATTGATAGGAGTTACATTTTATAATTGTAACAGAGATATCAAAGGAGGTAGGGGAGTATTGCTCCCCTACACTCACGACCAAAGTGTATATCAGCGGGACAGCCGATTAGAAGGAGTATGGGAACAATACGGTATATTTGAAAATTTTAAAGTGATAGATACCGTAGCCAATAAAGAGCGACTTGGTAGAAGGTTTTTTATATCTGCTTTAGGTATTCAGAATTGGGATGATAATGATACCTATGATAATAATAGTGGGGGGGGGGGCATTTGATATTCACGAGATAAGTAGTCGAATTAAGGTAGGTTTTGACTATCCTATTTTTGATAGTATGGTAAAGCGAGGTACTCGTTTCTTTAAAAATGGCGAGATACATTTTTTAAAAGATGGCTCTATCAAATACTATGCAGATAAAAATATCAATTATGGTTATAAATATAAATATGGAAAAGATAGGGTGTATGAGTCTGGGGATCAGATGTTACACGATGGAGGCTCAGTAGTATATTATGGAGTAAAAGACCCTAAAAATAAGCCCAATATAATCAGTACTGTGTATAGGGTAGGTTTTAGTAAATCTGATAACCCTACTTATATGAACACCGAGATTGTGATAAAAAATGATACTCTATTTATGGTAGGAGTCAAAAATGGCACAAGATATAGGCTATTCAATACCAATTCGTATTGGGGGAGTCAACCCTTTGCCCATGGTTTTTTGGTTCGTAAGAAGTAAAATAATATTTTAAATGATAATGTTTTGAGTTGTTCTAGTTTAATATTTAGAGCGTATTATAATGCCGCAGGAGTAAATCTCTCTACTTGGTACGAAAAATGGGTATCCCCGGCATCTATCTTTAGAGATGATGACAGTGTAATGATAGATTCGGAGTTCTTTTGGTGGAGGTGGTAATGAAAACACTAGTTTTTTATATATTGATAGGAGTTACATTTTATAATTGTAACAGAGATATCAAAGGAGGTAGGGGAGTATTGCTGCCCTACACTCACGACCAAAGTGTATATCATCGAGACACCAGATTAGAGGGGGTATGGGAACAATACGGTATATTTGAAAACTTTAAAGTAATGGATACGGTAGTTAATAAAGAGCGACTTGGTAGAAGGTTTTTTATAGATACTTCGGGTATTAAGAATTGGGATGATTATGATACCTATGATAATAATAGAGGGGGTGGGGCATTTGATATTCACGAGATAAGTAGTCGTTTTAAGGTAGGTTTTAACTATCCTATTTTTGATAGTATGATAAGTCGAGGTACTCGTTTCTTTAAAAATGGCGAGATACATTTTTTAAAAGATGGCTCTATCAAATACTATGCAGATAAAATATCAACTATGGTTATAAACTTAAAAATGGAAAAGATAGGGTATATGAGTCTGGGGATCAGATGTTACACGATGGAGGTTCGGTAGTATATTATGGAGTAAAAGACCCTAAAAATAAGCCCAATATAATCAGTACTGTGTATAGGGTAGGTTTTAGTAAATCTGATAAACCTACTTATATGAACACCGAGATTGTGATAAAAAATGATACTCTATTTATGGTAGGAGTCAAAAATGGCACAAGATATAGGCTATTCAATACCAATTCGTATTGGGGGAGGCAACCCTTTGCCCATGGTTTTTTGGTTCGTAAGAAGTAAAATAATATTTTAAATGATAATGTTTTGAGTTGTTCTAGTTTAATATTTAGAGCGTATTATAATGCCGCAGGGGTAAATTTATCTACTTGGTACGAATGGACAGTATCGCCAGCTTCTATCTTTAGAGATGATGATAGTGTAATGATAGATTCGGAGTTCTTTTGGTGGAGGTGGTAATGAAAACACTAGTTTTTTATATATTGATAGGAGTTACATTTTATAATTGTAACAGAGATATCAAAGGAGGTAGGGGAGTATTGCTCCCCTACATACACGACCAGAGTATATATCATCGAGACACCAGATTAGAGGGAGTATGGGAGCAATATGGTATATTTGAAAACTTTAAAGTAATAGATACGGTAGCTAATAAAGAGCGACTTGGTAGAAGATTTTTCCATAATTCTTTTGCTGATGGATATTGGGATGATAATGATACTTATGATAATAATATTGACGGGATATTTAGCCTATTTAGTATAAAAAGTAATCTAAAATATAGAAAAGGTGATCATCCCATTTTTGACAGTATGATAAATCGAGGTACTCGTTTCTTTAAAAATGGCGAGATACATTTTTTAAAAGATGGTTCTATCAAATACTATGCAGATAAAAATATCAATTATGGTTATAAAAGAAAAAACGGAAAAGATAGGGTGTATGAGTCTGGGGATCAGATGTTAGAAAAGGTGATCATCCCATTTTTGACAGTATGATAAATCGAGGTACTCGTTTCTTTAAAAATGGCGAGATACATTTTTTAAAAGATGGTTCTATCAAATACTATGCAGATAAAAATATCAATTATGGTTATAAAAGAAAAAACGGAAAAGATAGGGTGTATGAGTCTGGGGATCAGATGTTACACGATGGAGGCTCAGTAGTATATTATGGAGTAAAAGACCCTAAAAATAAGCCCAATATAATCAGTACTGTGTATAGGGTAGGTTTTAGTAAATCTGATAACCCTACTTATATGAACACCGAGATTGTGATAAAGAATGATACTCTCTTTACAGTAGGTATTAAAAATGGTACCAAATATAGGTTATTCAATACCAATTCGTATTGGGGGAGGCAACCCTTTGCCCATGGTTTTTTGGTTCGTAAGAAGTAATAAATTTTTAAAAAATAAAGATATGAAAAAATACTTATTAATTATGTATGTTATTTGGTATGGAGTGTCCTACGCGCAAGATAGTTTACAAGTATATAAAAATAAACACGCCTTGTATTTTGGTATGGGCTCTAACTGGTTTTATGATTTTGGGTATTCATATATTACCCAAAATAGTATATTGTCGGTTTATAGACAGTCTATGCAAGTAACAGATGAGTTTGAAGCATTTCAAAAGAGGCTAAAAGGCTTGCCTGTAGCAACCTATAATGTTACTTATGGCTATAAACACAATTGGTCAGATAATTTTTACTCCACCATCTCTGCAGGGCTTTGCTATATGGATAGAGAGGAATATGACGGTATTTCTGTTCCTATAAATGTACAAACTATTTATAATTTTCGTAGGTTCCTAATAGGAACAAAAATAGGTGCAATGGGTATTCATACGGGAGATTTTTATGCCTCTGCCTTTTTGGGGTATAATGTTGATTTTACAGATCCTTTTGGAATAAAGAGTGATGCTTCCAAACCAAAACAGCCTGAATATTTTAAAGGTACTCGGTATATTAAACCCAAACCCTCAGAGCATAGGCTGGGAGTATTATGTGGTTTTAGTATTTTTAACATAGGAGGGGCAGGTATACTATATTTACAAGTAAACTACTCTTATAACGAACATTTATTGATATTTGACTTGGGTGTTTTTGGTTTTTCTGGATACCAATTGAGCTATGGCCTTCAGAAAAAAATTAACAATTTATATGTATATGCCTCTGTAGGAGGAGGAGTGATTCATTATTATAATAAGGAATATTTTATGGTATCAACAGCAAAGGTAGGGTTAAGGTATAATTTATTTAATTTTATAAGTTTCAATCTTGGAGTAGATGCTTATTATATTCCAAGTAATACGGGAGCAAAAAGATTTAGAGCTGAACAATTTTCTCTGTCTTTTCCTATAGGTTTTGGGCTAAATCTTGAGTTATAAGTTTAATTTTTTTTTTTGAAGTAGGCTAAAATTATTTTTACATTTGCAGGGTTTAATTTTTTATAAACCTAATGCAAATGCTTATGCTTATAGAACAACTATACCAAATTAGTAATTTTTCAGATGAAGCCAGAAAAGAATTAGAAAAACTACTTAGCATAAAAACTTATAAAGCAGGTGAACTTATTCAAGATGTAGATGGAAATTGTAACAGTATATATATTATATTAGAAGGATGTGTTAAAGGCTTTACCAAGGATAGAGCTATTTATGAAAAAGATGCTTGTTATTTTATAGGTTTTAAAGGGGATATTGTTACTGTACCATATGCTTTTATCAAAAAAGATAATGGAAAAGGTATTAAACTACAAGCACTAGAAGAGACTACTGTAGAGTGTTTGGGTTTTGATAATATTGATAAAATGTACCATAAATTTCCTGAACTGATGAAATTGGGAATGACAATATTAGGAGAATACTATTTATTCTTTTTTTCAGAATTTTTAAAAATGATAACACTATCTCCTATAGAGCGGTATCTCAAATTAATAGAACAAAGACCTAAAATTTTAGAACGAGTACCCCTTTCTGTTATAGCTTCTTATTTGGGTATCTCTAGAGCGCATCTTAATCGTATAAGAACATAAATACTCCAATGCTAGTATCAATATTTGTAAAAAATTATGCTTTAATTGAAGAACTCGATGTTAATTTTCAAAATGGTTTTTCTATAATTACAGGTGAAACGGGAGCGGGTAAATCTATTTTGTTGGGTGCACTTAGGTTTAGCATTGGGCAATAGAGCAGATTATAGTTCCCTAAAGGATAAAGAAGAAAAATGTATAATAGAGGTTACATTTGATATAGAACAAGCCTAATATAATCAGTACTATATATAGGGTAGGTTTTGGTAAATCTGATAAACCTATTTATAGGAACACCCAGATTGTGATAAAAAATGATACTCTGTTTACGGTAGGAGTCAAAAATGGCACAAAATATAGGTTATTCAACACCAATTCATTATGGGAGCAACAGCCTTTGCCCATGGTTTTTTGGTTCGTAAGAAGTAAAATAATATTTTAAATGATAATGATTTTTAGTTGTGCTACCTTAGTATTTAGAGCGTATTATAATGCTGCAAGGGTAAATCTCTCTACTTGGTACGAAAAATATGTATCCCCGGCATCTATCTTTAGAGACGATGATAGCGTAATGATAGATTCAAAATACTTCTGGTGGAGATGGTGATTATAAAATCAGCATTAAAAATGAGAATACTACTTTATATATTACTAGGGGTTTCTCTATATAATTGTAATAAAAATATAAAAGGAGGTCATGGGGTATTATTACCCTATGACCATAACCAAAATGTGTATAAACGAGATACGCGCTTAGAAGGCGTATGGGAACAATACGGTATATTTGAAAACTTTAAAGTAATGGATACCGTAGCCAATAAAGAGCGACTTGGTAGAAGGTTTTTTTCCAATTCATTTGCTGATGTGTTTTGGGATGACAATGATACCTATGATAATAATAGTGGTGGTGGAGCATTTGATATTCAGGAAATCAGTAGTAGTCTTAGGGTAGTTGATTATCTTTATCATCCCATATTTGACAGTATGATAAAGCATCGATTGATTTACAGTATAATAATTAAACCTTTTTATCTCTTAGTTCTATTTGAACTTACGTTACTATAGGAGATCTTTTTAAACCGTTTGCTTAAAAAAATTAAAATTTACCTATCCGTATTGCATATTTAGATTAGGTTTCATAAATTTGCACCTCAATAATACAATATAAACAAGAACAATATTAAACTTATTAAAAAAATCATAAATAAAAAAATAAGTATGGAAGCAAATACTCAAGTAGATATTAAAGAAATAAACGAAAAAATAAAACATGAAAGTGCCTTTGTAAATCTACTCACCACAGAGATAAATAAAGTGATAGTAGGACAAAAACAAATGGTAGAAAGACTACTTATAGGTCTTCTGGGATCAGGACATATACTACTAGAAGGTGTACCAGGACTGGCAAAAACCCTATCTATAAGCACCCTATCCAAGGCTATAGAAGGTAACTTTAATAGAATACAATTTACCCCCGACCTTCTGCCGTCAGACATCATAGGTACTATGATATACAATATGAAAAAAAATGACTTTTCTATAAAGAAAGGTCCTGTATTTGCAAACTTTGTATTAGCCGATGAAATTAACCGATCTCCAGCCAAAGTACAATCGGCATTACTAGAAGCTATGCAAGAGAGACAAGTAACCATAGGAGACGAAACCTTTAAACTCCAAGAACCCTTTTTAGTACTAGCTACCCAAAACCCAGTAGAGCAAGAAGGCACCTACCCACTACCCGAAGCACAAGTAGATAGATTTATGCTTAAAACTGTAATCACCTACCCTACACAAGAACAAGAACAAATCATTGTGCAACAAAACCTACAAAAGGACTACAAAGAAATAAAAGCAGTAGTATCAACCAAAGAAATACTAAAGGCTCGTGAAGCTATAAAAGAAGTATATATAGACGCTAAAATACAAAAATATATACTCGATATCATCTTTGCTACTCGCTTTCCTGAAAAATTCGGACTCGAAAACCTCAAACCCCTTATCAGCTTTGGATCCTCCCCCCGAGGTAGTATCAATTTAGCTACAGCATCCAAAGTATATGCCTTTATTAAAAGCAGAGGCTACGTAATCCCCGAAGATGTGAGAGCCATAGCCTTAGATGTATTAAGGCATAGAATAGGGATTACCTACGAGGCAGAAGCCGAGAACATTACTACCGAAAATATAATTAATCAAATTATAGATAAAATAGAAGTGCCTTAAAAATAACTTAAATATTTGTACATACCTATCAAAAAAGTTATCTCATCACAAAATACAATATGGATACTAAAGAAATATTAAAGAAAGTACGCAAGATAGAAATTAAAACTAAACGGCTTTCGAATCATATTTTTTCAGGAGAGTACCATAGTTCTTTTAAAGGCAAAGGAATGACCTTTGACGAAGTGCGCCAATACCACTTTGGAGACGATATACGCAACATAGATTGGAATGTAACGGCAAAACTCAATGAACCCTATATAAAAATATTTGAAGAAGAAAGAGAACTTACCATGATGCTACTGATAGATATCAGCGGCTCAGAAAACTTTGGTTCATCTACACAAATCAAAAGAGAAATTATTACTGAAATATCTGCTACACTAGCATTTTCGGCATTACAAAACAACGATAAAGTAGGGGTGATACTATTCAGTAACGATATAGAATTATTTATTCCTCCCAAAAAAGGGAAAAAACACATTCTTAGAATCATAAGAGAACTCATAGAATTTAACCCCATCAACAAACAAACCAATATACCTAAAGCCTTAGAGTACCTTTTGAGCGTCCTTAAAAAGAAAGCTATTGTATTTACCATATCGGACTTTATAGACGATAAATACGCCGATATACTTAAAATAGTGAGCAAAAAACACGATTTTACAGGTATAAGAGTATATGACAAAAGAGAATATCAACTTCCCAATATAGGAATGGTACAAATGCTAAATGCCGAGACAGGCAAAAGTATATTAGTAAACACAGCCTCTAAAAAAGTGAGAAACAACTACCAAAAATACTATTTAAAATACTTGCACTACTTTAAGGACTCCTTTGCCAAATCAGGATCAGGCAGCTTTAGTACAGAAGTTTCAGAATCTTATGTAAAAAATTTATTGGGATACTTTAAACAAAAATAAAAACACAATACCACCCCTTATGAATAAATTAAAAATCATCACCTTTTATTTACTCCTTATTACAAATGGAATTTGTTGGGCACAAGATGTCCACATCAAAACTAAATTAGACACTTCTAAAATTCAAATAGGAGAACAAGTTAAATTTACCTTAGAAGTACTACACACCCATAGCGATAGTATCATTTTTCCTAACCCAAAGGACACCATAGGACCTATGGAAATTATATCTAAAAGCAAAATATCATCCGAAAATCAAAATGATAGTCTACTGAAAAAACAAGAGTTTATCCTTACTAAATTCGATACCGGACTATTTATGCTCCCCCCCCTTAGAATAGAAATCAATGGAGAAGGCTCCTACTCTCAACCCAAAATGGTAAAAGTAATAGAGTTGCCTTTAGATACCATACAAAAAGGCTTTTACGGCATTAAAGCCCTTATGGAAGAACCCTATACCTTTGCCGAAATAGCCCCCTATATACTAGGTGGAATACTGGTTTTAGCCCTTATAGCATACGCTGTATACCGCTGGTACAAACGAGAGAAAAAACAAAAGCCCATAGCAAAAACTAAACCAATACCTCCACATATCCAAGCTATAGAAGACCTTCAAATTCTAGATAAAAGAGAATTATGGCAAAAGGGAAAAATAAAGAAATATTATAGTGAGCTTACCGATATATTAAGAGTTTATTTTGAACATCGATTTCAAATGAACGCTATGGAATACACCTCACAAGAAATACTATACCATATTGATAAAAGGCTTATTTCAAAAGAAAATTACCAACACTTAGAAGAACTGCTATTTCAAGCTGATATGGTAAAGTTTGCAAAAGCTAAACCCGATGTCTATATACATAAACAATACCGAAAATATGTAGAGAATATAGTAATACAAACCCAAATAGAAAAAAACGATGAATAATATAGAGTTTGTAAACCCCTACTTACTATACTTGCTTATAGCCATACCCCTATTGGCTCTATGGTACTACCTAAAGAATAAATACACCCAAGCTGAATTAACCCTTCCCTTTACTCAATCGTTTTTGCAAGGTGGAAATTTTTTAGCGCGTATTAAGCCTATACTCTATATTCTAAGATTAACGACTCTAAGCCTTTTAATTGTAGCATTAGCCCGCCCCAGAAGTGTAGATGTAAGTAGCAAAAATAAAAAAAACAAAGGAATAGACATAGTAATGTCAGTAGATGTATCGGGTAGTATGCTGGCTAAAGACCTCAGACCCAATAGACTTGAAGCCCTAAAAAAAGTAGCCAAAAACTTTGTACAAGGTAGGAGATCGGATAGGTTTGGAATAGTAGCCTACGAAGGAGAAGCCTTTACACAATGTCCACTCACTACAGACCATAAAGTAGTTGTAAACGCTATATCAGATCTCAAATACGGGCTACTGGAAGGAGGAACTGCGATAGGTATGGGGCTAGGAGTATCCATCAACAGGCTCAAAGGCAGTAAAGCCAAAAGTAAAGTGATTATATTACTCACCGATGGCGTAAATACAGCAGGATCAGTAAACCCCAAAACAGCATCCGAAATAGCCAAAGAAAAAAATATAAAAGTATATACCATAGGCATAGGTACCAATGGAATGGCTGAAACTCCCGTAGCCATAGATAGATCAGGCAAGCTCATATTTAGAATGTCACAGGTAAATATAGATGAAGAGATACTCAAACAAATTGCCAATATCACTGGAGGAAAATACTTTAGAGCTACCAATAACGAAAAACTCAAGCAAATCTACAACGAAATTGATCAACTCGAAAAAACAGAATTGCAAGAGTTAAAGTTCTATAACTACGATGAAAAATACCGATATTTAGTACTCATAGGACTCATATTATGGATAATAGAGCTGATTTTAAAATTTACAATATTTAGAAGTTTTATATAAATTATGTACGAAATAGATGATATATCACACCTGAAATGGTTATTTGCTATTCCCCTTTTACTATTAGCTTATATACTATTGCTAAAGTGGAAACAAAAAAAACAAAAACTCTTTGCCCACCCCAAAACTATGCAAATCCTCAGCCCTAATATATCCACGAGCAAACAGCATCTAAAGATTTTTATAGCTTGCCTTGCGATACTTATGCTTACCCTATCACTGATTAACCCCAAAATAGGTACTAAACTAGAAGCCCTCAAACGCAAAGGCATAGATATTGTATTTGCCTTAGACGTATCTAAAAGTATGCTAGCGGAAGACGTTGCCCCTAGTAGATTACTCAAATCTAAACAACTTATATCTAAAATCATAGATCGGCTTATCAATGATAGAATAGGCATCATTATATATGCAGGTAACTCCTATCCCCTACTACCCATCACTACAGACTATGGAGCCGCCAAAATGTTTCTGCAAACTGTAGATACCGATATTATACCCTCACAAGGAACAGATATATCAGGAGCTATAGAAATGACACGTCAATACTTTGACGATCAAGAAGTGAAAAATAAAGTTTTAATTATTATTTCAGATGGCGAAGACCATGGCAACAATGCCATAAGCATAGCCCAACAAATGGCGCAAGAACAAAACTTAAAAATATATACTGTAGGTATGGGTATGAAAAAAGGAGGTCCTATCCCTATTAAAAAAGATGACGTAATCACTTCCTACAAAAAAGATAACAAAGGCGAAGTAGTCATTACTCAACTCAACGACCAAATCCTAAAGGAAATTGCTACTGCTACAGGCGGAAAATATATTCAAGCTAACAATATAGAAAATATTGTACACTTTATAGAAAAAAGTATCCAGAAAATGGATAAACAGGAATATGAATCTAAAGTATTTTCTGAATATAAAAGCCAATTTCAATGGTTCTTAGGCATCGCTATATTCCTACTTATTTTAGACGTACTGATCCTAGAGAGAAAAACACAATGGCTCAAGAGGTTTAAACTGTTTCAATAAATTCAGCACCCTACTATAAAACCTCTGTAACTTGTAAATAACAATATTAATCTTACTAAGTTATCATATTTTTTTTCACTCTTATAGTTGATACGACAAAGACAGCTACTACAATACAGAAAAGTACAGTTTTGTTATGATGTTATAACACGGCACTATAAATGTGTATCTCTCACACAAACCAAAGATAAAATATCTCTTACTTTGCGTACTAATGATAATTTATTGACAGGAGTTATTAGTTAAGCGGGTATTTAGAGGAATAAAAAAATGTACACTCCGTAGTGTATTAATATTTAGTTATGATTAACCTCTTTCCATGCTAATGCAGAAGCACCATATACACCTGCATTTACTTCTTTTAGGTCAGATAGCGTTAATTTTACTTTACCTTGGTATATTTTTATTAAGTTCTCTTCCATTACTTTTTGTGTAGGAATGAGTAATAATTCTCCGGATCTGGCTATTCCGCCAGATAAAAATATAGCCTCAGGATCAAATAATGCTATGGTATTAGCGAGTGCTCTACCTAATACATTAGCAGTATAGTCAAATATTTTTAAAGATAGTTTATCGTTTTCTTTAGCATGCTTATATATAGCTTCAGGGGTAATTTCATTATCTTTTAATATATTTAGAGGACTCTCTAAATTTTCTGTATATTGTAGTTTTCGTAGTGTTCTTATTATTCCCGAAGATGATGTATAAGTCTCTAAGCAACCCTTTCTGCCACAATTACATTGTCGTCCATTTTGCACAACTATAGTGTTGGTATGTCCTAATTCTCCAGCAAAACCATTGTGTCCATTTAGTAACTCTCCATTGACTATAATTCCACTTCCTAATCCTGTACCTAATGTAATGACTATAAAGTTTTTCATTTCCTTAGCACCACCAAATATCATTTCACCTATAGCAAAGCAGTTAGCATCATTCGACAATACTATAGGGACGTTGATATATTTCTCAAATTCTCCTATTACATCTATTTTATCATTCCAATCTAGATTGGGAGCATATTCTATTTTTCCTGAGAAATAATTACCATTTGGAGCACCTACGCCTATAGCTATAATATCAAATTCTTCATCATGTTCATCTATATGATTATTAATATCATTAAATAATTCTTTTGTAAAGGTTTTAAAATTTTTATGGTTTTTAGTAGATATACGACCATTTGCATAACATGTTCCAAAGCGATCAATGATTCCAAATTTGGTGTTTGTACCTCCTATATCTATTCCTATACATACTTTTTTCATATAATTATAGTTTTAAAATTAAAAAAACTGAATGTAATATTCATAAGTTCTCGATATATCAAAATTTGATGTACTTGATAAGTTAATACATTTTGAATGTTCTACGATAAGGATCACGGTAGTTATTTAAAAGTTTTTTGTTAAATATCATGTGAATCATATTTAATTGGAGCTATAATTCTTATATATATACCTGATATTATTCTCATATTAATCTAGATTGATTTAGTAAGGAGTAATATCTTTGATTAGAAAAAACATCTAAGTAAAAATTACAATTAAATCTATCTGTAGTTTTATTTATGTTAACGAATTGAATATAATTTTTAAGTATTTCAAAACGTTCACTATCTTCTTTAATATTTCCAAATAATATAATAGGGATTTTGCTTGTTTGTAAATATAATTGTTTATATACAAAGAGAATATAATAGATGAAATCTTCATTATTTTGGTAACAGAAATGATTACATAATATCATTGTTGAACCTTGCAATATTGTAATATAAAATAAATTTTGAAATACATATACATATATACAAGTCGGATATTTATTACTATTCTCTTTGTGTATTAAATGTGTTTGGTCTATAAAATAGGTGTAGAAATGTTTAATTACAGTATTATTACACTTACTTTTAAAATAGTTAATAGGATTACTAGAGTATGCGTAAATATTAAAAGCATTTATTTGTTTTACTAAGTCCTTTTTAAATGCATTATTTTTTAATATATTCACATTTAATTTCAGATATGTTTTGCTCAAACAACTTTCATGTAGTTCTTTTGGAACTAGGGTATATAAATCATTTGCAAATAGAATATCTATAGTTTCAAAAGTTATATTTTTAAAATTTAAGTTATCTAAGTAGATAATACTTTGTAATTCTGTTATAAAATCAAGTCTATTGTTCTTAGTATCATGTATATAATCTTCTAAGCATACAAATTTAGCTTTTTTTATATCGAATACACAAAAAGAAAATCCATCTAATCTAACTTGGATAGACAAATGATAACTGCCATTTTCTAATAATGGTAAACTAATTCCTTTTTTTGTTTTTGAAGTCAGATTCATACATTTTAGCCCAATTTCCTGCTACAGTAACTTTCTCCATACTTCCTATTTGTATATATTTTCCTTTTACATCTATAGCTTCTTCTTCTGCTTTTATAAGGTGCATTTGCAGACCTTTTAATACGGTTCTTTTGTCTATTTTTACACAAAATACGGGAACGTTAATGCCACTTCGTTTAATAGCTCCTGATTCCATCTGAAACTCTATATTATCAGTAAAAGGAACAAATCTCATAGTTTTATATATATCTTTACCACCAAATAATCTGTCTTTTACAGGTTCATATCCTAAGGTGTCAATAAGTGTTTTTTCTACCATCATATCCATTCTATACAATTTGTTATATTGCATATAACTAGTATCTTTTTTCTCAACAAGCACAAATTGAGCTGTGTCTAAAAAGGGAATTAATAGATCAAAACTAGAGGAATATTTACCCGTAATTTCTTTAAAAGCTTCTTGGGCATCTCTTATCATTTTTAGGTTGTCGATTACTTTCATATATCTCTTAGTTTTTTCTTTATTAAAATGAATAGGTTCCATAATAGAAGAATAATTTAAATAGGCTAATAGAATTATGATTAACCATAATAAAGGACTTATAATCTTTTTCATCAGTTTTTACATTTAAATTAAGTTAATACAAAGTTAATGGGACAAATGTAATGTAATATTCTCAAATATTAAATTAAAATTTGAAAAAATATAGTTAATAGCTTGCAAGTTATTTAATTTTTGTATTATTGCACCGTCTTAAGAAAATAATAAACCAAAGCATTAATGCATGTACATTTGTTCGTTATTATTTTGCTTTGATAATTGCTCAAGAGCAATTTAATAAATATTATTTTAATCCTTAATCCGTTATTAAATTAAAAAATTAATCAATAAAATATGTCAGATTTAAACTCACTTAAGTCTAAGGGAATATCAGATTTAAGGGTAATAGCTAGTCAATTGGGTGCTGAAAATTTTTCTAAAATGAAAAAAGAAGAATTAATAAAGACTATTGAAGATTTATCAATGCAACCAGAACAAGAGATTTCTTCTTCTACTAAATATACCAAAGATAATGTAGCAGGTAATAAGAAAAAAAATGAAGATGCACAAAAGAAGAATAAAAATAATAAAAGTGAAGATGGAATAGAATTTCCAGGTAGAATAATAGTAGAGGGAGTTTTAGAATTATTACCTGATAGTACATACGGTTTTCTAAGATCCTCAGATTTTGATTATCACAATTCTCCTGATGATGTATATGTATCTCAAGCGCAAATAAGAATGTTTGGATTAAAAACAGGTGATACTATACAGGGAGAGGGACGAGTTCCTAAAAAAAGTGAGAGGTATTTTGCACTCAATAAGGTGTTAAAAATAAATGGTAGAGAACCTTTTGATTCTAAAGAAAGAGTAGCTTTTCATCATCTTACACCTGTTTTTGCAGATGAAAAATTTAAGTTGGATGGTTTGAAAAGTAGTACATCTACGAGAATTATAGACATGTTTTCTCCTATAGGTAAGGGACAAAGAGGAATGATAGTGGCTCAACCTAAAACGGGAAAAACAATATTATTAAAAGAAATAGCTAATGCTATTGCAGCAAATCATCCAGAAATATACCAAATTGTATTATTGATAGACGAGAGACCAGAAGAAGTAACAGATATGAAGAGAAGTGTAAAAGCAGAGGTAGTGTCTTCTACTTTTGATGCTCATGCATCAAAACATGTTAAAGTGGCTAATATTGTGTTAGAAAAAGCTAAAAGAATGACAGAGTCAGGACATGATGTAGTGATATTATTAGATTCTATTACAAGACTTGCTAGAGCTTATAATACGGTATCTCCTGCATCGGGAAAAGTGCTTTCAGGAGGTATAGATGCTAATGCATTGCATAAACCAAAAGGCTTTTTTGGAGCTGCAAGAAACATAGAAGGTGGCGGTTCTCTTACCATTATAGGTACAGCTTTAATAGATACAGGATCTAAAATGGATGAAGTGATCTTTGAAGAATTTAAAGGAACAGGTAATATGGAATTACAATTAGATAGGAAGATAGCTAATAGAAGAATATATCCAGCTATTGATATTATGTCTTCTGGTACTCGAAGAGATGATTTATTATTAAATGAAGATATGGTGAAAAAAATGTGGGTACTTAGAAAATATTTGGCGGATATGAACTCCATAGAATCTATACAATTTTTAAAAGAGAAAATAGAAAATACTAAGAATAATGAAGAATTTATCATCTCAATGAATGGCTAATTTATTAGTAATAATATACTTTATGAAAATATTAGTGTTTATCAGGTTTATTTTTCTTATTATATTCATTTTTATTTGTAATAAAGGTTTTTCACAGTTACAAAGTCAAGAACTTCAATTGATAGATTTAGGTAAACGTATTTTATCCTATGAAAATACTTCAAAAAGAATAAAATTAAATCAATCTTTTGACTCTATATTAAACAATATGATCAGATCAGAAAGAAGTTTTGATTATCCTTTTGATAGTATTAAGTCAATGTCTGTAGTAACTTCACCAGATTCTATCTTTAGGATATATAATTGGGCTTTTCCACAACATACTAATTATAGATATTTTGCTTACATACATTTTAAAAAAGATAATAAGGTTATAAAATTAGTAGATAAATCACCTTTTATAAGAGACTACAAATATAAGGCACTAAGTCCTGAGAGTTGGTATGGAGTATTGTATTACCGTGTGGTATTGCACAAGATAAAAGGACAAAAAATATATACATTATTAGGATGGGATATTAATACTCCAAAAACTAAAAAACGAATTATAGAAGTGCTTACATTAAATAATGATAGAATAGTCTTTGGAAAACCTATATTTGATTTAGGAGTAAAAAATAAAAAGAAATATAGTAAGATTATAGCTCAATATTTTAGACTTATATATGAATATACTGCATCGTCTGGAATGGTATTGGATTATGAAAAAAAAAAGGATAGAATAATAATATCTCATTTGGTGCCTTTAAATACATCAGTACCTAGTTTTATGTCTCAAAAAGGACCTGATGATACATTTGATGCCTTGTATTTTAAAGATGGTAAATGGACATTAAAAATAGGAGTAGATTATACAATAAGATAATATACCTTTACATTTGTATATTAGGGTACTAAATTAAATATTTTTTTAAGGATGAGATTTTTAAAAAGTTACCTCTTCAAAAACCTCTTAATGATGTTGGTTATATTGGTCTTAATAGTTTGGATTACACTTTTAGGTTTAGATTCTTATACTAAGCATAATCAAAATATAAAAGTGCCTTTACTAAGGAAGTTAACTATACCTGAGGTTGAAGAAAAATTAAATCAATTAGGTTTAAAATATGTAATAATGGACTCTACGAGTTATATAGATTCATTACCTAAAAAAAGTGTGGTAGCTCAGATACCCCTTGCAGGTCAATATGTAAAGCAAGAACGAAAGATATATCTGACTATAAATGCTATGGATTATCCTAATGTAGTAATTCCAGATGTATTTAATAAAACAAGAAGAGAAGCAATTAATTATTTGAAAAATAAAGGTTTTACTATAGGTAAGTTAGAATATATACCCGATTTGGGCAGAGATATATTACTCAAATTGAAATATAAGAATAGGCAAGTAGAGGCAGGTGATACGCTCAAGCAAAATTCAGAACTTAGTTTGGTATTAGGAAAAGGTTTAGGAGATAAAAGAGTAACCGTTCCAAATCTTAAGCTTTTGTCATATGAAGAAGCTAAGCAATTATTGCAATCATTATCCTTAAATATAGGAGAAGTTATTTATGATAAAGTACTCGATAGTATAGATACTCTAAATCTTAAGGTATATCAACAATATCCCTCTTATAATAAAAAGAAGTTGAAAATGGGACAAAGTATAGATATATGGCTTACTACTGATAGCTTAAAATTGTATAATAGGTACCCCAAAGTAATAGAATTGTAATGCAACAAGAAGAAAAAGATGAAGAATTATATGAGCACTTTAAATTTGTTGTAGATAAAGGTCAAGATTTGTTAAGAGTAGATAAATATTTAATGAATTTCATAGAAAATGCTACTCGAAATAAAATTCAAAATGCTGTTAAGGCAGGTAATATTTTGGTCAATGATCGTATTGTGAAACCTAACTATAGGATAAAGCCCAATGATGTTATCCGGATAATTATGGTATACCCTCCTAGGGATAAAACTGTAATACCTGAAAATATCCCAATTGATATTAAGTACGAAGATGATGATGTAATAGTAGTAAATAAAGAATCTGGAATGGTAGTACATCCAGGATATGGAAATTATAGAGGTACTATGGTTAATGCTTTAGCATATCACTTTGAAAATTTGCCAATAGGGAGAAATGATTTAGACCGTCCCGGTTTAGTTCATAGAATAGATAAAAATACAAGTGGTTTATTGGTAGTAGCAAAAAATGAATTCTCTATGGCTCATTTGGCAAAGCAATTTTTTGAAAGGACTACTAGAAGAAAATATTTAGCATTGGTATGGGGCGATTTTAAGGAAGACCAAGGTACTATAACGAGTCATATAGGTAGAAGTTTAAAGAATAGAAAAGTAATGGATGTATTTTCCGATGGAGAATATGGTAAGCATGCTGTCACGCATTATAAAATAATAGAAAGATTTGGATATACTACTCTAGTAGAATGTAAATTAGAAACAGGTAGAACTCATCAAATACGTGCACACTTTAAGTATATAGGGCACCCTATTTTTAATGATGAAACTTATGGGGGAGATAAAATATTAAAAGGAACAAGGTTTAATAAATATAAGCAGTTTGTAGAAAACTGTTTTAATATGATGCCCAGACACGCTTTACATGCTTGCTCATTGGGCTTTGAACAACCTCATACCAAAGAGCACTTACATTTTGAAGTAGATTTACCTAATGATATGCACAGTGTTATAGAAAAATGGAGGAACTATACTGTAAATAGAAATTAAAAATTAAGACCATTGCAAAAGAGTTTAAAGAAATGTTATAAACCATTGCTATTTAACTGTATAGAAAAAAATGCCGATAAAGGGCAATAAATAAGACTATCGATTGACAAAATATAACAAAATTTTCA
Organism: Ichthyobacteriaceae bacterium; assembly: GCA_965226285.1. Lineage (GTDB taxonomy): Bacteria > Bacteroidota > Bacteroidia > Flavobacteriales > Ichthyobacteriaceae > CBDDCQ01. The sequence continues at coordinate 815,994 of CBDDCQ010000006.1, forward strand.
AAAAAGTATAATTTTTAATCCAAAATAAACTAAAAAACTAACAAAATTAAACGTAAGACTTAATGGTCTTAAATTATTAATTAATAAGATTATGAAAATCATTTTAAATAGAATAAATAAAAAAGTCCATATGAGAGCAACTAATGAGAGAGGTATTAGTATAGATATAGATGGAAACTACCAAACAGGAGGAGAGGACAAGGGGTGTTCCCCTATGGAATTGGTACTCTCTGGATTGGGAGGGTGTAGTAGTATAGATGTACTTACTATACTGGAGAAGCAAAAGCAAAAAATAGATAATTATAAAGTAGAAATAGATTCTACTAGAGCAGAAAGCGTTCCAGCAGTTTTTAAGACAGCTCATCTAAACTTTTTTGTAGAGGGAGATGTAGATCCAAAAAAATTAATCAGAGCGGCAGAATTATCTATGCAAAAATATTGTTCTGTGAGTAAAATGTTAGAGCAAACGGTAAAAATAACTTATGGTTTGTTTTTGAATAGAGAGAAAATACAATAATTCTTTTTAACTATGAAAAAAAAGTTAATTATACTGCTTGGTGCGCTTATGCTTTCTATTGTTGTATCGGTAGTTCTACATTATCAAGATCATAAGTCTGTATTGTCTATGGTTGCTATGTTTGTGTCTAATATATTACTCATAGTAGTTTGTGTAGTGGCATTATTGCGAAATAGAAAAAAATAATTAATATGTAATAAGTGTAATTCCATTTTCAAAGGGATTATTATGGTTTATGATATTTTCAATGAGGTTTTTGTTTTGTAATAATATCTCAAAAAAGTTTAGTTCTCGTTCTTGCAATTTTCCGTTTGGGAACAACTTATGGTATAAATTTTTAGTCATTTGTATCTTTTGGTGTTGCTTTTGTTTCTCAGCTTTTTCCAACCTTTTAATTAGTCTATTTAATCCTTTTTGTTGTCTAGTTTGTTCTGCATTTACAGCTCCTAAAAAAGATTTGTCAGTCTTTTCGGCGGTTTGATGTATATCTATAAATATCTTCTTTAGGGTGCTTTTGTGTTGAGTTATTTCACTAAATAAGTAGTTATTTTGTTTTACTTTTTTATTTATCAATTCGTGTAGAGGTAAAAATAGTTCTTCAAATGAGATATTGAGTTTTTCCATTTGTGTTTTTGCTTTTTGCAAAGTACAAAAAATAGAATTGCGAACTTTTAATATAGGAAGTGATCTATTATAGTAGCGAAAAAAGTCTTTTAATTGTAGCCAGTAGGCTATTTCACCACTACCACCTACATAGCAAATGTTGGGTAATATTACCTCTTGGTACAGAGGACGTAAAATTACATTGGGACTGAAGTGTTCTGGGTGATTTTCTATTTTGGTTAGTATCTCTTGCTCAGTAAATTTAATATCTGTATTGATTATCTGAAATTTGCCATTCTTTTCTTCAATTCGCTCACGTATATCTTTATACATATAAAATAAATTAATTTCTCTAGGAGATACTTGTACTTTATATTTGTGTTTTTTGAGAAATATATTAGTTTTTTGTACGAATTTATAAGTGTTATTTTCTGTAATTTCATTCTTAAAATAAGGAGTAAATAGCTTTTTTAAAACTCTATCGTCAGCATCTAAAATGACTAATCCATACGATTTAAAAATATCATTAACTAGATATCTTGTGGCATCTGTCAAGTTAGAGTGCTTTAAATAACTGTTTTCAAATAATTTTAGAATGTCTTTTGTGATATGGTTTAGGGGTAGTATTTTCTTTAGTTCGTATAAAGTATTTTTTAAATTTTTAGTAGAAAATTTACCTACTCTACCGGTTTGTTTTGTATTCCAAGTGATTTTATTTTCTTTAAACTTAAAATGATTGATTTCTTCAAAGTCATGGTCTTCAGTAGCCATCCAATAAAGAGGGATAAAACTATATTCAGGGTATTTTTCTTTGAGTAACTTACAAATTTTAATGACCTCTATGATTTTGTATATAAAATATATAGGTCCTGTAAATAAATTCAATTGGTGTCCAGTGGTAATGGTAAACGAATTTTCATCATCTAGTAGGTCTATATTAGAGAGGGTATTGTCAGAAGTATTGATATGTTGATATTGTTTCTTTAAGCATTTTACTAAAGTAGTTCTATGTGGAGCTTTATTTTTTCTATACTCAATTTGTTTTTCAAAGTTTTCTAAGGTAGGATATAGTTCATACAGGCATTTAGTATGTTCATTTTTTTCAGTATAATCTACAATGAGTTTACTAAAATAGGCACTTTGGCTCAAAGGTATTTTCATAGTATTTCTCGTATATGATTGCTCTCCAAATATACGAGTATTCCTTTTACATTTTGATATCCCATATTTTGGAGTACTTTAGTATATTTTTGTATTTGCTCAGTGTGGGATTTATCTTCTTTACCGGTTTTATAATCTATAACTGTGGCATTATTATCAGGTGATATGACTACCCTATCTGGTCGAACGGTTTTCCCATTTGATAATAAAATTTCAGGTTCATTCAGTATGGTTATTCCTTTAGAAAATAAAGGGCTTAATTTTTCATCTTGTAGTAGGATATTTATCTTGTTGCCAATATTTTTTTTTTCTTCTTCTGTAATGGTACCTTCATTGTAGTGGTATTGTATTCGAGGTGCTATATCACTTAAAAGAATAATTTCAGATAGTATTTGATGTATAATTAACCCTTTATTTCTTTTTGAGTTTTTATCCCACAGTATTTTAGATTGGAATGCTATTTTTAAACTGTCTGAATTTCTCCAATGGTTATTTATAATGTTTTTCAGCTGGTAGGTTTGTACTGTATTGTCTAAGTTACTAGTAAATTTAGTATTTGAGTCTCCATACTCATATATGTCAGGTATGTCATGACATTTTAAAAAATGATAAATAAGTTTACCTACATTAGTGATTTTTTTTAAATCACCTTGTCCAACAGATGATAGTATATAAAGTTGATCTATTGCTCTAGTAAAGCATACATATATTAGGTTGATGTTATCAAATAGTATTTTTTTACTAATGTCATCTATTTTAGTAGAATGGGAAGCACTTATTTCAAAGGGGATTCCTTCTATTTCTTCCCATGTTTTTTCTTTTCTTGTACTTATTTCCCAATCACAAAAAGGTGTAATGACTACGGGAAATTCTAAGCCTTTAGATTTGTGGATAGTAAGTATTTGTATTCCATCGCTATCTTCTGATGCCGATACGGAAGCCTTTTCTTTTCTATGGGTATCCCAATAGGATACAAAGTTAGGTAAGTTATCTGTTTTTTTTGAAGTGAAATTTAATATTTCATTTAAAAATGTTTGTAAATATAAGTCATGTTCTAAACCAAAAAACTTGATAAAATACTCTGTAAGTTCATATACAGATAATTGTTCTGTTACGCTAGGATTATAATTGTTTTCATCATTTAGCAGTAAATCAAATATATCTTTATTGGGACAGTTATACATTTCATTGTATTTTTCTAAGTATGAAAGAATTTCCAATAAATGAAATTTATCATTAGGATTGATAAGGCACCTAAATACATTTAAAAGTAAACGGATTTGAGGGTTAGCTGATAGTAGTAATGCTTCTGAAGATATGATATGGTAATTTTTGTTTGCAAGGTATTCTGCTATCATTTTGCCTTCATTGTTATTTCGAATAATAATAGCAATATCTTTTTGACGGTATCCTTTATCTAAGCATCCTTTTATAGTATCTTCTGTTTTGGTAAGATATTCCTCTATGGGTTTTGTGTTTCCAGTTTTTTTAAGCATTTCTATTTTTACATACCCTATTCCTTTTTGTCCCTCTTTACCTGTATCTTGTTTAATATTTTTATATGCTGATTGGTACTTATTAGATAAAAACTTTGATATACATTTAAAGAAAACGTTGTTGAACTCGATGATATTTTCACTACTTCTAAAGTTTTGAGATAGATTTTTTAGTTTGTTTTTATCAGAGTTGCACAAATCTATAAATTGTTTAGAGTCACCACCTCTCCATCGGTATATGGATTGTTTGGCATCACCTACCAAGGTAGTAGTTCCTCCTTGTGATAAAGTATTTTCTACAAGAGGTTTAAAATTTTCCCATTGCATTGTAGAGGTATCTTGAAATTCATCTATAAAATAGTGCGTATATTTTTCACCTACTCGTTCATAAATGAAAGGTACAGGAAGTTTTTTGATTTGTTCATTGATAAGTTTATTAAAATCAGATATAAAAACGATATTATCTTCTTTTTTTAATTTTTCCAAAAGATTTGAAACTTTAGGGAGAAGTAGGGAAGAGTATATTATATCTAAAGATTTTTTATAAGCTTTTATCTTTTGGATATTTTTAGTCATATAGTTTATAAAATCAGATAACTTATTGTGAATGCCCTCTATTAAGGATTGTTGGTCATGGGTTGTTTTTTTTGCATACCATGAACGCTCACCATTGCTATATTTTTGTAAAGTTTCGCTTGGACATTCAAATTCTTTCGATATAATTTTATTTAAGTAATTTGGCAATAATTCTCTGCTAAAACTCTCTCGTTTTATTCCTTGTTGTTTGATAACATTCTTTAATGCTAATGCCTTTTCTTTAGCTTCCTCGAGGTAGTCTTGTATTTTTTTTCGAGTATCTTCTAAATCAGTTAGTGTTGTATTTTCAAGTTTTTTGATATATACTATATCTGAATCGTTCTGTAGTGTTTTACATAGAGTTTGAATATCACTTTTGATTTCCCATCTTTTATCTGTATTGTAAAGTTTTTGTAGTGCAGTTTCTGTAGTGATTTTAGTAATATCATTGTCATCACCTATTTGAGTAAGTAGGCTATATATAGTTTGTTCAATATAATTATCAGAATTCACTTCGGGAGTAAATCCTGTATGTAAACCCAATTCTACAGCGAAAGTGCGTATAATCTTATGAAAAAATTTATCTATGGTAAAAATAGAAAAATCAGAATAATTATGTAGAATTTCGGATAATACTTTTTTACTCCTGTCTTGTATTGTAACGCTATCTATCTTTAGTTCATTAGATACTTGTATAAGTTTTGGATGTTCTGGGTTATCACCAAAACTCTGTAAATCTTCTATGACTCTTTCTTTCATCTCTTTGGCAGCTTTGTTTGTAAAAGTTACTGCCAAAATATGCTTAAATGTAGAGTAATCTTTATCGTTTTTTAAACAGAGTTTTAAATATTCTTTAGTAAGGGTATAGGTTTTTCCAGAACCTGCAGAGGAGTTATAAATACATATTTTCATTATAAGAAGTGATTATAATTTACAAAATTACAAAAATATCTTGAAATAAAATTTATTTTATATAGTTGATTAACAGCTTTTTAATTTTAATTCTGAACATTTATTAAAAAATATAGTACTTTGTATTGCAAGTTACTATTTTTAATGTATATTTGCAAAATAAGATTTAATTGTTACTACTCAAGTGAATTTAGAGAATATACGAACACAAATGCGAAAAGGAATTTTAGAATTTTGTATTCTATCTTTACTCAAAGGAAAGGATGCTTACACTTCTGATATTATTAATGAGCTTAAGCAAGCTAAAGTGATAGTAGTAGAAGGAACGTTATACCCTTTGCTCACTAGGCTCAAAAATAATAAACTTCTTACCTATAGATGGGAAGAATCTAAGAAAGGTCCACCTAGAAAGTATTATACACTTACAAAAGAAGGAAAACAATTTTTAAAGGGATTAGAGGATACATGGGAAGAGTTATCTCAATCAGTTAATAATATTAGATAATGGAAAAAGTAACTAAAATAAATTTATCAGGTATAGTTTTTCATATCAATGAAAATGCTTTTTTAGAGTTAAAGGAATATTTAGATAAGGTTAAAGATTCTATAGATGTTAAAATTCAAGATGAAGTTATTCTGGATATAGAGAATAGAATAGCAGAATTGTTTTTGGAGATACAAAAACGAAAGAGTATCTTAGATATACAGCATGTGAAACATATCATTGGTATTATGGGAAATCCAGAAGATTATATATTAGAAGAAAATGAGAAAAAAACTGATAAAGAAAAGGAGAAGATAAAAAAGGTGCTTTTTAGAGATCCCGATAATAAAATTTTAACTGGGTTGAGTAGTGGTATCGCACACTATTTTAGTATAGACCCTATTATTATTCGGGCTTTTTGGGTGCTTTTGGTGATTACTTATGGCTCAGGAGTATTATTTTATTTTCTTTTGTGGCTAATCATACCTCAAGCTGAAACTACTTCGGATAAATTAAAGATGAAAGGAGAAGCACCAGATATAGATAGTATTAAAAAGACGATTCAAGAGAATAAAGACAAATTGAAAAAGGGAAAAGATATCATAGAGGGATTTTTAGGTGGAGTACTAAAGATTGTAATGTTTATATTTAAAATCATTGCTTTTATTTTGTGTTTTGCACTTGTAATTTCCATTATATTACTTATTCTTTCTTATACACTCGGTTTGGGGTATATGGGCTTCTTAGATGAGTTTTGTAGTGCTGTATTTGAATATCCTAAATGGATTATACAGTTCTCTATACTTATTTATATCTCATTGGGATTGATGTTGATACTATTGTGTTCAAAGTTTATTTTTAAAAACGTAAGGCGTATTTATAAGGCACTGATAGGGTTATTTATCGTATTTTTTATCTCTGTTATTGCTTGTTTATTATCTATGTCCAATTTCCTTATAGATATTACAGATGAAATTAGAATTGAGGAAAATAATGAAACTCGAGAATTTACAGTGAAATCGGATACAGTAAATATAAAAGTAGATGATTATGTTAGTTATATGTCCTATGGCTTTTGGAAAGTAAATGAACGAAAGATTATCAATAGACGAGTAGTAGTAGATATAATTCCTATAGAAGGAAATACATTAAGGGTAATGACACAAGTAAAAAGTAATAGAAAAGAAACACTTGAAAATATTTACTTAGTCAAGAAAGAGGTAGATTATCGTTTTAATTTTAATAGAGAGACATTGCACTTGCGTTCCTATTTTGATATGCCCAAAAAAATGAAATTTCGATTTGAAAGAATAAAAGTAAATATTTATATTCCTAAAGATAAAATCCTATGTGTTGATGACAATTTTCATACAAATCTATACCATTACTACTATTATGGTTTAGGAAGATATTACAAGCATTTGAAAGGTAATTGCTATAAGTATATAAGAAAATAAGGAATGATAATAAGAATAGAGTTTAATTTAAAAAATAATTAAGATGAAGAATTCAGTAAAAATAATAATGATTTTAGTAACTTCGATGCTGTGTAGTTGTAAGTCTATTTATCAAATAGATTATATGGCTAGTAGAACTCCTTTTGAGGATATAGAATGGAATAGAGATACTCCATCGGTAAGGATAAATAATGTGTGGTATGAGCTTTTAGCTATAGAAGATGTACCTATAGCCAATATAGTAAAAGAGAGTAAAAAAACATTTGGCATTAAATGGAGAGAAAGAATAAGTGAAGATTTAACACGGGTTTTAAGTATAGTAGGTGAATATGAATTTTTTGATGTTCAGCTCCAATTGATAGATAAGCAAACAGGCAAAAAATTAGATATGAGTGTGTCATTAAATGCAGGAGAAAAGAGGGATGCTTTAATTAGAGTATTAAGCATGAAGGAGAAAGTTACTAGAATACATAGTAATGAGATACCTGAAAGATACAAATATCTCACTACTCGCATAAAGGGTTTTCCTACTCTTGATCAACTAAAGGCTGCTGAGCAGCAATTTGAAAAAATTACAGAAGATGATATATTTATGCTATCATATTCAGGAAAAAGTCCTATAAAATGGTTATCTGCAGATAGAGTCAAAAAGAGCTTAGACATTATGGAATACCATATCAAAGAGAGATTTTCTTATGCCGATTTGAGAGGGGTAGATTATCAAATGGCTTTAGATGCTATTAGAGCAAGTATAGGTGTAGGCATACATAGAATGGATTTAGGTATCCAATTTAAGAAGTTTTTAGCTTTGTTTGGAGATGGGCATACTCGATTGTCTTTCAGATACATACCTATAGATAAAAAGGATAAGGTAAGATTACCTTTTTATATGAAAAAAATAGAGCGTAAAATTGCACTCATGAAATCAGAGACTACTTTTTATGATAACCAATATCCGTTTTTAAAATCTATAGATGGGTTAGATACAACATATTTATTAAAGAGAACAAAAAAATATAGAGCTACGGATTCCAAGGGACAAAAAAGAAATTTGGCATCGTATATTAGCTTTATATATACCGTTATAAGGTTAGAGGAAATTCAAAAAGGAAATATTATAAAAAAAGATAGTATAGCCGTAGTGATTACTGATGGTAAAGGCAGTGATAAAGCTTTTACAGTACCTCTATATCACAAACGCAAAAAGAAAAAAAGAAAGAAAAAATTAAGCAAAGCAGAAAGGGAATTGGAAAATATATTATACCGCATCACCCCTGAAAATGTTGGATATTTAAAGATTACTGAAATGGAGAAAAGACATCTTTTTATGGGAGAACTACACAAGGCGATGAAAAGTTTTAAAAATACAAAAGGTATGATTATAGATGTGAGAAACAACGGGGGAGGAAACCGAAGACCAACATTGAATTTGCTACCTTATTTTATCAAAGAACCTAGAGTAATCAACATTGCTGCTTTAAGGATCAATAAAGATATAAATCCCGGAGATTTATACCATGAATCTTATGGTTTAGAAAAAAGATTTTTACATCCTAGAAACTCTAAAAAATGGACTAAAGAAGAAAGAAATGTTATAGATAAATGGTTAAGTACTCATAAACTAAGTTGGAATTACAATAAAGATAAATTTTCTAAGTTACATTTTTGTGTAGTAAGTCCTAATCAAGAGGCTTATGACTATGACAAACCTGTAGTAATCTTAATGGACGATGGTTGTTTTAGCGCGTCAGATATATTTCTAGGAGCTTTTAAAGGGGTAAAAGGCGTAACCCTGATGGGAACTCATAGTCGGGGAGGTAGTGGATATTCAAAAAGCGTCTCTATGGCAGATATTCATATGAGGTTTGGTGCTTCGCGAATGGCATCATTCAAAAACAATGGAGATTTGTATGAGGGCAATGGTGTAATTCCGGATGTGTATGTAGAGCAAAAAGTAGAAGATTTGCAAAAAGGAGTAGATACACAGTACCAAAAGGCATTGGAATTTATAAAAAATGTGAATTTTTAGGTTGTATTATAGATTAAAAAATAGGGATATTAATTTAATATCCCTATTTTTGATTTAGAATAATTATTTTTGTAATCAATTTAAATGTTTAAAAAAATAAGTTTGTAGATGAATACATTATATCCAATAAAATTTAAACCCATCTTACAATATAGAATATGGGGAGGAAATAAACTTAAAGATGGATTTAAAAAAAAGGTGGATTTTGATAAAGCAGGTGAAAGTTGGGAAATATCAAATGTAGAGAATAACGTATCGGTAGTAGATAACGGTTTTTTGAAAGGAAAAACGCTAAAAGAACTTATTGCAGAATATACTATTGATTTTTTAGGAGGTACTGTTTACAATCGTTTTGGAGATGATTTTCCTTTATTAATTAAATTTTTAGATGCCTCAAAAGATTTGTCTATACAAGTGCATCCTAATGATGACTTGGCAAAAAAACGTCATAATAGTATGGGCAAAACAGAGATGTGGTATGTAATGCAAGCTGACCATGACTCGGAAATTATAGTGGGTTTTAAGAAACACTCTAATCAAAAAGAATATATACAACATTTGGAGCAAAAGAGTTTAAAAAATATTTTAAATTCTGAAAAAGTACAAAAGGGTGATACTTTCTTTATTCCAGCTGGTAGAGTGCATGCGATTGGAGCGGGTGTAGTGATTGCAGAAATACAACAAACCTCTGATATTACTTATAGAATATATGATTGGGATAGAACAGACCGCAATGGGCAAAAAAGAGAATTACATACTGAGTTGGCTTTAGATGCAATAGATTATAAGGCAAGATCGAGTTATAAACAGGTTTATCACACGGAGTCAAATGTATCTAATAAGTTAGTAGATTGTAATTATTTTACTACCCATATCATACCTATAAATCAGGCAACTATAGTTAGAAATTATGATCATATAGATTCATTTATAATATATATATGTGTGAAGGGAGAGTTTGCCATTAAGTCGAGAGATTTTTCCAGTATCCTTAAAACAGGTCAAACTTTATTATTACCTGCTTGTATTAAAAATATAGAATTGAAAGCAGATAGTGCAGAGGTTTTAGAAGTTTATATAAAGTGATTTATAAGTCCTTATATTTCTTTTTACCTCTTATAAAATATTCATATACGATACTGTTGCTGTCATAGTATTTTTTTAAGTTTTGGTTATTTCTTTGCTGTATCATCTCAAGGCTATATCTATAAAAACTAAAGTGAGCTCTGATAATGGCTATACAGTGTTTTACTTTTCCTTGTAGTATAAAGGTGATACCAGCTACTCCATCTAATAATAAACGAGCTATGATGATAAATAATACTTTGCTTTTAGGTGCATTCTTTAGAATACTAAAAAGGCTATTTCTAAAGTTTAGAAAAGTTTTTTGACTACTGTGTTTACAAAGAGAGGCACCTCCTATATGATATATTGTTGATATACCAATATATTTAACTTTTTTACTACAATTTTGAGCTCTCCAACATAAATCTATTTCTTCCTGATGGGCAAAAAATCTTTCGTCAAATCCACCAAGTGTGTCAAAATCATTTTTTCTAATAAAAAAACATGCACCAGTTGCCCAAAAAATATCTATAGTATCATTGTATTGACCATGATCTTCTTCTAAAGTTCCAAATATTCTACCTCTACAGTAAGGATAGCCTAATTTATCTATAAAGCCTCCACCAGCACCTGCGTATTCAAATCTAGATTTATGATGATAATCTAATACTTTAGGCTGTGCTATGCACAGATTTTTATCATTTTCAAATGCTGTAATGATAGGGGTAAGCCAGTTTGGTGTGACCTCAATATCAGAGTTTACAAGTACAAGTAAGTCACAAGTAATATCTTTTAATGCTATGTTATAACCTTTGGAAAAACCATAATTTTTTTTGTTTTGGATTATTTTAACTCGTTTAAAATGAGTTTTTAAGTATTTAATAGAATTGTCCGTAGATCGGTTGTCAATAATATAAATGTCAGCATTTTTACTATATAAAATAAGTTTAGGTAAAAATATTTTTAACATTTCTATACCGTTCCAGTTTAATATAGCGATAGCTGTTTTCAATTTATTTTTTTAGACTAATAGATAAAAAAGTTGAAGTTAAGTAAATCTATTTTATAGGTTTAAATTGACTTAAAAAGTATTTTGAAACAATAATTGCAAAAATATTAAAATTATTTTTGTAAACTAATTTAGTATTTAGTGTCTTAATTTAAACTAATGTTTAAATTTGCAATCTATATATTTTTTATAAATCTTTAAAAATATAATTATAATATTATTAATAGTATGAAATTTAAAAGAGTACTTCTCAAATTAAGTGGTGAAGCTTTAATGGGCAGTAAGCAATACGGTATCAATTCTGATATACTTGCCCAATATGCAAGAGAGATTAAAAAGGTGAAAGATGAAGGAGTAGAGTTAGCTGTAGTAATAGGTGGTGGAAATATTTTTAGAGGATTGGCTGCAATTAACAATGGAATAGACAGAGTACAGGGAGATTATATGGGCATGTTAGCTACAGTTATAAATGCTTTGGCATTGCAATCTGCTATAGAAAATATAGGAATACAAACAAGACTTCAAACGGCATTGGATATAGATAAAATAGCAGAACCTTTTATTAAAAGGAAAGCAATAAGGCATTTAGAAAAAGGTAGAGTAGTTATTTTTGGAGCGGGTACAGGAAACCCTTACTTTACTACTGATACAGCAGCTACTCTTAGAGCTGTTGAAATAAGTGCCGATGTAATTTTGAAGGGAACTCGCGTAGATGGTATTTATACTGCTGACCCCGAGAAAGATAAAAATGCAGTGAAGTTTGATGAACTTTCTTTTCAAGATGTATTTGACAAAAAACTTGAGGTAATGGATATGACTGCTTTTACCTTGAGTAAAGAGAATAATTTACCTGTACTTGTATTTGATATGAATAAGGTAGATAATTTGCATAAAGTAATATTGGGAGAAAATATAGGAACTTTAGTTAGGTAATAATTTTGATTTATAACTTTTTAATAGAATAATGACAGAAGAAATAGATATTTTATTTGAAAATATAGAGGAAAAAATGCAAAATGCTATTACTCATTTAGAAAAAGGATTGCTTAAAATAAAAACGGGAAAGGCTAATCCTGCTATGCTAAATGGTGTGATGATAGATTATTATGGTACTTTAACTCCTCTTGTGCAAGTGTCTAATATAAATACTCCAGATGCTAAAACCATTTCTGTGCAGCCTTGGGAAAAGAATATGATTCCTGTTATAGAAACGGCTATCATAAATTCAAATTTAGGAATGAATCCTATGAACAAAGGAGATATAATCATGATTAATATTCCTCCTCTTACAGAAGAGAGGCGTAAAGAGTTAGTCAAGCAAGCCAGAGCAGAAGGAGAAAATATAAAAGTAAGTATAAGAACTTGTAGGAAAGATGCTAATGAGCAAATAAAAAAAATGCAAGATAATGGCGTTTCAGAGGATATTTGTAAAGATGCAAAGCATAAAATACAGCAATTTACTAGTAGATATTCTAAGGATATAGATGAAATTATACAGATAAAAGAGAAAGAAATTATGACTATTTAATGGTTTTTTCTAAAATACGCTCCTCATCCAGTAGAAGACACACCACAAGTTAAATTACGTTATTAAAAGTTATTCTTACAAATTAATCAGTGTAACATCTTTTAAAACGTTATGAAACTTAATTTTTGTTTTGCCTTTTTGATACAATGGTAAACCGATTATTTTAACGTCTCTATTTCATTATTATAAGTTATTGATATAATACTAAAGTTCTCTTAAAAGTTCCTCGCCAAGCATATCAATAATTTTTACCGCTATGGTGCCTTTCTTTTCAATTTCATATTCGCCTTTTACCAGGTCTTTTTTCTTTTTGGGTACATCGCTATATACAATGTTAAAAACTTTGCCGTTGTAATTGTTATCAATCAAAACGCAATCTATCATTTGTCTAAAATCTTCTATATTTGGATTAAATACATCTTCAGCATTGGATAACCTTTGTATAACGCAAGGGCTGATAAAATTTTGTATTTTTATTTTTTGTTTTAGAGACAAAAGATTTTTTGTCTCCACAACGGTTATTTCTGCCTTACAAGGCTGATGTACCATAAATTCTTTGGTTTTTAGGTCGACCACTTCAAATTTACAGATAGGCATTTTTTTGTTCCACTGTGCTATAGGCTCTTTGGTATCTTCTCTTTGCCCAAGACAAACGATTTTTATATTCCTTGTTTCGTCTGGTCTTTTTGATAATTCATCCTGTATGTCTGTAATATCAAAAGGGCTTAAAGGACGATTAATTTCAATAATTTTTACTAAATCGCTGCCTATTTTGCCGTTAAAAAAAGCATCGTTTAGTTTTTCTATGCCCAATTTTTCAATGGCAAGCTCTATAGCTTCAGTTCGCAGTATTTGTAAATCGTAATCATTGACTTTGAAGTGGGCAAATTTTAATCCCCCTTGCAACTTCGTTGCTTTTCCCCCTTTGTAAAGGGGGATACCCTCATTATCCCCCTTTTTAAGGGGGATTAAGGGGGTAATGATTTTTTGCAATCTTTTACTGGTGGTTTGTACAGCTCCTTTGTTGATATCGCTACCGATCCATTTTCTACCCAATTTTTGGGCTACAGCTTGAGTAGTGCCACTGCCCATAAAACAATCTAAAATAATACTGTCTTCATTACTACTGGCTTTGATGATTCGCTCTAATAAGGCTTCTGGCTTTTGGGTGGGGTAGTCTTCAAATTCAATATATACATTATTTTCTCTTACTATTGGAAGATCATCCCAAATATTTTTTAACAAAGTTCCTTTGCTATAATCTATTGCAATATCTTTATTTGTTGGTTTTCTTTTATTTTGGTTAATAAATTTTTTATATGCTTTTTCGTATTCAGATTTTTCATTATTACATTTTAGGGTTTCAAAAGTTATATGCCCTTCATTATTAATATATTTTCCGAATCTATCTTTAACAGATTTTGAAATCCCATCTTTTTTATTATTTAAGATTAAATTATCCGATTTTGAATAAAATAATAAATTTCCATTATAATTTACAAAGTTTTTAGTTGCGTTTACTAGCCCTTTTCCATTGTATGTCCATATTATATCATTTCTAAAATTCTCTTCTCCAAAAACTTCATCTAAAAGGCAACGTAAATGATGGCTTTTATGCCAATCGCAATGCAAGTAAAGGCTTCCTTTATCGCTTAGTAGTTCTTTTAGCAAAATAAGCCGTTCATACATAAACTGCAGGTAATCGTCATTTTTCCATATATCAAAGTATTGTTTTTGTTCTAATTTGTTGTGTCCTTCTCCTTCTAATTTTTCGCTTTGCCCGTCTCCTCGCAGTTCTACTTTTCTAATATAGTCCGCCTTGCTATCAAAAGGAGGGTCTATATAAATAAGGTCTATCTTACCCCTAAATCCATTTTGTAAAAGGGTTGTTAACACCTCTTTATTGTCTCCATGAAAAAGGAGGTTGTGCCAATTTTTTATCAATTCGTTGTATTGTGGTAGAGACAAATTGCCCTGTAGAGACAAATTGCAATTTGTCTCTACATCATCATTATTATTAAATGTTTCAACCAGTTGGGCAGGGTAATTTTCTACAATGTCCACCGTCTTTTTGCCTATCCAATTGAGCATAGGGCGACCTTTGGTTTTCGTAAGGGTTATTTTTTTATTCATTTTTTTATTTTTTTATTTACATCAAAATGTTTTCTTTGTTATTTTTATCTTCATTCCAATTTTTTGGATTTTGAACAATGTAATTTCTAAAACGGTTCAATTCATCTTCTTTTCTAATAATTCTATCGTAATAATTAGATTGCCAAACATCGTATATATATGTGTTTTTACGGGCGTATTTGCTAACACCTATTTTAAAACCACGAACAATAGAACCAATGGTTTTTGATGTGCCATGTTTCAATGGTTTTTGGTTTGGTTGTTGTTGTGGTAGAGACAAATTGCAATTTGTCTCTACGTGGTAATTTGTTTTTACAATATTTTTGTTATCAATTATCAAAATCCCATGTAAATGATTGGGCATAATCACAAATTCATCAACCAAAACATTTTTTCTTACCTTTTCGGTTCTTTGCCATTCATCTTTTGCTATTTTCCCTAAATCATTCAAAATCATTTCTCTTGCTATAATTTCTCCAAACAGACATTCCCTATCTTTACAACAAATGGTTATAAAATACGCCCCTTCAGATGCATAATCGTAACCTTTTAATCTGTGTGATTAAATTCTGTATTTATTGCGGAATTTTTCTTTTGTTGATACAAATTCTGTAGAGACAAATTGCAATTTGTCTCTACGGTTATATATGCCTTTGGTTTTGGTAAGGGTTGGTTTTTTCATTTTTGATTCATCATTAATTTATAATGTTGTTTATATTTTGTTTTTTCAAACACCTGTTCAAATGCTTCTGTAAATATACCTAAATTAAACTCTTTGTAATCACTTATGTTTGTTCTGTCTGAATGAGACTCTCTATTCATATATCTATTAAATGACTGATATTTAATATTTTTTAATTCTCGTTTTTGAAAAATATTATTTATACTATCTGATTTATCTATAAAACCAAAAAAATGTTCTAAAATATTTCGCATGGCATTAGCTACTAAAAATTTATTTTCTTTTTTTCCTGTTCTTACAATATACCAGTAAGATTCATATTCATTTTGAATTTCATTAAATCCCATTTCTTCTATTATACTTTTATCTGTTTTGGTTATTCTAAAAAGTTTTTGTTTTCTTTCATTTTCGTTTTCTTGTCTATCTTTTTTATCTACCAATTCATTAAAAAAATACAAACTATGGGTTAAAATGAAAATTTGCTTAAAATCATTTTCTCCTCTTGTAAAAACTTCTTTGATCATTTGTCCAACATTAAAAACATACATATGAGACAAACTACTAATAGGGTCGTCAATTACAATGATTTTTTCTTTTGTCTCCTCTTGATTTTCTAAACCCTTACAAAGTTCTACAAAATATAAAAAACTAATCACAGTTTTTTCTCCTTCACTTAACGATCTAAACTTTGTTCCATTTTCGTGTCCTCTTTTTATTTTATAGGTTTGTTCATCATTTTTTACAATTTCAAAATCTTGAATACCAAAATCTAATAAATGTTTATTGATGGCTTTAATGGTTGCTTCAATATTGGTTATCTTTTTTTGATTATCAGAAATTATACTTTCTTGTTCTTCTATATTTTCATTTGTTGTATTTATATTGTTTTCTATTGTAGTTTTTTCAACCTGTAATGTTTCATCTTGTGTTTGATAGTTTGTAATGGTTTGGTTATATTCCTTTCTTTGAATTTCCCAAAATTCTTTCTTTAAATTTTCAATAGTTTTGGTTTTATTATCTAATTTTTTATTAAACTCTTCGATTTCTTTGTTTATTTCGTCAATAAATGAATTTATATTATTTATAGCTTCCTCACTTGATTTTAATTCTGTATTTTGACTGGGCTGGTTAATTTTATTTTGAATTTTTTGTAAATTATCATCTAAAATTTTGGATAAACTTTTAAGTAAATTTTCAATTTCTAAATTCTGTTCTTTGGTAAAAAAATCTTTTTTATAATTTTCAAAATTTAATTGATTTTTAAAATCTTTATATTCTTGTTTTAAACCGTTTAATTCCTTTATTTTTTTCTCATAAGTTTCATCAAAATAACTTTCAATATTTCCTACTAATTCTTTTGTTAAAGTTTTTTCTTGACAAAAGGGACAATTTTCTCTTTTCTTTAAATTAACATAATTTAACCCCTTTTTTACCCAGTCTGAATTTTGTAGCTCCTTAATTAATTTGGCAACTGTGCTATTTTCATTTCCTACAATTTCCTCTTGAAAAATAGTATTGGTTTCTATTTTTTGAAAATTTTCTAAATTAATTTCATTTAACGCTTCTCTTTTCTGTGCATTCTCCCCAAGTTCTTGTAATTCTGTTTTGATTTTATCAATGGTTTTTGTATGTTCTGCTAAAGCAATATTTAATAAATGGTTGAATAAACTTTGTTTTTTTCCTTTTAATCCATCTAAAAAACGTACATTATCAAAAACCCTGTCCCCGCCTGTGTATGTAGTTTTAATTTCCCAAACTTTATTTTGTGCAGCTGTTAAATTGTTTCTTATTTCTGTATCTTTTTTTGTTTTTTTTAGGTTTAATCCCGTTTCTTCGTTATTTAATTGTTGTTCTAATTCTTTTACTTCTTTTGTCGCTTTTTGAATATTTTCTTTTGCTTCTTTATTCTCTTTTGCTAATGTGAAAATCCCTTTTTGTGTTTCACTTTGATAAAAATTTTCTTCTACAAATTTTTGATTATACACCAGTATTTTTTGTTTGGATTCCTCAAAACCTTCAATACTACAATTACCAAAATTTTGACAATCTGCATCATTTAAATTTTTTAAATAATTGGATAAAATAGTTTTTCCTGAACCATTTAATCCATAAATAAGATTAACTTTTTTATCCGTTTCTAAAGATGTTTCACCTTTATAACTTGCAATATTATTAATTGTTATTTTACTTATCATATTCTTTAAATTTCTTTTTTCTATTGACGAAAAAAACTGATTTTTGCGACACGTTTATTTTCTATTGACGAAAAAAACTGATTTTTGCGACACGTTTATTTTCTATTGACGAAAAAAACCGATTTTTGCGACACGTTTATTTTCTATTGATGATGAAAAAAACCGATTTTTACGACACATTAATTTTCTTTTTTGTTAAAAAAGATTTTCCTTACTTCCAAAGACGTATCAATCAATTTTTGATTGAGATAATAATTACTTCTTCCAATTGTGTATTTTATTAAAATTTTTTCTTCACTCAATATATTTAAATAATTAGCAGCTGTTTGCCTGTGAATTTTCAAATCTTTAGCCATAAAATCTATCTTGGTATAAGGGTATTTACAAATAGAATTGATAAGATCTTGGCTATAGATTTTTGGGTGTTTTTCTCTAATGGTATTTTTTAGGGATAGCATCAATTTTAAAATTTCTTTGATAAGAAAAATACTTTCTTGTGAAGTACGGATAACACCTTTTAGCATAAAAGCGATCCATTCTTGCCAATTATTTTTATCTCTAACTTCTTGTAAAAGAATATAATAATCGTGTTTATTTTCTATGATAAATCTACTTAAATACAAAATAGGCAAATCCAAAAGACCTTTTAAACAAAGGTACAAAACATTAATAATCCTTCCCACTCTACCGTTGCCATCATAAAAGGGGTGAATGCTTTCAAATTGATGATGAATGATTGCCATTTTAATCAAAGGGTCTATATCGCTTATGGTGTCATCATTGATAAATTTTTCCAAATTGTTCATCAACGATTGTACCTCATCTGCATGCTGAGGCGGTGTGTAAATAATATCCCCCATATTATTTTTTAAGTGTGTTCCTGTTTGTTTTCTAAACCCTGCATTGTCTTTTTTAATGATTTCTTGAATATTACAAATCATATTATTGATAAGCAGCTTCTTGTTTTGCACCTCCTTAAACCCATCTAAAAGTGCTTTTTCATAATCCCGCACTTCTTTTGTATGGTTATTAATATTGTTTTCAACCTTACTTTTATAGAGTTCATCATGGGTGGTAATAATATTTTCTACCTCCGAGCTGTATTTGGCTTCCTGCAAGGGTAAAAGATTTAACAAAACTTCTTTATTAGGAATGGTTTGGGCAACACCTTTTAATTCACCTAATGCTCCGTGTGCTTTGGTAGCTAACTTTAAAACTTCTTTGGTTTCTATATCTTTTTTAAAAGGTAATTTTTCTATCATTGTCGTATCCCTTTGACACATTTAAGCCTGCTTTTATTAACCCATTAGTCAATCCACCTATTCCACAAAATAGATCAATAACTTCTATATCTTCCTTTTTTATTTGAATCCCAGGCATATTTAATTGTATATCTGCTAAATTAATATTTTTATTTTATATCTGGCTATATTTCCTTTTGCAACCACTCCTTATCCTCCAACCTAATATTTTTACCTTCACTTACCAATAATTTATATTTAAATTGGTCTTTAAGATAGGTTTTAAAATATTTTTCTTTCACTTTAAAGTTTTCTGCTAAATGTTTCCCTTTGGTTTCTAAAAATATGGTTTCGCCATTGTTTTTTAATATCAAAAAGTCTGGCGTATAGTTTCTTAGTCTGCCGTCTTTATCTCTATATTCAAATATTAAATCTGTTTTGTCTCTGTCTGTAATGCCTCCTACAAACAAAAAATCTTTGATGTTTTCTTTTTTTTCTTGTATTTGTTCTATTGCCCATTCAAACAAAGATACTTCTAAATTAGAATCAAACTTATAAGGATTGTAATGAAAACTTAAATCGTTTATGTTTTTATAATTGGCTTTGTTTTTTAGTAAATCTAATTTGTCTTTATGCACTAAAATAGTGGTTGTATAAACTTTTGTGCCTTTTTTAGTGATTTGCTCCTCAAAACCTTCTTTTTTGATAATGGTAAGCCACTCTTCTATTTCTTCTTCTTCTGCGGTGTAATTATCTATCTGCTTTTCAAGCTGGGTTTTAATCGCTGTAAATTCGGCTTTGGATAATTTTCCATTGGGAAAATGCTTTTGTAACTTTTTAAGCATTACAAAAATATCAATCGCATAGAGCGATGCAATTTCATTAGCCACTTCAAACAAAGAAAGTTTTTGAGTGTTTTGCTTTTTTATAGCCAAAATTTCTTTTTCAGTTAGCGATAAAATGCTTTTTGTATTTACGATTTTTGAAAAGTCGTATTTAATGAGTGTTGCTTTTTCTTGCTCTTTAATTACTGGTTTTTCAATATTTATATTTTTGATGGTTGCTTCTTTTTGAATGTATTTTTTTACTTTGCGAGTGATTTTTATCTTTGGTAAGCGGTCGTATTTGATGAGTTTTATGGTCTGTTCTTCCCATTTATTTTCAGCTTTTAAATCTAAATGATGTAGCTCCTCCCCATAATTTTCTTGTAGCTGCCGGTCTAAAATTTTAGTGTTCCTATCCGATAGATAAATACGCGCCGAAGTATGGTTCTTTGGCAGTTGTCTAAGGCATCTGGTAGCCGCTTGCAAAACAAAATTATTACTATTGCCTAAATCCCTTGCCAAACAACAAGCAAAAAGAGACGGACAATTCCAACCCTCTTTGCCCATTCCTACTAATAGAAAAATTCTATAGGGTAAAGTTGGGTCGTTTATTCTATTGATAAAAATATCTTTGTCCTTTTCATTGGATTTAGCATTTATTTCAAAAATAGCATTTGGGGATAGCCCATATTCTCCTATTTTTTGGGTTATAAAAGGTTTTATTTTTTTAACATCTTCAACTTTTGGAAAGTAAATCGCTATTTTGGATGGGTAGCCTCCTTCAATTTTTACATCCTTATAAGTTGTAAAAAAATCATCTACTACATTACCAATAAATTCTTTCCCATCTACCTGTGAGTATGAATAAATATTACCTCTTACATCTTTTAAAACATTTTGTTCAATACCTTCTAAAAGTCCATACCAAAATACGACATCTTTAAGGATTCGTTTTTTAAAATAAGGTGTTCCCGTGGTATTGACAACTATTTTCAGGTTTGTATTTTGGGCTAAATAATCAATGGTCTGCCTTACTTTTTTAATGCTTTTATCTAATTGTTGCCCGTAGGTGTTATGTGCTTCATCGGAAAAAATACCCAAATTATCCAAACTCGCTAAAGTTTGCAGTCTTAAATTAACGGTGTTTTCTTTTTCTCCCTGTCTTATTTGCTGGTGTGGGTTAAGCAAATTACGTTTAACGATTTTAGACAGTATCCTTATTTTTTCTATGTTGGTAATGATGATATTATAGTTGCTGCTATGGACAA
This sequence comes from Ichthyobacteriaceae bacterium, assembly GCA_965226285.1. Lineage (GTDB taxonomy): Bacteria > Bacteroidota > Bacteroidia > Flavobacteriales > Ichthyobacteriaceae > CBDDCQ01. The sequence goes on from CBDDCQ010000006.1 coordinate 837,174, forward strand.
CAGAAATATTTTTTTCTTTATCGCTTGTATAAGTAATTTTTAAATTGCTTTCTAAGATATTGGCAAACCTTAAAGGGAGTATTTTTTGAATTGATATAACCGATATTTCTTTAAGTGAACCAATAATGGTTTTACCCGGTGCAAACACCAATGCATTTTTTAGAAAACAATCTTTTTTAGTGATAAGCGATAGGGCAAATTCTATAAAAATAATCGTTCCAATCAAAATGGTTTTTCCAGCACCCATCACCAACGATAAAATATAACTCGGATATTCCAAAGACAAACTTTCCCTTACATTTTCTAATTTATATTTTTTTACAAACCCATTATCTGTTTGTATGGTATTAAATAAATTTTCAATGCCGCCATTAGCTAACAATTCTATTAAATCATCTTGTGCTAAATTGATATTTAAAGCCTTTATCAAATCCTTAGGCTTTGGAAAATAGGCTTTATACAAATCAATGATATGGCTTGTGTTTTTTACAAACCTTAAATAAAGATAGGTTTCTAAGGCTTCAAATTGGGCTGTTCTTAAAAATTTTAAATTGGTTTTATGTTCACCTATAAATTGAAAATTTAGTATCTCTCCTATTTCAAAGTAATTAGATTTGTAATTATTCGTTCTCCATTTAATTACATCCTCTCTTATTTTTTGATATAAAGTATTCATGTATGTTTTTGATTAAAAAGTAAATTATGACTATTTAATGGTTTTTTAATGGTAAAAGATATAAAGTTTAACTTGAGTTGGATATTGTTAAGTTTGGGAACATTGCAAAAATTTAAACTGTTTTCAATATGTTTAAGGTCATAAGGAGTAGATTTTGAATAGATTATTTATAAATCCCAATGGACAAATCTCCTTTATCATTCATAGAAGCTCTATACATACCAGCTGTATTGAATTTAAATACGATATTACCTTTATAATCGATAGCTATAATACCTCCAGACCCACCTAATTTTGTTAGTTTTTTATGAATTACTTCTGTAGCAGCTTCTTCAAGTGATAGTTTTTTATATTCCATTAAGGCAGATATATCATAAGCTACTATAGCGCGTATAAAATACTCTCCCCATCCAGTAGAAGATACACCACAAGTTAAATTATTAGCGTAAGTACCTGCTCCTATGATAGGGGAGTCACCTATTCTGTTCCATCGTTTGTTAGTCATACCTCCAGTAGAAGTGCCCGCAGTAATATTGCCTTGTTTGTCTAAGGCTACACATCCTACAGTTCCAAACTTATTGTCATTTTTTTTGGTGTTGTAAAGAGATGTTTTTCCATTGTGTTTTCTCAATTCTTCCTTTATTCTCTTTAGTGCTTTAACGCGGCGTTTGGTATGAAAATAATTCGGTTCTACTATTTTTAAACCCTGTTCTTTGGAAAATTGTGAAGCACCACTACCAGATAGGAGAACGTGTTTAGAGTGGGTCATTACCTTTCTGGCTGCTGAAATAGGATTTTTAACAGTAGTGACTCCTGCTACAGCTCCAGCATTTAGGTCATTTCCCGTCATAATAGAGGCATCTAATTCATTAGTACCAGCACTAGTAAATACGGCTCCTTTTCCTGCATTGAATAAGGGAGAGTCTTCCATTACACGGATGGTTTGTTCTACAGCATCTAAACTACTTCCTCCATTTTTAAGTATAGAATACCCCACTTTTATAGCTTTTTCTAAAGTAATTTTATAAGCCTCTTCTTTTTCTGGTGTCATATTTTTTTTCAAGATAGTACCAGCTCCACCATGAATGGCAATAGCGAACTTATTGTTATAGGAGGTTTTAACCTCTCGACTTTCTTTTTTATCTTTACAACTTAATAAGAGTGCGATAAGAATAAGGTATATAGTTTTCTTCATTATAGTATGGAATTTATTTTAAGATTACAAATCTAATATTTTTTTGATATCAATATTTCAAAAAATATATTAAAGTACTGCCAATGAGAACTTTATATGAAGTTTAATTTTTTATTATTTTTGGTGCAACTTTTAAAATTAAAAATATCAAATGGGCTATACTCAACATTGGAATAATGCCTATAGTAAGATTACTGAGGAATATAATACTACAAAAAAAGTAAAAGGTCAATTATAAATATACAAATATTATAGAAATAAGTAAAATGAACATAGTAAAATATGCTGCTATAGATATAGGATCTAATGCTATAAGGCTACTTATAAATGATGTAATAGAAGATGGAAAAAAAGTAATATTTAAAAAATATTCTCTTACTAGAGTGCCTATTCGTCTAGGTAAGGATGTATTTACATTAGGAAGTATATCGGATGAAAACATTCATAATTTAAAACTTACTATGAAGGCATTTGATTATCTAATGCAAGTGCATCGAGTAAAAAAATATAGAATTTGCGCTACTTCTGCTATGAGAGATGCTTCTAATGGAGAGCAAGTAGTAGATATAATATTAAAGAAAACAGGAATGAAAATAGAGATTATAAATGGATATGAAGAAGCAGATATTATATTTTCTACTGAACTAAGTGAATATATAGACTCTTGTAAGAATTACATCTACATAGATGTAGGAGGAGGCAGTACAGAATTCACTGTATTTTCAAAAGGTAAAAGAATAATTTCTAAGTCCTTTCAGTTGGGTACACTAAGATTTATAAATGGAGTTATAGATGAGCAAATTTGGCAACAAGTAAAGGAATGGATAAAAGAAAATACACGGGGAGTGGAAGGTATTACCTTTATAGGTTCAGGGGGAAATATCAATAAATTATATAAAATGCTAATGGGTAAACAACAAAATAAAGTACTTGACTGGAACGATATGAAAAAATATTATACCTACCTTAAATCTATGACTTGTGAGCAACGTATCTTGGAATTAGAACTTCATAAGGATAGGGCAGAGGTAATAGTTCCCGCTACTAAAATCTATATTAAAGCAATGAGATGGGCAAAATCTAAAAAAATGATAGTACCTAAAACAGGGCTTCCTGATGGGATTATAAGGAAATTATATGAATAAACAAATGGATGAAAAATATATCAATCGTTGTTTACAATTGGCTAAAAAAGGATTGGCAACAGTAGCTCCTAATCCTATGGTGGGTTGTGTGATTGTATATAATAATAAAATTATAGGAGAAGGGTGGCATCAAAAGTATGGGGAATCTCACGCAGAGACAAATGCAATTAACTCAGTAAAAGATAAATCACTCTTGAGTAAATCTACCTTATATGTGAATTTAGAACCCTGTGCTCATTTTGGTAAAACACCTCCTTGTACAGATATCATTATAAAATGTAAGATACCTAAAGTGGTCATAGGGTGTATAGATGTCTTTAGTAGTGTAAATGGAAAAGGCATAAAAAAACTAAGAAGAACAGGTTGTGAAGTTAAAGTAAATGTATTAGAGAAAGAGTGTAAAGAATTAAATAAACGATTTTTTGTCTATCATAAATATCAAAGACCTTATATCACCTTAAAATATGCCACATCTCAAGACGGTTTTTTAGATACGGTAAGAATAGTAGATGATATGGAACAAGCTAAGGTGAATTGGATAAGCAATGAGTATTCTAGGCAATTGGCACATAAATATAGGAACCAAGAATCTGCTATTTTGGTAGGAACAAACACTGTATTAAACGATAATCCTAAATTGAATGTAAGAGACTGGTATGGCAATAATCCTATAAGAGTTATACTCGATAGAGAACTCAAAATACCAACTCATTATAAGGTATATAATTCGAGTGTAAAAACCATGTTCTTTACAGCTCATGAAAAAGAAAATAGAGAGAATATCGTTTTTGAAATAGTAGATTTTTCAGATGAAAATATACTTGAGTTTATACTGAATAAATTATATCATTATGGCATACAATCTCTTATAGTAGAAGGGGGTGCGAAAGTATTAAATTCTTTTGTATCTAAAGGTTTGTGGGATTGTGCTAAAGTATTTGTATCACAGATGAAGTTTTATGAAGGACTAAAAGTGCCTCAAATTCATAGCAGTTTTTTAGTAGATAGGATATCTATTGAAAATGATGTTTTATATTATTATAAACATTGTTAGTTAAATATATTTTACTAAATTTGCCTGATAAATTGTGCAAAATATATCTCTTACATATACATAAAATGGAAGAAAGTTTATTTTGTAAGATTTTTAAAGTTATATAAAAGATTGTGATTGTCACAATATGATTTTAATAGTTATATGGTTGATATAAAAACTATTGTTTGATTTAGGTCGTAGTCTATCGAATTTGAGGAACAATTTGTGAATTTTGTACTTAAGAAAAAGAATTACAATATGGGTAAAATTTACTATAAAAAGTCTGATATCTTGAAAGAGTTTATAATATAATATGCTTATGTTAAAAAACAAAAAATCAATTATATCAATAATATAAAAATTCATGAAAAACTTTAAATTTTTTGTTCTTCTTCTTCTATTTTCAGCATGTAACCTTTCTAAAGAATACTACGAAAAAGGGCAAAAGTTAGAGCAAGCAGGTATGCTTGCCGAGGCAAAAGATTATTATTTTAAATCTCTAAGAGAAGATAAGGATAATATAGACGCCAGAATTGCTCTAAAAAAAGTGGGTTTTAGGATTATCTCTGAAAATATGCAAGATATGAAAGATCAGTATAGTAATCAGCAATATAAGGATGCTATAAAGATATATCATAAAACTTTAGATTTTGTAACTAAATCTAAATCTAATGGGATAGATTTAAGTATAGATGATCGTCATGCTACTTTGTACAAAGATGTTGTACAGAATTATTGCAATGAATTAGTAGGTAAGGCAGATAAGTTTATGGGACAAGAAGAATATAGTAAAGCCAGAGAACTATACGCTGAAATACTCCAGTTCAAACCTGATAATAATGAGGTAAGAGAGAAGTTTAATTTTTGTGAGAAAGAACCTATATACAAAAGGGCAGTTAGCTATTTAGATGAAGAGAAATATAGAAAGGCCTATTATGAATTTGACCAAATAGATGATTATAGAGATGCACGAGATTTAAAAAAGTTAGCACAAAAGAAAGCAACCAGGGTTATTGCATTTGTACAAATGGATTATAATTATGATAGAAATGTTTTATATCTAGAAAAATTACAAAATAAGTTGTTAACTCATAAAGATCCTTTTGTAAAGTTTGTAATATCTGATAAACCTTTGAACTTTAGGAGTACAGAAGAATTATTGCAAGTAGGAGTAGAGTACAATGCCAATACAATATTCATTTGTAAGATGAATAGATTAAGTATTTCAGGTACTGGTTTGCGTGAAAAGAGCAAAAAAGGTTGGGAGAAGCAAATTATAAAATCTGAAGGTAAGTGGATTACTAGATATAAGAAAATATATTATCGTGAATGTAAAAACCAGCGAACTGCAAATTTAGATATAAGTATTACTCTTATTTCTACGGAGAATAAACAGATTGTATTTCAAAATAATGTAAATACAGAAGTACGAGATAAAATACACTATTATGAGTATAAAAATCCAAAGGCATTGAGAACGGGATATTGGGAAGATTTATATAAGGATAGTCCTAGAGATTATATAGATAGAACAAATTCTTTTATAGGGTTACTTTTAAATATAAAAGGTATATCGGCGGATGATAGGATTATGAAAATGATAAATGCTCGTAAGCACTTGAAAAGTGAACAGGAGTTGATTAAGAAAGTTGTGGAGAATAATGTAAACAAAACTATTATAAAAATTATGTCATATTACAATGCTAAAGATTAAGTTTATTCCTTGTTTTTTTGTTATTATAATCATTTTATCTTGTGGAAGTTCTAAGTCTTTTAGAGAGCAGTATATCGAAAAGATACAAAATAAAAGAGACCATAGAAAAGTTCCTAGTTGGGTACTTAGAAAACCTACATTAGGAGAGTATTATGTGGGTGTAGGAATGGTATCTAAAGTAAAATTTCCTTATAACTATACTCAAAAATCAAAGGAAAATGCACTAGCAGACCTCACTAGTGAAATATCAGTAAATGTATCTAATGAATCTGTACTTAATTCCTTGGATTATGGAAATGGAGTATCAGAGGATTTTTCATCCTTAGTTAAGTCTTCTTCTAAAGCAGAGTTACAAGGATTTGAATTGGAAGATACTTATGAGAGTGATATAGAATATTGGGTATATTATAAATTGAATAAGGCTAAGTATAAAGGAATACAGCAGGCAAAAAGAGACAAGATACTTTCAAAGGCTAAAGATTTGCTAAAAATAGCGGAGGACTATAGAAGTAAATATGATTATCACAATGCACTGGTAAATTATATTAAAACATTAGAAAAAATTAAAAATTATTGGACGGAATCTCTAGAGATGACTTGGAAAAGAAACAAGATATTTTTAGGAAACTATATTATTAAAAGTATTACAGATATATTTAAAGATATTCAAATAAAACCTAAGTACACTAATTTTATAGCTACTAGAGGGAGAGAAATATCAAAAGATAAACTAAATATATTTGTAAAAACTTCTCGAGGTAACCTACTTAATTTACCTATTATTTATAGATATTCAAGTAAAAGATGGGATAAACGCACTACTACTTCTATAGAGGGAAATCTAAACTTGAGTGTGAGAAAAATATCTTCTAAAAATACAAAAGAGCTAATAGATGTTTCATTAGATATGGGCTATATTTTAAAAGAGAGTACAAAGGATGTAAGTGTACAAAAGATTATAGAGCGAATGAATTTGCCAAAGGCTATTATTACTGTAAGTATAGAAAACCCAAGAATATTACTTGAGTGTAAAGATGCTCAAATTGAAAAAAAATTAGTAGAGGTATTAAATAAAAATAAAATAGAAATTTCTAATGGTGGGGAATATGATTTTAAAATAAAATCTATTATTGGTATTGAGAATTATGAGAAAGGTAATGGACTCTTTTATAAATCTAATATTAAAGTAATATTTAAAATATACGATAGTTCAAATCAACTTGTAGCTACCCAAGAGGCGTTAGAGCAAGGTAAATCAGCTAAAAATAAATTAGATGCACTTAAAGATGCTTATAGACAAATAACTGAATATATTCAATATAGATTAAGAGGTAAGATTAGTGCATTACTTTTTTAAGTTAATGTGTTAAATAAATACATTCGCTAATAGTTTAAACTTTCTATCATTTAAATTACACTTCGTAAATTTTACCACTCTATTGGTTGCATACCTTTACTTATAAGATATTCATTAGTTTTAGAGAAATGTTTATTTCCAAAGAACCCTCTATGTACAGAAAAAGGAGATGGATGGGCAGACTTTAAAACTAAATGTTTTTTTACATCTATTAACGCTTGTTTTTTTTGGGCATAAGCACCCCATAACAAAAAAATAATATGTTCTTTTTCTTGAGAAATCCTTTGAATTACACTATCTGTAAAGGTTTCCCAACCTTTGTTTTGATGAGATCCAGCAGATGATTTCCTTACTGTAAGTGTAGCATTCAAAAGAAGTACTCCTTGACTTGCCCACCTTTCTAAATTTCCACTGGTCGGAATAGGAATTTTCAAATCTGTGTTTATCTCCTGAAATATATTTTGTAGTGAAGGAGGCTGGGCTACTCCATCGTTTACCGAAAAACATAAACCGTTGGCTTGCCCTTCACCATGATAAGGATCTTGACCAATAATCACAACTTTAAGTTTATCTACAGGGCACTTTTCAAACGCATTAAAAATCTGTTTGGCAGGAGGATAAATGACATGAGTTTTATATTCCTGCCTTACAAAGCTTACCAAATCTGAAAAATAGGGTTTATCAAACTCAGATTGTAACTTTATTTTCCAAGATTCTTGAATTCTTACTTGCATAATATTTTACATCTTTTTAGTTTTATATAATTTACCAAATCTATTGAGCATAAAATCTTCAAAATTCACATCCTCTTGAGTAATAAATCCTTTATTTGGGAGTTTACCCTGTGAATGTAAATCTACTACTGCGCAAATACTTGCTGATGTAGTAATTTGTATAGCAGTAAACAATTTACCTAAAATATTAGCACTATACACTTTATTCAAATACGATTTTTGATGGAGTTTATCACCTATAATGCCTGTAATAGATACAAATACTATCACTACATCTTGAGTAGTAGTAGGAATGCTACGTTCTATGATCTTCTTGAGATTTTCTCTATCATCTATAAGCTTTAAGTCATGTAATAGTAATTTAATATTCTCACAATGACCTACATATCTGATAGTCTTATAATTAAGCGTTCTCACTCTATTTTCTAATTTTTTATGAAGATGACCTAGCCCACCAGAAGTATTAAATGCTTCGTATTCCACACCGTCAAAATTAAAAATCTCATACCCCTCTAACGGGTTTACTTTAGTGTATTTTCCTTCTACTAATGCATCACAAGGATTACAATACTCATTGATGAGTCCATCACTACTCCAAGTCAAATTATATTTCAACCTATTATTAGGATAAAGAGGAAGATCCCCTACACGCATTTTTACAGTATCTAAAGTATCAAATTGTTTAGCCAAATGATATGCTGATATACCTATAAATCCAGGGGCCAAACCACACTGAGGCATAAATGAAACATCAGCATTTTTGGCTATTTGTTCAATATTATTGGTCTGCCCTACGTCTTCAGTCAAATCAAAATAATGAGTATTCGTTTGATTTGCTATCGTAGCAATATGCGTATTCAAAAAGAAAGGACAAGCATTTATTACTACATCTTTATCTGTCATTATTTTGGTAAGTTGAGCTTCATCTGAAATATCTATTACCATTTTTTCTACCTCTATCTCTACTGCCTCAATGGCTTTTTTGTATTTATCTACAATAGAAACTTCATACTTACCTATATTTTTAAGTAAAAATGCTATACAACTTCCTATTTTACCTGATCCAATTATTAAAACCTTTTTATTCATTTTTCAAAATCTGCAAATTTATACCAAATTAATTATTCAAATACTACACCTTGCAAAGGTAAATCATTTAAACTAACTTCATCTAATGTTTAAACCAATACGTAATAGTAATTGGCAAGATAATTGACAAAAGCAACATCAAAACAAAAACTAATTTAGAGCCTACGGTAAATAAAGGGTCAGTATAATTTCTTGCCGAACGAATCGAACCTTCATAACCACCACCCGGATTACTCCAAGCAGATACAAAATATAAGCCTTTAATGCCAGTTATTTTTTCTGGTCTTTTTTGCAATGCTTGTTTAGGTAATTGGGCAAAACCATAGATTGCACCTTTTGTATTACTAGTAAATTTTTCCATAGTTAAAGGAGTGCCTAATTCTATAGTAACAATATGCTCGCTAACATTAGGTAAAAGTTTTGCTAATTGTTGTAACATTTTTTCTTGTTCTATTTTTTTTTGTTCTATATATTCTTCTTTTGATAAATCAGCCCAACGTTCATAATTATCGGCAAAAAATACATTAAAAATAGTCGCATTATTATCTTTACCTTTACCAGTTTCATCAATATTACTTTGAATTGATATAACAAGCCCTTCTGTAGAATAATCACTAGCAAAATCTCGTCTATTTTTAATTAAAGCAAAATAAGCATCATCAGCTAATTTAGGTAACAAAAAATATTCATAAGAATTAGCTAAATTATTATTAAGCTTAGCGATAGGAACATCAATTTTAATATATAAAACAGATGCGCTCATACTTAACTCGTAATTCATTAATTTTTGCAAAGCAAGCTTTGCTTTATTATTATTTGGCAATAAATTACGTAACACTGAAATTGTGTTTGCTCCGCATACTACTTCTTTAGCTTTAAACAAAGTGTCATCTTCCATAATTACACCTTGAACTGTTGATTTTTTATCAACAAGTATTTGCTTAATATTTTGCTTACATTTAACAATGCCGTTATTTTTTCTAATAACCTTTAACAATAGCTTTACTAAGGTGAAGCCGCCACCACGAATATAATAACCACCGTCATAATAATAACCATAATTCGCTATCATAGGAAATAATATATTAAGCCGACTAGCAGGCAAACCATAATAGCCATTAAAATGATAAAATATTTTTTTTAATTGTTCATTGTTAGTTGGCAGCGCACATTTTAATTTATTAATAAATAAACGTGAATAAACTAATCTTGGACAAATCAAAGGAAAGAAAAAAAGTATAACCCCGCGCACAATTGCCGATTTAGGTTGCAGCCAATCATAAATTTTTATTTCACGACCATAACTACGCATAGTTTTAAACCAACAATTAATTGCTCTTTTTTCTTTTGGAAACCGTTTTTGTAAAAAATTAATATAAGAATTAACGTCACCATTATTAATTTTTATCACTTCTTGCTCTTCATTTAATTGTAATTCAGTTAAATAACGATGCTTAATAAATGGAATTGATTGATAAATACCAGCATCAGTTAAAATTCTTTTCAAACCAGTTTTATATACACCACCTATTTGATGCAAAGAAACGTCAAAGACCGCACCACCACGTCCAAAAACCGTGGCATAGCCGCCATATTGGCTTTGCCTTTCAAGCACTAATACTTTTTTTCCTCTACGTGCTTGAATAGCAGCAGCTACCAAAGAACCAATACCTGCACCAACAATAATAATATCAAATTGATTAGCTAAATCTGTAGAATTTTTCATAAAAACAACTCCTCAATTAGTTATAAAATTTAATAACGGTTCTAAATCCAGTTTTTCTACTTCTACTGCATCAATGGCTTTTGTATTTATCTACAATAGAAACTTCATACTTACCTATATTTTTAAGTAAAAATGCTATACAACTTCCTATTTTACCTGATCCAATTATTAAAACCCTTTTATTCATCTTTCAAAATCTGCAAATTTATACCAAATTAATTATTCAAATACTACACCCTGAGCCAAAGGTAAATCATCTGACCAATTGATAGTATTAGTCTGTCTTCTCATATAATATTTCCAAGCATCAGATCCAGATTCTCTTCCTCCTCCTGTATGTTTTTCTCCTCCAAAAGCACCGCCGATTTCGGCTCCTGAAGTACCTATATTTACATTTGCAATTCCACAATCAGACCCCACTGAAGAAAGAAACATCTCAGATTGTCTAACACTATCAGTAAATATAGTACTCGACAAACCATGATTTACATCATTTTGCATCTCTATGGCATGTTCTAAATCATCATATTCCATAATATAAAGAATAGGTACAAAAGTCTCTGTTTTCACAACTTCTGTCTGCTTGGGCATCTTTACCAAAGCAGGTATTACAAAATTACCTGCTAAATCCTTACGAGTAGATTGTCCACCATAGAGTACTTCACCTCCTTGCTCTTTAGCCTTTATCAAAGCATTCTTCATATTTATTACAGATTTTTCATGTATCAATGGTCCTACTAAAACGCCCTTATCCAAGGGGTTTCCAATATTCAAAGTTTTATATGCTTGTACTAATTTATCCTGAACTCTTCTAGCTACTGAACTATGAACTATAAGCCTACGAGAAGTAGTACAACGCTGACCGGTAGTTCCCACAGCACTAAAGGTAATTGCTTTAATAGCCATAGATATATCTGCCTTCTCCGTAAGAATTATAGCATTGTTTCCGCCTAGTTCTAATATTGACTTTCCAAATCTTTCTGCCACTTGTTTGCCTACTTCTCTTCCTACCTTAGTAGATCCTGTAAAAGATACTAAAGGAATATTCTCATCATTTACTAGTATTTTACCTATATCTTTATCTCCTACTACTAAATTAAATACTCCCTTTACACCATAGTCATCAGATACTTTATTAGATAACTTTTGTACAGCCATAGCCGTTAATGGTGTAAGTTCACTGGGTTTCCATATTGTAGTATTTCCACAAATAGCAGCAATAGCAGCATTCCATGCCCATACTGCTACGGGAAAATTAAACGCTGATATAATCCCTACCGTACCTAGAGGATGCCACTGTTCATACATACGATGCTTAAAACGTTCACTGTGCATTGTAAGTCCATGTAACTGGCGAGAAAGCCCTGTAGCAAAATCGCAAATATCTATCATTTCTTGCACCTCTCCCATTCCTTCATTCAATATTTTCCCTGTTTCCAGAGACACTAGTTCTCCTAAGGGCTCTATATATTCACGAAGTATATTTCCTAAATCTCTAACTAAAGCTCCTCTTTTAGGTGCAGGGTGTAATCTCCATTGTCTATAAGTTTCTTTTGATTGCACTACTACCTGTTGATATTGAGATACCGTAGAAGAACTTACCTTTGCTATCAATTTATTAGTAGTTGGATTATAAGATGCTATATAATTGCCGCTATGAGGTAACCATCCATCAGTTGCACCTAAACACACTCCCATATTTTTGTCTTGTATATTGAGTTTTTCCAAAAGTGATTTTACTTTATCTATTGCCATATCCTCTAAATTTATTTATTTTTTTATCTGACTTGTATAAGTACTCTCAAAAATTTTATCTGCATTGGCAACTTCAAAACCATCTCTACGGTGATGCCGTTCCAATATCTCCAAATGTTTATACTGCTCTAATGGCAATCGCTCTGCAAACTCTACATAAGAACCTGCTATCTGATGAACCTCATTATTTCCAAATTCATCGACAAATACAGCATCTACTAACTCCGAAACAGTAGAACTTTGACGCAATAACCCATCCTTACTAGTTTTGATATAACCCTTAGAGTCGTTTAATTTGAATCCACTATTCAATAGAAACTTATTATAATTAACCAAATCACAATATGGTTCAGGCAAATTGTGTACTGACACCGTAAAATGATTTAGGTAATATCTATTGTAAATTACCCAAGCGGCATACTCACTTTCGTTAAGTAACATTTTATAATCATTATAACTAGGTGTTCTCCAAAGGGATTTATGTAAAAACTCATCCACCTCTTTACCATTGTTCAAATCTATTGTATCCACGGGGTCTGATTTTACTTCCAATGTATAGCTCAAGATTTTTTCACGAATGGGTTTAGATAATTTATCTACACATAGTTCACTCATAAAAATTCTGGGGTAATGGTCCTTAGGAGGAGCATACCAATAGGCATTTAATTTTTTCTGATCAAAATAATAATTATCTTTTCTTTCATATCCATAGTGTAAGAATATTTTCTCTACAGACTTTATACCTAAGTGCTCTACTCCCATAGTACGAAAAGCAATATGATCATTTTCAATATCTTCTATAGATGATATCATTCCCTCTTTTATCATTGCTTTTACTACCCCATTCACACAAGGAACTCTTTTTTTATACCTACTCATTAGACCATTCATAATAATGTCTAATTGATTAAATTTATTTTCCATAATAATTGTAATTTTAATTACTTTTTAAGGTTTATTTTTCAGTATTTTCTTTAAAGACACTATAAATTGAGAAATAAGTATAGCCATAGCGAGCAAAATGAAAAATGAAGTTGTAACATTCTTTCTAAATATATATACTGTAATGACGACCAATATAGAGATTACAAATATAATGATGACAGCTTGCATGTGACTTAAATTTGCCTTTAAGAGATGGTGATGTAAATGATCTTTATCTGGAGAAAATGGTGTTCTCCCTTTTATAAGCCTTTTAATAAATACTCTCATAGCATCCATAACTGGGTAAAATATAATAGATATAGCAAATACTGGATTCTTGGTAGCATCTGAATCAATAGATAAATTTGCTACTTTAATAGCCATAAACGCCAATATAATTCCTATAAACATAGTACCAGAATCACCCATAAATATTTTTGCAGGGGATTTATTAAAACTTAAGAAACCTATAATTGCTCCTATAACAGGAACACAAATATAAATATTTGTAAAACTACCTGAATTATAAAATACAATAATAAACAATACCATAAATAAAACTCCCAAAATACCTGATAAACCATCTATGCCATCTATCAAGTTATATGAATTTATAATAAATATAATAGAGAAAGTACTAATGAAAATACTAAAAATAGCATGTAATTCATATATACCAAATAGTCCATGTAAATTATCTATATATATAACCTTATTAATTACTAAGAAAAAAGAAACTAAAAACTGTATAAAAAACTTATTTTTTGCTTTTAAATTAGATATATCATCTACTAATCCTAAAATGAACATAAGTACTACAGATAATATAAATATAATATAATGGTGAGTGTAATTTACACTTATAAAGTGATATAATAAAAACAAAATAGCAGTAATAAAACTTATAAAGATGCCTACCCCTCCAAATCTGGGCGTTACTCTACGATGAACTTTTCTATCTGTTTCATCATTATCAAATAACCTTTTTTTTATGGAATATTTTATAATTTTAGGCATAAAAATAATGCTCAAAAAATAAGATATCCCAAAACAAACTATGATATTCAAAAACTCTTGAATACTAAATCCCATTAATCTATAAAAATTATATATTATTTATCTATTTTTAATGATCGCAAATATAATTTTTTTATCTACTCAATAAATAAAACTTAACATAAATTATATAATCTGATAGTTTGTATGGTAAAAAATCAATTGTTATGGGTATTTTTGTAGTTTTTACATGAAAAAACACAAGTTATGGATTATGAGTTCTTAAGTAAAAGTTCAAACATTTTATCTTAAAGATCTGATGCATTGAGTAATTATAACTTTTGGGAATCTACTACAGATATAGAATCCTTAAAAATAATTTTTTTTGAGTCTCAAAACAGCTTAGAGAGAAATTGTTTTATTAGGGGCATCTTTGGTAAAATTTCAAAAAAAATTGCGGGCACCCCCTCTTTACCCCCTTTTTAAAGGGGTAATACACAAGCTATTAGCTCCCCTCCTGATAAGGAGGGGCTGGGGGTGGTCTGAACACCCTCTTAGTGACCCTTTTAACCCCCTTTGTTTCCCCCTTAAAAAGGGGGAAAATCCTCTTTGTGTCCCTTAGGAGTTAAAAAGAGGATGTAAAATCCCCCTTTGTCCCCCTTTAAAAAGGGGGATTTTATACGCAAAAAAGTAGAGACAAAAAATTTTTTGTCTCTACTGCCCCTATCTATCCTCACCATAAATAATTATTTTACCTTAATACCCCACCACTGATGCTTTATTATCTACTTTTAGGTTAGCTTCCCAATCAGACACTTTTGCATTAGGTACCTGTATGGTAGTGAGCTTGCTACAATCTCTAAATGGCTTATCTCCAACACTGGTTACGGAATTAGGAATCGTAATACTGGTAAGTGAACTACAACCTCTAAATGCCTCACTTCCAATACTGGTTACGGAATTACCCATCGTAATACTGGTAAGTGAACTACAAGACTGAAATGCCGAAAGTCCAATACTGGTTACGGAATTAGGAATCGTAATACTGGTAAGTGAACTACAATTATAAAATACCGCCATTCTAATACTGGTTAAGGAATTAGGAATCGTAATACTGGTAAGTGAAGTACAATTATAAAATGCCAAATCTCCAATAATGGTTACAGAATTAGGAATCGTAATACTGGTAAGTGAACTACAACCACGAAATACCGAAACTCCAATAATGGTTACGAAATTAGGAATCCTAATACTGGTAAGTGAACTACAACCTCTAAATGCCTCACTTCCAATACTGGTTACGGAATTAGGAATCGTAATACTGGTAAGGTTTTTACAATTATAAAATCCATAATTTCTAATACTGGTTACGGTGGTACCATTAATCGTATTAGGAATAATTACTGTTGTTAAACTACTTCTGTCAACACTTATTTTAAGTGATACTTGCCCACTACTTGTTATATCAAAAATCTTATAAATCTCAAACTGTGCGTTTGCAATGGTAACATCTTTTTTAGTATCGTGTTCTAAAATAAGGGTGAGCGTAAGCGTACCTTCTTTGTTATAACTCGTAATTTTAGCAGCTCTGCCGCTCCCTGAAACCACCGCACTTGTACCGTTTTTATTCGTAATGGTAACGGTTTTAATCGTGTATCCATTCTTACCACTGCCTATAACGCCTGCTAATAGCTCGGCATTGGTAATTTCTCTGCCATTGGTATAAATCTTCTTTTGCTTGGTCCAACTTAGACTTTCTGCATTCGCTTTGGTAATCTCAAACTGTGCGTTTCTAATAGTAGCATCTTCTTTAGTATCATGTTGTAAAACAAGCGTAAGCGTAAACGTACCTACTTTGGTATAACTTGTAATTTTAGCAGCCCTGGCACTCCCTGCAACACGTGCACTGGTCATGCCGCCATGATTAGTAATGTTAACGGTTTTAATGGTGTAACCTGTTTTACTTCCTTGTACCCCTGCTAATAGATTAGCGTTGGTAATTTCTCCGCTACTGCTGTAAACCTTCGTTTGCTTGCGCCAAGTTAAACTTTCTGCTCTGCCCTTCGTAATCTCAAATTCCTTGCCTGTAAGGGTAACATCCACTTTGGCGGAGTGTTCAAATACAATCGTCAAGGTCAAAGTGCCTACCTTGGTATAACCAACTATCTTAGCTGAAGTACCCCTGCCTGAAACCCTTGCACCTGTGCCGTTTGTCTTCGTAATGATTACCGATTTAATGGTATAGCCTGTTTTGGCAGCAGTAGTACCATTCAAACCCGCTAATAATTCTGTATTGCTTATCTCACCACCTGAAACATAAGGCTTACTTTGTTTTGTCCATGTTAAAATAGGGGCAGATGCCTTCGTAATCTCAAACTTCTTGCCCGTAAGGGTAACATCCACTTTGGCGGGGTGTTCAAATACAATCGTCAAGGTCAAGATGCCCACCTTGGTATAACCAACGATCTTAGCTGAAGTACCACTACCTGAAACCCTTGCACCTGTACCGTTTGCACTACTGATGGTTACTGATTTAATGGTATAGCCTGTTTTGGCAGCACTACTACCCGTAAGACCCGCTAATAATTCTGCATTGCTTATCTCACCACCTGAAACATAAGGCTTACCTTGTTTTGTCCATGTTAAAGTAGAGCCAAATGCCTTCGTAATCTCAAACTTCTTGCCCGTAAGAGTAACATCCGCTTTGGCAGGGTGCTGAAATACAAGCGTCAAGGTTAAAGTACCCGCCTGGGTATAACCAACGATCTTGGCTGAAGTGCCACTACCTGAAACCCTTGCACCTGTACCGTTTGCACTACTTATGGTTACTGATTTAATGGTATAGCCTGTTTTGGCAGCACTACTACCCGTAAGACCCGCTAATAATTCTCCATTGCTTATCTCACCACTTGAAACATAAGGCTTACTTTGTTTTATCCATGTTAACTTAGGAGCAGATGCCTTTGTAATCTCAAAGGATGCGTTATCTATTGTTGAATCACCTTTGGTAGTATGCTCTAACACCAAAGTAGCCGTAAAGTTACCCGCCTTAGTCATAGTTAAAGACAAATTCGGTTTCGTACCTGCTACGCTTGCAACACCTATTGGGGTTAAAGACCTCATCTCTCTCAGAGTATAACCAGCCTTTGTACCTCCTACCCTTCCTAAAATCTCTGCTGTGGTAAAGCGACCGCCACTACTATAAACTTTCGTAAGTTTGTCAAAAGTCAAACGCTCTCCAGCAGAAGAACTAATCTTAAACTCCGCACCTGTAATGGTAGCATCACCTTTCGTGGAATGTTCTAAAACAATGGTAGCCGTAAAACTACCTATCTTGGTCATTCTTAATGACAACTTAGGCTTGGTGCCTGTTACGCTTGCAACGTCTGACGGAGCTAACGTTTTTATCTCTTTGAGGGTATAACCCGACTTCGTTCCTGTTACACCCGCTAATATCTCCGATGTGGTAAAACTACCCCCACTGACAAAAGCCTTAGAGACCCTGTTAAAAGTCAAAGTAACGGCTGCATCCTTACTAATGATGATTTTACAATTTTTAATCGTGGCATCTTCTTTGCTCGCATGTTTTAAAACAAGGTTAAAAACGATGTTCCCTATTTTGGTAAAGGTTAATTGAGTGCCCGAAACCTTTGCTGAAGCCGTTGTATTACTACTCACCAAAGTAATAGACTTTATCGTATAGCCCTCTTTTGAGCCTCGAACCCCTGCCAGTATCTTAGCAACCGCCAACGTTTTGGTGACTCCTGTAATACTGGAAAAACGAATAGTTTGCTCCGCATAAGTAAGAGAAGGAGCAGGGGCAGGGGTAAATTTTTTATTATTGGGTTTCGATTCTTCTTTACTGCAATAAATCATTGATGTAATCAATACTATCAATGATAGGATACTAACAAAATATTTGATAGGTATCATAAATTTTTTGATTTTAAGATTCATTTTTTGAAACTAAATTATATTATAAAATATACATCACTAACGATGTTCCCTTGTTCTCGTGTTAATAATTTAACAGGATGCAAATTTAATAACAATTTATTTATTTATGAACAAAAAAATCGACTTTTTTTTGCCAAAAAATGCCTTAAAATAGATTAAGACGCCTTTTTTCCCTAATGAGTCTGGTAGTGAGTATCATTAAATAATCTAAAATACAATAAATAGTACTTTTTTCAAGAGGTCTTAGAGTAGGTGAAAAGGACATGGTAGTAGAGACAAATTGCAATTTGTCTCTACCTTGTTGCATTGCCAAAATAACGGGTGGTAACATCCCCCTTTTAACCCCCTTTGTGTCCCTTAGGAGTTAAAAAGAGGATGTAAAATCCCCCTTTGTCCCCCTTTAAAAAAGGGGGATTACACACGCTATTAGCTCCCCTCCTGATAAGGAGGGGCTGGGGGTGGTCTGAATACGCTATTAGCTCCCCTGTAAAAAGGGGGATTTTATACCCAAAAAAGTAGGGACAGGTTTAAAACCTGTCCCTACACCCTAACCATAAAGCTATGAATGGTTTAAACTCTAAATAATTATTTTACCTTAATACCCCACCACTGATGCACTATTACCTTTTTTTAGGTTATCTTCCCAAATAGTCACTTTAGCTGTAGGTACATGTATGGTAGTGAGACTGCTACAACCTGTAAATGGCTCATCTCCAATAGTTGTTATGGAATTAGGTAGTTTGATAGTAGTGAGGGAGCTACAATCTTCAAATGTCCATCTTCCAATACTGGTTACGGAATTAGGAATCGTAATACTGATAAGTGAAGTACACTGATAAAATGACATCTCTCCAATATTGGTTACGGAATTAGGAATCGTAATACTGATAAGTGAAGTACACTGATAAAATGACATCTCTCCAATATTGGTTACGGAATTAGGAATAGTGATGCTGGTGAGCGACCTACAACCAACAAATACCAGCTTGCCAATAATGGCTAAGGAATTAGGAATGTTGATGCTGGTGAGCGAGCTACAACCAGCAAATGCCCTATCGGCAATAGTGGTTACGGAATTAGGAATGTTAATGCTGGTGAGCGAGCTACAAGCATTAAATGAGGAAAGTCCAATATAGGTTACGGAATTAGGAATCGTAATACTGGTAAGTGAGGTAGCCCTTTGAAATGCCAAGTTTCTAATACGGGTTACGGAATTAGGAATCGTAATACTGGTAAGTTTGCCACAATCTTTAAATGCCTCAAATCCAATACTGGTTACGGTGGTACCGTTAATCATATAAGGAATGGTTACTGTTGTTAAACTATTTTTGTCAACGCCTGTTTTAAGTGTTACTACCCCACTACTACTTATCGTAAAAATATCTTGATAAATATGAAACTCTGCGTTTCTAAGAGTTACATCGTCTTTAGCATTGTGTTGTAAAACAATCGTAAGGGTAAGCGTACCTGCTTTGTTATAACTGGTAATTTTAGCTGAAGTACCGCTCCCTGAAACAGTCGCACTTGTACCGTTTTTATTGGTAATGGTAACGGTTTTAATGGTGTATCCTGTCTTATCACTGCCCGTAACGCCTGCTAAGATTTCTGCATTGCTTATCTCCCCACTACTGCTAAACGGCTTCGTTTGCTTGGTCCAACTTAAAGGCATAATCTCAAACTGTGCGTTTCTAAGGGTTACATCATTTTTAGTATCGTGTTGTAAAACAATGGTGAGCGTCAGCGTACCCGCTTTGGTATAACTTGTAATTTTAGCAGCCCTGCCGCTCCCTACAACACGTGCACTGGTCATGCCGCCATTATTAGTAATGTTAACGGTTTTAATGGTGTAACCTGTTTTACTTCCCTGTACCCCTGCTAACAGCTGTGCGTTGGTAATTTCTCCGCTACTGCTGTAAACCTTCGTTTGCTTGCGCCAAGTTAAACTTTCTGCTCCTGCCTTCGTAATCTCAAACTCTTTGCCTGTAAGGGTAACATCCACTTTGGCGGAGTGTTCAAATATAAGCGTCAAGGTCAAAGTGCCCACCTTGGTATAACCAACGATCTTAGCTCCAGTGCCCGTACCTGAAACCCTTGCGCCTGTGCCGTTTGCACTACTGATGGTTACTGATTTAATGGTGTAGCCCGTTTTGGCAGCACTACTACCCGTAAGACCCGCTAATAATTCTGCATTGCTTATTTCACCACCTGAACCGTAAGGCTTACTTTGTTTTGTCCATGTTAAACCAGAGCCAGAGCCCTTCGTAATCTCAAACTTCTTGCCTGTAAAGGTAACATCCATTTTGGCGGGGTGCTGAAATACAAGCGTCAAGGTCAAAGTGCCCACCTTGGTATAACCAACGATCTTAGCTGAAGTACCCGTACCTGAAACCCTTGCGCCTGTACCGTTTGTATTCGTAATGATTACCGATTTAATGGTATAACCTGTTTTGGCAGCACTGGTACCATTCAGACCCGCTAATAATTCTGCATTGCTTATCTCACCACCTAAACCATAAGGCTTACTTTGTTTTGTCCATGTTAAACCAGAGCCAGAGCCCTTCGTAATCTCAAACTTCTTGCCTGTAAGGGTAACATCCGCTTTGGCAGGGTGCTGAAATACAAACGTCAAAGTCAAGATGCCCGCTTTGGTATAACCAACGATCTTGGCTGAAGTGCCACTACCTGAAACCCTTGCACCTGTATCGTTTGTATTCGTAATGGTTACCGATTTAATGGTATAACCTGTTTTGGCAGCACTGGTACCATTCAGACCCGCTAATAATTCTGCATTGCTTATCTCACCACCTGAAACATAAGGCTTACTTTGTTTTATCCATGTTAACTTAGGAGCAGATGCCTTCGTAATCTCAAAGGGTGCGTTATCTATCGTTGAATCACCTTTGGTAGCATGCTCTAACACCAAAGTAGCCGTAAAATTACCCGCCTTAGCATGGCTTAAAGACAAATTCGGTTTCGTACCTGTTACGCTTGCAACACCTATTGGGTTTAAAGACCTCATCTCTCTCAGAGTATAACCCGTCTTTGTACCTCCTACCCTTCCTAAAATCTCTGCTGTGGTAAAGCGACCGCCACTACTATAAACTTTGCTAAGTTTGTCAAAAGTCAAACGTTCTCCAGAAGAGGTACTAATCTTAAACTGCGCACCTGTAATGGTAGCATCACCTTTTGTAGAATGTTCTAAAACAATGGTAGCCGTAAAACTACCTATCTTGGTCATGGTTAATGATAAATCAGGATTCGTGCCCGTTACGCTTGCAACGCCCAACGGTGCTAACGCTTTTATCTCTTTGAGGGTATAGCCCGACTTCGTTCCTGCTACACCCGCTAATATCTCCGATGTGGTAAAATTACCCCCACTGACAAAAGCCTTAGAGACCCTGTTAAAAGTCAAAATAGCGGCTGCGTCCTTACTAATGATGATTTTACAATTTTTAATCGTAGCATCTTCTTTGCTCGCATGTTTTAAAACAAGGTTAAAAACAATGTTCCCTGATTTGGTAAAGGTTAATTGAGTACCCGAAACCTTTGCTGAAGCCGTTGTACTATTACTCACCAAAGTAATAGACTTTATCGCATAGCCCTCTTTTGAGCCTCTAACTCCTGCCAGTATCTTAGCAACCGCCAAGGTTTTGGTGACTCCTGTAATACTGGAAAAACGAATAGTTTGCTCCGCATAAGTAAGAGAAGGAGCGGGGGCAGGGGTAAATTTTTTATTATTGGGTTTCGATTCTTCCTTACTGCAATAAATCATTGACGTAATCAATACTATCAATAATAGGATACTAACAAAATATTTGATAGGTATCATAAATTTTTTGATTTTAAGATTCATTTTTTGAAAATAAATTATATTATAAAATATACATCACTAACGATGTTCCCTTGTTCATAATTTTAAACAATGCAAATTTAATAACAATTTATTTATTTATGAACAAAAAAATCGACTTTTTTTTGCCAAAAAGTGCCTTAAAATAGATTAAGATGCCTTTTTTCCCTAATGAGTCTGGATAGTGAGTATCATTAAATAATCTAAAATACAATAAATAGTAGAGACAAATTGCAATTTGTCTCTACCTTGTTGCATTACCAAAATAACGGGTGGTAACATCCCCCTTTTAACCCCCTTTGCTTCCCCATTTAAAAAGGGGTAATACACACGCTATTAGCTCCCCTCCTGATAAGGAGGGGCTGGGGGTGGTCTGAACACGCATTAGCTCCCCTTTAAAAAGTGGTAAAATCCTCTTTGTGTCGCTTAAAAGTGGTAAAATCCCCCTTTACTTCCCCCTTTAAAAAGGGGGATTACATACGCTATTAGCTCCCCTCCTGATAAGGAGGGGCTGGGGGTGGTCTGAACACCCCCTTTGATACCAACCATGATGAACATCACTTTAATTTACCTTAATACCCCACCACTGATGCACTATTACCTTTTTTTAGGTTCGCTTCCCAATCAGACACCTTAGCTGTAGGTACCTCTATGGTAGTGAGCTTGCTACAATCTCTAAATGGCTCATCTCCAATACTGGTTACAGAATTAGGAATCGTAATACTGGTAAGTGAATTACAATTATAAAATACCCCAACTTCAATACTGGTTAACTTATTAGGAAGCATAATACTGGTAAGTCTCCTACAGTCTCTAAATGCCTGATTTCCAATACTGGTTACGGTGGTACCATCAATCGTATTAGGAATAATTACTGTTGTTAAACTATTTCTGTCAACGGTTACTTTAAGTGTTACTTTCCCACCACTACTTATCTTAAAAATATCTTGATAAATATGAAACTGTGCATTTCTAAGGGTTACATCTTCTTTGGTGTTGTGTTGTAATACAAGGGTGAGCATAAGCGTACCTGCTTTGGTATAACTTGTAATTTTAGCTGAAGTACCGCTCCCTGAAACAGCCGCATTTGTACCGTTTGTATTAGTAATGTTAACGGTTTTAAGGGTGTATCCATTCTTACCGCTTCCGGTAACGCCTGTTAATAATTCTGCATTGCTTATCTCCCCACCACTGCTAAACGCTTTCGTTTGCTTGGTCCAACTTAAAGGCAGTGCTGCATCCTTCGTAATCTCAAACTGTGCACTTGTAAGGGTTACATCAAGTTTAGTAGCGTGTTGTAAAACAAGGGTGAGCGTAAGCGTACCCGCTTTGGTATAACTCGTAATTTTAGCTGATGTACCGCTCCCTGAAACACGCGCACTGGTCATGCCACCATTGTTAGTAATATTAACGGTTTTAATGGTGTATCCATTCTTGCCACTACCTGTAATACCTGTTAATAGCTGGGCATTGGTAATTTCTCTGCCACTGCTAAACGGCTTCGTTTGCTTCGTCCAACTTAAACTTTCCGCACTGCCCTTCATAATTTCAAACTGTGCACCTGTAAGGGTTACATCAAGTTTAGTAGTGTGTTGTAAAACAAGGGTGAGTATAAGCGTACCCGCTTTGGTATAACTCGTAATTTTTGCAGCCCTGCCGCTCCCTGAAACCCTTGCTCCTGTACCGTTTGCATTGATAATGTTAACGGTTTTAAGGGTGTATCCATTCTTACCACTGCCCGTAACGCCTGCTAATAGATCGGCATTGGTAATTTCGCCGCTACTGCTAAACGGCTTCGTTTGCTTCGTCCAACTTAAACTTTCCGCACTGCCCTTCATAATTTCAAACTGTGCACCTGTAAGGGTTACATCAAGTTTAGTAGTGTGTTGTAAAACAAGGGTGAGTATAAG
The DNA here is from genome assembly GCA_965226285.1 of Ichthyobacteriaceae bacterium. Taxonomy (GTDB): domain Bacteria; phylum Bacteroidota; class Bacteroidia; order Flavobacteriales; family Ichthyobacteriaceae; genus CBDDCQ01. The sequence goes on from CBDDCQ010000006.1 coordinate 861,238, forward strand.
CGTACCCGCTTTGGTATAACTCGTAATTTTTGCAGCCCTGCCGCTCCCTGAAACCCTTGCTCCTGTACCGTTTGCATTGATAATGTTAACGGTTTTAAGGGTGTATCCATTCTTACCACTGCCCGTAACGCCTGCTAATAGATCGGCATTGGTAATTTCGCCGCTACTGCTAAACGGCTTCGTTTGCTTCGTCCAAGTTAAAGACGGTGCTGCACGCTTTGTAATTTCAAACTCCGCATTACTTATCGTTACATCCAAATCTGATGTAGCATTGTGTTTTAAGCGCAACGAAGCCGTAAAAACCCCCACACGATTAAATGCTAACCTTAGATTCGGTGCACTTCCATTGACCTTTACTATATCATTAGGATTCAGATTTGTGATCTCTTTTAAAGTATAGCCATCCTTTGCACCTTTTACATGATTTAGAATTTCTGTAGCATTCAAATGCCCGCCTTTTGTATATTCTTTGGTCAGTTTTTCAAAGGTCAATACCGCAGGTAATATTTTTACCGTTACTGTATATTTTTTGCTCTCTCCATTCTCTGCAGTTACCGTAAACAATACTGGATTGCTCCAATCTTTCACTGTCGTTGGGTCGGGTTTGATCGTTGCCTTTTCGGATAACTTTACCTTTGCCAATAAAGAACTTATATCCGTTCCGTATGGTAACTCTATTAATAATGATAATGAAGTGCCGTTTAACTTGCCCTTATAAGTGCCCTAATTCAAAGGAGATGATTGATGCCTCTTTACTCTTTTCCGAAGATTTATCGTCTTTAGTACATTGGGTCAGTTGGCTTATAGAAAATATGAATGCTAATAAACCAAAAAAATATCTGTTCTTTTTCATTTTAGTAATGATTAATTATTGATTATTGATGATAAATTATAAATAATTCTATTATGGTGCAAATTTAATAAATAAATTAATTAATAAACAAAAAAATAATTTCTTATAAAAATATACATAAAAATAAAACTACTGCAAAGAATATTCAATTATAAATATAATCATCATTAAACCTTTTTATCTCTTAGTTCTATTCAAACTTACGTTACTATTACGAGCGTTTTTTAAACCGTTTGCTTAAAAAAATTAAAATTTACATATTTGTAATATTGGTTTTAAACATGTTATATTGAATCAATCCTAAGTCGTTAAGATAGTTGCAAAAGTATCTATTAATAAACTATTGTTAGTTAATTTATAATACTTAATATCTTTAGATTAAATTTTTTGAAACATGGTTTGTTACTATTTAAATAAACCCTACTACTTGATTTTAATTTCAAAAGACTTTTCACCATTTAAAACTCCTTTAAGTATATCATTTGCTTTTATAGCACCTACTCCACTCGGAGTACCTGTAAATATAATATCTCCTATTTTTAGAGTCATATACCGAGATATATGAGTAATAACTTCATCTATTTTGAATATCATATTTTGAGTATTCCCATATTGCACTAACTCATTGTTTTTAAACAGTTGAAAATGTAAATTGTTTAAATTCTGAATTTGTGATTTAGATACAAAATTACCTATTACGGCTGCCCCATCAAAAGCCTTAGCTTTTTCCCAAGGTAAGCCTTTATTTTTTAACTGTTCTTGTATATCCCTACAAGTAAAATCTATTCCTAAGCTTATTTCATTATAATACTTATGCGCAAACTTTTCAGAAACATACTTACCCACTTTACTAATTTTAACTAATACCTCTACTTCATAATGCACATCATTAGAATATTCAGGAATAAAAAAAGGGTGATTTTTAGGTAATATCGACGTATCCGGTTTCAAAAAAAATACCGGTTCTAACGGTTTTTCATTATTTAATTCCTTAATGTGTTCTTCATAATTTCTGCCAATACAAATAATCTTCATATTATAGTGAGATTTACTAAATTTTGTAATTTTGCTAAAATATAATAATTTTACAATAATAGTAATGAGTCAAACCGTAAATGCACTTATTCAATTAGGTCAAATATTTTTAAATTTCACCCATAAAAAACGAGATAAATACTATAAAATACTGACACAAGCCACCAAGCAAGCCTCTATTGAAAATACTTGGTTTACTATAGAAAATATAAATTACTGTATCAACCATTGGGGAGATTGCCTTAGTCAAGAAAATTTAACAAAATGGTTAAGCCCTTATACTATAGAAAATATTTCTCCTAAGAAAGTAGGAATCATCATGGCTGGGAATATTCCGTTAGTTGGTTTTCACGATCTTTTATGTACACTAGTTTGTGGACATCGTGCACACATCAAATTATCCTCTCAAGATAAGATATTATTACCTACTATTGCAAATATTTTAATAGATATAAATCCATCATTAAAAAACCTTATATACTTTGAAGATGGACATAAAAGTATGGATATGATGATAGCTACTGGTAGCAACAATACAGCAAAATACTTTGAATACTATTTTAAAAATATACCTTCTATAATTAGAAAAAATAGAACTTCTGTAACTGTAATATCCAAAAGTAATACCAATAAACAATTAGAAGCCCTAGCAGATGATATTTTTTATTACTTCGGATTAGGTTGTAGAAGTATATCTAAAATTTTCATTCCACAAGGTTTTGATTTAAACAAGATTTTTAAAGGGGTATTCCATAAAAAGAACGTAATATCTCATACCAAATACTTTAATAATTATCAATACAATAAAACTATTTACTTAATGAATAACCATAAATTATTGGAAAATGGATTTTGTATTTTAAAAGAAGATGAAGGTTATCATTCACCCATAGCTGTACTATTTTATGAATATTACCACAGTATTTATGAGCTCGATGAAAAACTGAAAAAAGATAGTGAAAAATTACAATGTATAGTAGGTAATACAGGAATTATTAAAAATGAAATTCCATTTGGATATTCCCAGAAACCTAAATTATGGAATTATGCCGATAATATAGATGTAATTCATTTTTTAAATAATGCTTAAACCCTATATAGATAAAAATTTAATTGAAGCCGGTTGCGATGAATCTGGTAGAGGGTGCCTAGCAGGTCCTATAGTAGCTGCTTCTGTAATACTTCCCAAAGGCTTTCACCATTCACTGCTAAATGATTCTAAAAAACTTACTCCACAACAAAGGAATATACTTCGTCCTATTATAGAAAAAGAAGCTATTAGTTTTGGTATTGGATTACTTTCACCTAAAGAAATAGATAAATATAATATCCTTCGGGCTTCTTTTATGGCTATGCACTGTGCTTTAGATCAACTTCAAACCAAGCCTGAACAAATTTTAGTCGATGGCAATAGATTCATTCCCTACAAAAATATACCCTATCATTGCATTATAAAGGGAGATTCTAAGTTGTTCAATATTGCAGCAGCCTCTATATTAGCAAAAACTTATAGAGATGAATATATGTATAAACTTGCCAAAAAATATCCAAATTACAACTGGCATAGTAATAAAGGATACCCTACCAAAAGCCATAGAGAAGCTATCAAACAATTTGGAGATACCACACACCATCGAAAGACTTTCAAATTATTACCATAAGAAAATATAAAGATACCAAATATTTTTATTTGACTCTGTTATACGTTGTACTTTTCAGGATTTTCAAATAGAGTTATTTGTTCTTGCGAGGTATTTTGCTTACTCTTATTTTCGTAGTTAAACGCATCATCACCATATTTTTCTTTTACAATATTTTCAAACTCTTCAATTTTGTCTTCGTGGTGTTTTAAGAACCATCTAATATGGTCTTTTAAATACTCATTTCTTATGCTTGAATTTCTAAGATCATTAGGCACTCTTTCCATTCTAGGGTCTATACTATCAAAACCACTAAACGGTTCATTTAGCCTGTTTTTTGTCATCTCAATATACCCAGGATTTAGTTCAAATCCAATACCATATCTATTTAGTTGTTGGCAAACCCTCAAAGTAGTACCACTGCCAGAAAATGGATCGAGTATAACTCCATTTTCATTGCTTGATGCTAGCACCATTCTTTCTATTAAACCTTCTGGTTTTTGAGTAGGATGGTTTTGTCTATTTGGATTGCAGTAATGAACATGAGAGAACTGCCATACGTCTCCAGGGTTTGCACCGCGCATGTTGTTTCTTTCACGATAATATTTTTGAGGGACGCGTACGTTATCTAAATTAAATGTAAATTCATTAGATTTTGTGAACATCAAAATGTCATCATGCCTTGGAGAAAACCCCTTAGTTTTTCCTAGCCCTTGCGTGTAGTGCCAGACAATCCAACTATTAAAGAATAATCCCAGCTCCCTATCAAGTATGTTATAAAGATAAGATATAAACCTCACCCCCATAAATACATAAATTGTTCCTTCTGGTTTAAGTACACGTTTTGCTTCAGTGAGCCAAGACTTAGTAAATTCAAGATATTCATCAAATCCTTTTAAGTCATGATTGTTTCCATAATCTTTACCCAAATTGTATGGAGGGTCTGCAATAATTACGTCTATAGAAAAATCTTGAATTTGCTTGAAAAGTTTTGAAGCATCACCACAATGTAAAGTAATTTTTTTCATCTATTTTATCCACCCATTTTGCTCTGCATATTCAAGCCATTGCTCATATCCCTTCTTTGATGCTATAAACTTTCTATCAAGTAATTGGCAAAACTCCCATGTACTCCTTTTCTGAATTGAAACATAATGAATGTCCCTCACTTGAATTTGCCCTGTTCCTAATGCAGGATTGTAGCTAATGTCAGAATCGGATAAATACTTTAAATCATAAGCGTTAAAGTCCACAACTTCCATTACTCCCATCATCATATGGGTTTTATCATCTTTTGAACTGAAAACTCTATGCTTAGTGGATAGGATAATAAAAATATAGTCAGGGTCTCCGACGTAAGCAGATCGTATTCGTGCAAATGAAGTAATATTCGGCGATTTTCCGCTATTTTCTATATCTTTTGAGGTCGCTTTTACATCAACATTGCCAGTAACGCTTGAGCTTTTTTTTCTAGTTTTTTTGAACTGCAAGAGTACATCTGCCATATTTAAACGTTCACCTGCTTCTACATTTATCAATTCGTATTTATTTTTATTGTCTTCAAGACATTCTGTAAATGTCTCAAAAGCCCAAGCCTCAACAAATGGACCAGCAATTTTATTTACATTTTCCATCGGAATACCTAACTTGAGATTTGTATTTATTACGATTTTGTTTCTTCCGCCGTCTATCGCATCTTGCATAATCCTTTCGATAGCATTTATGACGAAAGTCGAACACTCTTCATAATCACTAGACTCTACTGGCTTTTTCAAATTCAGGCTTTCATAGGTCATATCAGTGCTTTCTCTTTTTCATGTTTTTGTTGATGTGCTTTGACGCCTAACTGACAATATCTAGCAGCCCTGATAATTATGCCAAACACCAAGTTGCTAACGTTTAGCTTCCTCTCTTTACTCTTCTGAATCCTCAGTATATTGTTTCATTACAGCATTACTTACTCCTACATTAGAGAATCCTCCATCGTGAAATAAGTTTTGCATTGTAATTTTTTTAGTCAAGTCAGAAAATAGAGTAATTACATACCCCGCACATTCTTCTGCTGTGGCATTACCCAAAGGAGACATCTTTTCAGCATAACTTATAAAACCATCAAAACCTTTTACACCATTACCTGCAGTAGTAGGTGTAGGAGATTGCGAAACAGTATTTACTCTAATATTCTTTTCTGTCCCCCAATGATAACCAAAACTACGAGCTACAGATTCCAAATATGCTTTATTATCTGCCATATCATTATAGTCAGGGAATGTTCTTTGTGCAGCTATATAAGAAAGTGCTACTACTGAACCCCATTTATTCACCACATCTAACTTTCTAGCTGTTTGCATTACCTTATGAAAAGATACTGCCGATACATCCCACCCCTTCTGTAACCAATCATAATTAGTATCGGTATAGTGTTTTCCTTTTCTAATATTTACAGACATACCTATAGAATGCAAAATAAAATCCACTTTACCCCCCAAAACCTCTATAGATTCAGTAAATAACTTTTCTAAATCTTCTATACTAGTTGCATCTGCTGGTATTACTTTAGTATTAGTTTTTGATGCTAAATCATTAATATCTCCTTTCCTCAAAGCTATAGGTGAATTAGTAAGTACAAAATTCGCTCCTTCTTTATATGCTAATTCTGCTACTTTCCAAGCAATAGAATGTTCATCTAAAGCACCAAATATAATACCTTTCTTTCCTTTTAGTAAATTATACGCCATAAGTTAAATTTATATAAATTTAAAATTGTTCTGAAGTTTATTTTTATACAAATGCAAAATTAATACTTTTTAAGAATATTTTAACTTCGAATAAAAATATTTTATAAAAATTTCATTATTTATTTTGTACACCCGTAAAAATATATTAAATTTGCGCCATCGAAATAAAAATCGTGTATCTTGTGTGTACACAAAATTATATTTTATATATGTTATAATAAATACATAATGAGAAAATCAGATTTAGTAAAAAAGATAGTTCATAAAACAGGAATGGATAAAGATGATGTTATTACAGTAATAGAAGCTTTTATGACAGAAGTTAAAATGTCTTTATGTGAAAATGAAAATGTTTATTTAAGAGGGTTTGGTAGTTTTGTTATAAAAGAAAGAGCAAAAAAGGTTGGTAGAGATATTAGCCGAAATACATCTGTAATTATTCCCACTCATAATACTCCTTCTTTTAAACCTGCTAAATCTTTTAAAGACCAAGTAAAACAAAATTCTATAAAAGAGTAGAAATATAAATTAATTAATTTTTTAAGATATAAATTATGCCAAGCGGAAAGAAAAGAAAAAGACATAAAATTACAACTCACAAGCGTAAAAAAAGAATGAGAAAGAATAGACATAAAAAGAAAAAATAACATTCTTGACTTCTTTTATACTTAAGAATAATTAAAAAATAAAATCAATTTTAATATATTAATTAAAATTGATTTTATTTTTTAATTACTATGAAAATAATTATTCAAAAAATAAAATCCGATGAGCAAGAACTTAGTAATAAGATCAAACTGTTCTGGTATGGACATTGCACTACTGGAAGATGGAAAACTTATAGAATTCCAACAAGAACAATTCGGCAAAGAATTTTCAGTAGGAGATATATATATAGGTAGAGTAAAAAAACTAATAGCTGGGCTTAACTCATCCTTTGTAAATATAGGATATAATAAAGATGCATTCCTTCATTATAACGATTTAGGGGCAAAAGTAAATACTGCTCTTAAATTTTTGAAAGACAAAGGAAAAGGAAGCTATGCTCAATTAAAACTCCAAGAAGATATTATAAAAGAAGGAAAGATAGAAGATGTTATTCAGCCCGGACAAAATATCTTAGTCCAAATCGTAAAAGAACCTATCTCTACAAAGGGACCTAGATTGACTTCTCAGATTTCATTAGCAGGTAGATACCTTATACTTATACCATTTTCAAATAAAATATCTGTATCTCAAAAAATAAAATCTATATCTAAAAAGAATTTTTTAAAAAAACTAGTAAATTCCATAAAACCTAAAAATTTTGGAGTCGTTATTCGTACTTTAGCGGAAGATAAAACTACTGAAGAATTAGAAAATGACTTAAAAGAACTGCTATCAAAATGGTATGATCTTGTAAAAAAATTTAGAACGAAAAAAATACCCTCAAAATTATTATCCGAAATAGATAAAACATCTATAATATTAAGAGATTTGTTTAACGATTCTTTTGATAGAATTATAGTAAATAACACTGAATTATTCGAAGATATTCAATCTTATTTACACCAAATAGCACCTGAAAAAATAAATATTCTAAAACTCTATAAGTTTGAAAAACCTATTTTTGAAAAATATAATATTGAAAAGCAGCTTAAAGGAGCATTTGGGAAGACTGTATCTATTACCCGAGGTGCCTATTTGGTAATAGAGCATACAGAGGCACTACATGTAATAGATGTAAATAGTGGAAATAGAATTCATAAGAACAAAGATCAAAAAAATACGGCTTTAGAGATAAATTTATTAGCTGCTAAAGAAGTATCTAGACAATTAAAATTGAGAGATATGGGAGGAATTATTGTTATTGACTTTATAGATATGAAAGATTCTGAACAAAGAAGAGAACTCTTCAATTTTATGGTTGAACAAATGAAAGAGGATAGAGCTAAACATAAAATTTTACCCTTAACCAAATTTGGTCTGATGCAAATTACCAGACAAAGGGTAAGACCAGAAATGATTGTAGATACTATGGAGACTAATCCCTCAGGAGAGGGACAAGTAGAAGCCCCTATACTTTTGATAGAAAAAATATTTAATATATTGCAACAATTACCACAAAATAAAATAAATATACATACCCATCCTTTTATAGCAGCATATTTGACTAAAGGTATATTTTCTTTAAGACTCAAATGGAGCATAAAACTAAAAAAAAGAATTAAAATAACTAAGAGATATTCTTATCAATTCTTAGAATATAAATTTTATAAAGGCAAACACGAAATAATAGAATATTAATTATATATGAAACAACTCAAACTAATAATTATTTTATTATCCGTTACTATTTTATTTAATTGTCGTTATAATGGTAAGGATAGTTTTAATTTGAATGGTAAAATAAAAGGACTTAGAAAAGGTAAAATATATCTGCAAAGAAATATAAATGACTCCCTTATATCTATTGATTCCATAAATATGAAAAGTAAAAATAAATTTACTTTTAGAGGAAATTTAACTGCCCCTGAAGTATATTGGATTTATATCAAATCTAAAGAATATTTTAAAATTCCTATTTTTATGGAAAAAGGTGATATAAATATTTCCATAAATATGGATAGTATATTAGAAGCAAAAGTAACTGGTTCTAAAAATCATAATAAACTTATAGAATTGAAAAAAATGCTATCAAAATTCAATTATAAAAAGAATTTAGCATACGTAAATCTACTACAAACTAAAAATACAAAAATAAAAACAGAAATAAAAGATAATATGACTAAACTTGAAAAAACTAAAAATTTGTATATTCTAAATTTTGCTTTACAAAACAAAGATATGGCAATCTCTCCTTATGTTATTTATAATTACTTAAGCGAATCACCAAAAATATATTTGGATTCTATTAAAAAAACTATGGGAGAAGAAGCCTTAAAATCTATATATGGTAAATTTCTTATCCAAGATTCGAAATGAACTAAAGTATTTATTAAAATGTCAAAAAACTATTAACTAAACTTAAAATTAAAAATGTATAAAATAATCAATATCAAAAAAATATTTTATTTAATTATTGTAATATTTCTATTTAATTGCAATAATAAAAATTCAAAAATTGTAAATATATCTGTAAAGGTCGATGGTATGGATAGTACAGAAGTATATCTCCTCAAAATTAAGGATAATAGACCCGAATATATAGATACTACAAAAGTGGTAAAAGGTCGGTTTAATATCTCTACTAAAATGGAATACGAAGATTTTAGATTATTAGAATTTAAAGATATACCTAGAAAGCCTATTATTGCGTTTATTGGTGGAGGAGATAATATAAAAATTATAACCCACAAAGATAGTTTAGGACTTGGTAAAGAAAATATAACAGGCTCCGAAAATCACGATTTATATAAATATTTAATGAATGTCTTAAAAGAGACTCAAACTCAAGTTAAAAAACTTGTTGATGAATATCAGAATTTAAATAATAAAGAGAATAAAAAAAGATCTGATGAAATAAAAGAAGAGTTTAATAAACTAAATAACGAAAAAAATGAAGCTATATTCCATTTTGTAGAAAAACATACTGATAATGTCATATCAGCTTGGGCTTTATTATATTTAGTTCAAAGTAAAGATAATAATAAAATCAAAGAATTATATAATAGTTTTACTGATAAAGTCAAAGACTCAGAACATGGTATTAATTTAATTAAAAAAGTTAATATGATGACTAAATACTTAGAATCTCAAAAAGAAACAAAACAAGATTCCATAAAAACAAAACAAGATTCCATAAAATAATGTTAAGTTCAATATAAAGTTTCCCTAAATTACAAGAGAATGTTTCCTTAGGTTATGCTCAGCGATCTGCAGGATAGGTTTTGTTGGGTTATCGATCGAAGCGTCTAAAAATAAAAAAACTCACTATGTTCAGTGAGTTTTTTTATAGAACCTAATTAAAATCTATAAGTAAGCCCTGCTATCACCTGAAAACCTTGAACTTTATAATAACTCCAAAACTCATAATTTTGGTTTAGAACATTATTGAGATTTAATGAGAGAGATAACTTATCACTTAGTTTATAATATGAACTAAAATTGACATCAGTATAGTAATTATTCATATTAGGTCTTCCTTTCATACCTGCTACAAAAAAAGTATCTAACCCAAATTGCAATCCCTCCAGAAGTTCATATTTTGAAAATAATGTAAGTTTTACAGTAGGAATATGATTGAGATTTTCATCTTCTTTATCCTTTGATTTAACTTTATTAGCCAAATAGTATATATTGAACTTAGCTATAGTTCCTATCTCTATATTATCTTTGTTACTGTATTTGATAACCCCATTTAGACTACTAAAAAATACCTCATTATATTTTAATTTATATTTATACACTTCATCGTCTTTTGCACCTACTTTAAGATAATCAAAGGATACAAAATTATCTTGTTTCTTTATAGAAAACATTGCATCATAAGTCAAATTAGGTAATAAAATACCTTTCATTCCAAAATAAACATCAAATATATCTATAGTGGGTTGAATAGTTACACTTTCATATAAAAAAGGATTTCTATTTACTAAATTATTATATGTATTTTGATGTATATCTCCTCTTACCCCTGCATAAGTAATCATTACATCTCTAATAATAGCATAATTACCCTCCACTAAAGGATAAACTCTCGATTTGAATTTATTATTCAATATATCTATATTCATACTTAACTTTACACCTAAATTTATGCCAAACCGTTTATTTGTAATTTTAAACTGCAAACTTACATCACTATCAAAGAACTTTGATTTATATTTATGCTTACTTCCAATTGAGTTGTCATTATACTTTGCATTGAGGTATGCCACTAAAACCTCCTCTCCAAACTTCATATTAAATTTAGAATTAGCTTTTGTACTCAATTCTTTAACATTATTATCTCGATTAGTAAGATGAGATATCTTGTAAGTCAAACTCTCAAAAAAGGGAGTATCTTTTGTATTTGAATTGATATTTCCAGATAAATAAAAATTATGGTAAACTTGTTTTACATCTTTATTTTTAGAATAATCAATTCCTTGAACTTCCCCATAATAGTTGTTCATATTTCTATGATAACCCAAATTATGAGTAAATGTATATTTAGCAAATTGCTTTTGATGAAAAAACTCTGCTTTATTTTTAGCAAATGAATCGTCTAATGTAATATCATCTATACCTCCCTCGGAAGAAAGGTGATTTAGGTAAATACCAAATAAGTGAGATTTATATTTTTTAGCAAAATAAAAATCAATATTAACCGTCAAATAGTTAGCTACTGCCACGCTAATAAAATTATTTCTAAACTTCTTTTTTTTAGGTTTTTCTAAACTCTTCATTTGTATGGGTTTTGCCTGAAAAGAAGAAACTACACCTAAACCCAAAAAGTCATAATTTACAAGTATTTTCTTTTCATTACTGGGAGCATCTCCTTTTGGATATTTTTTTATTTTACTAAATTTATAACCAGTAGGGTCATAAGATTTTACTACATTTATCACTTCTGTATCTAATTTTTTTTCATCTTCATTTTGTGCAAAAACGGTAAAAAAAGTAATATAACATATACATAATAAAAAAACTCTATTCTTCATTCTTTATTTTTTTAGGTGTTTCTGTAGGTACCTCTCTTTCAGATGCTTTTTCATTTTTTAATTTATTCAATAATTCTCCTGCTTCTCTCTTTATATCATCAAAATTAAAGTTATCGATTATACTTTTACATGTAAAAGTAGCTTGGTAATTATCTTTCAACTCATAATAATTATAAGCCATAAGCAATAGTGCTTTAGCCCCCCAGTATTTATATTGAGCATAATTAGTAGCTATCTTAAATATTTCTTTATTAGATTTTTTATACGCTCCTTCCCTATTATAGAACCAAGATTTATAATATAATGCCTCTACTCTTATTTTCTCTTGGGTTGCTTTTTCAAGTAATTGATACTTTAATTTTGCTATAGAATCTCGAGTATGTATAATATGGTCTCTAGCAATTACTAAATTAGCTTTTTCCTTGGTTTCTCGATCTACAATATCCTGATTTACAATCATTTTAGCATATTTTAGAGCGTTTTTATTAGATTTATCTTGTATATAAATTGTGAGTAATTGCTGCCTTGCAAAAAAGATATTTTTAGGTTCATTAGCTTCTTTTTCTAAACGCTCGAGTAACGTTAACAATTGTTCATCTCTTTTATCAGATGCTAATAGAATTTCAATTAGCCTAACTAAAGCACTTTCGGTATAATCGTTATTGGAAAAAGATAATATATTCTGATAGTACTGCTTGGCTTCATCATAACGTTTAAGTATATCCAAAGACTGTGAAATATTTACATTAGCCTCAAGAACAAATATACCGTTGGGATACTTCTCTAAATACTTTTTAAAATTTTTGATAGCTCGCTCTCTGCTACCTGACATCAAACTCTTTTCTGCCATATCATAAGTAGTAGAATCTATTTGAGCTTGAGTAATGTTTACAAAGGAAATATTCTTTACCCAATCGACATAATCATCCACATTTCCCATAGAAATATAAACTTTTTTAGCATTTTCTACTGCTTGTCTTGCTTCCGAAGATAAAGGATAATTATCTACAATGCCTTTATACACTTCTATAGCTTTTTCATTTTCATTGATATTGTAATATATCAACCCTCGTTTCAATTTAGCTTTGATGGCATATATACTATTAGCGTAAGACTGCTCTATCTTCAAATAATATGAAATTGCTTTTTCATTATTTCCATTACTCAAATAACTATTGGCAATGCTATAAAGAGCATCATCTATATACTTTGAGTTTTCAAATCGATTTAAGAAAATTGTCAAAATTTTTATCTTTTCATCATCTTTGCCCAATAAACCGTAACATAGTGCTTTCTTATAGAAGCTATAATCAGAATTATAATTGTTCTCTATACACTTTTGATACCACTCTACAGCTTGTTGATATGCTTTAGTTATAAAATATATATCCGAAATACTAACATATATATTTAATTTTATTTTTTCATCGTCACATAAGGGTATATACCTTTGAAAATATTCAACACCCTTCTTGTAATTTTTCATCTTTATATAAGCACTTCCCATATGATAATACAAATCTTTATATTCTCGAGTACGCTTAGCTTCATCCATAAAATAAAATTGCTTATAAGAGCGAATGGCTAACCTATATTTTTTTTGCATATAAAGGGATTCTGCAAGCCAGTATATAGCTTTTGCCCTTATATTCATATCAAAACTATGCTTTATAGAAAGTTCAAAATATTCTAAAGCTGCTAAATAATCCTTTTCTTTATACAGCTCTATACCTCTGTAATAAGCTACTTTTTGATAGGCTATTTTTTTATCCAAAGATACTCCTTTAAGTTGCCTAAGAACTTCTAAAGCAGATTCGTATTGTTTTGAAGTAATATAAGAATCTATCAAGTAATTATACATAGTTTGTCGCTCAGAAGAATTAGGATATAATTCTAAATATTTAGACAAAACCTCTGAAGTATTCTCATAAATATTTCCGACTTGATAACTCAATTTGGCATAGTTAATCCAAGAGTTCTTTTGAACTTTATTATCATAGTCCATATAAGCTGCTGAACGAAATGCATTTATAGCCTCTGCTTTATCATTTAACTTCATATAACAAATTGCCAACTGATAGTATGCATGCTGTACTAATTGATTGCTTCCTGTTGTAATCTTATTATAATATGAAATTGCTTTTTGATAATCATCTTGTTTATAATAAGCAAAACCTAATTGATAATAATCTTGATGAGTAAACCGTCCTTTATATTTAAGCAAATAAGGAATTGCTTCTTTATATTCTTTAAGATAAAAATAACTCTCCCCTATGATTTTATTCATCTCTGATTTAGTATCTTTGATATTCTTTTCTATCTTTTTATTTTTCTTCTTTTTTTCTTTACTATTATCTATATTTACTTTAGAAAGGTACTCTTTGGCAGATAATATAGCCTTGCGGTACTGCTGTTGTTTAAAATATATCTTAGTAAAATATATTTCTTTTAATGGGGTATATGCTTTTTTCTTTATCTTATTGAAGTGATGGAGTGCTACTTTATAATTCCGCTCATCATAAGATATATGTCCATAATAATAATTAGATTTATCTTTATAAATTGAATATTTACTAACTTTGGAAAAATTTAATTTTGCTCCTTCATAATCCTTGGTAAACAACTTAGCATATCCCAACTTAAAATTATATTCATCTAATTGAATTTCAGGTAAAAGGAAAATTTCTACTTTATCAAACCATTTTATAGATTTATTGTATTTTCCATGATTAAATAAATAATTTCCAATTATAAAATATACCTGATTTACTTGTGGAAATGTGGGAAAAGCCTCTATAAATTCCTTTAAAAGTTTTACGGCATCTCTATGTCCCATTCTAAGGGCACACAAAGCATTATAATAGTAACTATTGATATAAATATCTGTGTTCTTATCACTCTTAGAAAGCTCTAAAAAAAAACGTTGAGCAATAAGATACTGCCCCGCTTGGTACATCTCTACAGCTTTATCAAATTTCATTTTAAGATGAGTATGAATAGAACTTTGCTGAGCAAATATAAAATTTGATAGAAATACCACAAGCAAGCTGATTTTATTTATTTGATTCATGTATCATGTATTATAAACCTTAAAAGTATGGAATAATAAACCTACACCCCACCTGCTAAAGGATAAAACCAGAGTTTATCAGGTTGTGTATAATAATTTAAAACCCGCCAAAAGAACTATAAGTAGTCTTTCTACCATTTGTTTTTGTCCTACTATACTTATATTTATCTCTGCGGTGAGTAGATTTAAAAAGGCACTTTTATGTTTAATTTTTTTAATAAGTTTAATATTGTATTATTGGGGTGCAAATTTATCAAATCCAATTTAAATATGCAATACGGATAGGTAAATTTTAATTTTTTTAAGCAAAGGTTTAAAAAACGCTCGTAATAGTAACGTAAGTTTGAATAGAACTAAGAGATAAAAAGGTTTAATGATGATACTGTAAATGAATTGATGATGATTATATTTATAATGGGATATTTTTTGCAGTAGTTTTATTTTTATGTATATTTTATGAAGTTTTTTTTAATTCTTTGTTTTAGAGCCTCAAAAAAATTTATTTTTTTTATTCATTAATTTTTAATTTATTTGTTAATTTTGCACCTTGTTAAATCATTAATCATTAATAAAATGAAAAAGATAAAGAACAGATATTTTTTTGGTTTATTAGCATTCATATTTTCTATAAGCCAACTGACCCAATGTAATAAGGAAGATAAGCCTTTGGAAAAGAGCAAAGAGGCATCGATCATCTCCTTTGAATTAGGCACTTATAAAGGCAAGTTAAATGGCACCTCTTTATTAATAGAGGTACCCTACGCAGCGGATATAAGTTCTTTATTGGCAAAGGTAAAGTTATCGGAAAAGGCAACGATCAAACCCGACCCAACGAAAGTGAAAGATTGGAGCAACCCAGTATCGTTTACAGTAACCGCAGAAAATGGAGAGAGCAAAAAATATACAGTAACGGTAAAAATATTACGTCCAGTATTGACCTTTGAAAAACTGACCAAAGAATATACAAAAGGTGGGCATTTGAATGCTACAGAAATTCTAAATCATGTAAAAGGTACAAAGGATGGCTATACTTTAAAAGATATCACAAATTTGAATCCTAATGATATAGTAACGGTCAATGGAAGTGCGCCAAATTTAAGGTTAGCATTTAATCGTGTGGGCGTTTTTACGGCTTCGTTGCACTTAAAACACAATGCTACATCAGATTTGGATGTAACGCTCAGTAATGCAGCGTTTGAAATTACAAAGGGGGATGCTCCATCGGATTTAAGCTGGAGAAAACAAAGCAAGGTTTATGCTTCAGGGGGAGAGATCAGCAATGGGGAATTATTAGAAGGTCTTAACGGTACAAAAACAGGCTATACCCTTAAAACAGTAACCATCAGTGATGCAGGAGGCACAGGCGCAAGGGTTTCAGGGAGTGGCACTGCAGCTAAGATTGGTAGTTATACGCAAGCGGGTAACTTGACCTTAACACTTGTATTTGAACACGCTACCAAAGCAGATAAAACCATAAGCAATGCAGTATTTGAAATTACAAAGATGGCTGCACCTACCAATTTAACTTGGGTAAAACAATTGAAGAGGTATCGTTCTGGAGAGGAGATAAACAATGCTGAATTATTAGAAGGTCTCGAAGGTTCAAAAGTAGGGTATCGTATGAAAAGCGTACAGATTACGGATGATTCCTCAAGTAGTGGTGCGCGTGTTTCAGGTAGTGGTACTGCAGCTAAGATCGTGGGTTATCGCAAAGCCACTATCTTGACGTTGACACTTGCATTTGAACACGCTACCAAAGCAGACAAAACCATAACGGGTGCACAATTTGAACTTACCAGTGGAGCTGTATCTGTACCTTTAAGTTGGAGCACACAAAGCAAGGTTTACAGTCCTGCAGGAGAGATAAGCAACGCAGCGTTATTGGGCGGTGTGCGAGGTACAAAAGACGGCTATCGTATCAAATCAGTACAGATTACAGATGATTCAACAAGCAGTGGTGCACGTGTTTCAGGAAGTGGTACTGCAGCTAAGATCGTCGGTTATGGCAAAGCCACTATCTTGACGTTGACGCTTGTACTTCAGCACGATACCAAAGGAGAAAAAACGCTCAGTAATGCAGCGTTTGAAATTAGGAAGATGCCCGTACCGGTTGATTTGAGTTGGCGTAAACAAATTAAGGTTTATAGTTTGGGAGGAGAGATAAGCAATGGGGAGTTGTTAGCAGGTCTTAGCGGTACAAAAACAGGCTATCGAGTGAAAACATTAACCATCAGTGACGCAAGAGGTACAGGAGCAAGGGTTTTAGGTAATGGCACTTCAGCTAAGATCGTCAGTTATACCAAGGTGGGTATCTTGACGTTATCGATTGTATTTGAACACGATACCAAGGAGGATAAAAACATCACTGCTGGAGCGTTTGAAATTACGAAGGGCAGTGCGGAAAGTTTAAGTTGGAGGAAGCAAGCGAAGGCGTTTAGCAGTGATGGAGAAATTACCCATGCCGATTTATTAGCAGGCGTTACGGGCAGTGGTAAGAATGGATACACCATTAAAACTGTTAGGATTAGTAATGATGGAGGTACAAGTGCAGTGGTTTCAGGGAGCGGCAGGGCTGCTAAAATTACGAGTTATACCAAAGCGGGTACGCTTACGCTCACCCTTGTATTAGTACACGATACTAAAGAAGATGCTACTATTAGAAATGCGGAGTTTGAGATTACGCTTTTAAGTTGGACCAAGCAAACGAAGCCGTTTAGCAGTAGTGGCGAAATTACCAATACCAATCTATTAGCAGGCGTTACGGGTAGTGGTAAGAATGGATACACCATTAAAACCGTTACCATTACCCATACAAACGGTACAGGTGCAAGGGTTTCAGGGAGCGGTACTTCAGCTAAAATTACAAGTTATACCAAAGCAGGTACGCTTACCCTTACAATTGTTTTACAACACACTAGTAAACCAGATGTAACCCTTAGGAATGCACAGTTTGAAATTACGAAGGGTTCAGCACCGCGTCTAACTTGGACCAAGCAAACAAAGCCGTTTAGCAGTAGCGGAGAAATTACCAATGTCGAACTATTAGCAGGCGTTACAGGTAGTGGTAAGAATGGATACACCCTTAAAACCGTTAACATTACCAATACAAACGGTACAGGTGCAAGGGTTTCAGGGAGCGGTACTTCAGCTAAAATTACAAGTTATACCAAAGCAGGTACGCTTACCCTTACAATTGTTTTACAACACACTAGTAAACCAGATGTAACCCTTAGGAATGCACAGTTTGAAATTACGAAGGGTTCAGCACCAAGTTTAAGTTGGAGGAAGCAAACGAAGCACTTTATCAGTGGTGGCGAAATTACCAATGCCGATCTATTAGCAGGCGTTACAGGAACAAGCAGTGATAAGAATGGATACACCATTAAAACCGTTACCATTAGTAATGATGGAGGTACAAGTGCAGTGGTTTCAGGGAGCGGAAGGGCTGCTAAAATTACGAGTTATAACAAAGTAGGTACACTTACCCTAACCATTGTTTTACAACACGATGCGAAAGCAGATAAAACCCTTACAGGTGCAAAGTTTGAGATTTATAAGATTTTTCATATAACAAGTAGTGGGCAAGTAAGAATTAAAAGAAGTGTTGACAGAAGTAGTTTAACAACAGTAATTATTCCTAATACGATTGATGGTATCACCGTAACCAGTATTGAAAATTATGGATTTTATCAGTTTGAAAACGTTACCAGTATTACGATTCCTAATTCCGTAACCAGTATTGGACATTATGCATTTTCTGGTTGTAGTTCACTTACCCGTATCACGATTCCTAATAAGGTAAAAAGTATTGAATTGAATACATTTAAAGACTGTACTTCACTTACCAGTATTACGATTCCTAATTCCGTAACCAGTATTGGAGTTTCGGCATTTTTTAATTGTAGTTCACTTACCAGTATTACGATTCCTAATTCTGTAACCAGTATTGGAATTTTGGCATTTGCTGTTTGTAGTTCACTTACCCGTATTACGATTCCTAATTCCGTAACCAGTATTGGAGCTTCGGCATTTCAGAATTGTACTTCACTTACCAGTATTACGATTCCTAATTCTGTAACCAGTATTGGAGCTTCGGTATTTCGGAATTGTACTTCACTTACCAGTATTATGATTCCTAATTCTGTAACCAGTATTGGACAGTGGGTATTTAAAAATTGTACCTCCCTCATGACCATCAAACTGCCTAACTCCATAACGACTATTGGAGATGAGCCATTTACAGGTTGTAGCAAGCTCACTACCATAGAGGTACCTAATGCAAAAGTATCTGATTGGGAAGCGAACCTAAAAATAGGTAATAGTGCATCAGTGGTGGGGTATTAAGGTAAAATAATTATTTATTTTTAACCCCCAGCCCCTCCTTATCAGGAGGGGAGCTAATAGCGTGTGTATTACCCCTTTAAAAAGGGGAAAAAGAGGGGGTGCCCGCAATTTTTTTTGAAATTTTACCAAAGACACCTCTACTAAAATAATTTCTCTTTTGTACCTTTTTTTGAGACTTAAAAAAACTTATTTTTTTGTTCATTAATTGTTCATTTATTTATAAGTTAAGGTGAAGTTATCGTCAAAGGCAACGATCAAACCCAACCCAACGACAGTGAAAGATTGGAACAATCCAGTATGGTTTACGGTAACCGCAGAAAATGGAAATACGAATAAATATACAGTAAAGGTAAAAATATTACCTCCAGTATTGACCTTTGAAAAACTGAGCAATTAATCTTAAAAACATAAATTTAATATTGGCAATTATTTTGAAAAAAAGTTATATTTTTTTAAAAAAGTTGTGTTTTTCTAAAAAAGTTGTATTTTTCTAAAAAAGTTGTGTTTTTCTAAAAAAGTTGTATTTTTCTAAAAAAGTTGTATTTTTCTAAAAAAGTTGTGTTTTTCTAAAAAAGTTGTATTTTTCTAAAAAAGTTGTATTTTTGTAACGCAGCAAGAAAAATAATTTTAAAATGGACATAAAGGAATTCATAGAAATAAAGCGTAATAATTTAAATATTGGTTTGATGATAAAAACTTTTAAAGAAGATGGTGATTTTATTGCTTATTGTCCATCTTTGAATTTATGTGGTCAAGGAGGAACAGAAGAAAAAGCAAAAAAATCTTTTGAGATAGTATTGGAAGAATTTTTTAGATATACTTTGAACAAAAAAACACTATCAACTGTTTTAGAAGAATTAGGGTGGATAAAAAAAACAAGTGTCAAAAAATTCTCAAAATCATTTAAAGCAGATAAAGATTATAAAAAAGTTCCTTATTACTTATTACCTTTTAATAAAAATATATCAACAAAAGCCTCTGCTTAGTAAATTTATATGTCTATAAAAACAAAAGATTGGAAGATATTTTTAAAATCTAAAGGATTAAAACATATAAGAACAAATTCTAGTCATGAAGTTTGGAGTAAAAAAGATTTGAAAAGACCTATAATATTTCCAAATACTAAAAAAGACCTTAAAGATAGTCTTATAAGGTCTAATTTAAGAACTTTAAATTTATCATATGAAGATTTTGAAAATGCAAGAAAAAATAAATTTAAATTTTAGGTGTAGTTCACTTACCCGTATTACGATTCCTAATTCCGTAACCAGTATTGGAAAGTGGATATTTAGAGGTTGTAGCTCCCTCATGACCATCAAACTGCCTCATTCCATAACGACTATTGGAGATGAGCCATTTACAGGTTGTGGCAAGCTCACTACCATAGAGGTACCTACAGCTAAGGTGTCTGATTGGGAAGCTAACCTAAAAAAAGGTAATAGTGCATTGGTGGTGGGGTATTAAGGTAAAACAATTACAAATTGTACAAGTCTTAAATTTGTAAAAGTAACTAAAGAAAAAGTAAAAATATTAGAAAAACAATTCAAAGAAGATAACAAAATAGTGCTATTGGTCACACATGCTCTTTTTTTCTCATAACTTATTTGAAGCATGTGTTCCCCTATTTATGGGGAGGGTAGGGACAGGTTTTAAAACCTGTCCCTACTTTTTTTCGTATTTAATCCCCCTTTTTAAAGGGGGATTTTATGGAGGAACTTTAATTGTAGGTTTAATTCGCTTGGAGTAGGTGGTAAATTGATTATTGGTTTTAAGTCTCTAATCAATTTATCCATTCCCGAATCATGTCCAATATCTTTTAAATAATGTTATTTAAATTACATATTACCAGTGTTTATCTTATCCATTCTATTCCTAATCGTTTTATTTACCCATCTGCTGCTAAAGAATATTTGTATATTATAAACCTTCAAAGTATGGAATAATAAACCTATACCCCAACCTGCTAAAGGATAGTAAAACCAGAGTTTATCAGGTTGTGTATAATAATTAAAGCCCGCCAAAAACCCATTAATAAAGATATACCATAATATATGATTATAATAGGCTTGTAATTTCAATACTCTTTCTCTTATTTGATTATCATTATTTATCTCCATTTGTCCTTTATTTTTAATGTTATTTTATTTTAATATTGTATATAGTTCATCTGTTTTCAAGGATTCTATACCCGATAGTAGATCCCCAAAAGTTATAATTACTCAATGCATCAGATCTTTAAGTAAGCTGAACTTATTTATTTGATTCATATATTTAACCACAGTTTTTTCATATCTTAAAGTTTTTATATTCTGTGGGTAAATTTATGTAATCATATTTGTGATTTTGTAAAAATATATATAAATTGAAGTAAATGTTATTTAAATTACATATTACTAGTGTTTATCTTATCCATTCTATTCCTAATCGTTTTATTTACCCATCTGCTACTAAAGAATATTTGTATATTATAAACCTTTAAAGTATGGAATAATAAACCTATACCCCAACCTGCTAAAGGATAGTAAAACCAGAGGTTATCAGGTTGTGTATAATAATTAAAGCCCGTCAAAAGCCCATTAATAAGGATATACCATACTATATGATTATAATAGGCTTGTAATTTCAATACTCTTCCTCTTATTTTTCTATATTGCTCTTTACTCCCAATGGGTCTTCTTCTATTATAATTCCTTTTTGTTCTTCTTGTTTGATTATCATTATTTATCTCCATTTGTCCTTTATTTTTAATATTATTTTTATTTTAATGTTTGTATCTAGTTTATCTGTTTTCAAGGATTCTATACCTGATAGTAGCTTCCCAAAAGTTATAATTACTCAATGCATCAGATCCTTTTCTACTAAAGCGTTCTACTTGATTATCTAAATCTGTCCATTGCATATCATTCAAATCTGATTTGGTTATAAAGCATTTAAACTGCTACCTTTCCTTCAATATGAGGATGAGGATTATAATCACATAGTTTAAAATCTTCAAACTCAAACTCAAATATATTGTCAACTTTGGTATTAATTTTCATTCGAGGTAATTTTTTAGGTTTTCTATTGATTTGCAACTTCACTTGCTTTATATGATTTGAATAGATATGGACATCTCCAAAAGTATGCACAAAATCTCCCACATTTAGTCCTGTAACTTGAGCTACCATCATTGTAAGTAGGGCATAAGATGCTATATTGAATGGAACTCCTATAAATACATCGGCACTTCTTTGATATAATTGACAAGATAAATTTCCATTTGACACATAGAACTGAAAAAGAGAATGACATGGTGGCAAAGCCATATATTTCACTTGAGCAGGGTTGTAAGCAACTACCAAATGTCTTCTTCCATCGGGATTATCTCGTATTTGTTTAATTACATCAGTAATTTGATCTACTCCCAAAAAATCTCTCCACTGTTTACCATATACAGGACCTAAATTCCCCCACTTATTTGCAAAATCGTCATTATTCTTTATCGATTCAGAAAATTTCTTTATATCTTCTCCTTTATATTCCACACTATTTTTATATTTTTTGTAAGGCCATTTATTCCATATTTTGATATTGTTTTTCACTAAATATTGAATATTAGTATCCCCTTTTAGAAACCATAACAGTTCATATATAATGGAAGGTAAATGTACTCTTTTAGTTGTTATCAGAGGAAATCCTTTTTGCAAATCAAAACGCATCTGATACCCAAATATACTTCTAGTACCCGTTCCTGTTCTATCCTCTTTATCCTCTCCTTTATCCAATATATATTGTATTAGATCTAAATATTGTTTCATAACTAACTATTTTTTTTGCGTTTCTCTATCTCATCTCTTATACAAGCAGCTTGTTCATAATCTTCTTCCTCTACAGATAATCCTAAATACTCATATAATTCTTCCAAAGTCAAATCCTTTAAACCGCCTTCTTCAGATTTTTCCTGCTCTAAATTAGAGTCATCTTTACTATGACTTTCTCGACCTTCTACATCATTAAGCTGCATATAAATACTACCCTGCTGCATTACCTTATCAGAAGTATAAATAGGAGAATCAAATCTAACAGCTAATGCAATCGCATCAGAAGTTCGGGAATCAATTTTCACGATTTCACCTTGTTTACGCTCACAAACTATATATGAATAGAATATCCCGTTTTCGAGTTTCTCTATTACTACCTCTCTAATACAAATAGAAAATATTTCTGCAAAATTTTTAAATAAATCGTGTGTCAAAGGTCTATTAGCTTTATTCTTACTTCTATTTTCAAGTGCTATAGCTATAGATTGCGCCTCAAAAGTTCCTATTACTATAGGTAATTTTCTATCTGTAGCTACATCATTAAGTATCAACGCATAAGCCCCTTTCTGCGTTTGACTATATGAGATACCTCTTATAACTAACCTTACTAACTTCATCTTAATACATACCTATTTTTAAATAATTCTGATACAAAAATCATCTTAACTAATCACACTTTATAAATCTAAAATTTATTAGAAAACAAATTACCTATTTAATGTTCATCATATAATTGTGAACTATAAAGCATTCTAAAGTACTCATCCTATTTTTTTATCTTTATAAAACTCTGTTAATTCTCGAGATATTGCAGATTTTTCAAATTTGATTTTTCCTGCCATGGTCTGTATCACACACGTAGTTTTACTTATTTCCAGTACTTTTCCATGAATCCCACTATTAGTAACTACATGTAGTCCTTTTTCTAAATTATTTTGAAAATATTTTTCTTTTTTTTGTTTTTTCTGTTGTGGACGGATCATAAAAAAATAAATTACTGCAAACATCAAAACCATCATAATAATAGTCTGACCTCCCCCTCCTTGAGTACCTGCTTGTAAAAAAATTGTATTCATCGATTATTTTATTTTATAAAATTGAATTAATTAATTATTTTCTCTTTATTTATAAGTTGTTTTCTTATCTCTTCTAAAATTCCATTGATAAACGATTGACTTTTTGAAGATGAGTATTCTTTTGAGATTTCTATATACTCATTTATAGTAGCTACCGAAGGAATAGATGGAAAATATAAAAACTCAACTACTGCCATTAACATCAATATAAAATCTAATTTAGAAATCCTACCTTTATCCCAGTTCTTTAAATTTCCATAAATATATTTAGTATTTTCTTCATAATTTAAAATGGATTTTTCATATAATTTACGAGGAAAATCTTCATCTAACTTAGATTTAAAAATATTGAGAAATATAGGCTTCGTATCTATACTCTGCATGGTTTGCAATACCATCGTATTAACAGGTGCTATATCACTTATCCAATGTTTATTTTCACCTTCTAAAAAATCTTGTAATTTATCATTAGTGGCTACATATTTCACAAACACTCTATCCATAAAATATAAATCATCTTGTAAAGTATGATTTAATTGTGATACATAATTTTTATAAACCTTACTACTTTGTATTTGCTTCCAAACTACACGTACAAACTCATCGTGATAATTCCAGTCCACTTTCTGTTTTCGACTTCTATCTATATAAGACAATCCAGATTCTAACATAGAAAAAACCTTGTTTTTTATAAATATATTCAATTTATCAACTACACCTTGGTCTACAAAAGTTTTTTGACGCTCTACTTGCTCCTGTATTATAGCCCTACGTTGAAGATTCATTATAAAATTAAGAAGTACTAAATACAAATCATATAAATCATTAAAAGATTTTCTCAATGATGTTAAATGTGAATGCATTCCTCTATTATAACTACTAAAAGCATATATCTCCTGCATTACTTTTATTCTAATATGCCTCCTATTTAACATACTCCAAAAATAGTAATTATATTTTTTAATCTACCCAACTTCTAACTTTAACACAATTTAGTAGCTAACTGCTCCATTTGAATTTTAGTACTTTTACCTCTATATAAAATTTGATACATTGCTTGCGTAATAGGTATATCTATATTATATTTCTTGTTAATTTGGGTAATTCCATCAGTAGCATAATATCCCTCTGCTATCATCTTCATATCTAATTGAGCCGATTTTACAGTATATCCCTTACCCAACATATTACCAAACATTCTATTTCTACTAAAATTAGAATAGCCCGTTACAAGCATATCTCCCAAATATGCCAAATCATTTATATTCCGTTTAATAGGGTGTACTCCTTGTATAAACTTTGCCATCTCTCTAATCGCATTAGACATTAATACTGCCTGAAAATTATCCCCATAATTTAACCCTCTGGCTATACCTGCACACACTGCATATATATTTTTAAGTACGGCAGCATATTCCGTTCCAAAGACATCATCAGATAAAATAGTTTTTATATAATCTGAAGATATAGCATTTGCCATAAATTTTGCTTTATATTCATCCTGACAAGCTACAGTCAGAAAAGAAAGTTTCCCCATAGCTACTTCCTCAGCATGGCAAGGGCCTGTAATCACTCCTATATCGTCAAATGGAATATCGTACTTTTCATTCAGATATTCTCCTACTATTACATTTTCATCTGGTACAATACCTTTAATTGCAGAGAATACCGTTTTACCTTTAATAGGTATGATAAGGTCTTGTAAGGCAGACTTAAAAAATGCTGAAGGCACTACAAATACAAGTACATTATAATGTTCCACTATTTTATTAATATCAGTACTTATGTTTATTTTTTCTACTTCCAATTGAGCAGAACTCAAATAGTTTGGGTTGTATTTTTTGTGTTTAATATGTTCTACTGCATATACATTTCTCATCCACCAACCCACATTATCTAAATTAGAAGTAAGCATCTTTACAATAGCTGTTGCCCAACTTCCACCACCTATTACCGCAATATTCTTATTAATCATTTCAGAAAATATAAATTTAACTTACAATATTATTTTTACAAATATATTGAATTAGGTCTTCATTTTTTATACTTTCTTGCTTACCTATAAGCATATTCTTTAAAGTTACTCGATTATTCTGATATTCATCACTACCCATCATCACTACAAAGTCAAATTCTTTTTTATGAGCATAAGTCATTTGTTTTTTTATTTTCAAAGGCTCTGGATACATCTCTACACATATACCTTTATTTCTTAATTCACTTATAAGATTCATAGAATACCTCATCGTTTCTTCACCAAAATTAATAAATAATACTCTAATATTAGTACTGTCTATCTTTTTAAACAAGCCTAATTCTTTCATGGCTATATAAATTCTATCTAACCCAAAAGAAATACCTACACCTGAAATACCTTTAAGTCCAAATATACCCGTAAGGTCATCATACCTACCTCCTCCACCTACAGAGCCTAAGTTTAAGTCTTTAACTTGAACCTCAAAAATAGTACCTGTATAATAATTAAGTCCTCTAGCTAAAGTAATTTCTAAATTCACAGAAGTTTTACCAAATGTTAATTTTTCTACACTCGATAATATAAATTCTACTTCTTCTACTCCTTTTAAACCTTGATCAGAATCAGATAAAAAGGATTTTAAAGTCTGTAATTTTTCAGTGTTATTTCCCTTGAACTGAAACAAAGAAACCAATTTCTCAATAGCCTCACCAGATATTCCTTTGGATAACATTTCCTGCTCTACTTTATCCTGCCCTATTTTGTCAAACTTATCTATAGCTGTAGTAATATCCAATATTTTGTCCTGATGCCCTATGATTTGAGCGATACCTAATAATATTTTTCTATGATTTATTTTTATAGATGCCTCTATCCCCAACTCGCTAAATACTGCGTCATATAATTGTATAAATTCTACTTCTTGCCACAGAGAATTAGACCCTACTACATCCGCATCACATTGATAAAATTCTCTAAATCTACCTTTTTGAGGTTTATCTGCCCTCCACACAGGTTGCATTTGGTATCTTTTGAATGGAAATACAATTTTATCTTGGTGTTGTACCACATATCTGGCAAAAGGAACTGTAAGATCATATCTAAGAGCTTTTTGTGATATAATACTTGTAATAATTTTATAATTCTTGCTTTGTAGATCTATATCAGTTACCTTTTTTAAATATTTTCCTGAATTTAAGATTTTAAATATCAATTTATCCCCTTCATTTCCATACTTACCCCTAAGAGTTGATAAATTTTCAAATGAAGGAGTTTCAATAGGAGAAAAACAAAATCTACAGAAATGCTTTTTTAAAATTTCCATTAGATAGTTTCTTTGATTCATTTCAGTAGGAGAAAAATCTCTAGTGCCTTTAGGTACAGATACAGCCTTTGACATTCATTTAAATTATTATACCCTAATTATATATAAAAATTAAAATCAAGTGCAAAAATAACATAAATAATAAAACTATTTTATATTAAAAATAATAATTATTTTTGCAACCGTTTGAAATTACAATTATTTAATAATAAATATACTTTAACTAAATGTCTAAACATTATGAAACTGTTTTCATTTTAAATCCCGTTTTATCTGAAAATCAGGTAAAGGAAGCAGTAAAAAAATACAAAGATTTTATTCTGTCTAAAGGAGGAGAAATGATTTCTGAGGAAAATTGGGGATTGAAAAGATTAAGATACCCTATACAAAAAAAGAAAACGGGTTTTTTTAACTTATTTGAATTTAAAGTGCCTCCAGATGTTATCGCTCCATTTGAAGTCGAATTTAAACGAGATGAAAAGATAATGCGTTTTTTAACAGTATCTTTAGATAAACATGGAATAAATTATGCACAACAGAGAAGAGAAAAAATAAAATCTAATAAAGAAAAAGAATAGTTATGATAAGAGAAGTAATTGAAAAAGAAAAAAAAGAAGCAGAATTAGTAAATCAAAGTGAAATAAGGTACCTTACTCCCATATCCATAGACACAGTACAAAAAAAAAGATACTGTAGATTTAAAAGACTGGGAATAAAATATATTGATTATAAAGACCCCCATTTTCTACTTAAATTCTTGAATCCTCAAGGTAAAATATTGCCGCGTAGGCTCACAGGAACTTCAGTAAAATTTCAAAGAAAAATAGCAAAAGCCGTAAAAAGAGCTAGACATTTAGCTTTATTACCTTATGTAGCTGATAACTTAAAATAAATTATTACTTAAGAAACATGGAAATAATATTAAAACAAGATTTAGAGCATCTGGGTTTTAAAGACGACTTAATAACTGTAAAACCTGGCTATGGAAGAAACTATCTCATTCCCAAAGGAATCGCTATTTTAGCTACTGAATCTCAAAAGAAAATATTAGCAGAAACTTTAAGACAAAGAAAGCATAAAGAAAGTTCAATAATAGAAAAAGCAAATAAAAATGCTGAAACTATTAAATCTTTAGACCTTAAAATTGGTGCTAAGGTAGGTAAAAAAGGAAAATTATTCGGTTCTATATCTAATATTAACTTGGCTAATGAATTATCTAAAAATGGAATAGATTTAAATAAAAAATATATTCAGATAGCTGGAGGAAGTATAAAAAATGTAGGTAAATTCAAGGCAAATATAAGACTTCATAGAGAAGTAATAATATCTGTAGATTTTGAAGTATTTCCTGAAAACAAATAAAAATACATACGTTTAAAAAAGCCTACATTTTAATTATGTAGGCTTTTTATAAATTATAACTAACCTAAGTTCAACGATGAGTAAAAATAAAATTTTGAATTATTATACTATAAATCAATTAATTATACTTTATTCAAATGTTAGATTTTTATACAAATAATGGTTTTGATTCCGCTATCTGACAAGCACAGTTGAGACACACCCTTTTATCTAAGAAGATCTTTATATCAAACTCTTATGAATTTATAGTAACTTATTTCATTTAAAGGACAGTAAAAAATAGGAGTAATGATGAATAATTTAGAGTCTAAAGGATTAAAAAATAAAAACATTAAAACCAATAAATTTAATGATATAGATCTTAACAATTGGAGGGATTATTTAGAAGATATAATTACTGATGCTTTATGGATTGAATCCAAACATAAAAACGATGGTAAATTTGTCATTCCAAAAAGGGATTTTTTGCCCAAAAATTCATCGACTTTTCATGGTTTATTTATTCCAGAAATACCGTATCAATTTATTACTAGATTTACAAAGGAACATGAGATGGTGTGGGATTGTTTTGGCGGTAGCGGTACAACTTACAAGGTAGCTGAATACTTAAACCGAAAATGCATTATCAATGATTTATCACCTCGAGAGCCATTTATACAGCAGGGAGATTCTTTAAGTTTCAATCCGCAAACAAAGGTTCAACTTTTATTTATGCATCCTCCTTATCATAATATTATTCAATATTCAGAAAAAAAAGAGTGCGGAAGTAATTGCAAAAACATTGAAGACTTTTTAACTTGGTTTGAAAAAGTGGTGAAAAATTGCACTCAATATTTAGACAAAAATAGATTTTTAATTTTAGTCTGTGGTAATATTTATCAAAATTCAGAAGAGCATACTTTAGGAGTTTGGTGTAAAGATATAGTAAGAAGACAAGGTTTTAAACTCAAAAGCCATATTATTAAAGATTATGGAGAGACAAAAGAAGGTCAAAAAAATTATAATATTCAATATTACAGGCAATTAAAAGGAAATTTCAATAATTTTTATGGTGATAATATTTTCATTTTACAAAAAATTTAAGTAAAAATGGCAACAACGCATGTTTTTATAGTTGATAAAACTACTTTTAAGTATCATTTAGAATACTTATTTGCTGGAACAGGAGCAAGAGATTATACCATTGATTTTAATCATTCATCTGAAACTAGATTACAACCCCAAAAATTGAATTTACTGCTATAACTTTTTAATCGAGTTTTAACTAAGTGTTAAACTTAGTAATTTTAGGTTTGGGAATTAAAAGTATTGAAATCAAATAAAGATGCGCCCGTATTAAAACAATTTCTCTCTATACCTGTTTTGAGAATCAAAAAAATTATTTTTTTTGATATTTTATATAGTTTCTCTGTAAATTTGTATCGTACTAAATTATTGATAATATAAAAAAATGAAATATAATGTGTGATTTACAAAACAAGTTAAGAGAGTTTGATGCCCTGAGGGATCATCAAGAAAAAGGTGATACATTAAAAATTAAACAAACTGATAGTATTGCACCTGAATTTGCTGATGGTGAGGTTTTTAGTCGCTTAAATCCAAGTTTGGTCAATTGCATAAAAAGCAGTGGCATTCATAAACTATATCAACACCAAGAAGAAGCGGTATTGGCTGCCCTAAATGGTCAGGATGTGGTACTAGAGTCACCTACTGCAAGTGGTAAAACATTGTCGTTTTCCATACCAATGTTAGATATTCTTACAAAGGATAAAACAAGTCATGCTTTGATGCTATATCCAATGAAGGCACTTGCCAATGATCAGAGAAGACAGCTACAAGACTTGAAAATAAAGGAAGTGCTTAGAATTGATTCATGGTTAGTTGATGGCGATACAGATGAAGAACACAAAAAATGTATAAAGGAAAACCCGCCTCATATCTTGATTACTAACCCTGACTTCCTTCACCATTCATTTTTAGGCTGGAGTGAACAATGGGAGAAATTTTTAAACAATCTTAAATATATCGTTATTGATGAAATTCATGAATACCGGGGTTATTTTGGTACAAATGTTGCGTTCTTGTTCAGGCGGTTTCTATTGATGCTAAAACAAAAAGGCATTGAGCCTCAGCTTTTCTTATCTACAGCTACCTGTGCTAATCCAGAAGAACATGCCCAAAACCTAACAGGCAGAAAGCAATTTAAATTAGTAAGTGGTGCTAAAAAAATTGCACCTAAAAGGAATTTTGTTTTTATTGATCCAAATATTCCAGATTATAAATACTACAACATTTTCTCGCTTAGAATTGCCAATGCTGGGCTTGCTTGTTTGTCTAAAGGTTACTCAACTTTAATATTTTGCCCTTCAAGAAAATTTGCAGAAGGCTGTTATAAAACTGCTCAAAGAAAAAGTGAAGAACATGGGTTAGACAGCCAAGCAATTACACCTTATCGCGCAGGTTACACCCCAGAAGAAAGACGAAAAATAGAATCTGGACTCAGAAAAGGAGAATACAAGCTTATATTCTCCACCAACGCATTAGAACTTGGTATAGATATAGGAAAATTAGATGTGGTTATACTAGCTGGTTTTCCTGACAATGTTTTATCCGCATGGCAGAGAATTGGCAGGGCGGGTAGAAACTGGCAACGAGAATCGCACGTGATTTTTTATGCTTTGAATAACGCTGTTGATCAGTTCTATGCTGGAAACATTGATGCTTTTATCGACAAGCCTTTAGATGAAATAACAATAAGTATAAATAATAAAGAGATTATGGAACTGCATTTACCGTTTCTGCTACGGGAGTCTGGTAGAAAGATAAGCGAAAATGATAAAAGGATATTAGGTGACGATTTTTACAACTTGGCTATAGAAACAATAAAAAATACATCTCCAATAAAAAGTAAACCTTATTATATTGGTATGAATATTAGAGGAGGTACCGCCTTATCATTTAAAATGATGCATGGAAAAAATGAAGTGGGTACTATGTCAGATGTACAAGTTTTCAAAGAGGCTTATATTGGTGCCATTTATCACCATATTGATAATACATATAGGGTTGATGGACACGGTAATAAAGAGATTAATTTAGAAAAGAGCGATTCTTATCTTGTTTCTGAACCAGCATTTTCTACCCAAATATATCTTGAACAAATCTACAATAGTTTTCGTTTTGATGAAAAGATTAGTGTTTTCTATGGGCGTGTAGCAATTATTAATAATTTTTGGGGTTATAAACTCATTGATAAACGATCTGATACAGTGATTGAACAAAGCGGGCAGAGTAGGGCTAAAAATACAAAGGCACATGCTTTTTGGGTAGAAATAGAAAGCATTGAAAATAGAGAAATTACAGAAAGTGCTTTAAAGGCAGTAGAAAATATGCTTAGAGTAGGGGCTGTTTTTGTTATTCCTGCTGATAGGCATGACACAAATACGCACTGTGACAAAGACGATAATCGAATCTATTTTTATGAAAATCATAGTGGCGGTATAGGTATAGCTGAAAAGGCATTGACGGTATGGAGAGCTATACTAAAAGAGGGTATGCGTATTGCTGAAAATTGCCCATGTAAGAAGGGTTGTCCCAGATGTATTCATCCACCCAAGCTAAAAGATGCAGAAAAT
This sequence comes from Ichthyobacteriaceae bacterium, assembly GCA_965226285.1. Classification (GTDB taxonomy): domain Bacteria; phylum Bacteroidota; class Bacteroidia; order Flavobacteriales; family Ichthyobacteriaceae; genus CBDDCQ01. Next base: position 893,714 of record CBDDCQ010000006.1, read on the forward strand.
ATTGATAAAAAAGAGGGCTTACAGCTTGCAAAGGAAATACTTCAGATGTCACAAGAAGAGGCAACTGAACGATTTGATAAAATAAGTAATGCGTGGAAAAATATATAAAATTATATCAACAATTATTTCAGTGGCAAATAATAATGAAAATGAGTCATGAAGAAGCTATCAAAGCACTTATTAAAAATAATAATATTGAAAATAAAATAAAGATTGTTGAATCAGTAAAAGACACTAATATTTTTAGTTTAAAGTAATGATCAAAAATTATATAAACAAAATACTTGAAGGTAATTGTGTCAACATCATGGAGTCCTTTACTGAAAATTCAGTTGATCTCACAGTTACATCTCCACCTTATGATAATTTAAGAGTTTATAACGGATATGTATTTCCGTTTGAAAAAATTGCTTTACAACTATACCGTATTACAAAATTGGGGGGTGTTGTAGTTTGGGTTGTAGGTGATGCAACTATAAATGGCTCTGAGACAGGTACAAGTTTTAAACAAGCACTATACTTTAAAGAAATTGGTTTTAATCTACATGACACAATGATTTTTAAAAAAACTAATCCAATACCTCAAATTTATCGTAAAAGATATAATAATATCTTTGAGTATATGTTTGTTTTTAGCAAAGGAAAAATAAAAATACATAACCCAATAATGACTGATTGTTTACATGCTGGTCTTAAACTAAATGGTACAACATATAAAAACTACTCAAAAGGTGATCAAAAGAGACAAAAAATAGCAAAACCAGTAAAAAAACAAAAAATGAAAGGTAATATTTGGGAGTATGTTGTTGGGAAAAAAGCAGAGGATCAAGAAGCTAAAAAGCATCCTGCACCGTTCCCTTGTGCTTTGGTTCGTGATCATATTAAATCATGGACTAATCAAGGTGATATTGTTTTGGATCCTATGTGTGGGAGTGGCACAACTTGCGTCTCTGCTTTGAGTTTGGGTAGAAATTATATAGGTATTGACATAAGTCAAGAATACTGTCAACTAGCAGAAAATAGAATTTCTTCTTATAGAAATTGCTTAAACTTATTTAATCAAACATTATGAAATATCAAATAAAAAGTAACTCTAAATACGATTTTATGGATTAGTCTATTATATCTCATCAAAAGAGAAGTAATATAATACTTTCTACTTTTAAAATTTTCCATAATTTAAATATAACTTTAATTTATTACTCTTTTTGCAAATAATTAAGTTATTATAATTAACACCTCAAAATAATTAATAATACTTAAAACTTATGATTCTATTTTAATATAAACTCTTTTAATTCTCCGAGATATACCTGTAAGTATCTCATAAGGGATAGTGCCTATCTTTTGAGCTATTTTAGAAATACTTAGTTCACTATTAAATATAATGACTTTGTCTCCTTCATTACAATCTATATTTGTAATATCTACCATAAGCATATCCATACAAATGTTGCCAATGATTTTAGCTCTTTGGTTATGAATGATAACTTCTCCTACTCGATTGCCTAACTTCCGGTTGATACCATCAGCATAACCTATGGGTATGGTCGCTATTTTGATAGTGTCTTTGGAATGATTAATAAAATTCCTATGGTATCCTACACTATCACCTGGAACAATTTTTTTAATTTGAGATATTATAGTTCTCAAAGAGGAGATATTTTGTAATTGGTCTTGTATTTTACTATTGGGACAAATACCGTAAAACCCTATGCCCAAACGTACCATATCAAACTGATATTGAGGATAATTTATAATACCCGAAGAGTTTAAAATATGCTTGATAGTAGAAATACGTAAATACCCAACAATGCTATCGTAAATTTCATTAAATAAAACTATCTGCTTTTCTGTGAATTTAGAGTCATCCAAGTTATCACTTTCCAATAAATGTGAGAAAATAGATTCTATTTTAATATGAGGATTTTTACTTAATATCTGACAAAGTTCTATGATTTGATCTTTTTCAAACCCTAATCTATGCATACCTGTATCTACTTTTACATGTATATGATAAAAAGATACGGCTAACTTTCTGGATAAAGTTATGATCTGTTTTAATCCTCTAAAATTAAAAATTTCAGGTTCTAATTTGTAAGTTATCAATTTATCAAAACTTTCTATCTCAGGATTAAGTACCAATATAGGTAATGTAATACCATTTTTTCTTAAATCTATACCCTCATCTATACAAGATACTGCCAGATAATCTACTCTATAATGTTGCAGTATTTTGGCAATTTCATAGTTACTGATTCCATAAGAAAATGCCTTTACCATCACCATCATTTTAGTAGTAGCCTCAATATACTTCTTATGAAAATTTAAATTGTGAATAAGTGCATTTAAATCAATCTCTAATACTGTACTATGATGTTGGTTTTCAAGATATTGAGATATATTTTCAAATCTAAAATGCCTACTCCCTTTAAGTAGTATAGTTTGATTCGTAGGAGGGTATTTTTTTAAGTATTCAATAACTTGCTTATAGCATTCAAAATTTATTAACGTATTTTTGAATAAGTAATTATATTTTTTAAGATTTTTACCTACTCCAAATATTTCTTGAATATTACTTTTGTTTATAATTTGGGAAATATTTCTATACAAATCCTCAGAGGTCTGATGCTGTGCCAAATCTGATAATATAAGTAGTTTATTTGGATGGTTATTCTGATGATTTAAAAAATCAATAGCTATTTGGATAGATTGTAAATCGGAATTATAACTGTCATTGATAATTGTACAGTTATTAACTCCTTCTTTTTGTTCTAATCTCATTTCTATAGAAGACAATCTTTTTACCCTTTTAATAATTTTCTCTTTAGGTATTTTTAAATGAAGTAATAACGATATAGTAGATATAACATTAAAGATAGATCCTTCATCTATAAAGGGAATAGATACTTGAATTTCATCGCATCTATAAAGAAAAGCTATTTCAGTAGAAATATTTTTTTTATGAATGTTTAATATTTGTAGTGTAGCATTTTTATCCTTACCCCAATTCAACAGTATTTTGTTTTTATATGCAGATTTATGATGTATTTGTTCTGTAATATATGGGCAGTCAGCAGGATAGATAATTACGCTACTATTCTTAAATAACTTTAATTTTTCATTTATTTTTTGCTCAATATTTTTAAAGTTTTCACTGTGTGCTGTACCTATGTTAGTAAATATCCCTATTTGAGGTTGTATCATTTTTTCTAATTTTTCCATTTCTCCTACCATAGATATACCCGCTTCAAATATACCCATCTGGTGTACAGGCTCTATCTGCCAAATCGATAGAGGTACCCCAGTTTGAGAATTAAAACTCTTTGGATTTTTTACAATGATATAATCCTCGAACAACATTTGGTATATCCATTCTTTGGTAATCGTTTTGCCATTGCTACCAGCAATTCCTATAATGGGAATATTGTATTTTTTCCTATGATGCATTACTATCTTATGTAAAGCATCTATGGTGCAAGGCACTTTTATAATATTGGCATTGGGTAACTTTTGCTTAATATTTTCTTCCACTATAAAGTTCCTCACACCTTTTTTATATACATCATATAGGTACAAATGGGCATTATTATAATTGCCTTTAATCGCAAAAAATAAAGTATTTTTATGATTAGCCAAACTACGACTATCTATACTAATACTACTTATAGAACCATGGTCTACTGTATTAATATTCTCTAATTTTAGTATATGTAAAATAGTAGATATATCCACGTATTTTATAATTATTTATGTCTTATTTTTAGGTATCATAATCATGTCCATACAAAGTTAATGATAAATTTTGTATAAATTCGCAGGCTTTAAAAAATTAAATAGCGTATGGTATTTTTATTATTCAGTATATTTATCAATGTATTTTTATATGTTATATTTAAAGAATTTAACAAATACAAAATAAATACATTACAAGCTATCACAGTAAACTACTTTTTAGCTTTTGCTATGGGTATATTTATCAGCAAGCAAGAAATAGTTTTAGAACAAATCATATATAGACCTTGGTTTATATGGAGTCTTGGTTTAGGAACAGGTTTTATAGTTATATTTAATATGTTGATATATGCTACTCAAAAAGGAGAAGTGAGTATGGTATCTATCTTTACTAAAATGTCTTTGGTATTACCTGTGATATTTGGAGTACTCTTATACAATGAAAGTATTAGTTGGGCTAAAGGTATAGGTATTGTACTAGCTTTAGTTTCCATTTATTTTGCCTCTAAAAAAGATAGAAATAATCCAACTAATAAAAAGGTATTATATATATATATTATACTTTTCTTTCTTACTGGTTCGTTAGATACTCTACTTAAATATGTAGAAAATAATTATGTATATCCAAAGGATTTAGAATTCTTTACTTCGTTTATATTTTTATCTGCTGGAATATTAGGAGTCATTATGCTGTTAGTACTAAGAAAGAAAATACTCCTTAAAAATATATTCGCCGGAATTGCTTTAGGTATTCCCAATTATTTTTCTATTTATTTTTTTATAAAGGTACTCAAGTTTTCGGATTATGAGAGTTCAATAGTTTTTTTATATAACAATGTAGGTATCGTTATATTTAGTTTAGTTATGGGATATTGTGTTTACCAAGAAAAACTCACAAAAATTAATTGGATAGGAGTTGCTTTAGCTGTTTCATCCATTATTATAGTATCTATCTATTAAAATTTTCCTATTTAAAAAACCAAAAAGAATAATAAAATTCTTTTTGGTTAGAGAGCTGCTCTATTATTTTGGTTGTTTTTTATATGGTTTATTCTATAATACTTTCGTAAATCAAACGTTGAATTTCTGTTCTTAGGTTTTGTTCGGATATTTTTTTATTACTTGAATATGGGTAAGTTCGGTTAGATAAAAATATATATACTATTTTTTTATTAGGATCTGCCCATGCCATAGTTCCAGTAAATCCCATGTGTCCAAAACTTTCATGAGATACACAGCCACAAGTAGAGCCAACACCTTCAAATTGTGGTTTATCAAATCCTATACCTCTACGGTTTTTTCCTTCGGAATAGTATCGGGTATTAAATTCGTCGATGATATATTTATCTATATAATCTTTTCCTGCATATTTCCCTGCATTTAATAACATTTGCATCATTTTACATAAGTCATACGCATTAGAAAATAGTCCTGCATTACCACCTAATCCTCCTTGTAGTGCTGCAATCATATCATGAACATATCCCTTTACTATTTGTTTTCTGAATATAGTGTCATCTTCTGTAGGGGGAATTCTATTTTTATTGAATTTTCCTATAGGGTTATAACAAAGTGTAGTAGCTCCCAAAGGTTTATAGAATAATTCTTCTGCAACCATTCCTATGTCTTTTTCATAGATATTTTCTATGATATATTTCATTATAATGAATGGAAGACCACTATATTTATATTCTTCCTTTTCTAATAAGTCTGATAGTAGTATTTTTTTGATAATAGAGTCCCTATAATTTTTGTTTAAGTACATTTTATGGGCAACTTGAATAGAGTATTTTTTATCTTTATACTTGGAGTAGTATCCTTTTTTATACTTTCCGTTTTCCTCTATAGTTTCGAGATGCAGAGGTATCCACGGTTTTAACTTTGCAAAATGAGAGAACATTTTTCGTATAGATAAGTTCTCTTTATTTGTTCCAATGGATTGAGGAAAGAATGTGCCTAAATCATCATCTAAGTGTATGTATCCTTCTTGTACCATTTTCATTAAAATAGAGGTAGTAGCAGCTATTTTTGTAATAGAAGCTAAATCATATATATCAGAATTTAATACCTTTCTTTGTTTTTTATAGGTGTGATATCCATAAGATTTTTGGTAGATTACTTTCCCATTTTTTGCAATGATTAGTTGAGCTCCAGGCATTACAGTATCTTTGATAGAGCGATTAATAAGGGTATCTATATTTGCTAATTTATTTGTATCCATACCTTCAGCTTCTGGAATACTAAAACCTAATCTATCGATACTTGGTGTGTTATGTCCTTTGCCTAGAAAAAAATCGTCATTTAGATGTATAGGTAGGTTACCTTCAGCAGCTTGTACCCCAAATATAGTTTGTGCAGATAGTTCTTGAAATGCATCGTTATTTTGATAAGATATCACTATAGATTCTACATCTTTTAGTTCATTATAGATGTTAATTAAACTATATGGAGAAGCAAAAATATCTAGAATTACTTTGGATTTTTGAGATACTAGTTTAATTACATTTTTTTCCCAATCACTCAATTTGTAATTCTTCCAAGGGTGGATACTCAATTTGTGTACTCCTATAATTATTAAATCATAATCTTTTAATTTTTTTAGCGTATGATTTAGGTATCTTTTAGATGCTTTTAGTACATCTATTTGGTGCATTTTTTTAATGTATTTTTCAAAAACTTTACCTTTGGCTTCTTCGTCTAAAGAGATCAAAGCAATCTTTTTATTGTTATATTTTATAGGTAATATGTATTTATAATTTCTAATAACAGTAATAGATTTTTGAGCAATTTTTCTATATAGGGCTCTATCAGTAAGGGTATTAATGTCATTAAAAATATTCTTGCTTTTTATAGGTTTAAATGAATTTAAACCTACCCAATATTTAGCGTTCAATATTTTTCTAACACTATATTCTAGTCTTAAAATAGAAATTTTTCCAGAGTTTATTTTTTCTTTGATTTTAAGAATGGCTTTAGGTATATTTTCAGGAAATAGCAATACGTCATTTCCAGCTGAAAATGCTTTGGCCTCTAATTCTCCTGAAGGGTATAGAGAAGTTACAGCTTTCATATTTAAGGCATCTGTAAATATTAATCCTCCAAAGAATAGTTTATTTTTTAATACGTCATTTATTATATTTTTAGATAATGAAGAAGCAGTTTTAGGGTTGGTATCTAGGGAAGGGATTTGTAGATGGGCTACCATAATACTAGAAATGCCGTTGTTTATTATCTTTTTAAATGGGTATAGTTCTTGGGTATATATTCTATCTTTTTTGTGATGAACAATAGGAAGTTCTAAGTGTGAATCTTGAGAAGTATCCCCATGCCCTGGAAAATGTTTAGCACATGCTAAAATGTTTTCACTTTGAATGCCATTGGCATAAGCTATAGCTTTTTCTGCTACGTTATCTTTATTTGATCCAAATGCTCTATTTCCTATAATGGGATTATTAGGATTAGTATTAATATCTGCTACAGGTGCAAAATTGATATGTATTCCCATGCGTTTAGAATGTTTTGCAATTTGTTTACCCATTTGGTAAATAAGGTCATTATTTTTTATAGCAGCACTAGTCATTGCCCATGGATATGAGAATCCTTCATTTAGCCGCATTCCTAATCCCCATTCTGCGTCTAACCCTATCATAAGGGGGATCTTAGAATGTTTTTGGTATTTATTTGTTAAGTTTATTTGATTTTCAGCGGAACCTTTGAAAAATATTAGCCCTCCTATATGGTATTTTTTGATAAATTTTAATATCTTTTTTTCATGCTTTTTATCTTTATTGGAGTAGGCTGCTACCATAAAAAGTTGACCTATTTTTTCATCTAAAGTCAATTTATTTATAATGCTATCAACCCATTGATCACGTTCTATATCATAATCTGTAATAGGGTTTTGAGAAAATGCACTAATGGATATTAGGCATAAAAATATTAATATTATTCTCATTTATAAAAATTTTTACACCAACTATTTTTTGCTTTTACTTGCCATTTGCTTTCCAAATCTGATTTATATCGTATGGTATTATCAAATATTATAGTATTATCTTGAATTGTTTTTTTGATTTGAGATGATGGACATGTTTTGATTTCATTATTAATCTTATAGGCTAATATCATTCTATCAAATAGATTTAAATTATATTTTTTTTCTAATTCTTTCATAAAATTGATAAGAGTATCTATCGAACATCCTGTAACTTCTTGAGTGCTTTCATTTGCTGCTACTATAATAAATCTACTAAAAAGTATCTTTACTCCAGCTATAATATCATTGTAATGTGCTTGCCAAGATGAAACAAATCGTTCTAAATCTAAGGTGATATTATGGCATTGCATCTGGGTAAATTCAGAGTGAGAACTTTGAAAAATCCATAATCTGGAATTATTGGCAAGGGTGTCAAATTTAACTAACATTACTTACTTGAGATTAAGTGATTTTAACAACTTGCAGGTACAGAAATAAAACTTGATTACACTATAATTTAAAAATAAAAATCAATTCAAATTCGAATACCCATAGTAGCCCATAGGAGAATCGAACTCCTGTTTCAAGGATGAAAACCTTGTGTCCTAACCACTAGACGAATGGGCCAAAAAAGTTAACTCAATCTTATGATAGTCCTAAGATATGTTTACTTAACTTAGACTTCAAATTAGCTGCTTTATTATTGTGTATAATATTCTTTTTAGCTAATTTATCAATCATAGAAACTACAGAAGGGAATAATTGCTCAGCTTCACTTTTTGCTGTCATTAATTTTAACTTCTTTATAGCATTACGAGTAGTTTTATGATAATATTTATTTCTAACACGCTTTTTCTCGTTCGACCTTATTCTCTTTAAAGCAGACTTATGATTAGCCATATATTTATATTTTTATAATATTTTTAAAAAGTTTAATTTTCGTAGCCCATAGGAGAATCGAACTCCTGTTTCAAGGATGAAAACCTTGTGTCCTAACCACTAGACGAATGGGCCATCATAAAAATTCGGCTGCAAATTTAACATTAAATTGTTATAATAAAAGTAAAATTTATTTTTTTGTATGGATAAATTTTGTTTTATCTTAAATTTGCTTTCAAATTACATATTTTTTAAATTAATATTTCAGAAAAAAATAATGAAAAATAGTGAGTTATTAAATTTGGTAGAAAAATATAAGGCACCTTTATATGTATATGATATAGGTGTAATGTCCGATAAGTTAGATAAAATAAGAAAAGCGTTTTCAGGAATTGATGAATTACAGATATACTACGCTTGTAAGGCATTGTCAAATATCAATATACTAAAGTTTTTTAAGGGTTCAAATACGGGTTTAGATGTCGTTTCTATTCAAGAGGTTATGCTCGGTGTGAGGGCTGGTTTTGCTAGTGATGCTATAAGTTTTACACCTAATGGAGTATCTATAGAAGAAATAGATAAAGCAGTAGAAATGGGAGTGAAAATAAATATTGATAATCTTTACTTATTAAACGAGTTTGGTAAAAAATATTCTAATATACCTATATGTATTCGTATTAATCCACATATTATGACGGGAGGTAACTCTAAAATATCGGTAGGACATATAGATTCTAAATTTGGAATATCTACTCATTATATTCAAGAGGTAAAGGAAGTAGTTGGTAGATATGGCATAAGGGTAGAAGGTGTACACATGCACACGGGCTCTGATATTTTAAATATAGATGCTTTTTTGAAAGGAATAGAGGTACTGTTAGAGGTAGTTACGAAATTTGATGAGTTGGAATATATCAATTTAGGCAGTGGATTTAAAGTAGCTTATAAGCCTAATGATGTGATTACAGATATGGATTTATTAGGTAATAAATTGACAAAAAGACTTCAAGAATTTTTTGTATCGTATGGAAAAAAACTTACAGTAGTATTTGAACCAGGTAAGTTTTTAGTAAGTGAATCAGGGGTATTTCTAACAAGGGTAAATTCTATTAAACCTACACCTACGGCTATATTTGTTCATCTAGATACAGGGTTTAATCATCTGATTAGACCTATGTATTACGATGCTTATCACGATGTTGAGAATATATCTAATCAAGGAAAATCAAAAGAAATTTATAATTTGGTAGGGTATATTTGTGAAACGGATACTTTTGCAACAAATAGGCTATTGAGTGAGGTAAGTGTAGGGGATGTATTGGCGTTCAAAAATGCAGGAGCATATTGTTTTTCTATGGCATCTAATTACAATTCCCGTTATCGCCCTGCAGAAGTAATGATATACAATGGTAAAGATTATTTAATAAGACAAAGGGAAAATTTTGAAGATTTATTAAAAAAACAGATAGATGTTTTGTAGTTTTTACCTAGAAAACACAAGTTATTAATTTTTAATATATTATATTGCAACGATCTTGAATGGTACTTTTTTGGTAGAAAAAGTAAAAACGGAATTTACACTTTCTTTGCAAAGTACAGGGAATACCCCCCGTATATATTAGCAGAACCCTTGTATTAGCTTAGTTACAAATACATTTGTACCCTTTTTTTACTACCAAAATTTTAAATTTTTGCATTTTTTGGCTCATTTTTAAATAAAAAGCCTCTTTTTTCATCTTCAAAAGTAAAGGCAATTCAAACGAGATTATCAAGGTTTCTTTGCTCTTTTCCAAAGATTCTCTTCTTTATCTTTACTAAAATTAATATTTTTTTATTTTTAAACTAATTATTTTATTATTCGGATATAAAAAAAACTATTCCTAATTAACAATTAAAGTTCAAATATTTTATAGTGATTACCTATTTTTTCCATAATTTCACTCATTCTATCATGGTGGGTATCTGATATAAAAATTTGGTTGAAATGTTTTTGACCCACAAGTTTTATAATTTGTTCTACTCTGTGTTTGTCTAACTTATCAAATATATCGTCTAAAAGTAGAATAGGAGCAAAACCTCTCAATGATTTGATAATTTCAAATTTAGCTAATTTTAAGGCAATTAAAAAAGATTTTTGTTGTCCTTGTGAGCTATTTTTTTTGATGCTGAATTCATCTATTTCAAATATAAAATCGTCTTTGTGTACACCCTTAGTTGTATATTGAGCATCTAAATCTATTTGAAAGCTATCTTTTTGTAATACTTTAATCTCACCAGTGTTCAAATGACTTTGATAGATTATATCTACTTTTTCTTTTCCCTGTGAAATTATCTTATAAGTATTTGTAAAGATAGGGGATAATTTTTCTATAAATTCACCTCTTTTTTTATGAATATAATTAACATAGGGGACAATTTGATTATTATATGCTTCTAATGTATTGGCATCAAAGGTTTTATTGATATGAAAAAATTTGAGTAAACTATTGCGTTGCGCTAATATTTTATTGTGCTCTATCAAGTTTTTTAGGTATTTTGTATCAGTTTGTGATAGGATACTGTCTATAAATTTTCTACGTGTATCGCTACCTTCTACTATCAAATCTCTATCAGAAGGTGAGACAATGACTATAGGAAGTGTTCCAATATGATCAGAGAATTTTTTATAGGTTTTATTATTTTTTTTGATAACTTTTTTTTGCCCTTTTTTCAATCCACAAAATATGCGCTCTTGCTTATTATTGATTTGATAAATTCCCTCTAATACAAAAAAATCTTCTCCTCTGGTAATATTTTTTGCATCTATAGTATTGAAGTAACTCTTGCAAAAAGACAGATAGTATATGGCATCTAGTATATTGGTTTTACCTACTCCATTATTTCCTGTAAAACAGTTGATTTTATTGGATAATTCAAAATACTTTGATTTGATATTTTTAAAATTTGAAATATGTAATTTTTTTAAAAACATTTAGTTTCTTATAACTTATAATATAAATGTTGTCTTAGTTTCAGATATACTTAGTCCTTCACACAAGAGTATTTTATGTTGGAATTTAGAGATAAGAGGATAATCATGTGTGGACATTAGAATAGACTTGCCTTTTTGGTGAATATCTTGTAATATGAGCATAATTTCTTCGGAGGTTTTAGGATCTAGATTTCCCGTAGGTTCATCTACTATGATAAATGGAGGATCGTTTAGTAACGCTCTTGCAATTACTACTCTTTGTTGCTCTCCTCCAGAGAGTTCAAAAGATTTTTTATATACGGCATTTTCCATATTTACCATAGAGAGTACTTCAAGTATTCGGTTTTCTATCTTTTTTTTCTCTTTCCATCCTGTACATTTTAGCACAAATTTTAAATTTTCATAAATATTTCTATCTGTAAGTAATTGAAAATCTTGGAATACAATGCCTATTTGTCTTCTTAATTTATGTATTTTAGATTGCTTTATTTTTCTCATATCAAAATCAAGCACTTTGCAGTATCCTTGATAAAATGGTAAATCACCATATAAGGTTTTTACTAAACTACTTTTGCCACTACCAGACTTACCTACTAAATAGAAAAAATCTCCACTATTAATCTCTAAGTTGATATTCGATAGAATTAAATGATTTCCTTGACAGATAGAGGCATTCTTTAAAAGTACTATATTTTTCATCTAATTTTTGATATTCCCTTGTTCATCATAGTTAAAATATAAATAATCGTTATAAGGAAAACGCTTTTGATGAATTTCCTTTATCTTACTGTATAGTTCGTTTTTTAGGTTTTCTATATTTTGTTTTTTGGTCGCTGATATAAATAAACTATTGTTATTAGTTTTTGTGAGCCACATTTTTTCTAATTCCTCGAGAGAGTAGTTTTCTTTTGTTTTTAGTGTGAGATCATCTTTATCTTTTTTCTCAAATGTAAAATTATCTATTTTATTAAATATCATGAGCATAGGTTTATTTATAACTTCTATTTCAGTTAATATTTTATTTACAGATGTTATATGATCTTCAAAATTAGGATGAGAAATATCTACGATGTGTAAAAGTAAATCAGCCTCTCTAACTTCATCTAAAGTAGATTTAAATGATTCTACCAGTTGAGTAGGGAGTTTGCGAATAAAACCTACAGTATCGGTCATCAGAAAGGGGATATTTTCTATTACGATCTTTCTTACAGTAGTATCTAAGGTTGCAAATAGTTTATTTTCTGCTAATATATTGGTTTTTCCCATTAAGTTCATTAGTGTAGATTTACCTACATTGGTATAGCCTATTAGGGATACTCTTACCATTTTACCTCTATTTTTTCTCTGCATTGACATTTGTTTGTCTATGGCTTTAAGTTTGTTCTTTAGCAAAGATATTTTGTTTACAATAATTCTTCGGTCAGTTTCTATTTGCGTTTCACCCGGACCTCTCATACCTATTCCTCCTTTTTGTCTTTCTAAGTGCGTCCACATTCTTGTAAGGCGAGGTAAAATGTATTGGTATTGTGCTAGTTCTACTTGAGTACATGCATAAGAAGTAGATGCTCTTTGAGAAAAAATATCTAAAATAAGGTTCGTTCTATCTAATACTTTGCAGTCGAGAATTTTTTCTATGTTCCGTAATTGGATAGCTGATAGTTCATCGTCGAATATGGCAATACCTATTTGGTTTTGAGCAATAAATTCTTTAATTTCATTGATTTTTCCTGTACCTATAAAGGTCTTAGGATGAGGGATATTTAATTTTTGGATAAATCTTTTTACAGGCTTAGCTCCGGCGGTGTAGGTCAAAAAATCTAATTCATCTAAATATTCGTTACATTTTGCCTCATTTTGATGGTGGGTAACGATCCCAATCAAGACAGCTTTATCGTATTTTAGTTCTTTTTTTTCTATCATTTTTCAGTCCATTAGAATAAGGTGTTTCTTTACTCTTTATAAAAATTTTTGTGCTTGATATAAGTCCAAACTTCTTTAGGTAACATAGGGCTTATATCTTTATTCTTTTTTATAGCGTCTCTTATAAATGAAGCAGATATCTCGATGATAGGCGCCTGCGTGATATGCACATTAGGGAATGCTTTTATAGATTTTTTTTGGGTAGAAGTAATTCTAGGATAGGTATATATATGATGGCTGTTTAAGATGTATTCATAGTTTTTCCACTTGTGTAGTGTTTCTAAATTATCTTGTCCCATAATGAGTGCAAAATTATTTTTAGGGTGTTTATCTATGAGATACATCAGTGTACGTGAAGTATAAGAAGGTTGTTCTAAATAAAACTCTACATCACTTGCTTTTATTTTATCTCGATGATTGATACTTCTATATACCATTTCTAACCTTTGGTAACCATCGAGTAAGGTCTCTTTTTTCTTTAGAGGGTTATGAGGTGTTACTACGAACCATACTTCTTCCAAATCAGTATATTCTACCATGTAGTTTGCTATAATAAGATGACCTATATGTATGGGGTTGAATGTTCCAAAAAATAACCCTACTTTCATCTTTCGTTTGGCATGGCTTTAAATTGAAAGATTTCTAAATCAAAGTCTGGTACACAGCTTAATAGATGGTCTAAGATGTCGGATTGTATTTTCTCGTAGTTTACCCATTCTGTATCTTTACAAAAGCAGTAAATTTCCAGAGGTATGCCCTCTGAAGTAGGTTGTAATAGTCTTACCATTAAAGTTTCTCTTTGGCTAATCTGAGAGTGGTTTTTCAGGTAGAGCTCAGCATAACTTCTAAATAGTCCTATATTGGTTAGATTTCTACCATTGATAGCAAACTCTTTATTGGCATTAGTTTTATAATTATAGTTTTCAATTTCTTCTTCTTTTTGTGATATAAAGTTTTTTAAAAGTTCATATTGTTTAAATTTATGAAGTATCTCTTTGTTACAAAATTTAATGGAAGTAGCATCTATATTGATGTATTTTTTGATGCGCCTTACTTTGCTATGTTCCATACCTTTCCAGTTTTTTACGCTAGAGTTAGTGATTATAGAGGTAGGAACGGAGCTGATGGTTTTATCCCAGTTTTGTATTTTGGTAGAAAACAAATTAATTTCTAAGATGGTTCCATCAGTATTATATTGTGGCAGACTTACCCAATCACCTACTTTTATAGTTTTAGAAAATGCTATTTGGATGCTAGATACAAAGCCCAATATAGTATCTTTAAATATAAGAAGTAGTACCGCTGCAATAGCTCCTAAACTGGCAAATATAGTTTTAAGATTCACATCAGAGAGTATAGAGAAGAATAAAATACCTCCTATTACATAGATACTTATCTTTATCATCTGTGAGAACCCTTGTATCGCAATAGAGTTATAACTGTTTGCTTTCATATTAGATACCAATAAATCTAACGTTTTTTTGACAATATTAATAATGATGATGAGTACCCATATATCGATGATTTTATGAGCTATATCTAATAATAAGTCATAACCTGAAAAAAATACCTCTATGGTTTTTTCAGTGATAATTACAGGTATCATATATACTATTTGGTTAAATATTCCAGATTCTTTTAATTTATCATCCCAAGTAAATTTTGTCTTTTTTATAAGGGAGTTTAAAAATTTTAGTACAATTTTTTTTGCGATCAAATTAGTAAGTAAAAAAATAAGAATTACCCATAAGACACCTGTCCCAAAAACAATTTTTTCTGCTAAGTTATGATTTAGTCCGAGTTCTGTAAAAAATTTAAATAAAAACTGATTTAAATTATATTTATCAATAGCCATTGATATTAAATTAACCTTTTAAAAATTACTGTTTGGCAAATTTATTAAATATTTTTAATTGTACTGACTTTATTTTTTACACTCGTCTTAAAATTCTTTATAGTAAAATCCCCCTTTAAAAAGGGGAAAAAGGGGGATTTTATACGCAAATTTGCAGAGCTTATTTTTTTCATTTAACCCCTTTTAATCCCCCTTTAAAAAGGGTAAAATCCTCTTTGTGTCGCTTAAAAGTGGTAAAATCCCCCTTAGTCCCCCTTTAAAAAGGGGGATTACATACGCAACTTGCTCTGTGTGTTTGTGCTATTGTCCATGTGGTAAAATTCCCCCTTTTTAAAGGGGGATTAAATACGTAGTGTTTGTGCTTCCCCCTTTAAAAAGGGGGATTTTATACGCAAAAAAGTAGAGACAAAAAATTTTTTGTCTCTACTGTCCCTATCCTCACCATAAATAATTATTTTACCTTAATACCCCACCACTGATGCACGATTACCTATTTTTAGGTTCGCTTCCCAATCAGACACTTTTGCATTAGGTACCTGTATGGTAGTGAGCCTGATACAACCATTAAATGGCTTATCTCCAATAGTGGTTATGGAAGTAGGCAGTTTGATGGTAGCAAGGTAGACACAATTTTTAAATACCTCATTTCCAATACTGGTTACGGAATTACCCATCGTAATACTGTTAATTCTAAAACAATCAACAAATGCCTGCGTTCCAATACTGGTTACGGAATCAGGAATCGTAATACTGGTAAGTGATCTACAATAATTAAATGCCCCAATTCCAATACTGGTTAAGGAATTACCCATCGTAATACTGGCAAGTGAAACACATTGACGAAATGCCGCATTTCCAATACTGGTTAAGGAATTAGGAATCGTAATACTGGCAAGTGATCTACAATCATAAAATGCCGCTAATCCAATCTGGGTTACGGAATTAGGAATCGTAATACTGGTAAGTGAAATACATTGATGAAATGTATAATTTCCAATACTGGTTACGGTGGTACCATCAATCGTATTAGGAATAATTACTGCTGTTAAACTCTTTTTATCAACACTTGATTTAAGTGTTACTACGCCACTACTTGTTATATCAAAAATCTTATAAATCTCAAACTTTGCACCTGTAAGGGTCACATCTTTTTTAGTATCGTGTGCTAACACAAGGGTAAGCGTAAGTGTACCTGCTTTGTGATAACTCGTAATTTTAGCAGCTCTGCCGCTCCCTGAAACAGTCGCACTTGTACCGTTTTTATTCGTAATGGTAACGGTTTTAATCGTGTATCCATTCTTACCACTACCTGTAACGCCTGCTAATAGATCGGCATTGGTAATTTCGCCACCACTGTTAAAGTGCTTCGTTTGCTTCGTCCAAGTTAAACTTTCTGCATTTGCTTTGGTAATCTCAAACGCCGCATTTCTAAGGGTTACATCTTCTTTAGTATCATGTTGTAAAACAAGCGTAAGCGTAAACGTACCTGCCTTGGTATAACTCGTAATTTTAGCAGACCTGCCGCTCCCTACAACACGTGCACTGGTCATACCGCCATGATTAGTAATGTTAACGGTTTTAAGGGTGTAACCTGTTTTACTGCCCTGTACCCCTGCTAACAGCTGCACATGGGTAATTTCTCCGCTACTGTAAACCTTCGTTTGCTTGCGCCAAGTTAAACTTTCTGCTCTGCCCTTCGTAATCTCAAACTCTTTGCCTGTAAGGGTAACATCCACTTTGGCAGAGTGTTCAAATACAAGCGTCAAGGTCAAAGTGCCCGCTTTGGTATAACCAACGATCTTAGCTGAAGTACCCCTGCCTGAAACCCTTGCACCTGTACCGTTTGTCTTCGTAATGATTACCGATTTAATGGTATAGCCTGTTTTGGCAGCAGTATTACCATTCAAACCCGCTAATAATTCTGCATTGCTTATCTCACCACCTGAAACATAAGGCTTACTTTGTTTCTTCCAGGTTAAACCAGAGGCAAAAGCCTTTGTAATCTCAAACTTCTTGCCTGTGAGGGTAACATCCATTTTGGCAGGGTGTTCAAATACAAGCGTCAAGGTCAAAGTACCCGCCTGGGTATAACCAACGATCTTGGCTGAAGTACCCCTGCCTGAAACCCTTGCGCCTGTACCGTTTGTATTCGTAATGGTTACCGATTTAATGGCATAACCTGTTTTGGCAGCACTGGTACCATTCAGACCCGCTAATAATTCTGCATTGCTTATCTCACTCCCTGAACCATAAGGCTTACTTTGTTTCGTCCATGTTAAACCAGAGACAGATGCCTTCGTAATCTCAAACTTCTTGCCTGTGAGGGTAACATCCATTTTGGCAGGGTGTTCAAATACAAGCGTCAAGGTCAAAGTACCCGCCTGGGTATAACCAACGATCTTAGCTGCAGTACCACTACCTGAAACCCTTGCACCTGTACCGTTTGCACTACTGATGGTTACTGATTTAATGGTGTAGCCTGTTTTGGCAGCACTACTACCCGTAAGACCCGCTAATAATTCTCCATTGCTTATCTCACCACCTGAAACATAAGGCTTACTTTGTTTCTTCCAGGTTAAACCAGAGGCAAAAGCCTTCGTAATCTCAAACTTCTTGCCCGTAAGGGTAACATCCGCTTTGGCAGGGTGTTCAAATACAAGCGTCAACGTCAAAGTGCCCGCCCTGATATAACCAACGATCTTAGCTGAAGTGCCCGTACCTGAAACTCTTGCACTTGTACCGTTTGCACTACTGATGGTTACTGATTTAATGGTATAGCCTGTTTTGGTAGCACTGGTACCATTCAAACCCGCTAATAATTCTGCATTGCTTATCTCACCACCTAAACCATAAGGCTTACTTTGTTTTATCCATGTTAACTTAGGAGCAGATGCCTTTGTAATCTCAAAGGATGCGTTATCTATTGTTGAATCTCCTTTGGTAGCATGCTCTAACACCAAAGTAGCCGTAAAGTTACCCGCCTTAGTCATAGTTAAAGACAAATTCGGTTTCGTACCTGTTACGCTTGCAACATCTATTGGGGTTAAAGAACTAATCTCTCTCAGAGTATAACCCGTCTTTGTACCTCCTACCCTTCCTAAAATCTCTGCTGTGGTAAAGCGACCGCCAATACTATAAACTTTCGTAAGTTTGCCAAAAGTCAAACGCTCTCCAGCAGAAGAACTAATCTTAAACTCCGCACCTGTAATGGTAGCATCACCTTTCGTGGAATGTTCTAAAACAATGGTAGCCGTAAAACTGCCTATCTTGGTCATGGTTAATGATAAATTAGGCTTCGTGCCTGTTACGCTTGCAACGTCTGACGGATCTAACGCTTTTATCTCTTTGAGGGTATAACCTGACTTCGTTCCTGCTACACCTGCTAATATCTCCGATGTGGTAAAATTACCCCCACTGACAAAAGCCTTAGACACCCTGTTAAAAGTCAAAATAGCAGGAGCATCCTTACTAATGATGATTTTACAATTTTTAATGGTAGCATCTTCTTTGCTCGCATGTTTTAAAACAAGATTAAAAACGATGTTCCCTATTTTGGTAAAGGTTAATTGAGTACCCGAAACCTTTGCTGAAGCCGTTGTACTATTACTCACCAAAGTAATAGACTTTATCGCATAGCCCTCTTTTGAGCCTCGAACCCCTGCCAGTATCTTAGCAACCGCCAAGGTTTTGGTGACTCCTGTAATACTGGAAAAACGAATAGTTTGCTCCGCATAAGTAAGAGAAGGAGCAGGGACAGGGGTAAATTTTTTATTATTGGGTTTCGATTCTTCTTTACTGCAATAAATCATTGACGTAATCAATACCATCAATAATAGGATACTAACAAAATATTTGATAGGTATCATAAATTTTTTGATTTTAAGATTCATTTTTTGAAACTAAATTATATTATAAAATATACATCACTAAGGATGTTCCCTTGTTCTCTTGTTAATAATTTAACAGAATGCAAATTTAATAACAATTTATTTACTTATGAACAAAAAAATCGACTTTTTTTTGCCAAAAAGTGCCTTAAAATAGATTAAGACGGCTTTTTTCCCTAATGAGTCTGGTAGTGAGTATCATTAAATAATCTAAAATACAATAAATAGTGCTTTTTTCAAGAGGTCTTAGAGTAGGTGAAAAGGGCATGGTAGTAGAGACAAATTGCAATTTGTCTCTACCTTGTTGCATTGCCAAAATAACGGGTGGTAACATCCCCCTTTTAACCCCCTTTGTGTCCCTTAGGAGTTAAAAAGAGGATGTAAAATCCCCCTTTGTCCCCCTTTAAAAAAGGGGGATTTTATACGCAAAAAAGTAGAGACTCTACTGTCCCTACCTCACCATAAATAATTATTTTACCTTATACCCCACCACTGATGCACGATTACCATATTTTAGGTTAGTACTCCAAGCAGCCACCTTAGCTTTAGGTACCCTTATGGTATTTAGGGAGCTACAACCTGCAAATGGGTTATTTCTAATACTGGTTACAGAATTAGGAATCGTAATACTGGTAAGTGAAGTACAAGACTTAAATGCCAGTTTTCCAATACTGGTTACGGAATTAGGAATCGTAATACGGGTAAGTGAAATACAAGACTTAAATGCCAGTTTTCCAATACTGGTTACGGAATTAGGAATCGTAACACTGGTAAGTGAACTACAACCAGAAAATGCCGCCCATCCAATACTGGTTACGGAATTAGGAATCGTAACACTGGTAAGTGAACTACAACCAGAAAATGCCGCCCATCCAATACTGGTTACGGAATTAGGAATCGTAATACGGGTAAGTTTGGTACAACCATAAAATGCCTCATTTCCAATATTGGTTACAGAATTAGGAAGCGTAATACTGGTAAGTGAATAACATTCATAAAATGCATAATCTCCAATAGTTGTTACAGTATTAGGAATCGTGATACTGGTAAGTGAATTACAATTATAAAATGCCCACTCTCCAATACTGGTTACGGAATTAGGAATCGTAATACGGGTAAGTTTGGTACAACCATAAAATGCCTTATTTCCAATATTGGTTACGGAATTAGGAATCGTAATACTCGTAAGTGAACTACAACTAGAAAATGCATCATCTCCAATACTGGTTACGGAATTAGGAAGCGTAATACTAGTAAGTGCACTACAACCGCTAAATGCCGAAGTGCCAATACTGACTACAGAATTAGGAATCGTAATACGGGTAAGTGAACTACAATAAGAAAATGCATAAGCTCCAATACTGGTTACGGAATTAGGAAGCGTAATACTAGTAAGTGATCTACAATTATAAAATGCGAAACTTCCAATACTGGGTACGGAATTAGGAATCGTAATACGGGTAAGTGATCTACAATTATAAAATGCATAAGCTCCAATACTGGTTACGGAATTAGGAAGCGTAATACGGGTAAGTGAACTACAACCGCCAAATGCCGAAGTGCCAATACTGGTTACGGAATTAGGAAGCGTAATACGGGTAAGTGAACTACAATAAGAAAATGCATAAGCTCCAATACTGGTTACGGTGGTACCACTAATCATAGAAGGAATAGTTACTACGATTAAAGTATTTTTGTCAACATAAGATTTAAGTTTTACTTCCCCACCACTACTTATCGTAAAAATATCTCTATAAATTTCAAACTGTGCGTTTCTAAGGGTTACATCTGGTTTCCTAGTGTGTTGTAAAACAAGGATGAGCGTAAGCGTACCCGCTTTGGTATAACTTGTAATTTTAGCAGCCCTGCCGCTCCCTAAAACCCTTGCGCCTGTACCGTTTGTATGGGTAATGATAACGGTTTTAATGGTGTATCCATTCTCACCAATGCCCGTAACGCCTGCTAATAATTCTGCATTGCTTATCTCCTCACCACTCCTAAACGACTTCGTCTGCTTGGTCCAACTTAAAAGCGGTGCTGACGCCTTCGTAATCATGATTTTACAATTTTTAATTATAGCATCTTCAAAGTAAGTTTTTTTTAAAATGAGGTGAAAAAAGATGTTCCCTGGTTTAGTAAAGGTTAATCGAGTGCCCGAAACTGTTGCTGAAGCCGTTGTACTTATCAACAGAATAGATTTAATTGTATAGCCTTCTTTCAAACCTCGAACTCCTGCCAGTATCTTATCCATCTCTAATGTTCTAGTGAATGCCGTAGTACTATAAAAACGAATAGTTTGCTCCTTATAAGTAAGAGAAGGGGCAGGGGTAAGAAAAGGGGCAGGAGGGGGTTCTTTTTTACAATGAATCATGAGTGTACTACACCACATCAATACTAATAAATTAGTAAAATATCTTAGCGGTCTATTCATAGTGTTTTATTTTCATGTTTTATGAAGGTATTTTTATATATTATATTTTTCATAGTTTTAGATATTATTAAATTACAACAGGAGAATATTTCTTTTAAAGATTTTTATAATAACATATTCTAAGATTAAATAAATAGAACAACCAAAATAATATGCTATGCAATCATATAAATCAGGAGTGCTTTTAATTATAAGAGGTAAAATCCCTTCCCAAATAAGACAACAAAACCCTATATAAAGAAATATATATATAAAATTGTTTAATCTTAAAGGTCTTTTTTTATAGAATTGTAAAATTAAATTTGTATAACTCATTATTACAATACCTCCAAGAATATCATTAAAATAAAAATTAAAAAATTCAATAGAAAATTCTTTAATAAATATATTATTTATACTATATAATAAAAAGCAGATAATTAAAATAAAAATGTCAAATAAAATATTTTTTTTATTTTCATCAAATCTTTTTTTCAAGCTCATTATTTTATAACTTTTATCGAGCTTCTTTCTGTTAATATTTATTTTCAACATAAATATAAAATTAACATAGCTACAATAACAGCGAATACCGTATTCCAAAAATTCATATTTTTATAGTTTTAAATGTTATATAATTTTTTAATCTAAATTACAATAGGAGAATAGTATTGAAAAATAAAAAAATATACGCACTGCTCATGTTCCATTATGAACAATTTAACTTAGATGCAAATATGAAAAAAATTTTTTTATACACCAAGAAAAAAATCAACTTAAAATTGTCACCATCTATTATATATATTGTAAAATCAATACGGTACTATTCATAATGGTTTGTATTTTATCATCCTTATAACCTGTCCATTTTATCTGTAGTTATTTTGGCACCTTTTGATATAATTGGATCATAAAAATCTTAATTCATTCCTTAATAAAAAAAATTTGCACATGTTAAAAATTTTACTTATTTTTGCCTTTCATTTTAATATTTATTAATTGTTAGTAGAAATGCCAAGATTTAAATTTTAAGCATTAATTTAATAGAACACTAAAAACTAAATTAAATTTTTTTAAATCTTGGCGTTTTTATTAGCATTCAAAAAAAAATAAATGCAAATAGATATAAATAATATTGTAGATAGTAAGGTATAAAAGATCTTTATCTTATAGAGTAATCCTCAATATTTTGCATGGCTATGACAACTTTTTAATTCAAATATAACTTTAATTGATTACTCTTTTTGCAAATAATAAGTTATTATATTGACACCTCAAAACATTTACTTATTAAACTCTTTTGCAACAGTCTTAATACAATAATTCTGTTAAAATAACAAAATTATCAATCACTTTTTTTATACCTTTGCGGAGCAGTGTATGAATAACGAAAAAATAAAATTTATTAAAATAATAATCTAACACAAAGAAATGAATTTTGATATTATAGTAATAGGCAGTGGACCAGGAGGATATGTAACTGCCATTCGCGCCTCTCAACTCGGATTTAAAACTGCCATAGTAGAAAAAGAATCACTTGGAGGTATTTGCCTAAACTGGGGATGTATCCCTACCAAAGCACTACTAAAGAGTGCACAAGTATTTGAATATCTAAATCACGCAAAAGACTACGGAATTATCGCTAAATCAATAGACAAAGATTTTAATGCTATTATCCAAAGAAGTAGAAATGTAGCCAGTAGTATGAGCAAAGGAATAGACTTTTTAATGAAAAAGAATAAGATAGAAATCATAAAAGGTAGTGCAAAGATAAAACCGGGCAAAAAAGTAGATGTAACACTAAATGGTAAAATTACTGAGTATCATGCAGCGCATATTATATTAGCCACAGGGGCACGCTCAAAAGAACTGCCTAATTTACCCCAAGATGGCAAAAAAATATTTGGATATAGAGAAGCTATGTCGCTCAAAGAACAACCTAAAAGATTAGTAGTAGTAGGTTCAGGAGCTATTGGCGTAGAGTTTGCATATTTTTATAGCTCCATAGGTACAAAAGTGACCATAGTAGAATATATGCCCAATATTGTACCTGTAGAGGATGAAGATGTATCTAAACAATTAGAACGCTCATTTAAAAAATCAGGTATCAATGTAATGATTAATTCCTCTGTAGAGCGTATAGACACATCAGGTAAAAGTGTAAAAGTACTTGTAAAAACTAAAAAAGGAGAAGAAGTTATAGAAACAGATGTTGTACTCTCCGCTGTAGGTATCAAATCAAATATAGAAAACATAGGGTTAGAAGATATAGGTATCATGGTAGATAAAGACAAAATAATCGTAAATAAATACTACCAAACCAATATACCCGGATACTATGCAATAGGTGATATTGTACCCGGACAAGCCTTAGCACATGTAGCTTCTGCCGAAGGTATTACCTGCGTAGAACATATAGCAGGTATGAAAGTAGAACCTATAGATTATAGTAATATACCCGGATGCACCTACTGCACTCCAGAGATAGCCTCTGTAGGTATGACCGAAAAAAAAGCCAAAGAAGAAGGATACAATATTAAAGTAGGAACTTTTCCCTTCTCGGCATCAGGTAAAGCCAGTGCTGCTGGTACCAAAGATGGTTTTGTAAAAATTATATTTGATGCTAAATACGGTGAACTCTTAGGTTGCCATTTGATCGGTGAAAATGTTACAGAAATGATTGCAGGTGTGGTAGTAGCTCGAAAATTAGAAACTACAGGACATGAAATACTCAAATCTGTACATCCCCACCCTACCATGAGCGAAGCTATCATGGAAGCTACAGCAGCTGCTTATGACGAGGTAATACATTTATAACGAAATAGATTCAATATAAAAAAGTATGAAAACGATAATGAAATATTTCTTCAAAGGTCTTTTATTTTTAATTCCTTCAGTAGGTACTGGATACGTCCTCTATATAATGATAGAAAAAGTAGATGCAGTATTTGACCATAAAACTTACGGTGCTGGAATCATTATTATATTCATTATTATATCTATTATAGGTTTTTTAGGGGATAAACTCATTACTGCTCCTATGAAAAATCACTTTAATAAATTCATTAAAAAAATGCCTTTTATTAAAATGATATATTCCTCTATTAAAGAGTTTACTTCAGCCCTAATTGGTAATAAAAAAGGATTTGATAAACCTGTATTAGTCAAGCTATATAAAGACTCCAAAATACAAAGGATAGGTTTTATTACAGATGCTCAAATACAAGATTTAAGCACCAAAGAAAAAGAAGTTACTGTATATGTACCTCATTCCTTTGCTGTATCTGGTCAATTGTTTATAGTACCTGAAGAATACACTACACCCATAAAAGGTGTACCTTCTGCTCAACTAATGAAATACATTATGGCTGGTGGAGTAACTAAAATAACCGAAGATTAATTTTATAATATATGGATTCACTTACACAAATAGTACTTGGAGCCTCTGTAGCAGAAGCCGTAGCTGGAAGAAAAATGGGAAATAAAGCCCCTCTAATAGGTGCTCTTTGCGGTACTATACCTGATTTGGATGTCTTTTTACCCTACGATAATTTAATAACATATTATCAAGGACATAGAGGATTTTCACACTCTTTTTTATTCGCTTTTCTAATAGCTCCCATATTGGGATGGATATTCCATAAATTATTCCGAAAAAAAAACTATGGGCTTACACTGTGGTGTAAACTATGCTTCTGTTCTATTATTACGCATCCTATGCTAGATAGTTTTACCAGTTGGGGAACACAGTTATTTTCTCCTTTTTCTAATTATAGAGTAGCTTTCAACAGTATTTCTATTGTAGATCCATTATATACGGGTCCATTTTTGATATTAACTTTAATTATACTTTTTATGAAACGTACTAATATAAAACGTAGACGATTGAATTATATAGGACTTAGCATAAGTAGCACTTATCTATTATTTACTTTAACGACTAAAAATTATGTAAATGATGTATTTAAAGATAGTTTGCAAAAGCAAAATATATCTTATTCTGAATATTCTACTTTTCCTACCATTTTTAACTCCTTTTTATGGAAATTTATAGGTAAAACATCCAATGGGTTTCAGATAGGTTATTATTCCATTTTTGATGAAGATAAGAATATTAACTTTTTATTTTTAGACAATGGAAATAAATACATTACAAATGATTTAAAAAACTCAAAAAAGTTTCAATCGCTTAGCAAAATTATAAAAAATTACGCGATACGAAAAGAATCAGATCATTTCAAATTTTATAACTTAAATTGGTCTCTTGCTGATAATATAGACAGTAAAACAAATCCCCCTATTGCTTATATCAGTATAAAAAAACAAGATGATCACTATACTTTTACCCAGAAAAGAATAACAAATAAACAAATAAATAAAGCATCTATGTTTGAAAGTTTAATTTCGAGAATATTTGGTTTTAAATCTTCTCTTTCTCAAAAATATCAAGAACAAGTGAAGGCATCGGGAAAAACAATCTACGATTTTAAAGTTAAAACCATTGACGGAGAACATTTTGATTTTGCTACCCTAAAGGGTAAAAAAATAATGATAGTAAATACGGCATCTAAATGCGGATTGACCTCTCAATACAGAGGATTGGAAGAATTGTATAAAAAATATAAACACAAAGACTTTATCATTATTGGATTTCCTGCCAATAACTTTATGGAACAAGAACCCGGAACTAATAGAGAAATAAAAGCCTTTTGTACTGAAAATTTTAATATTACTTTTCCAATGACAGAAAAAATATCTGTAAAAGGAAAAGATATGCACCCCATTTACAAATGGCTTACGCAAAATGGTACACACAAGGTAAAATGGAACTTCCAAAAGTTTCTTATAGGCAGAAACGGATATGTAGATAAAATCATTGCCCCATCCATAAAACCTATATCAAAAGAAATTATAGAATGGATAGAACTATAAAATTAGACATATTAGCCATAGGAGCGCACCCTGACGATGTAGAATTAGGCGCAGGTGGAACTATTTTCAAATCTATAAAACAGGGAAAAAAAGTAGGTATAATCGACCTGACCAAAGGTGAATTAAGTACTAGAGGCACCCCTAAAATAAGAAATAATGAAGCAGAAAAAGCCAAAGAAATCCTAAATATATCTGTAAGGGAAAATCTACAATTTAATGATGGCTTTCTCACCAATGATAAAGAACACCAAATAAAAGTTATAGAAGTTCTAAGAAAATATCAACCCAATATTGTATTAGCCAATGCCGTATCAGATAGACACCCCGACCATTCCAAAGCTAGCAAATTGGTTTCAGATAGTTGTTTTTTATCAGGCTTACCCAAAATTGAAACTATACACAATAGTCAGAAGCAAACTGCTTGGAGACCTAAAAAGGTTTACCATTATATACAATGGAATTATATAAAAGCCGATTTTGTAGTAGATATATCAGACTGCATAGATACTAAAATGGAAAGTATTTTAGCATACAGTTCACAATTCTACAATCCTAACTCTACAGAACCTGAAACTTTTATTGCTAAAAAGAATTTTTTAGATACAATAAAATATCGATGCCAATACTTAGGAAAAACTATAGGAGTAGAATATGCCGAAGGTTTTACCGTAGAAAGATTTATAGGTGTAAAATCATTAGACGATTTAATATGAAAATAGGTATTGTATGTTATCCTACTTTTGGTGGAAGTGGAATTGTAGCCACCGAAATAGGAAAGTATCTGGCTAAATTGGGAAATGAAATACACTTTATCTCATATAAACGCCCCGCAAGATTAGATTTTTTCTCTCCAAACATACAATATCATCAAGTAAATATCGATGAATATCCCTTATTCAAATATCAACCTTATGAAACGGCTTTGTGTAGCAAAATTATAGATGTAACTATACAACATAAATTAAATTTAATCCATGCCCACTATGCTATTCCTCACGCTTACGCTACTTATATGGCTATTCAAATACTAAAACAAAAAGATATTTACATTCCTTTCGTAACCACGCTACACGGTACAGACATTACTTTAGTAGGAAAAAACCCGTCCTATAAAAACGTGGTTACCTTTAGCATTGAACAATCCAATATTGTTACTTGCGTATCAGAAAGCCTCAAGAAAGATACTTATCAATACTTTGATATTAAAAAAAAAATTAAAGTAGTGCCAAACTTTATAGACCTTGAAAAATATAAGTACCTAAATTCTAATCATCAATGCCGTAGAAAAGTATTTGCACAAGATAATGAAAAACTAATTATACATATCTCTAACTTTAGAGAAGTAAAACGAACCCAAGATGTACTCAAAGTTTTTCACTTGATACAAAAAAAAATCAAAAGTAAACTACTACTTATAGGGGAAGGACCTCAAAAAGAGAAATTAGCAACACTGGCAAAAGAACTCGGTATTTACCACCTTATCTACTTTATAGGAAATACCTCACAAATAGAGTCACCATTATACCATTCCGATTTATTTTTAATGTGTTCAAAAAAAGAGAGCTTTGGATTAGCAGCTTTAGAGGCTATGGCTGCAAAAACACCCGTAATATCTACAAATATAGGAGGAATACCAGAAATAAATAAACATGGAATAACAGGCTATTTAAGCCCTATAGGGGCAGTTAAAGATATGGCAAATAATGCTATAAACTTACTCAAAGATGAAAATATTTTGAAAACCTTTAAACAAAATGCTTTTGAGCATTCTAAAAAATTCGATATCAAAAACGTACTTCCACTATATGAAAATATTTATCAGAGTATTCTAAATTAGACACTGTTCTTAAAAAAACAATTTTTTATAATATTTCTTATAAACTCTTTGTGCAACGATCTTACTTTACCAAACATAAAGAGTGTCGCAATATAACACATTAAAATCAGCACGTTAAAATCGTAAAATGTTTGTATTTTTGGCATAAAATCATAATATACTAAAAATAAACAATTTATGTTCTATGTAAAATACTACAAAAACCTCCATAACCTTTGATTTCCGACCATGCAACGGTCTTATATATTATTTTTTAAAACTATCTAAAAAATAAATTATAGCATTCCCAATTAAATCAAAATTTGTACTTTTGAACCTGTGAATATTAGTTATATAGACATCGTTATTTCTATTTGTTTAATCTACGGTCTTTTTAGAGGACTATACAAAGGCTTTATTATAGAATTGGCTTCTCTTGCCGCACTGATTATGGGGATTTATGTAGCTGTAAACTTCTCGAGTTTTGTAGGAAGTATATTACACAAATATATTTCAGTAGATGAAAAATATTTTTCTATTATTTCCTTTTGCATTATATTTATAGGTGTTGTAATAGGAATCTTTTTGATAGGAAAAATATTAAATAAAGTTGTTAATATTCTATCTCTTGGAATTATAAATAAAATATTAGGTGGAGGCTTTGGATTACTAAAAACTGCATTTATCATAGGAGTAATTATATTTATATTCAATAGTTTTAATAACCGAATGCAAATGGTAGAACAAAAAACTTTGAACAAATCTATACTCTATACTCCATTGTTAAATTTATCATCTATACTATTAGGTAAAAGTAGATTATCTTCAAAAATCAAAACAGTAATAAAATCATGAAAAAAAAAATATTAAATATATTTTTCTTTCTACTTGTAACATATTCTTATGCTCAAGAAAAAGAGGATTTACAATTGATAAATAAATTAAAAAAACGCTCTTATCCAAAGTGGTTCAAAGATGCCAAACTGGGAATTTTTATCCACTGGGGATTGTATTCTGTACCTTCTTACGGCGGAAAGGAATCTTACGGAGAATGGTTTTTAAGAGGGTTACAATCCAATGATACACTGCGAACAAATTTTATGAAAAAAGTCTTTGGAAGGAGTTCTTACAAAGATCTGACGCAGTTTTTTAAGGCAGAACTTTTCAATCCTAATCAATGGGTAGATTTATTTAAAAAATCTGGAGCAAAATATGTAGTTTTAGTAAGTAAGCACCATGATGGTTATGCCCTTTGGAACAGTAAATATAATAGAAATTGGAACAGTGTAGATAACGGACCTAAAAGAGATATAGTAGGAGATTTAACTCAAGCAGTGAGAAAAGCGGGATTAAAAATGGGATTGTACTACTCGCTTGCCGAGTGGAACCACCCTTTACACCGTTGGTACACAGACCCTCACAATCAAATAGGTAACTATGTAGATACCTATATGATACCACAGTTTAAAGAATTAATAAGCACCTATAAACCCTCCTTAGTTTTTGCTGATGGAGAATGGTATAATACTGCTAAACAATGGCACTCGGCAGAATTGATTGATTGGTATTATAATTTAGTAGGTTCTGATGCCATAGTAAACAACCGCTGGGGACACGGTTTAAACCATGGTTTTTTGACACCGGAATACAGTGCTGGTATTCGAATAACTGATAGACCTTGGGCAGAGGTAAGAGGTATAGGAAGATCTTTTGGGCTCAATAGGAATGAAAATCTAGAGGCCTATGATACCTCTGCTGAACTGATACACCGTTTTGTACAGACAGTAGCCAACGGTGGAGGTATGATTTTAAATGTAGGGCCCAAAGCTGATGGACAAATTCCTCTAATCCAACAAGAACGCCTATTACAACTGGGTAAATGGTTAAAAATTAATTCTAAAGCTATTTATGGAGCTCAGCCATATACTATTAAAGAATTGGAAAAGCCAGTAGTACAAAAACGGATAGACACGCATATTGATTTTAATTGGGTACGAAATGCTCCTATGAAAAATATAAAAGAAGATAATTTTTCTGCTCATTGGAAAGGCTATATCACTGCACCTAAAACTGATACTTATACCTTTGAAATTAATGCAGATGACCAAGCGGCACTATGGATTAATGGTAAGGCTATTTTGAACCAAAACTATAAATCAAAGAGTAGTGAATCACAAGTAATGCAATCTAACACCGGTTTATCTGCTAAAGGAAAAATAAACCTAAAAAAAGGAAAAATGTACAGCTTTGAACTCAAATATAAAGAACAAAAACAAAATGCTCACATACATTTATACTGGAAAACTAAAAAAAGTTCTAAAAGCATTATACCAAAAGAAGTTTTTTATCAGGACATAAAAGGAAATACAAATGGACTAAATGCTACGTATAGTTCTTTAAAAACATATTTATGCTTCACAAAGAATCACAAAAATATATATGCCATTAGTTTTAACTGGCCCGAGAAAGAACTCATATTAGAATTACCTAATTTAAAAAAGACACCTAAGGTTAGATTACTAGGGTTAGATAGAGATTTACCCGTACGCTTAACCCAAAGTAAATTATATGTCGACACCTCAGGAATTCTATTTAAAGAAATGCCTTCCTATGACACTTGGACTTTTGAAATTATAACTAAAGATTAAACTTCTACTAATAGGTTCGTTCATTAAAATAAGGCGTTATTCATTTTCCCTAAATAATAATGTATATATTAGTTTGCTACTTCACTTAAGAATTTTATTTTTACTAATCTTACTTCTTCTTCGGTATAATCTCCATCGAATTCTTTCATAGCAGCATCAATACTATCGTCCTGCGCATCTTCCATAAAATAATTATATATTTCATCTATCATATCAGGATCCATAACATCTTCTAAATAATAATCTATATTTACCTTAGTTCCACTATTTACTACATTTTCTATTTCTGTAATAAGTTGATTCATATCCAAACCTTTAGAACGAGCTATATCCTCTAATGCCATTTTTCTATCGGTATTCTTTATGATATGTATCTTAATATCCGATTTATTTGCAATAGATTTTATGATAAAATCATCAGGTCTTTCAATATTATTATCTTTTACATATTTTTTAATTAACACTAAAAATTCTATACCAAACTTTTTAGCTTTTCCCTCTCCTACTCCTTGTATATTTTTCAAATCATCCATAGTAATGGGATAACTCAAACACATATCTTCCAAAGATGTTTCTTGAAACACAGCAAATGGAGGTATTTTATTATTTTTAGCAACTTTTATAGTGAGTTCTTTAAGCAATTTAAATAGTGTTCTATCTGATCCACTACCTGCCTTTTGTATAGAAGAACTTTTTTCTAGTTCATCGTAATTATGATCTTTTGGCATCTTAAAAGAAATAGGTTTTTTTATAAACTCCCTACCTCTATGTGATAACTTAAGTACCCCATAAGATTCTATATTCTTAATCAAATATTTATTTACAATAGCTTGTCTGATAATGGCCATCCAAAATTTTTCATCTTTATATTCTCCTTTACCAAAATAAGGTTTACTAAATATATTCTGCCCTTTAAGTATTACACTATCTTTATTACCTGTAAGAATATTAGACACTTCTTTTGATTTATATTGTTGATGTGATTGCTCAACCGTTTTGAGTAAAAGAGTCATTTCATCCTTAACCTCTATTTTTTCTTTAGGATACCTGACATTATCATCCATATCTGCTCCCTTTCCATTTACTTGATCAAAATCTTCTCCAAAATAGTGAAGTATAAATTTTCTTCTAGACATAGAAGTTTCTGCATAAGCCACTACCTCTTGAAGTAATTGATATCCTACTTCCCTCTCTGCTAATGGTTTACCTAACATAAATTTTTCTAACTTTTCAATATCTTTATGATTATAAAAGGCAATACAATTTCCTTCTCCTCCATCTCTTCCAGCTCTACCTGTTTCTTGATAATACCCCTCTAAACTCTTTGGCATATCATGATGTATTACAAAACGAACATTAGGCTTATCTATTCCCATTCCAAAGGCAATAGTAGCTACTATTACATCTACCTCTTGCATCAAAAACATATCTTGATGTTTAGCCCTAGTTTTAGCATCTAATCCCGCATGATAGGCTGCTGCCTTTATACCGTTAATTTGCAATAGTTCAGTTATTTCCTCTACCTTTTTTCTACTCAAACAATATACAATTCCATGTTTGCCATATCGCTCTTTTATATATTTAATAATCTGGGCATTCACATTTACTTTAGGTCTTACCTCATAATATAAATTTGGTCTATTGAAAGATGATTTGAACACTTTAGCATTTATCATCCCTAAATTTTTCTGTATATCATCTTGTACTTTTGGAGTAGCTGTAGCCGTAAGTGCTATGATAGGATAATTACCTACTTTCTCTATAAGTGCTTTTAAATTTCTATACTCTGGTCTAAAATCATGTCCCCATTCAGAGATGCAATGTGCTTCATCTATAGCAAAAAAAGAAACATCTACTGATTTGAGAAAATTATAATTCTCTTCTTTAGTAAGCGACTCAGGAGCTATATATAAAAGTTTTGTTACCCGATGAGTAACATCATACTTTACTTTTTCCAAATCTGATTTACTCAAAGACGAATTCAAAACATGTGCCACTCCTTCATCTTCTAAATGCCCTCTAATGACATCTACCTGATTTTTCATAAGTGCTATAAGAGGAGAAACTATTACAGCCATCCCTTCCAATAATAGTGCAGGCAATTGATAACATAATGATTTACCCCCACCTGTAGGCATAATTACAAAAGTATCATTACCATCAAGTAGATTTTCAATAATTACCTTTTGGTTTCCTTTAAAATTATTAAAACCAAACTTTTTCTTAAGTTCTCTAAGTATATCCAATTTTGTATCTATTATTATTCTCTTATTCTTTGACTATTTTTTAATACATTTGCAAAACAGTACACAGCAAATTTACATTATATTTTTTATAAAAAATGAATTATAAAAGTAAAATTATTGAATCAGCAAAAAAGAGTATATCTACTCAAGGAAAATCTATCATTAAACTAACAAATTATATAGATAGTGAATTTGCTGAAATTGTAGAAAAGATATATAAAAATGGTAATGGAAGAGTAATTATCACTGGTATTGGCAAAAGTGCAAATATTGCAAACAAGATTGTAGCTACTCTAAACTCTACTGGAACCGCTTCAATATTTATGCACGCAGCAGATGCTATACACGGTGATTTAGGAATTGTACAAAAGCAAGATATTGTAATATGCATCTCTAAAAGTGGCAATACCCCTGAAATAAAAGTACTTGTACCTATTCTAAAAAATATGGGAAATGTACTTATAGGAATGGTAGGTAACCTAGATTCTTATTTGGCTAAGAGAGCAAATTATATACTAAATACTTCTATAGAAAAAGAAGTATGTTCAAATAATCTCGCACCTACGACTAGTACTACTGCTCAATTGGTAATGGGAGATGCTTTGGCTATATGCTTACAAAATATGAGAGGGTTCTCAAGTGAAGATTTTGCCAAATATCATCCGGGAGGTATGCTTGGTAAAAAATTGTATTTAAGGATAGAAGATATCATAGGAAACAACCAAAAACCAAAAGTAAATAAAGATGATAATTTACACGACATTATTTTAGAAATTACATCTAAAAGATTAGGGGTAACTGCCGTTATGGATAACAATAACATTATTGGAGTGATTACTGATGGAGACTTGAGAAGAATGTTGCAAACCTGTAATAACATATCCAACATAAAAGCAACTGAAATTATGAATAACAATCCTATCTGCGTAACTAAAAATATATTGGCTGCCGAAGCCCTTGAAATTATGGAAACTAAACGTATTACTCAATTATTAGTCTTAGATAAAGACAAATATATAGGAGTAATTCATTTACATGATATTATCAAAGAAGGTATTACATGAGTAAAAATAAAAACCAAATGTCTTTTTTAGAACATTTAGAAGAACTAAGGTGGCATTTGATCCGTTCTATTTGTGCTATTGTGATTTTTAGCATTACTGCATTTCTTTTCAAAAATATTATCTTTGACGATATTTTATTTGGTCCTAAAAGTCCTAATTTTATCACTTATAGAATACTATGTAAAATATCTAATGCCATAGGGTTAGGCGATACTGCGTGTATCAACGAATTGGGTTTTATAATTCAAAATAGAAAGATGGCTGGGCAATTTTCATCGCATATCTGGGCATCTTTTATCACAGGAATTATCATTGCCTTTCCTTATATGATATGGGAGTTATGGAAATTTTTAGTTCCAGGATTTACCTCTAAAGAAAAAAGATATAGTAGAGGAATGGTTTTTATCAGTAGTCTTTTATTTATAATGGGAGTATGTTTTGGATATTTTCTCATTACTCCTTTATCTATACAATTTTTGGCAAATTATCATATAAGTGAGCACATTGCTAATGAAATAGATTTAAGTTCTTATATTCATACAATATGTATGATAGTGGTATCTAGTGGATTAGTTTTTCAATTACCTATACTTATATATTTTTTAAGTAAAATAGGCCTTATCTCACCTGAAATAATGAAGAAATACAGAAAACATGCACTTATAGGTGTTCTTATCTTAGCAGCAATTATTACCCCTCCTGATATTTCAAGCCAAATATTGGTATCCATACCCATCTTATTTTTGTACCAAATTAGTATATACATTTCTAAATCCGTTATTAAAAAAGAAAATACAGTATGATATTAAAAGCAGATAATATTGTTAAACTTTACAAAGGAAAAAAAGTAGTCAAAGGGGTTTCTATATATGTAGAACAAGGCGAAATAGTAGGACTTTTAGGACCTAACGGAGCAGGCAAAACTACATCTTTCTATATGATAGTGGGTTTGATAAAAGCTTATTCTGGAAGTATCTACTTAAATGATAAAGTTATTACTAAAGATCCTATATACAAAAGAGCTCGAAAAGGTATTGGTTACTTAGCGCAAGAACCTTCCATTTTTAGAAAATTAAGTGTAGAAGACAATATTTTGTCTGTACTACAAATGACAAAATTATCTAAAAAAGAGCAACAAATGAAAACAGATGCTCTTATAGAAGAATTTGGTCTTGGACATATTCGTAAAAATAGAGGTGATTTATTATCTGGAGGAGAAAGGCGTAGAACTGAGATTGCCAGATGTTTAGCTGTAGATCCTAAATTTATATTGTTAGATGAACCCTTTGCAGGTGTAGATCCTATAGCTGTAGAAGATATTCAAAAAATAGTAGCTACACTTAAAGATAAAAATATAGGCATCCTCATCACAGACCACAATGTACAGGAAACGCTAGCTATCACAGATAGAACTTATCTATTATTTGAAGGTTCCATTTTAAAATCAGGCACTGCACAGGAACTTGCAAATGATGAAACCGTAAGGAAAGTATATTTAGGAGAAAAATTTGTGTTAAAAGAATAGAAGTTTTCAAAATTTATAACAAACGTATCATAAATTGACTTGCAGAATAATAATTTAAAACTTTTTATCTTTAGCTATATTGAACTTATGTTATTTTAATACTTAACTATAGAATATTTTCTCGAACCTACCTTTATCAACAGTATGAGGAGAATAGGATTTAGTTTAGCAGTGTCCTAAAAAATAGAGTACCTTACAAGAGGGAATATAGTATAACATAAATATATAGATATTTTTAACATCATATATATATATTTTTTTCAATTATAAAAATTAAAGTAACTTTGCCAAAAATTCTAAATTAAAATTGAAACCAAACTAATTGAATGAATCTATTAGTATTAGGAACCGTAGCCTATGATTCTATAGAAACTCCGCTAGGAAAAGTAGATAGAATATTAGGTGGATCAGGGACTTATATAGCCCTTTCGGCATCATATTTGAATCCAAACCCTAAAATTATATCTATTATAGGAGAAGATTTTAAAAACTCTGACTTAGAACTTATCGGTTCGCACCAGATAGATACCAAAAGTATAGAACTCATAAAAGGGAATAAAACTTTCTATTGGAGTGGAAAATACCACAACAATATGAACGACAGAGATACCATAGAAACTCAGTTAAATGTACTGGAAATTTTCAATCCCAAATTAGATGAAAACAGTAAAAACACAGATTATTTAATGCTTGGCAACTTGCACCCTATAATACAAAATTCGGTATTAAAACAAATTAACAAAAAACCTAAACTTACGGTATTAGATACTATGAATTTCTGGATGGATACAGCCTTGGATGATTTAAAAGCCGTAATAAAAAAAATAGATGTACTTACTATCAACGATGAAGAAGCAAGACAATTATCAAGCGAATACTCTCTGATAAAGGCAGCTAAAGCAATTTTAAATATGGGTCCCAAATATCTCATCATCAAAAAAGGAGAACACGGAGCGTTATTATTCAATAACAATTTAGATACATTTTTTGCACCTGCCCTTCCCATAAAAGATGTATTTGACCCTACTGGTGCAGGTGATTCCTTTGCAGGAGGTTTTATAGGCTATTTGGCAAAAACTAATGATACTTCATTTGAAAACATGAAAAAAGCCCTTATATATGGTTCTGCTATGGCATCTTTTTGCGTAGAGAAATTTGGAACCGAAAAACTTCTTCATTTAACGCAAAAACAAATACAAGATAGATTAAATAAATTTGTAAAACTATCTCATTTTACACTCTAATTTTGTGGTATCAAATGGTCAAAACATAGAAGTAATATATGAAGATAATCACCTTATCATCATCAACAAAAAGTGTGGTGACATTGTACAAGCAGATAAAACTAAGGATAAACCTTTAAATGAAATTATAAAGCAATATCTCAAAGAAAAATACCATAAGCCTAGAAATGTATTTTTAGGAATTATACACCGATTAGATAGACCTACTACAGGCATTGTAGTATTTGGTAAAACGAGTAAAGCTACTTCTAGACTTAGTAAAATGTTCGCAGAAAAAAAAATCCAAAAAACTTATTGGGCAGTAGTAAAAAAATGTCCTAAGAAAGAAGAAAACACCCTTACCAATTATCTGATAAAAAATCCAAAAAACAACAAATCTAAAGCCTATAACCAACCTACAAAAACAAGTAAAAAAGCTGTATTAAGCTATAAAGTAGTACAAAAATTAAACAACTATTACGTCCTTAAAATCAAATTACATACAGGCAGACATCATCAAATAAGGTGCCAATTAGCCCATATAGGTTGCCCTATAAAGGGAGACATTAAATACGGATTTGATAGAACCAACAAAGATGCAAGCATACATCTACATTCGGGAAAAATAGAATTCATACATCCCATAAAAAAAGAGCCTTTGAGCATTACAGCCTCCCCTCCTACCAAAGACCCTATATGGAAAAATTGTAAAACAATAATAGTATAAAGTTTCATTTGCCAACTTTTAGAAGGATTTCCATGAAGCACAAAAAGAACAGGATAATCTCGTTTTATAGAATAATTTTCAGGTAAATGAATGGTATGTTCTATGGACACCATCAAGAGTAATTTTTCCATTAGGTGTAAAAATACATCTGTAAAACAAAAAACAAACAAAAATAATTTTCGTTGAATATTTTGTAATTATTGATATATTTGTGAAAAATTTGTATAGTATTAAACTATCAATATTATGAGTAAAAAATTATCAAACTTTTTAAAGGCATTTAAAGATTTAAGTGATCATGAAAAAGATGAACTTATAGAATTTTTCAAGATATATGATAATACATTATATGGTTTTCAAAAAGAAGAACTTATTAATTATACTATACAACGATTGCATTCTTTGGGTCCAATGAGTGATGATGTTTGTCCTTATTGTGGTAAGTAAAATAATTAAAGGTGATAGTAGCAACAAATATTACATATTAATATAATAACTACCATTTTATATTTAAAAGAACTACATACAGCATAAAAATAAAGAGATTAAAGAAGTAATTATATATTTCATTTTTTCTTTTTTAATTTAAATTTCCACCATGAATGAAAGTTACCACATACATCACAATCTGTACTTTTCATGGAGTATGGAACTTTTTCACATGCGATACATTTTCTACTAAATTCACGTAAGGCATATCGCATCCCTCTTCTTTTTTCTATTTCTTTTACTTCGCATGCGTTTCTATAATTGCATTTAAGTTTTTCTAAAAGCTTCTCATATTTTGATTGATATAAAATAATATCATTACTTGGGAATTGTGATGCGTGTTTAAAATCAATTTGTAGATTAGAAAAAGTAATCGACATTTCTGAGTATAAACTTGATCTTTCATTTACTCTTAATGCTTTAAATATTATTGACAGGATAAATAGTATAATTTGAACAGCACTAGCTACAATAACACCATACTTTGATATGTTCATAATAATTATACTATTACCATAATCGATTGGTAAAAAAGCAAATAAAAAAGCAAATACAGGAGCTATGATAGCACTAATTTCTAATCCATTTTGATATATCTTAAGTTCAATTCTACGTCTAAAAAATATATAAGCATAGCCACAACATTGTATAGAATTATGCATACAATTTTGTTGTATTAAACTAATCTTCTTTTCTTTATCATTCATAAAAATAACATATTACTTAACATGTTGTAAAATACTTGTTCTGTGTTATTTAATTTATTATTATATCTATATGCAAACTCAATAAGGTAATTATCTAAATACTTTTTAGATAATCTTTGATAACCTACAGTTACTCTGTAAGCCTTTCTACAACCATGACACATATTTAAACTATCCAAATTTAAACAAAAATATTTATAACATTAAATTCTTTTTTCTATATTTTATAAAAATAAACATTTATTTGCTATGCAGAATAGAATAATATATTAGATTAGCAAATTTGTTATACAAAAAATTATAATTTGCTTTAATTTTTATAGATGAAACTATAACAAGTGTGTATAGTATAAAAGGAAAAACAGAATGTTAATTTTGTGTTAATTTTGTATTAATTTTTTAAAACCACATTGATAAATAAAAAAAAGTAAACTTAGTAAGACAGATATTTTAATTATTGTTTTCATCATATTTTATCACTTACACCCAATATACCCTTTTTTTACTCCTACTTGATAGATGCTATCTAACTCTTTTTGCGTAGGTCTTATTAAAGATGTTTCAGGGTCTTTTGTTTTATCAGCATATAAATTTAATTCATTATTATTATTACTAAACTCATAATAGTTTTTAGAAGTTACATCACCTTGCTTTAGATTTCTTCTGATTTTTTTGTCATAGAATATTTTGTTTTTTTTATCTGTATGCCAAAACAGAACATCCAGATGTGCGGGCGGAATACAAATTTTTTTTTTAACTGTATCTACTGAAAAAATTCCTTTAAAATATTTTGTTTTGTTATCAATGACAATCATAAAACCATCTATATAACCTCTATCAGAAAAATATTCAAGTGCTTCTAGTTTATTGTCTTTTTGTTTCCACTTCCACCATCCAAAAAATCTAGAATCTTTTTCTTTGTGTTTATATTCCTCTAGTACTTCTTCAACGGTTTTCACAGTCAAAGCCTCCAAAAAATCACATTGATAAATAAAAAAAAGTAAACTTAGTAAGACAGATATTTTAATTATTGTTTTCATCATATTTTGGCTACTTACAACCAATATACCCTTTTTTTACTCCTACTTGATAGATGCTGTCTAACTCTTTTTGCGTAGGTCTTATTAAAGATGTTTCAGGGTCTTTTGTTTTATCAGCATAGATATTTAATTCATTATCATTATTACTAAACTCATAATACCTTTCTGAAGTTGAATCACTTTGTTTCATACTTCTCCTGAGCATTCTGTAATAGATCATTTTATTTTTTTTGTCTGTATGCCAAAATTTAACATCCATATTTACCGGCGGGATACAAATCTTTTTGTTTACTGTATCTACTGAAAAAAGTTCTACAGTAGGATATTTGGCTTTGTTATCAATAATTGTAGAACCACTTGCATAACTTCTATTGGAATAATAACCCAGTGCATCTGTTATTTTATTATTTTTGCTTTTCCACCATCCAAAAAACCTAGGATCTTTTTCTTTGTATTTATATTCTTCGAGTACTTGTTCAGGGGTTTTCACAGTGAAAGACTCCAAAAAACCACATTGATAAATAAAAAAAAGTAAACTTAGTAAGACAGATATTTTAATTATTGTTTTCATTATATTTTGGCTACTTACACCCAATATACCCTTTTTTTACTCCTACTTGATAGATGCTGTCTAACTCTTTTTGTGTAAGTCTTATTAAAGTTTCAGGGTCTTTGTATGTTTTATCATAAAGAGTTAATTCGTTGTTATTTTTACCAAATTTATAATATGCTTCATAAGTTGAATCATCTTGTTTAATACTTCTCCTGAGCATTCTAAAATAGATTATTTTATTTTTTTTATCTGTATGCCAAAACCGAACATTCATATTTACTGGAGGAAGGCAAATTTCTTTTTTTTCTGAATTTACTGAAAAATTATACATATAGGCTAGTGATAGATCTGACATTTTACTAGTATTAATTGCAATAGGTTGCCGGTAGCCTTTGGAAGAATAATAGTAAAGTCTATCATATTTTTTTTCTGCTGATCTCCAAAGACCAGAAAATCTAGCATCTTTTTCTTTGTGTTTATATTCTTCGAGTACTTGTTCAGGGGTTTTCACAGTCAAAGACTCGAAAAAACCACATTGATAAATAAAAAAAAGTAAACTTAGTAAGACAGATATTTTAATTATTGTTTTCATCATATTTCAAATTTAAGATAAGCATCAAAGTATTTGTAAATACTTTGATGCTTATGAGTTTAATTTTTTTAAAAGCTGGCAAGAATTCTAAAATTGTTGTCTTCCCATATATCACGGGGCCATACACACCACATATCTCCACTTGCCAAATCCATTTTATCGTATCCCCGAAAACCATTATGGTCAATTAAGTTTTTGTAATAGGCTGCCCATACAA
Organism: Ichthyobacteriaceae bacterium; assembly: GCA_965226285.1. Lineage (GTDB taxonomy): Bacteria > Bacteroidota > Bacteroidia > Flavobacteriales > Ichthyobacteriaceae > CBDDCQ01. Next base: position 935,126 of record CBDDCQ010000006.1, read on the forward strand.
AAGATGAACAATTGAAAGGTCCATTGCGTTTTTTGGCAGATGATATCCATCCAAGCAAACTATAACGACCGGGACGATTCAAATAAGTTTTTGCAAAATTTACCACAGTATTAGATTCATTATATGATATTTCGCGATACCCCACTAAGTTCCAAATTGGCCATGGCCAATACCATACCCAACGTTTTTTGTAAATTTGTTTTCCTACATATCCTATATAAACTCGCATTTTTGTTGCTTTATCTACCCAATAGCCTACAGGTTCTTCATTGACAAGGTAGTTAGACCTTCCTCCTGTCTCTTTGATTTTATCTGCTGAACCCGCCCCGATGCTTACTTTTCCTGTATTTAATCCATTAGATACTGTTTCAATTTTATCATTTTTGTCTGCCCCTTTATCTACATAAATTAAACTACAATGAATAATGGCTGTGTGTCCAGTTTTTCCCCACCAAAAATTTTCATAGGTGGTAATAATTCTACCTGTATAGGCGTGCTTATTAAAAATATCTACCACTTGTTTAGATTTAGAACTTGATTGATAAAGCGGGTATTTACTAGATTTTTTTCGTGCTTTAGATTCTTGTAATTTTACAGTATCTTCTATAACGGGATAGGGCTGTGTAACTTTAATTTTTGGCAATTCTGTTTTAATATTTTGATGTATATCGAGTAGTGCATTGCCTAAATTATGCAACACATCACTTTCAGACAATTTTTTATGGCTTTTGTTTTTTAATTTTTGAGTAATATTGTTATAAATTTTTGCTTTGAGTTGTATCGATTGCGAAGGCAGAGAATAATTTTTTACAGAATTTAATTTTTCAGCCAGATGTTTGGCTTCCGTTTTTTGATAAAATTCTAAAAAAGATAGTTTTTCCTTATAACTCAAATCAAAAAAACTAGTAGGTTTATCATTTTCATCTAAAATTTCAAAATCTCCAAAAGACAGTAAAAACGCATTGGTAATGCTTTTACTTTTTGAAGTTTTATCTTTTGCATTTTCTGTAATGATGGACTTTAAGGCATTTTTCTTATTTTTTTCTAATGCCACAAACTCTTTTAATAAATTCACTCTACTTTTCATATAATTTAGAGAAATAGAGTCATTATTATATGTGATGCGGGGGGGGAGTACTTTGTTGAGGTGGTTCTACATTTACGCCCTCTCCCTCTTCTAATTGTTCTTTTGTACAAAAGGTGATTATGCTAACCAGCACTAATAATCCTAATAGTTTTATTTTTTTCATGATTTTAATAATTTGTATTTAAAATGTTAAACTTTTGTTTTGTAATAAGTTGTCATCAACAAATTACTTGCGCCCAATATAATCATTATTTTATTTGAAATTACAAAATTTTTAGCATAAATTAAATTTACTTATTTTTGTTTTAGGTTCAAGATAATTTAAGAGGTTTTTTTATGACTCAATTCAAAAAATAGTTTAAAAGGATAACGTCACACTCGCAGAGAACCCACTCGTTTGAGGAACAAACCGACAAATACCCCCTATACATATTAGTCCTCCTCTTTGACGACCATACCCTAAGGAAAATCTTTGTTGATTTTTGGTATAACTAAATCCTAAATTATAATAATGAACTCTTTCTTTACGATTTTCATAATTGTAAGTATCTTGAATAAAAAATGTCCAATTGTAATTCCAATGTAATTCCAAAGTACCGGCTAACCAATTCTTTTTATCATTTTTATTCCAAAGATGTTGTACTTCCCATCTTATAGACATTTTAGGCGTCAATTGGTGTGTAGATTCTACGACTACAGTATGAGCGTATGCTTTTCCATATGTTTCTTCTATAGCCTGTTTATTATAATGTTGATATAAATAATAAAATACACTATGCCATTGTCTATACCATTTTTTATTAATTTCTACACTTATATCACTATAATAATGGGTACCGAAACCTATAAAATCAGTTTGATAACTTTGTTTTTCAAAATTAAGATCACCTTTTAACCCCCACCAATAAGAACTATCTATACTCCATCTCATTCCATATTTTCCTCCTAAAACACTACGTTTCGCAAAGAGGTACTCTATATGAATACTCCCTCCTATCTCTCCTACTTTAATATTTTTAGGTTCGAGAAAACTCAATGAAGTCTGTGCTTGATATACATAAATATTTGTTAAGGTATATTTTTGTTGTTTACTTAATGACGGTAAGTAATTTAAAAGATTTTCATTAAAGATATTTGCCGTAGCAGAACGATCTGAATACAATTGCATATTTTCTAATCTTCTTAATACAATATCGACCAATACACCTTTTTGAGTATAACCTAAGTTCCATAAAAGTGCGTTCCCAAATTGAGCATTTTTTATATGATTCCCAATCACTAGTGCATCTTTTCCTTTATATACATATTCCAAATTTATATAATAATTACCTTTAGAAAAATTTAGTCTGGCACCTATTACATTTGTAGTTGAAGGAAAATCTATAGTTCGTCTTAATTTTTTAGCTTGATATCTACCTAAGTAACTCACACCTACTTGCAATTGGAGATCGTTTGTTTGTTTAAAAAAATTTGACACATTTACCTCTGCATCTATACCCCATACATGACCTTTTGATATTTTAAACCCATAACGTTGCTGTCCCCAAAATGACTTCAAATAAACAGCGTCTTGTATTTGATGTCTTATCCGAAGTCCTCTCAAAGCATTGTTCCATCCTAATACACGATCTTCATTTGTTCTCAATACCAATCCATTTCCAAACTGTTCGTAAAAATAACCTGCCACTATCTCTGTTTTTGGAAACTGATAACCCAAATGATATATTGCTAAATTAGTACCCTGAAAGTTTTCGGAATATCCCGCCAATGACTTAGGTAAATAACTTTCTAATTGTACCCTTGCAAATAATTTATCTCTACTATAGTCAATCTTGAAATAATTATTTGCTCTAATAGGATTTTTTTTTATATCCTGCTCCAAATCATTAGTTGCATAATTCCCCGTAGAATTTAAATTATCGATATAATATTGCCCATTAGACTCTAAGCTCCATCTAAACACATGTTTTTGAGCAATAACTAGTTGTATACTAAAAGAGAATGTAATATAATATAATAGTATTTTAAAAGTTTCGTTCATTTTTAGTAGCTATCTCTTGATTTTTCAAAAACTCATAAATATGCGATTCACTACCAGGACTATAGCCAGTTTTTTTATAAATAATTTTATTGTCTTTCAATAAAATAAGATAAGGAACTGCACCAAAGTTCAAGCCGCGTTGTAATGCTTGATTTTTATCTAAAAGTACTTCCCATATCCAATCTTTAGAATTACTAATTCCTCTAACTAATCTCTGACTACGACTATCATCTACAGCCACAGCAATAGCTTGAATATTAAATTCTTCTTGCCAATCTTGAAACACTTCATCAATAGCTTCCATTTCTTTAATACAAGATGCACACCAAGTAGCCCAAAAACTTACAATTGTATATTCATGAGATTTCGATTTTTCTACCAGATTGGTAAGTTTACCCTCTAAATCGTACAAAGGAGTATTAGGTACATCTTGAGCTTCTACAATTAATTGAAAAAATAATATAATAGAGAGCAATATTTTTTTTATTATCATAATTATTCTAAGTCAAAATCCTTATTTTTACCTACTTTTACTACTTGTGCATTAAGCACCTTTTTACCTTCTGAAGAAGTTTGTACTATCATGGCTACAATTTCTGCATTTTTTGCATTTTTTATCATCTTACTTATATCATCCATCTTATAATCCTTACTCTTTATTCCTTTAGAACCATCTAAAGATTCACCCATTACATCAGTAAAAGCATGTCTCAATACATGATCATGTTTAAAATCATTGATCACATTACCAGCATAATAACTAGTATAATTTATCTGATAATAAATTAAATCACTTTCCAAAAGAAAAACAACCAAATTAACAGATTTATAATCATTTGAAAAACCAACTTTTATTTTTACTTGGAGTTTATTCCCTGATAGTTTAGTTTCTATAGCCAATCCTAAATCTGTTTTATTTTTTACTAAATCTAATACCTGATCTATATTGGCAGTTTCAGGAGAAATCCATCGATTTTTTCTATCTAAAAAAGCATTTGGATAAAAATTTATAGAAAAATTATCTTTTAATTTAACCCCCACATCAACTTGCATTTGATCCCCTATATGAACACCAATAGGAATAACTTTATTCGTCTTGTCTTTCACCATTTCAATAGCTTTAGTTATACGAGGGCAATAACCACACCAACTTCCTGTATAGTCTTCTATAACAGCCTTTTTAGTGTAATAACTATTTGGTTTTTCTTGTTGTTCCTTCTCTTTTTCATCGTTAGGCTTATAATCTTCTACTTGATTACAAGATGATAATAAAATAGTTATAAACAGTATATAGTTGAAAAACTTTAATTTCATAATATATTCTTTCTTAATTTTTTTATTAATTTGCTACAAATATAAAGAATATTATTAACATAGTTCAAAAAAATTAGTAAATATTGGGGATCGAGCAGAAATTCTCTTTATCTACATATAAATTTTGAAAAGAATTTTGTAATGATCTTAAAAAAGAGAGTATTACAAGGACTTAATCCAGATGATTAATAAGTAGTGAAAACTATTTCCATCTCCCATTTTTAAGCGACAAATTAAGGTTCCAAGAAGCATCGAGAAATGAATTGTTATAACCATCATCGAGTTATTGCGGTGGTAAAATGTCAAAATTTTGGCAAAGGGTTGTGTAATAATTGCACTAAACTATATTCTATACCAATTTGCAAGGCATGCAATTTAAGTAGGGGCAGTAATATAATTAGCCAAACAGAATATACATTTTAGGGTATGGATTTACTGTATCATAATTCAAAACTTTTATCTTTGGTTATTTGAACTCATGTTTAAACGCAGTAATACACTTTAAGGGTATATCTATAATTTGTTATGATTGAATCTTATAGTAACAAGGGAGGTGATGTATCCCAGTATACATACGGTGCCTATAATACTTGCAAGATTAGTAAATTCGAATTTTACAGGATAAGCAAGTGAACTTCCATTTAGGGTAATGAGCCCGTATTGTTTCTGTGCTAAGCATATTCCTAAGCCTATACATACTCCTAAAAAGCAACCTATTAGAGTGATAAATATTCCTTGAAAGATGAATATATTTTCTATCTTCTTTAATGGCAGTCCTATACTGTGAAGTGTTTTTAAATGTATTTTTTTATCTATCATAAGTATAGAAAGTACGCCTGCTAAGGTAAATATAGATATGATGAGTATAAGTACAAATATCAAATAAGTAACTAAGGCTTCCATATTTATCATTTTGTAGATAAAACTATTTTGTTCTCTCTTAGTTTGTATGTTAAGACTCCTTCCTAATAGTTCTTTTATTTTTAAATTCGTATCTTCTATTTCATTGGGGTTGTGTAATTTTATCTCTACGCAGGAGTAGGTGTTTTTTTCATATTCTAAAATATCTCTACTAAGTTCGAGGGGAATGAGTACATATTTAGAGTCAAAATTCATATTGTTTGAATGAAAAAGTCCAGATACTTTTGTATGTATAGTTTTAAATGAATTTATATCGTTAAAGGAATTGCTATTTTTATTGGGTATGTATATTTTCAAATAGTTATAAATATCATTAGTAGAAACACCTAACTTTATAGCGATTTCAGAACCAATACTGGCATATTTTCCTTGTGTGATCAATTTTCCTTTGTAGATGTGATTATGTATGGGGATTACTTTGTGATATTTTTTGTCTATTCCTTTGATATAAGCAACGATTTCCTTTTCTTTAAAAGAGAAAAAAGCTTTTTCTTGAATACTTTTAGAAATATGTTTTACATTTTTTATGTTGTTTAATTGTTCTATTTGCTTTAGGCTCAGTGAAAAGTATTTACCTTTTTTTGGGGTAATCTTTATATCGGAAGTAATATCTTTTTGTAGTGATAAGTTAAACTCTTTTAATCCAGAGAAAGCAGAGAAAACAATACACATAGCCATACTACTTATAGCGATCCCCATTATGGATACTATAGTCATTATATTAATAATATTTGTACTCTTTTTTGAAAATAAGTACCTACGGGCAATATAAATATAGATGTTCAAAAGTGGTATGAGTTTACAATAAATTACTTTTTATTACTTTTTAAGTAACTTTTCTATGTTCTTAATATAGTCTAATGAGTCATCTACACAAAATATAAGTTCTGGTGTTTTTCGCAATTGTTGTTTTATTTTTTGAGCTAGTAGTTGTTTTATTTGTTTTTTTTCATTTTGTACGATGCTTATTATCTCATCAGATTGATTACTTGGAAATATACTCAAATATACTTTTGCTATAGATAAATCTATAGTAATATGAACTTTAGTAACTGATATCATAGTATCTGAAAAATTAGCTTTTAAAATCTCTCTAAATATATTTGCCAAATCTACTTGTATAAGTTTAGCTATCTTTTGTTGCCTGATAGTTTCCATAGCACAAAGGTAAAGATATTTTTTAATCAAATTTCACTATTGTAAAAAAATCTATTATATAGTTATATTTTTTGAAAAATATAATATATTTGCATTCCTTTTTTTACGGTATATGAACAAGAAAAGGAAAATATTTATAAGTTTAACGAACTCTTATTAATTTAGCCGTTTATAGTTCATTTTGAAATTATTAAGATACAAATTTAAAATTCCTTACAATTTTATTAGATTATGTCAGAGGAAGTGAAAAAAGGAACTGGAGAGATAAACTCAGAAGCCGCAGTAGAACAAAAATTAGTGGAAAATAAACCTGAAGAAAAGGTTGATTCAACACAAACAGAAGAAGAATTTGATTGGGATTCTGTTGAAAAAAATGCAGAAGACAAAAAAGAAACAGAGCAAATGTATCTAAATACATTGGGTTCTGTAAATGAACAAGAAATCATAGAGGGTACAGTAATCTCTATTACAAATAAAGAAGTGATTGTAGATGTTGGATATAAATCAGAGGGAGTAATTTCTCTAAATGAATTTCGTTATAATCCAGATTTAAAAGTAGGAGATCATATAGAGGTTTTGATACAAAAGCAAGAAGATAAGTTGGGACAATTAATATTGTCTCACAAAAAGGCTAAAGTTTTAAAATCTTGGAATAGAATAAATAAAGCTTTTGAAGATGAGGAGATATTACAGGGACATATCAAATGTAGAACTAATGGAGGAATGATAGTTGAGATATTTGGATTGGAAACATTCTTACCTGGTTCACAAATAGATATAAATCCTATTAAAGATTATGATAAGTATGTGGATAAACAAATGGAATTCAAGGTCGTTAAAATTAATCATGGATTTAATAATGTAGTGGTATCTCATAAAGCTCTTATAGAGTCTGATTTAGCGGAACAGAAAAAAGAGATTTTTTCTCAATTAGAAAAAGGGCAGTTATTAGAAGGTGTGGTTAAAAATATAACAGCCTATGGTGTATTTGTAGATTTGGGAGGTGTAGATGGGTTGATCCATATTACGGACTTATCTTGGAGTAGAATTTCTCATCCATCTGAAGTTGTAGAATTAAATCAAAAATTAAATGTAGTAATTTTAGATTTTGATAAAGAGAAGACACGTATTCAGTTAGGATTAAAACAGTTAAAGAAACACCCATGGGAGCAGTTGGATGAGCAATTGAAGATAGGAGCTAAAGTAAAGGGTAAGGTAACAGTATTGGCAGATTATGGTGCTTTTGTGGAAATAGTTAAAGGTATAGAAGGATTAGTTCACGTATCCGAAATGTCTTGGTCTACTCATTTACGTTCTGCTCAGGATTTCTTAAAAGTAGGAGACGAAGTAGAGGCTCAAATCCTTACTTTAGATAAAGAGAATAGAAAAATGTCTTTGGGTATTAAGCAATTAATTCCCGATCCTTGGGAGAGTATTACACAAAAATATCCTGTAGGTACGGTTCATAAGGGTACAGTTAAAAATTTAACTAACTTTGGTGCTTTTGTAGAATTAGAAGATGGTATAGAGGGACTAGTTTATATATCAGATTTATCTTGGACTAAGAAATTTAAGCATCCTTCAGATTTTATAAATACAGAGAATACCTTAGAGGTTAAGATTATGGATATAAATACAGAAACTAAAAAGTTGAATTTAAGCCATAAACATACAAAAAATAACCCTTGGGATGAGTATGAAAAGACTTATGTTTTAAATAGTGTGCATACTCTCACTGTTAAGGAGATATTTGATAAAGGTGGTATCGTGGAGATACAAGAAGGGGTAAATGGTTTTATACCTAATAGACACATGACAAAAGAAGATGGAAAAACCATCAAGAGGGGCGAGACTACTAAGTTTAAGGTAATTGAAATCAATAAAGAATTTCAAAAGATGATATTATCTCATACGGCTACTTTTAAAGACAAGAATGATACTAATTTAAATCATTCTAATAAGAAAAGTACAAAAGTAGAGAAGACTATGTTAGGTGATTTAGATGTACTGTCCAAATTAAAATCTGATATGGAAGATGATGATAAAGAGAAATAATTTTCTTCTATATAAGTAAAAAAAGAGATGGAGGATATTCTTCAAACCTTTTTTTTATTGTTGAGATAACATCTCCTATTTTTAAAAATTTCAATACTGGTTAGAATACTTTCTTTAAATGAGTTGGTATTGACAATCCCTTTTCCCGCAATATCAAAAGCAGTTCCATGGTCAGGAGATACTCTTATTTTATCTAAACCGGCAGTAAAATTAACCCCACTATTAAAGCAAATTGTTTTAAAGGGAATTAGTCCTTGGTCGTGGTACATAGCTAGTGTAGCGTCATATTTTTTATATGCTTTAGAACCAAAAAAGCTATCGGCTGGAAAAGGTCCATAAAATAATTTTCCTTGTTTTTGAAGTTCTTGTATTAGGGGTATAGTAATAAGGTCATCATCATTGCCAATAATGCCTTTATCTCCGCAGTGAGGATTGATACTCAATAGAGCTATTTTAGGTTTTGATACACCAAAATCTTGTCGTAAAGATCGTTCCATTAAGTATAGTTTTTCACAAATTAATTCTTTTGTAATGATAGAATGAACTTGGGATATAGGTGTGTGTCCTGTAACTACTCCTACTCGTAATTCTCGTCCTATTAAAAACATAAGACTTTTACCCTTTAAGTGTTTTTCCATGTATTCGGTATGTCCTGGAAAGTTGAATTTTTCAGATTGTATATTGTATTTATTTATGGGGCAAGTTATCAATATATCTATCTCATTTTTTTGTAAACTTTTAGTAGCTTTTTCCAGAGATTTAAAAGCATAATTTCCTGATTTTTTGCAAGGTTTTCCAATCTGTATATTACGGGTATCCCCGTCTGTATGGAGTATATTTAGGTTGTTTTTTTTAGCCTCTTGAATATTCTGTATATTTGTAGTTTTAAGGTTTATTTGGAGTTGATTTTTGTATTTGTTTATAATATTAGCGTTACTAAATACGATAGGTGTGCATTTAGATAATATTTCTTTTGATTTGAATGTTTTGATAATCAGCTCTATACCTACACCACTTGTGTCTCCAATTGAAATACCTATTTTCATTTTTAAAAATGATTAATAAAGATAATATATACACAATCTAAAATTTACACAGTTTGCAAAAATCAATAAAAAAATAATACTATTTTTGAAAAAATATAATTAATTTCGCTCGCTTATGTATTTATTTAATATGACGTTTTATACGTAATGGTCAAATTTAGAGGGGATAATATATCTATTGGGAAGACTTTAAATATTACAGGTTCTAAGAGTGAGAGCAATAGGGCTTTGATATTATCTTATTTAAGTGGAGGCTTTATTCTAGAAAATATATCGAATGCTAAGGATACTCAATTATTAAGAACTTCTTTGTATTCAGATACCTCAGTAATAGATGTGGGTATGGCAGGTACTGCAATGCGTTTTTTAACCTCTTTTTTTAGCATACAGCAAGGAAGAAGTATCGTGATTACAGGTTGTGATAGAATGAAGCAAAGACCTGTAGCTATATTAATAAATGCACTCAAAAAATTAGGTGCGGATATACAGTATATAGAGAATGAGGGCTATCCTCCTTTGAGGGTAAGAGGCAAGAAAATACTAGGTGGAAAAGTAACTTTAGATGCTAGCGTAAGTAGTCAGTATATTACATCACTAATGTTGATAGGTCCATTTTTAGAACAAGGTATTTGTATAGAGTTGAAAGGAAAAATTACTTCACAACCCTATATTCAAATGACATTAAGAATTCTAAATCAGTTGGGTTTTGAGGCATCTTTTTGTAAGCATACTATAAATATACCCGCTCAAGAATTGACTAATAAGGTTGGTTTTAAAGTAGAATCTGATTGGAGTTCAGCGTCTTATTATTACTCCCTTTTGGCACTTAGTAAAGGTGATTATATGAAATTGAAGACTTATAGAAAGGATAGCTTTCAAGGAGACAGTAAGATAAGAGAGATCTATAAAAACTTTGGAGTAAGCACTAGTTTTGATGAAGATACCCTTGTACTCTCTAAGGTTAAGGATTTTGAGATGCCTGATTCTATAGAACTCAATTTAATAGATACTCCTGATATTGCACAAACTATAGCTGTTACTTGTACAGGGCTTAAAATAAAAGCTAAGTTAACAGGGCTACACACTCTTAGAATAAAAGAAACTGACAGAATAGAAGCACTCAAAAAGGAACTGATGAAATTAGGAGTAGATATTGTAACCACAGAGGATACCTTGGAGTTAAAAGCATTTACTCAAGTAGATGAAATAGCACCTATAGAAGTGTATAACGATCATAGAATGGCTATGGCTTTTGCTACTATAGGTAATATGTATCCGTTGAGTATAAAAGATGAGTATGTAGTAGATAAGTCTTATCCAGAATTTTGGGATCACTTTCAAAGTGTTTTAAATTTTGAAATATGTTAAAAAACAAATTGATATGTATCGTTTTTTTGTTGGGTGTACTTTGTGGGTATTCACAGAGAAGATTACCTATGAATAGTCAGTATTTAATGAATAATTACTTTATGATAAGCCCATCTTATATAGCTCCTTATGGAACTTATAGTAAAATTAGATTGACTCATAGGCATCAATGGTTAGGCTTAGAGAGATCACCCTATACTACAATATTAACATTTCAGAGTAGTTATTTTAAAAATAGTGCTGTTGGAGGTTATGTATTTGGAGATAGTAATGGAATATATAGTCAAAAAGGAGGACAACTTACCTATGCATACCAAATTAATATGAAAAAAGATATGAGTTATAAACACGCATTATCTTTTGGTTTGTCATTTAATTTGCTCCAAAATAGTATAGATAGAACAAAGTTATATCAAATAGACAAAAACGATCCTGTTTTAACAGGAAAAACTTCCGAAATAGTTCCAGATTTTAATTTTGGAGTGTCTTATAACTTCAAAGACTTTTTCGCTAGTTTGGCTTGGTTCAATATACTTACAGCAAATAGTTATAGTCAGTTAAATACACAAATACAAAACAATGAGGTTAATGATATTAGAATCTTGGCTTCAGCTGGATATTTGGCTTACCAAAATCAATATTTTAGTATAGTGCCTTCGATATTTTTTAATTACTCTTCTGCAATATATTCTTTTGTAGATATTAATGTGAGGCTTAATTTTGTAGAAGAATTATTTGACTATTGGTTTATTATTTCTACTAGAAAAGCTTTTGATAATGATGAATTGTCGTCTATATCAACTATTTTGGGGCTTACTAAAGATAATTACCATTTTGGGTATAATTTTGAATTGCCTTTAGATAAGATTATGGGATTTGGGACGCATCAGATTATGTTAGGAATAGATATTAATTTTGGTAATGAAGTAAAAAAGAAAAAGAAGTTTTGTGGATGCCCCGGATAGAGTATAATGTAAAATCAATGCAATGCCCCTGTAGTTCAATTGGATAGAATATCGGATTTCGGCTCCGAGGGTTGGAGGTTCGAATCCTCTCAGGGGTACTAATTTAAATTTTTGTATGGCAGAGTATATCAAATTGTATGAAGAAAATCCATATCCTCCCTATATTTCAAAGATAGTTAAGGTACTTAAAAAAGGAGGGGTTATCATATATCCTACTGATACCGTTTACGCTTTGGGTTGTGATATTACAAATCAAAAAGCACTTGAGCGGATAGCTCTAATCAAGCAGGTGAAATTAGCCAAAGCCAATTTTACTTTTGTATGTTTAGATTTAAGTAACCTCTCAGATTATACCAAGCAAGTAGATACTGCTACATATAAAATGTTAAAACGAGCATTGCCTGGTCCTTTCACGTTTATTTTAAAAGGAGGTTCAGGACTTCCAAAAGTATTTAAAGCCAAAAAATATGTGGGAATAAGAATCCCTGATAGTAATATAGTGAAGGAAATAGTTAAAACATTAGGCAATCCTATTGTTACAACATCTATTCATCACGAAGATGAAATTATAGATTATATGACGGACCCTCGAGAAATATATGAGAGATATCATAAAATGGTAGATTTGATAATAGATGCAGGTTATGGAGGAAATGTACCGTCAACAGTAATAAATTTATCTGATGGTCAGATAGAACTTATAAGGCAAGGTAAAGGAAATATAGAAGATATATTATAGTGTTAAATATGTTATTTGACTGCTTTTAAATTATTAGAAAATAGCAAATTTTATGACTCCAGTTATTGACAAAGAAAATATCGTTAAAGAAAATGAATTCTTAAAGGATTATAGCTGTATGCAACAAGAGGGTTTAATAAAGGAATTGGAGTCTTTGATTAAGACACAGGCAGTCGAAAATATTAGAAAAGAAGTAAATGAAGTTAAACGATGCTTTGATGCTAAGATCGATAAAGATAAGAATAAAAAAAGGCAGGAGTATATAGAAAATGGAGGAGAAGAAAAGGATTTTCATTATGATTCTACAAATTTGAATAAATTTAATGAGGTATATAAAACTTATAAGGAAAAAATTAATAAATATTACAAGCAAGTAGCTATTGAAAATAAAAAGAATATTGCCATAAAACACGAAGTGCTAAAGGAATTAAAAGCCTTAAGTGAGCAGAAGCCTCCTATTAATAAATCTTTTTTTGATACCCTTTATGGATTGAAAGATAGATGGAGGGATACTGGTCGTATTACTGATGTTAAAACATCTGATGACTTATGGCAGAATTATAAGCATTATTTAGACGTATTGAATAATTATTTGAAATTAAGTAATGAATTTAGAGATATAGATGTAAAATATAATTTAGAACAACGTTTAAAAATTGTAGAAAGAGCAAAATTGCTTCTGCAAGAGCCTGATATAAGAAAAAGAATGGAAGAGTTGGAAATCCTAAAGAGGATATGGGATGAGGTAGGTTTTATACCAAATAAACAAGGTAGAGAAAGTTGGGAAGAGTTTAGACAGATCAGTAAGCAAATCTATGATAAGAAGAAAGAACAAATTGTCCTGCTCAATAAAGAATATAAAATTAATTTGGAAATAAAAAGAGCATTGTGTGATGAGATAGAACAATTACTCGAAGGATTAGATGATATCAAAGTATATGCTGTTTGGAAAGAGAAAAGTATTAATTTTGATAATATTGTAGAAAAATTTAGCCAAACAGGAATAGTGCCTCGTAGTGCTAAAAAGGATATTTTAGATAGATTTATGGGGGCTAAAAGAACATTTATAAAAAAGAGAAATACTTTTTATAAGTATTATAATCAGGATGTTACAAATAAGTTAAAAGACTATAAAATACTATTGAATCAGGTAGATGAATTAAAGGAAAGTAATCATTGGGATATTGCCTCTATGAAGATAAAAGAAATACAACGAATATGGAAACTAAAAGGAGTAATTAAGAGTAAAAAATACTATGAGCTAAAAAGTAAATTGGATAAAAAATGTGATTATTTTTTTGAAAGATATAGGAATAGATTCTCAGAGAATATAGAGCTGTATCAAGAAAATATAGAACATAGAAAAGCATTGTTGAATGAAATAGAAAATCTTACACCAAAGGGAGATAGGGAGAAAGATATAACGCTAATAATAGGTTATATACATAAATGGAAAAATATGGGAGAAGTACTTCCCAATGAAAAGGTAATTATAGAAGAAAGGTTTTCTAATTTGTTATTGTCTTATGCAAATAAAATAAACTTATCTATGGAGGAGCTTGAAAATATTCAGTTTGAAGCACAAGTAAAAAATGTAGTAGAAAAAAATGATATGAGGTATCTAAAAAATATGTTGTTAAGTATTCAAAATAATGTAACTGAATTAAAGAAAGAAATACGACAGTTAGAAAATAATTTAGGGTTCTTTGTGCATTCAAAATCAAATCCGTTTAAAAATGAAATTCAAGCCAAAATAGAAAGGCTTAGCTGTAAATTGAAATTATACGAATATAGACTAAATTATTTAAAGAAAGTAAAGATATAATCAATGGCTAAAAAAAATACCAATTATACCGAAAATAATATAAAATCATTAGACTGGAAGGAGCATATTAGAATACGTCCGGGAATGTATGTAGGTAAGTTGGGCGATGGTTCTTCTCCAGATGATGGGATATATATATTACTCAAAGAAATTATAGATAACTCTATAGATGAGTTTGTAATGGGAGCGGGAAAAACTATAGAGGTAACCATTAAACAAGGTCGAGTTACTGTAAGAGATTATGGTAGGGGTATTCCGCTGGGTAAAGTCGTAGATTGTGTATCACAAATCAATACAGGGGGTAAATACGATAGTAGAGCGTTTAAAAAATCTGTGGGACTAAATGGAGTGGGTACAAAGGCAGTAAATGCGCTTTCTTCTTATTTTAGCATAGAATCTGTAAGAGATGAGCAAGTCAAATTAGCTAAATTTTGTCAAGGTAATATCACCAATGATGCAGATATTGTATTTTCTAAATCTAAGGTAGGTACTAAAATTACTTTTATACCTGATGATACTATATTTATAAATTATAAGTTTAGACAAGAGTATGTGGAAAGTATGATAAAAAATTATGCTTATCTAAATCCCGGATTGACCATTACTTATAACGATGAAAAGTATTTTTCTGAAAATGGACTAAAAGATTTACTCACTAATATGATAGATGAAAGAGAACTTCTACACCCAATAGTACATTTAAAAGGAGATGATATAGAAGTGGCATTTAGTTTTCATAATAGGCAATATGGTGAAGAATACTATTCTTTTGTAAATGGACAACACACCACTCAAGGAGGAACACATCAAATGGCTTTTAGAGAGGCTATTGTAAAAACTTTGAGAGACCATTACAAGAAGAATTACGATGCTTCTGATGTGAGAAGGTCTATTGTAGCCACCATAAGTATAAAGATAGAAGAACCTGTTTTTGAGTCTCAAACCAAAACTAAATTAGGTTCCTTAGAAATGGGCCCTGGTTTAGTAACGGTAAGAACTTATGTAAATGATTTTATCAAGCACAAATTAGATAATTTTTTGCATAAAAATAAAGATATAACCGAGGTCATTAATCGAAAAATACTCGAAGCTCAAAAAGAGAGAAAAGAGCTGTTAGGTATTAAAAAGTTAGCTCGAGAACGCGCTAAAAAGGCAAGTTTGCACAACAAAAAATTAAGAGATTGTAGGCAACATTATAACAATGATAGATCTTCCCTTAAATTGGAAACGATGCTTTTCATTACCGAGGGAGACTCTGCTAGTGGTTCCATCACTAAATCCAGAAATGTAGAAACGCAAGCTGTATTTAGTTTGAAGGGAAAACCTTTGAACTCTTATGGACTTACCAAAAAGATCGTATATGAAAATGAGGAGTTTAATTTATTACAATCTGCATTGAATATAGAAAATGGGCTGGAAAATTTGCGGTACAATAATATTGTATTAGCTACGGATGCCGATGTAGATGGTATGCATATTCGTTTACTTTTAATTACATTCTTTTTGCAATTCTTCCCCGAGGTTATCAAAGAAGGACATTTGTACATTTTAGAAACTCCTTTATTTAGAGTGAGAAACAAAAAAGAGACTATTTATTGTTATAGTGAAGAAGAAAAACAACAAGCTATAGAAAAATTAAAAAATAAGATAGAAATTACTAGATTCAAAGGGTTGGGTGAAATATCTCCCAATGAATTTAAAAATTTTATAGATAAAGATATAAAATTAAATCCAGTGATGATAGATAAAAATTCATCTATAGCAGATTTACTTAGGTTTTATATGGGCAAAAATACGCAACAAAGACAAGAATTTATCATTGAAAATTTGAAAGTAGAAAAAGATTTATTGCATGAGCAGTAAAATAATAATGGGTAAATGGAAGAAGAATACCAAGATATAAATCACCATGAGGAACAAGTAAATATTACCAAAGTTACAGGTATGTATCAAGATTGGTTCTTGGATTATGCCTCTTATGTGATATTAGAAAGAGCTGTTCCAGATATCAGCGATGGTTTTAAACCTGTTCAGAGGAGAATTATGCATTCTCTCAAAGAATTAGATGACCAAAGGTATAATAAGGTAGCCAATGTAGTGGGAAATACCATGAAATACCATCCGCATGGAGATACCTCTATATCCGATGCTATTGTGCAGTTAGGACAAAAAGATTTACTTATAGATACGCAAGGAAATTGGGGAAATATCTTTACAGGGGATAGAGCTGCAGCTGCTCGTTATATCGAAGCGCGTCTATCTAAATTTGCTTTGGAGGTAGTTTTTAATCCTAAAACTACTATATGGCAGGCTTCGTATGATGGTAGAAATAAAGAGCCCATTCACTTGCCCGTTAAGTTTCCTTTGATTTTAGCTCAAGGAGTGGAGGGAATAGCTGTAGGACTTTCTACTAAAATAATGCCTCATAATTTTATAGAACTTATAGATGCATCTATAAAGAATATCAAAGGTATAAAACCTAAGATTTATCCTGATTTTCCCACTGGAGGAATGGCAGATTTTACTAATTATAGTGATGGACTTAGAGGTGGAAAAATAAAATTAAGGGCTCGTGTATGTCAAAGAGATAAAAAAACATTAAAAATATACGAATTACCCTTTGGAACTACCACCTCTACACTGATAGATTCCATTATAAAAGCGAATGATAAGGGAAAGATAAAGATTAAAAAAATAGAAGATAATACAGCTGAAAATGTAGAAATTCTCATTCATTTAGCTAATGATGTATCTCCAGATAAAACCATAGATGCACTTTATGCTTTTACAGATTGTCAAGTGTCTATATCGCCATTAGCCTGTGTAATACAAGATGAAAAACCGCTGTTCTTAGGCGTGTCTGAAATTTTGTATCGCTCTACAGAAAACACAAAATATTTATTAAAAAGAGAGTTGGAAATTAAATTGAATGAATTACAAGAACAGTGGCATTTTTTATCCTTAGAGCGTATATTTATAGAGCAAAGAATATATAGAAATATAGAGGACGAAGAGACTTGGGAAGGCGTAATATCTACCATAGATAAAGGATTGAAACCTTATATAAAACACTTGATAAGAAAGGTAACACAAGATGATATTATCAAACTTACCGAAATTAAAATTAAACGGATCTCTAAATTTGATTTGGATAAGGCGCAACAAGTTATAGAGAACATCGAAGAGCAGATCAAACAAGTAAAATACCATCTCGAAAACCTTATAGATTTTGCGATAAATTATTTTAAAAACTTAAAACAAAAATATAAACAAAGCAGAGATAGAAAAACCGAAATAAGAGTATTTGACGACATTAATGCCCATAAGGTGGCTGTATCGAATACTAAACTCTATGTAAATAGAGAGGAGGGTTTCATAGGTACACAGATTAAAAAAGATGAGTTCGCCTTTGAGTGTTCAGATATAGATGATATTATCGTATTTAAAAAAGATGGAACGATGCTGGTGACTAAGGTTACCAGTAAAATGTTTGTAGGTAAGCATATCATTTATTTAAGCGTATTTGAAAAAGGAGATGAACGTATGGTGTATAATATGATATACAGAGATGGTAAAACCAAAATATCGTACAAAAAGAGATTTAATGTAACTGCCATTACCAGAGATAAAGAGTATCGTCTTACGCAGGCAAACAAGGGATCAGAAGTATTGTATTTTTCTGCTAATCCCAATGGAGAGGCTGAAAAAGTTACAGTGCACCTTACAAGAGGTAAAACAATAAAGATACTCAAATTTGATATAGATTTTTCGGATCTCGAAATAAAGAGTAAAGGAGTAAAAGGTAATATGGTAACACCATACCCTATAAAAAGGATTGAATTCAAAAAAAAAGGAATTTCTACCTTACCACCCAGAGACATTTGGTTTGATAACACGATACAAAGGCTTAATACTGACGGTGTAGGAAAGTTACTCGGCAAGTTCTTACCCAATGAAAAAATATTAACCATATACCAATCTGGAACCTATAAAATTATAGAGGTAGATTTGAATGCACATTTTGACGATGATATGATAGTGATAGAAAAATGGAACCCTAATAAACCTATATCTGTAATTTACTACGAAGGCTTAAAACAAAGATTTTATATCAAGAGGTTTTTGGTTAAAAGTGCAAAGGGTAAAGAAAAAATGATCACGGATCATAAAGACTCTTTTTTAGAATGGGTATCTACGGATGATTTACCAAGGGTAGAGGTAGTATATGCTAAAGAGCGGAATAAACCTCAAAGGGAAAATACGATTATAAATGTAAAAGAATTTATAGCTGTAAGGGGTATTAAAGCTATGGGTAATCAACTTACAGCTTATAAAGTAAAGCAAGTAAATGCTTTAGAACCATTTCGCTCAGTAACCACTAAAAAAAATCCCCCTTTGCTTCCCCTTTAAAAAGGGGGAAGCAAAGGGGGTTAAAAATAAATAATTATTTTACCTTAATACCCCACCACTGATGCATGATTACCATATGTTAGGTTACCTTCCCAACGAGACACTTTTGCACTAGGTACATATATGTTAGTGAGCTTGCTACAATTATAAAATGGATTATTTCCAATACTGGTTACGGAATTAGGAATCGTAATACTGGTAAGTGAAGTACAAGACCAAAATGCACCACCTCCAATACTGGTTACAAAATTACCAATCGTAATACTGGTAAGTTTCTTACAGTTATAAAATGCCGAATTTCCAATACTGGTTACGGAATTAGGAATCGTAATACTGGTAAGTTTGGTACAATGATTAAATGCTTGATCTCCAATACTGATTACGGAATTAGGAATCGTAATACTGGTAAGTGAAATACAACTAGTAAATGTATTATTTTCAATACTGGTTACAGAATTAGGAATCGTAATACTGGTAAGTTTGTCACAACCATAAAATGCCGAATTTCCAATACTGGTTACGGAATTAGGAATCGTAATACTGGTAAGTTCTCTACAATCGCGAAATGCCAAAGTTCCAATACTGGTTACGGAATTAGGAATCGTAATACTGGTAAGTTTGCTACAATCTGCAAATGCCCAATCTCCTATACTGATTACTTTGATGCCATTAACTTTATCAGGGATAGTTACTGTTGTTAAACTATTTCTGTCAACGGTTGTTTTAAGTGTTACTTTCCCACCACTACTTATCTTAAAAATATCTCTATAACTATAAATATGAAACTGTGCACCTGTAATGGTTACATC
Organism: Ichthyobacteriaceae bacterium; assembly: GCA_965226285.1. Taxonomy (GTDB): domain Bacteria; phylum Bacteroidota; class Bacteroidia; order Flavobacteriales; family Ichthyobacteriaceae; genus CBDDCQ01. Next base: position 954,864 of record CBDDCQ010000006.1, read on the forward strand.
ATCTTTAGTATCGTGTACTAACACAAGGGTAAGCGTAAGTGTACCTACTTTGTTATAACTCGTAATTTTAGCTGAAGTACCGCTCCCTGAAACCAATGCACTTGTACCGTTTGTATTGGTAATGTTAACAGTTTTAATGGTGTATCCATTCTTACCACTACCCATAACGCCTGCTAATAGCTCGGCATTGGTAATTTCGCCACCACTACTAAACGGCTTCGTTTGCTTCGTCCAAGTTAAACTTTCCGCACCGCCCTTCGTAATTTCAAACTGTGCGTTTCTAAGGGTTACATCTTCTTTAGTATCGTGTGCTAACACAAGGGTGAGCGTAAGCGTACCAATTTTGAGATAACTCGTAATTTTAGCTGCTCTGCCGCTTCCTAAAACCCGCGCACTGGTCATGCCACCATAATTAGTAATATTAACGGTTTTAATGGTGTATCCATTCTTACCACTACCCGTAACGCCTGCTAATAGATTGGCATTGGTAATTTCGCCACCACTGCTAAACGCCTTCCTTTGCTTCGTCCAAGTTAAACGCGGTGCTGACGCCTTCGTAATTTCAAACTGTGCATTTCTAAGGGTTACATCGTCTTTAGTATCGTGTACTAACACAAGGGTAAGCGTAAGCGTACCCACTTTGGTATAACTCGTAATTTTAGCTGAAGTACCGCTCCCTGAAACACGCGCACCTGTACCGTTTGTATTGGCAATGTTAACGGTTTTAAGGGTGTAACCCGTCTTGCCACTACCTGTAACGCCTGCTAATAAATGCGTATTGGTAATTTCGCCACCACTGCTAAACGCCTTCCTTTGCTTCGTCCAAGTTAAACGCGATGCTGACGCCTTCGTAATTTCAAACTCCGCACCAGTAATGTTTTTATCCTCTTTGGTATCGTGTTCAAATACAATCGATAAAGTCAAAGTACCCGCCTTGGTATAACTGACGATCTTAGCTGAAGTGCCATTACCTAAAACCCTTGCTCCTGTACCTGCTTTATTACTTATGGCTACTGTTTTTATTCGATAGCCTGTTTTTGTACCGCTAAGACCGTTTAATAATTCTGCGTTGCTTATCTCTCCTCTATCACTATAAACCTTATTTTGTTTACGCCAAGTCAAATCAGCCGGTACGGGCATCTTTCTAATTTCAAACACTGCACTACTGAGCGTTTTTTCTGCTTTGGTAGCGTGCTGAAGTAAAAGCGTCAACGTCAAAATAGTAGCTTTGCCGTAACCAATGATTTTAGCTGCAGTACCACTCCCTGAAACCCTTGCACCACTTCCTGATGAATCATTTGTAATCTGTACTGATTTGATACGATAGCCCTCTTTTGGTCCCTGTAAACCGCCTAATAATTCAACGTTGCTTATCTCTCCTGAAACACTATAAACCTTGCTTTGTCTGCTCCAAGTTAAAGGTACAGATACAGCTCCACTGGTAAGTTCAAATTGTGCACCCGTTATAGTTTTATCTGCTTTCACATCATGTTCAAATACAAGTGTCAACGTCAAGACAGTTATTTTAGTATAACCAACGATCTTAGCTGAAGTACCACTCCCTGAAACCCTCGCACCACTACTTGAGGAGTCACTTGTAATCGCTACACTTTTAATCCGATACCCTACTTTTGAACCTTCGAGACCTGACAACAATTCAACGTTGCTTATCTCTTCACCAGAACGATACCTCTTCAATTGTTTTACCCAAGTTAAATTGGTAGGTGCAGCCATCTTCGTAATTTCAAATTGTGCACCCGTTATGGTTTTTTCTGCTTTGGTAGCGTGTTCAAATACAAGCGTCAAGGTTAAAGTACCCGCCTGGGTATAACCAACGATCTTAGCTGCAGTACCACTACCTGAAACCCTTGCGCCTGTACCGTTTGCACTACTTATGGTTACTGATTTAATGGTATAGCCTGCTTTGGCAGCACTACTACCCGTAAGACCCGCTAATAATCCTGCATTGCTTATCTCACCCCCTGAAACATAAGGCTTACTTTGTTTTGTCCATGTTAAACCAGAGACAGATGCCTTCGTAATCTCAAACTTCTTGCCCGTGAGGGTAACATCCACTTTGGCGGGGTGTTCAAATACAAGCGTCAAGGTCAAGATGCCCGCTTTGGTATAACCAACGATCTTAGCTGCAGTACCCGTACCTGAAACCCTTGCGCTTGTACCGTTTGCACTACTTATGGTTACTGATTTAATGGTATAGCCTGTTTTGGCAGCACTACTACCCGTAAGACCCGCTAATAATTCTCCATTGCTTATCTCACCACCTGAAACATAAGGCTTACTTTGTTTTGTCCATGTTAAAATAGGGGCAGATGCCTTCGTAATCTCAAACTTCTTGCCCATAAGGGTAACATCCACTTTGGCGGGGTGCTGAAATACAAGCGTCAAGGTCAAGATGCCCGCTTTGGTATAACCAACGATCTTAGCTGCAGTACCCGTACCTGAAACCCTTGCGCTTGTACCGTTTGTATTCGTAATGGTTACTGATTTAATGGTATAGCCTGTTTTGGCAGCACTGGTACCATTCAGACCCGCTAATAATTCTGCATTGCTTATCTCACCACTTGAAACATAAGGCTTACTTTGTTTCGTCCATGTTAAACGAGGAGCAGATGCCTTTGTAATCTCAAAGGATGCGTTATCTATCGTTGAATCGCCTTTGGTAGTATGCTCTAACACCAAAGTAGCCGTAAAATTACCCGCCTTAGCATGGCTTAAAGACAAATTCGGTTTGGTACCTGCTACGCTTGCAACACCTATTGGGTTTAAAGACCTCATCTCTCTCAGAGTATAACCAGCCTTTGTACCTCCTACCCTTCCTAAAATCTCTGCTGTGGTAAAGCGACCGCCAATACTATAAACTTTGGTAAGTTTGCCAAAAGTCAAACGCTCTCCAGCAGAAGAACTAATCTTAAATTCCGCACCTTTAATGGTAACATCACCTTTCGTAGAATGTTCTAAAACAATGGTAGCCGTAAAACTGCCTATCTTGGTCATTCTTAGTGACAACTTAGGCTTGGTGCCCGTTACGCTTGCAACGCCCAACGGTGCTAACGCTTTTATCTCTTTGAGGGTATAACCCGACTTCGTTCCTGTTACACCCCCTAATATCTCCAATGTGGTAAAACTACCACCACCAAAAGCCTTAGATACCCTGTTAAAAGTCAAAGTAGCGGCTGCGTCCTTACTAATGATGATTTTACAATTTTTAATCGTAGCATCTTCTTTGCTCGCATGTTTTAAAACAAGGTTAAAAACAATGTTCCCTGGTTTGGTAAAGGTTAATTGAGTACCCGAAACCTTTGCTGAAGCCGTTGTACTATTACTCACCAACGTAATAGACTTTATCGTATAGCCCTCTTTTGAGCCTCGAACTCCTGCCAGTATCTTAGCAACCGCCAACGTTTTGGTGACTCCTGTAATACTGGAAAAACGAATAGTTTGCTCCGCATAAGTAAGAGAAGGAGCAGGGACAGGGGTAAACTTTTTATTATTGGGTTTCGATTCTTCTTTACTGCAATAAATCATTGACGTAATCAATACTATCAATAATAGGATACTAACAAAATATTTGATAGGTATCATAAATTTTTTGATTTTAAGATTCATTTTTTGAAACTAAATTATATTATAAAATATACATCACTAACGATGTTCCCTTGTTCATAATTTTAAACAGTGTAAATTTAATAACAATTTATTTATTTATGAACAAAAAAATCGACTTTTTTTTGCCAAAAAGTGCCCTAAAATAGATTAAGACGGCTTTTTTCCCTAATGAGTCTGGTAGTGAGTATCATTAAATAATCTAAAATACAATAAATAGTAGAGACAAATTGCAATTTGTCTCTACCTTGTTGCATTACCAAAATAACGGGTGGTAACATCCCCCTTTTAACCCCCTTTGCTTCCCCCTTTAAAAAGGGGGATTACATACGCTATTAGCTCCCCTCCTGATAAGGAGGGGCTGGGGGTGGTCTGAACACGCATTAGCTCCCCTTTAAAAAGGGGTAAAATCCTCTTTGTGTCCCTTAAAAGTGGTAAAATCCCCTATTTATCCCTCTTTAAAAAGGGGGAATACACACGCTATTAGCTCCCCTCCTGATAAGGAGGGGCTGGGGGTGGTCTGAACACGCATTAGCTCCCCTTTAAAAAGGGGTAAAATCCTCTTTGTGTCCCTTAAAAGTGGTAAAATCCCCCTTTGTGTCCCCCTTTAAAAAGGGGGAATACACACGCTATTAGCTCCCCTCCTGATAAGGAGGGGCTGGGGGTGGTTTGAACATGCTATTAGTACCCCTTTTTAAAGGGGGATAAATAGGGGGTTAAAAAAGTAGGGATAGATTTTAAAACCTACCCCTACTTGCCTTTGATACCATGATGAACATCACTTTAATTTACCTTAATACCCCTCTACTTTAGCAGCATTAAAAGCTTTTAGCTTAGCACTCCAAGCTAGCACCTTAGCTTTAGGTACCCATATAGTAGTGAGCTTGCTACAACCTGCAAATGGGTTACTTCCAATACTGATTACGGAATTAGGAATCGTAATACGGTTAAGTGAAGTACAACCATAAAATGCATTACTTCCAATACTGGTTACGGAATTACCCATCGTAATACGGTTAAGTAAACTGCAACCATAAAATGCCTCATTTCCAATACTGGTTACGGAATTAGGAATCGTAATACTCGCAAGTTTGATACAACTAGAGAACGCCTCATTTCCAATACTGGTTAAGGAATTACCCATCGTAATATTGGTAAGTGAACTGCAACCATAAAATGCCTCATTTCCAATACTGGTTACGGAATTAGGAATCGTAATACTCGCAAGTTTGACACAGCTATAAAATGCCTTGTATCCAATACTGGTTACAGAATTACCCATCGTAATACGGGTAAGCGAACTGCAACCATAAAATACGAAATTTCCAATACTGGTTACAGAATTAGGAATCGTAATACTGGTAAGTGATTTACAATTCGTAAATGCCTGATTTCCAATACTGGTTACGGAATTACCCATCGTAATACTGGTAAGTTTTATACATTCATAAAATGCCCTATATCCAATACTGGTTACGGAATTAGGAATCGTCATACGGGTAAGTTTAACACAGCTATAAAATGCCTCTTTTCCAATACTGGTTATGGAATTACCCATCGTAATACTGGTAAGTGAACTGCAACGAGAAAATGCACCCTCTCCAATACTGGTTACGGAATTAGGAATTGTAATACTGGTAAGGTTGCTACAATTATAAAATGCATAATTTTCAATACTGGTTACGGTGGTACCACTAATCATATAAGGAATGGTTACTGTTATTAAACTACTTCTGCTAACGCTTGTTTTAAGTGTTACTACCCCACCACTTATCGTAAAAATATCGCTATAAATATGAAACTGTGCATTTGCAATGGTAACATCTTTTTTAGTATCGTGTTCTAAAATAAGAGTGAGCGTAAGCGTACCAACCTTGTTATAACTGGTAATTTTAGCCGCTCCGCCGCTCCCTGAAACCCTTGCACTTGTACCGTTTTTATTCGTAATGATAACGGTTTTAATGGTGTATCCTGTCTTACCACTGCCCGTAACGCCTGCTAATAGATGGGTATTGGTAATTTCGCCCCACCAGCTAAACGGCTTCGTTTGCTTGGTCCAACTTAAACTTTCCGCACTTGTTTTAGTAATAGCAAACTGTGCGTTTGAAATAGTAACATCTAATTTATAAGGACGTTCTAAGACAAGCGTCAACGTCAAGATAGTAGCTTTGCCATAACCAATGATTTTAGCTGCAGTACCACTACCTGAAACACGCGCACCACTACTTGAGGAATCACTCGTAATCTGTACTGATTTGATACGATAACCGTCTTTTGTACCGCGCACACCGCCCAATAATTCTGCATTGCTTATCTCTGCTGGAGAACCATAAACCTTGCTTTGTCTGCTCCAACTTAAAGGTACAGATACAGCTCCACTGGTAAGTTCAAATTGTGCACCCGTTATGGTTTTTTCTGCTTTGGTAGCGTGTTCAAATACAAGTGTCAACGTCAAGATAGTAGGCTTGCCATAACCCACGATCTTAGTTGCAGTACCACTACCTGAAACACGCGCACCACTACTTGAGGAATCACTCGTAATCTGTACTGATTTGATACGATACCCTGTTTTTGTACCTCGCACACCGCCCAATAATTCTGCATTGCTTATCTCTCCTGCGGCACTGTAAACCTTGCTTTGTCTGCTCCAACTTAAAGGTACAGATACAGCTCCACTGGTAAGTTCAAATTGTGCACCCGTTATGGTTTTTTCTGCTTTGGTAGCGTGTTCAAATACAAGTGTCAATGTCAGGATAGTAGGTTTGCTATAATTAATGATCTTAGCTGCAGTACCACTCCCTGAAACCGTTGCACCACTACCCCCTGAATCAGTCGTAATCTCTACGGTTTTCACTCGATACCCTACTTTTGAACCTTCGAGACCTGCTAATAATTCTGAATTGCTTATCTCTTCACCAGAACGATACCTCTTCAATTGTTTTACCCAAGTTAAATTGGTAGGTCCCATCATCTTTGTAATTTCAAATTCTGCACCCGTTATGGTTTTTTCTGCTTTGGTAGCGTGCTGAAGTACAAGCGTCAACGTCAAGATAGTGGTTTTGCCATAACCAACGATCTTAGCTGCAGTACCACTACCTGAAACCCTTGCACCACTGCTTGAGGAATCACTGGTAATCTGTACGGTTTTAATCCGATAACCTAATTTACTACCGCGCACACCGCCCAATAACTCTGCATTGGTTATCTCCCCACCATAACGATAAGCCTTGCTTTGTTTACGCCATCTTAAATCTGCGGCAGCGTCCTTACTAATGATGATTTTACAATTTTTAATCGTAACATCTCCCCAGCTATCGTGTTTTAAAACGAGGTGAAAAACGATGTGCCCTGGTTTGGTAAAGGTTAATAGAGTACCCGAAACTTTTGCTGAAGCCGTTGTACTACTACTCACCAACGAAATAGACTTTATCGTATAGCCCTCTTTTCCAGAGCCTTGAACCCCTGCCAGTATCTTAGCTATTGACAACGTTTTTGGGAATCCTGTAACAGCAGAAAAAAGAATGGTTTGCTCCGCATAAGTGAGAAAAGGGGCAGGAGGGGGTGCTTTTTTACAATGAATCATGGATGTACTACACCAGATTAATATTAACAAACCAGCAAAATATCTTATTTGTCTATTCATAGTGTTTTATTTTCATGTTTTATGAAGGTATTTTTCATATATTAAAAATATATGCACTGCTCATGTTCCATTACTAACAATTTAACTTAGGTGCAAATATGAAAAAAATCTTTATATACCAAGAAAAAAATTATTTAAATCTACTATATATCGTCACCAATTGTAAAATCAATACGGTAATCTTCATCATAGTTTGTGTTTTAGATTATCTAAAAAATTAGGGCTTATACTCTTTTTGATAATTATATTAGTTTTGCAAATCTTTTAAAAGGTCTATAATATAAAGATTATGAAAATTGTATTTATGGGAACGCCCGGTTTTGCAGTGGAGGTATTAGATAAAATTGTAAAATCTAAAAATGAAGTAGTAGGCGTGGTTACAGCAGTAGATAAACTGACGGGTAGAGGCAGAAAATTATCTGAATCGGCTGTGAAAAAATATGCTTTAAAACACCAGTTAAATATATTACAACCTATTAATTTAAAGAGTTCGGATTTTATAGGTGCACTTGAAAAATTAAGTGCAGATTTATTTATAGTGGTCGCCTTTAGAATGTTGCCTAAGCAAGTGTGGCAAATGCCAAAATTAGGGACTTTTAATTTGCACGCTTCATTACTACCAGACTATAGAGGAGCTGCTCCTATTCATTGGGCAATTATCAATGGAGAAACTCGTACAGGCGTAACTACCTTTTTTGTAGATGATAAAATAGATACAGGGCATATACTTTTGCAAAGAGAAGTTGAGATTAGTCCAGATGAAACTGCAGGAAAGTTACACGATAGACTTATGTATATAGGTGCAGATCTGGTTCTTGAAACGATAGAGCGCATAAGAGACAAAAGCATTACACCTGAGCCTCAAAATATGAGCATCACAAAAAAGAAAGCGCACAAGATATTTAAAGATACTTGTCGAATAAATTGGAGCGACCATATAGAACATATATATAATATGATAAGAGGATTAAGTCCTCATCCTTGTGCTTTTACAGTGCTAAGAATGCAAATAGAAAAAAGAGAATTGCAGGTAAAGATTTTTAAAGCAAAATGGCATAAAAAAAAACATAATGAACCTTTTGGAAGTATTTTGTTAGATAAAAAAGTACTTAAAATAGCGGCAAAAGAAGGTTTTTTAGAAGTTTTAGAAGCTCAAATTGAAGGGAGAAAAAGGCTGATTATCAAAGATCTATTAAACGGTTTTCCACTTAATAAGGAGGATATATTTATATATTAAATTAAAAGTACTCCATGAAACAATATTATGCTTACATTAGCATCTATAATAAATATCATTAAAATTATTAACATTAAACTTATATAAAGAATGAATAAAACAGAATTAATTGATGCTATGGCAGAAGATTCAGGACTATCTAAGCCTCAAGCTAAATCAGCACTAGACGCTTTTATTTCAAATGTAGGTAAAACATTGAAGAAAGGAGATAAACTATCTTTAATAGGTTTTGGCTCTTTCTCTGTATCTAAAAAAGCTGCAAGAGAGGGTAGAAACCCTTTAACAGGAACAACTATTAAAATTCCAGCTAAAAATGTCATTAAATTTAAGGCAGGTAGTAAATTACATGGTGAAGTGAATTAATCTTAAATTATTTGATTAAAAAAAAAGCTCAATGTATTTTCGTTGAGCTTTTCTTTTTTTGTACTTTTACATCGTTTGTTTTACAAAGTAAAAAATAATAAATATTGAACGAGAGAAACATAAATATTACAGAGGTAAAACCAGTGGAGTTATTTGGAAATCAGAACAAAAATATCAGATATATTGCTCGTTTTTACCCAAAATTAAAAATAATTACTAGAGGAAATACTATCAAAGTTTTTGGAGAATATGCTATTATACATGATTTTGAACAAAAATTAATACAACTCATTAAATATTTGAAAAAGTATAATCATCTTAATGATAATGCCATAGATCAGATTATAACGGGAGGAGAGGTCAATGAATCTAATAATGAAGTAATTGTATATCGAAATAATGGTAGTTGCATAAAATCTAAGACGATTAACCAAAGTAATTTAGTAACACAAATAAAAGAATATGATTTAGTTTTTGCTTTGGGTCCAGCAGGTACAGGTAAAACTTATATAGCAGTAGCTATGGCAGTAAAGGCACTTAAAGAAAAAATGATAAAGAGCATTATACTTACTCGTCCTGCTGTGGAAGCAGGTGAAAATATAGGTTTTTTACCCGGTGACTTGAAAGAAAAATTAGATCCTTATTTACAACCTCTTTACGATGCTTTAAGGGATATGATACCTACAGAAAAATTAAATGAATATATAGAAAAAGAAACGATACAAATTGCACCGTTAGCTTTTATGAGGGGTAGAACCCTTGATAATGCTTTTGTGATTTTAGATGAATCTCAAAATACAACGCACGCGCAAATGAAAATGTTTTTAACTCGTATGGGGAAAAGTGCAAAATTTATAATTACAGGAGATCCAGATCAAATAGATTTACCTAAAAATCAAGAATCAGGTTTAATTACTGCTATGAAAATGTTAAAAGGTGTAAAAGGTATCTCTTTTGCTTATCTGGATGAAACAGATGTAGTAAGGCACCCATTAGTAAAGAAAATTATTTTGGCATATAAAAAATAGTTTTAAATAGATGAAACATACGATAACAGATACTAATTTTTACTTTCCAAAACAAAAATCCGTGTATAAGGGGAAAGTAAGAGATGTATATAATATAAATGATGAAATCTTGGTAATGATCGTAAGTGATAGATTATCAGCTTTTGACGTGGTGATGCCCAAGGGTGTACCTTATAAAGGACAAGTACTCAATCAAATTGCACAAAAGTTTATGAATGAAACGAAAGATATTGTTTCCAATTGGATTATTGCTCATCCCGATATAAATGTAACTATAGGGCACTTGTGTAAACCCTTTAAAGTAGAAATGGTAGTAAGAGGTTATTTATCAGGGCATGCTTGGAGGGTATATCAGTCTGGTAAGAGAGTACTATGTGGTGTAACTTTGCCCGAGGAGTTGAAAGAAAATGATAAATTGCCCTCACCTATTATTACGCCAACTACTAAGGCTGACTTAGGACAACACGATGAAGATGTATCGGAAGAGGAAATTTTAGAGAAAAATATTTTATCACCAGTGGATTATCAACAACTCAAAAGATATACTTATGCATTATTTGAAAGGGGCACTCAAATAGCCACAAGACAAAACCTTATCTTAGTAGATGCTAAGTATGAATTTGGAAAAACCAAAGATGGAAAAATAGTACTTATAGATGAGATACACACTCCAGATTCATCTAGATACTTCTACAAAGAAGGTTACTTAGATAGACAAGACAAAGGTTTACCACAAAAACAACTCTCCAAAGAATTTGTGCGTCAGTGGCTAATTTCAAATAATTTTCAAGGCAAAAAAGGACAAGAGATGCCTATTATGACAGATGAGTTTATCAATATGGTATCTCATAGGTATATAGAACTATATGAAAATATTACTGGAGATAAATTTATACCCTCCTCTTCAAATGAAGACCCTATAGAAAGAATAGAAAAAAATGTATTAAAATATTTTCACCAGATAAAATATTAGTTTGATGTATATATCTGATAATTTTGATAATCTAAAAAAAAGTATAAAAAATGATATTACGATAGTAGCAGTATCCAAAACAAGATCTATAGAAGATATTAAAACACTATATGAACACGGACATAAAGTATTTGGAGAGAACAAAGTTCAAGAAATGGTATCAAAATGGGAGCAACTGCCTAAAGATATTAGATGGCATATGATAGGTCATATACAAACTAATAAAGTAAAGCATATTGTACCTTTTGTATCTCTTATACATGCTGTAGATAGCATTAAATTAATGGAGGAAATAGAAAAGAGAGCACGGCAACACCATCGAAATATAGACTGCTTGCTACAGGTAAAGATAGCGCAAGAAGAGAGTAAATTTGGAATGAATATACCGCAGATGAATACTTTTTTTAAAAATAAAAAACACAAAGAATATAGCCATATAAATATTATAGGACTTATGGGAATGGCTACCAATACAACTGATAATGAACAGATTGCACATGAGTTTAAAACGCTCAAAACAATATATGATCAGTACCCTGAATTTAAAATACTCTCTATGGGTATGAGTGGAGACTACCACATTGCTATAGAGCAAGGGAGCAATATGATAAGAATAGGAAGTAAGATATTTGGAAAACGAAAATAGATAAATAAAAAATGAAATATAAACATTTGCTTTTATTAATATGTTTAGTGTCTGTTGCTTTGGCACAAACCCCATTTTCTAAACCAGATATCAAACAATTTAATAACAATATAAAAGCAAAAAAAGATACCGTCTATAATATTAAAGAATATAAATACTTTAAGGTAGATATTGATACAATGGTGGTAGATACTACATTAAATATAAACAAACATCATAAGATGAATTTCTTGAGAAAAGATATGTTTGGTTATCAATCTTTTGCCAATGTAGGTAGTAGATATAATCCGATGAAGTTCGTACCTGAACTCTCTACTATACCAGAGTTAGCAGCAAGTTCTAAACGAATGAAATATCAATCTATAGATGATGTATTTTATTATGATGTAAAAACACCTTTTACTGAATTGTTCTATTTAGAAGGACTTAAAGAAGGACAAGCTGCCGGTGCCTTAATTACAGTTAATGTACTACCCGAGTGGAACATAGCTATAAAATATAGTGGAGTCCGTTCTCTAGGAACGTATATATATAGTTTATCAGACGCTTCACATTTTACTTTTTCGTCTTATGCAAATTTGAAAAGATATAGCATCAAAGCACATTTTACATATCAAAAACTTTTTAACCGAGAAAATGGAGGCTTAAAAGAACCTAAAAAAGAATTTGAGAGTGGTGATAGTAAGTTTTTAGATAGAGTATCCGTAAAGGTAAATTTAGATAGAGATAGTAAAGTAGAGACCTTTTTAAAAGGCAAGCAGTATTATTTGGGACAACTCTACCAATTGAATAACGATAGTTTGCATAAGTTCAATATAGGATATGACTTAAAGTTTGAAACCAAACACTATAAATATTATGATGATAACTCTAAACAGACTAAAGATATTTATGAAAGTGAAGCCACTAGGGAAGGAGGCTTTGATAGTATTAATTTTCAGATATATGAAAATGATATTTTCGTACAACTGTATAAAAGTAAAGTATATAATTACCGATTAGGAGTAGCATACCAAGAATTGGAATATAACTTAGATTCATTGGATACCGAAAAGATAAAAACAGAAATGTTAAAGTTAAAGGCAGTATCGAATTTTAATTTTAAGGGGTTGAAATTTGATATGCGAGCAAATTATAATGTAAACGGTCTATATAAAGATGCTTTTTATATCGATGCAAAAATAAATTATCCTATTCGTTATATAGGTAATATTTTTATTAAAGCCCTTTCCTATCGGAGGGCTCCTGCATTTAATGCCCAAAATTATAGAAGTAACTATAAGAGATATAGATGGAATAACGACTTTAAAGACGAATTGGTTCAACGTTACGGTTTTGAATTGAACACGCCTTATGGAGTAGTATTAGATGCATCTTATAACACGTTAAATAATTATGTATATTGGAATAAGGATAGAAAACCCCAACAACATACTGATGAAATAAGGATATTAGAAGCTAAATTAAGTCTAAAATTAGATATATGGAAAATAAGTTTGAACAATACGGTTCAATATCAATCTATCATACAAGGTGAAGAGGTATATAGGTTACCTCATTTTTTAGGACGTAGTGAATTATATTACACAGACTACTGGTTTGATAAAGCAATGTTTGTACAAACAGGTTTTTCAGTAAAATATTTTTCAGCATACAAATCAAATGCGTTTTTTCCACTACTAAATGAATATTATTTACAAGATAAACAAGAGATTGGAAATTATCCTATGTTTGATGTATTTTTTAATGCCAAGGTAAAAACGATGAGAATGTATTTTATAGTTGAAAATTTAACCTCTTTTACTGATGATATTATGCGTTCTTGGTTTAGCAAACACAACACAGTGCCTTTTAACTATTATTCTGCACCAAATTATCCTTTTAGAGATTGGGGAATTAGAATGGGTATTGTTTGGAATTTTTTTTCTTAAAAAAATTGTACTACTGCAACATTGTACAAGTAGTTTATTTGGGAGTAAAATAATTTTTTTTCATTTTAAATAATTATTTTAATTAAAAGTATAACCTATATTACTACTTAATATATGTGTTGTTAAATTAAAGTTTATTGTGAAAAACAGGTATTTATATTTGTACATATAACCTATTAAAACTCCTCTTAGATTACCTGTATAAACTTTTTCTTCAGGTCTTATAAGGCATCCTCTATTTCTTCCGTGTTCAAAATACTCTATCCTTCCTTTAACGTATGAAGTTCCTATTAAAAAATAAGAATTCCCTAATTTAAAACCTAATTTAAAATCAACGTTTGAAATGTCTATAAATTCAGTTTTATTGAATAAGTAATCTATACCAAAATAGGTGTTGTTATAAAAAATATTAGCCCCACCTCCTCCTAAAAAACCTTGAAAGTTTTCTGCAGGTGCAGCATAACCTATTGAAGAATTTATACCTATTTTAACTTCCGTCTGTCCATATAATTTTAAATTAAAAATTAGTAAAATAATAATAAGAATTAGTTGTTTTATAATCTTATTCCCTTTAAGTGTTATTTCTCCATTACAACTTATCTTAAAAATGTCTTTATTTTTCATTTTTATACTTTTTTTCTAATTTTTTTATTTTTAATTTGATTTCATTTAATTGCATAAGAATAACATTAAGTCCTATCCTCCCTTCTAGTTCATTTAACGAATCCTCTAATTTTTTACTTAATTCTTATTAAGTATTTAATTTCTTGATTGTTTTCCATTATTTATATCTCTTCGATACCTAAAAAGGAAGATTCACCTTTTTTTAATTTAATAAAACCTGTCATTGAACTTAACGAAAAAAATTTTTAATTAAATATAAGATATGATGAAAAAAGCCAAAATAAATTGTACATTTTGAAATATACATTCAAAACTGGAAAGCATTCACTAATGATAAAAGAATATAAGCCCATACAATATATCTCATGAACTTACCTAGAAACATATATAAAATTACTCTCTTTACATCTACTTTTATCCAACCTAAAGAGAGACATATAAGACTTCCTATAAAAGGTAACCATGCTAAAAATGCCAAATACACTCCTTTCTTTTGGTGTTTATCAGTAAACTGCTGTAATTTTTCTTGTGATATTCTAAAAACCTTACTCATCCAATCCCATTTGGCAAAATAACCTATAGCATAGCCTGTAAGTCCTCCTATTGTATTACCTATAGTAGCTACTAAAATCACTATCCAAAACTGATGAGCATGTTTTGTAAGAAAAGCACTTAGAATAACTTCTGAACTAAAAGGTACCACTGAACCTGCTAATATACAGGCTACAAATATAAATAGGTACTCTACTACCATAAATCTTGTATCATTCTTATAATTTTAGAATAATACTTTACATCAGCTACAAAATGCTTTGGTAACGATTTTACTACACTTAGCAACTGATCCAAAGGAATATATTTTATACATTGTACCTCTTTATGTTGCAATACAAAATCATTTACCTCTTTATGAGTTTTCACCATATAAATATAGTTAATTTCATTGTCTATCACTCCATTTGAAAAAGTATAACTTGCTCTTTGAGTAGTTATAAATACCAAGTGTTTTAGAGATATTTGTAGTCCTATCTCCTCCTGAAGTTCTCTAATCCCAGCTTGCAAAGTGGTTTCTCTCGAATGTACATGAGCTGCTACCGATACATCCCACATATTTGGAAAAGTATCTTTATTTTTAGCTCTCTTTTGAAAAAGTAACTCCCTTTCATGATTACATACCCATATATGTATCGTATTATGCCAAAGCCCCTGAGTATGTACTTGCTGCCTAGAAACTACCTTACCTGTTGGATTTCCGTATTTGTCTAACACATCTATAAATTCCTTCTGCATAACTATATCAATAAAATAACCTATTGTTTAGGATACCGCACATAAAATACAAACCCTCCTTTGTTACCTAATTTTAGAATATCCTCTGCACTATCTAAAAAATCAGTATCTATACACTTAGCTACAAAATATACAGGTTTATCTATATCCCCTGTAAGTAACCATTGATTGTCTTTCCTTTTAGAATTTCCATCATTGGGCTGCCTAAAATAAAAATACTGAGCATAACTATAAAATTTATAAGTAGTTACATATACATCTTTGCCTTGCAAACTCTTATAAAAATCTATAGCTGGCTTTTGAGAATATCCCTCCACTTTGGGTACAATTATCCACAGTATTACAGATAAAAAAGAAGCCGAACAAATAGATAGTATGATTACTGTACGTCTAATATTTGTTTTAAATAAAGACAAAAACACGATTATGATTACTCCTAAATAACACAAGCCTATCAGATACTCATATCCTCCCCACTGCACATCAGTATTGAGTAAAGATTGCACTGCAAATTCATCATCTATATAAGGTATTACTCTTTCTTTGTAATAAGCTACAAAAGGTAAAGCCATCACCAAAAGTGAAAGTATGCTACCTATAATCAAAAATACTATATTTATCCACAAAGGTATCGTTTTTTGTTTTTTGGATAACTTATATAAATAGTCCGAAGCAAGGTAAGAAAGCGGTAAATAACACATAGAAGAATAATGTACTATCTTTGTAGATACTACAGTAAATAATATCATTACCACCCAGAATAAACACTTCATCCACAATCTGAAACTATCTTTTGGTAATGATTTGCCAAAACTACCTAACGCAAATACTGACATAGGAAAACACCCCACTAAAACTACCACGAAATGATAATATATAGGCTGCTGGTGTCCAGCACCAGGACGCAAAAATAAATCTATTTGATATTCAATAAATCCTATGAGAAAATCGAATCCGTTATTTATAGTCTCAGGTAAATACCACAAAAAGGTAATGAATAAACAACTTATGGAAAAATAACATAATTGCTTTAAATTCAGTGCTATTTTAAATCGGTTTGTCAGTGCGTATGCTCCCAAAGTAAGTATCCATAAAAGTAAACCCACGGGTCCTTTAGTAATAATAGAAAACCCAATGGCTACACCAGAAAGCAACATAAATTTATTTTTGATCCTCTGGTTTTTAGAACTTTTGGCACGAACCAAAGAGTAAATAGATATAAAAATAAAATAATTGAATATAGGATCTATAATGCCTGATTTGAAATACAAAAATGGTAAAAATGAACCCAAAAATACCATAGCCCATAAGAAGCCAAAATGCCTACTTTTCAACCTTTTACCTATACTAAAAATAGTAAGTAATGTAATGATTCCAAATATGGCATTGGGCAAACGAGCTGCAAACTCAGTAATACCAAATAATTTCATACTAAGTACTTGTAACCAAAAGAAAAAAGGTGGCTTCTCCCAAAATCGCTCAAAATTTATCTGTACACTAAAATAATCTCCCGTTTCTATCATTTCTCTGGCAAACTCTGCAAAATTGATTTCATCCCAATCGAATAGGTGTACACTACCCAAAAAAGGGATAAATAGACTTATTCCTAAAATTATAATGAGATACGAGTACTTTATTTTCATATAATCGTATTTTTTAAGTACTTACTGAAAAATAATCTTTAAATTGATTCCTTTTGTCCTTAATTGGCTAAAAGAATCTGTCCAAGGGCTTTGTTTTTTGCCATCTTTTCCATCTTTTATCAATATATTATTTATCCCAAACACAGTGTTAATTTCGGTAGAAACCTTAAAATAAGGACAGTAAAACTCTATACCAAAACCAAAGCCATAAGAAAACATATGGCTTGAAGATCTAAATACTTTTGCAAAGTTATCATCCTCAGAATTTTGATTTGAAGTAAAATTATAACTATAGCAAATATTAGCTGTAAGATAAGGTCTGTAATTGTTCAAACGGATAGCATTAAATTTAATAGACAAAGGTATATTCAGATATGTAGAATTTATCTGTCTTATCGTATCGTTTACATCTAAAGATGAATAAGTTTTTTTATAATGTTCTAATATTTTTTTTGGATAGACCAAATTTCTTTGAAAATAAGAGACACCAGGAGATACTCTTACATCTATTAGTTCATGTAACCTCAGATTTGCCAATATTCCCACTTCAAGACCAAAATGTTGAACTACTGAAAAATCATCTTCATTTTTGAATTTAGCATTTTTATTTATTTTGTATGTGAAGTCATTGTAATTAACTCCCAAATAATATCCAAAGTGATAAAGTTGCTTATCTATTTTCTGAAGATTCAGTACATTGCCAAATTGTGCCAAAGTATTATATGACCACATTGTACAAAATAAGGCGATAAATATATTTTTTCTCATAATTTTTTTACTATATAAATAGAAGCTATTCCACCAGTAAGTGGAATACATTTGGTATCCTTAAATCCTTTATTTTCTAAAGTTTGTAATAGTGCTTTACCGTATGGAAACGCTTTGATAGATTCTGGCAAATATGTATATGCTGTTTTATCTTTGGAAACTATTCTACCTATAGCAGGCAGTATGTGTTTATTATAAAAATGATACAATTGCTTTATAGGAAAACGCTCAGGTTGAGAAAACTCTAAAATCACAAAGGTACCTTGAGATTGTAAAACTCTATATATTTCGGCTAGTCCTTTTTCTAAATTCTCAAAATTTCTCACTCCAAAAGCTACAGTAATAGCATCAAAATTATCTGAGGCAAAGGGTAAATTCTCAGAATCTCCTTGAACCAAGCTAATCCGATGAGAGAGCCCTTTATTCTGTACTTTTCTTTTGCCCACCTTTAACATACCCTCTGAAATATCTAAACCTATAATTTTATCGGGTTGAATCTTGGATAATTCTATCGCCAAATCAGCTGTGCCGGTAGCAATATCCAGTATATTTTTAGGTTGAATTTTTTTTAGTATTCTCGCTACCTTTTTTCGCCACAAAATGTCTATCCCACCAGACAAAAAATGATTTAAAAAATCATATTTACCCGAAATATTATCAAACATTTGCTCTACCTGTCTTTTTTTACCTAAATGGGTACGATATGGCTTTACCATTTTACTCATGTATATTCCTGTAATTAAAAAAATTGTACTGCAAAAGTATTACTTTTTACTTTTGATCTATAATCATTTTTAGCCCGACTATCAAAAGAATCCCCCCAAATATCCTTTTGATAACTTTCTGGTCCATATTCACTGCTAACTTAGATCCTATAAAAGCTCCCAAGATAAACGTAAGAGAGATAATAGCAGCGTATTTCCAATTTATATAACCCTCATTGTAATAATTAATTACTGCCATAATACCTATAGGAGGCAACATAGCAGCTATGGCTGTACCCTGAGCTTGAAATTGTGAAAACTTGAAAAAGAATACTAAGAGTGGTATCATAATAATACCTCCTCCTACACCTGTAAGCCCACTAATGCAGCCTGCTACAATTCCTATAATAATTAATGATATAATTGCTTCCATATACTTTTAAATTTAATTTTCCTGTCTCTTTTTTCTTTAAAAATCATAGCTAAATGATATATGATAATAGGTATCTCCTACTTGAAAAGTATCTATTCCTCTAGCTATATCTAACCTTATAAATGTTCCAAAAATCATAGTTCTAAAGCCTATGCCATACCCCATTACAAAAGGATCCTGATTTCGCTTTACTGTTACTTTAGTGTTATACCGTTTCAGAGATTTATATATAAACAAATCATCTTGCCAAGGCGTAAACCCATTCCAAGCTGTACCTATATCAAAAAATGGTACTATCTGAAAGTATTTAAAGAAATCTAAATTAATTGGTGCTTTATAAAAATACTGTATAATAGGCAATCTAAGTTCTGTATTGAACAATACAAAACTCTTTCCATTTCTTATATTCTGTTTGAACCCTCTCATATTAGTCATAAGCGTTTGAAAATTATAGTCTTTAGCTACAGGTATGTCTTTGTTGAACTTTGGAGCGAGTTGAGAATCTATTCCTCCCAAATAATGTACCAACCTCATGCTCCCCAAGGAAGTTCCGGCAGAAAATCTATTTGCCCATATTAAATTTCTGTGAATTCGATAATAATACCTCATATCTATGCCCAAATTTAACATCACTTTCTTTGGAAAATCTAAATCTATACTTACGTCTGCAAATACCTTGTACTTAAAACCTCTATGTAAATTGAGGTCAAAATTAACACTATTATCGTAAATATAACTCATAAATAAAGAAGCATAATGCCGGTAATCTTTCTCTTTTCTAAGAGAATTATATTCTTTTGATAAATATACAATATTATCATTTTTATATCCGTATGCTATGTTAAAAGATGCTACAGGTGAAAAAGGATAAGATAACTCATGTCTTAGATTATAAGTAATGATATTTCTTTCATCGTAAATAGAAACTTGATTTAAAGAGGCTTTTCTATAAAAAGTATAAGTTTTATTCCACATTTTTTTTCTATCTTTAAGTTGTATGAGTATCTCATTATTAGCTGATAGTGATAACCCTAATCTAAAGTTAGAGGGATTAAATTTGAACCCTCCCACTAGAATATAATCCTCAAAAATATCTTTTAATTTTACTTCCATCATCATATTACTTATACCTATAGGTTGTGAAACTATGCCTCCCGTAAAAGGCTGATAATCTCTATTGTCAAAAGGTTTACCCATTTGAAAACTAGTCTGTGTAGGAAAAAATATGCGCTCATATAACCTTTTATATTTATTATACGATTTAGGTTCTATAGTTACTCCTGCATTTGTGGCATTTATTTTTTTTATAAATGAGTTTACATCTAATTGATTTTCAAGTTTTTGTTTGTTATTTACTAATTTATCTTCAAAAACATAATTATCAATGTTTACAGGATATTTTTTTTGGGGGACTTTTAGAACTTGATAAGGTGTTTTCTTATCTTGCTTAACTATGGTTATATCTTGTTTAAAATTCTCTGGAAGGATGTTATCCAAATCGTGAAACCATTGCAAATTGTATTCTCTATCATTATATTGAGTTTGTGCCCAACTATTGGTACGCTTATATATTTTATAATTAAATACACCGTGCGTATCACGATTCATCTTTTGTTTTTTAAATACACTTTTATAGTGTATCACTGTATCTATATATGCTATTACACTATCTCTTTTTACTATATTAATAAGATTCTTCCCCTCATCATTTCGTTCTAAATACGAAAAAATATCATTGGTAATATTCTGAGACATTATCTCATCTTTATCATCGGAATAAGTTACTCGCTCTAATACATCTTTTTTATTCTGATAATCATATAAGTACACATCATAATACTGTTTACCCAAATTATATTCCTTAGAAAATGTTATAGTATCGTTATCCCTATTAGAACTAAATAAGATATACTTGTCATCGGCATAAAATACTGCATGATTTTCATCATAACTATCTTGAGTAATTTTTTCTACTCCTCCCCTTTGAATATGATATACATATACATCCGAAAAACCATTTTTTACTGCTGTGATTACTATTTTTTTTCCATCTTGCGAATAAGATAGCCCTATTACTTTATCAAATATGGTAAGTGATTTTTCTTCTATTTGCTTGGTTTCTAAATCATACATTATCATATAAATATCACCTCTCTTTTCTAATACTATAGCCAAGACCTTACTTTGCGGATGCCACGATATAATGGGATATGAGATGTCTTGATTTCGGGAGATATTATAACCTCCCGAAATTATTTCTTGTCTATCTGCTGTTTTTATATTTTGTACATATACTTTATAAGCACCCAACTCATTAATAGTGTAGGCAATATGTTCTTTATCATCAGACATACTAATTTGATGTATATATTGTTCTCCTTCAGAAGTAGTTACCAAATTAGGTAACTTATTTTCAGTAATATGGGCATACTTTTTTTTATAATAATTACCCCAATTTTCTATAATATCTTCGTAAGGCATTTGCAATACATTTTCTAGTCCTCTTTTAATATTCTTAAAAACGGCAGAATAATAAATCACCTCTTGCATTACTCTTTTTCCGTAGTTCTGCTGCAAAAAATTAATCAACGAATAGCCTATCACATCAGGCAATGTTGAAGAATAAGTATTAAACTCATCTAAATATTCATACACTGTAGCATCTCTAAGCATTTGCTTGATTTGAAAAATTTGCCTTTGTGATACAAAGCGCGCTAACCCCTGAGTAAACCAATTAGGCAAGGAGGATACACTATAAGAACTTTGGGCATTTGAAAGAAAATCATCTCCCTCAGAAATATATCCTAAATACAATTTTACTAAGGATTCTTGCAATTGCATCAATAGATCTCGCCTGCTTCCTGTACCATAGATAAATATCTTTTCTTGATGGATTTGCATAGTTCCTGACCTGTTAAAATCCTTCTCGTCTCTAGAATTTAGATTACTTTGCTTTAAATCTGTAAGATTGTTAAAATAAATTACTTTAATTCTCTTTTGAAACTTTACATCAAAAAAATTATTTAACTTTTTTATCTGTTTAGGTAATTCATACAATATATATTGTGCATTACTACTACCTCTTTTATAATAGTATATGTCGTAGTTCTGTGCTCTGTAGAAATTCCAATCAAATTGATTATATACACGTATATTCTTTCCAAATTTCATTTGATTTCCATAATAGAATTGCGCCTTACTTACCGTAGGAAAGCAGAAAGTAATAATAACCCAAAATACAAAAACAGATATAAAATTCATCAAAAAATATTTAACTATACTGACAAATCTAAACAAACATAATACAAAAAGGTAAAAACTTATAAAAAAACCTTTGAACTGTATATAAACAATTAACTTCTTAAAAGTTCAACCCTATATTTAAGTTAAAAAAATGATCTTTTTTACCTATCCCTAGTATGACATTAATAGGTCCTAAAACACTATCATAACCATAAGAAATTCCTAAACCATAAAGCCACTTAGGAGATAAAGCCTCGTTATTGTAAGGAATATATCCAATATCGGTTATTAAACTTATATAGTGTTCTTTAAAAAGTTCATATTTAAGTCCCATATTTAACTTTCCAAAAATTCTATAAAAATTGTAAAGATACGGTAGTCCGATAAAGGATTCATTATCTCCTATTGATAATGACCCTCCTAACCCCGAAGATTTACTTATAGGAAATCTATTTCTTTTACCTGTATTAGAAAAGTACTCCTTAATGTTACCTACATCCAGATAGTCAGAAAATGAAAATTCATAATTAAAATATAAATTCTTAAAGAATGCTTTTATTACTTGACCGTACTTAGTCCTAAAACGAATACCTGAACCCCTTAACCAAGCCTCTTGTTTTTTATTTTTAAATATCGAGTAAAATAAATCTGCTAAAAAATAAATATAACTCCCCTCTTTTGGAAAATATTTATTATCATAAGTATCTCTTTCTACATCAAATTTTAGACTAAGATTTCTATCATAAATTAAACCATATTGGTCTGTATCATTTTCAAGATGTGTTATAGGAAGTAATATTGTATATTCAAACTCTCCTGATAGATTTAAAAAAATATTGGTTTTAGGAATTTCAAATTCTATATAAGTTCCTACTCGAACTGTATGATAATGCTTAGAATTATTTCTAAGTTTAGAGTATTCTTTCATTCTAAGGGGCAATCTATCCATCAAAAAATTATAATTAACAACTAAAAAATAAATACCTGGAGATACAATATCTGAAATCAACCTATAATCTATCTTAAAATTGAGATTTTTTTCTAATATCCAATCAAATGAAAGCAAACTATTTTCAAGTAGTAAATTCCTTTTTGTAAGATTGACAAGTGTACGAGTTCGTTGTATTGAATTATAATTTATTCCAAACTTAAGATAAGTATCTTCGTCAGCTTCTTTTACTAAGAGTGAAAATTTAGTAGTATTTCCATTTTGATATAAATCATAACTCAAATGTGAAAAATAATTTGTAGCATCTATTTCCTCTAAAATACTCTGTATTTGCCCAAATGAAAACTTACGACTATTATCGTTTAAATTGAATTTAGATTTAAAATAATCCTTGTAAAATGTTGTTTTTCCGACTACTTCAAACTCATCTATAAATAGGCTATCTTTGAGAAAATCTTTATCTTGTATAGGTTCTTCCTTTTGAAATTTACTAAATTCATAGGCTATTTCTCTCAATTTCTCACTTTCTCGGGCTGCTAAAAAACCTCTATCTATCATAATAGAAGTTTTTCCCAAATCCATAACACCTACACCAGATATATCTGGATATATAATTATATCACAAATCTTTTTTTCATGCTTATTTTTTTCTGCCATTCTAAAACTGGATATCTGATCTAAAATTTGATAAATTGAATTGAGTTCAGCTTTAGAGGATAAATCTTTTTGAACATCTACACCTATTAAGATATCAGCTCCCATGTTTTTAACATGACTTGCAGGAAAGTTATTCGTAATACCTCCATCTACCATAAGTCTTCCATTTATCTCAAAAGGTGAAAATACTGTTGGAAATGAACCACTAGCCCTCAATACTTCAGCTAAATTACCCTTCTTAAAAACAACCTCTTTCCCTGTAACCAAATCAGTAGCTACACATAAAAAGGGTATCTTAAATTTACTAAAATCTCTCTCTCTAATTGCATTTTTTACTAATTTAGACAAATGCCTAAATAAATTACGCCCATTGGATAAGGCTTGTTTAGTAATCTCAAAGTTCCATATTCCTGCAAGAGGAAGAGAAAAGGTATATTTATCATAATATTGTTTATTAAGTTTACTCAATATTTGTCTATTAGGAAGATTTAAAGAAAACTTCTTAAAATCCATATTCTTCATAATTTCTCCAATCTCATCAGGGGTATATCCTATAGCATATAGCCCTCCTACAATGGCTCCTACACTAGTACCTCCTATGTAATCTACAGGAATACCTAATTGCTCTAGAATTTTCAGAACACCCACATGAGCAGCTCCCTTAGCACCTCCTCCACTGAGTACTACTCCTACTTTAGGTCTAATTTTCTTTTGATTTTTATCTTGAGCCATAGAAGAAATAAAGGTCGTAACTACTAATAATATTAATGAAGACCTATTAATAATAATATTCATAAGAGTATGTTAATATCTTAGAAAAAAGTATTTTTTAAAACAAACAAATATATAATTTTGTTTGTAACTTAAAATATATTTAATTCATGGGTAAGTTTAATAAATACCGTGCCCAAAAATCATCAGATGCTATAGAGCAACTACCTGTAAGTACGAAGCATTTATTTAATAGAGGGTTTTACAAACCTATGGGGATATCTGGAGAAAATTGTAAAACGTTCTATAGATCAAAAAGAGTAATGAGGCCCTAAATGGAATACTTTAGAACAATTTGTACTAAGTGATAACCTCAAGGCATCACAAAAGGAAATAGAAATCGTTATGATTCATCTATTCTACATTTTAACATACTTTTACCCCCATATTGGGCAGCAAAGAAGGAATGAATATTGATGATTTTGTATGGCTAAGCCACTAATATATCATTTGGAATCTTCCAAAAAAACCGCCAAAATAAGCCAATCAGCAATACTCAAAAGCACTTGTAACAACTTACCGTCAGTCATTTGACCTTTGTTAAAAACTTGGGTTACTTGAATATGACGATGTTCTTTAAAATACTTGCTGAGTTTCCTCGGCATTAGAACCACCTCTTGAAGCCAATATCGCCAATTTTTGCATAGGAATTTATTTTAGAGGCAAAGATAAGGTTAATTAGCTATGGTTTATGAAATTTATTAAACATTATTCTTTGGTTTAATTAAAAAACATACATTTGCTTTTTTAATTTTTTAAAGGAAAATGCTATGATTACTTATAAACAATTTATCACTACACTGTCTAAAAACCCTAATAGTCTTATTGATGTATATTTACCTGATGGCTATTTGATCCCTGCACACTACCATTTAACTGATGTTGGTTGTGTTAATCGTTATTTTATCGATTGTGGAGGACATACAAGAGAAGAGAATTATATTCAGATTCAATTATGGTTAGGCAAAGATATTAATCACCGGTTGAGAGCAACTACTTTTTTAAAAATACTTGAACAAAGTCAATCAATCTTAAATAAATTGGCTACATTAGAACAGAGTAATATTCATTTAGAATATAGAAAAGATATTGTTACACAATATCCAATTACAGATATTAAGTCCATAAATAATAAAATTATTATTAACACTGAAACTTTAACCACACAGTGTTTAGCAGCCTTACGCCATGAAAAAGAGATAAAACAAGAATCAGACAATAGTAGCTGCTCCAATAATACTCAAGTAAATTGTTGCTAAATAGAAAAATTTGGTTATATTTTATTATTTATCATGGATTCTTCTTATTCTATGTAAGAGGAACTAATACTGCTGTAAAATGTCGTAAAACTTTAGGTTCTCGAACAATTCTAAATCCCTTATGATTTTTTAAATTCTCTTTGATATTACAAATAGATTCTGCTACATATTCTAAATGCGTATAAGTGTATGTTCTCCTAGGAATAGTAAGTCTTAAAAACTCAAATGAAGAAGGTGCTTGCTGCTTAGTAATCGGATCATTGCCTACCAGAAATGAACCTACTTCTACACCTCTAGTGCCACTATCTATATACAGTTCACAAGCTAATACCTGTGCAGGAAAATACTTAGACTTAATATGAGGTAACATCTTCTTTGCATCTATAAATATAGCATGACCTCCTACAGGCGTTTGTATAGGTATATCATTTTTAGTAAGTATATTACCCAAATACTCTATTTGTGCTATTCTATGCTCTAAATATCCTTGGTCAACCACCTCTTGTAAACCTATTGAAAGTGCCTCCATATCTCTACCAGCCAAACCGCCATAAGTGATATAGCCCTCATAAGGCACACACAAAGATTTTACCTTATCAAACAATTCTTCGTCATGAATGCCAACCAACCCACCAATATTGACAAGTCCATCTTTTTTGGCACTCATCGTAAAAGCATCTGCATAAGAAAACATTTCTTTTACAATATCTCTGATAGAAACATCTCTATACCCTTGCTCTCTTTGCTTAATAAAATAAGCATTTTCAGCAAACCTTGCACAATCTAAAATAGTAACAACACCATATTGTTTAGCCAAATGGCTAATTTCTTTGATATTTTGCATAGATATAGGTTGTCCACCAGCACTATTACAAGTTACTGTAATTACAATAAATGCAATGTGTTTACTCCCCTTAGTATGGATATAATCCCGAGTAGCTTGTACATTAAAATTCCCTTTAAAAGGGTATTGCTCTTGCGTGTTAAAAGCCTCTTGAGTAACAAAATCTAATGCTTTAGCCCCATTGAGTTCTACATGGGCTTTAGTAGTATCAAAGTGCATATTAGATATAGTTATATTTTTATTACCTTTGATTAAAGCAGGAAATAGTATTTGTTCTGCTCCTCTGCCTTGATGCGTAGGTATTACATTAGTAAACCCCGTAAGTTCTTCTACAGTAGCACACAGGTTATAATAATTCTTACTCCCTGCATAAGATTCATCACCTTTCATCAATGCTGCCCATTGGCTATCACTCATTGCTCCTGTGCCACTATCTGTCAATAAATCTATGTAAACGTCTTTTGATTTGATATTGAAAAGATTATACCCCGCTTTTTTGATAATCTCTTTTCTATAAGCCTTTGTAGTTAATTTAATATTCTCTACAGCTTTTATTCTAAAAGGCTCTATAATTTTTTTACTCACAATTTTTACGTATTACACTCAATAGTACAAGACAAGTATAACTATTCTAAAATTAACAGACTCGAGATAAGTTAAAAATTTGTTGTTTTTTATATTGTATTTTACACTATCTTTAGTAAAATACTCTTAGAAGGTAAATTTTAACCTAATCGTTATTTCTTATCCAATCCCTAGCATTTACAAAAGCTTCTATCCAAGGAGTTACTTGATCACCTTTTCTATTGCTTGGATAATTTGCCCAATTCCATGAAAAAGTAGAACGTTCCAAATGTGGCATCATTACTAAATGTCTTCCATCTTTAGATGCCATTGCCATAGTATTATAATCTGAACCATTTGGATTAGCAGGATATTCTCCATAAGTATATTTACCTACAATATTATACTCTTGCTCACCATAAGGCAAATAGAATTTACCCTCGCCATGTGCTGCCCATATCCCCAGTTGCGAATGAGCCAACGATTTTAACATTACTGAATTATTTTCAGGAATATCTACGCTTATAAATCCACATTCAAATTTATGAGAATCATTGTGTGACACCTTTGGTTTTTCATCGTGTTCAGGAGTAATTAATCCCAACTCTATAAACAATTGGCACCCATTACATACTCCGAGTGAAAGCGTATCTTTTCTGGCAAAGAAATCTATCAAAGTTTTACAAGCCTTGGCATTGTATTTAAATGCTCCTGCCCATCCCTTAGCAGAGCCCAAAACATCAGAATTTGAAAAACCTCCTACCGCCACTATGAAATTTACATCTGTTAAATCCTCTCTACCGCTTATTAAATCTGTCATGTGTATATCCTTTACATCAAAGCCCGCCAAGTACATTGCATACGCCATCTCTCTTTCAGAATTACTTCCTTTCTCTCTAATTACTGCAGCTTTAATGCCTGTAAACTGCTTTCTGTTAGGGTCTAATCCTAAATCTTTTAGCTTCCCTGTAAAATGCCTTGGAAATGTAAATTTTAACGGTTGATTTTTATAATTTTCATACCTTTCTTCTGCCTTTCTATCACCACTTTGTTCTCTATCTAAAAGGTATGATGTTTCGTACCATATATCTCTATAAGTAGCTACATCACACTCTATTTTTTGTGTTCCATTTCTTATAGACACTATTCCTTTATTATTTGCTGAGCCTATAATGGCATAATTTATTCCATTTTGTTTTAATACTTGCTCTACTGCCGTTTTATCTGTAACTTGGAATATCAATCCAGAATTTTCAGCAAATAAAAGTTTTATACTATCCTCTTCACCTAATACAGATACATCAATAGAAGCCCCCAAATGATTTTGAGCAAAACACATTTCAAGTAAAGTAGTAATCATACCACCTGCCGAAATATCATGCCCAGCTGATATTTTACTTTGTTTAATCAATTGTTGTATACTATTGAATGCATTTACAAACTTTTTGGCATCCTTTACCGTAGGTGCTTGGTTACCTAGTTGATTGAGAATTTGAGCAAAAGAACTTCCACCAAGCTTATAATCATCATCAGACAAATTAATATAAAATATAGTATTGCCCTCTACATTTACTAAGGTAGGTTCTACTATATTTTTTACATCTGAGCACTCTGCTACTGCTGATATAATTACCGTACCGGGAGCATATACCACCTCCTCCTTGTACTTTTGCGTCATAGAAAGAGAATCCTTACCCGTAGGAATATTTATCCCTAACTCAATAGCAAAGTTACTTATCCCTTCTACAGCTTGATATAATCTTGCATCTTCACCTTTATTCTTACATGGCCACATCCAATTAGCACTTAATGATACTCCTTTAATATAATCTGTAATAGGTGCCCATACAATATTAGTAAGTGCCTCTGCAATAGAGTTTCTAGATCCTGCTATAGTATCTATCAAAGCACTTACAGGAGAATGCCCTATCGAAGTGGCTATCCCTTTTTCTCCTCTATAGTCTAATGCCACTACCCCTACATCATTTAGTGGTAAGTGCAATGCTCCCGTATTCTGCTGTTTAGCTACCCTACCCGTCACACATCTATCTACTTTATTAGTTAACCAATCTTTACATGCTACTGCCTCAAGTTGTAATACTTGCTTCAAATAATATTCTATTTTATGGGGAATATATTCTAAAGCCGTATAAGTATATTTCAATGTTTCATCTTTAATTATAGTTTTTGGCGTATTCCCAAACATATCCTCCAACCTCAAATCCATAGGTTTTTCTCCCGTAGTTTTAGATTCAAACTTAAAGTTGTGGTCATCAGTAGCCTCTCCCACTAAAAACATAGGTGAACGCTCTCTATCTGCTACTTGCTTTAATATATCTACATCCTCTTGCTTTACTACAAGTCCCATTCTCTCTTGCGATTCATTTCCTATAATTTCTTTAGCTGAAAGTGTTTTATCTCCTACAGGTAATTTATCCAAATCTATATTCCCTCCTGTTTCCTCTATGAGCTCCGATAAACAATTCAAATGTCCTCCTGCCCCATGATCATGTACTGATACAATAGGATTATGAGTTTGCTCCACCATAGCACGAATGACATTAGAAACTCTCTTTTGCATCTCAGGATTAGAACGTTGAATGGCATTGAGTTCTATTTTATTATCTAACTGACCCGTATCGATAGAAGATACTGCACCTCCTCCCATTCCTATTCGGTAGTTATCTCCGCCTAATATCACTATCTTATCCCCTACTTTGGGGCTCCCTTTTTGTGCTTCCTCTTCCTTTCCAAAACCCACTCCCCCAGCAAGCATAATCACTTTATCAAAACCATACTTTTTATTTTGCTGGCTATGTTCAAAAGTAAGTATTGAACCGCTAATAAGAGGTTGTCCAAATTTATTACCAAAATCACTAGCTCCATTAGACGCTTTAATCAAAATATCTAAAGGCGTTTGATAAAGCCATGGACGAGGCTCCAAATTTTCTTCCCATTGTTTGCCTTTTTTTACACGAGAATAAGGTGTCATATATACTGCTGTACCTGCTAATGGTAAACTTCCTTTACCTCCTGCCAAACGGTCTCTAATCTCTCCACCTGAACCTGTAGCAGCACCATTAAAAGGTTCTACCGTGGTAGGGAAATTATGTGTTTCTGCCTTTAGGGAAATTACCGCATTAATATTTTTAGTTTGGTAATAATCTGATTTATGGTACTCTTTAGGTGCAAACTGTTCTACTTTTGAAGACTTTATAAAAGCTACATTGTCTTTATAAGCCGATACAATTCCATTAGAGTTTTGTTCAGAAGTCTTTTTGATCAATTTAAAAAGAGAATGAGGTTTCTCTTGCCCGTCTATAATAAATTTACCATTAAAAATTTTATGACGACAATGTTCTGAATTTACTTGAGAAAAACCAAATATCTCTGCATCGGTAAGTTTTCTACCTAATTTTTTACTCAAACCATCTAAATATGCTATTTCATCATCGCTTAACGCTAGCCCCTGTTGAATATTATATATAGCAATATCATCTATCTCTAGTACTTCTTCTCTTTTTCTTGTTACTTCAAAGGTATCTTGATTTAACTGCTCATACATACGAGAAACCATTACATCATAAGGAGTATTTTTATCTTCTACCTTAAAAAACTCTTCTATTCTCTCTATACCTTGAATACCCATATTTTGGGTAATTTCTACTGCGTTAGTACTCCAAGGAGAAATCATCTCAGCGGGAGGACCTATAAAAAAGCCTTTTACTGACGATTCATTCATCTTATGGGCGTCTCCAAAAAGCCATATTAACTTTTCTATATCATATTTTGATAACTCACTCGCTAACTGTACAACAAATACATTTTTGTTTTTTCCCGCGTAAAATGATAACATACTTAGCTTTTTTAACAACAAATTTTAAGGTCTCTTAAAAATTAAACGTACGAAATTACGATAAAAATTTAAAACCCATCTTATGTTTTTTTAAGATAGCACATAGAAAACCAAAACACCTTTACTTTTAAAGGTGTTTTGGTTTGAATAAACTAGATTTACTCATACTTATTTATTTTAAAGTTGACTCAATAGCATCGTCTATGTTCTGTATAGTGTTAGGTGCTAAGCCTGTAGTTTCAAATACTACTTTTCCTTTAGGATCTACAACAATATGTGTAGGAAATGCCATTACTTTAAAATTTTTAACTACTATCTGACTCTTAGGTACTATTTGATACTCAAATTTTTGAGTCTTTAAAAAGTCATTAACTTGGGATTTGGAATCCAATCCTAAACCTAGAAAAACTACATTTTTTTTACTGTATTTGTCCACTAGTTTATTTAGGTCTGGTATTTCATCAATGCAAGGTTTACAAGCAATAAACCAAAAATTAAGCACTACTGTTTTACCTTTTAAAGAAGCCGTATCCCACTTATTTCCATCAATGGTAGTAACACTAAACTCCGGAGCACTTTTGCCCTTTAATTTAGTTTTCATATTTCTTGCCTGTTTCATTTGCTCTTCCATTTGCTTTCTTTCTTGCTCAGTAGCATCTCTTAGCACTACTAGCTTTATTTTTCCATCAGAACCCAAATAAAAATGGGGAGCTTTTTTTCCCTCCATTAGATCATTCATATGATCTTTTATTGAAATCAGGTCTCCTTTTAAATCATAAGTATCATATTTATCTATCTGAATCCCTCCTGAAAGACTCATTAAATCTTGCGGAGTAGCTTTTTTCAACCCTTTTAATACTCGTTTTAGCTTGTCACTTTGCTGTGCATAAGATAATATACTAAAACTCAAAACTACTAAGATCAGTTTTATTTTTATATTTGTCATAATTGTATTTTAATTTATTAAAGATTAATATTATTTTTACAAAGTTACTATAATTTTTTCAACATAGAAGAAAAAAATCAGTATAATCGTAGTTTAAATGTAGTTTAATATTCATTGAACTGTATAAATTTATGTTCTAAATTTGCACGAAAAATACTTTTAAAATCTGAATCTCTCCTGAAAGACTCATTAAATCTTGCGGAGTAGCTTTTTTCAACCCTTTTAATACTCGTTTTAACTTGTCACTCTGCTGTGCGTAAGCATAATATACTAAAACTCAAAAAAACTACTAAGATCAATTTTATTTTTATATTTGTCATAATTGTATTTTTTTAAAGATTAGATATTATTCTTACTAAAGTTACTATAATTTTTTCACAACTGTATAAATTTATATCCTAAATTTGCACGAAAAATACTTTTAAAATATGAATATTATAGATATATTATCCAAAAGATACTCTGTAAAAGAATTCGATAAAAATAAAATGATCCCTCAAAATAAACTGGACACTCTTATTAAAGGGATGAGTCTTACTCCTTCATCTTATGGGCTAGAACCTTACAGACTTGTAATTGTAGAAAATAGAGAAATACGAAAAAAATTGGTAGAACATTCATATAACCAAAATCAAGTTGTTGATTCCTCACATTTGGTGGTCATCTGTAGAGAAAAAAACATAAATGAAGAATTTGTAAATCGTTATATTAAAAATATTTCAAGAATCAGGCAAAAAAATTTAGAAGATTTACAAACGCATAAAAATGTGCTTTTATCATTTGTAAATAACTCTACAGAAGAAAAAATAAAAAATTGGGCTACTCAACAGGCATTTATTGTATTAGGAAATCTACTTACTATATGCGCTATAGAAGGTGTAGATGCTTGCCCAATGGGAGGATTTACACCCCAAAAATACGATGAAATATTAGGGCTAAATTCTATGGGATTGCAATCTTTGGTATTAGCAGCCATAGGTTATAGGAGTTCATCTGATAAATACCAATACTTAGCCAAAGTAAGACGACCTATAGATGATATAATCGTAAATCTATAGTTTATTATGATACAAATAAATATTAATTTGGCAAGCGTTTTGTGGTGATTTTACTAATAAATGAGGTGTTATGGTGTAATATATAATTATGATATTTAAGTTAAAATATAAAATTAAAAAATTTTTAATTTTTTTCTTGTTAGTAATTAAAATATAATATTATCTTTGCAAAATAATGTTTTTTTAAAACTAAATTTCCAAAAACACCCTATTACACACCATTAGGGTGTTTTTGGTTTAAATTATAATCAGAGATTTAAAAAATAATTAATATTTGTTGACAATAGTACCTGCTAAGCCTCTTAACAATGCTCAAA
The DNA here is from genome assembly GCA_965226285.1 of Ichthyobacteriaceae bacterium. Lineage (GTDB taxonomy): Bacteria > Bacteroidota > Bacteroidia > Flavobacteriales > Ichthyobacteriaceae > CBDDCQ01. The sequence continues at coordinate 988,235 of CBDDCQ010000006.1, forward strand.
TGTGCAAGTCTTAGTGTCTTTAGGCAAGTGCCAATATTATATATAGATAAAACCTTAAAGTGGAATCCGTGTACAAATCCGGAACTATCTCCGTAGCTGTAAGTTTCATACAAAAATCTTTTCAGCATTATACCCCTGTTTTCAATATGAAAATGGGAAGGTATAAAAAGATGAAACAAGTTTAGAATATCCGCCGCAAATATGATAATTTGAACTTTCGGACGAAAAGTGAAAATTGTACATAAATTTCAAAATCTTTTCTTTCAATCATCATAAAGATGACTCATTACAAAAATTCTGCTGTTCAACTGGTATAAATAAATTTTTACATCGGGTGTGAAAATAAATGAAAATAAATTTGTAACTTTGTAAAAAAGTAGTTCAAAATTATTTTGAAAAAAGTAATTTATATGACGAAATAAGTAATATGAAAATCAAATAAAAACTGGAAAATTTATAGGATTTTTCCTAAATTTACTTATTATGATAAAAAATATCACGTTCTATATTATTATATTTTATTTATTTTATAACTGTAGTGCTGATGTTAAGTTAGTAGAAATAGAGAAGGAAAGTGCCATAAAAAACGTAGTTTTAACCAATTCCACTATATCTGCTAAAATTATTTCAGGTTCTCATCACATCAAAGAATATGGCATTAGTCTAAAATTAAATACTCAAAAAAATACAATAAAAGTTAAATTAGGAAGTTTAACCAGAGATCATATAAAAGACTTCTCCTACACCTTTGAAAAACTAAAGTACAATAGCACTTATGAAATTCTTATTTATCTAAAAACAGATAAAAATAAAGTTATTTACTCCAAAAAATTCCAAATTAAAACCAAACCCCTCGAGTTAATTGCTCCTATAAACAATTTTTCTACCATTTGGACACAATACTTAGACCTAGAATGGCACGCTACTAAAGATGAAAAATATGATATTTACATTGGTAATTCTACCCATGACCTAAACAATGTGATTCAAAACCACGCCACAGGAAAATATACTTTTTCGATCCCTGAAAATTTCACGATAGTAAATGCTACACAAAAATACTATTGGCAAATTACTGCTAAAGATAACCAGCAAATGGACAAAAAATATCAGGTGGTATAGAGATAAAAAGGTACGTCGTAGATATAACGATAAAAAATCTTATACTGATAACTCTGGAATATACTACTGGCAAATCGTTGCCAAAACTGTATAGGTTTTCCAATAAAAATATTCTTGAAGTAGGTGTATATTTTTCTAAAGGTGCGATACAAAGCCCCCAAGTAAAATCAGACCCATTAATTACTTCAAATGAAAAACCTATAGAGATAAAAAGGTACGTCGTAGATATAACGATAAAAAATCTTATACCCTGTATAGGTTTTCCAATAAAAATATTCTTGAAGTAGGTGTATATTTTTCTAAAGGTGCGATACCAAAGCCCCAAGTAAAATCAGACCCATTAATTACTTCAAATGAAAAACCTATACATCCCGCTAAGGTATTTATCAAAAATAGAGGGTATGAAGGATCAATACTCCAAGCCTATCATAGCGCATTTGCCGAGTGGCTTATTAATGATAATGGATGGAAATTAATATATCAATGGTATAGAGATAACATACCTATAACTCATGCCAATAAAAAAACTTATAAGGTTACCTCTTCAGATATTGGGTCTCAAATTACAGTAAAGTGTACTATAGTTCATCAAGGATACATAGGTCCTTCTAGCACCTCTGCCCCTCTTTTCATAAAATCTATATGGGCAAAAGACGTTATAGACAACATGACTACAGACGGTATTTCTACCAAATCCATACAAATCAAACACCATATAGGTGATAAAAATATGGTAACCAAAGATTATAAAATTATCCGACGAACCATATCTGGAAAAGCATACTATATGTTAGACAGAAACTTAGGAGCAGATAAACAGCCTATCGACATAAATGATGGCATAAACTGTGGGTACTACTATCAATGGGGAAGAGAAGAAGATGGGCATCAACTCAAAAACTCTGCAACTATATTTAACCGTTATGATACTAAACCAGAAGAAAGACGCAAGAAATTTTCACGAGACTCTGGTGGTCAATGGTACGGAAGAGGGTATCAAGCAGATGCTTGGTTTAGAAATTCTGTTTGCCCTGCAGGCTGGCATGTTCCAAGCAACCATGAATGGACCGACATTATAAATGATACCAATATATTAGATTGGTACACTAAATGGAAAATCTCCAAATGTGGATTTAGAAATTATTGGGTAGCAGGTCTTTATGGGCAAGGCGCAGAGTATCAATATTGGAGTAGAACAATACGAAGCCATCAACACGTATATTATAATAGAGGCGACTCATTACAAAACTTTTACGGTTCTCAAGGAATACCCGTAAGATGTATAAGAATAGAATAACAGTATAAAAACTTGGTAAACTTTAGTGAAGAATTGCTATATTTAGCATAAATAATTTTTGCACCTTTGTAAAAAATAGTTCAATGAGTTTAATATAAATGAATAGAGATTTAAGCAACTATAGACAAGAATATTGTAATGAACACTTGAGCATAAGCTCTGTTGATAAATGCCCTATGATGCAATTTTCAAAATGGTTTACCCAAGCAGAACAACATCAAAAAGTTGCAGAACCCAATGTAATGAACTTATCTACCATAGATAGATCTGGTTTTCCTATATCTAGAATTGTACTACTCAAAGGGTTTGGTACAGATGGATTCATATTTTATACTAATTATCATAGTACTAAAGGTAAAAATATAGCGCAAAATCACAAAGTAGCCTTAAATTTTTTATGGCTACCCATGGAGAGACAAGTATGTATCAAAGGAATCGCCTCAAAAGTAAGTGCTAAAACTTCAGATGAATATTTTTTATCTCGCCCTATAGATAGCCAAATAGGGGCTTGGATTTCTCCTCAAAGTAAAAAAATTGAGAACAGAAAAGTAATTGAGAAAAGGCAACAAATATTTAAACAAAAATTTGCAACTCAGCCTATGTATCGCCCTGAACACTGGGGAGGATACATTGTAAAACCCTTAAAAATAGAGTTTTGGCAAGGACGAAAAAGTAGATTGCACGATAGAATAGTATATGAAAAATCAAATGAAAACTGGAAAATTTATAGAGTTGCTCCCTAAATTTAAATTATTATGATAAAAAATATTACTTTTATTATTATATTATATTTTATTTATTTTATAACTGTAGTGCCAATGTTAATTCAGTAGAAATAGAGACGGAAAGTGCCATAAAAAACGTAGTTTTAACCAATTCCACTATATCTGCTAAAATTATTAAGGGGGCTAATGAACCGTCCAAGTTCTCGGTCCTCTTAGCAGTTGATCTATATCACCATTTCCCTTACCCTCTATAGATTGATTGATTTGGGCGATAAGGTCATCTTCATATACTGACCTATTCTCTTGATATATCACACCAAAAGGTCTTGGCAAACTATACTCATCTATAGGAGTTTCAAAAAAACTAATGAGTATATTAGCCTTTATTTTATCTTTTTCATCATGTACCCAAAGATCATCTAATGTATATTTATCATTTTCTAAATTTACTACTTTAGGTATAAAGCCCTCTAAAACTACTCCTTTTTGTTTATTCTTTCCAAAAACTAAAGGTCTATCATGTTCCAAATATATCGTATTTTCTGTTTTATTACTTCGCTCAGTAAAGACATCAAAAGTACCATCGTTAAATACAATACAGTTTTGATATATTTCAAGCAGAGAAGTTCCCTTATGTCGATGCGTTCTGAGAAGAAGCTCCTTTAATCTCTTAGGATCTTTATCTACTCCTCTGGCTATAAAAGAAGCCCCTGCACCCATAGCCAAAGACAGTGGATTAAATGGTTGCTCTATAGTACCTTGAGGAGAAGATTTAGTTTTTAACCCTCGCTTGGAAGTAGGAGAATACTGTCCTTTAGTAAGCCCGTATATTTCATTGTTAAATAGCAAAATATTAGCATCTATATTTCTTCTGAGCAAATGTATTAAATGGTTACCTCCAATAGAGAGTCCATCTCCATCTCCAGTAACTATCCAAACACTTAAACTGGGATTAGCTATTTTTAGTCCACTGGCTATAGCAGTAGCTCGCCCATGTATGCTGTGCATACCATAAGTATCCATATAATATGGAAAACGAGACGAACAACCTATACCTGATATAAATACTATATCCTCCTTAGGCACACCTATCAAAGGCATTACAGCTTGTACCTGTTTAAGTATGGAATAATCACCACACCCCGGACACCATTTAATGTCTTGATCTGATGCAAAATCTTTTGCTACTAATTTTTGCTCCATAATCCAGCAAATTTAATGATTAATGATTAATTATTAATGGTTAATTATTAATTATTAATGGTGTTTTTATTTGATATTATTATTTGTGTTCCATAAGTGAGACACAAAATTAAAACTTTTATTTTTTATCACATTTTCCCTCATTAACCATTAATAATTAATAATTAACCATTAATAATTAATGTTGTTTTTTTGCTGTTTTTATGATGCTTGTTATAAGTTTAATGATTTGTATTGCATCTTTATGCACGCTTTCAAATTGTTCATCATTCAGATATTTTGTTTCTTTTAATAAATCAAGCCAGTAAATCGTTTCATTAATCTCTTTTTGAGCAATCCCCATTTTATGTACAAAGTCTTTTTTGCTTTCTGCATTTTCGGACTCACGAATATTTGCCCCCACACTCGTTCCACTTCTTAATAACTGTTTACTCATTGCAAATTCTTTTTTTTGTTCACACAAGAATTGATACAACTTTACAACTCTTACAGCAAAGGCGAAACTTTTATTTTTTATCACATTTTCCCTCATTATTAATTATTAATGGTTAATGATTAATTATTAATGTTATTTTTTTGCTGTTTTTATTGCGAAACTTTTATTTTTTATCACATTTTCCCTCATTATTAATTATTAATGGTTAATGATTAATTATTAATGTTATTTTTTTGCTGTTTTTATTGCGAAACTTTTATTTTTTATCACATTTTCCCTCATTAATCATTAACCATTAATATTTAACTTCCCCACCACCGCCTCGCTTATCATCGCTTCTTTGTATTCTTTTATCAGTGCTATTTCTTTCTCTGCCTTGACGATGGCTTGGTCTATTTTGGAGGTTTCGGTGTCCAAATAATGGATAATTATTAATTGTAAATGGTAATTAGGCATCCAAACAAAAACATCTTTTAAAATATTTTGAGTAATACTGTACACTTTTACCCCTCTGACTTTAGATTGTATTTGACTTCTAAAAACAGTTGAATTAAATATATATGCTAAAAACCTTGATTGAATATTATTTTTTGGTTTGCAAATAATTGTATGATACCCTGCAACAGTTTTCTTATCGCTATTTAAATATGTAAAATTTCCACATCCTTTTAAATCCTCTGATGTATCTGCAAAAATAAAATCTCCTTTTTTTAATAAAGTACTTGGATATTTTACTATATAATCTTCATCTACACATTTTAATTGATGTATTTCTGGATTTAATTCAAAACCATATTTAGAATGAATTTCTCCATAATTAACACAGTATATTCCATTATCTTTTAAATTCTCTTTTGTTATAGATAACCCTTTATATAAATCAAAAACATACTTCAACCTCCTCACCTCCCAATGCTTTGGAATATCGCCTAACCAATCTATACCACTGGGTTTGGTTTCTCTTGGTTTTTCTAATTTACCATGAACCATTAATAATTTACCACTAACCACTGCATCAATCACCGCTTGCCGTTGTTCTTTTAAGAGTTCAACTAAACGAGTTTTGTTTTTAATAAATTTTTGAATTTTGGCGGTTTTGTTGTCGAGATAGTTAGCGATGGCTTTTTGCTGGGGGAGAGGAGGGAGAGGGATTTTTAGGTTTTTGAAAACAGATATACTTAACCCACCTATTATACCTGTTAGATTGGCAAAAAATTGTTTTTGAAAAATGTATGATTGGAAATAGTAAAAATAATATTTATCAAATACTTTTTCGGTTGTTCCTTTTATGGCACACAATTTATTTACAAAACATACTTCTTTATCTGTAAATGCAATCTTTTTTCCTGCATTTGCACCTTCTACACATAGTAGTATCGTTTTTGGTTTTGCTATTTTAAATTGGGTGTCATTTTTAGGGATATAAATACCATTTGAATAATCAATTTTATTTGTTTCAATATCAATATCCTTTGTGGCTATGTAATAATTTGCATTATCACTTTTCAGATATTTTGATTTATCAGAAATACTATTTCCCGTAAAGGCATTAAATAGATATTTTAATTTTATTTGCTGCATTAGAGGGTGATTAAAGTTTTATTGTTCTTGAGTTTTCAACCTTTCATTTTATTTATTAGTTCGGTACATCGTTCTAAAACTTGTGTATTATTTACAATAACGATATTTAGTTTTTTTCTAACCCTTGTTAAAATTTGATACATCATTTTGTATTCATTATAATAAGTTTCTGAACTTGTTAATTTACCTTCTTCATTATAATAAATATGGGGAGTAATTAAAACCACTATGTTGTCAAATTCTTGTCCTATAATTTCGTGTACATTTTCTTTATTGAAAATTTGATAATCATGCAAATGTTCTTGGCAGTACCTAGAAGGGGTATAATTGATAAATTTCCATTTTTGTCGAATTAAAAAAATTATATACCCCTCTGCACTATCAAAATTGTTAAAGTAACTTATCTGAATATTATTTTTTGGTATTTTTGAAATATTATCATTTTTCTTTTTATCAGTTAATGATTTTATGAACCATGCTAATTCCTTATTGGTTCTAATTTTTTTTGTAAGATCGTATTTTGTTGTTTTTGACCGAAATACCGAATTTATAGTTTCTCCTATTTCTTTACCTCCACCTAAAGTTTGAATAGGATCAAAAGAAAAAATATATGGTTTATTAAATTTTTTTGAATCGGAAACAATATCTTTTAATGAATCTTCCCGAATTCTTTGAAATTCATCTATAATAATTAAATCATATAGGCATATTTTGGTATTAATATAATCTTTATAATGTCTAATGGGGATAATTTCCCATCCTTCCTTATTAAGTTCTTTTTGTCCTTCGTTTAAGTTCATACAAGTGATTATTAAAACTTTTTTGTTTTCTTTTAAATACGTTTTTGCTATATCATATATCAATAAAGTTTTACCTGTACCCGCTTTACCCGTGATGGGAAAATACTTATTTTCACCTGATTCTAATTTTTTCATTATCTTTTTTTTAATTTCCTTCTGCTGACCTGTCAAGAAATATTCATCGTCTATAAACGCATTAGTGGAATTAAAAGGGGATACCAAATAATTAGAAACATCAAATAACTTATCAGGATCATCCATTTTTAATTTTTGATGAGTTATTTTCTCATTTAAACATTTAAAATCGACTTCTTTGAGTTCATCCTTATTTATATTTAACTTATATAACTTATTTTCATTTAAAACAAAAGAAAAAATATCTAATTCTTTATTTAAAAAGTTTAAATAATATTTATTTTGAATAAGTTGCTTTTTTATTTTTTCATCATTGGGACTTTCTCTTTTTAATTCAATATTTATAATATTCTTTTCTCCAAATCTTAATAAATCAAACTCTTTACTTATCTGAGGTATCGTATATCCTAAAAAATATCCTGAAAAACATTCTAAAGAATGATATTTCTTATAAGAAAACGTATAATCATTCCCTATTGATGTTGACAACAAGTTCTCACATATTTTAATTAAACAATCAAATTCGTGATCTTTCATTTGCTGTTTGTCTCCGTTAAAAATAGATATGCACCTCCTTTAAATAAATCATTATTTGATTCATAATTGTTTACTAATCTTGGATAACGGATAATAAATTAAATTGGTTGCATATTGAAGTTACGTTTATCAGTGCTTATAATTAACACATAAATGCCACTAAATTTTACAACTGTTTTTTTAATAACCCATAAAAATTTCAACTTATTTATCTACCCCGCAATACTTATATAAATAGAATATACAAAGGTGTTATAAAACTACCCGCCAACTTGCAAATAAAAACCTAATAAATCAAAAGGCAAACACGAGAGTTTTGTCCCTACCACTCATTAAAAAACTCCGTTTTTAAACAAAAAAGCCCCTTTTTAAGGAAGGGGCTTTTTATTTTACTTTCTTAATGGATTTATTTTAATAAACTAAACGCCACTTTATTTCTTTGATGTTCATCGACAGAATTAATCATATAACCCCTTTTTTTCGCTATACCTTTTTTTATCATATCTTTAAACATTTGATTCGTTTCTTCAAAGTCATTTACTTTATTTTTTTCACCAAACTTTTTTTCAAGTACTTCAATGTGCTTAATTAGCTTTTTTTCTATTTTTTCCATGACATAAAAATTAATTTATTGTATAAAGTTTCTTGTATGAAGTGAATATTTTTATATAAAGCAGGTTTCATTTGTAATTATTTCATATAAATATGTTCTGCAAATTTAAAAAAATATTTTTTTATTTATTAAAAAAAACAGGCATAGCGTGTAAGCATAAAATCTTGTACTTCTCTTTTGGCTCCCGAACCCAAAGTAACCATTTTCTTGACTTCGGGAAAATGGATGGATTCGCCCTACTTAATAACTAACCATTTACCACTTTCTGTTTTGTTGGCATATTCTTCAAAATTTTTTACTAAATAATGTATGATTTCATTTTTCATAATTTTTTAAAATTATAGTAAAATTACAGAAAATTATACTTTTTACAATTTCATTTTGAGGGTATATATGGCTAAAAATTCATTACTCTTTTCCATCTAAATAATTCTGTAAATAGGCGTATCGTTCAGTTAGGTTTTTTGCTTGGGTAATTTTTGCTCTATGCAGAATATGATCTTTATCTCCATTGAAGAAAGCAGGAATCACATATTTAGCAAACATTTCTCCAAACCCAATAGAAGCATCTATGGGTAGTTCACAGGGTAAATTATCTACTGCCATTACTGTAATGGCATCTTTGTTCTTATAATCGCATTCTTGTTTTGTAATAGGGTGGTATCCGTATATAGGATTCTTTATATTAGAGGGTCTTATAGTACAAACTACAGGACCGTTTATATCACAACTTATATCTGCTACTACTTTGATTTTACATTCCGGGTGTTCAGCTTGTTCTTTGGTGAATATATAAGGTGCTCCATGCACATAAAAATGCCCCATGATACAGATATTTGTAATTTTAGAAAACGGTTCAAAACTATTTTCATATTCTGTGGGGTTTTTATAAAACTCTAAAATTTCAAATTCTCGATTGTTTTTTGATTTGTAAAAATGCCATGCTCTAAGTTGCGTAAATACAGGTTCAGTATAAGTATTTGAGAGATATTCTTCTGGGGTAACTTCCTTTAAATCCATACCTTCGAGCATTTCTCTGATCCCTTTAGATACTCTTCCTCCTCCTGTAAAGGCAATTTTAATATCATTAGGTAGCTCTATAGATTTCAGTTTTTTTATCAAAGCCTTTTGATTAGGTAGCGTTTCAGCTTTAGGCAATTCAAATTGTTCGTATCTCAAGCCGTAGGCTCTTATTCCATTATAAGCCCCTACAATGCCGGCATATTTTCCAAAAGATACTAACCTTAATCCTCGATTATCCGTGATGGTTTCGTGGTCATAGAATTCTATATTTTTGTCTATAATGGTTTTGAGTAAAGTTCTATTATAGGGTTGTTTTTTGATGGTGTGCGAAAAGAAAAAGTATTTTTTGTTAGGGATTAATTGTTCAATAGGTACTTCCTTTACTCCTAAAAATACATCGCAATCCGATATGTTTTTAGTTACTTCAACGCCCTTATTTTTATACTCTTTATCACAAAAGATTCTGATATCAGAACTTTCAACTTTTATAGTTAATTCAGCGTATTTTCTCATTAAATTTTTACAAAGTTCAGGAGAAAGTACTACTCTTTTATCAGGTGGATTTTTGCCCTCTTTTATAATTCCTATTTTCATAAGTAAATATTAAATATATTGATGTAAAACTAATTTTATTTTATAATACATAAATGTTTTTTAAGATTTGGTGCTAATTTAATATATTTTTATTGAAGTGATAAGAATAAAATAATTATATTTGCCGCTCATTTTAACCGATTAATTAAAAAAAGTATGAAATTAAATTTGAATCACAATCTTTTAAATAACTCGAACAATAATGGGTTCGTTAATAGGAAGGCTCTGATTTAAGTGTAAAGTAAAAATATATAGATAAAAAAACCTTCCAAAAAAAATTGGAAGGTTTTTTTTATTAATTAAAATTTGAATCATGGAAATAAATAAGAACAAAGCACCTCCCCAAAAAAGTAAGTGATAGATAAATGGCTACTTTTGGAATAGAAACTATAAATTAAAATATAAAACTAAAATGAAATCAGAAATTTTAAAAATAGAAAAGCAGATACAGTTTACTAAAAAAATATTTGAACAAGAATTATCTAAACAATTAAACTTATATAGAATTTCATCTCCTATTGCTATATTAGATGGTACGGGGATCAATGATGATTTGAACGATGTAGAACGAACGGTAAAATTCCCTATCAGAGCATTACCACATAGTCAAGCAGTGATTGTAAATTCCCTTGCCAAATGGAAACGATTAAAACTAAAGCAGTTAGAAATGGAAATAGGAGAGGGAATTATTACAGATATGAGCGCGATTAGACCTGATGATGATTTAAGCCCGTATCATTCTATATATGTAGATCAGTGGGATTGGGAAAAAACAATTTCGGCATCAGATAGAGCTATATTATTTCTAAAATCAGAAGTTGAAAAAATTTATAAGGCGTTTAAAATAACAGAAAGTAAAATTTATAGTGAATTTGATATTGATCCTATTTTACCTGAAACTATAAAATTTATTCATTCCGAAGAGTTACTTCAAATGTATCCTGATCTTACGCCTAAGCAAAGAGAAGCTGAAATTACTCGACAATACGGGGCTGTATTTTTGATGGGAATAGGAGGAAAGTTAAGCAATAAAGAGCCTCATGACCTCAGGGCACCAGATTATGACGACTGGAGTACGCAAAACGAAGAAGGTTATAAAGGTTTAAACGGTGATATCTTAGTGTGGAACCCAATTACTCAAGATGGTATGGAACTATCTTCTATGGGAATAAGAGTAGATAAAAAGGCACTTTTATATCAACTGGATTACTTGGGAAAACAACATAAATCTAAACTTAAATTTCATCAAATGCTTATTGGGCAGCAGTTACCTTTAAGTATAGGAGGAGGTATAGGACAATCTAGAGTTTGTATGTTTTTATTGAGAAAAAAACACATCGGAGAGGTTCAGGTAGGTATTTGGTCAGATGCATTACAAGATGAATTAAGTAAAAGAAATGTTTTATTACTATAATCATGTGCGTTTGATATAAAGTTTTCTTAAATTAAAGGGCTGTGTCTCGCTTTTGCTCAAAGGTATAGGTTAAAGGGAATTGTAATATGATGATGAAAAATATATGGTTTATGTTAGGTGAAATGTATTATATTTGTGCTCTTTAATTAAATTTATAAACTACTTTATGATGAAACATCTATATATTTTTTCCGTATTGTTCTTATTAATATCTTGCAAACAAGAATCGAAGAATCACAAAATATATCCTATAGAAGAATTTTACAAAAATACTAGGATATCAGGGGGTAGTTTTTCAGAAGATGAAAGTAAACTCTTAGTGAGTAGTGATGAAACAGGAATTTTTAATGTTTATGAAATAAATATTAAAGAGGCGTCTAAAAAGCAAATTACATTTTCAGAATCAGAATCTTTTTTTGCGGTAGATTATCTTCCGGGGTCAGAACAAATTATTTATTCTGCAGATAAGGGAGGTAATGAGATAAATCATTTATATTTATTGAATAAAGATGGCTTGTCAACAGATCTTACTCCTGATGAAAAAGCTAAAGCGTCTTTCTTTGGTTGGAGTGAAGATAAAAAGTATATGTATTATATTTCTAATAAGAGAGACTCTAAGTATTTTGACTTGTATAAAATGGATATTAAAGATTGGAATTCTCATATTCTCTATAAGTATAAAGATGGTTTAGATATTTCCAAAATATCATATAATGAAAGATATTTTTGTCTGTCAAAAAGTATTACAACTAGTCAAAGTAAATTATATTTATACGATAGAGATCATCATAAAATTATTGAGATTTCAGATGATATAGCATCTTATAGAGCGTCAGGTTTTAGTAGAGATAATAAATATTTATATTATATTACAGATTCAAGAGAAGAATTTTCATACCTAATGGAGTATGAAATATCTACAAAAAAGAAAAAGTTAATATATAAATCTAATTGGGGGGTAATGTATAGTTACCTTAGTAAAAATGAAAAATATAGAGTAATTGCTGTGAATGAAGATGGTAAAAATAACATAGTGATATTAGATAATGTAAGAGGTGTATCTGTCGATTTACCTGCAATAAAGGATGGTGATATAAGGAATGTGTCTATTTCAGAAAGTGAAAAACTATTGAGGCTTTCAGTTGGCACTTCAAAAGCACCAAGCAATGTTTATATTTGTCATATTAAGGATAAAAAATTAACTAAATTAACGCGATCATTAAATAAAAATATCAATTCAGATGATTTAGTTTCAGCTGAAGTGATATATTATAAATCTTTTGATGGGCTTGAGATTCCTGCGATATATTATAAACCTAAAATAGCTTCTAAAAATAATAGAGTCCCTGCTTTAGTTTGGGTGCATGGAGGACCTGGAGGACAGTCGAGAGTAGGGTATTCTCCTCTTATACAATATTTAGTAAATCATGGATATGCTATTTTAGCTGTAAATAATAGAGGTAGTAGTGGTTATGGAAAAACTTTCTATAAGGCAGATGATAAGAATCATGGAGATAAGGATTTAAAAGATTGTATTTGGGGTAAAAGATGGTTGCAATCAAAAGAATATATTCACCCAGAGAAAATTGGAATTATAGGAGGAAGTTATGGTGGTTATATGACCATGGCAGCAATGGCTTTTACGCCTGAAGAGTTTAAAGTAGGAGTGAATATTTTTGGAGTTACCAATTGGTTGAGAACGCTAAGATCTATTCCTCCATATTGGGAATCGTTTAGAAAAGCATTATATGAGGAATTAGGAGATCCTTATACTATAGATTCTGTAAGATTAAAAAAAATATCGCCGTTGTTTCATGCAAGTAATATTAAGAATCCTGTTATGGTTTTACAAGGAGCAAACGATCCTAGGGTGTTACAAATAGAATCTGATGAGATTGTAGAAGCGATAAAAAAGAATAATATACCTGTGGAATATATTGTATTTCCTGATGAAGGGCATGGTTTTATAAAAAAGCAAAACGAAATTAAAGGCTATAAAGCTATTAATACTTTTTTAGAAAAATATCTTAAATAGGATGCGTTTGACATAAAGTTTTCCTAAAACATTAAATGTTATCAGTTTATTTTATAAAAATTTCAAGTAATACACATAAAATGGAAATATCTTCTTTTTAGTTATAAATTAGTTTTACATTCTTTTATTGAGAGATGTTATATTTTATACATATATTTGCTTCCTTAAAAAATGGATAAATTTATGAAAAAATTAATATTAATAATTATAGTTTGTGTGATAACAAATAGTTTAAATGCACAAAAGGCTAATAAAAAGTTACCGGGAAATTCTAAATTGCCTTCATCAGAAAAGCAATTGAAAGCCTTAGCGAAATATGAGACAAAATCATATAAATATTCAGTAGAGGATTATTTTAGAAAACCTAAGCAAGGTGCATTTAGATTTTCACCTAATGGACTTTATTTATCTTATAGGGAAAAGGATCATAGTGGTAAAAATCACATTTATGTTAAAGATGTGGAAACCAATAAGGTGACTCGTGTAATCGAAGAAAAGGAAGATTTGATAAGAGCCTATGTATGGGCAAATGACAACAGATTGATATATGGGAAAGATAAGGGAGGGGATGAAAATTATCATTTATTTGCCGTAGATTTGGATGGAAAAAATCAAAAAGAATTAACCCCTTTTGATGGAGTAAAGACTTATGTATTAAACGATTTGAAAGATCAAAAGGACTATATGATTATTGGTATGAATAAGGATAATCGTCAGATATTTGAACCTTATAAGATTAATATCTACACTGGGCAGATAAAGAAACTATTTGAAAATAAAGATCCCTCTAATCCTATTACCGGATATGATTTTGATAAAGACGGTAACCTGAAGGCTTATACTCAGCAACAAGGGGGTACGAATTATGTATTGTATTATAGAACGGCAAATGATAAGCCTTTTGAAAAAATTATAACAACCAATTGGAAATCAACCTTTTCTATAATGGCTTTTGACTATACTACAGCTAATGCACATGATGCTTTTGTAATATCAAATTTAGAAAATAACACCGAGGAGGTGATTTTGTATGATTTTCAAAAGAAAAAAATAATTAAGAAAGTATATTCTAATGATACTTTTGATGTAGCGGGCATAAGAAGATCTAGAAAAAGAGGGTATGAAGTAGATTATTATTACTATAGGGGTGAAAAGAGGGTAATTATCCCCATAAGTAATACTTATAAAAGATTCCATAAAAAGCTTGTTAAGCAATTTAAGGATAGTTATTTTTCTATTGTCAGTGTAACGGATGAAGAAGATAAGTATTTAATATATGTAAGTAGTGATAAATTATATGGAGTTTACTATATGTATGATACTGTAAAGGATAAGTTTAAGGAGTTGTTTAATTTGATGCCCTCATTGAATCCTAATAATATGGCAGAAATGAGACCTATAAAATTTACCTCTAGAGATGGCTTGACCTTATATGGATATTTAACTATTCCAAACCAAGTTAAGAAAGGGCAGAAAGTACCATTGATAGTAAATCCTCATGGAGGACCTTACGGCGTCAGAGATGTATGGAAATTTAATCCTGAAACTCAACTTTTTGCTAGTAGAGGCTATGCCACATTACAAGTTAATTATAGAGGTTCAGGAGGTTATGGTAAAAAGTTCTTTTTAGCGGGTAATAAGCAGATAGGTAGAAAAATGTTAGATGATCTAGAAGATGGAGTAACTTATGTAAAAACACTAAATATAATAAACGAAAATAAAATTGCTATATATGGTGCAAGTTATGGCGGTTTGGCTACTTTAGGGAGTTTAGTAAAAACTCCTAATTTGTATGTTTGTGGAGTAGATTATGTGGGGGTTTCTAATTTGTTTACTTTTTTTAAGTCGTTTCCACCATATTGGAAGCCTTACTTAGGACAGGTATATGAGCAATGGTATGATGAAAATTCTCAAAAGGACCAAGAGATTATGAAAAAAGTATCTCCAGCGTTAAATGTAGATAAGATTATCAAGCCTCTATTTGTAATTCAAGGAGCTAATGACCCGAGGGTAAATATCAATGAGTCTGATCAAATTGTACAGAACTTAAGAGATAGAGGATTTGATGTTCCTTATATGGTAAAGTATAATGAAGGACATGGATTTCACCACGAAGAAAATAGAATACAACTCTATAAGTGTATGATGGGTTTCTTTGCAAAACATTTGAAATAAATACTTAAATTTAAATATTATAGGGACGATTAGCCCTATAATAATTTTATAAAAACAGATATGATTGTAGTTAAGCATAGGTTTTTAACTCATACTGTACATCCTAAAACGCAAACCCTTATTATAGGTACATTTAATCCGGATGTAAAAGATAATCAAGCAGATTTTTTTTACTCGAGAAAGCAAAATTACCTTTGGAGGTTACTATCTGTTGCATTTGCTGAGAAAGACCTTAAAGGAGCTTATAAAACAGAAAAACTAAGTTTTATGAAAAAGCATAAAATTGATTTTGTAGATTTAATTTTACAAGTCCATGTAGAGCAAGGACAAGAGGCTAATTACAATGATAATTATATAGATAGTAGAGTAACTCAGTGGAGAGATATAAGTTTAGAATTAAACAGGTTAAAAGATCTTAAAAGAGTTTGTTTTACTCGTAAAACTTTTTCGGGTATTCCTCACATCAAAAAGCAAGTTGAAATGGCACAAAAATACTGTAAAAATAAAGGTATTCTATTTAAAAATATGATTACTCCTTCAAGGGTTTATACTCGAGAAAAACAAAATCAATGGACCGATTTCATTTTATAGCGACCTTTTTAAACGATATTAACAGGGGAGTACAAAATATGTGATGTTATTATTCTACACAGTTTTTATCTTAGATTAAAAAATAATATTTTGTTATGTTATTACATTCCTTCAATTTGTCTGAAATTTCTTAGTAAGTACAGTTTTTTATAGGTCAAAATATAATATTTAACTTATATTTGCAATAATAATTAATGTTTTAATTTTAATTGTGAATAATGTCTCAGTTCATTAGTGTTTTTGATATGTTAAAAATAGGAGTGGGACCTTCTAGTTCTCACACCTTAGGACCTTGGCGGGCAGCTCAAAAATGGTTACAGAAAATAGAACAAGGTGGTATTTTGGACAAGATTACTCATATAAGTGTAGATTTATATGGTTCATTATCTTTAACGGGTAAAGGGCATGCTACGGATTTGGCTATTTTGTTGGGATTGAGTGGTACTGACCCTGAATATATTCCTATAGATTCTATTGGGAACATTATAGATGCCATAAATACTACTTGTATTTTAAAGTTGAAAGGAACTAAGGAAGTTCCCTATGTCAAGGGAGAAACGCTAGTATTTCAAAAAGAATTTTTACCCCATCATGCCAATGGAATAAAGTTTATGGCTTTTTCTCGTCAAGATATACTTTCAAAGCAAGTATATTATTCTATTGGTGGTGGTTTTGTAATTCAAGAGCAAGATAAGGAAGTAGAGGAGCAAAAGCAAATTAAAAAGTTTCCTTTTCCTATTGAGAGAGCTAACCAGTTACGGGAGTATTGTAAAAATGAAAATAAATCTATTTCACAAATTGTTTTTCAAAATGAATTAGCATTAAGATCAAAAGAACAGGTGGATAAGGAATTGGAGCGCATTTGGAATACAATGCTTGAGTGTACATATATAGGTTGTCATACCCGCGGGATCCTTCCAGGTGGATTAGATGTAAAACGCAGAGCCTTTGATATGCATCAAAAATTGATAAAAAATGCTGTATATACTACTCCATTAGAATGGATAAATGCCATTAGAGGTACTCAAATTCACTTTAGAGAGATATTCAAATGGGTGAGTTGCTGGGCACTGGCTGTGAATGAGGTAAATGCTTCGCTTGGACGTGTAGTTACTGCTCCTACTAATGGTAGTTCAGGCGTTATTCCTGCGGTGTTAATGTATTATTTGAACATAGAAAATCACAAGGCAAATTTTGAACATATCAAAAAGTTCTTATTGGTTTCGGGAGAGATAGGAAGTATTTTCAAAAAGAATGCTACTATATCTGCAGCTATGGGAGGATGCCAAGCAGAAATAGGAGTATCTTCGGCTATGGCAGCAGCAGCTTTAACGGAGGTGCTAGGGGGTACTCCCTTCCAGTGTTTGGTAGCGGCAGAGATTGCTATGGAACATCATTTGGGGTTGACTTGCGATCCTATTTTAGGGCTCGTACAAGTGCCCTGTATAGAGAGAAATGCCATGGGAGCCATTAAGGCTATTAATGCAGCTGAATTGGCTTTAGAAACAAACCCTGAGAACGCTTTAGTATCTTTAGATGATGTGATAGATACGATGTGGAAAACAGCAAAAGATATGCATGGTAATTATAAGGAAACTTCTGAAGGAGGATTGGCTGTTACTGTAGGATTAGCAAATTGTTAATGATTCCAAAGGGATTAAATTTTCCTATCGATTATAACAAATAATATCGTTTACTGCCTAATAATGTGAGTTCGATATAAAAAGTTATAGAGTTCTTAGGTAGTAAGAAAAAGTTTAAAAATCAGCAATTGGAAACACTTCTAATTCTGATGAGTTACAGTCTCACAATTTTTTATTGGAAAAATCGAATAATGCCTTTTGCTAATGGTTCGTTAAAGAATTGGATTTACCAGAATTAAATAGTGTTAATGGATTTTGGATTAGGAGAAAAGAAAACGGCTTTAGTATTCCAATATTACCTGAGCTTAACATATTGTATTCTTTAATTCTTTGGGAATTTTACATATAGGTATGGGTTCCATCTTATGGCGATTTATAGTATTTAATCGATTATATATTTCAAACACTTCTTTTTGTCTATTGGTAAAACCCTTATGATCGGCATTTTGTGGCAGATTCATTGCCCATTCTAGTTCATCGTACGAAGCTCCTATTTGTTCTCGATCTGTACGGTTATCTTCCCACAATCCATCTGTAGGTGTTGCTTGAAGTATAGATTCCGACACTCCTAATTCCTTACCCAATAGAAAAACTTGAGATTTCATTAAATCAGCAATAGGGCTTATATCTACTCCTCCATCGCCATATTTAGTAAAAAAACCAATTCCAAAATCTTCTATTTTATTTCCTGTACCTACTACTAACATATTATGTAAACCTGCAAAGTAATACAAAGTAGTCATTCTAAGTCTAGCTCTACTATTTACAAATGCTATCTGATTTTTCTGATTATTATTTTCTATTTGAGGTAATATACTTTTAAAATTATCATATACCGAAGTTAAATTTATTTTATTTGACGATACGTTAGAGAATCGTTTTTTTAATTGCTCGATATGTTCTACAGCTCTAGTAATTTCGTTTTTATTTTGGTAAATAGGCATATCTAAGCATATCACAGGTTTACTCGTAAGAGCCATAAGTGAGGAAGTAACTGCAGAGTCTATACCACCAGATATACCAACCACAAAACCATTGGTCTTAGAATTTTGTGAATATTGTATAATCCAATCTACAATATGTTTTATTACAGCTTTGGAATTCATTTTCTATGGTTGGTGTTCTGGTTTTAACAAATCATTTAATGTTTTTACGGGAGCAAATATGTTCGTAGGAACTTCTATAAAAATAGTGTTCCAATATGCCATCGCCCCATTCCAAAGTCCAGGTAATTCCTGTATTCTTATATTTTTGCCATCTACAGATTTTTCACTTATGAAACCTGTATTTTCATCTACAAAATCTAATAAATTAAATTTTACTCCTTTGTAGTTTTTGACTCCGCATACCAAATCTACCGGATTAAAATGTGTAGATTGTTCAAATATATTTTTATAAATAGGATTATTTAGATCAATTTGTGGTTTCTCTACAATTTGTAATTGAATAGTATGATCTCTTTGCACCCAAAAAGGTCCTCCTCCCACATCACCTTTATTGGGTATCATCCCACAAACACGAATTGGTCTATCGAGGATTCGTATTATATCAGATTGAGAAATATTGGCGTTTGAAAATTTTATATTCAAATTATTTTGTATAAAATGCTTTACTTCGGATAACATTTCTTCAGAAACTGTATTTTTTAAAACTTTAAGGTATTTAAAAATCTTTTGTTGATTTTCTAATAATACTCCCATAAGTATCTTTTTAAACATAAAAGACTGTTCACTTTTATGTGTGGGCATTACATTATCTATATTTTTAATAAATATTACATCTGCATCTATTTGATTTAAATTTTGAATAAGGCTCCCGTGTCCACCAGCTCTAAACAATAGTTTATGATACTTATCTCTATAGAGCGTATTATCTAGATTTACAGCTATAGTATCTGTAGTTTCACTTTGTTGGGAACACGAAACCATATATTTAACGCAATGCTCTGTTTCTAAATATTTTTTTTCATTATTTATATAATTTATAAATAGTTCTTTATGATTTGGAGGTATTGTAAAATGTATATAAACTTGCTCATTATTAGTATAACTTACAGCTTCATATAAATGCTCTGAAAGGGGGTTTCTAGTAAAAGTATCGTATTTATGAAATTTTATCAACCCTTTTGGGAAATGAGCATAGTTAAGTCCTTTTTCAAATAGTATATATTCTATAATGGTACGGTATTTTTTTTGTTTCAATAGTATATTTATATCCAATCCATTCGCATTTATAACTTTTTTCAGGGAATCATAAAATGCAAAAAGATTCAAATTATTTAAGGTTTTTTGTACTTCATTTAATTTATATTTCTTTATAGTTTGTTCACAATTTCCATTACATAAATTTAAAAATTCAAATAATGATTTAAACATTCTAGTAGCAGCACCAGAAGCAGGTACAAATTTTTGAACCTTTATATGTTCTATATTTTCATCAAACAATTTCAAATACTTTTCTCGATTATCTTTTGATAATACAAATATTCCATTACCTACTGTAGCAGCAGATGTAATGTTTATAAAGGCAAATCCCTTTTTAAAATTTTCAAGTTGCTTTTCTACATCCTCTATAGAAATATTTTTATCTTTAATCTGCAATAAATCGCTATCTGTAAACATTTTGTCAAAATAAATCATAAAACTTGTATTCCATTACTTATTCCTTCATTACAAGAGACAAATTTCAACTTGCCTTCCTTATCTTCTACCATAAGTATCATACCATTACTCTTTACACCTTTTATTTTTTTAGGTGCTAAATTTACCAGTACACTTACCTTTTTACCTATGACCTCTTGTGGAGAAAAACTCTCTGATATACCTGAAATTATAGTTCTTATATCAGTACCTACATCTACGGTAAGTTGTAAAAGTTTATTGGCTTTTTTTATCTTTTGAGCATCTAATATGGTACCTATACGAATATCCATTTTTATAAAATCATCATAAGTAATGGTATCTTTTATAGGTTCTATGCTTTTAATTTTGTCTTGTTTAGAGGCTTTTAATTTTTGAATTTGTCTTTCTATAGTATCATCTTCTATTTTTTCAAATAAAAGTTTCGATGTACCAATAATATGCCCTACATTTAAGACTACTTCACCTTGCAAATCTCTCCATGCTACCTTATTATTTATATTGAGTATTTTAAATATTTTTTGACTAGTAAATGGCATAAAAGGTTCCATCAGCGTACCCAAATACCCTACTATTTGTACTGATATATTCATAATAGTCTTTACCCTGTCTTCATCGGTTTTTATTTTTTTCCACGGTGCTTCATCCGTTAAATATTTATTTCCTAATCTAGCCAAGTTCATTACCTCTATAAGAGCATCTCTAAATTTATACTTCTCTATATTATCAGATATTCTTTTAGGATATAATTTAAGTTCTGCTAACACTTCTTTATCATAGGATTGAAAATCTGTAATATTAGGTATAGCACCATTGTAGTATTTATTTACCAATACCACTACTCTATTTACAAAATTTCCTAATATGCCTACAAGTTCAGAATTATTGCGCATTTGAAAATCCTTCCAAGTAAAATCATTATCTTTACTCTCTGGAGCATTAGCAGTAAGTACATACCTAAGCACATCTTGTTTATTTTCAAAATCTTCCAGATATTCATGTAACCATACTGCCCAGTTGCGGGATGTAGATATTTTACTCCCCTCCAAGTTCAAAAATTCATTTGCCGGTACATTATCTGGCAGAATATATTCTCCATGAGCTTTAAGCATTGCTGGAAATATAATACAATGAAATACAATATTATCTTTTCCTATAAAATGTAACAATTTAGTATCGTTATCTTTCCAATAAGGCTCCCACTCTTTATGATTCTGCTCTGCCCACTCTTTAGTGGCAGAAATGTATCCAATAGGTGCATCAAACCAAACATACAATACTTTTCCATTAGTATTTTCTATAGGTACTCTTATGCCCCAATCTAAATCTCTGGTTACTGCCCTTGGATGTAAACCCTCATCTAACCACGATTTCACTTGACCATATACATTAGATTTCCATACACTTTTTTTTCTCTTAACTATCCATTCTTTTAGCCAATTTTGATATTTGTTTAAAGGTAAAAACCAATGTTTAGTTTCTCTAAGTACAGGGGTATTTCCCGTAAGTGTTGATTTGGGATTTATCAAATCCGTTGCACTGATAGAAGAACCACATCTTTCACATTGGTCTCCGTAAGCACCATGTTGTGAGCATTTAGGACAAATACCTGTAATATATCTATCAGCTAAAAATTGGTTTTCTTTTTTATCATAAAATTGTTTGGATGTCTGCTCTATAAATTTATTATCTTCATTCAATTTCTTAAAAAAATCAGCAGCTGTTTGATGGTGAATTTTACGTGAAGTACGAGAATAATTATCAAATGAAATACCTAATTGTTCGAATGAATCGCTAATAACATTATGATATTTATCTATTACTTCTTGGGGGGTAACACCTTCTTTTTTAGCTTTTATAGTGATGGGTACGCCATGTTCATCTGAACCACATATAAAGAGTACCTCTCTCCCCTTTTGCCTCAAATATCGAGTATAAATATCTGCTGGAATATATACCCCCGAAAGATGGCCTATATGTAAACCACCATTAGCGTAAGGCAATGCTGCCGTAATGGTGTATCTTTTAAATGATTTCATTTTATTTAAATTGTACTAAAAAGTTGAGCGCAAATTTAATATGAAATTATAGAACACCCGAATGAAAAATTTTAACTTATGATCTTTTTTCAAAGATATATTTAAGCTATTTAATATAATAAGTGCAATTTTTATCAAGTTAAAAAGTTTCAAATATATGCAAAAAATTAATGAATCTATGATGTAAACTAATATAAATTTGATATAAAGTTTACCTAAAATAGTAAAAGAGAGGAACATACCTCGACTTCACTCTGAAAATGGCATTTTAGAATCTGTTTAGGCAACCTGAAAGGTAGCCGCTTAGGTTACCAATCGGAGCTGAGGTTTAGTATATAAATCTAAGTTTAAATTTCCAAAAAAGCATAGAAAAAAGTGTAAATACTCAAAATAATTTAATAATTTTAAGATAAATTACTAAAATGATCAATTTATATTGTAACAAAATGAAATATAAAAACAAAATCAAAGAACAAGTTAAAAATATACCTTTTTTATACAAAATAACACTTTTCATTATCCTATTTATACGGATTCGTAAAAGATATATAATTAATTCCTATCATCTTTTCTATCATTTTATTAAATTTGGAAAAAAGAATTTGTTCTACAAACATCTTGTATGGAAATATAAAAACAAAAAAATTGACTATAATGGAAAGACCATATTTTTTATATTTGGAGGGAGAAAAGATAGAATGTATGTGCTCATGCGCTATGTAGAGAAATTGCTTACTCAAAAACAAATAAATTATGTTCATATATGGAATTTTGCTAAAAATAAGCAAGATTACGAATGGTTAAAAAATTTAGAAGATGAGTCAAAAGGAATCTTTACATTTTCTTTAAAAAAATTCTATAAAAAAGTGAACAATATGTATCTTAAATATTTTGCATTTTATTCAAGTTACCATTATTATAATGATGAACAATTTAAAACGAGTCTTTTTGTGAAATGTGATGATGATATTGTTTACATAGATACTGAACAGTTTTCTAGTTTTATAGATAAAATAAAAAACATTACTCCAGATTCTAAACATTATATGGTCTCTGCAAATTTGGTAAATAATGGAGTTTGTGCATATCTTCAACAGAAACTAGGTCTCATTCCTAAATCTTTAGGAGTATTCGATTTTCCAAAGGATAGAGGACGACTGGGGACAGCACTCGGAAACTACTGGAACGAAGGAAAAAAGTCCCAAGAATTACATGAATATTTTATACAAAATAGAGAATCGTTTGTAGCAAAATCTAAGACGTTACCTATAGAATTAGTAGATATTGGTATTCGTTTTAGTATTAATTTAATTGGTTTTAAGCAAAAAACTATTGATAACATGTCAAAACTTTCTTATGATGGTGATGAACCTCTTTTAACTATAAAATTATCAAAATTTTTAAATAAAAAAATAATGATAGATATGTCTTTTGTAGCTTCTCATCTATCTTTTTATTCCCAAACCAAACAAAATGATGAAAAATTATTAGTTGAGTATAAGAAACTGATAGAAAAATAATTAAATCAATCATACTCATTACTTACAAAGTGAATTTACTCCTATAAACTATAAATTTAGGAAACGATAGGACCACCATTTGATTGCTATCATTGGGAAAAGTTACCTAATGTAAATAGGGAAAGGACATACTTATCTCTACCATATTATCAAAAACTATTATCAGTTATCAGATATCAGATATCAATATTTTTTTACAAGATAATATTGCAAATCACCAAGAACAAGAAATTTGTCCAGAGTAAGTTTAAATTTCCAAAAAAGCATGGAAAAATTTGTAAAATAGTTAAATATAAGTAGTTCACCAAAATTTAGCAAAAAAGGAAAATAAAGTGATTTTAAAGTATAAATAATTAAAATCGTTTAGTAAATTTGAAAGATTATTTAAATGAATACAATATATTATATATAAATACTACGATATGCACCAAGTCATAGGAAGTGCTTTAACTAAAATTAATCAACAATGAAACAGAAATTAAAAAACGAAATCAAAGAACAAGTTAAAAATATACCTTTTTTATACAAAATAATAATTTCCATTATCCTCTTTATACGGATTCCTAAAAGATATATAATTAATTTCTATTATTTTATTAAATTTGGAAAAGAGAATTTGTTCTACAAAAGTTTTGTATGGAAATATAAAAACAAAAAAATTGACTATAATGGAAAGACCATATTTTTTATATTTGGAGGCAGAAAAGATAGAATGTATGTGCTCATGCACTATGTAGAGAAATTGCTTACTCAAAAACAAATAGATTATGTTCATATATGGAATTTCGCCAGAAATAAGCAAGATTACGAATGGTTAAAAAATTTAGAAGATGAGTCAAAAAGAATTTTTGTATTTTCTTTAAAAAAATTCTATAAAGGAACGACTGAAGAACATTTTATAAATCTTGCATTTAATTCAACTTACTGTTATTATAATGATGAACAATTTAAAACGAGTTTTTTTGTGAAATGTGATGATGATATTGTTTACATAGACTCTGAACTGTTCTCTAGTTTTACAGATAAAATAAAAAATATCACTCCAGATTCTAAACATTATATGGTCTCTGCAAATGTGGTAAATAATGGAGTTTGTGCATACCTTCAACAGAAACGAGGTCTCATTCCTAAATCTTTAGAAGTATTCTATTTTCCAAATGATGATGTACTGGGGGGAGCAGACGAAAACTATTGGAAAGAAGGAAAAAAATCCCAAGAATTACATGAATATTTTATACAAAATAGAGAATTATTTATGGCAAAATCTAAGACGTTACCTATAGAATTAGTAGATACTGGTACTTGTGTTAGTATTAATTTAATTGGTTTTAAGCAAAAAACTATTGATAACATGTTAAAACATTCTTATTCGCTACGGTCACTTATGTTCCTACCAACGTTTGCTGATGAACCTCTTTTAACTATAAAATTATCAAAATTTTTAAACAAAAAAATAATGATAGATATGTCTTTTGTAGCTTCTCATCTATCTTTTAATTCCCAAACCAAACAAAATGATGAAAAATTATTAGTTGAGTATAAGAAACTGATAGAAAAATAATTAAATCAATCATACTCATTACTTACAAAGTGAATTTACTCCTATAAACTATAAATTTAGGGAAACGACAGTACCACCATTTGATTGCTATCATTGGGAAAAGTTACCTAATGTAAATAGGGAAAGGACATACTTATCTCTACCATATTATCAAAAACTATTATCAGTTATCAGATATCAATATTTTTTTACAAGATAATATTGCAAATCACCAAGAACAAGAAATTTGTCCAGAGTAAGTTTAAATTTCCAAAAAAGCATGGAAAAATTTGTAAAATAGTTAAATATAAGTAGTTCACCAAAATTTAGCAAAAAAGAAAAATAAGGTGATTTTAAATTGTAAATATTCAGATAGTTTATAAATTTGTGAATACTTAAATGAATGCAATATATTATAACTAAAATGAAATATAAAAACAAAATCAAAGAACAAGTTAAAAATATACCTTTATACAAAATAATAGCTTTCATTATCTATTTTAAACGGATTTTTAAAGAATGTATATTTAATTTTTATTATCTTATTAAATTTGGCAAAAAAAATTTGTTCTACAAACATTTTGTATGGAAATATAAAAACAAAAAAATTGACTATAATGGAAAGACAATATTTTTTATATTTGGAGGGAGAAAAGATAGAATGCATGTGCTCATGCACTATGTAGAGAAATTGCTTACTCAAAAACAAATAGATTATGTTCATATATGGAATTTTGCTAGAAATAAGCAAGATTACAAATGGTTAAAAAATTTAGAAGATGAGTCAAAAAGAATTTTTGTATTTTCTTTAAAAAAATTCTATAACGAAGAATATTTTCAATATCATTCATGGTCTTCAAGTTACTATTATTATAATGATGAACCATTTAAAAAGAGTCTTTTTGTGAAATGTGATGATGATATTGTTTACATAGATACTGAACAGTTCTATAGTTTTACAGATAAAATAAAAAATATTACTCCAGATTCTAAACATTATATGGTCTCTGCAAATGTGGTAAATAATGGAGTTTGTGCATATCTTCAACAGAAACGAGGTCTCATTCCTAAATCTGTAGAAGTATTCGATTTTCCAAATGATTTTGTTGAACCGGGGAAAGCAGCCGAAAACTATTGGAAAGAAGGAAAAAAATCCCAAGAATTACATGAATATTTTATACAAAATAGAGAATCGTTTGTAGCAAAATCTAAGACATTACCTATAGAATTAGCAGATATTGGTATTCGTTTTAGTATTAATTTAATTGGTTTTAAGCAAAAAACTATTGATAACATGATGTTAAAACATTCTTATTCACTACGGTCACTTATGTTCCTACCAACGTTTGCTGATGAACATCTTTTAAGTATAGGATTATCAAAATTTTTAAATAAAAAAATAATGATAGATATGTCTTTTGTAGCTTCTCATCTATCTTTTGCTTATCAAGCCAAACAAGATAATGAAAAATTATTAGTTGAGTATAAGAAACTGATAGAAAAATAATTAAATCAATCGTACTCATTACTTACAAAGTGAATTTACTCCTATAAACTATAAATTTAAGGAAACGATACAGGACCACCATTTGATTGCTATCATTAGGGAAGGACATACTTATCTCTACCATATTATCAAAAACTATCATCAGTTATCAGATATCAATATTTTTTTTACAAGGTAATATTGCAGACTACCAAGAAAAAGAAATTTGTCCAGAGTAAGTTTAAATTTCCAAAAAAGCATAGAAAAATTTTAAGTAGTTCGCCAAAATTCAGCAAAAAAGGAGAATAAGGTGATTTTAAAGTGTAAATATTCTAATAATTCAGTAATTTTGCAAATTCTTTAAATAACAACAATAGATTATAACAAAATGAAATCTTATGACTATTTAATTGTTGGAGCAGGTCTTTATGGATCAGTGTTTGCTTGTGAAATGACCAAGCAAGGCAAACGATGTTTAATCATTGATAAGCGAAAACATATCGGTGGCAATGTTTATACCGAAAATATAGAAGGAATCAATGTACATAAGTACGGTGCTCATATCTTTCATACAAGTAACAAAGAGATATGGAATTATGTCAATTCCTTTGTAGAATTTAATAGGTTTACCAACGTTCCCATAGCCAATTATAAAGGAAAACTTTATAATTTACCTTTCAATATGAATACCTTTTATCAACTTTGGGGTGTGAAAACACCTGATGAAGCAAGAAGAAAGATAGAAGAACAAAGGTCTAAATATCGACTTATCAAAAATCCTAAAAATTTAGAAGAACAGGCATTAGTACTAGGAGGAAAGGACATCTATGAGACTCTTATTAAAGGCTACACAGAAAAACAGTGGGGACGTCCTGCTACTGAAATTCCAGCTTTTATCATTCGCAGATTACCATTTAGATTTACTTTTGATAACAATTATTTTAATGATACTTATCAAGGAATACCCATAGGAGGATACACTAATTTAGTAAGTAAAATGTTAGAAGGTATAGAAGTAAGAACGGAAGTTGATTATTTTAAAGATAAAAGGCATTTAGATACTTTAGCTAAAAGCATCGTTTATACAGGTAAAATAGATGAGTTTTTTGATTATCAATTTGGTAAGTTAGAGTATAGAAGTTTACATTTTGAAAATGAGTTATTGCAACAAAAAGACTTTCAAGGAAATGCAGTGGTCAACTATACTGAAAGGCAAATTCCTTATACTCGAATTATAGAACACAAACACTTTGAATTTGGTCAACAAGAAGTTACTTATATTACAAAAGAGTATCCTCATGAATTTTCAAAGGATAATGAGCCTTATTATCCAATAAATGATGAAAAGAATCAAGCTATCTTAAAAAAATATCAAGACTTAGCAAAAGAATATCATCATATCATATTTGGAGGTAGACTGGCAGAATATAAATACTACGATATGCACCAAGTCATAGGAAGTGCTTTATCTAAAATTAATCAACAATGAAAAAGAAATTAAAAAAAAAATTAAAGAACAAGCTAAAAAATATACCTTTTTTATACAAAATAGCAATTTTCATTATCCATTTTAGACGAATTTGTAAAGGATGTATATTTAATTTCTATTATTTTATTAAATTCGGAAAAAAGAATTTGTTCTACAAACATTTTGTATGGAAATATAAAAACAAAAAAATTGACTATAATGAAAAGACAATATTTTTTATATTTGGAGGGAGAAAAGATAGAATGTATGTTCTTATGCACTATGTAGAGAAATTGCTTACTCAAAAACAAATAGACTATGTTCATATATGGAATTTTGCTAGAAATAAGCAAGATTACGAATGGTTAAAAAATTTAGAAGATGAGTCAAAAGGAATTTTTGTATTTTCTTTAAAAAAATTCTATAAAAAAGCGAATAATTCGTATTTTCAAGAGCGTTCATGGGATTCAAGTTACCATTATTATAATGATGAACCATTTAAAACGAGTCTTTTTGTGAAATGTGATGATGATATTGTTTACATAAATACTGAACAGTTCTCTAGTTTTACAGATAAAATAAAAAACATTACTCCAGATTCTAAACATTATATGGTCTCTGCAAATGTGGTAAATAATGGAGTTTGTGCATACCTTCAACAGAAACGAGGGCTCATTCCTGAATCTGTAAAAATATTCTATTTTCCAAATGATAGTGGACTGGGGACAGCACTCGAAAACTACTGGAACGAAGGAAAAAAGTCCCAAGAATTACATGAATATTTTACACAAAATAGAGAATCGTTTGTAGCAAAATCTAAGACGTTACCTATAGAATTAGTAGATATTGGTACTCGTGTTAGTATTAATTTAATTGGTTTTAAGCAAAAAACTATTGATAACATGTTAAAACATTCTCATCTAACACAAATATATAATCTATTAATATACCCTTGTGATGATGAACATCTTTTAAGTATAGGATTATCAAAATTTTTAAATAAAAAAATAATGATAGATATGTCTTTTGTAGCTTCTCATCTATCTTTTTGTTCCCAAATCAAACAAAATGATGAAAAATTATTAGTTGAGTATAAGAAACTGATAGAAAAATAATTAAGTCAATCATACTCATTACTTACAAAGTGAATTTACTCCATGAACTATAAATTTATCATTGCACATTAACAACGAAGACTTGGAATGGATCAAACCCTATGCTAAAAATGCTTATCTCTACCATATTATTAAAAACTATCATCAGATATCAATATTTTTTTACAAGGTAATATTGTAGATCACCAAGAACAAGAAATTTGTTCAGAGTAAGTTTAAATTTCCAAAAAAGCATAGAAAAATTTGTAAAATAGTTAAATATAAGTAGTTCACCAAAATTTAGCAAAAAAGGAAAATAAGGTGAGTTTAAAGTGTAAATACTCAAATAATTTAGTAAATTTGAAAGATTACTTTAAATAAATATAATATATTAAACAAAATGAAATATTATGACTATTTAATCGTTGGAGCAGGTCTTTATGGATCAGTGTTTGCTTGTGAAATGACCAAGCAAGGCATAGGTTTACCAACGTTCCCATAGCCAACTATAAAGGAAGACTTTATAATTTACCTTTCAATATGAATACCTTTTATCAACTTTGGAGTGTGAAAATACCTGATGAAGCAAGAGAAAAGATAGTGGACTGGCAGAATATAAATACTACAATATGCAGCAAGTCATAGGACGTGCTTTAACTAAAATTAATCAACAATGAAAGAGAAATTAAAAAATAAAACTAAGGAAAAAATTAAAAATATACCTTTTTTATACAAAATAATAATTCGCATTATTATCCCCTTTATACGGATTTCTAAAGAATATATAGTTAATTTCTATTATTTTATTAAATTTGGAAAAAAGAATTTGTTCTACAAACATTTTGTATGGAAATATAAAAACAAAAAAATTGACTATAATGGAAAGACCATATTTTTTATATTTGGAGGCAGAAAAGATAGAATGTATGTGCTCATGCACTATTTAGAGAAATTGCTTACTCAAAAACAAATAGATTATGTTCATATATGGAATTTTGCTAGAAGTAAGCAAGATTACGAATGGTTAAAAAATTTAGAAGATGAGTCAAAAGGAATTTTTATATTTTCTTTAAAAAAATTCTATAAAAAAATGAACAAATTACATTTTCAATATCGTTCATGGCTTTCAAGTTACTGTTATTATAAACAATTTAAAACGAGTCTTTTTGTGAAATGTGATGATGATATTGTTTACATAAATACTGAACAGTTCTCTAGTTTTACAGATAAAATAAAAAATATTACTCCAGATTCTAAACATTATATGGTCTCTGCAAATGTGGTAAATAATGGAGTCTGTGCATACCTTCAACAGAAACGAGGTCTCATTCCTAAATCTGTAGAAGTATTTGACTTTCCAAATGATAATAATCTACTAGGGGCAACAACCGAAAACTATTGGAAAGAAGGAAAAAAATCCCAAGAATTACATGAATATTTTATACAAAATAGAGAATTATTTGTAGCAAAATCTAAGACGTTACCTATAGAATTAGTAGATATTGGTACTCGTGTTAGTATTAATTTAATTGGTTTTAAGCAAAAAACCATTGATAACATGTTAAAACATTCTCATTATGATGATGAACATCTTTTAAGTACAGAATTATCAAAATTTTTAAATAAAAAAATAATGATAGATATGTCTTTTGTAGCTTCTCATCTATCTTTTTATTCTCAAGCCAAACAAGATAATGAAAAATTATTAGTTGAGTATAAGAAACTGATAGAAAAATAATTAAGTCAATCATACTCATTACTTAAAAAGTGAATTTACTCGTATGAACTATAAATTTATCATTGCACATTACAATGAAGACTTGGAATGGATCAAACCCTATGCTAAAAATGCTTATATCTACCATAAGGGAAACGATACAGAACCACCATTTGATTGCTATCATTGGGAAAAGTTACCTAATGTAGGTAGGGAAGGACATACTTATCTCTACCATATTATCAAAAACTATCATCAGTTATCAGATATCAATATTTTTTTACAAGGTAATATTGCAGATCACCAAGAACAAGAAATTTGTCCAGAGAATATTGAAGATTATTATTTAAAATTGAAATATCAAGCTTTTTATGCTTGTTCAGGAGGTATTTCAAAGCGATTCGAAAAGATAAAACATTATGGTATCTGGCAAAAAATGATAAATAATGGAAATCTACAATTATCCAAATTGAGTTTTACTGAATATTTTAAAAAATATATAGGTCACAAATTACCCTTATACTTTTATATGTCTTATTATGGTTGTTTTTCTGTCAAAAGTTATCTAATACAAGAAAGGAATATAGATTTCTATAAAAATTTAATTCAATCTATAGCAACACATCCCAACCCAGAAGAAGGACATTATTTAGAAAGATTATGGTTCTCTTTGTTCAATGTTAATTATAAAATTTTAAGTAAGAATAAAATATTTTATTTAACGATTAAACATATAACTAGACATGTAACTTTTCATATGCCTAAAAAAGCATTAGGTAAAGTATATCGTTATTTCAAAAAAAAGTTTAGAGCACATAATAATTATTTTTAACATTTAGTTTTAAAAATTTTGCCTGCCTGTCGGCAGACAGGGGGTTTTGTAAGATAAGAATTAAGCCGATTTAGGGGTAGGTATTCAAAAAAAAATTTTTATAATCACTTAAAAGAGTGTGAATGGAGATATCATCATCGATAGAAAAAATTGTATATTTGCCTCTTAAATTGGGTTAGAAAAAATCCCTTTAAATTATTTGAATCAAAATTAAAATAAAGATTACAATGCAAAAAGATACGGAAATTTTTGATTTGATAAATCAAGAGAGATACAGGCAAAAGGAGGGATTAGAATTAATTGCCTCTGAAAATTTTGTAAGTGAGCAAGTGATGAGTGCAATGGGGTCAGTACTGACTAATAAATATGCTGAAGGTTATCCCAATAAAAGATATTATGGTGGTTGTGAGGTAGTAGATTTAGTAGAGCAGATTGCCATAAATAGGGCTAAAGAATTATTTGGCGCAGATTATGTAAATGTACAACCTCATTCAGGTTCACAGGCAAATGCGGCAGTATATTTGGCTTGTTTAAAACCTGGAGATAAACTATTGGGGTTTGATTTATCTCATGGAGGACATCTTACTCACGGTTCTCCCGTTAATTTTTCGGGGCGTATATATAATGCTTGTTTTTATAGTTTAGATGAAAAGACAGAGAGATTAAATTATGATAAAATAGAACAAGTGGCAATTAAGGAACAACCTAAAATGATTATTGCTGGAGCTTCATCTTATTCTAGAGATATAGATTTTAAAAAGTTTAGAGAAATTGCCAATAAGGTAAAAGCTATATTAATAGCTGATATTTCTCATCCAGCAGGGTTAATAGCCAAGGGAATTTTAAATGATCCTATACCTCATTGTCATATTGTTACTACCACTACTCATAAAACTTTAAGAGGACCTAGAGGAGGGATGATAATGATGGGTAAAGATTTCGATAATCCATTTGGAGAAAAAACACCTAAAGGAGTAACTAAAAAAATGTCTACTTTATTAAACTCTGCCGTATTTCCTGGAGTACAAGGTGGTCCATTGGAACATGTAATAGCAGCTAAAGCAGTAGCCTTTAAGGAAGCACTTTCTGATGAGTATTTCAATTATATTTTGCAAGTTAAAAAAAATGCTAGCGTAATGGCTGAGAGGTTTATAGAAAAAGGATATAAAGTGATTTCAGGAGGTACGGATAACCATTGTATTTTATTGGATTTGAGAAATAAGAATATCACTGGAAAACAAGCTGAAGAAGCCTTGGTAAAAGCAAATATTACAGTAAATAAAAATATGGTGCCTTTTGATACGCAATCACCATTTATTACTTCTGGCATTAGGGTAGGGACTTCTGCTATTACTACAAGAGGATTACAAGAGCAAAATATGGCTACGGTAGTAGATTTGATAGATGAAGTAATTTGTGACTTTGAAAATGATCAAATCTTAGAGGCAATAGCTCGCAAGGTAAATGATATGATGAAAAAATATTCTCTATTTATGTTTGATACAAAGTAGAATAAAAGCTTTTTTAAGGTGCATTTTTTTATTATTACATACTCTTAAAGACATAAAACTATCTCTTTTAAGTTTAATTATACACTAAATCTAGAAATTTTTTTTAGCAATTTACTAATTATAATCTTCAAAACGAAATGTACATTTCGTTAGGGGTATAAATGAATCAAAAAAATTGAGATTTTGATGAGTTATATATCAACAACTGTAATAAACTGGTAATGATATGAAGAAAGAAAGCTATCTATAAAGACAGCTTTCTTCGTTTGAGAGAAACTTACCTATTTAACCTTAGATAGTAAAATCATCAGTGTAGATAGGTTTGGTAAACACTTCAGAATTTTTTGTTTTTTCTAAGACATTTACATCCGATCTACAAGAACCATAAAATAAGGTTATAGTAAACAATATTTTTTCACAGTAGTTAACCAATTAAAAATTATCTGGTGTAGCCTTTTTTAGATTGTCTGTATCAAAATATAAACGAGTTTGAATACCTCCTCTATCTCCAGTACCTTTTAATTTTTTCACTGCATCCTTAATTCCATCGGGATTATTATCAATTTCTGATTGGAAAAAAGGCATTCTACGAATAAAATCATTTTCAGCAATTACTCCATAATCTGCATTACTATCATTTCTAACATTGTATGGTAATTTTGGGTATCCTGTTCTACGATGATCTACCCAAGCTTCTACCGTATTTGTATAAGCAGCTATCCACTTTTGAGTAATAATTCTCTCTAATTTGGTTTCATTGGTATCTGCATCGTTCCACTTTATACCAATATTAATTCTATTTGTAAAATCGTTATAATCTTTACCTTTACCTTCTATTTCAGTAGCTACAGGATCATCGTAGTCAATGGGTCGACTCGTATCATCAGCAAGATAAGCATCTGCTCCGGAAGCTCCCCATTGCTGGAAGGAAGCCTTTACGGCTTTTTCATAATTATCTTTTGCATTACCTGCCCCAGACCATCCTCTAAGAGCAGCTTCAGACTTTAAGAATAATACTTCTGCTGCAGATAGTACAATTCTTTTAGTAACCGTTCTAAAACTTTCATTAATAGTAGAATACTTTGTTCTTAAATCTTTTTTACCTAATTCTGCAGAACTTGCAATTCCTTTATAGGGATATGTAGGATGATCTGCATAATTCTTAGCATCAGTAGTAGCTGGTGCAAAAAATTTCTTAATACGAGGGTCCTTATAACCTACCAGTACCGATTCCATAGTAGCACTCATACGAGTATCATTCCAAGAAAAACAAATAATAGATTCAGGGATCTCTCTACCATAAAGTGATATATAAAAGTCATCAGCATTGGTTTCAATAAGTCCTCCCGAATCGGAAAGTGCCTTTTCTCCTTCCGTTTTTGCTAAAGTGGGGTTAGCCTTTGCCAAACGCATCGCCAAACGCAAACGCATAGAGTTAATTAATTTTATCCATTTAGGTATAGAACCACTATAACTTGCATCAAATTTATCAAATCCGTTATAGTCTTTATTCTCATTAAATACTTTTAGAACATCATCTAAATCCTTAAAAAGTCGTTTATATAGCTCTTCTTCGCTATCGTATTTAATAGTCGATTCTGAAGAACCATAATTACTGTAGATGATAGGACCATAAAAAGAAGTAAGTCTGCCAGCAACTATCACACGAATAAGCTTTGCCCAATTCTCAAATTCTTTGTATTTCGTTTCTTTAGCTAACTTGATTACTTGTTCAGAAGGAGACATAATATCTCTATAAACGTATTGCCAATACCAATTCCAAGTAATATAATATGTATTGTTATTCCTATTGTTTACAAAAGGAGCAGGAGTAGCCAAATGCCTTACAAACGAATCGTTTGTAAGATTATGACCTACTTGAAAATCCCCATTCCCTTTTGGAATAATATTTGATAAAAGTGTAGGAAAATAAGCTCCTACATGTTTCAAATCTTGTTCTAAAGATTTATCCGTAATTTCATAAGGGTGTTTATTAAGTTCCTTAAAGTCACTCGTACAAGCTACTGAAAAAAGTAGAACAGTAACTATACTTATTATCTTTTTCATCTTTTTATATATTTAAAAATTAAACTGTAAATTCAAACCATAAGTTCTAGTAGAAGGCAAATTAAAATTATCTAAAGATTGATAATCACGTCCTGTGTTCATCGCTAACTCCGGATCGAAAGGTGCTTTTTTATAAAGGAAAAATAAATTGTTTGCCACTACAGAAATAACAATATTATTTAGTGACCAATTTAACTTTTCAGTATCCAATGTATAAGACAGAGATAATTGACTAAGTCTGATATTAGTTCTGTCATATACATAAGGTTCTTTTATTCCGTTACGTCCCCCTATGGTTGTATAGTAATCTCTAGCAGATATTTTAGATACCGCATTTCCATCTTTATCTACAGCATCTATTTCTACTCCACCTGCATCTCTGGCATCAGCCGTTCTTTTAGAAACACCATAACCATCTAAC
Organism: Ichthyobacteriaceae bacterium; assembly: GCA_965226285.1. Lineage (GTDB taxonomy): Bacteria > Bacteroidota > Bacteroidia > Flavobacteriales > Ichthyobacteriaceae > CBDDCQ01. Next base: position 1,024,493 of record CBDDCQ010000006.1, read on the forward strand.
ATTGCCTCCGCTTGACTCACTACTTTACCACCAAACTTGGCACTAAAGAGTATACCTAAACTAAATCCTTTATAAGTCAAATTGTTAGACCAACCCAGAGACCAATCTGGATTAGCATTGCCTATCAATTCTGTTGTTTCAGTTTTTCGAGGTTTACTATCGTCATCTAACATAATTCGTCCCTGGCTATCTCTTTTGAATTTATAAACATAAATATCTCCAATAGATCCGTCCTTTACAAATTTAGAATCATAACCTTCCGCAACTCCTGTAGTAATAGGATTTCTTAAATCATCGTGTAATTTCTCTACTTTATTGGTATTTTGGGCATAGTTCAATGCAGTTTGCCAAGAAAAATCTTCAGTTTTAATAGGAACTGCATTCATGGTCAATTCAATACCTTTATTGACAATACTACCTGCATTTACATAATAACTGGTGTAACCCGAACCGGAAGGTGCAGGTAATTCAATAAATTGATCTTTACTATTGATATGATAATATGTAACATCAAACCCTATACGATTATCTAAGAATCTCCAATCTGCTCCAGCCTCAAAGCTACTAATCATCTCGGGTTTTAAATCTGTAAATGGTTTTTTAGTATTTCTATCAACACCTCCTCCTGCATTAATACCATGTTGTGGATTCACTCTATTAAAAGGTACGGGCATTGCCACATTAGTATAAGAAGTTCTGAGTTTAGCAAAAGATACAAAATCAGGTAAATCTACCATTTCATCGACTAGTACCGTAAGTCCAAAAGCAGGATAAAAATAAGATTCATTTCCAGTATCAGCCAAAGTAGAAGAAACGTCTCTTCTTCCTGATAAATCTAAAAACAACATATCTCTATATCCCAATTGTGTATTTACAAACATTCCTGTTTGTGCTGTTCTACTACCGTAAGTAGAGTTTACTTGTACATTGTCTGCTATATTGCCAAAGTGAAATTCATTAGCATATTTTAGACCATTGGTATCTGTATTTACAGCCACTCCTACCCCATAATCTGCTCGTTGATAACTCATTCCTAAAACAGCATTCAAAGAAAAATCTCCAAACTCATTATTGTAGGTAAGTAATGCATCAGTATAAAGTAATCTATCATCGTACTTTTTATAATCCCAACGACCATTTGCATGTGAATTAGTCGTGTTAGAACCTGCATAGATTTTATGTTCAAAAGATTTAATAGCATAATCATAATTTCCTCTCACTTGGAATTTTAGACTTTCTAAAATATTATACTCTAATGCTAAATTAGCAATAACTCTCTTAGTAATATCTTCTTTAGGTTGTTTATTAATAATCCAGTAGGGATTAGATTGATGATGATCGTTAACGAACCAATTTTGCAATTTCATATTTCTAAGGTTATCAAATTTTTCATACTCTTTGTATTGTGAAAAATCTCTTTCTCTAGGAAAAAAATAGAGTCCTGTAAGCGGATTTAAATAATATCCAGCAGGGTTTCTATTTTTTGATTTTTCTTGAGTAAGCATAAGGTTTGATGATAATTTTATTTTGTCATCAAAGAATTTAGTAGATTGGCGTAAACTTATATTGTGTTTTGAATACTCATTATTTTCTATAATACCTTTAGAAATAGTATTAGAATATGAGAAAAATGCAGTAGTAGATCCGGCACTACCACTTATAGATACTCCATTAATCAAATTATATCCCGTTTTGAAGAATGCATCTACATCAGACTGAGTATATTTTGTATTCCCTTTAGTATTAGACCAACTTTCTTTAGCTCCATCTTCTGCTCCATATTTGAACTGTAACTGGGGAGTTTCTATAACATTTTCAAAAGTAACTCCAGAGTTCAAACTTATTTTCATTTTTCCTTCTTTTCCTTTTTTGGTAGTAATCACTACTACACCATTTGCCCCTTGACTACCATAGAGAACTGCTGCATTTGCTCCCCTTAAAATATTGATGCTTTCAATATCATCAGGGTTGAGTTGTGAAAGCCCATCTCCTTCATCTGTTCCTCCCCACATACCTACTTGGCTACCTCTATTGTTTGCCATAGGAATACCATCTATTACAAATAAAGGCTGACTATCACCGCTGATAGATTTGGCACCTCTCAGAACTACTTTAGTAGAACCTCCAGCTCCTGAACTACTCTTTTTAATATCTACCCCCGCAGCTCTACCCGATAAACTGTTCATGATATTAATATCACGAGTTTCAGTAAGTTGTGAGGCTTCGACGGCTTGTTGAGCATAGGTCAAAGTCTTAGCCGATCTCTGAATCCCCAAAGCCGTTACTACTACATCATCGAGTACTTGAGTATCTGTCTCCATTATCATATCTACTACTACACTACCCGTCGTAGAACTACCCACAGTAAATTTTTTACTGATCATACCTATAAAAGAAAAAACCAATACATCATTTGTATTGGATTCGATAAAATATTTTCCATCGAAATCCGTGGTAGTTCCTTTTTGAGTTCCCTCAATTAGAACGCTTACTCCTGGTAAAGGTTGACCATCTTCTTTTGAAGTAACTGTACCAGAAACTTTTATCTGTGCAAATGAAAATTGCACGATCAAAATTAAAAATATTGATAAAACGTACTTGATATTATTCATATTTAATTATAAATTTATTTTAGGTTCTATATTTGAAAACTACTCTTCTAAATCTTAAAGATAAGAACCTTTGTATCTTTAGTATTAGAAAAAAATAACGGCACAAATTTAGAAAAAAATTACAATAAACAAACTATTTAATCTTGAATTGTAATATGTGATATTTGTATCTTATACATAATTGAAAATTATTTTAGTGTTTGCAATGTCTCCCAATTTAAACACACCTCATAATTATAAAAAAACATGTAATTATCTAACTAACCGCATTTTGAGATCAAAAAAATATAGGTATTATATGAGGTTAATTTATAATAATCTCATCTGCAAAAATCCACGCAGGCAAACCGGCTGCATGATGCCAATAAGGTGCCCTACGCATATTTTCTGCATACACCTTGATGTAGCGTACTTTAGTAGTTTTAAATTTAGCCTTAAAATTTTGTATATCATTTACTTTACTCTTTCTGTATAGTAGCTTTAAATTCTTAATAACTGCTAATCTTTTAAATTTTTTCCCATCTACAGAGCCCAAATACACTACCTTTTTAGGAAAAAACACAACATGATTGGTAACTTGCAGAAAAGCAGTGGCAATCGTTTTTACTGGCACTACCTTTTCTAAATCTATCACTGCTTCCATATGGTTGCCTTCAAAGCCCAGCCAATTGGCGTAAAAACTAGCACCTCCCAAAGCACCATCTGTTAAAGTTTGTGGATCTTCTTTAGCATATTTTTTAGGCTGGGTCAGTAGCATTACTTTTTTTCCTTGAGCTTTATTGGATTGCAAAGCTACTTTTAGGATTTTACGATAATCTGCTATATATTCAGATACCCTATACCCCATTTCATTCATCAAAGTAATATGAGATTGTTTACATATTTTTTCAAAATCATTCAACTTTTGTACAACTTTAGGATTTACCTTTTTTACACCATTTTCCATTACATATAAAGAAAACTCCGGATTGCGATTGGTTTTACACATTTCCAAAAAAGTATAATCTATACTTATACCTGCACGCAAAACCCTATTTAAAAGTTCACTATCATGTTTTACAGCTTGAACAGCTTGATGAAAAAAACCAATATATTTTTTTAATAATTCAGGTTTTAAAAAACTTTCAAAACCCTGTGAGGGATCCCCATACAAAAATAAGAAAAAACCTTTATCTTTTTGTATTTGGCTATGTATCAAATCAATATATCTCCTAATATAAACACCCGCTTGCTTGTAGTAACCTTCCGTAAACTCAAAAATAATATCTTTGGTTTTCAAGTCTGGATTCCATAAGAGTTTTGCCATCAAATACGCCCTTAATTCAAAGAGTTCACTAGGGTTGTTACTGTGTTGCTCAAAAACCCATTTGGCATTAGAATTTTTGAAAAACTTAATATCGGGTTCTAAGGTATGTATATTCGGAAAAGGTGCCAAAAAATTAGTAAACTGCGTAGTATAATTCCATATTCTAATATTATTTGTAAGGACACTCCATCCCCTTAAATCGTTCGCAAAATCTTTACATTTTTCCGTAATACTGGCACTTCTATCACATTCTATGGAGCAAAGCGTTATCAAAACATTTTTTAAAGGCTTAGTTTTACAGGGCTTTCTGGTATGCTGATACGCCAATGTAGAGATGGTTTTATCGGGAAAATACTTAGCTACTTTATTCACGAACCTTATCAAACTACCCGAATGACTACCCTCTTGCTCATCAATGGTTTTACAATTTTTACATTGGCAGTACTGCGTATTATCATTGGTACTTACTGATAGTATTTTAGCTTTAGAGTATTTTTTAAAAAAAGACGTTACAGAATCTCTTACAATTTGATAAACCTTTTCATTGGTCAAACAAAGTTGGGTAGGCAATCGCTTATTACCTATCAAAGCAAAATATTCTGGGTGTTTTTTGTAGAATTTATCTCGTGGTATCATCTTATGAAAAGTGTGTACCTTAGCTATAGGAACATAATAGGGAAAGGCTTTGGTAGTTACTTTATGCCATGCGGCAAACGAAGAGTTTTTATAAAACAATCTTGCGTGAACCGTTCGCGTATGAATAGGAGGTGTGTAGTCAAAATATAGACTTTTATCGATAGTCAAAACCTTTGTTTTAGGAATATTCATAGCGTCTGGAGCGTACCATTTACATTTAAAATTTTGTTTTAAAAACTCATGTACAGCATTAGAAAGTCCTTCTATAGAACCCGAACTTATCCATAAATTATCACCTTTTACCTGAAATACAATCCGCTGAGGATGTAAATTCTCATCAGTTTTTAAAATAATCACTTTTTTCTCTTTAGGAAGAGTTGAGACTATAGGTAAACGATAATCTACTATTTGTTCAATGTATTTTTGCAAAGTTTTGGCAGGATTATTAATTTCAGTATCAAAAGTTTCATCAAATACAATCACATAATCACTTTTGCCATTTTCTACAATAGTCATTTTGTCAGTTCTACAAGCCACCAAAAAGAGTACACTTAAAAGGTATATAATTTTTTTCATAATCTAATCAGAATTTAATGTAGACAACTCGTAATGAAATCTGTTAATTTTTAAGTTTTAAAAATTAATACACTTATACAAAACTTACTATATTTACTCACAAGCAAAATTACTGAAATTTTCTTTTCTATAGATAAATTTTGCAAAGAATTTATTCTATTCGTACAAAAACATCTCATTTTAAATGGTAAAAAGCGAATTAGAAAATCTAAAACGTCTTTAAGTAATAATTATTCAAATTTTATAAAAAACAAGTAATAAAAGTTTGTGTTTAAATATAAATAATTATTTTTGCAAATGGCAAGTCCTACACAACCAGCTCCTGTGGAATCCCCCAGGGTGGGAACGCAGCAAGGGTACATGGTTGTAGCGGTGTGATGTAGGTAGCTTGCCATTTTTTTAGAGTAACCTCCTAAAACATATTTTATGTATCTTAAATTATTACTCATTACTCTTGTATTCTTACTATTGGCTATAGGAGGTATTGCAATTAAAATTTTGGTGAAAAAGGATGGGAAATTTTCAGGAACTTGTGCCAGCCAAAATCCATATTTAAATAAAGAGGGGGAGAGTTGCATGCTATGCGGTAAGCCTATTGAGAAAATAGGAGATTGTGAGAATTAAAATTAAAAAAAGTTTTTCTTTTGAAGAATACTCAAATACTTCAGTGTATAAAAGCTGCTTTGTATAAAGATAGTCAGCAGGCGTATGATTTTTTATTGAGGTACTATTGGAAAGATATTTACAATTACATCTTTAGTAAAGTAAAAAATACTAATACAGCAGAGGATCTAACTATAGAGACTTTTACCAAAGTTTTTAGAAAACTCGATTTATATAGCCCCGATTTTGACTTTAAAACCTGGATGATTTCCATTGCTCACAATATGGTGATGGATTATTTTAAAAAACAGCGTAAGAGTATTATCGTTATAGAACAAGATGAAATGCCTATAGTAAAAGACTTTGAGATGTCTGTAGAGGAACTGGTTATCAAAAATCAACAAAAAGAACATATTCGTATGTTTATAAGTAAGCTCAAAACTAATTATAGGCAAGTGATAGAGCTTCGTTATCTCAAAGAGCTGAGCTATAATGAAATATCAGAAGAATTAGGGGTTTCGTTAGATAATGTAAAAATAAGGATACTTAGAGCAAAAAAGATACTCTATGATTTGATTATGAAACATAAATAAAAAAATCTATAAATTTGCTGCTGTGTATTTTCAATTATATAGTTTCTCATATATGAGGTATAGAGTTTTATTTATACTCGTTTTTAATGTTCTTTCTGCTTTTAGTCAGGAGGTTACTAAGGTTAAGAAAAAAATAAATAGTACAACACCTGATATTAGGGGTATACTATATACTGATATGCACAGTGGCTCTATTGGGATAGCTTCTAATGGTTATCTTTTAAACTATAGGAGGCATTGGCTCGGTAGTGTTTTTTATCACTATGGTTTTGAAGTGGACTTAGGTATATTACAGCATGAAAAAGAGGTAGCTGTAGAGAGTAATATATACTCTGGACAGAGCAGTTATATATATGGCAGACTCAATAGTCTATATAGTTTGAGATTGGGATTCGGTATGGATAATAGACTTATACCAAAAAGAGAAATAGGAGCTGTAAAGCTTAGTTATCACTATTATGGAGGTTTGTCTTTAGGTATTACAATACCTACCTACCTTAAAGTAAATGTAAATTATGGAATGAATAAACATATAAAATCGAAGATAGAGAAGTACGATCCTAATAAGCACTCTAATCAAGAGATGATAATGGGAGGTACTTTTTTCCTTAGAGGGATTGGAGATTTGGCAATACATCCAGGTATATATGGTAAAGCCGGATTGAGTTTTGAATACAGTCCTATTAAGGAAAAGATTTATTCAGTAGAAATAGGGGCTTTATGTGATTATTATTTTACGGAAATACCTATTATGCACGATGCTAAGAATTACAGTTATTATTTTGCGTTTTATGTATCGCTTAATTATGGAAAGAAATGGATACATTAGTTAAAGCTAAAGAAAATAGTATAAAAACTCAAAAACCAAAGTGGCTAAAGGTGAAATTACCCACAGGTAAAAAATACAAAGATCTTAGAGGTCTGGTAGATAAATACAAGTTACATACAATTTGTGAAAGTGGTAATTGTCCTAATATGGGAGAGTGTTGGGGAGAAGGCACAGCTACCTTTATGATATTAGGTAATATATGTACGCGCTCTTGTGGGTTTTGTGCAGTAAATACGGGCAGACCTTTAGAGGTAGATTGGGGTGAACCTGATAAAGTAGCTCGTTCTATTAAACTGATGCAGATCAAACATGCTGTACTTACTTCTGTAGATAGAGATGAATTATCTGATGGAGGTTCTATTATTTGGGCTGAAACTATTAAAGCCGTAAGAAGAATTAGCCCCGGCACTACTATGGAAACGCTCATACCTGATTTTATGGGAATATATAGGAATATAGACAGAATTATAGCCTTAGCTCCAGAAGTGATTTCACATAACATTGAAACAGTAAAAAGGCTTACAAGACAGGTGAGGATACAAGCTCGCTATGATAGAAGTTTAGAAGTACTTAAATATATAAAAGACCAAGGGCAAAGGAGAACCAAAACAGGAATTATGCTTGGTTTAGGAGAGCGAGAACACGAAGTAGTAGAAACTTTAGAAGACCTTAAAAAGACTAATGTAAATATTGTAACTATAGGGCAATATTTACAACCTACGCCAAAGCATTTACCAGTGAAGAAATTTATAAATCCCAGCCAATTTGATAGATATAAACAAATAGGTCTTAGTATGGGATTTGATTTTGTAGAGAGTGGACCATTGGTAAGATCATCGTATAAGGCACAAAGCCACTTAGTATAAGAATTCTTACTTTTCAAATTGAAAAGTAATAAAAGACGCATCAGACAGATATTTTTGGTATATATTTTGAATGTATCTTGTATCTATTTTTTCTATTAGTTTTAATGTTTTTTCACAACTATAAAAATCTAAATTTTTAAGTATCATATTTTTAATTTTTTCATTGATGTTATAATTACGTTTGAGCTGAGAAGCTCTTATCTGTGCTTTGGCATCCGTCAATTCTCTATGGGTAAAATTAAATTGTCGTATTATTTTTTTTGCAAGTGTTATGCTTTTATTTGAATTTTTACTACTAATCAAATGAGATATACTTAGCCTAAAGTAGGGATAAGGTAGAGCCATTATATCCATTATAGTTTCAATATTATATACCCAACGTTTATTTTCTCGGTATTCTTTTCTAAATTGTTTTTTTAAGATTTCGCCAATGATTTTAAGAGCATATTCATTTTTTGGAGTAGGGGTGAATCTCTTTTGGATGGAATGCTCTATAAATGTACCTTTATTCGGATATTTTTTGATGATAACAGTAGTGTCTTTTTTTACTTGTAAAATGTTAAATTTTAGTTTCGTTAAGTTTTTATTTTGTTTTTGAGCAGGGATATTACCGATATACTTTATAACAGTATCTTTTAGAGAAATGGGGTTAAAGTTTCCTGAGAATATAAAGTTAAAATGCTTAGGATCAATTAGATAATCTTTATAAAACTGGTACATTTTGTTATAATCTAAATTTAGATAATCCTGTTTAGTTCTACAGTTTTCACGATACGATACACCCTGTAGAACTTCAATTTTTTTGTGTTTGTACTGTATCAAGGGTTGGAGTTTGGTATCTTCTTCAGGGGTGAAATCAGACAATATTTCAGATATTTCTTGTTTAAAAGCATCTTCATCTTTTTTGATGCTTGTGAAGTATCCATAAATTTGTTGTAGCATTTTAGAGATGCTTTTTTGAGGGACTTTTCCCATCATACCTCTATCGTAAATATCGATATAAGGCAAATAACTCATATCATATTTAAAATTCCAATCTAAAAGTTCATCTTTATTGAGGTTGCTAATACCTGTTAGCTTAAGGTAATACCATATGGATTCAAATTGTTTGTAATCTTTATCAGATAAAGTGTGAGTGCCTCCTTTAGAAGATATAAGTATATCGATAATGCTATCCTTTGGATTATTTGTATTATGTAGGTAAACCTTAGCACCATTTTTGAGTTCTATATGGTATATCATACTATCAGCATCGTATTTTTCCTTTATAGATTCTTGTAAGGTAAAATGATGAGGTAATTTTAACTCCTTTATTTCTGTTTCTTGTTCTTTTTGTTGTTTTTTAGGCTTTGTAAATAAGGTAGTTTTATAAGTTTTATGTTGTTGTAGGATCTTTAAAAAATCATTTTTTGAGATATGTGCAGTAGTGTATTGTAAACCAATACATAAAGACTCGGTATCATCAATAAAATTACTAAAGTATTGCACATCTTTAAGTGTAATGGGATTATCCTGTAAGTCATCTTTTATAGGGGGATATAAAAACTCGTCGATATACTGTGTAAGGTGGTTTTGAATGTTAGAATATTTTGATTTCTTTTTTTTCTTGATTTTTTCCATTTGATAGTCGAATTCTTGCTTGGATATTTTGTGACTTAAAAGGTATTTTACAATATATAATTTTTCAGGTTCAAAGTTATTTATAGTAATGTTAAAATGATGTAAATCTGCTATATAATGAGAGGTTCTAAATTTTGCATCGTGAGTAAGGTCGCTTTGATCAAGACGTTCTTTAATAATGTTTGAGTAAATCAAAAATGCAGTTTTTTTTCTCTTAGAAAATTTAGAATGTATAGGAAAGTAAATGTTTAATTGGTTGTTTTCTTTATTTTTTTCAGTAGTAAAGTAGAATTTTTTTTTAGTAGCATAATTGAGGGTCTTTTTGGGTTTGTATTTGACATTGCTCAATATATTTTTAATGTGTTTTTCTAGTGAAAGGGTATGGACTTCTCCCAACACAATGATTTTAGCATTTGAAGAGGTATAATGTTCATTATAAAATTTTTGTATTTGTGAGGTAGTAAAGTTTTGAAAATCATTAAGATGTCCTATAACAATTCGTCTGTTCCAATATTGGGTATTATGTGTACGCAGGTCTAAGTGTATTTTTCTTTTATCTACATTTCGGCTGTGGTATTCTTGGGTAATGATATCGCGTTGTTGTATAAGGTCTTGTTTTTTAATGCGTGGAATAGAGAGTATATTTCTAAAAATTTGTAATACCTGAGGAATATATTTTTTTTGGAATATAGGTAATTTTATTTTGTAGATTGTATGGTCAAAATGTGTAGTAGCATTGATTTCTTTACCAAATACTACGCCTATGCTATTGAGAAAATCTAAAGCAGTTTTATCATCTACAAAAGGGGAGGTATTACCCAAAGCAAGATGTTCTATAAAGTGAGCCATACCTGCTTGTGTAGGCGTTTCGTGTATGGCACCAGAGCCTATAAGCAGATAAAAATGAATAAAAGACTCATCTAAGGCTTCATTGTGTATCGTATATGAAAGTCGATTTTTTAGTTTGTTATCAATGACTTGTGCACAACCTAAGGTATATGAAAAAGCCAAAAATAATACGGAGAATATAATTTTTTTCATAAGTCCAAAAATAAAAAAAACTCATTAGTAAGAGATTACTATGAGTTTTTTTTGACAACCTAATTGGCTATCTTATTTTTTCACTTTTTTATAGGTTACTTTGACTCTTATCCAATCACGAAAACCTTTGCCATCAAAATTGAAGTGGAATACCATTTTTCCTGTAGTAGCATCATAAGATGAATGAGTATCAATATTCATATCATCCCACCAGTCATAAGAACCTTCATCCCAATTTTTTTTATAATTATTGTCATGCAGTTCTTCAATTATATAGTCAGATACCTCCCAAGTCGTCCAACTATCTTCTGAGGTAAATGGGTTAAGCGTAACACCAAATAGGTGATAATTAGGATCTGTAAGACCATTACCTCCACTGCTAAAATTACCTACTACTCTATCTACATAAATTTTCTTTAATGTAGCATCACTATTTTTTAATTTTAAAAATCTATCCCATACAGAGAATTTGTACTTGAAATCAACATAATATCCACCATCTCCACTTTGTTTTTCGTAAGTAGTTGGAGTTTTGTCATCTATGTGTTTATGATCTTTTATCCAAGTCAAAAATTTGATATGTCCATAGCTAGGATTACTAGCGTTTCTAACCATTACTAAATTATCCAGCGAAGCAGAAAAAGTTTCAGAAGAATCTCTAGTCCATTTGGTAGCATTCATAATTTTTCTAAAGTTTGCATTTAACGTTTTATGGAAACGATGGCTAGGATCAAAATAAGGAACGCCGAGGTACGCATTTTCTATAGTTTGTTTTTTGAATACCATCCACATAAACTCCTGCATTCCCATAGGATTAGTTACCATTTTGAGTACAGGTTTGTCTAAAGTAGCTTTTTCACTTAAGGTAATGATAGAATGCCCTGTATAAGTTTTGGCAGCAGGTGCCATAGGGAAACTACTCTCTACAAAATCCTTATTTTGATTATCTACACTAATTTCTGTAGTTACTTGTACTCTACCAAGCCAATTTTTAATATAGGGATACTTTTTTACAATTGCCATTTGCTCTTTAGTAAGAACAGGAATACCTTTTTTAGGTTTCATGGTTAACTCTATAGCCTTTAATTGACTTACATCTATATCTTTACCTGTGATTTTGGTAATCTTTACGATATAAACTACATTCATTAAAAGATCTAATTTTTTTGCTTTATTTCTTTTAATTTTTAGTTTTATTTCCGTTTTTTCTTTTTTAAGCGTAACTTTTATAGTTTTGGTTAGTTTTTTGTTTGTAGTGTCGTCAAATTGTAAAGCATCATTACTATCACTACTGTTATCTTTTGGAGTAATTTTAAATTCTATGGTAATGTCTTTTTTAAGTTTCTTGCCAATTTTTACAATAATACTAGTCTCTTTATCATCGTCGGTTTCCTCTTCGTAAGAGGTGATCCCTTCAGTTGATACAATAATATCCGAAGCTAATAGTTTCACTTCCTCATCTTTTACTTCTTCATCTTTTTTACAAGAAGAAAACAAAATTACCGTAGCAAATAGGGCTAATGTTGCTTGTTTTAAAGTATTCATTTTTTAATTGATTTTAACATTAATATTTTATTTTTTTAGTCATAGGAATATTTTCATTTTGATTATCTTTAAGATTCTACTTTGTAGATAGAATTTTATGCTCACAAAAATATATAAACCCCCATACTACTACTATGGGAGTTTTATTTTTTGAGAATCTATTCGCCTATTGGTTATCTTTTCACTTTTTTATAGGTTACTTTAGCTTGCATAAAATCACCTGCTCTTGTAGTATCAAAATTAAAATTAAATTTCATTTCACCTGTAGAGCCATCATAAGAAGAAGTCGAACGAATGGTCATATCATCATCCCAATCATAACCACTAAAGTCGTAACTAGCACCGTGTTTTTTCTCTAAAGCATACTGAGTTGCATCTTGTGGATCTACTGTAGTGTAAAATAATAAATAGTTAGGGTCTATAAGACCAGTAGTTCCACTAACTGAAAAACTTCCGCTATTTTCATTTACATATTTATTGTATATATTTCTTAACACAACGTTACTATCCTTTAATTTTAAGAACCTGTCCCACACAGAGAATTTGTACTTAAAATGAACATAATATCCACCATCTCCAGATTGTTTTTCGTAAGTAGTCGGAGTATTGTCATCTATGTGTTTGTGGTCTTTTACCCAAGTAAGGAATTTTATTTTTCCTTTTGTTTTATTATCTGGGGAATCAGGAGATAAAACCAAATTGTCTAAAGACATAGAAAAAGTTTCTTTAGATGATTTAGTCCAGCCAGTAGCGTTCATAATCGGAGGAAATACTGTCTGGTGCCTCACTACCTGTAGCATTTCCATATTTGAAGTAAGGAACGCCTAGGGTAGAAAATTCAATAGTTTCTTTTTTAAATACCATCCACATAAAATCCCTCATTCCCATAGCGTTATTTACTATTTTAAGTACTGGTTTATCTAAGGTAGCATTTTTACTCAAGGTGATAATCGAATACCCTTCATAGGTTTTATTATCAGGTGCTGAAGGAAAATCAGAATCTACCAGATCGTTATTATCAGAATCTCTAGTAATCTCTGTAGTTACCTGTACTTTACCTAACCATTTTTTTAAGAAAGGGTACTTTTTTACAATTGCCATCTGCTTTTTAGTAAGAACAGGAATACCTTTTTTAGGTTTAACGGTTAATTCTATAGGCTTTAATTGACTTACATCTATATCTTTACCTGTGACTTTGGTAATCTTTACGATATAAACTACATTTATTAAAAGATCTAATTTTTTTGCTTTATTTCTTTTAATTTTTAGGTTTTATTTCCGTTTTTTCTTTTTTAAGCGTAGCTTTTATAGTTTTGGTTAGTTTTTTGTTTGTAGTGTCGTCAAATTGTAAAGCATCGTTACTATCACTACTGTTATCTTTTGGAGTAATTTCAAATTCTATGGTAATATCCTTTTTAAGTTTCTTGCCAATTTTTACAATAATACTAGTCTCTTTATCATCGTCAGTTTCCTCTTCGTAAGAGGTGATACCTTCAGTTGATAAAATAATATCCGAAGCTAATAATTTCACTTCCTCATCTTTTACTTCTTCATCTTTTTTACAAGAAGAAAACAAAAATTGCCGTAGCAAATAGAGCTAATGTTGCTTGTTTTAAAGTATTCATTTTTTAATTGATTTTAAAGTTAATAATTATTTTTAATTCCATCCTTTGTTTTGGTTTACCTTACCACCACTCTGCAAAATCTCTTGCTTAGGTATAGGCAATACTCTTCTAAAATCGTTAGTAGATATTCTACTTGATATTTTTAAATTTCTTCCATTGTAGATTTCTACCTCCTTTTTATTTCTTTTCATATCAAAATATGATATGCCTTCGCCCAAAAATTCTTTTTGTTTTTCAAATAGTATTTTTTCTAATAACTTCTCTCGAGTAAAACTTTCCAGTGGTTTGTGGTTTGTGTATCGGTTGAACATAAATTCATCTAAAGTAGCTTTGGCTTGAGTTAAATTTCCTGTCTTACATTGGCTTTCTGCTTTGATAAAATACAATTCTGCCGTACGCAAAAGCGGCAAAGAGGTTATAAATTTTTTTCCATCCTCTTTTCTGAATTTTCCCATAATAGTGTATTTTCCATAATTGCCTTTCAAATCGTACAAATCAGAAGACAGGGTAGCTGTGCCATTTCTTATATCTGTGCCATTAAAAGAAAACTTAGGATGAGGTAGCAATAAATCTATTTCATCATGATTGGGAAATATTCCTTTATAAAGAGTATTGCTCTCACTCACAGTATTATTGATAATGTTATATTCTATAGCACTTCGGAAAATTATCTCTATATTATTTTCATCTTTATGCCAGAGATTAGTATAATCTTTTTTTGCTTGACTTCCTTTACTTTTTAAGTTCTTGTGTAGTAATACAGCATTGCATTTTTCTATGGCTTTGGTGTAATTTTTGGTCTCTAAATATACTCTAGCCAAAAGCATATCAGCAGCATAAGATGTGAGGTAGTAGTGTGAGTCTTTAATCTTAAATAATCCTTTTGCTGATATCAGTAGTTTTTCTATTTCCTTATAGGTATCACTTACAGAGTATCTTGAGGAGTGTAATACAAATTCAGGAGTATTTCGTATCACTATACCATCGGCATTGGGCTGGCTACTGTATGATGGTGCAAATAAGTTGACAAGCATATAGTAGGCGTAGGCTTTTAGCGCATAAGCCTCTGCTTGAATATTATTGTATTCTACTTTTTCGTGGTCATAATTGGTTTTTATATTTTTAAAACTATGTAGTATTACATTGCAAGATGAAACAATGCTATAATATGTATTCCAATTTATATACAAAGGTTGTAGTTCTAGTTTTTCCCAATTATATAAATTTATGGTTTTTGTAGATTTTTTAGCAAAATAATTTGGAACAAACTCTGAAGATAATGCAGAAAGTGTTAACATATTGGGATTGAACTTTGAATAGGCAGTATTTAAGATATGTCTTGCCGTTTCTATATTGTCAATAGATTCATAGCCTGACATTTCATCATCTAAGGGTATATTTAAATTACACGAGGCAATACTAAATATCAATATGTAATACAAATACTTTTTCATTTTGTTTAGAACCTCATATTTACTTTTATGGTAATAATTTTTTGTGCCGCTGTTCTGAGCGTTCCTCCTTCGGGATCTTCTCCTGTAAATGGACTGTAGGTAAATAGATTTCCCGTTTGAATGCTGGCATATAAATAACTCAAGATATTACTCGTAAACTTTTTAGCAAACTTAGAAGCATCGTAAGTCAGGTGTAAATTGCTAAGCCTTATAAAAGAAGCATCTGCTATATTTTTATCATTGGCGTATAATAACCCTTCATGATAAGTAAAAGGAGAGGGAATTTTTCTATCATAATCACCAGATTTTAGCCATACGAGTTTTAAAGTATTTTTAGGTTTATTTTGACGGGCTAAATTTTTGTCGAAAATATGATAAGGGAAAATTCTTTTTTTATTTCCTATCTCGTAGTAAAAATCTAACCCTAAAGTAAAGTTCATATAACTAAAACTGTGAGAAAACCCGCCTGTAATAGGTGCACTCGAATATCCCAACCTATGAAAATCTCCTTTTCGAAGTTGAAGTTTAGAATCTCCTGTGAGTATTCTTCCATCAGGTGTTTCATAAGATTCATATCCTGTAATAGCATTTACTCCTAAACTCTTTAACCCGTAGAGTTCATCTACAGAACGCCCTACTTTATAATCTGCAATTAAATGATCACTAGAGTAAAGTTCATCTCCATCGTATAAATCTAATACTATATTTTTGTTGTATGAAATATTGAAAGAGGCATCCCAAGAAAAATCAATACCTCTAATAATGCCTGCATTCAAGGATAATTCTACTCCTTCGTTTTGTAAAATGCCTACATTCCTTTTGATATTATAAAAACCATTACTAGGCTGTATCTTTACATCAATTATAGCATCTATGGTTTTTCTACGATAAACTTCTGCTCTTAAATTAAATCTATTATCCATCCAACCTATATTCAAAGCTATGTTTACAGATTTTACCTGTTCAGCTTTCAGAAACCTATTGTTTAAACTATTTCGAGACAGATTTCTACCTTGATTATATGAAGTTTCTTTAGCATAACTGAATATAGGTGTAGTATATGCTGCATCTACGGCACTTATGTTTGCGGTTTGCCCGTAGTTAGCAGATAATTTTAAACTACTTAGTTTTAGAAGTTCAGATACAAAACTATGTCTGGCAAACTCCCAACCTGTACCTGCTACCCAGGCAGTATTCCACCTTTTGTCTTGGGGTAATAAGGATGAGGCATCTGCTTTATAAAATCCATATAAATCAAAAGTATCATTGTAGTTGTAACCCGAAACGAATCCAAGACCTATATCGGCTTTTCTTTTTAAATGGGATTCAAATACAGTTTTATATGCTTTCTCTAAATTTTGATTGATAGAGGTTAATGTCCTTATCTTAGATATAATTCCATGTCCTTCTATGGTAGTACTTTTATCAAATTCATAACTATAATCTATATTTCCCCCTACAGTAATGTGGTGCACATCTGTAATGTTTTTAGAGTAATTTATTCTGATATTAGAGGTATAGATGATTCTTTCTGAATAGAGTTCCGTATGTTTCCCGTATTTCTTTTTTGCGTCATCAGAATTACGGTCAATACCGTCTGCTTCTTTAATCCAGGCTTGCGAAGGGTGGTCTGGAGCTAATCTATCAGTTTTATTTCGAAAGTTAAAAGCAACACCATTGGAGGCATCTAATCTTAGTCCTTCTAAAATTTGATAGTTAAGAATACCTGAAAAAGAAAACTGCTTATGAGTATCATTTTTATCAAATTTATTGAGAATAGATTTGAAACTTCTGTTTCTTAAAGACGGTAATTTTCTGCTTTCAGGTGTTTCATAAGAGTTCAATTTATATACCAAATCCGATGAATTATATAGGTCTTGTACATGGCTTATTGTTGCTTGTCTGGGGTTGTTTAGATTATTTTCAGGACTTTTATTGGTGAATTTAGTATATGAGATGTTACTATTGAACCCCAGATGAATATCTTCGTTCACGGAATATCCGTAATTGCCATACAGAGATAGTGAATTTTTGTCATTTCCCTCTATTTTTCCACCTTGAGAATGGTATCCTGCCGATAGGTAAAACGATTTAGTTTGATCACCTCCTCGTGCTGAAACATTGTATTTGTGATACATACTTCTGCGAACTAATAAATCGTACCAATTGGTTTTAATTTGTTTCAGTGAATCCAAAATACGGTTGCCCTCTGATAGTTTTTGTTTATGTAATGAAGGGTTTCCACTATATTTAACGTCAATATAATCTTTTGAATATATATATCCTGGTAGGTTCATATTTCTCGAGAGTCTTTCGTATTCTAATTTATCAGCAGAATTCATCATTTCGTATTGTTGGCTACCTTTGAGCGTAATTCCTGTTTGGTAGTTGACAGAGATTTGCACAGGTCCGTTGTAGCCTTTTTTTAGAGTAATTTCAATTACTCCATTAGCAGCTTTGATTCCATATAGTGCATTGGCAGCAGCATCTTTAAGTATTTTTACTTTTTTAATGTCTTCTACATTTAGTGTATAAAAAGTCCCGGCAGGTACTATTTGACCATCTATTACATATAAAGGTTCATTGGCTTTATTTCCTTTTTTTAGTGAGGAAGTTCCTCTAATTCTTACCTTGGGATCTGTACCTAATTCTCCACTCTTTTCTATCTTTAGTCCAGTAACTTTACCTTGTAATATATGCAATAAGTTAGAATTAGGCATATTTTGTAGTTCTAGTGCGTTTATTTCTACAATAGAACCCGTACGTTTACGGAGTTCTGTATCATTTATATTGCTTCTCTTTTTTTTGAATACTACATCATCTAAACTAAATAGTGTTTTTTCTAGTTCTATATTAAGAATAGGTTGATTTGCTTTTACAATTGCTGTTTTATACCCTATAAGTTGAAAGATCAGCGTATCGGATTTAGATATTTTGATAGTAGTCATATATTTTCCCTGTAAGTCAGTAACCGCAATAACTCGTGATTTCCCTTTTAACATTACTACAACATCTTCTAAAGGTTTTTTTGAAGACATATTTACTACTGTTCCAGAAACTTGTTCTTGAGCTTTACAGAAGAAAGATATAAAAATTACCAATAATAATAACCTAATCAATGTGTATTTATTTAGACTTAATATAAATAGTGATTTTAATTAGGGGCTAATTTACGACTAAACTTAAAATACAAGCTATTAAAATAAAAATAATAATAAATTGTAAAACCTTTTATTTTAATGGCTCTTTGGGAAGTTTTGCTTCGTTAAAATGATAAAATCTGCTGTTTTATCATCATAGTCTTTTGGAAATTCCGTCACTTTTTGGGTTTCTTCTATATGAATTGTGACCGTTTTAAGATTCTTTTTTTTAGAATATTTTTGTAAATAATATACAATTCCCTCTTTGTACAAGGTATGATATTGTCCGTTATAATGCAAAAAGCATTTATTATCTTTTAAATTTTTAAAAATAAAATATGCCATAGTAGCATCTTTTATGGCTTGTGCCTTTACCATATTATTGTCTGTACCATGCAGGGTAGGCATCGCTTCTGCCATTTCTCTGTAAGATTTTAAACTCATATCTACTTCTAATGGAAGAGGAGCCATATATTTTTTTGCTTGTGTAGAAAGTGAATCTAAAATAGATATTCCTTTCCTATATACAGAGGAGGCATATCTATTAGGAATATTAGTAGCGATAAATTTTAGTTGATTGGCTTTGGCAAACTCTAGCAGAGGTTTATAATCTCTTTGATAGTTTACCCACAATCGGGCTTCTTTTTGAAATTTTCTTGTAGAAATATAACCCTTTAAATATTCATCTATAATTATTTGGTTGTCGCTTTCAAACATCTCTGCTCCCAAAATCAAATTTTCTTTCTTTTGTTCATATAGGGTTTTGGTAAATTCTAGTTGTAGCCAATGTGCTATAACATTATTGTGAATTTCTCCAAAGAATACAGCATCAGCATCTTTAGATTCCTCTATTATTTCTTGTAGAGAAACTTTTTTTCCATCAGAGGTATATATTTCGTATATTTTAGGATTTTGTGCCAGTACTATACTTACACAAAACGATAATAAAAAGTATATTTTATTCATCTATAGAATTTTAAAAAATCATGCACAAAATTATAAGTTTTTTTGCATGAATTAAGAGAACTATCCAAAAATATTTTCTACTTCAAAATTTATTTATCGATAAAATGTACTTTTTATCCGATATATGACACATTTTATGAACCCTTATCAAAGAACATTCTATTTATTTATAACGTTATTAAAAGTAGGAACACATTAATAAATATTGGTTTAAAATATAAAGTTGTGTTCTGTATAGAAGAATTAAGTTTAATTACAAAAATGGAGTAAGTTATGTTAGTTACTGTAAATAAATTTCGGAGATTTATAAAGATATTAATGGCAACAATATTGTTATACTCTTGCCATTCTGATTTGATTAGAGATTTTGAACCTCCTTATCTCTCTTTTGATAAACTTGTAATAGAATCTAAAAATGATACCATTACAGTAAATCAAATATTCGACCATCTATCAGAGGAAAACTTAGGGTTTACCTTAGTAAGTATTGATAGTATTAGCAATCCAGATATGGCAGAACTAATATTATATAAAAAAGGCATATTACTGAAAAAGGTAGGAAAATTTACAGCTAACTTAATTTTAGATCATCCTTCTTGGGGTAAACAGACATTGAGATATGCTGAGTTTGAATGGAATTACGCTCCTAAACTTACTTTTGATACCATAGAAGTAGATATAGAAATTAAAAAAGTCATCTTTGATTCTATTTTGTCGCATGTAAAAGGAGATAAAGAAGGATATATATTAGATACGATTATAAATATATCTAATGATAATGTCAAGTTGATTCGCGATAGTAATAATTTACAACTTGTATTTAATGATATAGGTAATTACACAGCAGATTTAGTACTCAAACATCCTAGATATAAAGATGTTACTATTTCTAAAGCAGTATTTAAAGCAATCAAAGCAGATACAAAACCTCTGGTATTTAATAAACTCATAAAGAGTTATATTCCAAACCAAAGTTTTACTACTGCTGATATATTAGCTAATATTCAAGGAATAAAACAAGGATACACCTTAAAAGAAATAAGAGATATAAACCCTACAGAGGCAGTGAGTGTATTAGATGAAAAACCAAATTTAAGTTTAAAATATAATCAAATAGGTAGTTTTACGGCTACCTTAGTATTAGAACACGCTACTAAACAAGATGTAACTATAAATCTAGCAGAATTTGAGATTACCAAAGGTAATCGAGAAGTTTTAACTTTTAATAAGTTCGTAAAGAATTATATATTGGGAGGAAGTATTTCAAAATCGGAGATACTAGCTCATATACAGGGAGCTAAAACAGGATATTCTATTAAGGAGATACGAGATGTAAACCCATTGGGTATCGTTACAGTTTCATCAGATGGAGAGAGATTAGATTTTATAAATGGAAAAGTAGGTAACTTTATAGCAACTATAGTATTGGAACATCCTACTAAGCAAGATGTAACGCTAAGTTCATCAGCATTTGAAATTACTAAATACAGTTCAGGGGCTTTAACCTTTGATAAGTTAAAGAAAGATTATATATTAGGAGGAAGTATTTCACAATCGGAGATATTAGCTCATATACAAGGAGCTAAAACGGGATATTCTATTAAGGAGATACGAGATGTAAACCCATTGGGTATCGTTACAGTTTCATCAGATGGTATGGGATTAGATTTTATAAATGGAAAGGTAGGTAGTTTTATGGCTACACTAGTATTAGAACACGCTACTAAACAAGATGTAACACTAAGTTCATCAGCATTTGAGATTACCAAAAATAATCGAGAAGTTTTAACTTTTAATAAGTTAGTAAAGAACTATATATTAGGAGGAAGTATTTCACAATCAGAGATATTAGCTCATATACAAGGAGCTAAAACAGGATATTCTATTAAGGAGATACGAGATGTAAACCCATTGGGTATCGTTACAGTTTCGTCAGATGGTATGGGATTAGATTTTGTAAATGGAAAAATAGATAGTTTTACGGCTACATTGGTATTAGAACACGCTACTAAGCAAGATGTAGTGCTAAGTTCATCAGCATTTGAGATTATCAAAGGTAATCGAGAAGTTTTAACTTTTAATAAGTTAGTAAAGAACTATATATTAGGAGGAAGTATTTCACAATTGGAGATATTAGCTCATATACAAGGAGCTAAAACAGGATATTCTATTAAAGAGATACGAGATGTAAACCCATTGGGTATCGTTGCAGTTTCATCAGACGGTATAGGATTAGATTTTGTAAATGGAAAAGCAGGTAGTTTTACGGCTACGCTAGTATTAGAACACGCTACTAAGCAAGATGTAACGGTAAGTTCATCAGTATTTGAGATTATTAAAGGTAATCAGGAAGTTTTAACTTTTAATAAGTTAAGGAAAGATTATGTGTTAGGGGAAGTATTTCAAGTGTAGATATATTGACTAATGTACAAGGTGATAAGTCAGATTATACAGTTAAGGAGATTAGCAATATCATTCCATCGGGTATGGTTACCCTTTCATCGGACAAAAGATCTTTAGATTTTTTAAATTTAGGCAGTTTTACGGCTACCTTAGTATTAGAACACGCTACTAAGCAAGATGCAACTATAAATCTAGCAGAATTTAGAGTATCCCTTGATAAAACTTTAGGGGGCTCAGATTTTGATGCCGCTAAGAGTATGATACGAACTTCAGATGGAGGCTATGCTGTAGCGGGAATAACTAGAAGTAAAGGAGCAGGTAAGTCTGATCATTGGGTTGTAAAATTGGATGTAAATGGCAATATGCAATGGGATAAAACCTTTGGTGGAACTGGTACAGATTATTCCAGAGAGATCATACAAACTACAGATGGGGGATATGCTATAGCAGGGATTATGTCTGGTAGTAGTTCACAAGATTTTTCAATTATCAAGTTAGATGCCAGTGGCAATAAACAATGGGATAATACTTTTGGATTGAAGAGTTCAGATTGGGCATTCTCTTTGGTGCAAAATAGTAGTGGTGGATATGTATTAGCAGGGGGAAGTTTAGGACATGGTGGAGCTTGGGTTATCGGTTTAGATGCTAATGGTAACAAACTATGGGATTATGTTCATAAACGTTGTGGTCAAGATTATTTTGAGTCGATAATACAAACACCTGATGGAGGATATATAGCAGTAGGTAAGAGTTGCGAGGTTTCAGGCAGTAATACAGATGTATTAATCGTAAAACTAGATAGTTTAGGTAATATGTCTTGGAGTAAAAATTTTGGTGGAAATGATAAAGAGGTGGCAGAAGATATTGAGAAAACTTTTGATGGTAATTATATTATAGCTGGATACACTAAAAGTAAAGGGAACGGAAAAAACGACTATTGGATTTTGAAAATAGATGATTCAGGTAATATGTTGTGGGACAAAACCTTTGGTGGAAGTAATGAAGATAAAGCCTTTGCGATTATGGAAACGACAAACAGAAATTATATTGTAGTAGGAGGTACGAAAAGTAAAGGAGTAGGTGGTGAAGATTTTTGGGTTCTAAAGTTAGATAGTTCAGGTAATACAGTATGGGATAAAACCTTTGGAGGTAGTGGAGACGATAGTGCATTTGCTGTAGAACAAGCTGCTGATGGAGAGTATATCATAACAGGTCGTAACAAGAGTAAAGGAGCTGGTAATAGTGATTTTTGGATTATAAAATTGGATAAAAAAGGCAATTTATAATTAAGTGAATTTATTTAAGGATATTTTTTTCATTTTCCAAGGTAAGCACAGAGTTATTTCTGTGCTTACTTTTTATATATCAAAATGAGAGAATGTATGTTTATTAGAAACATTTCCACTGGGATTGCTCACCACTAAAAGTTCAAAAGGATCTTAGTACCCCACCACTGATGCAAAATTACCTTTTTTTAGGTTCGCTTGCCAAGTAGATACCTTAGCTGAGGGTACCAGTATGGTAGTGAGCTTGCTACAACCTGCAAATGGCTGATTTCCAATACTGGTTACAGAATTAGGAATCGTAATACGGGTAAGTGAAGTACAATCTCTAAATGTTTCACTTCCAATACTGGTTACGGAATTACCCATCGTAATATTGGTAAGTGATCTACAACCCCAAAATGCCTGTTCTCCAATACTGGTTACGGAATTAGGAATCGTAATACGAGTAAGTGAACTACAACCCTGAAATGCCTGTTCTCCAATACTGGTTACGGAATTACCCATCGTAATACTGGTAAGTGATCTACAACCCTGAAATGCCTGTTCTCCAATACTGGTTACAGAATTAGGAATCGTAATACGGGTAAGTGAAGTACAACCTCTAAATGTTTCACTTCCAATACTGGTTACGGAATTACCCATCGTAATACTGGTAAGTTTGCTACAACCATAAAATACCATCCTTTCAATAATGGTTACGGAGTTAGGAATCGTAATACTGGTTAGTGAACTACAACCCTGAAATGCATTATATCCAATACTGGTTACGGAGTTAGGAATCGTAATACTGGTTAGTGAACTACAACCCTGAAATGCATTATATCCAATACTGGTTATGGAATTAGGCAGTTCGATAGTAGTGAGGGAGGTACAACCTCTAAATATCCACCTTTCAATAATGGTTACGGAATTAGGAATCGTAACACTGGTAAGTGAACGACAACCCGAAAATGCCCCACCTCCAATACTTGTAACTGAATTAGGAATCGTAATACTGGTAAGTGATCTACAATAAGCAAATGCCCCATGTCCAATACTGGTTACGGAATTAGGAAGCGTAATACTGGTAAGACCACAACCATAAAATACTGCACGTCCAATACTGGTTACGGAATTAGGAATCGTAATACTGGTAAGTGAATGACAATCAGTAAATGCCTGATTTCCAATACTGGTTACGGAATTAGGAATCGTAATACTGGTAAGTTTGCTACAACCATTAAATGCATAATGTCCAATACTGGTTACGGAATTAGGAATCGTAATACTGGTAACGTTTTCAAGCTGATAAAATCCATAATTTTCAATACTGGTTACGGTGGTACCTCTAATCATATAAGGAATGGTTACTGTTGTTAAACTATTTTTGTAAATATGAGATTGAAGTTTTACTTCCCCACTACTACTTATCGTAAAAATATCACGATAAATATGAAACTCTGCTTTTCTAAGGGTTACATCTTCTTTAGTATGATGCTCTAATACAATGGTGAGCGTAAGCGTACCTGCTTTGGTATAACTCGTAATTTTAGCAGCCCTGCCGCTCCCTGAAACCCTTGCACCTGTACCGTTTATATTCGTAATCCTAACGGTTTTAATGGTGTATCCTGTCTTACCACTGCCTGTAACGCCTGCTAACAGCTGCGCATGGGTAATTTCTCCATAATTCCTAAATGCCTTTGTTTGCTTGGTCCAAGTTAAACTCGCTGCTCTGCCCTTCGTAATCTCAAACTCTTTGCCTGTAAGGGTAACATCCACTTTGGCGGAGTGTTCAAATACAATCGTCAAGGTCAAAGTGCCCATCTTGGTATAACTCGTAATTTTAGCAGCCCTGCCGCTCCCTGAAACCCTTGCACCTGTGCCGTTTGCACTACTGATGGTTACTGATTTAATGGTATAGCCTGTTTTGGCAGCAGTAGTACCATTCAAACCCGCTAATAATTCTGCATTGCTTATTTCACCCCCTGAACCATAAGGCTTACTTTGCTTTGTCCATGTTAAAGTAGGCGCAGATGCCTTTGTAATCTCAAAGGATGCGTTATCTATCGTAGAATCACCTTTGGTAGCATGCGCTAATACCAAAGTAGCCGTAAAATTACCCGCCTTGGTCATGGTTAAAGACAAATTCGGTTTCGTACCTGTTACGCCTGCAACACCTATTGGGTTTAAAGACCTCATCTCTCTCAGAGTATAACCAGCCTTTGTACCTCCTACCCTTCCTAAAATCTCTGCTGTGGTAAAGCGACCGCCAATACTATAAACTTTGGTAAGTTTGTCAAAAGTCAAACGCTCCCCAGGAGAAGAATTAATCTTAAATTCCGCACCTTTAATGGTAGCATCACCTTTCGTGGAATGTTCTAAAACAATGGTAGCCGTAAAACTGCCTATCTTGGTCATTCTTAATGATAAATTAGGCTTCGTGCCTGTTACGCTTGCAACGTCTGACGGAGCTAACGTTTTTATCTCTTTGAGGGTATAACCCAACTTCGTTCCTGCTACACCTGCTAAGATCTCCGACGGGGTAAAACTACCCCCACTGATAAAAGCCTTATACACCTTGTTAAAAGTCAAAGTAGCGGCTGCGTCCTTACTAATGATGATTTTACAATTTTTAATTGTAACATCTCCCCAGTTAGCGTGTTTTAAAACGAGGTGAAAAACGATGATCCCTGGTTTGGCAAAAGTTAATTGAGTGCCTGAAACTGTTGCTGAAGCCGTTGTACTCACCAACGCAATAGACTTTATCGTATAGCCTTCTTTTCCAGAGCCTTGAACCCCTGCCAGTATCTTAGCCATCGCCAACGTTTTGGGGAATCCTGTAGCATCAGAAAAAGAAATGGTTTGCTCCGCATAAGTAAGAAAAGGGGCAGGAGGGGGTTCTTTTTTACAATGAATCATGGATGTACTACACCACATCAATACTAATAAATTAGTAAAATATCTTAGCTGTTTATTCATAGTGTTTTATTTCCATATCTTATGAAGGTGTTTTTATATAATAAAATATACGCACTGCTCATATTTTATGATAAACAATTTAATTTAGGTGCAAATATGAAAAAAATTTTTATATACCAAGAAAAAAAATGGTCTAATTTTATTTGACATCTTTAAAAAGTTCCTTTTAAAATATTAAAGTTTTATTATAAAATAATGGCTTTATATCTGTTTCTGTCCAAATAAAGTCGAGACGCAGTCCCTCCCACTTAGGTAAACTTTAATATGAAACCATGATTAAATTGTACTTACTGCTAATGAGTATAAAAATTACAATTCATTTACTCAAAGCTCCATTTTTTAATCTATCAAAAACAATCATGCATGATAAGTTTTATGGTAAATATCTGTAAATCAACCATAAAAACAATGAAAAAAACAATGAAAAAAACAATGAAAAATTATACCTTAGCTAAGGTGAAAAATTCACAACTCGATTACATGATCATTTAATTAGTGTTTAAAATTTTATTTTTTAAAAGTTTAAAAATTATTAATAAAGAGAGATGTTATCGTATTGAATAACCTGAATTGAGTATATTTATCCATTGATAAAAAGGTAAAAAGATGAAGAGAATGTGGTTCGTTTCAGTTATGATCATCTGGAAATCAATTTGTATCATTTTTATTTTAAACGGCTGTGTTCATCATACAAAACTCAAAGCAGTTACTGTAGAAGAATTTTCTAAGTTTGTTTCCTTAACTGGATATTTGACCGATGCTGAAAAATACGGTTGGTCAATTGTCCAAGAAACTGTATTCGATTATAAAATGGTATATGGTGCAACTTGGAAAGTGCCCAATGGTGTAGATACGGCAGCTTACAATTTACCTGTTACTCAAGTTAGTTACAACGATGCACTTGCCTACTGTAAATGGGCAAATGTTAAACTGCCAACTTACCATGAATATTGGGATTATGCCCAAAGCGATCAAAGAGAAATCATAAGTAACTTAAATAAAATTTATCCCGTAGCAAAAGCAAATATCGTTGGAAATACTTGGGATATAACCCGCACTGAGAATGCTAAAGGAGAAATAAGGTTAGCAGGGGGTTCTTACTTATGTAGTAAATCTACTTGTGATGGTACCAATCCCAATAGAAAATTATATACCAGTAAAGACACCGGGAATGTAAATATTAGTTTTTCAGTAATACAATATGAATAATTTTATGAAGCATATAATTATAGTTTTAATAGGTTTTACTTTTTTATTATCTTGTAACACAGAACGAAAAAAATCAACTAAAAGACCTAATATCATTTTTATAATGTCTGATGACCATGCTTATCAAGCAATAAGTGCTTATGGTAGCAAGTTAATTCACACACCTAATATTGACCGATTGGCTAAAGAGGGTATGAAATTTACTAATGCCTGTGTTGCTAACTCTATTTGCGCCCCATCAAGGGCTACCATTCTCACAGGAAAACATGCGCACATCAATGGAAAAATAGACAATTATTTTCCATTTGATACCACTCAAGTTACTTTTCCTCAAATTTTTCAAAAGAATGGCTACAAAACTTCTATGTTTGGTAAACTTCACTTTGGAAATAACCCAAAAGGTGTAGATGATTTTATGATACTTCCCGGACAAGGACATTACATAAACCCTGACTTTATTACCAAAAATGGCGATACTATTAATATTCAAGGTTATGTTACGGATATAATTACCGATTTAGCTATTGATTGGTTGAAAAAAGAGGCAAATTCGGAAAAACCATTTATGATGATGTACCTCCATAAAGCACCTCACCGTCCTTGGTGGCCCAGAGCCGATAAATTCAAAGAGTTTTCAAAGAAAAATTTTCCTGAACCTGCCTCTTTGTTTGATAATTACGACAATAGGGGAACAGCTGCTAAAACGGCTGAGATGAATTTGCTAAGACACATGATGTATAGTCACGATAGCAAAATAAAGCCAGAAACATTGGAAAAAATGGGAGCAGTTTTACCCAATGTTAAAGAATATAGAAATGGTTTATATGCCTCGTACGGTCATGCCACAAAAGAGCAAAAAGCGCAATATGAACCAACATTGGATTCTATTAACGATTTTTTTGTAAAAAATTGGCGAAAAATGACCGATAGAGAAAAAATGAAATGGAAATATCAAAGATATATGCAAGATTATTTGGGCACTATTTCATCTGTGGATGATAATGTAGGAAGATTATTAGATTATCTCGATGAAAACAGATTGATGAAAAATACCATAGTAATATACACTTCAGATCAAGGATTTTTTTTAGGTGAGCACGGTTGGTTCGATAAACGGTTTATATATAACGAATCTTTTAAAACACCTTTATTAGTTAGATGGCCCGGTGTAGTAAAACCGGGAACAGTAGAAGATGAAATGGTTCAAAACTTAGATTTTGCACAAACAATGTTACAAGCTGCCCATATTGACCCTCCAAAAGATATGCAAGGTGAGAGTTTGCTTCCTTTGTTACAAGGAAATAAGAATGACTGGAAAAGAGATGCAGTATATTATCATTATTATGAGTATCCTGCTGTACATATGGTAAAACGGCACTATGGTATTGTTACCAAAGAATTTAAACTCGCTTACTTTTACCACGATATAAACGAATGGGAGTTATACGACCGCATAAAAGATCCTAATGAAATGAAAAATGTTTACGCAGATTCAGCTTATTCGGCTGTAGTTTATAAACTAAAAGAAGAGTTAGGTAAAATGAGAAAAAAATACAATGATTCGCCAGAATTAGATCAAAAATTTATTGAACTCTATAAGAAAAAACCAAAATAAAGCGTTTTTTTGCAAAACATGTATCATCTTGTGTAATTTAAAAGAAGGAAAAGCTGAAAAATTAGACTGTATAAAAATATAGATTTCAAATCCAGAAAAAAAATGCCCTCCTATTCTCGGAGAGCATTTTTTTGATTATTCATTCTTAAAAAGTGCTTAAAATTATTTAACCTCTTCAAAATCTACATCTTGTACTTCAGAATCTGCTACATCTTTTTTATTTGCATTAGTTCCTTTTGCACTTGCATTAGGATTTGATGCAGTTTGCTGTTGAGCTTTGTACATTTCTTCAGATGCTCCTTTCCAAGCCTCATTTATCTTTTCCATCGCATGATCTATCCCTGTAATATCTTTAGATGCATGAACCTTTTTAAGCTCTTTTAAAGCTGATTCAATAGGTTTCTTTTTATCATTAGATAATTTATCTCCAAACTCTTTTAATTGCTTTTCTGTTTGGAAAATCATAGCATCTGCCCCATTGACTTTGTCTATTTGCTCTTTCGCTTTTTTATCAGCTTCAGAGTTCATTTCAGCCTCTTTTTTCATCTTTTCTATTTCCTCTTCAGTAAGTCCAGATGATGCTTCTATTCTTATATCTTGTACCTTTCCTGTAGCTTTATCTTTAGCCGTTACCTTGATGATACCATTGGCATCTATATCAAATATAACTTCAATTTGAGGAACACCACGAGGAGCAGGTGGAATACCATCTAAATGAAAACGACCTATCGTTTTATTATCTTTTGCCATAGATCTTTCTCCTTGCAATACGTGAATTTCTACAGAAGGTTGATTATCTGCAGCTGTAGAGAATACTTCCGACTTATTAGTTGGAATGGTAGTATTTGCCTCTATTAACTTAGTCATTACACCTCCCATAGTTTCTATACCTAGAGAAAGTGGCGTTACATCTAATAAAAGTACGTCTTTCACATCTCCCGTAAATACCCCTCCCTGTATCGCCGCGCCTACAGCTACTACTTCATCAGGGTTTACTCCTTTAGATGGCTCTTTACCAAAATACTTTTGAACCACCTGTTGTATAGCAGGAATACGAGTAGATCCTCCTACAAGCAATATTTCATCTATATCCGAAGGTTGTAAGTCTGCATCTTTCATTGCACTTTTTACAGGTTCTAAAGAACGATCGATTAAATCGTATGCCAATTGCTCAAACTTAGACCTCGTAAGATTTCTTACCAAGTGTTTAGGACCTGATGCTGTTGCAGTGATATAAGGTAAATTAATCTCTGTAGAAGTACTTGAAGACAACTCTATTTTTGCTTTTTCTGCCGCTTCTTTAAGCCTTTGAAGAGCCATAGGATCTCGTCTTAAATCCATACTTTCTTCTGCCTGAAATTCCTCTGCTAGCCAATTAATAATTACCTGATCAAAATCATCTCCTCCAAGGTGTGTATCTCCATTAGTAGAAAGTACCTCAAATACACCTTCATCTAATTCTAATATCGAAATATCAAATGTTCCTCCACCTAAATCATATACTGCTATTTTCTTTTCATTGGATTGTTTATCTAAGCCATACGCCAATGCAGCAGCCGTAGGCTCATTGATAATTCTTTTGATTTCTAAACCTGCTATTTCTCCTGCTTCTTTAGTGGCTTGCCTTTGTGCATCATTAAAATAAGCTGGTACAGTAACTACAGCTTCTCTAACCTCTTGTCCTAGATAATCTTCTGCTGTTTTTTTCATCTTTTGAAGTGTCATCGCAGAGATTTCCTGTGGTGTATATAATCTACCATCTATATCTACTCTAGGGGTATCGTTATCTCCTTTGACCACTTTATATGGCATTGCTTTTGCTTCGTTGGTGATACCAGAAAATTTTTCCCCCATAAATCTTTTTATAGAATAAACAGTCTTGGTAGGATTAGTTACTGCTTGTCTTTTTGCTGGATCTCCTACTTTTTTTTCTCCTCCCTCTACAAAGGCTATCATTGATGGAGTAGTTCTCTTCCCTTCTTGATTAGGTATTACTACAGGAGTACTCCCTTCCATTACAGAAACACAAGAGTTTGTAGTTCCTAAATCTATTCCTATTATTTTTCCCATTACATTAAAATTAATAAAATTACAATTAACCAGATTTCTCAATACTTGTACTAAAAATGTATTGCAAATCCCGTACCAGTTTAAATAATTTAATATACCTTGCGTGAGATTCTGCCATTATGGCAGAAATTGTAAAATTATTGTAATATATTTAAGTATGAAAATATATACCAAAAGAGGAGATAAAGGAATAACTTCTCTAGCAAGTGGAAAACGAGTAGATAAAAACTATTTAAACGTGGAATGTTATGGAATGATAGACGAACTTAATTCCTTTATAGGACTATTGCGTTCGCATTATGCAGATGAGCATATCAAACGCGATTTATTACAAATACAATACGAATTATTTGAAATAGGGGCAACTATAGCAGATGAAAATTTTAAAACATGCGATTTACCTGTACTCAATAAAGTAAAAGTTTTGGAACAGAAGATAGATGAAATAAGTGAAGTATTACCTCCTCTTAAGAAGTTTATATTGCCAGGAGGAAGTATAGCAAATTCGTATGCCCATATAGTCAGAACAGTATGCCGTAAAACAGAGAGAATAGTAAATAAACTCTATATGAAGAACGAAAATTATACACAAATATTAATGTATTTAAATAGACTATCTGATTACTTTTTTGTACTTTCTAGATATATCTCTAAAAAAGAGGGAACTGCTGAAATTTTGTTTGAGAGATAAGTATGTAAATATAAAATGTATATTTGCATTTTCTATTAAGTTAAAATAAGGAATAAACTTATTTAAACCATTTTTTTAATATAATATATAATTTTCTATAATTATGAGAGCACATACTGCAAGTTTGATAAATGCTATTTCGTTAATTGGCTTAGGTACTTGGGGTTGTATCAACACCACATCTGTAACCGCTTACATTCCGATTTTTGTGGGAGTTGTTTTATTAATTTTAAATAACGGTTTAAAAAAAGAAGACAAAGTTATCTCGCACATTGTAGTATTAGTAACATTTTTGTTTTTTATCTCCCTTATTATGCCTTTAAAAGGTGCTATTGGGAAAGAAAATTATACTGCTGTTTTTAGAGTTGCTATCATGATGTTAACTTCTTTACTTGCTATTGTTGCATTTATCAAAAGCTTTAGAGACGCTCGAAAAAGAAAATAATTTTTATGCTTACTGAAGGGCAGAACTCTTAGACAATACATTTTACACTTGTGTAGTATCGTGCCATGTTAAAATTACATAAAGTCTTAAAACTTGCAATGGTAATACCTATCTTAAATGCTATATTTGGATCATCTTCAATTAGATCTTTAACCCATTTCCTAATTTCAAACAATGGATTAATTAGTGAAAATTAGTAACTTATATCCATTCATAACTTCTTTTTACAAAATTTGTAAGTGCTTCGCCTTGTAACAAATTCTGAGAAAGCATTGCTAAATCTAACATTTGAGTAATCAAATGCTTTTGCTTGGTATCATCTTTCTCATTGAGGATATTACTCACTAAATCATGATTTGAATTGACTATCAAATTGTACATTTCAGGCATACTACCGCCAAACATTCCCATACCACCTCCTCCAGTTTTCTGCATCTCTCCCATTCTACGCATAAATTCTGGAAGTGTGATGATAAATGGATTTTCAGATGAATCTAAACTCTCTACTTGAACTGTATATTTATCCTTATCTATATTATTCTCGACTAATTCTTTTAGTTTTTCCTTCTCTTTATCATTGAGTTTAGATATAGTCTCTTCATCTTTATTAATAAGTTTATCGATATGATCTGCATCTACTCTGGCAAAAGATATATCTTTATTGTCCACCTCCAACTTTTGAATCAGATGAGAAATAATAGGACTATCTAAAAGCAATACTTCATAGCCTTTATTTTTTGCTACTTGAATATAAGAATGCTGAGCCTCTTTATCCGAAGCATATAAATAAACAGTTTTACCACTTTTATCTTTTTGAGTATCTTTTATTTTATTTGTAAACTCTTCAAAAGTATAGTATTTTCCATTTATATCGGGATATAAAGCAAATTTTTGAGCTTTTTTATAAAACTTATCTTCAGATAACATTCCATACTCTATAATTACCTTAATATCTTCCCATTTAGACTGAAAATTCTCTTTATCATTTTTATATAAACTCTCTAATTTATCTGCTATCTTTTTAGTAATATAGCCTGAAATCTTCTTTACTGCAGCATCTGCCTGAAGATACGAACGAGATACATTAAGCGGAATATCAGGAGAATCTATTACCCCTCTAAGCATCGTTAAAAATTCAGGTACTATACCCTCTACATTATCTGTAACAAACACCTGATTTTGGTATAACTGTATTTTATCTTTCTGTATTTCAATATTATTTTTCAACTTTGGGAAATACAATATTCCCGTAAGATTAAATGGATAATCTACATTCAAATGAATATTGAATAAAGGTTCCTCAAATTGCATAGGGTAGAGTTCTCTGTAGAATTTTTTATAATCTTCATCTTGGAGTTCTTTAGGCTGTTTAGTCCAGGCCGGAGTAGGGTTATTTACAATATTATCTACTGTTATCTTTTCCTCTTTGGCATCATCTGCTTCTCCTATTTTTTTTGTTTCTTCTTTAGTCCCGAATTTAATAGGTACAGGCAAAAACTTACAATATTTTTGTAACAAAGAAGATATTTTATTTTCCTCTAAAAACTCTTTGGAATCATCAGAAATATGTAAAATAATTTCCGTTCCTCTCTCTTTTTTATCATGCGATTCTAAGGAATATTCAGGTGAACCTGTACACTCCCATCTTACAGCAGGTTCATTTTTATATGATTTAGTAATAATCTCTACCTTACTTGCTACCATAAACGAAGAATAGAACCCTAGTCCAAAATGACCTATAATACCTGTATTTTCTACCTTATCTTCGTATTTACTCAAAAACTCCTCCGCACCCGAAAAAGCTACTTGATTAATGTACTTCTCTACCTCTTCCGCCGTCATACCAATACCTTGGTCTTTAACATGAATTGTATTTTTTTTCTTATCTACTACTATTTCTATTTGAACATCTGCTATCTCTACCTTTACCTCTCCTACGGATGATAATGCTTTTAATTTTAAAGTAGCATCTACAGCATTAGAAGTTAATTCTCTTAAAAATATCTCATGATCTGAGTATAAAAACTTCTTTATTATGGGAAATATATTATCCGCCGTTACATTTATTTTTCCTGTTGACATTGATTTATTTTTTAATTTTTAATTTCTAACAAATATAAATTTCTGCAATATCTGTACCATATTATATCATTATGACAAAATGACAAAAAAATTAACACCCTAAAAGATATAGGTTCAAAATTTCAAAACTATACAGTTCATTTAGCATGAGTTTGATTTGTTAGGGCTCTGAGAACGTTTAATAATAGACAAAATTATACATTCATTATATAATACTTTTTGGAGTTGAGTTAGATTATTACAATTCAACTCCTAAAAAATAAATTTAAAACTATATAAAATTTAACAACTACCTATATGTTTGATAATTAATCCTTTTTGCTTTATTTTCTAATGGTCGGAGTGTAAAACTATA
Organism: Ichthyobacteriaceae bacterium; assembly: GCA_965226285.1. Lineage (GTDB taxonomy): Bacteria > Bacteroidota > Bacteroidia > Flavobacteriales > Ichthyobacteriaceae > CBDDCQ01. Next base: position 1,059,019 of record CBDDCQ010000006.1, read on the forward strand.
AGTGTAATTTTTATTTGCAGGCAACCTGAAAGACTCATGTGCTTGAGCTTTATTAGTCCAACTATCATCTCCACCTACTCCCTGCTGTACCAAATCTATATTTAAGGTTACAAAATCACGTTCTGGCAAATAAGCAATATGCCCTTTATTTCTATCTTTATCTAAATCCTCTTGTGCATAAGGCCAAGCACTTACGGATAAAGGTTGGCTAGCTAAAATATCAAAACCTTTATTATGAAAATTTGTCAAAGAAAGCCAATATACACCTGTATAATTATTACTCTCCTGAGGTCTTACATAATGAAAAAAGTCTTTTTTTACAGATTTTTCATACCTTCCGAAAGCAGCACTCTTATGCCTATCATTGTAATTTTCATGGGGACCTCTACCCAACCATTCAAATGTATCTAATTCTTTTTTCACAGTCATTTGCATTCCATATCGAAGTAAATCTGGTAATTTACCATTAGAATTAAACGTACTACTTACTTTCAATTGTCCATTTGCATATACTCGATACTGCAGTTTCAAAATAGGATTAGATTTATTCTCTTTAAATTTAGGTAATTCATAAATAGCAATAAAATGCACTGTTTTACCCTTCTTTTTTATAGTTTGAAAAGATTTTAATGTAGCATTTTGAAAAGCATTTTTCCAATATGCTTGCTTTTTTTCAATTCTATAACCGTGATCATTATCTGTACGCGGTCTCCAAAAATTAGGCTTCAAAACTGTTTTTAAAAGTTCTTTATCTGCTACTTTCCAAGAAGACAAAAGACCTGTATTTTTATCAAATGTAAAGGTACCTTTAGTTGTTTTAACCCATATTTGGCTATCGCTATCTCGAGTTTTTAGCGAACCTTTTACATAAATTGATTTTGGAGCTTTGTATATAGGTAACTTGAATTGATCCCAAGAAGTAATATATCCTTTTTTAGCCCAAAGTGTTTTATTTTTCAGTGCAAACGAAAGCGTTATATAATAATGCACTCCCTCTTTTGGTTTAATAGATTTGTATACAATACGTACATTCGATTTTTCACCTGCTTTTACATCAGGAGCACTTATCTTTCCACTTTGTATAATTTTTCCATCTGCTTCTATTTTCCATAATATATGGTACTGTTTTAAGTTAGAAAAATGATGCCTATTATAAATTTTAAAAATTCCTTTTTTCAAATCAATTGTGTAAATTTCTATAGGTTGCTGTATCTTTTTAGCTTCTAAAGTTTGAGGTTTTACAGTTTGATCTGGAGAAATGACACCATTATTATTAAAGTTACCATCATGCCTTGACTCGCCAAAATCACCTCCGTAAGCCCAATAAGTTTTTCCACTTTTATCTTTAGCTACGATAGCTCCATCTGTCCAGTCCCAAATAAATGCACCAATAAAACGTTTATTAGCTTTTATAGCATCCCAATAGGCCCCAAAATCACCTAGAGAATTACCCATAGCATGAGCATATTCACACCATATAAGCGAACGGGTATCAGTAGGAATATTAGCTAGTTCTATCATATCTTCTGTCAGGTTGTACATACGACTTCTAATATCCACATAAAAAGGATCTGATTTACCTTGTTCAAGAGGTTTCTGAAAATGTGCTCCCTCATAGTGAATAAAACGTGTAGGATCAAATGTCTTTATCCAGGATGCCATAGCTGCGTGATTAAATCCTTGTCCACTCTCATTACCCAAAGACCAAAAAATAATAGACGGATGATTTTTATCACGTTCCACCATACGAATAGCTCTTTGCAAAAAAGCATGAGACCACTCAGTATCATTGGAGAGTCTTCCGCCCAACCCATGAGTTTCTAAATTGGTTTCATCTATTACGTACAGTCCGTATTTATCGCACATTTCCAGCCAATAAGCGTTGTTTGGATAATGGGAAGTGCGCACAGCATTAAAATTATTTTGCTTCATTAAAATAGCATCTTTTTCCATAATTTCCTTAGATATTACCTTACCTTCGTATTGACTATGATCATGACGATTTACACCATAAAGCAACACCGATTTTCCATTGACAAAGAACTCTCCATCTATTATTTTTAGTTCCCTAAAGCCAATTTTAGTACTTCTAGATTCCAGCAAATTTCCCTCAGTATCCTTTAGAGACAATACCAAAGTATATAAATAAGGATATTCTGCTGACCATTTATAAGGGTTTTTAATTTTGACATTAAAAAAGCCAAAATTCTTATCCCTTTGATGGGCACTCCAATAACTATTAGCACGCACATTTATGCCTTTAAGTGATTTTTCTACATATTTTTTAAGTACGGGCTCTCCTTTGGCATCAAACAATTCTACTTTTAGCGTCAAATCTTCATACTTTACTCCTTTATCTAAACTGATTTGAGGTTCTATTTTTAGAATAGCATCTTTATAATTTTCATCCAAATCGGTACGCACAAAGAAGTCGTAAATAAAAGATTTAGGCACAGCTTCTATATATACATCTCTATGAATACCACTAAGTCTCCAATGGTCTTGGTCTTCTAAATAAGTACCATCGCTAAATCGAAAAACCTTTGCCGCTAAGATATTTTTACCTGATTTTAAATACGGTGTAATATCAAACTCTGCCGGTAAACGGCTTCCTTGACTATAACCTACTTTTTTTCCATTTATCCAAAGATAAAAAGCAGAGGTAACTCCGCCAAAATGTAAAATTATCTTTTTATCTTCCCACTGCTTAGGAATGGTAAAATCCCTACGATAGCATCCTACAGGACTATCATCTTTCAGTATATACGGATAATTATGTGGTATAAATGGGTAACCTACATTTTTGTATATAGCTTGTCCATAACCTTTGAGTTCCCAATTTGCAGGAACTGGAATCTCATCCCAACTAGATACATCATAATTTTCTTTTTCAAACCCTTTAGGTGCTTTATCTACAGTAGGTGAAAAGGCAAATTTCCATACTCCATTGAGATTTTTATAACGTTGGCTTTTGGTTAAATCTCCTTGTAATGCCGTCGTTTCATCAGCAAAGGACATAGAAGTTGCCCTTGCAGGTAATTTATTGATTTCTACTACTAAAGGGTTTTCCCAATCATTTTTTAAGGGGTTTTCCCAATCATTTTTTGTTGTGCTAAAATTTGGGTGACTCATGCAACCTACGAATAATACTACCAAGACATAATAAATAGTTTTCATAACATACTAATATTTTATATTCTATTTTTAATTAATCATTTTTGTTCAAGATAATTTAATGGGATTTTTTCTAACCCAATTTTAAGAGGCAAATATACAATTCTTTCTATTGATAATGATATATACGTTCACATTCTTTTAGTAAGAAAACTTGTGTTTACAAATACCCCCCAAATCTGCTTAATTATTTTGCTCATTTTAAGTGTATTATACTGTATTTATACAAAAATACAAATTTTTTATTGATCATAACAAAAAAATTATAAATTTGCCCCAATGCGTTATGGGTTTAGAACTGTTGCCTTGCATGTACTAATTGTATCGCAAATATGCCAACGGGCATGAAGTCTTCCAACGGGTGTCTTTGAGACGTTAAAATTCATAACAATGCAGATGAGATACAAAACAAACCTCTCTCTAAAGGGAGGTTTTTTTATTGTAAACGAGCAAGCCTCCACGAGCATTTTCTTGTATTCTTTTTTTTATCTCATCTACCATATACCATGTTTTAAATTCAAAATTCAAAGATTGGTTGATTTCTCCAACAACTACGAGGGTATTATCTTCATAACATTTTGCAATTATCTCGAATCTAATTTAAAATACACTTTACAGGTGAACAGTCAAAATCGTTCAATTTTTTTACATTAAAATAACATTAAGATAACATTAAAACACAATATATAGAATATTTTTGCAATGTATTAAAACAACACAAATTTAACTTAAAATAATGAAATTAACGTTACTTAGCGTTTGTATAGGAGTATCTAATATAATATACGCACAAAACAGCACTTCAAAATCTATACTTAACAAGATGAAGTTTAGTGGAAATATACAAAGTCATATGTATCTACAAAATGACTTTTCTAACGATATAGACCTTAAAAAAACTCAACTATACATAAGACGAATGCGATTAAAAGTAAAGGGAGATTTATTTAAAAACCTCAAATATAAAGTGCAATTTAATTTTGGCAAAAGTGCTAGATTATTAGATGCAGCCATTATCTATAAATACAGTTCAAATCTATCCATCTATTTTGGACAAATGAATACACCATTCAATATCACTTCATATAGTTCTTCCAGCAAATTACATTTTGTAGATTTCGGATTTGTAAGTAGAGAATTTGGTATAGAAAGAGATTTTGGGCTAAGGATAGACTACACCAACCATATAGGAAACATGCACTACAAAATTTATGCCAACATTATAACGGGAGAGGACATCAACAGCAAAAATGTAGATGGCGGACTCGTATATATCATAAGAGGAGAAATTTTTCCACTGGGTAAATTCACCAAGGGAAATGAAAACTTTATACAAGGAGATTTAGCAATAGAAAAAGACTTAAAACTCTCCATAGGTGGAGGCTATATGTATAGTGATAATGTAAAAACTACCAGAAACATTAAGCCTAAATTTTTATCTAAAAATGTATATTACCATGGCTTTGCTGCTGATGTGGTAGCCAAATACAAAGGCTGGAGTTTTGCTTATGAGGGTATTTACAGGAATTCAATTACCCCTCACTTTGTCAGCAAAGATGACTTTATATTTGCTGGGAATGGACAAGATGTATCAATAGGATATATGCTATCACCATACTTTGAACTTACCTATAGATACGCCAAAAGAACTATGGAAAAAGAAGCTAAAATATTTGCACCTGATGAAAGCCGTAACACCATAGGAATAGGAAAATACCTATCAGGACACAAAACCAAGCTACAAACAGACTTTACACTTAAAACACAAACTGACCACACCGGCAAAGATACTCAATTCTGGTTTTGGAGGTTTCAACTTCAAGTTGCATTCTAAAATGAAGTATGAATTAAAAGACAATTACTAAAACACTACAAAAAACCTGTTTTTTACCAGAAGTAAGATTTTAAAGATAAATATATCTTGTTTGTTTATTTACACTTAGTCTGTATTGGGGTCATAATCTTCACATGTCTCAACACCTGAATTATTATATGTAGATATAATTACATTACTTCCTCTTTCAGTTTTACTTTTTTGATGGCATCACTAGTTTTATTGATTTTATCTTAATTATTCCTTTATTAAAGCGAAGTTATATTTTTCGTAAATAACATTGAGTAGAATATTTTAACTATCAATTCATAATTATTAATTAATTTTGTTCACTTAGTTTTTTTAACAGCAGATGAAGCATCTTAGAAATTTTTGTATTATAGCACATATAGACCACGGCAAGAGTACCTTAGCAGACAGATTACTAGAATTTACTTCTACTATATCCAATAGAGACAAACAAGACCAATTGCTAGACAATATGGAGTTGGAAAGAGAGAGGGGAATTACCATAAAGAGTCACGCCATACAAATGGAATATAGTCATCAAGGTGAGCGTTATATTTTGAACCTTATAGATACGCCCGGTCATGTAGATTTCTCTTATGAGGTATCGCGGTCTATAGCTGCCTGTGAAGGAGCCCTACTAGTAATAGATGCAGCACAAAACATACAGGCACAAACTATCTCAAATCTGTACTTAGCCCTAGAAAATGATCTCGAAATTATACCTGTACTAAATAAAATAGATTTACCTAGTGCTAACCCCGAAGAGGTGAAAGATGATATTGTAGATTTAATAGACTGTGATAGAGAAGATATTATACCTGCAAGTGCCAAAACAGGTCTAGGTATAGAAGATATCTTAAAAGCAATAGTAGAAAGAATACCGCCTCCAAAAGGAGACCCAAACACAAATTTGCAAGCTCTTATATTTGATTCAGTATACAACACTTTTAGAGGCATTGAGGCTTACTTTAAAGTAGTAAACGGCTCTATCAAAAAAGGAGACAAAGTAAAATTTTTTGCTACAGGAAAGGAATACTACGCCGATGAAATAGGAACACTCAAACTTCATCAAGAACCAAAAAAAGAAATACACACAGGTGATGTAGGCTATATTATATCGGGTATAAAGGACGCTAGAGAAGTTAAAGTAGGTGACACCATTACCTCCGTAGTAAAACCTGCAAATACTCCCATAGAGGGATTTGAGGATGTAAAACCTATGGTATTTGCAGGAATTTACCCCGTAGATACCGAAGATTACGAGGAACTGCGGGCTTCTATGGAAAAATTACAACTCAATGATGCTTCGCTTACCTTTACAGCAGAATCATCTGCTGCACTTGGGTTTGGATTTAGATGTGGATTTCTAGGAATGCTCCACTTAGAAATTATACAAGAAAGACTAGAGAGAGAATATAATATGACAGTAATTACTACTGTTCCAAATGTATCATATAAAGCCTACACTACCGCTCAACCCAATAAGGCTATTACCGTAAATAATCCCACAGATTTGCCCAACCCATCTTATTTGAACAAAGTAGAAGAACCTTATATAAAAGCCTCTATTATTACGCAAGCAGACTATATTGGTTCTGTAATTACCCTATGTATAGAAAAAAGAGGTGAACTTAAAAATCAAGTATATCTCACCCCTGAAAGAGTAGAACTTACTTTTGAAATGCCACTAGCTGAAATTGTATTTGATTTTTATGACCGTCTTAAAACAGTTTCTAAAGGATATGCTTCTTTTGATTATTCTTCAAGTGGATTTGTAGAAAGTAAACTGGTAAAAGTAGATATGCTTATCAATGGTGATAGTGTAGATGCGCTCTCTGCACTTATTCATAGAGATAATGCCTATACCATAGGTAAAAAAATATGTGAGAAATTAAGAGAACTCATACCAAGGCAACAGTTCGATATTGCCATACAAGCAGCTATAGGTTCTAAGATCATTGCTCGTGAAACAGTAAAAGCATTGCGAAAAGATGTAACGGCTAAATGTTATGGAGGAGATATTTCACGTAAGAGAAAACTATTAGAAAAACAGAAAAAAGGCAAAAAGAGAATGCGACAAGTAGGAAACGTAGAAATTCCTCAACAAGCATTCTTAGCAGTTCTTAAATTAAACGACTAAAAAAATGGCAGGACACAGTAAATGGGCAAATATCAAACATCGAAAAGGAGCTCAAGATGCAAAAAGAGGAAAAATATTTACTCGAATTATAAAAGAAATAAGCGTTGCCATAAAAGAAGGAGGATCTGACTTAGATAGTAACCCCAGACTAAGAAGTGCCATAGCTAATGCTAAAGGGGTTAATATGCCCAAAGATAATATAGACAGAGCCATTAAAAAAGCATTAGGTGAAGGTGAAAAAGTATATAGCGAGATTACCTTTGAAGGATATGGACCTAACGGTGTAGCCATATTTGTAGAATGTACTACAAATAATACTAATAGAACGGTATCCAATATTAGAGCAATCTTTAACAAAGGCGGAGGTAATTTAGGAAAAAATGGTTCTCTGGAATTCATATTTGATAGAAAGGGGGTATTTACCATAGAAAAAGAAAAAATCCCTATGGATTTAGAAAAATTAGAAATGGAACTTATAGATAGCGGCTTAGAAGAATTAAGTACTGAAGATAATTTGGTAATGGTTTACTCTGAGTTTGAAGAATTTGGAAAAATGCAATCCAAATTAGAAACACTATCTATACAAGTACAAAATGCTGAAATACAACGCATTCCAAACATCACAACCCCTATAAATATACATAGTGCAAAAAAGATATTAAACCTGATAGATAAGTTTGAAGATGATGACGATGTTCAGAATGTATTCCACAATATAGAACTCACAGATGAAATTATAGACTTGTTAAAAAATTAAAAAACTTTAGAATATTTTTTATTGTTCAAATTTTAAAGTTCAGAGATTTACATTTTTATAGTATTATATAAACTTATATGTAAAACCAATCCCTATATTTTTTTTAAACTGAACTCTTGGTTTTTTCTCTATTTCTTCAATTTTTTCATCATTATTTTCATCTTTACCTATCAATATATCGTTATCATATATTAAGTTTAAATCTATATGAACTATAAAATATTTATTGATTCTCATATCAAATCTACCTTCCCAATAAATATCAATATTTCCAAAATTGACTAAATAGTCAGTATATAATCTAAGTTTTTGAGAAGTGCTTATGCTTTCCCATAAATTTTGTTTAAAATATTCTAATTCTACCATCACCCCTAACTCAGCTCTTAACTTTTCACCTGAAGTAATAATTGTATTTTCTGAAGTTTTGATCGCCGGTTTTACCCCTTCTGTGCCTCTATCTGCTAATTCTTGGTTAAGTACCAGTATTAATTTATGAGTAATAGGAAATATACTTAAATTTATTCCCTCATAAGAGTACATGGTTCCAACTCCTATGAACATTTTGGCCGGAGCAAATAAACTAGATATAAGTTGCTCTTTATCTTTGGTATATTTATATCCATTTGAAAACTGGGTTAAAAATGTAAAACCTGCAGAGTAAAACCACCTATCTATTGTAGATTTATAATTAAATGTAGTTCTATAATCTATTTTATCTCCTCCTTTTCTCCAATCTTTATCTTCTTGCTTTATAAACCCATACTCTATATTTATATCATTTAACCACAGCCAATCATCTTGTATATAATCAAAATCAAATTGTCCCTTTAAGGTAAAAGACAGTGTATTTACTCCTCCTTTTTGCCAGTTTACAAAAGTAATTTGATTGGCTAGAAGAGTAAACACGCTACTCTTTTGCCAAGGTTCTTTATATTCAGGTATAGCTACAAGTTTATTTTTCTTTAAATCTTTCAGCAGTTCAAATACATTTTGACTTAAAGACTGAGCCTTAAATACAAAAGGAATAAATAATAAAAATATGATTTGTTTCATTATCCTCACAATTATATTAATTCTTCTATATTTCTTACAAGGGATTTTACATTTATTCCTGCAATTTGATGCAATTGCTCTATAGTGCCATGAGGTATAAATTCATCTATTATACCCATTCTCTTGATTTTTACACTGTTGTAATTATTTTCATTTGCAAATTCTAAAATAGAAGCCCCTACTCCACCTTTAAGCAACCCATTTTCTAAAGTAATTACTTTTTTATAAATCTTTAAAACACGATGCAACATTTGCTTATCTAAAGGTTTTGCAAACTGCAAATCGCAATGCGCAATTTTATTTTGAATATTGGCATCTAATTGTTCTAAGGCTTTTGGTACGATATTACCTATACTTCCCAAACTAAAAATGATAAGTTCACTCCCCCGTTTTATCATTCTGGAGGTACCTATTTGTATTTTTTCGTACGTATTCTTCCAATTTATCATTGTACCTCTTCCTCGAGGATACCTTATACTCAAAGGTTTTTTCAATCCCAATTGAGCAGTGTACATCATATTTCTAAGTTGGTGTTCATTCACAGGTTCAAATACTATCATATTAGGGATAGCTGTAAGATAACTAATATCAAATACTCCGTGATGAGTAGCCCCATCTTCTCCTACTATACCCGCTCTATCTAAACAAAATATTACGGGTAGGTTTTGTAATGCTACATCGTGTATCACTTGGTCGTATGCCCTTTGCAAAAAAGTAGAATATACATTGCAAAAAGGTATAAACCCTTGTTTGGCTATACCAGCAGATAGTGTCACTGCATGTTGCTCTGATATTCCTACATCTAATGCTCTATCAGGGTATTCTTTCATCATATACTTGAGTGAACACCCTGTAGGCATAGCTGGTGTGATACCTATGATTTTTTTATTTTTTTTTGCTAAATCTACTATAGTGTAACCAAATACATCTTGATATTTAATAGGTAAAACTCCTTGGTTTATAGAAGCTATTGGTTCTCCTGTATCTTTATTAAACTTACCAGGCGCATGCCATTTGGTTTGGTATTTTTCGGCATTAGAATATCCTTTTCCTTTAGTAGTAGATACATGCAAAAGGTGCACTCCTTTACGACTTTTAATATTTTTAAGTATATCAATCAATTCTTTCAAATTATGTCCATCTATTACTCCTTTATAAGAAATATCTAAAGCTCTAAATATATTTTGTGGTGTATTACTATTTTTTTTTAGTTGAGTAAAATGATTTTTCAAAGCTCCTACATTAGGATCTATTCCCATCGAATTATCATTGAGTACTATAAGTAAATTTACCTTTGAGACACCTGCATGATTAAGTGCCTCAAAAGCCATACCCGAAGCTATGGAGGCATCGCCTATTACAGCAATATGCCATTTATCTGTTTCCCCTTTCAGTTGTGAGACTAAAGCCATACCTAAAGCTGCCGAAATAGATGTAGAAGAATGCCCTGTACCAAAAGTATCATATTTACTCTCCTTGATACTTGGAAAACCTGAAATACCACCTAACTGTCTATTGGTATGAAATTTATTTCTTCTATCTGTAAGTATTTTATGCACATAAGCTTGATGCCCCACATCCCATATCAAATTGTCATAAGGGGTATCAAATATATAATGTAAAGCTATGGTGAGTTCTACTACACCCAAACTGGCTCCAAGATGACCTTCCTTAATAGCCACTATATCTAATATAAAATCTCTCAATTCTTTAGAAAGGATTGCTAACTTCTCTAAATTGAACTTTCTTATATCCTTTGGTAAGTTTACATTTGATAAAATATTATCCAAATTTCCAATAAATTAAGGTAATTATATGCTGCAAATATAGTTTAAAAATATTATTATTTTTTCTTTTACTTTAATGAAAACTTTATAAATTTGCATCTTGAAACTTTTAAAAGTTAAGTGCTTTATTTCTATTTTAGTGTATCGTTATAATAAATTAAATACTCCTCTTTAGCTCAGTTGGTTAGAGCATCTGACTGTTAATCAGAGGGTCGCTGGTTCGAGCCCAGCAAGGGGAGCAATATAAAAGCTTATAAGCATCTGGTTTTATTAGGCTTTTTTTTAATTAAAAAAGTTTAAGTAATACAAAAAGAATACCGTTTGCAAGGATTAAGAAATCAATAGGGTATGGAAATTCTCGTAAGTTTTCACAAAACATAAGCTATTGATTTTTAATATATTATGGTTTTATGTTAACAATTAAAAACACTTTTAAAATTGTAACATGCTAATTTTAAATATATTATATTGTAATAATCCTAAAAGTTTAAAAATTTACAATAAGTTTTATTTCAACCAAAAAGTGTATTTTTGCAAGGTTATAAAAAATAATTAAGATTATCATACTTTCTTAAAAATTTAAAATTGATCTTATGAATATTAATAGGACAAATATAGATGCACTCAATGCAATATTAAAAGTAGATATTACAGCAGATGATTATCAACAAGAGGTAGATAAAATATTAAAAAAGTATCAAAGCACCGCTGTAGAATCTGGCTTTAGAAAAGGTAAAGTTCCTATGGGGCATATCAAGAAAAAATATGGTAAAACTGTATTATTTAAAGAAGTAAACAAGATATTACAAAACAGTGTAAATAAGTATATCATAGATGAAAAAATAGACATCTTAGGTCATCCAATCCCCGTTCCTAAAGATGATATTGATTGGAATTCTAAACAGTTTTCATTTGAATTTGAATTGGGATTAGTTCCAAGTTTTGAGGTGGAATTACCCAATAAAAATAAAATTACAAAATACAAGATTACTTGTACTGATGAAAACATAGAAGAATACATTACCAATGTAAGAAAAAGTTATGGTACCTTGGTACAAAAGGATGAAATAAAAGAAGAGTATAATGTAAAAGGAACTTTTATAGAAATAGAAAATGGAATAGAAAAAGAAAACGGTATTAAACATACTACCACCTTTAAAGTAGATACTTTAAAACAAGTTAAGAATAAAAAAATCTTTCTGACAGCAAAAATAGGAGATAGTATAAAACTAAAAAGTGAGAATTTATTTAATAAACCTGAACAACTTGCTACTAACTTGAATAAAACTACCGAAGAAGTTAAAGATTTAAATATAGAATTCCTATTCACTATAGAAGAAATAAACCATACAGAATTAGCAGATCTCAACCAAGAATTATTTGACAAAGTATATCCAAATGCAAATATAACTTCTGAACCTCAGTTTAAAGACAAAGTAAAGGAGGAAATGGAAAAAATGTACATCAAAGAAGCCGATAAACACTTCAGTAGAGAAATACAAGAATTTCTTTTAGAAGAAACCAATTTTGATTTACCAAAAAAATTCTTAAAAAAATGGTTAGCCCAAAATACTAAAGAAACTTTAACACCAGACCAAGCAGAAGAGGAATTCAGCAAGGCTGAAAAAGGACTCAAATACCAACTTATTGAAAGTAAATTAGCTAAAGAAAATAATTTAGAAGTATCATTAGACGATATTAAAGCATTTGCTAAAGAAACTATCTCTGTTCAAATGCTACAATTCGGTCAACAACCCGATAGCAAAACCATAGAACAAATTACACAAGGTATTTTACAAAACCAAGATGAAGTAAAAAGAATATCAGAACAAATTATGAATCAAAAGGTGATGGAAATATGCAAAGAAAAAATGAATCTTAGTGAAAAAGAAATTACTGCTCATGAATTTATTAAATTACTTTCAAAAAAATAAAATAATATCATAAAATTCTATAAAAAATATGAAATACAAAAATGAATTTAGAAAATATGCTACTAAACATTTAGGAATATCCAGCCTTACACTAGATAACTATAATTCTGTTTATGGTAATTATATTTCTCCTACTATTATAGAAGAAAGACAAATGAATATAGCATCTATGGACGTATTTTCTAGATTAATGATGGATAGAATTATATTTTTAGGTACAGGTATCAATGACCATGTATCTAATATTATACAAGGACAATTACTATTTTTAGAATCTGTAGATTCTAAGAAAGATGTTCAAATATACATCAATTCTCCGGGTGGAAGTGTATATGCAGGTTTAGGTATATACGATACTATGCAGATCATTAACCCTGACGTAGCTACTATTTGTACAGGTATAGCTGCTTCTATGGGAGCTGTGCTACTTTGTGCAGGACAAGAAAAAAAACGCTCAGGACTTAAACACTCTAGAGTAATGATTCACCAACCTTTGGGTGGAGCGCAAGGACAAGCATCTGATATTGAAATTACAGCGAGAGAAATACAAAAACTCAAAAAAGAACTCTATACCATCATATCAGAGCATTCGAGTAGAGACTATGACCAAGTTTGGAAAGATGGAGATAGAGACTACTGGATGAGGGCTAATGAAGCAAAAGAGTACGGTATGATAGATGAGGTGTTAATCAAAAAATAATAAATACTCCCCATCACTTAGATATGAGTGAAGAAAATTCGAACTCTCACTGCTCTTTTTGCGGCAAATCTAAAGAAAAGGTTGCTATGCTCGTTACTGGTATGAATTCCTCTATATGTTCTGATTGTATCGAACAAGCTAACAGAATAATTACGGAAGAGAGAACGTCTATAAAAAATCAAACAAATAATGAAAATATAGAGTTAAAAAAACCTATAGAAATTAAGAATTTTTTAGATGAATATATCATAGGGCAACATCAAGCTAAAAAGGTACTTTCTGTAGCGGTATATAACCACTACAAAAGGATACAGCAGGAGATAAGAGAAGATGATGATGTAGAGATACAAAAATCTAATATCGTAATCGTAGGTGAAACAGGAACAGGAAAGACCCTTTTAGCAAGTACTATTGCCAAAATGCTTAATATTCCATTTGCTATAGTAGATGCTACAGTGCTTACTGAAGCAGGTTACGTAGGTGAAGATGTAGAAAGCATTTTATCACGCCTATTACAAGATGCAGACTACAATGTAGAAAGAGCTCAAAAAGGTATCATATTTATAGATGAAATAGATAAAATTGCTCGAAAAGGAGATAATGCATCCATTACCAGAGATGTATCGGGAGAAGGTGTACAACAAGCCATGCTCAAATTGTTAGAAGGTACCATAGTTCATGTTCCGCCCCAAGGAGGAAGAAAACACCCTGAACAAAAGTATATTAAAGTAAATACTAAAAACATACTATTTATAGCAGGAGGTGCTTTCGATGGCATAGATAGGCATATCATCAATAGGTTAAATGCAAGAGCCATAGGGTATCAAAACGAAAATAAAGATACACTACAAGAAAGTAATATTTTACAACATATCACTGCTCAAGATTTAAAGTCTTTTGGGCTTATCCCTGAACTTATAGGGCGTATGCCTATACTTACTTACCTTAATCCTTTAGATGAAGATGCACTCAAAAGGATTTTAATTGAGCCTAAAAATGCCATTATGAAGCAATACCAAAAACTCTTTCAGATGGATGGGATAGATTTATCTATAGATGAAGACACTTTAGATTTAATCGTAGAACAAACTATGGAATGCAAATTAGGTGCCAGAGGACTTCGCTCTATCTGCGAAAAAATACTTACCGATAAAATGTTTGAACTCCCCTCAAAGAAAGGAGTAAACCGACTGAGAGTAGTTAAAAAATATGCCAAAGAAAAATTAATACAATAAAATTTTCGCTATCAGAAAGATAAAAAATGCTTGAAATTTATTAAATCTTTTGGTTCAAGATAATTTAAGCGGGTTTTTCTCTTACCCATTTTAATAGTCAAATATAGATTTTTTTTTCATAATTAAACCTCCCCTTTAAAAAGGGGGTTAAATACGCAAGTAGGGATTTGTCCCTACAACCAACATTACGTTTTGCAAATTTTATGTGTAGAGACAAATTGCAATTTGTCTCTACTTACTTACCTTACCTCCCCTTTGAATTCCCCTCCTTTTTAAGGAGGGGTTAGGGGTGGTGTTAATCATTCTTTACGCAACGAACGCTAAACCCTTGCGCACGATTGCTGGTGCCGCCCGGGGAAATGATTTGACTACCTACGCTCAAGGAGTACGCGGAGGTACTACTTTGGGGGGGCGTATTGGACCAATATAAAGCGAAGGAAGCACGAAAGGTCAAGCTGCCACTCCCGTGGGAGCGATAACCAGCGAAAGAAAGCTTAAGAAAACTATTATAAATTAAAGTACCTCCAGAACTACCAAAATACCAATCAGTACCTCTACTACCATAACTACCAGCACGACTACCAGTAGGAATAATAACCCTAAACTCCGCCTCCCACTCTTCCACCGTAGGCACCCTAAAACCATAAGGACAAGGATTGTGTACACCACCATTACCAGCAGTTAAAGTAGCAGGATCCTCCAACCAAAAATTACCAACACTACTCGTACCACTATGTGCACCACCACTACCACTATACCACTGATTATTACCAGTCTGAAACTTACCTCCACTGGATACCTCACTACTTATTTGTCCACTTGCAGTAGCACTAGAAACCTTCTCATGTCCATTACGCTTCCTACCAAACTGATACAAATCTCCATAAGACTGTGCATCATTATATGCAGTAGCAACCCTATCAGCTCCCAAATTCCTATCCAACCAAACCTTACTCGTATGAGGACTCGTAACCAAATTATAAGTCTTACCATCACCACCAACACTGGTAGCCCAAACACCACCATTAAAAATAATCTCAAACTGTGCATTTGTAATGGTCGCATCCGCTTTGGTAGCGTGTGCTAAAACAAGGATAGCTGTAAACGCTCCTAATTTAGTCATGCTTAAGCTAAAGTTCGGTTTGCTACCACGAAGGCTTGCTACTCCAGCGGGGTTTAAACCAATAATACTTTTTAAGGTATAACCTGCTTTAGTTCCCTGTACGCCTCCTAATATCTCTGCCGTACTAAAACTACCACCACTGCTATACGCTTCAGTAACTTTATTAAATCTAAGCGTTTCACCAGCTAATTTAGTAATCTCAAACTGTGCATTTGTAATGGTCGCATCCCCTTTGGTAGCGTGTGCTAAAACAAGGGTAGCAGTAAACGTTCCAGCTTTGGTCATACTTAAGCTAAAGTTCGGTTTGCTACCACTAACAGAGGCTACTCCAGTAGGACTTAAACCACTAATACTTTTTAAAGTATAACCTGTTTTACTTCCTTGTACACCTGCTAAAATATCAGACGTACTAAAACTACCGCTACTGCTATATGCTTTAGTAACTTTGGTAAAACTTAGTCGCTCAGCAGGTGCGATGGCTCTTGAAAATTCAAACTCCGCATTTGGAATAGTCGCATCCCCTTTGGTAGCGTGTTCCAATACTAACGTTGCCGTAAAAGTGCCTATTTTAGTCATGCTTAAGCTAAAGTTCGGTTTGCTACCACGAACAGAGGCTACTCCAGAGGGGTTTAAACCACTAATACTTTTTAAGGTATAACCTGCTTTAGTTCCTTGTACACCTCCTAATATCTCTGTCGTACTAAAACTACCACTCATTACTTTCTTGGTACGTTTGGTAAAACTAAGCCTTTCGCCAGCGGCTTTAGTAATCTCAAACTGTGCGTTTGGAATAGTCGCATCCCCTTTGGTAGCGTGTTCTAAAACAAGGGTAGCCGTAAACGTTCCACTTTTGGTCATGCTTAAGCTAAAGTCAGGTTTATCACCTGCAACGGTAGCAATACCTACAGGGTTTAACGTTTTAATCTCTTTTAACGTATAACCTGTTTTACTGCCCTGTACCCCTGCTAACAGCTGCACATGGGTAATTTCTCCGCTACTGTAAACCTTCGTTTGCTTGCGCCAAGTTAAACTTTCTGCTCTGCCCTTCGTAATCTCAAACTCTTTGCCTGTAAGGGTAACATCCACTTTGGCAGAGTGTTCAAATACAAGCGTCAAGGTCAAAGTGCCCGCTTTGGTATAACCAACGATCTTAGCTGAAGTACCCCTGCCTGAAACCCTTGCACCTGTACCGTTTGTCTTCGTAATGATTACCGATTTAATGGTATAGCCTGTTTTGGCAGCAGTATTACCATTCAAACCCGCTAATAATTCTGCATTGCTTATCTCACCCCCTGAACCATAAGGCTTACTTTGTTTCGTCCATGTTAAACCAGAGACAGATGCCTTCGTAATCTCAAACTTCTTGCCTGTGAGGGTAACATCCATTTTGGCAGGGTGTTCAAATACAAGCGTCAAGGTCAAAGTACCCGCCTGGGTATAACCAACGATCTTGGCTGAAGTACCCCTGCCTGAAACCCTTGCGCCTGTACCGTTTGTATTCGTAATGGTTACCGATTTAATGGTATAACCTGTTTTGGCAGCACTGGTACCATTCAGACCCGCTAATAATTCTGCATTGCTTATCTCACTCCCTGAACCATAAGGCTTACTTTGTTTCGTCCATGTTAAACCAGAGACAGATGCCTTCGTAATCTCAAACTTCTTGCCTGTGAGGGTAACATCCATTTTGGCAGGGTGTTCAAATACAAGCGTCAAGGTCAAAGTACCCGCCTGGGTATAACCAACGATCTTAGCTGCAGTACCACTACCTGAAACCCTTGCACCTGTACCGTTTGCACTACTGATGGTTACTGATTTAATGGTGTAGCCTGTTTTGGCAGCACTACTACCCGTAAGACCCGCTAATAATTCTCCATTGCTTATCTCACCACCTGAAACATAAGGCTTACTTTGTTTTGTCCATGTTAAACCAGAGGCAGATGCCTTCGTAATCTCAAACTTCTTGCCCGTAAGGGTAACATCCGCTTTGGCAGGGTGTTCAAATACAAGCGTCAACGTCAAAGTGCCCGCCCTGATATAACCAACGATCTTAGCTGAAGTGCCCGTACCTGAAACTCTTGCACTTGTACCGTTTGCACTACTGATGGTTACTGATTTAATGGTATAGCCTGTTTTGGTAGCACTGGTACCATTCAAACCCGCTAATAATTCTGCATTGCTTATCTCACCACCTAAACCATAAGGCTTACTTTGTTTTATCCATGTTAACTTAGGAGCAGATGCCTTTGTAATCTCAAAGGATGCGTTATCTATTGTTGAATCTCCTTTGGTAGCATGCTCTAACACCAAAGTAGCCGTAAAGTTACCCGCCTTAGTCATAGTTAAAGACAAATTCGGTTTCGTACCTGTTACGCTTGCAACATCTATTGGGGTTAAAGAACTAATCTCTCTCAGAGTATAACCCGTCTTTGTACCTCCTACCCTTCCTAAAATCTCTGCTGTGGTAAAGCGACCGCCAATACTATAAACTTTCGTAAGTTTGCCAAAAGTCAAACGCTCTCCAGCAGAAGAACTAATCTTAAACTCCGCACCTGTAATGGTAGCATCACCTTTCGTGGAATGTTCTAAAACAATGGTAGCCGTAAAACTGCCTATCTTGGTCATGGTTAATGATAAATTAGGCTTCGTGCCTGTTACGCTTGCAACGTCTGACGGATCTAACGCTTTTATCTCTTTGAGGGTATAACCTGACTTCGTTCCTGCTACACCTGCTAATATCTCCGATGTGGTAAAATTACCCCCACTGACAAAAGCCTTAGACACCCTGTTAAAAGTCAAAATAGCAGGAGCATCCTTACTAATGATGATTTTACAATTTTTAATGGTAGCATCTTCTTTGCTCGCATGTTTTAAAACAAGATTAAAAACGATGTTCCCTATTTTGGTAAAGGTTAATTGAGTACCCGAAACCTTTGCTGAAGCCGTTGTACTATTACTCACCAAAGTAATAGACTTTATCGCATAGCCCTCTTTTGAGCCTCGA
Organism: Ichthyobacteriaceae bacterium; assembly: GCA_965226285.1. Lineage (GTDB taxonomy): Bacteria > Bacteroidota > Bacteroidia > Flavobacteriales > Ichthyobacteriaceae > CBDDCQ01. The sequence goes on from CBDDCQ010000006.1 coordinate 1,077,769, forward strand.
ACCCCTGCCAGTATCTTAGCAACCGCCAAGGTTTTGGTGACTCCTGTAATACTGGAAAAACGAATAGTTTGCTCCGCATAAGTAAGAGAAGGAGCAGGGACAGGGGTAAATTTTTTATTATTGGGTTTCGATTCTTCTTTACTGCAATAAATCATTGACGTAATCAATACCATCAATAATAGGATACTAACAAAATATTTGATAGGTATCATAAATTTTTTGATTTTAAGATTCATTTTTTGAAACTAAATTATATTATAAAATATACATCACTAAGGATGTTCGATGTTCCCTTGTTCTCTTGTTAATAATTTAACAGAATGCAAATTTAATAACAATTTATTTACTTATGAACAAAAAAATCGACTTTTTTTTGCCAAAAAGTGCCTTAAAATAGATTAAGACGGCTTTTTTCCCTAATGAGTCTGGTAGTGAGTATCATTAAATAATCTAAAATACAATAAATAGTGCTTTTTTCAAGAGGTCTTAGAGTAGGTGAAAAGGGCATGGTAGTAGAGACAAATTGCAATTTGTCTCTACTCTCAAAACAAAAAATAGTAACAATATTTTTTTCATAACAAAAATTTATTTTAATTAAATTAATTCCTATTGATTTACGCTTAGCAAGTTACAATTTTATTACAATTTTATTTTGTTGATTTACAATACATTAAACAAATCAAGGTAAAAACATTTGAGAATATCTAAGAAAAGAGAATATTTTTTTGTAGGGAGGATTATATTTTTCACTTACCTTTGCGTAGTTTTTTTAAGTATCATTCATTAAAATTATGAACAAAACTTTTATCGTTATTTTTTTAGGGGCGATTTTTTTCAACTGTACAGAGCCATCCATACAAAAGGTCAATAAAGTAGATAAAATACCCTTAACTTTAGAAAAAGCTAAACACCTTTACCACTTTGCTTATGAATGTATAGATAGAGAATACCCATATAAATTAGGACAAGTACTGAGTAATAAATCCCAACTGAAAACACCCAGAGAATTACATCCTACTTTTTATGGCTGTTTTGACTGGCACTCTTCAGTTCATGGACATTGGACATTGATAAATATACTCAAGTATTTTCCAAATTTTCAGTGGAAAGATAATATTTTAAAAAAGATAGGAAAAAACATTACCAAAGAAAATATAGAAAAGGAAATTGCATATTTCAACGATAGATACAATAAAAACTTTGAACGAACCTACGGTTGGGCTTGGCTTTTGAAATTGGCAGAAGTCTTAAATGAATGGCAATACCCTAAAGCCAAAGAATGGGCTGAAAACCTAAAACCACTTACCAATCTGATAGCACAAAAATTTATCAACTTTTTAAACAAATTGAACTATCCTATAAGGGTAGGAGAGCACCCAAACACCGCTTTTGGAATGTCTTTCGCCATAGATTATGCTAAAAAATACAATACAGAACTATATCAAACCATAAAAGATAGAGCCAAACATTTTTATACGAATGATATCAATTGTCCACTTACTTGGGAGCCCGGAGGCTTTGATTTCTTATCCCCTTGCTTACAAGAAGCCTCACTAATGAACAAAATATTACCGAAAACAGATTTTATTGAGTGGTTAGATAAATTTTTACCCAATTTTAGAAAAAAGCCTTCCAAATTTATAAAAGCAGCAGAAGTAGTAGATAAATCCGATGGTAAAATGGCGCATTTAGATGGATTGAATTTTAGTAGAGCGTGGTGTTTATATCAAATAGGAAAAACACTAGAAAATCCAAAAATGATAGATTTAGCTAATACACATTTTAAGTTCAGTTATTCTAAAATGGATTCAGGTGAATATATGGGTTCTCATTGGTTAGCCTCTTTTGCCCTATATACTTTGTTAGTTCAGTAGAGACTATCTCTGTATAAAAATTCACCTTATAGGCAGATTTTTTCGAGATTAATTTTATCGTAACTTTGCCACTATGAATATAAACGACGAAATTAAAAGAAGACGAACCTTTGGTATTATTAGCCACCCCGATGCAGGAAAAACTACACTCACTGAAAAATTACTACTATTTGGAGGAGCCATACAGGAGGCAGGTGCTGTAAAATCAAATAAAATCAAGAAAGGAGCAGCATCAGATTTTATGGAGATAGAAAAGCAAAGAGGTATCTCCGTAGCTACTTCAGTAATGGCATTTCAGTATAATAGTATTAAAATAAATATACTGGATACTCCTGGACACAAAGACTTTGCTGAAGACACATTTAGAACACTCACAGCTGTAGATAGCGTGATAGTAGTAATAGATGTAGCTAAAGGAGTTGAGCCTCAAACCAAAAAATTGGTAGAGGTATGCCGTATAAGAGATATTCCCATTATTATATTTATAAATAAACTCGATAGAGAGGGAAAAGATATTTTTGACCTTTTAGATGAAATAGAACAAAAATTGGGTATTGTTATCTGTCCAATGAGTTGCCCCATAGGTATAGGTCAAAGCCTAAAAGGAGTATTTCATATTTGGCTCAATGAACTCAACCTCTTTAATGGAGAACAAAAGCAGTATATAGAAGAAGCTATTAGACTAAAGGATATACAAGACCCCTTAGTTTTAAATTATATTTCAAGTGAAGAAAAAAAAGAACTAGAAGAAAATATAAACCTCATACAAGAAATATATCCTGAATTTGATAAGCAAGAGTACTTACAAAGTAATATAAGTCCCGTATTTTTTGGTTCAGCACTTAATAATTTTGGTGTAAAAGAATTATTAGATTGTTTTATCGATATAGCTCCTGCCCCACTTGCCAAAAATGCAGAAGGGAGATTAGTCCAACCCAATGAGAGTAAATTTTCAGGTTTTGTATTCAAAATACACGCCAACATGGATCCCAAACACAGAGATAGATTAGCCTTTATAAAAATTGTATCAGGGGTATTCAAAAGAAATACGAGTTATTTGCATACACGTATTAATAAGAAGTTAAAATTCTCTAGTCCCAATGCTTTTTTTGCAGAGAAAAAACAGGTTATAGAAAAATCTTTTCCAGGAGATATTGTAGGGTTACACGATACGGGTAACTTTAAAATAGGTGATACCCTTACCGAAGGAGAAAATTTGCACTTTAAGGGGATACCCAGTTTTTCACCTGAACACTTTAGGTACATCAATAATGCTGACCCTATGAAAACAAAACAGCTAAACAAAGGTATAGACCAACTTATGGATGAAGGTGTAGCACAGATTTTTACTATGGAAATGACCGGCAGAAAAATCATTGGCACAGTAGGGGCTTTACAATATGAAGTAATACAATACAGATTAGAACACGAATACGGTGCTAAGTGTTCCTACGAAAATGTAGCTATACATAAAGCTTGCTGGGTAGAAGCAGAAAATAACGAAGAGTTCAAAGAATTTAAAAAGGTAAAAGGTAGGTATTTGGCAAAAGATAAACATAACCAATTAGTATTTTTGGCAGATTCTGCATTTACCATTCAAATGACACAGAGCAAATATCCCAACGTGAAATTACATTTTATATCAGAGTATCAATAATTCAAAAACAATGTCTGAAAAACAAGATTTTTTAAGATACCAAGCTCAAACTTCAGATTACGCCTTAGGATTGGAAATAGAACAAGCTAAAGGTTCATATATCTACGCAAAAGATGGAAAGGTATATTTAGATTTTGTAGCAGGGTTATCAGTTTGTAATCTAGGACATTGCCATACAAAGGTAATAGATGCCATACAAAAACAGTCCGATAAATACTTACATGTGATGGTCTATGGAGAATATATTCAAACTCCTCAATTAGAATTATGTAAAACACTGGCAAGTTTCTTACCCTCTGATTTGTCATGTACTTATTTAGTCAATTCAGGTACTGAAGCTATAGAGGGTTCCCTAAAATTAGCCAAAAGATATACAGGTAGAAGTGAAATCGTATCTTGCAAAGATGCCTACCACGGTAACACGCAAGGCTCTATGAGCGTGATGGGAATAGAAGCATCTAAGCGAGCTTATCGTCCTCTTTTACCTAATGTAAAGTTTATTACCTACAACTGCACAGAAGATTTATCTAAGATAACTTATCATACAGCTTGTGTAATTATGGAAACCATACAAGGCGGAGCAGGCTTTATCACTCCCAAAAATGACTATTTGAAAAAGATACGCCAAAGGTGTGATGAAGTAGGTGCTTTACTTATTTTTGATGAAATACAACCCGGATTCGGACGCACTGGGAAGTTATTCGGATTTGAAAATTACGATGTACATCCTAATATTATAGCCATGGGAAAAGCTATGGGAGGAGGAATGCCTATAGGTGCATTTACCTCATCCGAAAAAATAATGAGTGTACTCAAGTATAACCCAATGCTAGGACACATTACTACATTTGGAGGTCATCCCGTGATAGCTGCCGCAGCTCTGGCTACACTCCAAGAGGTTACAAAATATGAACTACTCCAAGAAGTACTGGAAAAAGAAAAACTATTCAGAGCATTATTAGTACACTCCAAGATAAAAGAAGTTAGAGGTAAGGGACTTATGCTTGCCATTATAGTAGATACTCCAGAAATATGTCAAAAAGTAGTATTAGAGAGTATCAAGCAAGGATTGATATTATTTTTCCTACTATTTGAGAAAAAAGCCATAAGAATTACACCCCCTCTTACCATATCAAATGATGAGGTTAAAAAAGGGTGTAATATCATTCTAAATTGCTTAGACACTATATAAAAATTAAAACTTACCAGACTCATACTTACCAGACTTACCAAACTTACCAAACTTACCAAACTTACCAAACTTAAAGGTCAAATAACCTACAATGCCCGATAAATTAACATCTTTGAGTTTATCTTTGGTATCATTTGAATATACCCATCTGTACCCTCCACCTATATTCAACACAAAAAACTTGGTAACATTGAGTTCTATCCCTACCCTAGGGGTAATCACAAAGGCTTGTATAGTTTCTAAATTTTTCTTTTTATCTTTATTATCTACAACGTTTTTATCCTTTACTGAAAAAGCACCATATCCCAAGTTTACTGCAAAGTTAAGATGTAGCAAATCTTTCATATCTGGGGTATAACCTAGCTGTAATCCTCCCCAACCTCCTCTTATGTATTCATTATCATTCAAAGAAGGTTTATTAGTAATGCCTGTTCCAAATAAGCCTAGATAAAAAGACTGGTTGATAAGCATCCCGCCACCACCGCCAACTACTACTGAAAATTTGTCATTTATAGTGGTAAACCCAACTTCAGGATAACCATATCCAGTAATACTTACGTTCTGTCCTTTTTTAAATAAACTTACCAAAGTACTATAAGATTCATCTTGGTTCTGCCCTAAACAAAAAGTAAAACAAACAAGACTAAGCGATAAAATAAGTGGAATTTTTTTCATTATTTTTATATATTTAATTGTTAATTTATATTATTAGTTATCAACTGCGAATGTAATACAAAATAATAAGGTAAATTTTCTTTCCTTATGAATTGACTATATTAAGCTCTGAAATGTTTTTATAATAAAAAGCCATAAGAATTACACCCCCTCTTATCATATCAAACGATGATTAAAAAAGGGTGTAATATCGTTCTAAATTGCTTAGACACTATATAAAAATTAAAACTTACCAGACTCATACTTACCAGACTTACGAGACTTACCAAACTTACCAAACTTACCAAACTTAAAGGTCAAATAACCTACAATGCCCGATAAATTAACATCTTTGAGTTTATCTTTGGTATCATTTGAATATACCCATCTGTACCCTCCACCTATATTCAACACAAAAAACTTGGTAACATTGAGTTCTATCCCTACCCTAGGGGTAATCACAAAGGCTTGTATAGTTTCTAAATTTTTCTTTTTATCTTTATTATCTACAACGTTTTTATCCTTTACTGAAAAAGCACCATATCCCAAGTTTACTGCAAAGTTAAGATGTAGCAAATCTTTCATATCTGGGGTATAACCTAGCTGTAATCCTCCCCAACCTCCTCTTATGTATTCATTATCATTCAAAGAAGGTTTATTAGTAATGCCTGTTCCAAATAAGCCTAGATAAAAAGACTGGTTGATAAGCATCCCGCCACCACCGCCAACTACTACTGAAAATTTGTCATTTATAGTGGTAAACCCAACTTCAGGATAACCATATCCAGTAATACTTACGTTCTGTCCTTTTTTAAATAAACTTACCAAAGTACTATAAGATTCATCTTGGTTCTGTCCTAAACAAAAAGTAAAACAAACAAGACTAAGCGATAAAATAAGTGGAAACTTTTTCATTATTTTAATATATTTAATTATTGATTTCAACCACAAATGTAATACAAACTAATTAAGGTAAATTTTCTTTCCTTATGAATTGACTATACCAAACTCTGAAATGTTTTTATAGTAAAATGATAAAACTTAGGTTTAAGATAATTTAAAGAAATTTACTAGTATTGTAAACACTTATATAATCTGTTAAATAACTACTAATACCCAATAAATTTACATTATTTGAGAGAACCATCAAGTATCCCCTTCCTATTATTCAATACAACAAACTTAGTTATTACAATTTTTTTCATGATTTTCTAAGTTATTTGGTCATTCCTATCATTGCAAATTTAATACAAAGTAAATCCAGATATAACCATTTTTTTGCTAATTTTGTCATATAAAAAATTAATCTGTCTAAAAACTACACAAAAGCGTAAGTTAAACTATAATGTTCAAAATTGAATCTGCATTTAAACCTACTGGAGACCAACCTGAGGCTATAGATGAACTAGAAAAGGGAATAAAAAATGGTATAGAACACCAAACGTTACTAGGTGTTACAGGTTCAGGTAAAACCTTTACTATAGCCAATGTAATAGAGCGTGTACAAAAACCTACCCTTATTCTATCGCACAACAAAACACTTGCTGCTCAACTATATGCAGAATTTAAGGCTTTTTTTCCAAATAATGCCGTACAATACTTTGTGTCATACTATGATTATTACCAACCAGAGGCTTACCTACCTGTCTCATCTACTTATATAGAAAAAGATTTATCCATCAATGACGAAATAGAAATGATGAGGCTCGCCACTACTTCTGCCCTACTTTCAGGTAGAAAAGATGTAATAGTAGTAGCTTCGGTATCTTGCTTATATGGTATGGGAAACCCCAAAGAATTCTCTAGCCATATTGTACATATTAAAAAAGGACAAGTTATAAGAAGAGATAGCCTATTACTCAAATTTGTAGATGCCCTATACTCAAGGACTCAAGGAGATTTTTTGAGGGGTAACTTCAGAGTAAAAGGCGACACTATAGACATATTCCCTGCATACACAGAAGAATTTTATCGCATACACTTTTGGGGAAATGAAATAGAAGAAATAGAATCTATCGATCCATTTGAAAATACAATAATCAATACATTTGAAGAACTTGATATATATCCAAAAAACCTATTTGCTACTAGTAAAGAAACTCTAAACAACGCTATTAAAAATATCCAAAGTGACTTAGTAGAACAAATTACCCTGCTAAGAGAAACAGGCAAACATATCGAAGCTAAAAGACTAAAAGAACGCACAGAATTTGACATAGAAATGATTAAAGAATTGGGATATTGCTCTGGTATAGAGAACTACTCCCGATACTTAGATGGCAGGCAAGCCGGAGAACGTCCCTCTTGCTTACTAGATTATTTTAAAGACAACTATTTGATGATAGTAGATGAAAGCCATGCAACTATATCACAAATAAAAGCCATGCACGGAGGAGACTACTCACGAAAAAAAACCTTGGTAGAATATGGCTTTAGGTTATCTGCTGCCATAGATAATCGTCCTCTAAAATTTGAAGAATTTGAAACTATAAATAAACAAGTCATCTATATAAGTGCCACTCCAGCAGATTATGAGTTAGACAGAAGTAATGGAGTATTTGTAGAACAAATTATAAGACCCACAGGACTATTAGACCCTAATATAGAAGTTCGCCCTATAAAAAACCAAATAGATAACTTAATAGAAGAAATACAAAAGCGAAATGAAGCAAATGAACGCACACTAATTACTACCCTAACTAAAAGAATGGCAGAAGAACTGTCTAAATACCTTGGAAGACTAAATATAAGATGCAGATACATACACTCCGATATAGATACACTGGAGCGCATAGAAATCATGCAAGATTTGAGAATGGGAATATTTGATGTGCTTATAGGGATAAACCTCCTTAGAGAGGGATTAGATTTGCCAGAAGTGTCCCTAGTGGCTATCTTAGATGCTGACAAAGAAGGTTTTTTGAGGTCTCATACGGCTCTTACTCAAACGGCAGGTAGAGCTGCACGAAATGTAAATGGTACAGTGATTATGTATGCCGATAAAATAACTAAAAGTATGCAAAAAACCATAGACGAAACTACACGTCGCAGAACTAAACAAATGGAGTACAATAAAACAAATAACATGACTCCTACTCCTCTGAAAAAAGAGATAAAAAACGATTTAATTGGTAGAGATAAAGAATTGATTAAAAAAGATAGTATTAGAGACAAAACCAAAGCCAAAAAAGCATTCAAAAACAAAAGTCAACTCGCCAAAGAGATAACAAAAGCACAAACTAGAATGGAACAAGCTGCTGAAAAATTAGACTTTATAGAAGCAGCCTACTGGAGAGACATTATCAAAGAATTAAAAGACAAAAATGAAATATAAATTTATAAAATACTTAGGACCAGGGTTAATTGCATCAGCCTCTGCCATTGGCACTTCTCATTTAGTTCAATCTACCCAAGCAGGTGCTCAATATGGATATCAGCTAGTACTAGCTATACTAATGATAAACTTACTAAAATATCCTTTCTTTGAGTTTGGAAGTCGTTACGCCTCAGCCACTGGAGAAAACCTCATACAAGGTTACGCAAGGCATAATTTCAAGTATATATACATCTACGTCTTTACTAATTTTGTGATTTGCTGTGTATCCATATCAGCATTATCTATGTTTTTATCGTCTTTATTTTGCTCCACTTTTTCTATTCCAAGTGTTTACTTACCCTTTTTATCTTCTCTGTTTATCACACTCAATCTATTTTTGCTTATAAAAGGCAAATACAAACTATTAGAGTCATCTATGAAAATCATGCTCGTAGTCTTAATTTTATGTACTATTTTAGTGGCTATTCTCACTGTAAATCAAGAGTCAAAAATTATGGATTACTCCATTATACCCATTGACCTAAACCATATCAGTTTAGTTTTTGTAGTAGCCCTATTTGGTTGGATGCCTACGTTATTAGAAGGGGGAATTTGGCAATCTATATGGTTTCAAGCCAGAGATAAAGTCAACCAAAAGAGAACACCTTTAAAATTTGCATTGATTGATTTTAATGTGGGATATATCTCTTGTGCATTACTGGCTATTCTCTTTGTGTATCTGGGTGCAAATGTAATGTATGGAATGATTTTAGATGCTAAGCCCGTATCCTTTGATAAAATGTCAGGAATAGTATTTTCTGGTTTATTTTTAGACTCCTATAACCGTGTACTCCCTTTTGGTATAAAATACCTTGCTAATATAGGTGCCTTAGCTGCTATATTTTCTTCTTTAATTACTGTTCAAGATGCTTTATCTCGCTCTACCCAAATGGCAACCTATTTGCATAAGCACAGGTACAATCTGAATGATAAAATAGAAAATATACCCAATAAACTCTGCATTAAAACGCTCATCTATGCTACTGTAGTAACTATTTGTATTATCTTCTTTTTCAAAAATCATTTTAGATTATTACTTACCATAGCTATGGTAATGTCTTTTATGATGTCTCCCATTACAGCCTTTATGACTCACAAAGTAATTTTTTCAAAAGCCTTTCCGAAAAAGTACAAACCTAAATTATGGCTAAAAATTTTAAGTATTACAGGCTTAATATTCCTTTCTATTTTTGCTTGTTTCTTTATCTTTACAAAGCTTTTTTAAATAAATTAAAAATTATCATCTTTGTATAATACTAAAATGTTACCTAACTTAACAAGATATAACTAAAGATAAAAAATTCTAAATTATATTACTGTAAGTCAATTGTTTACCTTTGAATCATAATTATATATTCTTTACAATAATTTTATTTTATGTACGTTTATAACATTTTTTTGTAAGTAGAACTTTTGTAGTCTTTTCGTCATTTCTGAAATTGCAAAAGGCACCTTAAAAAAACCACAAAAAGTGAAAAAATTGCTATTATTCGGAGAGTTATATTTTATAAAATAAAAAGATGATTATATTTGTAAACTTATATTTAATCCATATCGTAAATTGTAAAAAAACATGCAAAAATATAACTTGAATCATTTAAGAGAATTAGAATCTGAAGCAATTTTTGTAATACGCGAAGCAGTAGCCCAATTTGAAAATCCTGCATTACTTTTTTCAGGAGGTAAAGACTCTATTATATTATCCCATTTGGCAAAAAAAGCATTCTACCCAGCAAATATACCCTTTCCTCTTATTCATATAGATACAGGACACAATTTTCCTGAAACCATCAAATTTAGAGATGAGCTCATCAAAAGATTAAATGTAAATCTTTTAGTGAGTTCCGTTCAGGAGTCTATAGACCAAGGTAGGGCAGTAGAAGAAAAAACAAAAGATGCCAATAGAAATACATTGCAAACCGTTACCCTACTAGATACCATCGAAGAGCACAAAATAGATGCTGCTATGGGAGGTGCACGTAGAGACGAAGAAAAAGCTCGTGCTAAAGAACGCTTCTTTTCACATAGAGATGATTTTGGACAATGGGACCCTAAAAACCAACGCCCTGAACTATGGCATCTATTCAATGGGAAAAAAAACTCCGGAGAACACTTTAGAGTATTCCCTATAAGCAACTGGACAGAAATAGATGTATGGCAGTATATAATCTCTGAAAAAATTGAAATTCCATCGTTGTATTTTGCTCACTATAGAGATGTAATATACCGAAATAATTCATGGATTCCTGTATCAAAGTACATCAATATAAACGAAACAGAAAAAGTAGTAAACAAAAAAGTTCGATTTAGAACACTTGGGGATATTACTATTACTGGAGGTATAGAATCAGATGCTGATACCTTAGAGAAAATTGTAATGGAAGTGGCTAGTACAAGACATACTGAAAGAGGAAATAGAGCAGATGATAAACGTTCTGAATCGTCTATGGAAGATAGAAAGAAAGAAGGGTATTTCTAAAAAAATATGAATATAATACAAAATTTATAGAAAAAATATGAATGATATGGAATTATTAAGATTTACTACAGCAGGTAGTGTAGATGATGGAAAAAGTACCCTTATAGGAAGACTATTATATGATTCTAAAGCTATATTTGAAGACCAAATGCAAGCTGTACAAATATCTAGCGATAGAAAGGGATTGGACCATATAGATTTATCTTTGTTTACAGATGGGCTAAGAGATGAAAGAGAACAAGGTATTACCATAGATGTAGCATATAGATACTTTGCTACACCAAAGAGAAAATTCATCATAGCAGATACACCTGGACATATACAATATACACGCAATATGGTAACGGGAGCTTCTACAGCTAATTTGGCACTCATATTAGTAGATGCTCGCAAAGGACTTATTGAGCAAACTAAAAGACATTCTTTTATATCTTCGCTTTTGCAAATTCCACACCTAATAGTATGTATCAATAAAATGGATTTAGTAGATTACGATGAGAGTTACTACAACAAAATAGTAGAAGAATATAAGGTATTCGCTGCCAAACTCAATATAAAAGACATAAGATTTGTACCTATCAGTGCCTTATACGGTGATAATATTGTAAACCGTTCAGAAAATATGAAATGGTACCAAGGTGCTACCCTACTCAATCAGTTAGAAACGGTACACATTGCATCGGATTATAACCATATAGATTGTAGATTTCCGGTACAAACCGTTATCAGACCTCATAATGAAGAACACCATGACTATAGAGGATATGCGGGAAGGATTGCAAGTGGTATCTTTAAACCCTACGATGAAGTGGTAGTACTACCCTCAGGTTTTTCATCAAAAATTAAATCTGTAGAATTAAATGGAAAAGAGCTAAAAAAAGCCTTTGCTCCTATGTCGGTAACCATAACGCTACAAGACGATATAGATGTGAGCCGAGGAAATATGATAGTCAGAAAAAACAATCAACCTGAATCTACACAAGATATAGATATAATGATTTGCTGGCTAAATGAAAATGAACCTAAACCAAGAGCCAAATACATACTCAAACACACCTCAAATGAAGCCCGTACAATGATTAAAGATATTGCATATACAGTGGATATTAATACATTGCATAAAATGGAAGATAAAAAGAATATCCAAATGAATGACATTGCCAGAATAAAATTGAGAACTACTAAACCTATATTTATAGATTCGTATTCTAAAAATAGAGAAACGGGAAGTTTAATTTTGATAGATGAAAGCACCAACGAAACAGTAGCGGCAGGTATGATAATATAGCCAAAGGGATATTCTAAAAATAATATTCAGCAAAATATGAGATTTTGGAATAAAGAAGCTGAAACAACATTTTTTGGCGTAATTCAAAGTTTCATCTCATTACATTCAAATCCTATCTCATCATACATATAGGTTTTGACACAAACGAACAGTACATAAAACCAGTTGATAGCCGCCTTATGAATTATACAAACAATTTGAAATTAAAATGAAACTACTTTTGTCAATTACTAAAAGCAAAATAATTTTATTTATAAGTATATCACTTGTAATTTATTTTGTATTTTCAGGTTCGCTGAAAAATTATTTTGTAAACTACGATGACCATCTCCAAGTTTATGAAAATAATGACATTTTTTCCTTGAGTTGGGAAAATACAAAAAAGATATTTTCATCGTACTATGTAGGTATGTACCAGCCACTTACTACACTTACGAATGCCATCGTATATTACCTATGTGAACTCAACCCAAAAGGCTATCATTTAGTATCCATCTTATTTCATATTTTTAATACATTTTTGGTTTTTATACTACTTCAAAATATTTTCCCAAACAGAAAATTAGAACAGTATATACCTACACTTATATTTGGTATTCATCCTATGAACGTAGAGGTAATAGCATGGTCATCTGCACTTAGCACCCTACTCTATGCTTTCTTTTTTATACTAGCTACATTGCAGTATCTTTACTATATATACAACTGTAAAGCAAAGCATTATTATTTATCTCTATTGCTATTTATCATATCGTGCCTGTGTAAAAGCCAAGCCGTTATTTTCCCTGTTCTACTTTTATTATTAGAATGGTTTATCAAAAAAGACATAAAAGAGTGTATCCAAATTAAAAATATCACTCAAAAGATACCTTTTTTTATCATTTCTATAATTTTTGGAATTGTGGCACTAAACGCAAGAGGAAAATCAATAGGGAATAAACTGAACAATTTAGACTATCAATGGTATGAAAAATTAGCCATTACTACTTACAAGTTTTTCTGGTATCCTTTTAAATATATATTCCCTAAAGATTTGTCTTGTACGTATTATTACCCTAAAGAAATACCAATTTATATTTATATTTCTCCCATTTTACTTATTGCATTATCTTTTATTATATTCAAATATTTTAAGAGAGAAACGCTATTTAATTTTCTATTTAGTTATGTTTTTTTGGTACTGGTGCTCATTAGTTTTAGTAACCAAATAACAGCCGATAGATATATATACATGACCTTAATAGGATTTAGTTTGCTTCTTATTGAGTTTATGAAAAAACATAAATTGATACAATATGGTGTAGTTCTATGGCTTATACTACTCGTATTTAAAAGTAAGGCACAAATATCAGTATGGAAAAATGGAAAAACGCTATGGAAAAACTCCTTATTAGTCAATGGCAACCACCAACCTTTTCCACACCTTTCTCTGGGTACTTATTATTTGAATACCGAAAAAAAATACGATTTGGCAATTCAAAAGTTTAAAAAAGTTATTTCATTGGATCCAAAAAATATTGATGCTTATTATAATATGGGTGTAGCTTTTGAAAACAAGAACAATTTAGAAAAGGCTAATGCTATTTATTCCAAAACTATATCTATAGATAAGAATTATTTTAAATCCTATTACAATAGAGCTAATAACCGATTTTATTTAGGTAAATTTAAAAATGCTTTAAAGGATTACAATGTTTGTATAGAAAATAAATTTAACCTACTGTCTTGCTATACTAATAGAGGACTTACCTATCTTAATTTAGGAAGAGAACAAGAATATTTACAAGATTGCGAGAAAGCCTTAAAAATAAACTCTGAACACTTAACAGTATATTTAAATAGAGCCATGTACTACAAAAGTAAAAATATGATGGCTAAAGCAAAAACTGATATGCAAAAAGCACAGCGTATATCTCCTACAGATGAAAGAGTACAACAACTGATAAAGGAATTAAAATAACATTAATGGTTTAGAAAAATAATTTATATATTAAAAAAAAATCTTATTTTTGCTGATTATATATACTTTATAAATGAATGAATTATACTGCTACCCCCCCCCCCGCGTTTTCTCTAAAATCTTTAATTCAACATAACCCTTATCGGGTTGTGGGAGTTTTTGCTAATGCGACCTCAAAAGAACTTCAAAAACAAAAAACAAAGATAAAAGCCTATGCTAAAGTAGGAAAGAGCATCAAATCTGATGTTGATTTTCAGATACTTGGAGCTATTGAAAGGTCTGAACAATCTTTAAATAAATCCTTTTCATTTATTGATCAAAATCAAGATAAACTGGATTATGCGTTGTTTTGGTTTGTGAATAAGAGTTCATTTGACAAGATCGCCTTTAATTATTTGAGAAATGGTGATGAAGAAAAGGCATTAGAAATATTGGAAAAAACGGTCGTTGATAAAGCTGTTAGCACAAAAAACTTTACTGCTTTTAATAACATAGGCTCCTTAAAACTTTTAAGTAATCACAAGCACGATATTAAAATTGGCATTGA
Source organism: Ichthyobacteriaceae bacterium (assembly GCA_965226285.1). Lineage (GTDB taxonomy): Bacteria > Bacteroidota > Bacteroidia > Flavobacteriales > Ichthyobacteriaceae > CBDDCQ01. The sequence goes on from CBDDCQ010000006.1 coordinate 1,092,796, forward strand.
ATACAAAATCAAACTAATTGAATCTGATTTTTTTGAACACTTTGTTCGTTGTGTTGCTGATGAAACCCTACAGATAGACAAAAAAAGACAAACCGAATATTTTATTGATGCGTTGTTGAAAACGTTCAAAAATCTACCTTCAAATAATGATATTTTTCAATTATTTAGCGATTGTAGTGCAACAACAAAGGCTTATGTATCTAAAAAACTTACAGAAGAACCCTTACAAAAAATTGAAAGCCAAATTGAAAATTGTAAAAGGAAGCGTAAAGCAGACAAAGAAAACACGTATGAATTTGGTTTAACCCTTTTTACCAAAACAAAAGACAACTTAGCCACACTTAAATCCTTACTCAAAGAAAAAGATTTAAAATATCAAAACATTGCAGACCGATTAGCACAGGAAATAATGCAATGCGGAATTGATTATTTCAATGAACTCCAAAAAAATAAATCAAGTGATAATTATTTAGAACAATCCCAACAATTAACAGAATTAGCAAAATCTATTGCTGTAGGAAAACTCACAAAAGATAGAGCAAAGGACAGTCTCGCCACTCTTGAAAAAATGAAAGACCAAGCGATAAACGAAGCTATTTTAATCTTACAATCAATTAAAGATGCTTATGAAAAGGCTATCAAACTTATCATCCTTGAAAGTTATTTATATTTATTTGATTGGGATAAAGTAAATGATTTATTGCGAAAAGTTTTACCTATTAAAAGTTTGATCAAAATAAAAGCCAGTTCTAATAATCAACTAAAATCTGAGTTTACTGAATTAGCTTATTGGTTAAAGGAACATTCTCCAAGCAGTTCTTACATATCACGAATAATCAATAATTATAAAAAGATTAAACCAACGCTAACTTTCAAAATACTCTCATCAGAAATAACAAATACTGACAACAAGCCACTCTTTACGAAATTTATTAGATACATAGGTCTAAAACTTGACATTCAAGTAATCGAAGATTCTGAAATCACATTCCATTTAAAGTACATTGATCCCAAAGGGCGAGTTGACAGAAATTCAAAATCCTCACCCAAAGGGTATACTTTATTAGATACCAAAACACTAAATATTAACAGTACTTCTATTAATTTTTCAGGTCGGGGGAATGCGGAGAAATGCACCTATGTAATTGGTGAACACAGAATAGAAGTTTATGTAGAGGAATATTTGGTTCACACTAAAAAATACTCAGTGGACTTAGCACCATCTGAAAAAATTGGAAAAGAATTATCAGAAGCTGAGAGTAGATTGAGGAAAATCAACCAAACTAATTACTTCGAAAATGAAATTAGGAATGCTCGAAGTGAAATGAGCGAAATACAGAAATTTAAATTATTCAGAGGTATCTCTGAAAAGCAAAGACAAATAGAATCACAGCAAACGAAAATTGACCAAATTGTTAAAAAATCAAAAAATAAAAAGAGAAAGAATATAAAATTACAAGAGGAAAAGATTTATAAATTAAAAATGGAACTTTCAGCAGCAAAGTATTAAATATGAATAAGCTATTACTCATAATGCTATTTTTTTTAACAACGAGCAATCTTTTTGCACAAAAGCAAGAGGAAAAAATTGTAAAGTTGGACAACAAATTTTTACAAGATTCAATTTTTAATTCCATAGACAGTTTGGAAAATAAAGTAAAATCTCTGGAAGAAAAAATTAACAACATATACGGAGAATTAGGTAAGGATTATTGGACTTATAGAGGGGTTAAAGAACAAACAAATAGTAAAATTATTCAGCAAAAAAGAATTATTGACAGCTTAAATAAACTTGTAGCAAAAAATAGTAAATCTATTTCTTCTAATGCAAATGCGTCTGAAAAGAAAATCCAAGAAACTGGTCAAAAAGCAGATTCGCAAATTGCAAAACTGGATAGTAAAAACAAGTTATATTGGATTATTGCCGCTTTAGCAATCCTTTTGTTAGGCGGTTTAATTTATTGGATATTAGGCAAACGCATTACTTATAGTAAAACAGATGTAGAAACCCAAATCAGAAACACCAAAACTTCATTAGAGGAAGAAAGTGTAAAGTTGGATAACAAATTGGTAGAAGTTTTAGAAACGCAATTAAAACTGCAACAAGAATCCACAATATCCCAACCCGTTGCTTCCAATGACCAAACAGACCATTCTTTAGCCTTAAAAGTAGCAGATGAAACTATCCGTATTCAAAAGAACTTGGGTAGAATGCATGAAAGTACAAAAGGTCTAAAGCAGTTAAACGCTTCTATAAAGCGTATCAAAGACAATTTTGCATCCAACGGTTATGAATTGGTGGATATGCTTGGTAAAGAATATAACGAAGGAATGAAGGCAACAGTAAATTTTGTTCAAGACGAAGATTTTGAAGAAGGAAAAAGAATTATAACAAGAATTATCAAACCACAAGTAAATTATAAAGGCGAAATGATTCAAACAGCACAAATAGAAGTAACAGAAGCATAAAATATTATAAATTTAAAGTAAAAATGGCAAGAACTAAAATAGACTATGGAATTGATTTAGGAACGACTAATTCAGCTATTTCAAGGATGGAAAATGGAAAATCAACCATTAAAAAGACAGACACATTAAAGGACACCATGCCTTCTTGTGTTTATATCAATAAGAAAAAAGGCTTTCAAGTAGGGGATAGTGCCTATAATGCCTTGAAACGAGATAAATTGAAATCAATGAGAGGTGGCGATGGCTTTCAATCAAACGCATTTATTGAATTTAAAAGAACAATGGGTACTAATAAAAAATATTTGAGTTCCCATCTTAATAAAGAGCTATCAAGTGAAACGTTATCATCTGAAGTGTTAAAAACATTGAAATCTTTTGTAAAAGATGAACATGTAAACGCTATTGTGATCACTGTTCCAGCTGCATTTAAAAATAACCAAAAAGAAGCAACAAGAGAAGCTGCAAAATTGGCGGGGTTTAATCATATTGAATTATTACAAGAGCCTGTTGCCGCCTCTATGGCTTATGGTTTAGATTCTAATAAAAAAGATGGTTTTTGGTTGGTATTTGATTTTGGGGGAGGGACTTTTGATGCTGCACTTTTGAAAGTGGAAGAAGGCATCATGAAGGTAATTGATACTGAAGGAGATAATTATTTGGGTGGAAAAAATTTGGATTTTGCTATTGTTGATAAAATCATTTTACCATACATTCAGGAAAATTTTGTTATTGATTCTATCCTTGCAGATGATACCAAAAAGCAAGTTTTGCGTAATGCAATGAAATTTTATGCTGAAGAAACAAAAATTAAACTATCATTTAACCCAACACATAACATTTTATCTGATTTAGGAGATATTCCTGGAGAAGATGATAAAGGCGAAGAATTTGAGTTAGATATTACTGTTACACAAGATGCTATTACAAGAGTTCTTTCGCCAGTCTTTCAAAAAGCAATTGATGTTAGTGTAAGATTATTGGAACGAAATAATTTAAAAGGTTCGTCTTTAGACTCATTAATTCTTGTTGGTGGCCCTACATTCTCTCCTGTGTTAAGAAAAATGTTGGAAGAACAAATTTGCAAACCAGATACCAGTGCAGACCCGATGACCGCAGTTTCAAAAGGTGCTGCTTTGTATGCATCAACGGTGGATGTTTCGGAAGAAGTAAGAGAGCAAACAAGAGATAAAACGAAAATTCAGTTAGAAATTGACAATGAATCATCTACAGTTGAAACAGAATTGCCCGTTCCGATTAAAATTTTAAAAGATAAAACAGAGGGAGCTATTCCAGAAACAGTATTTGCAGAAGCTACCAGAGGTGATAAAGGTTGGTCAAGCGGTAAGATTAAAATCAATACGATTGGTGAAATTTTAGAAGTTCAGCTTAACGAGAACCAAACCAATGTTTTTGAAGTGGTGCTTTATGATGAAAAAGGCAGTATTTTGGAAAGTGAACCGTCAAATTTTAGTGTGATACAAGGTTCTAAAATTGGAAGTGCCACGTTAGCTTATAATGTAGGTATTGAACTAAAAGATAAAGAAACAGGTAAAATCATATTTAAAACGATTAAGGGTTTAGAAAAAAATCAATCTATTCCAGCAGTTGGAACAAAAAACGGACTTAAAACACAAAAGCAAATTCGTCCAGGAGAGGATTCTGATGTTATCAAAATACCTGTATATGAAGGTGAACACAATTCTGAAGGAACGAGAGCTATTTATAATGAACACGTTACAAGTATAAAAATTAGTGGTTCAGATTTACCCGCTCTTTTACCTGAAAATAGTGATGTTGATTTAACGGTGAGTATAGGTAGGTCAGAAAAAATTACGGTTACGGCTTTTTTTCCACATTTAGAGTATCAGAAAGAAATAAAAGTTGATAGTATCAAAACGTCCATTGACACATCTTGGTTGGCTAATGAAATTAGCAAAGCTAAAGGAAGTATTGCTGAATTGAAACAAGACGGTAATTCTCAAAATGGTCAGCTACAAAAAGTAGAATCAGAATTAGTGCAAATTGAAAAGAACTTTGAAAATAATAAAAACGATGTAGATGGCAAGCAAGAAGTATTAAGTAATTTGAGAAAGCAATTAAAAAAGATTGATGATTTGAATGAAGGAACAGAATGGCCAAAATTAGAAGAAAAGCTAAAAGAAGTATTTTATAGATTAGAAAAAGCCAATAAAGAATTTGGAAATGATGAAACATCTAAACAAGTCAATCAATTCCGCTTACAATTAGATGAAGTTATTATAGCAAAAGATGTAAAACTTGGAAATACACTTTTAGAAGAGATTGAAAGATTTTATGTTCAATTGACACTCATTCAACAGTTGATGGGTTTCATATATCATCATAACGAGAATTTTAGTTCCTTTAACTGGAACGACAGTAGCAAAGCAAGAACCCTTTTAAATAAAGCAATGCAAATTATTGCAGAAAACCCAACCCAGGAAGACTTACATCCAATAGTTGTTACATTAATTAATTTATTGCCAAATAACGAAAAACCAAGTCCAAGTGGAGATGATTCTGTATTGGTTGGATAAAAATTTTGAATAGTGAAAAAATATATTATCATTTTTGTTTATTTAGCTATAATAGCTATTTTATCCTGTGAAAGTGAAGCGGATAGGAAGAAGAGATTAGCAAGAGAAGAAAAGCAGAGAATTGAATTGGAGGAAAAACGTAAAGCTGAAGAAGTCAAACGTGCTTTTCTATTGGAGCAAGAACGTATTAAACGTGAAAAATATGAGGAGAAACAACAAATTGCAAGAGAAGCTCAACTTAAAAAAGAAAGACAAGAAAGAGCTATTTATGAAAAGTATATAAACAATTCTCTTCCTACAGGAGCAACACCCTATTCAAGATATTATGGAAGCAATTCAAGTTGTGATGATTATGGATGTTCACAAATAAAAGTAAAAACAAGTAATTCTGATGTAATAGTAACGATAAAAAAGAATAATAAAGTAGTTAGACACGCTTACATTAATTCAGGTAGTAGTTATTCTTTTTCATTTCCAAATGGTACTTATCAAACATTCTTTTACTATGGTAAAGGCTGGAACCCTTACAAGAATATGAAACGAGGCAAGATAAAAGGTGGATTTATAGCAAATGAAAGTTTTGGAAAAGACGATGCTCAGTATTTACACAATAATATTTTAACATATGAGCTAATCCCACAGCAATATGGAAATTTTAGCACTACTCCAAGCAATGAAGAAGAGGCTTTGTAAATGAATGAAAATAATCACATATTATCCAAAGGTCAATCCATAAATGACACACACAAAGTTACGTTCTTTCTAAAAAAAGGAAGTTATGCAGAAACCTATCGTGTAAAAGACCAAGAGGGAAAAAACAAACTACTCAAATTATTTGCTTATTCAAAATTAGATAGGACCCAGTTTGATAAAAATGGAAATGTATTAGAAATAGAGATCTTAAAGAACATCAAGCATCCTAATTTAGTAAAATACTGTGATAGTGGTGAATTAATAATTGAAGGTAAAAAATACGCGTTTGCTATTCTTGATTTTATTAGTGGCGAAACTTTAGCGGATAAATTAAAAAGAGAACAAACGCTAAATATTTATGAAACCAAAGACATTATTTCAGGAGTTTTAAATGGGCTAAAATATTTACATTCATTAGGTAATCCAGTTATTCATAACGACCTTACGAATCTGAATGTTATGTTGGATTTATCGGGAAAAGTTGATATTCCAAAAATAATAGATTTTGGGTATGCTCGTTTTTTAAATCAATCCAACAAGGACTTTTTGAAAGATGGCTTGAATCCCTTTTATCAAGCCAATGAAGCGTTTAACAAAGTCTTTTCTGTTCAAAGTGATGTGTTTTCAGTTGGTGCTTTGTATTATCATCTATTAGAGGGGTTACCCCCGTGGTTTTTAGAAATTTCAAAATACAAAGCAGATACTATAAAGTTAGAGGATGCTATTATTGAAGAACGAAAAAAGCCTTTAAAATTCACAGACATAACAGACCCGCAAACTCAAGACATAATTAGTAAAGCGTTACAATCAAATTCAGAAAATCGTTTTGCAAATATCAACGATTTTATCAAGGCAATTAACGGAGAAATGGAAGTGAGACAACTTTCATCACCTCAAGACGAGAACCCCAAGCCCAAACTTAATGAAATCAAAAAAGGGCAAGGATTTGCAGCTATTGCAGGAATGCAAGAATTGAAAGACACTATCAAACGTGATGTTATTGATGCTTTAAACGAAAAAGAACGTTACGCAGAATATGGTTTAACAATTCCTAACGGAATGTTGCTTTATGGCCCACCAGGTTGTGGTAAAACATTTTTTGCAGAACGAATGGCAGAAGAAATAGGATTTAATTTTTATCAGCTAAAACCTTCTGACATTCAAAGTAAATGGATAAATGCATCACAAGAAAATATAAAGAAACTTTTTGATGAAGCACGAAAAAATGCACCAAGTATTATTTTTATTGATGAATTAGACGCAGTTGTTCCAAATCGTGATAATTCAAGCATAAGCCATATGAATACCAGTGTTGTAAATGAGTTTTTAGCACAAATGAATAATTGTGGAGAGGATGGGCTTTTTATTATCGGTGCGACTAATCGTCCTAATGCAATAGATCCTGCTGTTTTAAGATCGGGCAGGTTGGATAAGCGAATCTATTTACCACCACCTGACTTTGAAGCTAGAAAAATGATGTTTAAACTGTATTTAAAGAAAAGACCTATAGAAGTTGGTTTAGATTATTGCGAATTTGCAAAAGCTACCGAAAACTATATGTCAAGCGATATAAAATTTCTTTGTGATGAAGCGTCAAGAAGTGCGTTAAAATTGAATTCAAGAATTTCAAAAGAAATTTTACGAAACACCGTAAATAACCATCCACCCTCTATTTCGCTAAAAGAATTGAATAAATACATTGCAATTAGTGCAGAAATGGAAGGTTCGGACAAAAATAGTAACGAACGAACACGAATAGGTTTTTAAAATATAAAAATAATTAGCTATGGAAACATTAGAACTCAATAAACTATTGCTCAAAACAGCTTTTTGTTGTATGGCTTGTGATGGCGATATAGACAAAAGAGAAATTAAGATAATTAATAAGTTACAAAAAGAAAAGAAAATTTTTGGTGAAATAGACATCAAAACAGAATTGAATACTTTTTTAAAGTTAATTAACAAAGATAGCAAAGGCTTTTTAGATAATTATTTTGTTGAATTAGTAACTTTAGGTTTAACCACATCTGATGAATTGAAATTAGTGGAAGTCGCTATTACAATAATTAAAGCAGATGAAAATATTGAATACAGTGAAATCAAGTTTTTTAAGGTAATTTATTCAAAATTGAAAATTGAAAACGAGTGTATTCTTGAAAAACATCCTGATTTTGAAGAATACTTAGAAAAAGACATTATAATTGATAACACTTATTTATTAAAATTTCAACAGAACTTTTTAGAAGATTGTAAAGAAATTTTTAAAGAGAATCTCTATAAATAGACATCTTACTTGTTCTCACAATAATAAAGGCAATACAATGGCTGAATTCCTTTGACGAAATTGAAATTATAAGTGTTAAAGCACTTTTCTAATGGCTTTAGCTACCTCATCTGAGTTTTTTCCTTTTGGTAACTCTCTTATTAAAAAGTAGTGATTTTAGCTTCGATTAACCGCCATTTTTAATATTCCCCTCTTAAATATAGGAAGGACTAGAGATGGTTTGGTTAGTTATATCATGAGGTCAATTACACTATTCACATTTCACCATAATAGGAAAATGGTCTGATAGAAACAAACCGTTATTTCTTCTATCGTCAATGTTTCTATAACTGTGTACTTTCAAATTTTTAGTAAAAATGTAATCTATTCGCTTATCTAATACCTTTTGGGTATCAAACTGATTGAAAGTACCTATGGGACCATAAGGAGGCATTTTACTTATTTTAAAAGTATCTTTTAACTCTTTTTCTAAAACTTTAATAGGTTCTTGGTTAGGTTCACTATTAAAATCGCCTATTACGATGATTTTCTTTTTTTGTAATCGTTTCTTTTCTATCAAAGAAATAATGAGTTCAGACGATTTTTTTCGGGCTATTTTTCCAATGTGGTCATAATGGCAATTAAAAATGTGTAAGGTATCATTTGTAGTTTTATTTTTGAAAACACCATAAGTGGCAATCCTTTCTAATGCAGCGTCCCAACCTTTAGAAATGGTATGGGGAGTCTCTGAAAGCCAATAGGTTTGAGTATGTATCAATTCAAATTTTGCAGCATCGTAAAAAATAGCAGCATATTCACCTTTCTGTTTTCCATCTTCTCTGGCTACCCCTACGTATTTATAGTTTACTAACATCTTATTCAGGTAAGTTATCTGCTTATAAAGCCCTTCTTGTATCCCAATTATACTTGGTTGGTAATAATGAATCATCTTTATAATATTGGTTTTTCTATATTCCCACCAGTTTTCTTTATCATTGGGATTATTATATCTAATATTGTAAGACATTATGTTATTTTGTGCATTAGTGCTGATACCATACACTAATAGTATTATTTTTATATATTTTGTCATTGCTTTGTGCCTATGTAGTTTAAATATGCAAAATATGAAAAGCCATTTCTCTAAGTAAATCTTTTATATTTGAACTGCTTCCTACGCCTTTAGATTTCGCATCTATATCCCGTAGAATGGAAATTACTTCCACAGCTTTTTTCTTGGGGTAGTTAATGTAATATCTCTCATAATCTTTTACAAAATAAGGACTTCCGCCAATATGTTTGACTACATTTGAAGGAGATTTATCATCTAAACTTTCATATATAAGGATATTACAAAATAGAACGTACAAAGTAGATATCGTAAATGCAATAGGATGCGTTTTTTGGTTATCGCCAAAGTAATTGATAATTTTCATAGTTTTAATAATATTCTTACTACCAATAGCATCCCTAAGTTCAAAATTGTTAAAATCTTTACTAAAACCAATATTATCTTCTATAATTTTTGGGGTAATCTCTCCTCCTTTTGATAAGAGTGAAATAAGTTTTTCTAACTCATTATGAAGATTAGAAAGTTCATTTCCTATAAATTCAGCCAAAAGTAGCGTCGATTTATCAGATATGGTATATCCCTTTTCTGTTACATATTTTTTAATCCAAGTGGGAATTTGGTATTCGTATATCTTTTTGGTCTCCAAAAGTACGCTATCGTTACTCTTTTGTAAGGTTTTAAATATTTTCTTGCGTTTGTCTATGGCTTTTTTATAGCAAATTACAAATACAGTAGAAGACAAAGGGTTAAGTACATAAGGTTCTATATTCTCTAAATTTCTAATTTGTTGAGCCTCTTTTACAAGTACTAATCTATAGTTTGAATTGACAGGGAATTGTTTTACTTCGGACAACAATATATTTATATCATCTATATCATTGCCATACAAAATAGATTCATTAAATAATTTTTCATCTTCACTAAGTAGATTTTTATGGATATAGTTAGATATTTTATCTATATAAAAAGGTTCATTACCTGCTAAAAAATAGACAGATTGGTATTTTTTTTTGTCAATATGTTTGATTATATCATCTACTTGTTTCATCTTTGCAAGATGCAAAAGATTAATATTACTAAATACGGAATAATCTGCAAAAATAAAGAAAATAAAACTTTTGTATATGATTCTATTCGCAAAAAATATGTACTACTCACTAAAGAGGAAGAAGTAAGACAACGGTATATTAAATATCTTGAACAAGAAAAAAAATATACTTTATCTAATATAGGAGTAGAAGTGCAGTTTAAGTTGTTTCATATTCAAAAGAGAGCTGATATAGTTGTTTATAATTCTAAAATGAACCCTAAAATAGTGATAGAATGCAAAGCCCCAGACGTAGTGGTAAATAATTCTGTACTCAAACAGGCCATGGAATACGCCATAGAAATACAACCCTTATATATAGTGCTTACTAATGGAATTTACCAATGGGTATTTCGAAAAGATATACAAGGTAGATATAAACAGATAGAAGATTTGCCAAAAAGGTAGTTTTTATCCGACTTATTAATTAAAAACAAACAGTTTAAGTTGAAATATTTATTTGATGTAAAGATTTTTTATATTGTTGCATTACAAATTTTGTAAGTAAAGTTATATAAAAAATATAATCATATACAATCATGAAAAAGAGCATTTTTTTAATTTGTCTATTGGGATTATTAGTAAGTTGTAAAAAAGAACCTTATGAACCTTTATTACTATTTAATAAGATTACAATAAAATCAAAAGTAAATAATTATGTTACTTCACAACAGATATTAAATAATATATATGGTGACAAAGAGGGATACACCCTAAAAGGTATTATCATAGATAGATACGATCTTGCTCGAGTAAATGGAGTGAAGCCCCATTTTAATATACAGTTAATCAAAAGTGGTAGTTTTACGGCTGTTTTAAAATTAGAACATCCTGATTATGCTGATGTAGTAATACCAAACGCCCAAATAGAATGGAAATATCCTAATTCAACGTTGAGTTTTAAAAAAATGATTAGAAACTATAAATCTGATGAGATTACTTATAATGAAATATTAGCCAATGTTCAAGGAGATAAGGATGGATATAGAATAAAAAGTATAAGAATATGGGATGATGATATCGCAGAGGTAAAAGGCAGTTGGGGATATTTAAGCATAAAATTAAAAAAACAAGGAACATTTAGGGCTAATATTGTCTTGAGTCGCTATAAATATCACATGAGTCGCTATAAATATGACAATGATATAAATGATATAACTATCAAAAACGCAGAATTTGAGTACTATTATGAAGTGCCTAACCTCACTTTTGAAAGGTTTGTTAGAGAAAATAATAGTAGAGACATCACGGCAGCCGAAATACTCTCTAATGTAAGGGGAAATAAGTCGGGGTATATGGTTAAAAGTATTGAATTATCTGATAACGATATGGCAGAGGTAAGAGGAGAGAAACCGCATTTGAGAATTAAACTCAAAAAAACAGGTAATTTTACAGCAAATTTGGTACTGGAACACCCTAGATACAACGATATAACTATAAATAATGCAGAATTTGAAATATCTGATATTTACACTACAACAGACATAACTACGGTAGTATCTAAAACAGGAAGAGTGTGGATGGATAAAAACCTAGGTGCAGAAAGAGTGGCTACAGCCACAGACGATACAAATGCTTATGGTGATTATTATCAATGGGGAAGGATGAGTGATGGGCATCAGAAGTATAATTCATTAGTATATACTTATAAGTGGTATAGTACATATGATTCTTACTATTATGGTAAATTTGTAAAAGGTCGTCACAGTTGGTATAGAATCAGTTGGAACGATAATTTATGGAGTGGGAGATTCGGACATACATCTAATGGTGGATTAAATAACCCTTGTCCTAAAAATTTCAGAGTGCCTACTAAACAAGAGTGGACAAATGAAATAGCTACCTGGAATAGCACTATTTCAGATATAAGACAAAGAGCATTTAATTCTGTACTTAAGCTCCCTGCCTCAGGATATAGAGATTACAAAGATGCAGATCTAGAAGATAGAGGCTTAGAAGGGTATTATTGGTCAAGTACTCATAAATACTTATCAAAAAAGGCATATCATCTATACTTTAAAGATGATGAAATAAACTCAGATGACTATAGTTCCCATACAAACGGATTTTCAATCAGGTGTATTAGGGACTAACCTTACACGAATTAGCGTATATATGCCTGCCAAAACAGAATGTACAAAAAGTAGAAAGTGCTAAAAAGTCGTATAAAGCCCGTAGATATTAACTTACGGGCTTTTTTATGCCCTGAAGCTATCTATCTAAAACGGAATGTACCAAAAAGTATAATTTGCTATAATTTTAATATAACTTTTACCCTAAAACAAGCAAAGTGAGGCTAAACTATAATTGCCTGTAAATAAAGGCTTAGAAACCAATATAAACGTATAAAAAAACTTGAAAATAAACTAAAAAAATATACGAAAAACAACTTGAAAAGTTGGAGTAACATTTTGATAAAAAAATTTTTTTTTGTTTTCCGTACTGACAATAAAATCGATAAAAAATTGCTTATTTTTGATGGTTAATCATTTACAAACCACTTTTTTAAAATAAGGTGATAAAAAAACCAGAGAACAGCAAGAAGGTTTACAAATTTAAAAAATAAATGATCATTTAAAGTAAGTACTACAAAATAAAAATAAGAGCAAATCAAAAAAATATAAAAATCTTTAATATATACATAAAAACACACTCTAAAAAATAAAGAGAAATTAAAAAAGGAGGTTGGAAAAACAAAATACCTAATTTTGAAATTTTAAGCAATTAACAACTTTTCTTAAGAAAAACCTCTTTGCTTTTTAATATTTTCGTAAGCCTGTTGTAATTTATTAAATTTTTCTTTGGCTATTTCTACATGCTCTACACCCAAATGCTGTACCTTATCAGGGTGGTATTTTACTGCCATTTTTCTATAGGCTTTTTTTACCTGACTATCTGTAGCATTGGGTTCTATTTCTAATATTTTATAATCGGCTTTTTCATCAGTATAAAACATTGCTTTTATGGAAGCAAAATCTCGGGAGTTTACATACAGATAATTCGAAATAGTTTGTATTTTATTTACTTCGTATTCTGAAGTATGTCCATCAGATTTGGCTATCCCAAAAAGAAAATGTATTAGTTCCAGACGTGAAGAATGATCCATAAATTGATTGATCTGGCTACATACTTGCCTAATAGATATGTCTTTAGTATTAGCTATCTCTTTGAACAATTTAAACAGTTTACTAGCCTTCTCTACTCCATATACTCTATTGAAGTAATTCTTTACATAATCTAATTCTTCTTGCTTTACCTTACCATCAGCCTTGATGACTATAGCCGATAATATCAATATGCATATTTGAAAATCTCCCGATTGGGTAGAAGAATCATCATTTCTTAAATCTTCTATAATATGTTGAGATTTTTTTGAAAATAAATTTCCTAAAGCATAACCTAAAATTGCTCCTATAGGTCCTCCAAAAGACCATCCTAAGCCTGCTCCTATCCATTTGATATACTTTGCCATAAGTTTTCTATTTTAAATATTTATAATCTTATCCCAACTTGCAAAAGCCTTTGCCATAATTACTAAACCACATATAATCAATATATAGCCCAATATCTTTTTTATTTTATCTATTTTTTGAGGAGTCAAAATCTTCTTAAACTTCTTAGCTAAAAGTATTTTAACAATATCTACACACATATAAGTGATGAGAATAGTAGTAAAACAAATCAAAGAGTTGAAATGTCCTAAATTCATAGTACCTACCACAAATACTACTATCCCTATCCAATATAGTAATACGCCTACATTGATAAAGTTCAATAAAAACCCTTTTACGACTAATAGGAGATAATTAGACTTTTTTACCTGTATTTTGTGATAATTTGTTTTTTCCTTTTTTACAATAGTTACCAAACCAAATACAATAAGCCCCAAACCACCTATCAAGAAAAGAGAGGGTGAATTTTGCATAACCGATAGCATAGGTTTACTTCCCAAATACGCAATGGCAATAAATAAAATATCTGCTATTATCACTCCTAAATCAAAGTATAGAGCCGATCTAAAACCTTTGGTAATACTAGTTTCTATAAGCACAAAAAATGCAGGTCCCATTCCCAAGGGAATGGCAAGGGTAAGCCCTACAGTAATCCCATATAAAATAATTTCTATCATATTTCTAAAAACTACTTAATATGCTTTCTATTTTCTTTAAACTCGGTGTAAGTATAATCTCTATTCTTCTATTTTTTGCCCTAGACCACTCACTTTTATTAGGAAACAAAGGATCAAACTCTCCCTTACCTGAAGCGGCTACCATTTTAATATCTATATTTTTATTCGCTACAATTACCTTAACTACTGAAGTAGCCCTCATTACTGATAAATCCCAATTATCTTTTATCTGCCCCTTGCCTTTATAAGGTACATCGTCAGTATGTCCCTCTATAAGTATATCAATATTGTCATAATCCTCCAATACCATACCTAATTTTGTTATCAAATCTTTTCCTTTTTTATCTATATACCAACTTCCTGATTTGAACAATAATTTATTTTCCATAGATACATATATTTTGCCATTTTTTTCTGTTACTGAAAGTCCACCATTTTTAAAACCCAATATAGCATCTGAAATGGCATTTTTTAATTTTTCAAAGGTCTGTTCTTTCTCCCGTATGATCCTATTGAGTTCACCTATTTTTGCTTGCTTACTAGAGAGATTATATTTGAGTTGCTCTATTCTATCTCTCTCTTGATTGAGCAAATCTTCTCGATTATTCAAATCTTTTTGCATTTCCTCCAGTTCATCAAATAATTTTTGATTTTCTTTATCTGCTTGCTTAACCAAATTTTTTTTATTTTCTATTAAAGCATCATAAGATTTTTTCAATCTACTTTTTATCTTTTCAGATATTCTCAAATCTTCTTTAGTTTTTTCCAATACTTTCTCTTGTTGGTCTATCTGCTTCTTGAACTGGCTTATTTTTATATCTGATTCCGTTTTAAAATCCATCAGATTATTATTTTCTTCAAGTAGCAAGCGATTCTCCTTTTGAGCTGATTCATATTTGTATCTCACTTCTGTATATAATTTTGAAGATACACAAGAAGTCAAAACAACTGAAAATACAATTAGTAAATTTATTCTTTTCATTTTTATTAATTTAAATCTATATATCTAATTCCAATTCAATAGGGCAATGGTCTGAATGTACTGCTTTGTTGAGTATAGCAACCCTTCTTATTTTATCTTTTAAAGGCTGACTCACCATGTTATAATCTATCCTCCATCCTTTGTTTCTACTTCTAGAAGCTGCTCTATAACTCCACCAACTATAATGGTGAGGTTCCTTTACAAAATATCTAAAAGAGTCTATAAAACCAGAATCTATAAAACCTTGTAGCCACTGCCTTTCTTCAGGTAAAAAGCCGGATACATTTTTATTTCGTATAGGGTCGTGTATATCGATAGCTTTATGACAAATATTATAATCTCCACATACAATAAGATTAGAAATTTCTTTTTTCAACCCATTGATATAATTTTGGAAATATTCCAAAAATTCCATTTTAAATCCCAATCTATCCATATTAGTAGCCGAAGGTATATATACACTCATCACAGAGTAATTTTCAAAATCTACTCTTATTGTTCTACCCTCTGCATCGTACAACTGATTTTCTATTCCATATACAACTTTTTTAGGTTCTTTTTTCGTGAAAATAGCTACTCCGCTATATCCTTTTTTTTGCGCAGAATACCAATAATCTTTATATCCGTAAGGTCTAATTTGCTCCAATTCTACCACTTGATCTTTTACGGCTTTGGTCTCTTGAATACAAAATACATCAGGGCTGGCAGCCCGCAACCAATCTAATAGACCTTTCTTTATAGCTGCTCTAAGTCCATTTACATTATATGATATAATTTTAGACATCAAACAAATCTACTCAATCGTTCAATATAGCTACAACACCCGGTAGCTCTTTACCTTCGAGAGATTCAAGCATAGCCCCTCCACCGGTAGATACATAGCTCACTTTGGTATCGTATCCATATTTTTTTACCGCAGCTACTGAATCACCTCCACCCACAAGCGAAAAAGCACCATTTTGAGTAGCCTTGTAAATATAATCTCCTAAACCTCTAGTACCTTTAGAAAAATTTTCAAACTCAAAGACTCCAAGGGGTCCATTCCAGAGTATAGTTTTAGATTTTTTGACGACCTCTCCAAATTTTTCCACTGTCTTGGGCCCCACATCTAAACCCTGCCAACCGTCTTTTATATCACTCCTATCTACCAGTCGAGTATTGGCATCGTTAGAGAAACTATCTGCCACTAAATTATCTATAGGTAAATAAATATTTACATTTTTGGCTTTGGCTTTATCCAAGATTTCTAATGCTAAACTCATTTTATTATCTTCGCACAACGAATCACCTATACTATCGCCTTGAGCCTTAAAAAATGTATAGGACATGCCCCCCCCTATAATGATATTATCTACTGTATCGAGCATCTTTTCTATAATGGCAATTTTACTAGAGACTTTAGCCCCTCCCAATATAGCCGTTATAGGTTTTTCTCCTGTTTTGAGTACTTTATTAATATTTTCTATTTCTTTAGCTAGTAAATAACCAAAGCACTTAGCATTTGGAAAAAAATTTGCAATTACAGTAGTAGAAGCATGTGCCCTATGTGCTACACCAAAAGCATCATTTACATAAATATCGCCCAATTTAGACAACTGCTCCGCAAAACGTATATCTCCTGCAGTTTCCTCTTTGTAGAATCTCAAGTTTTCCAATAGTAAAACTTCTCCTGTTTTAAGCTCATCAGATAGTTTCTGTGCTTCTTTACCTATACAATCTTTGGCAAATTTTACATCTATCCCCAATTGATTCGACAAGTTTCTTAAAATATGTACAAGTGAATACTCTCGTTCCTTTGCTTCGGGTCTGCCCAAATGAGACATCAGTATCACACTCCCTCCACTTTTGAGTATCTTTTGTATGGTAGGCAATGCCAATTTGATTCTCGTATCATCTGCAACACTAAATTTCTCATCCAAAGGTACATTAAAATCTACCCTTACGATGGCTTTTTTATTTTTAAAATTAAAATTGTCAACTATTTTTATATTCATCTTTTTTCCATTAAAAAAATACAAACCACAAAGGTAATTATTTTAATTTACTTGTAAATAGTATTTTAATTTATCTATATCTTTCTTTTTAAATCCCTCTAAATTTAAAAGTTCTTCTACTGATTTAAAATTTCTAAAGTTCTCTCTAAAGTTCACTATAGATTTAGCTTGTTTGTAATTTAAGTATCTAAATTTTTTTAACTGATTAAAAGAAGCATTATTAATATTGATTTTTTTGACCTTTGAGGCATCTACAAAAAAATACTTTTGAATGCTTTTTATTTGTTCCTTAGATAACCCATATACACTTGTTAGAAATTTAAAGTGTGCAAAACCTCTTAATTCATCTCTAAATTTTATAACTCTACCAGCTGAAATTTTTCCTATCCCTACCAGTTGTTCCAAATCTTTTTGAGTAGCAACGTTGATATCTTTTTTTACAATATCGGGTATTTTAATATACTTTTCCAATTGCTTATACTTTTGTTGTGAAATTACATAAAGTTTTTTTAAATCTTCTTTTTTCTCAAATCCCCGTATAGCATTTTTGTATTTTATAATGGCTTTGGATTGCTTAGCAGAAAATCCCATTTGTTGCCATTGTTTTTGAGTCAAAATATTAGGATTAAATGCTTGAAGTTTTATTTTTTTATTGGGAATACTCTTTACAGTAAACTTTGGTTTACGATAATAATGATCAGCCCTACCCTTTTGTTTGACTTGCTTTGTAAAGATCTCTATCTGCGTAAGTTGAATATCTTTTTCAGGAAAGAGATAACGCATTATATCTGCCCAAAAGTACAGTATAAATTGTAAGCAAATGATAAGGGTAAATAAAACAAAAATCCCGTTTCGTTGTTTTTTATTCAAATCAAAACGAGGCTTGTGATAAAACATTTAAAACAATTTATTTATACTTTTTAATGTCTCCTGACTTTACACGTTTAAAATAACTATTAGTATCTGCCTTTAACTCTTTAGAGAGCATAAAAAGTCCTATCATATTAGGAAAACACATCGCAAATATCATGGCATCGCCAAAGTTGAATACACTTTGAGCACTTATAGAAGAACCTACTACTATAAATAAACAGAATATCAATTTGTATATATTCCCTGATTTTTTGCTTTCTCCGAATAGATATGTCCATGCTTTAAGTCCGTAATAAGACCAAGATACCATAGTAGATAGTGCAAACAATATCACAGCTAGAGATAGTACATGGGGAAACCAAGATATTACAGATTCAAATGATCTAGAGGTCAATCCGATAGCCTCTTCTCCTGTAATTTCAGTAAGTTGAGAAGGTACATTACCTGTAATAATAATCACTAAAGCCGTCATTGTGCAAATTATTACTGTATCTATGAAAGGCTCTAATAATGCTACTACTCCTTCACTTACAGGTTCATTAGTTTTAGCTGCAGAGTGTGCAATAGAAGCCGAACCTATACCCGCTTCATTAGAAAAAGCAGACCTTCTAAAGCCCTGTATCAATACACCTATAAAACCTCCAAAGGCAGCATTTTTAGTAAATGCTCCTTGTACAATTTGCCCAAAGGCAACGGGAATATCTGCGAAGTGATATAGCAACACGAACACCACACCAAAGAGGTAAATGGCTACCATAAAAGGAACTACCTTATCAGTAACTCGTGCAATACTTTTTATTCCTCCTATAATTACGATCCCCACTACTATAGCCATAACTATACCAAATATCCAACCCTTGCCATACAAAAACGTATCTTGACCTCCTAAAACCGAAATCAATTGCTCGGTAGCCTGATTAACTTGTACCATATTACCTCCACCAAAGGAACCTCCTATACAAGCAATAGCAAATAAAACTGCCAATAACTTACCGAGTTTTGGGAATTTCATCTTAGCGAGACCACCAGTCAAGTAATACATAGGTCCACCAGAAACTTCGCCATCTGCATTCTGTATTCTATACTTCAAACCCAGTGTACATTCAGCAAATTTAGATGCCATACCTAACATTCCTGCCACAATCATCCAAAACGTAGCACCAGCTCCCCCCAAAGAAATAGCCACTGCCACTCCTGCAATATTACCCACACCCACTGTACCTGATAGTGCCGTAGTAAGTGCTTGGAAGTGATTTACATCTCCTTTGTCCTTGAGATTATCATACTTACCTCTTACTACATCTATGGCATGCCTAAAACCTCTTATATTTATAAACCTAAGATATATAGTAAAGAACATAGCACCAGACATCAAAAGTACTAATACAAAAGGAATTTGATACGAGCCTATAGGTATATTTACAAATATTACTGATTCCAAAAACGAAGTAATAGGAGACATTATAGATTCTATGATTTCACTTATAGTTCTATCTGTTGCTGAAAAAGCAAAAACCGGAAATACAACAAATACACATAAAAATTTATATAACTTTCTCATAAAATTTTCTTAAAATTTAAACTTATTTTGCTTGCAATGATAAATCTTTTTTAACAAATAAGCAAATAAGAATTAAAAACAAAAAAGGACTGCTTTTAATTTTATGGACAGTCCTTTTTTATAGATAGCTAAATTAATTAAATTTAATCTATTTTACTTTTTTTACCACTGCTTTAAACACCTTGGGGTGATTCATAGCTAAATCAGCTAAAACTTTTCTATTGAGTTGTATCCCCTTAGCATTTACTTTTCCCATAAATTGAGAATAAGACATTCCGTATAACCTAGCTGCTGCATTTATCCTTATAATCCAAAGAGCACGAAAACTTCTCTTTTTGTTTTTCCTATCTCTATAAGCATATAACATTGCCTTTTTTACCGCATTTTTAGCTACGGTATATACATTTTTTCTTCTTCCAAAGTATCCTTTGGCTTGTTTTAATATTTTTTTTCTTCTTGCTCTTGATGCTACAGCATTTACCGACCTTGGCATAATTTTAAAAATTTATTTTTTTGTAACAGGCACTCTAAGAATATCAAAATTCAGACACTTTTTCTTTAGCACTGTTACATGGATTAATACTATTATTTTATCTTTAACTCTAAAACTAAGACATTACTTTAATCTAAGCTGAATGTTCACATTATTCTCATCAGCCGCACTTACAAGTCCAAAATGCGTCAAAGCTCTTTTTCTTTTGGTACTCTTTTTAGTCAATATATGATTTTTAAAAGCGTGCTTTCTCTTAATTTTACCAGTGCCGGTAAGCTTAAATCTCTTTTTAGCACTGGATTTTGTTTTTAATTTTGGCATTTTTTTCTTAAATTTACTAACTTATACTAATTTTAAATTCTATATTTTGATTACCTTTATTTCTTTTTTTTAGGTATAAAGAACATGGTCATCTTTTTTCCTTCTAATTTAGGCATTTGCTCTACTTTAGCATAAGGTTCTAAATCTTGTGCAAGCCTAAGTAGTAGCACTTCTCCTTGATCTTTATATACAATAGACCTTCCTTTAAAGAACACAAAAGCTTTTAATTTGGTTCCTTCTTCCAAAAACTTAATACCATGCCTCTTTTTAAACTCATAATCGTGATCATCTGTTTGAGGTCCGAACCTAATCTCCTTAATAACAACTTTAGTAGCCTTTTGTTTTAATTCCTTTTGCTTCTTCTTTTGTTCGTATAAGAACTTTTTATAATCTATAATCCTACATATAGGAGGAGACACTTTAGGTGATACTTCTACTAAATCCAACTCTAAATCATCAGCAATACGCTGAGCTTGCAAAATACTATAAATACCTACCTTCACATTATCTCCTACTAATCTGACTTCTTGTGCAGTAATATTACTATTTATTTTGTGCTCTTTTTTACTAGGACCAAAACTACCCATGGTATTCCATCCTTTTTTCTTTAGTGCTATAATATTCTAATTTTAAAAGTTAATACTATACTAAGTAGGCTATTTTATACCTACAAAAAATCTCTGCAAAATTACAACTATATAAATTATCTGCAATTAAAAAAAGATATTTTTTAACACATTACAAAAATTACCAGAAACACAAATAAAAAAAGTAGAATCGACTTGAAAAAATACTACTCTGATAGTTAGACCTTCCTTGCGTTTGTGCTCGCCAGCACGTTTATTATACCATGAATATGTAATAAGTAAATGAGCCAATGGCTTAAGTGATCTTTTAAGTTTTTGGACATTTTTTTACGTTATAAATGTTAGCAGTTTAAGTAAAATTACTACACATAAAGCTACGAATAAACTACTAAGCATATTATAGATGAAATCTTTAATCCCATTAGAATGTACAATAGTATTCCAAAAAAATACTACAAAAATATAAATTAAAGAAATCAATCCGTAGTAGTTTATTATATTAATCTCTGTGAATATTTTGCATATTAATATATTAATTACACCAAAAAAAGTATACCAAGTAGCTAATAAATATATAATAGATACTAAATGTTTGGTAAAACTGATCTTTTTTCTGAAAAATGCTATGGCTGATATAGTAGACATAATGAGAGGAAATATAACCCAAAATAAATATCGATTATAATCTCCAATGTATGTTTCTTGTATTGTGATATTGACTTGAACTAAACTAAAAGTTTTACCACATAGATATAGCCAGATAGCTTGTACAAAAAGAGCATAAATGATGAACTGAAATGGACTGGGGTAATATCTACTATATCCATTCCAATAGTTATGTATAATTTTCTTAGGGTTTACAATCATTGTATATAAAGCATAGAATCCCGATTTATGGAAATAGAAATTATTTAAGAAGAATTCTGAAAACAAAGATAATATTGTAATCTCTTTACCTCTTAATCTTTGTCCACAGTTTTCGCAATAATTGTTACTAATATCTTTATTACAATAAGAACATTTTTTAGCCATATTATTAGATATTGGAATTTTAAAGTAAAAAAAATTTAACGGGACAAATGTATGAAAATTATACGTTAAATTTTTCGTTAATATATTAATGAACAGGTAGAAATAATTTTTTTTTAATTATTAAAAAAAATAATTTACATTTGCGCAGTTATGTTGTTATCTTTTCATTATATTTTCGTTCAAATTGTGCTTCGCATCAGTATTATTACCCTTTTTAGGAGGGGAAAAATATACTAATGTACTGCTTAAACTAATATAAAATTTATTGCCTTAGATAAAGTAATCCTTAGTTTTTTCAATTAAATAAAATTTTTCTCAAGTAAAAAGAATTACAAACCTATGAATGTTTTAAAATTCGGGGGTACTTCAGTAGCTAATGCTAAAAATATCTCCAAAGTCATTGAAATATTAAAAGAAAAATCCCAGCACTCTCCTTTAATCGTAGTTGTATCTGCACTAAGCGGTACTACAGATATGCTGTTAAAGGCTGGAAATATAGCAATATCAGAAGTAGATATGTATAAGACAATTCTTTTAACTATTGAAAAAAGACATTTAGAGATCGTCAGAGAACTTATTCCTATTGATAAACGAAGTAATGTTTTGGCACAGGTTAAGAAGTTGCTGAATACCTTAGAAAGCATCTTAGAAGGAATTTCAATCTTGCAGGAATTTTCTAACAAAACGAAAGATACTATCTTGAGTTTTGGAGAACGTCTCTCTTCTTACGTCATCAGTGAAGCACTCAAGTGTAAAATATCTGATACAAAATTACAAGATAGTAGGTTACTTGTCATTACCAATTCAAACTTTACAAGTGCAGAAGTCCTCTCAGAAATTACCACTGAAAGAGTTACAAACTTTTTTGCAAAAAACAAGGCACGTATTACCATTTTACCCGGTTTTATTGCTAGTGATATACAAGGGAATACCACTACGTTAGGACGAGGTGGATCGGATTATACAGCAGCGATTTTTGCAGGAATTTTAAATGCAGAAATACTAGAGATTTGGACGGATGTGAGCGGTATGTTCACTGCACATCCTAAGTGGGTTAAAGATGCTTTACCTATTGAAAAAATATCCTACGAAGAAGCCTTAGAATTATCTCACTTTGGTGCAAAAGTACTGTATCCTCCAACCATACGCCCCGTGTTAGAAAAACAAATTCCCATTGTTATTAAAAATATTTTTTCTCCTACAGAAAAGGGTACCCTAATTACAGAGAAACCCATAACGGGAAACATACAAGTAAGAGGAATTAGCCATATTGAAAAGGTAGCACTGATGACTTTAGAGGGTAACGGTATGGTAGGTATACCCGGTTTTTCTAAGAGGTGCTTTGAAGTGCTTGCACAACAAAAAATTAATATAATACTTATCACACAAGCCTCATCAGAGCATTCTATCTGTATTGGTATTGCAGAAAGAGAGGCACATTTGGCAAAATCTTGTGTAGAAGAAGTTTTTGCATACGAAATCTTACAGGGTAAAATTAATCCTCTAAAAATTGAAAAAAATCTCTCTATTATTGCATTAGTAGGAGATGGAATGAAAAACCATCAAGGCACCAGTGGAAAAATGTTTGAAGCACTAGGAAGAAACAATGTAAATATTCGAGCTATTGCTCAAGGGTCTTCTGAAAGGAATATCTCTGTAGTCATCAGTAGTCAAGATGTAAAAAAAGGGTTGAATTCCTTACATGCTGCTTTTTTTGAAAACCATATCAAAAAACTACATTTGTTTTTGATAGGTGTTGGTAATGTAGGAGGAAAATTCATTGCCCAAATCAAGCAACAGGAAAAATATTTAGCACGAAATTTAAGGCTGAAAATAGTTGTTGTTGCCCTTGCTAATTCTAAGAAAATGCACTTTGATGTACAAGGCATTGCCTTAGAAAATTGGAAAACCGCTCTACAAAAAAGCGATAATTTAAGTATAGATACTTTTTATAAGCGTGTAATATCATTAAACCTTCGCAACAGCATTTTTGTGGATAATACCGCTAGTGATACTATTGCATTCACTTACCAAAAGTATCTAAAAAAAAGCATTTCAGTGGTTACCTGTAATAAAGTGGCTTGTACCTCTAAGCTCGAAAATTACAAAAATCTTAAATCTTTATCTAGTGCTTATAATGTAGCCTTTCTTTATGAGACTAATGTAGGTGCTGGATTACCAATTATTGGCACATTGAACAACTTAATTAGTTCTGGAGATCGTATTCAAAAAATAGAGGCTGTACTTTCAGGAAGTTTAAATTTTATCTTCAACCACTTCAGCCGGCAAAATTCGTTTTACCAAGCAGTGAAAGAAGCTATGGATTTGGGTTATACAGAACCTGATCCAAGAATTGATTTGAGCGGTGTAGATGTCGCTAGAAAAATCCTTATCTTAGCTAGGGAAAGTGGACTGAATATTAACTTAGAAGATATTGAAAACAATGCTTTTTTACCTCAGAATAGCTTAGAACTTAAAAATGTTGAAGATTTTATGAACGATCTAAAAACCAATACTAAGGATTTTGAGAAGTTGTTACCAAAAGACCCCAATATAGAGTTAAAGTATGTTGCTTCGTTGAGTGAAGGTAAGGCAAGCGTTGGGCTACAAACTGTAGATAGTAAACATCCTTTTTACGGGCTCTCAGGCAGTGATAACATTGTACTGTTCTACACGGATCGTTACCCTAAAAATCCACTTATTGTAAAAGGAGCTGGAGCCGGAGCTGATGTTACCGCCTCTGGGCTTTTTGCGGATATTATACGTATTGGTAATTTTTAAAATCTCTTAAAAAAATGAAACAAAAGAGTGTCGAAGTTTTTTGTCCTGCTACAGTGGCAAATGTCTCTTGCGGTTTTGATGTGCTGGGGATGGCTCTGGAGAATGTAGGAGATCGGATGGTTATCACTGAGAATGTTAGAAAAGGAATCAATATTACTAAAATTGTCGGTCAAGATATTCCATTAGAGGCTCATAGAAATGTGGCAGGTGTTGCAGCATTGGAAATGTTATCTGCATTGGATGTAACGATTGGTTTTAATATTGAAATCTATAAAAATATTAAATCTGGTAGTGGCATTGGAAGTA
The DNA here is from genome assembly GCA_965226285.1 of Ichthyobacteriaceae bacterium. Lineage (GTDB taxonomy): Bacteria > Bacteroidota > Bacteroidia > Flavobacteriales > Ichthyobacteriaceae > CBDDCQ01. The sequence continues at coordinate 1,117,994 of CBDDCQ010000006.1, forward strand.
GTGCAGCCAGTAGTACAGGAGCCGTTTTTGGGATTAATTACCTATTGGGGAATCCCCTTTCTAGAAAGGAGTTGATCCCTTTTGCTATCAAAGGAGAGGAACTTGCCAGTGGAGTAGCACACGCCGACAATGTAGCCCCTGCTTTATTGGGAGGATTTACCTTAGTTAGGAGTTATACGCCATTGGATGTATTAAAGCTCCATACTCCTAAAGCACTTTTTGTAACGGTGATTCATCCTCAAATAGAAATAAAAACTGCAGACTCTCGTGATATTTTAAAAAATAGGATACCTTTAAAAGCAGCGATTAAACAATGGGGAAACTTAGGAGGGCTCATCAGTGGATTATATACCGAAGACTATGATTTGATTGGACGTAGTCTAGAAGATGTTATTGTAGAACCCATCCGTTCTATTTTGATTCCATCCTTTGAAACAGTTAAGATAAAAAGTATAGAATCAGGAGCTTTGGGTTGTGGTATTTCAGGTTCTGGACCTTCTATCTTTGCCCTTAGCAAAGGAATAGAAACTGCTAAAAAAGTTGCCCAAGCCATGGATATTACTTATAAATATCTCGGAATTGACTACGATATCTATATCTCTCCAATCAATTCAAAAGGAGTAAGGGTTATCAATTCAAATGAATAGGATAAGTTAATCATGTGTATAAACTATATAGAAAAAATATATATTCGTTTGCTCAAATAAATCGATTTACAAATGCCCTTTTTTAAACAAAAATATGAAATTTTATAGTTCAAATGATAAAAACCACATAGTCGGATTGCAAGAAGCATTGATGAATGGTCTCGCGCCAGATGGTGGACTATATATGCCCGCTCACATACCCAATCTTTTAAAAAACTTTTTTAAAAAAGAATCTTTTCACAATATCGCATTCGAAGTAAGTAAACATTTTTTTGCACCTGAAATACCTGAGAATACTTTAAAAAATATTGTGCAAGAAGCATTTGACTTTGATATTCCCATTATAGAATTAGATAAACAAATCTATGTACTCGAATTGTTTCACGGTCCTACTTGTGCTTTTAAAGATTTTGCTGCAAGATTTATGGCTCGTTTATTTGGTTTTTTTGCTGAGACATTTCAAAAAGAAATTACCATCTTAGTGGCTACATCAGGAGATACTGGAAGTGCAATAGCACATGGTTTTTTAAGGGTTTCTGGCGTAAAAGTAATTATCCTATACCCTAGTAAAAAAGTAAGTCTTTTGCAAGAAAAGCAACTTACTGGAATGGGACAAAATATTACAGCTTTAGAAGTTAAAGGCAACTTTGATGATTGTCAAAAATTAGTTAGACAAGCCTTTCTTGACAAAGATTTACGAGAAAAAATAGAGTTAGCATCTGCAAATTCCATTAATATAGCAAGGTTACTTCCTCAGTGCTTTTACTATATATACACTTGCTCTCAGCTCTATGATAGCCCATATCCTATTGCTATATCTGTACCCAGTGGTAATTTTGGTAATCTTACGGCAGGGATTATCGCTAAAAAAATGGGAGCACCTATATCTAAATTCATTGCTTCTACTAACGATAATAATATAGTACCTCATTACCTAAACACAGGAGAATATTGCCCTAAACCCTCTGTTTCTACCATTTCAAATGCAATGGATGTAGGTAATCCAAGTAATTTTTCACGAATCCTCAAATTGTATAATCATGATGTGATAAAAATGAAAAATGATATATACGGGGTAAGTTTCTCAGATGCTGTTACAAAAAAAGCAATAGAAACTGTTTTTAAAAAGCATAATTATATTTTAGACCCTCATGGTGCAGTTGCTTATCTTGGATTACAAGATTTCTCGACTAAATTTAAGGAATATACGGGTGTATTTTTAGAATCTGCAAGCCCGGCAAAATTCTTTGAAGAAGTGCAGAACAATATAAATAGAGCTGTTCCTATGCCTCATAGACTAAAGGATTATCTGGGGCGAGAAAAACAAGCTATATTAGTAAATAATAATTTTAATGAGTTGAAAAATATCTTACTATCATAGTATTTAACTCGAGTTTGATATAAAAAGTTGTTAATTTAGATAGCTGTTAACTTAGGCAACATTGTAAACACTAAACCAGTTGTCAAAGGTGTAAAAAAAATTAAATCTACTGCTATCACTTTTTATCGAGTTTTAACTAAGTGTTCAAGTAGTAATTTTAGGTTTGGGAATTAAAAGTATTGATATCAAATAAAGATGCCCGTATGAAAACAATTTCTCTCTATACATGTTTTGAGACTCAAAAAAAATTATTTTCTTGCTTTAACTGAAAATAATAGGGGCTATTTTCTAAAATCTAAAATTCATGTGAAAATGCTCATCAACAATATTAAATCTATAAAATGGAACGGTTAATAATTGTGCTAATGAGGGCGTTTTGTTACTTTTATAGCAAGGCTATTTAATGGGATACAGGAATAAAAAAAATATAATTTTTAGCACAAATTAAAAAAACCATGTTAGATACTCAAACCAAAAACCTTATCAATTCAGCAAGAGATATTTTAGTGGGGAAAATACCAGACCCAAAAGGACAAATAGAGCAAATTACCAATGCTTTGATTTATAAGTTTATGGACGACCAAGACAGAGAAAGCCAAAAGCTTGGAGGTAAGGCAAGTTTTTTTACAGAAAGGATAGAAAAATATGCTTGGCATAAACTTTTTGACAGTAAATTACAAAATAGGGACAGAGCAATGCTTTATACGGAAGGTATTGAAATCTTAAAAACAAGCAAGCATTTGCCTCCGCTTTTTCAAGCCATTTTTAAAGATGCTTATTTACCTTTTAGGGCTGATGATACGATTGCTTTGTTTTTAAATGAAATCAATAAATTTAATTATGACAATAGCGAAACGCTCGGCAATGCTTTTGAATATTTGCTTTCTATTATGGGTGCTCAAGGAGATGCAGGGCAATTTAGAACACCACGACACATTATAAAATTTATCGTTGATGTTGTGCAGCCAAAAAAGGACGAAATTATCTTTGACCCTGCTTGTGGCACTGCTGGTTTTTTGATAGAAGCCTATAAATATATCAAAAACAATGAAGAATTATCCAGTAAAGACAAGCAAAATTTAGGGACAAACATTATAGGGATAGATATTGATCCTACTATGGCAAAACTCTCAAGGGTAAATCTCTATTTACATGGTTTTAAAACCCCTAAAATTACAGAAAACGATACGCTCACCAATGAGAGCCTTTGGCAAGCTAAAAAATATAATTGCATACTTGCCAATCCGCCTTTTATGACTCCCAAAGGCGGCATACAACCCCATGAAAAATTTACAGTTCAGGCGAAACGCTCCGAAGTACTTTTTGTGGGGTTTATTGCGGAACATTTAAGGTTGGAGGGCAGGGCAGGGATTATTGTTCCAGAGGGCATTATTTTTCAAGCAGCTAATGCCTATAAAAATTTAAGAAAACATTTAGTAGAAGACTGGGGGCTGTATGCGGTGGTCAGTTTACCAAATGGTGTTTTTCAACCCTATAGTGGCGTAAAAACCAGTATTTTGTTTTTGGATAGAAGATTAAAAACAGCCGATATTTTATTTTTGAAGGTAGAAAATGACGGTTTTGATTTAGGAGCACAGAGGCGACCCATAGATAAAAATGATTTGCCCGATGCATTAAATATTTTACGGGAATATCAAAACACCCCGTCTCTACGAGACACCCCTCTAAAAGAGGAAATAAACACCCCGTCATCGTTTCACGATGCAACCCCTCTAAAAGAGGGGAATAATTCCCCTTCTGTGAAGGGGTGGCAGGCAAAGCCTGACGGGGTAGTTAAATGGAACGAATTACCTTTTAATCCAAAATTAAAACATAGAGCAAGAGAACTAAGAAAAGCTGGTAATTTATCAGAGGTTCTATTCTGGCAAAAAGTAAAAAATAAGCAACTTTTAGGATTAGATTTTGATAGGCAAAAAATTATTGGGAATTATATTGTAGATTTTTATTGTAAAAATTTAGGAGTTGTCGTTGAAGTTGACGGCAGTAGCCATGATAATAAGCAAGAATACGATAAAATAAGAGATGAGTATTTGGAAAGTTTAGGGCTAAAAGTTATACATATTACAGATGTTGAGGTAAAGAAAAATATGAATGGGGTATTAGATTATTTACAAAAAGTATTAAACACCTCGCTTGCTAACGCAAGCACCCCTCTAAAAGAGGGGGAACACACCCCGTCCTTTCAGGACACCCCTCTAAAAGAGGAAATAAACACCCCGTCATCGTTTCACGATGCCACCCCTCTAAAAGAGGGGAATTATTCCCCTTCTATGAAGGGGTGGCAGGCAAAACCTGACGGAGTAGTCCGCATACCCAAAAACCAAATAGCCCAAACGGGCGAATATAACCTTACAGGTGATAGATACATAGAAACCCAAGATTATAAAAATGCTAAATGGGATTTTATAAAAATTGGTGATTTATTTCAATCTGGTAGAGGAAGGGTAATAAGTAAAAAATATATACAAGAAAATATTGGTAAATATCCTGTTTATTCATCACAAACTACTAATAATGGAATATTGGGACTTATTGATACTTATGATTTTGAAGGAGAGTATTTAACATGGACAACTGATGGAGCAAATGCAGGAAAAGTATTTTATAGAAGTGAAAAATTCAATTGCACAAATGTTTGCGGAACATTGAAATTAAAAAAAGAATTTGGAAAATTAGTTAATTTAAAATATGTTGCACCTATTTTGGATAAAATCACTTACAAATATGTTGTAAAAGTTGGAAATCCAAAATTGATGAATAAAGAAATGGGGAGAATAAAAATCCCCCTACCCCCTTTGGAAGTGCAGGAGCAGATAGTAGCAGAAATAGATCAATGGCAAAAAGTAATAGATGGAGCAAAGCAAGTCATAGCAAACTATAAACCAAGTTTCCGCATAGATCCAGAGTGGGAGATGGTAGAACTGGGGGAGGTTTGTGAGAAAATTTTTGCTGGTGGTGATGTTCCAAAAGCAGATTATTCAAAACAAAAAACAGAGGATTATAAAATTCCAATATTTTCAAATGGTATTGAAGAAAAAAGTTTGTATGGATATACAAACATTTCTAAAGTAAATAAACCTTCAGTTACTCTTTCTGCAAGAGGAACAATAGGTTACCCAGTTATAAGAAATGTTTCTTTCTATCCAGTAATCAGGCTAATAGTATTAACACCTAAAGAAAATTTATTATCCAATAATTTTTTAGGATACATACTAAAAATTACAAGCATTGAAAATACTGGAAATTCTATACCTCAATTAACGGTTCCAATGGTCAAAAAAATAAAAATCCCCCTCCCACCATTAGAAATACAAAAGCAAATTGTAGCGGAAATAGAAGCAGAGCAGAAAATAGTAAATGCCAACAAAAACCTAATAGAAAAAATGGAGCAGAAAATAGAGCGGAAGATTGGGGAGGTTTGGAATGGTTAATGGGTGGTAGGGACAAGTAGGGACAAGTCGCGACTTGTCCCTACGTTTAATTATGGGTAAATTTGTGAAAACAAAAAATAATTAAATTACGAGGCAAAAAACATAAAATGAAAAACCGAAAACCAAACAGATTAAAAAATTATGATTATTCTCAAAATGGAGTGTATTTTGTTACGGTTTGTGTGCAGGATAAATTGTGTTTTTTTGGTGATGTTGTGGAAGAAAAAATGGTTTTGAGTGATGTGGGGGAAATTGTTAAAAATAAATGGTTATGGTTGGCAAATCAATATGATTATGTTTTTTTAGATGAATTTGTGGTAATGCCGAATCATTTTCATGGGATTTTATCAATATGTGATGATGGTAGGGACAAGTCGCGACTTGTCCCTACGGTTAATACGGGTAAATTTGTGAAAACAAAACCATTATCACAATTAATAGGAGCGTTTAAAACCACCTCTTCAAAAATGATCCACAAAATAGGATTAGAAAAATTCAAATGGCAACGTTCATTTTACGACCATATTATCCGTAATGAAAAAGCCTTACAAAATATTAGAAATTATATTTTTAAAAATCCTTTGAAATGGAAAGAAGATGAATACAATAAAAATTAAAAAAATGAAAGGTAAAAATTTTATTCTTTTATCTCATCTAATTTACCATTAAAAAATTGAGGTGGAATGGTTAATGATCCTATAATATTACCTAAATTACCTGTTAAGGTACTGATAAAAGATCGCACATAAGGAAACATAATAGGAGCGGCGTTTATATGTAAAAAAGAATCTCTTGTTTTTTTGTCTAAATTCCCTTCCATCTGAAAATGACCAATACCCAATAGTTTTAAAACAAAACAATCTTTACAAGATAATTCAACTTCCATTAAAACTTGAAAATTGTTTTTATTTTTTTTGTCAATAGCCAATTTGGGTTCTATATTAATATCAATGGTATTTTCTTTTGCTTTGTAAAAATCAGTTGCTTTAAAAATAACTTCAGCAAAATCTACACCATTAAATGTTAATTTAGGTTGATTGGTAATTTCCATTAGGCTGCAAGTATATAGTTTTCTTTACTTGTATTCTTATTTTGAGATTCAGAAAATTTATTTTTGTTAAATGTAATTTCGCATTTTTGATTGATATTCGGCATAGAAGAAAAAGATTTTTCACCCAAAATATTATATAATTTTTTATACTCTCTTTCTATAAGCCATTGTTCCCAACTTTCTTTGGTTAGGTTTTCCAAAAAATAATCTAACCTTTTTTCTATTTCTTCAAAATTTATCATAATATACAATTTATAGTTTTCTAAAATTTTGTATTTTTTCTTCGTTATATAAGGCTAATTGTATTCTCTTTTTGTATTGCATTCCCTTTACCAAATAATGATTCTCATTTTTAGATATATCTTGAAATAAAATTCCATCTATACCTACAAATACATTTGCATCTTTTAAAGCACTATTTAATTGTTCTAAATTTGGTTTTATGCCTAATTTTTTAACGATTTTTTTACTTGTTCTTTCTATTATTTTAATCCAAAAATTGTAATGCTCTCTATTAAAAACAGTATCCAAAATCTCAGTTTCTTGTTTTAGAACCATTTCATAGATTAAATAATTATTCTTTTTTGATCTTTCACCCCAATAATGGGCATCATTTTTATCTTCCCAAAAATAATACGCATATCCCAACCAAGCATTACCTCTTTGGCATTTTATAGGCTTTTTTAATTCTTTTCCTCTATTTTCTTGCGTATGATAATACATAAATTCGGATTGCAAATTTATTATATTATTTCAATAATTCAAAAATAATTAAATTTGTCAAAATAAAAAACCTTAAAAAAATTAAAAACACACTACTATGTCAAAAAAAGAAGCAGACTGGAGGTTTGAAATGATTAAATTGCAAAAAATAAAAACATATATTCCTTTTTGGGCAGTTTAATGTAACTGGCATGTAACTAAATGCAAAAAAACAGATAAAAAACATAGTAAAATAGGGGGTTTTTAATGTAACTAATATGTAACTAAACGCAAAAAACAGATAAAAAACATAGTAAAATAGGGGGTTTTTAATGTAACTAACATGTAACTAAGGGACAGAAACCAAGATGAACAAATATCCCTACGAAATAAAAAAAATTAAAAAATGAACCAAAAAATAATCTTGTTTAATCAAAAAAACCTTAAAAAATTTAAAAACACACTACTATGTCAAAAAAAGAAGCAGCTGCACGGATAAAGATTAACGACCTCCTAAAAGAAGCAGGCTGGAGGTTTGAAGACAACACGCAGGAAAAAGCCAATATACAACTTGAACAAAATGTAAAAATTGGAGAATTAGGCGATAATTTTGAAAAAACAAAAAATGGTTTTATAGATTATCTTTTACTTGATGAAAGCGGTTTTCCAATTTGTGTATTGGAAGCAAAAAAAGAATCCATTAGCCCTCTTGAAGCAAAGGAACAAGCCCGAAATTATGCACATGGTAAAAATTGCAGATTTGTGATTTTATCCAATGGAATATCCCATTACTTATGGGATTTAGAGCAAGGCAATCCTGAACCCATTAGCCGTTTTCCCTCTCAAAAATCTTTAGAGCAAAGAAAAGAATATCAAAAAAATGTAATAGACTTGGGAGATGCAAAAATTGAAGATGATTATTTATCACAAAGCAAAAAACTTCGCTATTATCAATTGGAATCTATTCGAGCATTACAAGAATCAGCAAAAAATGGCAATGAGCGTTTTCTTTTTGAAATGGCAACAGGAACAGGAAAAACATTTGTTGCCGCTGCGGTTTGTAAATTGTTTTTAACAACAGGCAATGCCAAAAGAATTCTTTTTTTGGTCGATAGAATAGAGTTAGAAGATCAAGCGGTTAAGTCTTTTAGTGAAATTTTTAAAGACGTTTATTTTGTTGGAAAAGTGAAAGGGGGTAATTGGCAACATTGCCAAATTGTAGTTTCTACTATCCAGACTCTGTTAAAAAATAATCGTTACCGTAAATTATTTTCAACTATTGACTTTGAACTTGTAATTTCTGATGAAGCCCACCGTTCTATTAGTGGTGATTTTAGAGCCGTTTTTGAATATTTTATAGGTTTTAAACTTGGGCTTACCGCTACGCCAAACGATTATTTAAAAGGCGTAGATGAAAAAGATTTAGCACAAAAAAACATCAAAGCCCTTGAATATAGAAAATTAAGAGATACTTACAAAACTTTTGGCTGTGGCGAAGATAAAAAACCAACCTATCGCTATGATTTGAAAAAAGGCATACAAGACGATTTTTTAATATCTCCTTATGTGATTGATGCAAGAACAGAAATTACAACTGATTTACTATCTAAAGAAGGTTATGAAGTCAGTTATAACGATGAAGAGGAAATAGAAAATGAAGCAGTTTTTACAAAAAAAGATTTTGAGAGAATATTTTTTAACGACCAAACCAACCAAGTATTTTGTAAAAGTATCTTAGAAAATGGTTTAAAGGACCCTATTAGTGGAGAGTTTGGCAAAACCTTAGTTTTTTGTGTCAGTCAAAACCATGCAAACAAAATAACACAAATATTAAATCAATTAGCAGATAAAAAGTATCCCAACAAATACAATTCTAATTTTGCGGTTCAAATAACAAGTAATATAAATGATTCCTCGCAATTTACAAAGGATTTTTCGGCTAATAAATTATTAGGCAAATCCGATTTTGCCCAGCAATCCTGCCCTGATTACGGTACTTCCAAAGCAAGAGTTTGCGTAACTGTGGGTATGATGACAACGGGTTATGATTGCCCAGATCTTTTGAATGTAGTTTTGATGAGAGCCATATTTTCCCCTACTGATTTTATACAAATGAAAGGGAGAGGAACAAGAAAACATACATTTAATTATCTTGAAACAGGAGAAAAAAGGGAAAAAAAAGAGTTTTTGTTATTAGATTTTTTTGCCAACTGTGAATACTTTGAAAATGAATTTGATTATGACAAAAAAACACCCCTCAATATAGTTAATGGAAATTCTGAAAATGATGATTCAGACCCTATCATTAGGGATACACCAAGCATTGATACAGTTGACCTTGATACAGCAGACAACATCAAAACTGAAACCGTTATTTATGTTGGTAAAGAAGGAATGAAAATTGATAGAGAACTGTATCAAGAAACATATGAACAATTTGAATATGTGCTAAACAACAATCCAACCATTCAAACGATAAAAAACCAAGAAGGAGAAGAGGCAGTAGAAGAGTTTATAAAAAAAGAAGTTTTTAATAAGCCTACTGAATATTGGACAGCCGAAAAGATTAGACAATCTTATGAGGAAAAACACAAAACAAAAAGGAAAATATCCTTGACAGAAATGATTTTAAAAGCCTTAGGATTGCTAAATAAATTCAAAAGCCGACAAGAAAGATTAGATGAAGAATACCAAAAACTTATAGATATAGAAAAACCAAAGTTCGATCCAACCATTGACCAACAAGACAAAATTTTAAAAACTTTTTTTGAAAATTATCTCTCTGACAAATATTTTCGCCAAATCATTGATAGTGAAAAATATGCCGAACTTTCTACTTACACTTCTTTTGGCATGAAAGAACTAAAAAAAATCAACAATATTTTTCCAACCGCTACAATATATGCACAGGAATATTTAACTAAAGAAATGGCAGAATTTGGGTGGCAAAAACAGTAATTTTAAAAAATACAATTTGCGAAATTACAGGGAAATAGAAACTTATTTTAAACATTTGCAAAAAAGGGCTGTTTTGCAAATGAAAGACTAGTAATATAAAGAGACATTTTTGGAAGAAACGATTAAAAAGTTGGATATACCCCTACCCCATTAAAGACAAACGTTTTTGTACCTTACATACAAAATTATTTCCTCTTTTTAATTAATTTAAAACGACCCTTTACAGAATTGTAAAGGGTTCTTTTATTATATTTGCAATGTTATGCAAAAAATGAGTCCTATATAAAAAAACAACCATGCAAATAACCTGTATTTCTGACACACATAACAACCTATAACCAATGATCTTAGCTGCAGTACCGCTGCTTGTGGTTGTATTTCTTTTGAGATTTAAAAGATATGTACAAACGTTCTATTTTACTTGCGTTTATGTAGTGGAACTATCCAGAATTATATGATTGTAAATAGAATATCTCTATAAACTTATTTTGAGTAATTTATTTCATCAAAATAAATTATGATTGATACGAAACAACTTTTTTGTCTTTATCGTTAAACTCAGGTTAAATATTATATTTGCAAGGTTTTAAAACTAAAATTTAGAATTTGATATATAGTTATTCCCTTAAATAATGATTTCATTCAACGATACAAAGACGGCATTTGAATTAAAAAACAATACAGAACTCAAAAGAGCATACTATCTTTTTAAGATGATACACAATAGCAATCTTTCTAAGATAGGTGGAATGCTTATTCGGGTAGCTCTAAAGATGAAATTACCTATAGAGCGTTTGATAAAAATTTCGGTATTTAATCATTTTTGTGGGGGTATTACAAAAGGTGACTGCCAAAAAAACATCGATAAAATGATGACTAAAAATGTACATTCTATTTTAGACTATTCTATAGAAGGGAAAGAAAAAGAAGAGGAATTTGATAAGGCAATGAAAATTACGTTAAAAATAATGGACTATGCCAAAGAACATAAAGGTATTCCATTTGTAGTTTTTAAGCCTACAGGTTTTGGAAGATTCAAACTATATCAAAAAATTACTGAAGAAAAAAAGTTGACAGAAAATGAGAAAAAAGAATGGAATAGAGTAATAGAGAGATTTGACACCGTATGCAAATGCGCTTACAAAAAAGATATTCCCGTGATGATAGATGCCGAAGAAACTTGGATGCAAACTGCAGCTGACGCCCTTATAGAACAAATGATGAGAAAATATAATACCCAAAAGGCGATAGTGTATAACACCTTACAAATGTATAGAACAGATAAATTAGATTATATGAAAGAATTATATAAAAGGAGCAAAAAGGATAACTTTTTTATAGGAATGAAAGTAGTAAGAGGAGCTTATATGGAAAAGGAACGAGCAAGAGCCAAAAGGAAAAACTACTCCTCCCCTATTAATGCTACCAAAGAACTATCTGACCAGCAATATAATAAGTGTATTGAATTTATATTAACACATATTGATAGGCTTTCTATATTTGCCGGTACGCATAACGAAGAAAGTTCACTTAAATTAATAGATTTAATGCAAGAAAAAGGCATCATTCCCTCAGATAAAAGGGTGTGGTTTGGTCAACTCTACGGAATGAGTGATCATATTAGTTTTAACCTTGCTAAATACGGGTATAATGTGGCAAAATATATGCCTTTTGGTCCAGTAAAAGATGTAATGCCCTATTTAATTAGAAGAGCAGAAGAAAATACCTCTGTATCTGGGCAAACTAGTAGAGAACTTACGCTATTGATGCAAGAGCGAAAAAGAAGAAAAATGGAGAAAGTATAAATGGTTATCTTAAAAAATATAGGACAGTATCTCATTATGCTCAAAGGGGTACTAACCAAGCCTCAAAAACTTAAAATATTCAAAGAACAATTCTTTAGAGAGATTGAGAACTTAGGATTTAATTCTTTAGGAATAGTATCTTTTATATCTTTGTTTATGGGGGCTATCATAGCAATACAAACCAATTACAACTTAAATAACCCGCTCATCCCTAAATACTATATTGGTTTAGCTACACGCCAATCTATTATATTAGAACTTTCCCCTACGGTTATTAGTATTATTTTAACTGGAAAAATAGGATCTTATATTGCATCGAGTATAGGGGCTATGCGCATTACGGAACAAATAGATGCACTAGATGTAATGGGCGTAAATTCACTTAATTTTTTAGTATTTCCAAAGATTATAGCAGCGTTATTTTTCTTTCCACTACTTATCTTATTAAGTATGGCTTTAGGGATTGCAGGGGGTTGGATTGCAGGAATAGCATTAGAAATGTTTTCTACGTTAGATTATATTACTGGTATCCAAAGGAATTTTAAACCTTTTCAAGTAGTTTACTCTATTACCAAAACTCTTGTATTTTCGTTCTTTATCGTTACTATTCCCTCTTTTTATGGATATTATGTAAAAGGTGGTTCCTTAGAAGTAGGTCGTTCCAGTACAAAGGCTGTGGTATGGACTAGTATTGCCATTATCATTACAAACTATATACTTACTCAATTGATATTAAACTAAGGTTATGATTGAGGTAAAAAATTTACATAAATCTTTTGAAAAACAAAAAATACTCAACAATATCTCTACACATTTTGAGAAAGGAAAGACTAGTCTAATTATAGGAAAAAGCGGATCGGGTAAAACAGTAATGCTCAAGAGTCTTGTAGGGCTTCATTCTATAGACAGAGGTGAGGTAATTTTTGATCATAGGATATACTCCAGACTTAATACAAACGAGAAACAACAATTTAGATTAGAAATGGGCATGGTATTTCAAGGATGTGCCTTATTTGATTTTTGCAATATAGAAGAAAATGTAACATTTCCTCTAAAAATGTTTACCAATATGTCTGATAGTGATATGAAGGATAGGGCAAATGTGGTACTCAAAAGAGTAAATCTATATAATGTAAACCATAAGTATCCATCTGAACTATCAGGTGGAATGCAAAAGAGAGTAGCTATAGCTAGGTCTATAGTAACCAATCCAAACTACCTTTTTTGTGATGAACCCAATTCAGGATTAGACCCTGAAACAGCTGTTGTAATAGATAACCTCATCAAAGAAATTACACAAGAATATAATATCACTACTATTATAAATACTCACGATATGAACTCTGTAATGGAAATAGGCGATAAAATAGTATTTTTGGAAGATGGAAAAAAAGCATGGGAGGGTACAAAAGAGGAGATTTTATACACTGATAATGAATCTATAGTTAAATTTGTTTACTCTTCGGAATTATTTAAAAAGATTAAAAAAAACTTATAGTAATGAAGATCTTACTTACAGGAAGTAATGGGTTATTAGGACAAAAATTGATAGCACTTCTTCACAAAAATAAAATAGTAGAGTTAGTAGCTACTTCTAAAGGGCAAAATAGGTGCGGCATTTTACAAGGATATACGTATTACAGTTGTGATATATCCAAAAAGAAATCTATAGAGGAAATAGTAAACTATGAAACTCCTCATGTAATTATCAATACTGCAGCAATGACTAACGTAGATATGTGCGAAAATGATAAAGAAGGGTGTGATATGGTAAATATAAAAGCAGTACAAAACCTAGTGGATATTTGCATTGCAAGAGAGATTTTTTTAGTTCATCTATCTACAGATTTTATTTTTGATGGATTAGATAGCCCTTATGATGAAAAAGCCATTCCTAATTCTTTGAGTTATTATGGTAGTTCTAAACTAAAAGCTGAAAAGATTATCTATACCTCTACTACGGCAAAGGTTTCTATACTTCGAACCGCATTAGTATATGGTATGGTAAATGATATGAGTCGTTCCAATATTGTATTATGGGCGAAAGAATCTCTACAAAATAGGAAACAAATAAAGGTTGTAGATGACCAATTCCGATGCCCTACTCTAGCAGAGGATTTAGCCATGGGATGCTTTCTATCGGCTAAAAAGCAAATACCGGGAGTATTTAATATCACGGGTAAAGATTTTATGTGTATCTATGATATGGTAGAACACATCGCAGATTTTTGGAATTTAGATAAATCTCTCATCTCCAAAACCTCATCGGAGGCACTGAACCAACCTGCCAAAAGACCTTATAAAACAAATATGCTTATAGGTAAAGCCGTTAAAGAGTTGGGATATAACCCTCATTCATTTCAAGAAGGGCTAAAAATGATAGATAAGCAACTTAAAAGTCTTTTGTAGAACGAAATACAAAAAGTATAATTTACTTTAATTTTACATAACTATAATTGCCGTAAAATAAAGGCTTATAGGCTTATTTATTATAAGCGAGAAAATGCCCTAAAAGCAACCTAAAACACACAAAAAGTGCTTTTTTTAATATTTTTTAACAGTTTTTCTAAACCTCATAAACTTTTTCTGATTGGTTTTGGTACCTTTCTCTACATTTTTCAAGAATTTCTTTAGCCTTTTTTTCATCTCCCCATCCATTGGTGTGTACCTTTTTATCTTCCAAATCTTTATACACTTTAAAAAAATGCTCTATTTCTAACTTTCGGTGAGAGTTTACATCAGAAAATTTGTTTACCTTATTCCAAATAGGGTCTGAAACGGGTACACAAAGGATCTTTTCATCTTGCCCTTTTTCATCTTCCATATAAAATACTCCTATGGGTTTTACATCTATTACACAGCCCGGGAAAGTGGGCTGCGTTACTAACACCAATACATCCAAAGGATCGTCATCTAAAGCTAAAGTTTTAGGAACAAACCCATAATCTACAGGGTAGTGCATAGGAGAAAACAACATCCTATCATACTTGATCTGTTTCGTTTCAAAATCATATTCATATTTATTTCTACTACCTTTAGGTATTTCAATAAATACCTCAAAAATTTTTTTCATTTCAATTATTTATATACATTACTGATTTAACTGCCTCTACTACATCTTTAGAATTTGGAAGCCAAGCCTCTAATAGAGTAGGTGAATATGGTGCAGGTGTATCTTTAGTGGTGATTCTTTTGATAGGAGCATCTAAATAATCAAATGCTTCTTCTTGAACTTTATATGTAATTTCTGATGCTACTGAAGCAAATGGCCAAGCCTCTTCCAAAATAACTAATCTATTGGTTTTTTGCACCGATTTGAATACCACATCATAATCTAGTGGTCGTACTGTTCTAAGGTCTATAAGTTCCACTTGTATATCTTCTTTAGCCAATTGGTCTGCTGCTTTTATAGCCTCTTTAATAATCTTACCAAATGATACTACTGTTACATCATTTCCCTCTCTTATGGTATCAGCTACTCCAATAGGAATAATATATTCCCCTTCTGGCACCTCTCCTTTATCTCCATACATTTGCTCTGACTCCATAAATATAACAGGATCATCATCTCTGATAGCAGATTTTAATAAGCCCTTAGTATCCTTTGGGTTTGATGGAACAATTACTTTAAGTCCGGGACAATTAGCATACCAATTTTCAAAAGCCTGAGAGTGTGTAGCAGCTAATTGTCCTGCTGAAGCGGTAGGACCTCTAAATACAATAGGGATACTAAACTGTCCACCTGACATATGCTTCATTTTAGCAGCATTATTTATAATTTGATCTATGGCTACTAATGAAAAATTAAAGGTCATAAACTCTACTATAGGTCTATTTCCATTCATAGCCGAACCTATTGCTATACCTGAAAAACCGGCTTCTGCTATAGGTGTGTCTATCACTCTCCTTTCCCCAAATTCATCTAACATTCCTTTAGAAGCCTTGTACGCTCCATTGTACTCTGCTACCTCTTCACCTATTAGGTAAATAGATTCGTCTCTTCTCATTTCTTCTGACATTGCCTCTGCAATGGCTTCTCTAAATTGAATTGTTTTCATCTATAATTTTTTATTACCATCTTCTATCAAAAATTTTGGGCAAATTTAACATATAAATATTTAACTACCTACAATTTTATATTAAAGCTATAATTGTTTAATTGTGTTTTCATATTATAGCAATAACCCTTATGCTTTTTAGTACTCATTGACAATATTTTAGCTATAATACCACTGCCATGTTAGAAAAGCTAAATATTATGGATTTTTTGTAGTTTAATCTAATTATAAGGGTTTTGATTTTTAATTAATTATCTTGAAGTAATCTAATTATGTCTTTTACAAAATAAGTAGCTATCATATTTGCTCCAGATCTCTTGATGCTCATAATAGATTCTATTATAGCTTGGGATTCATCTACCCATCCTTTTTGTGCAGCAGCTTTTATCATAGCATATTCACCCGATACTTGATACGCTGCTACAGGAACATCCACATTTTGCTTTACTTTTTGAATAATATCTAAATAGCATCCTGCAGGCTTTATCATTACTACATCAGCTCCTTCTTGTATATCCATAAGTGTTTCTTTGATAGCTTCATCAGAGTTAGCAAAATCCATTTGATATGTTTTTTTATCTCCAAATCCTGGTTTAGAATCTAATGCATCTCTAAAAGGACCATAAAAGCAAGAGGCATATTTAGCACTATATGACATGATACCTGTGTGTATATAACCAGACTCCTCTAAGGATTCTCTTATCTTTAATATTCTACCATCCATCATATCTGAAGGGGCTATTATATCAGCCCCTGCTTCTGCGTGGCTTAAAGCCATCTTTGCCAATACTTCATTAGTTGCGTCATTTAGAATCTGCTCTTCTTCTACTATACCATCATGCCCATAGGAAGAATAAGGATCTAAAGCTACATCTGTCATCACTATCATTTCGGAGCAAACTTTCTTTATAGTTTTTATAGTTCTTTGCATCAATCCTTCAGAGTTTATAGCCTCTGTTCCCTTATTGTTTTTAAGGTGATCTTCTACTTTCACAAAAAGTAATACACTCTTAATACCTATACTCCAAAGTCTTTCTATTTCATAAGAAATTAAATCTGATGAAAGCCTATAATAATTAGGCAATGAATATATTTCCTGTTTAACATTATTTCCCTCTGTAATAAATAGGGGGGCGATAAAATCTGATGGGCATAAATGTGTTTCTCTTACTAAACTTCTTATAGATTCATTTATTCTGAGTCTTCTATTTCTGATTAAAGGATACATCATTGATACTTAAAATAAAACACGATATGCAAAAGTACATTTTATTTGCTTAAAATATTTAATTTATGGATTCATACTTTATTAAATTTAGAAATGGGATATTATTCTTGGATTGAAATAAAAAGATTTTTGTATCAGAATAATTTATATAGTTTAGTTATAGAAAATATATTTTGTTCTAAAAATACCAATAAGTGAAATTCCCTATAATTACATCTATGGTATCAAAACTTGTTTCAAGTATAGTCTTTCAACCCCTACTGGAGTTGGAGTCTGTTTGATAGGCAAAAGTCCACTTATAATATAAATATCTCTAGAGGTTTTCGCTATACCTGTTTGCCCTCTTTTATCTATTACAAATTTTTGAGTATAACAACTACTCATAAAAAGAAGAAAAAACTTATTTTATTTTACTTCTGTCAGCATCTTTTCTCCTTTTTCTATAGCCTCTTCTATAGTGCCTACTAAATTAAACGCAGCCTCAGGATAATTATCCACTTCTCCGTCCATAATCATATTAAATCCTTTAATTGTATCATTAATATTTACAAGTACTCCTTTTAAACCTGTAAATTGTTCTGCTACATGGAAAGGTTGGGAAAGGAATCTCTGTATTCTTCTGGCTCTATGTACAACGAGTTTATCCTCTTCAGATAATTCATCCATACCTAATATAGCGATAATATCTTGGAGTTCTTTATATTTCTGTAAAGTTTCTTTTACTCTTTGAGCACATTTATAGTGTTCTTTTCCTACGATCTCTTCAGTAAGGATTCTAGAAGTAGAATCTAATGGATCTACTGCGGGGTAAATACCTAACTCTGCAATTTTACGGGATAATACGGTAGTGGCATCTAAATGAGCAAATGTAGTAGCAGGTGCTGGATCAGTCAAGTCATCTGCTGGTACATATACCGCCTGCACAGAGGTAATAGAGCCATTTTTAGTAGAACTGATCCGCTCTTGCATAGCTCCCATTTCAGTGGCTAATGTAGGCTGATATCCCACTGCTGAGGGCATACGTCCAAGTAATGCAGATACCTCTGATCCCGCTTGAGTAAACCTAAATATATTGTCGATAAAAAATAAAACATCTTTACCTTTTCCATCTTCGCTGCCATCGCGAAAGTACTCTGCTAATGCTAAGCCAGAAAGTGCTACTCTAGCACGTGCTCCTGGAGGTTCATTCATTTGTCCGAATACGAATGATGCTTTAGATTCTTTTAATAATTCTGTATCTATCTTAGATAAATCCCATTCTCCTTTCTCAAGAGCTTTTTCAAACTTTTCTCCATATTTAATAATTCCAGATTCTATCATTTCACGAAGTAAATCGTTACCCTCACGAGTTCGCTCTCCTACCCCTGCAAATACGGATAGTCCTCCGTGCCCTTTAGCTATATTATTGATGAGTTCTTGTATCAATACAGTTTTTCCTACTCCTGCACCTCCAAACAGCCCAATTTTACCTCCTTTAGCGTAAGGCTCTATAAGGTCTATTACTTTGATTCCAGTATAAAGCACTTCTGATGAGGTTGATAGATCTTCAAATTTAGGTGCATCTCGATGTATTGGCAATCCGTTTTGTTTTGGTAAATCTGCTAAGCCATCTATAGCATCACCTACTACATTGAATAAACGACCTTTAATGTCTTCTCCTATAGGCATTTTTATAGGTGATCCCGTTACCACTACTTCTTGTCCTCTCTCCAAGCCATCAGTTGCTTCCATAGAGATACACCTTACTGTATTTTCACCTATGTGTTGTTCTACCTCAAGAGTGATTTTATTACCCTCTTTATTCGTAATTTCCAGTGCATCGTAAATTTTTGGTAAATCTACTTGTTCACTATTGAATACCACATCTATCACAGGTCCTATAATCTGTGATATTTTACCGTTTTTACCAACCATGCGTCTATATTTTTATTTTTAGTTTAACCTATTCCCAGCAATACAAATTTTTAGTTACCTATCAATTGCGTTTGCCCTATACGAGAAATCTTTAGATTCTCCTTAGCAATATTAAGAGTTTTAGCACCCTTTTTAAAGTCTATAATCGGTTCATCAAAGGCTTGCTGTCCCAGATCAATGGTACCCCAATGCACAGGCATAAAATTTTTGGCGTCCATTTCAAGAGCAAGTTTTAAGCAATCTATTGGCTTACAATGATTGCCTTGCATAATAGCAGCAGGTTTATAGGGACTAATGGACAAGATAGCGAGATCAAAGGGTCCATATTTAGCAAGCTCTTTATAGTGTGTGCCATATTCTAGGTCACCGCTAAAGAAAATATTTTGTTTTTTACTAGTGATGGCATAGCCCGCCCAAAGGGTTTTATTTTTATCAAAAAGTCCTCTTCGCGAATAATGAATTACTGGTAAAGCAGTAAAACGAATATCACCCACAGTAGTATCTTGATACCAATCTAACTCAATAATATTGTCAAAGCCTTGATCTCTAACATATTGACCAAGCTTTAAGGGGGTTACTACAGTGATATTATTCTTGTTTGCTATGCGTCTTAACGAAGGCAGATCCAAATGATCGTAGTGGTCATGGGTAATCAATATTATATCAATGGGGGGTAGATCACGCATTTTGATGCCCGGGGCTACGGTGCGTCTGGGCCCAAAAGGTGGAAGTGGAGCGGCGTAATTGCTGAAAAATGGATCGGTTAATATATTGACGCCATCAAGGCGAATAAGTGTGGTCATATGACCTATCCAAGTTACAATGTCTTGATCTTGGCTAAAACTTTTGAGTTGTTCTAAGGCTTCGTCATAAGGCATGACATGGTTTTTAGGCACTTTTATAGCACAATAAATTTGAAAAACCTTATGTACAGCAAAGCTTAGTCCATCCAGTATAGAAGCATCTTTGGGTCGCTGTAAGCCACCGGATAAGTTCCTAAAACCATTTTCAGTGTGATGGTAGGGCTTATTAGCGGCTTGTTTGATAGAAGAACAAGCTAGCAAAAACAATGCAGGATTTAGCAGTAAGCAAAGCTTATAAATACTCAATTTGAATCCTTTGGTCATAAAGTAAATATTATTGTAGCATAAAAGTTACAACATTCCATCAACATCAAGTAAGGCAGACCCAGATTGCTTATTTTCATAGTAGTTGATATACGATTAGCATTATTAAAATTTCAGATTGCAAAAATATATATTTTTTGTATATATTTTATAGTTTTTTAGCAGCATTTTATTTTATCTACTCTAATTTGATGTCTACCTCCCTCAAAATCTACGGTAAAGAACGTATCTACCATTTGTAGAGCTACTTCTAAAGATACAAAACGAGCAGGTATATCCAAAATATTAGCGTCGTTGTGTTGCCTTGATAGGCTTGCCAACTCCACATTCCAACATAAAGCTGCTCTAATGCCTTGATATTTATTAGCTGTCATAGCTGCTCCATTACCACTTCCGCAGAGTATGATTCCTTTATCATACGCTCCTTTTTCTACTCCTTCTGCTACTGGGTGAATAAAATCTGGATAATCTACACTATGGGTAGAAAAAGGACCAAAATCCTTTATCTGAAAACCCTTAGTTTTCAAATGTATTGCTATTTTTTGTTTATATTTTACGCCTGCGTGGTCAGAACCTATTGCTATCTTCATGAAAGAATATAGTTTTTTTTAATAAGTAAAGGCAAATATATAGACAATTTTTAACACTTTATCAAAATTATAAGTTTTTTAAGTATCTTATGAACACTTACCTATATTTTATGCAACGAACATTGAAACCATTACAATAACGGTTAGAAGTGTTATCGAGTATTCTAGTCTTCCAGTATAAGTTGTAACCTCTGTCAATATCCCTCTGTGTACTAGACCAATAATATCCAAGAAAACCTTTAAATCTCGTATCTCCACTAAGATAACTACGTAGTCCTGAAGTAGGGAGTTTTAAATTATTTCCTCGTAAGGTTCGACCACTTATTTTATTTAAACTACCTGCCGTATTCTCTGCCTTCCATTCATTTATTGTAGGTACTCTAAAACCCTTAGGACAAGGATTATTGATCCCTCCATTTGGAGTATGTCCACCACTTCCATTCCATAGGTTCGATGTACTTCCTGTATACCAATTACTTTTTGTTATAACAAACTCTCCTTTATCAGAATAAGTAGCAGATATTCCAACTTTAATAGTAGAAGAATTACTCATCTCATGCCCATCAGGTGCTCTTCCCCATTGATAATAATCACCATAAGCCTCCCTATCATCAGAAGCAGTGGCTACACGGTTTGCCCCCAAATTCCTATCGAGCCATATTCTACCCGTCTTTGTAGTTACTGTTTTATAAGAGAACCCATGATGCGTAATGATATTGGGAGCATCTTTAATACAACGAATACTCATACCATTTTCAAGATCATCATTAATTTCACTTGGCATAATACTATTATGATCATAGAAAGTTAGCTCATAACTATGCCCTATAGGTAAAGAAGAAAGACCTTTAGACATACCATAATAATAACCTTTATCTCCTCTATTCCAAAAGTTACCGTGATTACCTCTACGATAACCTGCTGCGGGCAACTTGAGTACACTATTAAATGCTTCTTGCTTTGCATTTGCAGTACCCAAAGACCACATCTTATTTCTTCTACCTCTTTTTACTTTACTCCAAGAACGAATCTCTTCTTCCCATTCGTGTACCGTAGGTACTCTAAAACCCGTTGGGCAAGGATTATGTATTCCACCATCTCTGGTATGACCACCACTACCCTGCCACAGATTGGGAATGATAGAGCCAGAATACCAATTAGATACCTTCCAAGCATTTTGTGTAATAAATTTACCATGCGAAGGGGCTGATGTAGATGAAACTCCCTCGAGAGTTGGTGAATTCGATTTTTGATGTCCATCCTTAGCTCTACCAAATTGATAATAATCTCCATAAGACTCTTGGTCATCTGGAGCGATGGCTACACGATTTGCCCCAAGATTCCTATCCATCCATATCCTACCTGTTTTTGACGTTACTGTAGGAATAACTACGGTATTTACACACTCAAACTGTGCCAATCTTATCGTTGCCTCTCCATATTTAGAGTGTTCTAATACGATGGTAACCGTAAAACTGCCTACTTTTTTTAAATTTATCTCAAAATTAGGCTTGCTACCCAGCACACTTGCCAAATCATTATCAGATATGTTCATAATGTTTTTTAAAGTATAACCTACCTTATGTCCTATTACAGAGCCTAAAATTTCAGCAGTGGTAATTCTAGGTGTTTTTATATTTTTAGTGAGCTTATTAAAGGTAAATGACGAAGCATAATTCCATTCAAACTTTGCACCGTTTATAGTAATATCTTTTAATGAGGAATGTTCGAATACAAGGGTAGCTGTAAATTTTCCTACTTTTTGTAATACTATTTCCTTACCTTGAATTTTGGCTAAATTGGTTTCTGATATATTTCTAATTTCTTTAAGCGTATAACCATCTTTATCTCCTGTTACATTTTTTAATATATCATCGGAAGTTATTTTATTATTTGTAGAATTTCTAACTAATTTGGGAAATGAAAGTTCAGGGTCTTTATCTATTCTCGTTACCTCTGCGCAAGAATATATGAATAACAAAGATAAGATACAAAAAAATACATTAACTATTATTTTTTTCATAAGTTGTATAAATTTTAGTTTTAGTTTTTAAAATTTTTCACAAATATATTTAAAATTATTTTAATCAATTATTTTTATACCTGAATCGTATCAATACACTGAACCATCAGAGATCGTAAACGAACATAAATTACTAATAATCCCTGATACAGCGAACATAAAAGCTACCATTTTTCGACTTCCGGTAGATAACAATTATATCCAAACCTTCCTCCTTTTGGTACTACTGCTTCTGACCAAGTAGTTATTTCTTGTTCCCATTCATCCATTAAAGGAAAATCTTGTTTTGAGAATTTAAAAAAAAATATAGATAAAAATATTTAAAATGAATACATTCTTTGCAAAATTCATGTATAGAAAAGAAAATTTTAGTAGTTTTGTCTGTGATTTGAATTCACCGTTATTTGCAATACTTTGAAAGATAATAATAAAATCAAATAATTTATACCCAATGAAATTCTAAAATTATTACTTTTGTGGGGTTTGAAATAAGACATTTCTAAAAAACTAAATGATATATTGGTAAAATGATAATCGTAAAAGTAAATAATGAAGAAGTAGAAAGCCAAGCAGCTAATTTGGCAGAACTTTTGAAACAACTGGATATTTCAAAAGATAGTATAGCTGTGGCAGTAAATAAATATGTTATCCGAAAAAATAATTGGGAGTCTTATAAACTAAAGCATCGAGATAACATTACTATTATAACCCCTACTCAGGGAGGGTAATTTGATACAATAAAATAATACCGTTAAAATGAGACAAAAAAGGGATAAAATACCTACTCGAGATACCATTACTAGAGGGAACTTTCCCAGTTCTAAAAAAATATATGTACAGGGAAAAATTCACGACATTAAAGTAGGAATGCGTGAAATTGAATTATTGGACACTCGTGAACAACTCACGGGCAAGATGATAAAGAACCATCCTGTTACGGTGTATGATACTAGTGGACCCTATACTGATATGAGTATAGATATAGATGTAAAAAAAGGTATTGATCGTATAAGAGAGCCTTGGATAGTAAGTAGAGGAGATGTAGAACAATTACAGAATATATCTTCTAATTATGGGCAAGAACGCCTTCAGAATAAAAAGATTGATCATGTAAAGTTTCAGCATATATATAAGCCTTACAAAGCTAAAGCAAGCAAAAATGTGTCTCAAATGCACTATGCCCGTAAAGGTATTATCACCCCCGAAATGGAATATGTAGCCATCAGAGAAAACCAAAGAGTAGAAGAAATGCGTGCTGCTATGACGGGAAATATGGCACATCAACACAAAGGACACAGTTTTGGTGCCAATACTCCTAAAAGTTATATCACTCCTGAATTTGTGAGAGATGAAATATCCAGAGGTAGAGCAGTGCTTCCCAGTAATATCAATCACCCAGAGAGTGAGCCTATGATATTGGGGAGAAATTTTTTGGTGAAAATTAACGCAAATATTGGTAATTCTGCAGTAACTTCTAGTATAGAGGAAGAGGTTGAAAAAGCGGTATGGGCATGTCGCTGGGGTGCCGATACCATTATGGATTTATCCACGGGTAAAAACATACACGAAACCAGAGAGTGGATACTTAGAAACTCCCCCGTACCAGTCGGTACCGTACCTATTTACCAAGCCTTAGAAAAGGTAGGAGGTAGAGCAGAGGAACTCACTTGGGAAATTTTTAGAGATACCTTGATAGAACAAGCAGAGCAAGGAGTAGATTACTTTACTATTCACGCGGGAGTGAGGTTAGCTTATGTTCCTATGACGGCTCATAGAATGACAGGTATTGTATCGCGAGGGGGTTCTATTATGGCTAAATGGTGCTTGGCTCATCACAAAGAGAGCTTTTTATATACTCATTTTGATGAGATGGCAGAAATATTGAAATCTTATGATGTCGCCTTTTCATTGGGTGATGGGCTCCGCCCTGGTAGTATAGCCGATGCCAATGATAAAGCACAATTCGCTGAATTGGAAACATTAGGAGAACTTACCAAAAAAGCATGGGATCAAGATGTACAGACCTTTATAGAAGGTCCAGGGCATATACCTATGCATCTGATTAAAGAAAATATGGACAAGCAATTAAAAGCCTGTTCAGAAGCTCCGTTCTATACTCTAGGACCCCTTACCACAGATATTGCACCGGGATATGACCACATTACTTCGGGAATAGGAGCCGCTATGATAGGTTGGTTTGGTTGTGCTATGCTATGCTATGTCACCCCAAAAGAACATTTGGGCTTACCTGATAAAGATGATGTAAGGGAAGGAGTAATTACTTATAAATTGGCTGCTCACGCTGCCGATTTGGCAAAAGGACACCCCGGAGCTCAAATCAGGGATAATGCTTTGAGTAAAGCCCGATTTGAATTTAGATGGATGGACCAATTTAATCTATCCTTAGATCCCGAAAAAGCTAGAGAGTTTCACGATGAAACGCTACCTGCAGATAGTGCTAAAGTAGCTCATTTCTGTTCTATGTGTGGTCCTCATTTCTGTTCTATGAAAATCTCTCAAGATGTAAGAAAATATGCTGAAGATAATAACCTCAATGAAGATGATGTCATAGAAAAAGGAATGCAAGAAAAATCCAAAGAATTTGTAGATGGGGGCAGCAAGATTTATGTATGATAGATATCTTATTTAACGAGAGTAAACTTACTTGAATAAAAACTTCACTTAATGAAGTTATGGTAACTTTAAACAAATTTTAAAAATATTATCTATCTTTGCTGTGTTATTAAAAGATATCGTTTGGTATAATTTTAAATTATAATAAAATATGAGATATTTTGTGTTTTTATTTTTGTTGTTGTGTGCCTGTTCCAAAGGTGATGAAGAAAAGGACAATAATACTGCAAAAACGGTAGTTGATCTTACTAATCCTAATGATTTAAAATTATTAGGAAAAGATTATAAAGTTTCTTTAACTGTTGCCAAAGTTGAGGCTTTAAAAAAAGAATCCGATTTTTTGGGTAGCATAACTGTTTTTGACCATCCATCGGGAAACAAGACAGGTACATACGCACAGGTGCACGATGTTCCACTTACGAATTATAAGTTTTTGTCAGATTTTTCAGTTGAGTTTTTAGTTGCTGCAATTACTAAAAAAGGAAAAAATTATACCTTGAAAAATTATGATTTATATTATGAAGATTTTTCAAAAACAAAGACCCCCGAAGGACTCGCAAGCTCAAAAATTGAAAACGATCCAAGTAATGTAAAGATATTAGGAAGAAAAACTTCAATTCATTTTAACAAGAAGTTTTTAGTTGAAAGCGAGGGCAAATATATGAATCTTCGTAAAATGCGTCCATTAATATTATATGTAAAGGTCGGAGATTATTTAAGTAATGGAATACAATGCTTATTTATGGTTCTCAAATCAGGTTCTTTAAGAAAGATCCCTACTACCCCATCAGGAAAAATAGAAAATACAAGTAGTCCTTTCAAAGAAAATGGATTTCTGCAAAGAACTTCAGTGGTTTCAAAAGGATATAATATACCTATATTGATAGAAGATTTAAGCAAACAGAAAACAAATAAGAGAATACTACATGCTAAGAATATTTTAAAATATCTTTTAGATTCTTTCGATGAATCGATTTCAAAAAATATGTCAGAATCAAAGGCTTGCTTGGCATTTTTCTATGATAGCAAATGGAAAAATAGACAAGAAAATAACCATAATAATTGGGCTTTGCATAATATTTTATTTCAAGATTTGTTCGCTACAGAGACCATGCCCGAACTACCTCCAAGAACTAGAGATGCCTCATTTGAAGAAATTTTACACCTAATACACGATTATAGTTTTATGGTAGAATCCGTTCAAAATAAAAATTCTAAATTTTACCAAATGCAAAAAACACTTGATAGTCTCAACCGTAAGGCTATTTTAAAAGGAATTTATTACCCTAATGGAAAAAATTCAAAGATAACAGAGGCAGAATTAGATATAGAATCTTATGATCAAGAATATTTAGCTTATGCGTTTTATGCTTATTATGATTTGAATTATGTGGGTTATACCAGTGAAGAGTATATACCTACTGACTACAATAGTATAAAAGAGAAAGACCCTGAAATGGTGAATTTTTTTGAGAAATATTTTCCCAGTAGAGCAGACCTTAAGAAAAAATTTCCGGGCTATCCTTTAGAGTAAATATTTTCAATTTAGTGGAAATATGAATAGGAAACCAATGAAATTATCAGGCTTAGAGCCTCTAGTGGTAACTTCTGAAAGTAACTTTATCAATGTAGGAGAGCGAACCAATGTAGCGGGTTCAAGGAAGTTCTTACGCCTTATCAAAAATAAGGAATATGAAGAGGCACTTTCTATTGCCAAAGAACAAGTAGAAGGTGGAGCTCAGGTGATAGATATCAATATGGATGATGGACTGATAAATGGTAAGGAAGCTATGGTGGAGTTCTTAAATCTGGTAGCTTCTGAACCCGATATATGTAGAGTACCTATAATGATAGACAGTTCTAAATGGGAGATTATAGAAGCTGGGCTAAAAGTAGTACAGGGAAAGAGTATTGTAAACTCTATCAGTATAAAAGTAGGTGAAGAAGAATTTATAAGGCAAGCTAAATACATTAAGAGGATGGGAGCTGCTGTGGTAGTGATGGCTTTTGATGAGCAAGGACAAGCCGACACCTACGAAAAGAGAATCCAAATGTGTAAACGCTCTTATAAGGTGTTGGTAGATAAAGCAAGTTTTCCCCCTGAAGATATTATATTTGACCCCAATATATTCCCTGTTGCTACGGGTATGGAAGAGCATCGTAAAAGTGCCATAGACTTCTTTAGGGCTACTCGATGGATTACAAACAATTTGCCTCATGCTCATGTGAGCGGAGGAGTGAGTAATGTATCTTTCTCCTTTAGGGGAAATAATGTAGTAAGGGAGGCGATGCATTCTGCTTTTTTGTATCACGCTATCAAAGAAGGTATGGACTTTGGTATTGTAAATCCATCTATGCTAGAAGTATATGACAGTATAGAACCCAAATTATTGGAACTGGTAGAAGATGTATTGCTTGATAGAAAAGTTGATGCTACAGAAAAGCTCCTCGATTATGCAGAGAAAGTAAAAGGACAAGGAAAGAAAAAAGAAGCGGATCGTACTTGGCGAGAAAAGAGTGTAGAGGAAAGACTTACATATTCTCTAGTAAAAGGCATTACTGATTACATAGATGAGGATACAGAAGAAGCACGGCAGAAATACCCTACTCCTATCGAGGTAATAGAGAAGCCACTAATGGATGGTATGGGCGTAGTGGGAGATTTGTTTGGTGCGGGTAAAATGTTTTTACCTCAAGTGGTGAAATCTGCTAGAGTAATGAAGAAAGCAGTGGCTTATTTACTCCCTTTTATAGAGGAAAATAAAGTGGCAGATAAAAGTATAGGAAAAGTACTACTCGCTACAGTGAAAGGTGATGTACACGATATTGGTAAAAATATTGTTGGGGTGATATTAGGGTGTAATAACTATCATATCATCGATATGGGTGTAATGGTACCACCCGAAAAAATCCTGCAAACGGCTATAGATGAAAAAGTAGATATTATAGGGCTTAGTGGACTGATTACTCCCTCATTAGATGAGATGGTATTTATAGCCAAAGAGATGAAAAGGATGAATTTAGATATTCCCTTGCTTATAGGGGGTGCTACTACATCTAAAGTGCATACTGCCGTAAAGATAGCCCCTGAATATGAAAAAGGCGTAATTCATGTATTAGATGCTTCCAAAAGTGTACCTGTGGTAAGTAAATTACTCAATCGAGAAAAGGAAGATTTTTTGAAAGGAATTGCTACTGATTACGAAAAATCAAGGGCAAATTTCTTTAAGAAAAATAAAACTCGAAAACTCATACCTATACAAAAAGCTAGAGCCAATAAACTAAAGATAAATTGGGATGAGGTGCATATAACTCAACCTCAATTATTAGGAAACAAAGTTATCAAAGATATTAATCTGGCTCATGTGATCGATTTCTTTGATTGGTCTCCGTTCTTTTCTGTATGGGAATTGCAAGGAAAATTTCCACAAGTATTACACCACAATATAAAGGGTAAGGAAGCTACTAAACTCTATAACGATGCTTTGGAAATGCTTCATGAGATAAATAAAAACAAATCTCTTAGTGTAAATGCTGTAATAGGTCTGTACCTTGCGAATACGGTAAATGATGACGATATAGAAATTTATGAGAATGGAGAGGTAAAAGCCACCTTTAGAACGCTTAGACAACAGAGTAAAAAGTCCCATGATATTGCCAATATGGCACTCGCTGACTTTGTAGCTCCAAAAGGTGTAAAACAGGACTATATGGGGTGCTTTTGTGTAACGGTACATGGAGAAGACGAACTGGTAGAGCAATATGAATCTGATCAAGATATATATAAATCTATTATGCTCAAAGCCCTCGCCGATAGATTTGCTGAAGCTACTGCTGAAATGATGCACCAAAAGGTAAGAAAACATTATTGGGGCTATGCAAAAGAAGAAAATTTGGCTAATGAACAACTCATTAGAGAGAAGTATATTGGTATTCGTCCTGCTCCCGGTTACGCAGCTTGTCCCGACCATTCGGAGAAGAGGACTATCTTTGAAGTATTAAAAGCTCCTGAAACCATTAGCTGTAACCTTACAGAGGGTTTGTCTATGAACCCAGGTTCTTCGGTTTCTGGTTACTATTTTGCCAATGATTTTGCACGTTACTTTGGAGTAGCGGTTATAGACAAAGACCAAGTACAAGACCTCGCCAATAGAAGAAATGTTTCGATAGAAGAGGTTGAAAAATGGATAAGACCTAATTTAGGATATTAGGCAGTTTATAACTTGCTCACAAAATTCTTCTTGAATTTAATAAAAGGGATCGTATTATATAAATCTTTATGGAAGAATACCAGCATGGGCTCCATGATTTTAGGTTCTAAAAAACCTGATATATTTTGAATTATAGATAAACTTTCATTTAGAAAAACAGTAGAGGGGTATCCCATTTTCCCTTTGAGTAAATAATAGGCTAACTCATGATAACCTCGGTTACCTTGACTTATATACTTATAGGTTTTTCCGTTAAATTTTATGGGCGTAGTCATTTCTGCATTAAATTTTATAGGGTAGTAGTTCTTGTTAATATAATCTGCAATAACTTTGTTATCGTAAGTTTTTCTATCCATTACTTTGCACCACTGGCACCAATCAGTATATATATCTACAAGAAATTTTTTGGGTTGTTTTTTGTTTTTAGTGAAGGCTTCTTGAAAACTAAGCCATTTTACACTTTGAGCATTTAATGATACTCCCAAGAAAATAAAAGAGAGAAATATTAGCTTTTTCATAGTGTTTCTTTAAAACTTTATAAAATTTATAATGTAAAATAAAATCTTTGCAATATTATGTAAATTTTATCTTTTTAAGGTTATTTATTTTTAAATATTTTAATTTTTAAAGATTTAGATGAATTATTTTTGTAAATTTGCGCCCGTTATTTTATTATTAAACATGGTTAACAATTAGCGAGGGAGTGTAAACCTTTCGCTTGAAATATATATTAAAAATTAATTATGCCTGTAAAAATTAGATTACAAAGACATGGAAAAAAAGGGAGCCCTTTCTATCATGTAGTAGCAGCCGACTCTAGAGCTAAAAGAGATGGTAGATTTATAGAAAAATTAGGAATTTACAATCCTAATACCAATCCTGCAACTGTAGTACTTAATATAGATAAATCTGTAGATTGGTTAGAGAAGGGAGCTCAACCTACAGATACTGCTAGAAACATTTTGTCAGAGAAGGGAGTTATGCTTAAAAAACACTTAAATATGGGTGTAAAAAAAGGTGCTATGACTGCTGAACAAGCTCGAGCTAAATTTGAGGCTTGGTCAACAGAAAAAGAATCCAAAATAAATAAGCAAGTAAATGAAATTCAAAAGGTTAAGGATGATGCTAAAGCAAAGTCATTAGCTGCTGAAAAGAAAATAAATGAGGATAGGATTGCCAAGCAGCTTTCAGAAAAAGTTGTACCAGAAAATCAAAGTGCTGATGTAAAGACTGAAACTACAGAGGCAAAAGAAGATACTGATCCATCTAAAACACAAGTTCAGGATTGAGCATCTGAGTAAATCATCTCGATGTATTGCGCTTGTTCTGTTAGTATGAATAAGGATGAATGTTTTATTTTAGGAACAGTTGTAAAAAAATACAGTTTTAAGGGAGAGGTAATTATCAAGTTAGATACTGACCAACCTGAAATATTCAGTGGATTAGAATCAGTTTTGATAGAGAAATATTCAAAACTGATTCCTTTTTTTATAGAACGTATCAAAATTAAGCCCAATGGCTTTGTTCGTGTCAAGTTCCAAGGTATTGACTCCGAAGAAGAATCCCGTCATATCATTAGATCGTCTATTTATTTACCACAATCTTTTTTGCCGGTACTCGACAAAGATAAATTCTATTTTCATGAAGTTTATGGTTTTACAGTAATAGATAAAAATAAAGGAAATATAGGCGTATTGTCCTCTATACTAGAATCCTCAGTTCAAAACATCTTAAAGATAGATTTTAATGGCAAAGAAATTCTCGTTCCTTTGCACGATGATTTTATTGAAAAAATAGATAAAAAAAATAAAATTCTATATTTAAAAATCCCTGAAGGGCTTGTAGATTTATATCTTTAAAAGGTTTGTATTTAAAGGTATCATAAGCCCTTCAGGGATTTTTAAATTTAAATATAACTTTAATTTATATTCTTTTTGCAAGTAATTAAGTAATTATATTGACACCTCAACATACTATATATTAAAAATTGCTTGTTTATAAAAATATAAGCATTATATTTGCTGAAAATTAATAAAAATTAAATAATTTAAAATTTGATATGAATAGAGTCATCATACATAAGAATGTTATATTTTGTTTTATACTTTTGTTTTTTCTTTCATGTGCAAAGGTAGAAGAATCCGAAGGACCTTTTAAAGTTCATTTTGAGAGTAATGAAGGTTCTGAGGTGGTTGCTCAAAAAGTATTGAAAGGAGAGAAAGCTGTAGAGCCGAAAGAACCCACCAAAGCAAATAGTGTATTTGCAGGTTGGTATAAGGATAACAATATTTTTAAAGAAAAATTTGATTTTTCAAGCGAGTTGATTACTGCGGATGTAACCCTCTATGCCAAATGGGATAGGAGAACGAGTAATCAACACTTGCTTCGTTTTGATAGCAACGGAGGTTCTGAGGTGGTTGCTCAAAAAGTATTGAAAGGAGAAAAGGCTGTAGAGCCGAAAGATCCCACCAAGGCAAATAATGTATTTGCAGGTTGGTACAAGGATAACAGTACTTTTAAAAACAAATTCGATTTTTCAAGTGAGTTAATTAACGCAAATAAAACCCTCTATGCTAAATGGGATAGGAGGATAAGTACTAAATACTTGCTTCGTTTTGATAGCAACGGAGGTTCTAAGGTGGTTGCGCAACAAATATCGAACGGAGAGAAGGCTGTAGAGCCGAAGGAACCCACCAAAGCAAATAGTGTTTTTTTAGGTTGGTATAAGGACAACGCTACTTTTAGAAACAACTTTGATTTTTCAAGGGAGCTCATTACTGCGGATATCACCCTCTATGCTAAATGGGAAAGGAGAATGAGTAATAAACACTTGCTTAGCTTTAATAGCAACGGAGGTGCTAATGTGGTTGCACAACAAATATCGAACGGAGAGAAGGCTGTAGAGCCTAAGGATCCCACCAAAGCAAATAGTGTTTTTTTAGGTTGGTATAAGGATAACGCTACTTTTAAAAACAAATTTAATTTTTCAACGGAGTTCATTACTGCGGATATCACCCTCCATGCTAAGTGGGAAAGGAGAACGAGTAATCAACACTTGCTTAGCTTTGATAGCAACGGAGGTTCTAAGGTTGTGGCTCAAAAAGTATTGCACGCAGAGAAGGCTGTAGAGCCGAAGGAACCCACCAAGGTAAATAATGTATTTGCAGGTTGGTATAAGGATAACAGTACTTTTAACAATAAATTTGATTTTTCAAGGGAGCTGATTACTGCAAATAGAACTCTCTATGCTAAGTGGGATAGGAGAGTGAGTAGTAAACACTTGCTTCGTTTTGATAGCAATGGAGGTTCTAATGTGGTTGCGCAACAAATATCGCACAGAGAGAAGGCTATAGAGCCGAAGAATCCCACCAAAACAAATAGTGTATTTGCAGGTTGGTATAAGGATGACACTACTTTTAGAAGCAAATTTGACTTTTCAAGTGAATTAATTACTGCGGATAGAACCCTCTATGCCAAGTGGGAGCCCAAACATCTGATTAGTTTTAATAGCAATGGAGGTTCTAGTGTTTCTTCGCTACGCGTATTGCACGGAGAGAAGGCTATAGAACCAAAGGATCCCACCAAAGCAAATAGTGTATTTGCAGGTTGGTATAAAGATGACAGTACTTTTAACAACAAATTTGATTTTTCAAGTGAATTAATTACTGCGGATAGAACCCTCTATGCCAAGTGGGATCGCAAGGTGAATAGGCATTGGATCAATTTTGAAACCAATGGAGGTAGTGCCGTACTTGGTTATTATGTCAATAGTGGTAGTAAGTTGGTGGAACCTTCTCCTCCTACCAAGTCAAATAGTACATTTGTGGGTTGGTATGATAGCAATACAGACAGTGCTCGTAAATTTGATTTTGCCAACACTACGGTCAATGCAAATGCGACCATCTATGCTCAATATGCAACACACGATATAGACAATGTAAAATTTGATATTCAGCAAGTAGCAGATTTTAATGATAACGCCACTGCTGCATACGCCTATATCAGTTTTAGAGATAGAACTACGAATCCAGCGGTGGATAGCTATGAGGTGCATACTGCTTTTGAAGATGGAGTAGGCATCTATCCTACTAATTCTCTAAAAGGGTTTCAGATACACAACTCTAATACAAATAAGATTAGATTGAGCAACCTTAATCCTAATAATATGGGTTTGCCAATAGATAAACATAGATTTTATTTTGTAGTCATCGCTAAAAATGCACAGGGTAGGATTATAAAGGTATCTCGTAAAGATTATGTTTATCTTTTATTTTCACCTGCTACAAGTATTTTTAGTTTAAGTTTTATAGATCTTGCTTATACACAAGAGAAACCCTTATTTGTTATCACAGGTATCCAATCAACAATTATAATTAGGTGTCCAACTACTTTTTGGGGTGCGGGTATGGTTGGAGTACAGCCTGCAAATATGTATTATGGAGTTGCACTCTCTTATAATCATAGCGTTTATGATAATTTTGACCTTGCTTATAACACTGATAAAAGTAGAGTTCCACATACAGGAAAACAAGAGACTAAAAAACTTCTTATTTGTAATACACCAGGAGCAGAAAATTATATTTCAGTTCCATTCTCAGAATATACAGCTAATGCAGACGGAATTACATTCAAAGCATCTAGATCTTGGGTTTTCATTGCTTTGGGTGATGGAACAGAAACAACATTAAGGATTTCCCGAGACTGTACTCAAGAAAGGAAGACTTGTGAAGCATCAGGTGCAACAAATTGTTATACTAAAGAAGAACAATGTGAGAAAGACGTAAAAGCAAATATGGTAAATAAATTTTATTATAATGCTGTAAAAGCTAGAAGAAGTACTTCACATTTGACCAAAGACAATTTTAGGTTTAAGGTTTTGCTATTTCCTAACAAATAACTTTTAGTCTTGGAGTAGGGAGTTTTTAAATTATTTTCTCGGTGGAACTTGAAAATAACAAAAAACTTAGATTTAAAGAACTTAGCATGTTATATTATATAAATATTGATTTAAATACAAACTTTTTAAAGGTATCATAAGCCCTTCAGGGATTTTTAAATATAGATTTTATTTTTTTATCTATTTTAAAATTTTCCATAATTTTAAATATAACTTTAATTTATATTCTTTTTGCAAGTAATTAAGTGATTATATTGACACGTCAACATACTATATATTAAAAATTGCTTGTTTATAAAAATATAAGCATTATATTTGCTGCAAAATTAATATTATATAGGAAATAAGGATATTTTTGTTTAAAGTTAATTACTTGAATTTGATATGAATAGAACCATTGGCATTACGAATGTTATATTTTGTTTTATACTTTTGTTTTTTCTTTCATGTGCAAAGGTAGAAGAATCCGAAGTACCTTTTAAAGTTCATTTTGAGAGTAATGAAGGTTCTGAGGTGGTTGCTCAAGAAATATTGAAAGGAAAGAAGGCTGTAGAGCCGAAAGATCCCACCAAAGCAAATAGTGTATTTGCAGGTTGGTATAAGGATAACAATATTTTTAAAGAAAAATTTGATTTTTCAAGTGAGTTCATTACTGCCGATGTAACCCTATATGCCAAGTGGGAAAGGAGAACGAGCAATCAACACTTGCTTCGTTTTGATAGCAACGGAGGTTCTGAGGTGGTTGCTCAAGAAATATTGAAAGGAAAGAAGGCTGTAGAGCCGAAAGATCCCACCAAGGCAAATAGTGTATTTGCAGGTTGGTACAAGGATAACAGTACTTTTAAAAATAAATTCGATTTTTCAAGTGAGTTCATCACTGCAAATAAAACCCTCTATGCTAAGTGGGATAGGAGAATAAGTACTAAATACTTGCTTCGTTTTGATAGCAACGGAGGTGCTAAGGTGGTTGCGCAACAAATATCGAACGGAGAGAAGGCTGTAGAGCCAAAGGAACCCACCAAAGCAAATAGTGTTTTTTTAGGTTGGTATAAGGACAACGCTACTTTTAAAAACAACTTTGATTTTTCAACGGAGCTCATTACTGCGGATATCACCCTCTATGCTAAGTGGGAAAGGAGAATGAGTAATAAACACTTGCTTAGCTTTAATAGCAACGGAGGTGCTAATGTGGTTGCACAACAAATATCGAACGGAGAGAAGGCTGTAGAGCCAAAGGAGCCCATCAAAGCA
The DNA here is from genome assembly GCA_965226285.1 of Ichthyobacteriaceae bacterium. Classification (GTDB taxonomy): domain Bacteria; phylum Bacteroidota; class Bacteroidia; order Flavobacteriales; family Ichthyobacteriaceae; genus CBDDCQ01. The sequence continues at coordinate 1,153,923 of CBDDCQ010000006.1, forward strand.
AATAGTGTTTTTTTAGGTTGGTATAAGGATAACGCTACTTTTAAAAACAAATTTAATTTTTCAACGGAGTTCATTACTGCGGATATCACCCTCCATGCTAAATGGGAAAGGAGAACGAGTAATCAACACTTGCTTAGCTTTGATAGCAACGGAGGTTCTAAGGTTGTGGCTCAAAAAGTATTGCACGCAGAGAAGGCTGTAGAGCCGAAGGAACCCACCAAAACGAATAGTGTTTTTTTAGGTTGGTATAAGGATAACAGTACTTTTAACAATAAATTTGATTTTTCAAGTGAGCTGATTACCGCAAATAGAACCCTGTATGCTAAGTGGGAAAGGAGAGTGAGTAGTAAACACTTGCTTCGTTTTGATAGCAACGGAGGCTCTAATGTGATTGCGCAACAAATATCGCACAGAGAGAAGGCTATAGAACCAAAGGATCCCACCAAAACAAATAGTGTATTTGCAGGTTGGTATAAGGATGACACTACTTTTAGAAGCAAATTTGACTTTTCAAGTGAATTAATTACTGCGGATAGAACCCTCTATGCCAAGTGGAAGCGCAAGCATCTGATTAGTTTTGATAGCCATGGAGGTTCTAGTGTTTCTTCGCTACGCGTATTACACGGAGAGAAGGCTATAGAGCCCAAGAATCCCACCAAAGCAAATAGTGTATTTGCAGGTTGGTATAAGGATGACACTACTTTTAGAAGCAAATTTGACTTTTCAAGTGAATTAATTACTGCGGATAGAACCCTCTATGCCAAGTGGGATCGCAAGGTGAATAGGCATTGGATCAATTTTGAAACCAATGGAGGTAGTGCCGTACGTGGCTATTATGTCAATAGTGGTAGTAAGTTGGTGGAACCCTATCCCCCTACCAAGCGAAATAGTACATTTGTGGGTTGGTATGATAGCAATACAGACAGTGCTCGTGAATTTGATTTTGCCAACACTACGATCAATGCAAATACAACCATCTATGCTCAATATGCAACACACGATATAGATCAAGTAAAATTTGATTTTCAGCAAGTAGCAGATTTTAATGATGACAGTCAGTCTGCATACGCCTATATCAGTTTTAGGGATAGAACTACGAATCCAGCGGTGGATAGCTATGAGGTGCATACTGCTTTTGAAGATGGAGTAGGTGTGCATCCTACTAATTCTCTAAAAGGGTTTCAGATACACAAATCTAATACAAATAAGATTAGATTGAGCAACCTTAATCCTAAAAATATGGGTTTGTCAATAGATAAACATAGATTTTATTTTGTAGTCATCGCTAAAAATGCACAGGGTAGGATTATAAAGGTATCTCGTAAAGATTATGTTTATGTTGCAACTACATCTGGTGCAAGTATTTTAAGTTTAACTTTTTTAGATCTTGCCTATACACAAGAGAGACCCTTATTTGTTATCGCAACTATACAATCAACAGTTATAATTAGGTGTCCAAATACTTCTTGGCATGCGGGTAGGGATGGAGTACAGCCTGCAAGTATGTATTATGGAGTTGCAATGTCTTATAATCATAGCGTTTATGATAATTTTGACCTTGCTTATAACACTGATAAAAGTAGAGTTCCACATACAGGAAAACAAAGAACTAGAAAACTTCTTACTTGTAATACACCAGGAAACCAAAATTATGAATCAATTCAATTTGCACAACATGCAGCTGATCCAGCGGCACTTAGATTCAAAGCATTTAGATCTTGGGTTTTCATTGCTTTGGGTGATGGAACAGAAATAACATTAAACCTTTCCCCAGATACATTTGATTATAATACTGTAATAGCTAGAAAAAGTGCTTCACATTTGACCAGAGAAAATTTTAGGTTTAAGGTTTTGATAGTAAATTAAATATTGATTACAAACCTTTTAAAGGTATCATAAGCCCTTCAGGGGTTTTTAAATATAGAATTTTATTTTTTTATCTTTTTTAAAATTTTCCATAATTAAACATAACTTTAATTTATATTCTTTTTGCAAGTAGTTAAGTGATTATATTGACACCTCAACATAATATATATTAAAAATTCCTTGTTTATAAAAATATAAGCATTATATTTGCTGGAAATTAATATTACATAGGAAATAAGGATACTTTCGTTTAAGTTAATTAATTATTTGAATTTGATATGAATAGAGCCATCGGCATTACGAATGTTATATTTTGTTTTATACTTTTGTTTTTTCTTTCATGTGCAAAGGTAGAAGAAGAAGAAGGACCTTTTAAAGTCAGTTTTGAGAGTAATGAAGGTTCTGAGGTGGTTGCTCAAGAAATATTGAAAGGAAAGAAGGCTGTAGAGCCAAAGGAACCCACCAAAGCAAATAGTGTATTTGCAGGTTGGTATAAGGATAACAATATTTTTAAAGAAAAATTTGATTTTTCAAGCGAGTTCATTACTGCGGATGTAATCCTCTATGCTAAGTGGGAAAGGAGAACGAGTAATCAACACTTGCTTCGTTTTGATAGCAACGGAGGTTCTGAGGTGGTTGCTCAAAAAGTATTGAAAGGAGAAAAGGCTGTAGAGCCGAAAGATCCCACCAAGGCAAATAATGTATTTGCAGGTTGGTATAAGGATAACAGTACTTTTAAAAACAAATTTGATTTTTCAAGTGAGCTCATCACTGCAAATAAAACCCTCTATGCTAAGTGGGATAGGAGAATAAGTACTAAATACTTGCTTCGTTTTGATAGCAACGGAGGTGCTAAGGTGGTTGCGCAACAAATATCGAACGGAGAGAAGGCTGTAGAGCCAAAGGAACCCACCAAAGCAAATAGTGTTTTTTTAGGTTGGTATAAGGACAACGCTACTTTTAAAAACAACTTTGATTTTTCAACGGAGCTCATTACTGCGGATATCACCCTCTATGCTAAGTGGGAAAGGAGAATGAGTAATAAACACTTGCTTAGCTTTAATAGCAACGGAGGTGCTAATGTGGTTGCACAACAAATATCGAACGGAGAGAAGGCTGTAGAGCCTAAGGATCCCACCAAAGCAAATAGTGTTTTTTTAGGTTGGTATAAGGATAACGCTACTTTTAAAAACAAATTTAATTTTTCAACGGAGTTCATTACTGCGGATATCACCCTCCATGCTAAGTGGGAAAGGAGAACGAGTAATCAACACTTGCTTAGCTTTGATAGCAACGGAGGTTCTAAGGTTGTGGCTCAAAAAGTATTGCACGCAGAGAAGGCTGTAGAGCCGAAGGAACCCACCAAGGTAAATAATGTATTTGCAGGTTGGTATAAGGATAACAGTACTTTTAACAATAAATTTGATTTTTCAAGGGAGCTGATTACCGCAAATAGAACCCTGTATGCTAAATGGGAAAGGAGAGTGAGTAGTAAACACTTGCTTCGTTTTGATAGCAATGGAGGCTCTAATGTGATTGCGCAACAAATATCGCACAGAGAGAAGGCTATAGAACCAAAGGATCCCACCAAAACAAATAGTGTATTTGCAGGTTGGTATAAGGATGACACTACTTTTAACAATAGATTTGATTTTTCAAGTGAGTTAATTACTGCGGATAGAGCCCTCTATGCCAAGTGGAAGCGCAAACACCTGATTAGTTTTGATAGCCATGGAGGTTCTAGTGTTTCTTCGCTACGGGTATTGCACGGAGAGAAGGCTGTAGAACCAAAGAATCCCACCAAAGCAAATAGTGTATTTGCAGGTTGGTATAAGGATGACACTACTTTTAGAAGCAAATTTGACTTTTCAAGTGAATTAATTACTGGGGATATCATCCTCTATGCCAAGTGGGATCGCAAGGTGAATAGGCATTGGATCAATTTTGAAACCAATGGAGGTAGTGCCGTACGTGGCTATTATGTCAATAGTGGTAGTAGGTTAGTGAAACCTTTTCCCCCTACCAAGCGAAATAGTACATTTGTGGGTTGGTATGATAGCAATACAGACAGTGCTCGTAAATTTGATTTTGCCAACACTACGGTCAATGCAAATACAACCATCTATGCTCAATATGCAACACACGATATAGACAATGTAAAATTTGATATTCAGCAAGTAGCAGATTTTAATGATGACACTGATTCTGCATACGCCTATATTGGTTTTAGGGATAGAACTACGAATCCAGCAGTGGATAGCTATGAGGTGCATACTGCTTTTGAAGACGGAGTAGGTATGTATCCTACTACTTCTCTAAAAGGGTTTCAGATACACGACTCTAAGACAAATAAGATTAGATTGAAAAAACTTATTCCTGTGAGGATGGGTTTGCCAATAGATAAATATAGATTTTATTTTGTAGTCATCGCTAAAAATGCACATGGTAGGATTATAAAGGTATCTCGTAAAGATTATGTTTATGTTGCAACTACAAGTGGTCCAAGTATTATCAGTTTAAGTTTTATAGATCTTGCCTATACACAAGAGAGACCCTTATTTGTTATCGCAGATTTGCAAGCAACAATTAAAATGAGGTGTCCAGATCCTTCTTGGGAGGCGGGTGCGGTTGGAGTACAGCCTGACAATAGGTATTTTGGAATTGCATACTCTTATAATCATAGGGTTTATGATAATTTTGACCTTGCTTATAATACCGATAAAAATAGAGTGTTACATACTACACGAATGCAAAAAAGTAGAAAAGTTCTTATTTGTAACAAAGGTGGCGGCGCCCCAGATCATTATTCACTTCAAATCGCAGCTCATTCAGGTAATCCAGATGGATTGATATTCAAAAGATTTAGATCTTGGGTTTTCATTGCTTTGGGTAATGGAACAGAAGCAGGATTAAAAATTTCCCGAGACTGTGATAAAGAAAGGAAGGATTGTGAAAAATTAGGTTCAAGTTCAGCAAATTGTAGTACTCAAAAAGAACAATGTGAGAAAGACGTAAAAGCAAATATGACAAATAAATTTGATTATAATGCTGTAAAAGCTAGAAGAAGTACTTCACATTTGACCAAAGACAATTTTAGGTTTAAGGTTTTGACACTATTTTATCCCCCTAAGAGTTAAATATCTTACATTATATCCTTAATTATTCGTTTCGAATACTTTGCATAGATACCATTTTGAAAGCAATTTACAACTAAAGACAGATCACTTTTATTTATTCCCATGCAATATACTTTTTAGAAAGTATCAAAACTTTAATAAAAGGATAAAGTATTTTATAGTACAATTTAAATCTATATTTTTTCTATTTAAAATACTAAAGGCTAATTTTTATCCATTTTTTGACATATCATAAATAATTATCCCTTATTTCCCTTAGCGTAATCTTTTAGAAATTTCTCTAGACCAATATCTGTAAGGGGATGATTGAGTAACCCAATCATCACAGATAAAGGGCCCGTCATCACGTCAGCACCTATTTGGGCACATTGTATCACATGAGTAGTATTGCGTACTGATGCAGCCAATATTTGAGTCTGAAAACCATAGTTGTCATAAATATTTCTTATTTCTTTGATAAGCCCTACTCCATCAGTACATATATCGTCTAACCTACCTATAAATGGCGATACAAATGTAGCTCCTGCTTTGGCTGCTAAGAGGGCTTGCCCGGCAGAAAAAACTAATGTACAATTTGTTTTAATTCCCTGGTCATAAAGGTATCTTATGGCTTTTATCCCATCTTTTGTCATGGGAATTTTTACTACTATTTGTGGATGTAATTTAGCTAATCTTTCCCCCTCTTTCTTCATATTTTTAAAGTCAGTAGCAATCACCTCTGCACTCACCTGACCATCTACTAAATTGCATATATCTATATAATGTTGAAGAATGTTCTCTTCCCCTGTAATTCCTTCCTTTGCCATAAGAGATGGGTTTGTAGTTACACCATCTAACACTCCTAAATCCTGTGCTTCTTTTATCTGCGCTAAGTTAGCTGTATCTATAAAAAATTTCATATTTATATTATTTAAGTTAAATATTATCTTTATATTAAAAAATCAAAGTTTATTCCCATTCTATGGTCGCAGGGGGTTTTGAACTAATATCATATACAACCCTATTGATACCTCTTACTTTATTGATGATTTCATTAGATACCTCTGCTAAAAAATTATATGGCAAATGTACCCAATCTGCAGTCATTCCATCAATAGACTCTACAGCTCTAAGGGCTACTACCTTTTCACAAGTCCTTTCATCTCCCATTACACCTACAGAATGCACAGGTAATAGTATTACTCCTGCTTGCCATACCTTATCGTATAAATTATTTTTCTTTAGGTGCTCTATAAATATTTTATCCGCTTCTTGAAGCATTCTTACTTTATCCTCTGTAATATCGCCTAATATTCTGATGGCTAATCCCGGACCTGGAAAAGGATGTCTGCCTAATAAATTAGCGTCTATACCCAGTGATTTGCCCACTTTTCTTACTTCATCCTTGAAAAGTGCTTTGAGCGGTTCTACTATTTTCAATTTCATAAAATCGGGCAACCCCCCTACATTGTGATGCGATTTGATAGTAGCAGAAGGTCCCTTTACAGATACGGATTCTATAATATCAGGATATATGGTGCCTTGCCCTAACCATTTGACACCTTTTATAAGGGTTGCCTCTCTATCAAAAACTTCTATAAATATTCTTCCTATGGTTTTTCTTTTAGCTTCAGGTTCACTCACGCTTGCCAATTCAGATAAAAATTTATCCTTGGCATTTACTCCTTTTACATTTAAGCCCATATTTTTGTATTGGAGTAGTACACTATCGAACTCATCTTTACGTAACAGCCCATTATCTACAAATATACAATTCAAGTTATCTCCTATAGCTTTTTGCAATAATACTGCAGTCACTGTAGAATCTACTCCACCAGATAAACCCAATACTACCTTATCACCTCCAAGTTGCGTTTTTAATTTATGGATTGTAGTATGCACAAAAGAACTTGATGTCCAATCACATCTACAATTTGCTACATCTACCAAAAAATTTTTCAATAATTGTTTCCCATCGGTAGAGTGATATACCTCTGGATGAAACTGTATGGCATAAGTTTGTTCGCTATGAATATGGTATGCTGCTATTTTAACATTTTTTGTACTGGCAATTATTTCATAATGAGGGGGTAATTCGACTATAGTATCGCTATGACTCATCCAAACCTGTGCACCTATACTTATCCCCTTAAAAAGGATACTTTTATGATGCACAAAGTTTAGATTAGCCCTACCGTATTCTCTGATGTTTGATGGAGTTACCTTTCCACCAAAATGATGTGCCAAATACTGCGCTCCATAGCAAATTGCCAAAAGTGGTTTTTTGCCCTTTATATTTTCTAAATTAGGTCGAGGGGCATCGGGTTGTCTCACAGAACAAGGACTACCTGAAAGTATTACAGCTCTCCAATTTTCTATGTCAGTAGGAATATTTGTATAAGGGTGTATCTCGCAATATACATTGAGCTCTCGAACCTTTCGAGCGATCAATTGTGTATATTGTGAACCAAAATCTAAAATAAGTATTTTCTCTTGCATTGATAGTTATTTTGGAATGTTTTTTTAAGTATAAGAATACATATAATTTCCTTCATTTTTGAAAGCGTATATAATACTAAAGTAATATGTAAAGATGACCACCTGTTATTATTTGCCAAAGCCACTACATCATATTTTTAAATATGTAAAAATCATTGTAACCTGATTCTTATATTGTTACTCATTATGACTTGGCAACAAAATTACACAAAAGAATGAAACACCCAAAAGCATAGCATAAAAACTATTTTTTTTATGATCTTGTTATATTTGTCAATTACTTATCTACCTCTCTTTTTAGCTTTTAAGAAAACACAGCGTTTTTTAAAAATTTCTTTACTTTTGTAAGTTCTATATATGAAACGAGAATTATCAAAAAAATGAGAGTAATAGATTTATTAGGTTCAAGAGATTTTGTATCAGATATCGAGATAAAAGGATGGGTAAGAACATTTAGAAGCAATAGATTTATTGCCTTAAACGATGGTTCAACTATAAAGAATATACAAGCTGTAATCATAGATTTTGGGAAAATAGATAAAGAAATACTCGAAAAAATAACTACGGGTACAGCCATCAAAATAGAAGGACTCTTATCCGAAAGCCAAGGAAAAGGACAAGATGTAGAAATACAAGTGCGTAAAATAGAGATCTTAGGAACTTGTGATGTCAATGAATATCCTATACAACCTAAAAAACACTCCTTAGAGTTTTTAAGAGAAAATGCACACCTACGCATGCGCACAAACCTTTTTGGAGCCATTACCCGTGTAAGGCATACCTTGTCTTACGCTGTACATAAGTACTTTAACGATAACGGTTTTTATTATATTAACACGCCCATTATTACCGGTTCGGATTGTGAAGGTGCAGGAGAAATGTTTCACCTTTCTACTTTAGATAAAAAAAATCCTCCCTTAAATGAAAATGGTGATATTGACTATAGTCAAGACTTCTTTGGTAAAGAGACGCATCTAACCGTTTCAGGGCAATTAGAAGCTGAAACTGCTGCTATGGCTATGGGAAAAGTATATACTTTTGGACCTACCTTTAGAGCTGAAAATTCTAATACATCTAGACATTTGGCTGAATTTTGGATGATAGAACCTGAAGTGGCTTTCAACGATCTTACAGATAATATGGATTTAGCAGAAGATTTTATCAAATATTTGATTGCTTATGTGATGAAACATTGTAAAGACGATTTAGAATTTTTAGATAATAGAGTACAACAAGAAGAAAAATTATTACCAAAAGAAAAAAGAAGTAAAAGAGGGCTATTAGAAAAATTAGAATTTGTAACTAAAGAAACCTTTAAGAAAGTAAATTACACCGAAGCTATAGATATTCTAAAAGATAGTAAACCCAACAAAAAGAAAAAATTTAAATACTCTGTAAATGAATGGGGTATAGACTTTCAATCCGAGCATGAGAGATATCTTGTGGAAAAACATTTTAAATCTCCTGTAATCGTATTTGATTATCCTGCTAAAACAAAAGCCTTTTATATGAGGATGAATGAGGATGGAAAAACGGTAAGAGCTATGGATGTACTTTTCCCGAGCATAGGTGAAATAATAGGTGGGTCTCAAAGAGAGGAAAGATTGGATATACTTAAACAAAGAATAAGAGAAATGAATATAAATGAAAAAGAATTATGGTGGTATTTGGAAACCCGAAAATTTGGCACTGCAATACACAGTGGATTTGGCTTAGGTTTTGAAAGATTAGTATTATTTGTAACAGGTATGACTAATGTAAGAGATGTAATACCTTTCCCTAGAACTCCAAAAAATGCAACGTTCTAAAAAATTTTCGCACTATCAAATATTATCATATTTCTGATTCCGTCTTATAAACTAAATTCCCTATTAAAATAGTGAAGACAAATTGTTGTAATACTCAAGAGAAAAATTCACTTAATCATGATTCTCACTGCCGAAAGTACAAATTTGATTATTTACTATGGGGAGGACTCTTTGGAGTAGTTATTTTTTATTTCCTCTACTTATTTAATTTTGACCTAATTAAGGATACAGAATGGCTTCATACTTTATGTAGATCTATTTACGATATGGTGAATACTATGTGGTGGGGTGTTCTGTTAGGCATTCTTATGGTATGTATTTTATCTAAAGTGCCTCGTGAATTTATATCTTTTATCTTAGGCAGTAAGGGGGGGATATATGGCATCATAAGAGCCTCTTTAGCAGGAGTATTATTAGACTTATGTAATCACGGAATACTCATGGTAGGAGCACAACTTTATAATAAAGGAGCTAGTAACGGTCAGGTGATGTCTTTTTTGATAGCTAGTCCTTGGAATTCATTCTCTCTTACAATGATACTCATTACACTGATAGGCTGGATGTGGACACTCTTATTTATTGGGTTGTCCTTTGTGATTGCTATCATTACGGGTTTGCTCTTTGAAAGTTTTACAAAGAGGGGAATACTGCCTGAAAACTCAAATACTGTAAAACTTCCAGATAACTTTAAGTTTTGGAAAGAAGCAAAAAGAGGTTTAAAAAGAACCCAATATACCCCATCTTTTTTCAAATCTTTAGTTATAAGCGGAATCGAAGAATCTAGAATAGTTTTAAGGTGGCTCTTATTTGGTATTTTATTATCTGCTATCATCAAAGTAACGGTAGATACCGGCACTTTCCAAAGTTATTTTGGACCCTCTATAGCAGGATTGGTGCTTACGCTATTTTTTGCAACCATTATAGAGGTTTGTTCTGAAGGCTCTGCTCCCATCGCTGCAGATATGCTCACTCGTGCCAAGTCTCCAGGAAATACCTTCTCTTTTCTAATGGCAGGCGTATGCACAGATTACACAGAAATGGTAGTACTCAAAGACACTACTAAGTCTTGGAAAATAGCATTGTTTTTGCCTTTGATTACACTGCCTCAAGTGATTTTTATAGGATGTATTATCAATCTTATGACGAATACAGGGTAATATGATCAATACCAAAACATAAAAGAAATTAAATTTGACTAATAAAAAACAATAAGTAAATATACACTATTGCTAAATTATTTTTCCTATATTCGCCCACTATGGATGAACTTCTATTGAGTTATATTTGGAAATATCGCTTATTTTCTATAAGCAAATTATATACCACCTGCGGAAAGCCTATAATCGTAAAAGACAGTGGCTCTATCAATACAAATGCAGGAGCTGACTTTTTGAACTGCACACTAAAAATAGGAGATAAAATATGGTGTGGAAATATAGAAATACATATACTCTCTTCACACTGGTACAGACACAATCATCACAACGATAGCCATTACCATAATGTAATTTTACATATTGTTCATCAAAATGATAAACAAGTGAAGCTACCCTCTGGCGAGCCCTTATATACCCTTGAACTTAAAGATATTATATCTAAGGAAATTATCCATAACTATAAAAATAGTGTTATAAACAAAGGTCTTATTTGCAAGAATTTTATTAAAAGTACTCCTGATCATATCTTTAAAAAATGGATGAAGACTCTATATCTGCAAAGGATAGAACACAAAAGCCTTCTTATAGAAAATTGCTTGAACCAAACGAAAGGAGATTGGGAATCTGTTACCTTTATTATGCTAGCTAAGGCATTTGGACTCAGAGTAAATGGGGAGTTATTTATGCAAATGGCTTCTTCCTTTCCCTTTAAAATCATCATGAAAGAACAATATGACCTATTACAAATAGAAGCTCTACTATTTGGTCAAGCAGGCTTCCTAAAAGAAGAAATAAAAGATAATTATTACAGAGAATTGAAAAGTAGATATGAATATATCCAACTCAAATACAACCTTACCCCTTGTTTGGTAAGTCCTAAGTTCTCAAGACTCCGACCGTCAAACTTTCCGACTATAAGACTATCTCAACTGGCAAATTTGTTATATCATCAAAAGCAAATATTTTCAAGTATTTTATTGTGTGAATCTACAGAAGATTGTTATAAAATTCTCAAGACCAGTGTAAATGAATATTGGCAGCAGCACTATCATTTTAACAAAGAATCTACTCATAAAAGAAAAAAAAGCGTTACCAAAGATTTTATGGATTTGTTAATTATAAATATTATTATTCCTTTACAATATTTATATTATAGTAAAATAGGTGATGAACCTATGAAAATAAAATCATTAGATATGGCAAAGAAAATAAAATCTGAAAAAAACAATATTATTCGTAACTTTACAGGCTTAAATATAAAAGTTCTCAACGCTATGGAATCACAGGCACTTATACATTTACACGATCTGTATTGTGTAAATAAAAAATGTATGAATTGCGCTATATTTACAAGTGTTTACAGATGAATAGAATAATAATTTTTTTTGAATATATAGGGTTTGATGTGTGTAGTCGTTTGGGTGTTAAAATTGGTATAAGAACTTCTCAAATAAGGTTGTTTTTTATATATCTTTCTTTTGCAACTATTGGGTTTTCTTATGTGTTTTACCTTATTTTAGCGTTCCTTATAAAATTAAAAGACCTATTTATTATTAAAAGAAAATCAGTATTCGATTTATAAATTTTAACCAAATTATTATTTAAAATACTATGAAAATACTTACTTTATTTATTATGATGCTTATGACTACATTTATAATGTTAGCACAAGATAGTTCTGAATATAAAAAAATGAAAGGTATAACTATAAAAGGTATTGTAAAAGATAAGTCTAACAATTCAGAGATTATGTATTGCTCAGTATCTATTGTAAATGTGAAAACTAAAAAAATAATTTCAGGTGGACTAACAGATGAAAAAGGGTTGTTTACTATTGAAAAAATACCTGTAGGAGACTATAAACTCAGTGTGAGTTTTATGGGATATAAAACTTACGAGAAAGAATTTAAAATAACTCCTAAACAAAGAAGTATAAACTTAGATATTATTTTCCTTAGTCCGAATATAGAAGCTCTTGACGAGGTAGTAGTAAAGGAAGAAAAACGATTTATACAAAATAGAATAGATAAAAAAGTGATCAATGTATCAAAATCTGTAAATTCTGCGGGAGCTAGTGCTACTGAAGTATTAGAAACTGTTCCATCTGTAGATGTAGATATAGATGGTAATGTAAGCCTTAGAGGCAATACCAACGTAAAAGTACTTGTAGATGGAAAATCCACTGGTATGTCTGCTTCAGATTTACTGCAACAATTACCTGCTGAAGCTATAGAAGAAATAGAAGTCATCACTAATCCATCAGTAAAGTACGACCCAGAAGGAATGTCAGGTATCATTAATATTATATTAAAAAAAGATCGATTAATAGGTTTCAATGGTGCTGTAAGAGGCTCTATAGGCACCTTAAATGATAATGGTTTTAAATCAGGTAGTAAGAGTGCTGGAGGAAATTTTAACTATCGAAATGGAAAAATAAACCTCTTTGCCAATCTAAACTGGAGAGATTCTAGAAGGATCATGTATAGCATCGATAATAGCCTGAGAACTTATACTTTAAAAAGTGGAATATCTGAAAAAAGCATTAGAAATCAAACTAATGATAGAGAAAGCAATAGAAGTAGCTTTTCTACTAAATTTGGATTGGATTATTACTTAGATAAAAACAATATAATTACACTAAGTGCAAGAATCCGTAATAGTCATAAAAAGGGAGATAGAGTACAAAACATCAAAGAATATATCAATGTATATAATGAAGGAAACCCTAATGATAGTTGGAAAACCCCTTCGAACGAGAATGAAAGTGGCAATTCAATTAGCATAGATTTGAATCATGAAATAAAGTTTAACCCCGAATCTATACTAGTAACAGATATAAGTTATGGAAATGAAAAATATACAGAAGATGAAATTATAACATCGGAAAACTTAGTAAAAAAAGAAACCTTACCTAAGAGGGAAACTTCAGCGGTAGAAAAGGAAAAAAGTTTTCGCTTGAGCTCAGACTATGAAAGTCAGATTTCTGAGAACACAGGTATAGAGGCAGGTATATTAGTAGAACTAGATGAGGAAGAAACTGACTATAAAGCATCAAAACACAATGCTACCTTAAATAAAATGGTGAATAATGAAAAAATTTCTAATATATTTACCTATAAGCAAAATGTGTATGCAATGTACGGAATATGGTCTCAAGAACTCAAAAACATAGGGTTTTCCTATCAAATAGGAACTAGATTAGAATATGTGCATGTAGCCTCTGAACTCAAAAATTCTAGTAATAAAATACCCGATAACAATTACTTTAGTATTTATCCATCTATCCATCTACAGCAACAGATGGGGGAAAGTGATGAACTACAGTTAAGTTATAATAGAAGAATAAGACGACCAAGGGGTAGAGAACTCAATCCTTTTGTAGATTATACTGATACCTTAAACATACATATAGGAAACCCTGCCCTCAAACCTCAATACACAAACTCTGTAGAACTTGGACATACACATTATTGGGAAAAACATTTTTTAATATCATCTGTATTCTACAAACGCACTACTGATCTAATAAGGCGAGTAGGACAGAAAGACCCCAATAATGAGAAAGTAAATATTGTAAGGCGAAATAATATTGCTTCTTCCTTCAATCTTGGGATAGAACTTATTTATTCTAATAGAATTTTACCTTGGTGGAATTTTAATATTAGTGGACAAGCCTACTGGGCAGAGACTGATGGTAGTGCAGATGGGCAAAATCTTGACAACCAGAACTTCAATTGGAGTTTCAAAGCTAATCACCAATTTAGATTCAACGGATATTCTATGCAACTTACAGGATTCTACAGACCATCCTTTGAGGTAGCACAAGCCAAAATATACAATATGTGGAGAACTGATATGGGAATTCGGAAAACATTTTTAAATAAAACACTCACCTTAGGGTTAAGGGTTAGAGATGTGTTTAATTCATTCCGATTTGCTATAGATGTAGATAGATCGGGATATATTGCTTACAAAGAATGGGACAGAGCCTCTCAAGAAATTGTATTTTCTTTAAGTTATAATTTTGGCAACTTAAAAGTCAAAAAGAAAAAAGAGAAGTTTGAAAATGGAGGTGGAAGAGATACGGATGATATGGGTGGCTATTAATAATACTCTTAATTTTTAAGAACTAATTTAAAAAATACATCATTTACTATAACAAATCGATAGTTTACTCGAAAGTATTTATATACTTAATGCTTGTAAAAATTGATTGTAAGAATTCCAAAAAATGCTGTATTTACTTGGTTTAAGAAGAAACCAGAAATTTTTACAATGCAACCTGCTTGAAAATTAACAGATTCATAGTAAATAAAAAAATCAATTTTTAAAAACTGGTTTAGTGTTTACAGTTTTTCCTAACTTGACACATGTCTTATTTTATAAATTGTAAAAAAGATTGAAAATAATCTAATTTTGTGTATAATTGATTGATTGGTAATGTTTTTTATATAAATTATTTACCTTGTTTTATGGTGTGAAATGAAAAACAAACAAAAATATATACTAATTCACAAAAAAGTTATTAAATTTGCACTTCCTTTGTGAAAACTATAGAGAAGGTTAATTATATAGAATATATAAAACATTTAAAGTAAGGAGAAATGTCAAGAATTTGTCAAATTACAGGGAAGAGAGCCATGGTTGGGAACCGTGTATCTCATGCAAATAATAAAAATAAAAGAAGGTTTAATGTCAATTTGCATAAAAAGAGATTCTTTATACCCGAAACAAGTGAGTGGATAACTTTAAAGGTTTCAGCAGCAGGATTGAGAACTATTAATAAGAAAGGTATAGCTGCTGCATTAAAAGATGCAAAACAAAAAGGCTTTTTAATATAAGTTAGTAATTTTTTATCATAAAAAAGGATGGCAAAGAAGGGAAATAGAGTTCAGGTAATACTAGAATGTACGCAGCATAAGAATAGCGGTATGGCAGGTACTTCTAGATATGTAACTACTAAAAATAAAAAGAATACTCCAGATAGAATAGAGTTGAAAAAATACAATCCTATCTTGAGGAAAGTAACGATACATAAAGAAATTAAATAATTAGCTTAGGATATGGCAAAGAAATCAGTAGCGAGTTTAAAAAAGGGTTCTAAAAAGTTAGTAAAGGCTATAAGAATGGTAAAAAATAGAATTATACCTGCAAGATGAATGACTCTCCAGGCTAAATTTGGAAAAGTAAATCTTTACAGCCAGGCCAAGTGGAATATAAACTCGATAAACACAGTCCATGTTGTTTGGATAGTTACTTGGATATCCGGGACTTTTCAGTACGTTGTTGACAACCTCACCACATCCTGTTGAATTACGTAGACATTTATTTTTTAAATAAGCATTATATTAAGGTTAAAGGGAAGAGAAAAACTGAGTAAAATAAAAAAAATACTATTTCAAAATGATTACTCGCACATCACATCCTGTTGGATTAGGAACACAATTATGTTTAAATAATTATTTTATTAAGGTTTGAGGAAAGAGAAAAGCTGAGTGCTCTCCTTTTCAGTAAATTAAAAAAATAGTCACTACAATTCCCATTTTAATGTATTAAACTCTGCAAAAACCAGCGCAACGCTTATAAATTAATTAGTGATTAGTTTTGGTACGTTGGCACTGCTAAATTAAAATCGAAGCATTGTCATACGCTTTTTGTTCTTTTACTTTAATTATATATCAGAAATACAATATTTTACAGAGAAACACCTGTTTTAGCACAGTTCATTTATTTTTCACACGAAGGACTACGAATCAGCAAATGAGGTTCTGATTTCCTTCTACTTAAACTTAAAGTGCTCCTAACTCCTAGTTTCCTTTTTCTCCCAAACTAATTTTCATACCGGAACCCCATAGCTTAGAAAATTTGGGAAACCATGTTTGGTTATGACGTCACTTTTCGTCTGACCGTCCGTACGCAATCCCACCTTACTCAAACCCCATGTTTGTTTTGCGGGAAGTTTTATGGCGAGCTGCATTTACAACTGAAATGCTAATGAACACAAATACAAAGTCTATTTATATGTATTTGTTGGATATGTTGACAAACGTGGAAAGAGGAGAAAGTAAGAGAACAAAGAAAACAAAAAAGTGGAAACGATTAAGCAAAGTTCAGCGTGAAAGAGAGCGACGGATAGCAAGTTAAAGTTAGAGCAGCCTGTCTTGAAAAGTAAGTTTAAAGAAGCCTCACGTTTGTCTATATCACCCGTTCATGATCACTTGTGGTAAATTTTAGAACTAAAATAAAAGCTTTACATAGACAGTTTAATCGCTTTCGCTACTATCAATATTCGAAAAAAAGTAAAATTTTTAAAAAATTGGTTTCTTGGCCATACCGCACGGCTCTCGTGTTTTTAAACCCACACAAGTTTCAAAGCTCTGTATCATTCTACCAAACACAAAAGACTATTTTTCTTAACGTTTGTTAAGAGACTATATTTATTACTAATGAGGAGCACAATTTGCACAGTTTTGTTATTTCCAAACATTTTTTCTCCGGAAGCTAACTTGCTCTCGCAAAAAAAGAGCGTGGAGACAGCGTCATTATTACCAAATGGCGGCCATCTTGGATCCGCCCTCTTGGATTTCGGGATTTCCCCAAAACTTCAGGAAAACACCAAAATTGAGTGAAAACTAATCAAAGCCATTAAAAGAACACTAATTTTAGCTAAATGAAAAAAAAAAAGAAAAAGTTGTATTAAGAAAAAATTTTTTTTTCATTTCAAAAAGGGATTTCTCATTTCCTGAAAAAGAACTGCCTGTCAAAATTTGGTTGCCATGGCAACATTAAAGTCAATGAACACTAAACGACCACATAAACGTTTTGTAGTTAAATTTCTGAAAACGCCCCGAAGTTTCATGGCGTTAACGCGAATATATATTAAAAAAAACTTATTATGGTTCAAAATCGCCGTGGAGAGAATCCCGCCCCTCCATTTACATACGGTTAATCTAATTTTCTAAAAGAAACATGTGGAGTGTGCATAATGTTGCCGTGTTCTCAAAGTGATGTCAGCAGCCACTAGACCCTTAAAACTCGGTCGTGTAAGAAAATGGTAATGATTTAAGGCGATTTCCCTTATTTCAATATGGCACAAAATGGCGAAGATTTTGCCGATTTAAAAAAAACGTACTTCTGCAGAGAGATCTACAAAACATGTGAATTTTTGTGGGAGAAAAAATGGTGGAGGAGTGGTTTAAGTACACATTAATTGCGTGAGCTTAGCATGCTGTTAGTATTAATGGGGGCTGCCTGAAGTAGACTTTTTGTTAGTGGAAACTTGCAAGTAAAGAAATAATACACATCACTTCCATGTGTTTTACTTCAGCAAGTCATTCGGAAGCTTCGTTTAATGATATTGCCAAGACAATCTGACTTTGAAGTATTTAAGCAACACTCTTTAAAGGGCCCTAGTCAGCCACACCTTTGTTTTTGTTTATATGCGAGAGTTTGGCTATTATATTTAATTCGGAGCATGTCGAAATGAACGACATCACTGTAAAACTACTAAAGATAATGAAACATACTTTCACAAACACATCTTACAGTAAGGCAATAAGTTTCGCTTCACCATGCAATATCAATAATTTCGATGGCATCGAAAATGGCGGAGACTCCATTCACATAAGATGGTATCAAAGTTTTACAAAAAATGCATTTACTTGGCCAGCAGAATCAATTTTTAGAAAGTGACAAATGATTACCGCAACCAAATACAATAAGAAACCAGCTTTAAGAAACTTACTTCTCCACCAAGTTTACAAAAATATCCACTAAATACATTACGCCGATTAAAACCCTTTGTTCTGTAGACATGAAGGCGTTGGAAGATTAAATTTTCAAAAATTTTATTAACAATGTATACTTAGAGAAGAAAGAGAAATGCAGTCGCCTACTAGTTAATGTAGTAGTAAGAAGTTAATCAATGGTGGTCTTTGTGTTGTCGGTGTGTTTGTCCAAGGGCGAGTTGTATTTATAAACTGCATCAAGGGAGACCTAGGTGAAACGGTTTTTAACAGAGTTACTGCATTTTTAAACTGACCGGTAATAATAAGCTCCCTAATTTTCAATTCCTTATCGTCGAGCAGTTTGTATGCGACAGTTGTCACAAGTGTAACGTGAGATTAAAAACCTAATTGTAGTAATATATACTTCAAACATACAAGTCATATCTTACGTGGTGCTTGACTCGGTGTCGGGGACGCTGGTCTGTTTGTGGTCGGTAGGTTTGTCGACGGAGTCAAAGTGGCTATTAAGAATCAATTTAAAGAGGAAATAAATAGAGACAACTTATAAGCCAGTTTGTCAAGGTGGTGCACTTGAAGCTGGTGTAACAGTAACGACACTTTTATAGGGGATCTCCCCCGGAAACGCTTAGTAGAGATTGCTGAGTTCTCCTGCACCTAAATATCTACCTAATGTAACAGTACTGTGTTAACAGTGATGGGTGAATAAAACTCCGGTTCTGGGGTCTGGAAAAAGGGAACTTCCAAACTGATCCATGTTGTCTGTTAGAAAATCGCCTGATATTTCATTGCGGATGGTCGCGCAATTTTAATGTTGCAGTTGTTGACAGGTATAAATGTTTTATAATCCTCATTATCAGGAACAATCGGAGCGATCAGTCAAAGGTTGGATAATTATTTCCTATAAATGTATCCAAAACTCATCGAGGGACTCTCAATAACCAGTGCATTCTTTTTAATATTTTCCAGTAGTTCCAATTATTTTGAAAGGAGAACGAACACTTTCTGCGAATGTATTGAAGTTTTCCAAAGATTTGTGACGTTAGGCTCTTTTACCAGACCCTGTTCGCGAAATGAGCCTACGCTTATCCCCGAGGAGACAGTTGGACGCGTGACCTTGGCTTAACAATGATAGGTCATGCGTCCAACCGTCAATGTAGTAGTAAGAAGATAGTGAATGGTGGTCTTTGTGTTGTCTGTTGGTTTGTCTAAGGAGGGATTGTAATGTTTCTCGTTAAGAGGTGTGTTTTAAACTACATTAATTAAGACCCAGGTGAACCTGCTCTTCACCGAAATGCGGGCACATTTTTAAACTGAACTGTAATGGTTAGCTTCCTTAAATATTTAATTACTCATCGTCGCGCAGTTTCTATGGGAAAGTCGTTCACAAATGTAACGTTACATTTTGAAAACCTAAATCTAGTAATATATACTTCAAAAAAGTCAAAATCAAATCTTACCTGTTGCTGGACTCGGTGTCGGGACCGCTGGTCTGTTGGTGGTCGGTGGGTTTATCCACGGAGTCAAAGTAGCTGTTAAGAATCAATTTAGAAAGACAATAAATAGAGACATCTTGTAAATAAGTTTGTCAACGTGGTGTACTTTCAAACTTATCCATGATACCTGTCAGAAAACCGCCTGAATATAATTGTGGATCAACTGCAACTTTCTGGGAGTCTGTTGAAGACTTCCAAACATTTTAATTTGTGACCCGACGGAGCAACGGAAATCTAACCTACATTCCTGTACAAAATGTATTCATTTAAATATAAAAAACTTATATTTGAACTGCGGGTGAAAGATTAAATAGAAGAAAGATCCTTGCAGTTTTTTTTACGCAATCTAAGCAGCTGCGAAAATAAATATCCATGTTTCAAATATTAATATTAATTTATTCACGTTTCACGAGTATATCACGAACTCACAATTTGACCAGCTCCCAGTTGGCTTGATAGCCCAGTTGGTAGAGCACTGCACCGGCATGGGTTCAAATCCTGTTTAAGCATGAATCCCTACAGGAATTGTTTTTTGGCAACTGCATAGGTTACTTAAATAACTGGGAGGATCTTTCTTCTATTTTAGTAATACTATAAGTTATATATAACAATAACATTATAAGCTCGAGATTTCTATCGCATGATAGCTGATGAAGGCGCAGCCCGAATCCGCTATCACGCGATAAAAATCGAGAGCGAATAATCAAATTGTTTTAGTATAAATCTACTAGTCGTGCAAAACTTAACAAGTAAATTATTTATATCCTCATCGCAGACTCTTCGAAAACGCCATGGAGTGGCTGCCATTTTGTTGTAAACCGCTACTCACTATCTAACACAGAATAGAAGGGGCGTAGCGTAGCCAATCAGAGAACGGCATTCGTGATACAACGCTAGTATATTTATACTTATAAGTAATATTACTGCTAACATTTATGTCAGTTATGTAACGTAATATTGTAAGTAAGCTTATTGTAAGAAAACTAAAGTCTTGAAGTGAAGTTTTCTTTAACGTTGTATTGCACACCTTGTAAAAAAAAGTATGAAAAAGTGTCCGACGAACTCTTGAACGCGTCTCCGTCGCCGTTTAGGACTGAATTCCGTTTGGACTAGAGATTCAGACGCAGACTGTCCACCGTCTTTACCATGTAGAAAATCGTGTTAGTGCTAACGGAACATCATCTGCAGGATTCGCTGACTGATGTGTTAAAAGTTGGGAGTTTATCATGGCTTTTGCACCAGTGAAGGCCCTTATCAGTTATTCGTCCGTCACATCAGTATTCCCAAAAATTCCATACATAGCTCGTTTGAACGCTTTTATCATAGACCCGTGTGAACTGCGAAAGTGTGAAGTTAAAGGGGGATTGAAATGCCATTGTACTCCTTTGTCAGCTGTAGTTACTCTAATCTTGTTTTCGTCTAACTTTTCTAAAACAGGTTCTTCCAGTTCTCGATTTGCTCCCACGAAATTAGTCCCATTATCTGAATTCATTTCTTCCGGCAATCCTCTGCGATTCGCTATCCTCTAAAATGGGTTCAGGAAAGAATCGTTCTCCAGTGCAATTGCCATTTTGAAATGCACCGCTCTGGTGGTTATACATGTAAACAGACAAAGTTATACCTTAGCTATTTGTTTTCCCCTGCCCTGGAATGTTATGAAAGGCTCTTCGAATCTACAAGCATACGACCGAACGCAAGAAGTGGAGTCTAAAGCCTAATTCTTGGGTGAGCCGCTGTGATTTGTAGCGACAGTTTGGCTTTTCTCTTACGACATTCATAGCACTAAGCTTCACAATCTCGCATTTATTCTCGCCTCTGCATTAACCAAAAACGAGAAAGGACAATATAAGCAATGTTTGATGTATGATTCCCTTTTCCCATGATAATGTCCCATGATCAGCTTGGTTACTCAGTTCTTTCATGTAAGATAATAGGGTACTTAACGTCATGTGGTAAATACTCAGCATTCTCTAGACGAGCACCAGATCTCATTAATCTATCTTCATCAATTCTTGGTTTTAGGGCGAGTAACTTGTTACCACCTGGAAGTGTTTTATCACTTGTCAATTATGAGTACTCTTCCCCCAAATGATTCCGCTTGTGCTGACTTCATTACTTGAATGTGCGCGTCCTCGATGTCGTTGGTAGTCAGCCCTCTCTTAATGCGTTTCTCTCGTCGTAAACTTACACAATTGTATACGAGGCGATAAACCCAGGCCAGTGTTCTGATGAGACTAATCCAGGCAGAAAAGTGTCTCGTTTCAAGCCGCTACGTAGCATGGTTTTGGATAGCCAACATCGTTGTCCCTTTAATGTTGCAGTCAGCCTGTAGGCGTGGCTGTTTCCTGACCTCTTTCGTTGCTGTTTCATGATTCGATCTATTGCCCATTCAGATATTTTTCCTCTGTAAATACAAAGAGGTCCGTCCCACCGGGTGTCCTTGCTAGCTAACTGCTCGACTGATAAGACTCTTGTTAGACGATCAGCTGAATTATCGTCAGTGGAAAAATGCCTCCACAGTCGAGGACTTGTTTGAGACTTCATTTCTCCAATTCTGTTTACAACAAACGGCTTAAATGTCCTGGTTGGTTCGGCGATGTATCTACCATAACACGTTCATGCTATCCGGCCAAGCCGTGATTTCACTAGCCTTGCAATCTTCGATGCTTTCGATATCAATGCACTTAGTCTGAATCCTAGAATTGCACCCATCAGCTCTTAACGAAGGATACTTGTGGCTGTAAGTGGTGCAACTCTTGATTCAGGAGCCACTAGATGGACCGAAACAGTTTCATCACTGTGCTTATCTCTGTAATACACGACCGCTCCATACACATTCGATGAAGCATCCACGAATGCGTGCAGACTCGCGGACTTCACATCCCTTTCTACCTGCTGTAGACAACACGATCTTAATTTTCACAAAATGCTCTAGTTCATTGTTGAACCACCGAATAGCCTTCTTTTCTTGTTACAACTTAAGCGACTCCTAACTACCTTATTACATGAAATTTTCGCGACACGTTAATTTCGCGAATTTTGCGATTTAAAAAAAATCGCGAAATTTAAGTCGTCCGGGAAGCAATTTGTCGCGGCTATTGCGTATCGATCATGTTAGTTGTTTCTTTCATGGATGCAGAAAAGAACGTCTCCAACCTTAAAGGATGTTTTCAATGCTACCACCTGTTGATGGATCCGTATCAAAGACGTTTACGCAAACAATTAAACGGCATCAGTTTTGAGACTAAACGGCAACATTTTCTCTTTGGAGCCTGCAGAAAGGAATATTTAACGTACATGGATAATGACGTCAATTGACCACAAAAAACGGGACTTGAATTCAAGCACTAACTTTAAACCTTGCCTTGTAGACACTGTAGGAACATCTTTCTTGTTACTATTTACAGATTCAGATGCGTTTCTGTTTATTTGGACATTATCGATTAAGTTGTTTGATCAAATTCAGGGACATGTTAAATAACATTGACAAAGAAATAAAGTGTGTCTCACTCAAAAACGCCAAATTAAAGTGAGTCAAAATGCGACATTTTTGCAAAATCGTGAAGTTAAGGTGTCGCAAAATATGCGAACCTCAAAATCGCGAAATTAACGTGTCGCGAAAATTTCATGTAATAAGGTAGTCGTTGCCCGTGGTCCAGCCTTTACACAAATGGTATATAGCGTCCAAAATCCCAAAGGCACGAAAAATGTGGTTATTCTCTTCAGGAAACTGTGCTTTATTAGGTCTTCTTACATCTGTACTCATCTCGAGGTTGATGCACTCGGAAGATGAACATGTTTTCCTTCTCTACCCATAGTACTCCGAGCTTCGGAACAGAGGGCAGCACTTATCTAAATCCAGTTTTCGCTATTGATATCTCCCACAACAATTCTTCTAAATTAGACAGCCATTTACGTGCATGCATACCAGCATTCCACAGCGTTGAAAGTTTTTTGTACAAGTCTATGGTTGTCTTATCGTCTGAATCCACGCTACCGTACATATATGTTCAGAGATAGTTAAAGATAATATTCCCAGAGATGGTATTGTCACCGCAGCCAGTGGAAATTTTTTTTTTTGATACTTCTTCGCATGTTCTTGAACGACGAACTACGACTGAAACGGCGACGAATTCATCCCGACTGCCATTCATTTAAATTCATATTCATCTAGTACCTTGGTTTGGTGGAGCGCTCTCCATAAAAGTCTATTATACTAGGTATCTTCTAGCGTTTGACTTATGCCGGGATACATCTCTGCTATGCCACAGACTAACGCTATCGCTTGCTTGTGGAACCGTATCAAAACACTGAAAAGCTCTCGTTTCAACTTAGATGCCTTGTGTACGAAGTCGCTTAAAGATCCCCTTGCACTTGGCTGACGCGTCAGACGCAATGCTCGTCTCCGTCGTTGCTTCGTTCGGCCTCATAACAGATAAGTGTGGTAGGCAACAGGACTCAATGGGCTTTTTTCTGTTTTTGGGATCTTCCTTACACAACCTTTCTTCCGGCTCCTTGAGTATGCGTTTCTCTGTTTTTCTCATGCATCTCAGGGCTGTCTCGTGGTTTCCGGTAACACTGACCGGTCGTCTTTCCAAGTAACTGGGACTTTGTACCTTCCGCTGTCAAATTTGATGGACCACTTAAGTTTCTTGAGCGCGAATTTCTCATTTAGAGTCTCAAAGCTGTGACTTAGCAATTCTATCTCCAAGACCTTTTGGAGTATGTAATTTAGTTGCTGCTCTTATCGCCGGCACGTATAAAATAAGTGAGAGCGAAACTTGCTCGATAGCGTCACTCATCAGTACTATTTGGATCGCCGATCGTGCCCATCCGAAGGTCATTAACCGTGCAACTCTTTTTACTGGTTTTCATTACCCCTCTCTGATTGATACCGACAAAAATGTCGATGATTGGGCGTGGTCCAAGGTAAAGTAATACCCTTTAGATGCTCCAACTTCCTCGCGTATTTTGCCCAGTTGATTGCTCCAATGTTCCCTGAAACACGTTCTGCAATGAAACTACTATCTTTACATCTATCTTTCCATCTAAGCTTTCAAGATTTAGTTGGAAGGTTTGTGTCTCGAAGCTGTCGGTTCGACCATTTAGAAAGTTAACGGTTACTCTACGGTTCTCCTGATTCAACTGTTGATGTATGTCTTACTGCTAGCATCGTCCAGTAGCGCATTAACGACCACTTGTCTTGCACCATTTTTCATTACTGCTGTTACTTTCCTCGTTGCAACATATTCGCCTCTAGTTTCTTTCATGTGCATTGCTGTTATGTTCGATGTTTCCGGTAAGACCTGTGTGGACTCCCCCTCCGTAATATCTACTACTGGAGCTACTTTAGTTTCATCCCGAGGACGTTTAAGGGCTGAAGATTGTAGCTGTCACTCCCATTGCCGTTCCTTGCAATCTCCGGCCTCTCCTTTCTTTACAATGTAGTACGACTGTTGTGCGTCCCTACAAACCAAAAAAATCGGGACTGTGGGAACGATATTCCGTAATGGGTCTCTCCTTGGCATCTATAGCAACAACGTCGTTGGGCCGCTTTCTGCCACCTCTTTTCAATGGTTATACCTTAAAACCCGTCACACCAAATGGGTGGTTATTTCCACAGACTTTGCATGTTCGGCAGCTCTTCCTAGGCCACTGGTTTGGATTCCCCGCGAGTGAACTGATCCGGCCAAGAAAACGATTGATTTCTCTTCGGGGTACTGCAATTGCTCCATATCCCTCGAAGCGTCTCAGCTTGTACTTTCTAGAATTCTGCTTCTTGTATAACCCATTGTCGTAATGCTTCTACGCACTGTGGTTCTTGTGTTCAAAAATCCGTCGATGGTACTGTGCTAGCATTGACTCTGTCATCTTCCTCTGCAGCTTATCATGAGCGATCCATTGCCCAACTCCTTATGTCGGCCAGCCTCTTAAAGGTTGATAACTTCGATGTCTTGGATATCAGCGAACTTCTCTGTATCTTTAGCGTTACCGACACGGATTCATATGGCTTAAAATCCCCAAGTTCCTCCAAATAGAATGCGATCTTTCCTCTTCTTCCTCCATACTTGACGAGGTAAGCAGAGGTGGAATGATCCAAATTCTCAATAACCCTTAACACTTCGCCCGATAAGTACTGTCCGAGCTACATTAGCTTGCGTTCGGGTACCGCAGTTGCTTTGTCGATACGGGCTTGAAAAAACTGGGCGCTGATGCTTTGCTTAGTGGACCCTCAAGCTGTGGTTAGTGCCAGACAGTGTTTTCCGAGTCTTCTTGTCGTCAAATTCTGCTTCTAGGCCGAGCTCCTCGCTGATCTCTCTCTCCAGGGCTAAATGGGTTTCTTTGACGTTTTCCTTGGCGATCTTTTATGCTTGTTTATCTTTTCTCAAGCTCTCTTATTTTTCGGGAAAAAATTTTTTTTCAACCCTTTCCGTCTCAAGCCTCAATGGCTAGCTATGCATTAAAACCCTTAGCTGCTAATCTCTTGGCACGCTCGGGCTCTCGAGCCTTTCGCTCTTCGACATGTAAGCCTTCACATCTCTGGGAAGCACAAAATACGATACTAGATGATTCGTAGATATTCGGCAAAATGTAAAGATTTTTGTAGAAAAAAACTGGGGGAGGGGGGTAGGTGCACTTTAATTAAGTGAGCTTTGCAAATTGTTACTATTAATTGGGGCTGGAATATACAGTTTATGACAATCGGGAACTTTGGAATAAAGATAAATTACACAATTTATGTGTTTTTAATCACACAAGTCATTCAAAAGCCTCGTTTTAATGTTAATTCTTGCCCTGAAAATCTTAATTTAACCCTATCTAGACGGGACTTTTTTTTTTGTTTTCTGGGTCTGGGAAGGTCGAGGGGTGGGGGAGACATGAAGAGACATGAAGAGACATGAAGAGACATGAAGGCGGATGTTGAATTACATTTTCAAAAAAATATATTTACAACGTATACTAAGAGAAGAAAAAGAAATACAATCACCTGGCAGTCAAAGATAGTTAAATGTGGTCTTTGTGTTGTCGGTGGGTTTGACCAAGCAGGCATTGTAATGTTTCTTGTTAAGAAATGTGTTATAAACTACATTAATGAAGACCTAGGTGAACCTGTTTTTAACTGAATTGGTCTATTTTTAAACTGACCGGTAATGATAAGTCCCCTTAAATCTTCAATTCCTCATCGTCGCGCAATTTGTATGCTAAAGTTTTCGACAAGTCTGACGTAAGATTGAAAACCTTATTCAAGTAATATATACTTCAAAAACACAAGTGATTTATTAATTACCTTGTGCTGGACTTGGTGTCGGGGACGCTGGTCTGTTTGTGGTTGGTGGGTTTGTCGATGGAGTCACATTGACTGTTGAGAATGAAATTAAAAGCGAGGTAAATAGAGACATATTGTAAACCAGTTTGTCAAGGTGGTGCACTTGCAAATTTTTCTACGATGCTTGTGAGGAAACCGCCTGGTATTTAATTGCGGATTGATAGGAAATTAGAATGTGGCAGTTTTTGACAAGTACAAACAAATATTTTATAATTCTCAGTATCAGGAACAATCAGGGGAGATCAGTCAAACATTGGCTAGTTATTTTCTCTACATGTATCCAGAGGTCATGGAGGGCCTCTCCACAACCAGCACATTTTTATTATATTTTCAAGTAGTTTCATTTATTTTCAAAGGAGAATGCGCACTTTCTGAGAATCTGTTGAAGTTCTCCAATCATTTGTGAGCTTAGGATTTGATAACCACCCGCTGTTCGTGAAATAAGCACAAGCTCATCTCCGAAGAGATAGTTGGACACGTGACTTTGGTACTGTTAATTTCCACCATGGAGAAACGTGTCTGCCTGAATCTTCCAGGCAACATAAATTACGTCAATTTGCTTTGAGAGAGTTATGGTGAAGTGGATAGTATGCGATCGTGTTATTGACAAGTTTAAGATGTAAAATCTGAAAGCTGTGCAACGGGGATCTTTGAAAAGTTGGTTATCATGCAAGATGCATTCGTTATTCAAACGACTCGATTGGGAAAGTCTCTAATATTGAATCGTGTTCTTTGTGTTGTCTGTTGGTTTGTCCGAGGAAGCATTGTAATGTTTGTTCTTAAGAAGTGTGTTTTAAACTACATTAATGGAGAACCTGTTTTTCACGGAAATGGTACATTTTTTAAACTGAACTGTAATGGCTGGCTCCCTTAAGGCTTCAACAACTCATCGTCACGCAGTTTGTATGTGAAAGTCGTCGACAAACGTAACGTTACAGTTTGAAAACCGAAATGCAGTAATATATACTTCAAAAAAATACAACTCATATATTACCTGTTGCTTGACTCGGTGTCGGGGACGCTGGTCTGTTGGTGGTCAGTGGGTTTGTCCACGGAGTCAAAGTAGCTGTTAAGAATCAATTAAGAAACACAATAAACAGAGACATCTTGTAAACCAGTTTTTCAAGATGATTCACTTCCAGACTTATCCATGATACCTGCAGAAAACCGCCTATATTTAATTGCGGATCAACGGCAACTTTCTGAGAATCTCTTGAAGACTTCCAAACATTTGATATAATATTAATATTAATATTAATATTAATATTAATATGTGAAATATATATTTGAACTGCGGGTGAAAGATTAAACAGAAGAAAGATCTTCGCATTCATTTTTTTTGGGTTTTAAGCCACTACGTAGCATTGTTTTTGATTGCTAACACCGCTGTCCCTCTAATGCTGCAGTCAGCTTGTAGGCGTGCTTGTTTCCTGACCTCTTTCGTTGCTGTCTCATGATATGATCTACTGCCCATTCAAATTTTTTTCCTCTCCAAATACAATTGTCCTTCCCACCATGTGTCCTTACTAGCTAACCCCTCTACTGATAAGCCTCTTGTTAGACG
>CBDDCQ010000006.1:1187500-1220000 GCA_965226285.1 Ichthyobacteriaceae bacterium
TTGACATCTTATGACACAAAGTCGTTGGACATAAGGACTTAGCCAGTCTTTTAATTTATTGGTTTGGCTTTGTCAAAGCAATAAGGGACACAACCCCCCTTGCGTGGTTTTTATCTTTTCACCTTTTATCTTTTTTTTATCTTTTATAGTGTGGCAGCGTTGCTCAAAGGACAGTTGCGGTCTCTGTTTGTTAGCTTTACCCATCCTTCTCTCCCTAGGTTTTCTTTTTTGTACTATCCGCAGTAGTTCAAAAAATCTGCGTATTCTCTGTGTTTACTAATTTACGTAAGATAATTTAATGGTAGTGCCATGTTTACTCTTATTTTATCCCATAAGAACAATCGGTTTGGAACTTACCTCCTCTTATCCACAGTAAGGAAACATGTAAAATAAGAGCTTTAAGAAACCATTCGTCCATCTTTGATTAACACTGATGATCACAACATTGGTATTACTTGGCAAAGAATGGAAAACCTGCAAAGAAGAAAAAGTAAATACCCTAAGAACGGTGCCTACTACTAAATCAGTATTTTTGTGTGGCTTATGACTATGCAGGGAAAGCAGATCTTACCAACGGCTACTGAAACCCCCCCAAAATTGGGGGTAACAACGTATTTTCAAGAGATAGTTAAGCAACAGTTGCTCTTTAAAACAGTAAAATACAAAGCAATGTATGGCGTTTTTTTCCAAACTGGAGCTTTATTATCTCTAAAAAAAAAGCATGGTTACCCCAAATTTTTCCTTTTTGGATACCAAGAGCACTTGATAATTTCTGCTTCCTCTGCATAGTTTTAAACCATGTAAAAATATCCTTCTATATCCCTCTGCTTAATTTCAGACCAAAATATATATCTCAGACACGACCTTCTTGCCTATTGTATACCATCCAAATTCTCCAATTGATCATGTTTCCCCGATACAAACATATAAGAACCTTAATTGGTTCAAAGAACAATATAAATATCTCAAACATGTGAGTAGGACCTCGTTAGACCTCCAAACTCCATTTTACTCGTGAAAACCATAACCAATTCCAGACCAGCAAAAAGTGGTCACCATTTATGGACTACTTCAAACTAAAAAGGCTGCCGCAGTCAAAAGTTCCCTTAAATTTAAACAAAGTTATCCTCGTTAATCACAAAGTTGTAGACGACGTTGTTATTATGTGCATCATGCATGGAAAGTTCTAATATCTTCTTTTCAATTCACCATGAGGGGTACTTTTTTCGTTAAGAACGTATAACGTATAAGGAATTAATTTTCATATAAAAGCACTGGCTCGGAGATATTAAGCTTAAAGGACGATTCCTGGGAGACGTTTCTTGCCAGTATGAAATAATAAAAAAGCACTATTACGAAGGGAAGAAGTCAGTTTAGCTGGATAAAAGGAAACATGTAACTTATCGGGGGGAGAAAGACTTCAAAATTCCACTCTCCTGTATAAGGTATAGGTGTATTTTGCCTTTAGGTGTGTTTTTGCTATAAGTGTGTGTTTAGCCAAAGGGTATGGTTATTTAGCTTTTTTGGTCTAAATGGCCTCAGGTATTGTCGTGTTTTGGACAACATTTCGGTCATTTGAGCTCAATAGCTCAGCTCTTTTATATTTAAATTCTTAATGCTTTCATAATTAAAAAGGACCGCACGTGGCGAATTAGAAAGAAGATATTAAAACTTTTCATGCATGGTGAGAAAGGATAACAATGGCCGCGTTAAATTTGTGATAAAAAATAATACTCTTATGAAATTTTATAGTTCCTTTTTCCTGCTGTTGAAGATACTTCCACTAAGGTTTAGCTTTTCGTTCAAGCCGTAAAATAATTTTAACTATTTATTAATTTAAAAATTGACTTTATCTCACAGTTTTATCGAAGGCGTATTCAAACCGTAAGCATGATTCTCTCTGAAAAGAAATAATTAGCATCGCTTCTAATTTGACACAAAATGTGCAACAATATTCCCTATATGTCAACGGACAGATGCTACGCAAATTACATTCTCCCTCAAACTTGTTTTCCTTTTAAAGTGATTTCTTTTTCCATTAAAAACTCTACACCATAAATGAGACGAGAATCTTAAACGAAATCATGTTGGCCATGTTGCTCTTTGGTAAAGAAAACAGTTTTACTCTTTTCTGTATATCAGTTTCAAATTTGAATACAAATGTCAGTTAATATTCCCAATATGCCAATGATTAGCAGGAAGCCAAATTATTCACCTTAAACCTTACTTTTCTTTTGTACCGAAGGTTATACAAGTAAACTACAATTGCAATGGGCTGTCTTTTCTGTGATAAATATAT
This sequence comes from Ichthyobacteriaceae bacterium, assembly GCA_965226285.1. Lineage (GTDB taxonomy): Bacteria > Bacteroidota > Bacteroidia > Flavobacteriales > Ichthyobacteriaceae > CBDDCQ01. The sequence goes on from CBDDCQ010000006.1 coordinate 1,189,800, forward strand.
TGCGTCATTAATAAGACGGAAATTTTCAACTAAATCGTGTTTTTTGGCAAAGAAAACATTTTCTTTTTTTATATATCACATTTTTCTAATTTGAATACGAAATGTCTGTTATGATATTACCAAAACGTCAAATTTGTAAGACCCTGGCGTCGCTTCCAAATACTAACATTTCTCAATTGTGCAAATTAGGAGCCTAAACCATTGCATAAACCTCACAAGGGAGTACCACTTGAAAACACGCTCTCCAAGGCAAAGAAAACACTGACATAGTTTCACAACACGGTACACTGCAATTTTATGTTTGTTTTCATGTAAATGGCCTTATGACTCCTTTCTGAGACGGTGAGGAATACTAGATCACATGGAATCTGATTGCCACAAGCTAAGTTTGTTTACTTGAGCGCTTCAAAAAACCTTAGAAGCAGAATACAAACTCGCTTCGCTTTGAGAAGAAAAAATTTGGCCATTGTTTATGGACGCTTTTTATTAAAAAGTACAAAACTTAAGATAATAACTGAAAAACGATGAGGGAACAATGCGGAATTCAAAGTTCTACCAAAGATGATGGCTTCCACTTTGAGATGAAAAAATAATTTTTAATTTGGTTCCAAGGTGATTTGACCTCGAGCCCTCTTCGTCGGAGGGCATGTAGCACAATACTGCGCCGCACATGCTTCTCTACCTTTACAGTGAGTAATTTTTGTATTTAATGATTGTTTCTGGTGCCTGACTATCTGGTACCCGTGGCGCAACGGTTTAAACAGCTAATTAAATGTTGACTTAAAGACGACGTTAGCATGAAGGGCGAAATTTCGCAAAATATATATTCAGGTAAGGTCTTCACTACAAGACATGTTTTAAAGTGTTTAACAACCCTTTACGCTTAAAGCTCCGAGTCAGCCCTTTCATCTTAAAATTAATTCCTAATACGTAATACGATCGTAATGAAGAACGACCCCTCATGGTGAATTCAAAAGAAGGTATTAAAACCTTCCATGCATGACGCCATTATAACAAAGTCTTCTATAAATTTGTGATAAACAAGTGTAAGTGTTTTTTAAATTTAACCGCGCTTTTAACCGCGGCGGCCTTTTTAGTTTGAAGTAGTGCATAGCTTTTGACCAATTTTTGCTGAATAGGGTGAGGCTGGTCTGGAATTTGTTATAGTTTTCACAAGTAAAATGGAGTTGGATAGTCTAACGAAGTCCTACTAACATGTCTGACATATTCATTTCGGTCTTTGAACCAATTTAGCTGCTTGTATGTTTGCAGCGAGTTACATGATCGCTTGGAGAATTTGCATGGTGTGTAATCAACAAGATTCTTGTGTCTGAAATAGGTTAGGAAAAATCATATATTTTGGTCTGAAATTAGGAAAGAGTTTAAAGAACAGTTCTAACCCCGGTGGCAAGATGCAGGTGTATCCATTATTATTTGTCAGTAAAAGACGCGTGACTGTCTCTGTATCTTAACCATGAGCGAACTGTAATTTACGGGTAGAGAACATACTCTACTGGTTTGGAGCTACAAAACCCTTTTCCATTTTACCAAAGAATTGGTTTTGAAACAGGGATTTCGCGCAAAATGAAAGGATAAAATACGATGGAGAAACGCCTGAGGGTTTCCATGCTTATTCGCGTATACTTCTTTGGCGGCCCAAAGTTAATTTTAATCATTTAACTTTAAGTGGGTGGCTCCCTATGATCCCAATAACCAAAACTGTTTACAAAATAGATTAGTTTCAAATATTATGTGTGAATTACACTTTGTCCGGTTACTTTAAAAAATACAATTTTCGTTTGAGCCTTAAACGCTTTCTTCCTCTGTTCCTTTGCCCTGTTCCTCCCTTCTTAGGCAAGAATTGAACTTTTTGTAGTGAAAAACAAAATGCAAAATTTAACAATTTGATAACTTTATTACTCCTCTCTGAGACTGTGAGGAATATTAGATTAGATGGAATCTGATTGCCACAAGCCAAGCGTGTTAACTTGAACTCTTCAAAAAACCCTAGAAGCAAAATACAAACTCGCTTCGCTATGACATAAAAAAAATTGGCCATTGTTGATGGCCACTTTTTATTTAAAAGTACAAAATTTAAGATAATAACTGACAAATGATGAGAGAACAATAAGTAATTCAAAGCTCTAGCAAAGATGATGGCTTCGCTTTGAGATGAACAAAATAATTTTTTATTCGGTTCCAAGGTAGATTTGAACCCAAGCCTTCTTCCCCGGAGGGAATGTAGCATAATAATGCCCCACGCATGCTTCTATACCTTCACGGTGAGTAAGTTTTGCATTTAATGATTGTTTCTGGTGCCTGACTATCTGGCAACCGTCGCGCAATGATTTTAACAGCTAATTACTTTGGGCCGCCAAACAAGAATACGCGAATGAGCACGGAACACCCTCAGGCGTTCCTCCATCGCATTTTCTCCTTTCATTTTTTGCGAAATACCTGTTTCAAAACCAATTGTTCGGTAAAATGAAAAGAGTTTTGTAGCTACAAACCAACCAAAGTAGTGTATATTCTTTAGCCGTAAATGACAGTTCGCTTATGGTTAAGACACAGAGACAGTCAGACGTCTTTTACTGACAAATAATAATGGCTACACCTACATCTTGCCACCAGGGGTAGCGCGCTTCTTCAAACTCTTTCTTATTTCAGACCAAAATATGTGATTTTTCCTAACCTATTTGATACACGACCTTCTTGTCGATTGCATACCACCCAAATTCTCCAATTGATTATGTTAACCCGCTACAAACATACAAGAAGATAAATTGGTTCAAAGACCGATATAAATATGTCAAACAAGTGTGTAGGACTTCGCTAGGCCTTCCAACTCCATTATACTCGTGAAAACCATAACTAATTCCAGACCAGCCTCACCCTATTCAGCAAGAAGTGGTAAATATCTATGTGCTACTTCAACTGATTTCAAAACGTACCTTTGGTAGAATGGACGCCTTTTGTGTAGCTTCAAACAATTCAAAATACAGTACGTGTTTAACCTGTAGCTAACAACTCGCTTATGATTAAGACACCGGAACTCTAATGTTTCTTTTACTGGCAAATTAAGGCTACATCTACATTTCACATGTCATTTCTTTTATTTACCCCAATTAGTTTTTTTATTAATTTGTTCTAATTGCTTTCAGATAGAGCCTTAAAATTAAATTTTAACAAAGCGGCCAATTTTGTTTTAAATCATCTCTTCAAGTGAAGACCGTACCTGATAATATACATATTCCGAAATTTCACTCTGTATGCAAACGTCGTCATTAAGACAACATTTAATTTCAATCATTTAAGTTTAAGTGGGTGGCTCCCTAAGTTCCTCATAATCCAAATTGTTCACAAAACAGGTTTTCTTTAAATATTGCATGTGAATTACACTTTGTCCGGTTACTTGAAAAAAACACAATTTTCGTTTGAGCCTTAAACGCTTTCTTCCTCTGTTTCCAGTGGGGTGCCTTCGTTGGCAAAAATTGAATCTTTGGTAGTGACAAAAAAATGCAAAGTTTTAACAATTTTGATAACTTCTCGCAACACGAAAAGACAATACTTCTTATATCATAGAATAAAATCGTGCGACCAGATTTTTTTAAGACTCTGGCGCTGCTTCTAAATACTAGCATATCTCCATTATGTAAATTAGAAGCCTCAACCTTTGTATGAACCTCACAAGGATGTATGACTTTTAAAACGCTTTCCAAGATAAAAGAAAAACATTGACATAGTTGCACAATACAGTACACTACAATTTAATGTTGGTACTCACGTAAATAGCCTTATGACTCCTCTCTAAGAGTGTGAGGAATATTTAGTAGATTACTTGGAATCTGAATGCCACAAGCCAAGCTTGTTTACTTGAGCGCTTCAAAGAAACGTTAGAAGATAAATACAAACTCGGTTCGCTTTGAGATAAAAATTTTTTTTTGCCATTGTTCATGGCCTCTTTTTATTGAAAAGTACAAAACTTAAGATAATAACTGACAAATGATGAGGGAAAAATAAGGAATTGAAAGCTCTACCAAAGATGATGGCCTCGCTTTGAAATGAAAAGATATTTTTTTTATTCGGTTCCAAGGTAGATTTGAACCCAAGTCCTCTTCCCCGGAGGGCATGTAGCATAAAACTGCGCCGCATATGCTTCTCTACCTTCACAGTGAGTAATTTTTGTATTTAATGATTGTTTCTGGTGCCTGACTATCTGGTACCCGTGGCGCAACGATTTAAACAGCTAATTAAATGTTGACTTAAAGACGACGTTTCCATGCAGGGCAAAATTTCGCAAAATATATATTCAGGTAAGGTCTTAACTAGAAGAGGTTTTAAAGTGTTTAATAAACCCTTAAGGTTAATAGCTCCGAGTCAGCGCTTTTATCTTAAAATTAATACTTAGTACGTGCTACCATCGTAATAAAAAACGACCCCTCATGGTGAATTGAAAAGAAGGTATTAAAACTTTTCATGCATGACGCCATTATAACAACGTCTTCTATACATTTGTGATTAACAAGTGTAAGTCTTTTTTTAAATTTAAGTGCGCTTTTGACGGCGGCAGCCTTTTTAGTTTGAAGTAGTGCATAGATTTTGCCCATATTTTGCTGAATAGGGTGAGGCTAGTCTGGAATTGGTTATAGTTTTCACGAGTAAAATGGAGTTGAAAGGCCTAAAGAGGTCCTACTCACATGTTTTGACATATTCATATCGGTCTTTAAACCAATTTAGCTTCTTGTATGTTTGAAGCGGGTTAACATTATCATTTGGAGAATTTGGACGGTTTGTAGTCGACAAGAAGGTCGTGTCTGAAATAGGTTGGGAAAAATCAGATATTTCGGTCTGAAATTAGGAAAGAGTTTCAAGAAGCGCGCTACCCCCGGTGGCAAGATGCAGGTGTAACCATTATTATTTGTCAGTAAAAGATGCCTGACTGTCTCTGTGTCTTAACAATAACGAACTGTAATTTACGGTAAAGAATGTACTCTATTTTGGCTGGTTTGGAGCTATAAAACCCTTTTCCATTTTACAGAAAAATTGTTTTTGAAACAGGGATTTCGCGCTAAATGAAAGGAGAAAATACGATGAAGAAGCGCCTTAGGGTGATCCGTGTTCATTCGCGTACAGTTTTTTTGCGGCCCAAAGTTAATTTCAATTATTTAAAAATATTGAGGGGCCGTAGCCAGGATGAAACATAGTTAAAATTTAAAAAAGCGAACTCTGGCTGAAAAGATTAAAAACTACGAGCTTTCCATTGCCCGAACTTCAGTCTTCGACGGGTAAAATGAGCGACGCGAAAGCGATGAGAAAAACTTTTAAAACAAAAATGTGAATTGCGAAATAATAAAAATGTAAATAATTATGAATGTTTGTTAAAAAGAATGTTGTATTGTCCAGGTAACGGGCAAGAATTGTTATCTGCGTTAGGTGTCACTTTGGTATGCCACGCTTCTAATGTTTTGCTGGTTCTAAAGGTGCCTTTGTCAATAATTGACGCGTTTTAAAAATCAATGACATGGTTGTTGGACCAGGCGTGATTAGCAATTCTAGAACCTTTGGCCGCAGTTTTGGTGTTCCTCAAATGTTCTTTTTTTCTGGTATTGAAAGCTCTGCCGGTTTCCCAAATGTAACACCACGAACAATTTGTACAGGGAATTTTATACACGACGTTGGTCTGCGATTCCATGAAAGATCGAAATTTCGGAGCTGGGAACTGTTGTTGTAGTGTGGTAAATGGTTTGCTTACAACTATGACATCGTGTTTTTTGAGGATACGTGTCAAAGGTTCAGTTACGTCTTTGATGTAAGGGAGAGAAGCGAAAGACTTGCGTGATTCGGTTGGTTCTAGAATTGCTAATCACGCCTGGTCCAACAACCATGTCATTGATTTTAAAAACGCGTCAATTATTGACAAAGGCACCTTTAGAACCAGAAAAACATTAGAAGCGTGGCATACCAAAGTGACACCTAACGTAGATAACAATTCTTGCCCGTTACCTGGACAATACAACATTCTTTTTAACAAACATTCATAATTATTTACATTTTTATTATTTCGCAATTCACACTTTTGTTTTAAAAGTTTTTCTCATCGCTTTCTTATCACTCATTTACCCGCCGAAGACTGCAGTTCGGGCAGTCGAAAGCTTGTAGGTTTTAATCCTTTTAGCCAGAGATCGCTGTTTTAAAATCAATTATTTAAGTGTAAGTGGGTGGCTCTCTAAGATCCTCATAACCCAAATTGTTCACAAAATAGGTTTGCATTACACTTTGTTCGATTACTTTAAAAAATACAATTTTCGTTTGAGCCTTAAACGCTTTCTTCCCCTGTTTCCATCGGAGTCCCTTCGTAGGCAAAAATTGAATTTTTTGTAGTGAAAAAAAAAAAAATGCAAAATATAACAATTTTGATAACTTCTCACAACACTTAAAACATTGCTGCAAGGCCAAATTCTACGATTGGTGGATAGTTATATAAGGCTAGCACAAGTCTTCATTATATTAAAATATTATTGATATTTTCACATAATGGTTTCAAGTAGTAAAAACAGCAACTTTTTCCCAACCAACCTTCACAGCTTAAAAAAAAAAAGATAAAAAGTGGTGCACAACAATGGATGTAAACCAATAGTGAGACATCCTACAGCAATGCCCTTGTGATTATGAAAAGACAAAGACTTCTTATCATAAAAAAAAATCGTGCAGCCAGATGGTTTCAAGACCCTGGCGCTTCTTCCAAATAGTAGCATTTCTCAATTATGCAAAATAGGAGCTTCAACCTTTGCATGAACCTCACAAGTAAGTATGACTTGAAAAATGCTCTCCAAGACAAAGAAAAACACCTGACATAGTTTCACTATACAGTACACGGAAATTTAATGTTGGTAATCACGTAAATAGCTTTATGACTCCTCTCTGAGACATGAAAATGGCCTATTTGGGAATGGTTATGCTCCGGGTGGAACGAGTTTCAGCTAAGCAATCTTAGGGACATATCCGTATATGGAAGGCGCCCCTTTGTTTAAGGAGTCCTTAAATGTCAGGTAGCTTTAGGTCTGCGGTGGTTTGTTCCTCAACTCAAAGGTAAGCGTACGCAAATTGATATACAGTGTTGCGTGTGTTCTATTCTATTCTACTATGTTACTATACAATACAATAACTCTATTTAAAGAGGGAGTCGTCATATATAGCTTCCGTCCATCCATCTGGGCCGATTTGTTCAAAGCCCGATTAAGCTAATCTTGGGTTAACGTAAACTTTAATTCGATTATATTTACTAATCCGTAAGGATTAGTCCAAAAGATTTTTGTCCCTCAGTTTTGCTTATACTTTTACTTACCTTTAGATTAAAATGACCCTTTAAAATAATCTTTAATGAGCTAGTTGAAAACCTCGGTTAACCTTTAATCGTGGATTAGCGTTATTTGGCTCTCGCACAACCGGGCCCTGATCGATATAACGGAAGCTTGATTCAGTGTTAAGCGGCGTGAGTTATTTTAGCTTGCACTCATTACTCGCGTGTACATGTTATCAGGTCTTTGATCTTGATTTCTCCCAGTTGTTGTTTATAAGCTTTCAAACATTTTAAGAGCGGCTGACTGAGAATATCGAGAACTCGCGGTCAAAACTGAACTTGTGGATTTCCTCATATTTTATCAAAAATATGACGGTGGACAAGTGGAAAGAACTCGGCAATAACGGTCAAAAAAATTAATTCACATTGTCGATTAAGGTCGATAATCACAGGATTTGAAGGACTTGTTATAGATTTACATTGTCTAAGTCAAACCTTGAGAGACAATGTCAATTTTCATTGAGTTTTGAACCTACTAAAAATTACCAACTCTGTCGACTTTTCACAGTGAAAGTATTAAAAGCTGTAAGGCAAATGCTCGCTAAGGTAAATAAAACTCACAAAAAGCAAATGTCATTCAATCCAGAAGTGAATGTGAGTAGACTATTTTGGGAAAATTGACAAAGGTTTATAGTTTCGAAATTCCAAGTTCAAATTTCATCTTGAAGTACAGTACTACCATGGGCTCCAGGTACGGCTGAGTAATTTTATTGAATATTTTAGTGTATGAGCATGTAATTCTCCGAATTATGACAACGTTATTTAGATCTAGCAGTCATTCTCCTTCGTAATTTCATTCTACAGATGTTTCTCTCCGATCCACGATAAGGGTTTGGCACTATAGTTATATACGTTTTATGGCGATTTTTAAATCCATCTGTTCGCTCTCATACATTTCACCAATGAAGTGCCAAAAAACACGGAGTAACAAAGTATGACAAGACACCATCCCTAAAAATATCTTAGAAACGTACAACTAAAGGCGTTCCGCACCCAACCCCCCCCCCACCCCCACCCCCACCCCCACCCCCACGCCAAGGTATGGATGCACGCGCGCGAAATAAAAGGGAAAACCAGACTGTCCATACAGCTTGTAAACCCCTAGCCTGCGAACGCAAACGTATTTCCGGCTGTCGCTTCTCTCCGGCGAAAAGATAGTATTAGTATCTTAGTTATTATATTTTGTACTTTTTATAAAATTAGCGCACGTAATTCAGTCACATGGAATGCCAAGTGTTGATTTTGAATAATCGATTTGATTAATTGATTGATTGATTGATTGATTGATTGATTGATTGATTGATTGATTGATTGATTGATTGATTGATTGATTGATTGATTGGTTGGTTGGTTTATTCATTGGTTGGTTGATTGGATTTACACATAGAATCCTATGGTCCAAGGATTTGGATGAACACACGTTCAACGAGTTAATAAATGCACTCTCCCCCAAAAACACATCGGTTGTTTTGAGTACAATGTTACAAACAATACTAGGGAAACTAGTTGGCGGCCATGTTGGAGGACTAAAACAACAGTATCTGGTAGTGATCGAGATCAAAGACCTAGTCCGCGACTAAATTTGTGGACGCGTTGAGTGCAAGCTTTACTAACTCATGCCACTTAACACTGAAGCATTCCAACCAGAAAAGACATGACGGAAGCTTGATCAAACAGATTTAAGCTACAAAGAAAGCGAACAGAATAGAACACAAACAATGTTATATCAATATCTGTACGCTTACCTTGAACTAAGTAAGAATCAACTGCAAGCACCTTTGAAGTAATCAGAAGGACTCTGCACCACTCCATATACGGACGTGGAAGTATTCCAGTTGCGCAATATTACCGTGATCCGGAGCGTGACCAGATTCCAACTGAAAGAGGACCTTCTTGTCTTCAAAATCCGCGTCAAACGTCCAGAGTAGATTCGTCAGTTCCTGTGATGCACCATGATCCGAATGATCTAAGATAACAAATCCTTTTTTGGACTCTCCCCCCCCCCAAAAAAAAACCGCACCCTTCGGTTTAAGGGGGGAGTTAACCTAAACCCCATTTTTCCTCCACTTGACATGTCTTTAATGGAATATCTCGTTCACATTTCAAGCAATCCTAAAACTCCACGCTCATCCCTTGAACCTATGTTGTGGGTGTTTTGTAAATTTTGGGTGATTTTTGGGTATGTTTGGGAGGAGATAGTTTTTCTAGAAGGATTGGTAAAATTAAGAGAAATAAGAAATATTGAAGATTTAGTGAAGTTTTAAAATAAGAATTTGTAGTTAATAATTAATAGACGGATACCAAGTTAGTCCACTAGCAACCTGGGGTGCTCTTGCGTGGGTATCCACTGTCTTTTAGTGTTCCAAAAATCATTTTCTTTCCTCTATCTCTTCTTAAAACCTCTTCAAATTTCATTCAAATTTAGGTGTATTCCCCCCTTAAACATTTAAAGATGGACAGGAACATGGCTTTCTTAACATTTGCATCGAATAACGTCATAAAATTACTGTTTTTATTCACAACTCTGGTAGAAGTCATGAACTCGTGGATTTCTTGGCATTTCTTAGGATTTTCTTGAAATGTTCGTCTTAAGCACAGTGTTACTATATTGCTTTGGTACTATAACAAACAATTCCGAAAATGAAAACTGCACAACCTAAAAAACAATAAAACACAGACAAACAAAGGTCAAAAATATCAAATTAGGACACCTATGACAACTGGTGATATTCGGACCGTTTTATTACAGTGTATCCTGGTCCCAGAGGTTTTTCTTTATTTTTCCCCGCGCGAGAGAGCCGCGAATCGCCAAGCGGCGAACGCGAGTCGCGAAGCGGCGAAAAAGAAAAACCTCTGGTTACCTTGGACTTGAATCTGACTTTCATGCAGACGCCAGGGTCAGGATCTGACCCTCGGGATCGGATTGGTTGATATTTTTACAAACACGCAAATCAACATGATTGGTTCGTTTGATTGGTAACACCGAATGGACGGTGGGGATATCTGTCATTGCACTTCTTCAGGTAGATTTTGACTGTCTCTAGCAGGAAAGGAAATTGTTTGCATAAACACTTCACAGCTATATCGACCCTTTTGTTTTTGTCTGGTAATTATTCTTTTATTGCCATACTTCACTCCCAAAAGCTGACAGCTGTTAAACGGTACTGTGTACATTAAGTACCCTTTGCTAACAAAGCAAATTTTTCAGTGTTTGTAATAATTATTATTCCCTTATTTTTTGTGGGTTTTATTTATTTTATTTGTATTTGACAATGTGTACTTTTCATATTGTTAGTTTTTTTAAGTTCTTCAATTTTCTTTATTTTTATTTTTACTTTGTTCTGACCTGTGACGTTTGGCCTCACCTGTGACCTGTACTTTAACCACACCGTTTTTATGGTAATTGCAAATTAAGTATATTCAAAAATCAATTTCCACAGAGCCTGACAGTACACCACTGCAGACATCACCTACAGTTTAGAAAATGTTATGAGATGCTCCATCTATTCTCTCCTTGAGAAAACCTTTGAGAATCAGGCAGCAAATAAACCTCACCAACTGCTTTCTTCCATTTCTTCCCACCACCAGTTCCTTGCCCTTGCCATAACTAGTAAGTTTGTTTAATCCATTTGTTAGAATCTCAGCTGATACAGATCCCATTTCAACTTGAGACAGCAAAGTGACTTTGGCCTTTCCAAGAGGTTGCATTTCTATACAACAATGTATGACAGTTTTTGCAAGTTCGGTTTGGTCAGTTTGTATTTTCTCTGCTACATGCACAGCTCCTGTTGTGCAAACATCACAGGAATCTTCACAAGGGCTGGAAGCATCTTCTCCAAATACGAAAGCACACCTACATGTACCTTTCATCTCTGGCACTTTCATCCTCAAGTTGACTGATGTTGTGCAAATGAAAAGGCCGGTTTTCAAACCTAGTAAACAAGGCAATACATTTCGCAGGGTATCCATCTCTTCCAGCCCTACCAATTTCTTGATAATAGTCTTCAAGTGATTCTGGGAAAGTTAAGTGGATGACAAACCTTACATCTCCTTTATTGATCCCCATGCCAAAACACTGTTGCACACATAACTTTTGCAATGTCATTGCTCCCCAGCTCTGAAATTCTTCATGTACTATTGTAGCCACTTGTCTTTCTTTTCTAGCACTTCAATAAAGAGGTTGTCTCTTAAAAAAGACGTTTTGATCACAGTACATTGGTTTAGTTCTAAGCTGTCAATGATTACCTCCTATGTGCGGGCTGTTGCCGTTCCAGTTAATGCTGCCACTGCACTTCCAAACTTCTTAAACTCACCAAGTCGTGTATAATCTGGTCGGAACCCAACGCCCCGGGATTCTATGCAGTGGGCTTCGTCAATGGTAATAAATGCTAATTTGCCACTCTCATTCCAGCTGGATAGCACATTTTGTAGCCTTGATTGAAATATGCATTCGGGATTAGTGAACAACATGACATACTGGGACCTAAACCGCATAAGACTGTGAATTACAACATCCATCTCTGTGTCTGTGAGGAAAGAGTTGAAGTAAAATGCAGATACACCTTTTTCCCTGAGAACAGTCACCTGATGTTCCATAAAAAATTTAAGAGGTTGGATAATAACTGTTAAATAACCCTTGCTTCAGTATGGCAGCAATAGTAAATATTAAACTTTTTCCTCCAGTGGGCACAAGAATTACACAGTCCTTGCTTTCAACTATTGTTTTTATGGCTTCCTGCTGTCCTTCACGAAAGGACTCATGCCCAAAAATCATCTTTAAGACATGAAAAGGTTGATCTTCTTTATCTACAGTTTATTATTTTTATATATTATTATTGTTATTATTATTTTTGTTATTATTATTATTATTATTATTATTATTATTATTATTATTATAATTATTATTCGTATAAGTAAGGATTTGGTCAAAGATTTGACAATAAAAGTCTGCAATATAATATTGTAAAACATAGCATGACGTTTGGACGTTTCCAGAACGTCATTATCAAGTAAAAGTAAAATAATGAAATCGAGTATATATAGTGATGAGATGAATAAACTGAAAGTTAAACAAAAAGTTTGGCTCTTATGGAATCGCTCTGAGTGTTTAAATTGGGTCTTATTGCTCTTATGTACAACATTTCATAAACAAGACAATCCCATTTCGTGCTACACTCTTTGAGCATTCTAAATTGGCTCTCATTGAGTAGGCCAATGTTCCCATGGGCATCTCTCAGATGACGACCAATGGCAGAGTATCGATGATCAGCACTGCGTTGAAACAAATGGCACGTCGTATATCCGACGTAATTTGAATCACACAAATCACGTTTGTAAACAACAGTAAACAACACCATGCCGATTTACGATGCGTGGCTTGATCTCTTTAAGCTTTAGGTCTTGCTCAAGTTTCTTACTGGTGTAGATTGGTTGTACATCAATGCCGATTTTTGAACTGAGATCGCGCATTTGCCTTTTGACCTTTTGAGACAAAACCTGATAAAACTTTAAGAGTTAGTATTCCGTTCAAAGATCAAGTCTCAGCAAACATGGTCAAAAAGGCAAATGCACAATCTCAATTCAAAAATCGGCATTGAATTTGAAAGCTGATCCGTAGGGGTCTTAAAATGATACGGGGTGTATTTAAGTTCCTCAAAGTTATGCAAGTTCAATTTCTTCGAACACAGAAATGTCGGGTATTTGACTATATTTAGGTCTAGTCTGGCTGGATCCCCACATAAATAACCACAATATCATTATTTAATTTTTACTCACAACTGTGGGTAACTATAAAAAATAAAAAAAAAAATTGAGAGATATGTGGTTCCTGAAAACATCCATACCCACCCCATGGAAGGTCACTGGAAATGGGGAGGTGTCTTAATAGCCAAAATTTTTGAAGCAAAGTATGAAGCTGGAATTTCATGGGGGGAGGGAGAGTGCAAAACAAGAAAAACCCTACCCTGCAGGGGGTGGATATGAACATTATAAGGATTTTGACTTGAAAATAAAATGTTCAAAATAAAGCACTGGAAATAATGTTGCTTCTTAATTACATGAAATGAACCTGTTTTAAGTGGACACCCTCGGAGAATGGCTAAGTGACCACTTAAGGTTACTTCCATGTTTCGCGAGTGCCTTCAGGAAAATCTAGCGTACGCGCGCTGCTTTCGATAAAACCACGGAAAACTATATATCACTGTAAAGCTGATAAATTGAAGTTTGCAAAAATATCAATGTTTTTTTATTTTGTTGGATACATCAGTGCTCAGAGGCCTGCAAACTCAATACTAGTGACGTGTACTTAACTGAATTACCCACTCTCACGTAAAGGCGCAAAATCAAACAGACTGCACAATATCAATCAGGAGATAATAGGCTAACAAAGTGTGTCAGGCTTTTTCTTTATTCCTATTGATTTGTGAGAAAACCCATCCTAAAGATGGACAATGGAAAATTTTTGTAGTCCCGTCAGATGTTAACACGTCACGGAAAAAATATTTTGAATTTCGTAAAAGCCTGACACACTTTGATGCATTTATATCTGATGACCATTTTGGCCAAATTTCGTTGAAATCTGGCAAATCTACATACCTTATTAATTCATTTGAAGATGGGGAATTCGCGCAAAAACAAAAGCCGTGTTTTCGGCCTCGAAACATTTTCCGAGTTTTCGCACCTCGTTAAAATTTTTGTCAACGCGCTCACGCCGCCGGCCAATCAAACACAAAGAAGCATTCCCTGGGGAGTTCTGTAAGCATTTAGTGTTACTGTAATACATAAAGGCGATTTCGTTATGGGAAAAGTTAACGTTAAGAAAGCCACCGGCTAAACCAAAACAAAGAAGAAAACGGCAGATGGACGCAGAACATGAAACTGGCAGCCCCAGCGGAGTTGACACGAGACACGCACTTCTCACCGCTATCAGTACACGAGGCTACGTGCTGAGGTTCGCTGCTTATTTTCAGCCGGTCAACAACGGCGAAAGTGGCTGGATTGTCGCCGGCATCTTCGATTTCGGACTCCGAACTGATGTTCGACTCTCCACTATCCGATTTCTCGTCCTTGAATTTCTCTACTGCCGAGGCAGTTATAGAAAATCTGACTGGTTGTACCAAGAACCCTTGTGGCTCTCTGCCAGCTGAAGTTTTTTGGTTTCGTCAAATGATTTTTCGACCTTCTTTGGGCCGGGTTTTTCTTAACTGTCACCCAAGGTGACTTTTCTAGTTTCGCTTTCTTCATAATAACCTTTTACGGGACGCTGTGTCACAGGAAAATTTTACATACAACGCCGTGACTTTGCGATGAACACGGTGTAAACAAAAATATGCAAATTTGCCGGTAATTCAAGATCGCGGGTAAATTTTGCCGCGTAATATCTCAACACAGCCCGCATAAATTGGATTATGATAGCTCGCGTTCTTTTTAAGATTTCTAACGGCTGTTTTCACGAAACTTTGCATCCCTTTCTTGTTTTAACAATTATCTAAAAAAAATTATTTGAGAAAAATTCGACCTTTCTTCCCCATAAGTAACCTTAATATAGATGATCATTCAATAGGAATCACAGTGAATTAAAATTACGGGGAGACATAATTTTCGGGACTTTAACAACTGACCACTTAAAGGGTGACCGCTTAATGTGGAGCTGCTTAAGAAAGGTTTGGCTGTAAATACTCAATTGTTTTACATGCTTGTAAAATGTGGCTTCTGCGTATGCCTTTCCATCATTTCGCCACAAGCTGAATTTTGCCATCAACCGTTTGTTCCTTACTGTTACTGTTACTGGCTTCTTCCACAAGGGTGTTTTAAAAACACCCTTGTGCCCGGCCACAGGTACACACCATACGACTTGGCTTCTTCCTTCTCATGTGTTGCAGTGATGCTTACACATTCGCTAGACGCGTATTCAGTGGTGAATGTTTCATAATGGCTTGAATTCTGGATAATATTGAATACAAGAGTTGTCCGCAAGTCAACCTTTATTAATTCCAGACCACGTGACAAAAGGACGACGTATGAGACCAAAAAGGTCTATTCCAAGGAAATCGGTTTGCGATTTATAGTCATTTGAGAGATAATGGACTGCTTGGGGCTGACTGTGCCATAAACAGGCACAAGGGGGGGGGGGGGGGAGGGGGTGGTGCTGGAAAGAAAAAGATTTTTTTCGGTTTCACGAACGTCTTCTAATGACCCTTTTAATGTATTTACTTACTGATATGAAATTCAAAAGGAAACGCTAAAAAAAAGAAATATCCTAAGAAAAATTCCTGTAACCACCTTCTGAAAAATCAGCTCAGACAGCACAAGAGCATAGGCTTGAATTTCCCAGAAAGGGTTGATATTCTCCTTTGCATCATAAATCCCTTCAGAATGATCTGTAGCAATCAAATGAACAATAAACGGTGCTTTCAAGAGTTGTCAGTATTTTTGGGCTAGAAATCATGTCCTTAATGAGTGCCAAAGAACAAAGGCTAACAGGTCTCTTAGATACAACATATCCTGAAATGACAGGCTAAGTTCGGGCTTCAAGGCCCTCTGTTAACATCAGTTACATTGCTTGACAAAAAAGAAATGTGATTTAGACAAGCAGGACTATTACACATGCACCATATTTTAATTTGTTTTAAGCTCGTTCGTTTCAGGATATTTTGTATCTAAGAAACCTGTTAGCCTTTGTTTTATTGCACTCATAAAGGACATGATTTCTATCCCCAAAATACAACTCCTTAAAGCGCAATGGTATAAGTTTAATGAGTCGAATGAGCTTTAAAAAAAATGAAAATATGGTGCATATGTAATAGCCCTGCTTGTCTAAATCACAGTTTTTTGTCAAGCAATGTAACTGATGTTAACAGGAAGCATATTAGGCTAGTGATCGATTACTCAAGAAGTGCGATTTTGGGTCTGATATCCGGATTCAATGGAATAAATAATTTCCAGATGTTCGTTCGGCGTGATTCGCATTGCCTCATGAATTTAGAATGAAGACGGAAAATTAATTTAAAATGCTGTCTTGCTCGGAATTTGCCGATTCTGTTGTATTAAGCTAGACTTGACCGGGTTTTGGGTGAGATTTTAGATGCGTTAGCGCCGTTAATGATTTCCAAATGTCACACTTGTTTTGTCGGATCACAGGTCATGTTTCATTTCACTCAGATGTTTAAATAACAAATAAGATTAAATAACAAAACTCCTGAACAACGTGAAAGGCGACTTCAGATTCAGCGCGAGCAGCGAAGAAGAAGAAGAAGCCATCAGGAAACCACAGAGCAAAGATAACATCGCTTGGCTCAGCAAAGACAGCGCCGCCAGGAGAAAACAGAGCAGCAGATAAACCGCCGCAGATTGGAATATCACAGGCAGTACAACCAATGTAGGCATGCATTAGAAACCTTAGAAGATAGCCAATTTAGTTTACATGTACTCTTGCTCGCTTCAATAACGAAACCCCCGTGAGCTTCGATGACATCGAATTCGAAGAAACCAGGCACAACGAAATGAGATCGAACACTTAAAGGAGTATGACTTGCGATTACAAACGCTTCGGACAAATCAGGCACAACACGTACGACTGATTAACTAGACAGAACAGGAACGGAACTTGCGACTACAAAAGCTTCGAGAAAGTCAATCCATACGAATGCAAGCGGAAACTGAACACCAAAGATATGACAGATTACAAATTAAATCGCTCGTTACAACACTGCTCGTAGAATAGAAGTTGAAACGAATGATCATGGGGAAGTACATAACAGACCCCAACTGCTTCAACAATATGGTGCTATGTACAGAGACAACGAGAGGCCACTTCTTGAAATCAACCACAATCACATGCAATCAGTACATATTCCATTTATGCAAATAAGGCAGTTGCAACAAAAAAATATTTTACTTTCTGAGTTTCGAGTAATAATTAGAATGGGAGGTACGGGGAGGGGAAGGGGGGGGGGGGAGGGAGAGGAAAAGGATAAGCTACATCTATGTGTACCATCTTCTGAGAACTCTCTGTTAACTAACCCTTTCCCTACTAAGATCTAAAAGCTAATTCTCCTAAGTAATTAATATTCATGTATCTGTTGGCTTTTCCTGACAATTTGGTGTCAGAGCAGAACGCTATCCCTTTATTTAATATTTTTTTTGCTAATTCTTATTACCTGTCTGCTTGACAGTGTTTTAAAATTATAAGGAGAATTTTAAATAATGCTGCTCACTTCTGTTGGTGACAAAGGGAGACCGTTGCGCAGGGTAACACTAAACCATGTCTATGGTATCTATTATTTGCCCTTCTGTTCTACACTTACCCTCTATTGAGTGACTACTTCTCAAATCATTGAATGTAAATCCGTCTCCGTATTCTCAATTGAGCAATCACTTGCCCCAGAGTGACCAATTAACAGAGGTTCGGAAGGATGACTAAGGAGTTCAAGACAATATATAGAACCTTTTGGTCAGGAATGCACCATTAAAAATATGAAGGAGGGGGGGGGGGGGGGGAGAAGGACTCTCTGAAAAGGTATATTTTTTCACAACTAGCAGGGGTGCAAGATTTGTTTTACCACCTTGAAAACCTTTTTTCTGCTTCCTTTGCAATGCAGGATTCTTTTCCCTTACATTTTAATTTTTGTTTTTTTCTTCGGATAAATGGAGGAAAAAAAGAAAAAAAAAAGTTCGGTACGTATCTCTGAAGTTTCCTTTAAAATTAGAAAAATTGCACGATTTTACAATTTAAATCACTTAACGACAACAGCAATCGGTTTCCTTCAAAAAATTAAGGATGGCTTTCAAATCCTGGCGGTAAGAGATTAAAACCGATCGAAGAAATTTCTCAAGAAGAGCTTAATGCCTATCCTTATGTTTCTACGCATTTACGAGGACTCCAGTTACAAAAGTTAAACCGTGAAATCCGTACGAGCGGCGGCCATAATGTTCGTTTTCGTTGCTCAGCACCACTCAGCAAAACATTTGCGCAAATGTGCACAGCTCTTACGCTTCTCGATAAGCTTGAAGTTTAAAAACTTCCACTGAATGCTTGTCTCAGTGAGGTTGTACCTCGTACACTTGGACTTGCCTTAAGCGTTTTAAAACGTCTGCGAGGAATTTAGTTCAGCATAATATATATATTTAGCCAAGGCTAAAGGCGAAACTCCACAATTCCTATTTTTAATAACATTTATAGAAGTCTGCTTATTGTGTGAACGTAATAACCTTATGAGTTCCTCATCAATTCTGCGGTTATGTACATTTTTAATGCATATGCAGCTAGCTGCTCATCATCAATAACAATGTAATACCGAGGGCAAAATTATTGAATGCTGATTTGTTGTAACAGAGGGTAGTTTCTCGTAATTTTCCTTTCACTGAGGGCAAAATTACTTACTCCTGATTGGTCGAGCGGCAAAAATACTCGCTCCTGATCGGCTGAGCACGACAGTTTTACATTTTGTCGGTTTTATGCATTTTGTGTCCAAAAGAACAACAAGTTCTTTGAGGTTCTGTGGAAGTTCTACTCTTTAAGCCGGGTTGTTTGTACCACAAATACATGGAAATCAAGTGCTACAGCTATGAAGGAAATTCCTAAAGGTTAATTTTCGTGTCTCTTACAAGAAACAGCGAAAGATTATTTCTGTCAAAAGCTAAAGACTCGGATCGGATTGATTTTATTTTGTTTGGTTGAGAAACTGAAATTGGTCATGGCGTCCAAGTGCTTTCAACGAACGATAACCGAGCATGAAAGTGTCCTTTTGATGGGAGGAAGGAACAGGAAGAAATTTTTCCGCGAGTTACTTCTTTGGATCCACCGATTGCTATTTTTATCGATCCATGTTCGTGTGATTAATAATAATAATAATAATAATAATAATAATGATAATAATAATAATAATAATAATAATAATAATAATAATAATAATAATAATAATAATAATGATCATTATAATGTTCCTGAAAAGTCATGTCCTTACCTTTCTCATGATAATCATAAAATCGCTTGTAAAATGTGCATTGTACATGGGAAACCCCTTATTTTTTTTACAAAGCAAACTTCTGGTGCCAATGTTATCTGTGCTTAAAGAACAGTAATGTTGCCTTAACCGCCACCGAGAAATGGCGTATTGAAATTTCCAAAAGGTAAGGAAATGACGAAAATTGGGGAATCTAGGAAGAAAAATTGCTAGAACTTTGCAAATTTGCCTAACAGATGATAAAGTCATTCCCCACAGCTTCATTTGTATTCCCCACGTTATCATCCATGTTTCAGAAAAGCGACCTTTTGACGAAAAAAGAATCTAGTGCAAGTATAATGTCTAGTACAGGTTTCAAAGTCAACCCTCAAGACAGAATTGCCATTTTTTAGTTAAATGTCTCTAGAAGGGCTAAAAATAGATGATAATGCCTGGTCTTTTGTGACATAATAGCTATTAATGTATGCTAAATTTCGTGAGGTTATCATGTAAATGGCACGAGTATTATAGAAGTAATGAAAGTTTTAAGACGAAATGTTCAATAGGTAAGGAAATGACAGTTTCTAGAATATCGTTTTCTTCTTCAAAATGAACCGCAGATTGGATGATAAACAAGTCCCGCTTGTTTTCTAGAAAGGGTAGGACGAATGAAAGTGCCAGCTAAGAAATAAGCACTTTCGAACGTTTTACAAATTTTTGACAATTTTTTTCTTGTTTTTAAAGGTAAGGAAATGACAATTTTATTCTAAATTCAAGGAGCTTTACATTCGTGTATCTTTTTTTTTATTAAGCACTCTACTACTCGGACCTACCTATAAATGTAAGACTTGTTCTTGTCTATTAATACTACATTTGTTGACACATAAGACTTAATTGTCATTAGTGCAATCCTCTCGCATTGCAAAGCATTATAGGTGTTCAATTTTCAACCAAAAATAACTCACAAGTACAAATCCCTCCACTGTGTTGGATTTAAATCATATAAATTCACCATAGTAGGTGCTGAAACCCAGACATACACAACTAAAGGCCATGCAAAGAAATCGAGCATTTGTCACAAACGAATGGCTTCACAACGAGAATTGTAAGGAAATGACAATTACTGTGTTGGTTGATATCTTGGCCCTGTGAAAGAGAACTTTGAGTTGACATCCATAATAAGTATTCACGGAAGGAGACGCAAGCTTTGCCTCAATGTCCTTGCTTCTTTTTAACTTCTGATCTTTTTACAAAAGAAATTGGTCTCAATTTAGGTAAGGAAATGACAGTTTTCAGAATATCACGGGCAGGAAGATTTTACTTTTGTTGAAAAGTCCTGGTTTTTTTTTTATGTTTACTGAAATGATGTAAACGTAATTACTATGCTTCTCTGAAAAAAAATCCTTCCAAGCAATTGCGGAGCTAGAATTTTGTAAAAATTGTGAAAATTTGGTTACCATGGCAACGTCAAATGTCAAGGTCATTCACCGACCATACTAATTTGTTCCCAGGCAAGTTTTAAAAATAGTTACTGAGTTTGGTGGTGTTTGCTTGCATATTAAAAGTTAAAAAGGTTATAAAGGTTCAAAGTCAAAGCGGGCAGAATCCCCCTCCCCCCCCCCCCCCCCCCCCCCTCGGTCTAGAAAGGGTTAACAGGTGCCTAGAATAGAAACCACAGTAGGATGCCAGTTTTGAGTACTGGGGCTCGCCCCTATGTGTTTTAATGAAAAATATGGTGTACACATAACACAAACATAAAAAAATCCCTTTGACCTAAAAATGGAGACATGAAATCTAAATGAAACTGACATCTATTCAACGGGTAAGAATACGTTTGCAGGGAAAAAAGCTTTTTCATATCACAAAGTTCAAACTTCACAAAAATGATCAAACTTCAAAGTTGGCTCATTTTTGACCAAAAACCCCTGAACCTACCTCTTGGAAAAAAGTCAACTTTACCAAAATTGCTGTCTTTGTCGCTCTTTTTCTTTCTTTTCTTTGGTGAGCGCAGTAACATCAGTTTGCAGCCTCTCTGCCTTTCTCTTTTTACCAAATTTATTATTATCAGTTTCAGTAAAACAAAACCCTTCCCTGAAAACTGGGGTATAGAAACTTATGTATCCAATCTTGCAAGGTGTTTAACTGCCCGAGTGTTCGGTTTCAACTGCGACAGTGCCAATATGCAATGCCCCCAGTAGCGTGCTTGCATTACGCTTTATTGGCTCATCTTGGCTTTACTAAATTATTTCATCCTTTTGGAGGACAATTAAGTATGCACCTCAGATTGCCCTTTATAACAATTAATTGAATGCGCGGAAAAAGCCATTTAACTATCATGTTCGTATACCGGAGTAGTTTTAACTTTAATTTGTTGATTTCATTTAAGCACAGCGTTGCAATTATTATTTAGTTGTATTGTGTAAAATATAATCACATCCAATGTATTTTACTATTAGTCTATATTTATTGCCAGGAAATATAATGATATCAGTTCTTACTTTTGTCAAAAAATGAACAAAAAAACCTATTGTAAATAAAGGCATCTAACTGGATGAAGGCTGACCAATCGTTGATTTGAGACGGGCCATAATTTTAACAAAAAGCACTGAATGAAAACAATTTTAGTCATAAATTACTGCAAACAGGTAAATCGTCGAAAGTAGTGTCTTTGTTAATGATTCTCCATAAAGAAGAGAAAATGTTCCTGTAAAAAAATGACAATGTAAGAAAAATGCAATTTGTGGTAGGGACATTACATTGTCATTTCCTTACTTGTAAGGTAATGACAAAATTGAGGTAAGGAAATGACACTTTTTTGTAAGGAAATGACATTGTCATTTTCTTACTGTAAGGAAATGACACTTTTTTTGTAAGGAAATGACAAAAAGTAAGGAAATGACAGTAAGGAAATGACGGAGGAACATGATAATGATAATGATAATGATAATGATAATGATAATGATAACAATAATAATAATAATAATAAAAATAATAATACTAATACTAATACTAATACTACTAATAATAATAATAATAATAATAATATTAATAATAATAATAATAATAATAATAATAAAAAAAAATAATAATAATAATAAAAGTAATAATAATAATAATAATAAAAAAAATAAAAAATAATAATATAATAATAATAATAACATTAATAATAATAATAATAATAATAATAATAATAATAATAATAATCATAATAATAGTAATAATAATAATAATAATAATAATAATAATAATCTTTATTTAAATATTCCACACAAATTGCTATTTACAAGTTAAAAGTATATTTAAAAAACCTGTTCAGTAAAAACCAGTGATAAACTGTGTTTGCAAGGACCACCGTGACAAAATAAAAGTACCGGATCCTGTAGTGAAGGATCTAGTCAGCAAAAAAAATTTAAAGAAAATAATCTAAAAAAAGAGCAAGGCTGATTTCCTAGACACACTAAGAGAGCCATTCCATTCAGCTTAGCTCTCAGACTTCGATGTATTTGTTCTTCTGACGAAACTTTTAAACTCCGAACAAACGAACTCAGAACCTATCTCAACAAACGGGGATACAATCTTTCATTCCTCAACTAAGAAATAGGACGTGTTAACGGCATCCTACGTTCCGAGGCTATAGCTACGAAAGACACCTCCGACACCAACCAGCCTATACGAGTACCCCTTGTCGTCATATACAATCCAGCCCTTCGTTCTGTATCATCCATTATTCACAAACACTTCAACATCCTATCTTCATCTCCCCGCTGCGCTAACGTTTTCGAAGCCACACCTCTTGTTGCCCTCCGACGGACCAACAACCTGAGTGATTTACTAGTTAGTGCCAAACTACGTAATCCCACACAAAACAACCTACCCCATGGATCTTTTCGATGTGGAGACAACTGTTTAACTTGCAACTACATAACAGACGGACGTACCAGCTACACATTTCATTCTACCGGCGAAACTAGACATATTACTCATCATATAGACTGTAACTCTAAAAACGTTATTTACATGGTACACTGCAACCGCTGCCACAAACAATACATAGGAGAAACAAAACGACGACTTAAAGACCGTTTTAACGAACACCGTAGACCAGTTGACAAACAAACAAATAGTTCCAAACCGGTCAGTGTAAAATGCAGACTGCAGACTGCAGACTGCAGACTGCAGACTGCAGACTGCAGACTGCAGACTGCAGACTGGGGGTAAAATGCAGACTAGGGGTAAAATGCAGACTAAATTATAAAGACTATCTTTTTAAAGTTACAGTCAATCCAGGTCACGCGTGAACAGTAATTCCAAGAATGAAATGAATATTCGAATTTCTCTTGGTAATATATGTCCGACGTGTGAATAAAATGTTGGACATCTCTCTGGAAATCGTTCCGAAAAAGACGCATTAACTGAAAAAAAAGATTCAAAATACTTGGGAAACAATTGTTATTCTTGAAATATTCAATTTTGCAATGTAAAGAAAAATTCATGGCTTTATACCGTCAATAAGCTAGGGAAATTTATACGGGAACCCTGAAATCTCGTTGGCGATTTTGAAAACTGACATGTAAATTTCAAAACTCCGTTCAACTTTAAAAGATATCGCTCACGCGTGACCTGGGTTGACTGTAAAACACTCGAAGTGATTTTGGTCTGTATAGAAAGTCAATAAGTAAGAGTAGAATTCCAAAAAGATACATGTAGCGTTGTGAGGCTTGCAAAAAAACTTAGGATTTCATTGCGTGACTTTTGGGGACGGCGCCCCACTTCTTCCAATACTTTCAAAAATTATTTCTCCATGAATTCGCTTCAAAATAAAGAGAAAAATCGCTCAACAAGATATTTTTAAATGTTTTAGTTTTGAAAAAAAATGCATTTGACGATGTGCTTTCGAAATATATCGGTGAATTTTAAAGTGCGCGGACGGATGCATTTTACTACCGTCCGCCGTGTATTACATGTAATTACGTTGTAAACAAACCGAGTACAGAAAACTCAAAAATTCGTATCTCGGTAAATATATGTCCTATCGAGCTCATTTTTGTCTCTATAGAAAGCTGAGTAAATGTGAAATTCAAATATGAAAAGATTTCTGTTGCGCAGATAACGAGAAAGGAATTTAGCGCTTGCGAAAAAATCGTAGAAAATGAAAACAGTTCTCACGGTTTAAAATGAATGAATACTTTCGGGGATACAACCTGCCCAACCGAACAAAATTTAATTTAATTTAGTCTGCATTTTACCCCTGGTCTGCAGTGTTCAGTCTGCATTTTACCCCTAGTATGCATTTTACCCCCAGTCTGCAGTCTGCAGTCTGCAGTCTGCATTTTACACTGACCGAGTTCCAAACCCACCACAGTTTCAGAACATTTTCTTTCTAACGACCATAACGCTTCTGACATGCTACTAATTCCTTTCGAACTCATCAAATCTAATCGTGACAGTGTACGCAAGGCTAGAGAGGCATACCTCATCGACAGAGGTCAAACTATTGAACCCTTAGGTCTTAATAGGAGAGATTAGACATAAACATTTTTCCCGTCTTTCATCTTCTTAAGTTATGTAATTAAGAGTTATTGTCTGAGAAAACCAGGCAGGTGGTCAAAGATCGGGGTCGGCCAAATCATTCCATACTAACATCATAGATAGGTTAGGTGGACTTATGGATAAATATACTAAAGTTTGCTCTTCAAGTGTTTTGGTATAGGAGATATGAGATCCACTCTCCATCAACTCCTCAGGTCCTAGTTTTTCTGGTAAATTTGACCCAAATTTGACAGCCAGCAAAAACTGTAAAATTTAGCGAACGGAGGTCGTGTTTTGTACCTGATGTAAATGGTCATAAAACTTCTTGTAAAAAGCCAGACATATGCGAAATAAGCACAAGTCACTCTACAACATTTAGTTTTGGAATTCCTATATTTCATATCTGCAAATCAGCAAGAAATTAGCCATTTTCGACTTCACGCGGAACACACAACTAAGGCTTCAGCAAAAATTGGATGCCAAAATCAAACACTCTTACCTTCCATCTATTAAAATCAGCAATAATCTTTTTGGGCCATTCAAACAGCAACCTCCATTTCTCCTACTACTCGATGTCATGTACAGCACGACACGACGCAATCAATGTGCTGTTTAAGCCGCTCCTAGACTTCGTATTGGGTTTGTCTTAAGTTAAAAATATACAGTTGATCAAATTAGTTCCAAGAAAAATTCAAATCCCCTCTCTTACGAATTTAACGGAAAGAAAATTAAGAAAACGCGAAAATAAACAAAACGACGCCATGTTGAATTTGTTCCCTCGGGATAGACTGGGAACTAGTTGATTGTTTTTAAAGGAGATAGGGGCTAGCCAAGGCTGGCCATGGATGATTGTTCCACGCTGTTTTTCATAAGTAAGCTTTTTGATTTAAGGAAGGCTGGTTTAGGCTCATGCCATAAATGACAAAGAATAACAAACTATTGGGAAATGAAGATATCAACGAGAGTTACTACCATTTTCCTTGCTTATTAAATGACCTACATGTTGTTATGCTTGCTGGGCAGGCAAAATCGTTTTGAAATTTAATTTGCATTTTGTGGGCTTTGATTAGGCGAAGTTTCTGGGTCAAGCTATCTTGTACTGTCAAAGACGGGATTACAACGAATCAAATAAGAGCCAAAAACACAAGAGTAATTTAGAGAAACAATACCGTAGCCCAGTTGGAAGTCTTGTTTGCAGATTCACTTGCAGAAACTCTATTTTGTTTCAATACAAAGTGAAAAAAATCCGAAAAAATAACGTCGTATTATTTTATATCGTAAGAGACTGTACATTTACGAAAGTATTTTATGACAATTTTGTTCTTACCATATTTACATTTATTACGTGACATATGGTCTTCGCTCCAGCTTTTTGCGACGGTATTTACATTGCAGTCAGAAGCGTAATGTACAACGCAAAATGAGCTGCTCATTTTCAACTGTTGACAGTGTGTGCGGTCCAACACCATGCGCGCCAAATGAGCTTTATGTTATTCCTCTAAAGTTATGCAGAAAGGATTTAACAGATTATCTAACTAATCTGGGTGTCAGTGGAAGTCGAGGCTTAGGGACACGGATCAACGAGGCTGATGTTATTCTCAATCGCGCCGGATTGCATTCTCTATCAGAGGAAGACAGAGAAAGGATTACCGTATGTCCAAAGCACAGATACGAATTAACAACACATTACCAGAAATTAAAATCCAGTTGTTCTCACCCATCTCACAGAGGTGAAGCGAAAAAATCAAAAAATCCTCGTCGGGAAAACAAACAGGTGTCGGAAGAAATATACCAGGAGTTTCAAGTTTCAGTTCCAATAGGATCCAGTAAGTACAATATTTAAATTATTTTCTCGCAATTCACCTATATTTATATGTTTCCTAAAGATATTTTCACCTTACAGTAGTTTCTTTTCAGTTTGGAAATCTCTGCTAATTTATCAGATGCGTTGTTTTGTTACAATTTTTCAAACATCTCATTCAATTGAAATCAACATTTCAAATATTGTTTCAGCCATGTGTAACACTTGTCGAAAAAGCCATTCAAGCAGATTTAAAGTGGAGGATGCTACCTCAAAATCTGAGGACAAGCTTAAGGTGAATGATTTGAATTAATAGTAAGATTACTGTTCCCTTGGACGATATATAACTTCTTTACTTATTCGACTCGGGAACAATTTTGTGATGATGCCAATAGAGTTTAAGAGTTGGGCGTTGCAGATTCTACGTTAACGTGATGTTTTTTTTTGTTTAGGGCCTGTTCGCACTACGCGAAATTTTGTTTGATTTGCCAAAAAAGCCTGTCAACGCGAAGCAGGAGCCCAGTAATGGGCTTCTGCGCGAAGCCATTTCTAGTGCGAAGGATCTTCTGCACCTACCAAAATTTTTGCAAGTGCAACGAAACTTCAAAGATTCCGTCGACTAGCTTTGGAGGCTGTAAAAAATTTTGTCAGGCGAGAAAATCCTTTGTTCCTTGACATCCATCCATCATTGGGTCATCAAATTTCGCACCGACAAACTTGCCACGACATCTTGATGGTAACTTGATCAAGTTACTAATTGACATCTGTCACTAAAAAAAATTCGCATCTTCAAGTGCGAACAGGATTATGAAAACAAAAAATTGGTGATTACAAAATTTTCATTTTTTTTGCAAACGCTAAACTCAAATTTTCGTCTTAGTGCGAACAGGGCCTTATTCTCTGATTGGTGTCTTGACGGTCCGGCAGCTCCTCCTTCCCGTCTCCTATCATATTTATCAAGGTATCAAAGCGGAGATTATACAGCCAAAACTATTTTTTTGTTAATTTGTTGTGTAAGTTTTCAACAGCAGCTTTTATAACCAAAAAGTGCATACTCCTAAGGGCCTTCTCGTGTACATGACAAGCCGGAATGATAAGTCCAACGCTTTTATTAAAAGCAAATGACGTATTCATTCAGGGCTCCTAAGTAAATATTTCGCTTCACGACATGTGTTCATTGACAGACCAAAGGAACTGGCAAAGTTCAAAATAAGTAAACAAAAGATCGGAAGCAAAAACAAGCATACCTTGGAAAAGGCAGTTATCTATAGGAAAAAGAAATTCCAACCCAAAGGGGATCTGCAAGGAAAATTCTTTTTTCTAAATATCAAGCGCACATTTTCCGTCAGTTATCTTTAGTTTTACGCAGTTTATTTTAAAGGTAGAACAATTCCATGACACTGTTTCTACTTATTTCACACATCCAATCTGATTGCTTTGCGGTAAAGGTAGAGATCATAATTATTTCAGCTTTCCTCAGTGCAGAGGGGAGCGTGTCGAGTACTGTAGAGAGATTAACCAAGGAGAATCAATTTATTGAGTAATAACTGTGATCAGTGTGCTTATACATTGTACAGAGATTTGTTTTACTAGTGTTATATAGTGCAAGTGTCAAATAACGGTACTTCTTCCGAAGTTACTAAACGGAAATCTTCTTGTAAAGGCATTGCAATTTTTGTTATTAAATTCAACAATTCCAGTTGTTCATGCTTTAGCGTGCTTTATCGAGTTGTGAAGAACGCAGGAGTTGGATATATCTGATTTCTTGAAGGTGGAAATGTACATCAAAAGCCGCGCGCTCAAAAACATATCCAATGAAGTTATTTTTCCTAGCTATTGCGCGGTTCTGCTGGTTTTATTTTGAGCGTGATTCATTCATGTCATTATTTGTTCAGATCTTGAGCTGTTTATCACCACAAACAGACGTTTCTAGCAGCAATGCGCCGGCGATAGGTCCTTCCCTGTCCCCTCCCTACCCAAAGTAAAAATAAGTAGGTCCCAGTCCCTTGAGAGCAGTCCAACTCAAGATGGCGTCGTTCTGTTTAGCTCGTATTTCTTTTTAAATTTTACTTCTGTTAAATTGGCCAGAGAGGGGTTCTGATTTTTTTGGGACCACTTTATTCAAGTGCATATATTTAACCGTGGAGAAATCCGATGTGGAATCCAAGAGCGGCTTAATCGGCACATTGCTTCCGTTGAGTCGTGCTGTACATGACAACGAGTGGTAGGAGTAATGGAGGTAAGGTAGCATCTTGCTGCTTGAATGGCCCAAAAAGATTATTGCTGATTGTGATAGAGGAAAGGTAAGAGTGTTTGGTTTTGGCATCCGATTGTTGCTGAAGATTTAGTTGTGTGTTTTGCGTGAAGTCGAAAATGGCTAATTTCTTGCTCATTTGCAGGTACGAAATATAGGTATTCCAAAACTAAATGTTGTAGAGTGACTTGTGCTTATTTTGCATATGTCTGGCTTTTTACAAGAGGTTCTATAACCATTTATATCAGGTACAAAACTCGAACTCTGTTCGCTAAATTGTACAGTTTTTGCTGGCTGTCAAATTTAGGTCAAATTTACCAGAAAAACTGGGACCTGAGGGGGTGATGGAGAGTGGATCTCATATCTCCTATACCAAAACACTTGAAGAGCAAACTTTAGTAAATTTATCCATAAGTCCACCTAACCTATCTTTGATGTTAGTATGGAATAATTTCGCCGACCCCCATCTTTCAGCTTTTTCAGATTTTGCCCGGTTTTCTCAGACATTGACTCTTAACTCAGTGTTACGTATTTTGTTTTTGCCTACCACGTTGTAACGTTAGCTTATACCTAATTACCAGTTGTATTTTAAAATTTCAAATTGTAACGTTTTTTATGTAACTTTAGCCTTTTTTCAGGTATCTATTGTAACTGTTTAAAATTGTAACGTATCTTGCCACAGGGTCAGTCTCAAACATACCATGAAGAAGAAAGGCCGTGCCTTTCGAAATATTGGAAAATATACTTCCCTGACCGTGAAATCAGCCAAGCTCTTTTTTTAGATTATTTGCTTTTAAAAACTTATTTACAATTCATTTCTATTAAAAAAAAGATATTTTCAAGCAAAATTCTAGTAATAATTTTTTTTAAATATTCGATTACGAAAAAAAAAATTGAGACTACTTTCAAGCATAATGTTTTTGTAAAGAAAAAGAAAAAAAAAACAAATGTCATGAAGTTTTAAAAAAATAAAATTCGGCATTTTAAAATCAGTTCCACTTGATAAAAAGAAAAGAAAAGAAAAAAAAAAAAAAATAATAATAATAATAATAATAATAATAATAACAATAATAATAATAATAATAATAATGACATTTTTTTTAGATAAATAAATAATAATCTCTTTATTAAAATATTCCAAGTAAAATGTTATTTACAGGTTAAAAGTAGAGAAAAGAGCTATTAAAACTTATTCACAATTCTCTTCGATTAAAAAAGGACTATTTTTAAGCACATTTTTTTTGAAGAAAAGGGAAAAAAAATCTCATCAAGTTACAACAATATTATTCGTTCATTGATTTTTACCTAAAAAAAA
>CBDDCQ010000006.1:1225000-1263094 GCA_965226285.1 Ichthyobacteriaceae bacterium
GGAAGTTGACTCAACATCCGGTCCTTTAATTTGAAAGAAATCTTACTTAAAATTCAGTAAACTTCAACAGCAATATCCAAACGCGGAGAATTTAATAAAAAAATTATTCCATTCGTGCTTGTTGGATATGAGATTGGTTATAGCCAACTTTACCATCTCATATCCAACGCGCGCTCATGGAATAATTGTTAAGTGTTATTCTCACGAGGCCGAGTAGAATTAAGGATTAATTTTCAAGCGCATTTTAAACGTTTTTTTTTTCCCAATTGCGCGACAGGGGAAATTTGCAAAGACTTTTAAATTACAAATAAACGTTAGTTCTTAATCTACGAGGAGTCATTGCCATTACGCTTGGAAGGTAGAATTTTCTTAAAACCATCAAGTAATTCTTAAAACAGTCAGTAAAACACTCACCGTAAGCAAGCCGAAAGAAACATTTTTTTCGTAGCGTACAAAACAAACAAACTTGACGAGAAGAGTTACCATTATACAGAGGTAATTAAGAAAGAATACAAGTTTAATTCAGGAGCAAACTGACGACGATAAAAGTTAATGTGAGGCATCAATTAATGGTTCACCTGCGTTGGGAAGCTTCCTGCCCCTTGAAAATCACACGAATATAGATTGACAAAAATAGCAAACGGTGGGTCCAAAGAAGGAACCTGCGGAGTAATTTCTGAATTTGACCTGCTTTCCTCCCATCTAAAGGATACTGTTATGCCTGGTTATCGTTCGCTGTAAGAAGAAGTAACGAGGCGAAAGTACTTGGTCGCCATGTCGGCTGTTTTCAGTTTCTCAGCCAAACAAATATCAATCTCATCAAAGTTGTTAGCTTTGACACAAATAATCTTTTGATGATTTTTGTAAGAGACACAAAAACTTAACCTTTACGAATTTCCTTTCTAGCTACAGCACTTGATTTCCATGTATTTTTGGTACAAACAATCCGGCTTAATTAAAGAGTTGAACCCCCATGAACCTCAAAGAACTCTTTGTTTTTGGGCACAAAATGAGGAAACCAGCAAAAATGTAGACCTGGTGTGCTCAGCC
Organism: Ichthyobacteriaceae bacterium; assembly: GCA_965226285.1. Taxonomy (GTDB): domain Bacteria; phylum Bacteroidota; class Bacteroidia; order Flavobacteriales; family Ichthyobacteriaceae; genus CBDDCQ01. The sequence continues at coordinate 1,226,051 of CBDDCQ010000006.1, forward strand.
AATGAGGAGCGATTATTTTCGCCGTTCGACCAACCAGGAGAAAGTAATTTTGCCTTCGGTGAAAGGAAAATTAAGAAAAATGCCTTCTGTTACAACAAATCAGCATTCTTATTGTTGATACATATATTATCATTCATTGCATAAAATGCACTTATTTTATGCAAACATTTATACATTGGTGAGACAGGAAGAAGACTAGACGCCTGATTTTGCGAACAGCTTTGAGGTGTTGAAAGAAATGACAACGAGACATCATTCAAAACCAGTAGTCTCTACACACAAAGAATTCTCATGTGAATATTGCAGCTTCAGGTTTACCGGCTTTATTTAAGGCTTCTCTTATTTTACAAATTATACTCTTTAAGTTCTTTCAGTTATATTACCAAATGTTACCTAAAAAGTATTAATGGAGCCTTTTGTACACGCTCCAACAAGCATGCATGGTAACTGGACAAACGTTTTCTTCTTTACGTTCTACAGTTATATTACCAAATGTTATGTAAAAAGCATTAATGGAGCTTTTTGTATACGCTCCAGCAAGCATGCATGGTAACTGGGAAACGTTTCCTTCTTTAATTTCTACAGTTATATTACCAAATGTTACCTAAAAAGTATTAATGGAGCTTTTTGTATACGCTCCAGCAAGCATGCATGGTAACTGGGCAAACGTTTCCTTCTTTAATTTCTACAGTTATATTACCAAATGTTACCTCAAAAGCATTAATGGAGCCTTTTGTACACGCTCCGGCAAGCATGCTTGGTAACTGGACAAACGTTTTAAGTTCTTTTTAAGTTTCTACAATTATATTACCAAATTTTATCTTAAAACCCTTAACTGAGCCTTTTGTACACGCTCCAACAAACATGCTTGACAACGGAACAAACGCCAAAATAGGGTTTCTAGGAGGCATTTCAAAAGTAATCCAGCCAATAAACGGATAGATGATCAGAATGACTGAATTACAAAAACCCAATTGTTCCGCCACGTTTGCAAATGACATGTTAATTGGAATTTTATAAGAACCTGAGCTGTTTAATGAGTAATCGAGTTATTAACACGGTCTTTACGAACTGTTAAATGCTTATTAATTCCTACAGTAGAGCCTCTGCCTTGAAAACCTCACATAATACGGACACCTCTGTATGCCAGGCGGGATATTACTTATAGTTAACTTGGTCCCAGTAAGAACAAATGAACATGTAAACTCTCCCTTTATATGATGGGCAAATTCATAATACGGACAATCCGTTCAGCCTCTTTTGGTGGATGGAAACATTTTACTGTATAACAAGTATATCCGATTCCAACGGCTGGAAACAAAACGAGTCCATTAACACTATCAGTTTCATATGAAACTATGCTTATACTAAGTTCTCCCTCCGTTTCTGTAGGAAACATACGTATTGGCGCATTTGTGCCCCTTGTACGTTTCCTAAGAAAAGCTCCCTAGCCATGAACCTTATTTAGCGTCCGTTTCTGTAGGTAGTCACAGTGGCTCGCTACAAAAAAGCAGCTTCATTGGATGTTTAACTACTAATCACTCACGGCAATATGTTTTGTACCGTCTTGTTTTTATCAGTCTACAAATCACTAAATACGTATCAAGAAATAGGTCAAAACTTTCCTTATTTCATATTGTTGCTTAAGGGTAAACAAACACCTACAATGAGCAAATGGCTACCTAAGTTATCTATTAATGGGGAGCTTAAGTAGCGACGACGACGACGTCAACGACAACGTCAGAAAAACAATAGCTTTAATTAGAAAAAAACTTTGAACGTGCATTATACACTTCCGTACATTTCTTTGCCTTCCTCTGCAAAACAACACCGTAAAATGACCAAATTGAAAGTTTTATGGAGAACGTGAACGCATGTCTTGACGATTAATTTTCTTTTTTCTTTCTGAACTTTAAAACCGCCCGCACGAAGTTAGCTCCTATGGTCCGGCCACATTACACAACATCACGAGTTTATTTTTTCAGAAAACACTAATGCAATTTTTAAGTTCCGCTTTCATTGCCATCGTTGTCGTCTCTGCTAAGGTCCCTATTTCCTCTTCTACACCGTATCGTTTCCCTGGCAACATTAAGGGTGTTGTCTGACCTGTGTCTAAACGAATCAATATTCACTTTAAAAGAAATGATTTAGAAATACATGAAACAAGAAATATGAGTGATAGGAACCGACGTTTCGGTGCATCTTGCGCCATTATCAAGGTTACATAATTAATGATAAAAAGCGGTTTGTAAAAAGGCTAAGTTAAAGCGAATTTGCATAACATAGTGGCAAGCTAAATTACGTGCAGTCCGATTCTCTTCGTGCTAAAGTATTTAAGTAATTTAGCTTGCCACTATGTTATGCAAATTCGCTTCAACTTAGCCTTTTTACAAACGGCTTTTTATCATTAATTATGTAACCTTGATAATGGCGCAAGATGCACCGAAACGTCGGTTCCTATCACTAATATTCACTTTACTTGATAAATTATGTGAATCAACGAACTTAAGTGTATTTTTTACTGAATTTATCTACTGAATCTTTTCCTTTTTTATTTTACCTACTAAAGCTTTTCTTTTCATGCTATATACTAAATCTGTTCTTGTAATGTTATCTACTAAATCTTTCCTAGCTACTAAACTTTTCTTTTTTTCATCTACTAAATTCTTTTCTTTTATGTTATCTGCCAAATCTTTTCTGTTAATGCTATGTACTAAATATTTTCTTTAATGTTATCTACTAAATCGTTTCTTTTGATGTTGTCTACCAAATCTTTTCTTTTAATGTTATCTACTAAATCTTTTCTTTTTATGTTATCTACTAAATCTTTCCTTTTTATGTTATCTACCAAATCTTTTCTTTTAATGTTTTTTACTAATTTTTTTCTTTTAATGTTATCTTCCAAATCTTTTCTTTTCATGTTATCTACTAAATTTTCCTAGCTACTAAATCTTTTCTTTTAATGTTATCTACCAAATCTTTTCTTTTAATGTTATCTACTAAATCTTTCCTTTTTATGTTATCTACTAAATCTTTTCAGTCTTTTAAAGTTATCTATACCAAATCCTTTCTTTTAATGTTATCTATTAAATCTTTTCTTTTTATGTTATCTACTAATTCTTTCCTAGCCACTAAATCTTTTCTTTTAATGTTATCTACTAAATCTTTTCTTTTTATGTTATCTACTTAATCTTTTCTCTTAATGTTATCTACTAAATCTTTTCTTTTAATGTTATCTAGCAAATCTTTTCTTTTAGTGTTGTCTACTAAATCTTTTGCTTTTATGTTATCGAATAAATCCTTTCTTTTATGTAATCTACTAAATCTTTTCTTCTTATATTATCTACTAAATCTTTCCTAGCTACTAAACCTTTTCTTTTTATGTTATCTACTAAATCGTTTCTTTTATGTCATCTACTAAATCTTTCTTGTTATGAACCATTTTTCAGGCGATTTACTCTTATGGAAGGCAGCATCCCATAACTCACTAATTAGCATGCCACAGAGAAGGTATATTTATTATCCCCTAATGTTTGCTTTTCCCTTTGTTATTTATTGGGATTCGCTACTATTAAAGTCATTCATCCTGTTGGATCATAGCTTGATTTTTGTCTACTCATCAACTAATGGATCAGTAATCATAATTGTACTAGTTAGGAATAATTATGATTCACTTCATTGATTATTGAAATTATTTCACTTGGACCTCACTCACTGACTCGTAATTCAGAACAGCAGCAGTTAATAGGTATCTATGTCTCTCGGATAGATTTTTTGTAACAGCGTTGGCAATGTAATCTAGACCCCGCTCTTTCTACGTACTTAAATCATACAATTATTTCAGAGTGGAATGACGCCTGGATCACGTTTTACACTTCTATCCTATAAATTATATTTAAAAACTGAAGGCTGCGTTTCTTTTTGCGCAAGTAAATAGAAAATAACATAAAAAAGTAAAAGAAAACAAAATAATTAAAAATAACGAATAAAGAAAAAACAAACACAATCACCACCACAACAAAACAGTTACAACGTTGATTGCGTATCATTTGCTCAAAGTTTAGTATCGTATGATTTTGTTGGTTTAGTGGTGTGGATAGTGACGACGGTCACATCAGTGTGGGATTCGAAGTTGCCGGGCCGTTCTTCGTTTTCTTTCCTTGAAGGATTTTCAGTTGATTCTTCCTCTTCTTCGAGGGTGAAGTTGACCACGCCGCTGTCTTTTATGGCGGTTGTCATGGACGGCATGTCAATTCTACCTGTCTGAAGTTGTTGCTTAAGAACGTTAGTTGCAGCCAAACCTCGAATTTCGCCCTGAAGTTCATTCAAAGGTAACAACAGGGCGAGGCAACAAGATAGGGACCATTTTGGATTTTTGCGCCATTCTTTGAAGTAACGATAAATGTAGATAATGTACTGGACTGAAAAGACAAAATAAGCCAAATTACTTAAATTTCAATGGAACAGTTAAAGTATCTCTTTCTAGGTTTGAGAAATTAGGAATTCGGCACTTTTGAATCTGCCTCATTGGGTATTCATCGCTTTTACTTATGCCTTTTCCAAAAATGGCAGCCGATAAATTATTAATTTGTTTTCATGGAAATTAGCCTTAATAGGCTGGCTAGCATAGGCAAAATTCAGTAGGATTTTTACTTTAAAACGAAGTTAGTAAGGCTTATTAACATATTTGAAAAGAATAATAAACCAGCCACTATTAATGAAAAAGGTCTATGCAATATTCGTTGGTCTGCTTCACTTTTTGTCCTCGTATTCGTTATTTAGACATTAATGAAATACAGAAATTCCCCAATATGCCTTTTGCGACAGTTGATCAAGGGACCTACTTCTCTTAAACACAACGATTTCTCTATTTGTGGCAAATAATTTTATCAAAACTGAAAAGAGCGTAAAAAAAAATAACCTGGCATGCGAATTGTTAGGCTTATATGTTCGAAAGAGAAATTTTTATGGACGTTCAAAACTAGAAGGATTTGTATGAAAAAAAGCCAGCTTGCCATCCAGTCACGCTTCAGTGCCTTTTCATACATATCCTTGTAAATATTTTAATTTCTAAACTGGCAGAAAATCTTTCGCTTTCATTCTGTTGATCTGAAAATGTATATTCCGGCTAAGTTTGTCACGCTCTTTCTTTCTGTTTGATTAACTACGAAAAACGTGACTGGATAGCAAGCCTTTCTCGCTTCCATACCAAACCTTACAATTTAACCAACGTTTAAATCGTCCTGAAATCTCAGTCTTAAAGGTTATTGGTCTGAAAATTGGTGTTCTAGCTAACAAAAATATGCTTTTTTTTGCATCTCTGTAATTTATATAGCTGCAGCTATTGGCAAGTTTGCCAATTTCTGGTCACGTGATCAACTGTTGCAAAAGGCTTATTCCTTAGAGACATCATGTCCCAGGGAAATTTGTGTTACTTTTTGAAAACAAGTAACTGAGGATTGGCCAAACTTTGAACTGTCTGCCGAGAAGTGGAAATGTCTTTTTTTTAGCTGATAGCTATGGAATGTTAATGAAATGTTACCTGTTTGAGATGCCTAACCTTTGTTTGAGTATGGCCATTGTAGATTTTTATTGGGAAACAACTACCCAGTTACAGTGTAGTTAATACCTGAGGAATAAGAGGCTAAAGAAGATGGTTTGTAGCTCGTCAGTTTTGTCTAGAGGTCTTGTGATCGTTAGATAATGCTATCCAGTGTTCGTAAAGTCTCAAAAGAGATTGGAATCACTTGAAAGTTATTTGGAAATGTTCGGATGATACCCGGCGCTGTCGGATCAGCTAATGAGAAATGGCTTAACTGAATGCCGTCTTTGCACATAAATCGTTTGTTTCAAAGAAGAGATAGTATGCATCCGTAATTGTAAGAAAGAGAAATTGTATTTGCCGTATTTATAGTCAGGCACGCGAAATGCGAAGGACTGGACTGAACAGACTTGAGGTGGCTTACTTCAGTTTTCTGGTGTGAAAGAAAGCCTGAAATCAAACTTAAGAAGAACGCTAGCAGGAGTTGTTTTGGATCTTTTTAGTATAATAAATACAATTGAGATACTTCTGAGTCAGAAATAAAATTTGTCATGCTCAAAAAGTGTAAAATAGTCTTAAGTGGGGGCCTGGGAGCTACACCTTTTTGAGTGGTCTGGCTCTAAATCTGGCCTTACTGCCCTACTTTAAAAATTTTAGGATTTGAAAAGTAAGCAAAAATACGCATTTGCAGGTGAGAGCACGAAACTCTGTTAGGTAAAATTTGGCAAATGACAAGATTTTGAGATTTTTCCTTTTTAGAAACTTCCTTAAAAATAATTCTGTTCACGTATCCGTTTAGCATTTTCTGTCAACAGCAAATATTTGAATGTAGGTTGTACGGCTAGATTTGTAGAAATTTAGCGAGAAAAAAATGTTTTTTGCGATCTACGGTAGGAAAGCCATTGCGCAAGCTTGTTTCAGGGAAAACCCAAGTTGAAGCGTGCGCGCACGCTCCAACTGGTGAGCGCATGCTACCTTCGTGTTCAGGCATTTTCGCAAAATCACAGCTCTATAAAGGTTTCAAGGCTGTTAAGGACCAGCAACCATAAGAAAAGACGTTTTATCAGTTTTCAAGCCCAAAAATAATTTAGCTATTTAGCACACTTCTGGAACCTACTCGAAATACTGTGCAATTGGTTTTTCCGAGAAACGCCATTTTGTTATTTTTGCTTGCGTGGTCGCGAGCTCCCATCACTTTGCACGCGTGTGATGCTTTCGTGTTGGGAGAGTGCGCATATTCAGCTGCACTCGCATAGTACAACACAGTAGGAAGCCACCTTAGTGGATCCTAGTCAACCACGGCTTTGATGTTGTTTTACGGTCTAAATTTGTCATAAACGTGCGAAAAATATCCGCAGTAGAACTTGCATTGGTATGGTATTTGTGTTCTCAACCCTCGATACATGACACGATGCAAATATTTATGGAATATTTTATATTATTCAATATCTGTATGAATAACGAATAATTGAAACCATGTTTTACTGGGTATCCTAGTTTTCCATGGCCGTAGACCGCAAGATGAAATGGCATTGAGGAGTGCGTATAAATACAACGTCCGGTTGAATAAATCGCATGACCGACTTCGTACAGGATAAGACAATAACATTTTACATCCCTTTATACAATAAGCCATGGCGCCATAAAATAGGTTTTATTTGGGGTGTCTTTAAAATCCGGAACATGGAACATTCCGGAGCAGCTCAGAACATCCCGGAACATGAAACAGAGCGAAATAAATTAACGAAAAAAAAAATAGAAAAAATATATTTGAAAACTAAAACTTTGAAAAGCTTAGTTATGAAAAAATCATAACATAAAACAGCTTAACTACAATAAAAGAAAAAATATCTGTATAAAAAGATTGCTCCTCTTGAAGATACTGATCCGCTTACGTTATGTAAATAAAGATTGAGCTTGCACGAGTATGTCTTTCAGAGTAAAATTGGTTTTATCAAGGCCCGTGCTATACCGGCGTTTTTGTATCTAGTTAAGACGGATTTGATAGAACCTTTTATTCATCAATCGTATGTTTAACATTTGAAAATCTCCTCATTTTGAATATGACCTCTTATTCTGTGTGTTTAACGATGGTGTTTATGATGCCATATAGTCCATGGGCCAGAGCAGGCTCCCAGTACCACTTAAGGGGAGAAAATTTGAGTGATATTTTATGAAAGGTTATCTAAAAGAGTTTTCAAATTCACCTGATAGCAACCTTGAAAGAGTAGCTTTCAGAATTTTTTGTTTACTACTGTTTTTAATAAAATATCTCTGTAACATGGAAACGAGGCCGGCAATAAAACAATTATTTTAAATGCGTTCTTTATTTATTATAGCAAATAACTAAGTGCATTTTACATTAAACATTATTTCTAAACATTTTGTTCGGTTAAAAGCTAAAATTTGTCATTTAATTATAACGAAAATAAATAGAACGACGAAACTCAAAATCAAGAAGCAGCATGGGTAAATTCCAAGATGGCGGCCTCACTGCATGGTAAGTGCTTCAAATTTATTGTCTATTTTCCCCGATTTGAAGCCCTTTTTGCTAAATAACAAAGAGAATTTAAAGTTTTCAAAGGTTATAGCTAATTAGAGACTACAAAAATAAACTTTTTGAAGACCTTTAAGCACTTTATATGCATTTTACCTAAAAACTTACAAACATTCCTGACTGTACTATAAAGCACACAATGAACACTCGACTGCTATGTACTAGTTTCTTTTTTTGTTTTTTTCAACAGACGAAACTAAACGACCTCGTTACGAAACTTGTGTTATTCACTGTTCAGATGATGAAAGTTTGCTAATTAGCCCTAAAGATCTCGATTCTTGGAATTCATTGTTGGTGGTGGCTGAAATTAGAAATCATAGGCAGCTGCTTGATTTAGCAGAGAATGCCATGGAAGGAGAGATTCCTCCAGCTAGTTATCATAGGAAATGTCGTAGTCTATTTACAATGAAGCGAGAATTGAAGAAAATTTCTCAAACAACGGATGCGACAAAAGAGATTCCTGGGAGCCATGTGGAAGGTGGAGAGCAAAGACCTCATCGGCAAGGGCCAATCACGAGCAGAACGTAGCCGGAAATATGCATTTTTTGTGAAAAGAAAACTGGATATAAAAAGGTACAAGAACGCGCGAGCCTTTGACTCAGTGCGTTGACTTGCGTGCTGATGACTCAATTAGAAAGGCTGCTATTGCCAAGGGTGATAGCAGAATTATTGCCCTTGCTTCTTGAGATTTGGTAGCAGCTGAAGCATGGTACCACGGCCAGTACTATCGAGATTATACTAGACCTAAGAAAGCAGGTAAGAACTCAGACTTGGAAAGTGGGAGTGACTCGAACGAAACCAACTATTGTAACATAGAGTCTCCAGCTTATGACAAACTGTTTGAGTTTATTTGATCAGATTTATTGGAAAATCCCAGAATTATTAAGATGGCTGATCTCAGAGAGAACCTTATGTCCTACATGCGATCAATGGGCGCTACCGAGATACTCGAATCAACAAAGAAGCATTTCTGTAGAAAGCTGGAAAGAGAATTCGGCGACCTGTTGCAGTTTGAAGATCTTCTGAACAACAACAAGATGTTTGTTCTTCCCGAAAGTCTTTCAAAGGGTCAGTTGGCCAGAGAGATGGTAGAATTATCTCAGCAGTTAGAAAACAGTAATTATCCATCTAAAATTAAGAAAATTCAGCAAGCTGGCCTGTACGTCCGTGATGCAGTTCGTTCAAATACTATTGAAATGTCATGGCCACCGAAGCCTTCTGAGTTATGTGAGAGTGCAGTCAATCTTCCAGCAGAACTAGGATCTTTTCTATACACTCTGTTACCAGCAACACAGAAATCCCAACAGAATATAACAACCGCATCCGGCGCCTTGTCCATTCTTTTGGGCAGGACATTATATATGGCGTAACTGGAGGACGCCAGAAACCTCCCAAGCAAATACTGTTACCGTACGCCGTTAAATCCCTGACAAACAATGTTGAAATTATTCAGATAATAAACCGATGTGGGCATGGGATTGCACATTCACAAATTAAGGAAATTAACACTGCTCTTTGCCTTCAAAAAATGGCCTTGATGCCTGACAATGACGTTCCCTTGCCAGAAAATATCCAACCACATGTCAACACAACGCTTGTGTGGGACAATATTGATAAAGTAGAAGAAAACATTTCTAGTGCGGGAACTGCACATCGAGTAAATGGAATTGCTGTCCAGGCAAGGCATTTTGGTCCCAACCTTCCTCCCACACCTGGATCGAGCAAGCTAGGACAAGAAGAAGCATCGATCCTTCAGTAAACTCGGCTGTGCCTCCGTACAACGCTGGTGATCGCTGTGGTCCTCAAGCGAGAGCATTCGTCGAGGTAACAGCTGAAGAGATCTTGGCGGAAGCAAGAAAGAAGAATCTCCTTTGGATCTTAGTACGACTCCACGCAAAAGAGAAGCAAAAAGCCAGTGGCTGGACAGGATTTAATATTTCTGTCCGTAGGGAAGTTCAAGTCTCACAGGATATCATCGGATATCTCCAAACTATTGACGCACCGGCTACTGACGTAGCTACCGTTTACGAGGTTCTAGTACGGTCACTGAAGATCAAGAATACGCTCAAGTTGAAGAGCATCGTTCTCGTCTTTGACCAAGGGCTGTACGCAAAGGTAGCCGAGGTCCAGTGGAAACAAAGAGAGAGATTTAAGGATATCGTGCTGAGGATGGGGGTATTCCACACGGCTTGCACCATGTTGTCGATTATCGGGAAGCGCTACCAGGATGCCGGCTTGATGGACTTGTGTGTCGAATCTGGTGTGCTTGCAGAAGGTTCTGTTGCAGGAGTCCTAGATGGTGGCAGGTATAATCGTGGTGTTAGACTCCACAAAATGATGTATGAAGCCCTCATGAGACTGGTGTGGCAAGGGTTCGTACCCTGGATAGAGGAGAATCATGAGGAATCCAAGACAACTGTTAATAGCTTCTTTAGTGAGATTGGCGAGTTGTAGGATGATATCTGCGAAAGGCAGTTCCAGAAGCACACGACCAGTGCTTCTAGTGTTAGCTTCGTCATACTTTTTGACAAGTACGTGGAGTTCCTCCGGCACGAGAATGGCAAGCTATCCAAGTTCTGGTCATCTTACCTAGATATGGTGGAGATTCTCCTAGGACTTCTAAGAGCATCGAGGGGAGGCAACTGGGAATTTCACGTTTCAACAATAAGGAAGATGATCTTATGGTGCTTTGCTTATGATAATGTCAACTACGCAAGATATTTATCTTCCTACCTATCAGAAAAGTCTCACCTGGAAGAAGACCATCCAGATGTTGTAGCGTATTTCAAGCCTGATGGCTTCTCAGTACAGATTGGGGCCGAGAACCCATTTGCTAGAATACCTGTAGACCAAACCTGTGAAGAGACTGTAAATAAAGATACGCAGACACCCGGACGCACAAAGGGCTTCAGCCTGAAGCCAGGAGCCGTGAGCAAATATTATCTTATAGCTGAGTATCGAAGCATAATTCATGCGACAGTTTAAGGAGATGCTTCACTTGGGCACCTCAACGACTTCCAAGCACACCAATCTCCAAGCAAGTTGAATGGCAAGAGACGAAAAAGACGTAAAATCGTTGATGTCACTGCTTGAAGGAAGCTGGATCAATCCTTTCAAAGGAGAACAGCAAGACCTAGTTGGTCTATTTACTGGTAAGCTCGCTACTCCTGAGGTAGAGAAAGACCTGCTTCAGGCAGAGGCATTGGGAGAGAAGGCGTATAAGACTTTTAGTGAGGACAAGCTTGAGTCTGACCTACCTAAGATGAAGTTCCACGACAAAATGACAAAACTTAAACTTAAAACATTCGCTGATCTTTCAAAAAAGATGAAAATCCAAAGGGGGACAAACAAGGAAGTGATCATTAAAGCGGATCGTGCGTTGTTTGCTCGAATGATTATCATCGCTGGGAACAGAACACTTAAGATGAGTGATGTGCTGTGCAACCTATTCGGACCTCTGCCTTGGGCCCCTGCCTCGGCTGATGGATCGCTGAGAAAAACAAACAAAGCATCGCTTGCTAAGGCGCTCCAGAAGAATATTACAGCAGCAGACGTGATACCTCAGCTGTGCACGCGTACTATTGAAGGAATGGCAATGGTACAGAAGATAAGAGGTGACCAGAAGACGTTTGCTGAAGTGGCTGATAGCTTAATGTCCATGATTTTGCATGAGGGAACAGACAGCCAGCGTATCGACGTGGTGTTCGATGTTTACCGACATGATTCTATCAAGAATGCCGAGAGAGAGAAGAGAGGCTCAGAAAGTGGTCATGAATTCAGAAACATCAAGGCAGACCACAAGATACATCATTGGCGGAAATTCCTATCCAATTCTAAAAATGAATCGCTTCTGATAAAATTCATCTCAGAAGAGTGGCAAAATGAGAGATGCAGAGAGAGGCTCGCTGTTAAGACAATCTTTGTAACAACCAAGGATCATTGCTATGAAATCTCTTCAGTCGGAGCAACGACAGTGGACGAGCTAAGGTCGACGCAAGAAGAAGCTGATACCAGAATGTTACTACATGCAGCACATGCAGCAGCAGCAGCAGGATACAGAGCCGTCGTTATTACGTCAGAAGATACGGATGTATTTGTTCTTTCTTTGGCTGTCAGAGGCTTCATCTCATGTCCTGTGTTTGTCAAATGCGGCCAACAAACTCGAACAACATACATTGATGTGTCAAGAGTCGTTAGAATGTTGGGGTCAGAACTGTGTAGATCTCTCCCTGGTCTCCATGCTTTCACTGGCTGCGACAGTGTCAGTGTTTTTTTGGGAAAGAGCGATATAACAGCTTTGAAGCTTGTTAAACAAACCAAGTCATTCCAAACCTTATTTCAGGAAATAGGCATGCATTGGAACCTCACAGATGGGCAATTTGCAAAGCTCCACGAGTTCACCTGCAAGATGTACAGCACCACCCCAGGCATCCATGATGTCAACGAACTGCGTTATAGGTATGAGAGTTTATGTTGTTGCTTTTTAATGCTATGTGCTTAACTCGTCTTGAGCTCTATGATAATCGAATGATTGGGATTCTGTAACGCCTAAGGACTTTGTTGTACAGTTCAACCTCTCCACAACGGCCACCTTGGGGACAGAAGAAAGTGGCCGTTGTGAAGAGGTGGCCGTTATGGGGAGGTAGGGGTGTAATATGACACCTTTTTTTTCGGGAAGTACAACATGTTTATTGTGCCAAGTTCATGCTTACTGTAGCCTATAATGGCAATCCAATCTTAAATAATATATACAGATAAAAGACACAATAAAACGTTAAAAATGTTAAAAAGACGAAACGAGCGAGGTTCGCAACATTCGCTGTGTTATTGTAAACAATTTATGCTTACTGCAACATATAAATGGAACACAATCAAAATACGTATATCATTAAAATGGATACAGAAACGTAATGTTCCGAAGACAAATGTCGATTACTGCATCAACTTATAAAAAAAAGGTTTTGTTTTTACAAAAAAGAGCTGTACTGGCCGTTGTCGAGAGGTTAGTTTGGCAGTTGGGACGCACTTTAGTGGCCGTTGCCGTTGTAGAGAGGTTTAAACAAGAGGTAATGTATGGACTGTCCGCCGGGACAAAAAAAAGTGGCCGTTGTAGAGAGGTGGCCGTTAATGGAGGTTCGACTGTATTTGTAGGTTATTTTGTGCGAAACAAGGGAAGGTTGACTCAAATCAGCTACCTCCATGTGCAGATTGCTTAAGGATGCACTCCTTGAGAGCAAACTACCAAGCAGCCGTTTGGAGAAGAAGTCTGCTGAGCTGCCCTCAAGTCCCCTCACCTGTAGGTCACGGATGGGTTCAAGGGGAGAACAAGTTGTCCATCAAATGGATGCGTAGAGAACCAGCCCCTGCAGCTGTTCTTGAGTTTCTCTCCTGTGCAAGATCATGCAAGCTACCTTCCTGCACGTGCCTTACGAATAGCCTTAAATGCACCGACATGTGCCGGCTTTGCGACTGCAAAAATCGTGCTGAAGAGGAGGAGATACTTGATGATGAATGTTCTGACGAAGAAGAGGATGGGGAAGACTAACAAACCCCAAGAAAGACTCCGTCAAACTAGAAGATATATTTGAGAAAATCATGCATGTAATCATTAGCCCTCCATGTGTATTAGACACTCCTTTTTATCACGGAGTATTGTTGGCTTAGAGGCAATAGGCTTTGATCTTCTCCAATTTTTCAAATATTTCTTTTTTAATTGAGTGGTTGTTTTAACGTTTAAGAGCTTTTCAAATGATTATGTATATTTATTTATTTGATAACAAGTGTTTTGAACCAAAGCCTTCACTTCTTTAACTTTTTAAACACTTTCGTCACATTTTGCTTTTAAGTAATCGTTTCATAATATCGAAGATGGTGGATCTAAGATGGCCGCCAAAGATGGCGGACAGAAATTAAGAGCATCTTGGTGGCATTGACATTTAACTAGGTCACTGTCTAGGAATAACTTATCATCTTCTGCTTCCATTTGGCGAAATTTCTGCGAGATCAATGTATAAAAAAAATTATTTTAGACTTTGTTTGGTTTAAATTTCCATTTTCCAGCGTTGCCATGGAAACCATCGTTAAAGCTCTCTTAGGTTTGAATCCAGTGGTTTAAAAACTCATCTGGTAGAAATCTCAACCAGTTTCACATATTAAATACCCTTTACGTATGGTTAACAAACTTGGAAAGGATAGTTTTAAGCGATAATTGTCTGATTCTTGTCGATACTGTACAACTAAGTGACGTCACTTTGTCACGTGATAATTCCTGTCAAGCTACTTATTCACCACTGCTATCGTACATAAAACGAAATTAAAGGAATTGTAGTTTTCAAAGATGTATGATAGCATTACTCCCCCTGAGTGGTACTGAAAAGCCCTTTTTCGGGGTCCTGGCCCGTGGACTAATATAGGCCATTTCAACTGGGTTTGGTTTGGCTCGTTTAAGCGCGTGATAGTTTTAACTACTTTTATTTTTGACATCTGCGTAGTGATAGGGCAGGAATCCTTTCTTGGTTCGTCCAATTAGTATCATTCGGGCTGTTGGATTTTTTTCCAAGCTGTTGTGTTAGTTGGCACGAACATTTGACTTTTAATTCTAGTTAAGCTGATTTAGTTTATGTATTTTATAATTTATGTTTCTCTCTTTTTCAGTATTCATATTTCCTTTCTGTTTTTTTCATTAATTTTTTTCGTTCTATTCAATGTGTCTGGAGTTTTGGGACATTTCATGTTCAGGATGAGGTTGATTGCAAACGTAAATCTTCACAATGTACTGTATACACGTCATGTAGTCCGCCGACAGACTACCGAGAACTCTAACACGCTTAATGGAGTAAAATGTCGACGAATAGGTTTGAAAAGCCCTACAAACTATGAAATATCATTTCCTCACCCGATGGCCTGTTGCTTGTATTTTTCTCCTACTTGTGCGAGCTCGTCAATCGCAGCGATGTGTACCACCAAAACATACAACAATAACAAATATGGCCGACAAAGCGGGTGAAAACAACGAAAATTTTTTGCTTGATTGAAGGGGACGTTCCACAGCTACCGAGAGAGGAGCAACATTTTGAAATACTTCAATAATCGAAATGAAGTTCTCCATTGAAAGAAGTTGGATTAAGTCGGTGAAGAGCGCAAAGAACAAGCCGAATTACGGTATGACAAACATGGATTCGCTTTTAGAGGTGGTGATCGGAAACAAATTGGAAATGTGCGGTCCACTGAATGATTCGTACTTGAAGGAGATCGGGAAAGCCATAGGTTGGAAGCTAACCAGATCAAAAGCCACCATAGGGGGCCCACACAATGTGTCTGTGTAGCCGATTGTTATTATATAGTAAATGCACTGGATTTACCGTTTGCTTCACCTATAGCAATATATTGCTAACTATGTATATAAATCAATGATAAATAAACGTTGAATTACCTATCTGTGGTATATGGTCGTCCTTTTATCTCAAAAGCGGTTTTTTGAGCGATTTTGAAGGAGTTTGAGTTCGCCGTTGACTGTTCGAGGACTAGCTCCGGGCCGTTTGGATGGATTTTTGATTGGAAGGTACGAGAAGAATCATGAATCTTTTGACCTTTATGCTGTGAAGTTTGAAAGCGGAGCGATGCGTTTTTTGGGGGAAAAATCGCTCCGGCGCTGGAACCCTTTCAAAACTTTGATTCCTCCCTTCTCCTTCTTATATATGGAACAGTCAACGGCGTACTCAAACTCCTTCAAAATCGCTCAAAAAACCGCTTTGAGGTAAAAGGACGACTATATACCACAGATAAGGTAATTCAACGTTTATTTATCATTGATTTATATACATAATTAGCGATATATCGCTATAGGTGAAGCAAACGGTAAATCCAGTGCATTTACTATATAATAACAATCGGCTACACAGACACATTGTGTGGGCCCCCTATGAAGCCACCAGATTAGCCAACCCAGTTATTCTTTTCGTTCCTTGGCCTGTGTTCCGCCATGTCCCTACCCTGGCTAGGGGATACTCGCAGAGAAAGAGTTATAATTTAAGTAAATTCAAATGACAAACGAACAAACAACAAAAAACGGTGGCCTGGAACAACGTCAGGCGAATGAATCTACATAAATTATTATCACGGATGCCATTTTAGAAAATAACCACATCACTTGACCAGAACAGCGTCGTGGATATTAGTCTACACACGGGTATCAAAGAACATGTTCCAATGATGAATTAATCCATCAAACAAAACCACTGGTAAATTAAAAGTGTATTGATGGTGAATTAAACCCAGAACGTGTTGTATAAGGCAAGATGCAGCAGAATTTCATTCCACCGTGTAAAAATTAAACAAATAAATAAATAAATAAATAAATAAATTAACAAAAACAAAAAAACCCTTGAATTTCTATAAAAGAGAGAACGGTAGATTTCCCTGTCGAGCAGTGCAAAGCATAATGGGTGACAATGTTGTCAATATCTTGTCGGCATGGTAACAGCAAGCCACTTGATAAAATTACTGTTATACCAGATTGTAAGCTGATACATCTTAGGAAAAGTCAGCAAGTCTGGTGGTGTTTGCTTTCGTACTTTAAACGTCACGAGCTGATTCTAGATCAACCTCCCCACCCTCTCTTTCCAGGCTGAATTGGATAAAAAGATGACTTACAAAAAGGCACTTACCAATCAGAAGGAGGATCACTGAAGCATTTGCTCCAACCACCAGTAACTCGAACATGATTTTATCCACGGAATGATCCACAGATGAAGGGATGTTTTCACTGGGAATCTTACTCACGGCTCCTACTCCCAAGTTGATGAAAGTGACCGCTAAAGATGATAGCATTAACCTGTTCTCGAACGGATCTACCACTGGTTTTTTGGCAGCAAAGGCAATTGCATAGATACCTGAAATGATGGAAGCGATTCCTGCATAGGACCTGCTCTCACTGCCGATTAGGATTAAACCAGATGTCAGGATAACCTTGCGCACTGTATCAACAAGTTCCCAGTACCATGCAGAAGGCCTGTAATTTTCAAAAAGGAATCGCAATCCGGTAAGCAATTCAGCGCTTTTTGCTTCATTGTCGTCGTCGCAACTTTCACCTTCGTCGTCGTTTCGGGTAGTTTGCAGCGCCCTTCGTTGACTCAAGAAGAGAGTGAGGAATGAAGCTGCTGGCAGGAAAAGCACGTAACCAACGGCAACGTATCCGACGATAACTAAACGATTGTATCTTGAACTATCACAGTTTATGCCAAAGTCCGCCTTTAAATATCTGGTACAATCATCCTTTTCATCATCACTGCAAAGCGTACGACAAGCGAGGGGCAGTACGGCTGCTGTTTTCAAACACGTGCTGAGGTAGGTAACAAACAGGATGAAAAAAGCGTTTCTGTAGATGAACTCTTTAGTCTGAGACATTTTCAGGGCTTTCTGTTGGTCATCTAAGGTGGAACGCAATCTGAGGTATAACTTTCTGATTCCGTAAACACAGATCGACAGGATGATAACTAAAGCGTTTAGCGTGAGTATGGAAAAAAGATCTCCAAATGCATCAATTTTCAATTCTGGAAAGAGACAGTGAACAGGCGCAATCTGGAACACGTTTAACTGCAAAGCCTGGGAATATGTTCCGATTAGGGCAAGAGAGTCGGGCCATTTAATGTATGCAAATGCTTCAAGCAGTCCAAACGTTACTTGGTAAAAACCAATAACGATTTTGAGCCGCCCAAGAACAATGTCCACTGAAGAACGCCCAACATTCTTTTTGCTTTTCTTTTTGCTTGACCATACCACGATAGCGATTATTATGATAATGACTGCAGCTGAGATAGAAAGCTGCCCGATCATCCATTTTTTTGTTGGGCACAGTTCGCAGCTTTTAAATTGCTTGTAGTAGCCATCACTGCATACTTCACACAATGGACCTTTGTATCCAGTGCTGCAGTTAGAATCTATACCTCCAGTACAAGATTCTTGGCGAGGACATCTATGAGGTTTCGGTAGAGCGTGTGGGTACTTAGTTAAAGACCGATTGGGTAGCGAGCCATTCATGAGTGCATTAACTTCAGCGGTAACGTTAAGGACATTGCTTGTGAATTCTTTATAGAGATGTTTGTGTGTCTCATTTTTCCAGTTCCACCAGAAACCAGGCTTTAAAGTTGCAAAGTCATCAGCGCATTCTAAACCATCACCGGCACATGGTTTGCATTCCCCAAACAGATCTGTCCGATGAAACGACTGCAGGCATTTGCAAGCCCGAAATCCAGCAAAAGAGCTAGAATCAGTTCCTGTTAACGAAAAATAAAGTATAGTTTTTAATCTCCTTATCCATGCATGTATAGCTTTTTGCCTCTGTGTCTGTTAGTAATTTTGAGGTCGCTCATAACGGTTTGCAGCTTTTCTCTTCAGTTATAATGTGATCGATAAGTACTGCTATTCTTTATCAGTAAATGGTGCAAAAATAGTCATAATTGTTCGACTTAATAGGCAACAATAGCAAAAATATAGCCGTTAAAAACATCCCTTGTTTTAGCTTAGGTTAGCATAACACAGAAAGCAGCCTTCTGATCCCAATGTTTTACTATGGAATTGTACCCAGCATGCCAATAAGCACCTTCTTGCAATTCACTAAAAAAAGATGTTATTGGAGGGGTTTAGGAGTCACCTTGAATTTTCAAAAATGTGACGTGAATTATTTAGCGCAGTATAAATTAATATTTCATAACTGGTGTACTCATATGCGCAGCCGGGACTGAAAGCCTACCAGAGGGGATTATAAAAGTAAATTTTCCTTGCTGTTTTCAGTTGTTATTTCATTAAAAATTGCTAATATTTGCAAATCGTTTCAATCTTTTCCCGTAAGGAAAATTGTCTTTTAACATTAGGATATACAGTATTGTGTTTGTTTAGAGGAAGAACGAAAGAAAAGGGAAGCACCAACTTTTGAGTATCTTGGCCAGGGATGAGTAAACTCTGCAGCGACACGTTTGGTTTTTCATCGATGCGTCTGGACAAGTGAAAGAAGGGACAACGCCCCAAAACCTTTCTAGAGTTAAAATCATAATCTGGGTTAGGTTACTACATGCCTTGTGTTACGCTGTAGATTTTAAACTCCTTTGAACACTCTGGACATTTTTGCAAGATAATGGTATTACCTTGTGGGCAGGCTTTGCAATCGCTGGCGCTCTTCCCAGGCGCATCGTTCTCAGACACAAAAGTTCCATTAGGGCATGGTAAACAACTGTCACTGACAAAGGCTTCAGTGTCCGAATAATAACCTCCTAAAATGTTAAACACAAAAATAGTATATTCAAAACACAAAAGCCTGAACCATGCTTTCAAGGGTGAGCAGGGAAATAGCGGGAGTGTCGCAAAAGTGGTACGCGATGAACAAGCAGCCCACCATACTTATTGAGCTCCCATGACATTTTTTTATAACCAATCAAAGTAATTTAAAGGACTCTGTTACGCCGCAAAATGTAATACTAACGCAAAATGTAATAACATCGACGCAAACTGTAATAAAGTATTCAACGCAAAATGTAAGAACTTTTCAACGCAAAATGTAGGAACGTTTCTGACGCATAATGTAATAATGCAAAATGTAATAACTCACGAATGACGTGAATGGTATTTTGAAATCAGTATCATGATTCAGTGACGTTCACCTAGGCATAAATTGAATAACAGGTGTACAGGTTTTATTCTCACGTCTTAAAAGTTTCAGACCGGGAGATTGATGGTTTTTTTTACCGTATCTACTTATTGTGTCGCTTAAAATGTGACTTTTTGGTGCTACGCTTATTCAAAAGAAGTGTTCTTAAATTTTGCGTTGAATGCTTTATTACATTTTGCGTTAATATTTGCATTTTGCAGGGACTCTCGACATGGTCTCAATTTCTATCGTATATTATACACGTTCGTGTGGCGCTCGAAAAATAGGTGCCGCCCTCCAAAAAGCGCCTCAGCCCTCAATAACAACGCGGTCACTTATTCGAAGCACATGAACATTAACTCTAGGGTGATAGATTACGAAGGGGGTTTCATCCTCATATAACTACAGTCAAACCTCTTAAAAACGGACACCGCGGGAACATGAATTAGTGTCCGTATTATAGAGGTGTCAATTTTAGAGGAGTAGGCTTTAGATGGATTGCGGTCTCTAAGAGACCAAGTGAACTGTCCGTAATAGAGAGGTGTTCGCATCAATAGCTGTCCGTAAAGAGAGGTTTCGCTGTGCCCGAGTCCGATCTACAGAGTTTTTAAACTGAGTCTCTTTATTCCTATTATGCATTTACGTATCTAAAAGTGACTGTTTTAAAGTAGCGTAGCACCAAAAAAGTCACATTTTTAAGCGCCACAATAAGTAGATACGGTAAGAAAACATCAGTCCCCCGATCTGAAACTTTTAAGAGTTGAGAATAAAACCTGTACACCTGTTATTCAATTTATGCATAGGTGAACGTACACTGAATCATGATACTGATCTCGAAATATTATACAGGTCATTCGTGAGTTATTACATTTTGCGTTATTACATTATGCGTCAGTAAAGTTCATTTTGCGTTGAATACTTTATTACAGTTTGCGTCGATGTTATTGCATTTTGCATTAGTATTACATTTTGCGGCGATTCTTGTTGCATTTTGCGTCAGTGTTTTATTTTACGGCGTAACAGACTTTTATTTTTCTTATAATTTGACTTAAATGCATTGAGAAGTAAATTCGCTTCAACGTGTAAGGAAAAAACAACGCTTGCACGCGTTAAGTTTGGTCATATAAAGATAACATGCTGGAGTCAAGAGTCAATTTCTGAAGCACATTAAATAAGTTAAAGGGTTTTGGGCAAAGATTCACTAAATTTAAACTTCGAACACTGTGTTACAGTTAATTTCTAAATCGCTAATTAAAAAAATATAATTGACGGAAAGGTTAAACCAAAATAAAGTACAACCAATTTTTAGTGTGTTACGACAGCAAAAATTGAAAACGTTGGCCTGACGTTTTCAAACTTGAACCCATCTTTATTTTGGTCATCTGCCAGCTGATAGTTTCTTGGCATTTTCACATTCTTTTAATGTAATTTTGGTTATTATATCTTGGCTGCTATCAACGGAATAGCGTCTCTTTGATTTTCAGTGTGTTGCTAAAAATAGCGTGATACTGTCCCTTTAAGATGAAGTTTTTCCAGGACAGTATTCATTATTTTGCAGATTCAATTTCAATAAAAATTGAGCATCACTGGAAGAAGCTTTCATTGACGTTATGATAGAACTGTACATTTAAAACATACCTTTTTTGGTTCAAAGAAATACATCCATCCAATGAATCATATTTAACACATTGCAAGGTATGTCTTTAGTAAAGAACAGGAAACCTTAATCCTTTGTGGTTTTATATCAGGTTGTCACTGGCTAAGTATGAATGTGACGGTCCAAACGGCACAATGCTTTTAA
This sequence comes from Ichthyobacteriaceae bacterium, assembly GCA_965226285.1. Classification (GTDB taxonomy): domain Bacteria; phylum Bacteroidota; class Bacteroidia; order Flavobacteriales; family Ichthyobacteriaceae; genus CBDDCQ01. Next base: position 1,247,592 of record CBDDCQ010000006.1, read on the forward strand.
TTTTCTGTGTTTGGCGGCAAACTATGATACACTATTAAGCATGATTCTATGATCAAATCATCTCTGTAAATAATCCACTATTTTGTTTTTATCAAGTGCGGACATGAAAATTCTAACTTCCTTTCTGGAAGTGCTCGTACTGTCTCGGTTTCTTATTCCATCCAAAAATACAAACGAATGTTCCCTTCCTTTTTATAGAGATAAGTGAAAATGCCTTTTTGGGGAAATTGAGAGTATTTAGAAAGTGCAGTAAACACCCCCTGTCCTGAAAATGAAACCATTTTCTTGGGATGGAAGGGCTTACAGTAAAGTTACAACTGGCTATCTCAAACTTGTATGTCTGGAACAAAAAGAATGTTTCCCTTTTTTGCTGGAGATAGCGGAAGTCTACTCTGTAGTCAATTTTTGCTCTATAGGCAAATTTTTATCGGTTACTTGTAGAATCCATGTCATGACCTCAATCATCACGTTCTCCTATCTGATTAGTCCATCCAAATGGCCCTCTCTAAGTATCAAATTTTGAAGGCTAAGTTTTAAAGATATAAATCTTAACAATTCTTTGAATGTAGTTTCCTGGATCGCTTTGAAGAAACATTTCACTCCGTTAAGGCTAGTTTTTATCAACATTTATCTTTTGTGTTCTGAAATATTGATAAAGTGGACTTCAACTCTATTTACCTATTTATTTATTTATTTGTTTATTTTTATTCTGAGTAGGTAGGTCGAATTGTGCCAAGGAAATGACCTTGAAAATCCATGCTTTTCAACATAGTTGTTGTTTTGTTGTTTTAATTTTCATCACTTTTCGGGGGAATCCATGCCCCATTTGCCTTCCGAGCTAAGTGAAAATGTTTTAGACCATACGCAGTAAGACAATGTGTCGCATTCCCGACACCTCTTCCGAAATGCCTACTTTTTGCCTGTAAACCGTATGTCCACCTTGCCTAGATCAGTATCCTACGATCAAGTTGTCCTGCTGAGCGCCTTTATTGCACATGCCATAACCCGGACACAAATTACTCAAGGGAGTGGGCAAACATTTAATGTCGGAATACTCATGAACAACCAGCAAAAGATGCTGCATTTAAATAGTCAAAACAGCGGTGTATAGCGAATGAATGAATGAATCAACATTTTTGTTTTTAAATTAATCAATTGTTTTCAGACGAAAATTAATTGCCAGCTTTAATGCAGTTGTGATCCGTTATGATGAGCTCTTCTTAGGAAACAACTTTGTTAAAAGACTTAACAGTGATTTTCTGTACAAGATAGACTCTTGAAGAGACTCACCTGCTGGGCACTTCTGGCAGGTAAGGATGCCCAACTTCAAAAACGTTCCGGATGGGCATGGAAGGAGTCTGTATTCTCCTAGTGATGTATTTCCAAACCCAGCAGCCACAAAAGCCTGTTTCAGGCTCTCCTGAACAGTTGGATCCCACTCTTGAGAAAGGTCGATGTCATCTGATTCGCCTTCCCCCAAGCCACTTCAAACAAATCACAGCAAAAGGAAACAAATAATAGAATAATTAGCTGAAATCGATCAAGCTAAGAATTAATTGTTCAATAATATATTCAGAAAATAATCAGTTTAACACTTACAGCTGGATTTTGCAGCGCGCTATTCCATTTGCACGGGTGAATTTCATGGTACCTATTTTCCCATTTTTCACAGTTCTGCAAAAGGTATACACATAGCTATTTGCTTTTCAACGGGTTCATTGAATCATGAAATTGAACTGACAAAAAAACATCACGTCATTTACCCGAGCTTATTTTATCATCACCACCATCATCATCATCATCATCATCATGATCATCATCATCATCATCATCATCATCATCATTATTATTATTATTATTATTATTATTATTATTAGCGTTTTTTTTTACATTCTCTGCTCGGAAGGGGTTGGGGGTAGGGGGCTCGTATAGACTATCAAGGCTGTGACATTAGCACCCGAGAGAAAGATGGTACGTCAAAGATGTTTCCTTTGAGGAGTACAATGAGGATATGTGTCCAAATGGAGGCCATTTGGTTTTCTTTCTTTTTTTTAACTGACAGGGTACTGCAAACATATTTGCTTTAGGTTACTCAAAACAGGAAGATTCCTTTTTCTGCAAAAAAATAATACGTCCCATAATTTAGTTGACACTGCGAGATGAAAATAAGTGAAAGCTGACCTGTCATAGCGAATTGTTTCCAGGTAAATTTATTTAAAAAGTTATAAAAGTTCAAAAACTCCTCTAGAAAACACGTTGTCAAACTGGAATATCTATTAATTAAGAGTATCACTATTTACTATTTGATAACAAAAAATACCGTTTAAACGCGGAGCAGGATTTTTGATACTCACATTTCAGTAGCCAGATTAGCTGCCCCAATGAGAGATGTAGAGTTTACTAATTCCAACTCCGTCCTTATCATGTATCTAACGACAAGAAAACGATATTGTGTTGTTTGCCTTTTTATCAAATGTTATTTAATATCTTTCACAAGAGTAACGGGGTGATGACAAACCTTATAATTCGACATGCTTTGAAACTTTGTTTTTATAACTGATCTCGGACAAATAATTGAATTTATCAAAAGCTTTCAAGTTGACACTTAATCATTCGAGCACTCTAATGCATTCTTTAGAAAACGAGACAAAGAGTTATTGTTTCTAACTTGTGTTTGTAAATAAAAGTAGACAGTTTGCGGGAGTGAGTTAGGGTAGCTCTCTCGAGAAAAAAAGCAAGACGCTCAAGCTTACTACTAGTCAGTCGAACGGCGACGGAACCCTTTTTTGAGAAAATTATAATTAACGGCAAAGATTTGAAATGTGGCTTACTGTTTTTCATTTTCCCTTCACTTTGTTTTAGGTCATTCATTTACACATTTGTGTACCTTATGACACGTGAACCCATTTAAAATCTATAGTCTTATTTTTATGTCATAGATTTTTTTTGGAAACAAATTCCTTCCGCCGAATTCACGAACTGTTGGGATACTTTACCTTATTCAGCACTTTAAACGAATTTTTGTTTTCCTTTCAAGACTAAAACGATTAATTTTCCATATCCCAAAGGTCTTTTCCGATCAAAAACACAACCTTTCTTTTATTACAATGTGAGCCGAACCTCTGGAGCGATAAAGTCTTTCTACTGTCGAAAAGGACCGTTGGGCGCCCCGGACAAGTAGGATTAGTGGGTGAAATTTAGTAATGACTGATTGCCTCATTTTCTTTGGACCATGAGCAGAGATATTTAAGAAATTTGCATATATACAGTTAATACAAAAACCCCAGGCTCAGTATATAAACGTCAGGTTGTCTTTCTGTCTTGTTGGTGATTTAGAAGGAATTTGTTGCTGTTTAAAGCCGGCAGTTTCGTTTTTACCTTTAAATACAGAAAAATGAGGAATGCTAGAGACTCGCCTCCTTCTTCTCTCAGAAATTGCTCTCACATCAAAATTCTCATCAACTTCTTCGATAAGCACCATAACTTAACCATAACCTTCACCTTTCATGTTGATCACACTGGGATCTTACATAACGAGAATAAGAAGAAAATTCAGTTGTTGTTGATTTTCGCTTACGTTTGGCCCTTTTGACGGAAACCGCCGTGGGAGGCTGCACGAGTTCAAATTACATTAGGTTCTCTTATTGGTCAATTGAAACCGACTCTCACGCACCAACAACGAAAATTGCACAAGACGGAAGAGTTTTCTTTCTATCACGAGTAATCACGGGCCCAGAACTTTTGGGAACATGTTTTCATTGTTTTCATTGTGGACAATGTTAACGGAGTTAACGACGTTTCAACATTTTCCAACATATACTCACATAGAAAGATCTTGGTAAGGCACAACGAATGCCCGAGATCCAATGGCCTGTATAGGATTATCTGACAGCAATCTGCGGAAAGAAAAAAATCGTTGCACAAGTCGAAATTACCGAACAAGAGGCTACAGAGTGCCCGGAACACTTTGAGAATAACACTTAAGTGAGATCTATGATTGAGATTTGCTAGAAACACAATAGGGCTGATTTTATCATATACTTTTTTTTTAATTTTGGTATAAATAACTTTAAATGGAAGGTAAAAAAAATTACAGCATTTTATATTTATGCTATTAACCATAGTTTACAAACAGTACTACACTTTCATAGTTTCTAAGTTGCAAGCTATGCTTTTTCGTTTTTAGTTTTTGTCAGTAAATGATTGAATTTGCACAAATTAACTTCAAAGAAAACTCTTTGACCGCTCCGAAACTCCCAGACGTCTTTCGCGATAAGACTGTGCGACCCTGTGAACCTGAATCCGTGAACTTCCCTTCCGAACCTGAGAAACTCCACTGTTTAGATATAACACAAATAAACGAAGCTATCGAGGCCACTAAATTGCAACCACTCACAAGACAGCATGGAGCAGGAGAACGGTGAGCAAGGAGGCTTGTAGATCATCCTTGAAAGCAGCTCTAGCTCAAGAATTTCATTTTTACATCAAAAATGCTAACCACTCGATAGTAAACCTGACTGATAATGGTGAGCTCGAAACTTGTGATCAACAACTTCTCCTTACAACGTCAACCTCGCTTGAGAACGTAGTTAACGGTAATTTAAGTAATCTACAACACTGTGACTGTAAAAAAGACACTGAATTCGAATTTTGTTCGGTAAAACAAAACACAGTTGAAGAGTTCGAATTCGAGTGTAGTCGATGTGGGAAGTTAGCTTGAAGAGCAGCATTCCTGTCGTTAAAGCCACAACTCGTCCAAGATCTGCAATACGTATTCTCGTTGCTCTTTCAGTCCTTGTCAATGGGCAATATTTCAAAGATTACCACAAAATTCTCGGGACTCTCGGTCTGGATCACGTCAGTTCCACTCAGTGGATCCATATTATTGAATGGATTGCATCGTTCGTAAGAAGGATCGCCGACTGAAGCGTGCAAGAAGCAAGACCTGAAGCAGTTCGACGTGGAAATAAGTCATCATTGCACATCCAGTTCGACGGCTTTTATCTGACTCGCGGCCACTATTCGAATAACAGCTCAGCTTCCGTCCACGATGAGAAGACTGGCAAAATTATTGCGTACTCACACCGAACAAAGCGCGGCCAAGGTGGACAAGGTGCTAACTGGGAAGGGACCAAGCGGTGGAGCAGCCTGGACAACAATGCTTAGGCACCAGGCCGCTTAAAATTCGCTCACCACTTCCGGTGCCGCGAAAAAAGAACTTTTCTCCTCGAGAGATAATTGTAATTTCTGGGTTTTAAAACAATTTGAAAGAACATCATATTTTCTGGGAATTCCAAATTTGGTCCAATTGAAACATACACGTGCAGAGTTATACCAAATTGATTTTTTCTCTAGCAAAGGCATCAAAACATACTTTAATGGGCCCTTAACAGACTTGCTTGGGTTGTGATATTGGTATACTAGAACATCGTTATTGCAATAATATTTTTGATCTGGAAAGGTAATTCGTACACTTTATAAATGGTTTCGTGAGAAAAACCATATCTTAAAGATTTCCTTTAACAAAGTGTTTAATAATTTCTGTTTCTAGTTTCTTTTGTTTTCTCACTATCTAAAAATCGAAAAGGAGACTTTTTAACTGCAAAATTCCAAGAGACTGGTATAGTGTCAAACCAGCTTTTGTAAGAAAACTTTTTACAATTGATTACAATCTTTTCGTCATTCCAAATTATTCATGAGTAGCCTGCAGAACAGATGCTATTTTTTATTTGTTTTACTATTTATTATTTATATTTTTTATCTTGTCCCGTTTTTCAAACGAGTAGAGACAAGCGCGAAGCTCGATTTCCGCGCAACGGGGGGAGGGGGTAGATTACGCCTGCCCGCTCATCATTGTTCGTGCTATTCGGCCCCCAGACACTTCCCAAAATCTCCAACTATTCACAGCGTTTGGTATGGACGGTGAATACTGGTATTACGTAAACTGCAACAAAAACATACGGTAACGGAATAACAGCACGGAAAAATTGTTGTTGGAGACAGTAACAACTCTGCAACCCTTCAATTGATTTAGAACAGGAAGTAATGAGAAGTTTTATGGATTTCCTTAACGTAAGAAGGACGATTACGGAGGTTAGCCACGTAAAGAACATGGCTTGCGTCCTTTTGTTGTTAGATGTAGTTTAAGTCAACAGTCCACTAAGGCCCAATTTATTTTCTTTCGTGTACGTCAATTGTTTAATGGGGCCATCCAGAAAATAGCACGGTTCGTAGATTTGATTGCCAGGATATTCAAGCAACGATTGTTCGAAGAGCAGTGGAGAAAAACTATAAGAACATTCCGTTTAGTACTGAAACAGCGAAGAAAGGAAAGTGTTTGCCAGATCAAACTTTTCCCAAACCTAGCTGAAAGCCATTCAAGTACATTTCTTTAGTTTCTCCTTTACTGCATTTAGGAAAAAAAAAACGAGAAGGGCTTCTCGAATAGCTTAGTCAAAAGATAAAAAATGATGCAACCGCCATTTTGTTGTCGAGAAACATCTCATGATCACTTGACATTAAATAACCAACTGCATAGCCGCGTTCATATATGAACGCCGGAATAGCATGAACAATAGTGGGCGGAAAGGCGTGATTCGCACCTCTCGCTTGCCTCCGCTCACCGTCATTATTTTGCATTTTTTTGACGGCTGTTCATCAGGCTAATTCATGAGTAAGTAAGGTTTCCATATAATTTTGTTTTGTATTTTCTAATTGTTTCGATAGTTCTAGGCAAAATGATGGAGATTGTTAGCCTGTAATTCGTCAAACTGTTATTTACAGTTTATTTGAAAAGTTAGTACCCCATGCTTCTCCAGGGCTGCTTCTGGGATGACTTTCTAGGATGCTTCATTTACTAATTACATGTGCGGTATCCAAGAGACTTTTAAGGCTTTATTCATGATATTAAAGTCCGTCAACCTAAGTCCTTATGTTTTTTTTTCTCGCCTATAATAGTTAACTTTTTAATTTCAGTGAGTTTTCCATCCCAGAAGAAATGGAAAATTATAGAATTCATTTCGCTATTTAGTTGCTCAGAGATAACAAATATAGACGCATTGTAAATTAACCCTATCTACACCGGTGTGTTTTACTTTTGTCTTCTGGGAGGGGGTAGATACTTCACAAGTATAAAAGCTATGACAGGGAGAGGTCCGCAACGCGAAATGATGACGTCATATCACTTGGTAATCATGTCGTGTTGATCAAATGGCGGCCATTTTAGATTCGCGACCATGGATTTTTGAATTTTCCCAAAAACTTCAGCGCCGAAATTGAAAGAAAATTAAACAAAAAAATAAAGGAACACTAATATGCGCTAAAAAAACCCCGAAAATATTAAGGACAGCGATTCTTCTTCATTTTTAAAAGGGATTTTCTATTTCTGAAAAAGAATGCCTGTCAAAAATTGGTGGCATTGGTAACCTCAAAGACAATGAACGCTAAAAGACCACATCAAGTTTTTCCCAAACAAATTTATTGAACAAGTCCTGAAGTTCCAGGGCGTTTGTTCAAACATTCAGAAAGTATTTAAGGTTCAAAGTTGCCGCGGGGAGAGTCCACATCTCGCCCTCTCATTCCCCCGGTCTTCTAGATAGGGTTACGTTTGAAAGTTCTAACGATTTATCGCGACCCTGGAAGATCTTGTTATTTCGCTGAGGCAACGTTATTTTGCGATAATGTTGTTTCGAAATGAAAGTTTCTGATTGGCTCAAAAACTGTCTTGTAAGCGTGGCAGCAGGCACTTAAATGGGCTCGGTGCGCACATATCAAAATTTTACTTTCGTAAATGAACATGCGACGTTTACAAAGTTTGTGACATTAGTAGTTAGATATTTGGGTGTATGAGCCCACTTTCAAAATATTTGCAAAATTCATACCTGATTCAACAATGACTCCTGCAACGGAGACGTCAAAAACCTAAATCCTCGGTTTTTCAAAAACCTAAATTTTTATCCTCGGTTTTTTAAAAACCTAAATTCTCACTTTCATAAATGACACCCAACTCACAAACAATCATCGATTAAATCCAACCAACTCATCAATCGCTGATTTGAATGATGAAGAAAAAAACCGGTTATAACCGGTTTCGAAAAATTATGTAATCTAATTTATATGAACAACCAATTTGATCACAATGATAAAACATATTTTATTCATCCAACATTTGAAAATTACGGAGCCTCAGTTGATGGTTATATAATCAATCGAAAAATATTAGAACCTAGAAAAGGATACTTATCTGAAAATGGTTATTATATAATTTCTCCGGGACGTAACAATACATGCCCCGCTCATCGATTCGTCTATGAGGCCGTAAATCAGACACATATTTCAACTGGATTGCAAATAAATGACATTGATTCCAATCGCCAGAACAATTCAATTGTAAATTTGCAATTGGTTACAGCCTCTGAAAATATGAAACACATGCACAAAGCCAGAAAAGAATTTTTGAACAGCTCATATAATGAAGATGAATTGAGAGTTGTCAATAGATTAATGGAATTTCCACCAATGGAAGACAATGATTGTGAGTTTTCAAGGACTGGAAATAAGTTGATAAATAAGATGTATTACAGAATGTGTAACGATTTGGATGACATTAATTTTCCACTTTACAATGATTAATCATCAATGAATACAAGGGTTGTTTGGCTATATTTTGAATTCAACAATGGTTGATGTCTTTTTAGAGGGTAATTTGGACATGAATTTGAAAACCAAAATGGCTTAAAGACAAAACTCGTACCGAAGGGTGTCCGAGATGAGTGGAACAAAAAAATTAGACAACGCATATGTGAATTTTCCTGCCAGTGAAAATTCATCAACGCAAATTCTGGCAACAAATACTGTTTTTCATGATGGAAAAACATATTTTATACACCATAAATATGATAATTACGCGGCTTCAACTGATGGATATATAATCAATCGAAAGAGATTGATTCCAAGAAAAGGAATATTACATTTAACTGGGTATTTGCAAACAACTGTTCGCAACCAAAATGGAATCAAAAATTTTTATATTCACCGATTTGTTTACGAATGTTTTAATGGTCCAATTTCTGATGGAATGCAAATTAATCACAAAGATTCAAATAAACAAAATAATTGTATAGACAATCTTGAGCTTGTAACACGGCAACAAAACATGATATACAAAGGAAAAATTAGACTTGGTAAACAAAAATCAAAAAAGCAAAATGTTTCAACTAAATGTGAAAAATTTCATTATCATCATATTTTTACCAACTTTGGAGCCAACAAATTTGGGCTTTTATACAATAAAAAAACCAAGAGAGTTTCAATTGGAATAAAAAAATTTGATGGTTATTTTAATATAACATTATCACAAATTGGTTTACAAAGAAAAACTATTGATGTTCACCGATTTGTTTACGAATGTTTTAATGGTCCAATTTCTGATGGAATGCAAATTAATCACAAAGATTCAAATAAACAAAATAATTGAGAATGATGTTTATTCAAGAAAGTGACTTGAATGTCGAACGTGTGGTATATGAAAGAAATGTGATGGTATATTTCCAGCCTGGTGAATGAATGAGAATGATGTTTATTCAAGAAAGTGACGCAGGCATACTCGGAAAAAAGAAATCCGAGTGCTCCTATCAGGAGTCGAACCTAAGACCTTCCGATTATCATTTGTCACTGATACGATCAGCATCTCAATTTCACTTTAGAATGCTCTTAGCAAATTTGGAAATTCTAATGACATTACTTTTGCACCTTCCCAAACTGAAGTACATTTCGTATTCGAAAGAACAGCAGGTGTTATAAGACACCTATAGTATTTCCTTCACTGTTTCTTAAACCGGGTAAAATCCAGTTTTACTGAAAATGGGCCCGTGACATTGGGTAATTTAATGGTAAAGTTCCGGCCAAACATTGTTTAATCTAACCTGTTGCACGATATTGCATGATGCTGAACTGAAGTTTTATTTCCGTCAAATATCGTCTTCGACATCGTCCAACATTTTTTTAGTTCTCAGGTGTGAACAACAATGTTGCATTCGTTTGGCTTCCGTGTTCAACATTGTTGAACGCGCGCATGCCCACTAAGCTGATTTGCGGTTATCTGTATCCATGGCGATGAATTATTGTTTGTATTTGCTTCGCGTGTTCCCGCGTGAGTGCTCAAGCTACAGTATGGCGAACGAACAAAGTTTTGGATCTCTTAAAATAGAAAGAGAAGGGGCTAAGGAGTATGTGAAACTATCAGACCAAGAGAAGCGAGAAGATGGTGCGTCGCGGCGGTCGATCGGTCTCGCGCCATTTTTTGGGTAAACCAATATGGCGCGGGTTTGTTTTCTAAAGATTCTTTGGTCCAAGTGTTGCATCAAACATGTTGCATTCGTTTGACCACCTAGTTCAACACTGTGCAACATCGTCCAACAATGTTAGATGATGTCGGCAATGGTTTAGCCGGAGCTTGGGAAAAAAGAAAAAAAAACATACCTTGATCTTTTTGATAAGTCACCTCTCCCTTATTTGCAGCCTCGATGTGAGCTGATGGGGTTTTTGAAACCTGCAACAGAACAGACGAGTCACAAAAATATAGTGCTTTGACATGTCAGTATTTAAGAAATCATATCTCAACCATGTTTTACTTGCTATATTTAAGAAAAGGAATTTTTGCGCGCTGGATTCCAGGAACCCGAACTTCTTGCTCAAATTTATTTTGCTACATCATTGTAGGTGCGGGTTCAAATCCGACACAGCCTAGATAGCGTTGAAATTTTTGATGTAAAAAGCTATCGCTAAATTCCGAATAACAGTTTTGGGCGTATTGTAATATAATCCCTGATTGTATATACGTAAAAAGGACTGTGTCTAAGATTGCGGAGGGGGAGGGTATTATACATATTTGAGGAGCTCTCCGTTTTTCGTCCCTCCTCATAAACCGACATTTCTAGATTCCGATTCGACCAGGAAATGCTAGTTAACGACCAACTCTGTGAACGTTCTACCTGCTAAAGAATTCCTATCTTTTGTTTATTTTTAGTTGACTGTTACAGTACATTAATAATAAATACCTCAGTAACACTGTTTCATTTGATGTGATAGTATCAAACTTTTGTAATTTTGTAGAGTTTTACTTTACTAGACTATGGTACAATAGAAGACACTATAGAGTAAAGAGTTAATCAGTGGGCTTTATAATGTTTACCTGTACGTTCCCATTGCCGTAAACGTTAACGTTGATAGGACATCCTCCCTGTAAAATAACAACCAAAAAAGAGATTGAAGTAATAATAATAATAATAATAATAATAATAATAATAAATATTCGAATGCGCTTTACGTGATTGAGGGCAAACTTAGTAAAACATGAATTAAATGAAATTATTAAAAATTTCATTGGTATCGGCCATTAGAACCACATAATTTGCAGAAAAAAATGATCTCGTCGGCTGCCATATTTGGTTTCATGCCGGCCTCTTGCAGCAAGTCACAAGAATGATTTGTCGCCAAAATTTGTCACTGGTGTAGGCACCTTCGTGTGCTGCATGAACATTCAAGCAAAAACTCGTAATTGTAGTCGTGGCTTTGCACATCAATCAACTATCTAATACTGTTCCCATTTACATACGGGATATCTGTTAACGAGTAGAGGACACTTCATTCACTGCAAACATGACAGTTACTTACGTCAGCCGATTGTGAGGCTGTTGACAGAACACAGCTGCTTGCGCACAGCAGGAGAATGGAAACAATAGAGAAAGTCACCGGAGCTTCCATCTTCGTTTTAAATCGTCCTTCTGGGTAACACCTTGCCTTAAATACACTGAGAATGCTTCTGGAAGAAAAGCTTAGAATTTATTCTATATATGTTCCCCGCAGGAGCCATAATCGGGGATGGAGACCGGTTATGGCTCCTGGTTCTTAGCTATACATCACTTCGGCCACGCAGGCGTGCGTTTTGCACGACTCCCGAATCGTTTCTGGGCTCGAAACATGCTCAGTTGAAAGCAATTTTCTATCACGCAGTTAGTTGCAAACTAGCCTGATTTTTGCGTTTTCAAAGACAAAATGTAATTTCCAAAAGATTTAGGGGTATACAAACTGTTCGAAACTTGCTGTATTGAGGAAAGACGACTTTGAGCTGCTTAGTTGGTCTTTCTTCACTCTCTGGAGTTGGAGCCCGAGTTTTGTGTCAAGGACTTAAGATCTAGCCTCCCACGCGTGACGAACCACTAAGGACGTCTGCGTGGGAGGCTACTTAAGATCAAGCATACGTAAACGTTATGCAGCTCTGTCGCCTGGTTATCGATGTCCACAGACGACGGGCCGCAAATTGAAAAAAGGACATTGTCATTCACACAACTGCTGGGCTTGCTATCGACAGCTAGTTAGAAGTAATTTTTCTTTTGAAAAGGCTACTTTGTTGTTGTCGACTTTACGAAAACTGCATTGTCATTCACAAAACCACTGCCCTTGTTATCGACGACAACTAATTAGAAGTAGTTTTCCTTTTGACTTATTTTTCATCATTTAGATTGTTTCGTTAATTGTCGATAACTTTTTCCTATCGATAACTAAAAAGTTATCGATAACAGCTTGCCTCGTCTGTGGAGCTTCTGAATGTTTAAAATAAAATTTTAAAAAAATGCTTTTCGCTGACATTTTTGAAAGTTACATCTTATCAATATTGACCGCGAAATAGGGCAAAGTTTGCAGTCAAAATTTTGAAGCTTTCCAAGAATTTAAACAAGAAAGTCACTGACTATTCTAAGTAACATGGCAAAAACACTGAACTGTCCTTTTCTAGATACTCGTTGAGCATTTGTTAGCAGAAGAGGGACTAGTTTTTTCACTTCTGCTTCTTTCGTGCAGTTGGTAAACCGCTTCACTGAACCAATTGCAATTTTGCAAGGCCCGTTTCTTCAACTTCCTTTTTAATCACTTCAAAACATCTGACAACAGGACTTTTTGTAACCAAGTGACTGAAACAGATTGCGAGTTAAAAAGTGTTCTGAGAATGCGTCGCCATCGATGTCAGCCGATCAGCAAAAATCTTTGTTGCAAGCACAAAATATTTTGGTATTTTAAACACTAGGCTAACACAGTTTGATCCACTCTGATTCCAGTGGCTAAAATTAAAATGGCAGAAAAAGGCCGAGCGAGATCTTATATTCCTCCCCCAATTTCTCAATTGCTGTTAGGCTCCCGAAATTGCGAACTGGCCTTTTTTTTGGCAATTTAGACAAGGCGACGTGTTTGTTTCTCTTATAACCAAAAGGATTACCTTTTCAGTGCTACCCTAAACTGAGGTGACATTTTGCTAATGAAAACGTAAATGCTTTTGTCACAATTTAACCCGGCGGGTAATGCCTTTGAGAAGATATGATCTTCAACACTGAGAAACGAAGCTTTGAGTGTCCCAGTATAAGCAGAAGATTTCATCATATTTCACACGCAAGTCAATCAACATCATTTCTGTTATTCTACCAGAACGACTTTCAAATCGGAATTTATTTTATAAACATTAATGCATTTTAATATTGCCTCTAATTGGTTGTGGCTCAGTGTGGACCCTGCTTTTGTGAAAAACTTTCTTTGATCGCCGGCCAAAGAACTTTATCAACGGCAGTATGCCCATCAAACGTTGGGCACACCTCGGAAAAATTCGGCACATTAGTTTAAAACAATTCAAATTTCTGCAAGCGCTTTGGCTGGAAACGAGTTCTGAGCTTTGATAAACTAATCGCAAAACGAAAAAAAACTGATAAGTACAATATAGTTGAGATGAAAAAGAAGGTAAAGACAACACTCATCAGTTCTTTCCAACTGACAATTGAAGACCTACGTACCTTCTCTCGGAATCCTTCCTGGCTCAAAACTGCGTGAGTTTTCTCGATTCCTTCATTTATTGACACAACAAACAATGCCATTCAATGAAGCGCTCAGTTCTAGCAAAATCGTCATTATTCAGCGTTGCGCATGTTATCGCAAACAGGAAAAAAAACATCAGTATTTTTACTGAATTAGACGAACGTTGATGACCCTGAAAATAAAAGGCGCACAATATTTTGGATTGTTACGTGGATACATTCATTGTCTTGGTGAAATAGCGGTTTTGACGTTAGACAACAAAGAGGAAATCGAAGTTCATTACGGGCTTGAAACCGTGCGACTGATTGCGACTGATCAGAAACCCTTCAGATACCTTAGTTATAGCAAGCATTGACTGTAACCCTTCATAATCAAAAAATAAGATCATGTCTGCTACAGACATTAGTGACAAAAAAAGCATCCCTAGATAATTTATTTTCCCTTCTCCAGATATTTCAGACAAGCGATCTTTGCTGTTTTATTTATCACGGTTTATGACTAGCAACTACTCATAAACGGAGGATGTTGCCTTGCCGCATTGACCGAGCGACAGCCAGGTCAGTACATGCAGCGAGGCCGAGATTTGAGATTTTGCCGAAAAGACTGAACGTTCAAGTTTAAAAAGTAGTTTATTATATGGCGTTATAAAAAATCGGCTTTTTTTTTTCTTAATAATCCGAAATCGGCCCGTGGTCATAACGGAAGAATAATGCTCTAACACTTAGCCAATCAGGCGCGCGTTATATTGGCTACGAGCACTAGCCATATGGAAAGATTTGTATTATTGTCGTTCTGTTATTTACGTCAAAGCTAGACTTAATGATATTGCCTTACAAAATATGTTTCTCGTTTTCTTTGCTGTATTGATTAACGCTGGTGAGTGTTTGTCGCGTGTTTCTTCGTTTGAAAAAACGTTTGAAAACGGAACTGACATGCCTCTTTAGGCCTTTTTTGTTTTTAATTTTGAGCGCCAAATGTTTGCTCAGTAATTCTCAAAATATTCTCAAATATTGAAGTGTTAGCCTGTCAAGGCGAAAAAAAAGGCCTTTGTGGTGACCCTGTGTTCTGCTGACCCGCGTTTTGACTAACTGTGGGGGAGGGGGAGGGGGTTGGTGTGTATTTGAAATATTTCATAAACATAAGTATGATCTAGGCTGTAATTTTACAGCTGTACTTCCATTTTATTTATTTATTTCTTCTTTCTCTCTCTTTTTTTTTATTTTTACCCATGACATTTACCCACGACCCACGACCTCTACCCGCTACCCACGACCCACGACATTTAGCTACACTCGCAGTAATTGTGTCAGGTGTTCCTTGTTTCTTTTTTCTCCCGCCCGCCGACTCTTGCGCTGCCACACTTTCGCGCTCCCCCCCAAAAAAGAACGCTTGATCGCAGGTTACGTGAACTTAGTTTAACGGACCTAGCTCCCACGAGTCTCCTGTAGATCAGTGGAAAAGCATCCAACTAGTCATCGGAAGGTCTTAGGTTCGACTCCTGTTGAGAGAACTCGGATTTTCGAGTATTCCTGTGTCTATGATTCATTCACCGGGCTTAAAACATGCAAAACATTTTTTTCACATAAACATTGTTCCTGAGCAATGTACTGATAAATGAATGGGAGGGATACCTTGGTTTCCACGAT